>NZ_LT629969.1:591715-1142437 GCF_900104665.1 Traorella massiliensis | reverse complement strand
AAAAAAAGTAAAAAAAATATTGACAGAGGGAGGGGGAGGTGGTATTATATACAAGCACTCGCAAGAGAGCGCACGGTCTTTGAAAACTGAACAAGAAACGTCAATTTCGAAAGAAACAGAAAAAGGAAACAGCGAACGCAAGTTCGTTCATAAAGAGTCAATCAAATGGAGAGTTTGATCCTGGCTCAGGATGAACGCTGGCGGCATGCCTAATACATGCAAGTCGAACGCCTGAAGGACAGAGCCTGCTCTGTGCGGAAGGAGTGGCGAACGGGTGAGTAACACGTAGACAACCTGCCTGTGAGACCGGGATAACGGATGGAAACGTCTGCTAATACCGGATAGGTAGAGAGGAGGCATCTTCTTTCTATTAAAGTCGGGACACGACGCTGACAGATGGATCTGCGGTGCATTAGCTAGTTGGCGGGGCAACGGCCCACCAAGGCGATGATGCATAGCCGGCCTGAGAGGGTGGACGGCCACATTGGGACTGAGACACGGCCCAAACTCCTACGGGAGGCAGCAGTAGGGAATTTTCGGCAATGGGGGGAACCCTGACCGAGCAATGCCGCGTGAGTGAAGACGGCCTTCGGGTTGTAAAGCTCTGTTGCAGGGGAAGAACGGCATGAAGAGGGAATGCTTCATGAGTGACGGTACCCTGCCAGAAAGCCACGGCTAACTACGTGCCAGCAGCCGCGGTAATACGTAGGTGGCAAGCGTTATCCGGAATTATTGGGCGTAAAGGGTGCGTAGGCGGCGGATTAAGTCCGGAGTAAAATTGTGGGGCTCAACCCCATCGAGCTTTGGAAACTGGTCGGCTGGAGTGCAGGAGAGGCAGATGGAATTCCATGTGTAGCGGTAAAATGCGTAGATATATGGAGGAACACCAGTGGCGAAGGCGGTCTGCTGGCCTGCAACTGACGCTGAAGCACGAAAGCGTGGGGAGCAAATAGGATTAGATACCCTAGTAGTCCACGCCGTAAACGATGAGAACTAAGTGTTGGGGAGACTCAGTGCTGCAGTTAACGCAATAAGTTCTCCGCCTGGGGAGTATGCACGCAAGTGTGAAACTCAAAGGAATTGACGGGGGCCCGCACAAGCGGTGGAGTATGTGGTTTAATTCGACGCAACGCGAAGAACCTTACCAGGCCTTGACATGGGGATAAAGGCCCTGGAGACAGGGAGATAGGTATATCCCGCACAGGTGGTGCATGGTTGTCGTCAGCTCGTGTCGTGAGATGTTGGGTTAAGTCCCGCAACGAGCGCAACCCTTGTCTTCAGTTACCAGTATTAAGTTAGGGACTCTGGAGAGACTGCCGGTGACAAACCGGAGGAAGGTGGGGATGACGTCAAATCATCATGCCCCTTATGGCCTGGGCTACACACGTACTACAATGGCGGCTACAAAGAGCTGCGAGCAGGCGACTGCAAGCGAATCTCGGAAAGGCCGTCTCAGTTCGGATTGAAGTCTGCAACTCGACTTCATGAAGTCGGAATCGCTAGTAATCGCGGATCAGCATGCCGCGGTGAATACGTTCTCGGGCCTTGTACACACCGCCCGTCAAACCATGGGAGTTGATAATACCCGAAGCCGGTGGTCCAACCGCAAGGAGGAAGCCGTCGAAGGTAGGATCGATGACTGGGGTTAAGTCGTAACAAGGTATCCCTACGGGAACGTGGGGATGGATCACCTCCTTTCTAAGGAGAAAGCACGGAGAAGTTTCTTGTTCAGTTTTGAGAGAGCGAAGCTCTTTCAGGAAGTCGTTCTTTGAAAACCGAATAACAGAAGATAGATAGAGAAAACATGATCTTTCTGAAATAGTTGGAGATGAAAATCGAGAACAGTTAGAAAACAGTAACTCAAGAAACCAAAGGAAATTGGTAAGCGGCAAGGAGAAAACCTTGGAAAAAAACGAAGACTTAAGGTGATTAAGTTAATAAGGGCGTACGGTGAATGCCTGGCCACTGGCAGCTGAGGAAGGACGCATCAAACGGCGAAACGCCACGGGGAGCGGTAAGAGCGCAAGGATCCGTGGATATCCGAATGGGGGAACCCGGCAGCGGCAATGCGCTGCCATCCGCGGGTGAATACATAGTCCGCGAGAGAGCAACCCGGGGAATTGAAACATCTTAGTACCCGGAGGAAAAGAAAATAAGAATGATTCCGCAAGTAGCGGCGAGCGAACACGGAGGAGGCCAAACCAGAGGAAGCTCTGGGGTTGTAGGACTTCAGATAAGAGACGGCGAAGACTAGCAGAACGGCATTGAAAGGCCGGCCACAGGAGGTGCAAGCCCCGTAAGCAAAAGTCGGAGCGCTCGAGAAGGATCCTGAGTACGGCGGGGCACGAGGAACCCAGCCGGAATCCGCCGGGACCATCCGGCAAGCCTAAATACTCGCCAGTGAGCGATAGAGAACCAGTACCGTGAGGGAAAGGTGAAAAGAACCCCGGGAGGGGAGTGAAAGAGAACCTGAAACCGTATGCTTACAAGAAGTCAGAGCCCGTTGAGGGGTGATGGCGTGCCTTTTGTAGAATGAACCGGCGAGTTACCGTAGCGTGCGAGGTTAAGCAGGAGATGCGGAGCCGAAGCGAAAGCGAGTCTGAAGAGGGCGCAAGTACGGTGCGGTAGACCCGAAACCAGGTGATCTAGCCATGATCAGGTTGAAGTTGAGGTGATACTCAATGGAGGACCGAACCGACCCCCGTTGAAAAGTTGGCGGATGAATTGTGGCTAGGGGAGAAATTCCAATCGAACCTGGATATAGCTGGTTCTCCCCGAAATAGCTTTAGGGCTAGCGTCGGAGAAGAGATGCGCGGAGGTAGAGCACTGAATGCATGATGGCCCCATCCCGGGGTACTGAATGCAATCAAACTCCGAATGCCGTGCATTATATCCGGCAGTCAGACTGTGGGTGATAAGGTCCATGGTCGAAAGGGAAACAGCCCAGACCGCCAGCTAAGGTCCCAAAATATATGCTAAGTGGAAAAGGATGTGGGGATGCACAGACAACTAGGAGGTTGGCTCAGAAGCAGCCACCCTTCAAAGAGTGCGTAACAGCTCACTAGTCGAGTGACCCTGCGCCGAAAATGTACCGGGGCTAAGCATATTACCGAAGCTGCGGATTTACTGGAGACAGTAAGAGGTAGGGGAGCGTTCCATGGGAGGTGAAGCCGTACCGGAAGGAGCGGTGGATCGCATGGAAGTGAGAATGCCGGTGTGAGTAGCGAGATGCAGGTGGGAATCCTGCACACCGATAGCCTAAGGGTTCCAGGGGAAGGTTCGTCCGCCCTGGGTAAGTCGGGACCTAAGACGAGGCTGAAGAGCGTAGTCGATGGACAACAGGTAGATATTCCTGTACCCGCGTAGGAATGAAGGAGTGACGGAGAAGGTTAGTCTGCCCCGCTTAACGGATTGCGGGACAAGCATAGGAGCAGGCGCACAGGCAAATCCGTGCGTCAATGCAGAGATGTGATGTGGAGCGAACGCTTCGGCAAGTAGCGAAGGAGATGATACCGGCTTCCAAGAAAAGCTTCTAGTGTTAATCCTGCAGCGGCCCGTACCAAAACCGACACAGGTGGGCAAGGCGAGAAGCCTGAGGTGAGCGAGAGAACTGTTGCCAAGGAACTCGGCAAAATGACCCCGTACGTTCGCAAGAAGGGGAGCTCAGAAGAGCCGCAGTGAAGAGGCCCAAGCGACTGTTTAACTAAAACACAGCTCTCTGCAAAGTCGCAAGACGAAGTATAGGGGGTGACTCCTGCCCGGTGCCGGAAGGTTAAGAGGATGTGTCAGCGGAAGCGAAGCACTGAATTGAAGCCCCGGTGAACGGCGGCCGTAACTATAACGGTCCTAAGGTAGCGAAATTCCTTGTCAGGTAAGTTCTGACCCGCACGAAAGGAGTAACGATTTGGGCGCTGTCTCGGCAGCAGACTCGGTGAAATCTTAGTCCCGGTGAAGATGCCGGGTACCCGCAACTAGACGGAAAGACCCCATGGAGCTTTACTGCAGCCTGATATTGAGCTTTGATCACATATGTACAGGATAGGTGGGAGACAAAGAGACCTGCACGCCAGTGCAGGAGGAGTCGCTGTTGGGATACCACTCTTGTGTGATTGGAGTTCTAACCTGCTTCCGTGAACCGGGAGAGGGAGAGTGTCAGGCGGGCAGTTTGACTGGGGCGGTCGCCTCCCAAAGAGTAACGGAGGCGCCCAAAGGTACCCTCAGATTGGTTGGAAATCAATCGGCGAGCGCAAATGCAGAAGGGTGCTTGACTGCGAGAGCGACAACTCGAGCAGGGACGAAAGTCGGGATTAGTGATCCGGCGGTGCCGAATGGAAGGGCCGTCGCTCAACGGATAAAAGCTACCCTGGGGATAACAGGCTGATCTCGCCCAAGAGTTCACATCGACGGCGAGGTTTGGCACCTCGATGTCGGCTCATCGCATCCTGGAGCTGAATTCGGTTCCAAGGGTTGGGCTGTCCGCCCATTAAAGCGGTACGCGAGCTGGGTTCAGAACGTCGTGAGACAGTTCGGTCCCTATCTGTTGTGGGCGCAGGAAATTTGAGGAGAGCTGTCCTTAGTACGAGAGGACCGGGATGGACCTTCCGCTGGTGCACCAGTTGTATCGCCAGATGCACAGCTGGGTAGCTAAGAAGGGAACGGATAAGCGCTGAAGGCATCTAAGCACGAAGCCGCCTCCAAGATGAGATTTCCCATACGCAAGTAGTAAGACCCCTGAAAGACGATCAGGTAGATAGGTCAGGGATGGAAGCATAGCGATATGCGGAGTTGACTGATACTAATAGGTCGAGGACTTAATCACAGAAGGAAGATCAAATCAGCTGTTATTCGGTTTTGAGGGAACGACCTCAGAGATCTGGTGGCGACAGCCAAGTGGACACACCTGTACCCATCCCGAACACAGAAGTTAAGCACTTGCACGGTGACAATAGCCGGGCCTGCCCCTGTGAAGATAACTCGCTGCCAGATGATCGGCTCACTCTTGTGAGTCTTTTTTTTATTCCTTTGTCTTTTATTCTATGGTATACTAATGTCTGGAACATTTTATAGAAGTAAGTGAGGATAAAAGATGAGCATAAAGGCTGTAATATTTGATTTAGATGGTACCATTATTGATAGTGAATATTATTTTGTGAAAAGGACACTAAAATTTGCTGAAGATCATCATTTTAATATGAGTCATGAAGATGCTGTTTCACTTGTAGGATTAAGTTATCATGATTATTTAAAAAATCTGTCTAAAGTATTAAATCATGATTTTATGGAGATAAAAAAACTTTTTGATAAGTATAAAGAGATACATCCCGTACCCTATGGTGAACTTATTAATACAGACGCTTACGATTTGATTAAATATTTGAAAAACAGTTCTTATCGTCTTGCTTTAGCAACTTCAACATATAGAAATATGCTTGACGTAAAACTTTCCTCGATTGGGTTAATTGATTTCTTTGAAGTAGAAATATCAGGAGATATGTTTGAAAAGGCAAAACCTGATCCACAGATTTATATAGAATGTGTCAAAAGACTTGCTCTGAAACCTGAAGAGTGTATTGCAATTGAAGATTCTGAAGTTGGCATTAAATCCGCTCATGATGCAGGTCTTTACGTCATTGCACGAAAAAATGAACATTTTGATACAAATCAATCGTTGGCAGATATCATTGTTGACGATTTAAGAAAAACAATTGAACTGTTTAAAGAAGGTGAACAAAATTAATATGAAAGAAAAAGTTTTGTTAGGATTATCTGGAGGAGTTGATAGTGCAGTTGCCGCTATTGAATTAAAAAAATCTGGTTATGATGTAACCTGTGCTTTTATGCGTAATTGGGATGCTCTTGCAAATAATGATATTCTTGGAAATCCAACGATTGGTGACGAAGTCTGCCCTCAGGAGGCGGATTATATGGATGCTTTAGAAGTTGCTAAGAAGTTAGACCTTGAATGTCTTCGTGTTGATTTTGTAAAAGAATACTGGGATCATGTTTTTGTTTCTTTTCTTGATGAATATAAGAAGGGGAGAACACCTAATCCTGATATTCTTTGTAACAAATATGTTAAATTTGATGCTTTTTTGAAATATGCACAGGATCTTGGCTTTGATTATGTTGCGACTGGACACTATGCTCGTGTTGAACATGGTAAAAATGAAAGTCTTCTTTTACGAGGCAGTGATTCAAATAAAGATCAAACCTATTTTCTTTGTCAGATTTCAAAAGAAGCTTTACGTAAAACCTTATTTCCAATTGGTCATCTTTTAAAACCACAAGTGCGGCAGATTGCTCTTGATGCGGGATTGGGAGTAGCAAAAAAGAAAGATTCAACGGGCATTTGTTTTATTGGAGAAAGGAATTTTAGAGAATTTTTAAAAAATTATCTTCCAGCTAAAGAAGGGGATATTGTGGATATCAACACTTTAAAAAAGGTTGGCAGACACCAGGGTGTTTTATATTACACGATCGGTCAGCGTAGAGGAATGGGCATTGGAGGAGACCACGGGCCATATTTTGTCGTTGGTAAAGATGTAGAGGCGAATATCCTTTATGTTTCTTGTGAGAATGATAGTGAATGGTTATTATCCGATAGCTGTATCGTGAGTGGTGTCAACTGGCTGATGCATGAGAAGCCTGCAAATGAAATGATATGTACAGCGAAATTTCGTTATCGTCAAAAAGATAATGATGTAAAGATTCGCTTTATTGATGAAAATAATGTTTTTGTAACGATCGATCCTGCTGTGAGCGCTGTTACTCCAGGACAGGAAGCTGTCTTCTATCAAGGAGAAATCTGTTTGGGAGGCGGTGTTATTGAAGATGTTTTTTATCATGGAAAATCACTTGATGAAAGAATTCGAGAAGGAGTAAAAAGATGAATGAAAAACTAGAACGTAATGTAATGACAGTACCAAGAATGGTGATTCTTGTATTAAATTATTTCATAGGCTATATGTATGTTTATCCTTGGCTTTTGACATTTGTATATTATTATTTTGATCTTAGTATTGATGTATATAATTGGCTTTCTTTTAGTGTATATCTTTTGATGATCATTATAAGTGTTGCCGCTGGATATCCCGTATTAAAAGAAAGTCTGAAAAAAATCATTCGTCCAAGAAAGTTTTTTGAATATCTATTGCTTGTCTTTGTGGCTCTGTATATGATCAGTGCATTTACAAGTTCTTTAGTTACTCTGATTACAGGTATGGATCAGAGTGCTAATCAGCAAAGTGTCATCCTCGCTTTCTTTCAAAATCCTTTATTAATTGGATTTACGACTTTAGTGTATGCACCAATAGTAGAAGAAGTAGTTTTCAGAGGTGCTCTTTTCAGAGGCTTGAGAAGTTATATGAATTTTTGGACAGCAGGTCTGATCAGTGCTTTGGCTTTCGGCAGCATTCATATCATTGATTCACTTTTTCTTGGAAATTTTATTGATCTTTGGTATTTGCTGACTTATGGTTCACTTGGTTTTATCTTCTGTTTTATTTATGAAAAAACTCATTCCATTTATGGTTCAATGGCGTTGCATTTTCTAAATAATTTTTTAGGTATCATTGGAATCTTGCTTACTTATTATTTTATATGATTATGGAAGATCAATTAGTTATTAGCGGGAAATTTACCCATGTTCGTTATCGGCATGATATGAGTGGCTTTACTGTCGCTTCTTTTAAATTAAATGATCATCAGGAAAAGACGATTACGGTTACGGGAATCTTGCCTTCCTTTGATTTAAATACGCTTTATGAGTGTGTCGGTCATTACAAGGAACATGAACGTTATGGTTTACAGTTTGAAATCAATGAGATGCATTTACAGCAGCCAAGCGATGAACAGACATTGATTGAATATTTCAGCAGTTCACGTTTCAGTGGCATTGGTAAAGTAAGTGCTAAAAAGATCGTTGATGCACTAGGTCTTGATGCAATAGAGAAAATTGAAAAGGATCCTCATGTTTTAGATGATATTTTTAAGAAAGATGAAAAACGTATCCAAAGCATTATCAAAGGTATTCAAGAAAGCAATCAGCTTGATGATAGTGTTTTATTCTTTAATCAGATTGGATTAAATGTTCGTATCCTTGAAAAAATAAAGGTTGTTTATGGAGAAGATGCCATGCATATCATCCAAGAGAATCCTTATCGTATGATCGAAGATATCGATGGTGTTGGTTTTAAAACTTCTGATAGAGTAGCTTCAATTTTAGGATTTGAAAAAAATCATCCTTATCGTATGAAAGCCTTGATTGAATCAGAAGTGCTAGAAAGCTGCATTCGTAGCGGTAATAGCTATATAGAAAAAGATGAATTTGAAAAAGCCTTGATAAATCGTTTAAAAAAAGAAAATATTCAAAGCGATTTCGATTTTGAATCATGTTTTCAGCAGCTTGTTTTAGAACGTTTTATCGTTGTTGAAGAGGATCGGATCTATCATCATACACAATATGATGCGGAAAAAGGTATTGCCTCTTTTCTTCGTGATTTTCCTTATGTCAATGATACAAATACGCTTATTTCATCTCTTGATGAAGAAATCAAGATCATTGAAGAAGAACTTAATATTCAGTATGAAGAAAAACAGATTGAAGCCATTAAGATGTTTTTCACACATCCTTTTTCTATACTGACAGGAGGACCCGGAACTGGTAAAACAACGATTGTCAAAGCAATCCTGACTCTTTATCAAAAGTTTTTTCATTCAGATCAGATCATGCTTTGTGCTCCAACAGGAAGAGCGGCTAAAAGGCTAAGCGAGTGTTCCAATATGCCTGCCTGTACTATGCATCGTCTTTTAAAATGGGATTTGGAAACAAATACTTTTATGATGAATGAAGAAGAACCTTTATTCTTAGACTGCTTAATTATCGACGAATTTTCTATGGTTGATCAATGGCTCTTTTACAATCTTTGTAAAGCTGCTCGCCATATCAAGAAGATCATGATCATCGGTGATGAAGACCAGCTGCCTTCTGTTGGTATTGGAACGGTTCTTAAAGATTGTATTGAATCAAAACAATTTCCAACATTACGTCTTGAAAAAATATTCCGCCAGACAAGTGGCAGCGACATTGTTGAGTTAGCTTATGAGATAAAAAACGGAACTTGTGATATATTAAAAAAAGGAAAAGATATTGCTTTTTTTGAATGTCCACAAAATAATATCAAAGATCAGATTCTCAATATTGTTTCTATGGCCTTTGAGAAAGGTTACTATGATCAGGATATCCAAGTGCTTTCACCGATTTATTCCGGTGTTTGTGGCATCGATCAGCTCAATCTTTCATTACAGAAGATGTTGAATCCAGCGAACCCTTTTTCTAAAGAAATTAAAGTTGGCTATCGAACATTTCGAGAACACGACAAGGTTCTGCAATTGAAAAACCTTCCTGATGAAGATGTCTATAATGGCGATATCGGGGAAATTATTGAAATTCAAAAAAAAGAAGAGGGCTATCCGGCAGATTGTATCATCGCTGATTTTGATGGTATCATCGTAGAATATTCAAGAGAGCGTTTTGATCTTTTGACCCATGCTTATTGTATATCAATTCATAAATCACAGGGAAGTGAATATCCAATTGTCATTCTTCCTCTTATCTCACAACATTCTTATGTGCTCAATCGCAGACTGATCTATACTGCTGTTACAAGGGCTAAACAGTCTTTGATCCTTCTTGGAAGCTATGAGGCCTGTGTGAAGGCAATTCAAAATCAAAATGAACGAGTTCGTAAAACAACTTTAAAAAGAAGAATCCTAGATGAATAGGATTTTTTTCTTATGGCATAATAAAGGTAGAGGTGAGGAAAAATGAACAAAGGATTACTTGGACTGGCCCTTGGTCTTAGCTTAGGCATTCTTGTAGGTTTCAACAATGAAGAGGAAATATCTGATCTTTGTCATCGTTCAAAACGTATGAAAAAGAATATGATGAAGCAGCTTCATAATATTCAGGATTATTTAGATTAACCCCAATAGGGGTTTTTATATGAAAAAAATACGTGCAATCATGAACAGTCCCTCCTCTTTTTTTTATATGACCGCTTCCTTCTTCCTCTTCATTCTCATATTGAATCAGTTTCATATTTTAGAATGGATCTATAGCTTTCTACTTGTTTTAAAGCCATTATGGGTCGGATGTGTAATCGCTTTTTTTCTTCAGCCTTTGATCGCTACAAAGAAGAAAAACGCTCTTTTACATATCATTTTGGTATATCTGATCTTTCTTTTTTCTTTTTTGATTTTATTTATGATCATTTTCTTTCTGATCCTTGAAAATTTTGATCTCATTGCTGCAAGTATCAATGATATGTATCCGGTTTTAGTTGCTTATATGGAGCGCTATCAGATTTTTAATTACATTGATACCAATCAGATTCAAGGTTTTCTTATGAATGGATATGAATTATTAGTACCTTTTATACATAATTTTATAAGTTTTCTTACTACTTTTACATTATCGATCATGATTAGTTTTTTTATTTCTTTAGAAAGTGATATCATTGCGAATGAATTCAGAAAGTATGTTAAAGATTATGAAAAATATTTTGATATGTATGCAATTTTTTCAAACATTTTGCGTCAATATATTCATTCGACATTACTAGATATGATTTATGTAATCGTGACTACGACTGCTATTTTATATTTCTTTCATACGCCATATGCTCCTTTATTGGCAATCTTACTTGCTTTTCTGAATCTTTTTCCATATGTGGGTGCTATCGTTGGAAGTCTTTTGATCATTTTGATTCATTTTCTTTTAGCAGGTGAAAATACCATATGGTTAATTGTAGCAATCTTTATTAATTCTCAATTAGAAGGTAATATCATTCATGCATGGATCTGTAATAAGACGATGAAGGTTCATCCTTTATTTTTGTTTGTAGCTCTATTGGTGAATGAATATCTTTTTGGTTTAATTGGCGTCATTTTATCACCTATTGTCGCTAGTATCTTTCAAATGTGTTTTGTTACCTACAGTGAGTATCTTAATCGCAAAAATGTCGGTGGATGGGAGAAAATTGCTTCTGAGTGAAGAAATCGCTTTGAAACAGACTTGAGAAGTAAAAAAGTTTGTGGTATAATCAGCCCGTGAATGTAGAAAAAGAGGAGTAGGCTCAGATTCTTTTCAAGAGAGCAGATGGCTGGTGAAAATCTGTAAAGATATGGGTTGAAGCTGCTTTGGAGTTTGCGCGTAGCCTTACGCTAATTAAGGAAAACAAGGGCATGGGGAAACCCATGAATCAGGATGGTACCGCGTAGAGATTACGTTCCTGAATCAGGAACGTTTTTTTATTGGAGGAGAGAAAATGAAACAGTTAACAGGTAATCAGATTCGTCAATTATTTTTGGACTATTTTAAAAGCAAGGGACACATGATAGAACCCGGTGCAAGTTTAGTTCCGCACAATGATCCAACTTTGCTTTGGATCAATGCCGGAGTAGCAGCTTTAAAGAAATATTTTGATGGTACGGAAAAACCAAAATGTAATCGTATTGCAAATGCGCAAAAATCAATTCGTACGAATGATATAGAAAATGTAGGGAAAACAGCTCGCCATCATACATTCTTTGAAATGCTTGGTAATTTTTCAATCGGAGATTATTTCCGTGATGAGGCCATTCCTTATGCATGGGAATTTTTGACTGATGAAAAATGGATCGGATTTCCAAAAGAAAAGCTTTACGTGTCAGTGTATACAGACGATACAGAATCTTATCGTATTTGGACAGAGGTATGTCATGTAGATCCTTCACATATTCTAAAAACTGATGATAATTTCTGGGAAATCGGTGAAGGACCTTGCGGACCTGATACAGAGATCTTTTATGATCGTGGAGAAGAGTATGATCCAGAAGGATTGGGAGAACGTCTTTTCTTTGAGGAAATGGAAAATGACCGTTATATTGAAGTCTGGAATGTCGTATTTTCACAATATGATGCGAAAACAGGTGTACCACGCAGTGAATATAAAGAACTTCCACAAAAAAATATTGATACTGGTATGGGCCTTGAACGTTTAGTTTCTTTGGTACAGGGTGGTGAAACTAATTTTGATACAGATTTGTTTTTACCAATCATACATGCTACTGAGAAGATTGCGAAGTATCCTTATGAGGGTGAACATAAAATGGCTTATCGTGTTATTGCCGATCATATTCGTACAGTTACATTTGCATTGGCAGATGGAGCATTGTTCTCAAATGAAGGACGTGGTTATGTATTAAGACGTGTTTTGAGAAGAGCTGTTCGTTATGGAAAGAAATTGAAGATCGAAGGATCATTCATGTATGATTTAGTTCCTGTCGTAGTTGATATCATGAAGGATTTTTATCCTTATTTAATTGATAAATGTGAATATATTCAAAAACTTGTAAAAGCTGAGGAAGAAAGATTCCACGCAACCCTAAGTGAAGGTGAGAAGCTGATGAAAGATGTGATGGCTTCTTCAAAGGATAAGGTCATTGAAGGAAGCGTAGCTTTCAAATTGTATGATACGTATGGCTTCCCATTTGAATTGACTTGTGAAATGGCACAGGAAGATGGTTTTAGTGTCGATCATGAAGGTTTTGAAAAAGAAATGGAAAAGCAGCGTGAACGTGCTCGTTCCAGCAGAGATACTTCTGAATCGATGAAATCACAGTCAGCAGATCTTATGGATTGCACTGTTGCTTCAGAATTTATTGGCTATGATCATTTTGAATGTGAAAGCCAGGTAGTAGCTTGTTTCAAGGATGGTAAAAAATGTGACTCTATTGAAGATGAAGGCGATGTGATTCTTGCAAGTACCTGTTTCTACGCAGAAAGCGGCGGACAGGTAGCAGATACAGGAATACTTGAAAATGATTCTTTCAGCTGCAACGTTACGGATGTGAAAAAGGCACCTCATGGTCAGCCTTTGCATCATATTGTCGTAAAAGAAGGAAAAATTAGTATAGGTGATACTGTAAAAGGAATGATTCATGTTCAAAAACGTAAGATGACGACTTGTAATCACTCGGCATGTCATCTCTTACAAAGTGCTTTAAAATTAGTTTTAGGAGATCATGTATCACAGGCTGGAAGTTTTGTCAGTGATGAATATGTGCGTTTTGACTTCACTCATTTTGAAAAAATCAGTGATCAGCAGTTGAAGGAAGTTGAGAATCTAGTAAATCAATTCATTGCCCAGCGTAATGATGTAGTGATTGAATTGATGAATTTAGAAGATGCTAAGAAGACGAATGCCACAGCTTTATTTGATGAAAAATATGGCGATGTCGTTCGTGTTGTAAGCATGGGAGATGTATCAAAAGAATTCTGTGGTGGCTGTCATGTACACAATACTTCAGAGCTAGGTATTTTCAAGATAGAAAGTGAAGAAAGTATCGGTTCAGGTGTTCGAAGAATTGTTGGAAAGACAGGTTATGCCGCATATGAAGCATTCAGTGCTTATGAAGATACATTGAAGGAGATTGCACAACTGCTGAAACTTAATGGTATTTCTCAAGTATCTAATAAAACAGCTCAGTTATTGGATGAAAAGAATCATCTGCAGAAACAGTGTGCGGATTTAAATGCTCAGCTTTTAAATGCAAAGGCAAGTGAGATTGCTAATGAAGCTGTAGAAAAAGAAGGTATGAAATATCTAGTGAAGATCATGAACGATCTTGATGGCAACGCCATGAAAAATATGGCTTCATCACTTTTGGATCACATGAAAGAGGGCGTTGTATTCATAGGTGGTGTTTGTGATAATAAATTAGTATTTGTCGCAAAAGCTTCTAAAAAGGCAGTTTCAATGGGAGTTCATTGTGGAAATCTGATTCGCAGTGCAGCTAGCGTGTGTGATGGAAAAGGTGGCGGCAAGCCTGATTTAGCTCAAGGTGGCGGTAAAAACTGCCTTGCTTTGGACGATGCAATCCAAACTATTAAAAATAATCTTGGTTTAGGGGTTTAAATTTGATACTAATTAGTTTAAAATAAAGGAAAGGAGAGGATAGTTTATGAAAAAAGATGTAACAGAAACAATGGCTTTCAAGTCGGAGGATATGCGTCGTGAAAATATTCGTCATATTGTACGGCTTGTTGACAATGCGCTCAAAGAAAGAGGGTATAATTCTGTAAATCAGCTAGCGGGATATCTGATTTCAAACGATCCTGCCTATATCTCGAGTCATCAGAATGCCCGTTCAATTATTCAGAATGTTGAGCGCTATGAGATCATTGAAGAAATGGTTCGCGCTTATTTGGAATCAATCGAAAAATGAGAATTCTGGGATTAGATCTGGGTAGCAGGACCTGTGGTGTTGCGGTAAGTGATGTCATGGGGATGATTGCCCGTCCAGTGGCAACGATTCGTTTTGATGAAGATGATTATGAGAACTGTCTCAAACAGCTTGAAACATATCTTAAAGAGTTTCAAATAAAAAAGATTGTGCTTGGATTACCCAAACATATGAATGGTGATGTAGGAATTCGCGGTGAGATTTCGATTGCCTTTAAAAAACGACTGGAAGAAATGGGCTTAGAAGTTGTTTTGCGGGATGAGAGATTAACGACGGTTGCCGCTAATCGTATATTAATATCTGCTGATGTTTCACGTAAAAAGCGTAAACAGGTCATTGATCAGATGGCAGCAGTGGGTATCCTGCAGAATTATTTGGATAGTCAGAATTAGGGCATTTATGCCCTTTATTTATAAGGAGGATTTATGTTAGATTCAAATACACTTTATGTAAAAGATGAAAATGGTAAAGAAGTGGCGATGGAAATCTTATTTACTTTCGCAAATGAAGAAATGGGAAAACAGTATGTAGTATTTGTTGATCCTAATGATGACAGCGGAGAAGTATTTGCATCCTGCTATGATGACGAAGGAAATCTTCTGCCAATTGAATCTGAGAGCGAATGGGAAATGGTGGAAGAGGTCTTAGGTGCTTTCAATGAAGAAGAGTTATAAGATCATTATCGCTATTGCTGCGGTCATTGTTATCGCAGTCGGAGGATTTTTTATGGTCTATCGCTCTTCCGTATCACCACTTACATCAGAATCTAATCAAATAACCTTTAATGTTGCGGAAAATACAGCACCTAATACGATTCTGGATCAGTTACAGGAACAGGGAGTTATTAAAAATTCATTTTTTTCCCGCCTTTTGATGCGTCTAAAAAATTTATCTAATATTAAAGCAGGTGTATATATTTTAGATTCATCATGGAGCAGTGAAGAAGTGCTTACTTACATCAATGATGCATCAAATGCCGAAAGTGATGAAGTGCTGATGACCATTCCGGAAGGACTTTGGTCCAAGGATATTGCTGCTAAGATCGAAGAACTGACGAATGTATCAGCTCAGGAATGTCTTGATTTATGGAATGATGAGACCTTTTTAAGGGAAATGATTGATAAATATGAATTCTTGGATGAAAGCATCTTGAATGATGCCTATCATGTAAAACTGGAAGGCTATCTTTATCCAAATTCTTATTTTATTTATCGTGATACGACTGCTAGAGAAGTAACGCTGCGTCTTTTAGATGGCTTTGATACGATTTATCAATCGTTGAAGGAAGATATTGAAGCTTCGGATTATAGTGTTCATGAATTAGTAACTTTTGCCAGCGTTGTTCAGTTTGAATCCGGAAATCCGGATGATATGCCGATCATTGCCAGTGTCTTTACAAATCGTTTTGAAGCTGGTATGAAGATGGAATCAAGTGTTACTGTATGTTATGCACTTTATGATGAATTTAATGATTTCCAGGATTGTGAAACCAACCCGGATATTGAGAGCCCGTATAATACATACCTTTATGACGGTTTACCGGTTGGGCCTGTGAATAACCCCTCTTTAGATGCATTAAATGCAGTGTTGCATCCGGCTGATACGGAATATTACTATTTTATTTCTGATGTTTATGGTGATCAAAAATTGATTCCCGCAAAAACATATGAAGAGCATCTCGCTAATGTTGAAAAATATTTGAAATAGGAGACAATATGAAGAAAACAACGATTATTGGGATTGCCGGCGGGAGTGCATCCGGAAAATCGACGATCTCCAAAAAATTAAAAGAACAATTTGAAAATGAAAATTCAGTAACGATCATTCGTCAGGATGATTATTATAAAGATCAATCTCATTTAAGCATGGAAGAGCGTATTCAGACTAATTATGATCATCCTTTTGCGTTTGATAATGATTTATTTATTGAACAATTGCATCAGCTTTGCAATGGTATTCCGGTAGACAAACCTACTTATGACTTTGTGAATCATACACGAAGCAATGTAACAGAGAGGATCATGCCAAGTGATGTAATCGTTATCGAAGGTTTATTTATCTTGGAAGACGAGGCAATTCGTAATTTATGTGATATTCGAGTATTTGTTGATACAGATGCAGATACACGTTTTATCCGTCGTCTTGTACGTGATGTCAAGAAAAGAGGCAGAACGCTTGATTCGGTCATTACGCAGTATACACAGACGGTTAAAGCAATGCATAATACATTTGTGGAACCTAGTAAAAAATATGCAGATATCATTATATTAGAGGGTGGTCATAATCAGGTCGCCATTGATTTGCTGACAACAAAAATTAGTAGTATTATTCAGGCGAATATGTTATAATATCGAGGATAAAAAAGGAGTGATAACAATGGCTCAGGAAGAAAAGACAGTTGTTACAAAAGAAGGTTATCAGGAACTGGTCAATGAACTGGATCATATGCTTCATGAAGTACGTCAGGATGTTATTCGTGAATTACAGGAAGCACGTGCACAGGGTGACTTGAGTGAAAATGCTGATTATGATGCTGCAAGAGAAAGACAGGCTCGTGTAGAAGCACGTATCCGTGATCTTGAAAGCATGATCGCAAATGCTCAAATCATTGATGATAAAGATTCTAAAAAATCAAAGAAAACGGTTAAATTAGGTTCAACTGTAAGAATTTTAGATATGGAATCAAATACTGAGGAAGTTTATACGATCGTTGGTTCGGTAGAAGCTGACCCATTAAACGGCAAGCTTTCAAATCTAACACCGCTTGCAATTGCACTGTTAGATTCAAAGGTTGGAGATACACCGACAGTCACACAGATCGAAGAACCTTATAAAGTAAAAATTCTTGAAATAAAATAGAGATTTTCTCTATTTTTTTTTGGAAATTTCTGATTTTAATGGATATATAAGAGTAGGGGGTGTTTTATGAAAAAATCACTGTCTATTCTTTTAATTTTAATAATAATAGGAGTATATCTGCAATTAGGAAATAGTGATCTTGCAATTCAGAAAAAAAATGAATATTATGCGGAAATCCGAGGTGAGGTGATTCATCCGGGCATCTATGAAATTGAAGCTGATGAAACTTTAGAAAGTCTTATAGAAAAAGCAGGAGGATTAAGTACAAAGGCGGATATAAGTTCACTTTCACTCCTTCGTACCATTCAACATCTTGATGTGATTATTATTCCAGAAGTTGCGGAAATAAAAAAAATATCTATTAATAGTGCTTCACTGGAAGAATTGATGACCTTAAATGGAATAGGTGAAACTAAAGCCAGCCGTATTATTGAATATCGTAAGGAACATAGCTTCCAGTCAATTGAAGAAATTATGAATGTCAAGGGAATCGGACCTAAGATTTTTGAGAAGATCAAGGAACAGATTGCTTTATGAAAGATTTCTTATTATTAAGCATGATTTCTTTTTTGCTTTTGAACTGTAAAAACTTATTATTACTTATCATTTTTCTTCTTTTTTTTACATACTATCAATTTTATACACGTCGCTTTTCGATTCCATATATTATTTTTATGATTATTTTATATTTGTTTTCTTTCTCAAATTTTTGTATTCGTGATAATTGTGTTATAGAAACACATGAAAACTATGTTATTGCCAGTGTAAATCATCAAAAAGTTTTGATTTATACAGATGAAATTTACTTTGAAAATGAAGAAGTGATCGTTGAAGGTGAATCCAAACCAATTGAAGCTGATTCAAATTTTAATCTTTTTAATTTTCAAAACTATATGAGTCAAAAAAATATTGATCGTTATTATGAAAATGCCCAAATCATAAAAAAGAATTCTATTCGAAGGAAGATGTATGAGAAAATAATGATGATGGACGAAGCGATTTCATCGATACTTTTACGTATTTTTTATCAGTTTGGAGAATATGATATGATCTATTCTGCAGGTTTACATTTTTCATATTTGAATCAAGCGTTTTCTCAGCTTTTCTTAGGGTTTTGTAACATGTCTTTTGCGTTAGGACTCTCTTCTTTATTTGTAGGCTTGTTTGGTTTTTTATTTCCTTTTAAATTTGCATTATTTCGTATCATTAGCGGTAATATCACAAAGATCATCTTTAAGGATCGATCTTATAAGGATCGCTTAGGATTACAATATTTATTATGTATGTGTTTCGATCCCAGCTGTGTTTTTTCTCTGAGTTTTTTGATTCCTTATTGTTTGGGTTTGATTTATGTTTTTACAAATAGTAAGAATCGAAAGAAAGCTTCATATATATTTTTAATCTTTCTACAATTTCTTAAAACATCGAAGTGTCAGCCTTTTTCTATTTTCTTTTTCCCATTCTTTCAAAAACTAGGAGCAGGAATGTTAGTAATTGCTTTAGTACAGCTTTTTATATCTTTTCCATTGGTTCAATATGCAGTTATGCTTGTAAATCCGATGTCACAATTATTTTCTTCATTTGTATTACATGGTTCAATTCCTATGTGGCTGATCATCTTTTTTCTGTATCTTTTTTTTCAGATGATTCATCAACAAAAATCTTTCATGCATTCTTTAGTTTTACTTTATATCCCTTTACAAAGTTATTTCAATCCTTTTTATCAAGTAACGATGATCAATGTAGGACAGGGGGATTCTATTCTGATACAGGCACCTTTTCACTTGAATAATATTTTGATTGATATACCTTTGAATAAAGAGGAAAGGGTCGTTGAGTACCTTCACTCTATTGGTGTTTATCATATTGATACGCTCATCTTTACCCACCAGGATAGTGATCATAATGGTGGAAAAGAAGCTTTTCTTGAACAGTTTAAAGTATATGATGTGATAGAGGATCATCAGGATATTGAATCCAACCTTCTGTCTTTGATTTCTTTAAATCATTCTAATCATGGTGATGATAATGATGATTCTTTGGTTTATTTTAGTTCTATAGGAAAACTCGATTATTGTTTTATGGGAGATGCTTCTAAAAGTGTTGAAAAAGAAATTGTGATGGAGTATGCATTAGAGTGTGATGTTTTAAAGGTGGGGCATCATGGAAGCAAGACTTCTACAGATCCTTTATTTATTCAAATGATCCAGCCTTCTTATGCACTTATTAGTGCAGGCAGAAATAATCGTTATGGACATCCACATGAAGAAGTGCTCGATGTGTTAACAAAATATAATGTAAAACCTTTTGTAACCTCTTTAAATGGAGCTATTACGATAAAAAGTTTTCTAAATGTTCATTTTATTAGAACATCTAGTGGAGAATTTGATATAATGATTACGGAGTGATTTATGAATTATTTATTTTATGGAAAAGATAACGGTCGTATTCAAAAAGAAATTACAAAGGTCATCGCTCAGTATGGTGATGACTGTGATAGCGTTGTTTACGATTTAAATACAGTTAAAATGGGAGAGGTTATGGGTGATCTGATGACTCCTCCTTTCTTTCATGCACATAAGGTAATTATTGTTAGACATTGTGATTTTTTGGTGAGTGGTTCTTTAGATTTTGATATTTCTCAGTTTGAGTCTTTTCTAAAAGAACCGATTCTCGAAAATACACTTATTCTTACTCATGAATCTGAAAAATGTGATTCACGTAAGAAAATTGTAAAACTGATTCATCAGACGTGTCGTGTCAAAAGCTTTCAGAATCTGGAAGAAAGAGATAAAAGAAGTTATGTTGCTGAAAAATGCCGTGAGCTAGGGATCAGCATCACACAAGAGGCACTTAGCAGGCTTACTGAGCGCTTAAATCGTGATACTGCTATGATCGACCTTCAACTTGAAAAGCTAGCGTGCTATCCCCTTGAAATCAACGCAGAAGCGATTGATGCGTTAATATCAAGAGAAATTGAAGATAATGTATTTGAACTAAGTGAGGCTATATTAAAAGGTAAATTTAAAAAGGCATTCCATACTTATAAAGATATGATTTCATTAAGTAATGATCCAGTATATCTTCTAGCAGTCATCGCTTCACAGATGCGTTTCTATTATCAGGTAAAAGTATGTCTAATGCAGGGAATGAGTGAAGAAAGAATTGCTTCTTATTTAAAAGCTCATCCTTATCGTGTTAAATTGACCGTACAGATAGTTTCTAACATAGAGATAGATAAGATCATGAAAATTCTTGATGCTGTCTTAACGTGTGATTTAGATATCAAGAGTGGAAAAAGAGAAAAATATTTAGCATTTGAAATGTTTATGATTCAATGCCAGGAGGAAATTGTGTGAAATCATTAAAAGAACTTTATAAAATAGGTCCAGGTCCTTCAAGTTCACATACATTGGGCCCAAAAACTGCCTGTGAACGTTTTCTACAGGAATATCCAGAAACTGATGAGGTTGAAATTACCTTGTATGGCTCTTTGTCATTGACTGGCAAAGGCCATTTAACAGACCGGATTTGTATTCAGACTTGTGCTCCTATTCCATGTCATGTTCATTTTTCCAGTGAAACTTGTGATGCTCATCCAAATACCATGGATCTATTTGCTTATCATAAGAAAAAAATGATCGGCAGCTGGCGAGTGTATTCAATTGGTGGTGGAACGATTCGTATAGAAGGTAAAGAGTTTAAGGAAAGTGAAGAGGTTTATCCACAAAATAGTTTTTATGAGATATGTCAATATTGCCGTGAACATCAGCTTTTCTTAAAGGATTATGTAGATGAGCATGAGAAAATTGATGATTACATGAGAGCAATCATGAATCAGATGCTTGCAACTATTGAAAAAGGAATTCATACACAAGGTATTCTTCCAGGAAGATTACAGTTGAAACGTGTGGGAGCAGATCTCTATCAAAAAGCACTTCTAGAAAAGAATCCTCTTAAAAAAGAAAAAGTGATGTTAATGGCATATGCCTATGCTGCCAGTGAGGAAAATGCCAGTGGCGGCATGACGGTGACAGCACCGACTATGGGAGCCAGTGGCGTCATGCCTTCGCTTGTGCGGTATTATAAGGTCGATCGTCATTTTTCTGAAGAAAAAATTATTGAAGGTTTAAAAATTGCAGGCATCATTGGAAATCTATTTAAGACAAACGCTACGATATCTGGTGCACAAGGCGGATGCCAGGCAGAAATTGGCGTTGCCTGTTCTATGGGGTGTGCTTTTGTTGCTTATATGGAAGATCTGAGTGATGATCTGATTGCTTATGCAGCTGAAATAGGAATTGAACACTTTTTGGGCTTGACATGTGATCCGGTTGGCGGTTATGTCATGATTCCGTGTATCGAACGTAATGCAGTAGCTACTCTAAGAGCGATTGATTCAGCTCTTTTAGCAAATGAGGTAGGAAATTTAAAAGAAAATAAAGTTTCTTTAGATATGATCATTCATACGATGAATTATACCGGTAAAAAGATAGCAGTTGAATTAAAGGAGACCTCTTTGGGAGGATTAGCGAGTGTTGTGCCGCTGGAATAATAAAGCATAAAAAAATGTCAGTGAATCATCACCGACATTTTTTGTTTATCTTTAAGCAATTTTGTTGATAGCGTGACTTAAACGAGATTTCTGTCTAGCAACATAGTTTTTGTGGTGAACACCACTTGTAATAGCTTTATCCAGCAGAGAATTAGCTGTGTTATAAGCAGTCATTGCAGCTTCCTTGTCATTCGCATCCACAGCTACCAAGACTTTTTTAATAGATGTTTTGATAGCGCTTCTCTGAGCAACATTGCTTTCATGTCTTTTGTTGTTAGTTAATACACGTTTTTTCTGTGATTTAATGTTTGGCACTCTTGACACCTCCTAATTGATTATTGCTAGTAGATTATAACAAAATCAAAAATGAAATGCAAGAAACAATTGAAAAAAGCCATACTATAAGGGAAAAAGGAGAAATACATACATGAAACACAGTGATTTCGCAGATGAATGGTTTGAAAATGAAGAGGAAACGATATTTTCAGAGAAGATAGAAAATTTCCCTCATTCAGTTACTGTAAAATGGATCAAAGTATCGGAAAATGATAAGGCATATCAAGTTGGTGACTATGTAACAATTTCTTTTGAATCAATGGCTGATGCTTCACTGAGAAATCAGATCAGCAGCCTTTTAGTCGATGTGCTTGATAAGCTCTGCAAAGAGGTACTGCTTCAAAAAATACTTGTAGTAGGCTTAGGGAATGAAGAGATGATTTCAGATGCTATCGGACCTAAAACAGCTGCTCAGATACTTGTTTCAGCGCATTTATTTGAACTTGAAAATAATGTTCATCCCGGTTTAAACAACTGTGCTGTTATTGCTCCTAAGGTTATGGGACAAACAGGGTTAGAATCGGCACGTATTGTCAAGGGAATTGCAGATTTTTATGAACCACAATGTGTGATTGTCGTTGATGCGTTAGCAACGAGCAGCTTTTCACGTATCAATCGAGCAATTCAAATTTCTAATATTGGTATCATTCCTGGCAGCGGGGTAGGAAATCATCGCTTAGCCATCAATGAAGAAACACTCAATGTTCCGGTCATTTCAATAGGTGTTGCCACAGTAACAACGATACGTTCGATTTTAAATGAAATGAATATAAAGGAAGAATATGAGCATAATGATTGCATCATCACACCCAGAGATATGGATATGGAATGCCGACAAATCGTTTCCATCCTTTCACATGGAATCAACTGTTTTATTCATCCGGCATATGAAGAGTTATAATTATTGGTTTATAAGCATAAGCTATGAAATATGAAAACCTCGATCAAGATTCTGGCGAAGCTAGGACTGCTGGTACTTTTTATTTTTATATCTCCTTTAATGCAAGGAATCAAGGCTACTGTAAAAGAGCTTGATTTTAGTATGCAGCTTTTTAATCAGCAAAAAAATATTACATCCATCGACATAGAAACCTTTAATGTCATGGATATGGTCAAAAAAGAAGATATTCCATATCGAGAAGTTGATGTAGAGCCTGATGATATCGTAGAGGTGCCACAACAGCCTATTGGAAGTCAAAAATCAATCTATATTTATTCAACCCACCAGCAAGAAGGCTATAAAGATCAAAATACTGTATTAGAGGCCAGTGCCTATTTAGGGAAACTGTTAAGAGAGGCGGGATATGAAGTTGTAGTAGAAGATCGCAATTTTACTGAGGAGTTAAATACTTTAGGGTTGAATTACAATCAGTCTTATCAGATATCAAGAAATGCGATCACAGATGCTGTTATGGAGCATCAGGGATTTGATTTGATGATTGATTTTCATCGTGATTCTGTTCCTCGTGAATCTTCTTATATTGAAGCTTCAGGAAAAAATTATGCGAAAATGATGATTGTTTTGGGAGGCCTTAGTTCACACTTTTCTAATATTCAAAATCAAGCGATGACACTGTTAGACAAAACCAATCAGCTACAGAGTGGTATCATGAAAAATATCCTGGTTAGAGAAGCTTATTATAATCAGGATATCAGTGATAATATGCTGCTGATAGAGGTTGGGAGCGAAGAAAACTATTATGATGAGGTGATTCATTCCCTGGATATTCTGGCAAAGTCAATTGATGAAATGATGAGGTGAATATGAAACGTTTCCTGATAGATTTAATTTTAGTTTTATTGCTTGTGGCTATTGGAAGTTCTTTTATGGAACAAGACAGTTCTTTTTCCATTGAACAGGAAATTATCGATTTTGAAAACAGTTTGGAAGAAAATGAACAATATGTCAGTGAGAACAGAGGAGAAGCTATTCGTGAGGTGCATATGAATAAAGCTTCTGAATTGGCAAAAAACAGTTCAGACACCATTAAACAGATCGTTGGTGTTAGTGTTGAAGTTGTGACTTCGATTTTTAAAGCAATTATAGAATAATCGTTGAAAATCAGTTATAATGCATTAGAGGTGATTTTATGAAACGAATATTATTTATGGGAACTCCTGATTTTGCCTGTGGCATCTTAAAATGTCTTTTAGAAAATCATTACAATGTCGTGGGTGTCGTTTCCCAGCCAGATAAAAAAGTTGGACGCAAGCAAGTTTTAACTCCTACTCCGGTGAAAAGCCTTGCATTATCATACGGTCTGCCTGTTTTTCAGCCGTTCCACATTAAAGATATCTATGAAGAACTTAAACAATTGGATCTTGACTGTATCATTACCTGCGCTTATGGTCAGATGATACCTGAAAATATTTTACAGCTGGCAAAAGTAAGATGTATTAATGTCCATGCTTCACTGCTTCCTAAATATCGTGGCGGAGCACCGATTCATAAAGCAATTATCAATGGTGAAAAAGAAAGCGGTGTTTCGATCATGGAAATGGTTAAAAAAATGGATGCCGGAGATGTCTGCTGTGTAAAAAAAGTTGACATTAGCGAAGAAGATACGATGGGTTCATTACATGATAAACTCATGCAGTGTGGTACGGAAGCCCTTTTAGAAGTTATTGATGATGTATTGGAAAATAAGGCTACATTTGTTCCTCAGGATGAAAGTCAGGTTTCTTTCGCATGGAATATTTCAAAAGAAGAAGAAAAAATTGATTTTTCAAAGGGCGGTATTAGCGTTTACAATCATATTCGTGGTCTGATACCGTCACCGGCAGGTTATGCAATTCTTGAAAATAAAAAGATCAAATTTCATGAGGTGT
Source organism: Traorella massiliensis (assembly GCF_900104665.1). Taxonomy (GTDB): domain Bacteria; phylum Bacillota_I; class Bacilli_A; order Erysipelotrichales; family Erysipelotrichaceae; genus Traorella; species Traorella massiliensis. The sequence continues at coordinate 1,117,572 of NZ_LT629969.1, read as the reverse complement.
CATTACTTCATGAAAGCAGCTTAGCTCCTTCTGGTGAAATTATTGGTTTTGATGGAACGCATCTGCAAGTTTCTTTAGGTGATCTGATTTTGCTGATTTCAAAATTACAGCCTGAAGGGAAGGCAAAAATGAGTGCAAAAGATTTCTATAATGGTCACGGAAAAAAGATTATTGGCAAAAGATTTGAATAGCTTGAAGCTATTCTTTTTAAATTAAAACAAATAATAATCCTAAATCAGGAATAGTTTTGATAAAAATTGAATAAATTGTTCTATTTGTTTCCCAAAAAGTCAAATTATAAGAAATATCCTTGTTTATTTGTGAAATTTTGTGTAAAATATATAAGAAAGTAAACACTTTCATAAATAGTTTGATAGGAGGAAGGAAGATGGATATTTTATTACCAGTCCTCTTGTCGGTTTTGGCAGGTTTAGCCGGAGGAATCATTTTAATGCTTTTGATTTCAAAGGCTGGGTTAAATAAAGATAAAATTAAAGCTGAAAAATTACTGCAGGAAGCCACTGTAAAAGCAGAAAATACTGTGAAACAGGCGGTTTTGGATGGTAAGACTCAGACTCATGAATTGAAGATTGCTGCAGAAAAAGAGATTAAAGAACGTAAACAGGAAATTACAGAGATGGAGAATAAACTGTTAAGACGTGAAGATAATCTTAATTTTCGTGATGACGCATTAACACAAAAAGAACAGCAAATCGATTTAAAAAATAATCAATTAACTAAAAAAATGTCTGAACTTGATGAGAAGGAAAAACTGCTGCAAGAGAAGATCGATATTCAGATCGTTGAACTTGAAAGAGTTGCAGCAATGAGTACAACGGAAGCCAAGAAAGAGCTTTTTGAAATTGTTGAAAAGCGCATGGAGAATGAAGTTGTTGCTTACATAAAAGAAAAAGAAGAGGAAGCAAAGAGCATCGCTGATGATAAGGCTCGCAACATTGTAGCTCTTGCTATTCAGAAAATGTCTCAGGATGAAGCGGTGGATCGTACAGTAAGCGTAGTTGCTTTACCAAGCGAGGAAATGAAAGGAAGGATCATTGGCCGTGAAGGAAGAAATATCAAATCGATCGAACAGGCCACAGGAGTTGATCTGATTATTGATGATACACCGGAAACGATTACGATTTCCTGCTTTGATCCGGTTCGCCGTGAAATTGCCCGTATTGCTTTGGAAACTTTGATTCGGGATGGCCGTATTCAGCCTGGTCGTATTGAAGAAGTTGTTAATAAGGTACGTAATGAAATTGAAAACAATATCCAGAAAGTCGGTGAAGACACGATCTTCAAATTAGGAATCGGTAAGATGAGTCGTGATATCGTACATCTTGTAGGCCGTTTGAAATATCGTTATTCTTACGGTCAGAATGCACTTCAGCATTCTATGGAAGTTGCTAAACTTGCTGGCAGCATGGCCGCTGAACTTGGATTAAATCAAACGCTTGCCAGACGTGCAGGACTTTTACATGATATTGGAAAAGCATTAGATACCGAAACTGAAGGAAGTCATGTGGAATTAGGTTATAAATTCTGTAAGAAGCATGGTGAAAATGATATCGTGCTAAATGCGATTCAGTCACATCATGGCGAAGTTGAACCTAAGAGCATTATTGCCGTATTAGTTCAAGCTGCAGATACATTGAGTGCTGCCCGTCCTGGAGCTCGTTATGAAGCAATGCAGAATTATATCAATCGTCTTGAAGAACTTGAAAAGATTACGAAATCATTTGAAGGCGTTGATACAAGTTATGCGATTCAGGCCGGCAGGGAATTACGTGTGATCGTTCATCCGGATAAAGTGGATGACTTAAGCTGTGCTAAGATTGCTCGTGGCATTCGTGAACGAATTGAAAATGAGCTGACTTATCCAGGACAGATCAAAGTAACGGTTATTCGTGAACTTAGAACGAGTGAATTGGCAAAATAATGAAAGTTTTATTAGTTGGGGATGTTGTAGGAGCTGTCGGCAGAAAAATGGTGGCTGATCATGTCCTTCGCATCAAAGAAGAAGAAAAAATTGATCTGGTCGTCTGCAATGGTGAAAATTCAGCGCATGGCAAAGGGATTACAAAAAAGATATATGCTCAGCTATTAAATAGCGGTGTTGATGTCATTACGATGGGCAATCATACTTTTTCCAAGAAAAATCTGGAAGAAGTAATCGATGAAATGGATCAAATGGTACGCCCAGCCAATATGCTGCCATTAGAATTTGGTAAAGGGTGCCGGGTAGTTGAAGTGAACCAAAAAAAAGTAGCTATAACGAATCTGATTGGTGAAGTGTTTATGGTGAACTGTACAGAGTCTCCATTTGATACCATGGAAAAGATATTGAATGAAATAGATGCGGATATTCATATCGTTGATCTGCATGCGGAAGCAACAAGTGAGAAGATTGCTTTTACTTATGAGTTTGCGCAGCGTTGCAGCATCATCGTTGGTACCCATACGCATGTCCAGACTGCTGATGAGCGGATCGTTGATGATCATTGTGCAGCTATTACTGATCTAGGCATGTGTGGTCCTTATCATTCAGTGATCGGACGTGATGTGGATGAAGTATTACGGCGCTTTAAAAATAAGGAACATACTCGTTTTACGATTGCTGAAGGAAAAGGAATTTTCTGTGGATGCATCGTTGAAATTGATGATGATACTAACAAAGCCGTATCAATTAAAAGAGTTCAAATGAAAGAGCAGTAATGCTCTTTTCTTTAGATAAAGGAGTTTTTCAAAACTTTAGTTTTTTTGGATATTCTATTGAAGTGAAAATTACATTTGTGCTATAATCCCATCTTTGACAGTTAAAAAGTAAGAAACCTCAAGAAAACACCGAGATTAAGGGTTATTCCTGAGGTTTTGGTTTTGTAAAGATATGTAGTATTTTATTGCTTTTCCTTACTTTTTTTAATGATGCTTCTCATCTTTGATTTCTTGATGATCTCTGTATCAGTTCTGAATCCGAATACTTCGTGTAATTTATCCGTTAATTCTGTTCTTGTGTATGTCGGAATATATCCATATTCTTCTAGCCTACATACTTCCATCTTCTTCAGCGTGCTGATGATCTGTTCGGCTGTATATTCTTTTTCCAGCCTGATCTCCAGTAATCGAAAGATCATCAGTGCAATGAAACAGATCAGAAAGTGTGCTTTGATTCTGTCTTCTCTACGCAAATATACAGGTCTTGCATCGAATTCTGTTTTCATGATCCTGAAACATTCTTCAATCTGCCATCTGCGCTTATTAATGTTTATGATCTGTGCTGCATCTCCTTCTATATCGGTTACCACTGCATAGAAACCATCATACATAGTTTCTTTGTCTATCATGTCTTTATCGAGTTCATATATTTCTTTATCTGCTACCTCGCCATATTCCGTAACTGATGTCTTGGTACTATGTCAAGAAAAAGTACCAGTTAAATTGATAGTTTTGTAATTTTGTAGTGATTGTATTTGACGATTGTAATATTCTTTTTCATATGAATCTGGACTCATGTATTGACAATGTCCATGTATTCTCACTGTGTTGTAAAATGTTTCTATGTATTCAAACACTAATCTCTTCGCTTGTTCATAATCCCATATTTTATATCTGTTTATCCACTCCCTTTTCAATAATGAATGAAATGATTCTATGCATGCATTGTCCCATGGTGTCCCTTTTTTTGAATAACTTCTCTTTAAATCTTTAGTTAATTCTCTGTATTCCTCACATGTAAACTGTATGCCGCGATCACTATGTATGACCAGTGGATGATTCACATTTCGCCGCTTCTTGGCTCTTTTAATGACTTCCAAAACTGATGAGGCTTTCATGTCCTTTGTAAGCACCCATGCTATGATCTTTCTTGAATACAGATCCATGATGCTCGTTAAATAGACAAAACCATCTGTATATGTCCATATATACGTGATGTCTGTACACCATGCTGCATCCGGCTTTTCAGGATTGAAATCCCTTTTGAGGATATTCTTGAGTTTGCTGCTGAAATCTTTTGATATCGTTGTTTTTGTTTTGGGCTTGATGTAGCACGCTTTTATGCCCATTTCATGCATATAATTGGTTACTGTCTTCTGTGATATTTTTAGTCCTTTTTGTCGGAGAATATATGTTATTTTTGGTGCTCCATAGACTTCCTTGCTTGTTTCATAAATTCCCCTGATCATCTTCTTGATTTTCTCCTTATTGCTCTGTTGCTTTGATTTCTTTCGATGGAGCCAGCTGGTCAAGCCACTTCGTGATATGCCGATAATCCTACATACTGACCTTATTGAAATGCCTCTTATTCCTATATTTTGTTCAACATATTCCTTTACTGCCTGATAGATGGCAGCTACTGGCTGTTGAGAATGTTCATAGCTTTTTTTAATATTTCAACAGCATCCTTAAGGTCTCTGTTTTCTTTTTTCAGACGTGCAATTTCCTTAGCTTCATCACTCGAAAAATTGCCAGAGCCCCTAAAAACATTCGATTTATCATCGGTTGAAGCATATTCATTCACCCATCTGTAAAGAGAACTTGTAGATATTCCAAGATTTGATGCCACCTCTTCACAGGTTAAATCAGGATGTTCTTCTTTGTATTTGACTGCATTTATTTTAAATTCTTTATCAATGACTTTCTTTTTACTGCTCATAGTATTCAAAACCTCTTTTCAATTTTATAAACAATATCTGTATATCTTTCTCGCAATAAAGATAGTCTTTTCTTTATTAAAAATCAAGATTGATCTTTGGAGAATTTCTCAGTTTAACTGGCCCTAAATTAATACTAGCACTAGTCTTCTTCACAAAGCGAGCAGGATCGTTCGGATTCCTTCTCTCCTTCTTCAATTTATCTCCACTTTCGATCAGCTTCTTTGCTCGTTCTAATTGCTGCTCTCTGATCTTTTTCTGATAAGCTCTGTATTTTGGCGAATAGGTAACGATCATGGTTTCTGACAGTTTTTTTGATTCGATCGGCACTTCTTTATAGTAGATGGTTTCGTATACTTCAGGATTCGTCTCATCCAGAGCAGAAATATCGATCCATTCGTTACTTCCCGGCTTTCTGAACTGTTTTGGATCTAAGGCAGTTTCCCGGTATTCCTGTTTCAGCTTTTTCAGTGACTGGGTAACTACATAGCCTCTTCCGCCCATGTCATTGAAGAGCCTGTTGTCCTGAGAAGCGAGTCCGGAATCTGAACAGAAAATGAATTCAGAGCATTCGAAATCACGGATGACCTTCTGTTCGAGAGGTTTTAGAGTTTTCTGTTCATTCTGACTGCCTGGATAAATATCAAAAGCAAGAGGAATACCGTCTGCATCCATAAAGAGTCCCATTCCAACGATAGGATTAGGTCTATGTTCTTTGCTCTTGCCATATTTCCTCAATTCATCGGATTCTTCAATTTCAAAATAATAGTTAGTACAGTCATAATAAAGAATCTTCGTATTTCTGCTGTGTACGAAATGACTATTGCGATAGAGTTCGGACTGGATATAATCAGACTCGCCTGCAAGGACAGAAAGAGAACGATACATGTGATGAAGATCATACTCAGGCTGTTCCAGAAGAGTCTGTGCAAAAGAATAAGTGCTCTTCTTGCTGGCAGGATAAAGGATACGGGCATAGACCATATCAAGCAGGATATCCTGAAAAGGATATTCATAATCATGGCGATTCCTGATATTCCGGCAAATATTATCGAAACGCAGATCAGAGCATAGCGACTGAAGGAAGAGATAGCCGCAGTTGAAATTTCTTTGCTCGTTTAATTTGATCTGCATATTAGGATGAAAAGGGATAGAAATGGTTTCGTTTTCTTTTTTATAGGAATCGGTAGCAAGTTTAGCCTGCTGTTTCGCCCAGGCAATGACCTTATCCCTGTCATTATCATGAAGAGGGAGCAATTGATCCATGGAACCAAGCTTTTTAAAGATTTTAGAAGTACTTTTTCCATTCCTATCACGGAAAGAATGAATAATATAAACCTGTTCTGCATTTGTAGATTTACTGATACTGCGTTAACTTAATTTAGTTTTATACATCTATAAAAAAGAAAAAATATAAATAGCTCAAATAGGTGATAAAATAAGCGTATTTGAGCTTTTCTGTTCGGAAAGAGTATGATATAATAGATGTATAAATATACATCTATAGAAAGGATGATTTTATGCATCAAAATCCTGTGGATTTACCTGAAAGAACAGTCATCATAAAAGGCAGAAGTGGCAGTTATGTGTACTTGACACAAAGGGTTAAATATTCGCCAGAATTAAAACAAACCAGACCAGTAAGAGTAGCTATTGGAAAACTTAACGAAGAAGGAAAGCTGATTCCAAACAGGAACTATTTTGAAATATTTCCATATGAACAGAATGAACCCGGAGATAAAGCAGACTTCGTTATTGCGGGACCTCATTTTGTGGCGGACAAGATAAGTGCTGGGAATGGATTAAAAGAACTGCTGGAGACGATTTTCAAAGATGATTCGGACAAGATCCTGGATATAGCGACATATATGATGATGAGCGAAAATAACGTAATGCAGTATTTTGAAGACTATGGATATAATCACACATTGTTCAGTGCAGAGAACTTCGATGATAATGCGATAGGAAGACTGTTTAAAAAAATAAAAGTAAAGGATATCGATTTGTTCATCAGATCGTGGGTACATATGCATGTTGAGAAGCAAATCTATATAGCTTATGATTCGACGAATATGAACAGTGCTGCAGGAAATCTTGAATTGGCAGAATACGGACATGCGAAGGATCGTGATGAATTACCGCAAGTGAATTTATCAATAGGATATAATCAGACGGATCAGGTGCCTTTATTCTATGAATTGTTTCCGGGAAGCATCATCGACAATACGGAATGTGAAAAGATGGTGGAGAGAGCCCGGCAGTACGGATGCAGGGAAATAGGATTCATACTGGACAGGGGATATTTTTCATTACGGAATATAAGGTATTTCGAAAAGCATAATTATGACTATATACTGATGACGAAGGGGAATGCAAAGTTCATACAGGAAGCGGCAGAAGAAGCAGGAGCAGTATTAAAGAACGGATATTCAAATTATATGCAGGGATACGAACTGTACGGGATGACAGTAGAGAAGGATTTATTCAATACAGGAAAAAAAGAATATGTGCATGTATATTATAATGGAATAGAAGCGGAGAAAGAAAAGATTACGATCAATAACAGATTCAATAAGATGGATGAGGAGTTAGAGAAGAAGAAAGAGAAAAAGATAAAGAAAACAGAAGATGTGAAAAGCTATGAGAAATATTATCGATTGGGATTTGATGAGAATGGATACTTCATGAATTATCAAAGAAAAGATAACGAAATCATGAAGCTGATAAATAAAGCGGGATATTTTGCGATAGTGACGTCAAAAAAGATGAGTGCAGAAGAAGCGCTGGAAACATATCGGGATAGGGATGCGGTGGAAAAGATATTCAGGATGGAAAAGACATATTTAGGGAATGATGTATTCAGAGTACATTCGGAAGAGAAACTTGAAAGCAAAGTGTTCGTATCATTCATAGCATTGATTATCAGGAATGAGATTTATCAGTCATTAAAGGAATTGTATAAAACGAATAGAAAAGAGTACACAGTACCGAAAGTATTGAAAGATTATGAACGGCTGGGAGTAACTAAATTAGCGGATGAGAAATATCATATAAGATATCGACTGACAAATAAGCAAAAGAAGATATTAAAGGCACTGGGAGCAACAGAAGAAGAATACAGGAAGTTTGTAAATGAACAAATGGATATGTTAGTTAATAATTAACATATCCATTTTATATAGATGTATAATTTTTTGAGAAGTTGACGATACTGACACGCATAAAATATCACCAGATATATTATAACACAGAATACCACAAAATACTACATATAAAAACATAAAAATTGACAAAATTTCATTAAAAAAAAGCTTATTTTAAGCCTTATATTAAATATCATTAATTTGATAAGGTGTTAAACTCCCGTCTGTGGATGCATCGTTGAAATTGATGATGATACTAACAAAGCCGTATCAATTAAAAGAGTTCAAATGAAAGAGCAGTAATGCTCTTTTCTTTAGATAAAGGAGTTTTTCAAAACTTTAGTTTTTTTGGATATTCTATTGAAGTGAAAATTACATTTGTGCTATAATAGTAGAGAAATAAAAGGAGGTTATCTTCATGCCAGTAACAATTAACAAAGATACTTGCATCGGTTGTGGTGCTTGTTGTGGAGTTTGCCCAGTTGGTGCATTATCAATGGATGGCGATAAGTCAACTTGTGATGAATCAACTTGTATTGACTGCGGTGCATGCGTTGCCACTTGCCCTGTAGAAGCAATTACACAATAAACCAAGCAAATGCTTGGTTTTTTCATGGAAAGAGGAAATTATGAAAATCAATGAAAATTGGAATATACCAAATTTAAATGAAGCAAAACAACGAACAAAAAAACAAGCTGTGATTGAAAAATCACTCTTTAATATACCTTTTGAAGTTGCACAGTTAGGAGTAGGAAGAACCTATTATCTGCGCACTTATGGCTGTCAGGCAAATGAACGTGATGGTGAAACAATTGCGGGAATTTTAGAGGCAATGCACTTTACTCCTGTAAAAAATGTTGAAGAGGCGGATTTGATCCTTTTAAATACATGTGCAATTCGTCAGAATGCAGAAGATAAGGTTTTAGGTGAATTGGCTTCTTTAAAACGTCTTCGTAAAACAAACCCTGATCTTATTTTTGGACTTTGTGGCTGTATGGCTCAAGAAGAAGAGGTTGTGAAAACGATCATTGAAAAGTATCCACATGTAGATCTTGTATTTGGAACGCATAATATTCATCGTTTGCCAACTTTGCTGTATCAGGCAATGATGTCAAAAGAACGTACCATTGAGGTCTTTTCTAAAGAAGGCGAAGTGATTGAAAATTTACCGGTAAAACGTTTTGGTACACATAAAGCATGGGTCAATATTATGTATGGCTGTGATAAGTTTTGTACATATTGTATCGTCCCATATACTCGTGGTAAGGAAAGAAGCCGTCAGGTTGAAGATATTCTTGAAGAGATCCATGTATTGATTGAAGAGGGATATAAAGAAGTGACACTTTTAGGCCAAAATGTGAATTCTTATGGTAAAGATCTTCAAATTGAAGGTGGATTTGCATATCTGCTCGAAGAGGCAGCAAAAACAGGAATCGAGCGCATTCGTTTTACGACATCTCATCCTTGGGATTTCAGTGATGAAATGATCGATGTGATTGCGAAATATGATAATATCATGCCATTTATTCATTTGCCTGTGCAATCAGGTAATGATGATATCTTAAAGATCATGGGCAGACGTTATACAAGCGAGCAATATATGACTCTTTTCCATAAAATAAAGAATAAGGTCAAAGATGCTGCTATTTCAACGGATATCATCGTTGGTTTTCCTAATGAAACAGAAGAACAGTTTCAGGATACGTTAAAGTTAGTAGATGAATGCCAATTTGACAATGCCTTTACCTTTATCTATTCTCCACGTGCCGGAACGCCGGCTGCTGCTATGGAAGATAATGTTAGTGAAGAAGTAAAGCAGCGTCGTTTACAGGAACTGATGGATCATACCAATCACTGGGCAAGAGAGAAGAATCAAGCTTACGTTGGAAAAGTTGTGCAGGTATTGGTAGATGGACCAAGCAAAAAGAATCCATCTGTATTTAGCGGTTATTCTCAGACAAATAAGCTAGTTAATTTTACAGGTGATGGTATTTGCGCCGGTGATTTAATAGATGTAAAGATTACAGCAGCTAAATCATGGTCATTGGATGGAGAAGCAATTAAAGTGAAATAATTCACTTTTTTTGTTTTTTCTTCTATGGCATGTTATAATAACTAAAACGAAGAAGATAAATATAATCTAAAAGGAGGATCTATGGATCAAATACGAATATGTGCATTGGGTGGGCTCGATGAAAATGGAAAAAATATGCTGATGGTTGAAGTTAATTCAGAAATTATCTTGATTGAAGCCGGAATTAAATTTCCTGAATCAGATCAGCTGGGTATTGAATTTATCATTCCTGATTTCACCTACCTGATTGAAAATAAAGAGAAAATTAAAGGTGTTTTTGTGACTCATGGACATGACGATGTATCACGTGCCTTACCTTATCTTTTGAAACATGTGAATGTACCTGTATATACGGGAGCTTTAAGTGCTAATGTTTTAAGAGATTTACTAAAAAAAGAAGGTGTTACTGATTTTAAAATCAATAAAGTGAAAAGGACAGATCATATTAAGGTAGGAAATATTAAAGTTCGTACTTTTGCAATGACACATGCTTATCCTGATAATTTTGGAATAGCTATCGCAACAAACCAGGGCTATATTGTTTATACAGGTGAATTTATCGTTGATTATGATATGCGTGCTCCTGAATATAGTTTTGATATCAATGAATTAAGTGAAATTGGTAAAGCTGGCGTATTATGTCTTCTTAATGAATCAGTAGGCGCAGAAAAAGAAGGACATACTGCTCCTTTTCATCGTATATCATCGACGCTGGAGCCTCTTTTTGAATCAAGTGAGCACCGTATTTTAATTAGCTGTTACTCCCAAAGCCTTTTTAGAATGAGAGAAATTTTGGATCTGGTAATACGTTTTAAAAAGAAAGTTTATTTCCATGGAGAAGAAGCTAAATATTTTTTAAAGCACATGGCTGAATTAAACTACTATAAATTTCCAAACGAATTGATCGTAAATGATCGCAATTTTGATGATTCTAATGATGATATTATTATCCTGATTACCGGAAGAGGGAAAAATCTATTTAGAAAATTGCAGAAAATTGCTATGCATGAAGATGAACGTGTTCATTTCAGAGCGACTGATACAATTGTAATTGCTTCTCCAGTTGTTAGCGGAACTGAAGAAGAAGCGAACAGCATGGAAAATGAGATTTATAAAGAAGGCGGACAAATTTATTCATTAAATTCTAAAAAGATTTATTCGATGCATCCTAGCAGTGAAGACTTGAAAATGATGCTTTATCTTTTTAAGCCACGCTATTATTTGCCGGTAAAAGGTGAATACAGACATTTGATCAAAAATGCGAATTTAGCGTTTAATATGGGATATCGTCCAGATCAGATCGTAATATTAGACAATGGTCAGTTTGCAACTTTTGAAAATAAAATATTGAAGAGTGTTGCTGATCGTATTGAACTTGAGGATACGATGATCGATGGCAAGGAAAACTGGGATGTTACCGGGGTTGTCTTAAAAGATCGTGAGATCTTATCAAATGAAGGGGTCATGGTCATTGGAGTTAGCGTAGATTTTAAAACAAAGAAAATCATTGGCGGTGTCGATGTACAGACAAGAGGGTTGATTTACTTAAAAGATGCGGAATACATCTTAAAAGAAGTGATGAAGATCACTGAAGATACGATTAATGAAAATGTTGCGAATAAAACATATGAAAACATTGAAACACGTGTAGATGTCAAAGAAAAAGTGACACGTTATTTATTGAAGGAAACGGGTAAAAGACCAATGGTTTTACCTGTTATCATTGAAATCAATCAGTAGTTGAGGGGGATCAGGATGACTAAGCAGAAAAATGCCAGGAAAACGACCAATAAAAAATTGGATAATGAAATTTTAACGATCATTTACGCATTTTTGGCGATTGCTTTGTCAATTATTGGCATTCTTGAAATCGGTCCTGCCGGAGTTGCGTTAGGCCGAGTGATGTTTTTTCTGGTTGGAGTGCTAGGTAATATAGTTTTCGCATTCATTATAATTCTCTCGGTACTGATTCTTTTCAAAAAGAATTTGACTCAGATAAAGATGCGTACTATCATTGGCCTGATTAGTTTTTTTAGTGCCTGGCTTTTATTAGTTGCCGCTCCTGATGATCACAGTATTGTTGGAATGGATGTTATTCATCATTTTCTTGCAAATGTAAAAGAGATTTTTAATGATACTTTGATTGCTTCTATTGGAAATGGCGGTATTTTGGGAGCATTCCTCTATGCTTTGTTTAGTGCTTTATTTGACTTTACTGGCACACGAATCATGACCATCATGTTTATTCTGATCGGTATCATCATGTTCTGGGATCAGTTAAGAGCAATTTTTGGTTTTATTACTGATAAGGTACAGAAGACAAAAGAAAAAAACAATATCAGAAATGAAAAGAAAAAGAAAGAAAAACTGCTTTTTGAAGATGATTATGATGAGGTTATTGATTATGAAAAGCCTCAAGGAAGATTTGATTTTGGAAGCCTTGTTGCAGATAAGGTTTCTGATGAGCAACATTCAGAAAAAACAGTGATTGACATACAGGCCGATTCCGTTCAAGAAGAAAAACATGAACCGGAGATTGAAACTTCTTTTCTTACAGATTATTCAAAGTATCGTTTACCAGGTTTAAATTTATTGAATTTAGCTGGTAAGGGAAGTGTTTCCGCAAATAATAAAAAAGCGGCTGCTGAAGCTGGCGAAAAGCTGTTACAAATATTAGATGAATTTGGTGTTAAAGCTACTTTGGTCGATACTCATATCGGTCCGAGCGTTACAAAATTTGAATTAAAACCGGATCTAGGTGTAAAAGTATCCAAAATCAGCAATTTGCAGAATGATATCAAACTAGCTTTAGCGGCTAAAGATATTCGTATTGAAGCACCGATCCCATCTAAAAGTGCAGTAGGAATAGAGATACCGAATGTAGATAAAACGATTGTTGGTTTAAGAGAACTTTTACGCAGCATACCGGAAAAATATGAGAATAGTAAGCTTTTGTTTGCTCTAGGAAAAGACTTGTTAGGACAGCCAGTTTACGGTGAATTAAATAAGATGCCTCATTTATTGATTGCGGGTGCTACAGGATCAGGGAAATCAGTTTGTGTAAATTCGATCATCATATCTTTGATCATGAGGGCTCGGCCTGATGAAGTGAAATTACTGCTGATCGATCCTAAGAAGGTTGAATTTACTGCATATCAGAATATACCTCATCTTATTGGACCTATCATTCATGATGGGGAGGAAGCGAATACTTCTTTGAAAGTAATCGTAGAAGAAATGGATCGTCGTTATGATCTCTTTTCAAAGGCGGGTGTAAGAAATATTGCAGGATATAATGAAAGATGTGATCAGTATCCTGAAGAAGGACATACCAAATTGCCATGGATCGTTGTGATCATTGATGAGCTGGCTGATTTGATGCTGGTGGCAGCTAAGGAAGTAGAAGCGAGCATTCAGCGCATCACGCAACTGGCACGTGCTGCCGGAATTCATTTAGTTGTAGCAACACAGCGTCCTAGTGTTGATGTAATTACGGGTCTTATCAAATCAAATATTCCCTCAAGGATTGCTTTTGCGGTATCCAGTGCAGTGGATTCTAGAACGATCTTAGACCAGCAAGGTGCAGAAAAACTTTTAGGCAGTGGTGATATGCTTTATATTCCGATTGGTGAGCAATCGCCTATACGTGTTCAGGGAGTTTATGTCAGTGATGAAGAAGTAAATCGGGTAACAGAATTTGTTTCTAAGCAAGGACGTCCTAAATTTGATGATGCTTTTATACGTCTTCAAATGATTGAAGATTCTACAGCAGCTGTAGGAATGGATTCTAATGATCCGTTGTATGATGAAGCTAAGCAATTTGTCATTTCATCTCAAAAGGCTAGCACATCACTGCTTCAGCGTAAGTTCAGCATCGGTTATCAGCGTGCGGCTAGATTGATTGATATGATGGAAGAAAAGGGTATTGTCGGACCGTCTCGTGGCAGCAAGCCAAGGGAGGTTTATATGAAAGATCCGATGAATGAGGATCAAATATGAGAATTAAACGTATTTTTTGATATAAAAATAGGATCATGATCAATATGGAGCATTGATGTATTTACCGATAAAAATCAATGCTCCTTTTATAACCTAAAAAAACACATAAAATAACAAATTTGAAAGCTGAAAAAGTTATGAAAACATATGAAAATGTGATAGAATAGTAACGAGGTGTTAATATGGACTTTAAATTAGAAGCTAAAAAATATGAGAAGCAGTTTAAAGAAGACTTAAAAGAAATCGTCAGCATTGCTTCATTGCGTGATGATTCTACCAAATCTGAAAAGGCTCCTTTTGGAAAGGCCTGTCGAGCTGCTTTAGATAAAATGATGGAAATCGGTCAAAAGGCTGGTTTCCATGTAAAAGATATCGATGGCTATGCCTGTGTGATCGAATATGGAGATCAGGATGAATCTATTGGTATTTTGGCACATCTGGATATCGTACCAATCGGTGATGGCTGGACACGTGATCCTTTGGGCTGCGAAGAAGTAGAGGGTTTTATGTTCGGCAGAGGGGTCTTGGATGATAAGGGACCGCTGATTGCCGGGTTGACGGCGATGCGTATTTTAAAAGATAATGGGATAAAGCTGAATAAGAAAATACAATTAATTTGTGGATGTGATGAAGAAAGCGGCATGCAATGCATGGAATATTACTGTAAGCATGAAAAACTTCCATCATTATCTTTTACTCCAGATGCGTCTTTTCCAGTTATCTATGGTGAAAAAGGTATCATGAGCCTTGAATTGAAATTTAAAAACGATACACCAATCCAAAAGATGAGTGGTGGTGAACGGATGAATGTTGTCATTGGAAAAGCTGATGCTCATGTAAATAATTTTAATTATGAAAAGGAATTTGATTTTTATTTAAAATCAAATGGACTAAGCGGATCTATTGAAGAAAATCAAATGACTAAAATACATGTGGAGGGTGTTTCTGCACATGCCTCTACTCCTTGGTTAGGAGTGAATGCTGGTCTACATCTATTGAATTTTGTCGGATGTGTTTATAAGGATGAAAAACTGATACGTTTATCACAGATGCTGATGGATGTTCGTGGTTATAAGACTCAAATTGGTATTGAAGGTGCTTATATGGGGCCTTTAACTTGCAATGCAGGTATTATTCGTATTGATGAAAATGAGATCTCAGTTACATTGGATATTCGATATCCAAATGATATAACTTGTGAAGCGATCATCTCAGGAATGAAAAAAGCTTTAAAAGAAGCTGGACTTGAAGGAAGTGTTGAATGTTTATCAGACAGTAAGCCTTTGTTCTTAAATCCAAATAGTGATTTTATTCAAAAGCTGATGAGTGTTTATAAAGAATACTCTAATGATGATTTCACACCGGCAATGACGATGGGTGGTGGAACTTATGCCCGCAAATTGCCAAACTGTGTTGCCTTTGGCCCGGAATTCCCACGTCCTGTGGAAACCTCTTTAACAATTGGCGGTCCGCATCAGGCTGATGAAGCTATCAACATAGAAGAAATGATGACAAGTATTGCTATCTATGCTGCGGCATTAGAGGTTTTGGGTAAATAATATGCGTGTTAGAAATCTGCCATGGGCAAAAGATTATCTGCCTTTGCAGCCTTCTTACATTTCTGATCCACAAGAATATAAAGGAAAATGGAAGGAAAAGCTGCATGTTCAAACATTACATCTTGAAATTGGCTCTGGAAAAGGTGATTACTGGCTTTCAATGAGCGAGCAATATCCAGATGAAGGCTGGATCGGGTTGGAAAGAAATACCAGTATTGCAGCCTTAGCTTTGAAAAAGGCCGAAGGAAAATTTCAAAATAATCGTGTTTTTATCTGCCAGGATGCAAAAGATTTGAATGAATGGTTTGAAGAGGGAGAATTGGATGTGATCCATCTGAATTTTTCTGATCCCTGGCCTAAGAAAAGAAATACAAAGCGTCGATTAACTTATCGAACATTTTTAGAGGTGTATCGTAAATTGCTGAGTGATCAAGGAAAAGTGATCATGAAAACAGATAACACAAAACTTTTTGAATTTTCACTTATTGAATTTCAAAACTGCAATTTTCATTTAGAAGAAGTTTATTTAGATTTTCGTAAGGAGGATCATCCTGAAGATGCGATTACTGAATATGAATTAAAATTCATGAATCAGAATCATCCGATTTACAGAGGAATCTGGCATAAATAAACAGAAAGGATGTGAAATATGAAAAAGGTGGCATGTCTTATGCTGACACTGCTGTTATGTGGCTGTCAGGTCAATGAAACAGATTTAAAAAACGAGCTGACAAGTGAGCTTAACGAGCTTTCCGATCAAGATCCTGTAGCATACACTACCATGAATAAGCCTCTTTATTCATATTATCTTCCTAAAGATGTTGGCCGTATACAATCAAATCCGCTGAGTTCACTTTTTATGAAGGATGGCGTAAAATTCATAATGAATTTTAATCCTAATGAGGTTGTTATACATGATTATTATCAGATGGATACTGTCAAGGTATTAGAAGAAACGGTTGAAAATGGAGAAACAGCTTTATTTTATGAAGCAGGGGGAACTTTTAGGGGGAGTGATGATCGATATCATGAATATAAATGTCAGATCACACAACTTGATGATGGAAGTTACTTGTTGCTTTTAGATATGGAATATGTAAATTTTACGGCTATTTTGAAAGCTGTACAGATTCAGCCATTAATTCGTTCAATGTTTATCATTGCGAAATCATTACAATATGATTCAAATGAAGTAATTGCACAGTATTCTTTAAGGAGTTCCTCAGAATCAGTTATGAGCGATCTTGAAGAATTCAATCAGGAATTACCGGATAGCGGTTCATTGTCAGAACTGATAGATCAACAAGAAGAGTAAAGGAGTCATTATGAAAGAATGGATGAATGTTTTAGAAAACGAAGAGCAGTTTTATGAACTGACTCAGGAAAATAAGACCACGGTATTTGTTTTTAGCGCTGAATGGTGTCCGGATTGTGTTTATATCAAACCGTTTCTTCCTGAATTGATCGAGAAGTATTCTCAGTTTATTTTTGTATATGTTGATAGAGATGCATATATTGATTTATGTATAGATCATGAAATCATGGGAATTCCTTCTTTTGTTGTTTATAAGCAAGGAAAAGAAATCGGCCGATTTGTCAGTAAGCTAAGAAAAACAAAGGAACAAATCGATGATTTTTTAAGTTCAATGCTTGAAAAATAGTTCATGTTAGATATGGCAATAAGGAGGTTTTAAAAAATGTTTGAATGGTTGAAAAATTTATTGTTTGATGAAGAAGATGTCGTAGTTGAGGAAGATAAGCTCGAACAAATCGATTTCACAAAAGTAGATGATTTTGAAGATATTCTTTCTGAACCGTCGAAAAAAACGAATGTACATAAAACTGTAGAAAAGCAAGAAGAACCTGTAGCAAAGGAAAAAAAAGAAGAGGTTTTATTACGAACGGAATTCAATATTCAATTAAAAGATGAACCTAAAAAAGAAAAACCAGCTGAGGTGAAAACAAAACGTTCTGAAAGAACATCAAATGAACGAAAAGAAAAGGATATTGAGATCAATTCAGTAATCTCTCCAATGTTTGGTGAAGGGGAAGAAAAAAAAGTTGAATCATTAGCTCCATCATCACCAATGATGAAGAAAAAGGATGGTCTTGGAACGGTGATCTCGCCTATTTATGGACAAGCGGAACTCAGTATTCATGAGCAGGAAGCTATTGCGAAAATTAAAGAAAACAAACAGACAGAAATGCCTGTGATCGAGGAAGATGACTGGAAAGATGATATTCCTTTGGAGGAATTAATTTCGGGTGAGGAAGAAAGCGATGACTGTGTACAGTTTTCGCTGTTTGGAGACGATCAGTCAATCAAGGAATAGAAAGAAGGAGCACTGTGGTACATTTTATAGGAATTAAAGGAAGCGGCATGGCTTCACTGGCATGTATTCTTAATGATATGGGAGAAGAGGTCAAAGGAAGCGATATTGAAAAATACATTTTTACGCAGAAACCTTTAGAAGAAAGAAATATAAAAATTACTTCATTTGATGAGAGCAATATTAATGAAAACGAAACGATTATCATTGGAAATGCTTTTGATGACACAAATGTTGAAGTAAAAAAAGCCAAGTCTTTAAAAAATGCAGAAGTTTATTATTATCATGAATATTTAGGAAAACTAGTTGAGAAATATACTTCTGTTTCTATTGCAGGCACGCATGGTAAGACAACTACAACGAGTATGATGGCTCACCTCTTAATGGCTGTTCAGCCTACAGGTTTTTTAATTGGTGATGGCAGCGGCGATATGGAAAAAAATGCTCATTATTTTGTGCTTGAATCATGTGAATATCAGCGCCATTTTATGGCTTATCATCCTGATTATGCTATCATAACAAGTGTGGATCTGGATCATATTGACTATTATCGTAATCTGGATGACTATAAAAGTGCTTTTATCGATTTTGGAAAACAAGTAAAAAAACAGCTGATTGTCTTTGGTGATGATCAAAATATACAAAGTATGGATTTTCAACGTCCTGTACTCACTTATGGGATGGGGGAAAATTGTGATGTCAGAGCTATCAATTTTAGTGAGGATGAAAATGGTATGACATTTGATGTTATGATTCATCATAAACTTTATGGTCATTTTGATTTGCCTTATGTTGGTATCCATCTTTGCTGGAATACGCTGGCAGTAATTGCATTAGCTTATTGTGAACATATTGCTGCTGATGTTGTTCAACGGCAAATGTCAACATTTGAAGGTGCTAAGAGACGCTTTGTCATCGAAAATAAAGGAACACAGACTTATATTGATGATTATGCTCATCATCCAACAGCCATTGCCCTTACAATTGAAGCGGCAAGAATTAAATTTCCTGATAAAAAATTAGTTGCTATTTTCAAACCGGATCGTTATTCACGCATCTATGCTTTTATGGATGAATTTGCCCGAAGTCTTCAGAAAGCGGATGAAGTCATTCTTTGTCCTTTTCCTGAAAATGCTAAAAAAGAAGAAGGAATCGATATTGATATCTATGACTTAGCAAAGCTGATACCCGGTTGCAGGGTCATGAATGAAACTGAAGAAAATGCCCGTATTTTAAGTCAGGAAGAGAATGTTACCTATCTATTTATGAGTTCGAAAGACATCTATAAGTGGAAAGATCTTGTAAAAAGTTTTCATTGCTCTTGAAATTGCTTACAAAATAGGGTATATTTATAATAATGAGGTGAAAATATGCAACTGGAACAGTTTTTTGAAACATTGAGCTATATCTGCATGAAGATCTTGCCAATGCTTGGAGTTGTTTTGCTGGTTTATTTAATTATGATGGTGAGAAGTCTCATCATTTGTCTAAAGAGTGCCACTAAAACATTTGATGAAGCAAATCACCAGCTGAGAAAGCTGGATGTACCGCTTCATACAGTGAGTGAAATATCAAAAAGTGTCGATCATGTTCATGATTTAACAAAAGAATCTTTAAAAAGTATTTCTTTAAGTTTATTTCAGACTATCAGCGCTTTGAAGGAGTGGCTGGCAAACTTCCTTCATAAAGAAGAAGCAGCTATGGAATCGAATGATGTCGTAGATATGGATACTGATGAATTTAAAGATTCATCAGAAAAAAGAGAGCCTTCAGAAGGTGAATAAAGGAGAAAACATGGAAAATAATAATAAAGATATTGAAAAAATTCAGGAAGAATTAAAATATAAGATCATTACTTTGGATGATGATAATGAAGATTCTAAAATCAAAAAAATAATTGATGATGTGATTGAAGAGATGAATAAAGCTTTTGAAAAGTTCAAAGCCTGGTACGATGAAAACAAAAACTCTGAAAAAGCACAGGAAATCAAAGATAAGTTCATTTCAGAAATGAATCAGCTTGCTAATAAAACATCTCAGGTAATTAATGATATAAAAAATAATCCGGAATTACAGGAAAAATTAGCGAGTGGTAAAGAGACAGTCGTAGGATTGTCTAAAAGAATCTACGCTGGTGTAGAAAGTGGTGTGGGTACGATTCTTGAGAATGAGAAAGTAGCTAAAACAATTGATACAGTGAGTGATAAAGTGGTTGAAGTCATTCAGGATGAGAAAGTACAAAAAGGAATCAAAGCGACCAAAAAAGGTATTTTAAATGTAGCAACGAGTGCTTATGAAGGACTGAAAAATATTTTAGATGATAAAGAAGAGTAATAACGGGCAGGTGATGAAGATGAAAAGAATTACAATTTATGATGTTGCGAAAGAAGCCAATGTTTCGTTAGCTACCGTATCACGTGTTATTAATGGAAGTGATGTAGTACGTGAAGATACACGTTTGAAAGTTGAAGAAGCTATTAATAAATTAGGATATAAGCCAAATGCAATTGCTCAGGGTTTGGCTTTATCAAAGACGACAACGATTGCTTTAGTTGTACCGGGAACTAGTATTTTTATGACCGGACAGGTCATCAATGGTCTTTTAGATGTTGCTAAAATTTATAAATATAATATTGTTTTACATTCTGTTAGTGAAGGTATTACACAAATGGAGGATGTAATTGACAATATTATTAAGTCAAGAGCGGATGGTGTTATTATTTTTAATGACAAATTAAACCGGAATGAATTAGCAACGCTGAATAGCTATCAGATACCAATCGTTGTCATTGGAAATAGAATTTCTGATGAGATGATTGGCTCAGTATTTATCGATTACGAAAATCTGGCATATGAAACTACAGTTAAATATTTGGATAAGGGAATTGAGGATATTGCTTTGATTGAAGACCGCAGAAATCCGTCTTATATTCGTCAGCTTTTACGTGGCGTTAAGAAGGCTTTTGAAGAAAGAGGCTTGGTTTTTGATCAGTATGTGGAAATTCCAAAGGAGTATCGTTCTTCTTATTTATATTTAAAAGAATATTTCAAGACTCATTCTCATCAGATGGTCTTGGCATATCGTGATTCACAGGCAATGGCTGTATTGAATACAGCTAATGAGAATGGTATTTCTGTACCAGATGATATGGAAATTATATGTGTTTATGATAGTAAATATAACTCTATGGCTCGTCCGCAGATTTCATCTTATAAGATTCCTGATTATGATTTAGGTGCTGTGGCGATGCGTGTCATGACAAAAATGCTTCATGATGAAAATGAAGTTATTGACAAAGAAATTGAATTAAGTTATATTTATACTGCTCGTAAAACAACAAAATAGCGTTGAAGAGACAAGAGCTATAGGATCACTTTTCAGAGATATGATGGCTGGTGAAAATCATAATGTGACTATAGAAATACACCTTGGAGCTGCTTATGAGAATAAGACGTATATCGGCGTTAACGATATGAGTGCACAGTTGATGTGAACTAAGGTGGTACCACGTAAAGCGTCCTTGGATGACGCTTTTTTATTTTAGGAGGGAATGAATGTATGAATCTATATGAAGAATTAGAATGGCGAGGGCTCATTAAAGACTGCAGCTCGCCAAAGATCAAAGATCTTTTAAACAATGAAAAAATTACTTTTTATATTGGAACAGATCCTACAGGGGATAGTTTGCATATTGGCCATTATTCTTCTTTTTTAATATCAAAAAGATTAAAAAAAGCCGGACATAATCCTATTCTTTTAGTAGGAGGAGCTACAGGTTTGATTGGTGATCCAAAACCAACTGCTGAAAGAGCTATGATATCGAAAGAAGAAGTAGCCCATAACATTGAAAAACTAACTAAACAGGCATCAGAAGTTTTTGGATTTGAAGTCGTGAATAATTTTGATTGGTGCAAGGATATCAATTTTATTGATTTTTTGAGAGATTATGGTAAACACTTTAATATTAACTATATGCTGAATAAAGATATTGTCTCAAGAAGACTTGATGAAGGAATTACCTATACTGAATTCTCTTATATGATTATTCAAGCTCTTGACTTTTTACATCTTTATGAAAGCAGAGACTGTATCATGCAGGTAGCTGGTCAGGATCAATGGGGAAATATGACAGCGGGCATTGAATTGATTCGTAAGAAGCTTGGTAAAGAAGCTTATGCATTTACAATGCCCCTGGTAACAAAAGCAGATGGTACAAAGTTTGGGAAAAGTGAAGGTAAGGCAATCTGGCTAGATCGGGATAAGACATCACCATATGAAATGTATCAGTTCCTGGTTAATAGTGAAGATAGTAAAGTAATCGATTATTTAAAAACATTAACTTTCCTTTCTAAAGAAGAAATTGAAGCTTTAGAGGAGAAAATGAAGAGTGAACCACATAAACGTGAGGCTCAAAAAGCATTGGCAGCTGAAGTGGTACGTGACCTTCATGGTGAGGAAGAATTACAAAAAGCATTACGTATTACAGAAGTTTTATTTAGAGGGAATATTACGGATCTCAATGAGGATGAGATTAAAGATGCTCTTTCTACTTTTGAATCATCTGCGGTGGCTGAAGCGCAAACATTATGTGATGTTTTAGTAGAAGCTAAAATTGCCAGCAGTAAAAGAGAAGCAAGAGAGTGGATTTCACAAGGATCTATTCAGGTCAATGGTGAAAAAGTTAAAGATCCACAAGCAATCATTTCAAAAGAAGCAGCTCTTTTTGATAATAAGACAGTTATTAAACGTGGTAAAAGAAATTATTATGTTATTGCTCAATAAATCGCACATCGTGCGATTTTTTGTGCGACAGGCAGTCGCTATAGTTCAAACATGTACAGGCATGGTTGAGCTTTCTTTCTTATTAGAAGTTCTACTTACGATACGGTGTATAAACGGAGTATACGAACTTTGAAAAGAAAGGTGTCACGTAGGTGCAAGTCCTACTCTGTTGAGTTCCAATGCAAGACAGAAAATCTAAATTAGTGCACTTTCGTGAGGAAGTGTGCGAAGGAGTTGTGGGAAACCGAGAGGTCCATAGATGGTCTGGCAGGCCGAAATATAGTGTGAACTACATAGGCGGCAGGGATGTTTGACGACCGTGCGAAAAAGCGGGAAGTCTATATACTATTTACTAGAGTGAATTGGATGAGCAAATAGGAACATTCATGTGTTGGTGGTTGGCATGTCAGAAAGGATATAGCGATGACCCTGTGAGAGCTTCATACTCGCAAAGGGTCTTATGATAAACCCCCTATTTATGCCTGTTCAGATAGAAAAGAAGCAGGACCCGGCAGTCATGCGATTCACTGGAAGATGGAAGCATGGCAAAGGGATGGAATCCTGCCAGAAAAAAATAATAAGCTGACACTGGAGCATTTCGCCAATGCCTTACGCTTCAGAGAGGAGCAAAAGAAGGAGATGTGAAGGTGCCGGTGGAACCACGCCGCTAGAAAGGCAGGTGGGTATGCAGATAGGGAGTTGCTTATTTGCATATGATTTTGGTTACAAAATCATTTTCTTGATTATAGGATAAAAGACAGATTATTTGTTTTCTGGTGTCGCATAATATGTAAATGAGCATACTTTATATTGAAAGGATGTGGCTATGCTTGCAATTTTAAATAGTGATACACGCATGAACATGGTTTATCAGTACCTTAAAAATAAGATGGAATGTATTCTTCTGGATGATTTTACCATTTTAAGAATGAAATTTGATGCCATGGTACTGCCAATGTCTGGATGGAAAGAAGATGGATGCATGGTGATTCGTGGCGTAGATATGAAGTGTCCTGTTGAGTTTTTTGATATGTTAAAAGCAGATGGTACTATTATATGCGGAAATATGACACCTAAAATAAAAGAACTTCCTTTTAGAAAAATTGATTTAAATTCATACGAAACATTTATTCAGGCGAATTCAAAATTAACTGCTGAGGGTGTCTTATTTTTACTTTTAGATCATACAAATCAAGGTTTATTGGATCTGGATGTAGATTTGATCGGATACGGACATAGCGGAAAGGCGATTTATGAATTATTAAAAAAAGTAGGTATTCAAGTCCGGGTCATTCGCCGAACAGTAATGGAAGATAGCAATGAGTTTATAAGCGTTGATGAATATCTAGGGTTAAAACCTTCTTCAATCATTATTAATACTTCAATTACAAATATCATAGATGATTTAATGATTCGAAAAATGGATGAGAATCTAATCATCAATCTTGTAAGAAGTGCAGCTTTCAATGAGGTACTGCTTCGTCAAAGACGCTGTCGTATCGTTCATGCAGGACCTTTGCCTGCAATGTTCTCACCACAAAGTGCTGCACATGTAATGCAGGATACACTTATGGAAATTTTATATGAAGAATAAATTATTAGTAGGAATCAGCGGTTCTTTTTGTAATCATGAGCGGGTTCTGAATGAATTAGAAAAATTAAATGATGAATATGAATTAAGCTTTGTATTTACTCAAAATGTTACAACATTAGATACTCGTTTTTCAACAGCTAAGGATTTGATGGAACAATGTCAGCGATTAACAGATATGCCGATCATAACCAGTATTGTAGAAGCTGAAAAGATTGGCCCTTCTAATATTTTTGATTTAATGGTTATTGCACCTTGCAGTGCAAATACACTTTCAAGAATCGTACATGGTGCTTATGATTGTCCGGTAGCTTTATGTGCAAAAGCAATGGTGCGAAATCAAAAAAATGTTTTGATAGGAATTGCAAGTAACGATATATTGGGCATCAGCGGTGTTAATGTCATGAAAATGATCAATATGAAACATTTTTATGTGCTGCCGTTTTATCAGGATGCTCCAGAGTTAAAACCAAATAGCTGCACAAGTGATTTCACATTACTTAAAGACGCATTAGGATCAGCCTTTGAATCGAAACAGATTCAGCCGATATTAAGGGAGAAAAAAATATGAAAAAATTATATGTAGCACTTATTACTCCTTTTACGATCATGAATGATATTGATTATCCAGCCCTTGATAAAATCATTCTTCGCCTTTTAGATGAGAACGTAGAAGGCTTTATCGTATGTGGAACAACAGGCGAAAGTCCTACCTGTAGTGAAAATGAGAAGATTGCTTTATTGGAACATGTCATCCACCTTTGCGAACGTCGCTGTGAAATCTATTTTGGTATAGGAAGCAGTAATACATGTGATTCTATGCGCTTATTGAAACTAAGTGAAGATATGGACTTTGACGGTTATTTAATAGTGACACCATATTATAATCAGCCTACCCAATTTGGCTTATATGAACATTTTTCAACACTTGCAACAGAAACAAAAAAGAAAATCATACTTTATAATGTACCATCAAGATGTGGTGTTTCCTTAAGTGCAGCAACCGTTATCAAACTAGCCAATGACTATAAAAATATTGTAGCCTTAAAACAGGCTTCTAAAGACTTAGAAATGGTAAAAGAAATCTTAAATGCAACCACAGATTTTGAGGTGCTTAGCGGGAATGATGATTATCTTTTAGAAGGAATGATGAGCGGTATGAGCGGGGTCGTAAGTGTGATTGCTCATTTCACAGCTACAAAGATGATGGAATTTTTTAAAGGAATCGAAGAGGGAAGAGATGTAAGCGAATTAGATATCTTTTTTAAAAAGCTTGCTCATCTTTGTTTTTTAGAGTCGAATCCCATCTGTATCAAATATCTTTTAAGTCAACAAAATGAATGTGAAAATGTACTGCGTCTGCCTATGACTGCTATTAGTTATGAAGCAAAAACAAAGATTGATCAAAATTATGACAAAATATTTTAATTTGTTGTGATATGGTTTGTTTATGAAAGTAAAATGTATCGATGAACAACATGAAAATGATTTAACACAAGCAGTGAATGATTTTATTGAAAATAAAAAGGTCATAGATATAAAATTTTCAAATGCATGTTTTAAAAACAATGATGAACAGATTTATTGTTTTAGCGTATTGATCCTCTATGAAGAATAAAGATGCATTTAAACGGCATACTAGTTATGGAGGAAAAACAATGGAAAAGAAAACAAAAATCAATTGTTCGGTCATGTCCTGTATTTTCAATAACCAGAAAATCTGTGATGCTCATGAAATCAGTGTGGGATGTGATCGTTGTACAAGTGCCAATTGTACACATGAAACAGAATGTGTTTCCTTTCGCATAAAATCTTAGAAACATTGACTGTTGAAAAGGTCTCTTGAAAAAGCAAGAGATCTTTTCTTATACCATTTAGCAGGCAATTGTGATACAATGTTGACGAGGTGTTGTCATGAAAAAAATAGGAATGTTATTGTGTTTGACACTTTTGCTAAGCGGCTGCTTTCAGTCTATGGGCGGTAGTGAACAGCAATATAACGAAAAATATGAAAACTTTATGGAGCTGCTAATTGACAATTCAAAGCAGATTTCCACAAATATACCGTTTGACTGGGACTTTCAGATGGAACAGACTGAAGAAGGTTATACTTATACTGTCAAAATATCTAATCCAAGAGTTGCTATGAGCAATGTTCAAATGATCGGGGCGAATCTCGAAGAAATTAATGAAACTCAAGTAGCTCCAAGTATTGGTATATTTGAAGATACGGTATATAATATGATACCTAATCAGGTAAATGTAGAAAAAGGATATTATGAAGGAATGGGTATCAGCGGTATTAGCAGTGAAAAAGCATTTGTATTGAATTGTCTTGTTGTTTACAAAGATAAAAATCAGACAGACAATTATGTATATTTTATTATTAATGCAAATTATGATGATTTTGTAGGTGAAGAGGTAGTAGATGGCAATGAATGAAAATCGCAAGCAGTCAATCATATTTGGCGGACTGATCTCTAGTGCTGGAGTCTTTCTCTCTAAAGTGTTAGGGTTAGTATATGTTATTCCATTTAATATGATTGCCGGAGACCAGAATATTCGATTCTATGGTTATGCTTATAACATATATTCTTATCTTTTAAATATATCGGTAGCAGGGATTCCTTTTGCTATTGCGACGATGGTAGCAAAATATTATAACGTAAAGGATTATAAGACAGCTTTATTGATTAAAAAACTTTCTTTAGGGCTGATGATGGCCTTAGGGTTTGCCGGAATGTGTTTTGTGCTTTTGACTAGTGGTCAGCTGGCAGAACTTATTCTTGCAAAAGGGAGCAGTGCAGAGGATATTCAAATCACTAAAAATGTTTTGATCATTATTTCCTTTGCTTTGTTTTTTGTACCTGTATTAAGTGGTTATCGAGGATTTTACCAAGGTTTAAAAAGAATGGAGCTTTATGCATTCTCTCAGGTATTTGAACAGCTTGTAAGAGTATTCTTTCTTTTGGGAGCCGGAGCAATCGCAGTCTATATTTTTGATAGAGATCAGATCTGGGCTGTATATTTTGCTGTTTTCTCTGCGACGGTTTCAGCTATTTGCGCACTTTTACATATTTATAAATATGATAAAGAAGAAACCAAAGAAATGAAAGCATTGGCAGCAACGCAAGAACGTCTGTCCAATAATAATCCTAAGTTATTGCTAAGAGAATTGATCATTATTGCTATTCCTTATTTTGTATCTTCAATTGTAGCGTATTCTCAAGATATGATTGATTTGATGTTCTTTTCAAGGGCGCTAGAATCAACAGGAATGAATGCTGATTTAAGTAATTATATATATGGTACTATCATAGCAATGCATACAAAAAAGATTATTGCCATACCACAAATTTTAGCTGTCGGATTTAGTGCATCCTTGATCCCTTATATTACAACAGCACTGGAAAGCAAAAATTTAAAACAGGTTTGTAAGCATGTTAAGGATACATTGGAATCTGTGCTTTATATCGTACTGCCTTTATCATTCTGTTTGTTTTTCTTTTCCAAAGAAGTAATGTATCTTTTATTTGGAAATCCAACTCTTTCAATGACAGATGGGATGGGGCAAGTAGTGGCTACGATCCAGCAGCTCGACTATGAGAATTATTTGATGCGTTATCGAGTCATTGATGCTATCTTTGGAACGATCGCACCATTATTTACTTCTCTTTTGATTGCATGCCGGCTTCGTAAGGAACCATTGATTTCTCTTGCTGTGAGTGCTATTGTCAAGTTTGTTTCATTATTTTTCTGTGTTCAGATTTTTGGAATGGCAGGGGCTACGATGTCCAATTTACTTTCTTATCTGACTATTATTGTAATGGATGTCTACTATCTTAATCGTCAGTATAAGATCAATTGGCATTATACGCTTCGAAAGATATTGGTTATGTGCTGCTGTTTGTTACTGACAAGTTTTGTATACTTGGGACTTTATGCAATTTTTGGAGATATTACTCGTTTTGGAAGAATTGAAATGATACCGCTTCTTGTATTGGAAGGAATGATCGTTTTAGGTGTTTATGTGGTTCTGACATACTTTTTCCAGCTGCCGCAACAACTCTTCCATATTGATTTAAAAATGATTTTAAGAAAGCTGAAAAGAAGATGAGACTGGATAAATATCTTGTACATGCCAATATAGGAACACGTAAAGAAGTCAAAGAGCTTATACGTAAGTCTAGAATAAAAGTGAATGGCGTTATCGTAAAAAAAGATGATCTGAAAGTTGATGAAAATATAGACATTATATTATTAGATGATGAAGAAGTTATCTATCAGAAATATGTTTATTATATGTTGAATAAACCCCAAGGGGTCGTTAGCGCAACCACTGATCGAAAAGATAAGACTGTTTTAGAGTGTTTTGATATTCCATTAAAAGATGATGTATTTCCGGTAGGAAGGTTAGATAAAGATACGGAAGGATTGCTTTTGATCAGTAATGATGGAGCTTTGGCACATCGTCTGCTTTCTTTAAAATATCATGTTGATAAGAAGTATTATGTGAAATGTGAAAAAGAAGTCACTACAGAAATGATTGCCTCTCTTGAGGATGTCATAAAATTAAAAGATGAAACTTATCAGCCGGGAAAAGTTGAACGTATTGGTGTGGATGAAATTTATTTAACGATTCAGGAAGGTAAATTTCATCAGGTCAAGCGAATGCTTCATTATGTCGGCAATGAAGTAACTTATTTAAAAAGAGTACAGTTTGGTTCTCTAAAATTAGATGAAAAATTAAGACCTGGAGAATGGCGAAGCTTAACAAAAGAAGAAATAGTAGAATTGGGAGGACAGTTATGAAACAATATCTGGATTTATGCAGACATATCATGGAAAATGGCGAAATGAGGATGGATCGTACTCAGACAGGAACGAAATCTTGTTTTGGTTATCAGATGCGTATCGACCTGCGTGAAGGTTTTCCTTTATTAACAACCAAAAAAGTATTTTTTAAGGGTATCGCTTTAGAACTTTTATGGTTTATCAGCGGCAGTACAAATATTCAGCCACTAGTCAAAAACAATGTGCGTATCTGGAATGAATGGCCATATGAAAAGTATAAAAAGTCTAAGGATTATCAAAACGAAACCATAGATGAATTTATTGAAAAAATCAGAAATGATGATGATTTCGCAAAAAAATATGGGGAACTTGGACCTGTTTATGGACATCAGTGGCGTAATTTTTTTGGAGTAGATCAGTTAGAGAATCTGATTCATGATTTAAAAAATGATCCTTTTTCAAGAAGACATATCATTAGTGCCTGGAATCCAGCTCAGATCAAAGATATGGCACTTCCTCCTTGTCATGCCTTTATGCAGTTTTATGTTTCTTCTGATAAAAAATATTTGTCCTGCCAGTTGTATCAGCGAAGTGCAGATGTGTTCTTAGGAGTACCGTTTAATATTGCTTCATATGCACTTTTGACACATATGATTGCGCAAGTTTGCGGTTATGAAGCGAAGGAATTTATACATACTTTTGGTGATGTGCATATTTATAGCGATCACTTTGAACAAATTAATACCCAGCTTTCAAGAGAACCAAGAAAACTTCCAAAGCTGATCATGAATCCGGATGTGAAAAGTATTTATGATTTTACATATGATGATTTTAAGATCGTTGATTATGATCCATGGCCTGCGATCAGAGGGAAGGTGAGCGTATGATTTCGCTTATCGTTGCTTATGATGTCAATCATTTGATTGGTAAAAACGGTTGGATGCCATGGAATATCAAGGAAGATCTCAAACATTTTCGTGAATATACGATAAATAAGGATCTGCTTGTTGGACGGAAGACTTTTGAAGGCTTTAAAAAGCCTTTACCACATCGCTTTCATTATGTGCTGACTCGAGGAAATTATGAGTATCATGATGCATCTGTCAAGATCGTTCATGATATAAAAGAAGTGATTGATCTATATAAAAATAATGATAAAGAATTAGTGGTCATTGGTGGCGCACAAGTTTATAAAGAAGCATTACCTTATGTCGATAAAATGGTCATTAGTATCATTGATCAGGAATATGAAGGAGATACATATTTTCCTGAATTTGATGAGAATGAATTTGAAACTGTAAATATTCAGCAGCATGAACAATTCAGTGTTGTAACACTGCAAAGAAAGGAAGCGTAAAGATGCGTTTTGTAGATATTATTGAGAAAAAAAGAGATGGGTATGCGTTAACCCAGGAAGAAATTTCTTTCTGGATCAGAGGTTATGTAGATGGAAGCATTCCTGATTATCAGGTGAGTGCTTTATGTATGGCAATTTATTATCAAGGAATGAATGATGATGAAATTGCCTGGTTATGTGATGAAATGATGCATAGCGGTGAGATGATCGATTTAAGCGATATTGCAGGTATTAAAGCAGATAAGCATTCAACAGGCGGTGTTGGTGATAAAACATCACTTTCATTAGCCCCGATGGTAGCAGCCTGCGGTTTGAAAGTTGCGAAAATGAGCGGACGTGGTTTAGGACATACTGGCGGCACTTTGGATAAAGTAGAATCAATTGAAGGCTTTCAGGTAGCTTTAGATGAAGAACAGTTTAAAAAACAGGTCAATGAGATCGGTTTAGCAATCATTGGCCAAACCAAACAGTTAGTACCTGCTGATAAAAAATTATATAGCTTACGTGATGTGACAGCGACTGTTGATTCAATTCCACTTATTGCTTCAAGTATCATGTCAAAGAAACTGGCAAGTGGATCAGATACGATTCTTTTAGATGTGAAATTTGGAGATGGGGCTTTTATGAAAACACCTGAAGATGCTGAGAAATTAGCCCGTACGATGATTTCAATTGGTAAAAAATTAAACAAAGATACCCGAGCTATGATTTCTAGTATGGATCAGCCTTTAGGAAATGCTATTGGGAATGCTTTAGAAGTAGAAGAAGCGATTGCTACTTTGAAAAATGAGGGTCCTGAAGATTTTAAGGAATTATGTATGAATGCGGGTGCTATCATGCTGATGCAAGGCAAACTAGCAAAAAGTGAGCAAAAAGCTCGTGAAATGCTTCAGAAAAATATTGATAATGGTGCTGCCCTTAATAAACTTGTAGAAATGGTAAAGGCACAGGGTGGTAATCCTGAACAAATTCTTCATCCGGAACTTTTACCTAAGGCAAAGATGCAAATTGAAATTCAAGCTAGAAAAGAAGGTTATGTGAAACGTCTTAAAGCATTAGAGCTTGGTACATTGGCAATGCAGATCGGTGCTGGAAGAGCAGTCAAAGAAGATACGATCAATCATGCTGTAGGAATCGTTCTTCATAAAAAAGATGGCGATTATGTTAAGGCAGGAGATTCTTTAGCTACCATTCATACCGATTCTGAGTTAAATGAGGACTGGATCAAGAATTTCTATGATTGCTTTGAAATGAGTGTTGATAAAGTAGAAAAAGCACCTTTGATCTATAAAGTCATTGAATAGGAATGATCATGAGTTTTTATCCTAGAGTCGAACTTCATTGTCATCTTGATGGAGCACTGCCATCTTCTACATTTTATAAGCTTGCTCTTAAAGAAGGTGTGATCGATAAAACTGTTGATGAGATAACCTGGAAGAATCAAATCATAATTACTGAAGCTATGCCTTTGAGTGAATGCCTAAAACGTTTTGATCAAATCACAGCTCTTCTTCAGACTCCTGAAAATCTTGAAGAGGCTGCGTACTCACTCGCTCTTTCTATGTATGAGCAGGGAATTCGCTTAGCGGAAATTCGTTTTGCACCTCAGCAGCATATCTTGCAGATGACTCAAAATCAGGCTGTAGAAACTGTTTTGAGAGGTGTGAACAAAGTCATGTTAATTCATCCGGATATGATTGTCGGCATTATCGTATGTATGATGAATTATGGGGAGGATGCAGATAATGATGATGCCAACATGGATACGCTAAATACAGCTATTGCTTATAAAGACAAAGGTGTTGTAGGAATTGATCTAGCAGGAGCTGAAGGTGCTAAGCCTACTGAGTCTTTTCGTTATCTGTTTGAGAAAGCTTATCAAGAAGGTATCAACATAACTATTCATGCCGGTGAAGTATGTCCTGCAGAAGCTGTACGAACAGCTATGAGCATGCATGCTAATCGAATTGGACATGGTATCCACGGCTGGAATGATCCAGATGTCGCAAAGGAAATGATTGCTCGTCAAATTCCTTTAGAAATAAGTGTTACAAGTAATATTCTTTCTCGTTGTGTTGATTTAACGCATCACCCAGTAAGAGAAATGATGGATCAGGGAGCAGTTGTTACAATTAATACTGATGATCCATTGCTTTGTAATGTTACTTTACAAAGTGAATATGATCTTCTTCAAAAAGAATTTGGTTTTACTGAAAAAGATCTTATTCAAGTAAACCTTAATGCAGCCAGAGCTTCTTTTTGCCAACACAAAGAAAAAATCATCAAAGAATTAGAAAAAGCATTATCTTCATGAGAATGCTTTTCTTTTAACATTGTGTTATAATTTTTACATCAGAGGTGATCTTATGGGTGGTATAAGCGTTCTTATCCTAATTAGTTTTTTATCGGCAATCTTTTATTTCTTTGTTGCGATATTTCTTATTATCATTGCATACTTATTATTCATTTATATATTTGAAAGTCTTGCATTGATGGGAATTTATAAAAATGATGATAATTCTAAATATTGGCAAGTATGGATCCCTTTTTATAATAAATATCTGCTAGGAGAAGCTGCTCATTCAAAAAAAATTGGAATTTTACTTGCTTTAAATAATCTTCTAGTAATTTTTCTTGGCATTTACTTTTACCATGGTCAAAACTTTCATGCTGCTTTATTTGTAGTCTTTCTTCTATTACTGCTCATTGGTTTTATTTTAGACTGTGTTCTTTCACATAAAATATTTAAAAAAGCAAGTGATCGATATGGTGATATCCTGACTGTTCTGAGTGTCTTAAGCTTAGGTATATTACGTGTTATCTTTCTGTTTCTGATAAGAAATCGATATTCAATGGATGACTAATCTGATTATTCAAATAAAAATGGATGTTCAAAAACATCTTTTTTTATATATTAGGAAATTTCATTTTTGATTGATAGAAAGATGATTTTAAAAAATAGTGAGACTTTGAACAATTCAATTCTAAAAAGCTGACATCCTTTCATAAAATAGGATGAGGTGGTTTATGAAAAAAGTATTTATCTTGTTTTTATGCTTTTTTTGTTTTTCGCAAAATATTCGTGCTGAAGAAGATCTGACAGTTCATGCACAGAGTGCTTATTTGATTGAAGCAACTACAGGTAAGGTTCTTTATGATAAAAATGGTGAAGAAAAGCTTTTTCCTGCCAGCATGACTAAAATGATGAGTCTGATTCTTGTTTATGAAGCACTGAATGATGGCTCTTTAAAATTAGATGAGGTGCTGAGCATTTCTGAAAATGCAGCAAGCATGGGAGGAAGCCAGGTGTTTCTACAGCCAAATGAACAGATGAATGTTCATGATCTTTTAAAAGCCGTTTGTATTTCTAGTGCGAATGATGCGATGGTGGCGATCGCTGAGAGAATTAGCGGAAGCGTGTCTGAATTTGTTTCAAAAATGAATGAAAAAAGTAAAGAATTAAATTTAGTGAATACCAATTTTGAAAATACGACCGGCTTGCATGATGAAAATCATTATTCTAGTGCTAAGGATATGGCTTTGATTGCGAAAAAACTGATTGAAGTAGGAAAAGATGATCTTCTATCTATTACATCTACTTATGATGCGTATATCCGTGAAGATACCAATCCATTCTGGCTTGTAAATACAAATAAACTAGTCAAACATGTAGAGGGTGTTGATGGTCTGAAAACAGGATTTACACAAGAGGCTTTGAGCTGTATTACGGTTACGGCTAGAAAGAATGACTTACGTTTGATTGGTGTGGTCATGAAAGAACCCGATTCAAAAACACGGAATGTCGAAGTGATGGAAATGATCAATGTGGGGTTTTCAAAAATTATATATCAGCCAATTTTTAAGATGAATGATATATATCAAAGTCATTATTTTGAAGTGGGATTACCTCATGAAGTGGATCTGGTTTATTTAAATGATGTAGGTGTTATTTTAAATAAAGATGAAAAAGTAACTGTAGCGTCGCAAACTTTTACACAGACACGTTTTGATTTACCTTTAGAAGCTCATGAAAAAATCGGAGAAGTGAAGATCATTTATGATGATCAAAGTGAAAGCATCGTCGATGTCGGGGTAGCACAAAGTGTATCAAAGATGCAGTTTTTAGATTATTTTCAGATGTCTTTTTGGCGAGTTTTGACTTAGTTTGTCGCAAGTTCCCACACAAGCTTTAGAACGTGATAAACTATGTTTGAAAGGAATGAGTTATGCGCGTTGAAAAGAAAAAAGATGTGTTGACTTTTTATTTGAATGAAGATGTAGATGATTATCAGATTTCACTGATCAAGGAAGAATGTATTCGCTTAATTGATTCGGTGCATCCGGCAAAGGTCATTCTGGACTTTAGTGAAGTGAGCTTTGTAGATAGTACAGGTATTGGATTTGTTCTTGCTCGCTACAAACAATGTGCAGCGAACCAGTGTGAATTAGTCCTAAGAGGATTAAATCAGCATCATCGGGTGATATTTGCTATGTCAGGACTTTTTCATCTGATCAAGGAAGAGGCGTGCTTATGAATAAGGTAACCTTAAAATTTAAAAGCCGTATAGAAAATGAGTCATTTGCAAGAATTACTGCCTGTGCATTTCTTTCGCCATTGAATCCAACGATAGAAGAAATGATGGAAATCAAGACCATTGTTTCTGAAGCGGTAACCAATGCCATTCTTCATGGTTATGACTCCAATCCAAATAAATTAGTAAAACTAGAGATTGGCTATGATGATTATGGCTGCGTAACGATGATCATTAGTGATAGCGGAAATGGCATTGAAGATATCAAGCAGGCCATGGAGCCTCTATATACAAGCAAAGCTGAGCTTGAAAGAAGCGGGATGGGGATGACGATCATGCAGACATTCTCGGATAGTTTTGATGTAATTTCACGTCTGAAAGAGGGTACGAGCGTTGTCGTCCAGAAACAGCTACAAAAATCTAAGTAATCTTGAGCTGATCCGTATCATTCAGGAAAATGATGAAGAAGCAAAAGAATACTTTGTATTGAAAAATGAAGGATTGGTTTATTCATGTATTCAGCGATTTTTATATAAGAGCAATCGTGATGATCTTTTTCAAATTGGTATCGTTGGGCTGATGAAAGCCCTCAATCATTTTGACCTTTCAAAAGAAGTTCAGTTTTCTACTTATGCGATTCCGATCATTTTAGGAGAAATTAAACGCTCTTTTCGGGATGATGGCTCAATTCGCATTTCACGTTCTATTAAAGAAAATTATAGTCGTATGCTGGCACAAAAAGAAAAACTAATGCATGAACAAAACAGTGAACCCACTTATGAACAGATTGCGGCAGCTTGCGGATGCAGCATTGAAGAGGTTTATATAGCTTTTGATGCACATCAGCATATTTCAAGTATCGATGAACAGATCATCGAAAGTGATGGCAAGAGCATTACGCTTAATGATCAGTTAGCTGATGAAGTCAGGGATGAAGTTTTACTATTAGGTCTGAATCACGAAATCAGTTTTCTAAGTAAAAAAGAAAAACTGATTCTTTATTTTCGTTATACCTTAGGATTTCGACAAAGCGAGGTAGCAGCTCGTCTTAATTGTACACAGGTTCAAATATCCAGAGCCGAGAAAATAATTTTACAAAAACTGAAAGATAAAATGATTTAATCAAACCTTCCTGTTCATACTAGTGATAAGGAGGTTTTTTTTATGAATCAAAGAGAATTGCATGAAATAAGCTCACGGCATCGTGTAAATGAGCATAAGTCAAAAAAAGCATTGATGGCCTTTGTTAGTGCAGGAATGCTGGCAGTAATAGGACAGCTTTTTAATGACTGGCTGTTGAACTATTTCTCTAAAGAAAATGCCGGTATATTAACCATTTTATTTTTTATCTTTATGGCGGCACTTCTTACAGGTATGGGCATATATGATCGTTTAGCGAGATATGCCGGGGCAGGTCTTTTTATACCAATTACTGGTTTTTCCAATTCGCTTTCTAGTTCAGCGCTTGAATGTAAAAGAGAAGGGCTTATTTATGGTATTGGCAGCAATATGTTTAAACTGGCAGGTTCTGTCATAACATATGGTATCGTCAGTGCTATCGTATTTTCTTTTATCACGTATTGGGTTAGAATGTTATGACAACTTTAACATTTAAAAATGTATATGTAAAAAGTGAAAATGTGATCGTAGGAAAACTAGAAAAAGAAGGACCGTTAGGTTCTTATTTCGATGATTACTCCTCGGATCCTTATTTTAATCAGTCCTCTTTTGAACAGGCAGAAATAGAAATGAATCGATTATGTGTAGAAAAATGTTTAAAAAAAGGGAAGATCGATCAAGTTGATTTGATCTATGCCGGAGATTTGATCAATCAGCTTTGTACTCATTATCTGGCAAGCGAATTAAAAGCTCCTTTTGTTGGTCTTTATGGTGCCTGTTCCAATTCAGCGTTAACGATAGGACATGCTGCAATAGCTGTAGAACATCTTGAAAAAAAACATGTGTTAGCTTTTACAAGTTCACATACCCAAGCTGCAGAACGTCAATTTCGTTATCCCAATGAATATGGCGGACAGAAAAAGGAATGTTCAACTTCAACGGTAACAGCGAGTGGCGCTATACTTTTAAGTAATAAATTTTCAGATTTAAAAGTGAGCTCGTTTACGATTGGCAGTGTTGTTGACTGGCAGTTTAGTGATGTGAATGATATGGGAAAAGCCATGGCGCCTGCTGCATATCAAACGATCATGACCCATTTTGAGGATCTAAATCGTACGTTTGATGATTATGATCTCATCGTTACGGGGGATCTAGGCAAGATTGGTTATGCAATGCTCTCGGAGATGATCGAAAAAGCACGATTTCAATTAGAAAATAAATTAAATGACTGTGGTATCATGATCTATGATCTCAATCATCAGAATGTTTATTGTGGCGGCAGCGGCTGTGGATGTTCGATGGCTGTTTTAGTTGGGAAATTATTGAGAGATCTAAGAAGTAAAAAAATGAAAAGGATCCTGCTGGTTGCTACAGGTTCGCTACATAATGTATTTTTAACTCAGCAGAAGCTATCCATTCCAAGTGTTGCCCATGCTATCTGCATTGAAAGGAGCTAGCATGACTTATTTATACGGATTTTTATTTTGTGGGGGATGTGCTTTAGCGGGTCAGCTGATTTATGATCATACACGACTGACCCCCGGTCATATTACTTCTTTGTTTGTAGTGATCGGTTCATTGTTAGAATGTCTTAATATTTATGATTTTCTGATCAGCGTTTGTGGTATTGGTGCTACGATGCCGATCCTTTCGTTTGGACATTCACTTACCCATGCTTCGCTTAGTGCAGCACAAAATGATGGATGGATTGGAATTCTGACAGGAGTCTTTGATAAGACGGCGAGTGGTATCAGTTTTGCGATCTTTATGGCCTTCTGGGTAGCCATCTTCTTTAAAGCCCGTGATTGAACAATTACGAAAGCTTGAATCATTTGATATTGTCAAGCATGAAGTGATCTTAAATCATCAAAATGTTTTTATGATGTTTCTATCTTCATTGACATCAACGATTTCGATCACTTCCATTATCGAAGGATTTCTATTTAGTGAAAACCAAGATCCATTATGTTTTTTTAATGGTTCTTCTGAAAAAATAGAAGATTATTCTAAAGCGGTATTTTTATTAATGAGCGGTCAGTGTTTAGTTTGTATTCAAGATGAAGTCTATGCATTAGAAACAAGAGCTTATCCAAATCGAGGTATTGAAAATCCTAATATCGAAAAAAGCATTCGTGGCAGTCATGATTCTTTTAGTGAAAATATTCTTTTCAATGTTGGACTTATACGACGTAGGATCAGAAGTGAGAATTTAAGGATCGAACTTACTCAGGAAGGACAAATGACCCAAAATGATATTGCCATCTGTCATATGAAGGATAAAGCGGATCAGAATTTACTTAAGGATATACAAAAACGAATGGAGATCAATCAAAGTATTGAAATCAATAATGAACGTAATCTAATTGAAGTTCTTTATGGAAAAACGCTGAATCCTTATCCGCATGTTCGCTATTCTGAAAGGCCGGATATTTGTGCGATCCACTTACTTCAAGGAAATATTATCATGTTAGTAGATAATATGCCTAGTGCCCTAATTCTTCCTACTACTTTTTTTGAACAGCTTTCACAGATCGAAGAATATACCCAAACACCGATCGTTTCTTTCTTTACTCGCATCATTCGCTATCTAGGTGTCTTTATGAGCATTTATCTTTTACCCTTTATTATTGTATGTATGTTGAGCCCGCATTCCTTTTTACAGCTTCCATTTGAAAATCGCAATATCGGTTTTATCGCCTTTCAGGTTTTGATATGTGAGCTTTTGATCGAATGGATCCGTCAGTCATTTCTTTATGCTCCAAATCTGATCAACAGCATGATGGGATTTCTTGTCGTCTTTGTCTTAGGTGACTTTGGAATTGAAATGGGTGCTTATACAAAGGAAATTCTTTTATTGGTTGCTTTAAGCAATCTAGGGAATTTCTTAACACCTTCCTATGAAGTCGCTTTAGCAAACAAAATCATGCGTATCATGTTAACGATGTTTTCATTGGCCTTTCAGGTCAGCGGCTTTTGTATCGGCTTGCTCATTCATTTTTTATTACTTCTTACGACACGTACCTTTAAGCTTCCATATCTTTATCCATTATTTCCTTTTGACATCAAAGAATTAAAACGTATGATATTTGATACGAATATTTATACAAAATAAACAAGCAGGCAGATGCCTGCTTTCATTATAAGTATTTCCACAATAATTATCATATCATATTTAATACAGAAGAATAAGACTTTTCTTTTATGAATAGCTGATTTATGATGAAAATAAATAGGGAGGGGAAATATGAAATCATTAAAATTCTGGCTGATATGGATCGCTATTTTTTGGATCACTTTTTTATTTGCATCAGCACTTGCTGGTATGAGCAGGATGGATCCGCAGATTAGTATGCTTGGTGCTATCGCATTCATATTTATGGGGTTGTGTGTTTATATGGAAGCAAAGACACATCATGAATTTTATATAAGGTTGTAGGATGTTTTATTATCGTTATTGTAACATTTGTTCTTGGTTATTTTACTTATAAATTATCTATATTGATCAACTCAAGTACAAATCCAATTGCTCAAAAACAGCAATCAGCGATGACGTATACACTATTTCAAATAATTATATTTCAATTCGCTTATATATTGACATCATTTATTACTCATAAGACAGACCGGTGAGTCTGTTTTTTATAACATATAAATTTTTATTCATTCATAAATTTAACGATGAAAATTTGTAAAATATGGTATAATAAGTCAGAAATGGAGGATTTCTATGCATTTTTCAGTTGCAATTTCAGATTTTGAAGGTCCATTGGATTTGATGTATCATTTGATCAAAGAAAATAAGCTGGATCTTTTTGATTTAGATATGGATGTTTTAAGTGAGCAATATTTGGCATATTTGAATCAGATGGAAGAGATGCATCTTGATATAGCCAGTGAATTTTTAACTGAATTAGCCGGTCTTTTGGAATATAAAAGCAAAAAGCTTTTACCGAAAGAAAAAGTAGAAATCGAAGAAGAATATGAAGAAGATCATCGTGATAAACTGGTGAAAAGATTGCTTGAGTATCAGCGTTATAAAGAAGCAAGTGAATCGCTGAAACCTTTATATGAAGAGCGTCAGCTTTCTTATACAAAGCCTTTAAGCAATGAAACCCAGCAGTGGATCAGCATGGTCAAGGAAGAAAAGCTTAGCGGCAGTCCTTATGATCTGATGAAGGCAATGAATAAGGTATTGCGTCGATTGGCCCTGAATCATCCTCTTGAAACGAAGATGACGGTCAAGGAATTAAGCATGGATGAGCGTAGAGAGCAAATTGAAGAACGATTGGATGGCTTTAAAGGAACGATGAGCTTTACGGAGCTTTGTAGTGATTGTATTAGCAAGCATATGGTCATCGTTACTTTTATGGCGATTTTAGATATGATCAAATTTCAGATTCTTTCTTATATTATTGATGAAGAGGAAGAAATTTGGATCGTGAAGGGAGTGGAAGAAGATGGATGAGAGATGCAGCGTAATTGAAGGATTGATTTTTTTGAGCGGTGATGAAGGCTGCACCCTTGAACAATTGGCGACTTCTTGTAATATGATGGAAAAGGATGTCTTAGAATTGATTAAAGATATCATGGATGAATATTGTAAGGAGTGTCATGGCTTTGAATGTGTCAATTATGGCGGGCGATATAAATTTATTTCAAAACAAAAGATCCATGATGCTGCTGAAGCTTTATTTTCAAGCAGTAAGATGGCTTCACTTTCTCAGGCAGCTTTAGAAACACTGGCCATCATTGCTTATAAGCAGCCATTGACACGTATCGAGATTGAAGAAATTCGTGGTGTTAACTGTGATATGATGATCCGTAAACTATTAGCAAGAAATCTGATTCGGGAATGTGGCCGAACAGATGGACCTGGACGTCCATTCCTTTATGAGGTAACTGAGGAATTTATGGATGCTTTTAAGCTTGAAAGCTTAAAGGAGCTTCCAGATCTTCCTGCTGTTGAACAGAATATGGATAGTGAATTATTTAAAGAGGACGATGTCTACTAGCAGTCTTTGTGATTATATGAGAAAATAGGCTTATTTAAAGGCTTTTTAAAGAATTTTATTGACTCTTGGAGTCCTTTATGGTAATATACGAATGTTGTTTCCCTTATTTGGGTACAACCGCTCATGAAAGGGTTAAGACGATGGTCCCCTCAATTGGCGAGTCAAAGATAGAAGGAGGTGCAACGATGTACGCAATTATTGAAACTGGCGGAAAGCAAGTAAAATGTGAAGTTGGTTCAACAATCTTTGTTGAAAAGTTAGATGTTAACGAAGGTGATACAGTTGAATTCGACAAGGTGGTTTGTTATTCAAACAGAACAACAAAAGTAGGTACTCCTTATGTTAAGGGTGCTAAGGTTGTAGCTAAGGT
Source organism: Traorella massiliensis (assembly GCF_900104665.1). GTDB lineage: Bacteria > Bacillota_I > Bacilli_A > Erysipelotrichales > Erysipelotrichaceae > Traorella > Traorella massiliensis. Next base: position 1,076,253 of record NZ_LT629969.1, on the reverse strand, counting down.
TGAAAAGCAAGGTAAAGGAAAGAAGATCATTATCTTCAAGTACAAATGTAAAAACGGAAGCAGCCACCGTAAACAGGGTCACAGACAGCCTTATACAAAATTAACTGTTGAAGCTATCGAAGGTTAAGATGGTTAGGGTCTGTGTTGTTTCAAAGAATGAGGAAGTTAAAAAAATAACTGTTAGTGGTCATGCTGGTAGTGCCCGCAAGGGAGAAGATCTAGTATGTGCTGGCGTTTCTTCTGTTGTCTTTGGAACATTAAATGCATTGGACAAATTGACTTCAGAGAGTGTTGATCTTAAAGTGGGTCAGCACATTGTGATTGAAGTCTTGAATCTTCTCGATGAGAAATGTCAGCTTATCTTGCAGACGATGCTGATACAGCTGGCAACGATCGAAGAGCAGTATTCATCATATATTGAAATAAAACAGGAGGTGTCATCATGAGATTCGTATTAGATATTCAATTCTTTGCTTCTAAAAAGGGAGTAGGATCAACGAAGAACGGCCGTGATTCTCATTCTAAACGTTTAGGTGCTAAGAAAGCTGATGGACAATTTACTAACTGTGGTTCTATTATCTATCGTCAGCGTGGAACAAAGATTCATCCAGGCTTAAATGTTGGACGTGGTGGTGACGATACATTGTTTGCAAAGGCAAGCGGTATCGTTCGCTATGAAAGATTAGGTAAAAAGAAGACACAAGTATCTGTTTATCCACAAGCTTAAAAATCTCCATCATGGAGATTTTCTTTTTCTAAAGGAGGTGTCGCATGTTTGTCGATCGAGTTAAGATTCACTGTAAAGCAGGTAAAGGCGGCGATGGGATCGTAGCCTTTCGCCGTGAAAAATATGTACCGCTTGGTGGCCCAAGCGGGGGTGATGGCGGAAAAGGCGGAAGTGTTATTTTTGAAACTGACACAGGTAAATTTACTTTGCTGGATCTGCGTTATTCTAAAAAAGTAGTTGCGCAAGACGGTGAAAAAGGAAAACCAAAGAAAATGCATGGAGCGAATGGAAAAGACGTCACTGTGAAAGTTCCTTTAGGAACGATCATCAAAGATGAAAAGAGCGGTGCTATCCTTGCTGATCTGACACGTAATGGTCAAAAAGCCATCATCTGTGCAGGGGGTAAGGGAGGACGTGGTAACTTTCATTTTAAAAGCAGTGTCAATTCAGCTCCTGAATATTGTGAAATGGGTGAATTTGGCGATGAGAAAGATGTCATCGTTGAATTAAAAGTTCTTGCTGATGTTGGACTTGTCGGGTTCCCTAGTGTGGGCAAGAGTACCTTGTTATCTGTTGTCAGTGCTGCCAGACCTGAGATTGCTGAGTATCATTTCACGACGCTTAAACCAAATCTTGGAATGGTACAGGTACCGGATGGACGTAGCTTTGTGATGGCGGATCTGCCAGGACTGATCGAAGGTGCCTCCCAAGGGAAAGGTTTAGGATATGAGTTTTTACGTCATATTGAACGCTGTAGAGTTATCTTACATGTGATTGATATGGGAGCAAATGATGGACGTGATCCGGTAGAAGATTATCGTATCATCAATAAGGAACTTGAAAATTATCAATATCGTCTGTTAGAAAGGCCACAGATCGTAGTGGCAAATAAAATGGATTTAGAGGGTGCTTCAGAGAATTTGAAACGTTTTAAAGAAGCTTATCCAGATATAGAAGTGTTTGAAACGACGACGATCATTGATGAAGGACTTGAACCGGTATTATATCGGGCCGCTGATTTATTGGATCAGACAGATCCTTTCCCAATTTTTGATGAAAATCATAAAGAGGAAACACAAGGTGTTCTTTATAAGTTTGAAGAGCCAAAACCAGCCTTTGAAATCAAGAATCTTGGTAATGGCCGCTGGGAATTAACAGGTGATGAAATCGAGAAAGCTTTCCATGCAACGCAGTTTAATTCTGAAGAAGCAGATCAGCGTTTTGCTCGCAAGATGCGTATCATGGGAGTAGATCAGGCACTTCGTGATGCGGGATGTCAAGATGGGGATATCATCATTTTATGTAATGTAGAATTTGCATTTGTAGAATAAGACAGCTTTGGCTGTCTTTTTTTGAAATTTGTGTTTTGATTGAAAAGCCTGCAAGAAAATGATAGTATTATGCATATGGAATTAGCAAGTCATACAGTGAGTGCGGCAGCTTTTATTTTTAAAAAAGGACGTTTGCTGCTGATACACAATCCTAGAAAAGGATGGGAAACCCCAGGTGGTATTATTGAGAATGGAGAAACACTCATTGCCGCTTTAAAAAGAGAAATTCAGGAAGAATGCGGGCTATGTGTAGAAATTCAATATCTAAGCAGCATTACATCGGTTGTAAATTCCTCAAAAGGATATAACGGTGTTAAAAAGATATTGCCTTTGATCATCTTTGACTTTGTATGTGAATGTGATCAAGAAGAAGTGATTCTTTCTGAAGAACATGATGACTATTGCTGGGTAGAGATCGATCAGGCTTTTAAACTGATAAGAAAAGATCTTCTTTTTCGTTTAGAAAGTTCTTTGAATAAGAAGATTGATTTTTTTGGATGCACAAAAGAAGCTGAGACAGAAGTTTTTGAAGAAATAAGAGTAGGTGAATAGAATGAAACTTATATCGTGGAATGTAAATGGCATACGAGCTTGTGTGAATAAAGGATTTTATGATTTTTTCTTAAAGGAAAATGCCGATATTTTTTGTATACAGGAGAGTAAGATGCAGGAAGGACAGCTTGATTTTGATTTGCCAGACTATCATATTTATATGAATAGTGCACAAAAAAAAGGTTATTCCGGTGTCATTACTTTTTCAAAGACTGAACCTTTGAATGTCACAAAGGGAATTGGTATCGAGGAACATGATCAAGAGGGAAGAGTATTGACATGTGAATATGATGATTTTTATCTTGTGAACTGTTATACGCCTAATAGTAAGGATGGTCTGATTCGTCTTGATTATCGTATGCAGTGGGAAGATGATTTTCGTGCTTTTTTAAAGAAATTAGAAGAACATAAACCAGTGATCTTATGTGGTGATTTAAATGTTGCTCATGAAGAAATTGATTTAAAGAATCCAAAGACAAATCGTATGAATGCAGGCTTTAGTGATCAGGAGCGTGCGAAAATGAGCGAATTGTTAGCGAATGGTTTTATAGATACGTATCGTTATTTATATCCGGATAAGATCGAGTATTCATGGTGGAGCTATCGCTTTAAAGCCAGGGAAAAGAATGCTGGATGGCGAATTGATTATTTTATTGTCAGTGAGTGTTTAAAGAGCAGAATTATTGATTCAAAGATTTATACAGATATCTTTGGCAGTGATCATGCACCTGTTGGATTGGAGCTAAAAGGATGAAAGGGTTTATTTTTGATTTAGATGGCACGCTTTTAGATTCTTTAGGCTTATGGCTGGATATTGATAAGAAGTATATGGCGATGCATGGTATAGAATATAAAAGGGAGTATACGGATGCCATTAAGCGTTTAACGTATGTAGAATGTTCCTATTATTTTAAAAATGTATTAGGTGTCGATAAGGAGGCAGAAGAGATTCAGCAGGATTGGATGGATATGTCTCATGCAGCTTATCAAAATGATTTGCCACTAAAGCCATATGCTTATGAGTTTGTGCAAAAGTGTGCTTCAATGGGTAAATGTATCATAGCAACTTCTTGTCATAAGGAGAGCGCAATAGCCGCCTTAAAGCGTACAGGTTTGTATTCCATGATGGAAGATGTTGTGACGACAAATGAAGTAGGATTGAATAAAGAAAATCCAAGAATATATGAGCTTTGTGCTCAAAAGCTTGATTTATCACCAGAAGAGTGTATCGTATTTGAAGATGTGGCTTCAGCGGCCTTATGTGCCCATCAGGCTCATTTTAAAGTTATTGGTATTTTAGATGATATGTGGAGTCATGATCAGAGTGAATTGAAACGTGTTTGTGTGAAAACGATTCATTCATTTAAGGAGCTTATTGATTCAGATATGATATAGAAAGGGGTTTTGATATGATTGCTTTTGTAAAAGGAAGTGTTTATGGAACTACAAATGATGCTTTGATCTTAGAGAATCATGGCATCGGCTATCAGATATTTACGCCTGATCCAAAACAATATGCGATTGGAAGTGAAGTGCTTTTATATACGTACCAGTATGTACGTGAAGATGCCCTAGCTTTATATGGTTTTAAAGAACATGAAACGTATGAGCTTTTTTTGCGTTTGATCGAAGTTAAAGGGTTAGGATGTAAAAGTGCTATGAATATGTTGTCGATGGGACAGATATCAAGGATCGTGGAAGCCATTGAGCAGGGCGATCTGACTTTCTTGAAAAGCTGTCCGGGCATTGGGGCGAAAACGGCTCAGCAGATCGTCTTGGATCTAAAGGGTAAGCTTGTTTCACCTAAAGATGATTCTAAAGAAACGGTTGATCAGAATCTTCAGGATGCACATGATGCCTTGATTGCTTTGGGGTATCGTGAACAGGAAATTAAATCGGTACTTAGAGAAGTGGCAAAGAGTGATTATAAAAATACAGATGAAGCAATGCGTATCGCTCTTTCTTATTTATTGAAGAGGTATTAGTTATGAGCGAGAGAATACTGCAAGCTGAAACGATGAATTATGAAGATGATGCTTCACTGCGTCCTCAGCGTTTAGACGATTATGTGGGACAGAAAGAATTAAAAGAGAATATGCGGGTTTTTGTGAAGGCTGCAAAAGCACGTAATGAAGCCTTGGATCATGTGCTTTTGTATGGACCTCCGGGACTTGGGAAAACAACGCTTTCTTATATTTTAGCGAATGAGATGGGAACACATATTAAAACAGCAAGCGGGCCTTCCATTGAAAAAGGAGGCGATCTGGCTGCTATCTTATCTTCATTGGAACCGGGTGATGTATTGTTTATCGATGAAATTCATCGTCTGCCTAGTCAGGTTGAAGAAATCTTATATCCTGCTATGGAAGATTTCTGTATCGATATCATTGTCGGTAAAGATGCGGCAACACGAACGGTTCGTCTGAGTCTGCCGCCTTTTACCTTAGTAGGAGCCACCACTCGTGCCGGTGATCTTTCAGCACCTTTGCGTGATCGTTTTGGAATTGTGAGCCAGCTTCAATATTATGATATTGAAGAGCTTTCAAGTATTATTTTAAGAACAAGCCGGGTCATGGGAAATGAAATTGATGATGAAGCCATTCATGAGATCGCTTTAAGAAGCAGAGGAACACCTCGTATCGCCAATCGTCTATTTCGAAGAGTACGTGATTTTGCCCAGGTCATGAATGATGGTGTTGTGTCTATTGATATTGCTAAGATGGCGCTAGACCGTCTCCATGTCGATTCTAAGGGTCTTGATATGGTTGACCACAAATACTTAAAAGGGATCATCGAACGCTTTAAAGGAGGTCCTGTGGGGCTGGAAGCAATTGCTAGCAGCATTGGTGAAGAAGCAATGACGCTGGAAGATGTGTATGAACCATATTTGTTGCAGATTGGTTTTATCAACCGTACACCTCGTGGACGTGTCGTAACTGCAAAAGCATATGAACATTTAGGAATTGAATATCAACAGAAGCTATTTTAAGCTTCTGTTTTAAATACTGCGGGCAAATAGGGCAGCAATGATAAATAAGAACCATTTCGCAATCAATAATAAGATCGCAAAGACACTTTTCTTTACAAATATAAAACAGAAAAGAAAGCCGGCAAGTGCAAATCCTAAAGCAAAAAAGAAAGTCTTTTCACGTATATTACGTCCTAAAAGAAAACCACAGATGATCAAAACTAAAAAACCAAATATTTTTGAAAGAATTGCAAGAGAAGATACAAAAAGATTCAGAAAGTATAAAAAAGAAAGAATCATCGATACTATAAGAGTAAGCAAGATACAGCATAATAGTGTAAATAAAAGTGAGCGGATATTTTTTTTCATGATCTACCTCACTTACTAATATGCTATGGAGATGAAAATGATGAATGAATATCTAAATCTGATCTTTAAATGTTTTTTCTTTTATTTTATGATCATCCTGGCTTTACGATGTATGGGTAAACGGGAAATTGGTGAACTAAGCATTTTTGATATTGTGATTTATTTAGTTATGTCAGAATTACTGGCACTTTCATTGACTGAAAACAGCGATTCAATCTTAAAGACACTGATTCCTTTGATTACTCTTTCAGCGTTACAAGTGATCGTTGCTTTTCTTATCATGAAATTTGAAGGATTTCGCTCTCTGATCGATGGTAAGCCTGTGATTCTTATACGCAATGGTCTGATTGATCAGCAGGCAATGAAAAAAGAAAGGTATAATATTGATGATTTAATGATGCAGGTAAGAGAATGCAGTATCGGCAGCATTCATGAAATTGCTTTTGGGATCTTGGAAACGAATGGGAAACTCACGCTTTTAAAAAAGAATGACTGTAAAGTCAAATATCCTTTTCCACTGATTCAGGATGGCAAGCTTCAACGTGATAACTTACAGATGAGTGGTTTTGATATTCAAGAGATCAAGAATTCTATGCAGCAGCAAGGAATTGAAGAAATCAATGATGTTTTTTTGTGTATTGCGACAAAATCCGGTTTTTCTTTTATTAAGAAGTCGAACTTAGCTTTTTCAAAGAATAGCGTACTCTAAGCGCATGGAGAAAAGTCGTTGTCAGCATACTGACGATAATGGCAAATATCAGGACATTTTCTTTGAGGGCTGGAGTGAGAAGCGCTAGAATAGCCAAACGAAGCAGACAGCCGATCAATGTATCGACAAGCGCTTTTTTGCTTTGATCGAGGGCATGGAGGATACTGCTTAAAACAGGCTGAAGTGAATAAAAGATAAACGGAAGCGAGCTGTTTTTTAAAAAGCTGCTTCCTTCTTTTGTATTGTAGAAAAGCATTAGGATCTCATTTGGAAAGAAATAGGTGATGAGTGCACATGAAAGAGAAATAAATAAACAGATCAATGACATCATATAAAAGATTTTTTTGGCTTTTTCTAAATGATTATGTTTTTTTTCATAAACGAAGGTGGGTAATAGAGCTGAAGCAAGTGTTACGCTGATAAAAGAGGGCATTGTAAGCAAAGGTAATACATAGCCATTAAAGATGCCATAGGCATTTTTCAGCATATTTGGATTTGCAAATGCAAGAAAGATGATCGGTTCTAAAAAATAAGTCAAAGAGCCAATCAGACGAGAACTGGTCATAGGGATAGAAAGGGCGAGTATTTCTACGAAATGTTCTTTTTTTAAGTCGTGCTGACGTTTTTTAAGAGGCTGCTTTTTTAAAAAGAGAAATGCTAACATGAATAGTGTTGAACCACATTCACCAACAAAAACACTAAACATGGCAATCGTGGCTAATGAACGAGCATCTTTGAGTAAAAATGCGAAACCGATCATAAGAAATACCAAACGAAAGATTTCTTCAAAGATCTGGGAGGTGCAGGCGATCGAGTGATGCTGTTTTCCTTGAAGGATCGCTTTGCATAAACCGCTTAATGTGACCATCGGAATCATAAAGATCATGCTTTTTAAGATCGCAGATATTTGCGCATCTTTAAAAAGATGAACGGATAAAAATGGGATCAGCAGCCAGAATAAACCAATTAAAACGATATTATTGATCAGTGAAAGAATAAAGGATGAGAGGATGCCGTTTAGCGGATTGATGCTTTGGGCGATCACCTTGCTTAAAGCGGTAGGGATACCCATTTGAGCCAAAGCAATTAAAAAAACAAGGGTCGGCATGGTTAATGAATAAAGATTCATAGCTTCTAATGGCAGCACTCTGGCTAGATAGATACGCACGATAAAAGAGAGTATCTTAGCAATCGCTGAAAGCAGAATTAGAGAAATGGTTGCATAGAATATTTTTTTTTTCAAATTTTCACTCCACTTTTCGTAGTATATGTTTTATAATTATGGTTATGATTGGAGTGAGTAGTTTATGGATTCAAAGCTGCAACATCAGATTGAGCTTGCAATTGCGATCAAAACGAGTCAATTGCAGCGATGCGATCTGAAAAGCATTACCGAGCAGCATGTAAGAGATACCTTATATGGCAGTGTATGGAAAAATCGGCCACCAAAAACATTTTCAAAAGCGGTGGATGACATATTTAAGATCACAGTGAATGAAATTGTTGCTTATTTATCAAGTCAGGCTATCATTTTAGGGGGCCAGATGGATGAAAGTGAACTTGATGCATTAATTGGTGAATATTCATGGTAGGTAGATGAACATGGAGATAAAAATTCATCAATGTGAAAATGTGAGTGATTTAAGAGAAATTATCTTAGCTCATTATGATTTATGTTTAGAAGATCTTGAACAATTAAAAAAGAGTGAATTGAGTGATCCTTGGACATGTACCCATATGGAATCATGCATTTCAATATTGAAAGATATCAAAGAAAAGAAAGAAAAGATTCTTATATGCGGTGATTATGATTGTGATGGGATTTGTGCCACGGCTATTTTATGTAAAGCGTTTGAGGCTTGTCAGATCGAATATGGTTTTTATATTCCTAAAAGGATCGAAGAGGGATATGGTCTTCATGTAGATGTACTTGAAAAGGCATTGTTAAAGGGATATCGTAATATCATTACGGTTGATAATGGGGTTCGTTCTATTGAAGCGATGAAATTTGTCAAAGATCATCAGATGCGTCTGATTATTAGCGATCATCATACGTTTGAAATGGATCAGATTGATTGTGATTGTCTGATTCATCCTTTTCTTGCGGATGATACTTTTCATAATTGCTGTGGAGCGGGGATGGCCTTACAGATTGCCCGATGTCTGATTCCTGATAACAAGGAAATCGTTGCTTTAGCTGCTCTGGCTACTATTGCGGACAGCATGCCGGTTACCAGAGAAAATAGGAATATTATCAGAAAGGGTCTTGAGTATTTGAATGAAGGGTGTATGCCAGCACTTCACGCCCTTAAAAACAAGCCACAGGACACGTTTAATATTAAAATGATGTCTTATACCATTATTCCTAAAATCAACAGCATGGGACGTTTAAGTGACCGTGTGAATGTCAATAATGCCGTGCGTTATCTTTTATTAAAGGATCAGAATGCTATCTTAAATGTCGCAAGACAAATCAATCAGATCAATGATCTTCGTAAAGAAATGAGTAGTGAGATGGAAAAGATCGCTAATGGGGAAATAAAAAATGCACCATTCGAAATCATCGCCAGTCATGATTTCCATGAAGGTATCGTAGGGCTGGTTGCCAGTAAGATGGCTTCAGCTCATCATCGCCCATTTCTAGTCCTTAGCGAATTAGAGAATGAGTATAAAGGAAGCATGCGCAGTGTTGAGGGGTTTGATCTGATTCGTTATTTTTCAGACTTTGATCGTTTTGAACGATTTGGCGGACATGCTCAGGCTGCCGGAGTTACGATAAAAAAAGAAAATTTAGAAGCATTAAAAAATTATATTGATACCCATGAAATGATTTATGAAGAAAATAAAATACTTGAATGTGAATATGCGCTAGAACAGGCATTTTCTATTCAGACAGTTATGGAGTATATGGAATTAGCACCATTTGGAAATGGTTTTGAAGAAATTCTTTTCTATATTGAAAATATTCAAATCCGTGATAAGATTTCATTGGCAAATGGTAAATATTATAAAGTAATATCGACAAGTGGTATTGAATATTTGTTCTTTCATTCATCATTGATCCCATTGATTCAGGATGGTATGAATATCATTGGAAAAGTGTCTTTAAATGATTATAGAGGACAGCTTCATATCTGTATCATTGTGGAAGATGTAATCATGGAGAATATGTATGTACAATGATCTTTTTACGATTGGCTCATTTACCGTACACAGTTATGGCCTGATGATTGCGGTAGGACTGTTGAGCGGTTATCTGATTGCGGAAAAAAGAGCTCAAAAGAAACATTTAAATACAGATGAATTGCTGAATCTATTTTTTGTATGCATGTTTGGCTGTGCCATTGGCGGAAAGTTATTGTACTGTATCGTAGAATATGAAACATTCTCAAAAAATCCGGCCTTGCTTTTTGATTTAGAAAATGGTTTTGTCATTTATGGAGGACTGATAGGTGCACTATTTGCTGGTTATAAGTATTGCCGCTTCAAAGGTCTTTCTTTTTTGAAATATTTCGAGATCTTTGTTCCTTCACTTGCGTGGGCTCAAGGCTTTGGCAGAATCGGCTGTTTTTTAGCCGGCTGCTGTTATGGAAAACCAACGGATGCATGGTATGGGATTGCCTTTACACATTCAAATATTGCTCCAAACAATATTCCTTTGATTCCAACTCAATTGATCAGCAGTGTCTTTGATTTTATATTGGCAGGATTACTTTTTTATATAGCTTCAAAAAAGAAAAAAGATGGTATATTATTAAGCGTTTACTTAATTCTGTACAGTATTGGACGTTTCATGATCGAATTTTTACGTAATGATGAACGTGGCTTTATTGCATTTCTTTCGACTTCACAGCTGATTTCTATATTTACGCTTCTTTTGGGAATTTATCTCTATTATAAATCTACTCAAAAGGTTATAATAAAACATGACAGAGGTAACGAATATGAATTTTAAGAAAAAAGTAAAAGATGCTACTTTTAAAGAAGTGCTGATCTTAGTTGGACTAGTCATCCTGATGCTGTTTATATTAATGAATTATAGCTGGTTATGGGAAACTCTGATGACCTTGTTGGGCGTTGTAAAACCGTTTATTTATGGAGTGTGTATTGCTTTCATCTTTAATATTCCAATGCAGTTTTTCATGCGTAAGCTGCCACCAAGAAAAGATGGAAAAAAACCGAAGCTTTTGGCAGCCATGATAACTCTTCTATGTTTTATTTTAGTAATCACTTTAATCATTTGGATCATTGTTCCACGCATCGTTGATAATATTATCATGTTACTTAATAATTTTGATAATTACAGAGCGGAAGTAGAGAATTTTATTGAGGTATTATTTGCGAATATAGGGCTGGAGGAGAGTGCAATAGATTCTTTGGTTAATTCGCTTTCTGATTTGTCAAACCAGTTTATAGGTGTTTTACAGTCTTTGGTTCCGGCTATGTTTAATATCGTTACAACAATTGCCAGTTCAATAACAAATGTTATTTTCTCAATACTGATTGCGATGTATTTAGTCATTTCTAAAGAAGTTTTGATACGACAAGGTGATCGGATTGGAAAAGTACTGTTAAATGAAAAAAGATATCATGTCTTCAAAGAATTGATGCATTTGATCAGTGATACCTTTGCAAGCTTTATCAGCGGACAGGGAATTGAAGCGGTGATCATTGGTGTTTTGTGTTATATCGGATGCAAGATCTTAGGAATTGAATATGCTTCTATCGTTTCTGTCATTATCGGTGTTACGAACATGATACCGATCTTTGGAGCGATTATCGGAACGGCATTCAGTGCTTTATTTATTGCTTTTGTTAATCCGATCCAGGGTCTTGTATTTCTTGTTTTCGGTATCTGTTTACAGCAATTTGAATCAAATCTGATCTATCCGCATGTAGTAGGTTCTTCCATTGGTCTGCCAGCTTTGTGGGTATTGTTTGCGGTAACGGTCGGTGGCGGCTTATTTGGTGTTGCAGGTATGATTTTCGGACTTCCAACTTTCTCAGTTATATATGAGGTATTTAGGCGTTATATCATAAAAAAAGAAAAAGCATATAATATGCAAAAAGGAGAACTTTCAAATGGAACAGAGTGATCTGATTCAGCAATATATATCAAAGAGTGCTAATGCAGGTGTAACGATCGAAATAGAATTATTAACAGAAAGTGCTAAAAAAATGAAAATTATAGAGAATAAGATCTATATCAATCCTACTCTTATATCTCATGATGATTTTGAATTGTATCTATCTTACCTTGTACGTAAACTTGTTTTACCAAAAATGAAATTTGAAACAGAACGTCTTTTAATAAGACGTTATGAAGAGAGAGATCATGATGATTGTTTTGATTTTTTAAAAGATCGAGAAACATGTTATATGGATGGAGGTTATGAACCTTTTGAAGCAATGAATGAAGCCTATGATTCCCTTATGCAGAGTTTTAAAGAAGATGAGGGAAGACTGATGATCTATTCGAAAACAGATCAGAAAGTTATTGGTGTCATCCATTTGATGGATGTAAAAGATCGTGCAGTTGAGACGATGGAAATAGGGTATGTCATTGCTCCTCAATATCGTCGATGTGGGTATGCTTATGAAGCATTGTCAGCATTGATTCATAAATTACAAGAAGATTTTAAACTAGATCTGCTTATTGCAGGAGCCATTGAAGAAAATATTTCTTCTATTCAATTATTAAAAAAATTAGGATTTATCTATGAAGGAAAAAGGATTAAAGCTTTTTATCATCCTTGTTATGGTGCGATCGATTTAGTTTATTATTATAAAGAACGTTAAATATTTAAGGGATATGAAAGGAGTCATCTGCATGAAACATGGACGATTAGGCCTTTGTGTTTTCTTATTATTAGCTCTAAGCGGTTGTCAGGAAGAAGAAGGCAGTGAATATATCCTTCCTATTGGATCACAGTATTTCTTAGGTAAAGAATCGTATGCAGATATAGATGATCATGAAACTGATTCTTTTAGTTTAGATTCTACATATGCCAATGAGGTCACTGTTGAGGATGAGTACTTGATTCTAGAAGCTGATGATTCACAGGTAAAGAAACTTATAGAAAACAATCAGAAAATGATGGAAGAAATTGCTCAAGAATTTGAAGCTATAAATGATCATTTTTCGGTTGAATGGAGCGATGATTATTCTTCTGTGATTTTTAATGTAGATTCTGAAGGATTGTTTTCAGATGATCCTAATGATGCCTTAGAAAATATGAGTCATAGTTTTTGGATCAATTACATCTTACAGACGAATCGTATTTTAATGACCCATGATTGTGATATAGCTATTGATGTTACTTATAAAAATGCAAATAGCGGCTATATACTTTCAAAAGGCTTATTTCCTTATGAATCATTTACATTGACCGAAAATGATTGGATATTAAGTGAAAAACAAGATGTATTGCTTAGTTCAAATTATGATGGGTATACAGATATGAAAATGACTGTTAAAGAAATAGAAACAGATAAAATCATATTTACTCCTGAGAAAAATGGTTCATTTTATACAAATGATGAAAGCCTGTGCCTTTGTTTAGATAGCGTTTATGCTGATGATGTCAACTTGCCTTATCATATTGAAGAAGGCGATGTATTTGTGCTTAGGGTAGACGGGAACTATGCTTTACATGAGGATGGGGATGATATCCCTGATATAGCACCAGCTGCTATGATCCCTGAAAAATATTATGCAGAATGAAAATGAGGCCTGATCATAAGGCTTCTTTTTTTAATCATTTAAATAAAAAGAAGACACCTCTTAAAAAGATGTCTTCTTTAACTACCTTTTATTGTTCAGAAAGATATTTTGTTAGATCTTCAATTGCCTGATTTAATCGACGCATTGTTTCTTCTTTTCCGATGATATGGGCAATTTCTACAGCTCCTCCTGGTGTAAATGCTTTATAGGTCAAAGCCACACGTACTGGCCACATCACACGCCCGTTTTTAACTTCATGTTTAGCAGCAAGATCCACAAAGAACTTAGAGAATGCTTCATCATCTGTGAAATCACTAACAGAATCAATTTCATCTACGACCCATTTTAATGCTTCTAAAGAATTTTCAGGATTTGTTTTCATTTTCTTATGTGTATATAAAGATGCATCAAATGGATATGGAGCATCAATGAAATCGATCATTTCTGGAATATCTGCCAGCATTTCAACACGAGGCTGAAGTGCTTTTGAGATTTCCATAAGATCAACATTTGATTTGATATCCTTGTAGTATGGTAATGCTAACTCATGGAACTCTTCTAATGTTTTATTTCTTAAATAAACACCGTTCATCCATTTTAACTTATTGATATCAAAGATAGAACCTGATTTAGAAATGCGATCAATTGAAAATTCTTTTACAAGTTCATCTAAAGAAAAGATTTCCTGTTCGCCTTCTGGTGACCAGCCAAGCAAAGCAATGTAGTTAATGATAGCTTCACTAAGAATACCTTTTTCACGTAAATCCTGGAAAGAAGCATCACCATTTCGTTTTGAAAGTTTATGAAATTCATCTTTCATAACAGGTGGTACATGAACATATGTAGGAATATCCCAGCCAAATGCCTGATAGATTAAGTTGTATTTAGGAGTACTGGATAAATATTCATTTCCTCTTACGACATGAGTAATACCCATTAAATGATCATCTACGATATTTGCAAAGTTATATGTTGGATAACCATCACTTTTTAAAAGCACCCCTTCATCTAATTGAGCATTTTCAACTTCGATATGTCCATAAACTTCATCATCAAAAGATGTTGTTCCAGTTGCGGGAATTGTCTGTCTTACAGTATAAGGTTCACCTTTTGCAATTCTCTCACGTGCTTCTTCTTTAGAAATAAAGCGGCATGGATCTACATAACGATAACTTAAGTCATGACCTTCTTTTTCGGCCTGAACTTCTTCTTCTTTACAGAAACAATAATGAGCGCCACCAAGATCGACAAGCTTATCTGCATATTCTTTATAAAGAGGAAGACGTTGTGACTGAATATAAGGCCCACAGTCACCTGGTTTATCTGGTCCTTCATCATAATGAAGACCTGTCTGGTTAATTACATCGTAAATGATGTCTACAGCACCTTCTACTTCTCTTTCCTGATCGGTATCTTCGATTCGCAATAAGAAATCGCCATTTTCATGTTTGGCAATCAGATATTCATATAGAGCGGTTCTCAGATTTCCGATATGCATATATCCGGTTGGAGATGGTGCAAATCTAGTACGTACTTTTTTCATAAAATCTCCTTTATTTACCGTACATCATTATAGTACATAAAAAAAGAACCTTCAAGGTTCAAGTTTATAAAATGGTAGCCCGTAGGGGGTTCGAACCCCTGAGTGCTGGAATGAGAATCCAGTGTGTTAGACCGCTTCACCAACGGGCCATAACAAGATTATAACGCAAACTAGAAAACTGTTCAAGTAAATCTTAACAATTTTATATTTTTTGATATACTATTAGCGAGGTGAAAACAATGAGATGGTCAATGATTGCGACATGGAAAATGTCTTATGATGGTGTAAAAAAAGGAACTTGTCTTTTAAAGGATAATAAAAGTGCAAAAGAAGCTGTTTTAGAAGCGATTCATGAAGTGGAAAAAAATGAAAATTATCATTCTGTAGGATATAGCGGATTGCCAAATGAACAGGGCGTTGTTCAGTGTGATGCTGGTTTTATGGACGGTGAAACGTTACAGGCGGGGGCAGTAGGGGCTCTGGAAGACGTAGTTCATGCTGTAGATGTGGCTTATGAATGTTCAAAAGGACGATTTAATAATGTTCTTGTAGGAGAAGGTGCTAATGAATTTGCGTCATCTTTAGGTATAAAAAAAGAAACAATGTTAACTAAAGAGAGTTATGAGAAATATCTTCAAAGAAAAAAAGAAAAACTTCCTCTTTCAAGCTATGATGGTCACGATACAGTTGGAATGGTGGCCTTAGATCAACAAGGTCATCTTGTCAGTGCAACAAGCACAAGCGGTCTTTTTATGAAGAAAAAGGGAAGAATTGGAGATTCGCCTCTTATTGGCAGTGGTTTCTACTGTGATGATGAGGCCGGCGGAGCAGCAGCGACTGGTGTTGGTGAAGAGATCATGAGAGGATGTTTAAGCTATGAGACAGTACGCAGAATGAAAGAAGGAATGTCAGCCCAGCAGGCAGCATCTTCTACAGTTTATGAATGGACAGAAAAGATGATTTTAAAAAAAGGATATTGTGATGCGATTTCTTTGATTTGTATGAATGTGCAAGGAGAAGTGGGGATAGGTACAAATATTAAATTTGCTTTTGTCTGTGCTGATGAAAATCATGAACCTCAGGTTTATGTTGCGATACCTGATGGAAAAGATATAATTTTGCGTGCATATGATGATTATCAGGATCATTTAGATTAAATGTATGAATTTATCATAAAAGGTAAAATATGTGAATTTATAAGTTACATTGCAATTTAATATAAAATCATGTAAAATTATGAAAGAAATGGAGGTGTTAAAAAGTCATGAAATTTGGTCGTAAAATTCTTGTCTTTTTGATGATATCCTGTATAGGAATGTCGATGTTCGCTTTTTTACATGCACAAGCGAATGAGGCTGAAGAAATAACAGATGATCCAGGTGTTAAAATTGGTTCTATTATATATGATTATGATGAAAATGGGAATGTGACAGAACGTGTTATCGATGCCGAAGGAGCTGTTACTTTGGAAGAAGCCGAGCAAGAATATTATCAGAATTTTATAGGCAATGGCGATATCTCGCTAATGTCAAATGATACATATAAATTAATTAGCATTAGTGAAAATGGTACAGAAACAGAAGTAAATTCTTTTGCAAATTATGAAGATGCATTAAACGCCTATGAAACGATCATAAACCAGAATCCTTCAGTTAATTATGCAGTAAAATCGCAAGATAAATACTGGAAAGTAAAATATGCAACTGTTAAATTCAAAAAAATTTTGAATGGTTCATATATTGCTAATACGAATTATACTGAAGATGGTACAGGTATAAGCGGTTATACCAATATGGCTTATGGCATTGATGCTGCTTTCTTAGAAGAAAAAGATGGCAAGGTAAAATTCAGATTATCAGGAGTCAATGGCTGGGTGGATGCCTCCTTGGTTGAAGTTGTTCCTTATACAGAAAAAGGAACTTTCATCAATTATTATAAAGTAAGCAATGGTAAACTTTACCATTATATTCGTACAGGCGGATTGAAATCCAGTGATGGTTCATATTCTTCAGCAGTCAATATGGGTTATGCGCCAAACTATCTGAGTTCATCAACGGTTTATTACAGCTATGATGCTCATTATTTCTATACAGATTATTTTAAAATGATCGATGATTATCGTAACGGTACCAGTACGAATGCTGTAAATGCAAATAATCCTTATTACAACTATTATCAATATTTGCCACTGCATTCTCAGAGTAACTATACTGCAAACGAATTAGATAGTTTTATCGCAAGCAAATATACAGCAAAGCCAACCTCTAAAAATCCAAATGATTTGAAAGCAAATCAGTCTTTGTTAGTGAATGAAGGAGCTTCATTTATAAAAGGACAGGACTTTGGTGTAAATCCACTGATGGCCTTGGGTATTGCAATTAACGAGAGTGGCTGGGGAAGAAGTTCTATTGCTCTTGCAAAGAATAATCTTTTTGGCTTAGATGCTGTAGATTCAAATCCATCAGGTTCAGCGGATACGTATGATTCAGTTGAGTATTGTGTTGATATTTTTGTTCGTGAATGGGTAACCTGGGGCTATCTTGATACAAATGACTGGCGCTATTTTGGTGGCCATCTTGGAGATAAAGCCAGCGGTATGAATATTAAGTATGCTTCAGATCCTTATTGGGGTGAAAAAGCAGCTTCTCATAGTTATTCAATTGATGAATATCTAGGAAAAAAAGATTATCAAAAATATGCTTTAGGAATTAAAGAAACAGTTGATAGTGTCAATGTCAGAAAAACAGCTTCAACAAGCTCAGATACGATTCTTTCATTAAAAAATCCAAGTTATAATGTAAGAAATATGCCTGTGATCATATTAAGCCAGACAATGGGTACGTCTGTAAATGGAAACTCTGTCTGGTATCAGATCTATACAGATCATCCATTAGATAGCAATCAGAAGAAAATTGCCCGTTATAACAATGAATCATTAGAATGGATCTTTAATCAGAAATATGATTTTAATAATTCTTATGGATATGTTTCAAGCGCCTATATCCGTAAGATCAATGATGCAAATACAACTACATCATCTGATATTCAGTCATTCTTAAGTAAAGCATCATTGACAGTAAGCGGATCTTATGTACAGGGAATTTCATCACAGATGAATATTAATACATATATTTCACGTTTACAGGCTATTGATTCAACTATGAAAGTCGAAATCAATACGAATGGACATAGTAATTCTAATTCGTATATTTCAACAGATATGATACTTAAGATCACATCTTCAAGTGGTGAAACAGCTAGTTATACGATTATTATTAAAGGCGATGTGAATGGAGATGGAAAAGTAACAGCTGTGGATCTTTTAAGATTAGAAAAATATATCTTAAATCCTTCTACAAACAAATTATCTAATTCACAGATAAACGCTACTGATATTAATAAAGATGGAAGAAATAATGCAGTAGATTTATTAAAAATTGAAAAACACATTTTAAATCCTGCTAATAATCCCCTATAATACTAAATACAATGATATTTGAATCATTTAAATATTTTCAAAATAGAGAGGACTTATATGAAAAAAATATTAAAAATATTTCTCTTAGTTGCGTGTGTATTTGCAACGTTAAACATGTTTGATGTAAAAGCAGCTAGTGGAGGTTATGCAAGGTTAACTGGAAATACAACAGTTGAAGTTGGAAATACTGTTACGATTACCGCAACTATTGGTGGCAACAATATGTATTTTGCATTAGGTAATGTAAGTAGTAATAATCCGTCTGTGCTATCAGGCGGAGGTCAAATTACAAATAGAGATGCAAATGGTTTTTCATCACACTCGCAGTCATTTACTTTTACAGCGAATAGTGTTGGCACCGCTACAATAACTTTAACAGTAGATAATGAAAATACTATCGATTTAGATGGTACATCATATGGAATTGAAGGTGCATCTATTACAATTAATGTTGTTCCTAAATCAACTAGTGGTTCTGGCTCTTCAGGTAATTCTGGCGGCGGTTCAAATTCAGGAAGTTCTAGTTCTGGTTCAGGGAGTTCCACAACAACACCAGTAACGGATAATCGTTCATCGAATAACAATCTTTCATCATTATCTATCAGTGAAGGAGAACTTTCACCTGCGTTCTCAAGTGATGTGACAGAATATAGTGTTGAACTGGCTTCTTCAGTTACAAGTATCACTGTAAATGCTTCTGCTAGTGATGCTAAGGCAAGTGTTTCTGGTACAGGTGAAATATCATTAAATGCTGGTGATAATCGTATTGAAATTACAGTAACTGCGGAAAATGGTAATCCAAAGCTTTATGTCATTAATGCTTATGTTGATGAAGCACCTTTAGTTTTTGTTTCGTATGGAGATAATGAATTAGGTGTTGTACGTAATTTAAATGGTGTTACTTTAGAAGGTTTTGAAGAAACAAGTGTTCAGATTGATGGTAATGAAGTAAAAGCATGGCATAGTCCGACACGTAATATTACTGTTGTTTATCTAGAAAAAGATGATGAAAAAAATTTCTACATTTATGATGAAACAGAAGGTATAACATCTGTTTATAAACAGGTTGCCATTTTAGGAAATACATTAGGAATTGTAGATATTCCTGAAGATTTACAGGAAAAAGCCGGTATGACGTATCAGGAAATTACAATTGATGATGTAACCCTGATGGGTTGGGTCTATGAAGATAAAGCATTTAGTAATTATTCATTGATCTATGCTATGAATGATATGGGTGAATACCAATATTATCAGTATGAAAGTACACAGAATACGCTTCAGCTTTATTCAGGTGCTGCCGCAGTAACACAGGAAGATTATGAAAATCTGGTTAATCATAGTGAATCTATGCAGCTGTATTTTTATATTGCTTTAGGAGGATGTGTTGTATTACTGGCAGTTTCTGTGTATGGTTTTGTATGTGCTTCACGTTATAAGAAAAGACTTATTTCAAAAGGGAATGAATTGAATGATATAATCAAGGCTGACTAAGGTCAGCTTTTGTTGTTGAGAAAGAGGTGTTTTGATGGAAAGCTTTAAAAGAGAAATCATGCTTATAGGTAATGAGAAATTTGATCGTCTTCAGTCTTCTAAAGTGCTTATATTTGGTGTTGGCGGTGTTGGCGGATATGTGTGTGAAGCCCTAGCTCGTAGTGGTATAGGTTCATTTACGTTAGTAGATCATGATCGTGTAAGCGAATCAAATATCAATCGACAGATCATTGCATTGCATTCTACTATAGGTGAATATAAGGTTGATGTGATAAAAAGAAGAATACTTGATATTTATCCAAAATGTGATGTTGAAGTAAAAAAGATGTTTTATCTTCCTGAGAATAAGGATGAAATAAATTTTGGAGAATATGATATGATCATTGATTGTATTGATACAATTAGTGCAAAGCTAGACATTATCTGTGAAGCACATCGTTTAAATATTCCGCATATTAGTTCTATGGGAGCGGGGAATCGTTTAGATTCTTTAAAAATTAAAGTAGGTGATGTTTTTGAAACAAGTTATGATCCTTTAGCAAAAGTGATGCGCAGAGAATTGCGTAAAAGAGGGATTCATCAATGTAAGGTTGTTTATTCTACAGAAAAAGCATTAACGCCTTTATTTTATGATGAACAGGAACTAAAGGAAACAAATAAACGAAGCATACCTGGCAGCAGTGCTTTCGTACCTGCAGCTTTTGGACTGGTGATTGCTTCTGAAGCGGTAAAAGAACTTCTAGGGTGTGCACTGTAATTTTTGTGCTATAATAATGTCATGGTACATTTACATGTTCGCAGCTGCTATACGCTTTTAAAAAGTACAATTCGAATCCAGCAGCTTGTTAGTGAAGCTAAAAAGATGAATATGAAAGTCATTGCTTTGACTGATCTGAATGTCATGCACGGAGCAATGAGTTTTTATCATGCCTGTAAACAGGCTGATATCAATCCTATTTTTGGACTTGAATGTTTCTGTAAAATTGACGATGAATTATTTAGTTTTGTTTTATTGGCGAAGGATGATACAGGTTATCAAAATCTTTTAAAATTAAGCACTTATTTGTGTACGAAGGAGAAAGTCATTGATTTGGATGAGCTTGTGAATTATGCAAAGCATTGTTTTGTGATTTCTAGTGGAGATCATTCAAAGTTTGACGAATATGTTATTGAAGAAGATGAGATGTTGATGGGGAAATATCTGACGCTTTTTAATGAGGCTTTTGATGATTTTATCTGTGGTATCGTCATGAATGATACAGGGTTATTACAAATTAAAAATCCAATATTAAAAAGAGTTGCTCATGCAAATCATATTAAAACTGTAGCCCTTTCTCGTGTTTATATGCTTTCTAAAGATGACGAAGAGAGCTTTAGAGTATTAAGTGCCATTGATCAGGGATTAAAAGTAAATGATAAGACATTGGATATTGCCAGTGGGCGTTATCTTCGCAATGAAGAGGAAATGAGAAAACTATATGATGAAGATGATTTAAGAATGAGCGAATGGATCGCTGAGCAGTGTCAGGTCCGTTTTGAATTTGGGAAAAGTGAATTGCCTCATTATGAAAATCGATATGGTGTATCCTCTTATCAGTATTTAAAAAGTCTTTGTGTAAAAGGGCTTGAAAAAAGACTGAATACTAAAAATATACCTTCAGAGTATGTAGAACGTTTAAAATATGAATTGAATATCATCCATAATATGAATTTCGATGATTATTTTTTAATTGTCTATGATTTCATTAAATATGCCCGTTCACAGAAGATTTATGTAGGACCTGGAAGGGGGAGCGCTCCTGGAAGCTTAGTTGCTTATTGTTTAGGTATTACTCATATCGATCCGATAAAATATCATTTATTGTTTGAACGTTTTTTAAATCCTGAACGAATCAGCATGCCGGATATTGATACGGATTTTCCGGATAATCGGCGTGATGAAGTCATTGAATATGTGAAAGAAAAATATGGTGTGGATCATGTAGCACATATCGTAACTTTTGGTACGCTTGCAGCTAAGCAGGTGCTTAGAGATGCAGGAAAAGCTTTGGGCATATCTGCTTATGATATTGATATTCTTACCAAATCTATACCAGTAATGTTAGCAAATAAAAAAGTCACGCTTAGAAGTGCTTATCAGGATATACCTCGCTTTAGAACTGCAATTGAAGCAAAAACAGAGAATCGCAGACTATATGAAATAGCATTAAAACTGGAAGGCTTGCCACGTCATGCTTCTACGCATGCCGGTGGTATCGTTCTTTCAAAGCGTCCTATTAGTGAAGTGTGTCCCTTGATATCTAGTGATGATTCACTTGATTCAACTCAGTTTTCAAAGGAATATTTAGAAGATCTGGGGCTTATTAAGATGGATTTTCTGGCAATTCGCAATTTGACAATTATTGATGAAGTTGTAGGGGAAATCAAAAAGACAAAGCCTGATTTTGATATCATGAAGATTCCTTTAGATAATAAAAAGACATATGAGCTTATCCAGCATGCAGATACGGCAGGTGTTTTTCAGCTTGAATCAGAAGGCATGAAAAATCTTTTACGGCAGTTAAAACCCGCTAATTTCAAAGATGTTGCTGATTCATTGGCACTTTTTCGCCCAGGTCCGATGGATAATATTCCTCGTTATCTGAATAATCGTCAAAATCCGTCACAAATCGTTTACTTGCATGAAGATCTAAAAGATATTTTAGATGAGACTTACGGAATCATCGTCTATCAGGAACAGATCATGCAGATTGCACAAAAGATGGCTGGTTTTAGTTTAGGAAAAGCAGATATATTAAGAAAAGCAATGTCTAAAAAGTATTTAAAGGATCTGGAATCCTTACAGAAAGAGTTTATTACTGGTGCTATTCAAAAAGGCTATAGTGAAAAATTAGCTCGTGATGTTTACGATTTGATCTTAAAATTTGCAAACTATGGTTTTAATAAATCACACAGTGTTGCTTATGGAATGGTCGCTTATCAGATGGCTTATCTAAAAGCTAATTTTCCTCAATATTTCTTCTTATCTTTATTAAATTCAGTTATTGGCAGTGATGTCAAGACAAGTGAGTATATTTTTGAAGCTAAGAAACGTCATTTACAAATTCAATTGCCAAATATCAATCTATCTGAAAAACGATATATTCTTCATCATAATCAAGTAATTTATCCATTAAGAGGAATTCGTAATGTTGGTGTGAATGTTGCTGATAAAATAATTGAAGAACGTAAGCAAGGCCTTTTTAAAAATTATTATGATGCGGTTGCTAGACTTTCAAAAGCAGGTGTCAATAAAAAAGCAATTGAATGTTGTATCATGGCAGGAGCTTTTGACTGTTTTCATTTAACAAGAGCTAGTATGTTAGCTTCACTGGAAGATGCATTGCGCTTCAGCAGTATCATTATGATTGAAGATGAGAATCAGCTACGACTTGATTATTCGCTGGCAACTCCTCCTGCGATCATTGATGTTGCTGATTATCCTATAAGAAAAGCAAATCAGGAAAAAGAAGTCTTAGGTTTTTATCTAAGTGAACATCCTCTTAGCCGTATAAAAAATGAGCTGCATTTTAATGGAAAAGCAATCATTGAATGTTTAGAACCTTGTGGTAATGTAACGATGATGGGGATGGTTTCTCATCTAAAACAGCATAAGACAAAAAAAGGAGATCTCATGTGCTTTAGTGTTTTAAGCGATGAAACTGCCTCGATTGATTTAGTCATCATGCCGAATTTATACAAAAACCTTGCAAGCTCCTTAAAAAAAGGATCACTTATCAAGGTTTCTGGTAAAACGGATAAACCGAATAGCTGTCTTGCTAATCGTATTGAATTTATATCTGTTAATCATGAATAAAGTCCGATTGCAATTGAATGCAATTGGGCTTTTATTATTTAATTAAATCAGTTTTGATCATGATAAGCTAATTTCATAGCTGATTCTTTTATCATAATTGGATAAAAAAGGGCTATTTTCTAGATAGATTACATACAATAAAATGGGTGAAAGATGAAAAAGACAATTGTTTTTCTTATGATGCTTTTGTGCTTTGAAATGCCTTTACAGGCGGATTATATCGTACTATCTGAAGGTGAGGTACTTGCAGGTGATAATATTCATCAGACTCAAAGCGTTGCTTCTATCAGTAAGGTCATGACAGCTTTGGTAGCACTTGAAAGTGCAGATGTCAGTAATATCGTTACTATTGATCATGAAACGACATTACAGATCGGATCCTCATTATATGTGCAGGAAAATGAACAATATTCACTGTTATCGCTTTTATATGGACTGATGTTGAGAAGCGGCAATGATGCAGCTTATGCGATTGCCACACATGTTGGTAAAGATGTCGATCAATTTGTGAAAATGATGAATGATAAGGCGAAAGAGTTAGGTATGAATGACACAGTGTTTTCTAATCCAAGTGGTTTAGATGAAACTGATGGAGGGAATATTTCCAGTTTATATGATATGGCATTATGTATGCAGGCAGCCATGAAAAATGAGATTTTTAGAATGATTGTCAATACACGCCAGTATGCTGCTGAGAATCAGCGTGTATGGCTCAATAAAAATCGTTTATTAGGTATGTATGAAAGCTGTAATGGAGGTAAAACAGGATATACGGTTAAATCAGGGAAGACTTTAATTACAAGCGCTTATGAAAATGGATTAGAATCCATTGTTGTCAGCTTTAGAGAAGGGGATTATTTTATGTTACATAAACGACTTCATGAAGATGTGTATCTGAAATATAAAACCGTTCTTTTAATTGAAAAAGGTACTTACAAAATTCAAAACAAAAGACTCACCATTCAGGAAGATATTCAATCACTTATCCCTATTGATGGAGAAGTTTTTGTAGAAGTATTGCTTGAAAATGATGCAGTGCTTATTCGTTATAAAAACTTAGATACTGTAATTGAAAGAAGGGAGCCACTGACATGACTCTTTTTTGGAGCATCATGATCTTAGCGTCTATCTTATTTGCGTTAATGACTGGAAAAAGTGAACTATTAAGCAATACGATCGTATCGGTTGGCAGCGAGACCCTAGATTTTGTGTTGCCGCTTATTGCGGTGACCTGTTTTTTTAACGGTATTGTTGAAATTGCATTTCAAAATGGCTGTATCGCATGGTTAGAAAGAAGAATGAATCCCTTGCTGCGCTTTTTGCTTCCGGATATAAAAAACGATCAGGAAACATTAGGGTATGTTGCCAGTAATATCGTTATCAATATGTTTGGACTTGGCAGTGCAGCTACTCCTGTCGGATTAAAAGCGATTAAAGGGATGCAGAAGCACAATCCTGATCCTAAAACGGCCACACGCAGCATGGTTACTTTTCTTGTGTTGAATACGGGAGGGGTTACCTTGTTTCCAACAAGTATTATTGCTTTACGTGTTGCTTATGCATCAAAGGACGCTACAAGTTTTATTCCTTTTGCGATCATTGCTACATTTAGTGCTTCTTTGATTGGCTTACTGGTGGATCGGTGGTGGAATCATGGTCACTAATCTGATTCTGCCACTGTTTATTTTTCTTATTTTAGTAGTTTCATTAATTAAAAAAATTGATTCTTACAGTGCTTTTCTAAAAGGTGTCAAAGAAGGCTTTTTACTTTTCAATGATGTTTTTGGAAGTATGTTATCGATGATGTTTGCGATCAATCTTTTACGAATGAGCGGATTGCTTGATTTTATCGCTAATATTTTTGCTTCTTCAATATTAAAAATTGAACCTTCTTTATGGGCTATGATGCTTTTTCGGCCATTTTCAGGTACAGCTTCACTGGCCATCATGATTGATATTTTTAAATATTTAGGAGTTGATTCGTTTAGTGGTATCATGGCTAGCATTATTCAGGGAAGTACAGATACGACATTATATGTCATTACTTTATATTTTGGCTGTGTAGGTGAAAAAAATTAAAAATTCAATGGCAATCGGTTTAATCAGTGATATTGTAGGAATAAGTATGGCCATTCTACTTACATTTCTTTTCTTTTCATGATATGATACTGAAAAAGGAAGTGAAATATGGAAAGACTACAGAAAGTAATTGCTGCCAGTGGTGTGACTTCACGTAGAAAAGCTGAAGTTTTGATCAGTGAAGGAAGAGTCAGTGTCAATGGCGTTGTGATACGTGAAATGGGATACAAGGTAAAAAAAGGAGATCAGATCGAAGTTGACGGTGAACTGATCCAAAAGGAAAATAAAGTCTATTATGTGATGAACAAACCAAAAAAGTGTTTATGTACCTTAGATGATGAACATGACCGTAAAACGGTTGTTTCACTTATTCAGTGTGATGAGCGAATTTTTCCGGTAGGAAGATTGGATTATGATACGAGTGGTGTATTGATATTGACCAATGATGGTGAATTTGCCAATATGATCATTCATCCACGATATCACTTACCTAAAACATACGATGTCTTAATTGATGGTATTCTGGAAACTTCTCAAATCAAAGAAATGGAAAAAGGAATCATGCTGGATGATGGTATGACCTTACCCGCAAAGGTAAGAGTTCGTAAAAAGGACTATGTTCATAAGAAAACGAAGTTTGATCTGACGATTGTTGAAGGAAGAAATCATCAGGTAAAGCGAATGGTTGAATATTTTGGTTATCAGGTTACTTCGCTTCATCGTAAGTCGTTGGGCTTTTTAAAGGTTGACGATATGTCACAGGGAAGTTATCGTCTTTTAAAGCCTCAAGAGGTCAAAGATTTGCGTCGTTTAGCGAATGAAGGAAAATGATGCTCCGCTTTTGCGGAGTTTTCTTTTAAGTTTTATTTGTCTTTTCATACTATTTCGATTAAAATAGATAAAGGTGATGATATGCAGCAATATTTTATAAATTCAAAACTCACTGATACAGTGATCTTTAATGATGAACAAAGCCATCATATTGCCCATGTGATGCGTATGAAAGAGGGAGAAATCGTTAAGGTCGTTGATTGTGAAGAACAGGCAGCTTATGCGGCTATTCATTATGATGGAAAAAAAATTTGCGGCATTCTTCAGAATCGTTTAGATACCGATACATCAAAACAAATCAAAATCAGTTTAGCAATGGCACTGATAAAAAAAGAAAAATGGGAATTATGTATTCAAAAGTCTGCGGAATGCGGGGCTTATGATATTTTACCATTTATATCTTCAAGAAGCGTTGTGAAAATCAGTGAAGAAAAAAATGAAAAAAAATTATCAAGATGGCAGAAGATTGCTTTAGAAGCTTGTGAACAGTCAAAACAGAATCACTGCTGTGTCATTCATTCTGTCGAATCCTTTTCACAAATACTTGAAAAAGAGGCTGATTTAAAGTGTATTGCTTATGAAAATGCGGATATGAAAGCAGAGAGCCTTGGAAAAGTATTAACGCAGCATCCTCATATTCAGTCCGTACTGATGATGATAGGACCAGAAGGCGGCTTTAGTGAAGAGGAAGTCTTAGAAGCAAAGGCCCATGGTTTTATCTGTGTCTCTCTTGGAAGACGTATTTTCAGAGCGGAAACAGCGGCTATTAGTGCTATCAGTATGCTGAACTATCATTATGAAATGCTTGGAGAATAGTATGGAACTATTAAAGAAAATTCAAAAAAAAGATGAAGTCAAACTGTTGAAATGCGATGCAGTGAAGCGTTTTATCAGAGAAAATGAGCATTATTTAAAAAGATATAACATTGATTTAGTCATTAAAAAAGATGAAGATTTCTTTTACTTTGAATGTCTGGTACAGACGCTTAAAAATAAAGAACAATTTGAAGGCTGTTTTGTGAAATCTTATGATGATATGATTGATTACTGGCAAACATTAACCTATGAAGAAAGAAAACGATTGATCAACATTGATATTGAAAAAGTAAAAGAAGAAATGCCTTTTACAGTAAGGAATAACCAGCGGTTATATTTACCATGCATGAATGAACGCATCAATGCGATTTATGAAAATGAAATGGTATTATTTGAATTGAAGCAATATAATCGTTTGCGTTTTGACTGTAAAGATATGATCGATCATTATTCACTTACTTGTGAAATGGTCAGCTTTCATTTCACATCTTTACAATTAGTTCAATTGGATGTCAATGGGTATTGGGCCTATTGTCCGCTATCATCGACACTTTATCATTTTATAGATGATAGAATTGCTGAATCATTTCCACTTGTTCGTTTTCAGGGAGAAATGAATGAACTTGAAGAATGGCTTTTGTTGTATCAACAAGAGGATGAGGAAGCTTGTCTTAAGATGCTGATTGAGAAAGGCTGGATCAGTGAAAAGATGACTAAAAAAATGACAAAGGTCTTAGAAAGAAGGAAAAAATGAAAACATTTGCGATACATACGCTTGGCTGTAAGGTCAATTCTTATGAATCTGAAGCTTATATAGAAAAATGTCTGCAGCTTGGATATAAACAGGTTGATTTTAAAGAAAAAAGTGATATTTATCTGATCAATACTTGTGCTGTGACCAATACGGCAGCGTCAAAATCAAGGCAAAAGATTCATCAGGCGATTACTCAGAATCCTCAAGCTTTTATTGCTGTCATAGGCTGTTACTCGCAAGCTGAGGCTGAAAATATCGAGAAGATGGAAGGAGTCAATGCTGTAGTAGGAAGTGATCAGAAAAAAGATTTTCTTGATTCGCTTGAAAAACTGGTAGAGGAACATCGAAAGGTAAATTATGTGCATGAACTGAATGCTATTCCTCGTTTTGAAGATTTGCATATTGAGCGTTTTGCACGTCATACAAGAGCTTATTTAAAAATCCAGGATGGCTGTAATCAGTTCTGCAGTTACTGCATCATTCCATATACAAGGGGAAGAGAGCGTTCTTTAGATGAACAGCAGGCTGTGGATATTGCGAAAAGGCTGGTTTCTAACGGACACCATGAAATTGTTCTTTCAGGTATTCATACGGGAAGGTATGGACGTGGCAGCGATAGTGATCTAGTTTCTTTGCTTGAAAAGTTATTGGAGATCGAAGGGCTGGATCGTATTCGAATCTCTAGTATTGAGATGAATGAGGTAAGTGATGCTTTACTGGATCTGATGGTTAGACATCCTCAAATTGCCCGTCACCTTCATATACCGGTACAATCTTGCAGTGATAGCGTATTAAAAAGGATGAATCGTCCTTATGATATGAAACAGTTTATAGAGCGTATCGAACAGATACGTCATAAATTGCCGCATATTTCTATCAGTACAGATATTATTGCCGGATTTGCGGATGAAAGTGAAGATGAGTTTGAAGAAACACTAAAAAATGTTAATAAGATACGCTTTAGTTTTATGCATGTTTTTCCTTATTCAAAAAGAGATAAAACAGTGGCTAGTAAAATGAAACAGATTCATGGTACAATAAGAAAGCAGCGAGCTCGAAAACTTAGCGATTTATCAGATGAGATGAAAAGGGATTATAGTCATTCATGGATTTCTAAAAGCTGTGAAGTTCTTGTGGAAACATGCAAAGGGGATAGCTGTATGGGACATTCCAGCGAATATTTGCCGGTGATGTTTAAGGGAGATCCATCACTAGTGGGACACATTGTCCGTGTCGTTATTCATGAAGTAAATGATTCCGGCTGTTTAGGATCATTGGAGGGTTAAAATGAAATGTTCAGATTTATTTGAAAATGCACCAGAGATAGAGATCAAAACACTTTTTTATGATTCTCGAAAGAAAGTAAAAAATGGGATGTTTTTCTGTATGGATGGTCTTGTTCATGATGGTCATGAATTTATTGCACAAGCCATTGAAAATGGGGCCGTATGTATCGTTCATTCAGAGGATATCAGTGAAAAGCAAAAGGGAATCGTATATATTCGTGTTGAAGATGTCAGCGATACGATGGCTCGTGTAGCCGCCCGTTTTTATGGCTATCCATCAAAAAAGATGAAGATCTATGGTGTAACTGGAACAAATGGTAAAAGTACGATTACAAAGGTCATTCGTGATGTTCATTCAAGATTTGAGCCTTGTGGCTATATTGGTACGATTTCTATTAGTTATGGTGATGTCACCTTACCACCATATCTTACAACACCTGATGCCATCATGCTTCAATCGGTGTTTAAAGATATGGTGAAAGCCGGAATGAAAGCTTGTTCACTGGAGGTTAGCTCTCATGGTCTGGAGCAAAATCGTGTCAATGGTGTTGATTTTGATATTGCTATCTTTACAAATTTAACTTATGATCATTTAGATTACCATGGAACTTTTGAAAATTACTTAAAAGCTAAACGAAAACTTTTTGAAATGATTTCTGAAAAAGGTGTTTGTGTTTTGAATGTTGATGATAATTCTTTTGAAGAATTTAAAAAAGCTTCAAATGGAAGAGTAGTAACATATGGTATTCAAAATGATGCTGATTATCGTGCTGATAACATTCAATTAGGGATCGAAGGAACAAATTTTTCCTTGATTTATGAAAATAAAGAATATCCTGTACATACCAACCTTGTTGCTTTATATAACGTCTATAATCTTTTGGCAGCTATTGCTGGTATGCATCAGGGAGGTCTTGATTTAGAAAAGATTCTTGAATGTGTGAATGATCTTAAACAGGTGGATGGACGTTTAGAGCGTATTGATGAAGGTCAGCCATTTAATGTTATCGTTGATTATGCACATACCCCTGATGGTTTTGAAAAGATATTTGAATATGCTCAAATGATTACCCCAAGTGATCGTAATATCATTGCGGTATTTGGAAGTGCAGGAAGACGTGATGCGAAGAAAAGAAAAGTTATGGGAAGCATTGCCGATCGCTATTGCGGCAATATCATCATCACGGATGAAGATCCACGTACAGATGATCCAACTGCTATCGCAAATGATATTAAAAGCGGTATTGAAAATGCCAATACGATCTATATTCCTGATAGAAGTGATGCGATCCGTCAGGCTATAGAAATTGCCAACGTGAAAGATACTATTTTAATCCTTGGTAAAGGTGATGAAGATTACATGGCTTATGAAAACGGAAAGCAGTATTACATGGGTGACCAAAAGGCCGCCAAAAGAGCAATCAGAAAATACTATTTAGGTATTGAGGAGGAAGAAAATGAAGAAGAGTAAGTATATCGATCACACATTATTAAAACCGCAGTCAACAAAAGCACAGATTCTTAAATTATGCGATGAAGCATTGGAATATGATTTTGCCAGTGTATGTGTCAATCCATCTTGGGTGAAAACATGTGCTGAAAAATTAAAAGACAGTGATGTGATGGTTTGTACGGTGATCGGCTTTCCTTTAGGTGCTACAACCAGTGAATCAAAAGCTTTTGAAACAAAGCAGGCAATTGCCAATGGTGCTGATGAAGTTGACATGGTCATGAATATCGGAGCTTTGATCGATGGCGATACAAATACAGTTATCAAAGATATTGAAGCTGTTGTAGAAGCAGCACAGGGTAAATGTGTTAAAGTTATCCTTGAGACTTGTCTTTTAACTGATGAACAGATCGTTTCAGCATGTGAATGCTGTGTAAAAGCGAAAGCAACTTTTGTTAAGACAAGCACGGGCTTCTCAACAGAAGGAGCAAATCCGCATGTTGTTAAGGTGATGGTAGATGCCGTTAAAGGGGCCTGCAAGGTGAAGGCTGCCGGTGGTGTTCGTACCCCTGAAGAAATGGATGAAATGATCAAGATTGGGGCTGACCGTATTGGGACAAGCTCCGGTGTAAAACTGATGAATAATGAAAATGTTAAAACTTCATATTAAAATATGAAACTGGTTCCAAACCTCCCAGTATAATAATAGGCAAAATGAATAAATAGATTCATGACCTTGCTTATATTATAGGCAGGGTCTTTTTATGAGTGAAAGGATGATTGAATGAAACGTAAAATCATAATTGACTGTGATCCCGGTATTGATGATAGTTTAGCAATCATGCTGGCTTTATCGTCCAGTGATATTGAAGTGTTAGGAATTACGATCGTATGTGGAAATTCTCCTGTTGAGATGGGATTTGAAAATGCGAAAAAAGTATTGAAACAGATGAATCGTTTAGATATTCCTGTATATATCGGTGCCTCTCAGCCATTAAAAAAAGAATATATCAGTGCTTTAGACACCCATGGCAGCGATGGGCTTGGAGAGAGTTTCTTGGAAAATGTTGAAGGTTATCAGCAGTCGCTTACGGCAGTTGAATTTTTATCAAAAACACTGAATCAGGAAAGATGCAGTGTGATCGCACTTGGTCCATTAACCAATCTTGCTCATTTGATAAAAGTAGATGAACAAGCATTTAATAACATCGAAATGCTTGTTTCGATGGGAGGCAGTTATAAGGCTCATGGAAATTGTTCACCAGTGGCAGAGTATAATTACTGGGAAGATCCTGAAGCAGCTTCGCTTGTTTATCAGCAAATGTCAAAGTTAGATCGTTTGATTCACATGGCTGGATTAGATGTTACTCGAAAGATCGTATTGACACCAAATCTTCTTTCTTATATAGAAAGACTAGATTCTGATAAAGGTGAATTTATACGTAAGATCACAAAGTATTATTTTGACTTTCATTGGGAATGGGAACATATCGTTGGCTGTGTCATTAATGATCCTTTGGCAATGGCCTATTTTATGCAACCTGATTTATGTCATGGATTTAAGTCTTATGTACAGATTGAAACTGAATCTCTTTCAAGGGGACAGTCAATCGTAGATGCTTATGGATATCACAGAAAAAAACCAAATGCTTATGTTTTAAATGAAGTAGATGTCGATGGCTTTTTTGAATTGTTTTTTGAATGTCTGCTTCATAAAAAGAAAGATGAATTATCTCTATTACATAAACTGATCGTTAAGGAGGAACAATGAAAGCTAAGTTTTCAATCTTTCAGATATGTATGATCGCATTTGCAGTCGTTATGAATATTGCAGGAGGGCAAATAGCTTTATTGCTGCGATTGCCTATTTAT
Organism: Traorella massiliensis; assembly: GCF_900104665.1. Taxonomy (GTDB): domain Bacteria; phylum Bacillota_I; class Bacilli_A; order Erysipelotrichales; family Erysipelotrichaceae; genus Traorella; species Traorella massiliensis. The sequence goes on along the minus strand of NZ_LT629969.1, from coordinate 1,043,414 downwards.
CTAGATAGTATCGGTACTTTATTTATAAGTGCTCTCTACGGACCACTCTTAGGCATGCTGCCCTCTTTTTTAAGTGGTTTATTACTGGGAATGACAAGTGATATCTATTCCTTGTATTTCGCGCCTGTAGGGATCCTTTTGGGACTTTTAAGCGGATGGGTATGGAAGAAAAAAACTTCGAATCATAGCTGGCCATTTCTTGCTGCCATTATGATAACGATCCCCACATCACTTTGTAGTGCTTGTATTAGCGCAATATTGTTTGGAGGAATTACTTCCTCGGGTTCAAGCATTTTAGTCCAACTGCTAGCCAAAACACCATTAGGATTAACGATGAGCTGTTTTATTGTTCAAGTGATTACTGATTATCTTGATCGATTATTAAGTATCCTTGTGGTATCTGGTCTGCTATATCGTTTACCAAAAAGAATTTACATAAAATAAATCCAATGATGAAGAATATATCATAGTTTTTGACGGAAATTTGCATGATTTTTTAAAATGAGTTATTAAAAAAGGAAATTTAATGAAAAAATTTCCATAAAATCTTGCATAATTATGTGAAATTATGTATAATGTACATGCTTGCTCGGAAGGGAGGTTTTTGTAGATGCCAAAAGTAGTGTTAAAAGAGAACGAAGTTTTAGATGATGCTTTACGTAGATTTAAACGACAAGTATCTAGAAACGGTACCCTTGCTGAGGCTCGTAAAAGAGAGTTTTATGTTAAACCACGCGTACGTCGCAAATTGAAACAAGAAGCAGCACGCAAAGCTAGACGCTCAAAATAGAAGCAGCTGCTTCTTTTTTTATGCTTCAAATGTGTTCAGATTATTCACTTCTCTTTCATATAATGAAATGAGGTGTCTGATGATCACATTATCCGATGAAAGAATTAGAATCATTCATTATAAAAAAATCACTAAGGTATCGACGCAAGAGATACATATTGAAACGGCTCATTCAACTGTTGTGATTTGTGGAGAAAATCTTTTTATTAGCTATCTGAATGCCGATGAAATTATTTTAAAAGGAAGTATCAGGAAAGTGGATTTTTTAGCTTATGAAAGGGTATGATATTTATAAGGCGGAATGTGATATGTACGAGCTTATGTCGTATGTGAAGTCACATCATATTTGTGTTTATCATTTAAAAGAAGATCAATTTGTTTATTTTTCTTCTACTTATAAGTATCGAAAAAAATTACAGGAACATCCGCTCATTCATTTTCAATATACTATAGGAATGATCGGGATGCTGTTACGTATATTTACAAGCAAAGAGAAGATAATTGCTTTATTTTGTTCGCTGCTGTTATTTTTTGGATTATCAAAAACGATTTTTCAGATTGAGATTCTAGGTGAAAGTGATTATCATCATAAACTGATCGAAACTCATTTAAAACAGTTTCAGCCTCCTTTTTTTTATTGGGATTCTTCTTCTATCTATCAAAAGCTTACAGAATTGAATCAGGATCTTAACTGGTATGCAGTCCATCAACAAGGCTCAAAGCTGGAAATCCACTATCTTCCTCGTGAAAAGATGAAACTTACACAATTTCATCCTTATGATTTAGTTGCTTCTAAAGATGGCGTCATTGCTGCTTTTGATGTTGCGAAAGGAAATAAAGTAGTATCTGTAAATCAAAAAGTTCATAAAAATGATATCCTGGTCAGTCATATTATTTTGGACAGTAAGGAAGAGGAAAAAACAAGCGATGTTTTGGGAAAGGTATATGCCTATACTTTTGAACGGGTGGATGTAGAGATATCTAAAAATAAATATCCACAAGCCCTAAGTTATTATTTATGCCTGATAAAAAGCAGAATGCAGTTATCTCTTGACAAAGATGAATATATTGTCAAAGAGATACCTTTGCAATTTGAAGAAGATTCAGATACAATAAGAATGTCCAATTATTATGTTTTATATGAAATGATTGCGGTAGTAGGAGAAAGTGATGAATAAATACAGCTTAGATGTTTCTTATTGGGAAGTAGATGAAAGAAGAATGCTCTGCGGTCCAAATGATCAATATTTGAAGTTATTAGAAAATGAATTTGACTGTCAGCTTGTTTTTGAAGATCATTCTTTGATTTGTCTTGGAGAAAATGATTTATGTCTAAAGGTAATCAAAAACTGTTATAGCTTAATGGAACAAACCCATCAGCTATCGTTGAGTGATGTTCAATATTTATGCAATATGGTAAAAAAATATCCTCATTCAAAGAAGCTTCATTTTTCTAGTGAGCCGATTGCTAAAACGTTCAATGGCAAACTGATTTTTCCTAAAACAATTGGTCAGCGAGTGCTTATACAAAGCATGGAAAATAGTGATATCGTATTTGCCAGCGGGGTTGCTGGAACCGGTAAGACTTATCTGGCAGTCGTATATGCAGTAAGCCAATTAAAAAAAGGTGTTTTTTCTAGGATCGTTTTAACACGTCCGGCTGTTGAGGCAGGAGAGTCGTTAGGATTTTTACCTGGTGATCTAAAGGAGAAAGTAGATCCATATCTGCGTCCTCTATATGATGCTTTATATGATATGCTGGGAAATGAGCAGGTAACAAAGCTCATGGAAAAGGATGTCATTGAGATCGCCCCTTTGGCTTATATGCGTGGCAGGACATTAGATAATGCTTTTATCATTCTTGACGAAGCACAGAATACGACACGCTCTCAGATGAAGATGTTTTTAACACGTATGGGATTTAATTCAAAGATCGTTATTACAGGGGATACGAGTCAGATCGATCTTGTAAAGCCAAAAGAGTGTGGGCTGACACAGGCTATCGAATATCTGCATGATGTAGAAGGTATCAGCTGTGTGGAACTGACAAGTCATGATGTCGTGCGTCATCCGATGGTTCAAAAGATACTTGAATGTTACGAAAAATATGAAAATTCTTAAAAAAGAAACAAAAAGTTTCTTTTTTTTATTTGAGATGGATATATAAAAGTAGGAGGTATTTTATGAATTGTGGTATTGAAGTATTAAAACGATTAAATGAATTGTTAGATCAGGATCTAAAAGAAGTGATTGATAACTGTGAACAAAAGGTAGATGAACATGGTTTAAATATGTTAGTAATGTTTGAAGAGTTAAATCAAGTGCTGCCTTGTCAGGCAGTAGCTTCGCTTCATCTCATAAAAAACACACCCTATATCGCATTTATTGGTTTTGATCATAAGGGTCATTATGTATTAGTTGAAGATATTCAAAAGAAAGTAAAGCTTTTTGATCCGGCAAAAGGTTATATAACAATGACAAAATTACATTTTTATATGATTTGGAGCAAGAAAGCTATCATTTTTATGCTATAATAGAAAAGAATTCGAGGTGGACTATGATAACGCTCATCAATCAGACAAATGATGAAAAATGGAATGTATATGAAGAAAGATTTCAAAGTATTTTTGAAAAAATAAAAGAAGTATGTAAGATAGATCGTGACTATGACGTATCGATCATTTTAGTAGATGCTTGTGAAATTCACAACATCAATAAAACATATCGAAATATCGATCGTCCTACAGATGTGATCAGTTTTGCATTGAAAGATAGTGAAGATGAAATGATGCTGGAAGAGATCGAAGCGGAACTGGGAGATATTTTTATCAGTGTGGATGCCGTGTGTGAACAGGCAAAAGAATATGGTCACAGCGAGTGCCGTGAAATCAGCTTTTTATGTACTCATGGTCTTCTGCATCTTCTAGGATATGATCACATGAATGATGAAGATGAAAAAGAAATGTTTGCTTTGCAGGATGTGATTTTAGATGATTTCACTTTTTAAGAAATTTGCGGTGGCCTTTAGCGGGCTTGTCAGCGCATGCAAAGATAAAAGTATTCAGATTCAGCTGGTATTTGCTGTTTGTGTGCTTATTTTTGGCTGGATCTATGGGTTTAATGGCGAAGAATGGCTTTGGATCATCAGCTGTATCTTTATCGTTGTTTTATGTGAAATGGTAAATACGGCCATTGAACGTCTTTGTGATCTTGTTGATTTGCGCATCAATCCAAAAATTAAGTATATCAAAGATCTCAGTGCCGGATGTGTCCTGCTTGCCAGTTTCTATGCAGTTGTGATAGGATGTATGATCCTGAAAGGAGTATTGCGATGATTGATCAAAAATTGGTAGAAAGAGCTTTTAAGAATTTAGAAAATGCTTATGCACCTTATTCTAATTACCGGGTAGGAGCATGTGTTGAAACCTTCAATGGTGATTATTATGACGGGGCAAATATAGAAAATGCCTCTTATGGCTTATCTAACTGTGCTGAAAGAAATGCTGTTTTCGCAGCATATTCGAATGGTGTTCGAAAAGACGATATCAAGGCGTTAGCCATCGTTTGTGAAGGGAAGACGATCGCTGCTCCATGTGGTGCCTGCCGTCAGGTCTTAGTTGAACTGTTAAACAAAGATACGCCTATTTATCTGGCTAACCGTACTTCGCAGACTGAAACAACGATTGAAGAGCTCCTCCCAATGAGCTTTACCCAAGAGGATCTGTAAGATGAAGAGCGGATTTATTGCGATCGTAGGCAGACCGAATGCCGGTAAAAGTACCCTGTTAAATAGTATCATGAACCAAAAACTGGCTATTATCTCAAGTAAACCGCAGACTACGCGTAATAATATTCAGGGTATCTTAAGCGATCATGATTCACAGATGATCTTTATTGACACGCCAGGAATACATAAACCGCATCATGAATTAGGACGTACACTGAATAAAAGTGCATATGCCTCTTTACAGGATGTCGATGTCATTTATTATATGGTGGATGCTTCGGTGCCTTTTGGACATGGTGAAGAATTTGTGCTCAATCAAATCAAAGGAAAATCTGAGAACATCTTTCTTATTTTAAATAAAGCAGATCTTTTATCACGTGATAAAGTCATGCAGTTAATTTTACAGTGGCAAAAACGTGCTGATTTTAAAGAAATATTTCCATTAAGTGCACTTGAAAGACGTAATGTTGATGAATTGATTACAACGACAAAGAAATATCTTTCAGAAGGGCCTATGTATTTTGACAGTGAAACGGTTTGTGATCATGATCAGAATTTTTTGATCAGTGAATTAATTCGTGAAAAAATCATTTATCGGACACAGGAAGAAATTCCTCATTCGGTAGCTGTTGTTATCGAAAATAAAGAGGAAAGTGAAAATAAAGTTTATATTCAAGCATTAGTTATCGTTGAACGTGCAAGCCAGAAGGGAATATTGATCGGTAAGCAGGGAAAAATGATTGCTTCCATACGTTTAGATGCTCAAAAGGAATTACGTTTTATTCTTGGTAAAAGAGTTGAATTAGAATTATATGTGCGTGTAGAAGAGAACTGGCGCAACAAGGAGAGCAAGATTCATCAGTTTGGAATTGGTGAGCTGGATGAGTGATTTTAAAGGAATTGTTTTAAGTAATACGATCATTCATGATCATGATGTAATCATGAATGTACTGACACCTTCTGGAAAAGTGAGCATGAAGGCGAAGGGTGTCTTAAAGACGCATTCGAAAAATCGTAATTATACAGAAATAGGATGTTATAGTCTGTTTCATACGATTGATAAAAATAATTCTAAAGTATTGTTATTAAAAAACGCAGAAATGGTGAAACGTTTTTTAAATATTGAAAATGATTTGATACGTAAAAGTATTTATTCATGTTTTCTTGAGATCATGAATAAGATCGATATAACTTTTGATGAAGCGATTCAGTATATTGAAATATTAAATCGTTGTATTAACCCATACTGTATCTATGCACTGCTTTTATGTCAAGTAATGCATTCAAGCGGTGTTTCGCTTGTTGTAGATGAGTGTGTGCTTTGTTCTTCGTCAAAAGGATTATGTGCTTTATCGATTCCGGATGGTGGATTTGTCTGCGTGCATTGTTTTGATAAGATGCGTCACCATCATTTAAGTGTGGATGAGCTAAAGAATTTGCGTTATGTTGTACATGCTTCACTTGAAAACTATCCTGCTTTAGAAGAGGCTTCTTCGCTTTCTTATGAGTCTGTGAGTTATCTTGTTGAGCTTTTGCATCGCTATGGAGAAATCACGATTCGCAGCCATTCATTTTTAGAAGTTTTACAGCCACTTGCTTAATTTGACAATCAAGTGGTTTTTGTGTTATAAAATAGGATGAGTTTGTTTGCACAATCGAAATTTAGGAGGCATAACATATGGGTGATTTTAGTTTTGAAAAAATCGTCAATCATGCGAAAAATTCAGGATTTGTATATCAGGGTTCCGAGATATACGGTGGTTTAAGCAACACATGGGATTTCGGACCGTTAGGGGTAGAATTAAAAAACAATATTAAAACGGCTTGGTGGAGAAGATTCGTCCAGACATCACCCTACAATGTGGGTATTCAAAGCGCTATTTTAATGAATCCAAAAGTATGGGAAGCAACGGGACATTTACAAGGCTTTTCAGATCCTTTGATGGACTGTAAAGTGTGTAAGACACGTCATCGTGCTGATCATCTGATTGAAGAATTTTCTAATGGACAAGTAAATCCAGAAGGATGGAGCAATGAGCAAATGATGCAGTATATCAAGGATAACCATATTGGCTGTCCAAACTGTGGAGCTCATGATTTCACAGATATTCGTCAGTTTAATTTGATGTTTAAAACATTTCAGGGAACGCTGGAGGATGCAAAGAGCACGATTTATTTACGTCCGGAAACCGCACAGGGAATGTTCGTAAACTTTAAAAATGTACAAAGAACGATGCGTAAAAAACTGCCTTTTGGTATTTGTCAGGTAGGTAAATCTTTTAGAAATGAAATTACACCTGGAAATTTTATATTTAGAACACGTGAATTCGAACAGATGGAAATGGAATTTTTCTGTCAGCCGGGTGAAGATCTTAAGTGGTATGACTACTGGAAACAGACATGCATGGATTTTTTAACACACTATGGTATCAAACCTGAAAATCTGCGTTTCCGTGACCATGCGAAAGAAGAACTTTCTTTCTATTCAGTAGCGACCTGTGATATTGAATATAAATTCCCATTTGGATGGGGTGAACTATGGGGCATTGCGGATCGTACCGATTATGATTTAAAACGTCATATGGAACATTCAAAAGAAAATTTAGAATATATGGATCCAATGACACATGAAAAATATGTACCTTATTGTATTGAACCGGCAGTAGGTGTTGAAAGAGTATTCCTAAGCGTATTTGCCGATGCTTATGATGAAGAAGTCATCAATGAAAAAGATACTCGTATCGTCATGCATCTGCATCCGGCTCTAGCACCAGTCAAAGCTTGTATCACACCGCTGAGCAAAAAGCAAAATGATCTTGCAATGCAGCTTTTTGAGCAGTTATGTGTTGACTTTTCAGTTGATTTTGATGATGCAGGAAGTATCGGTAAACGTTATCGCAGAGCAGATGCAATTGGTACACCTTTCTGTATCACACCTGATTTTGATAGTGAAAATGATGGCTGTGTAACTGTACGTGATCGTGATTCCATGGAACAGGTAAGAATCAAAATCGAAGATTTAAATGAATATATTTCTTCAAAAATCGCATTTTAGAAAGGAAGGCTAATGGCTAGATTAAGTGAAGACAAAATCAATGAGATCCGTTCTCACAGCGATATTGTTGAGGTCATCTCAAAATACATCCCTCTTTCACGCAAGGGAAAAAGTTATGTAGGGATGTGTCCTTTTCATGATGATCATGACCCTTCGATGAGCGTTTCACAGGATAAACAGATTTTTAAGTGTTTTGCATGTGGAGCAGGAGGTAATGTCTTTAACTTTGTATCACGCTATGAAAATATATCTTTTGCTGAAAGTGTCGTTGAGGTTGCTAAGATCTGTAATATTGATGTTGGTGATATAGAAATTGTTTCGAATCCTGTCAATACTCATCTGGCACCTTATTATAAGCTGAATCAGGCGTTTATCGATTATACGCACTACATGCTTTTATCTGGAGGTCATAATGACGTCCTGGATTATTTGCATAAACGGCAAATTCATGATGATTTGATTAAAAAGTTTGAAATTGGCTACAATCCTAATGAAGATGCGCTTTATCATTATTTGAAAGCGAAAAAATTTAAAGATGAAGAGATGATTGAAGCCAATCTTGTACGTTTGACCAGTCAGGGAATCCATGATGTCTTTTCATCAAGGATCACCATTCCTATCCATGACCGCTATGGAAATCCGATTGCTTTTACTGCAAGAAGATTTAATGAAAGTGATGAAGCGAAGTATATCAATACGACAGAGACGCCATGTTATGTGAAGGGAAATGTTCTTTTCAATTATCATCGTGCCATTGATGCTTGCAAAAAGACACAACGGGTACTTTTAGTAGAAGGAGCCATGGATACGATTGCCTTTTATAAGGCAGGTATTGAAGATGTGGTGGCAACTCTTGGTACAGCCTGCACCAAGGAGCAGCTGAAACTGTTGAAACAAATGCATGTTAAAGTGGATGTTTGTTACGACGGTGATGCTGCAGGTATCAATGCGATCTATAAATTTGGCAAGATGGCAAGTGAAAGTTCACTTGTATTTGAAGTAGTAGATAACAAGACAGGACTTGATCCTGATGAAATTATTGAGAAATATGGTATTGATGAATTAAAATCTTTATCTTATAAGACAATTTCCTGGATTGATTTCTGTTTTGGATATCTGCAAAGTAAATATCACTTAGAGAATTATTCTCAAAAAGTGGAATATGCCAAAGAGATGAGCATTGAAATTGAACGGGTCAAAGAAGTTTTTTTAAGAGAAAACTATTTAAAGAAGCTTTATGAGATAACAGGCTTCGATATGAGTCAAAGAGCTGTTAAGAAAAAACCTGTTTTGCGAGAAATATCTAAAAATATTCAATTTAGATATGGAGAAGCGGCTGAATATGAAATTTTAGGTCAAATGCTTCTTTCACGTCAGGCGGTCAATGTATTTAAAAATGATCTTGGTTTTCTGATTCATCCTGTTTGCAATCAGCTAGCCTTGTATCTGATCAATGAATATCGTCTTTCAGATACGATCCAGGCTGCAGATCTGTTGAACCAGATCAAAGAGGAGGAAGTCAAAAAACTACTGGTCGATTTGTGTGAATGGGAACTGGCACCTAAATCTTTTAATCTAGAGGTTCTAAAAGATGCTATTCGAAAAATTCATGATAAATGCATTGAAGCTAAAATTAAAGAAATGTCAGATCTGGCCAAAAAAATGTCTAATCCATTAGATAAGGCCAGACTGATAAATGAGATTATAGAATTGCGTAGAAAAAGCGGTTAGCATAAAGTCAGTTAGGAGAAATTATGAAGCAAGAAAAAATAAAAGAAATCAAAAGTTTGAAGACCTTGGATGAAATTAAAGAAGATCTTTTAGAAAAGTATCAAAAAGATCAGGTTTTATATCAGAAAGATATTGCCAGTGCAACAGAACATTTAGATCTGAGTGATGAAGATACAGATGAACTATTCGACTGGCTGACTAAAAATGACATCGAAGTTTCTGATGATGAAGATATAAATTTGAACGATCCGTCAATCGTTCTTGATGAAACTGATGATATTGGTGATTTTGATGATTTAGATCTTGATGATGATTTTGATGAGGATGATACATTAGCGAGTGATATTGAATCTCTTGAACAGTCTTTTGCGAATTCTTCTCAAGCTAAGATCAATGATCCTGTCAAAATGTATTTAAAGGAAATCGGACGTGTGGATCTTTTAAATCCGGAAGATGAACCAGAAATAGCTCGTCGTATTCAGGAAGGCGATGAGGAAGCTAAAAAGATCCTGATTGCCGCAAACCTTCGTTTAGTAGTTAGCATTGCCAAGAAATATGTTGGTCGTGGTATGCTTTTCCTTGATTTGATCCAGGAAGGAAATATGGGACTTGTTAAGGCTGTTGAAAAGTTTGACTATACAAAGGGTTTTAAATTTTCAACTTATGCGACATGGTGGATTCGTCAGGCAATCACCCGTGCGATTGCCGATCAGGCTAGAACGATCCGTATTCCTGTACATATGGTTGAAACGATCAATAAATTAACTCGTATTCAGCGTCAGTTAGTACAAGATCTGGGAAGAGATCCTACAGCTGAAGAAATTGCTGAAAAAATGGAAGGTATCACACCAGAAAAAGTTCGTGAAATTCAAAAGATCGCTCTTGAACCGGTATCTCTTGAAACACCTATCGGTGAAGAGGATGATTCTCATTTAGGTGACTTCCTTGAGGATGAAAATGCGATGTCTCCTGATGAATATGCCAACAATCAGCTTTTAAAGGATGAAATTAATCTTGTGCTGCAGGGTTTGACCGATCGTGAGGAAAAGGTTCTGCGTCTTCGTTTCGGTCTTTATGACGGCCGTACGAGAACACTGGAAGAAGTGGGACGAGAATTTAATGTGACCCGTGAACGTATTCGTCAGATCGAAGCAAAAGCTTTGCGTAAGTTAAAACATCCTACACGTTCTAAACGTTTAAAGGATTTTGTTGATAAAGCTCAATGAGAATCTCAAAAAGAATTCGGGAAATAGAAAAGCTGATACCAGAAGGCAGCATTGTCGCAGATATTGGCTGTGATCATGCCTATTTAAGTACCTTAGCGGTTCTTCACGGCAAAGCTATAAAATGTTATGCCTGTGATATTGCTCAAGGTCCATTAGAAAATGCGAAGAAAACGATTCGTGACATGAATTGTGAAGATCGTGTTTTTCCTGTGCTTTCAAATGGACTGGAAAAAGTACCTCAAGATGCTGATGTATGTGTTATTAGCGGCATGGGCTTTGAAACACTCAAAGCAATTCTTGAAGATCGTGATTTAAGTCAGTTTAAGTCTTTTATCCTGCAAATTAATGGTGATGTCTATGATCTGAGAAAATGGCTCATTGCTCATGATATGAAGATCACAGATGAAAGAATCATTCATGAAGGACATTTTTATACAATATTAGTTGTTCAGCATGGACATGATGATTATAGCGAAGAAGATTATATTTTTGGAAAGTATTTACAGGGATCTGTTTTTAAAGAATATTGGCAGTTTCGTAAACAAAAAATTCAAGAAATCCTTCAGAATATACATGATCAGAAACAAATGGATGAGCTTACCCAGCTTCTCAAAATGATTCAAAGGAAGGGGCTGTAACGAATAAGTAACTTTTTAAGATTACTGAGAGCGTTATAGCTCTTTTTTCGTATTTGTAGTCCAGTTTCATTATTTTCCCTGACTATTTTGATTTTTGAGAGGTTTTTTGGGCGCACTAAAAACAACTCTTTGTTTTTTCGTATTTTTTTTGATCTGTTTTTCGTCTTAAGCCATCAGTTTATGCTCATTCTGCTTTTTCCGTGTATGATATCTGCGTAAATTATGGCCCATGGATACCAGTAGAAGTTCTAATTTTACCCCGGGATTGCCTCGACGGCATAGTCTTGCATAATTATTGTCCTGCTTGATCTGACCGAAAATTCCTTCTGCCTGTATGCTTCGCTGTTTCATCAATTCTTTCCCTTCATCGCTAGAAAGATTAGTCAGTACCTCATTCTGATATTCTATGAGTTCTTCATTGATCGTTAGCGTTCGTCCCTGTTTTGATTTGGTGCATTTTGATCGGAATGGACAATCTGCGCAATGTTCATTCCTGTAATGTTTAAGTTTCTTTCTGTATTGTCCTGCTGTATCTATGGTTTCTTTTTCTAAAGTAAATTCCTTCCCTTCAGGACACAGGATCTGTCCATTTTCATCAGGCTGCATCCGATAACTTTTAAACCGATTCTTATCATTCAGCTCCTCCTGCTGTTTTCTTAATGTGCTGTACTTCATATACAGATCGATCTCATGTTCCTTACAGTATGAATAATTTTCAAAACTTCCATATCCAGCGTCAGCGGGTGTCTTGCATGGATATTTCCCGTAGGCCATATGATATCCTTCCATAAAAGGAATATATGTGTTGACATCATTGGCATCACTCGATACATAGATATGGCGGATATATCCTTCACTGCTTCCCATCTGTACATTATATCCAGGCTTGAACACATTGGTATGATTGTAGTAATCATATTTCATATGCATAAATGTGGCATCATGATCTGTTTTAGAAAAGCTGTTTCGTCCGTCCGCAATCGTATAATATACGGCATATTTTAAAATCTTCTCGGCATCTTCCTCAAATTCTTCTTTGAATCTTTGAAGAGGATGCTTGCGCTGCCCCTTGCCGCTTTTTAGTTCTATATTTTTCTGATTCATGATCTTCTCAATCGTTTTGGTAATTTCACAAATATATTCAAAAGAGAATTCTTTCAATACGGACAGCTGCACAGGAATAGATTCATTCTTACAATAGATATTAAAAGATATGATTCTCTTCATGATCTTCTTCCAGCGCTTTTCTCTGAATTTCCTGGTTGCCTTCATCCAGACAAAAGTCATTTTATTAGCGTTGGCTTCAAATTTTGTTCCATCAATATATAAAACATCCGTATCAATATCATCATGAGATTCAAAATATTTATTGAATTCGACGAACAGATCCTCAACAGGCATAAGAAGATCATCGTGGATAAAACGATGAAAAGCCATATGGGAAGGTGTCTGTCCGTTCATGATGAACTGGAAACGGATATCATACTTACATAAATCTTCAAGCTCGCGCACAGAGGCATAGCCTTTCAAAGCGAAAGCGAGCAAAACACATTCAAGCATTTTCATACCATCATATCCATAAGAGTTGCGATGAGAGAAATCGACATACTTTAAAATATTCACTCCTTCTACGACTTCTTTCACTGTTCTGGAGATATCATCTTTAGCGATAGAATCTTCATAAACAAAACTCAAAGGGAATTGCAAAGATGGCTGAATTGCGTTACAATTAACTAGGTATTGGTACACAAACAATTATACCAAAAAGACCGTAATATGAGGAGATTTTATCCAAATATTACGGTTCTTTTTTTGATATTTAGGACTTTTTAATAATCGAGAAATCAATCATTTCTCGTTACAGCCCCTTTAAATGATATCTTCTGTTTTCAAAGGAATGATTTCTTTTGTTTGTAAATAATGGATGATCTGCTGAGTAATTTTAGTAGGTGTTGAAGCACCACTTGTAACAGCTACTTTTTGAAATGAATGCAGATCTTCTTTTAATAAATCATCTAGATTTTCAACACAAAAGACATGTGCTGCTTTTTGTTGAGCTAATTGAGCAAGCTTTTGAGTGTTGTGGCTTTTAGGATCACCGACAACGACCAAAGCATCTACTTTTTCAAGCTCCATGACTGCCTGCTGACGGCATCGGGTAGCATTGCAGATTTCATTGCTGATAACTGCATTAGGATACTTTTTAACAATCGTTTCATAAAGGGCTGCCGTCTGATAGGATGAAAGGGTCGTCTGGTTCGTGAAAAAAAGTTTTTCATCATTGAATATTAAATCGGCTTCAGTTTCAATCAGATGAACTTTATCACTGATTTCAAGCACTGCTTCACTTTCAGGATGATTCTTTTTTCCAATGTAACCAATGGTATATCCTTCGCTTAATTTATCTTTGATCAAAGAATGAATAAAGGAAACATATTCACATGTTGCATCAATGATCTTTAATCCTTTGGCATTTGCTTTTTCACGAACACGATCACTAACACCATGAGCTGTAAAGATGACAAATCCTTCATTTATTTCATCTAAAAGCTCATAACGTGTCTTTCCAGCAGTATCTACACTTTTGATTTGATATTTTTGAAGAGCTTCTACGACAAAACGATTATGAACCAGCATACCTAAAATCGTAATGGGTTCATTGGGATGCTGTTTTCTAGTTCTTTTCGCAGTTTCGATTGCATTTACAACACCTTTGCAGTAGCCTCTTGGGGTAAGCGTAATTACTTCCATGATTTCACCTCGTCATCATCATATCATATCTTGACAAATTATGTTATAATTAGAAACGATAAAAAGGAGAAAAGTTATGAGTAAATTTTCAGATTATACATTTAAACAAACAACTAAAGATTTTATCGAACATAACGGATTCATAGCTCCAACCCCCATCCAGCAGAAAGTCATTCCTCTGGTATGCAAAGGAAAGGACGTCATCGGCATCAGTGATACCGGAACCGGAAAGACTCATGCTTTTCTAATTCCGATCATCGAAAGAATCGATCCTTCTAAAAACGAAGTTCAGGTGGTCATTACGGCGCCTACTCGTGAGTTGGCTTTGCAGCTATATATGCGTGCTGCTGATCTTTCTGATGCATTAGAAGGCTGCCGGGTACGTCTGATCAGTGGCGGGATTGATAAAAATAAACAAAACAGTACATTAAAGGTACAGCCACATGTAGTGATCGGTACTCCTGGAAGAATCAAAGATCTTTTCCTGGAAGAAAAAACACTTCGTATTGAAAAGGCTTCGCTTCTGGTCATTGATGAAGCAGATATGACACTTGAATTTGGCTTCCTTGAGGATATTGATGCTTTTGCATCTAAAATGCGTAAAGACTTGCAGATGCTTTCATTCAGTGCTACGGTACCTCAGGCTTTGCAGTTATTTTTAAAGAAATATATGCATAATCCTGTTACTGTAAAAATCGAAAATGATACGCATATCAGCGCCCCAAAAATTGATCATATCTGCATTCCATGTAAGCATCAGGAATATCATGAGAAACTTTTAGAAGTATTAAAGGGATTTAAACCATATGTATGTCTTATTTTTGCGAATACACGAAGTGAAGCTGCCAAGGTGGCTCAGGAAATGCGTGATCATGGCTATGATTTAATTGAGCTTCATGGTGATATGCCTTCTCGAGCTCGTAAGAATGCCATGAAAAATCTTATGAACCTGGATAAGACTTATATCGTTGCCAGTGATATCGCTGCCAGAGGTATTGATATTAAAGGGATTTCCCATGTTATCTCATTAGGATTTCCAAGTGAAATCGACTTCTATATTCATCGTGCCGGAAGATGTGGAAGAGCAGGAATGAGCGGTGTATGTTACTCTCTTTATAAAAAAGAAGATGAACCTGCCATCCGTCAGCTGACGAATAAAGGTATTCATTTTCAGTATATGAATATCAAAGATGGTCAATGGATCACTTTAAAAGATAAAAATCAGCCTAAAGAGCGTAAGCAAACGGAGCTTGATAAAAAAGTCAGCATGATCGTTCATCGCAAGAAGAAAGTAGTAAAACCCGGATATAAGAAAAAACGTAAGCAGGAAGTTGAAAAACTGAAGCGCAAGGCAAAACGAGCCATGATTCAAGAGGACATCAGAAAACAAAAGAAAGAAAGAGCGATTGCTTTACAGATTCAAAAAAGAGGTAGTGAAGAATGATTCTTGGTTCTCATGTATCGATGTCATCGCCTCATTATGTTTTAGGAAGCATTCAAGAAATGCTTAGCTATGGAGCGAATGCCTGTATGATCTATACTGGACCGCCCCAAAATGGCCGAAGGGTTCCTATTGAAAAATTAAAGATCGATGAAGCGAAAGCTCTATTAAAGGAAAATCATCTTTCAATGGATCATGTCGTGGTGCATGCTCCTTATCTGATCAATCTGGCAAATACGCTCAATCCGCAAACCTTTGCCAATAGTATAGAACTTTTAAAAAATGAAATCATACGTACAGATGCGATTGGTTCACCATATTTGATCTTACATCCGGGAAGTCATGTAAATGCAGGAAGTGATATTGGTATTCAAAGTATCATTCAAGGATTGAATGAAGCTCTTGACGATACGCAACAATGTACGTTATGCTTAGAAACAATGGCTGGCAAGGGAAGTGAATGTGGACGTTCGTTTGAAGAAATTAAAGAAATGATCGATGGTGTACATTCTAGCAAGATAGGAGTATGCTTAGATACCTGTCATATTCATGATGCTGGTTATGATTTAAGTGATTTTGATCATATATTAAAAATGTTTGATGATATCATCGGTTTAAAATATTTAAAGGTGATCCATTTAAACGATTCTAAAAACAGTTGCGGTGCTCGTAAAGATCGCCATGAAAACTTAGGACATGGTGCCATAGGCTTTGAAAAGCTCTGTCAGATTGCCCATCACCCTTTATTGGAAAACATACCTATTATCTTAGAAACTCCTTATATTGAAAAAAAACCTCCATATAAGGAAGAAATTTCGATGTTAAGAAATAAACAATTTATTAATATCAAGTAAAAAGAACATAAAGAATAACGAAATTCAACGGAGTATATTTAACTCCGTTGAATTTTTAAATGAACTTCTCTCAATATTTTTAAATTTCAGCATAGAATAGTATGTTTTCCATTCCTCGACATTTCGCGTGGTAGTGTTTACAAAATAAATTGCAATATGATAAAATTATGATGAAAAATGAAAGGGGAATGATTGATATGGTGAAATTTATTTTATAAAGTTAACAATTAAAATTGTGAGATAATTTGTTGAATAAGATTCTATATAATTTTTATATAATTCAAAGAAAAATTGATAAACTATCTGTTTTCTGAAAATGCATTTACTTCTATGCATGGCAGTTAATATGTTTATTCTTTTTACTAGAGTATCTATCAAATATGCAGAATTTCAGCAAATTTATGAATAAGCAAAAATGACTGATAGAAAGGAGGCTGTATATTCTTATGAACAAGATTATTTTTCATATAGGTTCATTGAATTTTACTTTACATTCATTATTTGTTATTCTCTTTGTAATTTCCCTTGTTTCTTGTTTTATTGCAGGAAGAAAAAAAAAGAGAAGTCTATGATAAATTACGTTCAATACAAGTAAAATATCAGTTACCGGCTGTTTTATTGTTTGCACTTTTAGCCGTTTTTAATATTTCAAATAACAGTATATATCCTTTATTTACATATTTAATGTATTTATGTGCTGTGATTCCCAATATAATTGTATTTATAGTTTTAATTCGTAACTAAAAGTTTAGTTTAGATGAATATATGAAATACATCATTAAATTATAGACTGTTTTAAGGAAAAAAATAAAGAGATGATAGCTATGAATGGAATATTCATAGAAGTATCATCTCTTTTATGATATAACAAAGTATAAATATTGAAATTAGATGAATAAAAACTGAATTTGTCTAAATCATCTAATTGTTGAATAACAAATTACCTGATACTAGAATTTAACAAAAAGTTATAACTCTTTTATCAGTCTTTAACTAATGATTTAAATCATTTTCCATTTTAAGAATTTCTTCTTTTAAACGATCTACCATTTTTTCGGTTGGTAATTTTTCGATAATTTGCCCCTTTTTTATAAGCAATCCTTCATCTTTGCCACCTGCAATAGCAATATCCGCATGTCTAGCTTCTCCTGGACCATTCACGGCACAGCCCATGATAGCTACCGTAATATCTGCATTGATATTCATTAAAAACGGTTCAATTTCTTTTATGACGCTTTCAATATCATAACTTGTTCTGCCACACATCGGACAAGCGATTAGATTTGGAACATGATCGATCAGATGTAAACATTTTAAAAGCTGTTTAGCAATCATGATTTCCTGAACAGGATCACCATTGACACTGATACGAATCGTATCACCGATTCCCTGATGAAGCAATACAGAAAGGGCAGCGCTTGATTTGATGGAGCTAGTAAAAAGTGTTCCTGCTTCGGTTACGCCTAAATGAAGAGGGTAAGGGAAAGTCTTAGAGGCTAATTCATAAGTTTCGATGCAAAGATTAACATCACTTGATTTAAATGAAAGAGCAATATCATGAAAATCAAGTTCTTCTAATATATCAACATGTCTTTGAGCACTTTCAATCATTCCTTGGGCAGTTGGCTTACCATATTTATCATGAATATCTTTTTCCAATGATCCTGAATTAATTCCGATACGTATCGGAATATGATATTTTTTACATTCCTCGACTACTTTGCGCACATTTTTTTTAGATCCAATATTTCCCGGATTTAGACGAATCTTGTCGATACCCTGATGAATACATTCAATTGCAATACGATAATCATAATGAATATCAGCCACTAAAGGGATATGAACCCTTTTCTTTATTTCAGAAATAGCCTTTGCTTCATCAATGCTGACAACAGCTAATCGAACAAGCTGACAGCCTGCTTTTTCCAAAGCAAGAATTTGATTAACGGTTGCTTCGATATCGCTTGTCTTAGTATTACACATAGATTGAATAATGATTTTATTTTGATGACCAATTTGCAAGTCTTTAACCATAATAGCTCTTGTATCTGTACGTTTTGTCATTATTTTCACCTCACTTATAGAATATCACATAATTTTTTAGATGCAAGAATGAAAAGAATGATGTATAATATTTTCATGTTAAGAAATCCATTTAAAGAATTAGATGCAAGAAACAGAAAAAGAAGTTCAGATTTATTAAAGTCCAATATGGATTTTAATAAAGTCGTTAATAAAAGGGCAAAGATTTTGATTTTATCAGTGTTTGCCTGTTTTGTTGTGATTGCAGCAAGACTGATTCAAATTCAGTATTTCTCCCAGGATGAATATACTGTGAAGCTGGCTGCTTTCACACAAAAAAATCAGGTTTCCTCGCCTCCAAGAGGTGATATGATCGATCGAAACGGCAATGTTTTAGTAACAAGCGAGGAAATTGTCAATATTACGTATTATCCTCAAAAGGATTTGAGTTCTTATAGTGAAAGCAAATGGCAGCTGGCTTATAAGTTCGCAGAACAGTTTGATATTCAAAGCGATTCTATTACAGAAAGAGAATGGAAAGATTTTTATATCATGGTCGCTGATGATCAAGGTGCTTCTTTATTAACTGATGAACAAAAAACATTATCTGATAGCGAGCAGTATTCTATCAAGATATCTAAGATCACACAGGATATGATCGAAGAGCTGAGAAATGTAGAACAAAGCGAAGAAGACGCTAATAAAGGATATTTAACAAATGAACAAAAATATATTGCCTGGCCGGTCATGTATAAGATGGAACAGGCAACACTGATCAGCAGTGCTGTTATAGTGGAGAATGCTTCGGAAGAGAATACGGCATATTTGATTGAACATAAAGAAGAATTTGTTGGGTTTGATATTTCTACGGATTCTCAACGAGTTTACCCTTATGGCAGTGTTTTACGTGATGTTTTTGGGCGTGTTTCTACAACAGGTCTTGAAGAGGGAAGTAAAGATTATTATCTGGCTAATGATTATGCATTGAATGATCGCTTTGGGACAAGCGGACTGGAAAAACAGTATGAAGATTATCTTAGCGGAACAAAAACAGTTAAACAGATTACCTATGATGAAGATACAGGAAGTCCTATCTTTACGACTATTCAGGAAGGTAAAAAAGGATATAACATTCAGCTGACGATTGATATTGATTTACAACAGAAGTTTGATGCGATTCTACAGGAACATCTTACGGAAGCACGTAGTAATGTATATCGAAAAGACTTTAAACAAGCCTTCTTAGTGATGATGAATCCGCAGAATGGTGAAATTCTAGCTATGAGTGGTCAACAGATCCAGAATGACGGATCCTTCATTCCTTTTGCCAGCGGTAACTATCTGCAAAGCTTTCTGCCAGGTTCTTCAGTAAAACCAGCAGTTTTATATATGGGTCTAAATGAAGGTGTCGTAGAACCTGGAGAAGTCATCAACGATACGACGATGTATTTTGCAGGCGGACTTGTAAAGGGAAGTTATAACAATAAAGGTCTTATCAACGATATTGAAGCAATTCGTCAATCAAGTAACGTTTATATGTTCCATATCGCAATTCGTCTTGGCGGCGGTTACTATACACCATATGGGGCATTAAATCTTCCTGATGTAGAAAATGCATATGAACTTTATCGTAAATATTTCAGTATGTTTGGCTTAGGTACAGAAACACAATTAGATGTTCCGTATGAAGAGAGTGGTTATCCAGGAAGTGATGATACATCCGGACATTTGCTTGACTATTCAATTGGCCAGTATGAAAGTTATACACCTATTCAGCTTTTACAATACGTATCAACTGTTGGTACTGGTGTAAAGGTAAAACCACATTTCATGAAACAAATCTATGAAATCAATGATGAGGAAACGATCGTTGAACAGTTTGGTACACAGGTTATTGATACTTTGAATGGTAATGAAGAATATTTGGAACGTGTCAAAGAGGGAATGCGTCAATGTATCAGTTCGGGTGCATGTGGTGCCGGCTTTGCATCATTAAATAAAGATATTGCTGCAAAGACAGGTACTGCCGAAGTGGGAACAGTCAGTGATGATACTTCTAACTCGATCATGATCGGTTTTGCACCTAGTGAAAATCCTACTGTTGCCTTTGCATGTGTAGCACCAACCTCGTCTACAGGTAATCTGGAATCAAATGTCTGCATGTCTATTGTATATGATGCGTTGGTTGAATACTATAAAACCTATAAATAAACACTGGTATTTTAATAAATACTGTGTTATAATTTGTAGGCAAATTAATAAATAGGAGGAAATATGAGAGATCGTTTAACATTAAAATGTTCAGTCTGTGGAGAAGAAAACTACATCTCAACAAGAAATAAAAAGAAAAATCCTGACCGTATGGTAGTAAACAAATATTGCCCAAGATGTAATAAAAAAACTGAACATAAGGAGAAGAAATAAAGAAAGCCTTTATTGGCTTTTTTTATATTATGAGCTATGAAAGAAGTAATATGTCTTGTATTGGGAAACGTATCTACCAATACTTATATCTTAAAAGAAAAGGAACATTGTATTATTTTTGATCCAGCTGCAAATCCAAAACGGATATTAAAAGAAGTTGGCAGTTGTCATGTTGATGCAATCTGTCTGACACATGGTCATTTTGATCACATTCAAGCAGTGGATGCATTAGTTAAACAGTTGCATTGTGATGTCTATATTTCAGAAGCAGATGAAGAAATGCTAAGAGATAGCAAAAAGAATGCGAGTATCATGATAGAGCCTTTTACCATAGAGACACCCGTGCATCATTATCAGCCGATAACAAAAATAGGTAACTTTGAGTTTGAGGTGATGGAAGCTAGCGGTCATACCAAAGGAAGCGTTTTATTGATGATCGATGATTTAATGTTCTGTGGTGATGTTTTGTTTAAGGAAGGTATCGGTCGATGTGATCTTTATGGAGGAAGTTTTTCTCAGATGAAGGCAACATTAAAAAAGATTTCAAAAATTAATAAAGATTATAAAATTTATTGCGGTCATGGCGAGAATACGACTCTTTATGATGAATTTAAGAATAATCCCTATTTAAAGGAACTTTAAGACGGTAATTAAAATACTGTCTTTTTTTTTGGGAAAAATGAGATTTTGATGCATATATAATAGTAGGAGGGATTATGAAGAAGATATTGTATCGTTTGATTTTTGAATCACAAAAAGTAAAGGCTACAGATATTCATTTTTTGATTTCAAATAGGAGAAATTCTTGTGAGATGCGTGGCATTAGTGGTTTTAAATCATTTGAGGATGAACAAATTGAGGCATTATTTCAGTATCTAAAATATTGTGCAAATCTTGATTTAGGTAATTTAGCGATTCCACAATCTGGTACCTTTCAGATGAACTTTCAAGATAAAAATTATTATTTTCGTTTTTCTTGTATTTCTTCTTATCAGAGTCAAACAGGAGTTTTACGTATTTTAAATAATCATCCGCCGATATCCATTCACCAATGTTCTACAAAGAAAACACAGAATGCTCAATTTAAGCGCTGGTGCTCTTTAAGGAGTGGTCTGATTCTATTCAGTGGACCAACTGGAAGTGGTAAAACTACAACCTTACATGCCTTGCTTGAAGAAATTGCCAGACAAAAGAAATTAAAAATCATTACTTTGGAAGATCCTATCGAAATCGTGAATTCTAATTATCTTCAGCTGCAAGTCAATGAGAAAATGAACTTTACATATGAGGAAGGTATCAAACAGTTATTACGCCATGATCCGGATGTGATCATGATCGGTGAGATTAGAGATCCAAAATGTGCAGAAATGGTTTATAGAGCTGCTTTGAGTGGTCATTTGGTATTTTCTACGATCCATGCGAAAAGTGCTACAGAAGCTATAAAAAGACTCTCAGAATTAGGACTTTCTACTTCCAATTTAAAAGAGACGCTTACAGCAGTTGTCAATCAGCGTCTTTATCCTGATATCAAAAGAAAGGAGCGAATTTGCATTTATGAAATTCTTGACCGGCAAGAGCTTCAGAATTACCTTGAATATGGCAAAAATGAAAATCATAAAACGATTCAAGATGAAATCAGAGAAGCCATCAGAAAGAAAATCATTCGTCCAAGTGATGCGAAGATCGACCTCAACGATTTCTAAAGAAGATCTCATTCAAATTTCACTTCTTCTACATAAAGGATATTCCCTTTCATCATCACTTATGATTCTAGGACGTTATGAAGAAATTGAGAAGCAATTAGAACAAGGAAATGATTTTCAACAATTCATTGATTTTCATTCGAAGGATCCTTTTTACACATCCCTCCGGTTTTTTATGGAAATCTCTTCCTTAGATCAGGCAATTCTCTCTGCTTACGAATATCATAAAGTCAAAAAGCAAATGCGTGAAAATTGGTTAAAAGAAACTACTTATCCATTATTTGTATTATTTTTTTCATTAATGGTCTTTATTTTCTTTGAAATACAAATCTATCCTCAATTAAGCATGATGATCGATGCTCAAAAGGGATTTCAGCTTCATCAGCTTTTATATTTCATTTTAAGCATCGTTGTAGCTTTATTTGTGATTGGATCATTTTTATTGATATTTCTTCTGATCATGAAAAAATGCAAGAAAGAAAATTATCAGCAGTTTTATCTTAACTATCTTGGACATTTTTTTCTGATTAAAAAAATCATCTCTTATGATTTTGCACTTCATGCACTGATTCTCATGAAAAGAGGCTATTCGACCAAGCAGATTCTAGAATCTCTGACAAAACTAAAAAACAATACCTTCCTTCAGATCAATATCCAAGATATGATGCTCAAATTAAAACAGGGAGAAGAAATGCTGCGTGTAATTGAAAATCAGTCTTATCTTGATTCAACTTTTAAACAGTTTTTTAAAATGGGGTATTATACCCAAAATTTAGAAAACATCTTAAATGATTACTGTGAATTTCAAAGAAATGAATTTAAGAAATTATTAAAGATATCATCAAAAATTGTCAGTGGAATGGCTTATATGTTAATTGCAATTCTTGTTATATCTATTTATCAGTTATTATTACTGCCATTAGATATGATTCATCAAATGTAAAAGGAGGAAAATGATATGAAAAAAGGCTTTACTGTGTTAGAAATGATTCTTGTTTTATCTGTCATTTCTTTGATTTTTCTAATTACCCTACCTAATATCCAGCAAAAAAATAAGATCATCCAAACAAAAGGATGCGAAGCTCTTACTAGCGTTGTAGATTCACAGATATTACTTTATGAAGTTGAAAATCTCGTGACTCCTGATTCGATTAGTGATCTCATTGAAGGGGGTTATTTAAAGGAAGGGCAGAATCGTTGCCCCAATGGTTCTATGATCGAAATCGTCAATGGTCAGGCAAGTGTTCAGGAATAAAGGATATACGCTCATTGAAATGATATTGGTGCTTTCATGTGTGAGCGTCATGACATTATTATCGATCAAACATATCCCCGACGCTTCTTATCTGCGTTTTAAAGCATTAAAAGCACTGTTACGTCAAAGTCAGCTTGACAGTATTCGCCTTCAGCAAAGGCATGACATTCAAATCGATAAAAACAAAGTAACCATTAATGATAAAGAGTATGTAATTTCACCTCTTATCTGTGATCCAATAATTTTTCACTACAATGAACAAGGAAATATCTCAAAAGCTTTTACGATGAGATGCGGTGAATATGAAGCGGTTTTTCAGCTTGGAAGCGGGTGGATCAGCGATGAATGAAAAAGGTCATAGCTTACTAGAAAATTTACTTTTTTTTAGTGCCGTCTTACTTATCATCAATTATTTATTGATCATTACCGGTTATATTGAAAGGATCGAACAGTATGAGATCAATCAAGATCAGATATATGAAGAAGCCCACCAGTAAAGGATATACGATGATTGAAATGCTTTTAAGCCTTTTTATCTTCTCACTTTCAATGGCTCTTTTAACTATGTCTATCCCTCTTATCCATCGTCTTCAAGATATTCATGTGGATATTGAAGATGAGATTGCCTTATATCAGCTTCGTCAGCTTCTTCTTTATGCCAGTGAGATTCAATATAATGAAGATGAATTAAATTTCTTTTATTTTGAAAAAGAAGCAAGTCTTGTTTTAGAGAAAAATAGAATTGTACGTAAAGATGGTTATGTAATCTATATGGAAGATATTGAAAAGAGTTATTTTACGCAGAAAAAAGACTGCTTTTATATCAGTTATGAAAAGAATAATAAAAGAAAAGAACGCTTTCTTGGCTGCAACTGAAAAAGGGAATGCGTTGATACTCACTCTAGGTCTTTTCAATCTATTAGCAGCCTTAGGTATTTATTTTTCTCTACAATTAGCTCATCTTACGGCCTTAAATAATATGGATGCTGATCTTGAAGTGGTTAAGATCAAAGTAATTCGACGCATCAAAAACGAATTTTATGATCAGTGTTGTGAAGATTTTGTTTTTGAGGAAAAAGGAATTACAGTGAATGCAGTTTATGAGGATAGCCAGTGTACGCTTGATTTTAGTGGAAAAGTTCATTTTCAGATGATCATTCAATATGATGAAGTTTATTTATGTATCGCTTCAATAGAATATGTTTATGATGAATGAACATACTATCAGTATGTGGAAAAATATTGCTGCCTCTATTTTATTATCGCTTATCTTGATACCTTTTATTATGGCTGGCTTTTTTGAGATCTCTATCTTATTGATCATTCTTTTATTTTCATTGTATCAGATGATGATCATTCAATATTATGAAATAAATGGCCGGATGCTTGAATTCAAAGATCTGATGTTTTCGATATGTTTTATGTTTATCTTTTATTTATTGTGTCTTTTGTTTCATATTGCATTGAACTCGGATCAGCTCATGATCTTATTTAGTGCTATTTTTATCGCTGCTGTTAATGTTGGATGTTCTCAAAGAATTCAGATCAAATCCTTTCAAAAAGATTGACAAAAGGCATAAATTCATTACAATAAAAGAAGATATTGAAAAGAAGAAAAACTATGATTATTGTAAATGATTTGAAACCAGGTACTGCAATTGAGTATGAAAATAATATTTATACGGTTCTTGAAGTTTCTCATAACAAGACAGCTATGCGCCAAATGATTGTGAAGGTCAAGAGTAAAAATCTTCGTACAGGGACGATTTCTGATCTGACTTTTACAGGGGGCGATAAAGTAGAACAGGCTCATATCGATAAAAGAGAGATGCAATTCCTATATGATGATGGAACCAACTGCATCTTTATGGATAATGAAACATATGAACAGCTTGAAATTCCAATGGAAAGACTGACTTGGGAATTAAATTTCATCAAACCAAATACAAATGTGAATATTTCTTTATATGAGGGAGAAGTATTAGGAGTCATCTTACCTGATAAGGTGGCTTTAACGATTACAGAAGCAGAGCAGGCAGTTAAAGGTGATACGGCAACAAGTGCTCAGAAAAATGCTGTTTTAGAAACAGGATTAAATATTCGTGTGCCTCTTTTCATCAATGAAGGTGAAACAGTGTTAGTAACAACAATAGATGGAAAATATTCTGGAAGGGCTAAAGACTAGGGAATCGTTAGATTCCTTTTTTTTGTGCATTATGATAGAATATGCATATGAATGCAGTAAAACAGCTTTTTGCTATGTATGGCGGATTAAAAAAAGAAATCTATATTTTATGTTTTGGAAGAATTGTTACATCGATGGGATCACTGATATGGCCAATGCTTACTTTGATATTAAAAAATAAACTTGGCTTTGATGCTTCCCAGATTGGACTCTATATGATGGTACTTTCATTCATCATGATTCCTTGTAATCTGTTAGGTGGAAAACTCGCAGATCGATATAATAAAAAAACGATGATCGTAATATTGGATCTTTTAGGTGTTGCATGTTTTCTTGTATGTGGATTCATGGAATTATCTATCATGACGATTCTGATTTATGCACTAGGAAGTATTTTTCAGCAGATGGAAGGTCCAAGCTTTGATTCTTTGATTGCTGATCTGACAAGTGCTGATGAGCGTGAAAAGGCATATTCATTAAGTTATCTTTCAATGAATTTAGGACTTGTATTAGCACCGACTATGGGTGGTCTGCTATTTGAAAATCATCTTGGTCTTGCGTTTATAATTAGCGGGTTAGCTGATTTTTCTTCAACGATCCTTATCTTCTTCCTTGTAAAAGATATTAAAAAAGAAACCAATGACGAAGAAGGAATTTATGAGAAAAAAGAAAGCGGTGCTTTATGGAAAGTACTTTTAAAAAGAAAGATCCTGCTTTTTTATTTTTTGATTGCAAGTATCAGTGGTTTGATCTATGCACAATTTAATTTTTTGATACCCCTTCATTTAGAAGATGCCTTTTTAAAAAAAGGTGCCTTATATTTTGGCTTTCTGACAAGTATCAATGCAATTGTGGTAATTTTTGGCACACCTGTCTTAACAAGGATATTTCTGAACTGGAAAGATATTTTTCGTTTATATTTGGGGAACTTTTTAGAAATTTTTGCTCTTTCTTTTTATATCTTTATTTATGATCAGTTCTATTTATGTGTGATTTCAATGATCTTATTTACTTTCGGAGAGATTATATGTACGATTTCATCGGCACCTTATCTTACCAAAAGAATTCCATCAACCCATCGGGGACGTATCCTCTCTCTTCAAAATATTACATCTATGGTGATTGGTTCATTAGGCAATGTAACTGTCGGCTCTTTAGTAGATGCTTATTCGATTCATTTCGTATGGATCTTAATTTTACTTTTAGGTATCTTATTTTTAATCATTTTCTATTTTTATCAGAAGTGGGACAAAAGAAGTTATCAGCAGTTATATTGAAATAAAAATAAAAATTCATATCAATAGAGACTGAAATTTGTTATAATAAAGAGAGTTGAGGAGGCCATTATGGAAAAATTATCCAGAGTGAAAAAATATGAAAATCTGCGTCGTCAGATCGATACTAATACAATTGATGAAAATAGTACAGAAAAAAGTAATCCTGTTCTGTTCAAGAAGATGGAGCTTTCTGAAGATACACCTCCACGCAGAGAGAGGGAATTTTCATTGCCAAAAAAAGATTCAGATACCTTTGTAAATGAATATATGGATGATCTGATTCGAGATGTAAAGCAGTATAATCGTGAAAAAGGACTCTTGCAAAGTGATATTACTGAGATTGATATTTTAAATCAGCTGAAAAATCCGGCTCGTTTAAGAAGAGAAGATTATATCAAGCCTATTGAAGAGGAACCAAAAGTGGCTGAAAATACGCTTGCTCAGTCAAAAAAAGAAATTGCCATGCAAATCCAGGAATTGCTTAAAGAAGAAAATACATCAGGCATGAATGTGACTAAAGTTGAACCTGCAGAAGAAACCCCAATTTCAGAAACAATTGAGGACGAAAAGACTGAAGAACAAGAAAAAGAAACGGCCGAAGATCTTGTAGCTGCTCAGCATATCCAGATGTTGAATGAACAGACACAGCAAATGAAAATCAAAATCGAACAGCAGGAAGAAGAAATGAATGAATTAAGCAGCGATATCGATAAGACCAATCGTCTTTTAAATATCATCTTGTTAATTCTAGTCATCGCATTATTTGCGGTGATCGGATTTACTGTGTTTATGATTCTTCGTAACAGTGGAAGAATTTAAGAGGAGGTTGCATGCGAATTAATATTGCAATTGATGGTCCGAGTGCGGCTGGGAAAAGTACCATCGCTAAAAAATGTGCTAAATTATTAGGTTACTCTCATCTAGATACTGGTGCCATGTATCGCTGTGTAGCGTATAAGGCAAAAAAAGAAGGCATTGACTGGAATGATGAAGAAAAACTGGCAGAAATGATCAAAAACATGAAAATTGACTTTGATAAAAATGGCAATGTTTATTTGGATCATGAAGATGTTTCTCAAAAGATCCGTACTAATGATATTTCCATGGGTGCCAGCAGTGTTAGCAGACATCTTAAAGTGCGTGAATGCCTGGTTGAGCTTCAGCAGCAGATTGCTAAAAATAAAGGGTATATTCTTGATGGCAGAGATATTGGAACCGTTGTTTTAAAGGATGCAGAGTTAAAAATTTATCTTGTTGCATCGGCTAGTGCCAGAGCTGAACGAAGGATAAAAGAATACATAGAAAAAGGAATTGATTTTGACAGGGATGAAATCATCAAAGATATTGAAAGAAGAGATTATCAGGATATGCATCGTGAACATTCTCCTTTGAAAAAAGCGGAAGATGCCATTGAAATAGATAGCTCTGATCTAACCATTGATGAAGTTGTTTCAAAAATCAAAAACGAATTGGATCGTTTAGGAGTCGTATATGATTAATGGTGTATGTGCAATTGTAGGAAGACCTAATGTCGGAAAAAGTACGATCTTTAATCGAATCATTGGGGAAAGAAAAAGTATTGTTGAGGATACGCCGGGTGTGACCCGTGACCGTATCTATGGGAAAGTAGAATGGCTGACGAAGGAGTTTAGAGTTATCGATACAGGCGGTATTCAATTAGCAGATCAGCCATTTCAAAAAGAAATTGAAATGCAGGTAGAAATTGCGATTGAAGAAGCTGATTCAATTATCTTTATCGTAAATGGAATAGAAGGTGTTACTCGTGATGATGAACATATTGCGAAAATGCTGATACGTTCTAAAAAACCGGTTATTTTAGCGGTGAATAAAATTGATGATAACCATCTTCTTTCAAATATTTATGAATTTTATAGCCTTGGATTGGGTGATCCAATTGCGGTAAGTGGAGTTCATGGCATTGGTATTGGTGATATGCTAGATGCTCTTGTTAAGACTTTTCCTGAAAAAAATCGAAGGGATTATGAAGGAATTACTTCCTTTGCTTTCATTGGTCGTCCTAATGTCGGTAAAAGTTCATTGGTTAATGCTATTTTAAATGAAGAAAGAACGATCGTTTCAAATATTGAAGGCACTACTCGAGATGCTATTGATACACCTTTTAAATATGAAGGCAAGGAATATGTTGTCATTGATACAGCAGGAATCCGAAAAAGAGGCAAGATTTACGAAAATATTGAAAAATATTCTGTATTGCGTGCGATGAGTGCTATTGAAAGAAGCGATGTGGTCTGTGTTGTTTTAGATGGTGAGACCGGTATCCGTGAGCAAGATAAACATGTTGCCGGATATGCTCATGAGGCAGGTAAGGGAATCATCATTTTATACAACAAATGGGATAGTGTGGAAAAAGACAGCTATACACAAATTGAAATAGAAAAGAAAATCAGAAATGAATTTATCTATTTAGGATATGCTCCAATTTTATTTGTCAGTGCTCTGACTAAACAGCGTGTTCATCAGATATTGCCATTAATCGATGAGGTTCATGATTATTCGCTGATGCGTATCCAGACAAACGTATTAAATGAGGTCATCATGGATGCCCAATTGATGACTCCGCCACCGACACATAACGGCAAGCGATTGCGTATTTATTATGCTTCACAGGTTGGTATTGCACCGCCAACGTTTATTTTGTTTGTCAATGATCCGGAGCTTTTGCATTTCTCTTATAAGAGATTCTTAGAAAATAAGCTTCGGGAAGCCTTTAATTTTACTGGTACGACATTACGTATCATTGCTAGAGAAAGAGAGAAATAAGATGAAAGTATTTGTAATTGGAAGTGGAAGCTGGGGAAGTGCTCTTGCACAGATTTGTGTGGATAACGGACATGATGTTTTGATTTATGGTAATAATGCAGATGAAATTAATGAAATCAATGATTCACATACAAATTCTAAATATTTTGAAAATGTTATTTTAAATGAACATTTAAAAGGAACTTTAGATATTTCAAAAGTTAGCGATGCGGATCTTGTCGTTATGTCTGTACCAAGTGCTGTAACTGCCCAGGTTTGTACACAGATACAACCGTATCTGACTAAAAAAGTTATTCTGGTAAATACTTCTAAAGGATTTGATCCGGCTACAGGAAAACGGATGTCGGAAGCAATTCGTGCTGCTTTTGATAAAGAAAAATTAAGTAGTGTCGTTTCGCTGATTGGTCCTTCACATGCAGAAGAAGTTGTGATTCGCATGCTTACGAGCGTTTGTGCTGTTTCCTTAAATGAAGAAGATGCGAAAACAGTGCAGAATGTATTTTCTAACAATTATTTTAGAGTTTATACCGGAAGTGATGAAATCGGCAGCGAATTAGGTGTTGCTACCAAAAATTCAATTGCATTAGCTAGCGGCATGCTTGCTGGGCTTGGCTATGGGGACAACACTAGGGCTGCTCTGATCACTCGTGGACTTGCTGAGATGATCCGCTTTGGGGTTGCCAGTGGCGGCCAGGAGAAGACTTTTATGGGGCTGACAGGTATGGGAGACCTCATCGTAACCTGTACAAGTACTCATTCCCGTAATTTTGAGGCTGGTTATCAGATTGGAAAAGCAGATACGTCACAAGTTTATTGGGATAATAACCATAAGACAGTCGAAGGTATTCGTACTACACAGGTTCTTTATAAGCTAAAAAAAGATCTTCATGTTGAAATGCCAATCGTTGATGAGATCTATCAAGTGCTTTATGAAAATAAAAAACCTTCGCAAAGTGCTAAAGATTTAATGTTAAGAGAACTAAAAGCAGAGTAATCTGCTTTTTATTGTAATAAAGGACACCTAATCCTCATAAAGTTTAGTGACTAGGAGGATTGATATGAATACACTTGACGTCTATAAAAATATTGCGCAAAGGTGTGGCGGTGACATATATCTAGGAGTTGTTGGACCCGTGCGTGTAGGTAAAAGCACCTTTATTAAGAAATTTATGGAAAAAGCTGTTCTTCCATACGTACATGATGAATATGAAAAAGCTCGTATGACTGATGAATTGCCACAATCTGGAGAAGGAAGAACCATTTTAACAGCAGAACCCAAATTTGTACCCAACAGTGCTGCCCAGATTGAATTTGATGATGGCTTTAAGGTAAATGTACGTCTTGTAGACTGTGTAGGTTATGTAATCGAAGAAGCAAAAGGTTATAAAGATGAAAATGGAATACGAATGGTACGAACTCCCTGGTTTGATGATGCAATTCCATTTGACGAAGCTGCCAAAGCAGGTACTCAGAAAGTAATTCAGGATCATTCAACGATTGGTATCGTTATAACAAGTGATGGTTCTATTACCGATATACCAAGAGAAGCCTATCTTCAAGCTGAAATGGAAGTCATTGAAGAATTAGATCAAATAGGCAAACCTTTTATTATCATCGTTAATTCAAAAAATCCATCATCTGTGCAATGCGAAAATGTTGTAGCAAAGTTAAAAGAAAAAGTACATGCACCAGTACTTGCTTTAGCTGTCAATCGTTTGGAAGAAAGCGATATCTTGCACCTTCTAAAAGAAGCGTTATATGAATTTCCGGTTGCACAGATCAGTATTCAGCTTCCAGCTTGGGTCGATGTACTTGATAAAAATCATTGGCTGAAAAAAACAATTAATGATTCAATCCAGCAGGGAATGTCAATTATCGAAAAACTAAAAGAAGTTGAAACATTAACATTAGCTTTAAATCAGAATGAATATATAGAATCGTCTCATTTAGCAAGCATTGATCCTGGAAGTGGTAATGTAAATGTTGAAATACAAGTATTAAAGGGATTATACAGTCAAATATTGAAGGAAATCATTCAAATAGATGTGGTAGATAAAGCTTCATTGCTTTCAATGATGCAGGATTTCTCAAAAGCCAAAAAAGAATATGATGCTGTTTCCAATGCCCTAAAAATGGTCAAATTAACCGGTTATGGTTTTGCCAGTGCTTCTTTAGATGATATTGAACTTTCACAGCCTGAAATTATCAAGCAGGGAAATCGATATGGTGTCAAACTTAAAGCGGTTGCCCCAAGTATTCATATGATCAAAGTAGATGTAGAAAGCAGCTTTGAACCAATCATAGGATCTAAACTACAAAGTGAGGAATTAATCAGCTATCTTACAAGAGATAGTGAAAATTCGCAAACGATTTGGGAATCAGACATTTTTGGACGCAAGCTCTCCGACTTGATCAAAGACGGTTTAAATGTGAAATTATCTATGATTCCAGAGACTGCTCGGGTTCGTCTTCAGGATATTTTGACAAAACTTGTTAATAAAGGAAAAGGCAATGTTATCGCAATAGTTCTTTAATGTGAAAATTTTATGAAAATTCTTAAAAATGATTGAATAATGTTTGTGATAATGGTATGATACCCCTGTCACGGAGGTAATTTAAATGAGTGAAGTTTTAAACAAAAAAAGTTTGATTGATGTAGTAGCAAATAAATTGGATATGACTAAAAAAGATGCTACTGTAGCCGTTGAAACAGTATTTGATACAATTACTGCTTCATTAGTAGAAGGAAATAAAGTAGATATCAGTGGATTTGGAAAATTTGAGGTTAAGACTCGTGCTGCACGTACAGGAATCAATCCTGCAACAAAAGAAACAATCCAGATTCCTGAAACAAAGGCTCCTGGTTTTAAGGCTGCCAAAGCATTAAAGGAAGCAGTTAAATAAGAAGCGTTTGCTTCTTTTTTATATATTGATGGAAGCATGGCAAAGGGATGGAATCCTGCTGGAAAAAAATAATAAGCTGACACTGGAACATTTCGCCAATGCCTTACGCTTCAGAGAGGAGCAAAAGAAGGAGATGTGAAGGTGCCGGTGGAACCACGCCGCTAGAAAGGCAGGTGGGTATGCAGATAGGGAGTCGCTTATTTGCATATGATTTTGGTTACAAAATCATTTTCTTGTATGATTCTGTAGTTACGATTTTGTCATACAAACATTTCATTACTATGATATAATAAATTTAATTAAAGAAAGACAACTATATATAAAGTCAAGTACTAAGCGATGAAAAAGTATGAAATATAAAACTAGACTTTAAAGGTTGTATTGATCTTTGAAATTGTAAATATGTGTACACTAAAAAGAACTATCGGAAAATAGCCTTTTTATACGATTGATTGTATAGACGGGTTATCGTAAAAGAGACGGATCAAATTCACATCCAGTTGTCAGGATATGATAGATGACTCTGAGTAGTTTTCTCACGCAATGCCCCTGTGCACATCGATGCGATTTTCCTTGAGATATCTTTCTGTCATAATAATCCTTGAATACTGGATTGTTGTTGATGACGGTCTGGATGATGTTGTATAAAGTGCATCTTAAGTATTTTGATCCCTTTTTTTCTAGCCTTGTTCGTGGCATACTATAGGTACCAGATTCATAGATATATGGATTGGTTCCTGACAGCTTGATGATCTTCTTAGCACTTTCATACTGGGTGAAGTCACCAAGTTCGGACAGGATGGACATCGCTGATATGTGTGAGATACCAGGGATGGCAAGGATAGGAGAGTTTAGCTGCAGACTGAATTCTTCTATTTTTTTATCCACTATATTCAGATTGGAATCAATCTTTTCGATCATTTCAACTGTCTGCTGTATCTCCAGATCAAGTGCTATATGGGAATGACCAATAGAATCCCTGGCAGCAGATTTCAGTTCCTCAGCCGTAATGGAAACGCATCTTCCTTTTGATAAAAGAGCTTTTCTAAGTGTCCGTATATCTGTATTGGCAATATTCTGAGCACTTTGGAAATCTTTAAGAATCTTTAAATAAGTTTTTGAGTATTTTGTATCAAAAAGTTTATTGAATTCAGGGAAAGCGATATCAATAAACTTCTGAAGACGATTCTTATAGCGATTCATTGTTTTCGAAAGGCTTTGATGATAACGCGACAGTTCACGGATCTCATGATAGGTAAAATGCTCATCTTCGATGATTCTATAAAGTCTAGGCATAGCTAAAGCCGAAGCAATTGTAAGAGAATCCAGCCTATCATTCTTAGCCAGATTGAAGGCTAAACGGATGTGATTGGTAGCCAATGGATTGAACATGGCAACCTTAAGATTCTTGGATAAGAGAAACTTTTGAAGATTGTCGGCATAGTGCCCAGTATCTTCCATGCCGATGATGAAATCATCCTGAATAAAGGAAGAAACAGAAGTAAAAAAAGAATTGAACCCGATGATGTCATTGTCAAAGTCAAAAGGTTCGATATGAACGACACCATCCTGATCAATTACAGCAGCCGTATGTTTGAATTTACTGATATCGATACCGATAAAATAGCGCATAGAAGCACCGTCCTTTCTATATATGCGTGAATGGATGAACCACTTGCAAAGTATTCGACTGATCCTGGTAATACGAACTCAAAGGCTCATCCAACTGATCGCAGTTCTGAATATTAGGAAGTGGCAAGATTCTTTCTTATGAAGTCAAAGCCTCTAGGAGATCACTCAAGTACACATCCACAATTTCAATTCTAACAGATAAACAAAATCCTGATGAATACTAGATCAGGTAGAAAGGAAAAGGTATATGCAGATTACTCAGTTGAATGAGCTAATTTATATATACCAGGAGATTAGAAATGGACTATTTGATTTGGATACTTATTATTGTCGTTATGATGATATCACAGTCTTTTCTTTCTGGTTCTTATCAAAAGTATCGTAGAATGCAGACAATTCATCAAATGCGTGGATGTGATGTTGCAAAGCTTATTCTTGAAAGAAATGGGGTTTATGATGTAACAATTGTTCCAAGCAAAGGGGGAACTCTTTCAGATTATTATGATCCAACAAGAAAAATAGTTAATCTATCAAGTGATATATATTACAATTCATCAATTGCCAGTGTTTCAGTAGCGGCACATGAAGTAGGGCATGCCCTCCAGCATGCTGAAGGATATGGTTTTATTGCCTTACGTAATAAGTTGCTTCCGGCAACTCAAATTGCTTCTCAGCTTGGATGGGTTTCTATTTTTATTGGACTTATTTCAAATATTGATTTTTTACTGATGTTTGGAATATTTGCTTTGATACTGATCATGTTATTTCAATTAGTAACCTTGCCAATTGAATTCAATGCCTCAAGCCGTGCTATTGTACAGCTAAGATCAAATGGCATCATCGAAGACAGTGAGGTTGCTTCTTCAAAAAAGATGCTCCAGGCGGCTGCATTTACTTATGTAGCAGCACTGATTTCAACTATTCTTAATATTTTAAGAATTTTACTTATTCGTGGAAATAGAAATCGTGATTAATTTTGGGAAATTTTAAAATTTGATGCATATAAAATAGTAGGAGGGATTTTATGAAAAAAACTTTTCTACTATTTTTATTTACATTCATGATCTTATTTTCTTTACCTGTCAAGGCATCTTCAACTGATAAAAAGAATTTTCCTTTTGAAATTACATCAGTTAAGATTACGAACACTTCTATTAAAATCGAAGGGTGGGGTATGGCTGTAAATAGTCACCATTACAATTCAACAACAACACATGACTATTCATTGATTTTAACTTCAGATCACGATCAGGTTACTTTTCATTCAGAGCCATTATACAATTCACAAACAAATACAATGAGAGTTTTAAATGTAAGAAAATGTAATGCAAATGAATTTTATAAACAGGGAGGAACCTGTTACTACAATTATGATTATGTTGGCTTCTCATTTGAAATTCCATTAAGAAATTTAAAGATCGATGAAATCTATGAAGCAAAATTAGCAGTACATTCAAATATTTTAGGATTTACTAAATATACTGATGTATTCTATCCGATACTTACACCTGTTATACAAAAAAAAGGAAAGATTGAATATCAAGTTTCTTCAAATTTATATGAAACACAGCTTACCATAGCTGATTATGCAGTTTTTGAACGTATACAGCCAGCAAAAAATTCTAAAATCAGACAGACGTCTACTTTGTGTAATGCGATATATGGTTATAATCGATTTTTTGATGAGGGAAGTGTATATACTCATGTTTATGATCGATATGTCAATGAATCAACGGTATACTATAAAGTAAAAACTGGAGCTGCAACTGTATGTAAATTAGGAAGGAATGTTGTTTCTGAAGGAACTACATATGATTCATGGATTGCCGGGAACTGGGTAGATTTTTCTGGAGAGGCCTTGAAAATCAAGGTGATAGATACAAATCAGCCACCCGTTATCGATATTCTAGAACATCCAACCATAACAACATTACAGACAGATGATTTTAATTTCAAAAATTACATAAAAGCCAGTGATCCTGAAGATGGTCTGCTTACTAATAAAGTAACGCTTGTACAGCAGGTTGATATATCTAAACCAGGAGAATATGATTTATTGCTTCAAGTGAAAGATCAGGATGGAAAGAAAGCAGAAAATACACTTCATGTTACAGTTGTAGAAGGGAATACGCCACCAGTAATCAGTGCAGAAGATGTTACACTCTACCAGTACGATGAGTTTAATTATCTTACTAATGTCTCTGCCTATGATAAACAGGATGGAGATGTTTCAAGCACACTGACATATCAGGGAGTTGTCAACACATCTAAATTAGGTCAATACGAAGTAACATATACTGCTCACGATAGCAAAAACCTTTATACATCTAAAACTATAGTAGTACAAGTCATACGAAATCCTAAAGAAAAGCTACGTTACATCTCTACAAAAGAGGATCTGCTCTTTTATAAAGAAGCAATTCCTATTAACTGGACAGGCTCCATTCAATATTTAATAGAACAATTGCAATCCCCTAAAGAATTCATAAAAGAACGCATTCAGCTATAGCCTCAATTGAGGCATATATTACTTCGCATAATCTATATTATGTTATATAACTATTTTGATTTTATATTAAAAAAGGCACTGCATATAACAGTACCTTTAAACTATATTTATTGATTGATAAAAAGCTGATCAATAATTGGATAAATCCATTTCTTAATTGCTTCAATATCTAAATCACTAATTTTATCTTCATGGTTTAGACGTGAGATACCATTATTAAATGGAAGTTCTGCTAATAACGGAACATGATTTTCTTTAATGAATTCCTCAACATTATTTTCATATAGTTCTATCTTCCTGCCACAGTCTGGACATTCAACATACGCCATATTTTCAATAACTCCCAAAACGGGTATTTCCATCTGATTCAACATATTAATAGCTTTTGATACGATCATTGATACCATTGGCTGTGGTGTAGATACCATGATAACACCACTTACTGGCAGTGTCTGCATGATCGTTAAAGCAATATCACCTGTTCCTGGAGGCATATCTATAAATAGTACATCCAAATCTTCCCATAACACATCATTCCAAAATTGTTGGATAGCACTATTGATAATAGGCCCTCTCCATATAACTGGTGTATTTTCTTCTTCAATTAGATAATTGATTGACATTGTTTTGATGCCATCTTCATCTACAACTGGATAAATCTGATTTTGACCATCCCCATAAGCCTTTTCATGCTGAAGATTAAAAAGACGAGGGATAGATGGACCTGTAATATCAGCATCTAAAACACCGACTGCAAGTCCTTTTGCATTTGCTGCTTTTGCCAATAAGGTCGTCATGCTTGATTTTCCGACACCACCTTTACCTGACATTACAGCAATCACTTTTTTAATATGATTGTTTGGATTAATCTTTACACCACATTCATCCTGATTTTTATTACAACTGCCCTGGCTTGGGCATCCTTCACAATTTGACATAAATGACTTCCTCCCCTTTGCTTATTTTAAATATTCTAAATATGACTCTCCAATATCTGGAAGCTTAACCCCAAAGTTATCAGCTATCGTACATCCTAATGATGCAAATGTTTGACTAAGCGGCATCTTGCCGTGTCCTTTAAATGATGGTGAATAACATACAAAAGGTACCATTTCACGTGTATGATCAGTTCCCTTTGCTGTTGGATCATTGCCGTGATCAGCACTAATGATCAACAGATCATCTTCTTTAAGCTTTCCTAATAGTTCACCAAGTTTGACATCAAATTTTTCAAGTTCCTGTGCATATCCTTGTGGATTACGTCGATGTCCC
Source organism: Traorella massiliensis (assembly GCF_900104665.1). Lineage (GTDB taxonomy): Bacteria > Bacillota_I > Bacilli_A > Erysipelotrichales > Erysipelotrichaceae > Traorella > Traorella massiliensis. The sequence continues at coordinate 1,005,216 of NZ_LT629969.1, read as the reverse complement.
CATAAGGCATCAAAATCAACAAGATTGACAAAGCAGAGACCTTTAAAACTCTTCTCACTGATTTCAATCGTCTGTTCCATACCATGAACAGAACTTTTTGATTTATGAGCTTCTGTAATTCCTTCTCCATCAAAAATATCATTGATCTTGCCAACAGAAATGACATCATAACCATGATCTTTTAATTCATTTAAAACAGTACGTCCAAATGGTTTCAATGCGTAATCATGACGATTGCTTGTACGTGTAAAATGTCCTTTACCATCACCGATATAAGGGCGAGCAATGACACGTCCTACTTTATATTCATCTTGCATCGTAAGCTCACGAGCAATTTCACAGCAACGATAAAGTTCTTCTAATCCAAAAGTTTCTTCATGGCCACAAATCTGTAATACAGAATCTGCTGATGTATAAACGATCATATCATTTGTTTTCATTTGATGTTCACCAAGCTCATCTAAAATCTCAGTTCCGCTAGCACTTTTATTACCAACAATCTTATGACCTGTTCTTTTTTCAAGTTCATCAAGAAGACTCTTTGGAAATCCTGTTTCCGTGAATGTCTTAAATGGAGTTGTAATCTTTAATCCCATTAATTCCCAATGTCCCGTCATAGTATCTTTTCCATTGCTGATTTCCATCATTCTTGTATAATAACCCAATGGTTCATCAACAGGTGCTACATGTTCGATCGGATGCAAATTAGCAAAACCTAATTTCTGCATATTTGGGATATGAAAACTATCGACTGCTTTTGAAAGATGATAAAGCGTATCGACATTTTCATCACCAAAATTTTTACAGTCGGGCATTTCTCCTACACCCAGTGAATCAATAATAATGGTAAATATACGATTATATTTCATGTTATTCCTTTCTGTTTCGTGGATGAAACGATGCATAAGCATCTTTTAAACGTTTATTTTGGACATGCGTATATATCTGAGTCGTAGAAATATCGCTATGACCTAAAAGCTCCTGAACGCTTCGCAAATCAGCTCCGCCGTCCAAAAGATGAGTGGCAAAAGAATGACGAAGAGAGTGAGCACTGATACGTTCATCAATCTGACAGCTATGACATCTATTCTTCAACATAATATGTATCTGTTGTCTTGTATACGGATTTCCATGCTGGTTTAAGAATAAATACGGACTTTTGTGAACATTTCTTTTCTTACGTACTATGTCCACATATTTTTTTATGGCTGCAATATTTCTGCTATTTAAAGGAATCAATCGCTCTTTATTTCCTTTACCCATAACTCTTATAATTCCCTGATTCATGGATAATTGACTGATCTTTAAAGAAACACATTCACTTACTCTCAAACCACAGCCATAAATCGTCTCTAAAATAGCAACATTGCAGATTTCCTGATCGCTCTCATTCTGATAAGTTAATAGCTTATCAACTTCTTCTACGCTTAAATAACGTGGTAGTTTTCGCTCCTTTTTTTTAGTTTTGATGAAAACTGCAGGATTTGGAATGTGATAGGTAATCGCACTATATTCGTGAAACATACGAATAGATGTAATTGCATGGTTCACACTTGATGCTGCATAATTCTGATTCATATTTAATATGTATTCATGAATCATCTCATATGAAATGTCTTCGATAGCTAAAATCATATTTGATTCCATATAATGAAGATATCTTTCAAGATCTTGTCGATAAGAAGAAATTGTTGCAAGACTTTTCTGATCGACAGATGTAATATAATGAAGATAGTTTTCCAAAGCTTCCTTTAGTTTCATAAAACCTCCTTGTCTATTATATCACTTAAAATTGATTAAAGAAACGGATAAGCATGATAATTAAAGTAGATTTTAAATAACTAGCAACAAATACGCTTGCAATTGAAAGTAAAAGATAATTTAATCCTTTATTTACTTCAGATGTTAATTTCAATTTATGAAGATTTAAACAGGAATATAAGATATGATTACTTGATTCTATTGAATAAATGGCAATGATGACAATTGGTATCATTTCTAAAGCCACTTGTGGTAAAAGAGTCAATACGATTCCTAAAAGTCCTTTTAACTCATAAGTGTAAATAAACATCATACATGTCAGACCAATTTGAAACCCTTTAGTAAATAATAAGAAAGCAATTAGAAAAGTACCTAATATGGAAGTCCCTAAAATAACGATTCCTATAATATATAACATTTGTAATGCAAACTGAAAAAGAAAGGTTGGATAAAGATCAAAGGCATCATTCATGGGAAGCAGGATAACATCTAACTGATTCAAATTTTCCATTTCTAAAAAAGTAGATCCGATGATACCTACAAGAATTCCGCCAAATAAAACAATCAATATGAAAAGCAGCTGGTTTTTATGTATTTTTTTCATATTTCAGTTTATGCGGTTATACAAAAAAAAGAACTGCTGAGGATCAGTTCTGTTTTTCTTCTATTTAATGTTTTTTGAGGATTGCTTCTTATCTAAAAGATCACTGGCATATACTAAAAGCGGCGAATCAAAGTTTTTATTTAATTCATTTAAGATATCTTCATGCGTGATAATAGCTGGTTCAAAAATTGAAATCTGTTCAATTGAATGATTTTGGTCAATTAATGAACCAAGAGATATGCCTAGATGACGAATTGGCTGATTATTAATATGATTTTTATCAAAAAGATAAAGTGCATATTCCAATAATGTATTCATATCTGCAGTTGTATGATCCATCGTATAACTACGTACGATCGTTGAAAAATCTGCATAACGAATGCTGATTGAAATTGTTTTCCCCTGTACTTTTTCTTCTAATGCACGAAGTGAAAGATCGTGTGCCAGTTTTCTAAAAACGTTTTTGATTTCATCGTAATCTTCCACATCACGATTCATGGTCGTACTTTGAGAAAGTGACTGAACACTCGTAGTAAAACATAATTTATTCGAATCATTTCCACGAGCATTTTCAATCCGATGATACCCGTTTTTTCCTAAGATTCTTAAGGCTGCTGCCTCATTGTTTACATCAGCCAGATCACCAATCGTTTCAATTCCATTCTGTCGCAGAATCGGTGCTGTTTTCTTGCCAATTCCCCACATACTTTCAATAGGCAATGGCCAAAGCTTTTTCGCAACTTCATGTTTTCTTAAAACGGTGATTCCCATTGGTTTTCGCATATCACTGGCCATTTTTGCTAGAAAACGATTTGGAGCTACACCAATCGAACAGCTAAGTCCAATTTTATCTTTTAAGCCTTGCTGAATCTGCCAGGCGAGGTCTAAAGGACGCTTATAGTTTTGGATGATCCTAGTTACATCAACAAAGCACTCATCAATGCTGACCGGTTCAACATAGGGTGAAAAATCACGAATAAAATCAAAAAATCGTTGTGAAAGTGTTTCATACCAGTCAAAATCAACAGGTACCACAATTAAATGCGGACATATTTGTAATGCCTGTTGAATAGGCATTGCAGAATGAATCCCCAGTTCCCTGGCACTATAGCTGGCAGTACAGACAACGCCTCTTCTGGAAAGTCCGCTGACGACTAGCGGTACCCCTTCATAAGCACTATTTCGTAATATTTCGGCATTTGCATAGAATGCATTTAAATCAATATGAAATAAGACCCTTGCCATAAATCCTCCTGCTTTTGAATAACGATCCTATGAATTATAACACATTATTTATTTAAATATATAGAGTTATTGTTGATGTTACCTATGAAATAGCAATAATTTCACTAATTCGAATAAATTATATCACATAATATTATAATATGATATTATTTATTTATAAATTTGAAATATATTCTAATATTTATTTAAAAATGAAAAAAAGCCGTTCATAAACGGCTCAACGATAATATCTATCGTTACTTCTAATTCTGTTATCTAAACGTAATTTATCAGAAATCATCGCAATAAATTCTGAATTGGTTGGTTTTGCCTTGCTTGCAGATATCGTATATCCAAAAATCTCATCAATCGCATCAACGTTACCCCTATTCCATGCTACTTCGATCGCATGTCGAATAGCTCTTTCAACACGTGAAGAAGTGGTTGCATACACTCTGGCTATTTCCGGATAAAGAACTTTTGTAATTTGTCCTAAGAAATCAATATTTTCATAGGTTTCAAGAATAGCGGTTCTTAAGTAGAGATATCCCTTGATATGTGCAGGAATGCCAATTTCATGTAAGATTTCTGTCACATCTTTTTCTAATTCAAGATGTAATAATTTATCACGTTCTGATACATTTAATGATATGACATTACCATTGGTCTCGACGCCACTAATAGCGATCATTTTATTGATAATCTGTTTTACCTCAAATGGTTTCATCAGCAGATAAGCAATTGAATATTTTTGAAGATCAACGATCATGGCATCATTAATAAGAGGAGTGGTGGCGATAATATGCTTGATGCTGATACGATGCTGCTTTAATTCACTGAGTACTTGAAATCCATCTTTTATTGGCATGATCAAATCTAATATAAGAAAATCAATACTCCGATTGGTAAGTTCTTTTAAGCACTGCTCCCCATTGCTTGCGCTTCCTGCCACTTCAAAACGATCAGATTTTCTTAATTCATCCTTCATGCGATTACAGCCTTCGTTATTATCATCTACGACATAAACACTCATTTTATTGGTCATTGTTATGTCCTCCTATCTTCATTATATCCGATAAAAAGCATTAATGGTGGAATTTTATGTCGAAATTCGTCAATTAAAGAAGCGTGAACGCTTTCAAAATTGAAAATGCTGACGATTTATGGAAAAAAAGCGACAGTTTGTCGGTTTTAGTCGCTTTCTTTCAACATCCATTCAATATAAATACCAAATCCGCTCGAAGGATTTTGAGCAGAAACATGAGTAACAGCGCCAATCAATTTCCCATTTTGTACGATTGGTGAACCACTCATTCCCTGAATGATACCACCTGTTTTTTCTAATGCTTGCAGATCTGTTATTTGAAATTCAAAACTTTTAATATCTGCTTCACTTTGTTTATATTTTTTTGTAATTTCAACTTCGATAGCTTCTACCTTTTCACCATTTAAAACAGTATACATGGTTGCTTTCCCTAAAGCTATTTCATCCTGAGAAGCTGTTTCGATCAGACGATCAGATAATCGTTCATAACTATTCCCGAAAACACCAAAACGACTGATTTTTAAAATATTACCAATCGAATCATCAAAATGAATAAGAGCCTGTTTTTCACCAACACGTGATATCTGAGCCTTTTGAATATCTTTAACACTTGATGTATAAAGAAGACCCTGATCAAAGCGAATAGTTTGTTTCGTATCCTGATCAATGATTTCATGACCCAATGAACCATAAGTCGAGTTAGTTGGATCAATATAAGTCAATGTTCCAATACCCATAATTTCATCTTTAACAAATAATCCTGTCTTGATCTTACCATTATCTTCTATGACTTTTAAATGACGATAAATAATTTCATCTTTTCTTTTTAAAGTACACACAACTGTCTGGTTCTTTTTTTCTAATAGAATTTCATTGAGCTGTTCCAGTGTATCGATTTTTCTACCATCGATTTCTTTTAGTGTATCACCGCTTTGAATATCACTTTCTGATGGATTATATGAAAAATATTTTGTATCCACCTGATAAGTTGCGCTAATAAGTACGCCTTCATATTGAAGCTGAATGCCAATACTTTCACCGCCTAAATAAACTTCTCTGGACTGAATGGGAATTGTAAAGAGTCCGATAAGAAGTAGAAATATGGCATATTTTCTTTTCATATAAAAACCTCCCACATATAGTATGGGAGGGGGATGTATTATTTATTCTTTATTATGCCTGGCCATTTTCATAAAGCTCTCTAGCGGCCATAAGTGCACTCTCACTCACAGAATTCGTAGACATGATCGCTAATGAGGCAATAATTTCTTCCTTATTCAGCTCACGAATATGAGTCTTTGTAGAATCATCTGTTTGTGTTTTTTCAACTACATAATGATGATGTGCACAGGCAGCTACACTTGAAAGATGAGTGATTGAAAACAATTGATGTCTTTGTGCGATCTGACGCATTTTTCTACCGATCGCTAAAGCAACCTTTCCAGAAACACCTGTATCAATTTCATCAAAGATAAGTGTTTCTATAGAAGTCAGATCTGTAAAGATCGTTTTTAGTCCTAACATTAAACGTGATAGTTCTCCGCCGCTAGCAACGTTGCAGAGCGGTCTTAAAGGCTCTCCAGGGTTCATTGAAACATAGAACTCTACTTTATCAAGTCCTTTTGAATTTGGCTCACAAGCATCGAAACGAACCTCAAAACGTGCTTTTTCAAGATATAGATCACGACATTCCTTCATGATCTCATTTTCTAGCATTTTTGCTTTTTCTTTACGTATTGAAGAAATCTCTAAAGCAGTTTTTTCAAAATTCTTATAGGCTTCATCAACCTGAATTTTTAATTTATCAAGTACTTCTGCACGATTTTCAATCATTTCAATTCGTTGCATAAGCGAATCACGTTTTGCTAATATTTCCTTTACGCTATTACCATGTTTACGTTTTAAATTATTGTAAAGAAAAAGATATTCATTGATCTCATTGACACGATTTTCATCATAGTCAAGATTTTGTAAATGATCATTTATTTGTGAAGCAGCCTCTTCAGTTTCATAGTAACAATCATTCAATTTCTCTACAAGCTTTTCAACCCATTCAAATTCTTTTAATGCTTCCAATGAATGAATGCTTTCATAAAGACTTTCAAGCGTCTTACCCGTTCCTGAAAGATGCTCATAAGCATGATTTAGATGTTCGCTCAGCTTTTCAAAATTATTTAACTGATTCAGTTCTTCATTCATATCCGTAATTTTTTCTTCGCTCAACTCAGCTTGATCAATTTCATTAACCTGATATTTAAGAAAATCTAAATCATCATTCAATTCATTATTTTGAAATTCTTCATATGTATGTAATGCTTTCTGATAGACCTGATAGTTATGTTTACATTCATTAAGTTTTTCTTCCATATGACAATATTCATCAAGCAACGTGATATGATACTGTTTATTTAAAAGATACTGTGTATCATGCTGAGAATGAATATCAATCATCTGAGACATGATCGTTTTCAATGATGACAAAGGAATGCTTCGCTGATTAATTTTGATGCTGCTCTTGCCATCACTGGATATTTTTCGAGTAATGATCATTTCATCTTCCAGTTCAATACCCATCTCATTACATAACAAAGCTGCCGGATGCTGCTTTTCTAATTCGAAAACACCTTCGATTAATGCATATTCCTGATTCATAGCGACATATTCGCTGCTGGCTCTTGCACCACATAATAAAGAAATCGCATCAATCAAAAGACTTTTACCAGCCCCTGTTTCACCGGTAAAAGCGGAAAGGCCTTTTGAAAATTCAAGATGCAAATCATCGATCAATACAAAATTTTTAACATATATTTCTTTAAACATGAGATTCCTTTCTACTTATCCTTATTTATTTTATCATTTTTTACTGCCAATGGAAACAGAAAGTAAAAAGAAAAAAAGCTATCGGACTAGCTTTTTAATTTCTGAGACAGGAAATGTAGAAGAGGAGTGAATCACAAAATCAATGAAATATTCCTGATTTCCATCTTTTCCTTTTGTCTTTGATTTGCTCATATGAAGAGGCGAACATTGATGAGATAACAGAAAATAATAAATATCCTCTAAGACCTTTTCAAGTACTTTTTTATCTTTTATAATACCATTTTTTCCAATATATTTTTTCCCTGCTTCAAATTGTGGCTTAATAAGCACTACAAAGCGGGCTTTAGGAAACAAAGAAATCAAATGAGGCAGTAATGTCTTAATAGACACAAAAGAAACATCCATGACGACAAAATGGATTTCATGTTTAAAATCCTCTATTTTAAGATCAAGGGCATTTGTATTTTCCATGCTTGTTAGACGTGGATTCTCTCTTAAAGACTCATCCAGCTGCAATGTCCCTACATCAATCGCATAAACATGACTGGCTCCGCTTTGAAGAGCAACATCACTAAATCCTCCAGTACTTGCTCCGATATCAGCTACATTCTGATTTTTTAGATCAATGCCAAAATCACGCAAGGCCTCATAAAGCTTATAGCCTCCACGAGAAACAAATTCAATCTCTTTTGAATGTAACAGAATCGTTTCATCGCTAACTTCATAAGAAGGTTTGAGTATGATTTGACCATTGACACTGACTCTTCCCTCACGAATTGCTTCCTGAGCATAGGTACGTGACTTAACAATACTTTTCTCACTTAAATAAACATCAAGCCTCATGAAGCAACTCTCCAATTTTTTCAAAAAGTGAATTTAAATCAATTTTTTCCGATTTTCTTAATTCACTGATACTTCCCTGAGCAACATAATGATCATCGATTCCTATACGAATCAACGATACTGTCTGCTTTGTATCATTATAATATTCCAGCATAGCGCTTGATAATCCTCCAGCAAGAATATCTGTTTCATATACAATAATAGGCAATTGACTCGCAGCCATTTCATCCAGTACGATCGTATCCAATGGCTTAAAAAAGCGTGCATTGACAACAGTTAAATGCAAATGATTTGCCTGTGCCTTAGAAATGATCGCATCAACATCACTTCCATAAGAAACAACATAAAGTTCAGATCTATCAGTAACCGGATGTTCGCTCCAGCTGCCAATTTCGATATTTTCCATTTTTTGATCATCTTTGATAACATTGCCTCGTGGATAACGAATTGCAAAAGGATGATCTTGGGAAAACGCCGTATAAAGCAGATTACGAGCCTCTGAGGCATCTTTGGGCTGTGCCAGGATCATATTCGGCAAACTTCTTAAAAGCTGAATATCAAAGCAGCCATGGTGTGTAGCCCCATCCTCTCCTACAAGACCTGCACGATCGATTCCAATGACAACCGGCAGATCCATACGACAGATATCGTGGTTAATTGGATCATAAGCACGCTGTAAAAAGCTTGAATAGATAGCTAAAAATGGACGTTTACCAGCACAAGCCAGACCAGCAGCTAAAATAGCGGCATGATCTTCCGCAATTCCGCAATCAATCAGCCGATCTGGAAATTTTTTCTGAAAGTTCTCAAGTTTACTGCCAGTAATCATTGCCGGCGTAATGGCAATGAGATCCTTATTCACGGATGCAAGCTGCATAACCGTATCGCTGATCAGCTGACTCCATGAGAGTGCATTTTTGGGAAGCTGATGCAAAAGCTCACCTGTTCGTACATTGAAAGCAGACACTCCGTGCCATTTGCCGCTTGTATCATTTTCCGCAAATTTATAACCCTTGCCTTTTTTAGTGCATACGTGGACAACGATCGGTCCATGATGATTTTTAGCCGTTTCAAGTGTCTGTATCAGCTGATGAAGATTATGACCATCAATAGGTCCAAGATAATCAAGACCAAAATCACCAAAAAAACTTGATTCAACAACATTACGTTTAACTGAATTTTTTATATTTGAAATCGTATGATAAAGATTCTGACCAGCTTTATTTTTTCTGAGGGAACTGCTAACAACCTGTTTTGTACGATTATAAACTTCAGATGTTCGCATTTTAGTTAATGTATCGCTTAATGCACCAACATTTTTTGAAATAGACATGCCATTATCATTCAGAATAATGATCATCTTGCTTTGACGTTCTCCAATAGTATTTAAAGCTTCTAAAGAGATACCGCTCATCAGTGATGCATCGCCAACTACCGCTATGACCTGATAATCTTCATGATTATAATCTCGAGCCATCGCAAATCCCAAAGCACTGCTTAGGGCTGTTGAAGAATGACCTGCTTCATAGCAGTCATGCTCACTTTCAGCACGTTTTTGAAATCCTGATAACCCTTTATACTGTCGAAGCGTATAAAAACGATTTGCTCTACCGGTTAAAATTTTATGAACATAACTTTGATGACCAACATCGAAAATAATCTTATCACTTGGTGAATCAAAAACCTTATGAATCGCTACACTTAGCTCAACAACACCTAAATTACTAGCAAGATGTCCGCCAGTACGAGATATATTTTCTATGAGAAAAGTGCGAATCTCTTCACACAATTCGTTTAGTTCTTTTATATCTAGATTTTTTAGCTGACTCGGATTTTTTAATTCATTGATTTTCATAAGACTCCTTAATGATCACGATTTTTTATCATCTGAAAGATTTTTAAAATAGGTTCACTATGAATATTACATTTTTTAAGATCATTTTCAATTTCATCAAAATACTGAAGATAAAGCTTCTGGGCCTTTTCAAATCCAAGCTCAGAAACAAAAGTACTTTTTTGATTTTTTTCATCACTAATGCTTTTCCCAAGCTTTTCTTCACTGCTGATGACATCTAAACAGTCATCCTGAATTTGAAAGGCTAAACCAGCTTTATAACCGATGTTACGCCAAACCTCGATATCTCCCTTCTTATTGGCAATCAAGCAGCCACAAACAAGTGCTAAAGAGAAGAGGCAGCCCGTTTTAAGCAGATCGATCTTACTGATCGTATCAAGATCCGTTTTTACATTTTCACTTAATAAATCGATCATCTGACCTAAGATCATTCCGTTAGCACCGATTGCTTTCACAAACTCACTAGCCAAATCATTATTGATACTATTTTGATATGTAGCACTGGCCACATAACCAAAAGCTTCACTTAACAAAGCATCTCCTGCCAAAAGGGCTGTTGCTTCATCAAACTGTTTATGACATGTTTTCTGCCCTCTTCTTAGATCATCATTATCCATACAAGGAAGATCATCGTGAATGAGCGAATAAGTATGAATCATTTCAATGGCAATTGCACAGCGGTCTCCTTGTGATTCATTCGCTCCATAAGCTTTTAAGACACCATAAAGCAATTGAGGACGCAACCGCTTAGCAGGAGCACATAATGAATAAAGCATGGCTTGTTTTACTTTAGAATCTTCAAGATGATCGAGCGAATGAGCTAATTTATTTTCAAAATCATGCATGATCTTCACCTTCATAGTTTTGGATCAATTCATTCATCTTATCCTTAAAGCCGGCAAGCTGCTGATCACAGTCATGTACAAGTTTCAGTCCTTCTTCAAAAAGAGCGATTGCTTCTTCAAGATCAATTTCATTTTTTTCTAAAAGCTCAAGTATTTTGTCAATTCTCTCCATAGACTGTTTAAAAGATAATTTATCACTCATGGTTTTTCTCCTTTTTCAACACTTTCGAATATAATTCACCATCACCTAAAGTTGTCACAATCATTTCATTTACTTCAACATCATTGATACTTTTAAGACAATGACCATCCATTCTTGTTAATGAATAACCACGAAGTAATATCTTTAGTGGTGAATAGGCATCTAAAAGCTGAATCCTTTTTGAAAGTTCATTTTCACTATGTGTACGATATTGTTTTGTTTGTCCAAGCAATTTATCATACTGATGCTGGAGCTGTGTTTCCATCCTTTGTACCATCATATTTCCTATATGAGCAAAACGAATACGTTTTGAATCAATTTCATTTTGCAGATACATTTTTGTTTGAATATGATTTTCAAGAGCATTTCTTTTCAAATCCAGGCTCATCATGCTATTTTCAATGTATGTAAGCGGATTTCTTATATAAGGATGCCCTTTTACCTTATCAAGATGATGAGAAGAACGATCTAAAAGAATTTTCATCTGATCGGCCAGCAATTTTTTATATCGCTGCAGCTGATAGCTGACTTCCTGAATATCAGGTGTTACTAATTCAGCAGCTGCTGTTGGTGTCGCCGCTCTGGCATCACTCACATAATCGACAAGTGTTGTATCGGTCTCATGACCAACACCAGTAACAATTGGTGTTAACGTATCATAAATACATCGTGCCAGTTCTTCCTGATTAAATGCCCACAAGTCTTCAATGCTACCGCCGCCACGTACTAATAAAATAACATCGTGATGATTCTGATCAGCCTTTTTTATTGTTTCAATCAGCATTGGACTAGCTTCACTTCCCTGCACCAGCGATGGATAAAATGTAATTTTCGCTAATGGCCAGCGACGAGCAATCGTCGTTCTGACATCACTTGCAGCAGCTGCTTCCCTGGCACTGATCAAGGCAATATCCATTGGATATTGTGGCAGCTGTTTTTTATGTGCAGGATCAAAATATCCTTCACTCATCATTTTCTTTTTCAATGCTTCCAGCTGCAGATACATTTCTCCGATACCATCCGGCTGTAAACCATTGACATAAAGCTGTACACTACCGCTTGCTTCATAAACGCTGACCTTGCACTGAGCAATAACCTTGCTTCCATTTTCAAGATCAAAATGAATAAGTCTTGCATAATTTGAAAACATGACACAGCTCATTCTTGCTTTGTCATCTTTTAATGTAAAATAATAATGACCTGAACGATGTTTTACAAGATTGCTGATTTCACCACGTACCAGCAGCTGTCTTAAATTTTCATCATGATCGATTCCTCGTTTGATATAGGATACCAGCGCAGAAACCGACCACATCTGATTCATCATAGCTTATCTAGCACTCCATTGATCAGTTTATAAGTTTCGCTATCACAGTACTTCTTAGAAAGAGTCACTGCTTCATCAATTACGATTGCCTTATTAGCAGTCTCAAAATCAAGCTCTGCTGCAGCCATCAAAAGGATGGCCTTTTCAATACAGCCTAAGCGGTCAAATTCCCACTCATCGCTCAGTACATCATTAATTTTCTTTATATAATAATCTTTATGTTTTAAAGCATCGATCGTTACAGTATAAAGAAAAGGATCAATTTCATTTCCCGCATTTTCATAAACAATAGACTTGATATCTGTATTTAAAAGAAAATACTGATAAAGACAAGTCATTGCAGTTTCTCGTAATGTATGTCTGCTCATGGTTACCTCCATCATTTCATTTTAGCACATATTCCATTCAAAAACACCCGTTAGGGTGTAATTAAGCTAGAAAATAAATCCGGTCACCTTGATGTCTATCATATCCATCTTCACACCTGTCATATGCAAGATCGAATTATAAATTTTATCCTGAAGACGTGAGCAGATTTCGTTCACATTCTGCTGATAATTTACTTTCACATCAACATTCAGTACTAATGAATTCTTAGAAACTCTGCAGCTTACAGCATTTTTAAATCTTGAAGAATCAGGTAAAACTGTTTTTTCTTCTTCACCAATTTCAATCAATGCAATTGATTCAAATACTTTTTTGTTAATTGCAATTTGTCCGTAATCATTTGATTTTTTTATACAAATATATTCTTGTGCCACTTTTATCACCTTCTATTGCTATTATACTTGAAAGTGAAGCATCTTTCAACTAAAAACTAATTCGATCGTCTGATTTGAAGAAATCAAAGGATAAATCAGACGCATGATCTCAGCTGCTTTTTCATTACTTTTTTCAACTTCAAAAACACTTGTCTTAACGATATCATCTTCAATATTCACAACACTTTTAAACCCTTTTTGTTCTAAAGCAGCAACGATTTTTTCTTCTGTCTGCTTGCTATTTTCAATCGTTTCAATTTTAGAAAGAACTTCTTTTTTCTTTTCTTCGCTTGTTTCACTGCTTGCCAGCTGTTCTTTTAGCTGTAACACCAAAGTGTCTTTCTTTTCCTGATTTTGCTCATTTAAAACAGCCATGACACTTGTTATATCACTGACAGGTGTATTACTTTGAGGTGGAATCGTTTCGAGTGATACATAGTAAATCGAAAGCATCAGCACTAAAGTAAACATGCTGATAAAAGCGAGGGCTTGTTTATTCATAAAAAAACCTCCTTGCATTTCATTATATGAAACAAAAGGAGGTTTATACCTAAAGTGATTTTGCTTTTAACACATCACGTTTAAGCTGTTCCACTAAATCTTCTTTACTATCAAATCGTTTTTCATCACGGATTCTTTCAATAAAGATCAATTCCATATCATCTCCATAGATCTTTTGTTCAAAATCTACCAGATAAGCTTCGACAGCAATATCTTCCTTATAATTAAAAGTAGGATTATGACCTACATTGATCATGCATTTATAATGTTTGCCTAGCACATAAGCATAACCAATATAGACACCTACATGAGGCAAGATCGAATGATACTTCATTTTCAGATTAGCGGTTGGAAAACCGATCGTATGTCCTAAGGAGCGACCTTCTGTGATTGTTCCTTTAATGGAATAAGGTCTTCCTAATAAATGAAGTGTTTTTTTCATATCACCTTCTTGAATTGATTTTTCGATACGGGTTGATGAAATTTTCTCATCTTCATAAGTTACTTCTTCCACTTCTACTACATCAAAATATGATTGCTTTTTCAAGGTTTCAACATTTCCCTCACCCTTATACCCATATGAATAATCAAATCCACAAATCAAACTCTTGATATTCATCTGTGCTAACATCTTTTCAAAATCTTGATAGGATAAGGAAGCCAGTTGTTTTGTGAAAGAAATAATGATCCAGTAATCTAAACCACATTGACGTCCAATTTCGATACGTTCTTCCATTGAAGTAATATGTGCAATATCTTCCATCTGTTTAATGACGCACCAAGGATCCGGATCAAAGGTAATGCAGGCACTTTTTAAGGATTTAGCTTCTGCCTGTTTAAGTGTTTCTTCAATCAGGCGCATATGGCCAAGATGCATTCCGTCAAAATAGCCAATGCAGGCAGCTATACCTTCTAACTGTTCAATTTTATTTAAATCCATGCATATTACTTTCATTACCATAAACCTCTTTCACAGCCAAAAACATTTTGATGATGTCGTCTATAGATGGCTAAAGCTTCTTTATTTTTTACCATCAGCACACGCTCTTCTTTTGTATCAAGTCGAATCTTTTTACCGTTTAGGACATCAAATTCATTTTCAACTTCAATCATTGGCAGATAGCTTAACGCTTCATAGATAGAATGCAGCTGAACCGTATCAGCATCTACCTCATCCAGGTCATAACAATCCTTCAGTGTAAACTTTCCTACTCTTGTCCTGGTAAGCGAGCTCATGCATCCGATATTACCGCTTTGAATCGCCATATCACGAATCAAAGAACGAATATAAGTACCACTTGAACAACTCACTCTGATCTTATTTTTATCCAATGCCTCAATATCATAGATCTCAATATCTCTTAAAGGACGTTCTACTTCAATCTGCTCACGAGCATATTCATAAAGCTTCTTTCCTTTTACTTTAATGGAACTGACCATAGGTGGCAACTGTTTTTGTTTTCCAATAAATGAATTGCATAAGGATTGCAAATCAAAAATTTCATGCACTTCTTTTTCTTCAGTTACTTTGCCCCAAATATCTTCAGTATCAGTCTGCTTGCCTAACTCAAAAGTCGCAATATATTCTTTATCAGTATTTTCAAGATAAGGGAGAATTTTAGTTGCTTTCCCGATCAGCAGCAATAATACACCTTCAGCCATTGGATCCAATGTACCGCTATGACCAATTTTTTTGATATGAAGCTTTTTTCTCATGATGGCAACAACATCAAAAGAAGTCATATTTTGCGGTTTATTCACAAGCAGTAATCCATTAAAACTTTCCATTTTTTTACCTTAAAAGCTGCTTTTAAGCATCTTTCTTTTTCTTTTTGAATTTCATGATCAGCCAAGCCGCAGCAACGATCACAACGATGATGCCCACAACAAGTCCATACTGATCCATATAACCTGAAATCAATCCATAGTGATCTCCAAGTACAGTTCCAACATAAATCAGCACGCAGTTCCAAATTAAGCTTCCTACGACTGTATACAGAGAAAAAGGAAGCATCTTCATACGGCTCATTCCTGCCGGAATACTGATCAGTGAACGGATGATTGGCACAAACCGGCAAAAGAAAACAGTCAGAGAGCCTTTGTTATTGAACCATTTTTCGGCTTTTTCTACATCCTCAAGATTAAACTTAAATAAATTTAAAAAACGTTCAAATTTCTCTGGACGCAGAAAATAACCAAGCCCATATAAAATGATAGCTCCGATATAAGAACCTAATGTTGAAAAAAGGACCATCCCTAAATATCCTAAATCACTTTTTGTAATCATGAAACCAGCAAAAGTCAAAATGATTTCACTTGGAATGGGTGGAAAAACATTTTCCAATGCAATAAGCAGAAATACTGCTAAGTATCCAAACTGTTCGATAAATTCAACAATCCATGTTTCCATATAACACCTCTCGCCTATTATACCAACTTTTTACACAAAAGAAAAGCGGGATTAAACCCGCTTACCCAAAAGGTGAGATCTTTCCCTGTATATACAGGTGGGTGTCCTGTGAAAATCTTTAGGATTCCTATGAAACACAGGCATTCAACACCAAATTTCAACGTCCGGACTCCCTTATCTCAACTTTGAGGAAAAATTTGAACCTTTTGGACAATTCCATTATATTATAAAAAAATCAAAAGTATACTCTTGATTTTTTATAGATAATTTGATATAGGACCCACGGAATTATTTTCCATCATTCTTTTGAATCATTAATCCTAACTCTTTAAGCTGATTTTCATCTACACCGGAAGGTGCTTCGCTCATCAGATCGCTTGCACTTGCTGTTTTTGGGAAAGCAACGACATCACGAATATTCTCAGTACCAGCTAAGATCATAACAAGTCTTTCCAGTCCGATACCTACACCGCCATGAGGTGGAGTACCATACTTAAAGGCTTCTAAAAAGAATCCAAACTTTTCTTCTGCCTGTTCTTGTGTCAATCCAATCGCTTCAAAGACTTTTTCCTGAAGATTTTGATCATGAATACGAATTGAACCACTAAGCAGTTCATAACCATTTAATACAAGATCATAAGCTCTTGAATAACAGTGAGCAGGATCGCTGATCAGCTTATCGACATCTTCAGCCTTAGGAGAAGTAAAAGGATGGTGAGCGGCTACATAGCGGTTTTCTGTCTCATCATATTCAAACATTGGAAAATCAGTAACCCATAAGAAGCAATATTTGCTTTCATCAATCAATTTCAGCTCTTTTCCTAACTTAACACGTAACGCTCCTAAAGATGTTAATGAAATCTTTGGCTTATCGGCAACGATAAATACGATATCATTTTCTTCAATTTGTAATGTTTCCTTTAAGAGTTCTTTTTCATGATCGTTCAATACTTTATGAATTGAACCGCTCCAGCTTTGATTTGTATATTTTAAGAAAGATAAAGCTTTAGCTCCATATACTTTCACAAATTCAGTTAAATGATCACAATCTTTACGAGAGAACTTATCTGCAGCATTTCTTGCGACGATACAATTGATCATTCCTTTATCATTTAAGATATTTTGAAAAATCGTAAATTCTGTATTTTTAAATATGTCTGTTATATTTACGATTTCCATTTCAAAGCGTAGATCAGGTTTATCAGAACCAAATCTAGACATACACTCATCATAAGGAATTCGTTTAAATTCATCAAGTTCAATACCTTTCGTATCTTTGAATATCTTTCTCATCAAACCTTCTACAACAGAAAAGATATCATCTTCATTTGCGAAAGACATTTCAATATCGATCTGATCAAATTCTGGCTGTCTGTCTGAGCGTAGATCTTCATCTCTGAAACAACGGGCAATTTGGAAATATTTATCCATTCCGGCAATCATCAGAAGCTGTTTATATATTTGTGGTGACTGTGGTAATGCATAAAAGCTTCCTTTAGAAATTCTGCTTGGAACTAAATAATCACGAGCTCCTTCAGGTGTTGATTTACAAAGAATCGGTGTTTCGATTTCTAAAAAGCCTAAGTCAGATAAATAGTTGCGGGCACACATTGTTACCTGATGTCTTAGTTTTAAATTGTTCTGTAAACATTCACGTCTTAAATCAAGATAACGATATTTTAAACGTGTGTCTTCTAAGGCATCTGTCTGATTTGCGATGATCAAAGGTGTTGTTTCAGCACTATTGATGATCTTTACATCACTTACGCTGATCTCGATATCACCCGTTTTCATCTTAGGGTTTTTATCTTGTCTTTCAACGACTTTTCCTGTTACTTGAAGTACGTATTCATTTCGAACGCTGACGATCTGTTCAGAAATCTTTTCATCAAAGACACACTGTGTGATCCCCTCACGATCTCTTAAATCGATAAAAACTAAAGCTCCAAAATTTCTTCTTTTATTGACCCAGCCACATAAAGTAACCGTTTCATTTACATGATCCAGTGTCAATTCACCACATGTATGTGTTCTCTCCATTTAAAATCTCTCCTCTAATAATTCATCCATTTTCGCAATAATTTCATCTGCATTGATCTTAAACTGTTCCTGTGTATCAATTTTCTTTAAAGAAAGCGTATGTGATGCCAGCTCATCTTCACCAATAAGAATGGCTATCTTCGCTTTCATTCGTTCAACGCTCTTAAACTGTGCCTTAAAAGAACGCAGCTGATAATCAGTATCACAGATGAAACCGTGGCTTCTCAAGGTTGTTGTCAGCTTAAATGCTTCCAGCTGAGCTTCCTTACAAAGACAAAGCACATAAGCATCAATTCCTTCATCTTTTGCGATTTCAATATTTTCTGCTTCTAAAGCCAGCAAGATTCTTTCCATTCCGAGTGCCCAGCCAATACCAGACATCTCAGGTCCACCAAAATACTCGATCAGGCCATCATAACGTCCTCCCGCTAAAAGAGTTGCCTGAGAACCCATTTCTTCATTCACAGAAACGATCTCAAACACTGTATGAGTATAATAATCAAGTCCTCTGACAAGGCGGTCTTCAACCGTATAAGGAATCTCTAACGCATCTAAACCTGCTTTTACCTTTTCAAAATAATCACGGCTTTCTTTATTTAGATAATCACTGATTTTTGGAGCACTTAACATTGCCGGGTGATCATGATCCACCTTACAATCTAAGATACGCAATGGATTTTGTTCATAACGGCGACGACAATCGGCACATAGTTCATTTAAGTGACCTTGAAAATGTTTTTTCAAGGCTTCACGATAATTATTTCGTGATTCATCATCTCCTAATGTATTCAGCTGAACAACAAGATCCTTAAGACCTAATCCACTAAGGATCGAATATCCCAAAGCAATCGTTTCTACATCCAGATACGGATTCTTGACACCTAGTACCTCAACACCAAACTGGTTGAAAATACGCTGTCTGCCCTTCTGTGGACGCTCATAGCGCATCATAGGCCCCATATAGTAAAGCTTAACAGGCAGGTCTGCACTGCCATAAAGCTTATTTTCCACAAAACTGCGGCATACCCCTGCTGTACCTTCTGGACGTAATGTCAAAGAACGTGCACCATTATCCATAAAAGTGTACATTTCTTTATTGACCATATCACTGGAATCATTACCACGTTTAAACACTTCCGTATGTTCAAAAATAGGTGTACGGATTTCTTTATAGTGATACAAAGTTGTAAATTTCTGTAGATATTCTTCTAATGCATGCCACTTTTCAATTTCATTTGGCAGAATATCCTGTGTGCCTCGAGGCATCTGATAATTTGTCATGTCTTCTCTCCTTTTAAAAACAAAAAAAAGCGTCCATCTAAGGACGCTTAACGTGATACCACCTTAGTTCGCATGACTGCGCACTCAACTCATAACGGCGAGTCCCGACTGTTCTTTGCAAACAGTACCTCCATAGTGTCCCTATTTACTTCCTGTATGGACTCACACCCAACGTCCACTCTCTTTAACATTTCATAAATATTCTCTACTTCATCAGTTTTTTTTAATATAGCACAATTCAACGCTAAATTCAACTAGTGAATCATTCTTTCTACTGAAATAACACTATTCACTTTTTTCAGATTAGCCATCAACGTTCTTAAATGTTCTGAATTTTTTACTAATACCGTCAGCATCGTCGTAACCGATATCTTATCATCCATCACCTTACTGTCTACATGAATAAGACCTGCTTTATTTTGTGAAACAACCGTTACGATATCGCTCAACAAGAAAGATCTGTCAGTAGAAGCGATCAGCACCTCTACTTCATAATCTTTTTCTTCAAGATTATCATCCCAATAAACATCAATGATCCTTGATTTTTCATTAACAATATTTGGACAGTCACAGCGATGTACTTTTACTCCCTGTGATTTTGTCACATAACCAACAATATCATCTCCAGGTATTGGCTTACAGCAAGCTGCAAGATTCACCATCATCGTATCAATGCCCTTTACATAAACGCCACATTTTGAAGATCGCTTACGTCTAGATTCATTACGATTGAACATCTTGACCAATTCTTCGTTATCCATGCTCTTGCTAGAAGTATGATTCACAAGACGATCTACGACAGCACCGGCAGAAATGGCTTTCGTACCAATGGCATAATAAAAATCATTTAATGAAGGATAGGTCAAAGCACCAACTACCGCTTCCATCTTTTTTCTTTCCATATAGTCATCGGCATTCAGACTGCGACGCTTTAGCTCATCTGCAAGCATATCTTTGCCCTTTTCAATATCCGCCGATTTCTTTTCATTTTCTTTTTTCTGATAGAATGCACGAATCTTATTTCGAGCATGAGTACTCTTTACAATTTTCAGCCAATCCTCACTAGGACCCGTTGACTGATTGCTTGTACGAATACTAACGACATCCCCTGTCTTTAAAACAGTATTCAATGGCACAATAGCACCATTGACCGTAGCTCCTACCATCTTATGACCAACTTCTGTATGAATACGGTAAGCAAAATCAATCGGTGTTGAACCATTCGGTAAAACAATGACCCTGCCCTTTGGGGACATGACATAAACGTTTGCTTCAAAGATATCTTTCTGAAGCAAATTCATATATTCCTTCGCATCATCGCTGACACCATCTTCACCGCTCATCAGTGCAAATTCCTTCAGCCATGTCAATTTTTCTTCAATTTCTTTTTGTTCTTTTTCATGACTTAAAGAAATATTTTCTTTATAAGCCCAGTGTGCCGCAATACCTTGTTCAGCAATCTGATCCATTTCTTCTGTACGAATCTGAACTTCAAAGATGTTCTCTTCAGCTACGATCGTCGTATGCAAAGATTGATACATATTAACCTTTGGCATCGCAATATAATCCTTAAAACGTCCTGGAATCGGTCGATAGGTTGCGTGAATATAGCCTAAGATCTCATAACACTGTCCGACATCATCACAAATAATACGAATCGCTAAAAGATCTAGGATCTCATCAAAGCGTTTATGCTTATTGATCATCTTCTTATAAATACTATAAAGATGCTTACTTCTTCCAAATATACGGAATTTGATATGATGTTCATTTAAAAGCTGTGAAATTTCTTCGATCATCTTCGAAACCTGACCATCACGTTCCGCTTTCTTCTTTTCAACAAGATGAGCAATTTCAAAATATTTCTCTCGATTCAGATACATGAAGCTGAGATCTTCCAGCTCATTCTTAATCTCACTGATACCAAGACGATGTGCGATCGGAGCATAAACCTCTAATGTCTCTGCGGCGATCCTCATCTGTTTTTCTTCAGGCATGTACTGAAGCGTCAGCATATTATGCAAACGATCCACCAGTTTAATCAGAATAACACGAACATCCTTCGCCATCGCAATGAAGATCTTACGATGATTTTCTGCCTGATACTCTTTTTCATCTTTAAATTTCAGATTACCGATTTTGGTAACTCCCTGTACAAGCAGAAAAATTTCATCACCAAAAAGCTTTTTAAACTCCTCTTCATCGACATCACAGTCCTCGATCGTATCATGTAAAAGCCCTGCAGCAATCGTTTGCGGACTGCTTCTTAAGGCGGCAAGAATATAACCAACATTTAAAACATGTGTTACATAAGGTTCACCACTTTTTCGAAACTGACCGGCATGCTTTTCATTTGCGTATTCATATGCTTTTTTAATCAGATCTAAATTTTCAGGTTTCACCATGTATTTTTTGACTTCATCCATGATGTCATCAAAGTTTTTATTAACATATTTATGTTTCATATTCTTTTCACCTCTTTTCTAAAAAAGGCTTACGCCTTTTAATATTTCATTACTGAATAAACATCATAATTTTTCAATAAATCACGTCCATTTAAATCAGATAGTTCAATCAAAAATGAACAGCCAACGACTTCACCGCCCATTTTTTCAACTAATTTGATCGTTGCTTCTACTGTACCGCCAGTAGCTAAAAGATCATCAATGATTACGACCTTATCCCCTTTTTTGATAGAATCAGCATGCATCTGCAATTCATTGCTGCCATATTCCAGATCATATTTGATCGATACTGTTTCTCTAGGCAGCTTATTTGGTTTTCTTACTGGTATGAAACCAATACCCATATCTTTCGCAACCGGACATCCAAAGATAAATCCTCTAGATTCAGGTCCTACAATAACAGTTGCTCCTTTACTTTGTGCAAAATCCCGAATATGATTGCAAGCCTCCTGAAAAGCTTCACCACTTGCCATCAAAGGTGTAATGTCACGAAACAGAATGCCCTCAATTGGAAAATCCTGTACAGACGCGATATAATCTTTTAAATTCATAATTTGCCTCCATTAACATGTTCATTATAATCTTTTTGACATAAAAGTTCAATACAACCCTAACTACACCCAAATAATTTTATATACATAATTCCATTTCAATAAACTCATAAAAAGAACCATTCGTAGCCTGAACAAAGCTTCTAATTCTTTTAAAACCACATTTTTCATATAAATGAATCGCTCTTGAATTAAATGATGCGACACTTAAAACAAGTTTCTTCTTTTCATAATTTAAAGATATATAATCAAGAAGATCTTCAAGAAACTTTTTTCCATGACCCTTACCAGTGAAGTCTGGACGAAGCCCAAGACCTATCTCAATATGATCATCTTCTTCCATGATCGAATAAAAACCGATACAGATATGATTCTCGATCACTTCAAAATAATGATCACCACGTTCATAAAGAAGTTCATGTAAATCTTCTTCATCATTGCTCATATCATAAAAATCGTAGGGTTCTTCATAATGCCACTTAGCAATTTCTTCGGCACTTTTTTGACTCATCTTTTGTATCATATTTTCACCTTGATTATATTCTATCACAAAAGAAAAAAGATGGCATCGCCATCTTTAACCTTTCGTTACACGGATAAACACCGGACCGCTTCCTACATATGCAGGAGCAATCTTTGTTGATCCCTGCCATCCTCCATGGATTGCCATACCATTTCCGATATAAAGAGCAATGTGAGGAACACCAGCACCAGCATTATCATAATAAATCAAATCACCAGGCTGAGCTTCTGAACCGCTCACTGTATAACCAAGGCTGAAGTAACCAGCTGGCCATCCGTGATAATTGATTCCTGCAGCTGCCAATGCGTTTGTAACTAACATCGTACAGTCTTGTCTTCTTCCTAGCTGTGCATAAGCTGCATCAACTAAGACACTTGCACCGGCATAATTGCTGCGATCAGGATTCGATCCATAATAAAGATTGGAAGTATTTACAACAACAGGTTCTGTCTTGTTTACTGTTACGCTCATCTGAGATGAAGCAGTATTGCCACTTGAATCCACTGCACTCACAGTAAATGTATAAGTTCCTGCTTTATATTTGTCATCTGTTGTTTCAAGTGCACCATCAACTGTATAACCCAGTACACCATCTACATTATCAGAAACACTGATATAATTATTGATATCAAAACTATCTGTATCATCGATCGTAACTGAACTTTCACTCAGTGAAATAACTGGAGCAACAGTGTCAATGACATTGATCTTTACATTGTACACATTTACAGTTCCATCAATGACTTCTGCATTACTCTGATCGTTTAAAGCAATGATTTTCTGATCATCAGGGCGGTCATGCGTAAATTTAGTTTCGATCGTTAATTTTACGTCTTTTACTCCTAAGCCGCTGTTAGCTTCATAGTAGACGCTAACGATATAATCTTCTAATGAATATACAGTTTTATATTGACTGCTTTCAACCATCTTAAATTCTGAAAGTAAATTCACATGATCTTTTAAAATCGTCTTTGCTATTTTTGCGATTGCATCTGTATCATTGTAATTCACACTGATTGGCTCTAAATTAACTCGATTTGTTGTAGGAGTTGTTGTTTCCTCAGCTTGTAAAACACCACGCTGCGTTAGTGCCAGCATCGTTACCAAAGAAACACTTCCTGTAATTTTCATCAGTTGATTCAGAGTCATGTTATTACTAAGATAGTTCTTATGGTCCATGTTTATCACCTCATTACACGATAAATATTATAACACACAACTTACATTTTTGTCACATTTCACAAATTTTCACACATTTGAAACAGCAATATTATCTTTTTATATATAATAATGATATTTATCTTTAAAATATATCATATATATTATCATATTTTCCATTTTAAAAATGACAGGATTGCCATAAATATGGAAGAAAACTAAAAATATTAAATAGATTTTAATTAGATTTTTGCACGCTATATGTCATATTTTTTCTTTACTATCATAGATATCTACCCCTTTTTTCAAAAAAAATACACGATTTCTAGACAATGATATCAAAAAACATTAAAATAGAAAGGCAAAAGGAGATAAATATGGAAAATTTCGGATTATTTTTATTGGCTTTATGCCCTATTCTCTGGCTGTTTTTTGCTCTTATCGCATTAAAGATGCAAGCACATACCGCTAGTATCGGAGCTTTTATCGTTTCTCTTATCGTAGCATTTTTTGTTTTTCATATGACTCCCTCTGATGCATTTTTAGCGTCACTTGAGGGGATTGCGATGGCATTATGGCCCATTGTACTTGTTATTATTGCAGCTGTGTTTACCTATAACTTAACAGTTTATTCAAAATCTATGAATGTCATTAAAAGAATGCTTACAGGAGTAAGTGATGATATGCGAATCCTGGTACTTCTGATTGGCTGGTGTTTTGGAGGCTTTTTAGAAGGCATGGCTGGTTTTGGTACGGCAATTGCGATTCCTGCAAGCATGTTAGCAGGCTTGGGTCTTAATCCTATTACTTCGATCCTTGTCTGTCTTTTAGCGAATGGTACACCGACACCTTTTGGCTCTATCGGTATCCCCAATGTCACTCTTGCAAATTTAGTTGGCTTAGACAATCCAACGCTTGCTTTTGCTTATGCATTGCAGTGTTCATTATTTATGTTTATATCACCTTTTTTAATGGTCGCAGTTACTGGTAAATCCGTAAAATCCTTAAAAGGAATGATACCTACAACGCTCATAGCAGCCCTCTCTTATGTGATACCAGTACTTCTTGTATCAAAATATGTAGGTGCTGAACTCCCAGTGATTGTTGCAAGCGTATGTTCTCTAACAGCTACTTTCGCATATGCTTACTTCACTTCGAAAAAACATGTTACTCCAAGTAAATTTAAAGTTAATATTGAAGAAAAAGAAGAAGTGAAGATTACTGTTTTTTCCGCATTAAAAGCGTGGTCACCTTTCATTTTGATCTTTATTTTATTACTGGCAACCAGCAAGCTTGTTCCTTTTATCAGCGAGCCACTCAGCGCTATCAAAACAACAGTTAAATTTTATGAGGAATATACGTTTACATGGATCAATACTCCAGGAGTTTTAATTTTCATATCTGCCATCATCGGTGGACTGATTCAAGGGCTTCACATAAAAGATTTTAGGATCGTCTTAGTAGATACTGTCAAACAAATGTCTAAAACAATCATTACGATGATCTTTGTTCTTTGTTGTGCGAAAGTCATGGGATACAGTGGCATGATCTCTGCAATTGCATTATTCTTTGTCTCAACACTTTCAAATTTCTATCCATTAGTAGCACCGCTAATTGGCTGTATCGGAACTTTTGTTACTGGCAGCGGTACCAGTTCTGCTGTTCTTTTTGGTAATGTGCAGCTTCAGGCAGCTCAAGCGATCCAGGCTGATCCATACTGGATCGTAGCGGCGAATTCTTTAGGTGTAGGTGCTGGAAAGATGATTTCTCCGCAAAGTATTGCCATTGGCTGTGCAGCTGTTTCAATTAGCGGTAAAGATGGTGAGATCCTTTCAAAGATATTCAAATATGCACTTGTATTTTTAATCTTCATGGCACTTATCGTTTATTTTGGACAAGGCTTTTATCAGATGATAAAATAGGTATTCAGTCAAGCTGAATACCTATTTTTTTATAAAAGCGGATCAATCGTTTCACGAATGATTTGGGTAAGATTATCACAGGAAGCATCAAATTTACCTTGATCAACTTCATTTAATGGAAGATGAACGATTTCTCTTATTCCTTCACGGTTTACGATGGCAGGAACACCGATATATAAACCTGATCTTCCATATTCATCATTCTGATAAGCAGATACTGTCATAATAGCATTTTCGTTATTCAATATAGCGCCAACCAAGCGATTCAATGAAAGTCCGATACCATAGTAAGTTGCTTTTTTCTTTTCAATAATTTCATAAGCCGCATTACGAACATCCTGATAAATCTGTAATAGATCTGCCATGTCTCTTCCCTGTTCATCCAAAAGCTCTAAAAGCGATTTACAACCGATGTAAGCATGCATCCATGGCACAAAAGAAGAGTCTCCATGTTCACCCATAATATAAGCATGAACATTTGTTGAATTTACATCCAGATATTTAGCAACCATATATCTTAGACGTGCTGTATCCAAAAGCGTTCCACTGCCAATAACTCGATTTCTTGGATAACCTGTTACTTTCTGAGCGACATAAGTCATCAAATCTACCGGGTTGCTGGCAATGACCATAATGCCTCCAAAGCCACTCTCTTTGATCTGTTCACAGATACCTTTCATGATCTTTGTGTTGATAGCAGTTAATTCCAAACGTGTCTGTCCTGGCTTTTGTGCAGCTCCTGCCGTTACCACGATGATACTGGCATCTTTACAGTCAGCATAGTCACCAGCATAAATTCTCATCTTGCTGGCAGCATAAGGAAGACCATGTGAAAGGTCCATTGCTTCACCTTCCGCTTTTTCTTTAGCAACATCAATCAGTACCAGTTCATCAATACCTGGCTGTGAAAGAAGGGAGTAGGCAAAACTCATTCCAACAAAGCCTGTACCTACTAAAACAATTTTTCGATTATCTAATGTTTTCATTTCATATTTCTCCTTTAAATTTATTATACATTCTTTTCCTTTTTTAATGCAAGTATTTCAATCCATTCTTTTCATAAATATTAAATCTTGTAACATTTATAAAATGTGCTAAAATATATACATAAAGAAATAAGAGAAAGGAAAAGAATATGGAAAAACTAACACAGGAACAGTATGCTTCCATTATCAACAGCAAAAAGCAAGATGCTCATGAAATGCAGTGGCTGTTCATTGAAATCAATGCAAAGGAATTAATGGAGGAATGTGAACCAGGGGTAAGAAATCAGACTGTTTGCTGTAAGGCAATGCTGGATGCATTGTTAGAAGGCGATCGGATATTGGTTGTACCTAAAACTAAAAATAAATGTGGTGGTGCATTAACTGTTCGTTATTACACAGATAACTTAAGTCCTGAAAGAGCAAAGTATACTGGTGAACCAGAATTTTAATTAGAAGACAAATAAAAAAACTCATCATATGATGAGTTTTTTTATGCTTAGCTCTCTTTCATCAGACATTCAAATACCTGATAAGTGGCGATGACATCTGATAAGGCACGATGTGCCATCTTATTTTGAATATTGTAATAATCACATAGTGTTGAAAGTTTATAATTTTGACACTTGATTCTTTTTCTTGAAAGTTTCATCGTATCATATAGAATGTGATCAAAAGACAGTCCCGAGCTTTCTAAAGATTTCTGTTTTATGAATCCCATATCAAATGAAATATTATGACCGACAAGACAGTCTTCTTCAACAAAGTCATACAAGCATATTAACGCTTCTTCCAGTTCAATCCCCTCTTTTTGAACCATTTCATCTGTGATATGATTAATTGATGTAATATAAGGGGAAATGGGCTTATGGGGATTGATAAGAATATTTATCTGATCAACAATTTTATGATCTCTGATCTTAATACATCCTATTTCTAAAATATCATCTCTGAAACGTGAAAGCCCTGTTGTTTCAATATCTAATACACAATAATCTTTAATTTGAATCATACTTTTAAAATAACATAAAAGTTGGCAATTGCCAACTTTATTTGGTATATTAAATTATCGTGGGAAATGACCCCTGCTTTAAATTTTGAGTGGGATAAGACTTTCCTCGCTTTAAATTTTAGATGGGGTTAAAAAAACTACCTCGCTTTGATAGAATTTTACTGGTCNATAGAATCATTTCATTCATTATTGAAAAGGGAGTGGATAAACAGATATAAAATATGGGATTATGAACAAGCGAAGAGATTAGTGTTTGAATACATAGAAACATTTTACAACACAGTGAGAATACATGGACATTGTCAATACATGAGTCCAGATTCATATGAAAAAGAATATTACAATCGTCAAATACAATCACTACAAAATTACAAAACTATCAATTTAACTGGTACTTTTTCTTGACATAGTACCAAAGCGAAGACGTCTGAAATGCGAACACTGTGGAAAGTCTTTTGTGGAAAACCATCCTTTCGGCTCCACCCGCAAGTCGGTGGCTCCTTCCACGATCATCAGCGTGCTGGAAGCTCTGAAGCCTTACAACTCCACGTTTTCCTCTGTTGCGTCCACTTACGGACTCTCGGTCGGAACGGTTGTCGATATCTTTGATAAACATGTCCAAATCCCAAGAAAACACTTAACAGATATCCTGTGCTGGGATGAATTCTATTTCAACCGGCGCTCACGCTATAAATATGCTTTCATCATGATGGATTTCCATAAGAAAGTCATCCTCGATATTCTTGAATCCAGACATGTCCAACATTTAAGTGACTATTTCTATTCCATCCCTTTGCGGGAAAGAAAAGCTGTAAAGTATATCATCATCGATATGTACCGCAACTACAGGGATATTGCCTCTGTGTATTTCCCCAATGCTGCTGTCTGCATCGATCCGTTCCACGCTGCAAAAAGAGTCAATGATGCACTGAACACTCTGAGAAAACGGATCATGCGCAGGAAGAAAGAAAACGGTGATATGTTTTCCTACAGCCTTCTGAAAAACAGATACGAGCTGTTACTGAAGAATCGAAATGAACTGGAATTCGAAAAGAAGAAAAAGGATATGATTCTGGGTTATTCCATCACAGAAAGGGATCTGGCTGATCTGCTTCTTCAAATGGATAGCCATTTAAAAACAGCTTATTTTCTAAAGGAAAGATTTATTCGCTTCAACAGCAGCGACAGGAAGCGTTTCACCAATCGGAAGACAAAAGAAGAAGAGCTGAATAAACTTTTCAAGGATATGCTTGATTCAGGCATTGAGGAAATGAAGGGATGTGCGGGGACTCTTCGAAGCTGGAAGGATGAAATCTTAAACTCATTTGTATGGATTGATGAAAGGCGTTTATCAAACGGACCTATCGAAGGAAAGAATACTTATATAAAAAAGATCATCAGCAATGCCAACGGATTTACTAATTTTGAGAGAGCAAGGAACAAGTTTCTTTATTCGCAGAACCTATATGAAACTTACTCTATTACTGAAAAGAAGACAAAAGTCAAAAGAAAAGGCGCCAAAAGAGTCACCTATAGGAAACATAAATAACCTTTAATTAATGATTGATTTTTAGAATGAAAGTAGGCTCCTTTAAAATTTCAGCGGGGTAAATTCACCCCGCTAATATTTAAAGGTTTTTTTATTTTTCCCCGCTATTTTTTAAAGCGCCCTTTATTTTTTCATATGGCTGGGGTAATAGGATTCGAACCTATGAATGACGGAGTCAGAGTCCGTTGCCTTACCGCTTGGCTACACCCCAATGTGCTTTTCTATTGTATATCAATTTTTTATAAACTGCAAGAAAAATTTTAATTTTTTTTATATTTTAGGAGATTACAATTCATCACCTTTCATAAATTTATCAATTACTTGTTTTTATTTAACATGATAATTATAATAAATGATATATTTACTTAGGGGGATAAAATGAAAATCAATCAATATTTAGATATCCATATTCGTCATTTAATGATTTTATTAAAATGGATCGTATTAGGAATTACATGTGGTATTTTAGTAGGAATCATTGCTGCTCTGTTTGCCTATAGCTTAAATTTAGTAACAGCTATTCGTATGGCCCATTCCTACATTGTATTCGGTTTACCCATAGCTGGTCTGATTATCGTTGCCTTATATCATTTTTGTGGCAAAGAAAATAATAAAGGCACCAATTTAATTATTGTTTCTATACGCTCAGATGAAAAAATACCTGTTGTCATGGCTCCGCTCATCTTTATATCAACCCTATTGACACATCTTTTCGGTGGTTCAGCAGGCCGTGAAGGAGCTGCCTTGCAATTAGGAGGAAGTCTTGGACAAAATATAGCCAGAGCCTTAAAAATGGATAGTACAGACTGTAAAATCATGACCATGTGTTCCATGAGTGCTGCTTTTTCCGCATTATTTGGAACACCCTTAACAGCAACTATTTTTTCAATGGAAGTAATCAGTGTTGGTATCATGCATTATGGAGCCCTTGTTCCTTGTGCAATTTCAAGTATTGTTGCAGGACTTGTTGCCCAACAATTTGGAATTGCTAAAGAATTCTTTATCATTGAATCTTTGCCAGCTGTTGATATCGTAAATATGTTACGTGTTGCCTTTTTATCGATACTCTGTGCTTATATAGGATCCTTCTTTTGTTCATTTCTACATTATAGCTCTGATCTTTTTTCTAAACTTTTTAAAAATGAATATGTTCGCATTCTTATCGGCGGATCGATCATCGTAATATTGACTTTACTTTTTGGAACTGATTACAATGGTGCAGGTATGTCAGTTATCAAAGCAGCCATTGAAGAAAGCAGGGTACATCCTGAAGCCTTCCTTCTTAAAGCTCTTTTCACAGCAATCACTTTGGGATGCGGATACAAAGGCGGCGAAATCGTTCCTAGTTTCTTCATCGGAGCTTGTTTTGGAGGATGGATCGCTCCTTTTCTGGGGTTAAGCCCTTCTTTTGGAGCTGCAATAGGTTTGATGGTAGTATTTGATTCAGTAACAAATTGCCCTGTCACTTCCCTATTTCTCTGCTTTGAATTGTTTGGATTTACTGCCGTCCCTTTATTTTTGATTGCAGATGCAATTGGATACATGCTTTCTGGTTATCAAGGACTCTACAGTGAACAGAAAATTATGTATTCTAAATTTAATTTTGGATTTATCGATGCTCATACTAATAAAACAGCGGATTGATGGGAGAAGCTAAGATGAAATCATAAAACTTGATATAAAGGATTTTAATAAATGCAGTAATATTTGGAACATGGAAAAACACTCTGCACTTGCAGAGCAGTTTCATCATGAATTGACTTCAAAAAATAGAGTAACTTATATTTATAAGATCGATGAAAATTATATTGCTGAAATATCGTTGGTCTTTGATATGAAAGATGCTGATTATACAATTGCTCACCAGCGTATCTATATTTCTAGACTGATTGTGAAAAGAGAATATCGCCGTCAGGGCATTGGTAAAAGATTGTTAAGTTTTGCTATTGAAAAAGCAAAAGAAATGGCATATAAGGAAGCATCTATCGGAGTAGACTTAGATAATTACCCTGCACTAAAACTTTATATTGATTCTGGCTTTGATAAGATCATTTGCATTGATAAGGATCATCAAGGAGCTTATATAAAACTTCTTAAAACACTTTAGATCTTTTATAAAAATCACAGGTCGTTTCATGATCATTGATGATACCCATTGCCTGAAGATAAGAATAAATGATCGTTGATCCCACAAATTTCATTCCTCTTTTTTTCAGATCTGCAGATATTTGATCTGATAAAGATGAAGTAGTAGGTAATTCATCATTTTCATTATAAATGATCTTACCATCCGTAAATGACCAGATATAATTTGAAAAACTTCCAAATTCTTGTTGGATCTTAATAAATATTTTCGCATTATTTACAGTGGCACGAATCTTTAACTGATTTCGAACAATCTTTTGATTGCTCATCAGACTCAAAATCTTAGTTTCATCATATTGACTTACCTTTATCACATCAAAATTATCAAAGGCTTCTCTGAAAGCCTCTCTTTTTTTTAAAATCGTAATCCATGATAATCCCGCTTGAAAAGATTCAAGCAACAGCATCTCAAAAAGATAGTGATCATCATATGAAGGAATGCCCCATTCTGTATCATGATATTTCACATATAATTCATTTGTTTCATCTACCCATTTACATCGTTTCATGCTCCCATTATAACAAAAATAATCCACGAATGGATTATCTTCGGTATATACCATATCGTGTGGTGTGGTTACCCCTATAACAGAAAATGTGGTTATGTGAAAATTATGTGACTATGTGGTCTGGTATAACAGTTTTTGTGGTAGTCCTATGACATTTCTGTGGTTTTTGCTTGTAAAATAAAATCCTCCTTGTCGTATAATGTGTGTGTTCAAAATCACTTTATACAGAAAAGGAGGTAGACATATTCATGTCCTTACATAAGTTTATCACAGATATGCTGAACATTAAACCGGATAATATTGATAAGATTGATTCCTTTGATCTTTCTGACGGTTCTGTAAATCTTAGAATCAGACTGAAAGCCAAGAAAGATATCTGCTGCCCTGTATGCGGCGGAAAAGTCCATATCCATGGCTATTCCTTAAGAAAACTGATCCATTCCACTCTTGTCAACAGAAAATGCACCATCTTTTATGAACGCAGAAGATTCAGATGTGATTCGTGTGAGATGACTTTCTTTGAAGAGAATCCTTTCATCAATTCTTCTGAAAATGTGACCTTTGAAACCAAGGTCAATGTTCTCAAGGATCTCAAGTTCGTCAATAATACCTACACTTCTACGGCTGCCCGCTATCATCTTTCTGCCACCAAAGTCCAGCGCATCTTTGATGCCCATGTCAATATCCCCAGAAAGCCTTTGCCGGAAGTCCTGTCTATCGATGAACACCATTTTCCTGAATCCAGCTATGATTCTCTCTACTGCTGTCTTCTGATGGATTTTGAGGACGGCACCATCATCGATGTGCTTCCTGACAGAAAAAAAGATTATCTTGCCGGCTATTTTACTAAAGTGCGGCTGGATACTTACGATGAAAAGACCGGAAAAAGCGAACTCGACAATGTCAGATATGTCTCGATTGATCTCTACAAGCCTTATAAAATCATTGCTCAGATTTATTTTCCTAAAGCTCTCATCTGCGCCGATTCCTTTCACGTTCTCAAACATCTCACTGAGGCCTTCAGAGCTGTCCGTCTGAGGTGCAGAAGAAACACCGAAGATGAAAATCTCCGGTATCTTCTTACAAAGTTCAAGTATATCTTCAGTCATGGCTTCAATCTCGACAACGATCCTAAGTACAATAAAAGATTCAAGCGCCGCATGAACTACAGAGACATGCAGACCATCCTGTTTGAGCGTTTCCCTGATCTGAAGAAAGCCTATGAACTGAAAGAAGGCTATATTCTCTTCAACGAGTCCTGCTGCGTGCAGAATGCAAAGGAAAAGCTTGCAGATCAGATCCGGCAGTTTGCAGATTCCGGAATCAGTGAATATGCTGGCTTCTACAATCTTTTGATTAACTGGAATGAAGAGATCGTCCATTCATTTTCTGCTGTCAGCGGCAGAAGAATCAACAACAGCTATATTGAATCAAGAAACAATCAGCTGGAAAGACTGATGATGAATGCAAACGGGTTTAGAAATTTCAAAAGAACCCGTAACAGAATACTTTACTGCCTGAATAAAAAAGACACTTTTAAAATTTAAAAACAGCTACAGTATATAACGATAATACAAGTGATTTTGAACAGAAAAGGCGATCGAACCGATCACCTTTTTCCTCATATAAACCACAGATTTGTCATAGTCATACCACACACTCTGTTATAACTTTCCACATGGTTGTGATAGCCTGACCCACACGCTGTTTATAGCCTAGACCACAGAATTATTTAGAATCCCATTATCTTTTTTCAAATACTTCTTTTGGCTGAAGACAAAGCGGACACTTGTAATCATCTGGTAATTGTTCAAATGGAATTTCACCATCATAAACATAGCCGCAGATACTACATACCCACTGCTCTTTTGTACTTACATTCTCATCAACGATATGAGTAGGTGCATTTTTAGGAGATTTTCCTTTAATGACTTCATGATAATACTTATAAGTCATAGGTGTAGAAGAATGAAATACATCTCCATCAATAACCTCTCCTAAGAATACTGTATGAGTAGGTGTTTCCATCGTATTGATGACTTTTAAAGTCAAATACCCTAATGTTTGTTTTAAGACAGGTACATGATCTTTCATTTCATATTCAAAATCTTTAAATTTATCTTTATCCTTACTGCTTGAAAAGCCAAATACACCAATAAAAGAAGGATCGATATTTTCTTGTAATACGTTAATTGCAAAATATCCGCTTTCACTGATCGCTTTATGAGTTTCATTATTATGATTCATACTGATTGCAATGGTAGAAGGCTGATCTGTAATCTGCATAGCACAATTTGCGACACAGCCATACATTTTTTCATTTAAAGATGATGTAATAACATAAACACCATAACTTAGTTTTGTGTAAATTTCAAAGTTCATTGTAAACCTCCTTGTTATGTATATTATAACCTTTTTTTCTTAATATATCATTAATCTTTTCATTATTAAATATAGTGATGATCCACTTTCTTTAAATCGGAATATGTATCAATCTCCATAATATCATCAAAACTACATTCTCGTACTTCAACCTGATAATTTTTCTTAAAATACTCTAATGCAACCTGATCCCAATATCTTTCTTTGCCTCCTGGAAGGTCATAAGTTGCCTTTATATCTTCTTTTAATTGTTTACCATCTTTTTCATTCCAATAAGAGATTCCAAACATATGATAAACATTTTCACCTCCTATTGCTAATTTTGTAATAATACGGTTTCTGTTAGTCTCAAAACACCAGTCATCTGTCACATCCGTTTTTACTCCAAGATAATTTGAAGTATATTGATACTTAGTAATAAGTTTAGGATTTGATAATACCAGATCCGCTTCCATGACATAAGCATTTTGAAGAAGATGACGCACTTTCATTGCACTTGAAATATTATTCGCCTCGTTATATTCTAAATTATCTATAAATTTAATATTTGGATATTTATATAACAGCTGATCAAATTGTTCCCTAAGATAACCTCTAACAATTATTACTTCCTCTATTCCTGCTGTATATACTGCATCTAAAAGCGTATCAATCATCCTTACTCCGTTCACACGTATTAATGGTTTTGGTGAATTAATAGTCAACGGAACTAATCTTGAACCAAAACCTGCAGCAATAAAAATAGCCCGTTTGACACGATATGGTTCTAAAGTTTTCATTCCTTTTGGAGTCACTATATTTTTGTCTCCAATTAATCCTTTTTCTAATAAAGACTTCATAATTGAATTCGTTGTTCCTAAGGAAAAATGACATTCATTTGAAATTTCACGTTGTGTATAGCTGCCATTATGTTTGGTTGCTAATAATGTCAAAATGTCAAATTCTTTTCTATTCAGTTTCATATCATATTCTCCTTTTTTAAATTTATTTCTTTTGATAATTTTTTAAAAAAATAAATCAGAGCTTTCACTAGAAGATTTACAACAAGAATCACAATTGACACAAAAGAAATAGAACCAATAAGCATCATGCTTTCAAGATTTGGTATCATTAAAGATAAAGGCTGATTAGCAGAAACGCTTAGAAATGAAACAGC
The DNA here is from genome assembly GCF_900104665.1 of Traorella massiliensis. GTDB lineage: Bacteria > Bacillota_I > Bacilli_A > Erysipelotrichales > Erysipelotrichaceae > Traorella > Traorella massiliensis. The sequence goes on along the minus strand of NZ_LT629969.1, from coordinate 969,342 downwards.
CGAAATAGTGACCATTGAATTTACAAAAAAATAAGAAAACTGTTCAAGAATCGTTTCTAATGTCTGAGGTACAAAAACATCAACTACCAATTTATACTGTGGAATGCCTAACGTTTTAGAAATACCTTCATAATTAGGATTAAGCTTATTTAAAGCATTATAAGCCATTAAATAAGGTGAGGCGAAAAAATGAATGCTATTTACTAGAATCAAAATAGAAATAGTTCCATATATTGGACTTTTCTGGAAGAATATAATATATGAAAGACCCAATACAATTCCAGGAACAGCCATAGACACCATTGAAAATAAATGAAGTAATTTACTTAATCTTCCTTTTGTTCTAGCAGTAAAATAAGCAGCGATATAAGAAACAGAAGTTCCTATTATAGCTGTAAATAACGAAATAACTAACGAATGTCCTAAATAACGAGGCAATCCCAAATTCATTGCTCTTGCAATATGTTCCAATGAAAAGTGCATAGAAACCGGATAATTTTCTATGAACATCAAGAAGAAAAATACAATAATTGGAAGAAAAAGTAACATAAACATCGGTGTACAAGGGGGACAAACAAGATAAAATAGAAATGAGGGGCGATAGAGCGGAAATGTCAGATTTTCCACTCTATCTGAACACGGTCGCTGGTGGCCTTGATCGTAGAGATCAAACCATCGGCGGCTTTTCTTTTGTCGTCAAAATCTATGCTGTCCCAGTTGTCGAGATAATAGGATAACTTCTTTATCTGCTGGGGAGATATGGTTTCAACGCTCAATTCGGCGATTGCCTTTGAAATGGTCTGGCGTCGGGTGTCCAGTTCTTCAATTTTTTTGTTGGCGTAGGCAAGCAAGGTCGCATTGGCTCCGGTCAGCATATCCAGCAGCTTTTCAATTTCTGCCTCCACCTGTGCCAGCTCCACTTGATAGGCGGTCAGCTTCGGATTGACTTTTTCCTTCCTGCCGTGGAGTATCTGAAAGTCTTTGAACTTCTCCTGCATGGCCGAGAAAATGAATTGCTCAAATTCTTCTTTGCGGATTTTCCCGCAGCCCGGACAGCCTTTGTTTTCCGTCCGTTTGGTACAGCGGAAATATCCGGTGCTGTTTGGTACATGGGTGGCTTTCAGAGCATACCCACAATGCCCGCATTTGACTTTTCCGGCCAGCCAAGTATTTTTCGGTTTCCGTCCCTGCTGGAATGTGGTATTTGCCATAAGTTTTTTCCGGCATTTAAGCCATGTGTCAGAGGAAATGAGTGCTTCGTGGGGAGCGATAACAAGTATCTGGTCTTTTAAGCACCTGTCCTTGTCCTCCTTCACATCCCGCCCCTGATAGAGATAGCAGCCGTTTGTTCCGGCAAAGTCGGAAGCGTCATTGACAATCGCTGCGCCCTGACTCTTGAAAAATTCGTACAGCTCCAAATCGGCCTGTGCGTAAACGGGGTTTCTTAAAAGCTGGGAAAGAAATGTACGGAACATGGATTTTCCATAAATTTTTATGTCATGTTCCTCGAAGTATCGGGTAATATCTCCGAAGGAGGTTTCCGGTTCAGCGTACATTTCAAACATCAGCCGTACATGGTCGGCGGCTATGGGGTCGGCAACCATTTTCTTTGTGCGGATACCCTCTACCACAGTAGGCTCTAACTGATAACCGTATGGTGCCTGTCCGCTCATGTGGAAGCCTTTCAGACACCGGGAATAGTAGGCGTCTGTGACACGCTTCTGAATTGTCTCACGTTCAAGCTGGGCGAATACAATGCAGATATTCAGCATGGCCCGGCCCATCGGGGTCGAAGTATCAAACTTTTCTGTGGATGATACAAACTCCACATCATACTCTTGAAACAGCTCCATCATCGTTGCAAAGTCCAGAATAGAGCGGCTTATACGGTCCAGCTTGTACACGATGACCCGCCGGACCTTTCCCTTGCGGATCTCGCCCAGCAGCTTTTGAAACTCCGGCCTGTCCGTATTCTTACCGGAATAGCCTTTGTCCTTGAATACCCGGCAGCTCCCACCTTTCAATTCATACTTGCAAAAGTCGACCTGACTTTCAATGCTGATACTGTCCTTGCGGTCTACTGATTGTCTTGCGTAAATACAATCTTCTCTGATAAATTCCATATTGGGCTCCTTTCCTTGTTGGAATGGAGCTACCAACCTTACAACTATATTATACCATCAGCAGCCCCGGACAACAATGTTGCGAATGATTAGGGAAATCTGTCCCCATATTTGCTGAACACCTCGTAAAGACAACGCTCAATTTCTTTTTTGCGCTGTTCTTTCTCCTTCGGGGGAAGTACCGGCGTGAGGCTTTCCAGCACAATGATCTTCCCTTGAAATGCGACAGACTTTGTTTCTCGTTCATAAGTGACAGCTTGCGTCATTGAAAACCTCCTTTGCGAAAGTGCGTGTATATGCCAGCCTTTCCCACTTGTCCCGTGGGGAAATGTCAAAAGACGGCACCCAGCAGGTGCCGCCCTTTGAGCTTTCTCCACTTCGGGTCAATGTGGCCCGAGGTCAGTAAGGACTGGAAAGGTACTTTTCTTTGGCGTCCTCCACGCTGTTGAGGTCGAATACTTCATAAAGCTGCCCCACAACACGCCGTATATCCTTCTTTGAAAATCCGCAGTCCTCCATTGCCATAATGACATAACCACGGCAGGCGTCATTGCTCCATTCGTCCGGTTCCAAGCCGGGGATCATTCCAAACGCATTTCCCATAAAGTGCTCCTTTTTTGAAAAGATGGGGAGCCACGCCGGATCGGTTGGCCTATCATCAGACAGCATTACCGGGGGCTCCCCATAGGTTTTCACTTCATTTCAGACACATCGGACGGACATAGGCTTTATGCCCCATAGTATTTCAACTCTCCCCATTCTGATGGCAAGGCGTTCTCATTGCCTGCGACGGCTCACGGCTTGCAAGGCCGCTTCAACGCTCGGACTGTGACTAAACGCAAGTATCCGGGGCCTGCGCCTGTTCCGGTGGAGCCAGCCTTGCCCCACCTATGGCATGGACCTGTTCGCTCGCTCAGTTTTACAAAGACTGTATTCTCTGAAATCCGAGGTCATGGCGGGTCTGTCACACAGCGCGTTCCCCTTCGTATCCGGGTGTCTTTTTATTCAATTTTCAATCTGCATGAGGCTTGTCTGAACCTCGGGTCATTGTGACCCGAAGTGTTTTGCCTCTCATAAACCATTTCATTTTCCGGTCTAAATCGGTACGCCTTACAAAGAATTTTTCAAAATTTTTTCTAAGCGCCGCAGACCTCGCTCGATTGCGACACGAACCACTTTTTCATGGACGCCCTCTGCCTGGGCAATGTCCTGTTTGGTCATGCCGAGAATGAAATGAGCATAAATCCGTTTTGCCTGTTTGTCCGGCAGATTGGCAATCGCTGCGTGAAGTTCCTGCATGGTCACTTTCCGCTCATACAGTTCATGGGGAGATAAGGCAACAAAGACAGCTTCATGCTCCAGCCCGTCATCCCGATCAAGGGAATAGTAGGCTTTGTGGCGGTATGTACGCAGCCGGTAGGCAGCCTCTTTACGATCAAACTCTTTGAACATTTCTGCAACTTCTTCCGATACTTCCATGAAGCAATCCGATGTATAGAATGGGTAATAGTCCCGCAAATTGATAATAGCCATATTGACCTCCGTTTCGGTTGTTGGTTGACGAGTGACCGAAACGAAGGCGGCGGGGAGCGGCACCGGGGAATGACTTCGGGCCAACATGACCCGAAGCAGCCCCATAAGAACACAAAAGCGCCCGGGCGGCATGAAGCCACACGAACGCATGAAGTTACATATTCATTTATGTGTTGTCTAATTTCACATTCATAACCAGACTGTCCCGGAGGGGGAGCTACGCTTTTTTTAACTGGTGCAGATCATGGATACTGCGAAATAAAAAGAAGGACACGGTAAATCAACCTCCAATCGGCTACCGTGTCCCTGCAAGTCGTCTCATAGGTTTGTGTAAACGCAAAGAAACGGCGGCTCTGAAAATCAAAGTCGCCGTTTCAAATGGGCGTGTCAAATTGTCTGCTCTACGACGGCTTTTTTTCTTTTGCCGTCGTCCGGCAGAGTATTATTCAATATTTAATTCAATGTTTCCAGTGAAATTCTCACATTCAATGCCAATATAATTTCCACCATCAGGAAGTGTGATTGTGTCACTATAAGTCCCGGTTGCTTCAATCAACGTGACTGCTTCATCAGATCCAGAAATCCAAAATACTTTTGCAGTACCTTCCGTAATCTCCAAGGTGCAATCAATGGACAGCTCCTTACCAGCTTCTCTCTTTATGGAAGTTCCTCCGAACAAATACTCTGTACCTGAAAAGTTCGCATAATCAGCCGTATAAGTCCCTGTATAATCATCAATTCCTTTTTCTTTTTCCCCTTGCAGTGACGATTTCCCTGTCAGTTCTATGGAGCCCGCAGATTGAACAATGTTATTGTAATGATTGAGAATTTCATCTTTTGAACAGCCAGCAAGCATAAAACTTCCCACAAGGACGAATGTTAAAGCTAAAACTATTTTCTTCATAAAATCATCACCAGCCTTTCTTTGGAGCTACCTTTTTGGCCTTTTTCTTTGTTTGGGTTGCTTCTCGTTCTTTCATGCACAAAATCAAGATGGCAGAAATAACGACAGCAAGCGCAAGACTGCAAGAACAGGTTCCGATATTCCAGTTGACTGCGGTATCATAGCTGCGGTAGCCTACCATTCCAAGACTTGCGGTAATCGGATAAAGGTTTGCTAATGTCATATTTCCTGCGGCAAACATCCCTCCATATCCATAGACAAAAGCAATGATTACACCGACTAAAAAGCTGCCTGCCCTCCGACAAGTAAGAGCGATAATCGGCAGAACCGCAAGATATAAAAAGAAATTAACCGCAGTAATCTGCAAAGCTGCTTTTAGAGCTAAGGAAATCTCAAAGCCGGGAAATCCCACAATCATTTCTGCTATGATTGTAAACAGACTGCATATCAGCCCGAAAATAATAGACAATACGCCGCACACAATCAATTTTCCGGTCAACAGTTTCTTAAAAGAGATCGGCACAGTCAGAATATTTTTCAATGTATCATCCGTCTGCTCACGAGAAATCATATATCCAGCAATTAGGCTGATACACATCGGAAAAATCATGGACATATTGTTTTTGATGACCTGTTCTGTAAGATAGGCAAAATCCCAAACGGAACCATCATTCGCCATAGAGGTAAACAAGGTCAGCAGGACGGATAGGAGCATGAGTGCAACGCCCGCCCAAAGGATATGATACCTTTTCAATTTATAAAATTCTGTTTTTACAATGCGAACCATGTTTATTCCCCCCTCTGCTTATATAATCTGTCAATCAGTAAGAACGAAACCAATGCCATGATCCCAAGAATGAATACAACTTGAAATGTTGAGGGAATTAGCCCTGTCATTTGCTCCAAGTCCATTTTTATTCCATGAGTCGCCATATCTCCCGCACTCCAAAATGTAGTCAGTGGCGTGGGCAGAAGCCATAACATAGTTTTAGGCAGTGTGTCAAACAATGCCGTAGCACTCATGTTCAGAACGCTGTAAAAGACACACAACAAAATGGAAAAAACATAGGTCTTACTGAAAAAGACAACAAGGACAATCAACGGGAGTGTTCCTGCCGTAATGAAGATCCCCGTTTCAACCGCCAAAAACAGCTTATAACCAATTCCATAAACTTCTAATGTTCCAATTCCGCAAAGAATTGTTGCAATGGTAGAAGCCACGCAAAAAACAATTCCAAAAAGAAAGAGGACAATAATCTTTGCAAGCACCATTTGTGTGCTGGTTACGGGAATTGTACGCAGATTTTTGAATGTATCGTTGTCGCGTTCCATAAAGAACAGGATAGCGGCAATCACTCCAATAATGCAGGGCAGTAAAAACTGGATACCATATCCCAACACCATGTTAAATAGTCCGTCAAAAGCATCTGCCCGATCTGTATATCGCTCCATCATAGAGGGCGTTGTCATCAGATAAGTCAGCGGGATTGGAAACAGGAAAGCAGCCAGAATAATAAGCGGAATAAATTTCTTCCGTTTCAATTTCAAAAATTCGCATTTGATTAGTTTAAGCAATTCCTTCTCCCCCTGTCACACGCTTGAAGTAATCTTCAAGACTTTCTTCACAAGTATGCGCCTCCGATACCTCCAATCCGTTTTCTACAAAGGCAGTTACAATTTTCCCCACAGGCAGATCAAGGTTGTGCAGGCGCAGATTGTGGTCGTCCTGTATGGAGAAATGGTTTTCATGGAAATTGCGTTCCAAAATTCTTGCCGCCTGTGCAGTATCAGAGAGCGTAAATCGGATATGTTTACTGCTTTTTTGCTCCAGCTCAGCAAGGCTTTCTTCTTCCAGCAATGCGCCGTGGTCGATAATTCCAATATCGTCAGCCAGCAAGGAAATCTCCGAAAGAATGTGACTGGAAATCAAAATAGTTTTTCCTCTTGCGTCGCAAAGCTCCCGAATAAAGGAGCGTACTTCTGCAATACCGATGGGATCGAGGCCGTTGATCGGCTCATCCAAAATCAAAAGCTCCGGATCGTGCATAACGGCAAGGGCGATGGCAAGCCGCTGCTTCATACCAAGAGAATACTGCGAAAAGAGCTTTTTATCTTTGTAGGGCAGTCCTACCAGATCCAGAGCATCTTTGATGGCATGATTGTTTGGTACGCCCCGCAGAGTAGCAAAGATACGCAGGTTCTCTGTGCCGGTCAGATTGGGATAAAAACCGGGGGACTCAATCAGGCTTCCGATACGGGGCAGCAACTTCTTTTCATTTCCTTGCAAAGACTTTCCCCAGATTTTGACCTCACCGGAAGTAGGCTTCGTTAAACCCAACAGCATTTTCATAGTTGTGGTTTTTCCGGCTCCGTTTCTACCCAACAGACCATAAATTCTCCCACGCTTGACATGGATATTTAAGTCAGCCACACTCTTTTGTGAGCCGTATTGCTTTGTCAGATTTTTTGTTTCAATGATATAATTTGTATCCATATTCAAAACCTCCTGTTCTGTAAGGTATTCTATCATGCCAACCTTGCATTAACCTTGCCGCAACCTTGCATTAACCTTGCAATTTGAAATCCAGTAAAATGACAAAGGCTCCCGCCATAAAGACGGGAACCCGCTTAACTCTCCAAAGGAAAAAGCAACATAAATTCAGTTCCTTTTCCCGGCAAACTTTCAACTGTTATACTTCCACCCATCTTTTCTACAAGCTGATGGACAATAGAAAGACCAAGTCCGCTGCCTTTTTCAGAGCGTCCTTTATCACACTTATAAAGCCGTTCAAATATGTGTTTCAAATCTTCTTTCTCAATTCCCACTCCATTATCCGCCAGCAGCAGCTCCATGTTATTTTCCTTCTTCGATAGGGAAATTTTGATTTTGTCCGCATGGCTGTGAGCGATTACATTTTGAATAAGGTTATTGATGATCCTCATATAGCTATCCATATCCAATCTTACCCGGACAGGCTGTTCAGGAATATCAATGTCATAATCAACCTGTTTATCCTCAAAAATCGGTATCCAGTCGATCAGAATATTTCTTGTCAGCTCTGCAACCTCAACGCTCTGGATCTCCAAAGCAAACTCGTTTGAATTTAACTTGAACCAGTCAAAGAGTACATCAATGTATTCTTTCAGATCATGGGCTTTCCGACGGGCGGTTTCAATATAATCATCCCGGTCTTTTCCTGTGACCAGTCCTTTGTGTGCAGCGTCAAGATACCCAAGCAGAGTAGTAAGGGGCGTTCGCACGTCATGGGAAAGGCTCGTCATAAGTTGGCGGTTGGTTTCTTCTGTCTGCCGTACAGTTGAAAGTCTGCTTTCATAGGCCACAACGATCTCATTGATTTCATAGGCAAGAGGTGCTGTCAGTTCATTTGTTGCAGACAGAATACGCCGGTTGCCATTTCCGTTTTTCACATCAACCAGCACATCGGTCATTTCTGCTATTTGTTTTTTTACACGCCGAACGAGAACGATGGAAGTCAATACAGCCCCAACAGCAATCACAATGGACAAGAATACAATGATTTCCATACTGACTACACCTCCTTATTAAACCGGTAGCCAATCCCTTTGACCGTTTGTATATACTTTGGGCTTGAAGGATTGACTTCTAATTTTTTACGAAGTCGGCTGATAATCGCCATAATATTACTGTCATCATAGAAATATTCTTCGCCCCATACTTCCTCATAAATCTGCTGTTTGGTCAAAATTTTCCCTTGATGTTTTGCACAGTACAGGAGCAAATCAAATTCCTTTGGGGGCAGTTCAAAAGTGCCGTTTGATGTAGTAACAGAACGATTTTCAAGGTCAATCTGCAATCCATCAAAATCCAGTTTTTGCACAGCTCCGGCTTGATGATTAAAACGGGTGTAGCGGCGAATGAGGGACGCAATGCGGGCAATCAGTTCATCCATATCAAACGGTTTTGTCAGATAATCGTCCGCGCCGGCCCGTAAGCCCCGTACTTTAGAAATGCTGTCATTTTTAGATGTGAACATCAAAATCGGCAGACTGTTCTCTTTGCGGATTTCTTCCAGCGTTTCAAAGCCATCCATACCAGGCATCATCACATCCAGCACCACAAGCTGATACTCCTGCTCTCTTAATTTTTGTAAGCCCTCTTTTCCGGTATTACAAAAATCAGCTTCTATGTTTTCTGCTTGTACGCTACGTTTAATCAAAGCGCACAGTTCTCTGTCATCATCTATAATCAGGATTTTATTCATGGCGCAACCCCTTCCCTTGTTTTGTCCTTCCGTCAATCGGCTTTTCTGCGTTCTTTGGGATCAGCCAAACACCAGCCATCTTTACAGCGCCGGGGATACGCCCTCCGGCGCAATAATAATTTACCCTACGAGGTGTCACGCCCCATTTCTCGGCGGCCTCTTTTAATGCCATGTAGTCCATTTCGCACCTCCACAGAATACATTATAGTTCTTTATCTCGAATAATACAAGTTGGAGCCTACATTGATGCGAAACAAAATACTACTTAATGTAAAATCTCATTACATTCTCATAATTCAACCCGAAATGTAGAATGATATAGGGTGATATGAGAATGAACCAAGATGAAAGAAGATTTGACTTTCACGGCCTCGGGGCAGCTCTCAAACGAGCCAGAGAAGAAAAGGGCTGGACACAAGCCTATGTTGCGGAATTAGTAGACCGTGACTCCCGTACCATTATGAATATTGAGAACAAAGGTCAGTATCCCAGCTTCGACCTTTTTGTTAAACTCATTACTATGTTTGACGTTTCAGTTGACCAGTTTATTCATGCGGACGGAGGGGCAAGGTCAAGTTCTTGCAGAAAGCACATTGATGTTCTTCTAAACTCCATGAACGAAAAAGAGCTTGTCGTGATAGAAGCCACAGCCGAGGGCATTAAGAAAGCCAGAGAAACGGAGGTTCCAGAATAAGGGCCTCTGTTTTTTTGCGCCATTTTAGGGGATGCCGCTAAGTGGCAAGCAATGCCTCTGTGGCCACAAGTGGCACAAAGGCGGCTTGTTGGGGCTCGCCCCAAACCCGTATCTTCGGGCCAACATGGCCCGAAGTGTCAGCGTCGCTTTGCTCCTTGTTTTCATAACCTTAACGCTCCTTTTCCTGCTTTCTTCCCGGTTCGGTGTAGCCCATCAGAGTGTCAATGTTCGCTTTGATCGTGACGATCTCCTGCATATCCCGTCGTGCCTTTTGATATTCTCCATAGAGCTGTTTTTTCTTTGCTGTGAGCTTACGGCCTTCTTCCTTCAGCACATCCATTTTGGGGAGCTTCGCCCCACCCAGCAGAGAGCGCATTTCCGTTTGTGCAGCCCGGTACAGTTCAAGGTCGGCCTCATGCTCCGCGAGGAATTTCCGGCTGTACTTCGTCGCCTTATACTGCTCAAAGACTGGACGGGTTTTGGCATACTGAACCGTTGCGGCCTTTAGCCCGGCATTGGTTTTCATGGCCTGTTCCGTCTGCTTGATCTGCTCGGAAATGGCATGAAAACGGTCTGCTGCCTCGGTGGCTTTCTGTGCCAACTGCTCATAATCGGTCAGGCCATTGTCCTGTATATAAGCAAGGGCAGCAGCCATCTGCTTAATGTTAAATACCTTCGCCCAGCGTTCATATCCCGGCCCCTTACCGGCAGCCAGCTTTGCTTGAATATCCACCGCCAGACTGATTTTCCGCTCCGAGCGCCCGGGGCGTTTTTCTTTGCCCTCAATGGCGGACAGAACATCTTGCAAGTCGTAGCCGTCCCCCAGCGTGGAGGCACGCAGACGGGTGAAGCGTTCCTGTCCCTGCCCGGTCAGCCGGAAGCTGATACCGCCGCCCCGAACCGTCTTGACCTCATACTCGGCCTGCTTCATCAAATTGAGAAATTCGTCCAGATCAGCGGGGCGTTCCGCCAGCGCAGTATCAATAGCAAGGCGCAGTCGGTCCTGATAGGAAAGCGGTCCTTTCCGGTCTTTCTGCCACTCCCCATAGTTCCGATACTTGCTCTTGCTCCGGGGCTTCGGGTTCTCCACGATGGACAGCCCGTTTTCAAGGCACAGCCTGTCAGAGAGCCGCCGAAGGGCGAAGCTGGAGCCCCAAAAATTTCGGAATTTCCGGCTGCAGTCAAGGGTGGTGGAGTTGTAATAAATGTGACAATGGATGTGCTGCTTATCGGTGTGCGTGGTAACGATAAAAGCGTGCCGCCCCTTTGTCCAGCGCATAGCCAGCTCATAGCCGATACGGTTCGCCTCCTTCGGGGTGATCTCGCCCGGATAGAAGGATTGTCGTATCTGATAGCACAGCACATTATTTTCTTTCTTCTGTTCCCGGCCCGTCATAGCGGCATAGCTGGCCTTTGCCAAAAGGAACTCGTCCGCCACGGTGGCCGGATCACATTCATAAGCGGAGATATACTTTCCGCTTTCTGTTTTCTCCGGGTCCTTGCCATAGTCCAGACAATCCCGGATAGCCTCAGCAATCGTTTCGCCTTCGCCCGCATGGCGCTGTAACAAAGTTGTGGTAGCCAAAAATCATTCCTCCTTTCCATGAGAAAGGGGCGGCCCATTCAGACCGCCCCGACTTCGGGCCAGTATGGCCCGAGGCTGCTTAACTTGCCAGAAACCGGTACAGAGCGGATTTGCCTCCGTCCAGCGCCCAAAGAAGGGAGCCCGCCGCCGCTTGCAGTCCATACGGCGAAAGAAGGAAGGCAAGAAACAGAAATACAATCCCGCCTATGGGCGTCGGCGTGAAAAAGAGAGCGACACCCAGCACCGCCAGGATCACAGAGGCAATCGTCAGCAGGACGGCACAAATATCAAACAGGAACACCAGCAGAGCCGCCAGAAGGCACAACGCTAAAGCAAAGGGAGCAACCAATATTTTCAGCAGTATCTTCATCTTCAAAACCTCCTTTATCTATCCTTCCTACCTCTATTTTATCATGCCTGCCCGGGGACATAAATGTTGCGAAAGATTAGTAAATCCTGTCCCAAACCTTCGGGTCATACTGGCCCGAAGTGGTAAAAAAAGAGCAGGGCGGCAAGCCCCGTAACGGAAGCCTGCCGCCCTCGTCTTACTTTGCCACCAGCTCGGAGAGCTCCCGCAACACCTTTGACACCTCGCCCCACAGCTTTTCATAGTCCCGCTTCAATCCGTCGATTTCCTCCGGGTACACGCCATAGGTATGTGCGTGTATGGCAACCTGATTGAGATTGTTAGAACAGCGCCGTTGCAGAGAGATCAGCTCTTTTACGGGCGCAAGGTCGATGTGCAGGATATACCCATTCAGAGCCATTTTCCGTACATAAGCCCCGGCGTTGGAAATGCCCGCCTCGGCCATCCGCTCATGGATGGCCGCCAGCTCGTCCGGCGTTACCATGACGTGCAGATGGACATTCCGCTTGCGGTTCTCCATCAGCGTTCCAGCTCCCGGCCTTTCCGGCGTTCTTTGGGCTCCTTTACCTTATCCAGCGGTTTTGCGTCCAGCTCCGGGGGCGTGGGCGGGATGGGCGTGTTGTTGGGTACGCCGTCGATCATGTTGCAGTTCTGCTCTGTGGAGAGCTCGGCGGTTTTCAGATAGTTGTCTTTTTCGTGCATGGCGATCCTCCTTTATCGTTCCTCATGGTTTTTATGGTTTCGCTTCTGGCCGGGTTCCTTCGGGGGTTCCTGCCCTCTGGTTTCATCTTTGAGCCGGGCAGTAATGGATGGGCGCACCCGGTCAGGATTGCCCGGTGCTGGTTTCAGCTCATAATCCTCCATCTGCTTTTCGGTCAGCGGCTTTGCGTAGGTCAGTTCGCCCCATGCCATCAGCCTGCCGTCTGCCACAGGACGCCGCCTGTCATCATCGTAGTTGACGATGGAAAGAGGCTGGTTATCCGGCGGCTTCGGGTAAGTTCCTATGTCCACGGGCCGCTGGGTGGAATAATAGCGGTAAACGCCCTCCGGTCCCAGCTCGGTATGCTTGACCGCCGCATGGTAAAACTGCTGATAGTCGTCCACCCGGCGGTCAAAGTCCCTCTGCGCCCACGCCTGACTGGTTCCATAGCGGCCCCAGTAGTAATCCCGATGGCCGTTTTCCCCCTCGGTAAACTGCCAGGTCACAAAGGGGCTCGGCGCTCCCGGATTATGCCCCAGCGCAAAGCCGTGTCCGGTTTCAAAGGTGGCAGCTTTCAAAATCACATATCCTTGTACTGTCTCCAAGAGATACCTCCTTTCTGTGCCTCGGGCTAACATGACCCGAAGTGCTGGATGTTACGAAATAAGAGGGCAGACCGGGGAGAAATGTAATAAGATATTCCCACCCCGGAAACACCCTCAAAAAAGCCCAGAATGTCAAGCCTTTGGAGGCGGCAAATCGTAACAGCCGCCCGGCCTTTTCTCCCGCATTTTCCTCATGCGTTCCCGGCTTTTTCGGCGGTTCCCTTCGGCCTTGCAGGCGTCGGAACAGTAGGCTTGACGCCCCTCGGGCAAAAACGCCTTTCCGCAGACCGCACAGGCCCGCAGCTTCGGGGAGATGCCTTCCGTTGTCAGCGACGCTTGAAGCTCCAGGTTAAGGGGCAGGACAGCCTCACGGAAGTAACGGCAGTACGCCCCTGTCCAGCACTTGTGCAGCATATAGCAGGCACAGTCAAGAGGAAGGCATAGGCCGCTTTCCCGGTCATAGTTGGCGCACATCCCCGTGACCAGAGTGCGGATTTTCTTCTTCTCGTCACGGGTCAGCTCCCGGGCGTTCATTTATGACTTCGGGCCACGATGGCCCGAAGGGCGGGGCTCCACGATCAGCGCCCGGAACTTCTTCCGGCACTGTTTTTTCTTTCCTTTGCACTCCTTGTAGTAACGGCATCCCTTACAAGGATCGTCATTGTCCCAGCCGGGGTGCGGTACTTCCTTCATCATTCGTTCAAAAGGGCTGCTTGTAAAATTCATTCTCATTCCTCCGTATCTTCCTCCCACGGCGGGGTATCTTCGTCCTCGGGTTCCTCTGCGATCTCCTCCAGCTCCCCGTCCTCATATTCGCAGTAATCATCTTCCAAATCCGGGGCCTCATGCTTCGGCTTGTAAATCTTGAAATAGTAACCAATCCCACCGCCGGCCAGCACCACCGCACCGATCAGGAGCAGAGAGAGAAGGGGGCTGTCCTTTTTCTCCGGCTCGGGTTCCGGTACTTCCTCCACCGGTTCGGTGGGCTTTGGCTCTGGCTCAGGGGTCACTTCTTTGGGCGGTTCCTTACCCTGTTCAGCAAGAGGCAGAAGGTCGTCTGTGGTAACGGTATTGAGGAAATAGACGTTCTCGCTGGTTTTCTGTTTGTCGATCACCAGATAAAACACGCTCTCGTCTGCTGTGGTGATGGTGTAGAACTCTTTACCGTCCTCGTCGGTGGCGTTGTCCACCACGGTTCCCGTCCCGTCCGGGGTAAAGGGGTTCTGGGTTTCCGGCTCTGCTTCGGTTTCTGCCGGGGAGGGAGCTGTCTCCGGCTGCGGCTCGCTGCTCTGGGCGTAGGCCGGGACCGTAAAGATCAGGCAACACAAAAGGCTGGCAGCCATCGCCGCCAGCCTGCGGTATTTAGTTTTCTTCATGGGCTGTGTCCTCCTTTTCGGGTGCCTCCGGCTTCGGGTCAGTATGGCCCGAAGCGGTAAGGCTGTTTTTGGGGTCGTTCAGAAAAGCCATAAGCTGGGCGGGCGTCAGTTTGAGGGAGCGCACCGCCTGCACGATCTGGCTGTTTTCTTCCTCCTGTTTCTGCTTTTCCAGCTCCCGGATTTTGGCCTGCCACTCGGCAGCCTTCTCCCGGGCTTTTTCCAGTTCCTTATCGAGCTTGTCGATCTTGTTCATGCAAGGACTCCTTTCCTCTGGCTCACAAACGCCCGAAGGCATAGAAATGTGTCTGCCAGTAGCTTGAATTGATGTTTGCGTATTGGATGGGCGAACCACAATGAAGCATCATCCCGTCGCCCACATAAATCCCCACATGGGACACAGGGCCGGGGCTGTCATAGGTTCCCGTGAAAAAGATAATATCGCCGGGCTTTGCCTCGGAGGGGGAAATGATAGCACACTGGTTGTAAATGCCCTGCGCCGTGGTACGGGGCAGGTTGTGGACGCCGCTGGCCGTGTACACCCAGCAGACAAAGCCCGAACAGTCAAAGGAGGTGGACGGGCTGGAGCCGCCCCACACATAGGGCCAGCCGATGTACTTTGTGGCTTCTTCCATGAGCGCCGCAAAAGCCGGGTCATCCAGCGCCTCGCCGGGTATCTCATAGCTGGGGCCGGTATCTTCGCCGCTGTTGTAAATCCCTTCCCACAGATAGGGTTTGTTGCCTTTGAGCTGCTGCATAACGGTGTAGATTTCCCGCTGCTGTTCGTTAAGCCTCGGCAGGATCACGGCGGGCAGCGTCTTGTTTGTGAGGGTCACATTGAGAATGTAATACTCATAGGGGACTTCCTCGGTGGTGGTTTCCCCGGTCTCCGGGTCGGTGCTGGTTTCGGTGCGGTAGCGTATCTCGACTTTCTCCGTCAAGGTCAGCTCATACTGTGCCTCGAAGATCTCCCGCAGTTCGTCCTGCACCTGTTCCCGGAAATACACATGGTACTTTGCCGAGAAATAGGACGCCAGCTCATAGGGGTTATGGCCGATCTCGTCCACGGAATAGCGGTACTCGTCATAGCCGGGATGGGTGCTTTCGATGTTCGCTACCGTCTGCGCCAGCTCGTTTTCCAGTGCCGTGTAGTCCTCGTCCACGCCCAGCAGGTCCGTATCCTCCGAGGCGTAGGAGGTGCCGGATAACGCATTGGCAAGGCCGCTGCCAAGCGTGGGAAAGATAGAGCTTACTGCCGACACAAGAAAACAGAGCAGCAACAGCAGGAGCAGGACCAGCACCGCCACGGGATGACGGGTCACAAACTGCGCCGCCCGACGGGTCGCAGTTCCCGAAGCGGCAGCGGTTTTCTTTGCGGCCTTTGCGCCCTGTTTTGCAGCCGCCTTTGCTTCTTTGGAATACCGGCGTTTCAGTTTCCATTTCTGCTGCACACGGGAAAGCGGATTGCTGGTAAGCTCCGGGTGCTCGGAGGCCATCTTTTGAAAATCCACATTGGCCCGGGCTTTTATGTCCTTCCGTTCCCATTTTGCCACCTTCCGGGCCGGGTGCTCCTGCCAGCGGCGTTTGGCATACCGGGTCAGTTTCCGGGCTCCGGCCTCGGCCACAAGTTCCGACTTATGGGCTCCTTCCACACCCACATTTTCATGCTCAACTTCGTGAATTTTGTTGTGGAGATAAAACCACGCTTCGGTGCGGGCTCCCCGGACAGCTTTCTTCGCAAGCCCCGGCGGTTTCTTCGCTGCCCGTTTTGCCTCGGTCTTGTCCAGTTTCTCCCGAGCCTTTCCCAGCTTTTCCCCGGCGTGTTCCGCTTTTGCCTGTGCTTTCTGGTACTTATCCTTTTTGCTCCCGGCCTTCTCGGCAGAGCCCTCCGGCTCCTGTGCCTTGCCGGTATCCTGCGGCCCGCCCGCTTCATCCTCCTTCCTCATGCGGTCAGAGGGACGGCTTTTCCGGCTGTCCTCTTGAAACTTGCCGCTTTTGGACTTCGGGCCATCATGGCCCGAAGGGCTGTCCTGTCCGGTATCCTCGTCCTCAAACCGCAGGCGTCGGGATGGTGCGGGGGAAGGCCCTTCCCGTTCAGCCGGTCCGGGGCGATTGCCCCCGGTATCCTCCGTCGGCCCCGGCCTCTGAAAATTCCGTTTGTCCGGTTTCTTTCCGATGACGTATCCCTCCTTTCCAAACCTCGGGCCAACATGGCCCGAAGTGTGTTATGCCCGGTTCATTTCCTGTTTTTTGTCCTCCGGGCGGGTGGTCATAATGGCGTACAGCTCGGTATTCTGCGGGAAGCGGTCAACAAACGGGATGGTGGTATTCCCGAAGAACAGCAGCCCTTCGCCGGAATTGGTATGGGTCACATAGGAAAGCTGGTGGGGGCTGATCCCAAGCTGTTTGGCTAAAATCTGCCGGTCCCCCTGTGCCTGCGAGAGCAGCACAAGGAAGTCCGAGTTTTCAAAGATGTTCTCAATCTCCGGGCTTGCCAGAAAATCCTTTACGTTCTGCGTTAAAGCACTCGGAACGCACCCTTTTTTTCGCAGCATTTTCCAGATCGCCACACAATAGCTTGCCGTCAGCCGGTCGCGGAGCAGCACATGGAACTCGTCGAAGTAGCACCATGTAGCGATACCACGCAGGAAATTCATGGACACCTGCGAGTTTACCAAGTCCTGCATAATGAGCATGGCAATCGTCCGAAGCCCGGCCCCCAGCTTTTTTAAGTCAAGGCATACCAGACGGCGGTTCAAGTCCACATTGGTTTCATGGTTGAATACGTTAAGGGAACCCGACACATAAATTTCAAGGGCAGTTGCCAGCCGTACCGCCTCGCCCTCCGGCTGGGAACAGAGCAGGTCATACAGGGTTTGGAGGGTCGGCATTTTGCTTGTTTCCGGGTCCTGCAAGTGTTCCCGGTACATCTGGCGTACACAGCGGTCAATGACGGTCCGCTCCACCGGCTGCAAGCCATCCTTGCCGCCGACGATCAGCTCCATCAGCGACAGGATAAAGTCGGCTTTCAGCGCCATCGGGTTTTCCTCGTCAAAGCTCAGGTCAATGTCCATCGGGTTGATGTGGTGGGGGCTGTCCGGGGCGATCTCGATGACCTGTCCGCCCAGCCGCTTGATAAGGGGCGAGTATTCGCCCATCGGGTCCACCACAATGATCCGGTCACGGGTGGCAAGGAACACGTTCACAAGCTCCCGCTTTGCGGCAAAGGATTTGCCGGAGCCCGGCACGCCGAGGAACAGGCCGTTGGGGTTTTTGAGCTTTTTCCGGTTTGCCATGATGACGTTATGGGAAAGTGTGTTGAGCCCGTAATAGACGGCTTCGCCATCCATGCGGAGCTCCTGCGTCATAAAGGGAACGAAAATGGCCGTGGAGCTGGTCGTCATGCCACGCTTGATCTCAATGCCGTTATGACCCAGCGGAAGGCTGGAAAGAAAACCGTCCTCCTGCTGGAAGTCCAGCCGCTTCAAGGTGCAGTTGTATTTCTGGACGATACCCGACACCGTGAACAGGTCATTGTCCAGCTCCCGGCGGGTCGGGGCCATGTTTACCACAAGGAAGGTCAGCAGGAACATTCTTTCATTCCGGCTCTGTAAATCTTCCAGAAGGGTCTTTGCGTCGTTGCTGTACGTTACAAGGTCGGGCGGAAGTATGTCCATGTCGTACCCTGACCGAGCTGCCTTCTTTTGTTCCTCCACCTTCATCTTGTCAATGTCGGAGACTTTGGCCTTGATAGATTTTACGGCGGCGGCCTGATCGACGGTTTGGATATGGAGAGTGATGGTCATTTCCGCGTCCATTTCCAAAAGCTCCGCCAGCAGCTTGTCCGAGAGCTCCGAGGCCAAAATCTGCAAGTAGGAGGCAGCGCCCCAAGTCGTCCCCACCCGGAACAGACGGCTGAAACGAAAATCGAAACTGTCCGGGGCGATAAAGTCTTTGGTGGAAAGCCCGGTTTTGGGGATCATATCCCATGAAAACCGGAAGGGGGAGCCGCTGCCGGGGTGAAGCTGCCCGTGAAGAAGCTCCAGCCGTTCCAGCCCCGAAAGGGAGCGGCACTTGACGCCCAGCTTTTTGAAGTTCCCGCAAATGTCCGCCTCTACACGTTCCAGCCTTGCCCTGGCGGTGGAAAGGTCGTCCACGTTCACGCCGAAGGTCAGGAGCTTTGTGCGAACAATGCCGTTGTTGCTTTTGGCGATCTGGTTTTCCAGCATTTCCACATACTCACACCGGACGCTGTTGTAATCGTCATCCTGCATGGGGATGTTCACGCTGTACCGGCTGCCCGGGCGGCTTCGGTGGTTGAGGAAGGAAAGCTGGAACGGAAGGCTGCTGTCAAAGTAGTTGAGGCAGGCGCTCCACCCATCAAAGATGGCTGCCTGATCTTCGGACTGTGCGAGCTGGTAGTTGATGTCCTCGTATTCAATGGTCTTGGTGTAATAGCGGTCCGCTACCCGGCACACCCCGTCCCGGTACATTTCCCGGTAAGGGAGGGTCTGCTGGGCGGTGGTGGGAATGTTCTTTCCTTTTGTAAACAGGCCGGTAAGGCCCTGCTTTTCAGGCTTTCTGCCTGCGGGCTTTCCGGCCCTTCTGCTGTTTCGCAATCGGCTGCGCCTCCTTTCTGGCGCTAAGCAGCGCATAGAAGTTTTCGGTTTTGTAAGGCCGCACACGGGGATAGAGGAACCGGGTGCGGATGATATTTTTCAGCACTTTTTCCAGCGGCAGGCCGTCTCGTTCATACATAGCCAGAAAGAAGAACGGGAGCATGAGGCCGATCATCAGGAACATGGCGGCACTGTTCCCGATACTGCCACGGGAAAACAGGTAAGCCGGGAGGCCCACCGCCGCCGCGCTGGAAAAACAAACAAGCTGGCGCTTCGTTAGGTTGAAGGCCAGCTTTGTCTTGATTTTGGAAAGGTCTTTTGGTACTGGCACATAGGCCATTTTGGTACACCTCCTTTATTGCTTCGGGCCAGCATGGCCCGAGGTTATCTTGCGGCCTCTTTGGCCGGGGCTGTGCTGCGGGCAGCTTCGGCGGCCTCTCGTCCGCTCTGCCTTGCCCGCCAGTATTCGGGGTGATACTGCCGGATGGACTGATTGAGTTTTTCTTCAAACTGTCCTTTGTCCTTAATGCGGTCAGGGATTTTCCACAGCTTTTTGTCCAGCAGCTCCCGGAGCACTACGCTTTCCTGTGCGTCCTCCTCATAGCAAATATAGCCCTTGTCCTTGAAGCCGCATTTTTTGGCCGCCGGGGAGAGAACGGCGGCTACCTCGTTTGCCACCATCGTTCCGCCGTGGCTGGCGGTAGATACCAAAAACACCCCCGGACAGAGGGTTTCACAGCTCTGCACCTCGCCCCACGGGGAGCTTTTCGGCCCATGGAACATTCCGCCCGTCCGGCTCCGGTCTGCCTGCATGAGCGCCGCCTTTTCCAAGATGGCTTTCAGTTCCGGGGAAAAATAGGCATATTCCCGAAGGACACGGGCGGCCTCCCCGCCGCAGGCGTTCATCAACAGGGTATAGGCGTCGCTGTCCGCTTTGGTACAGCGCCCCAGCAGTTTTCCGTCGTAATAGCAGGCCGCGTCATAGCCCGTCCGTTTGCGTGGCATGATTCCCGCCTCCTTTCTGCTTCGGGCCATTATGGCCCGAGGTCAACGCTCTGCCCCACGGCTGGGCTTTTCCTTCGGAGGCCGTTCCGCCTTTGCCCGTTCGGCAGCCGCTTTCCCGGCTTTGAGCTGGTCGCTGATGGACGCACGCCCCACAGAGCCGCGCTCCGCCATCTGTTCCAGCTTTGCCTCATAGGCTTGCAGAACAGCGGTGTTGAGCTGTTCCCGGAACTCCTTTGTGACAGGGTAGGCCATATCCCGGTAGCCGCCTTTGCCGTCCGGCTGGCTGGGCATCCCCACGAAAAGGCCCTTGCTGCCCTGTACGATTTTCAGATTTTCCACCACAAAGCAGTCATTGAATTTCACGCTGGCAAAGCCCATCAGATTTTTCACAGGTTCGATGACCCGCACGCTTACATCCAGCTTCAACGGTGCGGCCGGGGTGGTGTTTGCAACCTTTTCCTGCATGGTTTCCTCCTTTCCGGCGGGAACAAGGTTCCCGTCCTTGTAGTCATAGCCTTCCGCCCGGAGTGCCGCCAGCGTGTCCGCCGATACGCACCCGGACAGTTTCAGATCGGTTTCCACCATAAAGCGCATGGTGTCTGCTTTAGAAAATTCTTCGGGGAGCTTTCCGTAGAAAGCCGGGTGCGGCTGTCCGTCCGCACCCTGTTTGTAACGCCGGGGCATACCGCCTCCTTTCCGCTTCGGGTCAGCATGGCCCGAAGTCTCTTAATGGCAGCCGAAGATGGATTTTGCAAGACTGCCTGTTTTGAATAAGGTAAAACACAGCAGCACCGTATATCCCACACAGCCCCAGATTGCCCCGATGGGGTCGCCGTCGGTGGCGATACTCTGGATCAGCACCGCATAGATGGCGACACAGACTAAAATCAATAGGCCTTGAAAGCCTACTGCAAAGAGGGAGCGGAAATAGTTCTGCCCCATGTGTCCGGTTTCCCTGTTGGGGACTGTGGCAAACGGGATAGGCGCTAAACTTGTGAGCAAATAAATTTCAATCATACGGCCATATACGATGACGAAGATCACGATGTTTAAGGCAATCATGGTAAGCTGGATCAGGAAGGATTGTAGCCAGAGTCCGAACAGAGGACCTAACTCCATCGCCTCAAGCTCTGTCCGCAAACTGTCCAGCACATCCGGCGTGATCTCTGTCCCGTTCTGGATAATGCCCGCTGACTGCTGTATCACATGCTGGCTCACATCAAAGACCGCCAGCACGATATTGAAGGTGTTCGTCAGGATCATCACAGCCACAAAGGTTTTGAACACCCACTTAAAAAACATCCATGTGTCAACTTCATGGAGGTTGTTGCGTTCTATGAGCATCTGTATCAGCTCATAAGTCATTACAAAAGTGAGGATGACCCCGGCGATTGGCAGGATGGCAGTTTCAGAGATCTGTCGTATCATGGAAAAGACCCCGGCGTTCCAGTCCGCCGGGGTCGTGCCTACCTGTGTGGCGATTTCGCCAACGCTCTGATTGACGTTATCGAAAAGGCCGTCCAGATTTCCCATGATACCATCGACGAGCAGACCTTTCAGCCATTCAACGATTGCGTCGATGATAAAGTCCATACATCAGCTCCTTTTCTGGAAAAAGGGACAACGGGTGACATTTAGCTGAACAGCCCGGACAGCAGAGGGATAAGCTGAAGACCGATCAGAACGACACCGCCGCCCGCCATCAGCTGCTTAATGCCCTGGCTTTTTGCCGCAGGGTTGTCCGACCCGTAACCTTCCAGAAGGTTGATGACGCCCCATACCGCCAGACCGGCGCCAAGAGCCATGACCAGAATTTTGAGAATGTCGATTGCCTGATTGAAAAATTCCATATACGTTCCTCCATTTTGTTTGTTTGATGATTTTGGGTACAAAAAAAGCCGCCCACATCGGCGGCGCTTCGGGTCAACATGGCCCGAAGTTACACAAACTCGTCGCTGTCCAGATCATCGAAATTCAACAGGTCAGCTTCTTCGTCCGTGTCGGAGCCGTCCACTTCGTACACCGTGTATTCGTCCTCCGGCTTTAGTCTCAATGGCCGGTGGCGGAACAGGCTTTCCAAGCGGAAGGCGTTTTTCTTTTTATCAAATTCGGCTGTGTACTTGTAATTCGGGTGCTTTTTCAAGTCATACTTCGGAGACAGGAAGGGCGGGAGCCCCCGAAGCTGCAAGATACATTTATCCCCGGGCATGGTGGTGATCTCGCTGGTGGTCATCAGCTCCCGGCCAAGCCGCTGCATATTCTGGCTGTAACTTTCAGACTGCCCACGGCTTCGGCCCTCGGTCTGCATAGAGATGGTGGCCTTGCCCAGCCAGTTTTCCGAAATATCCTTTAGGGTGGAAGCCTCCCGGCCTCCGAGGAATACGATACTGTCCATGTTGCCCATGATGGTTTCGGAATGGTCTTTGTACAATGCCTTGCACTGGCTCATTGCCTGATAAAAAAGCGTCAGGCTGATCTCACGGGAGCGGATGACGGCCACGATCTTTTCCAGCCCCGGCACCTGTCCGGTGTTGGCTGCCTCGTCCCACAGCACCCGCACATGGTAGGGCAGACGCCCGCCATAGGTGTTATCAGCCCGTTCACACAGAAGGTTGAACATCTGCGAAAAAGCGAGGGCAACCAAAAAGTTGTAGGTGGTGTCCGTGTCGCTGATAAGAAAGAACAGCGCTGATTTTTCATCCCCCAGCTTATCCAGCTCCAGTTCGTCATAAGACATGATCTCCCGAAGTTGGGGAATATCAAAGGGAGCCAGTCTTGCACCGCAGGAAATCAAAATGCTTTTGGCTGTCTTGCCGCTGGCGAGCTTGTATTTCTTATACTGCCTCACGGCGAAGTGCTGGGGGCTGCGGCGTTCCAGCCCGTCAAACATATAGTCCACCGCGTTTTTGAAGGTTTCGTCATCCTCCCGGACTTCCATGCTGTTTATCATTTCCACCAGCGTATTCATGTTGCGTTCTTCCTCCGGCCCCTCAAAGACGATGTAGGACACAAGGGCGCAGTACAAGAGGGTTTCTGCTTTTGTCCAGAACTCGTCGCCCTCCTTGCCGTCGCCTTTGGTGTTGGCAATCAGGGCGGTAACAAATTTCAAAACATCGCTTTCTGTCTTGATATAGGCCAGCGGATTGTAGTGCATGGATTTTGAAAAGTCGATACTGTTGAACACCCGCACCCTGTATTTCTCCCGTTGCAGAAACTGCCCGCACTGGTCGAGAGTGCCGCCCTTCGGGTCTACCACCACATACGAGGAATGGGCTTGAAGGAGCTGCGGGGTCAACCAGAACCTTGTCTTTCCCGAGCCGGACGATCCGATGACACAGGCGTTTAGGTTCCGGGCATTGGCGGGTATCTTCGGACGGGTGTTCATGGTAAGGAACTCCGTCCCGGTCAGAATGACATTGTTCTGAAATTTAGGGTCAACAAATGGCTTTATATCTTCCTTTGTTCCAAAGCGGGCGGTGCCGTACTCCGCATCCCGCCGGAATTTTTTCGCCTGCCTGATCTTTGACTGTATCAGCAGATACATCCCAGCCGCACCGGCAAGGCCCACCAGCAGGTCAATACCTCCCAGCCCCGGCCAGTAGGTTTCAAAGGCTTTGGGGAAGGTATCAAGCATCCCCATGAGCTTTGTCCCGAAGTCTGTGCCGGGGGCGATCCGGTAGGCCGTCCCGATTTTGGAGAAAAACCAGAACACAAAGAGGTACGGCAGGTTTGGGAGCACATATTTTCTGATCTTGTCACTCAACGTCCGTCCTTCACCGCCTCTCTGGTCCGCTGCTTTTCCTTTGCCTGCGTCCTGATTTGCTCCGTGAATTTCCGAAGCTGACCGAGGATGGAAGCCTTGTCCTGCTCTTTGTTCAGCACCTTTGCGCTGTACTTCTGGAAGGCCGCCGTGATAGCGTCCGCCTGATTGGCTTTGAAAAACAGCAGGTAATGACCGGGGCTCACTTTATGGAAAGCGTAGTCCACATGGAACTCCTTCGCGATCCGGTCAAAATCCTTTGGAGCTCCCACATAGGGCATGGCACTTTTGCCGCCATAGTGGTTCATCAGCTTTTTTACGCTCTGGCGTCCCTGCGGGGTCAGCGCCTTCTGGTGGTGCTTTTGCAGCGCCCGAACCACCTTGCCAAGAGCGGCAGCCAGCACTTTTCCTGTGAGCTTCGTTGTCCTGATCGAAAGGGCAACCGTTTTTTGGTTTACTTCTTCCTGCATAAAACCTCCTTTCCGTCGGGGTTCCCGCTATCCGGGAGGCCCCCGTACAATCTCGGGGAACAGAAAACCTCGGGCCAATGTGGCCCGAGGCTTACCGCTCGGCATCTCTGCCGGACGGAGCTTTCTTTTCCGGCTCCGTCTGGACTTTTTCGTCCTGTTCCCGCATGGTCTGCAAGATAGAGGGCTTCTTTTGAAGTTGGGAGGGCTTTTCGCCGGACAGCGGCTTGATACATTCCAGACGGTCAGCCGCCCGGATGGCGTTGTCCGTGAGCTGCCTCTGCCATGCGCCCACGCTGGGAGCCCAACGAAAGCCGCTGCTTTTCAGCTCGGCCCGGGTGTCCGCGTCAGGCTTTCCGTCAAAGAACACCTGCAAGCGGTTGTCCTCCCGGTTCATTTCCACACGACCCCCATCGAACTCCCAGCCGGAAAATTCCTGCTGTGCCTGTTTGGAAAGCTGTTCGATACGGGCCTTTACCCGGCGGATCTCCGCATTGTTGTTGGTTAGCTGGTAACTTTCAAAGGGCCTCGGGTCGCTTCGCCAACTTGACGCCATGCTTGCTTTCAGCTTTTCGATCTGGTCCGGCGACAGCAGCGCACAGCCGTCCAGCTTGCCATGCTTGCGGTAATAGGCGTTGACCTCCTTCATAATGAGCTGGGAGCGTTCCAGCCCGTCCAGCTTCTTCTGGAGCTTTTCAATCGCTGCCGGGTCATCGGCGCTGATCCCGCCCATGCCGGTGCTGCGTATCTTATCCAGCAGCCCTTGAATATGCCGCCATTCCTCCATGTTGCTGTCCCGCGCCCGGTTCTGTTTTTCCTTCTTTCCCACCGGGAAATTGGAAGGCCCGGCGATC
Source organism: Traorella massiliensis (assembly GCF_900104665.1). Lineage (GTDB taxonomy): Bacteria > Bacillota_I > Bacilli_A > Erysipelotrichales > Erysipelotrichaceae > Traorella > Traorella massiliensis. The sequence goes on along the minus strand of NZ_LT629969.1, from coordinate 944,509 downwards.
AGCACAGAGGGAACCCTCGCGTCAATGGCAAAGCCTTGGTTCATGTTTTCGGCCAGCTTGCGGGCGTAGGTGTCTAACAGATGGTCGATCTTCTCATGGTACATGGGGTCCACCCGGGATTTCTGCTTTTCCGCTATGGCGGCGGCCTTGTCCACCATTGCCCGGTATTCCGCCGTTGCGCTCCCTTCCTTGTAGTCGGAAAAGCTGTTCATTTCTTTTGCCCGGCGGGCGGCTCCTTCATTGATAGGGTAATAGTTGATGGTATGCACCTCCTTTATGCTTCGGGCCATGCTGGCCCGAAGTCTTACCGTTCTTCATGGGAAGGCCCCGCCTTGTCCTTTTTCGGAGCGGGTGGGGCTTCTTGAAACCGTTTGAGTGTAGCGAGAATGGAGTGGACAGGCTCGGCCTTTTCAGGATAGGCAAATATCCGGTGTTCCGGCGGAATGTCCTGCGGCCCGTGGTAATACTCCTTGAAGCCCTCCGGGACTGCCGACACATACCCACCGGGAGCGAATACGCCGCCCTCGTTGATACGCACATCCCGCCCGTATGCCTCATAATCGAAGTAGTTCTGAATGTGCTCCGGTATGTCGATAGTCCCAAGCTCGTCGGCGTAAAGACGGCCCAGCCCTTCATCATCGGAAATATCCGGGTAAAAGCGGTAAAGGTCAAGGTTCTGCGTCAGGTTTATCAAATCCTTCACGCTCCTTGTGTGGTTTCCCAAGACAAGAGCGGCTTCAAAGGTTTCCAGTCCGCCCTTATCCCGTACTTCCAGCAGGGCGTGGCCCAGCTCGTTCAGCTCGTCGATGTTCTCACATTCGTAGAGATAATCGTAGAGCCCCAGCACATCACTGTCAAAGCTGGTAAAGAACACTTCGCTGTACCGTTTCCCGTCTATCCCGATTTTGGCAAGGGCGGCCTGCAACTCCTGTGTCGTCATGGGGAAATGTACCGTTGTCCCTACCTCAATCCCCATTAAGGGGTATAGGGCTGTATTGGTTATATAGGCTTCAAACATGGGCTCATTCCTCCTTTCCGGCCCGGTCAGCCAGCACCTCATAAATCCCGGCCATAATGTAATCGGCGCAAGGGAGGGCAATCGCGTTTCCCAGTGCCTTGTAGCGTTGCAGAGGCCGGATCTCCACGCCGTCCGCCCCGTACTTTGTCCAGCCCTCTGGCAGCCCCATCAGCCGTTCGCTTTCCGTTTCCGTCAGAAAACGGATACAGCCGCCCTCCGGGTCGCCCTCATACCAGAAGGCAAAGGGCGTTACATCACTGGCTAAAAGAGTGGGAAAAGGGTCAGTTGGTAATCCGAAGCTGTTTCGGAAGGCCGTTTCTTCCTGCCTTTTTGCCGCTCCCCGCATACGGAAGCACTGAAAGGGGTGGATGACTGGTATCTGCCGCCCTGTTTCAAAAGAAGCTGTTCGATCTCCTTCGGCGGCGGCCCACCCGCCCTCTCCGCAAGGCGGAGGAAGTGGGAGCATTGGACGGGGCTTAAATAGTATGTCTGCGGCACGTCTGCCTCCAAAATCCGCCACGACGAAAATCCGCTGCCTTCGTGCCAGCCTTCGGGAGCCTGCCCAATACTGGGCGTCCATGAGTCGCCAGCACACATCAGGCGTTCCCCCTCGCACCATTCCGGCGTTTCCCCATCTTCCCGAAGGAGGCATTGGAACTTCGGTGTCCGAGAAGGCGGATAAGACGGCTCTAAAGTCCATCCGGTCATTTGTAGAAAACGCTCCCATGACGTTTTCCCAAACAGCGATAGCTGGATATAGGTTATCAGTAGCATCCCTCATTTCCTGTATGATACGAAACGCCTGATAGAACAGGCTTGATTTTGCCCCGGCAAGGCCGGAGCGGTTGCCGATCAGAGAAAGGTTCTGACAGGGGGAACCGAAGGTAATTACATGAACCGGCGGGATTTTCCCGCCGTCCACCTTCGTAATATCCCCCAAATGCACCATGTCGGGAAAGTGCCTTTTGGTTATGGAGATGGGCGCTTTTTCAATCTCACTGGCCCATACCGGACGGATACCGCACCGAGAAGCAGCCAGAGGGAACACGCCAATCCCGTCGAAAAGGCTTCCCAGCTTAATGTCCGGCATGGCCCGGGGTGCCGTGTCCCTTCACGGCAAGCACCCCTTCCAGTGTGGTCGCCGCAATGCCCAGCCGCCCGGCAACCGCAATATCATTTTTTACATCCTCGTCCACAGCGCTGCCGCAGACAATCAGGGTGTGGGAGCGCCGCAGCATATCCCGGCGCATATCAATCCCGGCCTTGTGTTCCTCGGGAACGCTGTCATTCAAAAACAGCGGCAGATACAAGAGCGGGCAGATCGGGGAAAAGCCCGCCTCATAAGCAAGACGGCAGTAGTGGGCCGCCAGCTCCATATCAACATCCGGCTCGCCGCTCCATGCGGCGGTCAGGTATGCTAAAGGTCGTTTCATTGGTTGAGCCTCCATTTCTGTTTTGGTTTAGGGAAAAGCAAGAGTTCGCCCAACCCCTCCGCCCCTTCCCCCGGGAAGGGGAACGGCTCTGGAGAATTTATATCCCCGTCGCTTGACCGGGAAAAAGCATAACCGGGAGAAATCCGTCAAGGGTGCCTCTGGCACCGCCTGCGGCGGCGCTGCCCTTGACTGATTTTCCCGGCTATGCTACGGAATAACTGGCGACGGGGAATAATTTATATCTCCAGAGCTTCGGGGCGCGGGGCAGAGCCCCGCAATCCTCGGGCCATGCTGACCCGAAGTTTGGGCTTACTTTTCCTGTTCGGTTTTCTTCTCCGGCTTTTCATGTTCCTTCTGCTGACCCTTCCAGTCGTCCAGCAGCTTGACGATCTGGTCCTTCATTTCCCTCGGCGTAGTTTCCTTGCCGAAATACTTGCTCAGTTCCGCACCTGTCAAAATCACTTTGTCTACCTCCTTTTTGTCCTCCATCATAATGCCGTCGATCACATCCCCGTTGAGCAGCTTCTTTTCGTCCAGCTCACGCATACGCTTTGCCTGCGCCTGTGAAGGCGAGGACTGCTGGCTGTCAATGGCGACGGCGATATAGTTCTGGTTCTTCTTGCCGATATAGGAAAGCTCCACCGCCGTAGTAAAGCCCAGCTTTTTTTCATCCATCAGCTTCATCAGGTCGGGAACCAGCTCATTGAGCCGGATATACCGCTGCACCTGCTTGACCGCCATCTTATTGCGCTCGGCTACAATTTCGTTGGAGCGTTTTCCTGCGTCCTTCGGGTCAATCTGGCCCGAAGTGCGGGAGCCCTGGTGCTTGATGGCCTCAAGCTGCATTTTCAAGGCTTTGGCCCGCTCACTGGGGAGGATTTCTTCACGCTGGTTGAGATTGTCCTCGACCATCTGCGTGATGGCTTCATCGTCCGTCAGATTGCGAACAATACAGGGCATATCCGCATATCCGGCAAGCTCGCTGGCCTTCTGGCGGCGGTGGCCGGACACGATCTCATAGCCGCCATCCTCACGGGGACGGACGATAGCGGGCTGGGTCACGCCCTTGTCCTTGACGCTGGACACCATAGCCCGCATTTCTTCATCATCCCGAACCTCAAAGGGATGGTTCTTGAAGGCGTGAAGCTCGTTCAGCTTGATATAGACGATCTGCTCCTTGCCCCGGCGTGGTGCATCCTTCGGCTTCTCGGGTTCCTTCGGAGCGGGAGCGGCCTGTACCGTTGGAGCCGTTTTTTTCTCCGGTTCCTTTTTGACCGCATTTTCCGGTTTCTGTGCAGGAGCTTTGGGCTTCGGGGCTGCGGCCTTGTCCTTATCTGCTTTCGGGGGACGGCCCCGGCGCTTTGGCTGTTCCGGCTCTTTGGGTTTTTCCTCCGCTTTCTTCGGAGCCTCCGGCTGCTTTTCCGGTTTTTCCGTTTTTGCCGGGGCAGGCTTTTCCCCGCTGGGAGCTGCCGCCCGTTCCTCGACCTTCTTTTCCTTCATAATTTCAGCGAAGTTATAGACAGAAACCTGTGGGTTCTTTACCTCCGGTTCCGTCTTTTTTTCCGGCTCCGGGGAAACGGAAACCTTCTCTGGCTCTTTTGGGGGAGTGGGCGGCGTTTCCTTGCCCGGTCCGGTATCCGTTACCGGCTGTTCCGGCGTTTTTGTGGTTTTATCATCTGCCATAAGCATTTACCTCCTGTTTTTTGGCATGAAAAAAGGGGCTCAACTTTTCAGTCAAGCCCCCGTGGGAAGTTCCTCCTTTCTCCGCCATGATACAAAAATACCGCCCGTAGTCTCGTTTGGGCGGTACTTTGTGTAAGATTGGCAGTCCATTATTAAGTTTTTTATTATGTTCCCTTTGTACACCGTTGCAATCAATAACGTAGACCAGCTTTTCGCAATAATATCTCTCCACTTATTTACAGAAGGTATATAAGGATAAGTATGAAAATTAATAATGACATTTTCTTTATTAAAAATATCAACAAGAAAGGCAATAAAAGCCGGGATCATTAACAAACATCCAATTAATGCCCCTTTCCCAAAATCTAATAATCCAATTACTTCATTATACATATACAAAGGAAGCGTTGTATATTTTCCACCTATCATCAATGGAATTCCGTAATCAGTAAATACAAGCGTAAAAACACTAAAAAAAGCAGCAATCATCGTTTTACGAAGATATGGCAAGGTAATCTGTAATAATTGACTATATCTAGGTATACCTAAGACATTAGCAGCTAAATATACTGTTCCATCTTCATATTGAAGGCTATCATAGAACATTAAAAATGCTACAGGAAATGAATAATAAAGTGAACCAATAACAATTCCCCAAAATCCATATATACTAAAATTTACATTTAAAAGGTTAGTAATAACACCATTATTTCCAAAAAGCACAACTAATCCTGTACCATGAGAAATTGAAGGAATCAACATGGGTATCGTAAATAAAGCTACTAAAAGACTTTTATGTTTTATATTGCTTCTTGCTACAAACCATGCAGATATAAAAGCAAGTAAAACACTAATAATGGTTGCAGTTAATGTTACAGTAATCGTATTTATTATAATGGTAATAAAATAAGGAGAAGAAAAAATTCTAGCAACATCTACTTGACCTAAATTTAAAAACATCGCAAATAGCGGACATACAAGTGAAACAAAGAGAAATAGTAAAATGAATGACTTGATATAAAAATTTCTAATTTTCATTGTCATCTTCCTTTATACATTTTATTAAAGCATTTAACTTCTTATCAAGATGAGTTACAAAGAAATCATTGACATATTTATTGCTAGGATGATTGTAAATATGGATGGGAGTATCCAACTGTTCAATATTTCCTTCACTCATGACCATGATACGATCCGACATCGTAAATGCTTCTTCTTGGTCATGTGTAATATAAATGATGGTTGAACCATATTCTCTTTGAATTCTTTTAATTTCTTCTCTCATCGTTAATCGATTTGCTGCATCTAATGCAGAAAGAGGTTCATCAAAAAGGATAATATCAGGTCGAAGCGCAAGTGTTCTTGCAATTGCTACACGTTGCTGTTGTCCACCTGACAAAAAACCAATTTTTTTATCTAAATGTTCTTTGAGTCCTACTTTTTCAAGAGTTTGTAATGCAATTTCTCTTGACTTATTTTTAAATTCTTTCTTAAATGTTAAAGCATATTCTACATTTTGCAAAACTGTCATATTGGGAAACAAAGCATAATTTTGAAAAACAATCCCCATATTTCTTTTAGATGAATCTTCGTATGAAATATCTTTCCCGTCTAAATAAATCGAACCGGATGTTGGCCGTTCAATTCCGATAAGAAGCCTCAAAAGAGTTGTTTTACCACAGCCACTAGGGCCTAAAACTGAAAGAAACTCTCCTTTTTGTACTTCAAAGCTTATTTTATTTAAAACAACCTTTGAATTATAAACTTTACATAAATCATTTACTTTTAAAAATGAATTCATATTCCCTCCTCATTCATCTGAATCACTAATATATCCATTGTCTCAGCAGCTTTAGTCTTTCTTCAGCAGTATTATTACTCATATCACCATAAATAATGTTTGCCGGATAATTTTTGATCGTCGTATTTTGATCTTTATAAATTTGTTCAGGAAGAAACATTTCTTTATCTTTTTGAACTAATTCATCAAAAAAGTAACGGAATACTTCTTGAACTCCTTCTTTATCTTGATGCCCATCCACTATCGCAAAAACACTTGTTGTCCAAGGTGCACCCTCTTCAAAAAATAATATTTTTAAATTAGCACCTTTATTGATTTCTTGGACAGCTTGAAATGTCATGCCCAGTCCAATTGCTACTTCACCTTGTACAAGTGCATTGACAGGACCTGATCCACTTGAAGTATATTGAAGAATATTATTCGTAAGTTTATCAAAATAAGCAAAAGCTTCCTTTTCACCCATTTCATTTACTAGATTTTTTAAAAACATATAGCCTGTTCCTGAAGCTTTCGGACTTGGCATAGAAATCAAGCCTTTATATTTCGGATCCAGTAAATCTTCATATGATGTTGGTTCATCTAAACCCTTTTCTCTTAATACGTCTTCATTTACAATGATTGCACCACTATAACGAATAGAAGTAGCATATTTTTTATGTTTAGGAACCATTTCATCTAAATATTTTGAAAAATCATAATCACTTAAATCATAAAAAAAATCTTTTAATTCTTCAGCGTATGTATATTCGCTTTCAAATATAATATCAGCTTCTATATCAGTACCCTCAGCTTTTAATCGTGCTGCACAGTTTCCAGTAGGTATATATTGTACCGTAATATTATATTCAGGAAATTTTTTATCTAATTCTTCCTGAAACATTTCATTTCTAAAACTCTCAGCAGTTGAATAAATCATGACACTTGGACGATGATCGCTACTGCAGGATGTGAGCATTATTCCAGATATGATGGTAAGCAAAACTTTTAAAATTTTTTTCATTCATATTCTCCGTTCATTCTTAGTAAGAATACTTCATATATTGAACATTGTCAATAGTAGGTTGAGCAGAAAAAAGATTTATCTTCTTATAGCCTTAAAAAACTGAATTGCAACCAGTAGGAACAAAATAACTCCTAAAACTAACATTGTTAGAGTGAAGGAAAAAGAAGCCCCTAACACCTCATACTGTTGTGTTAAAACATTTGGAACAATCAGTGAAAAGATAAATGTTAAAACATAAGCAAACAAAACATATCTCTGTTTTCTCATGACTGACAGCGTATAATATAAGATCACATTCGCTGAGTTCAATCCTCCCCCTATAAGAAGAATCATGAATGGTAACTTATATCCATTTAAATCTGTCGCATATAAAAAGGATAAGACAGGAATTCCTAAGTAATAACCACAAAAAAGCACTAAAAGTGTAACTCCTAAAACCCCACCTAACAACATCATGATTGTCTTTATAAATTCTTCATAATAACAATAATTCCATTTTCTTGCCATATCTGTCAGCATAGGCTTAAAAAGAAAGCCAACGCATAGATTAATCACTGAAACAGGTAAAAAAATCGCTGTATAGCTGCTATGATAATTTGATGGCATGATACCTTCGATAGCATATCTTGATGCATTCAATATATATGTAGACATAAATGTACTAATGAACAAAGGAAAACAATCAATTATGATATTTTTAATTTTATTAAACTTAAAAATGTATTTTCTAGAATAAAATTCTGGTATGATACAAATATTTGTGTAATAAATAATTACTATACTAATAATAATTGCTGCTAAACTGGAAATATAAAGATTTCTTGTTATATATAAAATAACAATTAAAACAACTGTAGAAAGTACGATGCGTAAAGTCATTGACTTTCCAGATATATCTAATCTTTCTCGTAGCTGAAATTCACCTTCAAATACATCAGCATATACATCCATAAGCTTATAAACACATAGCAAAAAAACAAGAAATGATTTTTCAATAGTAAATCCCTTGATTAAAATATAAATAATTGAGGAAATGATCATGATAATGCTAGTAACAATTTTACTAAAACAATAATCAGAAAAATCATATCTCTCTTGTGTATCTGTTACTTGATAAACTCTTGTTTCAAAATAGCCAATCGTTGCCATCAGTTGCCCGGCAGCTAATGCCATCGCAAAATCTCCGCCCGCAAAATCACCCATGATACGATTGGCTGCAATCGTTAATACCATCGTAGAAAGGGCCATCGAAAGGCTTCCTAACATATTCCAAATATAGTTATTAGCCATCTTTTTTTCTGGTTCTGTCATTAACCAATTTTTAATTGTTTTCATAATAATCTCCAAAATCTAATTCAAAAGGAAAATGATTTTTTCTTTTCTCAACAGGTGGTAATTGCATATAGTCACCAAAGGTATATTCAAGATGTTTTTCAAGACTTTTTGGAAAATTTAACTCTATATCTTCAAATTTTAATTTTTTTAATGGATATAAATCATCTAAATCAAACATATTCGAATAAGGATTGGTATCACATAAAAAACCAATTCGTTTTGTTGGCTGATGGTTGTACTTTGTACATGCATTCAAACATTTTTTATATATCCAAAACTTATTTATATGTAATATTCTCATAGAATAATGCACACATGCACATATAAATTGTACAAGATGTGCTCTAAAGCCTTTAAAGCCTAGAACAGGATGAGGCACACTTCTTAGTATTAATATTTTAGACCAAAACCAAGCATTTCTTGCTTGTTTTTTAAATTGTTTTTCATCATCGCAAAGATTGTCAAAAGGGTACAAATCAAGAAATATTCCAAAATCACAATCAATATTTTTTAATGCATATTCTCTAAATTTTGTACCTTTTAATACAAGTCTTGTAGTCATCAAAGGATAATTAACATTTGTTTTCGTATTTAAAACTTCGTATTTTTCTGGAAATTTTTGCTGGACAAGTTCAAGAAATCTATCAAAGTCCTTTCTTGGCAAAGCGATATCAATATCATCATCCCAAGGAATAAACCCTTGATGGCGAATAGCTCCAATTCCGGTACCTGCTAAGCCAAAATACTTCAAATCATATTCATCGCAAACTGACATAAAATCTTTCAATATTTCTAATTCCAATCTTTGAACTTTATGCAAAGTAATATCATCATATTCTTTAGCCATATCCTATAACTCCAATCTCCTGATACATTTATTTTATCTCTGCGATTCTAATTGATCATCGCCATTTGATTATAGCATTCTAATTTACTCAAATCAAATTCTAAATAAAAAGCAGTGAATTTTATTCACTGCTGATTTCCTTCAAATATCTTCCTAAAGCATCCTGCCAGCTAGGAAGTCTACTAAATCCATTTTTATCTAGCTCATTTTTATTCATACGCGAATTTTTTGGACGTTTTGCCTTAGCGGGAAAAGCATCAGAATCCACAGGTGTAACATCTACCTTCATATTTGCTTGCTTGAATATTTCGCAAGCAAATTCATACCAGCTGCATAGTCCTTCATTAGTTGCATGATACGTGCCATATTTATCTGTCTGAATCATATCTATGACCAGTTTCGCCAGATCATACGTATATGTTGGTGAACCAATCTGATCATTTACGACACTCACTGCGCCTTTTTCTTTTCCTAAACGAAGCATCGTTTTAATAAAGTTATGTCCATTTTTTCCAAAAACCCATGCAATTCGAATTATAAAGTGCTTATCATATGATTCAACAGCTAGTTCCCCTTCATATTTTGTTTGACCATATACATTTAATGGTGTTCTTTGATCATATTCATTCCATGGTTCACTTCCCTCACCACTGAAAACATAATCTGTTGAAAAATACATGATAGGAATATTCAACTCTTTACAAACATTCACAATGTTTTGGGTTCCTTCTACATTCACTTTATAGCATGCCTTAGGCATCTCTTCCGCTTTGTCAACAGCAGTCCATGCAGCACAATGAATCACTGCATCATAATTTCCTGACTTAATTACGTGATTTACTTGATTTTGATCAGTAATATCCATTTCCCGAATATCGACACCATCTGCTTCTATTCCTCGCAAATGAGCTTCATTTACTACATCATAGCCTAGTTGACCATTATAGCCAGTAACTAAAAGTCTCATAATGTCTCCTCTCTTATATAAAAGCAACTTACGTTGCTTTTAAACTCTTCCTTTTTCCTTATACATCTTTTCAAAATAATTCTGATATTCACCACTTAAGATATTTTGCCACCATTCTTTGTTATCTAGATACCACTGGATCGTCTGCTGAATGCCTGTATCAAAGTTATATTTTGGTTTCCATCCAAGCTCTGTTTCAAGTTTTGTTGGATCAATGGCATAACGAAGGTCATGACCTTTGCGATCTTCTACATATTTAATTAATGATTCTGGTTTATTTAAAGCCTTTAAGATTGTTTTCACAACTTCAAGATTTGTTCTTTCATTATGGCCGCCAACATTATAAACTTCGCCTTCACGTCCCTTGCGAATAATTAGATCAATAGCTACACAGTGGTCATACACATGCAGCCAGTCACGTACGTTTTCACCTGTTCCATAAACGGGTAATGATTCATCAGCTAAAGCTCTTGAAATCATCAATGGAATTAATTTTTCTGGGAAGTGATAAGGTCCATAGTTATTTGAACAACGGCTGATCGTTACTGGAAGACCATAAGTTCTGTGATATGCCAATACGAATAAATCAGCACTTGCTTTAGCGCTAGAATATGGACTTGATGTATGTAATGGCGTTGTTTCTGTAAAGAATAAATCAGGTCTGTCTAATGGTAAATCACCATATACTTCATCTGTTGATACTTGATGATATCGTTTGATACCATATTTCACACAAGCATCTAATAATGTTGTTGTTCCAACAACATTTGTTCTGACAAATACTTCAGGATCTTCAATGCTTCGGTCGACATGGCTTTCAGCCGCAAAATTTACGACTACATCAAACTTTTCTTTTTCAAATAAATCAAAGATAAAAGCACGATCCGCAATATCTCCCTTATAAAATTTATAGTTTGGCTTATCTTCAACAGGTTTACATGTTTCCAGGTTTCCTGCGTAAGTCAATTTATCTAAGTTTACGATCATATCTTCAGGGTATTTATTCACCATATAGTGAACAAAATTACCTCCAATAAATCCTGCACCACCTGTTACTAAAATTTTCATTATTTGTTTTCTCCTTCATAAATAAAATTACAATCAGCTTTATCTAAAGTTGGACCATTTTTGTCTTTTTCAGACAATACTGGTTCAATCCCATTCAAAAGAGCTCCCCAATCAACATTAGCTGTCGGATCATCATAACGAATACCACGATCATGTTCTTTTGAATAAAAGTTATCTACCTTATATCTAAATTCAACATTATCAGTCAATGTCAAAAAGCCATGAGCAAATCCCTGTGGAATAAAGAACTGACGTTTGTTTTCTTCACTTAATTCAACACTCACCCATTCACCATAAGTAGGACTTCCTTTGCGGATATCTACTGCTACGTCGATAACAGCCCCACTGGTGCAGCTAACAAGTTTAGACTGGGCCATAGGTGCATTTTGCCAATGCAAGCCTCTCAGTGTCCCTTTTTGAGCTGAGAAAGACATATTATCCTGTACAAACTCTACATCGATACCTAATTCCTGATATTTTTTCTTAGAATAAGTTTCCATGAAATAGCCACGGTGATCACCATGAACATCAGGATCAATAATTAAAACACCTTTGATCTTTGTTTCTGTTACTTTCATACTAACTCCTTTTATCAATATATTTACGTTCCATGATCTTCTTTAAATATGTACCATACTGGTTCTTTTTATAAATTTCATACGTCTTTTCAAGCTGGTCAAGACCAATCCAGCCATTATTAAAAGCAATTTCTTCCAGACAGGCAATTTTACGATGCTGATGTTCTTCAATCGTCTTCACAAAATTAGTAGCATCTACTAAAGATTCATGAGTACCTGTATCCAGCCATGTAAAACCATCACCCAAAAGAGTTACGGACAATGCATTATCTTCTAGATAAATACGGTTCAGATCCGTAATTTCTAACTCACCGCGAGCACTTGGTTTTAAATTCTTCGCATATTCCACAACTTTATTATCATAGAAATAAAGACCAGTAACAGCATAATTTGATTTTGGAAGAGCAGGTTTTTCCTCTAATGAAACAGCCTTCCCTTCTTCATCAAATTCTACGACACCAAATCTCTCAGGATCTTCTACATAATAACCAAATACCGTTGCACCGCTTTTTTTCGCTGCCGCAGCTCTCAAACGTTTTGTAAGTCCGTGACCATGGAAAATATTATCACCTAAGATCATCGCAACATGATCATCACCAATAAACTCTTCACCTAAAATAAAAGCTTGAGCCAATCCATCAGGTGACGGCTGTACTTTATAACTTAAAGAAATACCAAACTGATGTCCATCACCTAATAACTCCTGAAATCTTGGAGTATCATCCGGTGTTGAAATAATTAAAATCTCACGAATACCAGCACTCATCAAAATGCTCATCGGATAGTAAATCATAGGTTTGTCATAAATAGGTAGTAACTGTTTGCTTGTTACTTTTGTCAGCGGATATAAACGTGTTCCGCTTCCGCCAGCTAAAATAATTCCTTTCATTAGAATTCCTCCTGTACCCCCATAATATAAACCATGACGTAACGTCAATGTCAAGTCATTTCTTACATTTAAATACTCCTGCCTGCTTTGTGATTCGAATATGGCCTTTTTCCATAATTTTTTGATCTAAGAATAATTTAAATTGATGTAACTGATTTTTTAAAATTTCATTCTGATTCCCATGACAGCTCATAATATAATCTATCAAAGGTTCAGAATCATCGACTTCAAGATAATCATCATACATGACCAAATCAACATTCTCAAAATAAGAATTTAAGATATCTTTTCCATTTTCTATTCCAAATTGGTCATACAAACAATTTCTAGACAAGACGATCCTTGAATCAAACTCCTTAACTAATTCAGTGATCTCTTTCATATGATTTTTTCCATAAGTACTACAATAAAATGAACCACCCTCTACTAGGACACGTTCAATTTCTTTTAATCCTAAATTTAAATCTTTCAGATAAAATAAGACATGATTTGCAATCACAATGTCAAAATAATTCTTTTTAAAAGGTATCTGTTCACATTCAAAAACCATAAAGCTAAAATCATCACCTAATTTTTTCTTTACTTCTTCAATCATTCCACTCGAAGCATCACTTAAAAACACTTCCCTGTTTCTGAAATCCAATGTTTTATTTTCCCATAGTTTTCCATCACCACAGCCAATTTCCAAGATACGATTAGCATGTGAAAAATCAAGTTGTGAATAGAGCCAATTAAACCATCCAAGTTTATTATGCGAATATTTTTCATGAAGCTGAATGCGAACATCTAAATTTTTGCTTGTTCGATATTGTTCGATAATTTCTTCATCATATTTAGACAATTGTAAGAGTGTAATAATCTTATCCCATTCTACATGATCTTCTCTCACTAATCTAGAAGTATTTTTCAGGGTTTCTTTAAGGTTTTCTAATGAATGGATTTTCTTATTCACAAGTTCAATCTGTAATTTCAAGGAATCTTCTAAGCTTTGTTTATCATTTTTTAAGGTCATCGGATAAATTTCTTCTAAAGAAAAACCTAGATTTTTTAATGAAATAATTCTTTGTAACTTTAAAAGATCTTCATCTGTATAATAGCGATATCCGTTTTTCATAACAAAAGAGGGTTTCAACAACCCTATTTTATCATAGTAGCGAATCGTTCTTTCTGTTACGTTCGCTAATTTTGCGAATTTTCCGGTTGAGTAAGTATTCATTCTTTTACTTCATTGCTCTTTTCTGAATTTGCGTAAATTTTTGTTAATAATTTTGCTATTGCTTCAGGCCAAAACTTACAAAACATTTTATAATCTTCCACAGTTCTTTGATTATCTTTTATAATCTCTGAAGTCGTTGATTCTTCGTGTACACGATGCCCCATAAGAGGTTTAGATATATATGAAAATGATCCAGTCATATTTGAAAGCTGTTCCCAAGCATACCAGTCTATATTACATTTCATATCACAGGAAAAAACATTTTTCATTTTTATATTTTTATTTACAAAAGTCACAGCTGGGCAACAAATAGCACACCCAAGCCTTAATGCACATCTCTTTATAAATCGATATTTAGATAAACATTTTATTTTCAAAGGAAGCAATAAAATTCTTTTAATTTTTAAATTAGTATTTGTATAAACCCTTTTCTGATTTCTTATTTCATAATAATCTGTAAACAAGATCAAAGAATCTTTCTTTTGATCATACCGTTTCATTATTTCTTCTGCATAATTGCCATCATACTGATCATCCTGATGAGCAATCGTCACTAAATCATAATCAGTACAATTTTTTGCGAAATCAAAATCATATCCGATACCTTTTTTTTGACTTTTATTCACAATCAATTCAAGCTGATACTTATTAGCCATATCATTAATGAAATCATTTGGTGTAGATGTAGCTATCACAACATGACTTTTATAAGTTTGATTCAAAACCGACTGAATACAATTTTCAAGATATTGACTTTCTTTATAAGCAAGAACAACAAAACAATGGCTTGTCATCCTATTCACCTCTTTCTTTTTTTTCAAGATCTTCAATCTTATTTTTCAAAATAGAAAGTTCCTGAATCAATAAGGTAATTTTTATCTTTTGACCAGAAATAATGATAGTAAGGGAAATACAGACAAATATAACAAAAACAAAAAGCATTCCTATAATCATATTTGATAATGTCTGAAAACCAAGAAATTCAGTCATATGCATCAACCAATTTGGAAGAACTGAAACCAATAGAATGAGAAAAGCCGGAATCAACCATACTAAAGCAAATTTTAAAGGCATCCTCCCTTTAATTAAAATTACAAATATCACAACAAATAATAAAATTGAAATTAAGAATACAGCTAAACGAAGATTATCTGGCATGTGGATACCTCCTAAAACGAACCACTAAAATATTAAGAATTACATTAATCATGTAATAAAAAGATTTGAAAGGTGTTATAGAAGACTTCCCGCCTGTTCTTTCATGCATCGCAACTGGAACTTCTTCTAAAATAAAATTCTTTCTTAATAGTTCTGTAGTTGTAATTGGTTCAGGATACTCTACTGGATATGATTCTGAAAACAATTGAATGATTGTTTTATTTACAGCTCTAAAACCTGAAGTAGTATCTTTAACAGTCTTACCTGTAACAAGTTTGATTAGAACAGAAATCAGAGTGATACCAGCTCTGCGAAAAATAGATGATTTAAATGAACTAGTTTTATCATCAATAAATCTTGAACCAATCACAAAGTCAGCTTTTCCATCACAAATTGGAAGAATGATATTTTTTACATAATTAATATCATGCTGGCCATCTCCATCATATTGAACAGCTATATCATATCCATGCGCTAAAGCATATTTATACCCTGTCTGAACAGCCCCACCAATTCCAAGGTTATGTATTAAATCAATATGAGGTATATTATTCATATTTAAAATTTCTGAAGTTGAATCTTTTGAACAATCATTTATCACTATAACATCATAATTTGTTTGATGTTCTTCATTGTATTTAACAATTGAACGATAAACAGATAAAATATTCTTCTCTTCATTATAGGCTGGTATAATCAATAATATTCTCATAAACATTTCCTCTCAAATAAATATTATTACAGGTTCACATAATAATTCAATAAATTTGCTAATTACTTTCTCTTTAATATAAAAGATGAACTATTTTCAAAAATTATCTCAAATTCAGATAAATCATTTCTATCAATACCTAATTCTTCAAATGAATAAAGACTTATAAAATGCTCATAATTACTTCCCTTAAATTCTTCAAAAGTAAACGATTCCTCATTAAATTCATTATAAATCCCTTGACTATTAAAATTAGGATTATCTAAAGTAAGGCAATAAAACCACATACGCATTTGAGTAGATCCAATGACAGGTATTGCGTCATTGTATAATGGTAATTTTTCTTTATTATTCTCATAATAAATAATTGTTTGTATATCTTTCTCATCAAGAATAGGAGAATTGATCAAATAATTTCTATTATTTGCGTAAATATCAAAGTAGCTTGTAATCTTTGGAGTAGGATTTATCAGAATATTTATATTGTATAATTTATTTTCAAGATTCAAGATAAAAGCCGAAAACAGTAAAACAATTGTTATACCACAACAATTTATAAATGCAATATTTTTATCAGCAACTAAACTATTTATTGTGTTTAAAAATATATAAAAACATAATAATGATAATACAAAATAATTTTTATAAAAATAATATGTTGCAGCCATTCCTTTAAGTACAAAAATAAATATACCTAATGTAAATATTGCTTGAATTATAAAAAATATTATAGAAAAATCATATTTCTTACTTTTTATATTTGAATAAATTTGGTATAAAATAAAAGGTATAAAAATAATAAAATTCGAATATAAGTCTCGATAAATATAACCTTCATTAGCAAAAGGTGATATGGCACTTCCTGTTTCGCCGCCAGATGAAGGAAATAAAAAGAATATGAAACCTAAAATAAAAGGTAAAAATAAACAGATACAATTCATAAGAACATATCGTTTTTCAAAAATGTTTTTAAGATATAGCTTTTTATCAGAATACACATTTTCGATAAAGAAATATATAAATTCTGAGGCATAAACAACTGGAACAAATAAATAATACCCAAAAAATACAGAGAAATTTAATAAAAACAATATAATGAGAAAAATGAGCTCATCATATTTATTTAATTCTTCATCTTTATATTGTTCAATTACAGTTATTATCGTATTAATTACCATTATGGTGATACCCAAATAAAAGAAACCAAAAAGCATATTATTTAGCGGATATCCAAAGATATAAAAGAATGCAACAATTAAAATAAAGAACGTTAGCTTATGCTTTTCTTTCATTATAAAAGAAATAGAACTGATAAATGATAAACAAGATACAGCAAACATCAATGCATCAAAAAAAGTAAATAATTTGTAATAATACATTTCAGGAATGATTCCTGTCATAGATTTAAATAAGAGTCCTATATTTACATAAGAAATAATCATTGTTCCTTCAAAATCCCCAAAAGAAGGAAACAATGTATTTTCTGTTAAAAGACTATTCGATTTGTAAAAATCAAATGCCATGCTATAATGAAGAGCCGGATCTGTTGTTTCATAAGAAATATTGTTGAAAAAGTTAAATCTTACTAAGGATATGCTTAATACAGCAATTAGCAAAATACTACAAACAATAAAGGATTGTTTATTAAATTCATATTTTTGAATTCCTTTATTTTTGATATGAAAAATCATAATTCCAGATATTGCTAGATTTAATAACATTAAATAGATTAATTCGATTGGTATATGAAATAAGTCAAATATATAACAAATAAAACTGTTATAACACAATTTCAAAACTAAGGTGATAGAAAACCAAACTAAAAAATCTGCTGTCTTTTCTTTTTTTCTAATCAAAATAAAACTAATAATTAATATTAAGCAACTAAATAAATATAAAATTCCCATACAATATCCCTTTCTTAAGTGTTAATAACCATTTTTCAAATTATAAATATCTTTTACTGTCATTTTAATTTCTTTATTACTATATTTATTTACAACATAATCTAAAGTAGAAACTAAAAATTGATCTCTTGCTAAATTATCTTCTCTCTTGCAAGGAACTCTATATAAAGAAGTCGTTTTTTCTATATATTTCCAATCATATTCCAACGCAAAACGCAGCCATAAATCCCAATCCTCTAAAGCATCTATTGTGGTATCAAATCCACCACATTTTTTATATACATCTTTATGAAACATCACTGCTTGAATAGGTGTAATATTCTTAGAAAATAGTTTCATTCTACTAAATTTCCCACTATGTACAACATCAACATTTTTCACCGAATACCTATAAGGATCTCTAGAATACACATCGGTTGCAGCTTCAAAAGCAGTTGTATAAGCAATCATACTTTTCTGTTCTAGTAGTTCTTTCACTAAAACAGATACATGATCAGGATAAAATAAATCATCATCATCCAAAAAGTTTAGATATTCTCCATTAGCTTTTTCTAATCCAAGATTTCCTGCAACTGATCTTCCTTGATTTGTTCCCATGCAATAATAATGAATATTTAAATCAGAAAATTCATTTTCAATCATTTTCTTTGCCATCTCTGGTCCATCTTCAACAACAATAATTTCAATATTTTTGTAATATTGATTTCTAATGCTAATCAATGCCTCTCTTAACATTTTGGGACGATTACAGGTTCTAACTATAATACTTACAAGCGGTCCATCATTTACCAAATCATTTACATTATAAAAAGGATCTAATTTTGATTTTTCGTAATCAAAACCTAAAATGAATTTAGGCTTAAAAGCCGAGCTGCGATGAGAAAATATATTTTTCATTACAGCAACAATACCCTTAAATTGAACTTTTATATATTCCTTAAAAATAATTTTTCTTATTTCCTTATCCTCTTCAACTGATACAATTGGGCTTAAATAATTTTTTAAACATCTCTTAATTACTAAAAGATTTCCTTTAATCATATTTTTTATATTCCCATATTTATACCTTAGATATAGATTATTGATCAAACTATAAATATATTGTGTTTTTTTAAATTCATTCGGATTTTTATACGAATAGTGAGTAATAGAAACATGAGGTAAATATTTTATCTTATAACCTCTTTTTCTAATATTCCAACTTATTTCCACATCTTCTGCATACATAAAAATCAAAGGATCAAATCCATGAATTTTTTCAAATATCTCTCTTTTTATAACAAGACAAGCTCCACTTGCCCAACTTGTAATTCCAGTAATAGGATCATAATATTTAGGATGTTCATATGGCTTTTGCCTCAGTTCCCAAGCACCTATATTCTGATCGCATTTATTCAATTCTTCACTTAATTTTTTAAAAGTATCTTGATCAACTTCAGTGTCGATATTTAAAAACAATATGTATTCAGAGTTTCCAAGTTTAGCAGCTTTATTGTTGCCTCTTCCAAATCCAAGATTAGACATAGATTCAACAATTTCAAATTGATTAAATTTATTTTCATAATTATCTTTATAATTAGATAATATTTTTAACGTATTATCGGAAGAATGATTATCACAAAATAACAAAGAAATATTTGATAAATCATAATCCGAATTTAATATACTTTTTAAACAGTTGTCAATCCATTTTTCTGAATTGAATGTTACAAATACTATATCTAATTTCATATTTGAATTAACTCCTTTTATAGTTCTTCAACAAAACCTTTTTCAAGTTTCTTAAATATAAAATAACCTACAATCAATAATATAACACTAATAATAAGAATTATACTTAAAGCTGGGATATTAAACATTCTTTTATAATACAAAATATCTCTATAAGAATTCATAATAGTTGTTAGTGGATTAAGCTGAACTAAACTTACAATCCATACTGGTGCACCTTTAATGGTATCAAGACCATAAAGAATAGGAGTTCCGTAAAACAGCATCTGAACAATAAAATTAACAATATATTCGATATCTTTTATATATACATTTATTGAAGAAATAATAAAAACTAATCCTAATGAAAATAATGTCTGAACGATGGCTACAATAGGAAGCAATAAAAAATACATACTTAATCCCACACCACTTCCAATTAAAAACGCAACTATTATTACACAAGAAATTAAAAAATTGATTAACCCGCTTATCACTACTGATATAGGAAGTATTTCTCTAGGAAAATATACTTTTTTTATAATTCCTGCTTCATTTCTTACACAAGATCCTCCTTGCGATATAACAACAGTAAAGAAATTCCATGGAATAATGGTTACAATCAAATAAATAAGATAATTATCAATATCTCCGCCTCTTAATAAATATGGAAATACAATTGCATAAACCAAAGTAGTAAGTAAAGGATTTATAAAGGACCATAAAACTCCTAGAAAGGAGCCTTTATATTTTCCACGGATCTCTTTTTTTATATTTGTTTTTAACAACTCTCTATATGTATAAAGATTTTTAAACAAAGTCATATATGTCACCTATTACTCCACATAGAATGTTATTTCTTTTCTGGAGAGTTCCTTTCCCTTATTATCAAATACAATTGCACAAAATTCATGAGCCCCTTCTCGCAAATCAGAAATATCTATTTTAACACCCCAACCAGGCTGCGGGTTTCTAGCTAATCCACCAAATTGATTTTCATAATAATTAATCACATCCATTCGACGAGCCCTTACAATATCATGAATTTCTTTTCCGTCGATAAATATTCTAATTTGCGAATCAAAACATTCACTAAGTTCCCATCCGAAAGCATCTAAAATAGAATTCCTGCTTATTCTAGAAAAAGAAACTGGTGAATCAACATTGATATAGCCTTCATAATTATCATTTTTATCAATCGTATCTATACTATAATCAGTTGTTATCTGATCTAAATATGAATCAATTACATCTTGTGGTTCGCCATCCATCTTTATTTTTCCTTTATAAATCCAAATTGCTCTATTACAAAGCTTTTTGACTACTTCTAAACTATGAGAAACAATAACAACTGTTTTATCGCTATCTCTTAACTCTTCTAGTCTCTTATAACATTTCTCCTGAAAATGTTGATCCCCTACGCCAAGAATTTCATCTATCAAAAGTATTTCAGCATCAACATTGATAGCAACTGAAAAAGCTAAACGCATATACATCCCAGAAGAATAGGTACGTACTGGATTATCAATAAAATCTCCCAATTCTGAAAATTCTATGATATCATCAATTCTCTCATCAATTTCAGCTCTAGTCAACCCAAAGATGGAAGCATTAAAATATATATTTTCTCTTCCTGTAAAATCCTGATGAAAACCTGCTCCCAATTCTAAAAGAGAAGTGAGTTTACCATTTGTTTCTAAAGTTCCTTTATTTGGATAAAGGATTTTTGTCATAAGCTTTAACAATGTAGATTTACCACTCCCATTTGTGCCTATTAACGCAACTGTTTCACCCTTTTTGATATCTAATGTAATATCTTTTAAAATTTCTCTTCTTTCAATTTTATTTCTATTTCCAATAGAAATGAGTCTTTCTTTTAATGTTTGTGGTTTATCATAAACTACCTTAAAATTTTTATATAAATTTCTTATTTCAATTGCATTTTCAATATTCTGCATCATTTACTCCCTCTAACTCAGATAGAATTATAGCAAAAAATATATACTTTGTCATTTATTTAATGAAAAGCTTATAAAGTATATAAACAATATTCCCTATAAATGGAGAAAAATTTCTTAAATAAATATTTTTTAAGTTATTGTTCTTCAAATACTTATTCTTTTTATAATCTGGAAAATGCTGATTTACTTGATCAATGGCCTTCTTAACAGCACTTTCATATTCTTTCTTATCATATTTTGCAGCTGTTTTAACGAAAGTTGCTAATAAATATCGAATATAACTATATTCAAGCTCATCTTTATATTGATCATAAAGATGATGAAGCTTATAAAAATCAAGAATTCCATTCCAATTATCAATATAATGATAAATTCTTGGATCTACAGTAGAAGTAATAGAACCCTTACGAATCAAATAATTATAAAAAGGCTGATTTACAACACCTATAGAATGAACATAAGGAAGCAAGCGGTAACCCAATTCAACATCTTCAAACCACACACCTTCTTTAAATCTAAACTCATCGAATAAACTCCGTTTATACAGTTTATTCCATGCTGAAGGATAGTAATCAATCATATGTTTTTGAATATCCTCCAATGCGAATAAATCATGATCTAAATGACATGTATAAACTTTCATTTCATTTTCATGGATTTCTTTAAAATCACACATGACTAAATCAAAATCATGCTCTTTTGCTTTTAGATACATCTTTTCATACATCTCAGACTCAACCCAATCATCTGAATCAACAAAAGCAATATACTCGCCTTGTGCATGTTCAATACCAAAATTACGGGCACTGCTAAGACCACCATTTTCTTTTTTAAAAGCTTTGATTTGACGATATTTATTACTATATTCTTCAATAATGATATCAGAGTGATCTTTAGTACCATCATTTACTATGATTATTTCAATATCATTCAATGTTTGATTAACTAAAGAATCTAAGCATTTACGCAAATACTTTTCTACATTATATACAGGGACGATGACACTTACTTTTATCATATCTTTCCCCCCTCATCAAAGATAGTTTCAATTCTTTTCAATATTTTAGAATTATCATAATTAAAATTCTTTAAATTATTTTTCCATTGATCAATTGCATCTGGATGCTGAATCAGCTGTTTTAACGACTGATAGAGCCCTTCATCGCTATTTTCACAGATTTCACCATTTACACCTTTTTTGACAGACATGAGTGAAGCACTTGTTTCTGTCGCTAACACGGGAATGCCCAATATAAATGCTTCACTAATCACCGTTCCAAAAGCTTCTGAAAAAGATGGAAGCAACAATAAAGAATAGCACTTCAGTTCTGCATAAGGGTTTGATATTGCACCTTTCATTGAGATTACACCATTTAATTTTTCATTACTTATGCGTTCCTTTAAATGTGTAAATAATGGACCATCGCCAAAAATAGTAAAATGTGCATTGCCAAGCATATTTTCATTTTTTAATCGTATAATCACATCAAAAAACCGGTCATAACCTTTAACAGGATGACATCGTCCAATTAAGACAATATTTAACTTATCTTCATTCACACTAAAAATAGGTGATTCCTGTGAAAGCTTCTTTATGCGTTCAACATCCATAACAACAGGAATTGTTTCTGTTATCTTCTCTAAATGATAAATTTCATTGAATTCCTTTACCACATTGACACTAACACCTACGATATGATCAAAAAGAGGCAATACTTTCTTAAACAAGTTTTCATATTTTGCATTTGGATTAAATGTTTTATAGGAACAGTGCAGCCAATGTATTTTATTCATACAATTACCATAACCAACAAATAATGCTGTAAAGCCATCCTTAAAGGCAACTTCTACATCATATTGTTTATGAATCAATTTCTTTCTTTCTCTTTGAATACTTTGTTTAATAAATCCTGTTTTTAAATCAAAAACGATACGTACTTTTTTCATCAATAAAGGAAATTTCTTCATTTTGATAACTTCTGAAATCGTATAATCTATCGCTTCAAAATAAGGTGTTCCATAAAATATATCTACGTGATCAGGAAGATCATTCAACATATTCCCTTTATTATGTAAGACCAAAATATCAATATTATATTTATTGGAATCAAGTGTATGAACAAGGTCATTTAAAACAACGGAAACACCGCCCATTTCTCTTTCATCCACAACAAATAAAATATTTTTCTTCATGTATTCTCCTATCTTTTTAAAATATATCCTAACAAATTTCTCTTCTTCTTATAGAACAAATAACAAATCAATTTATATTTCCAATCTTTTTGTTTAAAATATTTATTCTTTTTCCATAATGGATACTTTAACTTCATGATTTCTACAATTTTATCTAATTGTATCTCCGTATTCTCAAATTCAAAAAAACGTAAAGATGCTGCATGAAGTAAATGATCGATATATAAATATTCTAATTCATCTTTTATGTTATCTTTATAAAATGAATGTTCGATAAAATTGCTTAAGATATCTATTGACTCAAAAATATCTTCCAATTTTTGATGATATGACTTTTGATGCATTGTCGATCCTTCATGTAAGACATATGTGTACAAGGGTTCGTTTAGATAATAAATTTTATTTGTATATAACCCATAGGATGGCACTACTGCCAAATCCTCATAAAAACGAAGCTTTGGAAAATATAAACTATGATTCTCCAGCAATGAACGACGAATGCATTTTCTCCATGGACTTGCATTATGCAATACATAATTTTTTTGCGAATCATCTGCATTTGGATAAGTTTCATCCAAGGTACCTAATATCTCATCATTTTTTTTGATATAAGCATTACACCATACAAGATCAGCATCACTTTCCTTCTGTGCTTCCATCATCTTTTCTAACATTTCTTTGCTAATACCATCATCAATATCAACAAAACAAATAAACTCGCCTTTTGACTGTTTTATTCCAGCATTTCGAGCTATGGCCTGTCCTTGGTTTTCTTGAGTGATTATTTGTATCTTATCGTATTTAGACGCTAAATTTTCAAGCATTTTTTGACTGTTATCTGTAGATCCATCATTAACAAAAATTACCTCATAATCTTCATAACTTTGATTCAACAGATTCTCACAGCAATCTTCAATGTAGTTTTCAGCATTATAAACAGGAACTATAACACTTACTTTTGGCATATCATCACCTATATATAACCTTTCAGACTCTTTAAATCTTCTTGATATAGCTTTTCAAGCATTTCAAGCGTTTCTAAATGTTTCTCATAGATAAATCGACGTTTTTTATAATCTTTTCCCATAGCTGCACCTGTAGCAGCTTCTTCACAATGAAATATTTTCAAACTAGGATCATAGACACTTTTCATGTGATTGCGAATCAACTGTACAAATAATATATCTTCTTCACCATAAAAATGTGTTCTGTTATCCAATCCATCAAATTTATTGATATAGACTGGAGAAAAAATCATACAGCAGCCATGCAAACGAACATTTTCCATTCTTGGATCAGGAATGATTTCTTCTCTAAAATGATGTCTTATTTGTTTCCAATGTATCAGTTTACCAATATATTTATATAAAAATAAATAAATTGATTCTATAAATAATTTATTTTTAATCAGTAATTTTTTTACACGTTTCCGATCATTATCGATTTCATTGAGTTTTAAAATATGTTTAGGATATTTACAAATCGAACCATCTTTTAAATGAATTTCTGGACCTAATACAGCAAAGTGACTCTTTTCATACTCATTTTTGATTATAGAAAAAAAATTATCTTGTATGATTTCAGTATCATTATTCATCATGCAAATAAAATCACACCCTAGTTGTTTTTTAGCATACTGAAAACCTATGTTATTTCCTCCAGAAAATCCTAAATTTTCTTTATTAAGTAAAACAGTCACATCTTCATCATTTTTAAATTTCTCTTTTAAAACATTACCGCTATTATTAGGAGAAGCATTATCAACCAAAACGATATGATAATGTTGCGTATCTATTTTTCTTTTAATAGATTTTATACATCGCAGTGTTTCATCGATAACCTGGTAATGCAAAATCAAAAATACAATTTCATATTTTTTCATAAAATCCTTTCTGATTTTCATATAACAAAATTTTAATTACCCTCAATCAGCTTTCCAATCAAATTACAAAAATTCTCATTATTTGATTCATAAGGCTTTGTTTGAAAATCTTTCAATTCAGAGATCTTTTCTTCAAGCTCATCTACCTCAATGCAACCTAAAATATACCCAAATCCGGCAAATTTCGTCGTAATTTCAACCTGATGATCATTTTCATGTTCACCATACTTGGCTCTTCTTGCAACAGCTATAACTTTCTTTTGGTGGTTGATTCCATTGATGATCGAGCCAACACCTGCATGTGTAATCATATAATCACATTCTTCAACATATTGATTCAACTGTTCCTGACTACAGAAAGTAAACAGCATCATATGATTGCTCTGATAGCTCGTCTTACCTGCCTGAACGATTACCTCGCCCTGAATAATACCTTTATCAATCAATTCATCTATTTTTATTAAAAGACGTTTAAACGTCTTATCCTGTGTTCCTAAAGTTACAAATATCATTAGAAGATCCATCCCCCATAAACAGCATTCGGATATAATTCCAGCATACTTTCCCACTGTACCACAAAATAATCTGCAATCGGATAAACCAGCTTCCCTGCCATGCTTTTTGTATAAATATTAGCAAATGTTTCAATATAAATCACCTTTTTCCCAAACAAATGAGCAATATAGCACATCGGTACAGCAGTGTGACTTCCCGTAGAAACAATGACATCCGGTTTCTCTTTTAAAAACAGATAAAGACTTCTTAAACAATTAAAAGGAAATACAAAAATATATTTCCACATTTCATGCTTAGTGGCATAAACAAGATAATGTGTTTCATACTGATCTTTTAAAAATAATGTCGAAGGTGTCTTTTCTGACACAAAAACACTTTTATATTTAGAAAAAAGAGGCTTTAACTGGAGCAGTTCATTTAGATGGCCTCCCATACTCGAAATAAACATAACCTTTTTCATAACATTTCCTCATTAAATTTACCAGCTACATTCTATCACGTTTCATATAAAAAATCATTCCAATTTTATATTCTTAAGACATTTTCAGATAAACTTCACAATCAAAATGTTCATGACCTCTCTTTTTAACCCTTTTTATCTTCTTCTGTATGATCGCAAACATAATAAAAGAGCAAGCTGACTTGCTCTTAACGTTTTAAATTCACCATCATTTCTACTGTTTTTGGATCATAATGAGAGAAAAATAAACTTTCTTTTTCATCTAAAGCAGAAATAAGTTTCATATCCTCATCATTCAGTTTAAAATCAAATACATTTATATTTTCAATCATTCTTTCTTTATGTGTCGATTTTGGAATCACAACAACATGATTCTGAATCAGATATCTTAAAGCAACCTGAGCAGCACTTTTTGAATACTTTTCACCAATCTTTACTAAAACAGGATTTGTAAAGAAATCTTTTCTGCCTTCCGCAAAAGGGCCCCATGATTCATGCTGGACATTGTATTTTTCCATATATTCATGAGCGGTTTTCTGCTGATGGAAGACATGTGTTTCAATCTGATTGACAGCAGGTTTTACTTCTACAAAGCTATATAGATCAATGAGTCGATCCACATAGAAATTCGATACACCGATCGCACGGATCCAGCCTTCTTTATATGCTTCTTCCATTGCTCTATAAGTGCCATAATAGTCATTAAATGGCTGATGGATCAATACAAGATCGATATACTCGCTTTGTAGTTTTTTTAGTGATTCCTGCAAAGAAGCCTTTGCTTTTTCATACCCTCCATTACTGATCCATACCTTTGTCGTAATAAATAAGTTTTCACGTGCGACACCACATTTCTTTATCGCATTGCCTACTGCCTCTTCATTGCCATATGACTGAGCTGTATCAATTAAACGATAACCTGTATCAATAGCATCTAACACACATCTTTCGCACTCTTCATTTTTTACCTGATATACACCATATCCTAATATTGGCATCTGAATACCATTATTTAATGTTACATATTCCATGATCTTTCACCTCTTTATTTGAATGCATTGCCATCCTGAAAAGCATTGCCGATATGTCCTTGTACTTTTACATAAGTGTTATGAGATGGATCAAAGGAAATCGCTTCTAAACGATTGACATCTATTTTACCATCTTCACCTAAAATGGATTCATCTGCACTCACATTGACGATCTCACCAATGATATTGCCATCTTCTGTGTCTTTGATATAACGGCATTCAAGCGTTAATGGAAATTCATCAATAAGAGGAGCCTCAACGAATTCACTTTTTGTCACATGTAAATTTGCTTTCTCAAGTTTATCATGTACCTGATTTCCACTTACTAAACCAAGATAATCAGCTTCGACCACATGTTTCGCATCTGCGAAACTTACTGTAAATGCTTTTTTCAAATGAATGTTTTTTGTTGTTTTATGAGAAGCACTTAAACATAAAATTACCTGATTCGCATCATAAAGTCCTCCCCATGCAGCATTCATGCAATCGGCTCTTCCTTCTTCATCATAAGTAGCGATCATTAATACCGGCAATGGATAAAAGTACGATTTAACACCAAAATTTTTTCTCATCATAACCCTTCACTCCTTTATCATTAAAATTAGTACATAATTACTCAGCTAATTCAAGTCCATCGATCCATTCCACTACTTCTTCCTCTGATGTTCCTGATGTAAATCTTTGACCTTCAAGCCATTCTCCACTTTGAGCTGTTTCTGCCAAAAGATTACCGCTTTCTCCTAATCCAGAACTTGCGGAAGTTGCAAATGGAATCACTGTCTTTCCACTAAAATCATTGGCTGCGACAAAACTGCTTACCGGCCATGCAGCGATTCCCCACCAGATCGGATATCCAATAAATACCGTATCATAGGAATCCCAGTTATCTACAGTCTCATGAACTAATTCAACATTACGGGCTTCTTCATTCTCATATTCATAAGTAACACGACTGTTTTCATCTGTCCAATTTAAATCTTCATCTGTATAAGGCTCGGCTGGTTCAATTACAAAAATATCACCCTCAGTTGTTTCTGCGATAAAATTCGCTATTCTTTCAGTATTTCCAGTTGCGCTAAAATAAACAACCAGCGTCTTTCCTTGACTTTCTGTTCCAGCTTCATCACCCGTAGTAGTATTACTACTTGGATTTTCTTCCTGTGGTGTACAGGCTGCCAAAGAGAATCCACATGTTAAGCTTAATAATAGAGCTGTTAATTTTTTCATTTTCTTTACCTCCTAGTTCCAGCATTCTTTAAAAATTTCTAAGATTTCTTCATGAGTCATTGGTTTATAACTGGTTGGAATGATGTTACATGAATCAGCGATTGCTTTAAGATCAATATCATCCTGGATACCTAGTTGTTTTAATGTCGTAGGTAAACCGATCTTTTTAATAAATGATTCAAGAGCATCAATTCCTTCTAAAGCTATTTCTTCATCACTTTTACCAGCATCATTTACCTGCCATATTTCAATCGCAAACTGTTTGAATTTTGGTAAACCATACTTATAGATATGACGATAATATGTTGGATGTAATACCGCTAACCCTTCTCCATGGTTACAATTGGTAAATGCCCCTAATTGATGTTCCATCTGATGAACTTCAAAATCAGTATTTTTTCCTAATTTTATAATTCTATTCTCTGCCATTGCAGCATCCCACATCAAATTACTTCGTGCATTATAATCTAAAGGATTTTTAAGAGCAATTTCTAAATTGTGAATCACATTTTTCATTAAAGCAATTGAAATTTCATCCGATACGTTATTTTCATTGGGTTCTCCAAAATAAGTTTCCATGATATGTGAAAGAATATCAAATCCACCAGATACCATCTGTCTTTTAGAAACTGTGAAAGTATAAGTAGGATCAAGTAGGGCAAATATTGGATTACAAGCTGGATAATCACGTCCTGTTTTTACTTTTAGATCTTCATTTGTAATCACTGCCCCACCATTCATTTCACTACCCGTTCCCGTTACGGTAACAATGACCCCTAATGGCAAGACATCAAAATCAATGATTCCTTTATGAGCCCAAAAATCATTCCAAACATCTCCTTCATAGCAAGCCGCTAAGGAAATCGCCTTACAGCAGTCCATAACTGAACCACCACCGATTGCTAAGATCATATCAACATGATTTTCTCTTGCAAGTCTTGCACCTTCCATGACTTTGGTGTAAGTAGGATTTGCCATGATATTTGGAAATTCTATGACTTTTTTTTCTTGAGAATTTAAAATTTCCATGATTTCATCATAAATCCCATTTTTTTTGATAGATCCTCCTCCATAAGCCAACATAATCGTTTGATACTTTTTACTTAGACATCCTAAATATTCGGATACACATCCTTTTCCAAAAAATACTTTTGTTTTATTTTCAAAAATAAAGTTGTTCATGATTTCCCTCCTTTTTTATAACGACTTTATGAACATTTCCTCCTTTACAGGGTCATTATAAAAAAACCAGGACTTCTTTTGAAGTCTCGGTTTGTTCATGAATATATACCAAAAAGTTATAACTCTTATTTTTCCTGCTGAATCACTTTTTGGATGGCATCAAGAAATTTTTTTACTGTAGGTGATGGATGAGGCGAATGAAGAAGTCCATAAGGAATCGAATGTTCCCATTCAACAGGTATGATCTTTAGAAGCGGATGTACAACGCTCCATGCATCAACAGCCATCAGGATCTCATTTCCATTTTCACAGCGATTAAAAATATTTACATCATAAAAATCAAAATCTTTAATAGCTATCTGTGAATGGTGCTGCCAGATATCATCACGAAGATCATCGACATATCGGCTCCAGCCACGATGCATTAGTAATAATGATTGTCCATATAAATCTGAAATAGCCAGTTTTCTTTTAGCAGCTAAAGGATGATGGATCGATACAGCCACACATAGTGGCACTTTTTTAAGTTCAAAGCCATCACAATTTCTTAAATTCAGCATCGTATCATCAAAAATACCTGCCACAACATCAATATGATCTCCCAGATTCTTTAAAATCTCACGAGCATTTTCCTCTGTATTTTCAAAAGGAACGATCTGAAATTTGATATCTGAGCAATAATTTTGTATCTTTGGCCATAATTCTACCAATACTTGAGCAGGTGTCAGAGGTGAAGTTCCAATGCGTAATATCTGTGTATCTTCCTGCATGGAATTTTGAGCACGGATAACAGAATCTTTGCAGTATTGTATGATATATTTCGCATCTTTGTATAACGAAATCCCTGCTTTGGTAAGCTTTAATCCACGATGTGTACGATCAAACAGTTTTACACCTAGATTCGCTTCCAATAAATTAATCTGTTTAATGACCGCTGTAGGTGTAATAAAGATCTGCTCAGCAGCTTTATTAAAGCTTCCAGCATCAGCAACCATGATGAATGTTTCAAGCTGTGGATTGTACATAAAAGGCTCCTTTCTAAGAAATATTTTAAATAGAAAACAATTTGAAGTCAATGAAAAAGAAAAAGGATAAAGCTTTGATCTTTACCCATTCATTTCCATTATTTTTTATAAACAAGCCATGCAGCATCCCCATCAAGTCTTTTTACATCGGCTAGATGAAATGATTTAGGCATAGAATGATGATCCATCGCTTCAAAGGAAGTCGCTGACTTTTCAGATTCACTAAGTGGTGCAATCACCAGACTGATTTCGTCAATTAGATCTTGTTGTAAAAAGGAATCATTGCATAATCCTCCTCCAGCAATCATTACTTTTTCTATATTAAAGTAAGTTCTTAACTTTTCCAGCAAAACACAGCAATCAATTTTTTCACTCTCACTGATGATATAAGAAATATTTTTATCACGTAAATAACTTAAATAAGCATCTGATACTGAACTACTTACTACCTGAATAATATGAGCTGAGGGTCTGCCCTTACGCTCGATAAAATTCGAGTCAAAAGCAAGAGTTCCTTTAGGGTCCAAAGAGACAATATAATAACTCGTATGCAAAGCGATATGATCTTCTCGATGATCATTTAAGATCACTGTGTTAGAAGAAACCCACTCTCCTGATGCATATCCTTCTTTCATAGTAACCTGTCCATAAACAACCGCCTGTGCATCATATTCTGTTCTAATTTGATTATAAGCTTTCAATGCACCTGTACATTCTTTGTTTGACATATAATCGCCATCAATCTTTCCATTCATGGAAGTTAACATATGACAAATCACTTTTGGATATTTCATTTCATTCCTCTACTTTCTTACTGGAGACGCCAAATACGGCAGACATCGGGATTTCATTTAGTTTTTGATCGATCCTCTTAATTTCTTCCTGACTTAATTCAATTTCACAGGCTTCAAAATTTTCCTTTAATCGTTCAATTTTTCGAGTTCCTGGTATTGCACTTAAATATGGTTTTTTAGAAAGCATCCATGCTAATGATATCTGTGCACAGGTTGCATTCTTCTGCTCTGCAATCGTTCTTAATAAATCTAATAACTGCTGATTCTCATCGATCGCATCATCTGTAAATTGCGGCATAGCACTTCGATAATCTACACGTTTATCAAAATGACTATCCTTGCCATATTTACCACTTAAAAAACCGTTTGCAATCGGCGAAAAAGCAACAAAACCAATTCCTAGTTCTTCTAACACAGGAAAAAGTTTCTCATAATGACGAGCCATCATCGAATAACGATTTTGAATCGCTGTAATAGGACATACTGCATGAGCCCGACGAATATATTCCTCATCAGCCTCAGAAACACCCCAATGAGCAATCTTACCTTCCGCAATCAATTCCTTCATTACCTTTGCAACTTTCTCTGGTTCAACATGTGGATCGATACGATGTTGAAAATATAGATCGATCGTATCTACCTGTAATCGTTGAAGAGATTCATCTACTGATTTTCAAATCACTTCTTCACGAGCATCTGGAATTAGAGGACTTGGATACTGCTCGCTTTCTGTATCAAAACGAATACCAAACTTGGTAGATATTACTACCTGGTCCCTATATGGTTTTAAAGCTTCACCCACAATTTCTTCATTTTCATGAGGATTCTCTTCTGAACCATAAATTTCAGCTGTATCAAAAAAAGTATAACCTATTTTTACTGCTTCACGAATCATTTCAATCGCTTCATTTCTATCAGTTGGTTTTCCATAGGCATGCGAAAAGCCCATACATCCTAAACCTATTGGTGAAACAAACAAACCACTTTTGCCTAACTCTCTTTTCTTCATTGTTTTCCTCCTGATTACTTCAATAAATGTATTATGTTTTACATTTTCATTATAAACAGGAAACCTATTGAAATGAATTCTCTCTTAGTTCTTTTGTTATTACCTAAAGGTTAAAACAAAAGACTGTTAATCAGCTATCAACGATAAACTGTTTAACAGTCTTATTTCATTTATATATAAATTTATATAATAGCAAGCAAGACAAAGTTTAAAATGAATAAAAGAGCAACTACCGCAATAATTGGATGAATTTCTTTTGCCTGCTTTTTAACGATCTTAACGATGCAGTAAAAGATAAAGCCACTGGCAATACCATATGAAATACTGTAGCACAGAGCCATGAATAATCCAGCAAAGAATGCAGGAACTGCTTCTTCTAAGTCAGCCCAGTTGATCTGAGCAAATGAAGAAACCATCATACATCCAACAATGATCAAAGCAGGTGCTGTTGCTGCAGAAGGAATTGCACTTACAAAAGTAGCTAAAAAAGCACTTAATGCAAAGCAAATAGCTGTTACTACAGAAGTTAATCCCGTTCTTCCTCCAGCACCAATACCAGCTGCACTTTCTACATAAGTTGTTGTATTAGAAGTACCAAAAATAGCTCCGATAGAAGTTGCTGTTGCATCGGCAAACAATGCTTTATCCATCTTAGAACTAAATCCGCTACCACTCTCAAGTGCCTTTTCATCTTCATCAGAGAAAATTCCACTTCTTTTTCCGGTTCCAATAAATGTACCGATCGTATCAAACGTATCTGACATACTGAATGCGAAAATAGTGATGATCACCAATGGAATTTTCGCTGGATCAGTAAACAATGAAGGCAGACCAGCAGAAGTGAAGATGACACCAAATGTAGATGGCAATGCATTTACAGCATCCATAAAACTTACCGTATTTGCAGTTGTCGTAACCCCAAATGGAATTCCCAAAAGAGTTGTAACCACGATTGCAATCAAAATGCCACCCTTAACATTTTTTAAAGTCAATACGACTGCTAATAAAAGCCCAATCAAGAAAACCCATAATACTGGCTGATTTAATGTCGAAATAGCAGGAACTCCACTATCAAAATTAATAAAGCCAACATTTAAGAAACCTAAATAAGCAATAAAAACACCGATTCCACCACCAATGGCATTCTGAAGAGATTTTGGAATTGCTTTGATAATTACTTTTCTTACTTTAGTAACTGTAATAAAGATATTGATCAATCCACAAATAAACACCATCGATAATGCCTGCTGCCAGCTAAACCCTAATTGAAAGCAAACCGTATAAACAAAAAAAGCGTTTAACCCCATTCCAGGTGCTTGCGCATAAGGAACATTGGCCACTAATCCCATGATCAGCGTACCCACTACAGCAGAAATAATCGTTGCTAAGAAAACAGCGCCCCATTCCATACCTGCCTGACTTAACGTATTCGGATTGACAGCAATAATATAGGCCATCGCAAAAAACGTTGTAATACCGGCTACGACTTCAGTAGATACGTTGGTTCCGTTTTCCTTCAGTTTAAAAAACTTCTCCATATTTTACCTCCCTCTTGAAATAAATCAAGAATATAAAGACATTATCACAGATTTAATTTTTTTTCAATATTTTACATAAAAGAAACAGCATTTAGCTGTTTCTTAATTTACATGTTCGCTGCACCATTTTAGAAAAGTACTTTGCGCAACATTCAACATTTTTGCTGCAGAACGACTTGAAAGACGATGACTGACATACATTTCATATACGACTTCAAACTGAGCAGGAATCTTTTTTCTTGGTCTGCCAAAAACGATTCCCTTATCCTGAGCAGCCCTTATACCATTCACGATCTTTTCTTTACGTTCTTCTTCCTCTTCTTTTTTATATTTCAATACAGCTTCCATGACATTTTCTGTTTTCACTTCATCCTGTATGATTTGAGATATCTCCTGCCGCAGTTTTACAATGTTCATGCTATTTAATTTGTAAATTCCTTTTTAAAATCTAAAAAAGCAATTGCACATAAAATTAACATAGCGCATGCAGCAGCTATCAAATACATATGAAGTGTATCACCCGTATTTGGAGTGTTTGTTTCTGTGTCATCTGTATCATCAGGTGTGTTATCATCAATCACCGGATTCTGTACAGTTGTATAAACATATTCTACGCTTGTAACACCCGCTTTTGCTAAAAGTCCATTTTCATTTAATTGATTAAACTCATCAATAGACATTGTGACAGTTTCTGTATCTGGATATGTTACGTTTACTTCAACTTCAAATCCATCGTATGAGACAGTATTAGCAGCATCTTCCTTAGCAAAATGCTTTTCTGTCCAATCAACGATCAATGGTTCAGAAGTGAATTTTTCCGGAAGTGACAATGTCTGATCCTTTTCTCCAACACTTTCATCATAGCGATGTGTTACTTCTAGAATTCCAATTTCATAAGATGCCTGTGGTTTTTCAAATGCTTCATTACCACTATTTCCATTTGAATCTTTATAATCTAAGACAGCTGACTCATTGGTTGGCGTAGTAAAAGAACCTGCTTCTGCCTTTGCACTGTCTTTTAATTTTACTGTATATTTTAACTGAACAGGCTCATCCTTTTTCACTGGAACATTGATATCCCAAGTAATAACTCCATTTGAATGAGAAACAGCATAATCCTCTGTTGTACTTAAATCAACTTCTTCACCATTTACAGTTACACTGAAAGGAACACTTTCATCTAAAACAAAATCTTCACCAATCACATCTGTGACACTACCGCTATCAAGCAAGTAAATGATTTCATTCTGTAATTCAGTAAATACCTGATCAATGTTCTCTTCAACTGAAGATGCTCCAAGCACATTTTTCATCAAATCAACACTTAGAGGATATTCTTCATTATTCACTTCCCAGTATAGGCTAACTGTATGATAGGAATCATTTAAATTCTGCCAAGCCGAAGCTGCATAATATGTAGCTAATTCAACCTGTGAATAAACATTAGGGAATGGTGCATTTTGTATAGTTAAACCATTTGATACTATGCAGTCACCTTCACCTAGATCATCAAGCTTTAATCCATATGGGCGATCATATTCGTCAGTAAATACCGAAGGATCATTCTGCATCGTAGAAATTAGACTTTCATAGGAAGTAATCTTATTTTCACCTCTGAAATATAAATAAGGTGTCGTTCCATCATAGGAATTGATCGTACCATCGTTATTGGTTTTCCAATACGTTGTCATTGTCTGACCACCAGCTACGTGGTTTTCATTCCATGAATGCGTGATACCATCTGATACTAAAACAAGATATTTATTTTCTGCAGGAACATCTGTATCTTCATCTAAGATCTTAGTACCTGCTAAGATACCTGCTTCAAGGTTTGTTCCGCTCTTTGTTGTAGAATTTATAGCATTTTGAATTGTTTCAAGACTATCTTCGGTCAATTCAGTTAATTCTAGGTCAACATGAGCTTCATAATCAAAATTTACTACAGCTACATTGATCGTACCTTTTCCTTCGCCTGTTTTAGAAGCAAGCTGAGCAAGTAATTCGTTAGCCTTTGCTTTTACATCTGTCATCACAGAGCTGCTTGATCTGTCTAAAACAAATACAACATCACTCGTAGGGACATATTCTTTTGAAGGTAATGATAAAGTTACTTCCCATTTGTCTTCATCAATTCTTTCAGCACTTTTTGATTTAGAAACGTCCCACTTGTCGGCATCGCTATCACTCGTCTCAGTAGCAGAGAGTGTATAGCTTCCTAGCGTTAGTGCCATAAATGCCGAAAGCACTAAACTGCATAACTTCTTGAATTTCATTTCTGTCTCCTTTCCATTCAAAGATAGCGAACGATAAAGCAGACAATTTCTTTCAAAGGTATTATAATGAAAAAGAAGCAATAAAGTGGATTATTAGAGATTTTTAAAGTCTTTTCAAAGTTTCTCAAAATGTCTACATTTTGAAGAAAAAATTATAAAAAGGTTTCTACATGATGTAAAAACCTTTTTAGTCATACTGATTTTTATTTTTTACTTATACATAATTGTAGTATTTTTAGCGAATAAAATTTGTTGACTGACGAGCTTCTTTTTCAGGCAAACCATATTTTTCTTTACCTAAAGCAATGCTCTTCATTAAAAAGGACACATTTCTTGCAAGTGTACGCATTGTTTGCAGACCTTCTAAATCTTCATTCGCTTCACCAGTCTTAGCTCCGTGAACACTATTCCAATACTGACTGGATGCAACTGGCATACTATTGATCGTAAAATATTTATTCAACTCATCAAAAGTAGCTGAGCATCCACCACGTCTGGCAATCGTAACACTGGCACCTACTTTCATACATTTGTCAAAATGAGAGCTATAAAATAAACGATCTAAAAATGAAATCAAAGTACCATTTGCGGAGGCATAATAAACAGGACTTGCGATAACCAAACCATCACTTTCTTCAAATTTCGCAGCACACTCATTTACGATATCATTGAAAACACACTTTCCAGTCTTATAACAGCTGCCACAAGCAATACATCCACGGATATCCTTTTGTCCGATCTGTATAACTTCGCTTTCAATTCCTTCTTCTTGAAACACCTTCACCATTTCATTAAGAGCAATAGCCGTATTACCATTGACTCTTGGACTTCCATTGATCAATAATACTTTCATTTTCAACCCCTCTTTCTAAAAATTCTAGCTTCATAAGCCTGTAACTTATCTGAAACAACTTTTTTAGGAAAGATACATTCATAGCTTTCATCTACAGGATAAGCCTTTTGTTGTTTTTCACCTAAGTTACAATCGATAAGATAATCATTCCTTTGGTAAGTAAAACGATTTTTCTTTTTATTTAATACGTTAAAATCACCATATATTAATTGTATATCACTTTTTCTTAAACAAATCAATTCTTTATAAGCCTTGTATACATTCTCATTCATTGTCTGATTCAGTCCTTGATGATGATCTGGAAATTTCTTATTCCATGGCAACAAAACACGTGTATGTTCACGAGTCCCTGCAAGAATTGTTTTAAAGACTTCTTCATGAGACTGTGTTTGAATATGCTCTTCATAATAACCTTTTGATTCGACATCACTGATTTGTGCCATAGATGAAAATGGATAATTAACTAAACCCATTTCATCTCCTTGGAAGATAAAAGGAGTTCCTTTTAAAGTCATTTGCATGACGGCTAGTAAAATAGCAATTGATTCATGATATTCTTTTTTACTAGAAATCTTAGAGATCATTCGAGGATTATCATGATTATTGTAGAAAATGGACATCCAGCAGTTATTGCCATAATTTTCGATCCATTCAATCATATAATCCCGAAAATAATTTAGGTCATAAGCATAATCCTCAAAACGTATATGACCTGGTGTTTCTAAATGATCAAAGGAAAAGATCATATCTAACTCTTCCCTTTCTTCGCCAGTTACTAACTGTGCCATCTTCATTCCTAAACCCGGTGTCTCACCTACAGAAAAGGCATCATGTTTTGCGAAAGCATTTTTATGGATCTCATGTAAGTATTCATGTAGATGAGGCCCATAATAGTAATGTTCAATACCTGTATAGCCCATCATTTTTCCAATGGTTTCATTTCCAGATGGCAGACCATTTTCTTTGGATATATAGTTAATGACATCCATACGGAATCCATCGACACCTTTATCTAACCACCAATTGATCATCGCAATGATATCTTCCCGAACATGAGGATTGTCCCAGTTTAGATCCATCTGTTTTTTTGAGAATAAGTGTAAGACCCATAAGTTTTCCTTCTCATAATGATTCCAGGCAGATCCAGAAAAGAAAGAAGTCCAATTATTTGGCAATGTATCCTGCTCTCTAAGGAAATAATAATCACGATACTTGCTTTGAGGATCATGTAAAGCTTTTTGAAACCATTCATGTTCATCTGAAGTATGATTTACTACAAGATCCATGATTAGTTTCATTCCTTTTTGATGAACCTTATTAAGCAATTCATCAAAGTCTTCCATCGTTCCAAATTCTTTCATGATTTTATGATAATCTCGAATATCATAACCATTATCATCATTTGGAGAATCATAGATCGGAGATAACCATATCGCATCTACTCCAAGATCCGCTAAATAATCCAGTTTTTCGATAATGCCCCTTAAATCACCAATACCATCGTTATTACTATCATAAAAACTTCTTGGGTAAATTTGATAGAAAACTGCTTCTTTCCACCATTTTTTTTTAATTTCACCCTTTGATACAAATGGAATATCCTTTTCCATATTCACCAAATGCAGCAACGCATCAAAAAAGGAATCACCTAATTGCTTACGAGTTACTTTAGCGACTGTTTTTAGCTTTAAGTTAGACACAAATGCATTTGTAATAAGTTTTTCACTCAATCCTAATTGCATCAATACTTTATATAAAGCATCATGCCCTACTGGATTTTGATATAAGTCTTTGATCTTGCTTTCTAATGTTAGTTTTTTCATAATTGTATTATAGCTTATTTTTAAAATGATTCATATATAGTTTTTCACGAACATCTTAAAATCATTCATAACTTAAAAAAGAGATGACAAATTAAATTGGCCACCTCTTCTTATTAAAAAATGTTCAACAGACTACAAGTCTTTAATTAACATTTCTTTTTCTTCTGATAAACATTAAAGCAAGTACTCCTGCGCTTAGAATCATCAATCCTGCAAATACTGCAACTTGATAATTGTCACTTGTATTTGGTCCTTCTGGATCTGTTGGTGTTTCTGGTTCACTTGGTGTTGTTGGATTCTCTGGTTCAACCGGAATTGCTGGATCTGTTGGTTCAGATGGATCCTCAGGTTTTCCTGTATCCTTCTTCACAAGTCCATTGATTGCATTCTCAATTGCTTTAGCCATGGCATCCACTTCTTCCTGTTCGGTAATGTCCTTGCCTTCTGCAACACCTGCTAGTGCATCATTCAATGCTTTTACAGATTCTTCTGTATAGATGCTTAGATCAGCCGGTACTTTTTCCTTTGCCTTCTCTACCGCACTGTAATCAGCATCTTTATACTCAAGAGCACTGAGTGCATCTTCGATAGCTTTTGCCATCGAATCGACTTCTTCCTGATGAGTGATGTCCAGATCGGGAACTACTGCTTCTAATGCTTTTTCCACTTCTGAGAAGTCTTTATATAACGTTTTATCTAAATTGCTTGCTTTTAAAATCGCTGCATTTAATGTTGTATAATCTGCATCCTTGTATTCAAGTGCATTGATAGCATTTTGCAAACGAAGTGTTTGATCGTTGATTGTATCTTGATCAGCAAATTCATCATTGTATACTTCTAATGCTAATTTCAATTCATCCTGAACAGTTTCGTAAGAGGTATCGGTATAAAGTTCTTTTTTTAGTGAATTAGCTAGCTCAATGACTTCTTTTAAATCACCCTTATCTGTTTCTACTAATTTAGAAATTCTTCTTAATTCATACCTCATACGCATTACTTCCTGATTAATCAATTCTTTTGATGAATCATTTTCTGTATAACTACCTTTTAGTGAATGAAGCATTTGTTCAATTTCATCTACTAATTCTGGATAATTTTCTTCTAAATAATAAATTTTCTCAATATCACGTTTTCCTTCTTTTAATTTTTCCCATCGTGGCGTAGAGTGAATTTGTGGTAATTCGGCGTTATGGTCTTCATCTGGATAAATAATCATGGTATCGCCTGATTCAAATGCCTCAAAATCCAAGCTTTCATAAGGATTCTGTAACCAGCAATCATAAGCCCATCTTAAGAAACCATCCATTTTTTGAGAAGCATTAAACCACATTGTCCATGCACTTTCTCCTGGATTGCTGTATCCAAAACTATTAGGATATATACCGGTACAAGTATAGAATGAGGTCGTTAACCCTTTAGAACGTCTATCCTCAGTAATTTGCCGAGTTGTATCCCCACTTAAATCTACATGATTTAATGATATTGAGATATCATCAATACGGTCCAACGTAGTCTGTGATAAATTTCCATAATTAACAGCAGCAGCTAATTTCAAAGTTTTTCCATCTTTATTTGGATAATTCTGAATCAATTCATAAATTGCGTTAATATGACTTTCACCGACTTCATCTGTGGCCGTATAGGTCATATCAAACCATCCTTTTTCATCAAGATGAGGGATAAACACTTCTAAAAACTGGCCCCAAACTTCTTTCCATCGTTCTGAACCAACTTCCAAACTTTCATATATTTCTTCACCCGTCAGAGCATCTCTGTAAACCATTTCATGATATGGAGACATACTGAAACATTTAATTCGCTGATCTACTCCCAATGAAATATTTAATTCAACCCACTTATCAAAGTGAGTAAAATCAAAACTAAATGTTCCATCTTCATTTTGTATCCATTTTACTTCTGATGGATACAGATATGGGCGTGGTCCCTTACCCCATGGATACTCCGTAATAGAAGCTGTAATTGTGTTTCCTCCAGCTGAACGGTATTCTTTTATATTTTGAGATAATAATTCTAAATGTTTCTCTCCATATAATTCTGAATCATCGATATTGTAATATTTTGCTACAGAATTTGGATACTGCCACAATTCTAAATTTCCTTGATAATCATCTACGGATGGTTGTGTCAAATTTATCACCTCAAATGAATAAGGTAATAAAACAGAGGCATCATCAGAAGTTATCTGAATATTTCCTGTATAATATCCAGGGTCTGCATTTTCTGGAATCATAACTTTCATCCAGACAGATCGAACTCTTTCTTTTTCTAAATTGATGCTTGTATCATCTGATAAAATATCTGGAATATCATAATGAATATTAAACGGACTTGCTTGTCCTATTGCAACCGAATTTTCCCTTAAAAAATTTAATTGAATCTGTTCATTGGAGATAATCGATCCATTTTCATTCTTAAAGTCTGTAGCTTTAACTTCAACATGATTAATTTCTGATTGTTTCGTAAATAAAACAATTAATGCATTTATTTGATCATTTTTCCATCCAAAATCAGAATTATACAAGTTGAATTCGGTTCTATATTTATTTACTATTTCATCATAATCCTTTTGAAGATAATGTATATTTGAATTACCAAACATTGCATACAGATTGCTTTCTTCGACAACTGTAACATTTATTTCATGAGAAATCCCATTTTGGATTGTTCCAATAATAGTCGCAGTACCCAAAGAATTTGCAGTAACTTCACCATATGCATCAATAGATACAATTTCTGGGGATGTGCTCTTCCAAATAACTTCTTCATTAGAGTCAACAGGCTCTAGTATAGGATCAATAATCAATCGATCTCCTAATTGTAATTGCATTGTATCAAAACCTATTTCAAAATCCGCAGCCGGGGTTATCGTATTGTGATATATCTTTGCAAAATCAATTGAACATTGAGTTCCTCCAGAACTTGGATTTTTATTTTCTGTGTTGATAATCTTTAGTAAATGCTTTCCATCTTCAAGATCATATTTTTCAAAAAATTTATAGTGATAAATCATATCTGGAGAATAACCATCGATGCTAGTAATAAAAACATCATCTATATAAATATCAAATATTCCTAATCCTGGCTGAACTCTTCCATATAATTCAACACCCGTTCCTTCAAAATTCAATATTGCATAGTCATTGGGTGTCGTTGTCCAGTGATTTGTACCACTATAGAATAAATCAAAGTTTTCATCAACACCCCAACTTCCTACATATTGAAATTTTTCATCCATATCATCTAAAATTTTAGAATATGCTGCATTATGTTTTGGTAAAACTTCTAAAATTATTTCTGAAGTTAGTTGATAATTATCGAGAGTTACAGTTATTCTGGTTTTTCCAACTTTGTGAGCCGTAACAGTGCCATTCTGATCAACACTTGCAATTTTAGGATTACTTGAACTCCATAAAATATCTGAATTAACGATTGCATCTTCAGGATCGACTTTTAATGTTAATTGTATTTGATCCTCTATTTCTATAGATGTATCTCCTTCTGCAATCGTAACATTTTTTGGTGTTTCACCTTGAACATATACTTTTGCAAAATCAAAATGTCCGTCATAAGCATTTGAAGCTTCATTTTTTGTATGTGTCATTTTTACCGTTATAACGTGTTCTCCATCAGCTAATGGATCAGACTCAAATAATAATTTTTGATTTTCATAAGCTTCCTGGTGTGCATCAATAAGCCCTTTAAATTCTCCATCTATAGAAACTTCATAAATTCCTAAATTAGGCTGCTTTTGCCCATAAAGCTCAATTCTTTCACCTTTAAATCTGATAGTATAACTTGGTAATAATGATTCATTTGTCCAATCAGACATATTTGGCGTTGTCCAATGTTCTGTTTCTTTATAGCATGCAGAATTAGGTCCACTATCCCAAACTCCATTATACTGAACTTGATATAATTCATTGCCAATATCTGAATCATCTATAACATAAGTTAATAATT
The DNA here is from genome assembly GCF_900104665.1 of Traorella massiliensis. GTDB lineage: Bacteria > Bacillota_I > Bacilli_A > Erysipelotrichales > Erysipelotrichaceae > Traorella > Traorella massiliensis. The sequence continues at coordinate 901,436 of NZ_LT629969.1, read as the reverse complement.
GTTCAGCTTGAATATTTAATGGTAAATTAACCAATGTTGTTACAACTGCCAAAAACATACATATGAGAAATGAAATACATTTTTTCATACTTTTATACATAAACGTCCGTTTATTTCCTTTCTCATTGTTTCAATTATATTTGCTGAATAATGCTTAGTACATAAAATATAAGTAGAATAGTTTACTTAATCAAAAACAATGAAAAATATTAAGAATTCTACTTAATATAGCCTTCCTGTCCATTGGTCTGTCCTCCTCTTGTTAATTTCATTATAAACTAGCTAAATTAATTGTCAATAATACACATAACAATAATACATTGTTTTATTTACATTATTTTGTCTATTTTTAGATTCTAAGCTTAACTCATTTTTTTCTTAATATTTTCGTTCTTTTCAAGAATACTGTTGATCATTATATGCCAAAGCTTTTGCGTTAATATTTACCATAAACTTAAAATATTCATTGTGATTTGCTAAATAATGAATATTCTTTACTTTCTCATAAAGACAAAAGAAATCTAAATTTCCTTACTTATGTATATATCAGCGATTTGTTTGAAAAGAGCGAATATTTTAATATAAAAAACAATTATTGTTTAAATAAGAGATGGTTTCTGAGTTATTTTAGGTGTATGAATCTTATTTGATACACCCCAATATTTTTATTACTTTTTTAATAATATATCATTTAAAATTGTTCGTTGTTTTTCATGAAATCTATGATATTGATATGTTTGATTCCATTTCTTTTCTGTAATAAATAATCTGTCGTCGCTACATATTTTGGATAATTATCTCTGATTTGTTCCAACGGTCTATATTCTCTATCTTCGGTATCTTTACTTAACATTATTGTATAGGATACCTGGAGATAAGAATAATTTAATTCTCTATCACGTAATATAAAATCGCATTCCAACTTACCAATTCTTCCCACACTTATAGAATAATCATGACTTCTTGCATAGATATATACAATATTTTCTAAACAAGGGCCATAATTCATCTGATTATCCGTATTCAATGCATAATAAAAACTTAAATCTGCTATATAATATTTCTTTTCACCTTTTATAGCTTTTTTTGATTTCATATCATATCTGGAACACTCATATATGATCTTGGCATCTAGTAAAGCTTGAATATATTTAGAAAGTGTTGTCTTGCTAATTAAAATACCATTTTTTCTTAAAGCACTTAAAATACTATTTATACTCATGAATGATCCAAAATTATTAATCACAAAATTCTTAACAATTTCGAAGTGATTTCTATCTCTAATTTTAATTCTTTTAAGTATATCCTTTTCAAATATTTCCTTTATAACACTTTGAGTATATGTTCTTTTATCACCTAAATTATCGAATTGTATTGCACGTGGAAAGCCGCCTTCCATAATATATGAGTTGAGTTCTTCTAAAGGGTTCGTGTGAATTGTCTTATTATAGAATTTTTTCATATTTTCATACTCTTCAAAACTTAACGTAAATATTTCAAATTCAATATACCTTCCCGTTAATTTTGTCATTAACTCACCACTTAATAAATAAGAATTAGAACCGGTTATAAATATTGAATAATCGCCATCATTTCTAAAACTATTTATAACATCTTCAAATTTATCTACATTCTGTATTTCATCGATAAAAAGATATTTTAAGCCCTTAATACCAGAAGTTTTATTTTCAATAAGTGATTCTAGCTGATCAGCATTTTTTAATTTTCTAAATTCCCTTTGGTCTAAATCTAGATATATGATATTCTCTTTTGGTACCCCTTTTGATATGATTTCATCAGCAATTGTTTGCATCAATGACGATTTTCCGCATCTGCGTACTCCTGTTATTACTTTAATGATATCATCCGCATTATAAAAACCTCTAATCTTTTTTAAATAATTTTCTCTTTTATATAATTTCATCACGTATCACCAATATCATTATAGCACAACATAGGAATTTAACGTTACCATTTTTGACAAAATCGCAAAAACGGTAACGTTAACTAGCTATTTTCTTAGATTCTTTCATTATTTCTTTACTGATATCAATGCAAATTATCAAGATTCGTGTATAATATACAAGGAATTATTTTATGGGAGGTTTTTATATGATACTCGAACAAATCAATCCTCAACTTCTTGCCCTAGCTGAAGAATCGGATGTAGTTTTAAAAGATATTTATAAAAAGATTGATACGATTTGTTTATCAAATTCCAATCGTATCTTATCTGCTTTTATAGAAAACAGAGTTTCTTATTCAGATTTTAGTGATATTAATGGGTATGGAAACTATGATGAAGGAAGAGATAAATTAGAAAAAATATTTGCTACGGTACTCGGCTGTGAAGATGCTTTAGTACGTCCACAGATCATGAGTGGTACAAATGCTATTTATTTAGCTCTTTCTGCATTATTAAAACACGGAGATACGATAATTTCATTATCTGGGACTCCTTATGATTCACTGCAGGAAATGATTGGTATCATTGGTCATTCAAGTCAATCGTTAAAGGCAAACGGTGTTCACTATGAGCAAATAGAATTGGTTGATGATGATTTTGATGACGAGAAGATTATTGAACGATTGAAAGAGAACAACGTCAAACTTGTTGAAATTCAACGTTCAAGAGGATATTCACATCGTAAATCACTCTCTATTTCAAAAATTGAACGTATCATTTCTAAAATACGTGAAGTGAATCAAGATGTCATTATCATGGTTGATAACTGTTATGGAGAATTAGTAGAAACAAAAGAACCAGGCCATGTTGGTGCAGATGTCGTTGTTGGCTCTTTGATGAAAAACCTTGGAGGTGGAATTGCACCTACCGGAGGATATGTCGCAGGAAATCAAGAACTGATTCATATGGTTGCTGAACGATTAACAGCACCTGGAATTGGAAAAAGTCTTGGAGCTAATTTCAACTTAAACAATTCTTTTTTCAAAGGTCTCTTTATGGCTCCTAATGCTGTGAAAAATGCTTTGAAAACTGCCGTGTTTACCTCTTATATATTAGAAAAATTAGGATATTCAAACATCTCCCCTCGTTATGATGAACCACGAACAGACATCATTCAAACGATCGAATTAAAAACGAAAGAGAATTTGGTCAATTTTACTCAAGGCATTCAACAGACAAGCCCTATTGATTCATTTGTACGAGTTTTACCTGCTCCTATGCCTGGTTATCCTTTTGATGAAGTCATGGCAGCAGGAAGTTTTACACAAGGAAGTACCATCGAATTAAGTGCTGATGCTCCTGTCATTGAACCTTATACATTATACATGCAAGGTGGATTAACCTTTGAATATGGAAAACTATCTATTTTACTTGCATTAACTAACATGAAAAGGAAGTTGGATTAACAACTTCCTTTTTGTCCGCCATCGATTCGAATGACTGTATTATTGATAAAATCAGCTTCATCACTTATTAGAAACTTAACTAAATAAGCAACATCTTTAGGGTCCCCATATCGGTTGACCATAATTTTTTCAACTTCTTCTTTTAGAAATTCCTCATCATATCCATCCAGTTCATTTTCTGTGCCAATAAAACCTGGAGCAATACAATTCACATGAATATATGGTGCAAATTCAAAAGCAAGATTATGCGTCAACGAAATTAAGGCAGCCTTAGATGCATCATAATCAATACACATTGGATAATATGTATTAATACCGTTTGTTGAAGAGATATTGATGATCCTTCCATATTCTTGATCTAACATATGTCGATAGACTCTTTTACTGCAATTAAAAGCCCCTACGACATTTACATCCAATGTCTTTCTAAATTCATCAGCATTTTTTAAATGAAATAAATTTGATAAGTCAATGGCAGCATTATTGATCAGAATATCGACACCACCTAATTCTGATTCAATCAAAGATACCATTTTATCTACTTCATCCTCTTTCGAAACATCTGCCTGAATAGCCAAGCATCGCACACCATAATTTTTAATGATGGCATCTTTTAGTGCATGAGCTTCTGATTCAGATGTTAAATAATTGATGACGATATCATAACCTTGTTTCCCTAGTTCTAAAGCAATTGCTTTCCCTATTCCTTTAGCACCACCGCTAATCAATACAACTTTGTTCATAATTTTAAAAAGAGCTTAATTAAGCTCTTCCTGCATATTTACCATCTGTTGTAAATACAACGATTTTTTCTCCCTGTTCAATGAACTGAGGAACACGTAAAGATAATCCAGTTTCTGTAACAGCATCCTTTGTCTGATTTGATGGTGCGCCTTTGATTGCTGGATCTGTCTGTGTAATCGTTAATTCTACTTTTTCTGGAACAGATACGGATAAAAGTAATCCTTCAAAGAACATCAGTGATACTTCTGCCCCTTCAATGATGTAATATTTGTTATCCCCTACCTGATCTTCTGTCAATTCATATGTTTCATAAGTTTCCATATCCATAAAATAATAAGTAGAATCTGCCATATATGAATATTGAGCAGCTTTTTTGGAAATATTTGCTGGTTCAAACTTCGTAGAAGCATTAAAGTTTTTCTCTTGAACTGCACCCGTCTTTAAATTTTTCATCTTTGTCTTTAAGATGGCAGCACCTTTTCCTGGTTTTACATGTTGAAAATCTAATACCTGACAAGGATCACCATCAACAATTAAAGTTAATCCTGTTCTAAAATCACCTGCTGAAATTGCCATAATTTTTTTCTCCTAACCTTTCATTTTTTCTTTACATATTCATTTTAACAATTTTAGTCTTATTCCTCAAGACTAATTAGGATATTTGTGCCGGTTTTTCCGTTGTATGTGATTGAATATACTTGGTCCACTTGATATATCCATAAGTCGTATTTGTGAAATAGCCAAGCTTTAAAACCAATAAAACATACTGTCCGGAAACAATATTTATCATTGCTTCAAGGAATGCACAAATGTACCATGCTATCCATTGTTCCCGTAGTCTAAAGAAAATAAACAATCCATTTGCAATTCCTACAGCTGATGCACAAGCATCAATATAGATAATTGCTGTTTCTAAAGATTCATTGTTATAGAAATCCGTTGCGATATCTAATCCACTAATCAAATATCCAACAACAAATGTCCAGATAATGATTCCAAGAATTACCAAAACTTCCTGATATCCTTTTAGTTTTCGAACCACGGTCAGTTCATTTTCTTCATCATCCTTGTGTTTTGACCAGTTTATAAAGCTAATAATATCGATTGGCAGCCAGAAGAACAGGGTTGTTGCCATTGTCGCAAATCGATACATTAAAACGATACAAGAGATAATTTCTACAATTTCTACCAAAACAGAAACAAGGAAATTATATCTCGATTGTTTCGAAATCAATAACTCACAAAGAATATTCAAGAACGTATCTAACAGATAAAGCAGCATGATGACAATTCCATTGACACCATTGGCGCTTTCTTCTGGAAAAATAACTGAGATAATTGTTGCCAATACCATAATTGACATAAACCATGATTTTTCATATGTAGTAAACTGTTTTGAAAATAACATCATGATCAAAACTGATAACATCAAAATAAAAGAAGCAATTCCTAAATTAAACAATTGTGTTAATTCATTTGCTCTTACTTGCTGATAAGAATACTGTACTTCATCATCACTAATATCTTGATGGTCAAAATATAATTTTGTTCCATTATCTGTTTCAAATTCATATGCTGTAATTGTATCACTCTCTAATTTCTCATATTCTTCATATGTATAAGATACAACTAATTCCTTATCACCATTTCTATAGGTAACATCACAAATCGTGTTATCCTCACTGTAATCTTCTAGTTCTGTATCTCTTGTCATTTCTATACTCTGGACAAATTGAATTTCATCAACATGAGAATTAATTTCAATCGCCCCATATCCGATTGAAACGATAGAAACAATACATAATAAAATTGAAAAGATAATTTCAAACATTCTTAACCCCTTTTTAGGTTCTATGTTTTGTTTAAAAAACTGAATCATATCATACCCTCTTTCTAATGAATTGCATTTTATTATGCGCCTCACTATTATAATCTATTTTGTTAGAATATGGTAGGATTTATTTTTAAACTATAATTTGTTTTTCAATATTATCGATTAACGATTCAAAATTTATCCCACAAATTCTAATCCACACAAATTTTATTTCATTAATCTTTCTTTTAAATACAATTTTAAATTCTCATCAACACAATAGATATAACATCCTTTTTGACCTCTTGTTAATAATGTTCTATATGTATTTTTTATAATTTTATCTGCAATATCTTTAGCTTTATCTTTATCTTTCTTATATAAACCTTTCAAGCCTTTAATAGATTGATCTGTACTAGCCCTTTTCATAAAATCAGTAATGATACCATTGTCATATCGCATATCTTCACCAATAATAACGCCAACATAATCAAACTCAAGCCCTTGACATGTGTGAATACAGCCTATTTCATTTACAGATTCAGGATCGATGGCCCATGTTGAAGAAGATCCAAGATTCCATGACATTCCAAAATCTCCAATTTGTATATCATGAACATGACTATCATTTTTTCCTTCTTTAATCCATTTCCAACAATAACCAGCAACCATTCTCGATTTATTATTAATTTTATTTTTCTCTAAAATTAATTGTCTTACTTCATCTGGAGTATCACAAATGCGAATATCATAATCACAATCAAAGTCATCTGTTGCTTCTGGATTGATTTCCAAGACATTATCTATCCATGAAAGATAAGAGTCACTACCATTGCATCTAAATTGTGATATCAGTGTATCTTCATATACTTGAGCATCAAAGAAACGACACCATTTTTTTATTTCATTCGTACATCCGATATCTTTAGTAGTTACGATTTGAAAATCATCAACAAAGAATATATTTGTTTTCGCTGCATTTATAATTTCTTTTATTTGGTTTTCCCCTAAATTTTGAAACATTCCAGATTTTTCGTTCAACCGATGGGCCTCATCGACAATTAAACAATCAAAATCATCTGATATAGCTTCTGTAAAAGCTCCTGATCCTTTAAATAGATTATCTATATATGCTTTTCGATATTTTCCTTCAGTTAGTTTTTTGCGATAAACTTCTCTCGGTGCAGAATTTTTTGTTACATACATGACATTTTGATTCATGTTCAATATTGCAACAAGCATATTTATTGCTAAAACCGTTTTTCCAGTACCCGGACCTCCATGAATTATATATACTTTTTTCTTGTTTTGATTTCTTACAATTTCTAACGCTCTTTCAAACACTACTTTTTGTTCATCAATCAATGTAAATTCTCTATTACCTTTTAACATAGATGATAAACTATCTTGTAAAGATTTACTAGGAACAATTCTTCCTTGTTCGATATGATAAAGTACATCAGGATTCCCTTTTTTTTATATATTTTGAAATAAACTTTGCTAATTTATCTGTATCTCCTCTGGTGAATACTGGTGCCTTATCAATATAATATTCATAACATGAATCTGTTAAGTCATCATGCTCTTGAAGTCTATAATTGTGTAAATAAGCGCATGGTTGTAAATTGATTTTATATTTTCTAACATCTTCATTATAGTCTTCGATCATACTTACGTAAAACCAAGCCTGATAAGAAGGGTGCGTTGTCTCCACCATTCTTCCTTGTAAATGAGTTTTGACAACCGCTTCTTTGGAGTCCACTTTTTCTAATTTTTGCCACTGTTTCAGTTCTATAATAACCGCACTTTCTCGTCCTAATCCATCCTCACCGCTAATTATGAAGTCTACTCGCTTATTTGAATTAGGTATCCTATACTCTATTGCAATTACACTATCATCTGGAATACTTTTTTCCTCTAAAACTTTATACATGTATTGCATCGAATTCATCCAAGATAAAAATTCATTATGTGCAGTTTTTTTGTGTAATCTTTCAAGTACTTTTCTTTCAATTTTCTCTTCAATCAAATCCAGTCTAACATCATTTAAAAATTTCTTTTTTGTTTCTTGGTATACAATCATAATTCGTTATACTTCTTTGAATTTCCTTTTGCTTTTTCGACTGGATATTTTTGACGATTTTTCTCTAATTTATCTAACACTATTGTTTCTAAATCCACTTGCAATTGATTAGCCATTACAATGCAATAATTCACTACATCGGCTAATTCTTCACACACTTTTTCTTTATCATAGTTATTATTCCATTGAAAGCATTCCAATAATTCTACTGCTTCTATGACAATAGATTTTGCTAAATTTTCAGGTGAATGAAATTGATCCCACTCTCTTTCTTTATTAAACTCTATGATTTCTTTTATCGCTTTTTGCATGAAACATCCTCCCTCTATATTCTATAATATTTGAAGTTCAACCTATATTATTTTTTTCCATCTTCACAAATTCCATTCCCCCTATACTATTTATAATTATATATTTTATTTATGGTCATTTATATACTTTTCTTTCACTTTTAAAATTTTTTTATCAAGCTCTTACTTTAATTTAGTCATTTTCAAGATAAATCACTAAATTAAAATGTAAATGATCAAATTAAAAGAAGTAGGTTACCCTACTTTCATTAAAAAAATCTCTTTACCTTTATTTCAGTAAAGAGATCTTATTATTTTATATACAACCTGCAAGCCACCGGGTACAATTCATTTATTCGAACTCCGAAACGAAATGATTATAATGAACATATTTGTTAACATATATATCAAGAAAAACTCTAATTTTATGTATCTTATTCAACCTATTATACATATATTTATATTTTGGTAGCACAATGGTATCAAGTATATATGCCTTCAAAGTTATTTGTCATTCAGCTACCTTCAAAATTTCTATTTTGTAAATCATTCCGTATCACATAATTATGCTATGCTTTAACACGAACAAATACTTATTTTCTCAAATCAATAATTTCCCAATCATCCTTGAATACTTCTTGACTTTTTTCATAAGTTTTAGCTTGCATTGCAACACATAACAGTTTCTTTGCTCTACTCATGCCAACATAAGCAAGCTTTCGACTATACTCAAACAACTCCGAATCACCGCATTTGCCTACACCAAAATATGGAAGAATTCTATTTAAGTCAGATGATCCTTGTCTGTCGGTTTCAAGATAAAGAGTTGCATCATGTGTTTCACCTTTTACTCCATGAATAGTATCAAATTCTATTCTACGTCCTCTTATTGGATCAATATATATGTTTTTTTCCGACTTTTGCACCTGATTTCCAGCGGCATTTTCATCAAGAAAAGCCTCTGGTAGCAAAGCAAAAAAATCATCTATATCTGGATTCTTAACTTTCAAAATTTTATTTATATTTTGACGCATCAGAGAGTCAATATTCTCCCTATCAAAATTCTGAATCCTAGACAATTCATAAATCCACTGGCTATATTCTTCTCTATATTCATTAGTAAGCTTTCTTCTTATTGTATACACAGAATATTCTCTGCCCGAACTTGGAGATTTAATTTTTATATAATGAAATATGCAACATAAAATTTCACGAACAGTATATTCTACTTTATACAAATTACCCTCTAATAAATTTGTAGCAATATCATCTATTAATTTCCAATACTTGTGTTTTGCTTGATTTTTAACGGAACTATCAAATTCTGTCCAATAGCTTCCTATTTTAAGTCCTGGGGAGTCTTTATTTCTAATAGCACCAATAGCTTTATATATAGCTTTATTATCATAAAGACCATGGCTCTCTAAAACACCTATGAATTCGCTAATTACTCTGTCAATTTTATCAGGATCAAAGACAAGTAATATTGGCTTTAATCCTGTATTGCCTACAGATGTAATGATAGTTTCATCGGATTTCTTTAATTTACATATCACATCTGCAATTTCCTGGCTATATCTACAAGAAGTTTGTATCGGCAAAAAACCGTCCTGTGGCACCCAATCTGACACTTTGACTTTTGAAGAATTATAAATAGCTTGATCTGGATCTCCTATTTTGATTAATGTACATTTTTGTGGGTTAAATATTGCAGAGATGACTTGTCGTTGAATAATATCACAATCTTGATATTCATCAATAAAGACATACTGGAAACGTAATGAAAATAAATCTTGATACGTTTCAGATAGAACACTTACAGCCTGATTAGCATATAAATATGCATCTTTGTATCGTATTATACCTTCGTATTTTAAAAGATCAATAATTAAGTCTTTGTACTGTTTAGTAGAAGGTTTATCTCCAAGAGCTAACGCATTTTTTTGCTTACCTACACAAAGAGCTCCATCATCACGTATATAAAATTCCTGTATATATTCGAGTAGATTATTAAATTGACCACCAGTTTTAAATCTATTCTTTATTAAATAATCAAGAGCATTATACTTCTTGATGTTTTGCATCCTGTCTAGCATATGCTGCGCATAAGTATGATTGTCAACCACTTGTACATTACGACCAGAAATATTTCTCAAATATGGCATAGTAACAAATTTATCAACAAATGATTGAATCGTTCCGATATAATTTGGATAGCTAAAAAGTTTATCAGCATAACTTGATAGACGTTTTTTTATTTCCTCTACAGCAACATTAGTGTGAGATAGAACACAAATTCCTGCACCTTTTTCAAATGGCATCCGATCACTCAATAGTTTCAATTTTGCAAGAAGGACAGTTGTTTTACCACTTCCCGGGCAAGCAGATATATCGGTGGAATGCCAACAACGAATAACATTTCTTGCATCTTCTTGAAAGTGTGCTCCTTCTGGCAAAAGAAGATTCTCAATTGATTCAATATCTTTATCAGAAATTTCCAATTCCATAGTAGAATTCTCCTTTTTAATCTCTTTCTCCTGCAGCATATTTGATAGCTTTCACAATATAGCTTAAGAATTGATCTTCTTCAATTTTAGTTTTCAACTCTAATCTCTTTTCCTCATCTTTCTTTAAACTATACAAATCAAGATCAAACATCTTCTCTTGCGATAGTTCGCTTGGAATAACAGATATTCTCCAACGTAAGATTGATGCTAAACATTGAGAAACGATTGCTTTTAAGCTACTTTTCCCATCCCCATTGAGCATTAAATTGTAAATTTCATATGCTTTTTCTGCCTGAGATAAATCATGCCACTGCTTTTTTTCTTCTTCAACTATTTTGTTTGCTTCAGTGATTTTTTTATCAGTAAGTGAAATGTGTTCTCGTGCATTCAAAATTTTCTTTCCGTAATGAACCGCTTTATGGAAGTCTTCTGAAAGACTACTCATAGCAATACAATATTCCAACGTCCATCTAGGTGAAGTAAATCCGTGGACTGATCCTTCGGTGTATTTTTCATTTTTCTCTTTTTCGTTTTGCTCAGATTCAATTATTTTTTCATTGAACGTTTTTCTCTTTGTTACTGGGTCAACATCATATGGTTTTACATCACAATCTGTAATCACAGAAACTGGAATATTAATTGTTTGTCCATCTTCTCTTACCATAATCCTACTGTATCTAAGGAATGCAGTACTTCCAACATTTACAATGGATATCCCGTATTTTTCTAACGGATAACCTAAAATATCAGCAATTACAGGAATAAGTATATTCTCAGCGTCACCTTCTACCATTATAATGCCCTTAGCAAAAAATAAGTTAGCTTTTGTTGAATCGAGAAAACGCTGAAGAAACAAATAATCCCCTTTTTGAAGCCCTGTTTTTCCCTCAGCCAAATCATAACCAGCACCATCTTTCATTAATATCAAATTTTTAAGATTGATTTTTGAAGCAAGTATTGGACTATGTGTAGATATAATAATCTGAACATCATTCTCGTTATATTCGTTTTGAAGATAATTGATTAATCGAAGTTGAGCCTGTGGATGAAGATGTGCTTCCAATTCCTCAATAAGAGCCAATTTCATGCCACCATCGTTATCATCCTTAAGCAGTAATAGTTCTGCTGCAATAAATAACAGATTTAATTCTCCCAAACCTGGATTTATCTCTGGAGCATTCAAGGACAGAGATTCAAGTATAGACTTTAATTGAATATCTGATGTCTTAAACTCTGCGTTACTGGCTTGTCCTCTGTCATTAAACAATTCTAAATTATTACAGATTGTTTGAAGAATACACTTTCCCTCAGGATCATTCGTGAAATATTCCTCTATCTGCGTATTCGCTTCTTGAAAAATATCTTTGATAGCATGTTCTTTTTTGCCTTTGAAAACGGGGTGGCTAAGAAGTATTTGTGAAATTCTGGAACCTCGTCCAGAACTCATTTCACGTTTAGCGTCCCTAAGTGGTTTTAAGTAGACCGCTTTCAACAAATCTCTTGCTTTTCCATCAATTGAAACACTGTCATCTACATCCCCTACCCGTAATTCCTGAAATATTTTATGGCCTTCTTTCCATGCACGATAATGAAGTTCAAGTATGTATTCCACTTTTTCGCCATTCTTTTCAAATTTTAAATACTCGATAAAGTTTTTTGCTTCATTTTGAGTAAAATTCGTAATTCTACAATCAATTTTAAATTCGCTACACTCCTCTCCATGGGTAGACTTATAAAAATTATCATCCATAGGCCTAATATATTCATTACTTTGAGTTAACAAAACTAGCTTGAGTGCATCAATTACTGCAGTTTTTCCTGAATCATTTTCTCCTATCAAAGCATTTAATCCTTTATGAAAAGTAATATGCAATCCTGGAAGACCATCTTTAGATTTAAATCTACGGAAATTATATATTTTTAATTCAGATATAATCATAATGTTCCCTTCTATTTTTCCTTTCTTTTTTCGCTAATCATATAAATATAAGTTAAGCTACTAAATTATTCATTATTTTAAACCAAATTATATATCTGAGACATTCTTACGTAACATCTATTCTCGAATACGGTGCTCAATAATTTTTAATCATATTATTCCAAATTAAGTTTTTTAAAAAGAACTCTTGTAAATTTCCAAATTAAACTAACCGTATTTTAAAATACATTTTCTTATATCAAATATGATTTTAAATAATATCAATGATGCACTATTTATATATTTTAAGCATGTCAGAATACTCTGATTTATACTTTTTGTTGTGTGGATCTAGTTCAATTGCTCTATCAAAGTATTCAAACATTTTCTAATATTCCTTTTCAATAAAATAATAAACCCCTATATTCCACCAAGCATATGATGCAGTCGGTATATATATAGTTATCAATTTATTAGCTTTAAAAAATTCCTGATAATTGTGCTTTTCATAGTAATATTTGCTATGTTTAATTAGTCTTGATTCAACATTTTTTGAAAAATCATAAGTCTGATTATTATTTCGATTATAAAGAAATAGTTGCTTAGGAGTGTAATCACAATTAAATAATTCATCAAACAATTTAGAGAACTCCTTTAACTTATCATTAATAGCATCTATCGATAAAGGAGACTCAGGTACTTCATCACATAAATATTGTAATAAAATAGATATCGCTTCATCAAATGTAACTTTAGAAACAATTGGTTTTGGCAAATCAAAAAGTAAACTTCTCTCTCCTAAAGAAATATTCATCTCCTTAAAGTAATAATCAGAAACAGAGCAAATGTCTGATAAATCTCCTATATTGATTAATCCATTATTTTTATCAAACTCATCTAAAATCTCTTTTCTTTGTGTATTTATTACAACTCGGACTTCACTCTGATGTTCAAATCTAAGTTGTTTAAAAAATAATTCTTTTGGAGCTTGTTCTGCTAACATCCAATTTTTACTTCTATCTACATAATGAACCGGATTAATGATTATTTCATGATTATATACTCCTTGAGAACGCAATGACTTTCTAATTCTTTCAAAAAATTCTTTAGGCTTGTATATAAAAATATCAACAGGTTTTTCTTCATCATCAAGAGAATCATACCCCTCTTTAGTGACTTCAGTAAAATCTTGAAAATAACTTTTAGGTATCACGCCTTTTTTGAGATTATTTAAAAAATGATCTGTATATTCTTCTGAAAATAAGGATTTACTTAGTCCATACAAACAAAAAGAACGCAAATTTAAAATTTCATCGTCAAAAAAACAGAACTTATCGACTTCTTCAATATATTCACAAAACGAATTAGCTCTCAGTGATAAAAAAAATGCTTCAGCTCCATCTATGTTTTCTACAGCAGAATAGCAGCCCTCTAATTGATCGCCTTGACCATCTTTATCTATTTTTCGCCATTCCTTTGGAGTCCCAAATCTAATCAATCCTTTTTCAACAAATGCATCGGCATAATTCCTTATTGTGCAACGTAAAAGCATTATAGTCGGTGAATAATTCGTTGAAATCCCTTTATATCTTATATTTGGATGATGAATAAATACCATCAAATCACCTCTATTTCAAATTACACTTTCTCATAATTTATTGTTTCCATGAGTAAAGACTCTAATTCCTTCATATTTTATGAAATTTTCAATATATGTCATCACTTTAGTAACATCCTCCTATAGTTAAAATGATTTGTGTATGCTTATAACCTTTATTTTTATTACTACATTCCATAACTATGAAATAATCACTCTCATTTTTTGCTTTTACAACAATTCCTTGTGAAAAATCTGTTTTCCAAAGAGCTTTAACACCATAATATCTAGCTACAACTACATTTGTAGGATTTGGAGATTCAGTATCAAAGCCATTTTCGAATAACCAAGAATAATAATTTTTAATAGCAGGAGGTGGCCCCATAAAATGAAACGCCCTTACTATCGCCATTTGAAAATCCATCTCTTCTTCAATATCAATTAAATACTTTTCAGTGGAATCCAGACTATATCCATCGAAAGATTTTGTTCTTCCTGCATCTGTATTAAGTTTTATTTCTTTCATTTTCTTCTCCTTTCGGTCTTATATCAGTATGAGGTTGAATTTGTGATACATATTCATCCACGTTTAAAAATGATTTCCCTAATTCATTTAAACTAATATCCAACATATATTCAGCAACTTCACCTGAATGAATGATGCTTCTCATCGGATTTAATTTTTTTCGAAAATCCTCAAATTCATCACCTACAACCAACCATTCTCCAATTTCTTTATCAAAATAACAATGATACTCTCTCCAAAGACGTCTATCATATTCATAAAAAAAATCTTCATCTGCTGCAAAATCTGCCCAAGGAAATAACCGAGAAAACACCTCAACATAAGGTGTAAATGGAAACCAATATGGGTACGAATACTTTTTAATACTTTTTCCATCATTTACAATAAATTCCATATTTCCTCTTCCGTTGCTCTTATTTATCCATTCTTCTGAGTGTAGTTTTATTTGACCGCCATCTTGAATAATTTTCATAAAATTTTTTTGAGATAACAAAAAATTATAATTAGCAATATGATGCGGTAAATTCGTTAAAGAAATAAGTTTATTATTTGATACATTATCTAAAAAAATTTGAGTTAGAGGGACCTTCACAAAAAATCCTTTTCCTTTTCCATTATTGGTTCTTTCAATGCTTTCAGCAGTTAATTTTTGCCAAATACATAAATTATCATCTGGATTGTACAGAACAATTATGCATGGTAAAGTGTTCATGGTCCAATAGTTATACTGTCTTTCATCTATGTCACGAAATATAATATAATTACCTTTTTTTTCTTTAAACCAACTTATTCCTGATTTTATTTGTAAAGCGAGAAGCTGTTTTGACTTTCCTGTTGGTTCTGTTAGCTCCATATGAGCATCAATACCTATATCATTTATCGGTTGCTCACGAAACATCCATTGGTTTCGTTCCGCAATCTCTCCAACATGATTAATCCCTATTCTTTCTGTTTTATTAGCCATAAGCATTCTCCTTTTTATCTCTAGTAATTTAGATACAACAAATCTATTGCTACTATTTTTCATAGTTTCATTTTATTAATTAACAATACACATTATTAAATTCTTACATAATTTCACAAACCCCTTATTGTATTGCCATATATTTATCTTGAAATCAAAAAAATAGTTTTTATCATTAATTTTCATTTCATCATATAGAATATAAATCTATTTTGAAATTTTAGGAGTCCATACCGTAAAAATATACTAATAAATCTCAATTAAACAATAGTCATTTAATACAGTCTATTCTCTGATATATATTTCATAAATGTTTTCTTCTATCTCATCTATACAGTATGGTAAATATCTTTTTACATCATTACTCCAAAAGTGTAATGGTGTCCAACCCATTTGATGAAGTAAACTGTCATTTCTTAGATCTCTTTGAATGTTCTCCTCAATCTTTTCAATCCAATAATCTTTATTGTTCTTAAGTTTATCTTTCGTTTTTTCGAAATCTTTCCCGTGCCAAAATTCGCCGTCAACAAATATTGCTATCTTATATTTTGGTAATGCTATATCAGGTGTCCCAGGTAATTTTTTATAATTCAATCGATAACGATACCCTTTATGCCATAAAGCTTTTGCAAGCACAGATTCAACCTTACTTTTTTTATGGCTCAACGCCTTCATACGCTTTGAAACTTCCGGAGTAGTTTTTAAATTTTGATGCTTCACATACATCACCTTACTTTAATTGTTTTAATATATATTGCTTGTTCAACCAAAAACTCTGTTTTGTCATCCATTCTCCATTTGGCAATTCATCTGCATCTCTTTCAACATTGCCTTTTAAAAATCCATCATTTAACTTATAAGCGGATTTCTGGGCATGAGGACGTATATGTATGATTTCAGTATCTTTCATTCCAGGTAAGTTATTCTTAACTTCTAATTCACCATCTAGATTTTTAACCTTTTTGAAAATCACTCCATTTTTGATTATATTTTTATAATTTTGCCATTCACTTTTCACAATCTCATTCAAATCATAGTAAGGCATGTGCCATAATTTTGCTTTCTGTAGTACATAAGCATCACTAACTTTTTGAAAAACGACAAATAAGAATTGCGTTGTATCAAAATAATTAAATACTGTAGAATCTTCCCATTCTTCTTGCACAAGTTCTTTGAATTTGAATGGTGCAAAAGACATGTTTTCTCTATTCTTTCCATTTTCTTCTATTCGTATGGTCTTAACTACGATATTTGCTTTTTGAAATTCTGCAGCATGATTACCTTTGATTCCTAACATTCGGAATGCAAGATCATTCCATTGTGCTTTGTTATTGTTATAAGGGCGATCATACATTTCACATAATTCTTTATCTGTCATGCCAATGTGCTTATTTATCAAAGATACAACATGCTCTTGGAAATTTGTTTTAATATCTCCTTTTATGATAGATTCACACGGCACATTGTTTTGAAGGATATAATTTTTCAAAACATAATTCATGTAAGATACTTTGAAACAATAATTTCTTTTCTTAGCTAAAGTATGATCACCATAATATTGCGGCCTCATGCTTTTTTTGGCAGTTGCACCTTTCGTACAAGCTCCCAGATACATCGTATCTCCTTCGCTTAATTCATGAGCTTTTCCTTGTTTGATTTTTTCATTGATCTGATTATAGTCATCGATGATGATCTTAAGATCATCCTTAGGCGGACTAAATAAATTTACAAATTTAATAACATAATCCAAACGTTCAATGGACTTGTCCCTCAAATAATGAATCAAAAGGATACATTTAATTTTTTTCCATACATGACTTTTATAGAAATCTTCTTCTACAGGTTCATTGTAAGAAATATTTGTTATGGACAGTCTTTCTCCTGCTCTATATTCACCTTTTTTCGTCTTATCAATAGGTGTTTGTTTTAATTCTAATCCTATCTTATTAAAATCCGCTTCTTGATTACCATTTGGATCATAACCAAAATAGTATTTTTCTATAAAATTACCCAATTGACCTTTCGCTTTGTCATTCAAAGATGCTCCAAAACCATATTCTACTGCTTTTTCTCTTATTACCATATTTTCAAAATTGGCATATGCATCATATATTTTCCCTCCATAACTTTTTATTGGACTTCTTTCATATTCATCCAATACCTCATGAAAGGTCATTCCTTCCAATTTTTTTGCATATGAATAAATACTATTGATATCTGTATCATCATAATCAAATAACTTCATATCTATCACCCTCTTTCCCTATATGCACAAAAATCTTATGCCTAAGACATAAGATCATTGTTCTTTATCGATTATTTTATCCAAAACTCTGGCCATTCTTGTGATCATTGGCACTACCAAAGCATTTCCCATGCAAAAGAATCTCATCCTATTAGGCATTCCACTATTAGTCCAATCGTCATCAAAACCTTGCAAACGTTCTGCTTCGATTGGAGTCAAAGTTCTCAATCTTCCTGTTCCAGGATCTGAAACGACATGTGTGCTTCTATTCAAAGTAGATTCGCTAGTAAGCATGGTTCTACCTGGTTTATCCCATGAATCCGGAAAAGCAATAGGACCCTCTGAAAAGACATACTCATGCCCTGTCTTAGATACACGATTTATTTTTTTCGCACCTTTCAAATAAGTCCATTTGCTCATTTTTTCGTTTGTTATATAAAAACTTTCGTCAACATTAGACTGTAAGATATCTCCCAATAGTATAGGTGTCTCCATTACTGGAACGACATTATTTGTATATATTTCCCCGTTTCTCATCAATCCAGCGGACTTAAAATCAAATGAGAATTTATCTGTCATTTCTAATAAATCATTCATCAAAGTTCCTTCAAAACAATTTTCTACTTGTTCAATCGGAAATGATTTCGCCATGAATCCATCTAAATTGATCAGTGATAATTCGTCCATTTCTTTTACTGAATCAGCATAAACCGTATCATTTCTATATGCAAAAATAAATACTCTTCTTCTGCGTTGTGCCGCACCATATTCAGCAGCATTTATTACTCTCCACTCAGCAGAATATCCTAAGGCATTCAAACAACTTAAGATGATACCAAAATCTCTCCCACGTTGCTTTGCTGGAGATTTTAATAATCTATCAACATTTTCAAAAATACAAAATGCTGGTCTCTTTGCTTCGATGGTATCTCTAATTTGCCACCATAGAACTCCTTTTTTTCCTTCGATACCTTTTGAACTAGATAACGATTGAGCTACTGAATAATCTTGGCAAGGAAATCCACCAACCAAAAGGGTATGATCTGGAATAGCATTTTTATCTACAGTAGAAATATCTTCACAAGTATGAAATTCCCCATTTATATCTGGTGAATCTCCAAAATGTTGCACATAGCACTGATTTGCCCATTGTGTTCTCGCCCCTGGTTCCCATTGTGAAAACCATGTAGTTTTCCATCCAGAATCGGCTCTTTCAAAACCTAATCTAAATCCTCCTACACCGGCAAATAATTCACATATTGTTTTGTTCATAAAGTCCTCCTAGTTTACACTTCTCACTTATTTTTTCGGAATCTAAGCTTTGCCTTGAACACTATCAAACGATAGATCATGATTCCATACCGAAATGAGCCTCAGCTCAAAAAAGAAAATCAATCAATAACTTCTATGATTTCATCAAAACTATTACAACCTCAAAACTTATAAATCTTTAATAAATTTTCCATCGAAATAGTCTCATTTTTTGACAACTTTGCTAAAGTCCCAGGAGAAATTCCAGCTTCTTTTGCAAATTCCGTCTTTTTCAAACCTTTATCAATTAATTTTTTGAATAAATCATTATAACTGACTTGCATATTGATTTTCCTTTCGACAATAAAATTATATCAATTATCATCATATAATTGAATAGTTTTTTCATATAATTGGATTTTTTATTTGTTAAATTGAAAAAGCCTCTGGGCTAGAGGCTTTTATTAACATTTATTCATCAACGTTGATACTGTTCAAGTTCCGCTCCATATGTTATTTCATTTAACACCATGCAACGAAGTTTTTTATTAATCTCACTAAATAACATAGATTTTTGTTTCTTATTTAGTTTTGAATAAGTTTCAACAATTTCCTTATCATGGATCAATATCGCTTGTGCCTGTGCAATAAATAAATCCAATGACATCTTAGCAACATTAGTGATGTCTTCTTCCAACAGACCTTCTTTGATTAGATAAATCAAATAATCTTTCTTATTATTTTCTAATATGAACTTTCTTTTTTCGATAAAGAAATCAATAAGATCATCGCTTAGATATTTTTCTTTAAATTCTTCATATAAAGTCATAATAATTTCTCCTTTTATTATTAGAGCGTGGTCGAAAACATTTTAACGGCTTGTTTACGCTCTTTTTTAATTGCCGTTTTTTTGAAATCCCCCCAACTTTTTTCACTTTTTGCTTGACAAATCGCCCTCGTTGCGGGCTCGCTTTGCTCGCCTTTCTGTAGTAAGTAGGTGGTGATTTTCAATGTTAATTTATTTCTCTTCGTCTCAAGATTACAAAGAATTTCTTAAGACAGAAAAGTCTTCTCTTTCAACTTCTGATCTTTTCAGACTTTCTTCTCCTAATTTTAAGTCTGCTATTCATAAGTTGTCTAAACTTGATGTCGACCTTGTCGCCGATATCATCTTTCCTTTATATTCTCCTTTGGGTCGTCCCGCTAACGATCCTGCTATCTATTTGCGTTCTGTCGTTTTGATGCTTCATCTTGGTTTTACTTCTCTTAAAAATTGGTGTTATGAAGTTCATCACGATAGGCTTCTTCAATATCTTATCGGTTCTTGGAATGTTCCTAACCATTCTTCTCATTACGATTTCATTAACCGTATCACTCATTCTTTTTCTCACCATAACGATCTTCTTCCTAAAGGCCTTTTTACGAATAAATCTAATTCTTCTAAACCTAAGAAAGGTGAAAAATTAATGAACTTCTCTAATGATGATACTTATTCTCTTTTCGATAATTACACTCATGATGGTTCTGTTTTTGACCGTGATCGTATGATTTATACTCTTCAATTACTTTTTAACGCTATTGCTGTCATTCCTTCTCATGACATGGGCTTTATTGATTCCTACAATCTTGTCTTTTCTGGTGATGGTTCTGCTTTTCATATTCATGCTTCTCCTTTTGGTCATCAAATCATTAAAGATGACAATATTTTAAACACTCATCGTTATAGCGCTAAAAACGCAGATTTTGGTTGGGACAGTGATCTTGGAATGTATTACTTCGGTTATACTCTCTATAACATTTCTTATCATAACCCTCTAATCCATACTGACCTTCCCGTCTTTATCGATTTAGAGAAAGCTTCTCGTCATGATGCTCTGTCTTCCATTTCCTCTACCGCTCGTTTCCTTGATATTAACCCTGAACTCTCTCCAAAATTCATGTGTTTCGATTCCGCAAGCGATTCTTCTGCCGTTTACCAATTTCTGCGTCACCATAATATTATCCCAATCATTGATTTCAATCAACGTAAATTGGGTAAAAATATTTATAAACACTTTGATTCTATTAGTGAAAACGGCAAACCAATTTGTGATTGTGGTGTTGAAATGTATCACTGTGGCTACGACTATCAAAGGCAAAGAAGAAAATTCCGTTGTCCTCTAAAAATGGGATTGATTGATTCTTGTCCACATGCAGATACATGTTCTCCTTCTCCATATGGTAGAACTGTTTACATTAACGATTCGCTTGATATGCGTCTTTTTGGCCCTGTTCCTTACAAAACAGATAAATGGAAAGAACTATACAAAAATAGAACTTGTACTGAGAGAATCAATAATAGAATTCTCAATGACTATCATCTTCATCAGATGAGAATTCGTGAAGACTCCAAAGCAGCTTTCTTTTCAATCTTTGCCGCCATCAATATTCATCTTGATGCTTGGATTAAAAATGAAACCTGATTTTCGCTAAATTTATTTTATTTCATTTGTGCACTTGTTTTTAGTGCGCTCATTTTTTTTATTTAACTTTTTTATTTAAAATCTCTTCTTTTTCTTTTCGATTAAGTACTACTTTTCGTCCTTACTCTCTATATAATCTCCACAATATCATCCAATGTGCAATCAAGTTAATTACATATTTTAACTAACATACCATTGATATGAATTGTCCTTTTCCCATTTTTGCTAAAGTGCTTTGACTAATACCAGCTTTAGCAGCAAATTCAGTTTTCTTTTCATTACGATCAATTAACGGCTTAAATAATTTCTTGTATGATACTTGTTCCATAGAAATCTCTCAACTTTCTTACTTTTTATTATAAATGAAAACCTCCATGTCATAAAGATAAATCTTTCTATTTAACAAGATTTCTTGACGTTTTTGCTGTTTTTGTGCAATAAAAAAGGTCCTCTGTTTCGAAGATTGATGAGCTTCGATTCAAAGGATTTTTAGTACATCTTAGAAAAATTATTGCATTACATTAGTATCAAGTCGACTTAGTTAAAATTACTACTCATTAAATTCCATTAAGAAATCTTCTAATTCAGAGCTTTCTTTTAAGAAAGATATTTCTTCATCTTCTGATATAGACTTTAGAATATTTTTTTGCAGTTTTTTTCAAAATCTTTATCAACTTCTTTTGTTTTTATATGTTTGTAAAGCGATGATTTGTTAACATCCCATTTCTTAGTCAAAGATTTAATCATAGCTACAAATATTTTCAAGAGTTTTACACGATCTTTAAGAGCTGAATATGGCTTAAAATGTGCTAAATTTTTTTTATGTATAAATCTAATGAAAATGGAATAAGAACCTCTGCATACATTACAGAAGCTCAATTTTATAGTTATAAATTGTCTTTAACTTGCAAGCCTACTGGTACAATTGCACTTGTATCAGAAAACCTTTTTTAGTCATCGTGTATCAAAAGTGTATCAAAATCACTTTCCTAAAAAGTCGATGCTTCACAAAACCCTTTAAATAACAATGTCATTTAAAGGCACTTTTCGTTATTGTACACTATTCGAACTCGACTCCTGCATATCATTTTCATCTATATCATAATGTTTTTCATCATTTATTTTATCTAATATTTACAGATTACATTGGTTGTAAATACTTTTAATATTATAATGTACTCAATATGTACTCGAATTGAATCATTTTTAAACTAAAATCAGTTGTGGCAATTTATGCAACAACTGATTAGCTACCATAGCTTATCCTATCTAATTCGAACTCATAGATTTTTATATTCTACACAGAATATCATTAAATTTAAATAATTGAATTTTACCTCGTATACTTATTGTTTCAAATGATTTATACATTATATAAAAATATGGAATTATCGAAAATTCAAATTAACTAAAATTAAAAAAAGTAGCTATATTAACTACATTTCTTCATATAATGCTTCTAAAGAGCCAATTCTTTCTTTAACTGAACATATATCATTTGCGTTTTTCATTCCGAGTTCACATGCAGTTTTAACATCTTCTCTCGTTATTATATAAATTTTATCATTATATCTATAGTTAATTTTATTTCTTGTCGTGTAATAAAACTCACCATCTTTTTTTAATGAAAATTCTTTTACTAATTTTAGCGCTCGACACATTAAATAGAATTCATCAGGTTCTCCATCTATTAAAATACTTGATGAAATAAACTCTTTTTTATACTTAATTTCATTTTTCAATTTTGAGATATTCGAAGTTAAGTCATTGCATATTTTAATTATAGAATTTTGTATTACTTCATGATTTTTATATATAGCATCATCTTTAATATCATCAACACTATTATATTCCCATATAGCCTTAATTTTTTCGCAATGATATTCTTCACGATATCGAATATCGTCATATAATTTTGACATAAACATACTTTTCTTTGAAATTAATATTTTAGTATCTTTGCAATCATCTTCAACGAGTATATAAAGTGGAATCTCTGGAACCTTGTTATTAAAACTCTCTGAAATAAAAACTATTCTACCATTTTCAAATTTTGCTGTTGTACGATTACCGTAATTTTTAGTATCATTTTGTATTATTTGTAGTTTATATATTTCTTTATCAATTTTCATAACGAGAAATGAAAGAACTGTCTTTAGGTTTTTATAGTGTTCAAATTTTTCTATTGGTAAAATTCTAGTCGAACCTGATAAAGAATGTATAAGAAATTTTTTATCTTTAGATCCTGTTATTATATACTTTTCTCCAGTATTTAGGTTTTTTATTAACATTTCTGCACTACAGTCATAATTTTTAATATTAAATTTTTCTGATAAGCAAAAATCATAATCATTTATTAAAGGGAATACTCTAATATTAATCACTTCATATTCATCCTGTTTTCTAAATGTTGATATTTGTTTCTTTATAATAGGTATATGCAAAGGTGAAAATCCCGAGGCGACTAAATAATTATTAACTTCATGTAAAGTCATATCACCATTATATTTATCTAAAATTTCCATCAATAAATAATCTCGTGTCATAGAATCACCGTAGCTTCCGTCATATAATTCTGACATTCCGTATTTGCGTAATGCGAGATTTGTGCTATCCAAGTCTAATTTTATAGCAATACATAAAGAAATAATTAAATCTCGATTTGAAGTAGGTTGTGTCTTGTTTATCAACTTACGAATTGACTCTTCTGGAGCACCAGTTATTTCAGACAGTTCTTTATATGTATATGTATGTCTAATCCTCTTATTTTTTGAAACACCATCTTCACAATCAATCTTCCTCATTGAATCAAAGTATTTTTTAAATTCATATTTATCAGGTATATACGGAACATATTTAATTTCTTCTAGTTTAAAACCATTTTCTTTTCTCATTTAAATCACCTCGCAGTCAGAATATCACATTTAAATAGACTCAAAAATTAAAGTGGGATATTTTCTATCCCACTTTAATTTTATCAAATAAGAATTTGTTATACAATCTAAATGTAAAACAGAAAGGTAGGTAATCAATATGACAACAAACCTAGATTACATTACAAAACAAATCCAAAACAATCAAATAATATGGATTGATACGTGCACGATGATGTATATCCAAAGATTCGAACTTTTCATTAAAAATGTTCGTCCAGTTCTTCTCGAATCTAATAAGAAAATACAAATTCCTGATTGTGTAATGGCTGAACTAGCAAAACATCAATTATCGTCTGATGAGTACAAACAAACTAGTGCAATAGAAGCTTTGAATTTGGTTAAAACAAACAATGATATTTTTAAAGTTGAACGCCTTAATAATGACGCTAGTAATGGAGAGAACTTCGCTGACCCTAAAATCTTAACTGTAATTTTAGAGAAAAGAAGAAACATACCACAACTACTTATATCTAATGATCAAAGACTTACTTCGGATGCATATAAATTTAATGATATAGAATCATTTTACGGAAACAAAGTCAGTGTTTGTTACATTGGAGCAAATGGTGATATGAACATGTGTGATTGTGTTAAATCTAAACCTACCAAAGAACAACCAGAAATCATCTACAAAGATAGAATCATTGAAAAAGAAGCTGTTAAAGAAATACCCCGTGATAAAACATTTATTGAATCCTATGGCTTACCTATTGGCATTACAGTAGGTGGATTAGGAGCTTGTATTTTGTGTAATTGGAAAAAAATCGTAAAATTCGGTAAGAGTTTTGCGTAGAAAGGACTCATTATGAATGATATTATAAAAGATAGAACAAACCGCGTACTTGTTGCATTCGGATTATATTTACTTTATGAATTAGCAAATAAAGTAATTGATAGTAATTATAATTTCAAGGCAACTTACGATGACAAAAGTATTGTATTACAAAAGGAGCCTATTATTTCACCTGAAACAAATGACACCATCATTGAACAAAACACCTAGATTTATGCACTATTCTAAGAATATTTAAAAAACACCCTATTTAAAGGCGTTTCTAACGTTTTTTGATGTTATTTCAAAAATCCCGTTAGCGTCTTTTTTGCAAATCTCATTAACGTCCCCCAACTTTTGTAACGCCTTCTGACACGACTGTCACACCGGGATTTTTTCCTGTATTCCGTAACCAGATTTCGTTACAGGAGTCGTAAAAGTATTGATTTTACAAGGTTTCTGACAGATTTCATATTGTTTTTCGCAAAAAAAGACCTTAAAGGCTTACGCCCCTAAGGTCTAATTTTTTGTGTATTTTTTATTCTCTAGTCATTCTTCCCACGATAACGGAATTTACGAAAAACACGCTATCGATGGTTGCAAAACAACAAAATATACTACTCGAACTCTATCGTTCCAGGAGGCTTCGATGTAATATCTAACATTACTCGATTCACATGAGGAACTTCATTTACGATACGATTTGATACGATCGTTAAGACATCATATGGGATTCTTGCCCAGTCCGCTGTCATACCATCAATCGATGTTACTGCACGAATCGCTACAGCATAAGCATAGGTACGCTGATCTCCCATGACACCTACTGACTTCATATTTGTAAGTGCTGTAAAATACTGCCAGATCTCACGATCTAATCCGGCTTTCTTGATTTCTTCTCTTAGAATAGCATCAGATTCTCTTACCATCATCAGCTTTTCTTCTGTAATCTCTCCAATGATGCGGATACCAAGCCCTGGACCTGGGAAAGGCTGTCTCCATACCATTTCATCTGGAAGCCCTAATTCGCTTCCTAGCGCTCTTACTTCGTCCTTAAATAAAGTATTTAGAGGTTCGATCAACTGAAACTGCATGTCCTTTGGAAGGCCACCAACATTATGATGTGATTTAATGGTCTGAGCTGTTTTTGTCCCTGACTCGATCACATCCGTATATAAAGTACCCTGAGCCAGCCACTTAATATCTTCCCCTTCAACAAGCTTCTTCACTTCTTCATCAAAAGTATACACAAACTCATTTCCAATGATCTTACGCTTTTGTTCAGGATCACTGACACCCTTTAATTTTGATAAGAAACGATCTTTCGCATCAATCTTCACAAGATTCAGGTTCATTTCACGTCCAAATACTTCCATGACGCTATCCGCTTCACCTTTTCTTAAAAGACCATGATCGATAAACATACAATACAGCTGATTACCAATTGCCTTATGTAACAAAGCAGCAACTACTGAAGAATCGACACCACCGGATAATCCTAAAAGCACCTTATCATTGCCTACTTGTTCTCGAATCTTTGCAATCTGCATCTCGATAAATGAACTCATCGACCAATTATTCTTTGCATGGCAGACTTCAAATACGAAATTTCTCAAGATATCATTTCCAAACTCTGAATGACGTACCTCCGGATGAAACTGCAACGTATAGATCTTCTTCTGTTCATTGCTTGTCGCAGCATAATAACAAGTATCACTCGAAGCATCCTTTACAAATCCATCTGCAAGCTTATCTACCTGATCACCATGACTCATCCATACCGTCTGTTTCTTAGGCAAGCCCTTGAAAATCAAAGAATCCGTATCAATCGTAATCTCACATCTTCCATATTCCTTTGCTTCACAAGCCTTTACATGCCCGCCATTCATATAATGCGTCATCTGCATTCCATAACAAATTCCTAAAATAGGAATTCCGCTATCAAAAATAGCTGGATCACACATAAATGCATCCTTCTCATATACACTATTTGGTCCCCCACTAAACACGATACCCTTTACATCTTCGAAACTCTTGATCTGTTCCAAAGTCAACGTATGTGGATGTAATTCACTATAAACCCCAAACTCACGAATACGTCTTGCAATCAGCTGGTTATACTGTGAGCCAAAATCCAAAACAATAATCTTATCTGCCATAATTTCCTCCATCTACCTACAATATTTTACCATATTCTTCTACAAATACCTATACATTGTTCACGATAATTCATGATATTTCACAAAGAAACCACTATAAAAGAGTACCTTTAGTACTCTAAACACCTTTCATAAGCAATCCTTGGTGACACACCACCAATATAAATCGTTCCACATTCAATAAAACCATTTTTCTCAAGAAATCTTCTCATCGAACGATTATCCTGATGCGTATCAATACGAAGACTTATCGCATGACTTTCTCTACAGCCTTTTATCGCATATTCTAAGAGCTCTTTAGCTCTTCCCTCACCTTTATACTTATCATCGATTACAATGCGGTGGATGACTCCATAAGAACCCTCACACAGCCATTTGCCATCAATTCTTGCATAATCAGGATCATCTGCAACCTTAAAGCTCATCGTGCCTATGATATGCCCCTCCTCTAAGACATAGCTATAGCCTTGCTTGATGTCTTCCAAAAGCACTTCTTTATTTGGATAACCATCCTGCCATTGATCGATTCCCTGCTCTTTTAAATAAGCTTTGGCCTGATCAATGATCCTTATTAATTCATCAATATCATTTCTTACAGTTTTACGAATCATGAAACTATTATAATCAAAAAAAAGCTTCTTTTCAATCGTGCTTATTCACTAAATATTCAATGATTGCCTTTCTTGTAACGATTCCAATAAATACATTTGAATCATCCACTACAGGAACAAAATTCTGTCGCATCGCCCGAGTCAAAAGTTCCTCAATACCTACTGTAATACGAATGCTCGGATTCTTATCCGCCCTTAAAATATCCTTGATCTTCGTATCCTCAACACTTTTCATATTTGTCTTATGCAGCTGATCATCATTTTCATCGACCAGATACCATAAAAAATCACCCTCAGATACCGTACCTACATATTCATTTTTTTCATTGATCACCGGAATCGAAGTATAGCCATAATACTTCATCTTTTCAAGTCCTGCCCGGATACTGTCATTTTCATACATATAAACGACCTGGAATTTAGGTCTCAAAAAAAACGCAACGTTCATAAGAACCTCCTTGTTGACAGCTATATTGTATGTTTCTTTCATCATGATTTCAAGTCATCCGAACAAATCACATTTTTTCACAATATAAGAAAACAATTGACAAGTGATTAGACAACTGTCATAATGAAATTGAATAAAAGCAATATTTTTTACGTTATCAAAAAGCTAGCAGTAAAGGTATGAACTCAATAATAACAATTTAATTCTTGAGTGTGCTTCTTGTTCGGATAAGGAGGTACAACTATGAAAACTGGAAAAGTAAAATGGTTCAATGCTGAAAAAGGCTATGGATTTATCACAGACGAAACAGGCAAAGACATTTTTGTTCATTTCTCAGCTATCAATTCTGAAGGTTTCAAGACTTTAGAAGAAGGTCAAACAGTCAGTTATGAAGTTGTTGAAAAAGAACGTGGACCACAGGCTAGTAACGTAACAGTCATCTAGTTTGACAGAAAATTGGACAAATCATAAAGATTTGTCCTTTTTATTTAGAAAGTAATTGTTTCATACAATTTAAAATATCTTCCTGATCTTTTGATGAAATCTGAGGATGAGCACGATCCCCTACAGTAAAATTTTCTGAATCTTTATGAAGATACACTTCATATATCCTTTCCTGATACGAGAAAACGATTCGATAATAAGGAATATATTCATCTTCTAATCCAGTAGGCTCTTCATATTGATAAACTTGAAAAAGGATCTTATCTTGTTCCCATTCATCATAAGTGAGCGGCTTTTCTTCTCTTTTTAAGACCAATAGTTCCCATAATATATTTTCCTTTACAAAATGATCATTTTCAGAAATATAAATATTTATTCCATAAAGATTTTCATTAGAAAGAGCACCCCTACAATAAATAACATCCGGATCAAAATTTGTTAATGAAAAATGATCATCAACAGAACATACTTCAGCATCAAATTGCAAGGCATACTGGTTTTGAACATCTTCTATATCTACATTATAAGTAATGATATTAATATGATCAAAAAATAGCCATATAAACAAACTGAAAGCAACAGCACCCATGATCTTTGTTTTCTTTGAAGGACTTCTCTTTATAAAAGTTGAAACAGCTATTACGATAACAAGCAGCGAACTAGAATAAAAATAAAAAGGATTCAGATACCTATTCACGATTCCATCGTATATGGCATATAGAAAAAGAAATAAACTCAACAAAGGAAAAACGCAACCAAATATCTTATTTTTATTCCATAGTCTTCTTTGAAAGATCGCTAACACCCCATATACCAAAGCTGCTATCCAAGCTGCTGTCAGCAGCAAGAGAAAACGAAACAAATATTTCTCAATGAATGTCATAAGCGATTTCCTCTATTTATTATTCTTTTTTTCATGACAATTCTCCCCTTTCAAAATGAGCGTGGTCGAAAACATTTTAACGGCTTGTTTACGCTCTTTTTTAATTGCCGTTTTTTTGAAATCCCCCCAACTTTTTTCACTTTTTGCTTGACAAATCGCCCTCGTTGCGGGCTCGCTTTGCTCGCCTTTCTGTAGTAAGTAGGTGGTGATCTTCAATGTTAATTTATTTCTCTTCGTCTCAAGATTACAAAGAATTTCTTAAGACAGAAAAGTCTTCTCTTTCAACTTCTGATCTTTTCAGACTTTCTTCTCCTAATTTTAAGTCTGCTATTCATAAGTTGTCTAAACTTGATGTCGACCTTGTCGCCGATATCATCTTTCCTTTATATTCTCCTTTGGGTCGTCCCGCTAACGATCCTGCTATCTATTTGCGTTCTGTCGTTTTGATGCTTCATCTTGGTTTTACTTCTCTTAAAAATTGGTGTTATGAAGTTCATCACGATAGGCTTCTTCAATATCTTATCGGTTCTTGGAATGTTCCTAACCATTCTTCTCATTACGATTTCATTAACCGTATCACTCATTCTTTTTCTCACCATAACGATCTTCTTCCTAAAGGCCTTTTTACGAATAAATCTAATTCTTCTAAACCTAAGAAAGGTGAAAAATTAATGAACTTCTCTAATGATGATACTTATTCTCTTTTCGATAATTACACTCATGATGGTTCTGTTTTTGACCGTGATCGTATGATTTATACTCTTCAATTACTTTTTAACGCTATTGCTGTCATTCCTTCTCATGACATGGGCTTTATTGATTCCTACAATCTTGTCTTTTCTGGTGATGGTTCTGCTTTTCATATTCATGCTTCTCCTTTTGGTCATCAAATCATTAAAGATGACAATATTTTAAACACTCATCGTTATAGCGCTAAAAACGCAGATTTTGGCTGGGACAGTGATCTTGGAATGTATTACTTCGGTTATACTCTCTATAACATTTCTTATCATAACCCTCTAATCCATACTGACCTTCCCGTCTTTATCGATTTAGAGAAAGCTTCTCGTCATGATGCTCTGTCTTCCATTTCCTCTACCGCTCGTTTCCTTGATATTAACCCTGAACTCTCTCCAAAATTCATGTGTTTCGATTCCGCAAGCGATTCTTCTGCCGTTTACCAATTTCTGCGTCACCATAATATTATCCCAATCATTGATTTCAATCAACGTAAATTGGGTAAAAATATTTATAAACACTTTGATTCTATTAGTGAAAACGGCAAACCAATTTGTGATTGTGGTGTTGAAATGTATCACTGTGGCTACGACTATCAAAGGCAAAGAAGAAAATTCCGTTGTCCTCTAAAAATGGGATTGATTGATTCTTGTCCACATGCAGATACATGTTCTCCTTCTCCATATGGTAGAACTGTTTACATTAACGATTCGCTTGATATGCGTCTTTTTGGCCCTGTTCCTTACAAAACAGATAAATGGAAAGAACTATACAAAAATAGAACTTGTACTGAGAGAATCAATAATAGAATTCTCAATGACTATCATCTTCATCAGATGAGAATTCGTGAAGACTCCAAAGCAGCTTTCTTTTCAATCTTTGCCGCCATCAATATTCATCTTGATGCTTGGATTAAAAATGAAACCTGATTTTCGCTAAATTTATTTTATTTCATTTGTTCACTTGTTTTTAGTGCGCTCATTTTTTTTATTTAACTTTTTTATTTAAAATCTCTTCTTTTTCTTTTCGATTAAGTACTACTTTTCGTCCTTACTCAAAATGATTTAAATATAAAACATTCATTTCTATGATATCTACAACTTTATTATAGCTGTCTGTCCAATTAATCGTCAATCAAAAGCAGTAAATAAAAAGACAAATCATCAAAGACTTGTCTCATTTTCTTCCTGTAAAACAACATCAAATGGCCAATCCATAATTGAACCAAATTCATATACATCTTTAAATCCTTTATCCACTAACAGCTGTGCACCCTGCTTACTTTTTTCTTCTGCTCTGCCGTATACAAGAATCGTCTTATTCGGATCTAAGTTCATCTCATCGATCTTTTCTGAAAGAACCTCTAAAGGAATCGATACAGCTCCAACCACATGCATTTCATCATAATATTCCGGAACACTAACTTCAATAATCAGACAATCTTCTTTCATGATCTCATAAGCCGTTGCCGGTTTGATCGTCATAAAGCCATCAACACCGCGCTGAGCATTCGTTAGACGAACTTTTTTGATTTTCCCCTGTACTAACATCTCTCTTCTTTTTTTCGTGTTCAAATAGTAACAGATGATAAACAAAACGATCGTTACTGTAAGAATATAAGGCATATAAGACGTAAAGAAATAATTCAGGATCATTGCTATGAGAAGGAACAGCAGTTGTACATATAAAAACATATTCCATTCATATTTAGCTTTTTTACTTGTATACTGCATCATAAAAACTTCATTAAAAATTTCTTTACCACTCTGATGCTCATCTGTATATTCGATTGGGTCACCTTTTTTCATACTATTCCACCTTCCTTGCTACTACTACTAAGCGTCCATTGTCGTTTGAATATTCACAGGTTGACAATGTCAAAAGCTTATCCCCATACTGAGGCGTAATTCCTGTATCATAATAAGAGGCCTGTTTATATTTTTGAATTTGTTCATTAAAACTTTCTTCATCCTCAGCATTGAAAAAAGTATAATAATCAATATAAAGCTCATGATCAGGATCATCCACTGTTTTAAATACCGCAAAAATCTCATAAGTTGAGTTATGATAAATCGTATCAAATTCAAAAGTTTTATGCGTTTCATAGAAACTATAATCTGTAAATTTTCTAAGATTGCCAAACATCGTTCCATCATCCATGTTATGTGCATAAATGATCATGTTGTCATCTTCATCCTGAAGATTTGCATTCGCATTGACAAAAGGTGTTCCTCTGAATTCATACTCCTTATCAAAGTTTCTTCTTAAATAAAATTCCTCATCATTGGGCGTCTGCATGACCGGATAATTGACTTTAGTATCTTCAATGGTGATCCAGCCAACCATATCCGAATTTTGTTTCAACAGTTCACCGTATTTCTCTACAAAGCTCATCGTCCGTCCTTCATCCTCTTTTACTTGCGAGAGAAGTTCACTAACTCTTTTTTCTGACTGATAGCCTTCATAATAATAGCTTACGATTTTATATAGAGAAAAGCAAAATACACCAATACATAAAACAAGTAATAAATTTCTTAAAAATTTCTTCATGCTACCACCTTCGTCTATTATAAACGATTCATCAAAAAAAAGAAACTGTCAATCAGTTTCTTTTGATAATTCACGATCTCCAATATCACTTCGATAAAATAAACCTTCTCTTTTAATTTCATCTATCAAAGCATAGGTTTTTTGTTTAGCTTCTTTCAAAGTAGGAGCACTTTGAGAAATGAATAGTACTCTTCCCCCACTTGAAACAAGTCCTTTATCTGTTTTCTTAGTTCCCATATGGAAACATGCCGGTGAAGTCAATTTCAAATCACTTAAATCAATATTTTTCTGATAGCTTTGTGGATATCCTTCAGCTGCCAATACAACTCCTAAAAAAGCCTCTTTAGAGAATGTAATGACTGGCTCTTTATGATCCATGACATCCATGATCGTCTGATATAGATCACTTGTCATCGCCTGTAAGACCACTTCACTTTCCGGATCACCAAAACGGCAATTAAATTCAATCGTTTTGACACCCTCATCCGTAAGCATAAAGCCACCATATAAAATACCTTGATAAGGCATTCCTTCTAAAACCATCGCTTCAGCAATAGGCTTCATCACCTTTTCCATCGCTTCATCAACAGCACTTTGAGGAAGATGTGCCACAGGTGTATAAGCACCCATACCACCCGTATTTAATCCTTGATCATGGTCGAAAGCACGTTTGTGATCCTGAGCGATCTGCATTGGATAAACATCTTTACCATTGACAAAAGCAAAAAGAGAAAATTCTTCTCCTTCAAGATATTCTTCAATGACCAAAGAAGTCCCGGCTTCTTTAAATAAATCATTGCACATCATATCTTTTAAGCTTTTCTGAGCTTCTTCCATCGTAGTTGCGATGATAACTCCTTTTCCGGCTGCTAACCCATCAGCTTTTAAAACGATCGGACATTTTTGATTGGATAAATAAACACTTGCTTTTTCATAGTCATCAAAGCTGGCATATTTGGCTGTTGGAATATTGTATTTATGCATCATATCCTTGGCAAAACACTTACTTCCTTCCAGCTGGCTTGCAGCCTGAGTGGGTCCAAAAATACTCAACCCTGCTTTTTGAAAAGCATCACTGATTCCTGCACATAAAGGAATCTCTGGACCTACGAAAGTCAGATCGATCTTATTTTCTTTCGCAAAAGCAATGAGCCCTTCAAAATCAAGAATATCAATATCTACAAGCGTTGCGACATCGTCCATGCCCCCGTTGCCATTAGCAACATATACCTGCTCAACATACGGGCTTTGAGCAAATTTATAACAAAGGGCATGTTCACGTCCGCCACTGCCAATGACTAAGACCTTAGCCATTAGTGTTTAAAGTGGCGTTTGCCCGTAAACACCATGGATACCTGATTTTCGTTACATGCTTTGATTGAATCTTCATCTTTGATCGAACCACCTGGCTGAATGATAGCACTAATGCCATATTCACTGGCTAGCTTGACCGTATCATCCATTGGGAAGAAAGCATCACTGGCCAATACAGCACCACGTGCTTTTTCACCTGCCTGTTCCAAAGCAATTTTAGCCGCACCGACACGATTCATCTGTCCGGCACCAACACCTAATGTCTGACCATCCTTGACGATCACGATCGCATTTGATTTCACATGTTTTACGACCTTAAAGCCAAACAACAAGTCTTCCATTTCTTTTTCGGTCGGCTGTTTTTCAGTGACACATTTGCAGTCTTCTGCTCTCGTTACTGCACGATCTGTATCCTGTACTAAGATACCACCGCTCACTGAAACAAATTTACGTACATACTCTTTCTGAGCTTCTTTAGTGAAGGTCATCAAACGAATATTTTTCTTACGGCTTAAAATTTCAAAAGCTTCCTCTTCAAAAGCCGGTGCTAATATAATTTCTAAGAACATCTTGCTTAATTCTTCCGCAATCTGTACCGTAACAGTTTCATTAAAAGCAACGATACCTCCAAAAATGCTTGTTGTATCTGCTTCATAAGCTTTTCTCCAAGCCGTATAAAGATCAGATGCAACACCAATACCGCATGGATTCATATGCTTGACCGCAACAACAGCACTGCTTCCCTCAAAATCACGCAAAATTTCTAAAGTTGCATTTGCATCCTGAATATTATTATATGAGAGTTCTTTACCATGAAGCTGCTTTGCAGAACAAAGTGAATAAGGTGTCGTAAACATCTCACTGTAGAAGCTTGCCTTTTGATGTGGATTCTCACCATAACGTAATGTCTGTTTCAAATCAAAGGTCATCGTTAATGACTCTGGATTTTCTTCCTGTACATAATCACTCATATACTGGGCGATCATCGCATCATAGCTTGCCGTCGTACGATACACCTTGGCTGCCAGACGTTGACGAGTTGCTAGGCTCGTATCACCATTTTCTTTGATTTCATTTAGAACCTGTTCATAATCCTTGACATCACAAACCACTGTGACATAAGCATGATTCTTTGCCGCACTTCTTAACATGCTAGGACCGCCAATATCGATATTTTCAATGGCTTCGGCATGTGTAAAACCTTCTTTTGAAATCGTCTGTTTGAATGGATAAAGATTAACACAAACCAGATCGATCGTTTCAATGTGATTTTCTTTTAGCTGTTTTTGATGACTTTCTAAATCACGAACTGCCAAAAGTCCTCCATGAACCATCGGATGCAATGTTTTAACACGTCCATCCAGAATTTCCGGAAAATGGGTGACCTCTTCAATTCCCAAACAGTCGATACCTGCTTCCTTTAACGCTTTGTAGGTTCCTCCTGTAGAAATGATCTCATAGCCGCATTCAACCAATCCCTTCACAAAAGGAATCAAGTCTGTCTTGTCACTTACACTTACTAAAGCACGCTTTTTCATTTCATTTCCTCCAATAATTTTTGAATCACAGATGGATAAAGCACATGTTCGATCGCATGAATCGATGCTTCAATTTCCTCTCTGCTCAACCCTTCTTCAACATCAAAACTTCTCTGTGCGATGATCTTGCCACTGTCCATGCCACTATCCACATAATGAATCGTAACTCCCATGACCTTGACACCATAATCAATCGCCTGTCCGATCGCATCTTTTCCCTTAAATGCCGGTAAAAGCGATGGATGAATATTTATGATTTTACCCTCATAGGCATTTAAAAGCACTTCACCACATAAGCGCATATACCCTGCCAGTACGACTAAGTCCACTTTTTTACTGTCTAACAGTGTAACAATTTCTTTTTCATAATCTTTTTTTGAAGGATAGCTTTTTGGATCAAAAGCAAACACTTCAATATTTTTTTGTTGTGCCTTTTCAACGACTTTCGCATCTCTATGATCCGATACGACACATTCAATCGAAGCCTCTAATTGATGATCTTCGATCGCTTTTTGAATCGCTTCAAAATTCGTTCCTGTACCACTTGCGAAAACGGCTATGCTTTTCATTTGAATGAAATTCCTTCCTGACTTGTTACCTCACCAATCACAAAAGCCTTTTCCCCCATATCCTTCAAGATTGACAAAGCAGCATCAACATCATTTTCATCCACAACAAGAATCATACCAATTCCCATATTGAATACATGATACATTTCATCTTCTTCAATATTACCAAGCTTCTGTAAGAAGTGGAAAATTTCTAACACTTCCCATGTACCCTTTTCAATTTCAATTCCTAATCCCTTATTTAAACAACGTGGCATATTCTCATGGAAACCACCACCTGTAATATGTGCAACCCCATGTACATCTATTTTCTTCATTACTTCACTGACTGCTTTTACATAAATGCGTGTCGGTGTTAACAACGTTTCCCCCAGCGGTTTAGAAAGTCCTTCATATGTTTTCGATAAATCCAGATCATGATCCTTAAAAATAAGCTTACGTACCAATGAAAAACCATTGGAATGAACACCTGAGCTTGCTAAACCGATAACAACATCGCCAGCTTTTGTTTTTGAACCATCAATGATCTGATCCTTCTCGACAACACCCACCGTAAAACCAGCC
The DNA here is from genome assembly GCF_900104665.1 of Traorella massiliensis. GTDB lineage: Bacteria > Bacillota_I > Bacilli_A > Erysipelotrichales > Erysipelotrichaceae > Traorella > Traorella massiliensis. The sequence goes on along the minus strand of NZ_LT629969.1, from coordinate 864,138 downwards.
ACATCATATTCATCTTCTTCATACATATCCGGCATTTCGGCAGTTTCACCGCCAACCAAAGCGCAATTTGCCAAAACACAGCCATCACTGACCCCTTTAACGATCGCTTCAATTTTTTCCGGATGATTCTTGCCGACAGCAATATAATCTAAGAAAAGTAAAGGCTGAGCTCCCTGCGCTAAGACATCATTGACACACATCGCCACGACATCCTGACCGATCGTATCATGCTTATCCATCATAAACGCAAGTTTCAGCTTTGTTCCTACACCATCTGTCCCGCTGACAAGCACAGGATTTTTATAATTTAAAGCACTTAAATCAAATAATCCTCCAAAAGAACCGATGTTTCCCATCACACCTAAGCGATGAGTCGCAGAAATATGTTTTTTAATTCGCTCGACAGATTCATAACCTGCTTCCAGATCTACTCCGGCATTTTTATATTGTTCGCTCATATATCCTCCTAGAATTTTGTTTCCTTATTGGCATCCTTGATCGAATCAAACAATTCTGTCGGATAATTTCCGCTGAAGCATGCCATACACATATCATTCAAACCAATCGCCCGTTTCAATCCTTCCATCGAAATAAACGCTAAAGAGTCACAACCCGTGATCTTTCTTACTTCTTCAACATTGTGGAAGGCACTGATGAGTTCATCATAAGTACTCGTATCTACACCATAGAAGCAAGGAGAGATCATCGGCGGTGAAGCAATTCTCATATGAACTTCACTGGCTCCCATATCACGAAGCATCTTCACGATTTTTGTAGAAGTTGTGCCACGAACGATCGAATCATCAATCAAAATGATTCGTTTGCCCTTAACGATACTTCTTACCGGTGAGAGCTTCATACGAACTCCTTTATCACGCAATTCCTGACTTGGTTCAATAAAAGTTCTTCCCATATATTTATTTTTGATCAAACCTACTTCATAAGGAATGCCACTTTCTTCTGCATAACCAACAGCTGCACTCAGACTGGAATCGGGTACTCCGATCACGATATCGGCATCCACTGGTGCTTCCTGTGCCAATACCTTTCCTGCCATTTTTCTTGAGGCATGAACATTGATTCCGCAAATATCACTGTCAGGTCTTGAAAAATAAATATATTCCATAGCACATATTTTATGACAGGTATCTTCTGTATAAAAACAAGAAGTCACTTTATTTTTAGAAAAAGTAACAATTTCTCCCGGCAATACATCTCTGATAAACTCTGCACCAATAACATCAAAAGCACATGTTTCACTGCTGATCACATAGCCATCCTGCAGCTTACCGATCGATAGCGGACGAAGACCATTTTTATCACGCATCGCATATAATTTATCTTTAGTAATGATCAAAAATGCAAAACCGCCAATAAGAATATTCAATGCTTCCTTGATTGATTCAAGTCTTGAGCGAGTTGCATTTTTCTTTACGAGATGAGCAAGGATCTCTGTATCGCTCGTCGACTGAAAAATGGAACCATTTCTTTCCAATTTTTCACGAATCTGCTTAGAATTTACGATATTTCCATTATGACACAATCCAAAATCACCCGTTGAGTGATTGAACATGAATGGCTGAACGTTATTAGGTCCACTGCCTCCAGCTGTAGAATAGCGAACATGTCCGATCGCAAAGTTACCCTTGCAGGCTCTTAACTCCTGTTCATGAAAAGTTTCTTTAACTAATCCCATGCCACGATGTCCATACAGCTTTTCCCCATCTGTAGAAACGATGCCACAGCCTTCCTGACCGCGATGCTGCATGGCATGAAGAGCATAGTAAGTAAGTTCACTTGCCTTATCTACATTAAAGACACCAAAGACCCCACATTCTTCATGAATTTGTTGATCCTGATAGATTGACTGATTCATAATTTCTCCTTATTTTGATAATCTCTTTAAGATTTCCTGATAAGCATCTTCGACATTTCCAAGATTTCTGCGGAAACGGTCTTTGTCAAGCTTTTCTTTTGTTTCTTTGTCCCATAGACGACAAGTATCCGGTGAAATTTCATCAGCAAGAACGATTTCACCATCCGTTGTACGTCCAAACTCAATTTTAAAATCTACAAGAATGATTCCTAATCGATCCCACATATCGATCATCACTTCATTGATCGTTTTCGTCATTTCATAGATCTTATTTAATTCATCATAAGTTGCCACCTTCAATGCAACAGCATGATGATCGTTGATCAGCGGATCACCCAGACTATCATCTTTATAACAGATTTCATAGATTACATTTTCAGGCTTTGTTCCTTCTTCAATACCTAAACGCTTTGACATGCTGCCAGCAATATAATTACGAACGATCACTTCCAAAGGAATGATAGAAACTTTACGACAAAGCTGTTCACGCTCATTTAACTTTTCGATCAGATGTGTCTTGATTCCCTTTTCTTCCAGCTTTTTGAAGATGATGTAGCTGATCTGATTATTTAAATACCCCTTATTATCAATCTGTGCTTTCTTTTCCCCATTAAAAGCTGTCGCATCATCTTTATAATAAATAATAATCTTATCTGGATCATCTGTCGCATAAATCTGTTTTGCCTTACCTTCATAAAGAAATTCTCTTTTTTCCATTTTTTTCTCTCCTCACTCTACTTTTTAAAATATTGAACACCATTAGCAAAAATACTTTGTTTCTTTTTACCCGAAATATTTTTAAATACGTCATCAAAATATCTTTCAGAATGACCCATTTTTCCTAAGATATGACCATCAAAAGACGTAATGCCTTCAATCGCATAACAAGAGCCATTGACATTGCTGTGTGAATCATAGCTCAGTCTTCCCTCAGCATCACAATACTGGAAGGCAACACAGCCCTTTTCAAAAAGTTCTTCAGCCATTTCTTCACTCACAACAAACTTGCCTTCTCCATGACTCACAGCAATCGAATAAACATCGCCTACGTTTTCATGCGCTAGCCATGGTGAATGATTGCTGGCCACTCGTGTATGAACGATCGTTGAAATATGACGATTAATATCATTTCTAAACAGCGTCGGTGCACTCTCATCTAACGTTTTGATTCTTCCATAAGGCAGCAGTCCTGACTTCACTAAGGCCTGGAAACCGTTGCAGATACCTAAGATCAAACCATCACGATCTAAAAGATCATGAACTGCCTTCTTGACCTTCTCATTCTGCAGGACATTCACAATAAACTTGGCACTGCCATCCGGCTCATCGCCACTTGAGAAACCTCCTGGGAATGCCAGGATCTGACATTGACCTAAAAGTTTTACTAATTCATCAATGCTATCAAATATCATCTGCTCTGTTTCATTTCTGAATACAAAGATATGAGCAATCGCTCCCTCTTCTTCAAAAGCACGAGCGGTATCATATTCACAGTTGCTTCCAGGGAAAACCGGAATACAAACATGTACCTCATCTACCGGATACTTTGATTTGAACTCTTGAACGGATCGTGTATCACGATATGGAATTAAATCTTTGCTGCTTTTTGAAGATGTTGGATACAATTTTTCAAAAGTGGATGTATAAGCATTTACAGCCTTATTAATATCAAGTTCAATATCATTGATACGTACCTGATCAGAAGTATGACCAATGATCGTTGCATATTCGCTATCCAACGCCTCTTCACTTTCAACAATAAAGCAGGCTGGCATGAAATCAAAGACATGGTCAAGTTTGACATCAAAGCCGATCATATTGCCGAAAGCCATCTTAAATAAGGTTGCGGCTGCACCACCTTTTTCAATGACACTGCAGGACAGTACCTTTTTAGACTGTATGATACGTTCCATATCTTCAAATACTTTTTGAACGCTATCTAAATCAAATTTTTCAAAATCAAATGCATAAGCAACAAGGCTTAGTACATGACCCTTTCCTTTTAGTTCATTGGAAATAATGCCATCCACATGACCATGAGCACAAGCAAAGGAAATTAATGTAGGTACAACAGAAATGTCCTGGAAAGTTCCTGACATTGAATCTTTACCGCCAATCGCTGCAATTTTAAATTTATCTTGAACAGTAATCGCTCCTAATAAAGCCTCTGTTACTTTTCCCCATGAACGTTCATTCTTTCCTAAGCGTTCAAAATATTCCTGGAATGAGAAATGGATATTTTCCATTTTACCACCAACAGCAATGATCTTAGCCATTGACTGCAGTACACTGTTTTGAGCCCCTACAAAACAGGAATACTCCATGACTTCCGGATCAAATCCATATGTAAGGATGGAACATGTTTTTGTTTTGCCATCACGCACCGGAAGCTTTTGAACACTTGCCTGAGCAGGTGTCAGCTGCGTCTTTCCTCCAAAAGGCATTAAAACGGTCGTACTTCCAATGGAAGCATCAAACATTTCTACCAATCCTTTTTGTGAAGCAACATTCATATCTGAAAGAATCTGATAGATATTTTCTTCATTGCATTCAAGATCGCTTCTAAATGGATTTTTACCTGATAACGTGCTAATATCTACATCCGCATTTTGGCGAGCTCCACTCGTATCAATAAAATCACGTGCCAGATCAACGACCACTTCACCATGATATTCCATGACCAGACGATTGGAATCATTGACAGTGGCCACTACATAAGCTTCTAGATTTTCAGCTTCAGCCAAAGAAATAAACGTATCTGCATCTTCACTAGCTACCACAACAGCCATTCTTTCCTGACTTTCACTAATCGCAATTTCTGTCGCATTCAAACCAGCATATTTTGTACGTACCAAATCAAGATTGATCTTTAAACCACTTGCCAATTCACCAATAGCTACACAAACACCACCAGCACCAAAATCATTACATTTTTTAATTAATTTCGTACAAGCTTCATTTCTGAAAAGACGTTGAATCTTTCTTTCTTCAGGAGCATTTCCCTTCTGTACTTCACTTGCACAGACTTCCAGTGATTTTACATTATGCTCTTTACTAGAACCAGTCGCACCACCGATACCATCACGTCCGGTACGTCCACCTAATAAAATCACAACATCTTTATCTGCAGGAGTTTCCCTTCTTACATTTTCAGCCTTGCTGGCACCAACAACAGCTCCTACTTCCATATGTTTTGCGACATAAGAGTCATGATAGATCTCACGCACAAAAGTTGTCGGCAGACCAATCTGATTACCATAAGAAGAATTTCCCTGAGCTGCTTTTTTAGAAATCACTTTCTGTGGAAGCTTGCCTTCCATCGTATTTTCAATGCTTTCTAAGACATTGCCGCTGCCACTGATACGCATTGCCTGATAAACATAACTTCTGCCACTCAACGGATCACGAATGGCTCCTCCAATACAAGTACTTGCACCACCAAATGGCTCAATTTCTGTTGGATGATTATGGGTTTCATTTTTAAACTGAAGCAGCCACTTTTCCATGACTCCATCATGATCAACATCAATGAAAACACTGCAAGCATTAATTTCTTCACTGACTTCAACCTCATCCGCCATTTTCTTATTTCTTAGATCTCTTGCATTGATCGTTGCCATATCCATCAAAGTAACTGGCTTTTCACAACGTCCGTTTTCTTTTCTTAATTCCATATAACGGTCTAATGCCGCCTGGATATCTTCTTTAAAACGTGAAGTCGTGATCTTGATATTTTTCAGGCAAGTTTCAAAAGTCGTATGACGACAATGATCCGACCAGTAAGTATCTAATACACGAATTTCGGTTTCACTTGGATCTCTTTTTTCAGTATTCTTAAAATAATCCTGAACCATCAAAAGATCTTCTTTGGACATAGCAAGTCCTTCTTCTTTTAGAAAGCCTTCTATCTGTTCTTCATTTAATTCAATAAATCCACTATAATCCTTTAACGGCTTCACATCAACATTTGAGTCAATGCTTAACACATCCATATTTTTCTTTCTTGTTTCAATAGGATTGATCACATAATGAGAAACTTTCTCATATTCTTCTTCACTCAAATCACGATCAAAGATCAAAAGCTTTCCGCTAGTGATCACACAGCTATCTGTTGAATCTAACAATCTTACACACTGCATCGCACTATCCGCTCTTTGATCATACTGTCCTGGAAGCGTTTCGATCGCAATCACATTCATTCCTGAAACTTCTACATCATCTAAAACAACATCAACAACCGGTTCACTAAAAACTGTTGCCTTCGCTTTTTCAAGAATGTCCTGTTCAATATCAAAAACATCATAGACATTTACTAGACGCATTGAAGAAGCCTGAATATGAAAATTCTCTTTTAACTGTGCAAAAAGATCATTAGCCTCAACTTGAAATCCTTCTTTTTTCTCAACGAATATTCTCTCGCTAACCTTCATGTTTCCTCCTAGAATTTCATATTTTCAAGCACATTGCGTTTCATGCTTTCTTTATGATCAAGCATCTTCTGATGATATTTCTCATCAAAAGCCCCTAATATCGTTGCGCAAAGCACGGCCGCATTTTTAGCTCCTGCTTTACCAATAGCAACTGTCGCAACCGGAACTCCAGCTGGCATCTGAACGATACTTAAAAGTGAATCAAGGCCATCCAGCGTACTTGTCTTAATAGGAATACCGATGACCGGAAGCGTAGTACATCCCGCAATCACACCTGCCAGATGTGCAGCTCCGCCTGCAGCAGCAATAATGATCTTTAGTCCTCTTTCATAAGCACTTTTCGCATAAGCAATCGTTTCATCGGGTGTGCGATGCGCACTTAATACGATCTTTTCATAAGGAATATCAAATTCCTCCAAAAGCTTTGTTGTTTCCACAACACAGTCAAAATCACTCATGGAACCCATCACGATTCCAACCAACGGTTTTCTTTCCATCTTTCTCTCCTTTTTAAATATAAAAAGACATTAGAAATCTAATGTCCACAAAACAAAAAAGACTTTTGCTTTGTAGTCGCTTTTTTTACGGAAAAGCGGTAGAAACTTGCGAGCCATATCCTCACGATTATACAATTCAAAACCAATAAAAGAAAAAATAGATGCGTCAAAAACATCTATGATTTCAATATATAATTTTCTGAAAATGACTGAGATACGTTTATATTTAAAAACATGCTATCACCCTCACTTTCAACATTATTCTAACACATTTTACAAATGAATAAAATACATATTTAGAATTTATCGCAAGTTTATATAGGTTTATTTAACCCAAACATCCTTATTCATTGAAAAAAAGGATAAAACCATGAACCTATTATTCATTTTTTTGGTTTCTCCTGAACTATTGTTTATAAAGATATGAAAATCATCATTTTAAAACAAAAAAAAGCGAAAGCTTTCATACAAGGCTTTCGCTCATTTTCCAATGGTGGTTTCGGGCAGAATCGAACTGCCGACACACGGATTTTCAGTCCGTTGCTCTACCGACTGAGCTACGAAACCATTTGGTTGCGGGAGAAGGATTTGAACCAACGACCTTCGGGTTATGAGCCCGACGAGCTACCAGACTGCTCCATCCCGCGATGTGTAAACAAATTTTTAAATAATGGCGGAGGAACTGGGATTCGAACCCAGGCGCCGGTTTCCCGACCTACCGGTTTTCAAGACCGGACCCTTCAGCCACTTGGGTATTCCTCCACTACTTAATTAAAATGGTGGACCATGTAGGACTTGAACCCACGACCCACCGGTTATGAGCCGGATGCTCTAACCAACTGAGCTAATGGTCCAGGATTAAATATATGGTGGCGGGGATGGGACTCGAACCCATGACCTTCCGGGTATGAACCGGATGCTCTAGCCAACTAAGCTACCCAGCCAAATTAATGGTCGGGATGACAGGATTCGAACCTGCGACCCCTTGATCCCAAATCAAGTGCACTACCAAGCTGTGCTACATCCCGTTAAATGGCGCGCCGTACAGGAATCGAACCCACAACCTTTTGATCCGTAGTCAAACGCTCTATCCAGTTGAGCTAACGGCGCATATCAGCACTAATCAGTGCCTATATATAATAACCTAGCTTTTCTTAAAATGCAAGAACTTTTTTAAATTTTTTTTATTAAATGTGAAAAATTGGTAAAGTTATTGTCTGAAATACGATAATTAAATAAATAAGGTATATTTTTTATTCTGTTCTTATCTTCCCTGTCATTGATCAAAAGGTTCTTTATATAAATTTTATTCATATAATATATAATACGATATAAATAAAAATTGTAATGAAATGACAAAAAAGTTAGCAGTCGTATTGACAGTTTGCTAACAACGTGGTATAAATATATTAGCACTTAGTTTTGGCAAGTGCTAAAACAACAAACAATAAGGAGTGATATAAAATTATGTTAAAGCCATTACACAATCAGGTAGTATTAAAAAAAGAAGAAATTGAAAACAAAACTTCAAGTGGTATCATTTTAACAACAGAAAACAAGAAAATGCCTAGCGTTGGAAAGGTATTAGCAAAAGGTCCAAAATGCGAATCAGAAATCAAAGAAAATGATCGTGTTGTTTACAAGGAATACTCCGGAACAAGCATTACTTTAGATCATGAAGATTATGTAGTTATTGAAGAAAAAGACATATTGGCTATTGTAGAGTAATTAAGGGAGGAATAAAAAATGAGCAAAGAAGTAAGATATTCAAACGATGCACGTAAAAGCATGTTAAAGGGTGTTAACACACTGGCTGATGCAGTATGTGTTACTTTAGGCCCTAAAGGAAGAAATGTCGTATTAGAAAGAAGCTATGGTTCCCCACTGATCACAAATGATGGTGTAACGATCGCAAAAGAAATCGAACTCGAAGATAAATTTGAAAACATGGGTGCTAAGCTCGTTTATGAAGTAGCTAACAACACAAATGATGTTGCAGGTGATGGAACAACTACAGCAACGATTCTTGCAAGAAGCATGATCAATCAGGGTATCAAAGCTGTTGACAATGGTTATAATCCAGTATTGATGCGTGAAGGTATTGAATATGCCAGCAAAGAAGTTGCAAAGACTATTTTGAAAAATTCTCACACAGTTGAAACAAACAGTGATATTGCTTCTGTCGCATCCATTTCATCCGGTAGCAAAGAAATCGGTGATTTGATTGCGAAAGCTATGGATAAAGTTGGTAAAGACGGTATCATCAATGTAGATGAATCAAATGGTTTTGATGATGAACTTGAAATTAGCGAAGGTATGCAGTATGACAAAGGATATGTTTCTCCATACATGGTTAGCGACCGTGATAAGATGCAGGTAGAAATGGAAAATCCTTATGTACTTGTTACAAACCAGAAAATCAGCAACATTCAAGAAATCCTTCCTCTTTTGGAACAGATCATTAAGACAAATCGTCCATTATTGATGATTGCAGAAGATTATGAAAATGAAGTTATTTCTACATTAGTTTTGAATAAATTGAGAGGTACATTCAATATCGTTGCGACAAAGGCTCCTGGCTTTGGTGATAACCAGAAAGAAATGCTGATGGATATTGCTGCCTTGACAAATGCTACTTATTTCAACACTGACTTAAATATGAAGCTGGAAGATGCTACTTTAGATCAGTTAGGAACGATCAAGAAAGTTATCGTTACGAAAGATACAACAACTCTTGTTAGCGGTAATGAAAAGAATGAAGCTGTCATGGAACGTGTTGCTGAAATTCAAAAACGTATTGAAACTTCTACGAGTGACTATGATAAGAAGCAGTTCAAGGAACGTCTTGGTAAGCTAACAAACGGTGTTGCTACGATCAAAGTTGGCGCAACTACTGAAAGTGAACTTAAAGAAAAGAAATTGCGTATTGAAGATGCATTAAATGCTACCAAAGCTGCTGTCAGCGAAGGTATCGTTATTGGTGGCGGAGCTGCTTTAGTAGAAGCTTATAAAGAATTAAAACCAGTATTGAAGAGCGATATCAGAGATGTTCAAAAAGGTATCAGCATCGTAATGGAATCACTGTTTACACCTATTTCTCAGATTGCTGAAAACTCTGGATATAATTCTGAAGATATTATCGATGCTCAGAAGAAAGCTGATAAGAACGTTGGATTTGACGCTAAAACAGGTGAATGGGTAGATATGTTTGAAAAAGGCATCATCGATCCTACTAAAGTTACACGAAGCGCTTTATTGAATGCAGCTAGTATCTCTGCCCTGTTCATTACAACAGAAGCAGGAATTGCTGAGATCAAGTCTGACAACGACAATGCAGTTGCAGCTATGCCAAATCAGATGTATTAATTAAATAAGTGATGATAGAATTTAATTTCTATCATCTTTTTTTTATATATTAGGAAATTTCATTTTTTGATTGATAGAAAGATGATGAAAGAAAATAAAAAAAAGTTAAGTGTGATTTATGTTATGATAATATATATCATTATTTTAAAATTATAGTATCATTATATCTATTATTATGATATAATATCTGTACAAAACATCTCATTTCTGTCAAGGAGGCATCATGAAAGTCTTTTCTCTTTCCAACCGTTTCTATTACCGCGAATTCCCTGATCTGAAGAACACCGTTCTTCATGATCTTGCTGTCTATAACCGTGTCCTTCATAAGGCCTATAAATGTCTTTACGATCGTGCCTATAAGGGAGCCGCGTTTAAGGACAGCGAGCTTCACCAGCTCCTTAAAAAGCAGTTTCATCTCAATGACTATATCCCTCTGTCTGCTGTCCATGAAGCCAAGGCCCTGCTAAAGGCTAATGCTGCCTTGAATAAAAAACTGATCCGGAAAACAGATAAAAGAATGAATAGGATCAGAATGAAGATCAGAGAAAAGGAAACGGAACTGGAAAAGGTCATCTGTGAAAAGGAAAAGATGATCCGGAAAACGAAACTGCATGGAACTACAGAAAAGGACTATCTGTATGAAGCAACTGTGATCGATCCTAAAATAAAGAATCTGAAGAATCAGATCAAACTATTAAAGTATCGGTTAACAGGAGAAAAGCAGAAAAAGGAAAGATTCATGGAAAAGCCGAAAAGCGTATGCTTCGGAGGAAGGAAGAATCTGAAGCATGATATGGATACCTACCGCTATAACCGCAGAAAAAGGATGCTGATCTGCGGAAGAAGGCAGGGAAAGTACGGCAATAATCTTTTCAAATATCATATCGATGAAGGGATTCTTGTCTACCGGGGAATCAGACAGGAAATAAGGATGCCGGTTGTTTTTCATCAGCACAGGGAGCATATAGAAAGAGCAGTAAGAATGAAGCACAATACTCCCGGGAAGGCCATTGCGTATGAGCTGTATGATCATGGAGAATATTTTATCATCAAAGCAATTGCTGAATATCCTGGCGAGCCGGTATTACCATCCGGCAGAGGAAGTATCGGAATGGATATCAACAGGGATCATATAGCGCTGGCAGAAACCGACAGAAAAGGGAATCTGGTAAAGGCATGGAGGATTCCATTGAAAGAAAGAGGAACAAGGAACCAGAGGGAATATGAAAGGTATGTGGCAGTGAAACGGATCGTAGAGGAATGTGCGGGCAAGAAAAAGAATCTGATCATGGAAGATTTAGAATTCGAGAGGAAGAAAGAAGAGAGCCTGTACAGGGACAGGAACTATAACCGGATGCTGGGAACATTTGCATATAAGAGGCTGGAGGAGAAGATCGAAAGGAAATGCATGGAAAAAGGAGTATATTTAAGGAAGGTGGATCCAAGGCACACAACGCAGATCGGGAAGCTGAAATATGCGAAGCGGCTAGGGCTAAGCATCCACCACAGTGCAGCGTATGTGATTGCAAGGAGGGGAGAAGGGTACCGGGAAAGGATACCGAACGAATATCATGAATACAGGGAATGGAAAGAAGTGATCAGGGATCTGGGGAAAGCGACATTGGAGGAATGTCAGAGGACCCCGTATTTATGCCTGTTCAGATAGAAAAGAAGCAGGACCCGGCAGTCATGCGATTCACTGGAAGATGGAAGCATGGCAAAGGGATGGAATCCTGCCAGAAAAAAATAATAAGCTGACACTGGAACATTTCGCCAATGCCTTACGCTTCAGAGAGGAGCAAAAGAAGGAGATGTGAAGGTGTCGGTGGAACCACGCCGCTAGAAAGGCAGGTGGGTATGCAGATAGGGAGTCGCTTATTTGCATATGATTTTGGTTACAAAATCATTTTCTTGTTCAATCGCACATGATAAAAAAGATGACAGTCAAACTATCATCTCTATTTTTTTATATACATTTTGTCTATCTTAAGATTCCATTCTTTTATGATCCATCATTGTTTTGATCACCTTTTGACGAGAGAATTCTTCTCTTTCCTTTTCTTCCAGTGATTCCGTGATGAATTTTACCGTTGATTCCATATTAGGAATTACGATATTTTTTAATGCATTGGCTCTTTTCTGCGTTTTCATGATCGCATTGGCCAAACGATAGACACTATTCTCTACCTGAACAAGAACGATCGTCAGCTGTTTTACTTTTGTAAAGCAGCGATAACAATAATCCAGTTTTGAATTTGCTCGGTCTAAACCATAAGTTAATTCAAGACTTGGTTCATCATAAGTAATCTTTGGAAGCTCTACCCCCATAACACTACGATAAGTCACATGAATTCCATCATCGATCGGCACGGCATCTACAATGTCACTGATAAGCCCTAATGACATATTTGCTTCTGACAAAGCATAATATGCTTCGCTATATACTTTTTCAATGTCATCACGGATCTTCTTAACACTCTCTACCTGTTCCATCATCTCACGAATAAGGATATTACGTTTACGATCCATCAAATCGTATCCCATGGTCGCAAGATCCAATGATTTTTTTGATGCGATCAAATTTCCTTTTGTTGGAAATACCTGATTAGCCATTGACTGATCTCTCCAGTTCCTTAATAAACTTCTCTTCTTTTAAGCCAAATTCTTTAACGGCAGCTTCATGATCATAGAACTTATCAAGTACTTCATCATCGACACGATCCAGTTCACCTCTAGGAAGCACTGACAAAAGTTTCCATCCAAGATCCAATGTTTCATCGATCGTACGGTTACAATCAAAACCCTGATTCAGAAAATGTTCTTCAAACAAGTTTCCAAATAGCATATATTTTTTATCTACATCACTTAATTCATCTTCACCAATAACACTGGCTAGACTCTTTGCATCAGAAACTTTCGCATAAGCAGCAAACAGCTGATTACTTAAAGCTGAATGATCTGCACGCGTATATCCTTCACCAATACCATCTTTCATCAGACGTGATAATGAAGGTAATACACCTACTGGCGGATAGATTCCCATCTGATCCAAGTTACGATCCAATGAGATCTGTCCTTCTGTGATATATCCCGTTAAATCAGGTACAGGGTGTGTGATATCATCATTTGGCATCGTTAAAATTGGAATCTGTGTAACAGAACCCTTGCTTCCTTTAATAATACCTGCTCTTTCATACAAAGAAGCTAAATCAGAATATAAGTATCCCGGATATCCTTTACGTCCTGGAATCTCACCTTTTGAACTTGAGAATTCACGAACTGCTTCACAATAACTAGTCATATCACTAAGAATAACTAGTACATGCATATCTTTTTCATAAGCAAGGTATTCCGCAGCAGTCAAAGCACAACGAGGTGTTAAGATACGCTCGATGATAGGATCGTTTGCCAGATTGACAAACATGACAACACGCTCCATGACACCTGCTTCTTCAAAACTTCTTTTAAAGTAATCGGCAACATCGTTTTTAACACCCATTGCCGCAAATACGATACAGAAGCCTGCTCCCTCTTTATCAGCGATATTCGCCTGTTTTACGATTTGTACAGCTAATTGATTATGCGGCATACCACTACCAGAGAAAATCGGCAGTTTTTGACCACGAATCAATGTCATTAATGCATCAATACTAGAAATTCCAGTATTAATATAATTTCTAGGATATACACGACTGACAGGATTCAAAGGAAGACCATTAATGTCCATTCTTTTTTCCGCAAAAATATTTCCTAAATGATCAATAGGTTTGCCGGCACCATTAAAGGTACGTCCTAAAATTTCTTTTGATAATGGAAGTTCCATTGGATGTCCCATCAATCGAGTTGTTGTATTAACTAATGAAATCTTATTGGTTCCTTCAAATACCTGAATAACCACTCTTTCCCCTTCAATTTGAACGATTCTACCTGTTCGCGTTGAACCATTTTCAAGTTCTAACTCAACAATTTCATCAAAGCTAGCATTTTGTACATGATCCAAAACAACCAAAGGTCCATTGATTTCACTCAATCCTTTATAACGCAAGCTCACAAGCATCCTCCTTTCTATTGAATGGATAAGATCTTCTCATCAATTTCTTTGATGTAATCATCAAGAAGATGAAGATCATGATTCGGTACGTCATATTTCATTTTTACGATCTTTTCAAATAATCCTAATGAAAGAATGGTGCTAACCGGAATACCCTTTTCAACACATTCTTTGCATCGCTTATTAAGATGCAGGATCACATCCATCATCTTTAACTGTTTTTCCAAAGGTACATACGTATCCTCCGGGTGGAAAGCATTCTGCTGCAGGAAGCCGACACGAATCAGCTTAGCAACTTCAATCGTACATTTCTGATCATCTGGCAGTACATCTGCACCAATCAGCTTCACGATTTCCATCAGCTTCGTTTCTTCATTTAATATCTGCATGATTTCCTGACGGTCTTTCAAAAAGCGTGGACTAATTTTTTCGTTATAGTAATTTTCAAGATCACTGACATATTCACTATAACTCTGATTCCAGTTTACGGCTGCATAATGTCTGGCATACGCCAAAGCCTTATCCAGCGCCCAGAAACAGCGTACGAAACGTTTCGTATTCTGTGTAACCGGCTCTGAAAAATCAGCACCCTGTGGTGAAACGGCACCTATAATTGATACAGAACCATTTTTTCCATTGAGTGTTTCCATATAACCGGCACGTTCATAGAACTGTGAAATTCTAGAAGGAAGATAAGCTGGGAATCCTTCTTCAGCAGGCATTTCTTCCAAACGTCCACTGATTTCACGCAATGCTTCAGCCCAACGGCTCGTAGAATCCGCCATGATAGCTACATGATAGCCCATATCACGATAATATTCAGCTAAGGTAACACCTGTATAAATAGATGCTTCACGAGCAGCTACTGGCATATTTGAAGTATTTGCAATCAATACTGTACGATCTGTCAAAGGATGTTTACTTTTTGGATCAATCAGTTCTCTGAACTCCTCCAAAACCTGTGTCATTTCGTTACCACGTTCACCACAGCCAACATAGACGATGATATCAGCATCACACCATTTAGCTAATTGGTGCTGCATCATTGTCTTACCGGTACCAAATCCTCCTGGAACCGCCGCTGTACCACCCTTAGCTATTGGAAAAAGCGTATCAACAACACGCTGACCTGTGATCAAAGGAATCGATAAAGGCAATCGCTTTGCAACCGGACGTGGGTCTTTGATTGGCCACTTCTGAGCTAATTTACATTCATGTATAATACCGTTGTCATCTTTTACTTTGATGATCGTATCTTCAATGGTATATTCTCCATCACTGACACAATCTACAACCTCACCCTTTAAATCAGGATGGATCATACATTTATGAACGATTAAATGTGTTTCAGGTGTGGTCGCAAAAATATCGCCACCCTTTACCTTATCTCCTTTTTTTACACAAACCGTAACAGACCATTTTTTATGAACATCTAACGGTGCAACATGGCTTCCAGTTGGAATAAAAGCTCCTGCTTCCGCTTCGATCTGTTCAAGAGGCCGTTCGATTCCATCAAAAATATTTCTTAAGATACCTGGACCTAGCGTAACACTGATAGGAGATCCTGTTCCTTCAACTGGTTCTCCCGGTCGAAGTCCTGTCGTTGATTCATACACCTGGATCGTCGTTTCTTTTTCACTGATTGAAATGACTTCACCAACTAACTGTGCATGACCAACATAGACCATTTCCAGCATCGAAAAATCTTTCGCATTTCTTACCTTTACAACAGGCCCGTTGATTGAATAAATTCTATTTTCGCTCATATAGCCTCCTTACTGTAAGATCATCATGGAATGATCCTCAAACCAGACTCTCTGATCTTTTAATGCACTATCCAGCGTTTCATCCATGACCTGCTGATTCAAAGTTTCTATCTTAAAGCCACCGATTTCAATGTTACCTTCTAAAACTTCACAATCAAGTTTTTCCTTAAACATCTTCTCTAGCTTTAAATCCTCTTTTTTCACATATACCTTTACCTTTTGATCAAAAGTATATTTACTGATCTTTTTCTTCATGTATTCAAGATACTCATCACTTGAACAGAAATCTAAAAGCTTTTCTTTCGCTTCTTCAAAAAGCTTTTCTGTATAAACATTACGCTGTTGAATCAGTGTTTTTGTCTTATTACTTTGATATTGAGAAATCATTTGTGCCTTATTTTGATTCATCTTTCTTTTAGCGGCTTCTAAATGAAGATCGGCTTCTTTTTTTGCCTCATCCATCACTTTCTTCTCTTCTCTTTTTCTGATTTCATCAGCTTCTTTTTGGATGCGTTCTACTTCTACATCCGCCTGCTTATTGATTTCCTCTTTCATGTAGAAAACGATTTTATCTAAATCATTCATCGTTTCACCTCTCATAGTTTTACACCGATTGCACTTGAAACATACGCATCGATCGTTTCTCCAATTTTGGAGTTCCCATGTCGATCCGGTATTTCCACAATCAATGGTTTCTGCTGCTTCAGTTTGATTTCAGAAATAATATTCGGACACATCATGACCAGCTTGGTAGTAATTAAAATGATGGCAATGGATTCATCGTGCATTTTTTCTTCTAGAATTTCTAGAAATTCACGACGTTCATGAACCACGACCCCTTCAATGCCAACCAGACGCAGGCCCATCTGTGTATCGATATTGTCGCTGATCAGAAAAAATTTCATAATTTGGCCTACAGCTTATTGATGATCAAAATAGAAATCAATACACCGTAAATGGCAACACCTTCACCCAAAGCAACGAAAATCATTGCTTTACCGAAGTTTTTGTCATTTTCACTAAATGCTCCGATAGCAGCAGGAGCAGCAGCAGCAACGGCAATACCAGCACCAACACTTGAAAGACCTGTTGCTAAAGCAGCAGCAAGGAAACCAAGTCCCTGAGCCATTGTTCCGGTTATAGAATTAACAACTGTTTCACCTTCCGCAAAAACTCCCATGCCGTTCAACTGAAATAAAGAGAAACCAATCACACATACAAAGAAGCAAGCGATATGAGTATAAAGTCTAAATTTTGCTTCCTTTTTTGTCACCTTTCCTGTAAATACCTTTACAAGGGGCAAACAGATCATCACAACACATACTGCAGGTAATAAAATTTCTAATACGTTCATCTTTCTTTCCTCCTAATTTATTGCCTTAAAAGCGATTCCGTTACCACTGAAATAACGTGAGAACATTTCATAAAATTCAAGTCGCAGCACCTGAATACCTACGATCATACCTTCAAGTGCCATAACGAAGATATTTCCAAAAATACATACGATAGGAGCGGCGCCACCTGTAATCTCCATCAAAACAGAAACTACCAGCATCATGCCGGCGTGGCTCAATACGAAGCCGCCAACACGCATATAGGACATCGTATTTGACAAGAATGTCAAAGCGATTTCCAAGAGTTCAAATACATTTGTCATCAAAAAGCTTCCAATACCTTCAGGAAATAGTTTTTCATGAGTCAAAGCTCTTTCCAAAGGTTCCTGCATGAAAATAACGAGCACAGGAATCACGATGATTAACAGAATGTAAACAGGTGTAAATATCTGCCACCCAGCCAGCATCATACCAGCAATACCACCAAGTAAGCCTCCATAGAGAACAAACCCGGCTAAACCATTTTGAGAGAATAGCATTCCTCCCCAATCTTTTTTATGTATATGGTTGGCCATATTCAATCCCATTGAACATAAGATCAAGATTGCTCCAATCACGATAGCTCCAATAATTAAAGTCATCGTAAAATCCGGAGCCAATACTTCAAACGGTTTTTCTTCAAACCCTAAGGCGTGGAACATTGGATTTAATATTTCTTCATTACCAAATACACTTCCAAACATTAATCCAAAAATAGCTGAAAAGATACCGATCCTTTCCATGATTGCACCCAGCTTTAACTTCATTTTATGATAAGCAAAGGCCCCTACAAGAGATACGACCAAACCCTGTCCTAAATCAGCAAACATAATACCAAACAAAAGACAATATGTAATCGCAAAGAAAGGGGTTGGATCAATTTCATTATAAGCCGGCATGCCATACATTTCTACAAACATTTCAAATGGACGCACAAACCAGTTGTTTTTCAATTTTGTCGGAGGAACCAAACGAGCATCCGAATACGGATCATTAATTTCGATTTCCACCTTATCATAATCTTTAAAGACCTCTTTCAAAGCCTCTTCTTTATTTTCAGGAATAAACCCACTAATAGAAGCACGCTGTCCATACACAACAACATATTTCTGCAGTTCATAAGTTGAAGACAAGCCTTTTAAGCTCACCTCATAGACACTCAACTGTTCACGCTTCTCAGCTTTGAATTTTTCCATCTTTTCTTCTACATGAGCCAACATCTTCGTATTGGATTCTATTTCCTCACGAATTGTTTCAATCGCTTCAGCAGGCTTGCCATGTACAAAATCAGGAATACGGATTCTTGAAAAATCAAGACTTGAGAAAATATTGTCTACTTCTCCCTCGTACAATAATGTTGTCATATATAAGATCCAGACCGTTTTATCATCTTCGCTTAATTTGATCCATAAATAAGGTCTGCTTCCATATTTGTTTAAACAATCCAGGTTTTTCTTCGGCATTTTTCCAATTCGTAGCTTTAAATACGTACATTGAAATAAATGATCAAAGTTAATATCTAAATCCTGAACATTTAAAAGCTGTTCCAAAGCCAGCTTATCTTCATTGATAATTCTTTGAATATCAGCTCTCGCATTGACATACAGCTGAAATTCCTCATTCATTTCATTAAGCTGTTCATTCACCTGTTCTAAATCAATACGTGATATTTCATGGACATTTTTATCGACCTGAAGCTGACAGCTTTCACATATCTCATGAATTTTCGCAAGTGTTTCTGAATAAGGATTCGTCTGATTCAGCGTTTTAAGTCCCGAAACACGATCCACGATCCGCTGTGCCAATTCAGGATGAAAATAATCTAAATCTTTAAATTTCAATAGCACATTCTGGATATGATCGGCATCACTGATCAGATTGACTTCTTTCAATTTTTCAATTGCCATAATATCTCCCTTCTAAAAAATACAGGTCTTTTCTATCTGTTCTTCATTCATTCCATAACGTATGCCTTCTACGATATTTACCAGATTCATAATTTCAATCTGATGCAGAATGATATAAGTCATAAATACTAAAGGCGGACTGCTTGAAAATCGCATAATTCTTTTTGAAAGATTATATTTGATTTTCTCAGCATAGTATTCAATATAAATATATTCTTTTTCATCCATATAAAAATGATATTTACTTTTTTCCAAAAGAGCCAGCACTTCTTCACCGCTTTGTGCATGAATCAGTTCGTCTACTAGCTGTTTGCTCATTCTAATATGTGAAAAATCAACATATTTAAGAATACTCTCAGCACTTGAGTGATAATATTTCTTTAAACGATAGATCTTCGTAATAACTCTAAGTTCAATAGCCGTTAGATATATCGTTAAGGCATCTTGTTTATCTTTTCCTTTTAGATATTTTTCAATATCAGCAAGAATCATATCATCATACAACTGATCCATTTCCTTTTCTAAAGAAACATAGTCTACGGTATGATTGTTTTGCGGCCGATATTTTAAAACGATCTTATAATAAGGAGTTTTCACAAGTGCTTGAGCTACCTCGTCATAAGTTTTTGCTTCTTCTAATAAATTCTGATCAAAACAGAAATCTTTATAATGAAAATTTTCTGTTGAAAACATCTCACTATATAAGGAAGAAGTCACCTGCTTGATTTTTGTCAGGATTCTATGTATTTCAATTTCTCGCAGCGTTGCTTTATAGAAAGAGCGCTCTTTGATTGGTGCATAAGTCGCCAGACGAAGTTCTTTATAATAAAGATCTCGATTAAGCAATGTTTCCAGCTCTCCACGGTGAATATTGTTCTCTTTAACATCTCTCAACGCAGAAGCATAATCTGTTTCATTCTTCAGATAGGAAGCAACCTCGCCTACCGTACTTTTCTTTAATAGGGCACGATAATCTTCATCTTTCAGCCTCTTTGCATACATAGCTTTTGCTTTAGACGCTATTGCATTACTACTTCCCATAATGACTTCCTTTCTAGTTCAAAACGTTATTTACGATCTGCCTTACCCATTCATCTTTATGAGCTTCAAACTGTTCGCTCAGTTTTTTTAATCCTTCCTCTGTTTCATCGCTGCACTGTTTTTTCACTCGTGCAACCTCCTCATCCATTTCTTTTTGGAGCTGATTCATCTGTTTTTTTTCATCTTCCATGAACTGTTGATAAATCATATGACTTTTGGAAGAAACTTCGCTTGTTATGTTCATAAGTGCACGTTTTGCGTTCTCTACTTTTTCTCTGGCATTTCTATCTTCATTTACAACTTCTTCAATGTGTTTTTCCATACCTTTTTCTCCTAACTCGACCTATTATACTCCTAATCAATTTCAACTTCAACATTTTCGAGATTTTTATATTTTTGAATTACAAAATTATTTTTTTGGACAATTTTAACTGAATTAAGATATTCAAAGCCAGCCTCCTTTGTATGAAAAGAAAGCTTATAGGCATATAACGCCTGATGCTTCATGATTTTTTTACCATGATATTTTACATCGCCGATCAATGGATGATGCAAATGAGCTAACTGAGCTCGAATCTGATGCGACCTGCCACTAATCAAATGGACATCTAACAAAGCATATTGTTTTCCCTGATGTAACGTCTGAAGCCCTAAGGATACCTCAACACTATTTTTTCTAGGCTCATCAAAAATCAAAGCCTTATTCTTTTCTTCATCTTTTATATAATAATGTTTATACAAGCCATCTTTAATTTTTCCTTCTATGATACATAAATAATGCTTTTCAACCTGATGAGATCGTATCATTTCATTCATGAGGCGTAAGCTTTTCGCACTTTTACATGCGATGATAAGACCACCTGTATTCTGATCAAGGCGATTCGCAAAAGCCGGCGTAAAACTATTTTCTTTATAAGGATCATACTGATGCGTATCAATCAGATATTTTAATACCTGATCGATCAATGTATCTTCCTGAAACTTTTCATTGCTGTGAACAATGATACCTGTCTTTTTATCTAAAATTAAAAAATGTTCATCCTCATATATAATGCCATTTAATTTTGAAATACGTGACAGATCCATTTTCTCATCACTAAAAAATTCATCACTGATAAACATCTGAACCTGATCTCCTTTTTGGAGGATGGCATTTGGTTCACTTCTTTTACGATTTACTTTGATCTTTTTTTGACGAATCAGACGATACATCAGACTTTTCGGCATCTTCTTACACGTTTTTTGAATATATTTATCAAGACGCTGGTCAGCATCATTCTCGTTTATCAAAAAATCTCTCATATCATCCCTCCCCTATCCATTATAACAGTTACCAAGAAAAATACCAGATGTCGTTTTGACATCTGGCAATTACTTATTTAAACTGATTTTTCTTTGTATTAAAATTGTTGTTTTGACGTTTCTGATTATTATTGCTGATAAGCTTATCTTTACAATATTCATCTTTAAACATCGTCTTTTCCTGCTCAACATCAGCTCCTAGTTCATTTCCCATTTCAAACTGAAACAGATTATTCTGCTGCTGTTTATTAAGAGAATTGTTCTTTTTGCTTGGATCATTCTGATTGAGTCGATTCTTGTTTAGGATATTCTGATTTTTGCTGTTTTGATTGTTCTGCATTTTTCTCACCTCTACTAATAGAGTGAGTGCTTTTAAACCTTATATACCAACTTTTTAAAAGATATTTTCATCAACCTTTTTTGTTGGATAAACATCTACGGTTTCAGCCTTTTCTAAAGCCTCTTCAAGCAATGCTTCAAAGTCAAAGCGGCTTTCAAGTTTTTCACATTTTTTAATTGTTGGCTTAGTTACAGGATTTTTAGGTGTAAAAATCGTACAGCAGTCCTCATAAGGCAAAATGCTTGTTTCATAAGTTCCAATCTTATTAGCCAGATCAATGATTTCTAATTTATCCATAGCCACACATGGACGAATAACAGGTATTTTTACTACTTCATTGATAGCCCCCATAGAATCAAGTGTCTGACTTGCTACCTGACCGATGCTTTCTCCATTAACAATTGCCTTACAGTTTTGTTTTTCACTGAGTCTTTCAGCTAAGCGATACATCATACGACGCATGATCGTAATCGCATAACTTTCATCACAGTTTTTATAAATAGCGAGCTGTGTATCCGTAAATGGTACAATATGCAAACGAATGTGCCCCTGATAAAGGCTGACGATACGTGCCAGTTCAAGAACCTTCTGACGAGCTTGCGAAGAAGTATAAGGAGGTGATGCATAATGAATGCATTCCACTCGAATACCACGCTTCATCATCAGATAAGCTGCCACCGGTGAGTCGATACCTCCAGAAAGCATTACCATCGCCTTACCGCCAATACCAACAGGATAGCCTCCGGCTCCTTTGATCTTATTCGGCATGATATAAGTATCAAACTGACGTACTTCTACCATCAGCAATAGTTCAGGATGATGAACATCCACCTTCATATCTGTATTTTTTAGAATTTCAGAGGCAATAGCACGATTAATTTCATCAGAAATATATGGAAATGGCTTATAATGACGTCTAGCCTGTATTTTAAACGTTTTTGCCTGTGACTGTTTAGCTGCTTCTACACCTGTTTTGACCATATCCTCTAATTCACTATTTATCTTTATTGCATAACTAAAAGAACTGATCCCAAATACCTGGCGAAGATATACAGCCACTTCATCCGGATCTGTACCATTTAACATGATATAAATACGATCATAACTTTTTTCATAAGTTAATTGATCAAAAGTCCGCAATGCATTTTTAATGTTCACTAAAAGCTTTTTGATAAAATCATTTTTATTTTTACCTTTAGTTGATAATTCTCCATAACGAACAAGAATATGATCCACTACTAATTTATTTGATTCGATACTCATTTAAGATCTCCTTTAAATTTCTAATAAATTCAATTACTTCTTCTTCCGTATTTAAATAGGAGAAAGAAATGCGAATTGCCTGTGAGGCTCTTTTTTGACCGATTCCCATAGCTAAAAGAACTTCACTGACACTTTTAGTTTTACTATGACAGGTACTTTGTGCTGACACATAGATCTGTCTTTCATTTAGCGCATTTAACATGATTTCACTTGTCATGCAAGTACAAGAGAAGTTTAAGATATAAGGCGTAGCATCCTCAGGTGAATTAATAATAATATCATCCATCCGATTCAGTTCCCATCTTAACAGATCATTTAACTGTGCCACTTTTTGACGATGTTCATCCATTTTTTCCATTGCTAGACGAAGTGTCTTTGCTAAAACGATATTACATGGATGATTGCTTGTTCCACCACGAAGTCCTTCTTCCTGCTGACCGCCATTGATCAATGGCAAAAGCTGGATATTCACTTTCTTATATAAAAAACCACTGCCTTTGCATCCATAAATCTTATGAGCTGAAAAACTCGCTGCATCCAAGCATTCCATAGGAATTTCCATCTTGGCAAGCGATTGCGTACAGTCACTATGAAAAAAAGCATGAGAATAAGTTTTAACTATCTTCGAAAGTGCTTTTAAATCATTGATAGAACCTACTTCATTATTCACCGACATGATTGATACAAGAATCGTATCTGGACGTAATGCTTTTTTTAACTGTTCACATTCCACAACACCTTTTGAATTAACAGGCAAATAAGTAACCTCAAAGCCAAAATATTCTTCTAATTGCTTAAAAGCACCCATTACCGAAGAATGTTCCACTGCCGAAGTAATCAAATGCTTACCTTTATGCTGATAAGCAAAACTAATTCCTTTGATCAGCATATTGTTGCTTTCACTGGCACCGCTGGTGAAAAAGATTTCATTATCTTTGACCTTCAGCATGCTTGCAATCTGTTCTCGGCTTTGTTCCATCAGTGATGAACTTTTCAATGCATAATCATAAAGCGCATCACTGTTAGCAAAATAATTTTCTAGTATATATACATACGTTTTCAACACCTCTGGATGCAGAGGTGTCGTTGATGCACTATCAAAAAAGATCATAATTTAAACTCCCTGTGATTTTCTCAAAAGTTTTTCATAAGAACCCGGGTGTATCTTTTCGATAGCTGAAATGGCTATCTTCAATGCTTTCGTATACTGTCCGTTTCTAAAACAAAGTTCAGCTCGTGTCAGCTCGCTATCTATTTCAGCATTTGTAGAACGATAACGATTACCAAAAACAATCGTATTCTCTACCATGGTCGCCATACCCACTAAATTGTTCACTGAATTATAAAGCGTATAAATAAAATCGATTGATTCTTTGATTTTCACATTTAAGACATCAATATCTAATGGTGAAACATTTAATATATGTACAATATCAGCAACCATCATTTCAGCTTTATGATAATCATCTGAATAAGTCATCGATACACTTGGCAAACGCTTTTTATTCATCTTAACATGAATTTCATTCAAGATCAGCTGCAGCTTTAAAAGCTGTTTTTGAGCACGAATTTCATCACTGCAGGCACTCTCCAGCTGTTCCTTGATCTTTTCAAAGCGATCACAGACTTCATTGGTATCCGCAGACAGATCCTTATAGCTTAAAAGAAGTGTCGTTGCTGGAATCGTTTTTTCTAATATGCATCCCTTCAGCGTTTCACGATCCTCAAAAAGCTTTTTCACTTCCTGATCGATCATTTCCAGCTGAACACTCATATCATTAAGACCAAAACGTTCTTTTTTCTTTTCATAAAGTTCTTTTAACATGATACGCTGTTTTTCTAAATGATCGATCTGATCATATAAAAACTGCACATTGCTTCTCAATTCATCATAAGCTTTTTCTTCGTGAATCACTTGTTCCTTTAACTGTGTAAGACGTTTACGGCTTTCTAAAAGTGAATCCATGATATGATCGACCCTACCTTCTGAAAGCTGATTCAAATCGTCTTTTAACGTACCTGAAATAATTTCTAAATTTTTGCTCACTTCCAAATGTTCTAAATAAACACCTTTATTGCGAGCCTGCGAATATACATAACTCGTTTCATCAATGGCCTTTGGCAATGTGAGCTTAGCTTCTTCATATAAAGCCGGGTATTCTTTCATCAGCAATTCAAGTTCATCAATGGCCTCACTGATTTCTTCCTGCTGTTTCGCTGCCTTAGAAAATTCACTCGCATACATCCATTCTTCAAATGTTGAAAACATTTTCTCGATGGTCAGTACTCGATCTTCCAAAACTTCAATACCGCTATTATAGATTTCTCTGTTGCTGGCGATCACGCCTTTATTGACACGGAAGCGATTTTGTAAACGAATGATCTGTTCACGCTGTGTTGACTGTTGTTCCAAAATAGAGTCTAAAACTGCATTTAATGTATTGGCTTCACTTTCACATCCGTGAAGTTTTTCAATCAGGCTTACCAATTGTACTTTAGCTGCTTTTGTTTTATGTACATAAATCAAGTCATCGATCTCGCCTAATTCACTGCTGCACTCCTTAAGGCATTCCTGTACGCTTTCAAATTGCACCCGTGACTTTTCAACAGCTTCTTTGATAGTAGTATTGACTCTCGCAAGCGACTCTGCTTTATTCATTTTAAAAGGCAAAGAAATGCTTTTAATAGAAGTATACAGCGTTTCTGCTTCATTCTGCATCAACTTTACCTTTTTTCTTGAAAAAAACGTTACTATAATAATCAATATTAATAGTAAAATACATACACCTATAACAATAAACAGCATTGAATCGCTGCCTGTAAACTGATTTAAAAATTCTCTTATCTGATCCATATCGTTCCACCTACTTACTATATTATTGTATCATAATTTTCATTCCTTGAATCACTAATCTTCAACTTTTTAGTCGATTCAGATCATTCACCCTTTTATTCATGTAAAAAAAAGCTTAAAAACCCCATTTAAAGCCATTTTTTATTTGACTTCATTTCCATAATCCCATCTTTGACAGTTAAAAAGTAAGAAACCTCAAGAAAACACCGAGATTAAGGGTTATTCCTGAGGTTTTGGTTTTGTAAAGATATGTAGTATTTTATTGCTTTTCCTTACTTTTTTTAATGATGCTTCTCATCTTTGATTTCTTGATGATCTCTGTATCAGTTCTGAATCCGAATACTTCGTGTAATTTATCCGTTAATTCTGTTCTTGTGTATGTCGGAATATATCCATATTCTTCTAGCCTACATACTTCCATCTTCTTCAGTGTGCTGATGATCTGTTCGGCTGTATATTCTTTTTCCAGCCTGATCTCCAGTAATCGAAAGATCATCAGTGCAATGAAACAGATCAGAAAGTGTGCTTTGATTCTGTCTTCTCTACGCAAATATACAGGTCTTGCATCGAATTCTGTTTTCATGATCCTGAAACATTCTTCAATCTGCCATCTGCGCTTATTAATGTTTATGATCTGTGCTGCATCTCCTTCTATATCGGTTACCACTGCATAGAAACCATCATACATAGTTTCTTTGTCTATCATGTCTTTATCGAGTTCATATATTTCTTTATCTGCTACCTCGCCATATTCCGTAACTGATGTCTTAGTGCTAGTATTAATTTAGGGCCAGTTAAACTGAGAAATTCTCCAAAGATCAATCTTGATTTTTAATAAAGAAAAGACTATCTTTATTGCGAGAAAGATATACAGATATTGTTTATAAAATTGAAAAGAGGTTTTGAATACTATGAGCAGTAAAAAGAAAGTCATTGATAAAGAATTTAAAATAAATGCAGTCAAATACAAAGAAGAACATCCTGATTTAACCTGTGAAGAGGTGGCATCAAATCTTGGAATATCTACAAGTTCTCTTTACAGATGGGTGAATGAATATGCTTCAACCGATGATAAATCGAATGTTTTTAGGGGCTCTGGCAATTTTTCGAGTGATGAAGCTAAGGAAATTGCACGTCTGAAAAAAGAAAACAGAGACCTTAAGGATGCTGTTGAAATATTAAAAAAAGCTATGAACATTCTCAACAGCCAGTAGCTGCCATCTATCAGGCAGTAAAGGAATATGTTGAACAAAATATAGGAATAAGAGGCATTTCAATAAGGTCAGTATGTAGGATTATCGGCATATCACGAAGTGGCTTGACCAGCTGGCTCCATCGAAAGAAATCAAAGCAACAGAGCAATAAGGAGAAAATCAAGAAGATGATCAGGGGAATTTATGAAACAAGCAAGGAAGTCTATGGAGCACCAAAAATAACATATATTCTCCGACAAAAAGGACTAAAAATATCACAGAAGACAGTAACCAATTATATGCATGAAATGGGCATAAAAGCGTGCTACATCAAGCCCAAAACAAAAACAACGATATCAAAAGATTTCAGCAGCAAACTCAAGAATATCCTCAAAAGGGATTTCAATCCTGAAAAGCCGGATGCAGCATGGTGTACAGACATCACGTATATATGGACATATACAGATGGTTTTGTCTATTTAACGAGCATCATGGATCTGTATTCAAGAAAGATCATAGCATGGGTGCTTACAAAGGACATGAAAGCCTCATCAGTTTTGGAAGTCATTAAAAGAGCCAAGAAGCGGCGAAATGTGAATCATCCACTGGTCATACATAGTGATCGCGGCATACAGTTTACATGTGAGGAATACAGAGAATTAACTAAAGATTTAAAGAGAAGTTATTCAAAAAAAGGGACACCATGGGACAATGCATGCATAGAATCATTTCATTCATTATTGAAAAGGGAGTGGATAAACAGATATAAAATATGGGATTATGAACAAGCGAAGAGATTAGTGTTTGAATACATAGAAACATTTTACAACACAGTGAGAATACATGGACATTGTCAATACATGAGTCCAGATTCATATGAAAAAGAATATTACAATCGTCAAATACAATCACTACAAAATTACAAAACTATCAATTTAACTGGTACTTTTTCTTGACATAGTACCAGTCTTCTTCACAAAGCGAGCAGGATCGTTCGGATTCCTTCTCTCCTTCTTCAATTTATCTCCACTTTCGATCAGCTTCTTTGCTCGTTCTAATTGCTGCTCTCTGATCTTTTTCTGATAAGCTCTGTATTTTGGCGAATAGGTAACGATCATGGTTTCTGACAGTTTTTTTGATTCGATCGGCACTTCTTTATAGTAGATGGTTTCGTATACTTCAGGATTCGTCTCATCCAGAGCAGAAATATCGATCCATTCGTTACTTCCCGGCTTTCTGAACTGTTTTGGATCTAAGGCAGTTTCCCGGTATTCCTGTTTCAGCTTTTTCAGTGACTGGGTAACTACATAGCCTCTTCCGCCCATGTCATTGAAGAGCCTGTTGTCCTGAGAAGCGAGTCCGGAATCTGAACAGAAAATGAATTCAGAGCATTCGAAATCACGGATGACCTTCTGTTCGAGAGGTTTTAGAGTTTTCTGTTCATTCTGACTGCCTGGATAAATATCAAAAGCAAGAGGAATACCGTCTGCATCCATAAAGAGTCCCATTCCAACGATAGGATTAGGTCTATGTTCTTTGCTCTTGCCATATTTCCTCAATTCATCGGATTCTTCAATTTCAAAATAATAGTTAGTACAGTCATAATAAAGAATCTTCGTATTTCTGCTGTGTACGAAATGACTATTGCGATAGAGTTCGGACTGGATATAATCAGACTCGCCTGCAAGGACAGAAAGAGAACGATACATGTGATGAAGATCATACTCAGGCTGTTCCAGAAGAGTCTGTGCAAAAGAATAAGTGCTCTTCTTGCTGGCAGGATAAAGGATACGGGCATAGACCATATCAAGCAGGATATCCTGAAAAGGATATTCATAATCATGGCGATTCCTGATATTCCGGCAAATATTATCGAAACGCAGATCAGAGCATAGCGACTGAAGGAAGAGATAGCCGCAGTTGAAATTTCTTTGCTCGTTTAATTTGATCTGCATATTAGGATGAAAAGGGATAGAAATGGTTTCGTTTTCTTTTTTATAGGAATCGGTAGCAAGTTTAGCCTGCTGTTTCGCCCAGGCAATGACCTTATCCCTGTCATTATCATGAAGAGGGAGCAATTGATCCATGGAACCAAGCTTTTTAAAGATTTTAGAAGTACTTTTTCCATTCCTATCACGGAAAGAATGAATAATATAAACCTGTTCTGCATTTGTAGATTTACTGATACTGACACGCATAAAATATCACCAGATATATTATAACACAGAATACCACAAAACACTACATATAAAAACATAAAAATTGACAAAATTTCATTAAAAAAAAGCTTATTTTAAGCCTTATATTAAATATCATTAATTTGATAAGGTGTTAAACTCCCGCCTTGAATCACTAATCTTCAACTTTTTAGTCGATTCAGATCATTCACCCTTTTATTCATGTAAAAAAAAGCTTAAAAACCCCATTTAAAGCCATTTTTTATTTGACTTCATTTCCATAATCTGTTATCATAAATAAGCGTCAAAATGATGGCAGCAGGCAAAGTCTGGCTATCTGCGTCAATAACCAAAGAGTGATTCAAGTAGCACGGCTGCATTGGTGAAAGAATCGAATATTGACACACAGGCAGATGATTTGCATCTGTTATTGTTTTATGCACACCATAAAACAATTATAGGAGGAAAAAATTATGGCAAGAATTACAGGACCTGTTTGGAAGAAGTCTCGCCGTTTAGGATTTTCTGTATTAGAAACTGGCGAAGAACTGACAAAGAGAAATTATGCACCTGGTCAGCACGGACCAACAAAAAGAGTAAAGCTGACAAACTACGGTTTGCAGCTGAGAGAAAAGCAACGTATCAGATACATGTATGGCGTTAACGAAAAGCAGTTCCACAACACTTTCGTAAAAGCTAGTAAGATGAAAGGTGTTAAAGGTGACAACTTCTTATTCATGCTTGAATCAAGACTTGATAACCTGGTTTACAGAATGGGTTTTGCAAGAACTCGTAGAGGAGCAAGACAGTTAGTTAATCACGGACACATTTTAGTAGATGGTAAGCGTGTGGATATTCCTTCATGCCTGATCAAACCAGGACAGACAATTTCTGTAAAGGAATCTATGATGAACAACAGCGCTATCAATGAAGCATTAGAAGCTACATTAAATACAGTTGCTTTCGTAGAAGTTGATAAAGAAGCTAAAAAAGGTGTTTACACACGTTATCCTGAACGTAGTGAATTAAATCAGGAAATCAATGAAGCATTAGTTGTTGAATTCTACAACAGATAGTCGTAAGCCCCATATGGGGCTTTTTCTATATATATAATAACAATAGGCATTTCTTGCCTGTTTTTTTATTATTTCCAAAATTTGTCTATATCATGAATATTTGAAACCAAGATCTCTTTATATTCCTTTCTATCATTATAAAAAAATAATACTGGACAAATATCTTTTTTTGACGAAAGAAAGCATTTATCATATCCTAGTATACGAAAAGGAGGTCAATTTATGATTAATACATTTATTGTAGAAGGAAAACTCAAAGAAATCAGCGAAATCAGAGAAACAGATAAAGGAATCAAGTTTTCTCGTGTCACGCTTGATATCGAACGTAACTTTCGCAACAGTGAAGGTTTTTATGACGAAGATACGATTGAAGTAGAATTATGGAGAGGAACTGCGGAAATCTGTTGTGAAAACTCTAAAGAAGGTGACATCCTCAGTATTCAAGGACGTATTCAATCTTCAAAGTTAAAAACAAACGAAGGAAAACCTTTTATCGCTTACAAATTTGTCGCAGAAAAAGTATCCTTTCTTTCTTAAAGCAGCGATTCATTTGAATCGCCATTATAAAAAGAGGCATTAGCCTCTAAGCGGTTGACATTCAATAAATGAGAAATGAGTCAGATCTAATTTATCTACAGCTTTACAAACATCTTCAAGCATTGTATTTTCAATCATATCATATACTTCAAAAAACGAAAGCTGATTGAAATAATTACGAATATAAGTAACAGCAATTCCCTCAAAATCATTCAACTCACGTATATTTTCTCCATAATATCTTCGCTTTAACTGATCAAATATCTCTTTCTTTAGCGGAGTACTCTTCATCTTTTTTAATTGTTTAAAGACCATTTGTTTAAATTCTTCAATTTTATCCGTTTCACTATAAAGCATGCAGTAGCCATAATCTTCACCAAAATCAAATTCATATCCAAAGAAATCGTTGATAATTTCCTGATCTAGCCATTCCTGATATTCATCATTGATAGAAGAGAATAACGCATCAAAATAAAAACGGAGATAAAGTTCTGTTCGACAACGTTCTTTTGGATCAGTAATACCCTTCAATTTGAAAGCAAGATTTACCTTCGGACGATTAATATCCATTTCAAAAACAACATGTTCTTTAACTACTTCTTTTGGCTCATATATATATTTACGTTTTGCCGCACTAATATTCGCAAATTTCTTAGAAGATTGATTATTTTCAATGATATTCATTACTTCATCAGGATTTTTACCCGTTACTACGACACAAATCATGGAATGTGGATGATAATTGTTATGGAAACAACGCTTTAATTCATCCAAAGTTGTTTCATTAACACTTTGAGTCGTACCTCCAACATCATATTTTAGAGGATGTTCATGGTAGAGTGCCGCAAAGCTTTCTCTAACAAGACGAAAGTCACTCATCTGCTGATACATATTCAATTCTTGAATGATAATTCCCTTTTCCTTTTCAACACTTTTCTCATCGATATCTAAGCTTTGAGTAAAATCAAGAAGTAAATTCAACGGTTCTTTTAAGTCATGGCTTGTCTGAAAATAATAACAAGTCATATCATAAGTCGTAGCTGCATTCACATTTGCTCCCATTCTAGAAAAATCTTCCATTACATCACGGTGTGCACATTCAAACATCTTATGCTCAAGAAAATGGGCCACACCTGAGTGATATGTATACTCATTACCTTTTGAATCAATCTGTAAAACATCAAAAGCTCCCATAGGTGTCGCCATGATTGCAAAACTTTTTTCATAACCTTCTTTATGCCAAATGACTACTCTTAATCCATTTTCTAATGTTGTTTCATAGTAGCATTCCTTATATTTATCTGATAGAACCTTATTCATAAGCTTTCTCCTTTGAAGCACATATAAAAGTAGCAACGTGTGTCATTTTTTGAAATACCTTAACTACATCTTCCTTAGTAACAGCTGATACTGATCGAATATTTTCTTCTATTGGATAATTGCGCTTTAATATAGAGTTTCCTAGCTGATAACCAATAATACTGCTCATTTCATCAAGCGAATTCATCAATGCTCCGATCAACATCTTTTTCGTTGTTTCAAGAAGATCATCACTGATATCTCCCTGTTTACAACGTTCCATCTGTTTTTGAATCAAGTTTAATGTCTTGTCTATATTTTCTTCTTCAATACCCGTTGAAATCAAACACGCACCATCATAAGAAATAAGATTTGATGAGATGGAATAACAAAGTGAATTTTGTTCACGAACTACTTGAAAAAGATAACTGCTTGGAAGCTGACCCAGTATTCCATTAGCAACTTTCAAAGCTGGATAATCGGGATCTTTTACAGTGGTTTGAGTTGCATAGACCATAGCAATATTTGTTTGGGGCTGATTTCTTTCTTCCCTGCTGAATCCAAATTCTTGTGGCTTTAAAAGATAGAACGTTTCATAATTAACTTTTCTATCAACAAAATTCAACTTCTGAGCCACTAATTTAAAAAGAGCATTTTCATCGATATCACCACAAACAATAATTTCAATCTGATCCTCTTTTAACATTGAATGATAACAGGAAGTAACATCTTCCTTCTTTAACTTTTCAAGAGATTCTTTGCTTCCTCTTACACGAACGCTAAGCGGCTGATCTTTACCAGCTATTTCAAAAGCTTTCATGACGGTATAACTTTGAGCATCATCTTCTTTACGTTTAATTTTTGAAAGCAAAATACTTTTATTTTCCTGAAATAAATCTTCATCAAATTTTTCATGATTCATTAATGGGTGAAACAATACCTCATTTAAAAAATTCAACCAATCATTTAAAATATTGTGATTTTCATGAATATAAAGTGGATTAATAATTTTACTACGAATTTCTATGCAATGTGCTTTTCCATAAGTAACTGCTCGGCTTCCAAGAGAACAGCCATATAAATGATCAGCTACCTCATTCATTTTTTTCTTAGTATCATAACGGTTACAGCGATCAATTAACATCATTGAGAGCAGTGATCTCTCAGTTGCTTTTTTTTCTTCATTTTTATTTATAAAATTGATGGATATACAGATATCTTTAAACTTTTTACTTTGAATAAAATTCAATGTAACACCTTCGGCAATCGTTTTAATCATAAAATTCCTCCCATACTAGTATAAACATTCAATTTACTTTAACACAATATTCAATCATTTCACATCAATTCGATAGCCGCTATCCAAATCAACCAGATTTAAACATAGGCGGTTTTCAGTCAATCGACGTACATTTTCAAGACATAAGCGAATATACTTGTCTCGGGTACTTTTCCATGTAAATCCACCAGCACTATGAGGCGTGATCAATACTTTTGGATTTGACCATAAAGGATCCTCTAAAGGTAGTGGTTCAGGATCTGTTACATCTAAACCTACACCGCCAAGATGGTATGGAAGAACTTCAATAAGATCATCATGAATGATAGCACTTCCTCTTCCTACATTAATTAAAATGGCATCTTTCTTCATTTTAAGCAATCTTTCTTTATTAAAAAGACCCTTTGTTTCTTTTGTATGTGGCAAGCAAAGGATCACTGTATCCATATCACCAATAATGTCATCCAATTCATCGATCGTCTTAATCTCGTCAAAATATTTTAATTGCTTCGTATTTCGTCTTTTGATACCAGTAATATGACAGTCAAAAGAACACAGCCTTTTCGCTGTCTGAGTTCCTAAATCTCCACACCCTACAATACAAACACGAGAATGAAAAACTTCTTTTCCCTGATGAAGATTTTTCCATAAGTGCTGATCCATATGATGTATATAAACTGGAATATTTTTAGAAAGAGCCAAAAGAAGAGCAAGGACATGTTCACTAAGAGGTACCCCGTAACAGCCACTGGCATTGCATAAAAGCGTATTAGGATGGATCCGGTTTACAAAAGTATCACTACCTGCACTTCTTAACTGAATCATTTTTATATGTTCTTTCTTTATATCTAAATCAGACGATGGATTCCCTAAAATGATCTGAGCTTCATCAACATCTTTCTGAGAAATTTTCTGAACAAATTTTAAATGATGTCCTATAAGTCCTTCTTCTAAAAATTTTCGCTCTGTATCATTAAAACGATCTTGTATCAATATTTTCATACAGCCTCCTTTTAAAAGAGATTTGCGTTTAGCGCAAATCTCATAATTACTCAGCATTTTCTTTATTAACCTTTTTAGGTTTTGGTTTTTCAAGCAAAGCCTTACGAGATACATTGACTTTTCCCTTATCATCGATCTCCATAACCTTAACTCTTACGATATCTCCCAGTTTTAAAACATCTTCAGGCTTTTCAACTCTTTCATGTGCAATCTTAGAAACATGAAGCAATCCATCACAGCCTGGGAACAATTCTACAAAAGCTCCAAACTTCTCAAGTCTGACAACTTTCGCATCATAGATTTCACCAACTTTTGCTTCACGCACAATATTACTGATCATATCTGCTGCTTTTTGGATTGGTTCACGATCCATATGATAAATCACGACGTGTCCAAAATCGTCAATATCAATTTTTACATCATCACATGCAGCAATGATCTGATTAATCATCTTACCACTAGGGCCGATAACATCACGAATCTTTTCAGGTGAGATCGTCATCTGATAGATCTTAGGTGCATATCGACTTACTTCTTTACGTGGTTCACTGATAGCACCCATCATATTTTCCATGATCTGCTCTCTACCTTTGTGTGCTTGTGCTAAAGCTTCTGTTAATATTTCACGAGTGATTCCATCAATTTTGATATCCATCTGTAAAGCAGTGATACCATTTTTAGTCCCTGCAACTTTAAAATCCATATCTCCATAATGGTCTTCCATACCTTGAATATCCGTCAAGATCGTATAGTTTTCTTTTTCCTTTACAAGCCCCATTGCAATACCTGCTACCGGTGCTTTGATAGGAACCCCTGCTGCCATTAATGCCATTGTTCCGGCACAAATAGATGCCTGTGAACTTGAACCGTTTGATTCTAATACTTCTGCAACGACACGGATCGTATATGGAAATTCTTCTAATGAAGGAAGTACCTGACTCAATGCTTTTTCACCTAAAGCGCCATGTCCGATTTCTCTTCTTCCTGGAGAACCCATACGTCCTACCTCACCAACAGAATATGGCGGGAAGTTGTAGTGATGCATAAAACGCTTTGTTTCTACCTCAGTAAGATCATCTACGATCTGATTGTCATTGACAGGTCCTAATGTACAGACTGACAGAACTTGTGTTTCTCCACGAGTAAATAAGGCGCTTCCATGAGCACGAGGCAACAAATCAACCTGAGAATTTAATGGACGTACTTCATCAATCTTTCTACCATCTGGTCTGATCTTATCTACTGTGATCAAGCGGCGAACTTCTTCCACAACGATATTGTGACAAATTTCATGTACTTGTTTTAAGACCTGAGCTTTTTCTTTTTCGTCTGCATATTCTTTTGCTTCATAAAGAGCAACTGTTTCTGCTTCTAAATCATCGATTTTTCCATAACGCTCCAGTTTTTCATGGATACGAACAGCTTCAACCATGCGCTGTTGTACATAATCACGAACTTCACGATTTAACTCTTCATCAATTGCATATAAAACTACTTCACGTTTTTCTTTGCCGCAATCTTGCATGATTTCTTCCTGGAACTGACATAGTTTTTTGATATATTCATGTCCAAACATGATTGCTTCGACCATTTCTTCTTCGCTTACCTCACTAGCACTGCTCTCTACCATATTGATAGCTTCTTTAGTACCAGCAACAGCTAATAAGATGCGGCTCTTTTCAATTTCTTCAACGGTCGGATTAATAATATATTCACCATCTACATATCCAACATAAACTCCAGCTATTGGTCCATTGAAAGGAATATCACTGATGCACAATGCTAATGATGCACCAAACATAGCTGTCATTTCTGGTGTTACATCTGTATCTACAGATAATACAGTATTTACAACCTGAACTTCATTTCTAAAACCCTCTGCGAACAGCGGACGAATCGGACGGTCGATCATACGTGCCGTCAATGTAGCATGTTCGCTTGGACGTCCTTCTCTCCTTAAAAATCCACCGGGAATCTTTCCGACGGAGTAAAGTTTTTCCTCAAATGTAACAGTCAACGGGAAAAAATCAATTCCTTCCTTTGGCTGTTTGCTGGCAGTTGCTGTTGATAAAACAACTGTATCATCATAACGTACTAAAACAGATCCTCCTGCCTGTTTGGCAATTTCGCCTGTTTCAACTGTGATCACCCGACCACAGAAATCTAAACTATATGTATGTTTAGCCATTCTTTCACCTCTATTTTCCTTGTCTATCTTATCATATTTTCATCACATTTGAAACAATAAAAAGACATCTTTCGATGCCTTTTCACTACTTTCTTAAATTTAATCTCTCAATTAGATTTCTATAGCGGTTTAAATCTTTCTTCTTCAAGTAAGCCAAAAGATTACGACGATGACCTACCATCTGAAGCAAACCACGCTGTGAATGATAATCATGTTTATGCTTCTTCATGTGTTCAGTCAAGTTATTGATATTAGCTGTCAATACCGCTACCTGAACTTCAGGACTACCTGTGTCACCTTCATGAGTCGCAAATTCTTGCATGATTCTTGTTTTTTCTTCTCTACTGATCATTTTATTTTCCTCCTATTTCTTTGCCGTTTCAATCCGAGACAGAAGTTGAGGATTCAACTATCACAGAATGAAACCTTTAGTATAATAGCATATTTTTTCATTAATCGCAATCATTATTTGATTAAATCGGTTCAACCATCGTAAGTTGTACTTTTTGTTTTTCTTCATCAATCTTTTTTACCCAAACATCAACGATATCCCCTACACTCACAATTTGTGATGGATGTGAAACTTTATCCTTTGTCATATTAGAAATATGAACCAATCCATCATCATGCAGCCCGATATCAACAAAAGCACCAAAATCAACAACATTACGTACCGTTCCCTGAAGCTTTTCATTTATTTTTAAATCTGATAACTCTAAGATATCACTTTTTAATAATACTTTA
The DNA here is from genome assembly GCF_900104665.1 of Traorella massiliensis. Classification (GTDB taxonomy): domain Bacteria; phylum Bacillota_I; class Bacilli_A; order Erysipelotrichales; family Erysipelotrichaceae; genus Traorella; species Traorella massiliensis. Next base: position 826,577 of record NZ_LT629969.1, on the reverse strand, counting down.
TCAAAAGAATCTCGATAATCTCTTAATGGTGAAGATAAAGCATCACAAATATCTTTCCATGTATAATCATCACAACCTGTTTCCTGTTTGATCTTTTCTTCATCACAATTTTCTAAAGCTTCTTTTATTTTTTCTGTACCGATATCGCTGCTATCCACCTTCAAAGCCTCTAATATTTTATAAGTCAACTGATAACTTTCAGGATGAATGGCCGTTTTATCCAATACTTCATCGGAATCTATGATGCGTAAAAAACCTGCAGCCTGTTCAAATGATTTAGCACCAATCTTAGGAATTTTCTTAATTTCACTGCGATTTTTGATTTTACCATGATTTTCACGATAATCTACGATTGATTGAGCACTTGCTGCACTCAATCCAGATACATTTTTTAAAAGTTCAACACTGGCTGTATTAATATTAACACCCACTAAATTTACTGCTTTTTCTACAACAAAATGTAAACGTTCCTTTAATTTTTTATTAGGAAGATCATGCTGATACTGTCCTACACCAATCGCTTCCGGATCTATTTTGATCAATTCACACAAAGGGTCCATCAGTCTTCTAGCAATCGAAATGGCACTTCGTTTCTCTACACTTAATTCCGGATATTCCTTACGAGCTAATTCACTTGCGCTATATACCGAAGCACCTGCCTCACTAACAAGTGTAAACTGAACATCATAATGATATTCCTGAATAAATTGAGCAACAAACTTTTCACTTTCTCGAGATGCCGTTCCATTGCCAATCGCAATCACTTCCACATGATAAGTATCAATCAATCGTTTTAGTTCTTCCTTGCTTTGTTTCACTTTAGCATTCGGCTCATGCGGATATATAACACTTACTTCCAGCATTTTTCCCATCTGATCAATCACTGCTAATTTACATCCTGTACGGAAAGCGGGATCAAAGCCAAGAATCACTTTATCTTTCAAAGGTGGCTGAAGCAAGAGTTTTTCTAAATTCATCGAGAATACATCCATGCTGCTGGCTTGGGCTCTTTCAGTCAATTCACTACGAATCTGATTCTCAATGCTAGGGATTGCTAAACGGGTACATCCATCTTCGACTGCTTTTTCTATAAGAACTTTACATTCTTCACTCTGATAGCGAACAAATTTTCTAATAGCATAGTTTATACAGTATTGATGATCAAAACTTATTTCACATGTGATGACCTTTTCCTTTTCAGCACGATTGATGGCCATAATATTATGATTCGCAATACGATCTACTCGTACTGAAAAATCATAATACATCCGATAGACCTTTTTCTCATCATCATGCTTCTTCTTTTCTTTGGTTACGATCCTGCCATAATGAAACATCGAATCATAAATTTTCTGCCGTATCTCAAGATGATCGCTTGCCATTTCCGCAATAATATCACTTGCTCCTTGAAGTGCCTCATCAATCGTTGGCACCTGTTCATTCATATATTTGGCAGCTTCCTTTTTCAAATCATGATCTTTATTTTTTAAGATCCACTCACTCAAAGGCTTCAGACCTTTTGATATTGCTTCGCTCGCTCTTGTTTTACGCTTTTGCTGATAAGGACGATAGATATCTTCTACCTGTGAAAGCTTTACACAGGCTGCCAATTGCTTTTTGATTTCATCAGTCAGCTTCCCTTGTGTTTCAATCAGACGAGCAACATCTTCTTTTCTTTTGTCCAGATTTTGCTGATAAGTATATTTCTCAGAAATGCTACGAATCTGTTCCTCATCAAGTCCCTGTGTCATTTCTTTTCTATATCGTGCAATAAAAGGAACAGTATTCCCTTCTTCAAGCAATTTTAAAGCTGCTTCTGCCTGTTCTTTTTTTATATTCAGCTGTTGTGCTATTAATTCTAATTCCATATTATTCACCCTTTTTTATTATAATCAAAAACAATCAGATAAAAAGGCTTGACTTATGCAGATACGATCTTAAGCAGTACTTCAGTCATCTTTTCCATATCTTGAATGCTCACATATTCATATCGGCCATGATAATTTTCACCGCCAGTGCCTAAATTAGGACAATTTAATCCTTTATAAGTCAATGCCGCACCATCTGTACCACCTCGTATTGCTTCACTCTCTCCGCTTAATCCACATGCCTTTAATGCTTTTACGGCTCTTTCTACGCAACGCATATCTTTTTCAATATAACTTCTCATATTCTTATATTGTTCACGTATTTCCAAAACAATGACCTCATATCCATATCGCTGATTCATAAAGTCTCTGGCAGTTTCAAATTCTTTGATTTGTTGTGCTAATTTGTTTTCATCATGGTCACGTAATATATAAGAAAGCGTTGCCTGTTCACACTGTCCTTCAAAATCAGTCAAATGATGAAATCCCTCATATCCCTCAGTCACTGCTGGATCTTTAAAAGGATCTAAGCACGCATGAAATTGCATTCCTGCCAAAGAGGCATTCACCATTTTCCCTTTCGCATCACCTGGATGAACACTTTTTCCATGTACATGAACAATTGCTTCATAGGCATTAAAATTTTCATATGCAATGACATTAATATCACCACCATCTACCGTATAAGCATAGTCACAGTTAAAAGTTTCTAAATCAAAATTATCTGCACCACGTCCTACTTCTTCATCACAAGTAAATGCAATACCGATATATCCATGTTTTATTGAATCATCTTTAACGATATGCTCTGCCATGCTCATAATAATAGCGATCCCTGCTTTATCATCAGCTCCTAAAAGCGTTGTTCCATCCGTTACGATCAGATCCTGATGAAAATGCTGATAAAGGTTTGTAAATTCTTTAGGTGAAAGGATTGTTTCTGAATTTAGTACAATATCTTCTCCATCATAATTTCTAATGATCTGAGGATGAATATCTTTTCCTGAACAATCTGGGGAAGTATCCATATGTGCGATAAAACCTATTCTTTCCTTCACATCACTATTAGCTTCAATATGTGCATAAACCTCACCATATTCATTCATAAAAGCATTCTCAATACCCAATTCATGCAGCTCATCTACTAAAAACTGCGCTAGTTTTTTTTGTTTCATGGAACTTGGGGTCGTTTCTGAGTCAGGATCTGAAGTTGTATCAAATTTTACATAATTTAAAAATCTCTCTTCTATTTTCATAGTTATATCTCCTTTATATTTTCATTCATTATAATCAAATAAAAGCCATCTTTCAATCAAGATGGCCCTTTTCTATCATCATTTTTTTTATTTTTTCTAAAATCCAGACATAATCTGTCAACATATCTTCATCAGCATCTAGCTCTTTTAATTCCTGATAAGCCAAACGCATTGAATCAAAAGCTTCCCGCAAGATCTCTAAATCAGCCTCAAAGATAAAATAATGAAGACGATGAAAGAAAAATGAAATTCTTTGATACCATGTCAGTTCATGGGTCATAGGATACTTTTTCATTCTTTCCATACAATCAAGAAATTCAATTCTTAAAAGAACATCATAAAGATTTTGATAACAGCAATGCAAATGTACATATTCATAGTGATTTTTATATGCGATCATATCTTTCATGAGTGCATTCTAAATTAAAGAAAGCAAAAAGATTGTTGGATTTTAGTATTAGATCAAACATTTTACATATTTGTATAAAATCTTTTTTTGCCATGGCAATGAGCGATAAACCTCAAATGAAGACTGCCTTGCAAAATCAAGCAAAATTTCATATTCTTTTTCATCAAGACCTTCTTTTGAAAAACGGTTCTTTTCAAATAAAGAAAGTATTTTTTCATTGATCACTTTCTGATATTTCTCTATATGGCATAAATAACGATAAATTTCAAAAACTGCTTGCTGACGATTCGTCTGTGTAAGTTTTTTATTTAATAAACGACGATACAGAATACGATAAAGCATATACAGCAATGATAAAACTACAATAGCTAAAATCACGCCAATAATATGTAAATAAATTTGATTGGTGTTTTCTGGAGGATTATCTTCTATTGGATCATCAGATGGATCATCCGGCTGATTTCCAGAAGGATCACTAGATGGATTATTGGGTGTATCATTAGGCTGTTCATTTTGAGAAGATGATGGTTCATCTGGCGTTTCATTCGATGTCGAATGATTCATTCTGCCAACGGTTACCTCGATAGGAACCCAGCCATATGTATCATCAAATACTTCCACCCATGCGTGAGCATCAGAATCAACAACTTTTGCATTCATATAGGAATCAAAAGAAGAAGCATCTACATGATAACCCTCTGCATAACGGGCAGGAATGCCATAATAACGAAACATCAATGTAGCTGCTGTTGCAAAATGAACACAATAACCTCTTTTATTTTCTAGAAGGAAGTATTCTAGAAAATCTTTTCCATCTGGTATGGAACCTGGAGCAAGCGTATATCTATATTCACTAAGAACAGATAAAATACGGCTTGTTGCCTCATCTATTGACAGCCTTTCTTGACTAAGATCCATTTTATCTTTAAAGAGTATTTGTACATCATTTGGAACATCTAAATAATATTCATCTACAAAACTTGCATATCCTCCATATTTTCGATTAAAGGTAACTGTTTTAGGATTCCATACCTGATAAACAGCTGTTTCATTTTTATTCTGAAGCTTTATAAAAATATCACGATTCATCATATAATCAGCATCAATAGAACGCAAATAATAAGGAATAGGCGCATAAACGTTTCCTGACCTTAAATCTGTTACGGTAATATCTTCGGTATCAACAGAACTAACATCATATTTAACGATCCATTCATAAGAACGTTCAAATTCCGACTCACTCAATTCTGAGTAAGCTTCTTCTTCCAAAGCTTTCCAGCTATTATCCTCATAAATCGCTCCACTATAATATTTAAGATATAAATCTTCTCTTCTATTTCGTCGAACTTCAAGATGCTGAACACCTGTATAAAAACGATTGCCTGCCAGATTTAAATCAAGCCGGTCATCATCAAACTGTAATGTTGAGAAAAAAGTAATCAGTGAATTCACCTGATCCAAAAGAAAATCTATTGCAAAAGGTTTATAAGCCATCGCTTTAAATCTTGATTCACTCAGGACTTTCATGAAACCACCCGAAACCAGGCAAACTGAAAGACTTACGATCAAAAGCTGTCTGCCTCTTGCTTTCCAGTCAATCAAGATCTTTTTATCATTCAAGACAATAAAAAGCATAAACCAGAAAGCAAACTGCAAAATCATCAAAAACCAATTTAATTGAATTTGAAAAATCAAAGAAGGAGAGACAAAGATTAAAGTAACTGTAAAAATCAAGGATGTTTTTTTTCCGTTAAAAAGTAGACACATGATTTCTGAAACAAAAATCTGAAGCAATAAAAGGAGCATCAACACTTCATTTTGTATTTGATTCACAGAAAAATAAACATTAAATATTTGAAAATTTAATCCTGTATATATTCCGTATGTCTCTACAACTTCATTGTATACGTACATTAACGCATCAATCAAAATACTTTGATTCAATAAAACTAAGATCACACCGCCAACTAAAATGGCCCAGCGAATCCAGACATATTTTACATAATTCCATAAGAAATAAATTCCTACAGTAATGATAAGCAGCAATAAAAACGCTGCAAAACCACTATTTAAAATATCAAAATGATAAATAAGCATCAAAGGAGGAAGCATACACCCCAGGCAATAAAGAATAAAGGTAAGCAGATCATTCTTTTTCATCTTATTCACCTCCTTCAATACCCAAATCAGTAATCACCCATTCAGAATGAACAGAATTTCCCTCTAGTGCTTTTGGATTTGAAAGAATAGTCGTTAATACATTTTCATACTCTTTTAAATCAGATATCTTTTCTTCCATCAGCTTATTTTTTGAATACCATTGTATCTGACACTTTGATTTTTGTAATGTCAGATGATAAACAAATTGATATAAATAAGAAAGAACCTGTCGGCAGGATTCTTCATCTTTTGAAAGATCAAGAAACAATTTCATCGTCATACTTGAATCTTTATGTTTATCTTTGATCATTAATTTTGATTGACGATAGCTCACCTTATAATGAATATCCTTTATCGAATCACCCTCACGATATTCACGAAGATCATAATCATCTTTTTTTTGATAATTATAATACTGAAGCTTCTCATTTATCTGAGAATTTAATCTGCGATAAACTTCATCAATATATGGATAACAAATATCCTGCATCGTTTCCTGATATTTTATTTTTTTTGAAAAAAGGCCTAGCATATCAATGATTCTGCATGATTTAATAGAAATCACTGATTTACCTAATTTAAAATTAGATTCATCCAGAGGTATCACTACCTTGTCTCCACTAACAAGAAATTGTTTAGATTGTGAAAAAGAGGTATCCAAAAAAAGATTATGAATCACAATATCCACTTTCATTCGCCCTATAGGAAAAATACCTTTCCCTATAAATACCAATGTAGCATTTTTTTCTTGTTTGACGAATTGAAATGTAATTTTATGATGCATCATGAGCATGCTGAAAAGACTTATCAACATCATTGAAAACAAAAGCACGATCAGCAGCAATAAGTAGTAGGCTCTTGTTATAAGAAAAACAATGATAAGAAGAAAAGTTAACAGTAAAACAAACAAACGTCTAGCCAGCATTATTTTCACTCAGCGAAGGCTGCTGAACAGAATTCAGAACTTCCTGAAGAATCTGCCTTTTTAAATCATTTTCTTTTGATTGTCGAGCACTCGCCAATAAGATACGATGTCCTAAAACATCAAATAAGACTTCTTGTATATCTTTCGGAATAACATAATTACGATCATGAAGATAAGCATTTGCTTTTCCCATTTGAATCAAACAAATTGATCCACGTGGTGAAGCTCCCATTGAAAGCTGAGAATGAGAACGTGTCATATACACTAATTGAACAGCATATTTCATAATCTCATCATGAACAAAAATCTGATCTACTTCTTTCTGCATTTCCCGCAATTCATCAGCAGTAACTACTTGTGAAATCTGATAATTCTCAGGATGCTGTTTACGTCTTAAAATTTCAACTTCATTTTCAGCGCTTGGGTAACCGAGCGAAAGACAGATCATGAAACGATCCAGCTGACTCTCCGGAAGGAGCTGGGTGCCTGCAGATCCAAAAGGGTTTTGGGTTGCTATAACATTAAATGGATCATACGCTTGAAAAGTAACCCCATCTACAGTTATCTGGTTTTCCTCCATGACTTCTAATAAAGCAGATTGTGTTCTACTTGAAGTACGATTAATTTCATCAGCCAAGAAAAGATTACAGAAAACAGCTCCTTTATGTAATACAAAATTACCACTATTCTGATCAATAGCATTAAAGCCAACGATATCACTTGGCAACACATCAGGCGTAAACTGAATTCTGCGCCATTCAAGTCCTAACGCTTTCGCAAAAGCATTCGCCAGCGTAGTCTTTCCGACACCAGGCATGTCCTCTAGCAGAATATGTCCCCTGCTTAGAAGTGCCATCATGATCTTACTCACTTCATTTTCTTTGCCAACAACAACTTTATTGACTTCATCAATTATTTGTCTAGCTCTCATATTTCCCTCCTGTTTTTCTTATTTTAACATATTCTGCATCAAATAATCATAAATCTTTTTACCAGCCGCGAGAGCCTCCGCCTCCGCTGCCGCCACCGGAACTTCCACCGCCAGAGAAGCCTCCGCCTCCACCGCTGAAGCCACCACCGCCTCCAGAGGATGAAGATGAAGGAGAAGCCATACTATGGCTCATTGAACGAGACACCGTTCTTGCGAAAGTATTAAAAGCTGCATAGGTCATTACATCACCAGTCTGATATGAAGGAGGTTCGACCGTCAGATCATCAAATTTATCCTGCCATATCTTTGTAACGTGCAAAGCTTGAGCATAAGGAAGAATATGATAGTAATATTCAGGATTTTCTTCTAAAAGTCTTTCCAACTGATCTTTTTCAGCTTCCTTAATAAAACGTTTAAAGCCTCTTAATTGACCAACCAGTTCTAATGCCTGAGGCGTATATTTTTTTATTCCTTTTGCGATAAGAAATGTGAATATACAGCTTATAGTTACAACGATCAATTGCATCTGATAGATTTCTGATATAACTTTAATCATCAATAAAAATATGATAATTGGTGACAAAAGGAAAAGATAATAGAAAAACTTGAAAACAATTGTATCCTTAGTAGCGAAAAGTCTTGAAAGCAATGCCATAAATACCATAAATACAAAAGCAGGGGAAAAAGAAAGCAGCTTAATAATAAACTCACTGACCCATTCACTCGATTCTGCCATACTTAAAGCTGCCACCATCGCTAAAAAAAGCACAACAGCCAAACTGCAAAAAATAACTTTCATTATTTTCCCGATAGTTTCATACATAGGCATTTCTTTATAAATCTGAATAATCTTTTTCTTTGCACGATTGATATCAACATAAAATCTATGTTCTAAATCATCCGCAGTAACTTCATTGTCATGTCCATAAGCAAACATACTTTCAAATAATTTTTTCTCATACATCGGACATTGACTAGGAAGTTCACTGACTTTAACCAAAGTAAAATCATCATCGATCCCTTTGATTTGTAAAGCCCCTAAACCAGCCCAATAAAAAATTAAAGAAGTCATATCATCATTAGAAAGGCGATTATCAATGACATAACCCACTTCAGCACTGTTCATTCCCCTTGGAGGATAAAAAGTAACAGGTTCCACAAAACGAGGCCTCATCACGACATATCGCAAGATGATAGCAATAATAACCAATCCAATGCTTAAAACAGGGATCACCTTGATAGATGCCGGAGTAGGACGATAGAAATCAGCAGCAGATAAATACAACGTAAATTCTAATCTTTCTGCCGGCTGCAAAACATCTTTTGTTGTTAGTATCAGTGTATTCCCATTTTCACTAATTTCGTAGCGTTGTGAATCAGATGTATCATTATATCTTCCAATAAAAACATTATGATCAGCAAGTGCAGGCATTGTAATCTCAAAATGTACATTTTCTGTCTGTGCATCCTCATATCGATCTAATAATGACATATTTAATTCTCCGTCAAAAATAATTTTTGGATGTAATATATAATTCATTTCGATTGTATATTCACCTGCTTCATCTAAATGAGCATAATATTCGGAAGACTGATTTACTCTATTAACAAGACATTCAAAATCACGCACCTCTGTTTCAGAACTATAAAAAGCATCAAAATCAGGACTTAAAGGATAAGAAACATCTTTTTCATTTGCAGTAAGCTGAATTGTCTGCGTTACATGAAAATCTTGCGCTTCATCAATACTAATCTGAATTGTTTTCTGATGAACGATATACGGATATACATAGACAGGTGCATCTGCGAATGCCCCCTGATTAAGCTGGATCTGTACAGTTGCTGCTTCATATGGTTCAATCGTCTGATTTGATTCTATAAATATTTCGTTTTCACCTATTGTATAATCTAATTTTTCATTATCTCTGCTGCCGTAATATCCTTCAGTAAGAGTTACATTTTCAACTGTTGTATTCTCTGGCCATACGATATGAGCACTTAAATGATTGGTTGGCGAATCAAAATCATCACCTATTAGATTTAAATAAATATAATCATGGTCCTGATCATAATCCTGATAATGCGCAAGCGTATAAGTCAATACATAACGTTGATTTCCTGTAACTGTTTTATCCTCATCACCTATTCTTATATCAATACCTGAGTAGGTTTCTTCTATTTGATAGGGTGCCCCTTCTACATGAATATCTGTGATCTTATATCCTTCTACATCACTTTCTTCAGGAATACTACGAATAATTCCATGCATTTCTTCTTCATAATAAACATCTAATGTTTCAGTGATCTTAAATTCTCTTTTAGAGTTTACTTCTACTTGAATATCAATATTTTCATAATAATACCCTGTCGAATCTGCCTTTACATTAAATGAAGGCAAAAATAGAAATATCATTGAAAAAAGAACAAAATACATTATTTTCTTACGCATTCCTATCCCCCTCTCTTTTTTATTAATTATATGCTATCTTAATCATACAAAACAAGATAAAATCATGGTTCAATTTATATAAGATTTATATCAAAATTTGTTTTTATCACAAATCAGAAAAAGCAAGATATGAAATCATACCTTGCTTTACATGATTACTTATTGCGAATAGCAGCCTGTGCAGCCGCTAAACGAGCAATTGGTACACGGAAAGGTGAACAAGAAACATATGTCAGTCCTATACGATGACAGAAGTCAATAGAACTTGGATCCCCACCATGCTCACCACAAATACCTAACTTGATATCAGGACGAGTGGCTCTTCCGCCTTCAGCTGCCATCTTGATCAGTTTTCCTACACCTTTCTGATCAACACGGGCAAATGGATCTTGTTCGTAGATTTTCTTTTCATAATAATCTTTCAAGAATCCACCGGCATCATCTCTTGAGAAACCGAAAGTCATCTGAGTCAGGTCATTCGTTCCAAATGAGAAGAATTCAGCTTCCTCCGCAATCTCATCTGCTAATAAGGCAGCACGAGGAATTTCAATCATCGTTCCAACCTTATAATCTAAATGGACACCATTCTTTTCCATGACCTCTTCAGCCTTCTTTACAACAATATTCTTAACAAATTTAAGTTCTGCTTTATCACCAACAAGAGGAATCATGATTTCTGGATGAACATCAAATTCAGGATGTTTCTTATTGACATTGATTGCAGCCTGAATGACAGCTTCCGTCTGCATTTCGGCAATTTCAGGATAGCTGACAGCCAAACGACAGCCACGGTGACCCATCATAGGGTTAAATTCGTGTAAAGAAACAACGACATTCTTCAATTCATCAAATGTCATATTCATTTCCTCAGCTAAAGAGGCAATTTCTTCATCCGTATTAGGCAAGAATTCATGCAGAGGCGGATCTAAATAACGGATCGTTACCGGAAGTCCCTGCATCACTTCATAGATAGCTTCAAAGTCACCCTGCTGCATAGGAAGAATCTTTGCTAAAGCAACACGACGCTGTTCTTCAGTCTTAGAAACGATCATTTCACGAACAGCCCTGATACGATCACCTTCGAAGAACATATGCTCTGTACGAACCAAACCAATACCTTCGGCACCAAATTCAACAGCCTGTTTCGCATCTCTAGGAGTATCGGCATTTGTTCTCACCTGAAGCTTACGTGTATTATCAGCCCAACTCATAAATCTTTCAAAATAACCACTGATCGTTGCCGGAACGGTCTTAACAGCCTCACCATATACATTTCCTGTAGAGCCATCAAGTGAAATCCAGTCTTTTTCATGATAAGTCACACCATTAACAGTAAACGTTTTAGCTTCTTCATTGATCTTAACATCATCACAGCCGGATACACAGCAAGTACCCATACCACGAGCAACAACGGCTGCATGACTTGTCATACCGCCACGAACAGTTAAAATACCTTCACTGGCAGCCATACCCTGAATATCTTCCGGACTTGTTTCCAGACGGACAAGCACCACTTTTTCACCATTATTATGAGCAGCAATCGCATCTTCTGCTGTAAAATATACCTGTCCGGCAGCAGCCCCTGGAGAAGCTGCAAGACCTTTCGCAATAACTTTAGCTTTCTTTAATTCATCGGCATCAAACTGTGGATGCAACAGTGCATCTAACTGTTTTGGGTCTACCATCATCAAAGCTTCTTCTTCATTGATTAATCCTTCATCAACCAAATCACAGGCAATTTTCAACGCAGCTGCAGCTGTACGCTTTCCATTACGTGTCTGAAGCATATACAGATTTCCATTTTCAATAGTAAATTCCATATCCTGCATATCTTTATAATGGTTTTCCAGAATACCGCAGATTTTCACAAACTGATCATAAGCATGAGGAGCGACTTCTTTCAGTTGATCAATTGTCTGAGGCGTACGAACACCGGCAACAACATCCTCACCCTGAGCATTCATTAAAAATTCACCAAATAATTTCTTTTCACCTGTAGCTGGATTACGTGTAAAAGCAACCCCTGTACCACAGTCATTTCCCATATTTCCAAAAACCATGGATTGAACATTAACGGCTGTACCCCATGAAGATGGAATATCATTAACTTGACGATAATAAATTGCACGTTCATTATTCCAGCTCATAAATACTGCTTCAACAGCTTTGATCAATTGAACACGTGGATCTGTAGGAAAGTCATCATGAAGCTGTTCACGATAGAATTCCTTAAATTTTGAAACCATTTCTTTCATTTCATCAGCATTTAAATCAGAATCCAGCTTCACACCACGTTCAGCTTTGATTTCATCAATAATTGTTTCAAAACGAGCCTTGGATAATCCCATAACTACATCTGCAAACATCTGGATGAAACGTCTATAAGAATCATAAGCAAAGCGTGGATTATTTGTCTTTGCTGCAATCGTTTCAACCACTTCATCATTGATACCTAAATTCAGAATGGTATCCATCATCCCCGGCATACTAGCTCTGGCCCCTGAACGAACTGATACCAGTAAAGGATTTTCCTTATCTCCTAGTTTTTTTCCTGTTTTCTTTTCCAATTCGCTTAACGCTTCAAAAATTTCCTTCTGAATGTCTTCATGAATTTGTTCCCCGTCATCATAGTAACGGTTACAAGCCTCAGTTGTTACAGTGAAACCAAAAGGAACGGGCATGCCCAATTTTGTCATTTCCGCAAGGTTTGCACCTTTTCCACCTAAAAGCTCACGCATCTGGCCATTACCTTCAGAGAACAGATAAACATATTTTGTCATTAATAATTCCTCCTAGCAATTGTAATCGCTTACCTTAATATTATAGCTTTTTTTTTCTTAATTGACTAGTCTAAACTATAAATAATTCAAATCTTGATTGACAAACGATTCTTTCAATAGTATAACAACATCATTAAAAAAGGAGACAATTATGAATCATATAAATAAATCCAAAAATCAATTATTTAATCAACACCTTAAATCGCTATTTCTCGTCATTCTCTCCAGTCTTCTTTCAGCAGTTGCTGTTCAAGGATTCGTGGAAACGGCTCATCTATATCCATCGGGTTTTCTAGGGATCGCTGTTTTGACCAGCCGGCTATCTCTGAAATTTTTGAATTTTGATCTTTCGTTTAACTTTCTATATTTGATACTCAACCTTGGTTCAATTTTTTTAGTAAGAAAAGTAGCAGGCAAAAAGTTTCTTCTCTATTCAGGTTTACAATTTGTTCTCGTTTCTTTTTTCATTACCCTGATTCCACGCTTTTCTCTTGTTGATGATCCTCTGCTTCTGAGTCTTTTTGGAGGTGTTATTGCAGGCTTTTCAAGCTTATTGGCTTTACAGGCAAATGCCAGCAGTGGCGGTATGGATTTTATCGCCATCTATATGTCTCATAAATACAATAAGCCTTTCTGGAATCAGATCATGATCTTCAATATTCTTATCCTTATCATTGCCGGTATTTATTTCGGTTTCTATGATGCTTTTTATTCCATGATCTACCAATTTGCGGCAACCTATATCATCAACAATTTTCATGACCGCTACAAGCTTGTATCTTTACGTCTGATTACCTCCAAACCTGAAGAAATCAGTGACCTGATATTTAAAACGACCAATCACGGTGCTACCCAGCTCTTTGCACAAGGAGCCTATACCAAAGAAGAAAAAAGCATGCTGATCCTTGTCTGTAACTCATTTGAAGTCAATGAACTTGTAACAGAAGCACAGCTTATTGATCCCCAGATATTCATCACTGTATCTAAGACTGAGCAGATCATTGGCAACTATGATCAAAAAAATATTGAATAACAAAAAACTGCAAACAGATATATCACCAAAATATCTAACTTGCAGTTTTTACTTTTAAAATAATGACATTTGATTTTCTTCCTGAAGACCTTTTAATACTCCCATGCTTTCCAATTTCTTGATATGGGTTCCATTTAAAGAGGTGCGTGCCATCAGATCTTGTTTTGATAAGAATGGACGTTTTTCTCTTTCTTCAACAACCGTTTCTGCAACGTTGCTTCCCAACCCATCAATTGTTGAGAAAGGAGGTATGATCGTGTTCTTATGATCAGGGTCCACGATAAAGGTACTTGCCTGCGAACGATTCAGATCGATATTACCGATTCGATAACCACGCAATACCATTTCTAAAGCCAGTTCCAAGGTAGAATAAATATCTTTTTCTTTTTTAGATACTTCATTTTTATGCTCATTAGAATACATCTTTTGAGAAATCTCATTCATTCTTAAGCGTATCATATTTTCACCGGCAATCATCGTTTCAATCTCATAGGCATCGCAGCGAATCGAGAAGAACATGCAGTAATAATAGAGAGGCTGATGTACCTTGAACCAGGCAATACGAACCGCCATCATAACATAAGCTACAGCATGAGCTTTTGGGAACATGTACTTGATCTTTAAACAGCTGTCAATATACCAAGGATCAATATTATATTCCTTTTTGCTCATTTCTTCCTTCCATTCATCTTTTAATCCTTTACCTTTACGAACACTTTCCATGATCGTAAAAGCTAATTTGGCAGGAAGTCCCTTATGCAGCAAATATACCATGATATCATCACGACATCCGATAACATCTTTCAATGTACATTGACCACTATCAATCAAATCCTTGGCATTATTCAGCCAAACATCCGTACCATGAGAAAGACCAGAAATACGTACTAATTCATCAAAGGTCGTTGGTTTTGTCAATTCCAGGATACCACGAACAAACGGTGTACCAAATTCCGGAATACCGGCAGCTCCTGTAACCTCTGTATTTTTGGAAGTATCAATATGTAAACTTTCGACACTTGAGAAGATTTTCATCGTTTCCGGATCATTCATCGGGATCGTTTTCGGATCGATCCCGCTTTGTTCTTCCAAAAGCTTCATCGCTGTTGGATCGACATGACCAAGAATATCAAATTTCAAAAGGTTATCATGAATATCATGGAATTCAAAATGAGTTGTTTTCCAATCTGCAAATGGGTTATTGGCAGGATACTGCACTGGTGTAAAATCATGTACATCAAATTCATTCGGTACTACCAGGATACCACCAGGATGCTGTCCGGTCGTACGTTTGACACCATCACATCCTTTCGCCAGATGAAGAACCTGTGCCTGACGCATTTGACCCTCAATCCCCATTTCTTCTTCATAACCCTTTACATAACCAAAAGCTGTCTGCTGAGCAACCGTACCGATCGTACCTGCTCTAAATACATGATCTTCACCAAAGACTTCTTTTAGATAATTATGCGCACGTGGCTGATAGTCACCTGAGAAGTTCAAGTCGATATCAGGAACCTTATCCCCTTCAAAACCTAAGAAAGTTTCAAAAGGAATATCCTGTCCATCCCCACGAATGATCTCACCACAGTTTGGACATTTTTTATCCGGTAAATCAAAACCACTGGCAACAGAGCCATCGGTAAAGAATTCAACATAATGACATTTTGGGCAGACATAATGAGGCGCTAATGGATTTACCTCTGTAATATTCGCCATAGTTGCGACAAAGCTACTGCCGACAGATCCTCGACTACCTACCATATAACCATCTTCCAGACTCTTTTTCACTAATAGATGCGAAATATAGTAAACAACATAAAAGCCATGTCCGATGATGGAATCCAGCTCACGTTTCAAACGATCTTCAACGATCTTTGGAAGTGGATTTCCATATTTCTTATATGCATTTTCATAACAGATCTCCGCCAGTTTCTTATCTGAGTTCTCCATCTTAGGCGGGAAGAGCGTATCATAGACCGGATTGATCTTTTCAATCTGATCAGCAATCATATTTGTATTCTCAACAACGATCTCATACGCTTTTTTCTCATCAAGCCAGTTAAAACATTCCAGCATTTCATTAGTACTTCTAAAATGCTGATCCGGATTGACGGTCGTTCTGCGCCGCTGTGCATCATAGATATATAAAGGATGACGTTTTCCACCAATCGCCTGAGAATTGATATAGATATCACGAATTTTCTTTTGAGAAGGTTCTGCATAATGACAATCCCCTGTCGCAACGACTGGTTTTCCCAATTCATCTGCAGCCGCTATGATACCTGATAAGATTTCTTTCAAGCGTTCATTACTTGCAATCGTATTTCTTTCAATTAAAAAACGATAGTTTTCCAATGGCTGAATTTCTATGAAATCATAGAAAGAAACAACTTTTTTCAATTGCTCTTCATTGCGAGTATGTGCAATCTCAAAAACTTCTCCATTACTGCAGGCACTTCCTAAAAGAAGATTTTCTCTTCTTTCTTCAATCTCCTTTCTAAAAATACGGGGTTCTGCCACAATATTGGCACTATTTTTTCCATTATAAGCCAAATGCTTGGTATGTGATAATGTAATCAGTTCAAAAAGAGATTTCAAACCTGCTTTATTTTTCGCAAAAACAATGATATGTTTCGTTCTTACTTTAGAAAAACAAGCTTCTGTATAAAAATGAGCAAGATCATTTAACGTTTCCACATCTTTTAGTTCATTAAGCATATTCAAGTAAACATCACTTAGCACCTGGGCATCATAATCTGCACGGTGAGCTACTTCTTCATCATATTTAATATTATAGATACGAGCAATATTACCAAGACGATGGGCCTTGCGATCCGCATGCAATGAATAAGATAGATCAAGTGTATCGATCACTGGATTTTCTAGTGGTTTCCGACCAATACGAACCAATGAATCATTAATAAAATTCACGTCAAAAGAAGCATTATGGGCCACTAATACTCGATCACCAATAAATTCTAAGATTTGATCAGCAGCCTGTTCAAAAGGCAAAGCATTTTCCAGATCATCTTCTGTAATATTCGTTAAATTTGTCGTAAATGCACTTAAAGCAACCGGCGGCTTGATAAACATTTGTAATTTACCCTTTACTTCACGATTCTCAACGATCACGCCACCAAACTCTATAATGTGGTCATAACGACTTGATAAACCCGTTGTTTCAAGGTCAAAGATACAGTAGCTGGCTTCTTCCAGCTTTGTATCATTTGGATGGGTCACTATATTTAATTCAGGATCCACCATGTTCATCTCAACACCATAAAGCATCTTGATCGGATTTTCTCTGCCCTTATTGATTTTCTCTAAATAACGCTGGGCTTTTGGAAAATCCTGTACAACTAAATGATCCGTGATCGCTAAGGCCGTATGATTCCAGGCTGCTGCCTGATCGATATACTGTGAAATATCACTGACACCATCCATTTCGGAAAGCTTCGTATGCAAATGAAGTTCTACCCTTTTCTTTTCAGCAGTATCTTCACGCATCTTTTTCTCGATCACTTCCACTTTATCCGGCATGAAAACAAGAGTACGTAAATAAGAGTCATCCACGACTCTTCCATAAGCACGTATCCGCTGGCCTACCTTGAGCTGATTCATTTCTTCTTCGCTTAGACGGGCACCAGAAAAACGTTTCATGACGATCGCGTCATCATCATCTGCCAGATAAACGCTTTGAAGCATGCTTTTTCCTACCGGACGCATTTCAATTTCAAAAATATCTCCCCATATCTCTACATTTTCACAAGCTTCATGAATCTCATGGAGAGACAGAGGCAGATATGATTTTTTACCTCTTGGAACATACGTTTTCTTTTTTTCTACATTGACTTCAGGTGTAAACGTCACTTTTGGAGCTTTTACCTTTTTCACTTCTTCCCTAAAAATAGCTTCTTCTTTTTCTTCTTCTAATTTTAAGCCAGCTCTTTTTAACCATTCCTGAAGCACATAAAAATCTTCTAACTGATCATCACTGATCTTCATCTTTCCCTGATGAATATCACTATGTAAACGCAAATGATTCAAAACGATACACTCTTCGGCATACTCTTTGATAAGATTATCTTCAAAACTCATATCTTGAACGCTGATTTCTATCTCTACACTGCATTTTAAATGTTTCATCAGACGATCTTTCAACATTCTCCATACCTGAAAAGGCAGCACTCTTTCAAGTCTTAGATGAATACAAAGCTTTTGAGCGCTTTTATAGTAAATAGGCTTTTCCAATTGTGCTTTTTGAAAATACGAGCTTTCTTCATCCATTTTTAACTCTTTCAACAGATACTCAATATTCATGAAAAACCTCCTCTCTAAAAAAATGGCTATTTCACCATTTTCTCAAAAGCATCCTTTGCAGCTGCCTGTTCAGCTTTTTTCTTGGAAGGTCCTTTACCTCTGCCAAGCGTAATATCATCCATTTTCACAATGACTTCAAACACAGGCTGATTATTTGGCCCTTCCATATGAATGACCTCATAACTAACCGTTCTGCGGGCATCTGCTTGTACATATTCCTGAAGCTTAGTCTTATAGTCAATAAGATTTTCAGCCTTAGGCGCTAAGATATGTGGCGTGATCACACTTTCTAAAATCTTGCAGACATTGTCAAAACCACTATCCAGGTATAAAGCACCGATAAAAGCTTCAAACATATCGGCCATGATCGATTCACGTTCACGTCCACCCGTTTTTTCTTCACCGACCCCTAATAATAAAAACTGGTTTAATTTCAATTCACGTGTATATTGGGCCAAGGCTGCCTCACTCACAAGCTGGGCACGCAATGTTGTCATATGTCCTTCATCTAAAGGCGGCTGAAGCTCAAAAAGTTTTTTTGCCGACCAAACCTGTAAAACAGCGTCCCCCATAAATTCTAATTGCTCATTATCACTTTTAAAAGTACGATGTTCATTCACATAAGATGAATGAACAAATGCATTCTGTATTAGACTTTTATCATTTACCTCAATATTTCTTTCTTTAAGCCAATCGAATATTTCCATATTTCCTCCATGTTCCCCCATTATATCATATTTTAATCAAGATATTTATTTTCTAAAGTATATTTTTCACAAATCTTTTTTAAGTTTGGATAATCCTCTATTTTCTTTACAATTTCCATTGCATCATCACGTGCACGATTCAAAATATTAGAATCCTGAATCAGATCACCCAATATAAAGCTCGGCAATCCACTCTGTCGTTTACCAAGAATATCTCCCGGACCTCGCATCTGTAGATCATACATTGAAAGTTCAAAACCATCATGGCAGGCTTCCAGCTTTTTTAACCGGGCAATGCTTTCTTCATCTTTTGTATCACTTAAAAGATAACAGATACCCTGGCGTTTTCCTCTGCCTACACGTCCACGCAACTGATGAATCTGACTCAACCCAAAACGATGAGCATCATAGATCACCATGATATTGGCATCTTTCACATCAACACCCACTTCAATCACACTCGTAGCCACAAGAATATCCAGTTCATGTGAAAGAAAACGTCCCATGACCTCATCTTTTTCTTCACTTTTCATCTGACCGTGAAGAAGACCAATATGATAGTCTTTTAAGACACTACACATTCCTTCATAAATTGAAATGACGCTACTCATTTTATAATCTTCATTTTCTTCAATACTTGGACAAACAACATAACATTGTTCACCCTCATGAATTTTCAAAAGCACATCCTTTAAGATCGGTTTCATGCTTTTGGATGCAATATAATATGTCTGAGTAATATTTCGTCCTTTCGGATACTCACGAATCGTCGAAACATCCAGATCACCATAAATCGAAGAAGCCAGTGTACGAGGAATCGGTGTAGCACTCATCAAAAGCATATCGACCTTTTTTCCTTTATTTAAAAGTTTCCGTCGTTGCTCCACACCAAAACGATGCTGCTCATCCGTGATCACCAAGCCTAAATCAGCATAATATACATCATCCTGAAATAAGGCATGTGTTCCTACCAAAATATCAATCTGCCCCTCTTTAAGTTCCTTTAAGATTTGTTCCTTTTCATTTTTCTTCAAAGAAGAACAATATAGTTTTAAACGTACACCAAAACCTTCATAGACTTTTGAAAGAGAGGAAGCATGCTGCTTCGCCAAGATTTCTGTTGGTGCCATAAAGGCTACCTGTTTATGTGCACAAACACAGCCATAAGCCACAAACGCTGCCACCAGTGTTTTTCCACATCCCACATCTCCCTGAAGCAAACGCATCATACAGGTCGAAGCATGCAGATCACTTAAAATTTCATCAATACATTTCTTTTGATCTTCAGTCAGTTCAAAAGAAAGATTACGAGCCAGTTCATACACATCATCATTTAAAAACTCTTTGCCTACACCCTGATTTTTCATATTTTCACTGCGTTCGATCTGCATGCAGCACTGAAAAATCAAAAATTCTTCATACTTTAATGTCCTAAGTGCCTGAACAAGAGCATGATGTGTCTTAGGTTTATGAATATAATAAAGTGCTTCTTTTCTTGATAATAACCTATATTTTAAGCGGTATTCCTCAGGAATCCGCTCTTCGATCTTATCTAAATAAACCTCTAATGCTTTGTCAATCAGCTTGATCCAATCTTTTTGAGAAAGAGATTGGGTCGTAGAATAAACAGGCTGTAACCCAAGCTGATCATCAATTGGCAATGAATTGATATTTGTCAATGTGATCTTATTACTTCCCTGATAAACACCACTGATCGTCATCGTCTTACCAACAGGAAAAATATTGGTCCATGGCCGATTAAAAATACTACAAAGAAATTCCTCTTCATCAATCATCATTGAAAAACGAGTCATACTTTTCTTACCGCCAAGACGAATAACACGTGCTGATGAACAGATAACACCACTAGTAAAGACCTTTTCGCCAATTTTCCAATCTTCTATTGGTTTACGCTCATGATTTTCATAACGAAAAGGATAGTGAACGAGGACATCTTCGACACTTTCAATTCCCATAGCCTTTAAAATTTCAATTTTCTTAGGTGTTGTAATTGCTTTTAATTCCATGCGGATATTATAGCACAAAATCTAATCAAACAGCGATAGCTGACTCATTTCTTTTTTATGAGATGTGATCAGATCAACAATATCCTCCATCTGATAAAGAATCTTTCTTTTTTGACATTCCTTTTTCAATATTTCATAGTTTTCACGCCATTTCAAAGATTCACAGTGATAGCGATTCCCATAAATACGCTGATATTGATAAGAAAGTCCCAGATAAAGTTCATCCAGTTTTTTATAATAGTAATCACGTTGGTTTTGTCGCAGCGTTACTCCCATATAAGTCATGATATAATCGGCATGACACTGATCAGCCATATCAATCATTTTTAAGATATTTTCTTTGCTATCTGTAATAAAAGGTAAAACAGGATTCATGATGATACCACATATAAGACCTGCTTCTTTGCATCTTCGCACAGCTTCAAAACGTTTTGAAGATACTGAAACATGAGGTTCAATTTTTAGAGAACATTCATCAGAAGCACTTGTGATCGTAAAATTCACAACTGCAGTCATATTCTCATGAATCTTCTTCAAGTGTTCTAAATCTTCTAATATCAAATCACTTTTGGTCGTGATCCCTACACCAAAACCATAGCGCTCGATAAGCGTAAGGGCCCCTCTTGTCAGCCTTGCTTCTTTTTCAAATGGGTTATACGGATCTGACATGGCACCCATTCCAATGATTCCCTTCTTTCTTTTATGACGTAATTCTTTTTCAAGAATTAAAGCTGTATCTTTTTTCCCTCTGACTACATCAAAATGATCGATCCGATAACATTGACTTCTGGAATCACAATAGATACAGCCATGACAACATCCTTTATACAGATTCAGATTATAATCAAAACCAAACCATTCTTCAGGACGTTTATTTTTAGAAAGAAGAGTTTTTACTTCTATCCATTCCATAACTACTCCAAAAAGGACGCATCAATCACCTGATGAGTAATCTCATAAATATAATCTAAAGAAACAACATTCCCTTCATAACCATTCAACACATGTTTTGAAGCCAATTCATCCGTATAATTTTCAACCTTATAAGATTTATAATGATAACGTTCTGCATTGATATTCGCCTGGTTTCCTTCAAAATGAATCATCAGCGGCACCCACTTCACATGATCGATATAAATATCTTCCTCATCTTTAATAAAATCAAATTGAATCATCCCGCCAATCGCATTATTCGTTGTCAGCATACCTCCAATGAAATTACCTAATGAATAAACAACAAGCGTCTGATTTCCTGTTTCACCCGTTACCCATTCAACAGGCTGGATCACATGCGGATGCGTTCCAATTACGACATCCACATCCAAATCCGCAAATAATTGTGCATAATGACGCTGAAAACTATTAGGAACAAAAGAATTTTCATCTCCCCAATGAGCACTCACGATAACAACATCACTGATTTCTTTAGCTCTTTGAACATCACGTGTAATTTGCTCATCATCAAAATAAGAAACCTCATAAGAATACTCTGGTATGATACCATTGGTTCCATACGTATAAGCTAAAAAACTAAAAGTAATGCCCTCGACTTCAAAAGTCACGATCGTATCATAAGCTTCTTGTGACATATACGCACCATCAACGACCATATCCTCAATCGAAGAAAAAGTATTTAGCTCGTTGATAATTCCAGATAAACCTCGATCTAATGTATGATTTGTTGCCAGATTGACAAGATTAAAGCCGCTTTCTTTTAAATTTAAAGCAATCTCACTTGGTGAATTAAAACTTGGATAACCGCTAAGTCCTAATTCACTGCCTCCAAGTACTGTTTCCTGATTGATAAAAGCAATATCGCTTTTTTTCATATCATCTGCCACATCTTCATACATCTTCGTAAAATCATAGCTTCCTGAAGATGTCAATGCATCTAAATAAACCGTTTCATGGATCAGATTATCTCCCACTCCTGAAAAAGAAACGACCGTAACAGGATCTGGCTCATAAAGACAGACAAGCGGTTTTTGAGCTTCTTCATTCTTTGAACAGGCCAACAGCAAAAAAGCCATTAGCATGATACTTACCTTTTTCATAACATCCTCACTTTCGTGCCAAATATTCTTCCAGGCACCAGTTATTCTCATACATCGTTGTTGCAGCCTCTACGCCAACATAACGTAAATGCCAGCTTTCATAACCATAACGGGTAATCTTTTGCTTATCTTCAGGATAGCGCAAAATAAAGCCAAAACGATGCATATTTTCTAAGATCCACGGATAGGCTTCATGAGATTCTATATCTGTATAACGAATATGATCAAACGTAATATCTACGGCTAACCCGCTATTATGTTCGCTCTGTCCGGGACGTGCATAATATTGATCGGTTCTTTCCTGTCCATAAATCGGTAAATAATAATTATATAAATCCTTCTGATACTGATAAGAACGATAAGCGGCTATTGCCACGATCGAAATCCCTTTTTCCTCTAAAGCACTCTCGACAAATCTTTCAAAAGCTTCTTCTGCCTCCTGGCGTAAAACAACTTGATCCATCGTCGTACAAGAATAGTCCACGCCCTGGACACAAACATACTTTACATCCACCATATCATCAGGAACATATCCTTCCGGTAAAGCATTAAACTTATTTACAAGCAGAGTCATATCAGAAAAATCACTTACATATGAAGTTGTTTCAAAAGGCTCCAGGTCCATATTCATATTTACTGCTAATACTCTTTCCTCATAACTGCCATCAGCTTCTAAATAACGTGCAATATTTTCATCTCTGAAATAAGGAATCGTACTAAAACCTATCACATCTTCATCATTCAACCCCTGATCCAAAAGAAAATTTACATGTTTCGAAGAAGTTAATTCCATTCGACAATAATCTTCGATATATTCCTTTTCAAAAGCTCCCTCATCCAGCATCATCTGCAGTGTCGTCACTTGTTCACAGCTATTTTCCGCATAATCTAAAACATCCGCATCACGAAGGATTTCCTGCTGCTTTTCTGTATATAAAGACTGCCTGCTCTGACATCCGCTTATAATTTAACAAAAAATCAAAAAGAATAGTTTTTTCATGTTTTCTCTCCCATAGCCATTATATCATAAATAATATTATAAATTCATTGAAATTTTATTGCTTTGCCATGTATAATAGAAAAGTGTGAGGTAAGAAACATGAAATATGATATTTTGATTATTGGTGCCGGTCCCGGTGGTATTTTCTCTTGTTATGAATTAGTAAAAAAAAGACCTGATCTAAAGATTGCTGTATTTGAAACAGGAAATCCCTTAGAAAAAAGAAAATGTCCGATTGATGGAAAAAAAATCAAATCTTGTATCAATTGCAAGACTTGTGCCATCATGAATGGATTTGGAGGTGCAGGTGCATTCAGTGATGGAAAATACAACATCACAAATCAGTTTGGTGGTGACCTATATGAATATATCGGGAAAAAAGAAGCTATCGATCTGATGCACTATGTCGATCAGATCAATACATCCCACGGTGGTGAAAACACCCGGCTCTATTCAACAGCCAACACAAAACTTAAAAAAATCTGTCTACAGAATGATCTCCATCTTTTAGATGCCAGTGTACGTCATTTAGGAACGGATATCAATTATATCGTCCTAAAAAATCTATATGAAGAATTAAAGGATCATGTTGATTTTTATTTCAACAGTAAAGTTGATGAGGTTCATCATCTTGAAGATGGTTATGAAATCATGACCAATGGTCAAACATATCATGGAAAAAAATGTATCATTTCTACAGGTAGAAGCGGTTCTAAATGGATGCAAACCATTTGTGATCATTTAAATATCAAAACAAAATCAAATCGTGTAGATATTGGTGTACGTGTTGAACTTCCTTATGAAGTCTTTTCACATCTAACCGATGAGTTATATGAAAGTAAGATCGTTTATCGAACTAAAAAATTCCAGGATAAAGTCAGAACCTTTTGTATGAACCCTAAAGGTGTCGTCGTAAATGAAAATACAAATGGTATTGTCACTGTTAATGGACATAGTTATAATGATCCATCTTTATATACTGAAAATACAAATTTTGCCCTTTTGGTATCCAACCATTTCACCGAACCTTTTAAAAGTTCCAATGAATATGGCGAAAGCATTGCCCGACTCTCCAATATGCTTGGCGGGGGTGTAATCGTTCAACGCTTTGGTGATCTCATCAGAGGACAACGTTCTACACCATCCAGAATTGAAAGCTCCTTTTTAACACCAACCCTTTCCGCAACTCCAGGAGATTTAAGTTTAGTCATTCCTAAGCGTCAGATGGATGACATCATCGAGATGATTTACGCTCTTGATAAAGTTGCGCCAGGTACCGCAAGCGATGATACCCTTTTATATGGTGTTGAAGTCAAATTCTACAATATGCAAGTAGAAATCGATGAAAATTTAGAAACCTGTCATGAAGGATTATTTGTGATTGGGGATTGTTCAGGAGTCACCCATTCCCTATCTCATGCTTCTGCCAGCGGTGTCTATGTTGCCCGCTATATCTGTGAGCAAATGAAATAAAAGCCGAGTCAAAACTCAGGCTTTTTTTAATTTATGATGAATGATGCTATAAGCGACGAAACACAAAATTCCATATAAAATCCAATAATATAAATAATGGAAACCATATCCAAAAGGAAAATGAATCAATGGCTGAAACGCTAAAATATTCGTTAAGACGACAAAAGGATAAAAAAGCAAGATCCATGTATTCAAATACCAAAAGATGCGTTGCGCTTTTATTTTATCTTCTTGATTTTTATGATTCATCATTGCCCAAACATAAAAGACACAGCTAATGATCATAACAAGTGGACCTACTACAAAAGCAGGATAGCTCATATATTCAAGCCACAATGCACATCCAAAAATCAAACCACACAGATTAAAAGCGCTCACTAACAGCACGATCGTTTTAATATTCAAATGCCGTTTTTCATCTTCTGATTCTTTTCCTAAAATAAGATGATCCGATGATACATCGAAATACGTACAAAGCTGAATGATTTTATCTAAATCCGGAACGCTTTGAGAGCTTTCCCACTTACTGATAGACTGTCTTGATACACCAATCACTGCCGCTAATTCTTCCTGTGAAAGACCTTTCTTCTTTCTTAATATGGCAATACGCTCTCCCATTTGCATGGCTTCACCTTCTTTCATAGACATTTTAACACTATCAGAAATGCTCCTTCAACCAACTTTTATAAACAAAGTGTCAACCATTGGTTGCCTCTATATTTTTTAAGCTTTTTTTGTCAGGATGAATACATGTTCATCCAAATCTATTCCATCATAACGATGATACGCTTTTTCTAAGTATTTATAATACTGAAAACCACATTTCTCAGCCACTCTTGCTGAGCGAACATTATCATCAAAGCAACAAATAAATAATGCTTCTTGATGAAGTCTTTCAAAAGCAAAGGTACATACCTGTTTTACAGCTTCACTCATTAATCCCTGACCCCAATAATTTTTAGATAGCACATAACCTAGCTCCAGACTTCGATTTTTTTTGATTTTAGGCTGATGAAATCCAATCGAACCAATGACCTTATGATTTTCCTTAAGTTCAATGGCCCACTCCTTCTGCCTTATAAACAATTCTATGATCTGTGCAGATTCTTCGATTGATTCATGAGGCTTCCATCCAGCCATAGGTCCTACCTCTGCATCACAAGCATATTCATAAAGATCATTCACATCTTCTTTTCGCCATTTTCTCAAACGTAATCTTTCTGTTTCTATCTCTTTACCAAATAAAAGCTGTGGAAAGCGACTGATATAAAACTGAGCTGCCTGTGAAGTTTCTTCTAAATGATATTTTAGAAATTCTTCTTCAATAGAATGAAGGATCCATCGTAATGCTTCAGGACTCATTTCTTCATATTTATGTAAGACCAGTTCCCCTTCTTTCACTTTCTCCATGAACCAGCTTCCCATATCCTCAATTTCAATAACTTCGATTATTCTTTCTTCATGTTCACTGACAAATACATCTTTCATTCCTGTAGGATTATAACCTTGAATATCTTCACACACATATAAATATCCTTTTTGACCCGCATAAACATCCATGAGTGCATTCTCATAATACTCCTCATAGACCACTCTTCCCTTTTCATCAAAGCCATAAGGAAACCAGTTTAACGGTCTTTCTAAAACATGTACACAATATAATGCCGCTAAAACAGGATTCGTTGAAAAATAAACATATGCTTTCTCATGTTCACTAACAAAAGGTTTTAAATGATTTAAATTGGCCTTATTGCTTCCATGATAATATTTCATTTTGTTCCCCCTTATAAAGTGATCCAATATCTCTCAATATATTCATTTTCATCTGTCTCAAAACGCTCATCCTCATAAACTCCACCATTTTTTAAAATGGTTTTTCTTGAAGCCTCATTGTTCTTTAAACAAGTCACTAACACACGTTCCATATTTTTCTCACGACATACTTCCATTAGCTTTGAAAGCATGAGTGTTGCATATCCTTTTCTTCTTTCACTTGGACGCACGCTATAGCCAACATGGCCACCATAATTTAAAAGATATTCACTCAATTCATGACGTAATTGAATCATACCTAAAATTCTTTGATCGTTCTTTCTGACAAGGATATATTGTTCACAAGTAACCCAATGTGAAGGAACTTTAGAAGCATCTTCATAATCACGACTTTGACTGATCCATTTTAAGGGATCTTCACACTCTCTTAAATTTCCTGTACCATCCATCGAATCATTCGCATCTAAAAACTCTTGTCTATAAGCAGCGATTTCAGCTGCATAAGACTCATCCGGTTTTATGAAAAGCAGATCATCAAATAATTCATCATGATAATCTTCTGCCACCTTCACCATATGTCCGATATTCCCTTCACCGGCATAAACATTCATATCAAAGAAATTTTCATTTTTATCTACCCAGCACAATTCATTTTCTTCCCCATATACCTCTACATGATGAAAAAGAACGCCCATATAAACTTCTACAGTTAAATCATCTAAATGATATACCATATCCATTAAATGCGTTAAAACAATATCCTTTGATGAAATACCGCTTTCCTCATATAATTCACGATAAGCCGCATGTTCACCCGTCTCATTTTTTTCAACTTTTCCTCCAACTAAATTCAATAATCCCTTATAAGGATTTTTTCTACGTTTGCACATCAAAATTTTTTCTTTATTTTCATCATAAACTAAAATTACATTACTTTTTTTCATTTAAGATCCCCTCTTTTTTCATAAAATCAAGAAATAGCTTTCCCTCATTATCATGAAATTTATACTCAGCATCACTTTGATAACATATACAAGCTCTAGAAACAATATCATCAAAAGGATGCGGAAAATTCTTAACTGCCCATTTTCCTGCAGAAAGCTTGCTTGAAACGACTCCTTCTTTTTTATAATAATACACCCGACATAAATTAAGGATCACATCTACAGGTTCTTCTTCAAGACGTTTTTTAGAATCAGCTATATCATTTTCAATACTATTTAAATAAGCTTCTTTGGGTACCTCTAAAAAGATCTTTTTTATATCCGCCCCATAAGCACAGATACCAGAATGAGAAACAACCATAAAATGTGCTGCAAGATCACGATCTTTACCATGCATTTTTAAAACTGTTCCTTCCAAGTCTTCCTTAAAAGAGGAGCGATACATGGGTGAATAGTGAAGTTCATAAGGTGTCGGATAAGTAAAATACATACAATAACGCTTTAAGACCAAGCTCATTTCAAAGCCCTTAGCCGGTGCTTTTGGTTCAAGTTTCATCAAAAACTGAATCATTCTTTTTTTCTGATTAAAGGTTGGCATACGTTCACAAATAACAAGAAAATCCAAGTCGCTTTTACTTGGATTAAAACAGCCCATAGCATAAGAGCCATGAATATAGATACCTGTCAAATTATCTTTTAAAATCGCTGCATACTTGTTAACGATTGTCTGAATAAGCTCTTCCATAAACTAACAGCAGCAAAAAAGCGGCATTCCAAAACCACCTAAGCACATGTTACAGAGAATTAACTGACAGCAAAGCGAACTGCCATCTCCAAAAGGCTGCTGCATCCTGCGATAACGATTTTGACCTTGCTGAATCTGAGCATATAGCTGGCGATACTCGTTATTCGTCGGATCCATCTGGCAGGCTCTTTCAGCAGCTTCCATCGCTGCAATCTGCTGACCAAGTCCATAATTCGCAATCGCATACAAATAATACCAGGTAGCATCACGATTGCTCATATTGCTTAAAAGCTGATAAGCATACACATATTGCCCAAGATTCAGGTAAGCAACGACATTCTGATAATCATTGTTGGCATAGGTCTGCTGAGAACCATACTGATTCCAGAATTCACGTGCATTGCCACCATTTTTACGCATATTCATGATCGTATCATAAGCATTCTGAATTTTCTTAAAGCGCTCTTCCGCACCCGCTTCCTTATTTACATCAGGATGATATTTTTTTGCTAATTGGCGATATGCCTTTTTTACTTCATCGTCAGTAGCATCAGGACTGACACCTAAAATCTTATACGGATCTTCCATTTTTGCTGTCCTCTCTTTTCTTTCTTACCATTTCATATCTTGCCCAGACTCCTGAATAAAGAATATTTCGCAAAATATTCGCATATTCAAGAATTGGCAGTTTCTCAAACGCCTCACTCGAGTGCGCCATCATCAATTCCAGTATATTCTTTATCCGCTCATCAAATCCAGTTGTCTGATGGCTTTTTATAAACGGATTAAAACAATTTTTCGCAATATCTTTTTCGACATCCTCATAAGCATCCATGATATAAATGAAACGACCTAGATAATCACCCATTTCATATAAAAGATCTTTCCATTCATCTTCCCGATAAACCAGAATTTCACCCAGCATCGCACCACTCAAACCAGCTAAAGCATCAATATTTTCACATTTCTCTTTCTCCAATTGATGAGTTTTCTCAAGCACTTCCCGAATTTTTCTAACTTTATCCGGATACATTGATTGTACCTTAAAAAACTTCTTATTTAAAGCTTTCTGATAAACATAACTAGATTTTTTACGTTCATCTTCCCAGTTATCCTCACATTTAAGATATGTGAGAAGAATGGTCATATCAGATGCATATTCAATCATTGGATTATGATAGAGAATTCTTTTCTTCATCGGATGAAAAGGACAACGGTATTCCCTTGTCACAACTTCACTTTCATATAGACCACTCAGCAATATTGCCAGAAATGTCATATCAAAATTTAAAGCTGCCTGACCACTTTTTCCATATGCTTTATGAAGGCAGTAACACAAACCGCAATAAAAACCAAGATAAGTATCATTTTCTTCTTCACTCAGTTTTTGTTTATTCACCATTACATATCCAAACATATCTTTTCCTCATTTTATATAGTTTACAGATTTATGACACATAATTCAAGAATTCTTTTTCAAAAACATGATTCAACATAATTTTCCCGTCATCCTTTTACAATACTTTAGATAAAAGATTCAAATAACTGTGATTTAACACCCTTATCTATACAGCATTCCAATGACCCTTAGAAAAGCTTCCTATATTTGTAATAACAATAAAAAGCCCGTACAAAGTATACAGGCTAAGTCAATACCGTCTTTTTATGGAAAGAGATTTGTCAAGGGTGTTTTTTACAAAAACCTTTGCGGTAATCTATGAATTTATTTTCTTTAATTTCTTAATAAAAGATGATTTGGCCCTTGAAAATTTCCTCGTTGAATTGTACATTGCCTGATTCATTTTTGCGCAACTTATTCTACCTTACCCTGTCCCTAACCCTTTCTAAATACTCCTATCCACTAAAACGGGAGTAGAGCCAAAATTTTTAGGCGACAAAAAAAAGCCGCCTATTTTCCTCACAATCAAGGTCAATAGACGGCGGGTAGAAATTTTAACATTTATGATGTATAATGAAACACAGAGGTAGATTTGAATTTTTGCATGAATTTGGAGAGAACATCGTGGGAAGAAATTTTGATTTGATAAAGAAAAACTTGATTTCATTAGGCTATATTGTTAATTGCTTTGAAACTGCTTCCGAAGCAGCTAACTATATAAATTCCCAAATTGATAATCAAACTGTAGGATTTGCAGGTTCTATGACATTAGAAAAGATGGGACTTTTTGAAAGTCTAAGTACACATAATCAAGTGTTTTGGCATCATAGGATACCGGAAGGAAAAACAAGTAAAGATGTTCGTCTAGAGGCAAACGCAGCATCCATATATATTACGTCAGTAAATGGAATTGCTGAAAGTGGTGAAATTGTCAACATAGATGGAAATTGTAATCGTGTTGCATCCATATTTTATGGGCATGAAAAGGTTTATTTTGTCATAGGTGAGAACAAGATTGAGAAGGATTATGACAGTGCATTGTACAGGGCAAGAAATATTGCAGCTCCGTTAAATGCCCAAAGGCTAGGAGTCAAAACGCCTTGTGCAATAAAAGCGGACAAATGTTATGATTGTAAAAGCCCGGAAAGAATATGTAGAGGACTTTCGGTATTATGGGAAAAACCTATGACTGGCGAATTTGAAATAATTCTAATACATGAAAACTTGGGATATTAATAAACATTCAGTAAGAAATTGCTCTTAAATCAGCAGCTTTCGACTCGGAAATCGTTTCTCCAAGCAAAGTACTTACTGGTGTTTCTAACACTTCTGATATAGAAATCAACATATCAGAATCAGGAACAGACAACCCTTGCTCCCATTTGGAAATTGTCTGTCGAACCACATTCAGCTTAACAGCAAGTTCCTCTTGTGAAAGTCCTTTTGATTTCCTGATTGATTTTATGTTTTCGTTTAACATTATGGATAACCGCCTTTCTCTGAGTCGTTACCATAATTGTATGTTGGACCATGAAAGACGCTGCCACCACACTACGCAACCACAAGGAGAAGATACTGGCCTACTTCTACCACCGCATTACCAACGCTGTCTGTGAGGGTATTAACTCCATGATACAGGCAGCCAAACGGAAAGCCCGTTGCTTTAATACCTATGAGGGCTTTGCCTCGATGATTTACCTCGTTGCTGGTAAACTCCAACTCGCTGTCCCTAACCCTTTCTAAATACTCCTATCCACTAAAACGGGAGTAGAGCCCATAAAATTTACAGCTATTGAGTGTGCTGTACTACTTACCGGAATGTTGGTTGCGTTTTTGGTATCGATAATATCTATTCGTTTCCTTATGTCGTTCATCAAAAAACATAATTTCAGAATTTTTGGCTGGTATCGAATCGCTCTTGTCGCAGCTGCTGCGATATACTTTGGTTTTATTGAATGATGGGATGTAAATAATTATCAAGACAAATCAAATGTTATGGGGAAATCCCGTTAAGGTTTGTAGTGAACAGGAACGGTGGGTTACCGTTCCTGTTCACTCTTTTTCTTTTGAAAAGTCTGCTGCTCCTTATGCGCCTGTCACATCATTCTCCGTACTGCCTGCCGCTCAATATCCTCATGCAGCATACGGGAAACCGACTTTTTGCTGTCAAACATCAGCAGTGGGTTGTACTTCTCGCCGTAAACCTCTTGTGCCCGGTTCTCCGCTTCTTGTTCTTTGCCGGGGCGGATGGCCTGCCTTGCTTCATACAGCTGCACCAGGTCGAAACCCTGTGCCTGCTCCCGAAGCCCGGCATACTCATTCAGGGCGGATCATGTCCGCGCCATGGTTTCGGGCAATGCCGGCCAGGGCGTTGCTCCAGGACAACGCGGGAAGTCCGTTCTCCGTCCGTGCCGTGTTCACCATCTCAAAGAGCGCCTGCTCATACTCCTCGGAATAGCCCTCCACAGTGCCCTGCACCCCCTGGGCAGGCGCGCTGGCGGCCACATCGTCGATCAGGCCGTCAATGATGCCGTTAAGCTTTTCCACGTCGGCTTCCTCAGGATTCAGCCGGCTGAGCAGGGTGCACAGCTCGCCCGGGTCATGTATTCGTAAGGCGCGAAGCCGCTGCCCGTTCCCTTCATGATGCCCCTGTCCAGCGCCGTGGAGATTACGGCGCACACGTCCGCGTCGCCGGCGTATCCGGCATAGTCGCCCATGGACTGGACCGAGGTGCTCTCATAGTCAAATTCGATGTCATGGGGCATGAGGATGGCGTAGGCCGCATCCAGCCGGGTCAGAGGCTCCTCCGGATAGATGTAATGCCCCGGATACAGCGGCAGCAGCAGACCGGCTCCCATACAGGGGGCGTACCATGCGTCAGAGCGGACGTCTGTTCAAAGGATATAAGCGTCTGACCGTTCCGTCAGGCCATACATGGAGGTCAAGATCCTCATGAACTCCGCCCGGCTGATTGTGTTGTCCGGCCCGAAGGTGCCATCCGGATAGCCGCTGAGATAGCCCTTTTCCGTCATGGCGCGTATGGTTTCCTCCGCCCAGTGCCCCCGGGTATCGCTGAAGGCGAAGGCCGTCACGGACATTGCCAGGGCAAGTACCAATGCGAGGGCCAGGGATAGCAGCTTCCTGCCCCATTTTTTTACCATTTTCTCCACTCCTTCCTTTCTGTCAATTTCAGTGTCAGACCAGCGGATCTATAATCGGTTTTTTGTAGGTAAACCGGTGCCCGTTCAACTCCATATCCAGCGCGACAGTCACCTTGGCATCGGCGGAAATGGGCTGCGGCAGTGTGGCGGTGATCACTCGGATATAATCTGTGACAGTCTCCACCTCATCCGGAGTATCCATATGGGACACCTGGCTTTCCTCTGTTTCATCCGCAACCGTGTAGTTTTCCTGTGGGATGGGCTGGCCGTCCACGAACACCGTCACGCTGACCGTCTCGCCCGCAGCGTCTTCCGGCGCGCCGCAAACCACGGGGATGAAATCCTCGCCCAGCAAGTTATACAGCCGGACCTTCACCGCGCCGGCATCCTTTTCGTACCGCACGGATATGGAGCTCGGGCCGTCTCCCATATGCTCGGACGCGTATTCCTCGCTTTCTCCGTCTGTCCGCTCGATGGTCAGTGTGAACGCAAAGTCAGGGAAAGCGCCCTCGCCGTTGGCCGCCCAGTAGGCTTCAAAATCCGGTACATAATTATAATATGTAGTGCTATAATGCCCGGTCTTAATATCCTCCTGGGGAATACCGGCGCCAAATTGGTCTTCATAGTATGTTTCTCCTGAAATCTGATCGAACATGGTGATCTTGGCCGATGAAATGGTCTCAGGATCCGCCAGGGTCACATCGATCAGGCCGTAAGAGCTGCCTATGGTAGCGGTGTAAATGGAGCTTTCCTCTTTAGGCTCTGGGGGCAGTTCCTCTGCTGATGGCGGAACCTGCATAGAATTATCATTAGGCTGTACTTGCGTTGCATCGTCGGGTGGGATAGAAGAGGTCATATCTCCAGCTTCTGGCAATCCGGCCTCATACACCGCAACGGCCAACAATATCAGCGAGAACAACATAGTTGCCATACGCCATATGTTCTTGCGCTTCATCCTAAACGAATTGTTTTTTCCGCTGCTGTGAAACTCAGGAGGTAACGGTGCGCGTTCTGGTCCAGGAGAAGGTTCCGGCGGGATCATATACTCCTCTGGCAGAGGAAATTGTTCAGGTAAAGTATCCTCTGACGGAAGCTTATGCTCTAAAGGCGGCTCATGCCGCACATCTTTCCTTTTCATAGCCTATCTGCTGTGAACATCCAACTGCGGGAAGGGGCACTCCACTCCCAGCCGACGGAAGCCTAGCAACAGCTCTCGATTGAGGATTCGGGTTGCTGAGTAGATATCTTCCTCTCTCACATCCACACAAAAACGCAGTATAACAGCGCTGCCGGCCAGACTTTGCACACCCAAGTAGACAGGCTCCGCTTTCATTGCATCACTATGTGCTTTGTAGATCTCATCAAGCAGCCCTGGAAGAGCTGCCTCCAAGTCTTCCAAGTCGGTCTTGTAGGGAATAGGTATATCGCAAATAGACTTTGAGACGCGATCAGATCGATTTAAAATGTTGCGCATATCCGAGTTATTGATGACTTTGATGTTCTCGCTGGCATCGGTAATTGATGTCGTGCGAATGCCAATATCGGTCACTGTCCCACGAAATCCCCCTATCTCCACAATGTCTCCCACGTTGTATTGATTTTCAAAGAGCATAAATAGGCCAGTTACAAGATCAGCAATAAGACTCTCTGCACTGAACCCAACGATCAACGTCAGTACCCCTACGCTGGCCAATACCACCGTAATATTTACTCCAATGATCGTCAGGCCCCAACAGAGTATAACGATGGCAGCTGCGTATTTCAACAGGCTGCGGATAATTGTAATCACCGACCGGGCACGATGTGCCTCTGGCTTGCAATATCCCAAGATAAGCTCTACCAGGTATTCCACGAACAGTACCCCTGCCATCATGATAACAAGGCGCAGCAACACATCGGCACTAAACGCCCAACTGGAAGCAAGCGCATCTGGTTGTATTGCCCCAGTTAAAAAACCGGTAATTATCGCAGCGACTAGTACCACTGCCAAGATCAAAAGCTTTATTACTCCTGCACGTTTCTTATCCATATTTATCCTTGTATGATAATTACATACCTTGAAGGTAGTAATCATCGTTTTCCTTTCTAGTCATCTATAGTATGATATAAATAGCCTGTGTTCTCTTTATATATCATGTAGCTTGACTACTCTAAGGAGACTATTGCCACGGCCTATTTTATCTTTGATTAGTTGGATGTGTCTTTGAATACTTATCTCACGCAAGGTTATGAGAATAGATCACCGTGGAATTACTATCACAGGTAATTTAGAAAGGTGGTCTTTTTTATGACTCTATTTGTCGGCGTGGATATCGCCAAAGAAACTCACTATGCTGCGATGACTGATCAGCACGGTGTAATCCTGATTGAACCTTTTCCTTTTCAAAACTCAAAATCTGGTTTCGATTTGTTTCTGGGTTCAATCTTATCTTTTCTACAAGAATCTGAAAAACTAATTATCGGCTTTGAATCTACTGCCCATTATGCTGATAACTTCATTCATTTTCTTGTATCAAACAATTTATTTTTTAAAGTAATCAATCCCTTGGTAACGAGTTCTTTACGTAATGCCAACATTCGCAATACCAAGACCGATTCCATCGATGCTCTGCTTATTTGTTCTGCTCTTTACAAGGAAGAACAGAAAAACACTTTACATCGCGACGAAACTTTCTCTGAAATCTATTCCCTCTGCTGTTCCCGCAGAAATCTGACCAAGATGAGAACCAAAGCGAAGATTCAGCTCGTATCCTATATGAACCGTATCTTTCCTGAATTAGCCCCTTTTTTTAAAAACAACCTGCACATCAACACTTCTTATGCACTGATCAAGGAATACCCTTTGCCTCAATCCATTAAAAAAGTCCGAATTGATGTTCTTACCAGACTTCTTATAAAGGCTTCCCACGGTCGTTATAAGAAAGATAAGGCACTAGAGCTGAAGAAGATCGCAGGGGAATCCATCGGTATCCCCAGTCACTCCTTCGCTCTTCAAGCCCAAATGGCTGTGAATCAAATCGAACTTTATGATGAACAGATTGCTTCTATCGATAAACAGCTCGAAGCATTTGTGAATAACTTTGATACTCCATTGAAGCCCATTACGGGACTTGGTCATTTGGAAATCTCAGTCATTCTATCTGTCACTAATAATCTTAACAATTTTGATTCACCAAGTAAAGTCCTAGCCTATGCAGGTTTGGATCCTGTCGTCCGCCAATCAGGGAAATGGCATGCCTCAAAATCACGAATGTCAAAGCGAGGCAATTCTCTGCTTCGTTATACGCTCATTTGGGCTTCCTACAATGTCTGCAAGAATAATAAAACTTTTATGAATTATTATCTTAAAAAGACAAGTGAAGGAAAGTCTCACTATGCCGCACTTGGGCATTGTGCAGGCAAATTAGTGAGAGTGATATTCAAACTGATCAAATCAAATGAATCATTCAATTTAGATTAGTCAGATATCAACAATTTTTCAAAAAATCCTACATCGTTAGGAATTTTTGTCATGGTTACTCTTACTACCGAAAATTTCTAATATTTTCTATTGACTTTTCATAGTAGGTCTCCTTCTGCGGCATTATTATAGCAGCGCGATTATTCATCAAAAGCTCGTTTTCCAGATATTGTACGATTCGATCCATCACAGCGGTCATGGCCCTCTATTTTCCCTGCTCAGACAATCCCACGCAGGACTGCAGCATGGTGACCTTCAGCTCGGTCCCCATCTCTTGCTCCTCGGCAGAGATAGAAAAGGTGCTGAGATTGCCGTATACCTCCGCTTTGGCCACGACCGTGTCCTCTTTCTTTTGATAAGGCACTCCTTCGCCGTCCAGCACGTCATAAATTCCAAGGAGCACATACCGACGGACATATGGGATGATCTTCGAGATACTATAATTCATTCACGCTCCTCCTGTTCGTTAAAAAAATGCAGCTACCTGTCGTTGTAAGCAGGGCAGTTTTCACTCAATATAGCCGCTGATGGGCTGTACGTACATCTCGTCTTCCGTCACCGGCTGATAGCGCTCCCCAGAATAGCTGTCGCTCCAGCCGTTCTCCGCCCGGTAGATATCACCTGTTTCCGTGTCGTAAACGCGCTCATATCCCAATGTGGCGTCGCTCTGCTTCTGGCTCTGGATGTCCACGCTGGTGTCTCGCGCCTTCCAGGAAGACATGATCCCGTTCAGCACCTCGTTTGCATTTCGGCTGAAGTCTATGGCCTGCTGTACCACTTCCTGCCCCGCCTGGATGGTGGCGTTTACAAAGTTTTCCGAGTACTCCAGTGTGCCGAGGCTCTCGGTCAAAATGCCCTCCCACTCAACGAAGGTGTCCTTGGCCGCTGTGACCGCCATGATGTTATGTGACCGCCATGATGTTATACGCCATATAATACCCGCCGTCCGCCTGGGGGGAGCTGGTAGCCTACCGGCGGGCCGGCCGCGATGGGAACACTGCCAAAATCCACGACCGACGCGGCAAACATCCCCTCTCCCTCTCTGCCGTCTTCGGTGAAGGTGGCCCGCAGCAGCTCATCGCCCAGCGCGTAGGCGCTCAGGCTGCCGGTGGACGGGAAACGCTCGGTCACAGTGAAGGCCTCAAACTGGGGGAAGGTATAGCCGGCATAGCCGGGGCCATATTGGGCGGCAAAGTCGGCGTACTGCGGGAAGATCTGATAAAAATTCTCTGTAGATGGGCTGGACAGCACGGGAGCCTGGGCAAATATCTGCATATCAGGCATACCGGTCACGCCGGAATAATAGGTCCAGGCGTCCTTTCCCTCCTGACTGTGGAGCAGGATATCCGCCTTCAAGAGAACGAACATCTGATTGAGGGGCTCAGCGGGGTCCTGAATCCGGATGGAGTGATACATCCCTTTACCACCGCTGGTGACCGTCCAGCCCTTGGGAATCTGGATGCTGAAATCTGGGGTTTCATACAGTTCCAAATCCACAGTCCTGGCCGCCGTTTCCGTGATCGACACCGCGGGTTCCTGGGAAGATGGGGCAGGCTCCGATGTTATCTGACCTATACAGCGACTGCCTGACCTGAGCGTCCCACACCGCTGCGGACGGGGTGGACGCAAAAAACCGCGCCAGGAGATCCTGACGCGGTTTGTCGTAGGCCGGGATGCTGCGCCAGTATCTGTGGAAAGCGTAGCATAGATGGCCTTAAAATATAAGGTTACATTTGTCTCTTTTTTTATTTTACATCGTTTTTTTCGAATGACAGGGGGTACATTTGTCTCACGCCTTGAAATCCGGCTTTTTTCAGGGGTAACGCCCTTGTTCTCCGACATCCACTCATAATAGAACTGCAGCAGGCCGATCCGGCTCTGGGTTCCGGTCTTTTCATTCAGGCTGCTGATATGGCGATACAGCACAGACCGGGAAAGGGACATCTGCTGCGCGATATCCTGCACGCTGCCGTCCGAGACCAGTAAATACTGCAGCACATCCCGCTCGCGGTCAGTCAATGAATAGAGGCTGGCAAAGGAAGAGAACTTTTCCTTCGGCGTGTAGCCCGCCGCCGGAGCCGGGGGCGGCGCCAATACGGCATGGACTTTGACAGTGTAGGCAAACGTCAGGATGCTGGCCGCGACAAACAGCACGAGCATGAGGACGATCAGCGTAATACTCCTGCCGGCAAGGAGCAGCGTCACCGAGCCGTTGGTAATCAGCGCCGCCACGAGATTATTCACCGCCCGTCCCATGCCGGCCCAGATATCCGGCAGGCGCATACAGGCAGCAAGCTCCAAAAAACTGGTGGTAAAAAACACGACAAAAAATCCGGAGGCCACATAGGCGACCGCTACTCCGGTCAGGAATGGCCCGCCCCACCGGAGAACAATCACACACAGCACCGAGAGCACCATCACGCAGTACATCATCAGCGCCATATATTTTCTTTTCCGGATATCAAAGAGGAAACCGGCAGCCAGGCCGCTCAGGGCAAGCAGCATACGGGGCCATTGCCCGATGTCCATCGTGCCCGCCGCATGGCCCAGGGTGATCGCGTTATCCAATGTGCTGAATACGCAGGCCATCAGGGCCACCA
This sequence comes from Traorella massiliensis, assembly GCF_900104665.1. Classification (GTDB taxonomy): domain Bacteria; phylum Bacillota_I; class Bacilli_A; order Erysipelotrichales; family Erysipelotrichaceae; genus Traorella; species Traorella massiliensis. The sequence continues at coordinate 787,100 of NZ_LT629969.1, read as the reverse complement.
GAAGGACCAGGAGCAGTCCCGCCGGTATTTTCTTTCTGGACGTTTCATCGGGGCGAAGCGCGGTTCGGAGCGGCGCCGTCTCATCCGAGGCGAGTGCTTCTTTGTGGATACGGCGTGTGCGCATGATCAAAACACTCAGTACCGCAAGGGAAACAGAGAGTACCGCGGCCTCCGCGATCTCTATGTTCACCAAATTGTTGTTTGCGTACTGCAGCAGGATGCCGGCCGCATAGGAGATTCCCACCAGGCTGGCTATACGTTCTGTCCGGATCGTGCAGGCAGCCAGATAATGAACGGAGCCGCCAAAAACGCCCAGCAACAGAAACAGAACCACGCCTGCCGCAAGCGTGACGGAAAACGAGATGTGCTGTTGGATCAAAAATATGCAGATAATGGAGAGGAACGATAGGGAAAATATAAGGATCGTCTTGTTCCTCTCGCGGACAGCGCGGTTTATCAGCGGGTATATAAGAAATCCAAGGGCATTGACGCCCAGCGCATAATTTTGTGCAATGACCGTCTGGCTTTCCTCGACAATGCGGGAGACCATATTGACATATAGATATTCCGAACCAAGAAACACAAATGTAAAAATACTCAGCAATAAAAACATGGCGCTATGCGACGCCATAGCCTGCGTTTTCCTTCTCTCCATTGCTCCTCCATATGGCATGAGTATACTGCACTCATATCATTTGCCCACGTACCGTGTACTATGCCAAGATGCTTCGCGCACCTGCTGCATCTTTCGTTACAATCATACCACACTTTCTACTGCAGTGAAATAGATAAGGTACAATAAATTTCGCAAATTAAAAAGCAAATAAAAAGACATGGTTTGCAGATCTCTGGTAGAATGAAGTCGCGACACACCATTCGAAAGGAGACAGCAAACCATGTCCGAGAAGATTGTACAGCTAAACGAGGAAGTAATCAAGGGGCAGCTCAAGGAGCTGGTGCGAGGCAGCGTAGAGGAAACGCTCAACGAGCTACTGGAGGGCGAAGCGGAGAAACTAACCCAGGCGGCCTGGTACGAGCGTAACGAGCAGCGACAGGGCTACCGCAGCGGCCACTATAGCCGCAACCTCACCACCCCTTCTGGGGATGTCACTCTCAAGGTGCCTAAGCTCAAGGGAATCTCCTTTGAGACTGCCATCATCGAGCGGTATCGCCGCCGGGAGAGCAGCGTGGAAGAGGCTCTCATTGAGATGTACCTGGCCGGCGTATCCGTCCGGCGTGTGGAGGACATCACCGAGGCCCTCTGGAGTAGCAAGGTCTCTCCCTCTACCATCAGTGAGCTGAACAAGAAAGCGTATGTCCACATTGAAGATTGGCGGAACCGCCATCTGCAAAGCGGACGGTATCCGTATGTTTATGTGGATGGAATCTACCTACGCCGCAACTGGGGTGGAGAGTTTGAAAATGTAGCCATTCTGGTAGCCATTGCGGTCAACGAGGATGGCTACCGCGAGGTTCTTGGTGCAGCCGAGGGTATGAAAGAAGACAAGGCCAGTTGGGTCAATTTCTTTCAGTGGCTCCGCGGCCGTGGTTTGGATGGGGTTAAATTGGTGGTTGGAGACAAGTGTCTTGGTATGCTGGAAGCCGTGGGTGAAGTGACATCGCCAAACCAAAGATGAGGAGAAGCGTCCATTTGAATCATTTCACCAAAATAAGCACAGCGAGGTCTTCTTGGATGAGCTTCAGATCTATCCAAGAGTTCAAGCTTGTTTTCGATCTTAACGATCTCTTTATTTGATTTGGATTGTTTCTTTCGATCTTTTAAAATACATTTCAGCTTTTTGACAGTTTTTCTTCTTGCTTTAGGAGAGAGGACATCTACATCGAAGAGCCATTTTCTGATAGTGGAATCACTGACAGAAATATTTTCATCTCTTAAAAGAAGTTCAGAGAAATGAGTAAAATTAGAACCCAAGTACTTCGTACGATACAAATCAATAACTTGATGTTTTATCTCTTCAGGAATCGTAGTAGAAGGTTTTCTGTTACGGTTTTTATGAACAAAACCGTCTTTGCCTTCATTCTTATATAAAAGAATTAATCTGTTAATCGTACGAACAGTACAATTCAATTTTAAAGCAGCATTCTTCTTGTTTCCATTGCTGTCAACTAATTTCTTAATAATTTCATATTTAAATTGTTCGTTCATTCTTAATACAACCTTTCGCATATAAACCTCTCCTTCATGAAAGGTTTATCATATATGACTTTTGGGACAAAATCAATTTCGTTATATTAAGACATTATCATTTTCGAATCATAATATTGTCAATAGATTTTTCAAAATCCTTGACACGAGCTGCCTCATTTAGTATATTATAGGCGTAAGCAACAACGTCTTGCGTCCCTGAAATATGGGTCTTGTGCATTTCGCTTGTTGCTTTTTCTTTATCAAAATAATTAATTCGTGGAGATAATATCGCATATTTAACCCATTAGATCCTGTATACTGTTCAATAATAGCTGACATAAATTTATCATTATTACCAATTTTGATAGGAGCAATAATAATTACCGTATCTTTTTCTCTTCCTTTCCAGTTATTTTCAACTCTAATAATTTCACCTTTGCTGAATATATCCAGAATTGCTTCAACTGCTGCGTATTTTTCTACATAAAACTCTTCGCTACCTAACAAATCCTGCGTTTGAATGGCCACATATTCTCTGATAGCACTACCCTCATTGAGATCGATTCCATTTTCATTATATTTATCTTTAATCAGATCCAGTCCGTAACGAATATCCTCATCATTCTGTAAACTGAAAACAAGATTCTGAAGAGATTCATAATATTTCGATGATTCCGCTCCGTGTGTCAATTCATGAACGAAAGTTGTTAGCGGTGCTAATTCTGATTCAGGATTGATATATACCACTCCATCATAATACATGCCTGCGGAATCTATATTCGTATCAAATACGGTTTTGATTTTAAGCTCGTTAGCGAATGATTGAATCTTTTCAACCTGTTGTTTTGCATTATTATTTAATGCTGTATATTGGTAACATCCATGTTGATACCTTTCTACTGATGTGAACTTCTGTTAGAGAACATATACAACTGAATACGGATTTATCTGATGGCAAGCACTTGCAACTATCCGAGAAAAGAACGGATACATGCAGGTGCTTTTCTTTTTCAAAAAATCAGAACACAGTGTCCAAAATCGGCTATCCGCACGGGCTGTAAGGTAGGGGCAAGTCTGCCCGTCTGTACCTTGACAACTTCACAGCAGCCGCCAGAGGGATACCTGCCGCAACGGACAGTGCCGCCTAATTCTCGGAGCCCTCGCAAAATCGGAGATTTTGTGAGGAGAGGAGGAGCAGCGAAATGAGTGAATTTTCGTGCTTGCACGGAAATGAACGATATAAAGCTTGCGACGACGAGAGCGCACCCATTGCTTAATCCATGCACAGCATTGACAGTGACAACACCGCTTTGGGAAAGCGTGGAACCGTATGGAATGGCTGTGCTTACATATCCCCGTCCTTGTGACAGGGATATAAAAATTTTAAGGAGGTCGAATGCCTATGGACAAGTATGCAACAACCAGACGAAAGCGGAAGGAGGATACCCATGCAAAAGCTGAACATGGTGGACGCAGACACCCTGCTCTATCAGCCGCTTGATAAACCCCGTTTTGTGGTGGACGGTCTTATCCCCACGGGATTGATATTGTTCTGCGGCTCACAGAAAATCGGCAAAAGCTGGCTCATGCTGAAACTCTGCTTATGCGTGTCGGCGGGACTGCCATTCTGGGAAATGGAGACACGGGCAGGCGATGTGCTGTACCTCTGTCTGGAGGATACCTTTTTCCGCATACAGGACAGGCTATTCCGATTGACGGACGAGGCGGACAGCCGACTGCACTTCGCTGTGGCGAGCTGCAAGCTGACGGACGGGCTGATCGTGCAGTTGGAGGACTATCTGAAGGAGTACCCCGACAGCAGGCTCATTGTGATTGATACTTTGCAGAAGGTACGCACCGCTTCAAAGGACAATGCCTATGCCAGTGATTACGGGGATATTTCCCAGATTAAGGAGTTTGCTGACAGACATTCCCTTGCGGTCATCGTTGTCCACCATATCCGCAAGCAGAACGACAGTGATGTGTTCAACAAGGTATCGGGAACAACAGGGCTGACGGGGAGCGCAGACGCCACCTTTGTACTGGAAAAGGAAACCCGTGCGTCCGATACCGCAAGGCTCTACTGCGTCGGCAGGGATATTGAGTATCAGGAGTTTGTCCTGCGTTTCAGGGAATGCAGTTGGGAAATGGTGGAGCGCAAGGGGCAGGAGCAGCTTGCGAGGGAAAGCATACCGCCTGTCCTTTTTCGGCTCGTAGAGTTCATGCAGGACAAAGAAAAGTGGTGCGGCACAGCTACGGAGCTTCTGGCGGCGATGGCGGAAACAGACACCCCGCCCACGGTCATTACCAAGTGGCTCAACGAGTACCGCACAACCTTTTTAGCGGTCAACTATATCGGCTATGCGTACCGCAGGAAGAAAGAGGGCAGGCTGATTGCGCTCACAAAGCAGGCGGGTGACAGTGATGACGGTGGTGACGGCGATGTCGGGATACCCCCTGCGTCTGTCACTGACGACACAGCAAAGTGAAATCCGGCGGTCTTGCCCTTCGGGTGGCAGGCGTGGCGGCAATGGCAATGCTTTTTCGATATGCGTCCTGCCACCCTGCGGGAGAACACCCCGCAAACGCTCCGTGCAGGCGTGGGCTTTTCTCGCCTCTTGCGGCTCGTAAAGCCACCCCTGCGGCTGAAAAAACCGTCCCGGTTTTTACAGCCCGCTTTTGCAGGGTGTAACACACTACACCTTGCAAGCAAGGTCGTGTGCCAGACTTTCCCTCTGGACTCCCTTTCAGCAGGGCTTACGCACTGCTCCCCGCCGCCTGCGGCTGCGGGGAAAGGCGGTGCCGGTGACAGTGCCGCACAGGTTTAGGGGGCATCCCAAAACCACCGTCATCGCTGTCACCACCGTCACCGCCCAAAGAACACCCGCCGAAAAAAGAAAGGAGTTGAACGCTTATGCCTTATGCAATCCTGCGTTTCCAAAAACGCAAGGCAGGCTCCGTGGCTGCCTGTGAACGCCACAATGAACGGAAGAAAGAGGCGTACAAGAGCAATCCCGATATTGATATGGAACGCTCCAAGTACAATTATCATCTTGTGCCGCCGCCACGCTACACTTACAAAAAAGAGATCAACCGCATGGTGCAGGCGGCAGGCTGCAAGGTACGCAAAGACAGCGTGATGATGGTGGAAACCCTCATTACCGCTTCTCCTGAATTTATGAACAGCTTACCGCCAGAGGAACAGAAAGCCTACTTTGCTATGGCTTTGGACTTCATAGCGGAGCGTGTGGGAAAAGAAAATATCCTCTCTGCTGTGGTGCATATGGACGAGAAAACACCCCATATGCACCTTTGCTTTGTACCGATTACGCCAGAGGGAAAGCTGTCTGCCAAATACTTTTTAGGCAACCAGAAGTCTTTATCCGAGTGGCAGACCGCCTACCATGAGCGTATGTCCGCACGGTGGAATGAGTTGGAACGGGGGCAGTCCTCAATGATTACGGGGCGAAAGCATATCCCCACATGGCTCTTTAAGTTAGGCGGCAGACTGGATAAGCAGTATGAGGAAATCGTGGCGGCGCTGTCCGATATTAACGCCTTTAACGCAGGGAAGAAACGGGATAAGGCGCTCTCCCTGCTCTCCGCATGGCTGCCTGAGGCGAAAAAGTTTTCACGGGAAATCGGGAAACAGAGCGCCTATATCGACAGCCTCAAAAAGAAAATCGGGCAGGAAATCGACTATGCGGGGCGGCTGCGTGACGAGAAATACGCAGAGGAATTAAAGGCGCAAAAAGCCAACCAGAAGATATTTGAGCTGCAGCGCACCAATCAGCAGTTGGAACGCCTGCTTAAGAAAATCCCGCCCGAAGTGTTAGAAGAATTGCAGAAACAGAATAAAAACAGGTCAAGAGAAAGGTAGGAAAGCCATTGAAAAAACAGGATTTTACCGTGCTGAAGATTGAGGATTTACACCCGTTCCCCGATAACCCGTTCCGTCTGGTGGAGGACGAACTGCTGATTGAAATGGCGGAGAGTATCAAAGAGTTTGGTGTGGTAACACCCATCATAACCCGCCCGAAAGAGGACGGGAACGGGTACGAAGTCATCGCAGGGCAGCGGCGTGTCCGTGCTTCACAGCTTGCAGGGATAGAGACAATCCCTGCTTTTGTTTTGCCCTTAGACCGTGACAAGGCGATTATTACCCTTGTGGACAGCAATATCCAGAGGGAAAATATCCTGCCGAGCGAGAGGGCTTTTGCCTATAAGATGAAGTTGGAGGCGATGAAAAGGCAGGGATACCGCACGGATTTAACTTCGTCCCAAGTTGGGACGAAGTTGCGGACGGACGAAACGGTGGCGCAGGGCTTTGGTATTGGAAAGACCACCGTACAGCGATATATCCGCCTGACCGAGTTAATCCCGCCGATTTTACAGATGGTGGACGAGGGGCAGATTGCCCTTACCCCTGCGGTGGAACTGTCCTTTTTGAAGAAAGACGAGCAGGAAAACCTGCGGATTACGATGGAAAGCGAGGACGCTACTCCCTCTCTTTCGCAGGCGCAGCGCATGAAAAAGTTAAGCCAGATGGGGCGGCTTGATATGGATACCATCTTTGCGATTATGACCGAGGAAAAGGCAAACCAGAGGGAAACCGTGAAAATCGGTATGGACAAACTGCGGAAATATTTCCCCAGAGGCACAACGCCAAAGCAGATGGAGGATTTTATTATCCGCTTATTAGAGCGTGAATTGAAGAGAAAACGAAACCGTGACAGCCGATAATCTTCTTTTCTCGGCGGGTAACAGACAGAAAGGACAGGTCTTTGATGAAAGAAATACAGTATGAAATCGTGAGAGAAATCGCTGTCCTCTCCACGGGCGACAGTGGCTATACAAAGGAAATCAACCTGATTGCGTGGAACGGGAAGGAGCCAAAGTACGACATCCGCAGCTTTTCCCCTGCCCGTGAGAAATGCGGCAAGGGCATTACGCTGACAAAGGAAGAGGCGGAGAAACTCCTTGCGGCTCTGAAAAAGGAACTAAAGCAGTGAGATTTTGAAGGGAGGTATGCCTATGGCAAAGACAGCGGTGCGCCCGAAAATCATCGTGCAGGCGGCTTACACGGGCGGCGCAGATATGCGGGAATTATTTATTTCCCTGCTTGTGAACGAGGTGCGGAGGGGAAAATCCTCTCCCCGCACCTTTGAGATAATCAAACTTCCGCAATACAATGAGGGCAGTACAGATACAAAGGAGGCGAGCTGAATGGCGATGTTAAGGGCGGCTCTGTACTGCCGCTTATCAAAGGACGATATGCTGCAGGGCGACAGCGAGAGTATCAAAACGCAGAAAGCCATGCTGACGCAGTACGCAAAGGAGCATGGCTTTCTGGTGGTGGAAATCTATGTGGATGATGGGTATAGCGGCTTGAATTTCGACCGTCCGAGCTTTAACCGTATGCTTGATGACATCGAGGCGGGCAAGATTGATGTGGTCATTACGAAAGACTTATCCCGTCTGGGGCGTGACCATCTGAAGGTCGGACACTTCACGGAGATTTACTTCCCAATGAAGAATGTACGGTATATCGCAGTCAATGACGGTGTGGACACCGCCAACAAGAACAACGATATAGCGGCTCTGAAAAATGTGATGAACGAGTTTTACAGCCGGGATAATTCCCGCAAAATCCGTTCCTCTATCCGTGCGAGGGCAAAAGCGGGGCTGTACCGTTCTTCCTTTAACCCGATTGGCTACCGCAAATCCCCCGATAACCACAACAAGCTGATCGTGGACGAGGAAACAGCGTGGATTGTGAAACGGATATTTGAACTTGCCAACGCAGGAATGGGAGTGCATAAAATCGCTACCGTGTTCCGCAAGGAACAAGTACCCTGTCCGTCATGGTGGCTGCACAGCAGAGGCGAAAAGGACTACTCCAAGCGGTTTGAAAATCCAGAGAACAAGTATGAGTGGTCGCACACTGTCATACGCAATATCATCTCCAATCCCCTCTATCTGGGGCATTGCGTGATGTGCAAGGCCGAGAGTATCTTCAAGGTCAACGCCTCAAAGAAAGTACCAAAAGAGGACTGGATTACCGTGGAGAACACCCATGAGCCGCTTGTGACGCAGGAGGTTTTTGACGGGGCAAACGAGAAGATTTTGAGCCGCAGGCGGGATACCGCCGATAACTTTGTATCTCCCTTTGCGGGGCTTGTGAAGTGCGGCACCTGCGGAAAGGCGTTAGGATTACGCTTTTGGGGCAGGGAAAAACACCGTATTTATATCTGTACCACTTACGCCCACGACACCAAAGCCTGCACAGACCACCGTATTTTCTATGAGGATTTATACAAGGCGGTGCTTGCGGATATTCAGTACCACGCTCGTCTTGCCTATGAGGACAGGGAGAAAGCGGTGGCTCTGGCAGTGAAGATGAACGCCAAAGCGGACGGGAGCAAGGGGAAAAACAACGCCGACAGACTGAAAGCGGCAAAGAAACGGTATGAGGAAGTGACGAGATTGTTTGATCGTCTGTATGAGGACAGTGTATCGGGGCGTATCTCCCATGAGAATTTTAACCGTCTGATGGATAAGTACCAGACCGAGCAGGAACAGCTTTTAGGGCAGATACAGGCTTTAGAAACCGCTATGCAGGAGGTTAAGGACAATCAGCAGAACGCTGTCAGGTGGGCGGAACTGATGGCGCAGTATGTGGGGATACAGGAATTGACTGCTGAAAACCTCAATCTCCTTGTGGAGAGGATTGAGGTCTATGACCGCACGGAAACCAATGCCGGGGCAGAACAGATGATTAAAATCTGTTACCGCTTCGGCGGCTACATAGGGGAACGGGTATTTTCCGCAAAGGTGCTGAAACACCCTTGCAGGAAAAACGCCTGCCCTCTCAAAGAAAGGAAAGGCTATGGGAAAATATCACTTGTATCTTAGCGAGGAAGAAAGGCAGCTTGTATTCCACGCTTTGATTGACTTCCGCAACAAGTTACTTGCGGCGGGCAGATATACGGACTGCGTGGACGAGCTGCTGATAAAGGTCATGTACGCAAAGACGAAAAAGATAAAAAAACGGTAATGGAGGGAATGACAATGACGAAATCAATCTTTGAACAGTTGGGCGGCACTTATGAACAGCAGGGGGATTATCTTCTCCCCTGCCTTACCGTGCCAGACGAAAAAGAACAGCCCATAGGCGTATGGGGGCAGCGGCACTTGCGGTATCTGAAAGAATACCGCAGAGCCACCCACATAACCCTGCTCACAAGCGGCAGGCTGAACGCTTACCTTGCCGACATCGACAGACAGGCGCAGGAGCGCATGGAAAGGCTCACGGAGCAGATGAAACGGGCGCAGGGTATCACAGAGCAGCTAAAGGCGGAAAACGCCTTAGAATGGGTGCAGAGAATGAATAACATACGGGCGTGTGCGAGGGAGATTGTGGAGAGGGAAATTATTTTTTCATTGAGATAAGCGAGATTGAATGTAAATATATTTTGAATAAAAGTCAAAGTTACTTGACTTTTCGGAGCGATTTATGCTAACCTTAATTATGAAGTAGAATGAGGAGTGGGATATGCACTTATGAAAGTAGGATAAGTATTATGGCTAAAAATTTGAAACTTAAGGCTGCACGGGCTGCACGGGATATGACTCAAAAAGATTTAGCTGAGGCTATTGGTGTTAGCCGTCAAACTATGAATGCTATTGAAAAAGGTGACTACTATCCGTCTGTAAAACTCTGTATAGAGATATGTAAGGTGTTAGGAAAAACATTAGACGAGTTATTTTGGGAGGAATAGATTGTGAGAAAAATAAAGAAATTAGATGAACTTCAATTATTAAAAAGAGGAAATATATTTAAACATGGTATGTTTTGCCTTATAGGCTTACTACTACTTAATACACTATTATATTCGCAAGGAATAGAATGGGCATCGGGGAAATGGGCTGAATTAACAATTATTCTATTTACCATTGTTCTATGCAGTATCGAATTTATTTTATATGACATATATCCGTTAACAGAAAATAAGCAGAAACATTTAATATATTTTTTGGGATTGTTTGGTTTTGTGGCTCTCATAGCTTGTATTTACGATTTGATAGTTGGAAAGTCTGGTATAGTTGTCGATGGTAAAATTACAGAAACCGCTTTGGGAATTATTTATGGGTTAATGTTTATATCTGTTTTTGTTGTGTATAAGCTAAAAAAACAGTATAACGCCAAGCATGAGAACGATGAATAGGAGGTTATGAAAATGAATGCACCAATATTGTTATGCTGGGCTGTTGTTATTATGCTTGCTGTATTTTCTCTACTTTTACTTGCTGGAAAAGGCAGTTGTTTAATCGCTGGTTACAATACATCGAGTAAAGAGAAAAAGCAAAGATATGATGAGAAAAGATTATGCAGAGTTGTGGGCAGTGGTATGGGGGTATTAGCTATAATGCTTGGAATAGCGACATTTTATCGTTTTGAAATGCCCACTAATCTTTCATGGATAATCCCGTGGGGCATACTCGGAACAATAGTAATTGTGGAAATTTTAGCAAGCACAATTTGTAAGAAAAAATCGTCCACAACTAATCAATAAATCAAAGGCGGTGATGTTACGAACGATAGGAAATGGCTTTTATGCCCTGTTTGTGGTAATAAAACCCGAATACAAATATGCTTTGACACGATATTAAAAAATTTTCCGTTGTACTGCCCAAAATGCAAACAAGAAACACTAATTGATATACAGAATCAAAAAATGATAATTATCAAAGAGCCAGACGCACAGACGCAGAGCCGATGAACTTGTGAGTTACCTCACGGATCATCGGCTCTTTCTTTTTCGGATAGTGCTAATCAGTCCGCCATATAAAAAAACGGAGTTTTGACGGACTGTATTGTTATGCCCTAACGCTCCCTCTAAACCCGTTTTGAGTTTGGAGGGATTTTTTGCGTCTTTTTTCACTTTCTATTCTGCCGCTGATCCGTGCGGCGTTCTACATATTGCCAGACAGAAACGAGGATAATCTGTTAAAAAAATCCTTGTTCTGATATGGCTCTTTTATGCGCTAAAAGCAGAGGACAAATATCTACATAAAAGAGCTTTTACTTCTGATAACCGCAATGGTCTGACAGCCTTTGCGGTTTTTCTTTTGTCGTTTTTTGTCAGGACACAGGACAAGCCTGTTTTCGGTGTTGGGTGTCGTTCCCCGCCTGCCAATCTGGATTTTCAAAAAATTCAGATTGGAGGTAAAGAACAGTGGCATACAACCACGGAAAGGCAGAGCGCAGATGGCGGCTCTGGAAAGAGAAAGAAGAAAAGATTTTACGGGAGTGCGGCGTTGATGAAGAAACGATTGAGGAAATCCGCACTTTTGACAGAGAAGAATTTAATTCCGACAGACGGTTTTACACACGCCTGAATGATGTTGGGGAATACATAGCGGAAACTGCCATGCAGGAGCCGCCTATGGAGGTCAACACAGTCTGGGATATGCTGAATGAAATCGAGGACGAAAAACTGTATCGTGCATTGCTTACGGTGGACAAGCGTACCCTGCAAATTGTCCTGCTGAAAATGCAGGGATATTCCCTAAAGGAGATTGCTCCGATGGTTGATTTATCGGCGGGTGCTGTCTATGCAAGGTTAGACCATCTTCGGAAAAAGCTGAGAAAACTCTTATAGTATCTAAAGCCCTGCTGTTTCCTGCGGGCTACTGGGTGAGAGGACAACCCCTCTCACCCATTTTTTAGCAGGAGGACAAGGCAATGGCGATACCTAAACGGTCATACTGGCTTCGGGAGGTAGTGACAGAGGAAGGAACAAGCTATCATATCAGTTTTCGTGACGGGCAGGGAAAAATCCAAAAGTTGTGCGTATCGTATGACTTCTACATGGCGTTTCGGAGACTGGAACTTGATGAACGAAAAATTGAGGGATGGGATTACCGTCACAGAGAGTTTTCGGAAATTATGGAGGAGACTTTGAACTGGCGGGCGGTAAGACAGCCTAAAAGCATTGAGGAGGTCATTCTTGAGGAAGAACGGGCAGAACTGCTCCAGAAAATTATCAGAAATCTGCCAGAAATGCAAAGGCGGCGTTTTCTGCTCCATTATGAGTATGAGATGACTTATAAGGAGATAGGGAAAATCGAGCATTGCAGCCAACAATCCGTAGGTCGTGCTGTAACCGCCGCCAGAGAAAAGATAAAGGCTGAGATGAAGAAATACCTAAACGCATGACCGTTAAGCATACCCTTGTATCTTTGGATATGAGGGTATTTTCTTTGTGTTCTTTAATGGAACTTCACAGAAGTATAGCCTGTGCATTCTGCAATACATTCATCACAGCCTGTTTCTCGCTAGCCAAACGCGATTCCGCATCCACCTGTAGCTGAAGAAATTTATAAAAATTGCGAGTAACCTCACGGGCCGACATCTGCTGCGCTTGATCACTGGCAAATTGCACTGCATTCCCTATAACAGATTTGTTATTAAAATTATTCAATACCTGTTGAGCAATGTTCATAGTCCTGTCAAGAACAATTTTTTCTTCCGTTGTCAGATCAGTAATATTTCTAAACTGTTCTAGTGTATTCATATCTGCCTGAAGCTGGTTTGACTGCTTTCTTGTATTGATGACAATAACAATGTTTCCCACACCTCCAAGAACCGCACCGGCAGACATACCTAAAACAACCGACATAAAGAGTTCTTTCGAATCATAATTAATTTCTTTTCCCAAAAGCCTATGTTGAAACTAACGATGAAGGAAGAGAATATATTAGAAACTGTATTTTAAAAATCTCAGAAAATTTGAAACAAAAAAAGACAGCGAGATCATTATTTCTCGCTGTTTTCATTCGATGAATAAACGCATCACTTACTTTTTCTGTTGAAAGCTCTTGTTACATCTTTATGATTTTACTTATTAATTCATCTTTAAAATACCTTAAAATTAACTCGGAATTTTATAAATATTATAAAAAATTTTCTCAAATTCTATTTTTTTATATTATTGTAATATTGTAATATTGACCATGGACCATGGTCAAAGAACGAGAGGAGGATTATTTATGGCGACGCAAAGTTTTGATAATACGATTAAGGTTAATAAAAAAACATTAAAGTCATTTAATAACATCCTTGAGAGTACTGATAAAGTTAGTGTCAGTAAAACTCCAATTGCTAAAATTAAAGATGCAAAATCAATTAAAAAGTATTTTGAGAAGTGATTAAATGGATTTGCATGTATTTCAATTATGTGACCTTATTAATGAAATCGGCGAAGAAATAACAAAAAAATTTCTCGCCGATTTTTCTTGTCCAATAAATCCGGATATAGAATCGTTCATTAAAGAAAAGGCAATTCTATTTGAGAAAATGGATAAATCAAGAACATATATCATTTTAGGAATAAATGAAACTGATATAGCACCTGTAGCATATTTTACTTTGGCCAATCGACCTATTACTCTTGAAGATACAATCGGTCGTCAAAAAAAAGAAACAATATTTAGGAACAACTTTTGAAGCAAATTCTCAAATACCAGCTATACTGATTGGACAAATAGGAAAGAATTTTTATAACGATTACAATCTTTTAATTACAGGAGAAGATATATTCGATCTACCTCTTCATCAGGTCATTGAAGTGAATAGAGTCATCGGTGGAAGAATCGTTTATCTTGAATGTGAAAATAATGATAAATTAAAGAGTTTTTATACTGAAAGAGGATTTGATTTATATACAGACGATGACAATAATCCTATTTTCACCAATACAGGTTTAATTATCTTTATGAAAGCAATGAAAAATTTAAAAATAGATAACTCTATCAATAGAAAACGAAAACATGCAATCCAAGCAAAAAAATAAAGCAAGTGCCTATATTCCAAGCACTTGCTTTTTCTTTTGATTAAATTCATCATATGTGACAATACCCATGTCCAGCAGCTTCTTTGTCTTTGATATTTCTATATCCTGATATTTTCTTAAAAAATCAACTTCATAATTTCTTGCTTCTTTTAAAATTTGCACATTATCTGCTTTTCTATGATAATAAGTCAAACATCCATTTTTCTAATGTTTCCTTTAATATAAAAGTTTTCATTTCTTTTATAAACTGCCACAACAAAAAGTGGCATAAAAAGCAATAAAAAATGCGTCACGAAATACGTCATGAGCAAAAATAAGCATCAAAAAAGCCCTATTTCTAGGGCTTATCTTGAATAATGGTGCGGATAACAGGACTTGAACCTGCACGATATTGCTACCACTAGAACCTGAATCTAGCGCGTCTACCAGTTCCGCCATATCCGCATATTAAAAGCAGTTGCCTGCTTTTAAATTTCTCTAGTATATTCTTTTAACTTTTCCAGTTCATAAGAATTCATGTACGGAGAAAGCTTTTCAAAAACCTCTCTGTGATAATTATTTAACCACAATCTCTCACTGTTTGTCAACATGTTTTTTAAAACCGGATCCAAATCATATGGACATAATGTCAAGGATTCAAATCTCATAAACTGTCCATATTCATTCTTTATATCTTTGACACATAACAATTCATTTTCAATACGTATTCCATGAGATCCTTCTACATAATAACCTGGCTCATCCGTTGTAATCATACCTTCTTCAAACACACATAAGCCTCTAGATGGATTCCAATAAAAGTTATTTGGACCTTCGTGTACATTCAACACATGACCAACACCATGTCCTGTACCATGCTTAAAGTCCATGCCTCTTTCCCAGAAAGGTTCACGACAGATACCATCTAATGACGGCCCGCTACAGCCGTATAAAAACTTTGCCTTTGCAAGCGCAATATGACTTCTTAATACCGTTGTATAATCTTCTTTAAAGGCTTCACAGGTTTCTCCAAGCATAAACGTACGTGTTATATCTGTAGTACCCTGCTTATAAGTTCCTCCGCTATCTACTAACAAAAAATCCTTTGCTCTGCACATAGCATAAAAGTCTTTTGTTGCGGTATAGTGCATGCTTGCACCATTTGGCCCATATCCAGCAATCGTATCAAAACTTGGTTCAATCAAATCTGCCCATTCTTCTCTAAAGCTTAATAGCTTTTCACTTACTTCTAATTCGCTAATTTCACGTTTTTTGATTTCATCTTTCAGCCAGATCATGAATTTTGTAACAGCCACGCCATCCATGATATGTGCCCATTTCGTATTTTCAATTTCAACTTTATTTTTAATTGCTTTCATCATCGTACTTGGATTTGGCACATTTACAATTTCACAAGGGATGCATTCTAATAAATATGAATTGATCACAGCCTCATTGACCATCACACGATGATTCTTATCCAGCTTTTTCAGATATTCATAAACATCATTATATGGATAAAGTTCAACATGACATTCCTCAAAGTTCTTTTTCATGCCCTCATCACATTTCTTTTCATCGATAAATAAAGCTGCCTTATCCATAAAGATGACACCATAGCTTAATACTACCGGACATGAGTGAACATCATCTCCACGCATATTAAAGATCCAAGCTAGATCATCCAATGTAGAAACAACATGTACATCTGCATGATGTTCTTTCATGACCTTACGAATATCCTCTAATTTTTCACTTGTCTTTTTACCACTATATTGTTCTTCCATAAAGAAAGCTTTTTTATCAGATAATGCCGGGCGATCTTCCCAGATCATACCTACTAAATCTTCATCACATTTAAAATTTAACTTAAAACTTTCTTTAAAATGTTTAAATTGAGTTGCAGTCACAACTCTTCCATCAAAACCTAGCGTATCATTTTCATTTAAATTCATCTTGATATATTCATCTAAGGTTGGTACACCAGGCTCATTCATTTTCATTAATTTAAATTCGCTGCCTTTGATCGCATTCGCTGCAATAATGAAATAACGGGCATCCGTCCATAAACAAGCCTCTTTCTGTGTAATAAGCAAAAAGCCTGCACTTCCCTTGAAACCGCTCATATAAGCTCTAGCCTTAAAATAATCTGAAACATATTCAGAGTTATGAAAGTCACTCGTTGGAATATAATAAGCATCAATTCCTTTTTCTTTCATAAGATTTCTTAATTTTTGAATTCTTTCATTGATCATAACACACCCTCTTTTCTGCAGTTATTTTATACCTTTTTAATTTGACTTACAAGTTCAAATGAATAACCTTGACGTTTAGCTTCCAGTATAAAATCTTCCATTGCTTCATAATTTCCTTTATTTGCCGGATGAAGAAGATAAATAGCTCCCTGATGAAGATGAGAGATAAGATTATTGTAAGCGGCTTCTTTTGAAACATCTGTACTATAATCATCATAAGCATGACTCCAGAAATACGTACGATAGCCTAGATCGCTTACCATCGCTAAACAGCGTAAAGAAAAATCTCCTTTTGGAAAACGAAAGATCAATGGAGGCATTTTTTTTGTAACTTCATAAATGGCCCGTTGTGTTTCCATAAGTTCCTTGACAAACAATTCTGATCCTTGTGCATTTGCCAATTGTGTCATATCTGGATGTGTACGTGTGTGATTCCCGATTTCATGACCACTAGCACTTAGCTCCCGCATAAAATCTGCTTCTTTTAATATATAATTACGAGTAAGAAAATACGTGGCATCTACATCATGATTATTTAAAATATCTGTAATTTCTTTAATATATGTCTTATCCTTTCCTCCTTCATCAAAAGTCAGATAAATCGTTTTTTCATCTTCTCCAATATAATAAGTCTGATACTGCTCCATTAATTTTTGATCATAGGTAGGAGGTTTGCGTTCATGATCATTTGCTTTTTTGATCCACCATCCCTGTCTTTGATTATCTAATTCATCATAATGATAATGAAGATTCATCGAAAAAGGATTTTCTACAACTTCGACGATTCTTTCTAATTCACTAAGATTCCCTGCCTGATCGCTTACAGTATAATTGACCTTATATTCACCGATAACTGATGGATCGATATGATGGGTAATTTTTAATTTGCTCATTAAATCTTCTTTAGAATTATCATAAATTTCCACCCCTGCTTCTTCATAAGGCTCATTTTGAAAAAGAATCATATGTGCATCTTCTATTAATGTCATGACAGGCGGTTGTGTATCTTTTACATTGACATAACGAACGATTTGTTGATTTTCAAAAGTATAACTAATTTCATATTGACCAAGTTTTTCCGTATTGACATTACTTTGTATGTGAATATTTTTCGTGATCGACTGAAAATTTTTATGAATCATGATACCCTTTTCTTCATAAGCTTCATTGATTTCCACCTCCACATATTTATGACCGATAAGACGCATATAAGTACCTAAAACTCCCTGGTAACGAAGAAACACAAACATTCCTATAAGGATAAGACAAAGAAAGAATGTTAAAAGAAATATCATCTTTTTTTTGAACGATTTTGACATAAAAAAACCTCCCCTACATCTTATGCGGGAAGGCTGATCCTTATTTTTGTTTTCTTAACTCTTCTAAAATTTCCATTAAAAGTTTATCCGTTGATGAAATTTCCGGTTCGACTGGCTTTTCCTCTTCTTTTTTCTTTGCCAGTGCAAGTGTTCTTACTTTGTTAAGTCCTTTTACCATTAAAAAGATAATTAAGGCAATGATAACAAAGTCAATCACATTATTAAGAAAAAGACCATAATTAAAATTGACACCATTGATCGTAAATACCATTTCACTTAAAGCAGCGGTTCCACCTGTCACAAGGCTGATCAGTGGTGTGATAAGATCTGTAACGATCGAGCTGACTACTTTAGATACGGCAGAACCCATAATGACTCCGATTGCCATATCAAACATATTTCCTTTTAACGCAAATTCTTTGAATTCATTGATGAATTTTTTCATGATTTACCTCTTTTCTTCATCCATTCCTCAGCACATCGAATACCATCTATGGCCGCTGAAACGATACCGCCAGCATACCCGGCTCCTTCACCCATCGGGTAAAGATTTTTCACATTGACACTTACACAATCCTTTGTACGTTCAATTCTGATCGGTGAAGTGCTTCGTGATTCAACACCACACATAATGGCATCTTCTTGCGCAAAACCTTTCATCTTCTTATCCATGGCAAGTATGCCTTCTTCCAATGATTCATTGATGAATGCAGGAAAAAGCTCATGGAGATCACATGGCGTTACACCTGTGCGACAGGAAGGCTGTATACTGCCAAAGGCAGTTGTTGGCTGATGTTTCAAAAAATCACCCACCCTTTGTGCTGGCGCATGATAATTTTTTCCACCTAGCTCAAAGGCCTTCTTTTCTAATTCTTCCTGAAAATTCATGCCATCAAAAAGTCCATGACCCACATCATCCGTTGTTACTTGTACCAGTAAGGCGCTATTCGCATTAACTGAATCACGTTTATGATAGCTCATGCCATTGGTCACTACATGATTGAATGCGGAAGTAGCCATGACAACTTCGCCTCCTGGACACATGCAGAAAGTATAGACACCTCTTCCCTTTTGAGTCGTATGGGTTAAACGATAACTCGCCGGTCCTAAAAGAGAAGCATAAGAACCATACTGGCTCTCATCAACAAATTTCTGTAAATGTTCAATTCGAACGCCAACAGCAAAGTTTTTCGCAATACAGTGCACCTTTCTTTCATTCAACATCCTAAACGTATCTCGTGCACTGTGACCAATTCCCAAAAATAAATCATCACATGGAAGCCATTGACCATTGATTTGAACCTGACGGATTTGATCATTCTCAATATACATATCCTCAAGGGTATGATCGAAATGAATCTCACCACCAAGTCTTATGATTTCTTCCCTCATTTTCTTTATGATCTTTACTAGTTCATCCGTACCAATATGCGGATGACTCTGATATACGATGGCCGGATCAGCACCAAAGCGTACAAACTGTTCCAGTACATAACGTCCTTTAGGATCTTTGCTGCGAGAAGTCAGCTTACCATCTGAAAAGGTTCCTGCACCACCTTCACCAAACTGAACATTACTGCTTTCATTTAATGGACCACCTTGAAAAAAGGCTTCTACATCCTTCATTCTTTTTTCTACACAGCTTCCTCGCTCATAAAGGATCGGTGCCGCATGATGCATCGCTAGATACAACGCACAGAAAAGACCGCTGGGTCCCATACCTATGATCAGTGGTCTTGTCTCAAAAGAAGTATAATGAATCTTTTCTGGTTTTTTGGTTTTAGATAAAGTTACATCTTTTAGATGTAAATATTTTTCCTCGTGATCAATTTGTACATCTACACTATAAGTCAGATATATTTCTTCTTTACGTGCATCAATGCTTTCGCGAACGATTTCATATTCAAAAGTATCCTTTGTTTTTAGTTTTTTCGCAATCACTTTTCGTAATTGTGAAATCTCACTTCCCGGCACTAACCGGCATTCATTCACCCTAAGCATTAATCAAGAGCCTCTATCTGAGAAAGATTCTCATACATCAAAGTCATGTAATCCATATTATTTGCCAATGCATCATCCGAAATAGAAGAAATATTATTTAACTTAATTTCTGTAAGATTACATCTTTCCTTTACTTCATTAAACAAAGCTTCCATCTCTTCCGTCAGATTTTCTTCATGAGCAATATATTTTACACCATCCTGTGTAATTCTATCACAGATAAGATTTAACTGCTCATCGCTTGGTAAAGCGCCATATTTAGATAAAATCAGCGGATAAACATTAAATACATACGATTTCTGCCAGTTTCCAAAGCTTGGCGTTACACTCACAAAAGAAACCTCTTTATTTGACAAACGAATATTCTGAAACTGTGTATCTAAAACAGCTAAATCTACTTCGAGTTCTTCATAACGTGCTGAAAAGTCCCTCTCATATTCAGGATATAATTCTGAAAGTGTCTCAGCAATTGTCTTAGCCATGCTCATCATAGAAATCGGATCCATCCATAAGATCACATCACTGTCATAAGTATCGATATTATCAAACACTTCTCCTTCATAATAATCACTTTCTACAACAACCTGCTGATTATTTACTGTCGTTGTTGTATAACGATTAAATTTATAAATAGCACTTGTACGTGATAAATCAATCGTCTTTGAAGATGCTCTTGCAAATTCTTCACTATAGATTGCTGAATAGGGCTCTAACTGTGAAATCGTGAAAATAACATCCGCTTCATCCAGATCACTTTCAAAAGTATTGCTGACAGAGGCTACCTGAATCAGATCATTACTGGAAAGATTACAAGCATCTACATAACTACCGCCAATACGGTTAATAAGATAATATACAGGATAATTGGTCGCACATACTTTTGCTGCACGAATACGGCAGCCGCTCATCGTAGCGATGACCAATGTCAAACATAATATTTTCCATAATTTTTTCACAAACATCACCATTACCATTATACATGATTTTTATCAAGTTTGAAATGATTTCTTTGACGGTAACTAAATTCCACAAGATCTTCCCCATTTCTTCTTATTTCATTTATTAGAAGAAACATCAAAAAAAGCATGATGATTTTCATATTCCACATTCCTATAATAAAAAGTAATATTGAAAAGATCAATGAAAAAAATAAAACTACTTTTCTAGAAAAGTCATATGAAAATATGAAACGTAATATACAAAGAAAAATCCTTCCCCCATCCATCGGATAAAGCGGCAAAAGATTAAACAATAAGATAGCAGCATTGATCTGCATCAAATAGTCACGAAATCCAAAAGAAATCATATCCCATCGATAAACAAATTCAATAAGCGGGAAAAAAAGCAGATGCATTCCTAAGCCGGCAAAAAGAATGAGCAAAATTTCAAAAACTTGTCCATGATCCAAATGATAGATCTGTGCACTAAAACCAAATGGATAGACATGAATCACCCCTACTTGATACCCCAGTTTCAAGGCCATTAAAACATGTGCCATTTCATGAATAAAAAGCATTAAAAAAATGATCAAATAAACTTTTAATGCATGAGAAAATAAAGAGAGTATCAAAAAAAGAAGCCAGAGGAATGAAAAGTGAAGCTTCACAGTTTCACCACTTCCTCATAGCTCAGTTTTTGATCATCCTTTTTAAATTCTAATTTAAGCGAATCTTTAAAAGCCCCCAGACTCTGTCCTTTCAATACCCTTTCATCACCTTTTACCACAACATCTTCCAGCTGTGCATAAACACCTAAAACCCCATTGTCATGCAACACCGTTACTGATTCCTCATCCGTTTTCAAAACGATTCCATCAAACAGTGAAGCACATGAATTGGTACCATTGGTATACATATCATCCACTAAATGATGATATTCAATAGAAGCACTGACCTCATGATCATAAAATTGAAACCAATTTTCATAAGGAAGCCAAGTTCCAATAGCAGGTATCTGGATCCAATTCTGTTTCTCATTGATCTTAAATCCAAGAAATAATGCTATACAGAAAAGGAGGAAGATAAACGGATTAACAAAGTTAGCTTTCGATTTCTTTTTCATATTCTATCGTATGATGAGAAAAGACGTTTTAGAATGGATTTATGAAGTTTTGGAATGACCACTTCTTCACCAAGAAAAGCATTGCAGATATGATCAAAACATTCCCATGCTTTAGAATTCTCACGATAGACGGCAGGCTGTCCGATATTATAGCCACGAATGATTTGCTCATCCTCATACACGATACCAATACACTCTACGCAAAGCCAGTCTAAAGCGTTTGTAAGCTGAACACTGATTCCTTTATCAATATATCGAAGATTAAGACGATTCAAGACACACTTGATCTGATGAACATTTTCTTTCATTAAAAGACCAATGATACGATCTGCATCCTGTAAAGCTGTCATATCTAACGTAGAAACGACGATGAAACTATCAGCAAGAGCACATGTATATAAAAAACCTGTTTCAATGCCTGCCGGTGTATCAAGAAGAATATAATCAAACATTTCTTTTAATTCATCGATGACTTCAGTCATCATTTCTTGTTTAAGCATATGTACATGAACACTTTTACACGCTGGCAATAGCTTTAAACGATCCTGATTCTTAGCAGAAACGATGGCTTGAGCAAGACTGCATTTCCCCTGTGCAATATCCAGAATGTCGTAAAACACACGATTTTCAAGTCCCATCATAACATCAAGATTTTTCAATCCCAGATCCATATCTACTAGACACACCTTATAGCCCTTTCGTGCCAGAGCAATTCCTAATCCAATACAGACGCTGCTTTTCCCTACACCACCTTTTCCAGAGGTGATTCCAATGCAACTTCCCATGTCTTTTCCTCCTTCATGATCTGACCATTTTCATAATATAGAACACTGCTGGAAAAACTTGTCATTTTATGAAACGGACTATCAAAGATACGAATACGGGCCTGTTGAAAACTTGAAGCAATACAACGACAATCCTGATAATGAAAGTCAATACAGCCTTTGATCTTTCCTACTACCATTAAATTGCCATAACACTCTAAATAACAGTCAAAAGGAATATCCTGAAGGATCATCATATCATCTTCAAATACCAGACATTCTCCAGGATAAATTTTTCGATTTAAGATTTTCATATTTTTTTCTTTCTTTTCACTGACAAATCCAAGAAACAAGGTATGACTTTGTTCACAAACCTTTAAAAGCTCTATCAACTGTTTTTCATTACAGCTCATACAATCAAAAAAAGCTTCAAACCTTCCCCCGTTACGCAACGAGCAGGCCAAAAGCTTTTTAGCACATATTTCCATCATTATATCAAATTCACTGCGACTTACATACACAAACGAATGATTTACCGCTTTGATGATATCTTCCACCATGAGATCGTTTCCTCTTTTCTGATCTTTTTCTCACGCATCAGCATAATGTCTTCGATCATTCTTGAAGCCCACACGATAATGACCACCAATACTCCATTCAAGAGCAGGGTCAAAGAAGCACGGGAAACAAGCCACATATCAAAAGGCATCAGTGTTTCTGAGAGTAAGGTCATGATGAAGTATACCAGAAACTCCTTGACAAATATTGTCGTAAAGACTAACAGGCAGCTTTCAAGCATCGATTCAGTAATATGTTTCTGCCACTGTGATACTGCCAAGTTTATGATTACAAAGACAATCGTACAAACTAAAAACGTATGGGCAGCAAAATAATCATAAAGCAAACCAAAAATAATCGTGATCAGCAATGAATCGATCCTCTCCATCTTACGCTGCATCAATACCAAGGCACTTAGTCCCAGACACGATGTGATCACAACATCTCCTGGCATAAAAGAATGCGGAAGCAATCCTCCGATGATCTCATCTACAAGAAAAGCTGCAGCAATAAAAAGTACTTGCAGGATCATGGCTGTACCTCACAATATACACTTACATATTCAAAGCTTGAGAAATCAGCTGCCGGTGTTACATAGACGATACGCCCATTTTCATTGCGCATTTCTTCAATTTGCATCACTGAACCAACAAGAATACCACTTGGGAAAACACCACCAGCACCACTTGTGGTTACATTCTGATCAATTTTGATCTGGTCGGTATTCGTATAAAGCCGTACGATAAAAGCGCCTTTTTCCAAATCATATTGTTCAAGATATCCATTGACAACCTCGGTATCGCTGACATGGATCTGTACCGAAACCATACTTAACTGATCTTGTGAAGTTAATAGACGCACTCTTGAGGTATGTTCATTGACTTCAGTGATCTTTCCCACCAATCCATAGGCAGAAACGACCGCATTATCCAATGCAACATTATCCGCTGAACCAACATTGATCGTAATCTGATTATTGTAAACCTCTGGATTACGACTAATGATACGAGCATTCACTTTTTCATACTGTGCTGCCACATCCGTACCAAGAAGTTCCTTTAGTTCCGCATTTTCCCGCTGCAAATTTTCAATCATGGCACTCAGCTGATCACTTTCTGCCAATTGCTGGCGAAGGGCATCATTTTCCTGCTTTACTTGCCACAAATCATTAAAATCACTGATAAAATTTTGCAATGTTTCAATTGGATAATCCAAAACACTATATTTCAACATGACCAAAGGATCATATACGATGCTTTTTATAGTGCTTCCCTTGCCATTCGTAAAAAGAGCAAAAGCCAGCAAAACTGCAATAAGCGCAAGAAGTAGTTTCTGAAGTCTTGTAAATCTTGACATAACATCACCTTATCTAATTATAAGAAAAACCAGCCTAACTTGCAATCATTTGTTTTTCTTTAAAGCTGAAATAATGATTCTGTCCTACGATCAAATGATCCAAACACTCAATTCCACAAATTTTACCAGCATCAATAAACCGGCGTGTTACAGCAATATCCTCTTTAGATGGTTCAACATGACCACTTGGATGGTTATGTACAAGCATGATCTTCGACGCATTGACCCGTAAAGCATAGGTAAAAACTTCTTTGACTGATACATTACAGCTATTCTCTAAACCAATAAACATATCTTTATATGTCAACAGTTCATTTTTATGATTCAAAAAAAGAATCATAAAATGTTCCTGTTCCTGATACCCAATTTCCATATTCAGCCACTGTACAAGATTTTTCGGTGATTGTATAGTTATCTTCTTTTCTACACGTGCAGCTGCCATCCTCCTGCTTAATTCAAAGCATGCTAAGATTTCTAAAGCCTTGGCTCTTTTCACTCCTTTTAATGAAATAAGTTCTTCCAAGGATACATGACTTAAAGTACTTAAATTAGGACGTAGCTTAAGAATCTCATCTGCCAGCTCAAGAGCACTTTTTCCTTTATAACCACTTCTTAATAAGATAGCGATCAATTCACGATGCTGGAGGTAAGTAATCCCATATTTGACTGCTTTTTCTCTTGGACGTTCTGCTTTTTCAATTTCCTTTACCTTAATCTGACATCAGCTCCATAACTAATTTCATATCTCCTTTCGTAACAGCTTCATTAAACTGTTTCCCTGTAGATGTTACTTTTTTTAATATATAAGAAATCTGATTTTCACTCAGTATCTTTTGAGCTTCTAATGTTTCTTCTTCATTTAAACTAAGTGAGGTGACAACAATGATCAAATCATCTTTTGTATAGCTGAACGCCTCATATCCTAATCCTTCCAGTTTCTCAATACAAGCCATGCTATTTGTCGTTTCTTTAAACATTCCAATCTGATTCATATGTAACGTTATTTCTTCTTCTCCGCCTTTCCACTGGCTTAAAAGAACAAGAAAAAGAAAAGCAAAAATCAGATCCAGTATGATTGCTAGAAAGACACTGGCAGATGTTTTATTCATGTGTCACCTCTGTTATCATCTTATGATTCTAACTATTCAAAAGAACTAATTTCCCCAAGTAATATTGATTCCTGGTACAGAAACACGCCCTTTTGATGAAGTCAAAATCTTAATGATAGCGGCTACTCCGGCTGCAACCGCCAGATAACCTAAAAGGGCACTCGCTGTGATAACTTTGCCATACATAGAAGAAAGCTGTTGATTGCTTAGCTGGATCATGATATCACCTCCTACTATTTTATATGCACAAAAACTCCAAATTTCCCAAAAAAAAAGAAACTTTTTTAGTTTCTTTGCCATTCTGTATGATAAAAGCCACTCTTATCAATCCGTTCATACGTATGAGCCCCAAAATAATCCCGCTGTGCTTGAATCAGATTCATACCTAAACAAGTACTTAAACCCTCATAATATGTCAAAGAAGACAAATATACGGGAGCATAAACACCTTTCATGATAAGTATTTGCATAGCATGACGCCAATTTCTTTGATCATGATCAATCATCTGTAAGATTTTTTCATCTTCCAGCAATGTTTTTCCTTCACGATAAACAGAAATGATCTTTTTCAAAAATGCTGACTGAATAATACAACCTTTTTGCCAAATTCGAGCTATCTCCGTAAAGTCTAATCCCCAATTGTTTTCATCAGAAACTTTTTTCATCAACTCAAAACCCTGATGATAGATCATGACCTTAGATAAATAAAAACTCATCTTCAAATCATCTATAAAACTATCATCAACCTGTTCATCATTATCATATGCATGATTCACTTTCTTTTTAGAACTTATAAAACGTGCTTGAAGCGCCGCAATCAGACTAGGAACCGCTTCGTTGTATTCAATAGCACTTAAAGCGCTCCATGCTCCCGTACCTTTATGATGAGCTACATCTTTGATCCGATCAAGCACTTCTCCTTCTTCATCACTAAATCTTAAGATATCAATAGTAATTGTTATCAGATAGCTAAAAAGCTCCCCCTGATTCCACGTTTCAAATATATCTGCAATTTGAGCATTGTTATAATTATTTTTTTTCAAAGCCATATAGGTTTCCGAAATCAACTGCATATCGGCATACTCAATACCATTGTGGACCATCTTCACAAAATGCCCACTACCTCCTTGACCAATATAGCTGACACAGGCATCACCCTCATCATTTTTAGCTGCAATATTTTCTAAAAGACTGACAACTTGTACATAAGCTGCATGATCTGATGAAGGCATCAGGCTTGGACCATGTAATGCACCTTCTTCTCCACCTGAAATTCCCATACCTATAAAATAAATACCTTTTTGAGCACATTGCTTCATTCTTCTTTCACTATCACGATAAAACGAATTACCACCATCCATGATGATATCTTCTTTTTCTACAAGTTCAAGCAATTGATCTAATACGTAATCTACCGCATTTGCACTCACCATCAACAATATCTTTCGTGGTTTTTCTAATGAATTTACAAAATCATTTAATTTTTCAAAACCGCTAAAAAATGGATGTTGCTTTATAAAAAGAGCTGTTTTTTCATAAGTTTTGTTGTAAAGGGATACTGTATAGCCATGATTCCCTATATTTTGTGCAATCGCTTTTCCCATTACACCTAATCCAATAATTCCAATATTATTTAACATATCATTACCTCTACTTATGATATTACGCTAATATAAAAAAGATGCAAACGATATGCCTGAAATATCAATAAATTTCTTGACAAAAACTAGAAATTCCTTAAAATTGAATATACTGGAGAATTGGCCGAGCGGTTTAAGGCACCATCTTGGAAAGGTGGCGAAGTGAAAGCTTCCGTGGGTTCGAATCCCATGTTCTCCGCCATTGTTTAAATAAAGCCTTGTTTCCAGGGCTTTTTTATTATTCCTCTTTATTTTTGGAAAGATTTTGGAAAGAAAAATACATAATCTAAATATAAATGCTTTCTCCCATTCATTAAAATGATAAATATTTATATTGATTTTTAAAGCCTTTTTTTATAATTTTAATAAAGGAAAAGGAGCTTAGTATGAAAAAAGTTATTCGTATTTTTCTATTTTTAACTGTTTTTATTTTAGTTGGGGCATGTTCACATACTGAATCAGACATCCAAGGAAACCTGATATATGAAGAAACGATTTCTCCTAATGAGAATCATGTTTCCTCAGAAGATAATATCGTTTATTATACAGTCCAGATTTTCCAAGACAGCGATTATACGATAACAGTGAATAGTGAATCAGATTTTGCTTTTTTTGAACCTGTACAATATGCTATTGAATTTGATAAACCTATTTCTAAGGAAGATATTAAAATTCAATGGACAACTTTTATGGGAAGCAGTGAAGCCTCAGAAGATGATGAATTAACAACTGCCCATATATTTTTATCATCAAATAATGAAATTTTTAGTGAAAGATCCATTAATTTTATGAATGGAGTCTGGGGGCCTATCATTGATGCCATTGAAAGTGAAAAATAACTATGAAAGCTTAATGCTCTCATAGTTTTTTATTTATTTTGTGAATATGGCTGTGGCCGATTATTCGTAAAAGGTCTGATAACACCACAAGCAATCATCTCTCTACTGTTTCCAGATGGCTGTGTTTTAAAATCATCTAAATCCTGATGAAGAATCATCACTCTCCCCAATACTTCCTCTACTGTAAAGCGATCATTCAACATGCTCATAAATGCACTGCCGTTGCGATTGATAAATAAATTGCCTAAATCGCCTGCATGATAAGGATGTGAACAATTATTTGGATTATAATGTCCTTTGGCATCTGCAAATGGATTTCTGCTGTTTCCAGTACAGCTTTTCCCTTCATGAATATGAAAAGCTACTATTGGCTGATTACATCGTATACGATTCGGAATTGGAAATCCACGTACATTCATTCTAATTAAAACACCTTCATTTGTCTGATGAAGCATACATACTGCTCTTAAGTTACGGTATTCTCTTGAACCTTGAAGCATACAGACAGCATCTGCTTTTTTATTTATTTTCATCTTGTCCTCCACTTCAGACTATGTGCTTCAAACAGCAGTATCTAGGCATTATTCATAAAGATGGACAATATTATACTCCACCATGATCTTAGAAATATCAGCAATGACCTGACTCGCAATTTCTTCGATGTTTTGTGTAAAGACACCCGCAAGAAAAGATTCGAATGTATAAAATATTCCCATATCATGACGATAGATATCATAATTCCCATATTTATGTGCTACTTCAAAATCATATTCATTTCCTTTAAAATAGTCATTTGGTAAGGCATTCTTCATATTTTCTATAATATCTGCATATTTTAAAGAATCATCATATAATGTTTTCATAACATTCAACATCATGGAAGCATTCATTTGATTTCTAGAATAAAAGGATTCTGGAACTATTTCATCAGAGAATGAAACAAACCATTCTCTGAATGTTTCACAAGCATAGCTCGTATAGTTAACTAACAAAATATTAGCAGCTGTATTATCAGAATACACGATAGCATGTTCCATGAGGAAAGTAAGCGGAACATAGCTATTTTCCGGATAAAAATAATATAAATCTTTCATACTTGCTTCATAAAGACTCTCTGAATAATATAAAGCGGTTTCTTCATTAACAGTGCCTTCTGCAATTAAATTAGTCCATCCCATTACTAGTGGAACTTTAATAGTACTGGCAGCCATCATCGTTGTAGATCCATTATACAAAACCTGCTGCTGATTAATCGTATTATAGTAAAAATAAGCAACATCTTCAGCATGATTGTTTGTTATATAAAATGCCAATTTCATATAACAAACGAGTTATACATGATTTTTTATCAAAAAGTGGCGGAAAAGTGGCGAGTTTAGATAACTCAAAACCACGATATAGCTAAATATCCCATAAATAAAGGCTTTCCTCATTATCGAAGAAAGCCTACATCCTATTAAATGGTGACCTGTCAGGGAATCGAACCCTGGACCCACTGATTAAGAGTCAGTTGCTCTGCCAGCTGAGCTAACAAGTCATAGCGCTCAATTATAATACAATATGTTTTCAAACTTGTCAATACCATTTTTTTAATATTACTCCTTACATTCGTATCACTTTGAATATGATATCGTTGATAGAATCACTAAAAAATTTCTTTTAATTTTTCTCTATATTATCTAACTTGAAATTAGGCATTCCATCTAGAAATGCCTGAATTTCTCTAGCTATAAGTTTTATTCCATCTTAAAAAAGTATCTTGTGATACACTTAACATCCTTGCACTTTCTCTAGAGGTGATCATCTGTCGGCGATAAAGCTCACTGACTACATGAAAATCACTTGGAAGAGGAATTCTTGGTCTCCCAAATTTAACACCTCTTGCTTTTGCGGCTGCTATTCCTTCAGCCTGTCTTTGACGAATGGCTTCACGCTCTGTTTGTGCAACATAGCTTAAAATCTGAAGAACCAGATCAGCGACAAATTTACCCGTAAGATCTTTCCCTACTCTTGTATCTAATAAAGGCATATCGATTACAACGATATCTGCATCGACCTGTTTCGTAATCACACGCCATTGTTCTATAATTTCATCATAATTTCTTCCTAGACGATCAATGCTTTTAATGATTAATACATCGCCCTTTTTTAACTTACAAATCAATTGCTGATAAGCAGGTCTTTCAAAATCTTTACCGCTTTGTTTGTCCATGAAAACATTTTTTTGTGGAATTTCATAAGCTTTCAATGCATCTACTTGTCTGTCTTCATTTTGTTCTTTTGTCGAAACTCGAATATAACCATAATATTTCATAATATTTTCCTCCTAGCTATATTCTAACCAAAATTTAAAATTCAAACAAAAAAGGCGTCTTTTACGCCTCTTCTAATTCTCCATATAAGTCATATTCATCTGCATCATTGACCTTAACATGAACAAATGATCCTAATTCTAAATGCTTCATAGATGTGAAAACAACGATACCATCCACATCATCAGGAGCATGCATTCGTCCACGACCTACATATTTATCTGATAGACCATCCTTACCTTCTACTAATACTTCAATCGTCTTACCAGCCAACTGTCTGTTATTCATATAAGAGATTTCACTTTGCAAGCTCATTAGTACATCCAGACGTTCCTTTTTCTCTTCTTCACTTACTGTTTGTTCCATATCATAAGCAGGTGTATCTTCTTCAATTGAATAAGTGAATGCTCCCATCTTATTCCAGCGAATTTCCTTTACAAAATCACAAAGCTTATCAAAATCCTGTTTGCTTTCTGTTGGGAAACCTACGATATAAGTTGTACGTAATGTCGCATCTTCAAATGTATCACGAATCTTTTTAATCAATTGTCGAACTGTATGTTCATCACCACGACGATTCATCAGCTTTAACATTCTCGCATCACTATGCTGCATCGGTATATCAAAATAAGGCAATACCTTATCCAGTTTTTTCATACCTTCAATGAGCTCATCACTAATTTCATCCGGATACATATATAAAATACGAATCCAATGAATCCCATTGATTTCATTCAACTTTTCAAGTAACTCTAAAAGTGCATAACGATGATAAAGATCAATACCATATTTTGTCGTATCCTGAGCAATCACTACTAATTCTTTTACCCCTTTGCTTGCAAGATCCTTTGCTTCTTCAACAAGATCTTCCATCGGTACAGATACATTTTCACCACGAATGAGCGGGATTGCACAATAAGTACAGCGATTCGAACAGCCTTCAGCTATTTTTAAATAAGCTGTCCATGGTTTTCCTGATGAAAGACGTTCACTTTTTCCATATACATGTAAAGGTATCTGAAGTTCCTCTTTTAATATTTCATGTAACTGTGGATATTCCCGAATAGCTATAAAACGATCAACTTCCGGCATCTCTTTTTCCAGATCTTCTTTATAACGTTGTGCCAGACATCCACATACGATCAGCTTCTTACAATTTTTCTTTTTATATTCAGCCATTTCTAAGATCGTATTGATGGCTTCTTCTTTCGCACTTTGAATAAATCCACAGGTGTTGATAATGATAGCTTCCGCATCCGATGGTTTGGAAACAAACTCATGTCCGCCTTCTTTCAACATACCCATGATCTTTTCACTATCTACAAGATTTTTCGCACATCCTAATGATACAAATCCAATTTTCATCTTTTTTCCTCCAAAAAATACTTGTCTAATTCTTTTTGATAAGTATGATAATGTCGTACGATCGGTTTGGCTACCTCATCATTTTCAATCATCTGCAGCCACTGCTGACGACTTACAAACTTTATATCGATGGTTTCTCCTTTTTGACATTTCAAAATATTTGAATCAACTTCTTTCACAAGAATAAAGCTTTTAATGATAGAATCTCCTTCTATTTTCGTGACCAGAAGCTGTAGTTCATTCTCTAAACATTGAATACCTGTTTCCTCTCTAAGCTCACGTATTGCACCCTCAAAGGCCGATTCATTCGCCAGGACACTTCCTCCTGTTACTTCCCATTTCCCACCATAGGGCTTATGAGGATCACGCTGAGAGACTAAAAGTTTTCCATTTGAAAAAGTCCATACATGAATCACTAAATGATAACATCCCTTTGGCAATGCTTTTCCTCTTTCATGTGTCAGATGCAGTAAATTTTCATTTTCATCATACAAATCCCACAACTCCATTAACTTCCTCCTTATAGAAAAATATCCTTGACGGATATCATTCATCAATCTTTTCTATTTTAAATACATTGATCGTATCTACATCCGGACAGCAAAAGACATCACTTTTTAATTGACCTCCGTAACGCAAAATATCGATCATCGGAAAAAGAACATGCATTGCTAAAGGACATAGCTTTCCTCGATCATGATCATAATCAAAGACATCTCCTACATGATGTCCTCGATGACAGGGACAGCTTCCTTTTTGATCCACTATGCTGATGCGGATTTTCATAAACGTCCTTCCTTAATAAACTCTTCAATGCTGATACCTAAAAACTTTTCCTTTTTATCCAGATTCTCTTTAATCAGTTCACTGACAACATTCATTGCTTTAAAAGCAGCATCATGCAGATTACGGCCATTTAAAACTTCACCAATCAAAACAGCTGAAAAAATATCTCCCGTTCCTGGAAAACGAGCCTGAATCAATTGAAAATCAATCGTAAAGAAATCATCCTTTAAATGATCATAGCCAATCACACAGTTATGATCATTGATCTTAGCGCTCGTAATGACTACAGACTTAGCTCCTAACTGTCGGCATTCATCAATCAATTGATTGGCATCTTTTAATGTCATATTATTCTTATAAAAATGGCTGGTCAAATAACAAGCTTCAGTAAAATTAGGAAGTAAGATATCTGCATGAGCACTCAGTTCTCTCATGATCTTAACATTTTCTTCGCTCATACCATTATAAAGATGTCCTTCATCTCCCATGATCGGATCAACAACAACTAAAAGATTTTCCTTCTTCTGATTATGGATCAGCTTTTCTACCAATCGAACCTGTTGAGGATTTACCATAAACCCTGTAGAAATACAATCAAAAGTAAAACCCAATTCTTTCCAGACATCAATGGTCTTATCCATATAATCACTTGTGTCAAGAATCTCAAACTTGCCAAAATCAAGCGTATTTGATACTAATGCTGTAGGCAAACAAGTTACCGAGATTCCTTTTGCTGAAAGAATCGGTATCATTGCCGCCAGAGCAATCTTACCTACTCCCGGCATATCATTCACACAACAGATTTTCTTATTCATCGCTCATCCCTCCAGCATCTATTATAATTTCAAATTCAAAAAAAGCAAATCATGAATGACATATATTCTATAAAATTAACTAACTACGGAACCAATAACAACAAATTGTCGCTGCCATTGCGACATTTAAGCTCTCAAAACGATTCATTTCAATAAATATACGATCATCTGCCATCTCTAATAATTCCTGACGGACACCTCGTCCTTCATTACCAAAAATCAAAACTATCTTTTCTTCGTTTTTAAATTCACTTAATCCTTTCGCATCTTTAAGCGAAGTTGCATAAATCTTATAGTCTTTTCTTTTTAAAAGAGTTATAAAATCTACTAAATTACCACGACAGACATTCATATGAAATATAGCCCCTTGTGTGGATCGTAGTGTTTTATCATTGTATAAATCAGCACTTAAATTTGATACGATAAAAGAATCAAAACCAAAAGCATAAGCGCTACGAATCATCGTTCCTACATTACCCGGATCTTGAATATCATCACATAAGATAATTTTATTTCCTAAATGCTGGTTGGTTTTAGGAATGCGACAAACGCCCATACAAGCTGGGAGTGACTGACTCATCTTCAATTTCTTCATGACCTCTTCACTAACATAATAAACAGGTCCTTCAAAATCAAAAGAGATTTTCTCATCTTCCTTTAATATGAGTGTTTCTAAAAGATGAGCTGATATGGCCTCATTGATCAAATGCTCATTTTCGATCAGAAACTGCTGTTCTTTTTCACGATACTTTTTCTCATGAAGCTTGCACCAGCTTTTAATACGTGTATTTTGTAATGAACGTATGACTTCCATAATTTTCCTCCTAAAAAATGACCTGTATCAGAAACATATAAGTAATCGTAGAAGCCCCAATCGAAAGTAACTGATTATGCTTCCATAAATGCAAGACAACACAAAGAGCTCCTGCGATCAGTTCCGGTAAACCAAAAGGACTTGTCGTAATTGAAACGCTTTTAAAAGCATAGACAACCAAAAGAGCCATCATCGCATAAGGAAGTGTTTCCCCTAAATACTGAATGATAGCAGGACAAGGCTTCGATCCCCAGATAAAGAAAGGCAGTGCCCGTGTAAGATAAGTAATGATCGCCATCACTAAAATAGTAACAATGATCTTATCCATCTAATTCACTCCTTTCAGTTTTCGATAAGCTAAAAGAGAAGCTAGAATCAAAATCATGCTCATGATTACCATCTGATTTTGTCCAAACACCACTAGACAGACAAGGGATAGCACAATTCCTAAGATAGCAGGAAAATGATGCTCCACCGACTGCCACTGTTCTACAAAAATAACCAGGAAAAGAGCATTCATCGCAAAATCGATACCAGTCGTATCAAAAAACAGATATTCACTCAGCCAGGAACCGATCAGTGTACCCGCAATCCAGTAAAGCTGATTGAATAGACCAATCAAAAGCAAAAGCGGACGATCATTCTTGTCCTGAGTACATAATATAGAATAAGTTTCATCACTTAATGAATGAATGAAATAATATTTTTCTTTTTTCATTTTCTTATAAGGCTCAATCAGACTCAATCCATAGAAAATATGACGAATATTCACCATAAGCGTCATGATCGCTGCTGAAAGAATTCCTGCACCACTGCTTAATAATTCCACTGCCGCAAACTGCATGGCACCTGCATACACAAATATGCTTAAAAGCAATGAATAAAGCGGGCTCAAGCCCTTTTCTTTCATCAATACCGCAAATGCGATTGCCACGAAAATATATCCCATCATGACTGGAAAGGTCAATTGAAAAGCTTTTTTGATCACATCTTTTTTCATGGTTATTATTATAACGCTTTTATGAATAAAAGAAACCTATTTTTTTATAAGACGAGCCATAAAAAAGCCATCACTATCATATTCATATGGAAAGATCGTTCGCATCTTTTCACATATAAAATCATCATGCTTTTTTAAAAAGTTTTCAATTTGTTTCTCATTTTCTTTTTTATTTAATGTACAAGTACTATAAACCAGTCTTCCACCTTTTTTCAAAAGAACACTGACACTTTCTAATAACTCCTGCTGGAGGGGGATGATTTCATCCATATCACTGCTTTGCATATGTACTTTGATATCATTTTTTCTTTTTAATACGCCATATCCGCTGCAAGGTGCGTCAAGTAAGATACGATCAAAAGACTCATGTTCAAATACTTCATGACTCTTTGTTCCATCATTTACCATGGGCTGTACACAGTGAATACCGAGTCTTTTCAAAGAACTTTCGATCAGTTCGACACGATGTTTGTGTATGTCACAGGCAATGATTTCTCCTTGATCATGCATCAGCTGAGCCAAATGAGTACTTTTGGTTCCAGGAGCAGCACAAACATCTAAAACTTTCTCATTGGGCTGAGGATCAAGAAAGAAAGCCACACACTGACTGGCCTCATCCTGAATCGTAATCTTACCTTCATTATATTCTTTTGTCTGAGCCAGTGCTTCTCCATCATAAATCAAACCATCCCGACTCAGTTTTCCTAATTGAAAGTGTTCATTTTCTTTCATCAGCGTTTCTCGATCAGTGAATAGAGTATTCACTCGACATGCCTGTACAGGTATTTGCTGATCATTGTCACAGATTTTCTGAGCTGTTTCAAATCCATATTGTCGCTCCCACATCTTGACAAGCCATAACGGATGCGAAGTAGTAATCGAAAGTCTTTCTAAAGGATCATGACTGACTTCTCTTCTCTCTTCTCTTAAAAAGCGTCTTAAAAGAGCATTGATGACACTTTTATATTTTCCTTTATGCTTTTTAGAAGCAATATCGACCGCTTCACTCACAATTGCATAATTTGGAAGCTTATCTAAAAAGACAAGCTGATAAATGCTCATATCCATTAAAACAGCCATATCATTGGGAAGTTTCTTTGAAACGAAATCTTCCCATAAATAGCGAACATAAATATAGTTCTGCATCGTTCCATAAACGATTGAAACGATCAAAGAACGATCTAAGGCTGAAAAATCATTGATTCCATGTCTTAAAGCCAAATTAGAATACTTTTTTTTCAAAACGATCTCACATAATAGCTCATAAGCTTTTTCTCTTGCGTTCATATTCCTCCTAATCATCCAATGTCAAAGGATTCATGTCGATATGCAGTTTTACTCTGCTTTTTGATGTACGATGATGCTGATAAACATCATAGATTTCTTTTTGAAGAAGTTCTAATGATTTACTTTTGACACAGATACGATAACGTTTTTCATCCTGAATCTTCAAAAGTTCACTGACTCCTAAAACTTTAAAATCTTTTTCTTTTAAAAGTTTCATCACATGATTTGCTTCATCAGAGCCACTTTCATCCTTACTGATAAAAGTTAAGGCACATAAATAAGTATAAGGCGGATAACCCGCTAAATGACGATACTGCATCTCATGTCTGAAGAAACTGTCATAGTCCTGTTTTAAAGCACATTGAATCGCATAATGATCTTCATCATAGACCTGAATCAGAACCTTTCCATTTGTGTTGCCACGTCCGCTTCTTCCACTAGCCTGCGTCAATAAATCAAAAGTTAGCTCTGCACTGCGATAATCACTTCGTGCCAGCATGGCATCTCCCTGCAAAATACCTACTAAAGTGACATTTTCAAAATCAAGTCCTTTAGAAATCATCTGTGTTCCTAAAAGAATATCTGCCTCATGATTTTCAAAAGCCTTCAAAAGTGTTTCATGCGCATTTTTACGAGTTGTCGTATCCGCATCCATACGAATCAAACGAGCATCCGGGAAAAGCTGTGCTACTTTTTCCTCCAGCATCTGCGTTCCAAAACCACTGCCGCTAAGCTTACCATGACACTGTGGACATTCATAAATTCTTTTCAATACCGTTCCACACAAATGACAATTTAACGTATTTTTTTCTTTATGTAATACTAAAGGCTTATCACAGTGTGGACACATTAAGACCTTACCACATTGGCTGCATCGCAAAATTGGCTGATAACCACGACGATTTAAAAGTAAGATGATCTGCTGTTTGCGATCCAGCGTCTTTCTCATTTCGGTGATCATTTCATCACTCAGGATATAAGACTGTTTTTTGCGAATCACTTCATTCATATTGATCAGCTTTACATGAGGTAAGCTCTGATTGACACGATGCTTGATTTCTACCAGCTCATAAACCTTCTTTAGTGCCCTTGCCATCGTATCTAAAGAAGGTGTGGCACTTGCCAATACCACTCTGGCATGATGTGTCTTAGCACGATGAAGGGCTACATCACGTGCATGATAGCGACAGTTTTGATCCTGCTTGTAACTAAGATCATGTTCTTCATCCAAAATAATTAATCCAAGATCTGAAAACGGCATGAAAACAGCACTGCGAGTCCCTACAACGATACGTTTTTCTTTGCCTCGTACGCTTTGATACTGTTCATATTTCTGTTGTGCACTCAATCCGCTATGATAAATGGCCACATCATTTCCAAAACGTTCTTGGACTCTTTTAACCATTAAAGGTGTCAATGAAATTTCCGGCACTAAGATCAAGACCTCTCGTCCCTGCTTTAATACCGCTTCAGCTGCATGAAGATAAACCTCTGTTTTACCACTTCCTGTAACTCCCTTTAAAGCAATCACATCTTTTGAAGAATGCAGGATACGCTCTACCGCATGTTTTTGTTCTTCATTTAAAACAATATGGCATGGTTTTTTCTCAATAACCTCTTCATATGTCCGCTTTTCTTTCTCAAATATTTCTACACAGCCCATCTCTTCTAATTTTTTAGAAAGAGAGGAAAGTTTCAGCCATTCGCTGCGCTTCATTTCTCCTTCTTTGATTAATCGTTCATAAAGCATGGCCTGCTTTGGTGTTTTTGTATGATCATCTAGTGGGCGAACCCATTTTTCCATTTTGATCTTAATGTCATTGCTTTTAGGCTTCAAAGCTGGCGGTACCATTGCCTGCAAGGCACTGATCACCGTTGAAATGCTTGTCTTACTGATCCACTTCGCCAAATCGATCATTTCCGCATTTAAGATTGGCTGTTCATCAAGCACACTTAAAATAGGCTTTATTTCATAAGGAAATGTTTTTGAAGAGTTCATTTCGATACTATCTACAAAAGCCACACATTCACGATAATTAAAATTAACAAGCACTCTTTTTCCTATTTCTACCGGTTCATTTTTAAACTGATACGTATAGGTCTGATCTAAAGCACTTGTATTATTCTCAATATAACAAGATGCAAGATTCATGAAATTCACCGTATACATCATACCATAAATTCAGTATAATATAATCGTAAAATCTAAAAAAACGAGGTAGCGTTATGAAAAAAGAACAACGTTTTATTATTACTGAAATCTATCAGAATGATATGCATGCTGTCGATAAAGTCCTTGTCGATACTCAGACCCATGTTCAATATCTTCTTCATCAGGAAGGCAGCGGTTGTAGCTGTACACCTTTAATCGATGAAAACGGCAAGCCTTTATTATGTCATCACATAACCCCTCATCCGGATTCTATCCGTAAAAAAACGGTCGTGATCGAAGAAAAAGACCTCATCTGTGAAAGAAAAGAAGAGGAGGAAATTGAAACGATAAAACCCGTAAAAATAAAAAGAGGCAGGAGAAAAAATGTCAAATAAAATTAAAATGATCGTATGTGATTTAGATGGAACCTTATTGAATAATCATAAGGTTTTATCTTCAAATACTGTTGAAAAAATGATTGCCTATCAGCAAAAAGGCTATCTGCTTACCTTAGCAAGCGGACGTTATTTTAAAGAAGTAAGACGCTTTGCGGAAGAATTAAAATTAGATGAATACCATGGCTATGCTGTATGTGGAAATGGCTATGAAATTGTCGATATGGCAGCTCAAACCACTTTCCATTTCAGTGGTATTCCCAGTGAAATTGCACGTGATTGTATCAAATTGGCCAAAAAATGTCATTTGATGCAATATGTCAAGATCAATGGCACCTATCACCTTTCTGTTAGTAAACATATCATGAATGGTATTCAAAAAAGCTGTCATCATTTAAATGAAAAAGGTATACGTCAGCTATCTTATGCCGCTCATTTACTAGATGAAACAATTTTTGAAAAAGAGCTTATTCATCTGATTCAAGAAGATATCGTAAAAATATGTGTCATCGGTACACCTTCAAATCAGAAAAAATGGATTCATCTGCTTGAAGAAAAATATCCTGATACTTTTGCATATTATCCAGTCAATAGTGTTTCACTTG
Source organism: Traorella massiliensis (assembly GCF_900104665.1). GTDB lineage: Bacteria > Bacillota_I > Bacilli_A > Erysipelotrichales > Erysipelotrichaceae > Traorella > Traorella massiliensis. The sequence goes on along the minus strand of NZ_LT629969.1, from coordinate 747,681 downwards.
AAATCACTCATAAAAGCGTTTCTAAAAAACATGCTGTCGAAACAATTGCCCATGAAAATGGCTTTACCTTAAATGAAGTAATTGCTTTTGGTGATTCAGGAAATGATGAACCCCTACTTTTAAGTGCCGGTATTGGCATTACAATGAAAAATGGTACAAAACGTGCCTTAAAAAGAGCTAAGATCATTTCCAAATATACAAACCATGAAGATGGCGTCATTGCTGAATGTGAGAAATATCTTGATTAAGGAGGAAATTATGAAACATTTAAACGATTCTTATCAGCTTGTAAACGGAGTTGCAATCCCTTGTGTTGGCTTTGGAACATGGCAAACACCTGATGGCGAAGTTGCCAAAACAAGTGTTCGCTGTGCTATTGAAGAAGGTTATCGTCACATCGATACAGCAGCTGCTTATGGCAATGAAGAAAGTGTGGGACGTGGCATCAAAGCTTCTCGTATTCCACGTGAAGAGCTTTTCATCACAACTAAATTAGCGAATACTGTTCGTGGCTATGATGAAACGATTGCGGCATTCAATGAATCTTTGAATAAGTTAGGATTAGATTATCTTGATCTATATCTCATTCACTGGCCAAATCCTGTATTTTTCCGTGATAACTGGGAAAAATACAATGCTCAGACATGGAAAGCAATGGAAGATTTATATAAAGCTGGACGTATTCGTGCTATTGGTGTCAGCAATTTTAGAATTCATCATCTTGAAGCACTTATGAAAAATGCAACGATCATGCCAATGGTCAATCAGCTACGTCTTTGTCCAGGAGAAACACAGGATGAACTTACTCAATGGTGCAGGGATCACAACATTCTTTGCGAAGCCTACAGTCCTTTAGGAACTGGACGTATCTTTGAAGTCGATCAAATGAAACAGCTCGCAGATAAATATCAGCGTTCAGTTGCACAGATATGTATTCGCTGGAGTCTGCAAATGGGCTTTTTGCCATTACCTAAATCGGTTACTCCACAACGCATCAAAGAAAATACTCAAGTCTTTGATTTCACCCTAGATCAAAAAGATGTTGAGATGATTGCTTCACTCAAAGGATGCTGTGGTGAATCTAAAGATCCGGATACAGTAAATTTCTAAGCTCCTTTTAATAAAGGAGTTTTTTTAATCTTTCGCTAATAATGAAACCTGATAGCTTAACAATCCAAGGAAAATTCCATAAATAACACTATAAATCGTTAAATTCTACAAATAAAAACTCTGTTTAAACAATAATTATATTGTATCAAACAGAGTTTTTATGAATATCTTCTATCAATAGAAATCTTGCAGCTATTTCTCTTATTCCGCTATTGCATTCATGATCATATCATAAGTGATCGTCATTTGATCTTGTCCACCTTCATACTGGAATGAGAGTGTATACTGAGCATTTTCATTGATGCCTAAAGTGAAATAAAAAGAATTACTTCCTTCTCTTAATTGAATAGGACCAATGTTCAAAGAACCACCATCAGTTAAATAAATTTCACCTGTAGTTTTAGACTCACATGTAATATCCAAACGTGTCTGCCCATTTTCATCAGAAGCCTGGATTGCTGTTATCGTTACATTTTCACCTTCCATGTTTTCATCGATCACATTGACAGGTGTATCTGGTGTTGTTTTATTTGACTCATTCTCATTTTGCTGGGTATCATTTTCATCTTCATTTGGCTGTGAAGGTGTTGATTCATCTTCTTCTTGCTGGTTATCCTCATTTTCACTTGGCACATCTTCATTCACGACTGGTTCATTTGTAGGAAAAAGATATGTTTTCGCTATAAAATAACCGCCGCCTAGAAATACCACCACAAGAAGTACAATTAGTACGAGTAAAATTTTATTCAAAATGTTATTTTCTTTTTCTTCTTTCAGTTTCTTTTGCTTTTCAACTCTTGAAACAGGTGGTTTCTCTTCTTTTACCTTTTCTACATAAATAGGCTGTGTTTTTTCAACTTCTGTTTTCTTATCTTCAGAAGGATTTTGTTCCTCATCAAAAAGTTCATCCATTACATTTTTCAAGTCCTCATGATAATCATGGTATTTCTCACCACAATAAGGACAATAATTCATATCATCATTAAAAACTTTCTTACATTTTTCACAAGTTCTCATCATATACCTCCTTGTTTATCTCTATTGTACCACAAAATTGAATCTACTTAAAACCTCGCAATCAGTTTTACTGTTCCCTCTTTTAAAATATCGATATTTTTTTCATCCATCATTACATCTTTTTTCGTATGAATACGGGAAATATAATAACCAATGAATTTATTTTTATGAAAAGCAGCTACACCAGCTGAACATTTAAAATTAAGCTGATCAGAAGGATAAAGCGTATTTGAGGATCTTGTAACGATGATTTCTTTGGTAGTACATTGAAAAGCTTCTTCAAACATAGAAGTATATTTTTGAGCCTTCTTATTTAGAATAAACATGAAATGATCACCATCAGATACACAATCAAAATTGATCAACAATTTTTCTTCAAGAGCTTTTTTATGATTTTTCACAAATTTCATCGAACCAAAAAGACCTATTTCTTCATGATCAAAAAAGACAAAAGCAGCTTTTTCTCTCATTTCTTCATCTAATTCACCCATTACTTCTAAAAGTGTGATAATACCAGAAGTATTATCATTGACGGTATGTTTGTTAGCTTTACCTGCAAGCAGCATATAAATTAAACCAAAACAAAAAATAAGACTTCCTAAAGAAACGACCACGTTATTTTGAGTTAATGAATACAGGATGAATCCTAAAACAGACTCTAAGATAAATATGATAGCCACAATGATAAGATTAAATAATATATATATCGGTATATTTTTAGGTGTTAAAAAATTAGGAAAAGGTAACTGTGCACAAGTATCATAATGGGCTCCCAAAATCACTTCTGCTTTCTCTACATCTCCTACAACAAGATTACGGCTTTTAAAGAAACCTCCTTCTTCAACAACCATCTCAAAACCAAGCTTTTTGATTTCCTGATTTAAATAATCAATAAAAACATCTTTCTGTTTCCTTGTTTTTCGTATTTGATATTTATTTAAGATTTCTCTTGAACACTCTCTCATGATAAACTCCTCTATATAAAAAGCAGGATTCGCCTGCTAATTCTGATTTCTTTTTATTATAAGTCCAATAACTTCCGCAGCTAATTCCGGATCATCATTGCAGACAACATACTTATAATTTCCTACAAGTTTGAGCTCCTGTGAAGCTTTTGCGAGTCTTTGCTGGATAATTTCCTCAGGTTCACTTCGACGTCCACGAATTCGTTTTTCGAGTTCTTCCATAGATGGCGGAATTATGAAAATACTAATTGCATCCGGACATTTTTCTTTTACGATCGTTGCTCCCTGTACTTCTATTTCAAGGACGACATTTTTACCTTCCTCACGCAGCTTTTCTACCTGTTTGATGCTTGTCCCATAGTAATTGCCGACAAATTCAGCCCATTCCAGAAATTCTCCTTCTTTGATCTTCTGTTCGAATTCATCACGCGAAATAAAAATATAATCAACCCCGTCCCTTTCGCCTTCACGAGGTGCACGTGTTGTCATAGAAATGGAATAGGTCAGATTCAATGAAGGATCTTTCATATAGTATTCTCTTACTGTACCTTTTCCAACACCACTTGGTCCACTGACAATAATAAGTAATCCTTTTTTCATAATACCCCCACTAATATGGTTCAATTATAGTAACAAACACAGAGAAAGTCAATTAAGTTTTTCCTATTTGTGGTATAATATCATGGAAATGGAGGTATTATGGCACTCGATGGATTATTGCTGCATAAGCTGCAGGAAAACTTATCACAGATGACACCCATGAAAATCAATAAATGTTCCCAGGTCAGTGAACATGAAATGTTGTTTTATATCAGAAGCAAAGCGAAAAACTGTAAACTGATGATTTCTACTCATTCACAGTACAATCGTATTAATCTGACAAATGAAAACTATCAAAGTCCGGCTGTTGCCGGTAATTTCGGCATGGTTCTAAGAAAATATATTGATGGAGGCATGATCATATCGATCAGACAGCTTGGATTAGATCGTATCTTAGATTTTGAAATCATCGCTTATGATGATCTTAGTGATCCGCATACTTACCATCTCTATGTTGAACTGATGGGTAAATATGCCAATCTAGTCTTAGTAGAAAATAACAGGATCATAGATGCTCTTAAGCGGATTCCCCCTTTTGAGAATAATATTCGTCCTATTTTCCCAGGTATGGAATTTACGCTTCCTACCCAATTTGAAAAAAAAGATCCTTTTTTAGAAGAAGATTTTAACTGTGATGAATCACTTTCGAAACAGTTTCATGGCTTTTCACCACTGCTTTCTAGAGAATTTATCTATCGCCTTCACAATCATGAATCATTTAGAGATATCATGAATGAGTTAGAAAACAGTGAATCGCTCTATGTGTATGAAAAAGAAAATCAGTTTCACTGTATTGAACTGAAACATCTTCATTCTTCTTTCAGTGTTTATCCTTTAATGCGTGGATTTGATGTTGTCTATTACCATGCTCAGGAAAAAGAAAGAATCCGTGAACAAAGTGGTGATCTATATAAGGTCGTAAAAAAAGAATTGCATAAAAATACTTCGAAACTAAAAAAACTAAAAGAAACCCTCGCATTAGCAAACGATTGCGATCATTATCGTATTTATGGTGATTTACTTTATGCTTACAGTTATCAGTATCCGCAGAAAATGGAAGCTGTTGATTTAGAAGATTTTGAAACAGGTCAAATGATCCATATTCCATTAGATGTGAAATATGATATTAAATATAACGCTAAAAAATACTATCAAAAATATAAAAAAAGCAAGACAGCTCAAATAGAAGTAGCCAAACAGATCGATCTTTGTGAAAAAGAAATTGAATATTTCACCCTGCTTCAATCCCAGCTTGAATATGCTTCCTTTGATGACGCTAAAGAAATTCGCAGTGAATTAGAAAAAAACGGTTACCTTCGTATTCAAAAGAATATCCGTAAACCTAAAAAGAATGCTCTTCCTCACTTTATTACGTTAAATTTTAAAGGAAATAATATTTATATTGGAAAAAACAATCTTCAAAATGATTATCTGACTTTCCACTTTGCAAGAAAAGAGGACTGGTGGTTCCATACGCTTGATTATCATGGTGCTCATGTCATCGTACAATGTGATGAACTATCCGAAGAAATCATCCGTACCTGTGCCATGCTGGCAAGTTATTACTCACAAGGTAAAGATTCCAGCAGTGTGCCAGTCGCTTATACCAAGATCAAGAATCTGAAAAAAGCCAAAGGAAAAGCCATTGGACAAGCTTTAATGAATAGTTATAAAACGATATATATCGACCCAGATGAAAAAAAGGTAATTGAATTATTGGATACCTATAAAAAATAGTATCGCATCTCATAGAAAAGAAGCATTTTCCATTGATAAATGCTTCTTTTTTACATGTTAGCTTTCATATTTTGTAACCATAGAAAAACGCCCAAGATAGACGTTATATATGTTTTACTTTAACAGTTCATTCACTTGTTTTTGAATATCCCCTTTAAATACATAGCTTCCTGCTACCAAGACATCAACTCCTGCTTTTTTAGCCAAAATAGCTGTTTCATCATTGATACCCCCGTCAATTTCAATCAGACAAGGCAAGTCATATGCATCAATTCTTTCACGTAAGATTTTTACTTTATCTAAAGAGCTTTCCATAAATTTTTGACCGCCAAATCCTGGTTCTACTGACATGATAAGTATCAGATCACATTGATCAAGAAAATCAAATAAAACCTGTGCATCCGTTTTTGGTTTGATGACAAGCCCTGCTTTTATGCCATAAGAGTGAATTTTTTCTAATATTTTTTTAATTTCATCATGACTTGTACAGGCTTCATAATGAAAGGTGATTAAATCAGCACCTGCTTTCACAAAAGATTCAACAAACATGTCTGGATGATCTATCATCAAATGCACATCTAAGATCATATCCGGACAAGCTTTTCTAAAACCTTTTAAGATATCCGGACCAAAGGTAAGGTTTGGTACAAAATGTCCATCCATGACATCAAAATGAAGGTAATTGGCTAAACTTTGATTTAGATCTGCACATTGTTTTTCAAAAATTGAATAATCCAGTGAAAGTACACTAGGGGCAATTTCTATTTTTCTCATCAGTAACTCCTTTTTCCTTGTTTGATCAGCATAGCTACATCTTTATAATTCTGATAACGAATAGAAGAAATTCTTCCATCCTGAACAGCTTTTTTTATAGCACAATCAGGTTCATCCAAATGAACACAGTTTCTAAAACGACATTCTTCATCAATTTTAAAATCTAAGATTTTATCTTTTAATTCTAAAAGATCAACTCGTGAAAAATCAAGAGAAGAAAAGCCCGGTGTGTCTGCTACCCAGCCATTTCCTATCGCAAATAATTCGCAATGACGAGTCGTATGTTTACCACGTCCTAAAGCTTTGCTGGTTTTTTGCGTATGCAGCTGAAATTCAGGATTGATACGATTCAATAAAGAACTTTTACCAGCACCACTTTGTCCTGTTAACACCGTAATTTTATTTTCAAAGCATGCGATGATCTCTGACTCATCAAAATCTTTGCCTGTCGTATAAACACGATAACCGCTTTTTCTATAATCTTCAATATAAGAGTAGATTTCATCATTTTCCTTGACAAGATCCATTTTAGTAACACATAACACAGGCTCAATGTCCGCTAATGAAATCAAAAAGATCAATCGATCCACAAGTGTCGTTGAAAAATCCGGTTCAATGCTGGACATAACGATCAGTGCCTGATCCACATTGGCAATCGCAGGACGTGTCAGATAATTCTTTCTATCAAGAATCTTTTGAATACCGTACTGTGATTCAAATGTTTCCACCATGACATGATCTCCTACCAGCGGTTTTTTATCAAGACGTACTTTTCCCATGGCAACACAAACATGAATTTCGCCATTGTCAAAAAGCACTTCATACTGATTCGATATATTTTTTATAATCGTTCCTTTATTCATAATATGACAGTGTAATTACTTTCCCTTCACTTTGTATATAATAGGTTCCCTGTTCCTGGCTTTGCGTAATCACCACTCCTTTTTCAATTTCAAGTAATTCTTCCTCACTCATGCCTTCTGTCGAAAGAACTTCCAGCTCGACAACTGCACCTAAATCAGTCAATGTCTTTTGAGCCTCTTCAATTGGTTTTCCAACCAGATTCATCATGACAAATTCTTTTTCACCAGCAACGCTGAATCGAATACGATACTTCCGGTCATCTGGATCAATTTCAGCTCCTGGCTCTAAGATATCCTGCGTCAATATCGTATTGGTTGGCTGATCTGAACTAACTTTATTCACCACAACTTCAATATTCATTTCTTCAAGATAGGACTGAACTTCAGTAATGTTTTTACCTACATAGTTTTCAACGATAAAACTTGGTCCTTTTGATACAATCAAACTGACTTCTGCGCCAATTTCCTGCTCACTATCGATAGAAGGACTTGTACGAATCACTAAACTATCTGCAAATTCTGATGAGTTTTCATAGGTAATATCTTCATTGACGATAAATCCTAATTCTGTCAATGTCTGAGTAGCTTCTTCTATCGTTTGATTAGATACATCTGGTATGATCGCTGTTTTGGGTCTTGTCAAGTAATCAAAGACACCACCAAAATACATCATGGTCACGCTAGCCGCAACTGTTACAAGTATAATGAAACCGGCAATCAAACCTTTATTTTTTTTCTTTGGTTTTTCTTCCTCATCTTTGATAATATTGTCATCAAAACGATTCATGACCACAGTAGTGGTTGCTTTATCCTTTGGTGGCTGGAAGACAATTTTTTCATCATGAAGATGATCTTCATCCAGACAGGTTTCTACATCATGCAGCATTTCTTCGACGCTTTGATAACGATATGCTTTATTTTTAGCGGTCGCTTTTATAATAATATTTTCAATTGACTGCGGTAATGAAGGATTGAATTCTCGAATGCTTGGAATTTCTTCACTTAAATGTTTCATCGCAATCTGTACAGGATTATCACCAGTAAAAGGCACGCTGCCACAAAGCAGTTCATAGAAAACGATTCCTAGCGAATAAATATCACACTGGTTGGTTGCTGCTTCCCCACGAGTCGTTTCAGGCGCTAAATAATGAGCACTTCCTAAAACAGAGTCACTTTGCGTTAACTGCACTGCATTATGGGCCAGAGCAATCCCAAAATCTGTTATCTTAACCGTTCCATCATCTTTTACCAGCACATTCTGAGGCTTGATATCACGATGAATGATATTGTGACGATGAGCTTCCGCTACAGCGCTAAGCAGCTGTTTCATGATGCTGACTGCCTCTTCCTTATGCAAAGCACCTCTTAGCTGAATCAGCTGTTTCAGTGTTTTACCACGGATATATTCCATGACGATAAAATGACGATCCTCAGAAGTACCTACATCATAAACTTGAACGACATTAGGATGGTTCAATTTACTTGCGGCATTTGCTTCACGCTGAAACCTTAATAATGTTACAGGGTCATTTCCTAGTTCTCCACGAAGGATCTTAATCGCAACTTCCCGGTTAATGATCGTATCAATGGCAAGATACACATCCGCCATTCCGCCTTCTCCTAGCGATTTAACAATTTTATAACGGCCGGCAAGCAAGTTTTCAGTCATTGCTTCCTACCTCCTTTTCGATAACAATGACGCTTGTATTGTCATAGCCTCCAGCAATGATAGCTGCCTGAATCAGCAAAGAAGCTTTTTCTTCAGCACTTTTTTGCTGTGTCAGAACATTTTTAATGATCTGCTCATCAACATAGCCATGAAGTCCGTCACTGCATAAAAGCAAACAGTCATAATCGTTATTTGCCAATCCAATATCCACCTTCGCTCTATCATAAACGCCTAATGCATTGGTTAATACATGTTTTGAAGGCTGACGTTTAATTTCTTCACTTGTCAGCTGACCGGCATGAAGCAATTCCTGAAACAGATTATGATCCTGGGTTAAACATACCATACGGTCAAAAAGCCCATAAACACGTGAATCGCCTACATTCATGATCAGCGTCATCTTATCATTCATTAAAACACCGGCTAATGTAGTGCCCATGCCATGTAAGTTTTTATTACAGCTTGCCATCTGATAAATCACATCATTACAGTGATCAATCTCATTTTTGATCCAATTGCTCGCTTCTTTTGGTGTCTGTAATGAAGGAGCCTGATCAAAGTCATTTAAAAATGTTTCAACAGCACATTTGCTCGCAACATCTCCTGCATTGCTGCCACCAATCCCATCACAGACGATCGCTAACAGCATGCCATCCTCTTTTATTTTAAAACCTATACAATCTTCATTATTCGGACGTACAAGACCTTTATCACTCAATCCTGCCACCTTCATAAAATCACCCCATTCTCTTCTTTTCTTCCTTAGCACGAAGCTGTCCACAGGCAGCGTCAATATCACCGCCGTGTTCTTTACGAATCGTTGCCCGAATACCCTTTTTCATCAAACGATCATAAAACACCATCGCACTTTTTCGATCTACGCTACGATACCCATGTTCATCAACCTCATTATAAGGTATCAGATTTACATAAGCATTGATTCCACGGATCAAATCTGCTAACTGATCCGCATGTATCTGCTGATCATTAATTCCTTTTAAAAGAATATATTCAAACGTTAAACGACGATTATTCAAATCCGTATACACCTTTAGTGCCTTCATCAGCTCTTCCAAAGGATAAGCTTTATTGATCGGCATCAGTTTATTACGTAAGGTATCATTAGGTGCATGCAGCGAAATGGCTAAATTATATTGTGTTTTTGCTTGCGCAAAAGCCAATATCTTCGGTACGATCCCACAAGTTGAAATCGTGATATGTCTTCCACCGATTCCCAATCCAAGATCATGATTGATCGTTTTCGCAAAATTCATCACATGTTCATAATTATCAAACGGTTCTCCCGTTCCCATAACAACAACATGGGAAACACGATCATCCGTTTCATCTAAATCTTTCTGAACGCTTAATACCTGGGCAACCATTTCCCCGCTCGTCAAATCTCTTCTTTTTTTCAAAAGACCGCTTGCACAAAAATCACACCCCATATTACAGCCCACCTGTGAAGAAACACAGACACTTTTTCCATAATCATAGATCATTAAAACACTTTCTACTAAAGCTCCATCTGTTAACTCAAATAAATATTTAGTCGTACCATCACTCGATACTTGTTTATCTACGATCTTACAAGGATTAACGATAAAATTTTCTTTCAAAAAATCACGACATTCCTTGCTTATATCACTCATCTCATCAATACTCTGTACTCTTTTCCGATACAGCCATTGAAAGATCTGATGGCCTCTAAATTTCTTCCATCCCTGATCTAATGCATACTGCTGTATCTGTTCATAATTAAAATCATATAAACTTTGCATTTTATCACCTTTATTTATAATAGCATAATTTGCCGTTCTTCGATAGGAAAAAGATTTGAATCCATCTATTTCAGATATAAGCTGCGATAATAATCTTTCTCTAAGATCCAAGCAGACATTTCAAGCTTCTTGGCAGCTTTCTCATACAATGATTTCAAACGTGTCTCACTTATTCGCTTATCCAAAAAAACAGCCTTGCTATTTTGTGCATCATACTTTACCTCACCATTCATAAAACTTCCATCCGCCAATACGACCAAAGGCATTTGATCACCAAAAATATCCACTCCCATTAAAAGTCTGGAATCATATTCAAATCCTAACAGGTTAGAAACTGTTGGCAGGATATCAATGCTGCTGCAAATTGTATCGACCTCGATGCTTTCTTTCATTGAAGGAGCGTACATGATCAATGTACTTTTATATAAATCAAAATCATCTTCAATTTTTCTTCCGGAAAGTTCTTCAATATTTTCTTTTTCTAATCCATATGGATAATGATCATATCTTTCTAAATCTTTTAAAAGCTGTTCCATCGCTTTATCCAATTCGATCTGAGCAGCCAGATATCCTTTAGAAAGCTCGCTCATATTCAAATCAGCCACTGCTTCATGATTCTTAGAAGACATCGTATTCCCTGTCCATGTATAATTCAAATGACCGCTGACACTCATAAAATAAGTATGAAAACGATCCAGCTGCATATATTCATCACTTGTCTTCTGAATCATCTCTAAATCACTTTCAGGCCATGTTGCCTTCACATCCAAGCCGTTTCCAAGTCCCTTATAATTTTCCCATAAGTAAGCATGGGTCAGATCACGATCATAATAATTATAGTAATGATTGTGATAAGCAAAAGTCTCCACACCTAATTTCTGATACTGTCTTGCCAGAACGAATGGCAGCTCATGTCCATAAGACTGTGAAAAGCTCCATACTCCAGGTTTAGGATAAAGTCCCATCACATTGACATATTCACCGTCACTCGTAGAAACCTCCCATAATGGATTATAGAAATTTTTAAAATCAAAGCCTTCTGTTTTCATCTTATATAAAGTAGGTGTCAATTGCTCATCAATGGCATAATCACTAAAAGCTTCAGCTGTGATCATAATGAGATTATAATCCTTAAACATACCCGTATATTCATTTTTCAATGTTGCTTTCTGATTGGCAAAATACTGATGCATATCTTTGATCATTGGATCACTTTCACTTGCGATCAAAGATGAAAAATCAATATCCATCTGATTTACTTCAGTTTCATCAAATTTAGTATTATTGAATGGTTTTACCGTTTTCTTGATTGCACGATTATCAAATTCGATTACCATTTCACGTAACTGTAATCGAAATGAAGTTATGACCCCAAAACGTTTCATCACCATGATACTAGGACGATTGTTCAGATAAAGTTCTAAGGTTGGTTCCATACCGCTATGCGGTATCATCAGACATAAGATACCCGTCAAATAAAACAAAGAAGCAGTTATCACTCGAATACAGCCCTCTTTAAAATGAATTTTTCTCAGATCAAATTTCACCAGTACTAAAAGATACATGATCAAAGGAATGAAACAAAGAAAGATTAGACCTATATTTTTTAAAATAGAATCTATGATTTCACTGCCAAATCCTAATACCTGCTCCGTTCCATGAAATACAGAAAAAATACTTGTAAATACTTTAAATTTATCATAATAAATCATCTGTATCAAAAATACGATGATCATAAATACAAGAAAGACAGTTGAAAGTACTTTTCCAGCTTTTCCTCCAAAAAGATGAACGATGAACAATAAAAGCATGATAACAGAACATCCAAAAAGAAAAGGATATATGATATCAAAAGAGAGCTCATGAAAAATATGTATCTGAAATAGAATTTCTAAATACATGAAACAGACAAGCAAACATATATCAATCACATAATTTTTAAGTATTTTTTTCATGCTACTATTATGTCACAAGATAAACTTTTTTTCTATGTCTTTCAAACAAAAACATGGGCTTCATACCCATGTTACTTAATATCATATGTATTATCATTTAAATTGATTTCTACTCTTGTACCATCTTCAAAAAGACTATACTGTTTTTTATAATCACCATCCATAAAGCCAAATTCCGTCATTTCATACTTTGCTACTTTTTGCTGCAGATCAGCAACGATACGATAACGCTTTATTTCTTCATCCAGCGCTTTTTTACGATATTCAAAAGCTCCATCAATATTTGGATAAGCCCCATCTTTATCGACATAAGCCGCTCCACCATTTAAAAGAGCATACAACATATAATCTTCATTATCTGTATGATCCATCGGCCATGGCAAGATAACACAGTCATGATAAACAAGATTCCATAGCGGGACCGGTATACCTAAACGTGGTGCATCCGGCATTCTCAACATGAAGTCATAAGGACCATAATGAGCAAATACCTGTGAACGAACAGCCCAGTCATTTACCTCTTCACTGCTTGGTAAAATATTTTTTGACCAAAGATACTGAAAACAGGCTTCACGATATTCCAGACACTCTTTTCGTGACATTTTATGCTGCTCATTATAACATTCATCCGGTTCATTACAAGTAAAGACATCCAGATAACTAGCCTCCAAATGAATATCATGCGCTAATATTTCTTCAAAATTACGTTTGACATAATAAGGAGCTAATGATGCACACAGATAAGACTGTGCTCCTCCTGCCCAGCGGCATTGTTCAAAGATATGACCATCCTTCTGCATAAGTGCAAAATTTTCATCAAAGCTTGGAGCACTTTTATAATAATCACGATACTGATCATGCAAACCAAACATGTAATCATATTTTTTTAGCGTATCTGAGAGCTTTTTCATACCTTCCCAGCCACCAGCTTTTTTACATGCAGGAAGATAATCCGGATGAGCATTATCATAGCCTGGTTCAGCCCAGCCATCTAAATGAAGATAAAGTTTTTGAATTCCTTGTTCATGAAAGTATTCAATTTCCTTTGCTCGATCTTCAAAAGAAACCACATGATCATTCTTTTCAGGATGTTCATGATCATAGAATTCACACTCCTTTGAAAGATGTGTTTTGATACCTTTATGCAGAATCGCACTACCGATCAGTTTATCCACATAGGATGAGCGAGCGGCCTTCTCTTTCAATGTCACCAAAGATCCTTTTTCTATCGCATATTGACGATAGATCTTACAAATCGAAGTGATACTCGCTGATTCCTGAAGAACCATTCTCATGACCCTGCGATAACCAAGCTTTCCTAAAGAAGAGAGATGACGCATCGAAACATGGGTATATGGACCATTGGCTGGATGATCTACCTGATACCCCATATCCCATGGTGTACATGACATCATAATATAACCATGCCCTTCTTTGATCTGAGCCATCCAAGGCATATAAGCTCCATTGCTGCAGAACTGTCCATCAAAATTCAAACGTGTACACTCATTTTCATAATCATTAGGGATCATAAGTCCTTGCATATGCGGTAATAAAGTGATCCACTCTTTTGAACAGTGATCAAATTCAAAATACCCTGGCCAGTAAATCGCCTCAAAATCTTCTTCAAAATCAATTGGAATTAATTCAAAATAAATATTTTCACTAACATATTCCACCCAGATCAGTGTTTGAAACTTACCATGATTTCCTTCATATACAAAACAAAAGCCTTCCCCTACACCACTTTTATAATGCATGCTTGTTGTTTTCATTTCATCAAAACAAACACGATTCTGTTCATCAAAAACAATTTTCCCTTTCTCTTTGCTTACCCAGCGAACATCATCCTTCTGAAGAGCAAAACTACCATCTTCAAAACATTCTAATTCTGTATTTTTAACCTTTATTTTCATACATACTCCCATAAGAAAGTTCCTATAAAATAGGAACTTGTGGATATTCTTTCTTTAATACATCAACACAGCGGTTGCAGCATTCATGGGCATCACTTTCATCATGCATGTTCCAGCATCTTGGGCATACCTTTCCTTGACACTTTTCAACGCTGACTTCACAATGATCATATTTTTTCATGGTTGTATCCGTTAAGATGGCCTCACTGACAATGAGCCACTGTGCCAGCTTACAGCCAAGTACTTCATTGATGATCTTCTGATCATCTGCACTTACATGCATATAAACCGTTGCCTCCAATGATTTACCAATCTTCTTTTCTGCACGTGCTTCTTCCAGTGCTTTAAAGACATCACTGCGTAATTCCATCAAACGTGCCATCTTTTCAACAATTGCCTGTGCATCATCAATTTCATAATTTTCATTAAATTCTTTTAAATGAACAGATTCACCCTTGTCAAAATGATCATTGATTTCTTCACATGTATGAACTAAGATTGGTGCCCATAAACGCATCAGCGTATCTACACAATAATAGATGACGCTTTGTACCTGGCGGCGACGAACATCGTCATGAGCCTCAATATAGAGGATATCTTTTGTGAAATCAAGATAATAACTACTTAATTCATTACTCATGAATGTCGCAAGTGTTGAAGTTACGCTCATAAAATCATAATCTGTATAGGCTTTCTTAACTTTATCAGAAACCTCATTCAGTTTTAATAAAATATCTTTATCAACCATCGTACATTCATTTGGATCCAAAAGATCATCCTTTGTGAAATCATTTGGGTTGATATTTGCTAACATGAAGCGGAAGGTATTACGTACTTTACGATAAGTTTCAGAACACTGTTTCAAAAGTTCATCACTCATGACACAGTCAGCCTGATAATCAACACTGCTAGCCCATAAACGAAGAACATCAGCTCCATACTGCTTCATGATATTTGCAGGTGATACCGCATTGAACTGTGATTTGCTCATCTTCACACCTTTGCCATCCATGACAAAGCCATGAGATAATACCTGCTTATATGGTGCATGACCATAGAAGGCCGTTGAAACGATCAATGAAGAATTAAACCATCCACGATACTGATCACTTCCCTCAAAATACAGATCTACTGGTAGTGTATATCCTCTTTCTACCATACATCCTGTATGTGAGCTTCCTGAATCAAACCAGACATCCATCGTATCCGTTTCTTTTCTAAAGATATTATTTGGAGAACCTGGATGTGTATAACCTTCAGGTAAAAGATCTTTCGCTTCTCTTTCAAACCAGACATTGCTGCCATATTCTTTTACTAAAGAGGCAACATGCTTAAACACCTTTTCATCCATGATCGGTGTACCATCTTCAGCATAGAAAATCGGAATTGGAACACCCCAGGCACGCTGTCTGGAAATACACCAGTCAGAACGATCCTTGATCATGTTATACATACGCTGTTCACCCCATGCAGGTTTCCAGTCAATTTTCTGAATTTCATCTAACAGTTTCTCACGAATCTTATCAACCGAGGCAAACCACTGTGTCGTTGCTCTGAAGATGATTGGTTTTTTCGTACGCCAGTCATGAGGATAAGAGTGCGTAATAAACTCAAGTTTCAATAAAGCTCCTAACTCATCCAGCTTTAAGGTCACTGTCTTATTCGCATCATCCACATACTGACCCTTCAGCCAGTCACCGCACTCTTCCGTCATGCAGCCATGTTCATCAACCGGACAATAAGCCTCTAAGCCATATTTCATTCCGACCATAAAGTCTTCAACACCATGACCTGGAGCTGTATGTACACAACCTGTACCAGCATCTGCCGTAACGTGATCACCTAAGATAATGATACTTTCACGATCATATAAAGGATGACGAGTAGTAATACCTTCTAATTCTTTTCCTTTAAATGTTTTTAAGATTTCTTTTTCTTTTAAACCAAATTTCTCCCAAAGTGAATCTACCAATTCTTTTAAAACTAAAAGATTACCTTTTTCACTCTTTACCAAAGCATATTCTAAGCGTTCATTCAAACAGATCGCAAGGTTTGCCGGAATTGTCCAAGGAGTCGTTGTCCAGATTACAAAATAATCATTTTCATCTAAAAGACCTTTGCCGTCTTTTACCTGGAACTTCACAAAGATCGTAGGTGATTTTACATCTTTATATTCAATTTCAGCTTCTGCCAAAGCACTTTCACTTGATGGTGACCAATAAACCGGTTTTAACCCTTTATAAATCAAACCATCCATGGCCATCTTGGCAAAAATTTCAATCTGATGGCCTTCAAATTCTTTCTGTAAAGTGATATATGGATGATCATAATCAGCCACTGTACCTAATTTTTTCATTGTTGCCATCTGGTTATTCACCTGTTTTAAAGCATAGTCATAACACAGCTTTCTAAACTCATTGATCGGCATTTTCTTACGATCATAACCAAGCTTTGTGATCGCTGTTTCAATTGGCAGACCATGCGTATCCCATCCTGGAATAAAGGGTGTCTGATAACCCGCCATATATTTAGAACGAACGATCACATCTTTCAAGATCTTATTCAATCCATGCCCAATATGGATATCTCCATTGGCATATGGAGGCCCATCATGCAAAACAAAAGTCGGATATCCATCATGTTTGGCAAGCATTTCATGATATAGATCCTCTTTTTCCCATCTTTCCTGAAATAAAGGTTCTTTCTTAGGAAGATTTCCTCTCATTTCAAAATCCGTCTGTGGCATTCTAAGTGTACTTTTATAGTCCATTGTTATCCCTCCTAATAAAAAAAGCGCCTCATCTAAGGACGCTTAACGTGGTACCACCTTAGTTCACGATTGCTCGTGCACTCATCCTTTTAACGCAAGGTTACGTGTTAAACTACTTATCGCTCAACCTACTCCTAAGTGATTCCTTATAGCTTTCACACTGCTTTCCACCAGCCAGCAGCTCTCTATCGATCCCATCTATAAGACATGTCTTATTCATCGTATTTATTCTTCCAGTAAGTTTAGATCAATCTTATGAGGAACTTCAAATTCACTCAACGCCTGATCCAGCTTATCCAGCTCTTTGATCATCCGCTGTTTGATTTCACCTGTTTCTTCACCCAGCTTGTTGACCTCTATCAGGATGGCCCTAGCACTTGCTAAAGCTTCCTTCACAATCACATCCGCATTCTCATTCGCTGTCTGTACGATGACATTGGCTTCCTTCAATGCAATACGGGCAATATCCTCAGCCGCTTTTTCCTTAATACGAATCTCTCCAGCAAGCGTCAAATACTTTTCCTTGTAACTGGCACTCTGCTTTTCAACCTCATCCAAACGACTGATATATAAATCAAGCTTTTTTTGTAAGGTTTCTACTTCATTTGTTAATTGAGCGACCTTGTCATCCACCTGATAGCGATTATAGCCATTGCGCATCGTATCAAATTTCACATCACTCATAACTTCACCCCTTACTTATATTTTCCCAGACTAACGACATACTTCTGATTTTTTGTTTCCTTAACAACGCCTTCAAACAAAAATCTTCCGTATCCCCGAATGGATAGAATACTACCATTATTGCACAAGTAAGCGCAATCTTCAAGACAAATGTGATTTACTTTTACATATTTAGCACGCACTAAATTCTGTGCTTTTGCACGTGAAAGATTCGTACAGGCAGACACGAGCGAATCTAAGCGAAGCGTAGTCACGATCTTATGAAACTTTTCGATATTTACTTTCTTTTCAACGATACGTTCATCTTCATGAAAACTGACCCGGCTTCTTTTTATTTGCGTGCAGTTATCTTTGACATATTCCGCAATGCTCTGGCATACAAATACTACAACTTCTTTTTCATTCACCAGAATATCACCAAAATGATCATTCTTACAGCCACAGTTGTAGAGTGCCCCCATACAGTCTGAATGTGTAATACGCTCATAAGATGATAACTTTGCACGAAGCTGTACAATTTCAAAATCATCTGTTTCACCGATCAGGGCTCTTTTTCGTTCAGCATTCTCATATCCGCCAGAAAAAGAAAGTGTCACACGATTTCCAGCCACCTTTCTTAAAATTTCCTGTTGAGTTTCATCTAAAAAAGGAGTTAAGATGCGACGTCCCGTTCTTAAATGGCTTTCGATCTGATCGTCAAAACGAAGCGCCAGCGCTTCGTTTCCTTTAAAGTGAACAAGCCAGTTCTTATTCGTCGTCCCCATCTATATTGATCGAGCCGCCGACACCGATTGTTTTAGGCGCACATAAAATAATATTTGGTCCAATTTTCTGAATAGTTCCATCCAGCGCAAAAATTACTCCCGTCAAAAAGTCAATCGTACGCTGTGCATAATCATGAGGCAAACGATGCAAATTAACAACACAAGCTTTATTTTCCTTTAAACGAACGGCAATTTCCTGTGCTTCTTCATAAGAGCGAGGTTCAAATAAAACCATCTTCGCATCGATATGTGCATTCGCCATCGCTTTAGAGCGAGGCTGTTCGTATTTACTGCTAATTGTTTCTACTTCTTCTTCATCCAGGTATAATTCTTCATCATCCGGACTAATAAAATCCTTCAATTTATCCTTAATACTCATAATTACCTCCACACTTCATTATTATAACACAAAACCATTTGATTGGTAGTTGAAAATAAACAAATTAAGCACAAAGAAAAGGTGTTTCCACCTTTCCATTTCTAAAAAGTTCATTATCAGCCTAACAATCAAATCATGATAACATATCATAAGCCTGATAAACCAGTTCGATACATCTAAAGTCATAAAATGATATATTTAAATCTTATTCAAAAATCATCAATATTTTCTACATCATTTTGATTTGGCATCCGATCAAAAAAAGAAGGCATTGCCTTCAATCACTATCGTTTGACTAAGATAACATCGCATCCAATATTCACGATACAGTCTACCGCAATCTTCTCACATTCCGGTTCAAACAAGAAAGGACAAAAACGTGCAAAGCCTTTTCTTTTCATACATACAATGATACAGACGATCTTTAAATCATGTGTTAAGATCGCATCACTGACAAAACCAATATTTTTTCCATCAACAACGCAAATGACTTGCTTGCTCATTAACTCACTTAGTTTCATACCTTCACCCTGCTTCAGTCTATGCATAGATGATTTTTATGTTACTCAAAGTTCTTTTTCAAACATTTTAAAGCACCCTTCTCCAGACGTGAAACCTGTGCCTGAGAAATTCCCAGCTCCTTAGCAATCTCACTTTGTGTATAATCCAGATAATATCGTTTATTTAAAATATCAAGCTCTTTTTCATTCAGCTGTTTTAAGCTCATGCGCAATGTAAGAACATTACTTAAAAGAGCAATTTCATCTTTAGAGTCACCAATCGTATCTACCAGACACATTTCATCTCCATCGCTGTTATAAATAGGTTCAAATAAAGAGAGAACGCTTTGAAAGGAATCCAATGCTTCAATCACATCTTTGCTCTTTGCTTGGGTCATTTCACATAAATATTCAATACTTGGTTCCTTGCTGTATTCATGATAATAATCCTCTTTAAGCCGGAAACACTGATGAGCCAGATCTTTACAGTTTCTTGATACCCGTATCATCTGATTATCTCTTAAATAACGTTTTATTTCTCCTAAGATCATCGGAACTGCATAAGTTGAAAAACGTACCTCATGGTTGAGATCAAAATTCTCAATACTTTTCACAAGTCCAATACAGCCTACCTGAAAAAGGTCATCCATATTTTCACAACGATTTGAAAAACGCTGCACCATACTTAAAACAAGCTTCAAGTTTCCTAAAAGAAGCACTTCTTTATAGCTTTCATCACCCTGCTGATAGCGAATAAAAGCATCTTTCATTTCGCTTACGCTCAATACTTGTAGATCAGCCGTATTGACATTACATATATCTACCTTAAATTTACTCATGATTCACTTCCTCTTACTTACATTTTTCCCTTAGAAGTGAGTGAGTATTCAATTCAATTTCTTCCTAATATTTCCAGTCGTTCTTATTTACCCTTAACACTGGTCAAAGTGGCTTTTAATTGCATTAAAATCCGCTTTTCTAAACGTGATATATAACTTTGGCTGATTCCCAGCTTTTCCGCAATATCTTTCTGGGTTGCCTCATTTTCACCAATACCGTAACGCATCTGAAGAATCATTTTCTCTCGTTCATTCAATGTTGAAATGGCTTTTAATAAAATACGTTTATTTTCATTACGTTCAAACGCCTTCTCTACTAAATCCCCCTGAGTTCCAACAATATCTCCCAATAAAAGTTCATTTCCGTCATAATCAACATTTAACGGTTCATCCAAAGAGATTTCTTTACGACTTTTACTTTTTTTACGTAAAAACATTAAAATTTCATTTTCAATACATCTGGAAGCATAAGTAACCAGTTTGATATTCTTATCTACCTTATAAGTATTTACAGCTTTAATCAAACCAATCGTACCAATACTGATCAGATCTTCCATCTCACTGCTGCTGACTTCATAACGCTTAGCAATATAAACAACCAGACGAAGGTTGTGTACGATTAATTTCTTTCGAGCTTCTTCATCTTTTTTCATTAAAAGATCTAAAGCCTCTTTTTCTTCATCACCTTCTAAAGGCTTAGGAAGTCCTTCTTTGCTTTTGATATAATGAACATATCTGACTTCCTTAGGTATGAAAAGCCAGTTAAACAGTTTTCTTAATAGTTTCATAGGATTCCTTTCATATTTAATAATGCGTCATAAGGATAATCTTCTTCTAATGGACAACAAACTACTTTAATTCTTTTATGATTCATGATTATTTCACCTTTGATTCCCTGAATTTTTTCAACTCCGGTAATCTGTTCGATTTGAATGAAAGATGACGGAGCTTGTATCGTTTCATAAATGCTTCTTTTCACAAATATGATAGGAAATGATTCATAGGTTGCTAAATTGCCGCTATCGACATAACCTGTATATCTCTTATGATTCATTTCAAAGTGATATAGAAAATCTTTTTCAGAAAGGATATATCTGCCTTTTAACAATAAAATTAAGTATAGAAATAAGAGCACTATATCTGCAACAAAAATCATTGGCTCATCAGAAACAAAAAACTGCAAATGATAAATAACCCCTTCAAACAACATATAATAAATAAAATGAAATAAAAAACGAAAAGTTATAAATAATAAATATGTGTGATTTCTTTTTTGAAAAAGCATTAAAAACATCAGAATCTCATTCAGCCATATCCAAGTCATGCTCTTTTCACAAAATAAAAAGCTCGATAATACAGTAACCATCAAAATTATCTTCCAAAAATGAATCCGATGCATAGGCTTTCTAGAAAGAACAAGTGAACATGTTAGTGAAAAGGCACTAATTAAAAGATTATGCATAAATGTAAATTCAACGTAACTTTCCATAATCACCCCCTATTCACTTTATTAAAAGCCATCATCATAATTTGTCATACTTTTTAGATGAAATCCAGACATAAAACAAAGCGACGTGTTTATAACGCCGCTTTGTTTTTATAATTTAGTTTTAGAAATTTCAGAACATTTATACTCATTACACCATTTAAGAAAAGTACTTTGAGCAACTCCTAACATTTTAGCTGCTGAACGGCTTGATATACGATGATTTTCATACATCTCATATATAACATCAAACTGTGCAGGAATCTTTTTCTTTGGTCTGCCAAAAACAATTCCTTTATTCTGGGCAGCTCTTATACCGTTTACTATTTTTTCTTTACGTTTCTCTTCCTCTTCTTTTTTATTTTTTAATACCGCTTTTATGACTAATTGAGCTTTTTCATCATCTTGTATGATGTCATTTACTTCCTGCTGCAATTTCTCTATGTTCATGTTTTAATCAGAAAATTCTTTTTTAAAATGAGTTAAAGCATAAATACATAAAATCAGCAAGGATACTGAAGCAGCCATTAAATAGATATGCATTGTATCTCCGGTATTAGGCGTGTGAGTTGAATCTGAAGCATCATTGTCATCTGAAGACGAATCAGAATCATTTGTTTCATCATTCTCACCTTCTTGAGGATTAGATGGATCTTCACCTGGATTTGTAGGATCATTTGGATCTTCTTCATCTCCTGGATCTGTTGTAGATCCACCATCTTCACACTCTACAGTAAAGGTTACAGGAGCTTCATTTTCTGCTACTGCCCATCCTTCTTCTGTATAAACCAGTGTAATGACATCGCTTGTCTTTGAATCAGCGCTCAGCGTATGCTGTGATCCCATATCTGTGCTGTAGGCTTCTACATAAACATCAGCTTCTACCGTTACATCTACATAGTAGATATTATCTTTAGTATATACATCACCAATTGTATAGCCGTCTTTTAAACCATATACTTTATCGTCATGATCTGCTTCTGTATTGACACAATCGATCTTTACTGCATTATCTAACAGTAATTCTTCTACAGTTGGCTGATCAGGCTTTTCAGGCTTATCTTCACCCTGATCACAAATCACATCATAGGTAGCTGATCCAACAGCTTTCCATTGGCTTTCTCCATTTACAACTTCCCATTTTAATGTAATAACTTTTACGTCGCTATCTACACGTGTATGTTCACCATTTACCTGATTATATCGATTTACATATTCACTTGGCTGAGTAATAATAACTTTGGTAGTATAACCAGTTGCAGAATTACCTTCTAATTGACCAATAGTAAATGTATCGGCAATTAATCCATAATTACTAGATTCGTGTTCTAAGTTATTGATACAATCTACAACTACAGCTACATTTCCGTCAAAACATTCATCTTTATTTGAAATCAAATCATCTTCAGTAGGAAGTTTAACTTCTCTTACAGCATCTATGTAAACAGTAACATCTGTATAAGCTGTAGAAGTTACTTTAATAGTAGCACTATTACCATAAGCTTCTGTATTATTTTGTCCTTCTGATCCTGTCAGTTCAACTCCAGTATAAGCATCCGCACTTGACCATTGACTAACTTCATATGGTGAATTACAGATAGCAGTAATAGTAACATCCGTATTAATAGGAATCATTTGGCTTTGAGCTGCTAAGAAAGAAGTAGCTTCATAAGTAAAGACTTCATTCTGTTTTGTTTCAGGATTATAAGCTTCATAAGAAATGATATAACCCGTAACATCATCATCAACCGAAAGTCTACGCTCTACATCCAAGCTGGCATGGTTTTCAAATGTCCATAGATATACTTTTAGAACATTGTCATCATCTCTATCTCCAACAATTGTTATCCAGCCAGTTCTTTGATCCCAAGATGACGCTCCATCTGTAATCAAATCATAACTATTCTCATCATTAAAATAATAATATCCACTTGTTGGTGTAAAATTCAAGCTATCTACTTCACCGCTTCTAATTCGTAATTGATCAGTCGTATGTTTTAAAACTCCATTCACATAGGTTTCAACAGTTAAATTATAACCGCCACCTAACCCTGGTTCTTTATATTCTATCACACCATATGGAGTACGAATTTCATTATCACCTAAAGGCGGATTACATAATTCACATTCACAGTCTTCATGACAAGTACAATCTGTTCCGCCTGGACAGTCACAATATGGATTTCCACATGGACATTTTGTAGTCAGATAAATTTCCAAATCAGAGTTAGCTGCCGTATCTAAAGCATACGGATGATTATATGTAACTTCTTCATTATAATCATCTGAAGGTGTAAACCAGAACTGCTTATTCGATCCAGTTGCATTATTAAGCAGACTAGGTGTGTTTACATACTGTTCATATGCATACTCACCATTCACATACACAGTCACCAAACGACGGTAAGCACTCGTTGTAGCTTCACCTTTTACCCAAGAAAAAGTGCCATAATAAGTATTTGAATCTGTATCTTCAATTCGAATATCATCGCTGGTTTTTTCTGAAGCAAGGTTGATGGTTAGCTCATGATTTCTTCCAGCTCCAATTTGCAGATTATAGTTATTATCAATTCCTTTTGTTACACCAATATCTCCATCAAAAGTAACATCGTAACCATCCGCATCGATAATCAATTTAGAATTAGCCTGTGGAATATCTGTAACAACTTTATCTTCAACAACAGTTTCTCCATCAACAATAATATCAAAAGTAATTGTTTTAGGATTATAAGCATTGTTATTATTTTTAATAGAAATAGAAATATTTTCATTTTGATAAAGTGTTTCATCTACAGCCGCAGAAACATGAACAGGCATTAAACTTATAATCATGAATAATGCTGCTCCAAGAGCTATTCCCTTTTTAAAATGATTCTTTAGAAAATTCATATTTTTTCTCCTTTCTTTTTTTAAAGCATCATTTTTAATTAGATTTTTCTTTTTACCTCCTTTCTTATAATTCGAACGATAAATCAGACATTTTCTTTCATTAGATTTATAATAAAAACGAAAGGATAAAACAGATATTTAAATGATTTTTATGGTTTTTTATATCGTTCTCAAAATGTCTACCTTTTGATGTGTTTTTCATTTTTTTCAGAAAAAAAGAAGCACCGAAGTGCTTCACTTTATTTTGATTCAAGTCCTCTGTCTTCCAAAGAAGCTTTTTTATCGTATGCCGGATTAAAAGCATAATAATTTTTACAATCAAGTTCACGACGAATAATTTCTAATGCTTCGCCAAATCTTTGATAATGCACGATCTCACGTTGACGTAAAAACTCTAAAGGACGAATGACATCATCATCGTCTGTCATGCGAATTAAATTTTCATACATTGTGCGCGCTTTTTGCTCAGCTGCCATATTTTCGTGAATATCAGTAATTGGATCACCTTTTGACTGAAAATAATGTGACATAAAAGGATCGCCACTTGCACTTACTGGATACATTCCTAAAGTATGATCGGTATAGAATGCATTAAAACCAGAATCTTGAATTTGCTTAGAAGAAAGATTTCTTGTCAGCTGGCGTACAATAGCACTCACAACTTCCATGTGATTCATTTCTTCACTTCCGATATCCGTTAATAAAACAACGATTTGTGGATAAGGCATAGCATAACGCTGATGAAGATAACGATTACTTGCTCCCATCTCACCATCTGGACCACCCAATGCTGTTAATATAAGTCTTGCCATTTCTGGATCGCATTTTTTAATATTTACTGGAAACTGAAGTTTCTTTTCATAAGTCCACATAAATTATTCCTTTCCTTCCCAAGGCCATGGACACGTTGCCCATTCCCAGCCAAATTCTGTATCAACGCCCTGATTTGTCAGAGGTCCGAATTTACATTCATAAAGTTTTTCTAAACGAGCTAATTTTTTTCTAATAATGCGGTAATAACGTAGTGCTTCAAAATCACAAGGATGCGTGTCTAAAAATAAAATAGTTTCTAGTAAAGCAAAATCCAATACTTGAATACGACATTTTAATTTTCTCTTAAAATTTCTTTCTTCTTCACATAATTCACGAGTTCGCCCACAGCAATCATCATCTTCACGATGATCAAACCATGAATCTTCACTCTGTGCCGCATCATATGCAGAATTACATCCAAATCTTTCATCTTCATTAAAATCTCTAAAATCACTGCAGCGAGCTGTTCTTTCACAACATCCGTTATCATGATTATTTTCATGGCAGCAGCCATCTTCTCTATCATGACAACGGCAATCATCATGATCATGGCATCCGCATCTATCAGTTTCACGTCCGCATCGTTCTTCACAGTCACAGTCACGATTTCGTCTATGGCTTTCACAATCATCATGATCACAATCTCTATCCCGGCGGCGAGAATCATAATCATCACAGTCACCGCCATTTCTGCGATCATAATCTCCTATTCGACGACGGTCATATCCATTGTTATATTCACAATCATCTTCACAGAAATCAAAATCACAATCATCATTATGACGATCAATATCGCAAAAATCAAAATCATCATTATTTCTCACAATGTCTACCTCCTGTTCCGCATCCACTAAAAGGCATATCCAGTTCATTAAACAGTGTTCCACGGGCAATCGCTACATCTAACTTATAAATTCTGCGCCATGACTGTTTACGAACATAAGCCATAGCCAGAGGACGTGAATCCCTGCGGTTACGACTGCATCCAAATTCTTTGCTCATAATTAATTGATTCCTTTCTGAGGGGTTCCTCACTCTTAGAATATGGAAGATGATATTTTATTCGTGGGTGAATTTCTTATAGACAAAAGCATAGAGCCTTCAGAATGAGTACACAAGAATATGTAATAAGCAGATGCAAGAAATTACTACATAATATAAAACATGAGGAAACTATTCTTCCTCATGTTCAAATTGTGAATTGTATAAATGATAATAGAAACCTTTCTTTTCCAGAAGTTCTTCATGTTTGCCTTGCTCTACGATATCGCCATGATCTAGACATAAGATCAAATCAGCATCTCGAATCGTAGAAAGACGATGAGCAATGATAAAGCTTGTTCTTCCTTTCATCAGATTATCCATTGCTTTCTGTATCAGGATTTCTGTACGAGTATCAACACTTGAGGTTGCTTCATCAAGGATCAGGATCTTTGGATCTGTCAGAATAGCTCTAGCAATCGTTAACAGCTGTTTTTGACCTTGTGAAATATTACTTGCTTCCTCATTTAAAATACTGTTATAGCCATCCGGCAACGTTTTGATGAAATGATCAACCTGCGCTGCTTTTGCCGCTTGAACGACTTCCTCATCTGTTGCATCTAATTTTCCATAACGGATATTATCTGCAATCGAAGCATGATATGACCAAGTATCCTGTAAGACCATACCAAATAGGCTACGCAGATCATTTCTTGTAAACTGGCGAATATCTAAACCATCAATACAGATAGCCCCTTCATTCAGTTCATAGAAACGCATCAATAATTTTACGATCGTTGTTTTACCTGCACCAGTAGGTCCTACGATAGCTACTTTTTGTCCCTGTTTGATATCTGCTGTAAAATCATGAATGACGATATTATCAGGATCATAGCCAAACTTCACATGAGCAAAGATCACATCTCCTTTAATATCATTTACATTTAACGGATATTGAGTATCCGGTTCCTCTTCTTCTTCATTTAAAAATTCAAAGATACGTTCACTGCTAGCCATTGTCTGCTGCAAAACATTCGAAATATTGGCAACCTGTGTCAAAGGCTGTGTAAAGTTTCTCATGTATGAAATAAAAGACTGAATATTGCCTACTGTAATCGTTCCGATTGATGCATAATAACCGCCTAATACACAAATCGCAACATATCCGACATTACCGATAAAACTCATGATTGGCATCATAAGTCCTGACATAAACTGACTCTTCCAGCCGGATTCATAAAGTCTGTTATTTAATTTTTCAAATTGCTTTGTACTTTTTTCTTCACCGTTATATGCCTTAACGATAATATGTGCCCCATACATTTCTTCAATATGACCATTGACATGTCCTAAATATTCCTGCTGACTGACAAAATAGCCTTGACTTCGTTTAACAACTACACTAATAAAAACCATTGAAATAGGTAATACAAGCAAAGCAACACAAGCCATTTGCCAGCTGATTGAAAACATCATATATAAAACACCAATCACTGTTGTCAATGAAGTTACGATCTGTGTCAATGACTGGTTTAAAGAGTTTGATAAGGTATCAACATCGTTGGTAATTCGACTCAGAACTTCACCATAGCTCGTTTTATCATAAAATGATAATGGAAGCTTATGAATCTTTGCTGCTAGTTCTTTTCTCATCTGATAACTGACTTTATTGGCAACACCGCTCATCAGCCAGCCTTGTGCATAAGAAAATAAAGCACTCAGAACATAAAGTCCTAATAATAGAAGAATGATTCTTAAAATACCATCATAATCCATTCCACCACTATTTGTAATGATGTTCATCAAACCTTCATAGATTTTTTGGGTTGCATCTCCCATCACTTTTGGTCCAATAATTGAGAATATTGTTGAACAGATGGCAAATATCATGACTAAGATGACAGTAAAACGATATTTCCCAAGATATTTCACCAATTTAATGAATGTTCCTTTAAAATCCTTCGCTTTTTCTGTAGTCATCATGCCTCCAGGACCATGACCTCTTCTTGAAGGTCTTGCAGATGTCATTTTTGCTTCTGCCATCTTATAATTCCTCCTTTGATAACTGACTTGAGGCGATTTCGTAATAAGTCGGACAATTTTTCAGAAGTTCTTCATGAGTTCCTTTACCAACTACTTTTCCCTCATCTAATACAATGATTTGTTCTGCATGCATGATGCTGCTGACACGCTGGGCAACGATCAAAATTGTCGCATCACTCGTATGCTTAGCAAGGGCTGCACGCAAGGCTGCATCTGTCTTAAAATCAAGTGCACTGAAAGAATCATCAAAAATCAGGATTGTTGCTTTTTTTGCTAGAGCACGAGCAATACTTAAACGCTGGCGCTGACCGCCACTGACATTACTGCCGCCCTGAGCAATATCAAAATCATAACCTTCCTCTTTGGCACTGATGAAATCATCTGCTTGAGCGATAGCTGCTATCTCTTTTACCTCATCATCATTTAAGTTTTCATTGCCGTATTTAATATTTTCTTTGATCGTCCCAGATAATAAGATCCCTCTTTGTGCTACATAGCCAATCTGATCATGAAGATCCTGCTGATTTACATCCTTTACATTCACACCATTGACCAAAATTTCACCTTCGCTTACATCATAAAAACGTGGGATCAAATTAATCAAGGTACTCTTGCCAGAACCTGTAGAACCGATAAAGGCTGTCGTTTCTTTCGGTTTTGCGACAAAGGAAATATTCTGCAATACATTTTCATCAGCATCTCCATAATTAAAAGATACATTTCTAAATTCTACAAAACCTTTATATTCATCTTTGAAAGGAAGCGGATGAACAGGATCCTGAATCGTACTTTCAGTTTCTAAGACATCGGCAATACGTCCGGCACTGACGCTGGCTCTTGGAACTAAAATAAAGATCATTGCAATCATAACAAAGCTCATGACCACTTGCATTGAATACTGCATAAAAGCCATCATATCGCCCACCTGCATCTGACTTTGCGCAATCTGATGAGCACCTACCCAAATGATCAAAAGCATCATACCATTCATCATCAATGTCATAAAAGGCATCATGACAGCCATGGCACGATTGATAAACAGCTGTGTTTTCGTAAGATCAGTATTCGCCTTATCAAAACGTTTTTCTTCAAATTTCTGATTTTTAAAAGCACGTACGACCATTAAACCATTGAGGTTCTCTCGAGCCACCAGATTCAATTTATCGACCAGCTGCTGGATGATCTTAAATTTCGGTAAAGCAAATACAAACATAAAAATAATGAGCAGCATCACCACACCAACGCCTAACCCTAAAATCCAAACCATACTTGTATTACGTTTGAAAATCATGATCAAAGCACCGATTCCCATGATAGGCGCACTAATAATCATTCTTAATCCCATCATTACAAGCTGGCTAACCTGTGTAACATCATTCGTATTACGAGTGATCAGCGATGAAGTTGAATACTTATCAAACTCAGCATTTGAAAAACTTTCAACTTTCTTAAAAATATCTTCTCTAAGATCTCGCCCAATACCGTTGCTCACTTTTGAAGCAATAAAGCTGACTGCAATCGTTGCACAAATTCCTATGAAGGCAATGCCTAGCATTTTAATCCCACTTGATAAAATGTATTGACTTTGCATAGCTGAAGTATCTTCTCCAGCTTCTTCATAAAACATTTTTGCGAAAACAACACCGGTACTGCTACGCATTGATTCATCCAATGCAAGAGCACTGCTTCTGGCATTGCTTAAATCCATCATTTCAAAAAGGGGCTTTGTTGTATACAGTTCACGAAGATCCACATCATCCACAGATTCGCTAATACTTTCTGTTCCAGAAGTTCCCTGCAATTCCTGAAGCGCATTGATCAGTGTCCATTCACTAACAGAAAAAATTTCGTCCAGAGTCTCTCTGTCAGCATTAGAATTCAGATGATAATACCCATCCTCCAAGACATAGGAGTCTTTCACAAGTTCTGCCTCATCTTCTTCCATAAACACAGTAAGAAAATCAAGACCATCTTCACTAATTATATCCATCGAAGCATGTTCGATTCCACTTTGCTGGATTCCAACATTGACGATATCGCTCATGACATCCGGTAATTTCAAATCACAGATATTAGAAGCGAACAAAAGACCAATGGACACCACAATCATAAGCAGATATGGTTTCAAATACTTTTTTAGTCGCAGCATTTCTAACGTCCTCTCTTTTCAAAATCATCTAAAATCTGATTAATACGTATCATCAGATTTTTAAACTGTTCTTTTTCTTCATCACTAAACTGGGCAATGATCCATCCTACAGATTCCTTGATTTCAGCTTCTGATTGAAAAATGACTTCTTTTCCTTTTTCCTTTAGACTGACATAACTAAACCGTTTATCCTTTTCACTTATAAACCGGCTAATATACCCTCTAGACTCACACTCTTTCAAAGCTTTGGAAATTGCCGGCCGGCTTACATGAATCGTATCAAATAAATCATTCACCCTCATGGCCACTATTTCTTCACCAGCAATTTTTATCATCTTTGACTGTGTTTCAATCGTTTTTAGAATTGAAAACAATGACATAGAAAGTGTTGGTGAAAGACACAGATGATGTACTTTTTGTTTGATTTCAAAAAGAATCTTCATCTGTTTCCTATTGATTTCATCCATTCGATCACCTCCAATAGTTAACCATATTAACTATTATAGTCATCCTTCAAATGAAGTCAAGACTTCACATCATTTCACAAAATATTCTTTCTGCCAATGAAACATTCATTTCCACTGCCTTAAGACATTCTTCTTCTTTTAAATCAAAAGATGAGGAATGAAGATCTTCTTCACTGCTTAATCCACATAAATATAGACAGCATGGACTTTTTTTTCTATAAAAAGAAAAATCCTCACTTAAATATAACGGCTTCATTTCGACATAATCTTCTTTCGCAATCTGTAAAACATACTCATTGAGTTTTTCATCATTGACTACTTTTTCATAACCCTCTGAAAAAATGATTTCTGAAGTCGAATGATATTCTTCATCAATTATACTTAACTGACGGATCATTTGAGTGCGGATCATATCGTAGTTTATATCGTCAAAGCAGCGCATCGTTCCTTCCAAGACCCCATAAGCTGCTACAGCATTACATACTTCTCCACAATTCATCCTGCCAAAATGAATCAGATCTGATTTGAGATTTCCTTTAAGTTCATCGACCCAATTTAAAAATTGATACAATATTTTTATCACATCAATTCCTTGCTCAGAATGAGCAGCATGAACGCTTTTCCCACGGACAATCACCTTGATTTCACAGCTTCTAGCCATCAATACGCCCTTACAGCAGCCAATTTTATCCTTCAAATGTGGAAAAACATGTACTGCCAGTAAATATTCAATTCCATATTTTTCAAAAATTCCTTTTTGAATCATATAATTAGCTCCTCCACCACTTTCTTCAGCAGGCTGAAAGATAAAAAGCAAAGAATACTTAGGTGGATATTGAATAAAATAAAGCAAAGTACAGATCATGATAGCCATATGAGCATCGTGTCCGCAGGCATGCATGTTTCCATTGAATGATGCATAAGTAAATGAATTTTTTTCTCTAATTGGCAAGCCATCCAATTCACAGCGAAAACCAAGACATTTTTTATTTTGCCCTTGCAAATAAAAAACACCGCTAAATCCATCATATTCACTGACCATGATAGGAATCTGCTGTGTGATATAAGCCATTGTCTTATAAGTATCAAAACCAGTTTCCGGAATTTGATGCAATTCTCTTCTGATACGCAAAAGCGTATCATACTGCATTTGAATTTCTTTTCTTATTTTCATGTTTTATTCTATGCAATAGTATTAAGCATCATGATTTCAAAAAAAAGGATTTCAACCGAAATCCCTATTTCAAATGACTTTTATAAAAAGATCTGTTTTCAAGTGCAAACTGCCGAGAAGTAAATTCTCCTTCTTTGACTCCATCATAAGCTTTCGCAATCACATTCATACGAGCATCAATATTATCAATATAATGAAGAATTTCTGCTTCTGGTATCATTGGCAATACAGGTGAACCATATTCATATTCACCATGATGTGAAAGAATCATATGACGTACTAAAGTAATCTCTTCACCTTCTAATCCATTCTGGTGTGCAATTTCAGCTACGATCGCCTGCATGATAGAAATATGTCCTAAAAGTTTGCCTTCAACTGTATATTCAGTAATTACCGGACCACTCAGCTCAATACATTTACCGATATCATGCAATATGACTCCCGTTAACAGCAATTCTTTATTTAAGGAAGGGTAGCACTCACAAATTGCAAGAGATAAACGGATCATCCCCCATACATGCGTTGCCAGTCCACCCACAAAATCATGATGAATCTTGGCAGCAGCAGGATAATTATAAAAATCAAGCTCATAATGTTCCATAACTTTAAGAAGCAATGTTTTTAATGTCTGGTTTTCAAATGAATCAATCACTTCACTGATTTTCTTTTTCAATTCACTTCGAGGAATTTCCCCTTCTTTGATGAAATCATTTAAATTGATTTGTGAACGATCAATGACCTTAACTGCATTGATTTTCATCTGAAGCTGTTTATTGTAGTTTAAAACTTCTCCATCAATTTCTAAGATCATTCCAGGCTTAAGCGTATTGACCTCTTCACTTGAAGGCGACCAGTATTTCGCATCAATACTTCCAGTCTTATCTTGAAGCACACAAGAAAGATAGGTTGCTCCTTTGCTTGTCACTCCCTTTGTAAGTGAACTCAACAAAAATGTAAAACGTCCACGTGTTCCATCTGTCAATTCGTTAATTTTCATCTTTAAAAATCTCCATTTCTTCAATTGCCATTAACACATCATCAGAACTGAATCCTTTACGTATCAGCTGATTCAACACCATGCGCTTAAGATCCTGTCCACTATATTTTCGTGAATACGTACGTATCGCTTTCTGAATAGCTTTATATAAAGAATCCGTATCATTGAGAAAGTCATCTGTAAATTCATAGTTATTCACGACATCTTTAGCTGTGTCAAATGAATAGCCATGATTTATCAGACGTGAAATCAACATCTGTTTTTTCATTTTAACGCTGCCTTCTTTCATCAGCTTTTCATTCTTTTTGATATAACGTATTGCCTTTGTTCTTTCAGAAGCATCACTATAAGAATCTACTCCTTCTTTGACCATTTCATATGGAAGTCCTTTTTTCACAAGCGTACGAATGATTTTTTGTTTTCCTTCCAAAGAATCACTCATTTTTTCTAAATGATTCATCAGATAAGATTGATCATTGATATAACCTTTTTCTTCCAGCTTATCAATCATATCATTCATTGTCTTGGCATCTAAAGTATTATCCTTTAAAAGAATATCATACATTTCTTTACGTGTACGGTCTTTAGCAGCCAGTTTTTTTATACACAATATCCAGGCTTTTAAAATAACTTCCCTACGCTGCAGTTCTTGTAATGTCAATTCATGAACAACACCATCTTTTTTTAGTTCAAAAGCAAAATAATCTTCCAGAGAAACCATACATTGAATCTCTTCTTCTTGTGAATCTTTCAAAGTTAAAGTAACATACTCATTATTGCTCTTTACTTTTTTAATGGTCAAAGTCTTAAAATAAGAAGCATAAGCTTGTTCATAGCAGGCAGCTACACGTTCATAAAAAACTTCCGTATCATATCCCATCATTTTTTCACGGGCATATCGTCCCATTTCTTTTCTTTTTTCTTCACTGAGAGCAAAGAAATCAAATAACCGGTCTGAAAAAGTATCTTCATCAATAAAATAACCGCTTTTCCCTTCATCGATAAGATTTAAAAGTACTTCATCTTTTCTTGCAAAGACAGGAAGCGAACAACTCATCGCTTCAATATAAGTCAATCCTTGTGTTTCACTTGTAGAACAGCTAACAAAAGCCTCAGCACATTCATAAAACGCCGGTATCAGCTTTCTTTCCTGACGATCCGTAAAGATCACATTTTTTTCAATTCCTTCTGTTTTTGCCAGTTCTTTTAATTCATCAAGGCTAGGACCGCCACCAACGATCATCAGTTTATGATGTTCATCAGCCAATGCATATTTCTTGAATCCTCGAATTACGATATCAATTGATTTCTCGTTAGCTACACGGCCAACATACACAATGACCTGATCTTCTTTATTAATACCATATTTTTCTTTTAGCTTCGCTACTAATGCAGGATCAATATTATTAACATTAAACTGACTTAAATCAATTCCTGTAGGAATTATATGAATTGGTGCTTTTACACCATATCTTATCAATGTATCTTTTGTTTTCTGTGAAGGCGCAATGACCACTTGTGCTGCATCATTCCAGATTTTAGATAAGGTGCTTACAAGCGTTTTTGTAGCTTTATCAACGATCTCTAATCCGAAAATATTCAAATAATGGGTATAATCTTCATACATCGTATGGTATGTTGAAACAATAGGAATATTTAAATCTTTCGCAACATTCCGTCCAAAGATACCTACTCCAAACTCCGTATGTACATGTATGATATCTAAATTCATTGCCTTGACTTCTTCTTTCGCTTTTAACTGTAACGGAGAGGACATATTATAACCATATAGCCATTTCAGTTCAATGCCTGGAAGCCGCAATATATTGCATTCACTTTTTAAA
This sequence comes from Traorella massiliensis, assembly GCF_900104665.1. GTDB lineage: Bacteria > Bacillota_I > Bacilli_A > Erysipelotrichales > Erysipelotrichaceae > Traorella > Traorella massiliensis. The sequence continues at coordinate 712,515 of NZ_LT629969.1, read as the reverse complement.
TGCAAAAGACCTTTATGGTTTGCTATCACAAAAACATCATGTCCATGCTCCTCCAGTGTCTTACGCAAAGTCTCTACACTTGTAGCTACCCCGTTAAGATCTGGCAGGTAGGTATCTGAAAATAGTCCTACTCTCATATAATGATCCTCCTTCTTCTAATCTTTTCAATAATAAACATGATACATCCTATTATCAAAGCCAAATGGAAAGTCACGACCCTCCATAATATCAATATCGTAGATACTTGTGTCAATGGTAAAATCAAAGAATAAAGCTGTAGAAACATCATTTCTGTACCGCCACTGGCTCCTGGTACCGGGAAAAAAGTATTAGCCATTGAAATATAACTGGAAAGTGCTAATGAATCAAGAAAATTCATATCTACATGAATCAGTTTTCCAATGATAAAAGGAATTGAATAATAAACAGTAAGACGCATAATATTTACTAAGACTAATTTCCATATCAAATTCTTATTGCTTCTATTTTTATTGATATTATTTGTAAATGCCTCTAAATAATCATCACATTTTTTCAGTGCTTTTTCTGAGTCACGTATTAAATGCAGCTTATGCAGCAAAGTAACTATTTTCAAACAAAACCTTTTAAATTTTACAGGAAAAAAAGCCATCGAAAACAGCATTGCCAACACGACACCATTCATCAGATAACCAATAAAGATCATAACGAAAAGTGCTGGAACACGACTTGAAAATACTGGAAAACGCAAAATAACCAGCACTGTCGTATAAAAAATCAATACGACCTGATACATCACAAAGTCCAGCCAGAGAATGCCCGCTGCATCACTAGAATCAATTCCCTGTTTATAAAAAACATAAACCTGTCCTACCTGTCCGCCGCTCGCACTTGGCGTAATACCACTAAAAAATCCTCCAACATAGGCATTTGATAATGATGGTAAAAACTTATAATGCGGATACTTTTCTTTTGCAATCACATAAAGTGAAAGTGCCACAAATGCAAAATAGAAAAGTGAACATGCCATGATACCTATAAAATTTAAAGGTGAAATGCTGCTTAATTCTGCTAAGACCACATCTTTATCATCCTTGAGCACATACCATAATGCAAAACCGGTCAATCCAATCAAAAGTACGATGCTAAAGGCATATTTTTTAAAATCTTTTTTCATATATTTCCCTCACAAACACCCTCATAGATTTTTTTCAGTTCTCGCCCTACTTCCTGAATACTTCTCTTTTCTGCAGTGATCCTTCCCTGTTCTCTTAAATCAGCACATTCATGGTTTAGAATCTTTCTGAGCTGAGCAATAAATTCTTCGTTATTTTTCCCTTTGTAACAATTCTGACCATGAACCAGCCATGGATCATATACCGGAATATCACGCAACAAAACATTCTGAGAGCTTGCTAGTGCTTCCAGCACTACAATACCTTCAGTTTCTTCATAACTTGGAAAAAAGAAACAGTCTGCATTTGCATAGGCTCCTTCAATAACTGCTCCTTTAACATAACCCGGTAAAATTACATTTGTCGGATGTTCGTCTGTAACCACATCCCTTATTTTTTTGGGAATAGAAATTAGCGGTGTATAGCCAAACCAGATAAATTTTACATCCGGCATATTTTCAGCTACTTCCATAAAATCTAATATTCCTTTTCTTTCAAAATACAACCCAACTGAAATAACGACTTTATCTTCATCTTTTAATGAAAAATATCGTCGAAACGCCTTGACCTTTTCCGGATCATAATGAAAACGATTCAGATCAATACCATTGCTTAAAGCGTAAATTGGCACCGTAATTCCATATCCTTCAAGCAGTTTTTTAGAATATGGTGTCGGTGTCAGGATAAGATCTGCTTTTGAATAATAACTAATCAGCATCTTCTTAAAAACAGGTGCGATCTGATTGCTTAACACAAACGAATTACGAAAATCTTCTTCTGTGGAATGTGCATGATAAATCACTTTACACCCCTTAGCTCTTGCCTTATTAATTACCGGTAATGAGCTAACCCCTACCGTGTTGATATGTAGAACATCATAATCATCATCCGGATCAAGCGTATAACTGATGCCCGCTGATTCACAAGCAGCCATCTGGTGTTTCAAAGCACGGCCGATCCCACTTGTTTTGATGATTTTTTTTCCTTCAAAATATAGACAAACCTTCATAGAAGCCTCCACATGATTCAATTCATCTTTATCATTATAACACGTTTTACGCCATGATTCTCATGAAAGTGAAAGTCTTACAAAATTGAAAGAAAAGTGCCAAAACTGGCACTATTTTTGCGAATGAATGATAGCTGCATGGATGAGTCCGACAAAAAGCGGATGCGGACGATTTGGCCGGGATTTAAATTCCGGATGAAACTGTACACCAATATAAAAGTCGTGATCTTTTACTTCAATTGCTTCGACAAGTTTTCCATCAAGACTTGTTCCTGCGATAACAAGTCCTTCTTTTTCCATTTCTTCACGATAATCATTATTAAACTCATAACGATGACGATGACGCTCATGAATCACCTCTTTATCATAAAGCATACGCATCTTTGTATCCGGTGCGATCTGACAAGGATAAGCCCCTAAACGCATCGTGCCTCCTTTTGAAATTTCATCTGACTGATGCTCCATAAAATGAATGACGCAATGTTTTGATAACGGATCAAATTCATAAGAATTCGCATCCTGATAATGAAGCTGATGACGGGCATATTCAATCGTCATGACCTGCATACCAAGGCATATACCTAAAAGTGGCAGATGATGGATACGGGCATAATGAGCCGCCTCGATCATTCCTTCAATACCTCGAGAACCAAAACCTCCTGGAATGATCAGCCCATCACAGCCTGCCAATTTTTCTTCAACATTATATGGAGTAATTTCTTCGCTGTCGATCCATTGGATCACAACTTTGCTGCCATGGGTATAACCGCCATGATATAAAGATTCCATTACTGAAAGATAAGCATCGTGAAGCTGTACATATTTTCCTACAAGACCAATCGTAACCTCTCTTTTGCAGTCATTGATTCTTTCGACAAGACTCCTCCATTCACTTAAATCAATCGGTTTTGGCGGCAAAGATAACTGCGTGCAAACAACTTCAGAAAAATGTTGTTTTTCTAACATCAGTACAACCTCATAAAGACTCTTGCAAGTTTCATTTTCAATGACACATTCCGGTAACACATTACAGAAAAGAGAGATCTTTTTACGCACGCCAGATCCTAAATGTCCTTCACTGCGTGTAACAATGATATTCGGATGAATACCATAAGACTGTAATTCCCGTACTGAGTGCTGCGTTGGCTTCGATTTATATTCATTACTTCCTGAAATATAAGGTACTAGTGTTACATGAATAAAACAACAGTTTTCACGACCGACTTCTAACGAAAGCTGTCTGGCTGATTCTAAAAATGGCTGACTTTCAATATCCCCTACCGTTCCGCCTATCTCAGAAATGACGATATCAGCTTCGCTTTTTTCTCCGACCTGATATACATATTTTTTTATTTCATTAGTAATATGCGGCACGACCTGTACCGTTTCACCAAGATATTCTCCTCTTCTTTCTGCACTAAGTACTTTATGATAAACCATTCCTGTTGTTAAATTAGAAAAATGATTCAAATTCTCATCAATAAAACGTTCATAATGTCCTAAATCCAAATCTGTTTCTGCACCATCTTCGGTTACAAATACTTCTCCATGCTGATAAGGGGACATCGTACCGGGATCTACATTGATATAAGGATCTAGTTTCTGACTGATCACTTTATAACCACGGCTTTTCAAAAGCCTTCCCAGTGATGCACCAGTTATTCCCTTTCCAAGCCCGCTTACAACACCACCTGTAATAAAAATATATTTTCTCATTGCTATTCCTCCTTTTCTATATGACGAATAATGATTTGTGCCACCTGCAAACGGCTCAACCGATTATCCATCGCTTTCTTTTCAATTGTATAATGTGCTTTTTCTTCTGAATAATGAAACTTTTCAATTAAAAGACATTTAGCCCGGTCCACTAGTCGGATCTCATCAATTTTTTTCATTAGATCCTCTTTCTGTGCACGAATAATATCAAGCTTCTGACAAGTCACACTTAAAAAATGCATCAAAGATTCCCACTCATCCATATCATAAAGCATATTGCAAACATACACATTTTCCATCGTCTGTGCAAGTTCTTCTACCATTTCTTTCTTCACCCACAAAACTACTAGACAATAAGGGTCTGAAGCCGCATATCGTGCCAGCATATCTCCAAATTCATCAATCAGTGGTGTCTGGATCATTACACAAGAATAAGACTGGATATTTAATCGCTGCCTGACTTCTGCACCGCTTGTCACGATATCAACTGTATCATAATACATTTGACACCGTGCTAATAAAGGCGAAGAAATCGTACCTGCAAGAAGACAGTTTTTCATATTAATGACTATAGACCTTTAAGATGCTTTCACTTAAAAAAGATGAAAGAAACGAAGAATCATGTGCTATCTTATGCGCATCTTCAAGACAAGCGGGTAATATATCGTAATCTTTTTTTTCTTCATCCATAAGAGCTTCTAAAATACACGAAACGGCTAAATATGGATTACACATGCTATCAGCAGCATGAAGGATCACACTTTCATGATCAATCTCAATGAGTTGATGAGGATCAAGATGATTCACTCTTTCATATGATTCTTTTTTAGTATTAAGCAAGGCACACATTTCAGGAAGCCGATTCTGAATACGTTTTTTTAACTGTTTCAACTCAAAATCATTTTTCTCAATCCAGACATCATCCTTTTGTATCATAATTTTTATATGGAGCCCGCTTCCCGGCTGACCTTGGATCGGCAAAGGATGAAAGCTCGCTGTATGACCGCTCAAAGAGGCCATAGTAGCTACGACACTTTTATATGTCATAAAATTATCACAGGCACATAAAGGCTCATCTTCCGCAAATACGATCTCATTCTGTCCCCATCCAGCTTCATGATGACTGCTTAATGGCTGGATGCCCATTTTTTCTAAAGTCAGACAAATGTCACGACGAATATTTTCTGCCTGATCTAATGGAGCTATATCAAAATATGAACCATGATCGATCGGTTCGTTTGTCATATTTCCATAAGTATCATTTTTAAAAAGATAAAATTCACATTCAAACGCTAAATGAAACTCATATCCCTTTTTTTTGCCCTTGATGATCGTTTGATGAAGTACATTTCGGGAATCATATTTGGTATGATTTCCTTTTTCATCGATGATATCACAAAATAAGCGAATGACACGCCCACTTTGAGGACGCCAAGGTAAAAGAGCTAAGGTATTAGCGATAGGGCGTAAAAAAGCCTTTTCATGAAAAAAGCCTTGGAATTTTGAAGTGTCAAAAGGAATTCCTTTTGAAAATGCTTTTTCTAATTCACAAGGCATAATTGACATATTTTTTTGTATTCCTAGAAGGTCAGTAAAAGTAAGACGAATGAATTTCACATCATTTTCTTCTACAAATCGCAAGACTTCACGTTCTGTTTCGTTCATAAATACCTCCTAAATATGAAAAAAGCATTCAACACAAAAAAGATGTGGAACGCCTTTGTCCTACTAATATATCTTAATAACTCATCGTTAATTTGTCAATTATTTTCTTTTTTTTTTCATGGCATAATGAGTTATTTTATTCTAAATAGAAATTGCCTAAAATATAAAAAAATGATATTATGTATCAGTAACAGTTAGGAGTGAAATTTATGCCAAGTTATGTTGTCGTAGGGAGCCAATGGGGTGATGAAGGTAAAGGTAAAATCGTTGATGTCTTAGGTGAAAAAGCAGATATGGTCGTGCGTTTCCAAGGTGGAAATAATGCAGGTCATACCGTAGTAGTCAATGGTAAGAAAACAGTGCTTCATCTTCTTCCAAGCGGTGCTTTGCATCCAAATGCTAAATGCATCATTGGTCCTGGTGTTGTTATTGATCCATTTGTTTTTTTACAAGAAATCGATGCTTTAGAAAGTCAAGGTTTCGATAGTTCACACATCTTGATTTCTGATTGTGCTCATCTCATCATGCCATATCATATTAAATTAGATATGCTTCAGGAAGAGAGATTAGCCAATAATAAGATTGGAACGACAAAAAGAGGAATTGGTCCTTGCTATGCGGATAAATATACACGTATTGGTTTAAGAGTTGGCGACTTGATAGATTTTGAAACTTTTAAAAAACGTCTAGCATCTACTCTAGCCATTAAAAATGAACAGATTACTAAGCTCTATCGTGAAGAACCATTTGATTATGATAAGCTGGTAGAACAATTTAAAGAAATTAGAGAAAAACTATATGATCGTATCATTGATTCCGTTACTGTCGTCAATGAAGCTTTAGATAGCAATCAGCATGTTCTCTTTGAAGGCGCTCAAGCAGCAATGCTGGATATCAATTATGGAACTTATCCTTATGTCACAAGTTCTTCACCAACCAGTGCCGGTGTATGTGAAGGAGCGGGTGTATCGCCACATAAATTAGATAAGATCATTGGTGTTGTGAAGGCTTATTCCACACGTGTAGGAGAGGGTCCTTTTATAACCGAACTAAATGACGAAAATGGTGCAAAGCTAAGAAAGATTGGAAATGAATATGGCGCCACAACAGGAAGGCCTCGACGTTGCGGCTGGCTGGATCTATGTGTTGTAAAACGAGCAGCCGTCATCAATGGGCTTACAGATTTAGTAATCACTAAAATTGATGTATTAGACAGTTTTGAAAAAATTCCAGTATGTATCGCTTATGAAATCAACGGTAAACGCACAACTGCCATTCCAAGCTCTCTTGAAGAATACGCAAAAGCAAAGCCTATCTATGAAATGATGGATGGCTGGTGTGAAGATATCACTTCTATTCGCTGCTATGATGATTTACCTGAAAACTGTAAGAAATTCTTAGCAAAAATTGAAGAATTTACAAAAACGAAGATATCTCTTGTATCCGTTGGCCCTGATCGAGAAAATAATATCGTTATTCATGAAATCTAAAAAATACACCTGATTGGTGTATTTTTATTCTATTTGTTGAATTGGGGCATCCGGATCATAGTTTGGCTTTTCAAAATGAATCGTTCCGTTCCATTTTTCAATTTCAATCAGACTAACGATCGATTCAGGAAGCAACGCAAAATATTCGGATACCTTCCAATTCATATTGTCTGTAGTAATGAGCTTTTCATTCGAATAAGGTAAAATCCTGTTATTTCTCATTCGATCAAGATCAAAAGCAAAATTTTTCATAATGTCCATATGAGCATTTTCCAAGAAGTAACGATATATCTGAGTCAAAAATTCAGTGTCTATAATCGATACTTCATAAGTATCGATAGCTCCAAAACTTACGCATGGCTCATAAGAAGCGGTTAAATCATTAATAGTATGACTTTCAAAATACCATTCTTCTTCACCTAATACTGTCACCAATTTTCTAAGTTCCGTAGTAGAAAGATTAGTAAAAGAGCTGCACTTATAATTGTTTAAAAAGTTCATGAGCTTTGTAGTTTTTAATTCATTTCTTTTTTCAAAAATACCTTCAATTACTGCATTGATATCATTACTTTTTTCATAATAATCAGCCACTTGCTCAGCATTCATCATTACTTTTTCTATCGTACAGACTTCTTCTACACAGACTTCTTGAGGAATACTAACTCCCTGCATGATATCCACATAATTTAAAATCGACTGAATATTTGTCTTGATGAAATAATCAAATTCAACGCTAAATATACTTTCAATAGAATATAATAGATTGTCAATTCCATTATATGAAACATTATATAGTGCATCAGGATAAGAATCATAGGCAACATTAGGAATATACAGGTTATTTGGTATTTCAATGACCGTAAATTCATGATCAAGAGGATCAATAAACAGAATCAAGCATTTTATTGAATATGAAACATAATCTACAGGAATATCATCTTCGCTTAAAGTAAGAAGAATACTGATTGGCTGATTTTCATCTAGAGGTTTTGACACATGAGAGATCTGAACTTCATGTACATTTTGACTTAAAAGAATAAGATCTTGATATATTTGTGGATATGTGGCTTCTAAAACAGCTAGATTATGATCACTAAAAATCATTCCCTGAATCTCATTCGCTTCTAATGCTCGTATTAAATAATCCATATTGTAATATTCAACAAACTCACAGTTTTGCGTCTGAAAAGAAACGTTGATATCTTGAAAAGTCTGAATATGATTACGATCATTCATTACAAAACCTATTTTCTTACCATTAAGATCTTGAGAATCTTTTATATTTTCATCATTACTGAGAAGGTTCATCTGATAATCCATTACATTTTCTTCTTTTTGCTGATCAGCAGAACGTTTATCTCCTAAATAAAATCCTCCAATTACTAAGGCAATGCTCAGAATTAATAAAATGAAACGACGTAACCAGGCTAATTTTCTGGTTAAAAGAAGCCAAATAAACATACCTATCAGAAAAGCAATAAAAAGCAATATCAAGAGAATCAGCCATAAAAATGAAACAATATTTCCTAAATAGAGCTGAGTTGACATGAAAATGGCGGACACTGTAAAGATAATCAGTAAAATCAGATCAATTGTCGTACTGATTCTATCTTTTCTCATATGCCCACCTCCATTCTATTTAGAAATTATATCTAAGATAACTTGGAAAATAAGTTGGAACTGTATCATAGTAATTTTCGACTGTAATTACCTTTGGATCAAGCTCGAAAGTATTTTCATATTTCTCCATATCATTTAAATCAAAAGCAAAATCATTAAAGGTTTCATCTGAATTCATCGTTACATATAAATCATGCACATGCATAATATCTTCTTCCTCTAATAAAACTGCATAAAGATCCTGACTCGTATAACTTGCACAAGGGAAAAGATATTCATAATTTGAATTTATGGTAGAAGAACCAAATGTCCATTCATGACCATCGCTGATAGCGTTCATTACGAACGATTTCACACTGCTCATCGGAAGATTTGTAGACACATAGTTAGATGCAACATTTAAAACATCTCCTGCTTTTAAAGCCCCTTCAACAGAAAGCAACTTATTTACTACAGCAGCAATGATATCACGTTGAGCCTGTTCTCTTCCCTTTACATCCCATCCGGCAGTATGACGATGACGAGCATACGCCAAAGCCTGAGAACCATTAAGGTGCTGGTAGCCTTTATTCAAGCAGATCAAATCAGAAGAAGCAAATGAACGATTTTCATCCTGTTCACAGAAATCCAGCTGTACATCAACATCAATACCGCCTAATGTATCTACAATTTCAATCAATGATTCAAAAGTTACTTTCGCAGTATAATCAATTTCAATTCCAAAAATTTTCTCTAGTGCTTCCGCACCTGCTTCGACACCATCCCAGCCAAGATGAGTCAGCTTATCCGGATAATCATCATATTTAGAATTTGGAACATATGTATCACGATTTATTGAAATCATTTCAACATGATAATTTTTAGGATCTACCATTAAAAGCATATTAACATCACTTAAACCATTATAAGTTGGCTCACCCATATCATCCATTCCAGAAACATAAACTACGAAAGGTTCTGTCAGATCACTTTCAACAACATCTGACTCCGTTGTTGTTGTCATCTCGATCGTATGGATCACTTTGTAATCATCTGAATATGTACTGTCTTCTTTCTGAATTTCAAAAGTCTGATCCTGATCACTAATTAAAACTGCATCAGCTTCGTGATCATTCAAAGCAGCAAGCATCTCATCAGTATTTTCATAAGCCATATTTTCCATAGAATAACTTTCTAGCTGTTCCATCGAATAAGTAATTAAAGCATTGACATGATCCACATAACCAAGTACATTCACATCTTCAATGTTTTCTAAAGATGAATCCTTCAGGGCAATCACATACATTCTGCTGATATTGGTAGAACCGTCATCGACATTCGCAAATGCACTCCGTATTCTTCCCTGGAACACTGCCCCAAAACCGAGCACACAACATAAAAATACTAACAAAATTTTACGAATAATAAAGGCTGCCATATTTTCTATTCGAAAGCTGACAAATATTAAAATAAAAATCAATAGCAATATAACGCCAGCAATCAAAATATAGTTCATCGGAATCAATTCACCAACGATTGCTTCAACCAAAAAATAAATACTTCCTGCAAGAAAAAGGATCAGCAGTACTAGATCAATTCTCTTATTGATTTTTTTTGTACTTTCTTTCAAAATATCACTCCTATTCTAAAATCTATACCTTAAATACTCCGGAAAGTATTCTGGCACCACATCATAATAATTTTCTAGCGTTACTACATGTTTGTCAAGAGTAAAAGTATCCATATACTTTTCCATATCATCTAAGTCAAACGCAAAATCATTAAAATGTATCTGTGTATTCATGGATGTATAAATATCATGCACAAGCTGAATATCATTTTCCTCTAATAATACTACAGAACGTTCTAAATCATTTTCCATGGCACAAGGAAGAAGTACCTCAACATCTCCATTTACCGTCGATGAACCGAAAGTCCATCCGTGTCCTGAATCAATGGCACTCTTCACAAAAGAGCGTGCACTATCCATTGACATATTTGTAGATACATAGCTTGCCGCCACATTCACCACATCACCTAATTTCAATGCTCCCTCAACTGAAAGCATCTTATCTACGATAGCCGCAATGATATCACGCTGAGCCTGTTCTCTTCCTTTGACATCCCATCCTTCTGTATGACGATGTCTGGCATAAGCTAAAGCTTGTGACCCATTGAGATGCTGATAACCTTTTTCCAAATGTATTAAATCACCTTCTTCAAAAGAGCGATTCTCATCTTGTTCCGTAAAAGATATTTGTACATCGACATCAATCCCGCCTAGAGTATCAATAATTTTGATCAATGACTCAAAAGTAACTTTCGCATAATAATCAATTTGAATACCGAAAACTCTTTCTAACGTATTCATGGCTGTTTCAGGCCCATACCACCCAAGATGAGTCAGCTTATCCGGATAATCATTCATCATCGGATTTGGTATATAAGTGTCACGATTAATTGAAACCATTTCAACATGATGATTGATTGGATCAACCATCAAAAGCATATTGACATCATGCAAACCTAATTGTGTAGGCTCACCCATATTATCAAGTCCTGCTATATATACAACAAAGGGCTTTGAAGTTAAATCATTTGAAACGACATCATTGTTGCTTTCAATCGTCATTTCTATCGTATGAATCGTTTTATATTTCCCCGAAAAACTGTCATTATTTAATTCCTGCAACGTCTGATCCTTTGCACTGATCAATACCGCATCAACTTCTCCGCCTTCCAATTCTGAAAGTTCTTCTTCAAGACTATCATATGTCTTTTTTTCAAACTGATATTCGCTCAGTTGTTCCAGCGAATATTCTAAAAGATCATCACTCTGGCTTAAATATCCGAGTACACCTACATCTTCTATATTTTCATAACTGTTATCCTTCAATGTAATGACATACATGTAATCTTTATAAAAAGAACCGTCATTTACATTTGAAAAAGCATTTCTGATTTGTCCCTGGAAAATTCCTCCAAATAATAATACGACACATACAACCACTAAAAATACTTTTCTAAAAACACGAAAAGTTGAATTTCTCACTTTAAATGTAAGAAAAATACCAACAAACAAAAATAAAACTACTACTAAAAATATAAGGATATATTTTAATGGGATCAAATTTCCAAGAATTGCTTCTATTCCAAAATATAATCCAATTACCAAAAATATCAGTAATAAAACAAAGTCTACTTTGTTATCGATTCTTTTCCTTTTCCTTTTCCTATTCTTCATATCGTTTCTCCTAAAAATAACATTTGTATTATACCACTTTTCATAGAGGATTAAATGTGAAATTTTGTGATTCTCCCTTATCTGAAAATTGTTCGCACTCATTGAACAAAAAAAGGAGAATTATCTCCTATAAATCTTTTAAATCATTGTCTAATAGTTCCTGCATGATTTTTTTCTGTGTTGGATCATTTGTATATTGAATAACTAAGCGAATACATTCTTTAGCATCCTCTAGCTTTTTATTAGCTTTCAAAACATATGCTTTTTTAAGATTCCAAACTGCTTTTTCCGCATCATCACTATCTTCTATTTTTTCATCAATATAAGGAATCGTAGAAATATCTTTATCAAAATACATCTTCATATCCATCTCAATACTCTTTTTCATTTGCGGATCAAGATTATTTTCATCAATAAAAATATTCATTTTACGCTGCATGTTTTTAGCGTTCGATTCACTATTAATCGTAATAAAATACTGAAAAGCTGTCTGATATACGGCAAAGTGTTGCTTACGATTCATACGCATCTTTTCCATCAGTGAGATCTGTTCCTTTACCTTTTTATCAGCACTTCTGGCAATATAATTATTTAAACGCATAAATTCACGATTATATGGTGCAAAAAGATACTTTACTATAAAAGAATCAAGAAGCTTTAAAAACTCATCTTCATCAGTCATCATAGCCTTCATAAGCTTTATTGTATATTTCTTTCTTATGTATTTTCCAACAATATTAATTATCACTGCCAAAATAATACAGACAATGATAGCTATCAAAATTCTGTTATCCATATTTATCCTCCAAATACCCAATCATAAAGATTCAACATGTAGATTATAACATATTTATCATAAAAAAAGAAGTTCAATTTCACAATTGAACTTCTAAACATTTATTTCATCGTATCACATATTCATCATTTTCAACATCTAACAGTACACGCTGATCCTTACTGATCGTTCCTTCAATGATCTTTCTTGCGATCATCGTTTCAATATTACGTTGGATATAACGTTTCATTGGACGAGCACCATATACTGCATCAACACCATATTTTGAAATATTTTCATAAACACGATCACTGATTTCAAGCGTAATATCTTTTTGTTTTAAGCGTTCAACTAATTCATTCATAAACTTATGAGCAATCTTGCGTAACATTTCATCATTAAGTGAATTGAAAACGATAATTTCATCAATACGATTAATAAATTCTGGCTTAAAGAATGATTTAACAGCCGCCATATAACCTTCCTTAGGATTCACATCATTCGCATGCTCGCTTCCTAAATTGCTTGTCATGATCAAAAGGGTATTTTTAAAGTCAATCGTAACACCTTTGTTATCTGTAATACGTCCATCATCTAAAATCTGAAGCAAGAGGTTAAATACATCTGGATGTGCTTTTTCAACCTCATCAAAAAGAATGATGGAATAAGGATTACGGCGAACCGCTTCAGAAAGCTGACCTCCTTCATCATAGCCAACATATCCTGGAGGAGCACCAATCAGACGGCTCACACTATGTTTCTCCATATACTCGCTCATATCGATACGAATGATATGACTTTCACTGTCAAACAACTGTTCAGCTAATGCTTTTGCGACTTCAGTCTTACCAACACCTGTAGGGCCTAAGAAAAGGAAGGAACCAATAGGACGATTTTCATCTTGAATTTGTGCCTTGCTTCTCATGATCGCATCACTAACGAGCGTCAATGCTTCATCCTGACCAATGACCCGTTTTCCTAAAGCTTCACGCAAATGAAGAAGTTTGATACGTTCACTTTCAACCATTCGGCTCACTTCAACACCGCTCCATCGGGAAACCACTTTTGCGATCATTTCTTCATTGACCGTCTCCTGAATCAAAGAATCACTTTTTATATTCTCACTAGCCTCTTTGATACGTTTTTCAAGATTTGGTATCGTCTGATACTGTAAACGAGCTGCTTCTTCATAACGGGCATCATTTTGGGCTCTTTCAAGTTCCAGCTTAGCCTTTTCCAAATCAATCTTATCCTGCTTGCTGGCTTCCAGATCACGCTTTTCATCCATCCATTTCGCATGCAATTCATCACGTTTTGTCTTAAGTTCTTTAAGCTCTTCAACAATTTCAGCCAATCGTTCCTGGGTCTTTTTATCTTCTTCCTGTTTTAAAGCTGTTTCTTCAATTTCCAGCTGCATGATCTTACGAGAAAGCTCATCCAATACTGTTGGCATCGAATCCATTTCTACACGCAGCATAGCACAGGCTTCATCGATACAATCGATAGCCTTATCCGGTAAGAAACGATCCGTAATATAACGATTGGAAAGTGTTGCACTAGCTATAATTGCCTCATCGAGGATTTTTACACCATGATAAGATTCAAAACGGCTTTTTAATCCACGAAGAATGGAAATCGTATCTTCAACACTCGGTTCATTGACCATAACTTTCTGAAAACGTCTCTCTAAAGCAGCATCCTTCTCAATATATTTACGATATTCATCGAAAGTTGTAGCACCGATACAACGTAATTCTCCACGAGCCAGCATCGGTTTTAAAAGATTTGCGGCATCCATGCTGCCTTCTGTTTTACCGGCACCTACCAGGTTATGAATTTCATCAATAAATAAAATGATACCGCCATTTGCATTTTTAACTTCTTCAAGAACCGCTTTTAAACGTTCCTCGAATTCACCACGATACTTAGCACCGGCAATCAATGCTCCCATATCCAATTCAATCAATTTTTTATCTTTTAATGTTAAAGGGACATCCCCCTTCATGATTCTCCAGGCAATACCTTCTACGATAGCTGTTTTACCAACCCCTGGCTCACCAATCAAAACAGGATTATTTTTAGTTTTTCGTGATAAGATTTCTATTACACGACGAATTTCTTCATCACGTCCAATAACAGGATCAATTTTGCCATCCTTTACATCCTCAACTAAATCACGTCCATATTTACTTAAAGCTTCAATGTTATTTTCACTCGTCTGGGTATTCATCTTCATTCCCCCTCTGCGAATCATTTCTTCATTTTCCAGCTTTTTCAAATCAATGTGACATTCACTAACGACACGTTGTGAAATACTGCTTTTATTCTTTAAAAGAGCCAGCAGAACACTAAATACACTCATATAGCTTTCATCATGTTCATCTGACCATTTTTTCGCATTCATAAAGCTTTCCTGAACCTTATTACTTAACGTAATATCCCTATAAGAGGTTCTAGCAATATGCGTATTTTCATCCCGAAGAATTTCAAATACTTTTTCTTTATCAAGTGAAACACGCTTAAAAAGGCCGTCAAGTGTGTTATCCTCAAATATAGCTTCTAAAAATTCTAATGTATCTACGCTCACATGCTGATAGTTCTTAGCTTTTTCAATTGCCTTCAGCAATATTTTCTGCATATTTTCTGATAATTGATTTACATCCATGAGAATCCCTCCTTTAGCACTCTCAATCACTTTGTGCTAATGGTATTATAGCACATAAATTAGCACTGTCAACCCCTGAGTGCTAATTATTTTAATTTTTTATTCTTTTACGTGCTTCTCTTCTTGGACAAACATCAAAATGACTCCTATAAGCATAAAGAATGCAGCGATCCAAATAGCATAATTCCCCCATTGCCAAGAACATAAAGCACCTATACCTGCCCCAAAAGCAAAAGTAAGAATCAGCAAATAATAATACAAACTTTTCCTTTTTAACTCTTTATCTTTGTTTAGATGATAATGACAAAGCATTTCTGTAGCACTTCGCATATTACCGATACACATTGTAGTTGCGAAAGAAATTCCTTTAAACTTACGAAAGCTCTGTACCTGCATGGCACAGGCAAATGATAAAAGGACATTCGCAATCATATCTGTTTTTAGAAATCCTGCTAAGATCAGCAAAAAAATCTCACTGACTAATACAAGCTGGCGCCAGTGAAAAAGGTGCGAATATTTATATTTCTGATGAATTTTTTCACTAATATAAACACCCAATATAAATGCTAATATCGGTAAAAGATAATGGAGGGCCTGGCTAAACTGAGCACTCATCAAATTCTGAGCAAATAAAACAATATTTCCTGTCTGAGCATTCGCAAAAACATGTCCTCGGCTATTATATGAATAAGCGTCCTGAAACCCTCCTGCCAGTGTTAGCAGGATTGCTAATGGCATTGATTGTGACATTTGTCTTTCCTGATTCATTCTTTTTCCCCCTAATGCTTTTCAATCCCTATTATGTATGGTGCCAAATGGCGATTTAACAATCCAAAGCGATAAATATCATAAAACTTGCTTTCAAAAGAAGCAAGCTCTTTTTCGATTTGCTCAGCTTCTAATTTTCCACTTTCAAAACCTGGATAACAAACGATCACAATCTTACCGCCATGATTTAATTTCTCCACTGCTTTTTTTATTGTCAGTAATACTTCATTTGCATTTGTAATAATATTTCTATTCCCTTTAGGATAATATCCTAGATTAAAAATGCCTCTATCAAAATGTTCTACATCCTCATCAAAATACAAATGGCTCTTATGGTGAAACTCGATATTTGAAACTTGAGAACACAATTTTTTCGCATCATCAAGTGCTTCTTTTTGAATATCATAGCTATATACAAAAGAAACATACTTGCTTAAAAAAAGTGAATCATGTCCTCCCCCACATGTAAAATCAACTGCAACACTCTGCTCATCAACCCCCTCAGCCAATATTTCATGAGCAATATCTACAACTTTTTTCAACATTCTCTTGTTACCTTTTCCTTTCCAATCTATAATAAAACTAAGATGAAAACTTTGCAACTATTACCTCCTCAGCCAATTCAAGAAGTAGTCAAAAAGCTGAGTGAACATTATGAAACTTATTATGTCGGAGGCTGTATCCGTGATTTTTTATTAGGAAAAGAAGTTCATGACTACGATGCTGCTACGGCTGCCAGTGTTGAAGAAATGAAAGAAATACTTAGTGAATATAAAATTATAGAAACAGGGGTACGTCATGGAACCCTCACGATCATCAATCAGCACCACCATATTGAAATTACTACATTTCGTATTGAAAAAGATTATATCCATCATCGTGCTCCTAAAAGTGTTGTTTTTACACGCTCTCTTCGAGAAGATTTAAAGCGAAGAGATTTCACTATCAATGCTTTTGCCTGTGACCCCGATGGAAACTTTATTGACGAACATCACGGGCTTGATGATTTAAATCATAAAATCATTCGCTGTATCGGTGATCCTCAAAAACGATTTCATGAAGATGCTTTACGCATTTTACGAGCCATACGTTTTGCTTACTCCTTGGGTTTTACGATTGAAAAGGAAACAGAAAAAGCTCTCTTCAGATCTCTTCCTGAATTAGAATCTATTTCCATTGAACGGAAAGTCGATGAACTAAAAAAAATGCTCATGATCAAAGATAAAAATCCGTATTCTATCCTTGTTTATTATCACTTATTTCCTTATTTCGATATCAAGGCTCATTCTTCTATCGCCTCTGCTCTTGAAAAAGCTCCACATGATCTGGAATGCAAGATAGCCTGTTTTTTCTTTTCTGGTTCATATGCCAGAAAAACATTAAAAAAATGGCATTGTTCGAAAAAGATGATCCGCCAAGTTGAAAAACTAGTTGAATACAAGAAAATTGCCCTTTCAAATGATCCGGTTACCCTGCGACATTTAATCTATGAAAACGGAATTGAATTAAGTGAAAAGATATTATGTTTTAAGCAAATCGATCTTACTTTATTTCATCAAATGATTGAAGAGCACGACTACTTAGATAAGCTTGCTATTAACGGCAACGACTTAATTACCTTAGGTTTGGAAGGAAAACAAATCAAAGAAGCCCTGCATCGATGTGCTGAGCTAGTGCTAGCTTCCCCTTCTCTCAATCAAAAAGAATATCTTCTAAGTTATATAAAATCATTGATGAAGAAATAATAGCGTCAGCAATAAAGCTGACGCTATCGTTTATATTCATTACTTTTTTAATGAAACATATCTTTTTTCTTAAAAATCCAAGTAGCAATCACACAGGCAATCACTGCCAGAAGAGTTGGGAACCACCACTGAGCAATTGGAAGTCCTTCAACATTCATTCCATAGAAACTAAAAATAATATTAGGAATGGCCATAACGATCGTAATGACAGTCAATACCTTCATAACAATATTCAAATTATTCGAGATAACGGAAGCAAAAGCATCCATCGTACCTGATAAAATATTTGAATAAATATTACACATCTCGACCGCCTGATGAATTTCAATCATAACATCTTCTAAAAGATCCTGATCATCTTCATACATCTTAATCAGCTTGCCACGCATGATCTTATTCAAGGTGACCTCATCGGCCTTCAAAGAAGTCGAGAAATAAACAAGTGATTTTTCAAGTCCTAACATTTGAATCAATTCTTTATTCTGCATAGACTGATGAAGCACTCTTTCTGTTCTAGAAGACTCTCTATCAATTTGACGCAGATAAATCAGATAACGTTGAGAAATTCTCAAAAGCAGTAAAAGTAAGAAGCGGGTTTTTAACTCTGTATTCATCCCCTTCACTCTTCCTTCAGCCATATCTTCTATATTGAGATTTTCCTGAAGTGCAATTGTAACAATGTAATCCTTCATAATGACAACACCTAAGGGTAAAGTTGTATACAATAGTGTCTTATTATTCGGATCATCATCAGCATTTGGATAGTCTACGATCACAAGTGTCTGTCCTTCATCTTCATCATAATCTACGTGTGAACTTTCTTCTTCATCCAGAGAAGCTTTGACAAATTCAGGCAAAACCTTAATTTCATTGATCAGATAATCTGTTTCTTCAGTCGTCGGATGTACGACATTAATCCAGCACCCTTTTTCAGGTGCATCAATTTTCTTTGTTACATTATTAAAAGTCTTGTAGAATTCAATCATATTCCTACCTCCTTTTTACAGGAGATAGTCTTGCACATCTCCTGTTTTCTTATTCATTCTACTTCGATCAGGGCCTAAGGGCTCAGGAGACATACAAACACCTTCTTTCCTGCTTCATTATACCACAGTTTAAATCAACTGTAGTCTATAAATTTTATTCTTTTTCAAAAATAAAAGCTGCCTAAGCAGCTTCCTAATCATTATTTTTAATTTCTCTTACAGCCATTTCAATTTCCATTGACATATCTCTTTTACGATAAGAGTCTTTGGATTCACATAAAGGACAAACATAACCATCCTCATTTAAAAACTCTTCTCCATCAAATTCATAACCGCAAATTGAACACATCCACATAACTTTTTTCCTTTCTATCATTTCATTCCTTATATTTTGAGAATGATTACTATTATTATAACATGTTTTAGGTGTTATACAATTATTTTGATTAAAAAAAGCTCCTATGCGATGCATAGGAGCTAAACAATTTTATCCGTTGATCTGTGACATTACTTCTTCTGCAAAGTTTTCCTGACGTTTTTCAATACCTTCACCAACAGCATAGCGTACAAATGATTTTACGCTAGCGTTATGGTTTTTTACATATTGTCCAACTTTCAAATCTGGTTCTTTAAAATAAACCTGATCAACTAAGCAGATTTCCTGAAGAGACTTTGTCAGTCTTCCTTCAACGATACCGTGAAGCACTTTTTCAGGCTTGTTAGAAAGTTTAGGATCGTTCTTTAAGATTTCCATCTGAACGTGTCTTTCATTTTCAATGGCTTCCTGAGGCATGTTTTCACGAGAAACATACTGAGGATTCATAGATGCAACCTGCATTGCTACATCCTTAGCTACAACAGTATCATTTGTACCCGCTAAAACAGCTAAAGCAGAAATCTTGCCACCCATATGAATATAAGCACCGAAAGCATCAGCATCAGTTTTTTCAACAACTTCAAATCTTCTGAAAGTAATTTTTTCACCGATAGTTGCTGTTGCATCTGTTACTAATTCTTCTAATGTCTTACCATCTGCAGTTGCAGCCATTGCTTCTTCAAGCGTACTTGGCTTATTTTCCAGCAATAGATTCTGGATCGTATCCATAAGTGCTAAAAACTGTTCATTTTTCGCAACGAAATCTGTTTCTGAATTTACTTCAAAAATAACTGCTGTATTGTTGTCAACAGCTACACGAGTAGCACCTTCAGCAGCAATGCGTCCAGCTTTCTTAGCAGCTTTTGCAATACCTTTTTCTCTTAGCCATTCGCTAGCCTTTTCAATATCACCATCGCATTCAATCAGGGCTTTTTTGCAGTCCATCATTCCTGCACCTGTTTTTTCTCTTAATGCTTTTACATCTTGTGCCGTAATTGCCATTTGCTTTTCCTCCTGTAATTATTCAGCAGCTTCTGCTTCTGTTTTTGCTTCACTAGCTTCAACTACTGGTTCAGCAACTGTTCCTTCTGTTGCTACTTCTTCTTTTTCTTTTCTTGCGAATGAACGTCCGCCTCTTTTACCATCTCTGTTGTAAGGACGACGCTGAGCCTGCTGAGCACGTCTTTCTTCATTTTTCTGACGACGTCTTCTTTCATTTTCAGCAATCTGTTCTTCCACATTCACAATTACATCAGCCATTGTAACATCTGGTTCTTCTTCAACCTGACGAGCTACTGACAATAATCCGCCCTTAGCTTCTACAATCGCATCTGCCATCAGTTCAACCACTAACTTAATTGAACGAACAGCATCATCATTTGAAGCAATTGCATAATCAACTACTTCTGGATCACAGTTAGTATCTACCATTGCAAATACAGGAATACCTAACTTCTTAGCTTCTGCAACAGCATTATGTTCTTCTTTAGGATCAATAACGAATAAAGCGTTAGGAAGCTTCTTCATTTCCTTGATTCCACCTAATGAATTTTCTAATTTTGTTTTTTCTTTCTTGATCTGAGCAACTTCTTTCTTAGGATAAACTTCCAAAGAACCATTTGCTTCCATTTCTTCAATTTCAATCAGACGTTTAACACGTTTCTGAATTGTTCTGAAGTTTGTAAGAAGTCCTCCAAGCCATCTCTGATTAACATAGAATGAACCTGAACGTAAAGCTTCTTCCATAACGATCTGCTGAGCCTGTTTCTTTGTACCAACGAATAGTATCTTTCCACCTTCTGCAGCAATCTGATTCAGCTTGTTGTAAGCTTCTTCGATCTGTTCTTGAGTTTTCTCAAGATTAATGATATATACACCGTTTCTTGATGTATAAATGTTTGGTTTCATTTTTGGATTCCATCTGCGAGTCTGGTGTCCAAAATGAGTACCTGCTTCCAATAATTTTCTCATTGAAATGACTGCCATATACTTTTTCCTCCGTTTTTCCTCCATCATTTCAAATCTCTGATAACCTATCATCATCAACCAGCTTCGGGACTAAGGCACGGATCAGAGAATCCATGATGTGTGTATTTTGCGCATTGCGCCTGTTTATTATAGAATAAAAACGCCTGAAAAACAAGCGTTTTTATTGATTTCATAGGAATTTCATTCATAATTCACCACAAGATGTATAGTACATTAAACTATCCACGTGGAAAAGCTTTTTCATAGGTATTTTTTAAATGTTCTCTGGATACATGAGTATAGATTTGTGTCGTCGAAAGAGACGAATGTCCTAACAGTTCCTGCACAACTCTTAGATCCGCTCCGTTATCAAGAAGATGGGTTGCAAATGAATGGCGGAACATATGCGGATGTACCTTTAAAAGCAGCCCGCTTTTTAAAACGACCTTATCTAAAATATACTGTACTCCACGAGTTGTTAATGGTTTTCCTTTCAAATTGAGGAAACAGATACGTTCTTTTTCATCACACCATTTTCTTCGCACTTCTTTCAAATACAACTTTAAGATTTCTGCTGCTTCATCATAAAAAGGCACGATCCTTTCTTTGCTTCCCTTTCCGATAACTCGTAATATTTGTTCATTAAGATCAATATCATCAATACGCAATGATACAACTTCACTGACACGTAGACCACAGGCATACATGATCTCAAACATTGCCCGATTACGAATATTTTCATCATTATCAAGAGAAATACTGTTTAATAAAGCATCCATTTCATCATAAAAGAGAAATTCAGGAATCTTTTTCTCTTTTTTTCCTAGTTTGATCAGCGCAAATGGATTTTTATCTAAGCCATGATATTCACTTAAATAGCGATAAAATGAACGTACGGTCGATATCCTTCTTAAAACAGATGAATTTTTTAAATTACATTCCATTCTTAAATAAGTAATATAGTTAAGAATAATTTGACGATCTACCTGATCATAACTGATTTGTTCCCTTTCTAAAAAGGTTTGAAAATGATTCAAATCACGTTGATAAGCATCTCTTGTGTGTTCACTATTCGTATTGGCAGAAGCAATGTAATCAAGAAATTTATCGATCCATTCATTCATCAAAACATGCCTTCTTTTCTTGAATGATATCTAATGCTTGTTTCGCCAGCACTTCTTTTTTATTATGCTTATTTGTTTTAGAAAGACACTGCATGATTCCATAAGTAGCATTCATCGGCTGAAAATATTTAGGATGTGTATGCGTAATATAGTGAGCCATAGCCCCCATCATACAGCTTGGCGGCAAAATGACACATTCCTTGCCACGCATACGATTTGCCATATTCAGTCCTGCTAACATACCACTGGCAGCTGATTCGATATATCCTTCGACACCACACATCTGACCGGCAAAGAATAAATCGTCTTTTAGCTTACACTCATAAGTAGCTTTTAACACCTTTGGTGAACAAATATACGTGTTGCGATGCATGACCCCATAACGGGCAAAGCGAGCATTTTCAAGTCCTGGAACTAAAGAAAGCACTCTTTTTTGTTCTGGCCATTTCAAATGGGTCTGAAAACCAACGACATTATATAAAGAGGCTGCGGCATTGTCCTGACGAAGCTGAACAACTGCATATGGCTTGATTTCATCCGTTTCTAGACCTACAGGCTTCATCGGACCAAATAAAAGTGTCTTTTCACCTCTTCTGGCCATTTCTTCAAATGGCATACATCCTTCAAAATACTTTTCTTCTTCAAATTCATGCATCTTAACACATTCTGCATGAATGACTTCCTGATAGA
The DNA here is from genome assembly GCF_900104665.1 of Traorella massiliensis. GTDB lineage: Bacteria > Bacillota_I > Bacilli_A > Erysipelotrichales > Erysipelotrichaceae > Traorella > Traorella massiliensis. The sequence goes on along the minus strand of NZ_LT629969.1, from coordinate 689,541 downwards.
AAACTTCAAACTGTTCTTTTGTCATAGGACAATTGATATAACTGGCTTCATCTTTATCATAACGTGATTTATAGTACGCTTTTGTAAAGTCGATTGAATCCTTTTCAATGATAGGTGCTGCGGCATCATAAAAATAGAAAGATTCTTCCTGAAGCAGATCTTGAATACTTTTTGAAAGAGCATCACTTGTTAGAGGACCGGTTGCAATGATACAAGCCCCTTCTGGAATCTCACCTACTTCTTCATGAACGATCGTCACCAATGGATGCTCACTTAACCGCTGGGTAATTTCTTTCGCAAATTCCTCACGATCTACGGCTAAGGCACTTCCTGCCGGCAAGCGATGTTTTTCAGCCACCTGCAAGATCAAAGAATCAAACTGGCGCATTTCTTCTTTTAGAAGACCTATTGCGCTTGTTATCTCATTGCTGCGTAGTGAATTACTACAAACAAGCTCACTAAAATAAGCACTTTTATGAGCTGGCGTGCTTTTTTTAGGTCTCATTTCAATCAAGGTCACAGGAATATTACGCTTTACTAGCTGCCAGGTTGCTTCACAGCCGGCAAGGCCTGCACCGATCACTTTGACACTATTCATTTTCTTCACCTTTTTTCTTTTTTGGCTGTTTTTTTATGTAATGACATTTTGGAAAGCCTGAACAGCCGACAAAGGTCGTTCCATATCTTGATTTACGTTCAATAAGCGGCTTACCACATTCCGGACACATCTCACCTGTTGGTTTTGGTTCCTCTTTAGGTGCATTGATTTTCTTGATCGTTTTACACTTTGGATAATTGGAACATGCTAAAAAGCTTCCATAACGGCCTTTTTTCATTACCATCGGACTGCCACAATTTGGACATGTTTCTTCAGATTGCGTTTCTTCTTCATTCTCACTTTTTGTATATTTGCAAGCTGGAAAGTTACTGCAAGAAATAAAACGGCCATATTTTCCATTGCGATAAACCAGCTCACTGCCACATTCCGGACAAAGTTCACCTGTCTTTTGAGGTGCTAATTTTTCCATTTTTTCATAAGCTTCATCTAAAAGCGGTACAAATTTATCATAGAATTCCTTTAATTCTGTATAACTTTCTTTTCTTCCTTCCGCAATCTCATCCAAATCTTTTTCCATATTAGCTGTATAAGAGACATTGATGATGCTTGAGAAATATTCCTGAAGCTTGGCATCGGTCAAAAAGCCTTGTTCTGTAGGGATGAATACCTTTGTTTTACTATTTTCATTACTTTTCACAAGTTCCACATATAAACGTTTCTGAATCGTATCAATAATACTTGCATAGGTACTTGGCCGTCCAATTCCCTTTTCTTCCATTTCTTTGATCAGTCTTGCTTCAGAATAACGTAATGGCGGTTCTGTAAAATGCTGTTTTCTTTCCAAAGAAACATTCTTTAAAACTTCCTGTTCGCTCATTTCCGGAAGTACTTCATCTTTATTCTGTTCATAATCTTTATAAGCCTTTAAATATCCATCAAAAGTTAAAACAGAACCAGAAGCATTAAATTCATGCCCCTCATTTTCAATCGTTACACTAACACTGTCACTCTGACTTGGAGCCATCAGATAAGCGATGCTTCGTGCATAGATCAATTTATAAAGCTTATATTCATCATTCGTTAAATCTTCTTTGATAGAATCAGGTGTATAGTCAATGTGAGTCACACGAATCGCTTCATGGGCATCCTGGGCATTTTTGTTATTTTTCTGATGTACCTTCCCCACATATTTCTTTCCATATTCTTTTTCAATATAGTCAAAAGCCTCTTTCACAAACACATCGCTCAATCGTGTTGAGTCACTTCGCATATATGTAATCAAACCTTCATGATTACCTTTAATAGAAATACCTTCATAAAGTTTCTGAGCGATGCTCATCGTTTTCTTACTAGAAAAATTTAGTTTTGTAGAAGCTTCCTGTTGAAGCGTTGAAGTAATGAAGGGAAGACGTGGCTGCTTCTTTTTTACTTTTTTATCGATCTTAGTAATAACATAGTCACCATTGCAGGCATTTTCAATAGCTTTCGCCTCTTCTTCATTTTTTATTTTTATCTTTTTACCATGCACCTTATTTAAAGAAGCTTTAAATTTCTTATTATTTTTAGTCACCAAAGCATCGATCGTCCAGTATTCCTCGCTTTTAAACGCCTGAATCTCTTTTTCTCTTTCTACGATCAGATTCAATGCTACCGATTGTACACGTCCTGCACTCTTTGATTTGATCTTATTCTGCAATAGTCCTGAAAGCTTAAATCCAATGATACGATCCAGCATTCTTCTTGTTTCCTGACTCTTAACTAAATCCATATCGATCGTACGAGGTGACTTAAAAGCTTCAATAACCGCATTTTTAGTAATTTCGTTAAAGATGACACGATTTTTCTGATCTTTATCTACTTCTAATACTTCCGCTAAATGCCAGGCGATAGCCTCTCCTTCACGATCGGGGTCGCTCGCCAGATAGATTTCAGAACATTTCTTAGCAGTTTCTTTTAATTCTTTGACAGTCTCTTTTTTATCTTTGCTGATCACATAGGTTGGCGTAAAATTGTTTTCAATATCAATTCCCAGTCCACCCTTACCACTGGTTGCAAGATCACGTATATGTCCTTTACTAGAAACTACTTTATAGTCATTTCCTAAATATTTTTCAATTGTTCTTGATTTTGATGGGGATTCCACAATTACCAATTTTTTCATTTTTATCACACTCACTTCTTTATTATTATTCTTGTTTTTTTCTTTTTGTCAACACTTTTCATCTTTCCTTTATAAAAATGCTGGCTCCCTGTTCAATCAAATAATTACATCCAATCCCAAAATCATCATCAAAACGATATGGAAAAGCAATGATTTCTTTATTTAATGACTGAACATAATCCGCAGTGATCATCGTACCACTTTTACTTTTTGCTTCCACAACATAACACCTGTCACCTAATGCCGCTAAAATACGATTGCGCCAAGGAAAATGATGGGCCAAAGGTAAAGAACCTGCTGGATATTCACTAAGCAATAACTGATCTTTTTTCATTTTTTCATACAATTCATCATTTTCTTTTGGATAACTTTTATCCAGGCCACAGCCAATGACGCCTATCGTCTTGTAGCCAAGTTTAAGCGCATTATGATGAGCTAAGGCATCGATTCCCTTTGCCATTCCACTAACGATGACTGTTTGCGGATCCAATGAGCGAATCAGGTCATAACAACTATTGTTTGCATACCTGGAACAATTTCTAGAACCAATCACACATACCTTTGGATATTTTAAAAGCGTCAAATCACCTTCATAAAAAAGAATATAAGGAGGATCGTCTAAAAGAAGAAGTTCTTTTGGATAATCTTCGTCCAATATAGTTAGATAACGCTGCTTACAATTTATTCTTTCCCACTTTTCATTACGCATGATTGCCTGATGCATGGAAGCATACTCACCATGATATTTCAATGCATAATATAAAATCTGTTCTCTCATAAAAAAATCACCTCTACTCTTATATATGCACAAAAAGGTGATTTTTCCTAAAATAATTGTAATTGTTTTATTTTTTGTTTAGCTATTGGACCATAACTTTCACGATGAATCTCTAATACTCCATATTTTTCTATAGCTTCTAAGTGCTGTTTTGTCCCATATCCTTTATGTTTCGCAAATCCATATTCCGGATAGAGAAGATCATAGCCCTTCATGATGTGATCACGGACAACTTTCGCCAAAATACTGGCCGCCGCAATGCTGACACTTTTCTGATCGCCTTTTACGATCGCACAAACTTCACAAGACATGCCATTCAAAGGCATCGCATCTGTCAAGATTCCTTCAACACACTTGAATTCATGACCCAGCTCTTCCATCGCTTTCTGTGTGGCCCGATAAATATTTAAACGATCAATTTCTTGAGGACTTACGATCTTGATATGATATTCTAAAGCATCTTCAAGGATGATCTTAAACATTTCTTCACGTTTTTTCTCACTAACCTTTTTAGAATCGTAGATTCCTTCATGATGGTAGCCCTTTGCAAAGCAAACAGCTGCCACTACTAAAGGACCGGCTAATGGTCCACGTCCTGCCTCATCCATTCCGATGACATATGTCTTTCCATCCTTCCACCAGCGTTTTTCATATTCATTCGCTGTTTCCATCGCTTCTCTCCCAGCTAATTCTGCCGATCAAACCATCACGGGCTTCACGAATAAAAAGATTCATGGCTTTTTCTTCATCCAGTTCATTTGCTGTTTTAATACATCCACGCTTTCTAGCAATTCGGCGTAAATTTTCTAATGGATCATCACTTAATTCAATTTCAAAACGGCTGATAAGATACTGTGGGTAATACTCCATGCAGTATTTTAAACCAAACATAAAAATCTCTTCCATCGGCAATATTTCATCTCGGATCGCTCCACTGATTCCCAAACAAAGACCTACATTTTCATCTCCAAATTTAGGCCATAAGACACCTGGCGTATCTAACAGCTCCAGATCTTTATTGATCTTCACCCACTGTAATGTACGGGTCACACCTGGACGATCAGCTGCCACGACAGCTTTTTTCTTGGCAACACGATTGATCAGTGTTGATTTACCAACATTAGGAATACCCACGATCATGATACGAATAGCTCTTGGATTAATCCCTCTTCTTTTCTGACGTTCAATAAAAGAAGCCATGATTTCTTTGCTGGCAGAAGTCAGAATCTGCGTCATATTGTCTTTTAATACATTGCACCCTAAAACCTTTGTCGTATCATTTTTCAAGCTTAAGATCCATTTTTCCGTTTCTTTAGGATCGGCCTTATCTATCTTTGTTAGAATGATACAACGTGGTTTATGGGCAATCAATTCTTCTAACAAAGGGTTTTTAGAAGCATTTGGAATTCGGGCATCACGACATTCCACCACCATATCTACCATTTTTAATTTTTCCTGCATTTCCCTTTTGGCTTTTGTCATATGACCCGGAAACCAGTTGATATTTGTTCTATTTTCTCCCATAATTCACTTCCTTTACTAAATGATACATGATTTATCTAATGATTACTTTATCCCAAATTCATCAAAAGGATAATAGATAAAAATACCTACACTTGTAATTTCATCTTTATGAAAAGCCCCTACAACTCTTGAATCTGTAGAATGCTGTCGATTATCACCCATTAGAAAATATTCATCTTCTCCCAAAATAAATGGACCAAAATCCTCCGTGAATCTTCCATATGTCGCAACTTCACTAGCTACATATTCTTCATCCAAAAAATCCTGTTCCAAAGGTTCACCATTGATATAAATCACATCATCACGGCATTCAATCGTTTCATTTGGCATACCGATGACTCTTTTGACCCAATGATCATTACTATTATCCTTGGCTTCCACAACAACGATATCAAAACGATGAATATCAAAATTTCTAGAAATAATACTTGAAAAACCTCTTTCTTTATCTTTTAAGGTTGGATACATGCTATTACCGATAACCTGAATCGGATTCACGATAAATCGGGTAACAACCAGAAACACCACAAACCAAAAAACAAGAAGTTTCACAAAATCAAAAACTTCTTTTTTTATATCAAATCTTTCTTCTTCCATTATTTCACAACCTTTCCATGATTAAAAGGCCACAATATATATATATCCTTTGCAATCAGCTGACTCGTATCAAACGGTCCTACGATTCTTGAATCCAATGAATGTACTCGATTGTCGCCCATTAGAAATACTTCATTGTCATTAAGCTTAACTTCATTAAAATCCTTCGTAAAAAAACCATGTTCTTCAATTTCCTGCTGAACATATTCTTGATCAAGAAAATCTTCTTCAATCAGCTCTCCGTTGATATATATGTGGTTATCCTTACAGGAAATCGTTTCACCAGGAAGGGCCATGACACGTTTTACCCAATACTCATCATCTACTTTCACAATAACTACATCAAATCTTTCTAGCTTTTGAGTTTTAAGCGAAAGAATGCTGGAAAAACCAAAATCTTTATCGTGAAGCGTTGGATCCATACTTTTTCCATCAATTTGAATCGGATAAGCTACAAAATTTACGATTAGAAGCATCACTGCTAAACAAGCTAAAAATGTAACCTGCATTTGAAGTATATTCAATAGTTTTGTTGTCGTCTTATTCCCAATTTTTCTCATGTTTCTATTATATCATTCTTTTTATAAATTTGTACTTAAATAAATAAATTGTCATAAACCAGCCACACCATAAAAAAAACAGACCGAAGTCTGTTTTTAGCGAATTTCTTTGATACGTGCTGCTTTTCCAGATAAACCACGCAGATAAGTTAACTTGTTTCTTCTTACCTTACCAATACGAATTACTTCAATCTTATCAACGATTGGTGAATGTAATGGGAATGTTCTTTCTACACCTACACCATTAGAAATTTTTCTTACGATGATATTTTCATTGATACCGCCACCCTGTTTTGCGATAACGATTCCTTCAAATACCTGGATTCTTGACTTATCTCCTTCTTTGATCTTTACGTGCACTCTTACAGTGTTTCCGCTTCTGATTTCAGGAAGATCTTTTTTCAGTTGTGTTTTAGTTACTTCATTTACTAGATTTAAGTTCATCTTTCTTCTCCTTTTCTCATGTGTTTTTTTACACTTATTCATTCGTATTGCTACCAGCGGAATAAATGTGCCTATTTAAGCCTATTTATAATAACATAAATGAATTGCAGGATGCAATTATTTTTTTTCAATTTCTTCAATAATTTCACTTAAAAACTGTTTTTCTTCTTTAGTGAATGCTCTTTTTTCTAATAAATCAGGACGTTTTATATAAGTTTTTCGCAATGATTCTTTTAAACGCCATTTACGGATGTTTTCATGATGACCGCTCAAAAGAATTTCCGGTACCTTTTTACCATCATATTCGATAGGACGGGTATATTGCGGATATTCAAGCAAACCATTTTCAAAACTATCATCCTCATGACTCTCTTTCGTAATGACACCATCCAATAGACGAATGATGGCATCTGAGATCGTCATAGCGCCAATTTCACCGCCTGTAAGCACGAAATCACCCATACTGACCTCTTCATCCACATAATCACGAATACGCTCATCAAAGCCTTCATAATGTCCACAGATAAGAATTAAATGTTCATAGTTTCGTACATATTCATGAGCCATTTTCTGATGAAAAGTCTTTCCCTGCGGTGTAAGCAAAATAACATGTGAATTTTCCTGACGAACAGCTTTTAGACAATCAACGATTGGCTGAACCATCAAAAGCATCCCTACGCCTCCACCACAAGGCGTATCATCAACATGATTGTGCTTATCAAGCGTATATTGACGATAATCGACACATTCAAGTTCAACGTGTCCTTTTTCAATCGCTTTCTTAATGATAGAAGTCGTCCTGAAGGAATCAAAAAATTCTGGAAACAATGTCATGATCGTAATTCTCATAACATGCCCTCAATCACATCAACATCAATTCTTTTTTCATCAGCATCTACATTTAGAATAAACCGCTCCACATATGGAATCAGTATATCTTTCTTACCTTCACAAGAAATACGCAAAATTTCATGAGCCTGTGTTTCTAAAATTTCACTTACTTCACCTAAAAGTTCATCATGATAATATACTTGACAACCTTCCAGTTCATAGTAATAAAAGTCATCATCCTCACTGCCATCCACCTCAACCAAAAGATCAAGGCCTTTATATTTTTCAACATCATTGATATGATGATGATCTTTAAACGTTACTAGAACACACCCTTTATGAATACGAAAAGAATCAATTTCAAAGTAAATCGTGTCTTTACCATAATGAATAAAAACTTCATTTCCTTTTGCAAATCTTTCTTCCAAAGAATCTGTATTAGGCATGACCTTCAGTTCTCCTCTGATCCCATGGGTATTTACTATTTTTCCTATACTCAGCTGCATACTCTCACCTCTAAAAATAGGATGCAACTGCATCCTAATAAGATTCAAACTTGATCGTAATCTTTTTATCTTCCTTGCGGCTTGCTACTGACATCATCTGGCGAATGCTAGAAGCCATAGCTCCCTTCTTGCCAATCAAACGTGCCACGTCATCACTATTTGCGTAAACATAAAGACAGATTTCATGCTCATCTAACGTCTCCATCCGTTTCACTGAAAGATTCAACGCATCACTGACGATAGGTTCGCACAGGTTATATAAAACCTTTTCGTAATCAATCATTACTTAGACAATTTAGATTCGTGGAACTGTTTCATGATACCCTGCTTAGATAAAATGTTACGAACTGTGTCACTTGGCTGTGCACCGTTCTTCAGCCATTTCATAGCAGTTTCAGCATCAACTTTTACTTCCGCAGGATTTTTTGTTGGATCATAATATCCAATTTGTTCAATAATTCTTCCATCTCTAGGGAAACGGGAATCAGCAGCTACAATTCTGTAAAAAGGAGCTTTTTTAGATCCCATTCTTTTTAATCTTAATTTAACAGCCATGTGTTTATTTCCTCCATATTTTCTATACGGACATGATTCTACCATAGAGAAGAATAGATGTCAAGGTTTTTTACTTGACATCTTGAATACTATTGGCTTTTTTATTCACTGATTCGAAAATGCCCAATAATCTCATATCTTTCTAAAACATCTTCTTCATAACGAAATTGCAAAGGTGAAGCATGATGGATCAAAAAAGGAATTCCTTTCCCATTTCTTTTGTCCGATATAATACCAATATGTTCAGGAAAAACAACGATATCCCCACCCTGCCACTCTTCAATATCACTAAGATCATTTGTCAAAGAAACCGCATGATTTTGAAAATAAACAAGTAAGTTGCGTACCCGTCGAAAATCTATGTTAGCATCTGCCACTTCAACATCATAATCATCCGGATGAGCAGCGATATCTTCATCTACTAAAATCTGCAAATCATAACCAGCATCTTTCAAGGCAAAGGCGACGACATCACTACACACTCCATAACCATCATTCGGATATCCGCCCTGATAATAAACACTTTTATATTTCGGTTCTGTTTCTATATAATGAAGTGCATTCATTAAAATATCACTTTGATCATCCACTCCATCCTGATTTTTATCTATAGAGCTTCTGAATGTCTCTATACCAAAATAAGCATTATCATAATAACGATGAGGCAGTATGTTGAAATGGTAGAGCATCAAAACAATAATACCTGTGAATATTAGAATACCTGTTATCAATAAAATTCTTTTTCTTTGTTTATGATTCATCCTTTCCCTCCCATCCTTATTCTATCATAAATAGATTCTCTTATTTCTTACATTTTCACACAAATGAAAAGAAGTCCTCTTGGACTTCTATCTTCTTCTTCCTTTTGTTTTCAATTTTGGACGATTCATGCTGCTAGAGCGCATCATCTGATTCATCTTAGCCATATTCGGCATACCGCCCTTTTGCATTTGACTCAACATCTTCATCGCCTGTTTGCTTTGTTCGTACTGCTTGATCAGCTTGTTGACATCACTGACCTGCACACCACTTCCCTTAGCGATACGACTCTTACGAGAAGCCTTCAGGATGCTTGAATCATCTCTTTCCTCTTGTGTCATTGACAGAATGATCGCCTCTGTTTTCTTCATATCATGACTCGCTTTGACCTCATCGATCTGACCTGCCATCTGACTCATACCAGGGATCATTTTCAAAATTCCACCAAGTGATCCCATTTTATTGACCTGACGCAGCTGCACTAACATATCATCAAGCGTAAAACGCCCGCTCATCATACGCTTAGCTGTTCTTTCACTTTCTTCGATATCCATTTTCTCTTGCGCCTGTTCCACAAGAGTCATGATATCACCCATACCTAAGATACGATCTGCCATGCGATCTGGATAGAAAATATCTAAATCATCAATTTTCTCACCCTGACTGGCAAATTTAACCGGTACTTTTGTCAATGAACGAACAGAAAGGATACCACCACCTCTGGCATCGCCATCCATCTTAGTCGCAACCAAACCTGTTACATGTAACTGTTCCGTAAAACTTTGCGCCACGCTGACAATATCCTGACCACTCATAGCATCTACCGTCAGCAAGATTTCATTTGGTTTCAGATAAGCTTCTATATCTTTTAATTCCTGCATCAATTCTTCATTGATATGCAGACGTCCTGCAGTATCGAAGATCAACGTATCATAGTTATTAGCCTTCGCATAATCAAGTGCATGCTTCACCTGTGTTAATACATCAACATCTACACCTTCACTGTAAACTTCAACATCAATGCTTCTTCCAAGTGTCTTTAACTGTTCAATAGCTGCCGGACGAATAATATCACAAGCCACTAACAATGGTTTCTTGCCCTTTTTCTTTTTCAAGACATTAGCAATCTTAGCTGCTGCTGTCGTTTTACCGGTACCCTGAAGACCTACCAGCATGATCGTTGAAAAAGAAGTCAGATTCAGTTCATTATCACCATCACCTAATAATGCAACGATTTCATCATGAACGATCTTAACGACCATCTGACTTGGATTCAACGAATCCATGACTTCTGTGCCCATTGCCTTTTCTTTGACATTAGCAATGAAGTCTTTTACAACCTGATAGTTTACATCCGCTTCCAGAAGCGACATCCGCACTTCCTTGAGCATCTCATTCATATTTTTTTCTGTAAGTTTACCCTGACCGGATAAATTTTTAAAAGCCTTATTTAACTTATTTGTCAATGATTCAAATGCCATACTCCACCTCGTTTTGCCTCACCATTATACCATAATTTTCACAAAAGACTATACCATTCTTAAAGATAGCTTTTGAAATGCTTGCGCTTTAGCTCATAATCTACACTGCTACGTTTTTCACCTAACTGATTCACCCAGGAATCAACATTCACCCTCACCTTTTTAAAACCTAGCTGTTCATAGACGTGCTGTGCACGCTCATTTTCTAAATCAGTATCTAAAATGATTTTTACCATTTTTTCTTCTTCAAAAAGGTATTGGATCAGAAGGCTTAAGATTTGTTTACCATATCCTTGATCCAGCATTTTTAAGTCACAGATCTTAATACCAATTTCAGCTGTTTTATCACCAACATAATGAAGCCCCATCTCTCCGATAGCACGAGAATCTTTTTCAATGATCAGTCTTTTATGATTTGTATCTGAACATAACTGTTGTTTTACCTTAGCCTCATCGATATGTAAGCCTTTCGGAAAACCTGCATGAGCCATTACACGACCATCATTCCACCATTCTACTAGCTGACCGGCATCATTTTGAAAAGCACTACGAATCGTGAAAAAACCATGTTTCAAATAAATGTTCTTTTTCGTTACCGTTTCCTCTATTTTTCGATATATTTGAATATCAAATTCAATTTCCGTATGTAAGCTTTCCATAGAAGCTACTTTATGAGCAGCCTCTTTACTGCTTTTCCAATAGTAAGGAGTCATCATAAACAAAGCCTCGATATCATCATGATGATCGACATGGATGATATCTTCTACCTTAATACGTTCTATTAGTTCAAAGCGTTCATCCTTGATTACATCCGTTTCATTTTCATAGACCTGATCATATAATTCTTTTTTCAATCCCCAAAGATGGCGTTTATGAGGAGCTACCCGAACATAAAAACCATGCTTTTTTAAAACACGAGCACATTCATCGATAGGAGCCGGGGCAAAAATATTCGTTACACAATCGACACTTTTATCTTCAAAAGGTAAACGAAAAATGCTCGCAACGATATACTGGCTATGTTTATCTGTCCGTGAAGCTATTTTTAAAGCATCTTTGCTTAAATCAACACCATAAGCTTCATCAACATACTGACTCATACCAGAAGTGTAATACCCTTCCCCACATCCTAGATCAAGTAATATCTGTACTTGAAGACTTTGAATAACTTCTTCTAATTTCTCTTTTAACACACGATAATGACCCGCCATCAAAAACTGATGACGAGCCTGTACCATTTCCTTAGAATCACCATGAACCTTGCCGCCAAGCATCAGATTAACATAACCCTGTCTGGCAATATCATATGTATGATGATTTTCACATCGCCAAACACCTTCACTATGAATCAGTTTTGCGGCACATTTTGGGCAAATCATAAAAGTGCCTTTCTAGCATCATTATAAATGGTTTTAAAATCCTCAAAAGTTACATCCTGATAACCTTGATCATTTTTACGATAAATAAATATATGATTGTGACCATCTTTATAAATATTATAAAATGTATTATTCAGTTCAATTTCTCCAAAGTCATAACGATTTTCATCTTTACGCATCTGGGTTTCCAAATCAGCAATTTCTTCCTTTTCAATACGCCATGTATAAGTGCCATAAATCGGAAAAGCCTTGATCATAATGACCGTATCCTCCACCTTTTCCTCATTGAGTTTCATAAATTTCATTTCAATATTTGAACGGATATCTACTGGCTGATCAAAATCTACTTGACTGAGCACTTTTTTATAATCATCAAGCGTCTCATAAGGAACAATGATCAAAGAAACCGGATTACCTACGAAGGCATCTTTTGCGATGACAGGAACCTCTAATCTGGAAAAAACAATTTTCTCGATTCTATTATTTGCGAAAGCACGGCTTTCGATCCATTTGATTTTTTTATGAAAATGAATCTGTGTCAAATAATTGCCTTCAAATGTTTCAGCACCTACTGTCGTTGTTTTTTCTCCTAAATGAACATAATGAAGACTCTTATTTTTAAAATCATCACCATCAATCACTAATACAAAATCATTAAAAAATAATTCACCATCTTTAAATAAATACAGCCTTTTCTCAACCATTGTTATCCCTCCGTTATTACTATACAGATACAACCCTCATGAAGAGTGATCTTGCTTTCTTTTCCTATAAATTCATTATCAACCCCTAGTGTTGTCGCATTGCTTATCCTTTTATGATCCAAAGAGTATTTAAGATTCTCTATTGATATCACTGATTCATCCGCTAATGAAAAAATACTGATATATCCGCTCATAGAAGCATCATAGCTCCTGCTTCCTTTACCAAGCACCTCCACACGGCTATTTTGCGAAATCATGATCCCATGAGCTTTCTTTTGGCATAAAAAATTTAAACATTGTATATTTCCTAAGGTATGTTCCAAACGGCCTCCCATACCTCCATAAATTACAAATTCATCATACCCTCTTTCTAATCCTGCCAGAATTGCCAGCATCATATCTGTATCATCTTTTTCAGGCTGACTGCGCAAAATTTCTATCCCCTTGATTTCATGGGGATAAGAATCAAAATCACTGACAACTAGATCCGGATGAATATTGAAATTCAAACAATATTGATATCCTCCATCAACAGCTATAACAAAATCATTTTTTTCAAGAGAAATGTTTTCTTCCTTCATTTCTCCAGCACCAATCAAAATACATCTCTTATTCATAGTATCATTTTACCACAAATCAGCATATAGTGATGAACATTTCATCATTATTTTATTGAATCATCTAACCAGCGTGTTGCTCCTATCTGACCAACTGCCTTACCACCACATTCATTTGCGAAATCAAGACAATCCATCAGCGATTGATTATCTAAAAGCGCTTTTAAAAAGCCTGCCACGAAACTATCACCCGCACCCGTCGTATCAACACATACAACTTCCTTTTTAGGTGATACCCATTGATGTATTTCATCATTATAAACATAACAGCCTTGCGCACCCACTTTAATGATAACATTTTTAACTCCCGCATCATAAATCTTTTTAGCCGCTTCTTCAACACCTCTAACACGTGTAACAAGTTGTGCTTCGCTCTCATTACAAAACAAATAATCAATAAGAGGTAAGGACTGTTTTAAATCATCCAGCGTTTCCTGATGTTTGCATTTTGTCATATCGGCCGCAACGGCCATTCCCTGCTTCTTAGCCATATTGAAAATAGCTGCAAGCTCCTGATCATTAATTTGAGGAAAAACAAAGATACTGGCAAAGCATAAAATTTTCGCAGATGCACAAAAAGGCATCGGAATATCTTCTAAGGTCAGCTTTCTTAAAGAACCATTTGCATTCGTCAGAAAGTGACGTGAACCATCCTTTTTGATCAAAACACCATTAATTCCTGTTTTTAGATCATCACGCATCGTCTTATCATTTAATAGTATATGTTGTTGCTGACATTTAGAAAAAATAAACTCCCCTGCCTGATCTTTTCCAAGAATCGTAATAAGCTCTACTTTTTTCTTAAAAGCTGAGAGAACCAACGCTTCATTCAAAGCATCTCCACCATAGGACAACACAACATCATCGCAAGAATAAGAGCCTTCCTGAAAAACACGCTCATCAGCAGGATAAGCCAGCACATCCAAAATAGCTGCTCCAACAAGAATAATTTCAGGGTTCATATTAAATCATCTCCGCTATTATTCTATCATATTTTTACTCATAGACAGCATCTTTCTAATTTTTATTAAGAAACATGAACAAAATTAAAAATGGGTGTTGCATTTTCTTGCAAATTTTTATATAATAAACAGGCAGTAAAGAAACACGGTTCCTTAGCCAAGTGGTAAGGCAATAGACTGCAACTCTGTGATCGCCAGTTCAAATCTGGCAGGAACCTCCAATCTTGGGCTCGTGGTGAAACTGGTAGACGCAAGGGACTTAAAATCCCTCGGATGAATAATCCGTGCCGGTTCGATTCCGGCCGGGCCCACCATTCTAAATTAAATTGACTCTTTCAAACGAAAGAGTCTTTTTTTCTATAAAGAGTAAAAATCTAAAATGTTTTATGCTCAAACCATATTAAATACATAAATAAAAGAAGATGATATCAAAATCACCTTCTTATTTATCATTAATGAGCTTTTACTTTTACCCAAAGTTCTGAAAGCTTAGCTGTCAGCTCCTTGTTGTAAACAAAGACTTCATCTTTATCATAACCGCTTCTTGGAATATAAGCATCATTTCCTTCAAATTCACCTGCGCTTAATTCTTCCAGTACTTCTGCATTGCTTGATGCATAACCTGCATATTCAGAATTAGCATATGAAGCATCATAACCTAAGATAAAGTTAATGAATTCATGAGCCAGATCAGGGTTTTCAGCATTCTTAGGAATTACCATTGCATCACTCCAAAGATTTGTTCCTTCCGTTGGACAATAATATGCCATGTCTTCGTTTTCCATAAGAATTGTTACAGCATCACCTGAATATACTACTGCAAGATCTTTCTGACCTGATGACATTGCATCAATGACTTCATCAGTCACATAAGCTGGAGACATCGTATCATTGATCTGAATCAGCCAGTCATAAGCCTCTTGAATTTCACTTTCATTGCTTGTATTCATTGAATATCCTAAAGATTTAAAAGCAATCATGAATGAATCACGTTCTGAGTCATACATATAAATTCTACCTGCATAATCTGTATCCTGGAAGATGGCCCATCCTTCATTTTCAAGATCATTGATATCTACATTATTTTTATTGTAGACGATACCTACGCTTCCCCAGAAATAAGGAACAGAATATGTGTTATCTGGATCATAAGGAAGATTTTTTACACCATCAGCAAGGTTTCCAATATTAGGAATCTTTGACAGATCCAATTCCTGAAGCATATCTTCCTGAACCATTCTTTCGATCATGTAATCACTAGGTACAAGGACATCATAAGTTTCACCTGTCTGAACCTTTGTGTACATTGCTTCATTTGATAAGAATGTTTCATAGACAACTGTTACTCCAAATTCATCCTCAAAATCTGAAATAACGCTTGGTTCGATATATTCTCCCCAGTTAAATACCTTCAATGTCTGTCCCTGATATTCACTATCAGAGTTAGAAGGTGTGTTTGAGCAGCCGCTCAAAGTTAGCAGTGACAGCGCACCAATTACAGTAAATAACTTTTTCATGTTCATGCAACCTCCTTTTTCTTTCTTAGCATTGGAACAATATTTACTAATATCAGAACAACAGTAATTATCACAATTACTAGTGTACTGACGGCATTAATCGATGGATTGATTCTTTTTGACATCGAGTAAACAAGAATCGAAATATTACTTACACCGTTTCCGGTAACAAAATAACTAATGACAAAATCATCAATGGACATCGTAAAAGCAATCAAAGCTCCTGATACGATACCCGGAAGTATTTGTGGAACGATAACTTTAGTCAGTGCCTGCCAAGGCGTCGCTCCTAAATCAAGGGCTGCTTCCGCAAGGTTAGGATCAAGGGATCTCAGCTTTGGAGATACCGAAAGCATGACGTAGGGGATACAAAACGCAATATGCGCTAGTAATAAGGTAAGAAATCCCTTTTCAATGACTCTAAAACTTGAAAATAACATCAATAGGCCAATTGCCGTTACAATTTCCGGATTCATGACCGAAAGATTGTTGACCTGTTCGATTGCCAATTGCAATGCTTTTCTTGATTTAGAAAGACCAATGGAAGCAATCGTTCCCACGATCGTAGAAATAATCGTTGCCAGAATAGCAATGACAAAAGTATACCAGATGGCTTGCATCATATTACGGTCATTGAACATTCGTTCATACCACTGTAATGAGAAGCCTTTAAATACTGTCAATGAACGTGAATCATTGAATGAAAAAACAATCGTATATAGAATAGGCAGATAGAAGAAGATCAGAATGAGAGCTAAATAGAATTTAGAAAATAATTTTTTCATAATACCCTCCTTTTCCCTGCCGTTTCCTTATCGGCCTTCTTTGTCAGATACATGCTTATGATAATAATGATTGCCATGATCAGTGAAATAGCACTTCCTTTATTCCAGTCCCCAGTTGTCAGGAAGTAATTTTCAATCACATTACCAATCAATTGTACACTTCCCTGTCCAATCAGCTGTGAAATCTGGAAAGTGGAAGCAGCCGGTAAAAATACTAACGTAATACCGCTGATAACTCCAGGAAGAGAGAGCGGGAAAGTCACTCGCCAGAATGATTGAACCCGATCAGCCCCCAAATCTGCAGCAGCTTCCAGATAGCTTGTATCCATCTTGATAAGCTGTGAATAAACCTGCAGAATCATAAATGGCAGGAAATTATAGACCATAACAAAGATCACAGCACCTTCTGTACCGATCATCTGTTTAGGACCAATCCCTAAATATCCTAGAATCGTATCAAACAAACCACCGCTTTGAAGCATTCCTAACCATGCATAAGTTCGAACAAGCATATTGATCCATGTTGGAAGAGTAATCAGCAGCATCATCAAATTTTGATATTTGCTTCCAAGCTTTGCCATAAAATAAGCGGCAGGATATCCGATCAGAATACAGACCACAGTTGTAATCAAGGCAATCTTAAATGAAGTTGCCAATACTTTCAGCAATACCGGCTCTGTCAAAAAATAGATAAAATTATCCAGTGTCAGACGTACCTGAACCACATCATTTCCCTGCGTACTGAATGCATAAAACAGGATCATCAGCATTGGCACTACGATCATGATCGTTGCCCAGATAGCGTATGGATAAGCCATTCTCGCAAACTTTTTCATGAGAATGTTTCCTTGCTCATGATATGAATATCTTCCGGATCAAAAGATAGACCTACCATGGAATCAACTTCAGCATAATCTGTTGTGTGAACCTTATATTCATAGCCTGTTGTCTTAAAGGTTACCTGATACTGACCTGGTGTAATATTTTCAGGATCAAAATCATAATCAACAGTTGTAATTTCAACCGGGATATCCTCATCAAGATCCCATGCCTGGGCATTTGCCCAGATCTTTAGATCTGTTTCTAAAGCTACAGAATCCTGAATTTCATCCACTTTTTTAAAGAAGTCTTCCGCAAAGATCTCTTCTGCATATTCTTGTGATTCTACACGGTTTTGATCTTTTACGATCATGTTGACCGTACAGCTCGTACCCGCAGCCGTTGTAAAGGTAACTGGATAAGTTCCCTTATGAGGCTGGATATCATGAGATACCTTCACAATTGAAATAAGTTCATCTGTTTCACTGCTCCAAGCCTGAGCATCTGCACGAGCAATGATTTCCGCATCTGTTAATTCCTTAACATCTTCAATATCAAGATTGAAATTATTAGCGCTCATCAGCTCTTTGGCACTTTCATTCACGATTGGTTTATCATCTTTCACATCCATCGTTACCGTAATGCTCGTACCTGGACGGGTTTCGACAACAATCTCATAGTGAACACCTTTAAATAGTACTGATTTCACGATACCTTTCAGCTTTCCTTTAGATTTTGGTACAATATTTAAATCTTCAGGTCTTATAACTATATCGACTTTTTCATTTTCTTTAAATCCAAAATCAACACATTCAAACTTTTTATCTTCAAACATTACCTGATAGTCTTTCAGCATCACACCTTCAATAATATTGCTCTCACCAATAAAATTAGCGACATACTCATTGATAGGTTCATTATAGATATCCGTAGGTGTACCTACCTGCTGGATTTCTCCTTCTTTCATAACCACAATCTTATCTGACATCGTTAAAGCCTCTTCCTGATCATGTGTTACAAAAATAAAGGTGATACCGACTTCCTGCTGGATACGTTTAAGTTCCTTCTGCATTTCTTTTCTAAGCTTTAAATCTAAGGCACCTAAAGGTTCATCTAAAAGCAATACCTTTGGTTCATTGACCAAAGCACGGGCAATCGCAACACGCTGCTGCTGTCCACCGCTCATTTCCTTAACATCACGATGAGCATATTCTTCCAGATTTACAAGTTTCAACATACGGTTTACTTTTTGTTCAATGATATCTTTCGAAATCTTTTTAATTTTCAAACCGAAAGCAACATTATCAAACACATCCATATGTGGAAATAATGCATATTTCTGAAAAACTGTATTTACTTCACGGCGATAAGCTGGAACATTCGTAATTTCCTCACCATCAAAATAAATCTCTCCCTGCGTTTGATCAAGAAAGCCTCCTAAGATCCTTAAAAGAGTTGTTTTCCCGCATCCGCTAGGTCCTAATAACGTCACAAACTCATTTTCATAAATATCCAGATTGATTCCTTTTAGAACGATCTGGCCGTCAAATTCTTTGACGATGTTTTTAAACTGAATTAAAGGTTTCATATTCTATTCCTCCTAAAATAGCGGCGGCGTCGTGATCCACAGCACTTTGGCAGGCGCACTGCTTTCATTTTTGAGATAATGCGTATTTAATCCCTTGATATAGAAAGTTTCTCCCTTGCGCACCGTAATTTCTTTATCTCCATCTACTAGGATGACGCGTCCGCTGAGAACAAATCCAAATTCCTCTCCATCATGCGGATCAAGTCTTTGGCTTTCTCCTCCTGCTTCAAGTTCAAGCAAGATTGGTTCCATTTCATTTTTTTGAGCATTTGGCACGATCCAATTAACGATACAGCCATCCCGCTCATCAACGAAATAATCTTCCTTGGTAAAGACACTTTTTTCTTCCTGTTCTTCTTTAAAGAATGCCGCCAGTGTCGTACCTAAAGCTTCCAGTATATCGTTCAAAGTTGCGATAGAGGGGGAGGTCAGGTTTCTTTCCACCTGGCTTAAAAAACCTTTGGTAAGCTCGCTGCGGCTTGCCAGCTCCTCCAATGTTAATCCGTTTTTCGTCCGCAGGCGTTTGATTTTCTGACCTATGTCCATAGCCCCTCCTTTCTTTGTTTAGTTATGCTAAACAAATTGTTTTGTTAATCGAACCAATGATATTATACAGAATTTTCAAATAAATGCAACACTATTTTAAATATTTTGTTTAATATTTTAAACTTTTTTATCAGAATAAAAAAAAAGACGGCTTCACCGTCTTAAAAATGTATTATTTTTTTAAAGAAATGGCTTCTTCAATTTCTAATAACTCGATCCAGCGTTCATTCTTTCTTTCAATTTCCGCTTCGATTTCACTTCTTTTTTTAGAAAGTTCATTGATCTTTATAAAATCCTGTGTTTCGTTCATTTCATCATCGATATCCTGAAGTTCTTTTTCAAGCTTTTTCAATACCTCTTCCATCCCTTCCAGCTCTTTTTTATCCTTACTTGAAAGATATGGCTGATTCATCCGTTGCTGTTTTTTGATCTCACTATAAGATTGCTTCTCTTTTACGATCTTTTCATTTTTTTGATGATGACTATAGTAATCAGAATATGTACCGACATAAGAATGAATCGTTTTATTTTCAAAAGCAAAAATATAATCACAACAGCGATCCAAAAAGTAACGGTCATGAGATACGACAAATACGGCTCCATTAAAATGATCCAGATAATCTTCTAAGACATTCAATGTCTGAATATCTAAATCATTAGTTGGTTCATCCAAAAGCAATACATTAGGTGCCGACATAAGTACCTTCAATAAATATAATCTTCTTTTCTCTCCACCGCTAAGATAGCTTACACGTGAATACTGCAGATGAGAATCGAATAAAAATCTCTCCAGCATCGCTTTTGCGTTCAATCGTCCTTCATCAGTAACAAGATCATCGCTTACCTCCATGATCACATCTTTAACGATCTTAGAATCATCCAGATCATCACTTCCCTGTTTGAAATAACCAATTCTGACCGTTTCACCAATTTCGATATGTCCCTGTGTTGGGGTTAAATCACCTGCAATCAAATTTAAAAACGTACTTTTCCCACAGCCATTATCGCCAATGATCCCTATTCGGTCATTCCGCTTTAAATGATATGAAAAATCAGTAAAGAGCGTCTGCTGATTGATGCTCATTCCAAGATGCTCGATCTCGATTGTTTTCTTACCTAAACGGGTAGAAGTATGAATCAGTTCTACTTTGCCGTTTTCTTTGATCTTTTCAACATTTGATAGCTTTTCAAAACGAGCAATACGCTCCTTGCTTTTTGTACTGCGTGCCTGAGCATTTGAACGGATCCATTCAAGTTCAACTCTTAAAAAGGCATTTCGTTTACGCTCATTGGCAAGAGCCACTTCTTCTCGTTGTTGTTTTAATTCAAGAAAGGCTGAGTAATTTGCCTGATATTCATAGATCTTAGAACGATCGATCTCAATGATCTTATGAACGATTCTTTCTAGAAAATAGCGGTCATGGGTTACCATTACTAAAGCACGATTCATTTTGATCAGATATTTTTCTAACCACTCGATCATTTCATTATCCAAATGATTGGTCGGTTCATCTAACAACAAAAGATCACACGATTTTAAAAGAGCTATACCTAAAGCCACTCTTTTTCTCTGTCCTCCAGAACAAGTAGCGATCTTTTTATCCAGATCATCAATTTTTAGTTTTGTCAGCACTGAGCGAATTTCAAAGTCCTCACATTTTGGTGCCCTCTCCTGTACGACCTCAAAAATCGTACGATCATCATCAAAATCATCATCTTGTGCAAGATATGAAATCTGAAGATTACTTTTGTAAATCATCTTTCCTTCATAAGTTTCTTTTCCTGCCAAGATCTTTAAAAACGTGCTCTTGCCAACACCATTCACACCCACAAGTGCTATCTTATCATTTTCTTCGATAGAAAAAGAAACGTTATCTAAAATACATTTCTCATTATGAAACTTACTTATCTCACTTGCACTTATTAACATAAAATCACCGTTTCAATCATACCACAAGTCGTATGAATCAGCAAAAGAAAAAAGGCAATTACTGCCTTTACTTACAGAACCGTATCAATCAATGCTTTAATTGCTGGTTTTGGCTGATAACCGACAACCTGTTTCACTATTTGGCCATCTTTCATCAAAACCAGATTTGGAATCGACATCACACCGTATTCTCCGGCAAGATCACCTTCCTGATCAACATTTACTTTAACGAAGTTGATTTGTCCTTCATATTCCATTGAAAGTTCTTCAAGCACTGGAGCTACCATCTTACATGGTCCACACCAGTCAGCATAAAAGTCAACTAATACAATGCCATTATTTTTGATTGATTCAAATTCTTCCTTGTTTACAATTCTCATTGTGCATCCTCCTTTTGATGATTCTAGTATATCATATACCTTTTAAAATGCTAGTGTTTTGCCTTCATGACAATTTCATCATACCCGGTTTTTTCATCAAATTCACGTGCAAACTCAAATTCATCCAATTCATGAAGAATGATTTCCGCAGTCGTATTGATAAGTGTCCCCTCCATCAAATGTCCACCCATCGTATGGCCATCTTCTCCACTCAAAGAAATATGCAAATGCACGCCATCTTTAGAAAGCGTACCAATGAGCGAAACAATTTCATAACGGTTTTTATCGTGAAAAAGAGTTTTGCCATCTGCTAAGCGAAGTCCTGTTTCATAGACACAGCCAACACAACAAGCAACATAACCTGCATCGATATGATGCATTTTGATATATTCTTCAAGACTTTTTTTCAAATCAGCACCATAGGTTAAACGAAATACATGTGTTTTCATTGTCCTCCATCCTTTCAAACAATAAGCGCCATAGAAGCTTGCGTAATTTTCATAAAATCATCTACCGAACAATGAATCTGACAGCCAATTTTACCTCCGCTAAAGATAATCGAATCCATCGAAGAAGCTGTATCACTTAAAATAACAGGATATTTCTTTTTCATGCCTATCGGTGAACATCCTCCTCGTATATAACCTGTCAGTCCTAAAAGTTCATTGACGTGTACCATCTCAATACTTTTTTCATGAACCGCTTTTGCACATTTCTTAAGGTCCAGCTCATCGGCAACATTCACAACAAAAACATAGATTTTTTTAGAAGCTGAACGAGTTACAAGAGTCTTATAAACCAGTTTAACATCCTGATGACATTTTTGAGCGACACTGATGCCATCAATCATCCCATCCTCAGTGTCATAAGTATAAACTTCATATTTTACTTTTTTTGCGTCTAACTGACGCATAGCATTTGTCTTAACGTTTTTCATACAAAGTATTATAAACATCTTTTCAAAAGTTTGCAAATACGTTATAATAATCCCATGCCGACTTAGCTCCAACGGTAGAGCAACGCCATGGTAAGGCGGAGGTTGTGAGTTCGAATCTCATAGCCGGCACCAGTATTAAATCAAGCCCATTTCAAGGGCTTTTTTCTTTACAAACTTTTTTATAAAAAAATTAAAATTTTTTAGAGGAGGTAACTAAATGTACACGATGATGCAAGTCTGTAAAGAAACAAATATGACCTATCAGACGTTAAAATATTATTGCAATGAGGGATTGGTACCTAATGTTAAACGTGACGAGAATAATCGTCGTATTTTTGATGAGCAGGATGTAAAATGGATCAAAGATCTTGTGTGTCTGAAAAAATGTGGTATGACCATTCAAGAAATGAAAGAATATCTGCAGCTTTGCCTTGAAGGTGAATCAACCATTCAAACACGTAAAAAAATGCTTACGAAAAAGCAGGAAGCATTACGCATATCTATTCAGGAATTAGAAGAAAGTGTTGCCTATATCGACTGGAAACAAAACTTCTATGATGAAGTTCTTTCAGGCAAGCGACCTTATGTAAGTAATCTTATACGCAAATAATATTTAAATCATGTTAGTATAGTTACAAAAAGGAGAGGATAGAATGAAAAGTATTTTACGTTTTTTTTCAGCACTTGTCAGTGAACAAATTTTTGGTGCTGTTTTAGGGGTTTTAGCTATCATTGCTTTTGTTTATTATGCATTAAAAAAAGATTATCAGGATTTGAGCGATCATCATATGATAGGTAAGATTGCTCATAAATTCGGAAATCTTCCCGCTAAATTATTATTGTTACTACTGTTAGGACTCTTGATTGCCTGCAGTGTGATGCTGGTATTTGGCAAATAATAAAATTCCACCTCTGCTTGATGAAGTGGAATTTTATTTATCCCTTTGTCTACTTTAGTGGAATCGTATCCCTATTATATTTATGTAATAAGGAAGCAGGTTTCTGATGAATCCTCATATTTTCATCATAAGCCTTATAAATACCAATTTGCTCATATATATCTCTGGCATCCATCATATGATAAGGCATTGATACTGCAGCACCATCTGCCTTTGCCGTAATCAATAAATATTCTTTGCCATTCACCTTCGCAAAGCTTGCCATGCACTGTCCAGCCTCTCCGGTATATCCTGTTTTACCACCTAAAAAATCTACCTGACCATTTTCTTCAATCAGTGAATAAGATATCGTACTTTTCATCAAAAGTCCTTCCGGATGGCTTTGTGTAGCCTGTGAAAGATATTCGCTAGAAGTAATGATTTCTTTGAATGTTTCATTCTTTAAAGCATAGCGCATCAAATAGGACAGATCCTCCAAGGTCGTCACCTGCTGATCATTGTGAAGTCCTGTCGAATTAACAAAATGAGTATGATTCATATTTAACTCACTTGCTTTTTCATTCATCAATTGTGCGAAAGCTTCTTCACTGCCAGCTACATAGTTCGCTAAAGTTAGGGAGCATTCTGCTCCCGAAGGTAAAAGAACACCATAGAGAAGATCCAGAATAGGTACCTCATCATTGGGCTGATAACCAGCCATTGAAGCTTCTTGTTCATAAAGATATGGATAGATATCTTCCAATATAACAAGTGTTTCATAAAGATTCTCTACACTTTCAATAACAACGATGGCTGTCATCATCTTTGTCATAGAAGCCGGATATATCGCATCCTGCATATTTTTAGAAGCCAGTATCTTGCCGCTTTCCATTTCTTCTAATAAGGCATACTGGCTATGAATATGGGATAGATCTGCACTAAGGGCATATAAAAAAGTATTGCTCCCCTGTGCTTTTTGAACAGGAATCAGTGATGCCGCAAAGATCATTAAAAAAGCAACTATCAGTACAGCAGCTAAATTACGTAAAAATTCAGTTAAATTTTCCATAATCTATATTCTATCAAATCCCATTGTTTTTTCAAGAGAAAAGACTCTCATCGAGAGTCTTTCTTTCATTATTCACTGCTTCCTTCTTTAATAGCCCTGATTTCTCCTAAAACTCTTTCCAAAGAAGTTTCATCCGGATACATGACATAAGCATTAAAACCATTTGCAGGTGTCCAGTCCGTTCCACCGGTTCCAGTCAAGGCATCCGAAGTAATTGTCCACCCTTGCATATCATTCAGCTGCATTTTGATCAGTGAATTGATTTCACTTTCACTCATATTTGTCTGGAAAGTACCGCTGATGGCATCCAGAAAAGAAAGATAGTTCGTAATAATAGCCGGTGAAGTTACTTTATTAATGATTCCAGTTAATACTCTTGTCTGGTTCGCAATACGTACATTATCGCCACCGCCAAAAGAATAGCGTTCTCTAGAGAAAGCTAAGGCTTGTGCCCCATTAAGGTGATTGACACCTTGAGTAAAAGTATATCCGCCAGCACTAAAAGCATATTCACTGTTAACATCAATACCGCCAAGCGCATCTACGATTTTTTCTAAAGAAGAGAAATTGATGCGCACATAATAGTTGATATCTATTCCCATATAATTCGATACGGATTCTACCGTACAATCTACTCCGAAAATACCCGTATGAGTCAGCTTATCTAACTGATTTGCCTGACATACTTGTGGAATATAATAATCTCTTGGAATATCGACGATAAAGATTTGATGGGTGGCTGGATTAACGGTCATGACCTTATTGACATCACTTCGGCCTACTGTAGAAATACTGCCGCTTTGATCAATTCCAGTCAAATAAACCGTAAACGGTTCTGATGTTACATCAACATTTACTGAAATATCTTTTTGTTCTTCTTCATAGACATAGCTTTGGATCACCCTTGTTTCATTTGAAAATTCCGGATGATTTTCATCAAACTGGCTTCTAAAAGCTTCATTTAATATAATAGCTTCTACATCTCCATTATATAAGGCATCTGCGAAACGGTCAAAAGCTACATAATCTTGTATAGAAAACGCTGAATTAACTTCTCTTATTTCATCTAACGCCTTTTCAATATAGCTATAATCACCAACATTGATATTACCAATTGTCTGTGAAAGATCTTCTATTGATTCAATAGGACTATCTTTTAAGACTATGACGCTTACTTCAATCTTATTTGTGTTATCCGAAACAATATTTTTTATAGCGGAATTTGTTCTATATATGTAGACACTTCCAAAGATCATTACAGCACTAAGAATAGCCATGATAATTTTTCCCAGTGTCTTATTTGTCTTATGAATTTTCTTAGACATCTGTAAACTGATCAACATCAGTGCTATGATAAATACAATAACTGCAACCACTGCATAGTACATCAACGGAAGCTTATCCAGCATATAAAGCAATACCAGAAAGATAATGCTTATAAGTAAGAAAACAGCGGAAAATATAATATCAATCGTATTTTTTTCCGGTTTCTTCGATTTTCTTTTACTCATAATTCCCTACCTCGATTCAAAACGTTTTTATTATAGCACAATTCTATATAAATATATCAAAAAACATAATTTTACACATTCTCAAATTTCTTCATCATAAAGGGTATTTCTTCAATAATTTTTGATGGCAAGACAGTATGCATCTTTTGAGCCAGCTGATCCCCGATCGCTCCGTGAAGATAGACACCCTTACAGGCACTTTGAAGAGGATCATACCCCTGTGCCAGAAGGCTCACGATGATACCTGACAACACATCACCGCTTCCTCCTGTAGCCATTGCCCCATTTCCACTCATACAGCGATAGCTTTGATGACCATCTGTAATTAATGTATGTGGTCCTTTTAACACAACGATGATGTGATACTTTTTCGCAAATTCAATGGCACTCATCGTAGGATCATCCAGTTCGGGACAAAGCCGTTTAAACTCCCCTAAATGCGGTGTTATGATAATTGATCGCTGTCCATCCAGCCAATCTAAATGTGAAGCAAGAACATTTAAAGCACATGCATCAATGACAAGCGGCATCTGCGTATGATGCAATACATATCTCAACAATTCTTCGCCACCATCCAAACCACAGCCAATCAAAGCCGCTTGATACCCACTCATCTTGGCAACTTGTTCAAAAGAAGCATGGATCGCTTCAGGAACAGCGAGTGAAGCTGCTTGCAAAACACGAGGATCAGAACAAAGACAAGTAAGACCACATCCCGTATAAACAGAAGCTTTTGTGCTCAGCAAAGCTGCTCCTTGATATTGCTCACTGCCACAGATCAAAAAGCTTCTTCCATAAGTATATTTATGTCCATCATAGCTTTTCTTTTGAAAAGAAATCTGATCAAGACTTTCACAAAGACAAATCTGATTTGAAAAGTCTTCAACTTTAAGTCTTTTTATCACTACTTCACCTGTATGTTTCATCGCATCAGGATGAAAAAAACCTAATTTATAAGCAAAAAAAGTAATTGTTTTAGTAGCATGGATACAATTTTCAAAACATTTTCCACTATCACAATCCATTCCACTAGGTACATCAATCGAAACAATCGGAATAGAAGAATCATTCATCTTCTGAATCATTTCACCCTCAATACCTAACGGATTTGAATGACAGCCAAAGCCAAACATGGCATCAATAAGCAAATCACACTTTTTGAAAGCTTCATCCTTTTCTTCCACCAATAATCCTTTTTCAAGACATAACTGATAATAATAGTTACATGCCTGACTTAAATGATCTTGTTTACAAGAAATAACAGAAACATGTTTTTTCATTTTTAAAAGTTTCAAAGCCAAAGCATAACCATCCGCTCCATTATTCCCTCTTCCACAGACTACACAGATATGATCTTTGTCCAAAATTTCTTCCAATACACATTCTGCAGCCTTATCCACCAATTCTTCGATAGTATATTTTTCAAGCAATATTTCATCGATTTTTTTCATCTGTGCCCGACTAGCTATCAACATACCATCACCTCTTTGTCATATTATACCATAAAAAAAGGACAATAAATGTCCTTAAAATAATCGTCCGATATCATTGGCTGTCGCAAACACCATCAATAAGACGATCAGTACCAGCCCCACAAGCATAATTGCAGTCTGTATCTTTTCTGATAAACGTCGGCCAATGATCTTTTCAATGGCAACGATGATGATTCTTCCGCCATCTAATATTGGAATTGGAAATAAATTAAAGATACCCACATTTAATGAAAGAAGTCCTACCCATAAGATCAAAGCATTTAAACCTTCCGAAGCAACCTGACTCGTTGCCTGATAGATTCCGATAGGTCCGCTCACATCCTGCAGGCCTACACCACGAATTAAATTACCAAATGCCTGAATGATTTGTCCCATCATTTCAAATAGCATTTCAGCTCCATAATAGAAAGATTCATACCATGCGATAGTTCTAACCTTAGGCTGTGAATTAAAGCCCACTAGATAGCGTTGCAAAGTTTCATCATATTGTGGTTCTACTACAAAATTTAACGTCTTTGAACCACGTTCAATTGTATAGATCACACTTCCACCTGTATAATTGCTCATACCTTCTACCAAATCATCAAACGTTTCAGGAATGATTTCTTCGCCATCAGGAAGTACCATCTTGACGATCCGGTCCCCTTCCATCATACCTACTGTGGCTGCCGGTGAATTTTCCACGATTGAACCAACAATTGGATCAGAAGGAGCGCTCACATAGCCTCTGGCCATGACGACACCAATAAAAATCGCAAAAGCTAATAAAATATTTAACGTTGCCCCAGCAGCCATGACCACGATCTGTTTCCATGTTTTGATACCATTGATCGTTCTTTCAAAAGGAATTCCTTCGATATCACTGCCTTCTTCACCAGCCATCTGGACATAACCGCCTAGCGGAATAGCACGAATTGATATCGTCGTTTCTGATTTTTTATACTGATAAATCGCCGGTCCCATGCCAATAGAAAATTCAGAACAATAAACGCCAAATTTCTTTGCCACAATCAAATGTCCCAACTCATGAATAATGATGATGATTGACAATACAACGAAAAAAATGATTAGAGAAATAAGTATATCCATTAAAATCCGCCTTTCAGTATATCATTTACATAATTTCTTGTTGCTGTGTCTGCTTCAAAAATCTCTTCTAATGAAGCATCTTTTTTATATTCGATATGCTTTAATGCTTTCATGATCAGCTTTTCAATATCTAAAAAAGCAATCTTTTCTTCCAAAAATGCCTGAACCGCCACTTCATTTGATGCATTTAAAATCGCACAGGCATTTCCTTCCTTTCTTCCACACTCATATGCAACTTTCAATAACGGGAAACGTTCAAAATCAGGTTTTTCAAAGTGAAGACATCCAATAGCACTCAAATCACAGACTTCTCCATTGATCAGTTCATCTCGATCTGGACAGCTAAGCGCATATTGAATTGGCAGGCGCATATCAGCCGTTCCCATCTGTGCCAAAAGAGCTGTATCTCTTGTCTGGATCAATGAATGTATGATACTTTCACGATGAACCAAAACATCTATTTGATCATAATCCATATCAAATAAATAATGAGCTTCAATAACTTCAAAGCCTTTATTCATCAATGTTGCGCTATCTATCGTGATCTTAGCTCCCATTTGCCAGTTTGGATGCGAAAGAGCCTCTTTCACAGTCACATTTTCTAATTCATCACGGTTTTTATCACGGAAGCTTCCACCACTAGCTGTAATGATCAGCTTTGCGACATCACTGCGCCGTACACCTTGAAGACATTGAAAAATAGCTGAATGTTCACTATCGATTGGTGTTAATCGTACCTGATATTTCTTGATTGCTGAAGAAACAAACTTACCACCGACAACTAGTGTTTCCTTATTCGCCAAGGCGATATTCTTATGATGTTCAATCGCACATAAGGTTGGCTTTAGTCCAACAAAACCTACAAGCGCATTTACGACCCAGTCACCTTCATCTAAGCTGACAAGTTCTAAAAGGCCTTCATCACCACTCATGAAATGTACCTGCGGATATTCCTTTTCAAGCAATTTCTGATCTTCATAGCTCCCAACACAGACGTATTTCACAGGCCATTTTGCCAAAATCCGATGTACTTCATTGATTCTTTTTCCTACGCTGAAAGCAATTAATTCATACTGATCCGGATGATGCTCGATCACATCTAACGTCTGGGTTCCGATCGAACCGCTTGCACCTAATAAAATAATCCTTTTCATAGCACCACCATCATTAAAAAGTAAAAACAAACTAAATTAAACAATAAGGAATCTACCCTGTCTAATATACCGCCATGTCCTGGCAAAAGATTTCCAAAATCTTTGATCTTATAACATCTTTTGATTGCGGAAAAAGCCAGATCGCCGATTTGCCCAAAAATCGGACAGCAGATTCCCGAAAGCAAAACAAGGAAAAATTCCCGTTTATTCATAAATAATTTCCAAAACAGTAATGAAAACAAAAAACCAAAGACCCATCCGCCAATACTTCCTTCAATTGTTTTCTTTGGTGAGATGCGTTCATTCAATTTATGCTTTCCAAAAAAACGTCCACATAAATAAGCAAACGAATCACAGCTATACGTAGCAACAATAATTAGTGTCATATAACGTGGACCCAAAGCATAGATTTCTTGCACAGCATTACCTACAAGAATAAAAAAAGCAATAAAGCTCATACAAATAAATGAGTCTTTTGGTGTAAATCGTACATGCCAGACTGGCAATGCCAAAAGCAAAAGATAAATGATCCCTACATAAGCAAATACGATATCAGATGGAATATATAAACCTATCCATTCTAATAAAATCAGCATGATGACAAAAGATAATGGAAACGGATCATCTGCCAGTTTTGAAAATTCATAAGTACCTACAGCCACGATAAATAATATCAGACCTTCCATAAAAATACCACCAAAGACAAGACATGGTATGACTACTGCCAATATAGCGATCATGGTCAATATACGAGTTTTCATTTCAAACCTCCAAAACGTCGATTACGATGATGAAATTCACAAATACACTCATCAAACTGATTTTCATCAAAATCAGGCCATGCACATGATACAAATATCATTTCTGCATATGCTATCTGCCACAAAAGAAAATTGCTGACTCTTATTTCACCACTAGTCCGAATCAAAAGATCAACATCACTTGTCTCACTCATCAGACATGAAGCAAATTCTTCTTCAGTAATCTCTTCTATTTCCTTTTTCTGTAGCTTTTCAGCGGCTTTTTGAGCAGCCGTGACAATTTCCCTTCGACCGCCATAATTCACAGCTAAACAAAGATTTAAGCCTGTATTCTCAGCAGTCTGCGCTACAGCATCTTTAATAATCCGAGCTGTATTCTGTGGAAAACGTTCAATTTCACCAATATAGGTAACTCGTATATTTTCTCTTTTCAATTCCGCAATATATTTTTTAAAAAATATGGCCGGTAATTTAAAAAGATAATTTTTTTCTTCTTCTGGGCGAGCCCAGTTTTCAGTTGAAAAAGCATACAGCGTTAAGCTTTTCACATGATTTCTATTAGCATGTAATGCAATACGCCGTACATTTTCACTTCCTGCAAGATGTCCAGCTGTACGTGGTTTATTTTGAGCTTTGGCCCAGCGGCCATTGCCATCCATGATAATAGCAATATGCTTTGGATATTCAAATGACATGACTTCCCTCCTTAAAGCAAAACCCACATGTTGTGGGTATTTGTTAGATAGACATGATTTCTTTTGATTTCACAGCAACGATTTCATCCACTTTCTTTGTGAATTCATCTGTCAATTTCTGCACTTTTTCATTCGCACGTTTTACATCATCTTCTGTCAGTTCTTTATTCTTCTTAATGCTGTCATTCGCTTCACGGCGAATATTACGAATGGCAACTTTAGCATCTTCGCCCACCTTGCTGGCATCCTTGCTGAGTTCCTTACGTGTTTCCTCTGTCAACTGAGGAACATTTAAACGAATCACATCACCGTCATTCATTGGTGTAAGACCAATATTAGCGGCATTGATCGCCTTTTCAACATCTCTAAGGATCGTCTTATCATAAGGCTTTACTACCAATTGACGTCCCTCTACAACGCTAATAGAAGCCATCTGATTCAAAGGAGTAGGACTTCCATAATATTCTACTTCTACTCTTTCTAAAATATTTGGATTAGCACGTCCTGTGCGAATCTGCGCCAAATGGCTCTGCAATGTTTCAATTGCCTTATTCATTTTTTCTCTAGCTTGATCTAATGTTTGTTGCATAATCTTACTTGCTGATGGTCGTTCCATCAACTTCTCCTTTCACTGCTTTTAAAATATTTCCTTCTTTATTCATATTGAATACGATCAAATCGACATTATTATCCATGCACATGCTTGTAGCTGTCACATCCATCACATGCAGATTCTTGTTGATCAGCTCTAAGTAAGTCAGCTTCTCATATTTGACCGCATCGCTCACAATTTTTGGATCGGCACTATAAACACCATCCACACCATTTTTGGCCATCAAGATGACATCCGCTTTGATTTCACTAGCTCTCAGGGCAGCTGTCGTATCCGTTGAGAAATAAGGATTTCCCGTTCCTGCTCCAAAAATAACGACTCTGCCTTTCTCAAGATGACGCAAACACTTTCTTAAAATATAAGGCTCAGCCACCTTATTCATGGAAATAGCTGTCTGAACTCTTGTTGGAACACCAATCTGTTCAAGGGCATTTTGTACTGCCAAGGCATTGATCACTGTTGCCAGCATCCCCATATTATCAGCCTGTGTTCTTTCCAGTCCCATTTCCTCACACACTTTACCACGGATGAAGTTACCGCCTCCAACAACGATGGCCAATTCCACCCCCGTATCATGCACTTCTTTGATTTCCTGCGCCAATTTGCGCAACACTTGCGGATCGAACGCATGATCTTTGGAAGATAGGGCCTCCCCGCTCAGCTTCAATAAGACTCTTTTATACATAATTGTTCTCCTGACTTATTCTAACCTTTTTTATTATACAAGAAAAAGGCTTCTTTCTCAACACTCAATCCTATTTTTCATCAATTTGTCTTAAATGCGTATGAAAAAACTGCATCATATAACCTATCGTTAACACACTGACAATAGGACCCAGACTCAATTTCGCTCCTAAGAGCATCCCTAAGATAACGAGTATCAGATCAAAAGATGAGCGTATCATTCGTATTGTATATTTTGTTTTATTCACGATTCCAAAGATCAAACCATCAAAAGCACCTCTTCCAAAATTAGCACTTCCATAGTAAACGATCCCACCGGCCAACAATACTAAACCTATCAGCAATAAAAACAAACGGATAAGAAAAAGCTCACTTTCTAACGGCAAAAGACTTATCAGATCCATTGATAAAGAAACCAATACAGAATTAACGACGGTTCCGATCCCTAATTGTGAACGATCAATGAAAAAAAGCATTAATATAATAACTCCACTTACCAAAAGATTTGCCGTACCATAGCTCATACCCGTTTGAATATGAATTCCTTCCCAGAAAAGAGCCATGGGATCTACACCAAATCCGCCTTTCATCGCTATTGCGATACCGCCACCCATCACGATCGATCCCACGATCAGGCGAATGACCCTACGCATGAATGATCCTTAGACAAGCTTCACGGAATAAATCTCCACGCTGTTCATAATTATCAAATTGATCATAACTGCTGCAAGCAGGAGAAAGCAAGATCACATCCCCCTTTTGTGCTATATCAAAAGCTTTTTCAAGGGCCTCCTGCATTGTTTCACAAGTAGTAGAATGTGTAAATTCAGCCGCAATTTTTTCTTTGGTCTGTCCAAAGGTAAAAGCATGCTTGACACGTTCATCATAATCATGCAGTTCATCAAAGCTAATCCCTTTATCCTTACCTCCGGCAAGTAACAGAATGTTCTTTTCAAAAGAAGCTAAGGCAATACATGCCGCTTGCGTATTGGTCGCCTTTGAATCATTATAGAAAGAAATACCTTCTTTTTCACCAATATATTCAATACGATGCTCAATACCCTTAAATTCTTTTAATGCCTTTTCGACATTTTCATAAGAAACACCCATCTTAATCGCCATGGCTGCCGCAATCATCGCATTGCTGACATTATGTTCACCAACGACCTTCAGATCTTTTACATAAAATAGATGCTTCCCTCTTAACAAAGCTTCACCATTGCACACATAAAGATCTACATCCTGACGCTTTAATGAAAAATCAATGATCTCACATTGAATATTCTTTGCATAATGCATCACTGTCTCATCATCTACATTGCGTAAAAACCAGTCATCCTCCTTTTGATTCATCGCAATACGCATTTTTGATTCATAATAAGATTCCAAAGTCGGCATATAATCCAAATGATCAGGAGCTAAGTTACAGACAACACTTACTTCAGGGCGAAATGTTTCAATACCTAAAAGCTGAAAATTACTCAATTCAAGTGCAATGTCCTTTTCCTCATCTTCATGTTCAAATACGATCTCACTTAACGGTGTACCGATGTTGCCTGCTGCTAAGGCACGATGATTCATCTTTAAACATGCCTCAAGCATGCTTGTAATCGTTGTTTTACCATTTGTTCCCGTTACTGCGCCATAATGAAATTTCTTTGCATAGCGATAAGCAATTTCAATTTCTGTATAGATCTTTACATGATTCCTGACAAAATAATCGATAATATCTACATTATAGCGAATACCCGGATTTTTTACGACAAATTCATAGCCTGTATTCTTCAAAGATGCCGGATGCCCGTTATCATAGACAATCATTCCATCTTCTTCCAATTCATTTTTCTCTTTGATTTCTTTTTGATCCGTCAATATGACTTCATAGCCATGACGTTTTAAAAGCTTTGCTGCCGCAATACCGCTCTTAGCTGCACCAATCACCAGTACTTTTTTCATTTTATAGGACCCCCATCAGATAACCCACGATCGCAAAGACCGCTTCAATACACCAAAACATCAAAACAACCTGTTTTTCATTCATACCGCCTAATTCAAAGTGATGATGTAAAGGAGCCATTCTAAACACTCTTTTTCCTGTCAGTTTGAAAGAAGTTACCTGAATGATGACACTCAATACTTCCAGCACGAACATACCACCAATAACAACTAACAAAATTTCTTGTTTTAAAACCATTGCTACAGCTGCTAATAAGCCGCCTAGAGCCAAACTGCCCGTATCGCCCATAAATATTTTAGCCGGAAAGAAATTGTTCTTTAAGTAAGCCAATAAGCTTCCAAAAACCGCCATCAGGAAAACACCTAACCCAT
The DNA here is from genome assembly GCF_900104665.1 of Traorella massiliensis. GTDB lineage: Bacteria > Bacillota_I > Bacilli_A > Erysipelotrichales > Erysipelotrichaceae > Traorella > Traorella massiliensis. The sequence goes on along the minus strand of NZ_LT629969.1, from coordinate 654,347 downwards.
ATTCTCCCTGCAAGATTGAAAATAAGATAAACGGCGCTAAAGCAATCAATACACAACCGCTGCTCAACCCATCCAGACCATCTGTTAAGTTCACAGCATTGCTTTCTGCAGTAAACATAATTAAGATCAGTACAAAATAGAACCATCCCAAATCAATTTCAACATGTGTAAATGGAATCAAGATACCCATTGAAGAAACATTTCGATACATGAAGAAAATGATCACAGCTAAAATCAATTGCAGTAAAAATTTTGCTGATGGTGATAAACCATCATTATTTTTTTTCACGACAATCAAGAAATCATCAATAAAACCAATCAAGGAATAACCAACATAAGAAATGATCACAATCTGTATTTTAGTATCTAACAAAGCCTGTGGCATCAAAATAGCCAATACGATGATCGGTACTAACACAAAAACAAAGCCGCCCATGGTCGGTGTACCTGTTTTTTTCAAATGACTTTTAGGGCCATCCTGACGAATGCTTTGTCCGAATTTAATTTTATGTAGAAAGGGAATTACTAAAGGATAGATTCCCAAGGATACTACAAGACTGATAACTAAAGCTACTATAAATATCTGCATAAATTCAACCTCTTTCACACTGGCATATACATGCCTTATCATTATAAGGAGTTTTAACTCCCTTGGCAATCAGAAATTGTTCATTTCCTTTACCTGCAAGCAGTATTATATCATTTAACTGCGATAAGATAAAAGCTTTATGAACCGCTTCAGCTCTTTTTTCGATCACGATGACATTATGAAAACGCTCCAGCTCCATATCTTTCACGATCTTTTCAAAAGATTCATTACGGCTGTTATCTTCCGTAACGATCACGATGTCACATAAAGAAGCAGCAATCTGAGCCATCGGCGCACGTTTTTTCTGATCTCTTTCGCCACCGCAGCCAAATACACAAATCAGTCGCTTTTGAACATGCTTTTTCAAAAAAGAAGCAACAACAGCCAGTGAATCTGGCGTATGGGCATAATCAATCACAATGCTGCGTGAAGCTAGTTCAAAAATCTCCATCCTTCCCTCTACCGGTTTTAATAACGATATTAGAGGAACACATTTTTTAAAATCAATGTTCATACTTTCTAAACACGCTAAAACGGCTCCAAGATTCATGATCGTATGTTCTCCAGCCAAATTCGCCACAAAATCATATTCTCTAACAGAAAAACGGCATTCATTTAATGTAGTGTTCCCTGCTTTAAGCTGAAAACGTCCCTTAATACCATAAGGAATCACTCTTTCTCTTTCAAACTGAAACATCCGATGTAAATTCAGCTGATCATAATGAAGCAATATCTTCCCTTCCTGTTTCAAATAAAAGCGCAGTTTAAACTTAGAATACTGATAATGTGTAAAAGTAAGATGATAATCTAAATGTTCAGGTGTAATATTCGTATAAATGATACGATCAAAACGGATAAAGGCCAAACGGTTCTCTTCAATGGCATGTGAAGAAACTTCCATGATAATACAATCGATCTGATCACGATGTTTCAAAAAAACCTTTAAATTCTCCATCACATTCATGGTCGTATTGTCACTTTCCACATGTTTATCTTCAAACTCATTTACCTGCGTTCCTAATCGGATACAGCGATAACCTAACATTGTCAGCATCTGCTTAAGAAAATGCGTTACACTGGTCTTCCCATTCGTTCCTGTAACCCCAATAACAAAATAATGAGCACTTGGATCATCATAAAAAAAGCATAAAAGTTCCCCTAAATATTTTTCTTCAACCACATATGCATTTCTTGCCAAAGCATCTTCTTTATATCGTTCTCCTGCATAGATACTATTTTTATCACATTCTCTAGAATCATGAGTGATATTATAAATGACCCGATTTTCATCAGTATCCAAGCCGATCGCCTGTAAACATTCTTTCAATTGTCGAGACAAACCAGCACCACCTTTCCATTTTCTTGAAGATAGGTATTTGATGACGGATACTGTTCAACCACCTTATCACCATCGCCTATGAATTCAAATTCTAATCCTTCCTGAATACAATCTTCTTTAGAAAGTCCAATAAAATTACCAACTTGTATCATTTTTGGATCAAGCCACGTCGTTTTCTTTGGAATCTGTGTCTGTGCTTTTTCTACTTCCAAATAAGGCAGTATATCCTCATACATATTTCTGACAACAGGAGCAACGACCGTACCGCCATATTGAATATTATTCTGTGGCGAATCACAGGCAACATATAAGACAATCTTCGGATCATCCATAGAAGCGGCACTTAAAAAAGAGAGTACATATTCATTACTTAAATAAACGCCATTCACTGCCTTTTGGGCAGTGCCACTCTTACCGCCAATCTTATAACCATAGATATACGAATTCTTGCCACCGCCATTAGCTACTACACTTTCTAAGGCAACTCGCATCAATGCACTGGTCTTTTCAGATATAACCGTCCCTTGACTTTCCGGCTGTTTTTCATACAAATCTTCTCCTGTCAAAGGATTTGTGACTGATGAAACAATATAAGGCTTATAAAGCGTACCCCCATTGATAACTGCACTAAAGGCTCGTACTAACTGTAAAGGAGTAGCACTAATTCCCTGACCAAAAGCAACCGTTGCTGACTCCACAGGACCCATTGCATCATAGTCAAACATGATACCACTGCTTTCTCCTGGAAGATCGATACCTGTCTTCTTGCCAAATCCAAAGTTCATGACATATTCATACAGTTTTTCTTGTCCAAGCCGACGACCGATTTCCACAAAACCCGGATTACTGGAGTTTTCCAGCACTTCAAGAAAAGTTTGCTGGCCATGTCCTCCTGCCTTCCATGATTTAATACGTGCTCCCTCAACAATTTCATACCCACGGTCATAATAAGTATCTGTATACATATCAAAACATTTTTCTTCCAAAGCACTCGCAAAAGTAATGCTTTTAAATGTAGACCCCGGTTCAAAAGACATCCAGATCGGTAAATTACGATTTAATGTCTCAATATCATAATTTTGATATTCATTAGGATCAAAATCCGGTTTGCTGACCATTGCTAAAATGGCTCCAGTGTTAGGATCCATCGCAATTGCCAAGGCACTTGTCGGCTGATACTTCAACATCATCAGATTCATTTCTCTTTCTACAATTGATTGAATCGTTGAATCTATACTTAAAACAAGATCATTCCCATACCCATAATGAACCACTTCCTCCTCCAATGCCAATAGATTACCCTTTGCATCAAAAGATATTTTTAAATCACCGCTTTCAGCCTTTAAATATTCATCATATTCCAATTCCAGACCACTAAGCCCCTGATGATCGATGCCACAAAAACCAAGCACCTGAGAAAGATAAGCACCATTAGGATAATAACGCTTTGAATCCTGTACAAGAATAATTCCTTCTAAATCTTCTTCCATGATCTTATCTCGCTGCTCATCCGTAATATTTCGCCCTTCCGGCTGTAACTTCTGAGTAGAAACCCTTTTTTCTAGTTTTGCTAACAGATCTGCTTCATCACACGCTAAGATTTCACTAAGAATTTTAGCGGTACGAGGAGCATCCTTAATCATCAAAGGAACTGCCATCACGCTCGTACTAGGCATATTAATAGCCAAAACTTCCTGATTACTGCTGTAGATCGTTCCTCTTTTCCCAGATATTTTAAAATCACGCTGCCAAAGATTCTCTGCTCTTTCTAAAATCGTTGCATGATGAAACAACTGTTCATACATCAGCTTAAAACAAATCAATAAGAAAACAAGTCCAATGATGACTCTTACCATACGCATTCTTTTTAAGTTCATTTCTTTTTGCATATTTTATATTATGATATAAAAAAAAGAAAAAGACCTACTGTAAATAGGTCTTAATTGCTTCAAGCACCCTTTCATTATCCTTTGAAATAATAATGATCTGATACCCTTCTAATTCTGTAACCATCGCATTTTTCACCAGTTCTTCCTCTTGCGGCATTGAAGCATAATCGGTTTCTAAACGCTTTAAATATGAACTTAAAGCATCTTTTACTTCCTCTTCCTGTCCTTCAACAGGTTTTACGATCAAATAAGTTCTAGCACTCGTTAATACCGGTTTTTGAATGGCATAAGAGGAAACCATCGTAAGATCCAAACCATAATCTTCAAGATCACCGTCTTCTGCAGGAGTCAGCACCCCAAATAAAGTTGTACGGGCATTTTGAATGCGGCTTAATACTTCCTGATTATCCGTAGATACGATCAGTGCTATAAAATCTTCATTTTCTTCAATCAGTGCATTTTCAAGCAAATTTTTATCTGTATCATTATCAGCACTTAAAATACGCTGACTTACATAATCCATCAATTCCTGCTTCAGTGCTTCTTCGCACCCACTGACCGGTTTAAATACCATATACATCTGTGCGCTTGTCGGTGAAATACGGACAGTACCGTGAAGAACATTACTAGGTGTAATGCCCAGCACTTCTTCATAATCATAATCATATAAGTCTATTAAATTCTCAAATATATTGTCTTTTTCATATTCCACACTTGAAAGAACATTTGAAATATCAAAGGTCTCTTCTGCCAGATAAGGAAGCTCTTGGTTTAATGTTTCCAGATTTAATGTCTGATCCTGTGGCTGTGAACAAGCAGTTATCAATAAAAAAAGTGAAAGAATCAAACCAAAACGTTTAAGGTTCATGCTTACTCCTCCCTCGTCTTCATTATTATACAGAAAAGCAAAAATAAAATCAAATCGCACAAAAAATCCCATGGGTTACATGGGATTTATTCGAGTTGTATCACAATTTCCGTATCAGAAGTAACGGCTGTATTTTCTGTGACACTTTGGCTTACAACCGTGCCACTGCCATTACAAACAATGTTAAGTCCACTCATTTCTTTGTATATCATAACATCTTTATACGACCAATTGATCATATTTGGCATACTAATATTTACAGAATTTGTTTTGATAAATACATTCTGATTCGTCGTTACAGAATCATTCGAACTTGGATACTGGTCTGTGACCATTGTACCATCACCAATAAATACAGGATGTACATTCATTTCAGACAGTTTCTGATTAACATAATCCATCGTATGATTTTTTAAGGCTGGCATAGAATATTCCTGCCAATTTTCATAATTGGTATCCGTATCGGTTGTTTCTGTAGAACGAATACCTGCTGCTTCATAGGCAACAGTAAAGAGATTCTGATAGAAGCTCTTATCAAAGTCACCAACATGAGAAGACTGGAAGCCATAGTAAACCATGATTTTTGGATCATCACTTGGAGCAGCAGCCATGATATTTGATGTATAAAGAGATTTGCCATATGAACCATTAACCGCAATTTCTCCAGTACCTGTTTTACCAATCATATCAAGTCCTTCAATATTGTAGGAATAACCCGTTCCTTTTTCCGGATCCTGAATAACCTGTTTCATTAGTTCCATGACCTTCTGTGTCGTTTCAGTAGAAAAAATACGCTGTGGATTTCCCTCTTCATCTGTATGAACATATGTCGTTTCTCCTTCATAGACGACATTATTGTTTGCATCTACAATTTTATCAATATAGTAAGGCTTAACCTCATAACCATCATTAAAGATTGTGGTATATGCCTGTACAAGCTGTAATGCCGTGATACTGGAACCTTGTCCATAACCAAAGTTTAAACGGTCAATCGCATAAGTATTATTTTTAATACCTTTTTCTTCAGACATCGATAATCCTTCTACCCCTGTCTGTTTAAAGAAACCCAGACGATCTAAATAATCCCAGAATACATCTGTTTTCAGATAACTTGTCAGTAAAGTGGCAATACAAGTATTAGAAGAACGTACCAGTCCTTCATCAAAGGTAATCGTTCCCCAGCCTGGACGGTAACCATCATTAATATTTCCTTCCAGTGAACATGGTCCTTCTTTACGATAGATTTCAGTATAATCTTCATTATAGCCGATACAGAAACGTCCCGTTTCAACGGTATCAGATCCACGGTAAACGCCTTCTTCCATAGCTATAGCATAAGTAAACGGCTTAATAACAGAACCAGGTTCAAAAGTAAACATGCTTGGCATATCTGTATAAACAAGATCTTCACGTGAATTTAAATCATAGGTTGGATAGCCGCCATAAGCTAATATCTTACCTGTTTCAACTTCCATGACAATGGCCCATGCATTTTCCGCATCATTATTTTCAATCGTTTTTTGTAAACAATCTTCAAGTGCTTCTTGAATATCTTTATCAATCGTTAAATAGACATCGCTTCCATTTGTGGCCACTTCTGTAATACGAGTCGTTCCCGGAAGTGAATAACCATTGGCATCTTTCTGCGAAACGGCCTTACCATCTGTTCCCTTGAGATAATCATCTAAATAGGCTTCAATTCCTACTTGCCCCACTAGACGCTGCTGTTCAGAATTATAACTGGCAAAGCCTAATAAAGTAGAAGCAAAACGACCTGGAGTATAAACTCTTGACACGGTTTTTTCAAACTCGATCCCTGGCAGACCTGTTGTTTCTTTTTCTGGATCTGGCGTATAAACAATTGCCTCAATCGCATCTTTCTGCTCCTGTGTAAGATTTTTTCCTTTTTCTCCTAAATATGTCTGATATTGACCAGTATCCTGAAGATTCAGATATTCCAGGATCTGATCTGCCTCCATCCCTAAGATTGGCGCTAAAGCTTCAGCTGTAAACTGTCTGTCTTCCACATAAGCATAGTCACCTTGACGGTTTTTATCTAGTATTGCAACAATCGTATAAGTATCACTATTTTGCGCAATCGCACTGCCATTACGATCTCTGATCGTTCCTCTTTTAGCCTGCAGTACCTCTACTTTTTCCTGAGAACCCGCTTTTTTCTCCAGTACGTTGATGCCGCTTCTCAGATGGACACCGCTGATGGTAGTGAAAAAGACATTAAATGATATAATGCCTCCAATTAAAACGATTGCTAGAAAAATAACTAATATTTTGATATTAGTTGTATTCTTTTTCATTTAAACCACTCACTATTCTTTTTCATCAATATATGTAATACGATTTGTATCGTAATTTAAATTGACACCGTTAGCAGCACAGATTGACATCAGATAATCTCTTTCTGTATATCTTGCTACTTCAAGACGTAATGTATCCAATTCTTTTTGTTTTTCCTCATTCTCATTGTTTAGCTGTGTCAATTCATAGTTAAGTGACACATTCATGGAGCGAATCACAAAGGTTGATCCAAGATACGCCAAAAGGCTCAAAGCAAAAACAACACTGAGGAGATTCTGCATTTTCAGTTTTCTTTTTTTCTTAACGATTTTAGCCATCTTATTTCACCCTTTCTAATATTCTTAATTTAGCGGAATGGGAACGATTATTCGCTTCCAGTTCCTCTTCACTTGCCGTAATTGGTTTACGGTTTATACAGCGGAAATCTGCCTGCTTGATTTCACTTTCTTTCAATGGAATACGTTTGTCCACATCTTCTGCAGTACTTTTACGTCGGAATGTATCCTTAACGATACGATCTTCCAGTGAATGAAAACTAATAACGCAAATTCGACCGCCTACATTCAAACATTCACAAGCCTCTTCCAAACAGATTTCAAGTTCATGAAGTTCATCATTCACTTCAATACGAATGGCCTGAAAAATTTTTTTTGCCGGATGTCCTTTTTTATTGAGCACCTTCGCCGGATAAGCTGATTTAATACAATCAACAAGTTCGAAAGTAGTTTTGATTGGTTTTTCAGCACGACGCTGCTCTATCTTACGAGCTACCTGTTTCGCAAATGGGTCTTCCCCATAGCGTAGAAATACACGACATAATTCTTCAAAGGAATAGTCATTTACAACGTTTTCAGCACTTAATGACTGACTCTGATCCATTCTCATATCTAATGGTGCATCATAACGATAGGAAAATCCTCGCTTTGCCTCATCAAACTGTGGTGAGCTGACACCCAGATCAAGAAGCAGACCATCAATACCACTGATTTGATATCTTTCAAGCTCTTCTTTTAAATGCTTAAAGCCGTTATGTATCAGGGTCACATTTGTGCCAATTGCCAGCAGTCGTTTGCGACTTTCTTCAATGGCTGCTGCATCTTTATCAAAACAGATCAGTTGCCCTTTAGGAATTCTCTTTAAGATTTCTGCGGAATGCCCGCCTCTTCCAAGCGTACCATCCACATAGATGCCATCTTCTTTGATATTTAAGCCTTCAATACATTCATTTAATAATACACTTACATGTTTCATAGCATAAATTCCGTTAAGCTTTCAGCCAATTCCTCAAAGCTTTCCTCACTGTTTGATATATATTCTTCCCAGACATCCTTTGCCCAAATTTCAACCTTGCTTCCGGCTCCTACTACGACACATTCCTTTTTGATATTAGCCTGTTTGATTAGATTGGCAGGGATCAAAATACGTCCCTGTGAATCAATTTCTACCTCACAAGCTTTGCTTGTCAGAATACGAACAAAAGCACGAGCCTGTGATTTTGTAGCTGGCAAAGTTTGAAGCTGAGCATAAATCTTCTCCCATGCTTCACTCGTATAAAGTGTCAGGCATCCATCCAGTCCCTGAGTGAGAATCAGTCCATCCTTCAGTTCGCTGCGGAAACGAGCTGGAATAATCAGTCTTCCCTTAGCATCAAGGTTGTGAGAAAACTCACCCATGAACATATCATCACCCACTTTCTACCACTTTACGCTACTTTATACCACTATTATAAAAGAATTGCTTGAAATTGTATAGTCTTTTTTTCATAAAAATTAATTAAAGATTAAACAAATACATTCTAAAAAAGTGTCAATGCACGAGGTTAGACACTTTGTGTTAATTTAGGAAAAAATTGGATACAAAATCATAAAAAAAAGAGAGGATTTTACTTCGATCCTCTATCTCTAATCTTTTAAAATTCTTGTTAACATTACATCTCTAGCTTTATTTTCCAACGTATCATCTAACTGTTCCAACTCTACATCACCATAGCGTTTCTTTAACGCTTTACGAAGGATCAAATCCGCTATTTGAGGATTTTTAGGCAATAAAGGGCCATGCATATAGGTACCCAAGACAGAACCATTATAAAAGCCTTCAAAGCCACAGCCAAAGCTATTTCCCTGACCACTGAGCACTCTGCCAAAAGGGGTTGAAACGTTTTTTGTCTGCCCTCCGTGATTTTCAAAACCTACGGCCTTAAATTTCTCACCTTCAACATCTACTTCAATTGCAATATTACCGATACAGCGAACATCACGTGAAGCACTTTCAGTATAATAGTCAAAAAAGCCAAGTCCTTCAATCTTATTCCCATCGCCATCCAGATAATACTGGCCAAACAACTGATAACCGCCACAAATCAAAAGAATGAAACTTCCCTCATCCATGGCCTTTCGAATATTCTCTTTACGGCTTAACAGATCTTCTACCAAAAGACTTTGTTCCTTATCGGCACCACCACCGATAAATAATAGATCATAAGCACTCAGATCCTTTTCTTCTTTGAGTGAACAGGTATCTACGATGCATTCAATATTACGTTTTTGGGCACGAATCTTCAGCACCTGAATATTTCCCTTATCACCATATAGATCCATCAGATCATGATACATCCAGCATATTTTCAGATTCATGACGCATGCCTCCTTATGATTGAACGTGTTGACTGCAAGGCAGTATAAGTAGCGATCACATAAGCATCTTCTTTTAATTCTTTTAATCGCACGATACCATCCTCAACACGTTCATAGACTTCAATATTCTCATAACCTTCATATTTCATACGTAAGGCAATATCATAAGCTCGTGTTCCACTACATAAAACTCTTTTGGTATGTTCATCAATCAAAAGATCAAAATGAGCATCCCAGATCCAGGAAACATCACGACCATCCTGATCATGATCATTCAAAATAATCATTACATTTTTATCTTCATGATTTTTCATGATAGCCTTCATTACTTCATTGGCTCCTGTTGGATTTTTCACCAGATTCAACAGACATTTACCATTTAAATCAAAAGACTCATTACGTCCCTTATGCATCGTAAAAGTTTTAAACACTTCATTCGCACATTCATCAGAAACACCATTGACACCCATACAGCACAAAACAGCTGCACAGTTATAAATCGCATAAATAGCATTCTGAAATGAATGATACGTCTTCTGATTCATCGTAAAGGTTTCATTCTCATAATCGATCGCATCTACAAAATACTCAATATCATTCTTTCCAAAACCACATTCACAAACAAACTTTCCAATATGCGAATACTGATAATAATCATAATGCAAAGAACGGCCACAACGTGGACAGAATTTCCCCTCACTGGCTTCATTGCTCGTTTCTGAAGACACTTCATTTTTACCTACACCATAATAATGAATATCCGCTTTCTTAGCACTATCTGCCAGTCGCACTACATTAGGATCATTAGCATTTAAAATCAGATGTCCCTCATAATCATCTAGCACCGACTCAATACGCCGTACGATCGTTTCCATTTCTCCCGCACGATCCAATTGATCACGGAAAAAGTTATTCACAACAAAAGTGGTGACCCCAAGATCCTTAAAAACACGCATGACCGTCAGTTCATCTACTTCAAGTACTACTACGTCTGCTTGTACTTCATATCGCAAAGAGGAATGGGTACACAACAACGTAACGATACCTTCTTTCAGATTATCACCTTTACGGTTACCAATAACACGATAACCTGCCTTAGCGAATGATTCAACGATCAGATTGCTTGTCGTCGTTTTCCCATTCGTTCCCGTAACCATGATGACCTTCTTAGGCATCTTAAATTTTTTTAATATATCCGCATCCATCTTCAACGCAATCGTTCCTGGTAAAGAACCTCCTCTTCCCATCAGCGATAACAGAAAATGAATTCCTTTGATCAGCAATAGTTTCATAAAACACCTCTTTGTGATTATACAACACAACACATAATAAAAAAAGAGTCATTGACTCTTCTTAGGCAACTTTTACACCATCGTAGTAACCGCACTCTCCACAAACTCTGTGAGTTCTCTTGAATGCTCCACAGTTAGGACATTTTACCAATGTAGGTGCCGCTAACTTGTAGTGAGTTCTACGTTTAGCTTTTCTAGTTTTAGAGTTACGTCTTTGTTGAACAGCCATCTTGCTACCTCCTCACCTATTCCTCTATCTTGAAATCCTTTAGTTTTGCTAATCGAGGATCGATTTCATCTTTTTTAGATGAATTAAACTCTTCCTCGCTCACAACTTCCCAGCCTTTTCCCTTGGGATACTCGACCCCTTCTTTTACAACCTTGTAAGGAATCTCCATTACAATCAGCTGGAAAATTGCCGGATACAACTCGACGATGTCTTTCTTTGTCTCATGGATATCCAAATCCTGAGGATTCTTTTCAAATGAATAAACTTCACTTGAAGATGTATCAAATTCCACCTCAACATCTTCCAAAGAAATGCTGCAAGGTACCACCATGATCCCTCTCACATGAATATTAGCAATTGCCAATTCAGTAGAAACATCATAATGAATATCACCTGATACTTCAACATCCTTTAACTTCCTTAAGTGGCTTACCTTTTTCAAATCAGCTTCATTGAATTCAATCATTTCATCAAACTCAATCGTGTTGTTTTCAGCCTGGAGTAATTCACTTTTCGTCCACTTCAAAGAAATCACCTCGTTGCTTAACGTAAGTAGTTTACCACAAACCCCAACAATAGGCAAGATTTATTTGCTGGAAAGTTAAAATACTTGACAGTAACTACAATTTTCTTTTCATATCTATTCTCATACAGATTGTTTTGAAAGTATTCAAAATAACATAACTCTAAAACTCCCGCTGAACTCGGCATCCAGCTGAATATGTTTTGGATCTATTCAAAATAACATAACTCTAAAACCGACAGTTACGCTAAGAGTCTGTGTAGGAGGTTTTGGATCTATTCAAAATAACATAACTCTAAAACTGCATATTTGGTACTTCATCTAACTTTTCAGTTTTGGATCTATTCAAAATAACATAACTCTAAAACGCTGATTTTGTTTCTATATATAATGTGTCAGTTTTGGATCTATTCAAAATAACATAACTCTAAAACCAGACTTCTCATCTGCAAGGTCAAGCCTCTGTTTTGGATCTATTCAAAATAACATAACTCTAAAACCACCCGAACGATTCATCATTCACAACAAAAGTTTTGGATCTATTCAAAATAACATAACTCTAAAACACAATGCGCTGGTTAGCACTTATAACACCAGTTTTGGATCTATTCAAAATAACATAACTCTAAAACCTGCCCTCTTTTGTGCCAGTATCTGCACACGTTTTGGATCTATTCAAAATAACATAACTCTAAAACATAGCCGATGCAATGCTTACACAGGTGAAAGTTTTGGATCTATTCAAAATAACATAACTCTAAAACCCAAATTCACTCTCTACGTTCATATATTCGGTTTTGGATCTATTCAAAATAACATAACTCTAAAACTTTATCATCGTGGCCTTGAGACAGTTTGTCGTTTTGGATCTATTCAAAATAACATAACTCTAAAACAATATCAAAGAAGTCTGATAATCAATAATCGTTTTGGATCTATTCAAAATAACATAACTCTAAAACGTAAGAAAGCCGTTCGCAGAAAGTATCACAGTTTTGGATCTATTCAAAATAACATAACTCTAAAACTTATATGTCCAGACGCTGAGATGTACCTTTGTTTTGGATCTATTCAAAATAACATAACTCTAAAACACTGCGCCACCGATTGCCAAGAATCCAACAGTTTTGGATCTATTCAAAATAACATAACTCTAAAACATATCATCAACATTAAATTTATATGTACCAGTTTTGGATCTATTCAAAATAACATAACTCTAAAACGATATATTAAGACCTGCACCAACTTTAACAGTTTTGGATCTATTCAAAATAACATAACTCTAAAACAAAGCGATTTTAGATTCGAGATAGTCCATTGTTTTGGATCTATTCAAAATAACATAACTCTAAAACTCTTCAAATTCAAGTTCTGAAAGTCTTTTAGTTTTGGATCTATTCAAAATAACATAACTCTAAAACCCAGATTTCTATTGTGGCAACATATCTAGAGTTTTGGATCTATTCAAAATAACATAACTCTAAAACCCATCAAGAACACGGCCAACACCAACTCTTGTTTTGGATCTATTCAAAATAACATAACTCTAAAACAAAGAAGACGCAGGAGTGCTCGTTCCACTAGTTTTGGATCTATTCAAAATAACATAACTCTAAAACTATAATCAAAGTTCCGATAAAGGGGGTGTGGTTTTGGATCTATTCAAAATAACATAACTCTAAAACTTGATATACGGCTAAAATATGAGAAAATTCGTTTTGGATCTATTCAAAATAACATAACTCTAAAACTGTATTCCAAATATCCATCCCATGTTTCAGTTTTGGATCTATTCAAAATAACATAACTCTAAAACCTCAAATTTAGAATGAATGGGTAACGACTCCATCTGTTATTTTGAATTTATATCTTTATTATAAATCAAATCAAATTCGTTATCAATTAAATATACATCTTCAAATAGCGATTCTCTTTCAATCGAATTTTCTATAAATAATGCATCTATTTGTTTATACCGTATATATTTAAGTATTTCCTTTACTTCTTCATCATCAAAATAATCTAGAGAATGAGATATAATTAAAAGAATATCTGGCATAAATTCAGAAAGAATTTCTATTATCAATAGTGCTTTTTCTAGCAATGTTGAATATTCTGCCCATATTTTTATACCATGAGATTTAAAATATGTTTCTAATTCTAACTGTTCATTCAAAATTAAATCGAAGCTCCATTCACTTGCTGCATTAATTATAGAATGATTTATCATATTGATGGATGAATAAAAACTATTAACTAATTCATTACTCTCTTCTATTATCTGCTTTAGAGATAAATATAACTTATTAAGAATTGTTTTAGAATTAATTTCAAAACTGAAAATATCCTTTATCAAAATAACATTTTTTGATAAAACAAGTTCTAATTCATCATTATAAATAATTATTTCATTTAAGTTACGATGATCATAAGTCAATATGTTTTTTATAGTGTTAGTAAATAATTTTTTATCCTCAATAGCTAATAGCACATTTTTATAAGAAAATGTTTCAATATCTTTGTAAAATCCTTTAATTCTAACTTTCATATTATAATGATCCTTTTTTCGCTATCTTCTATTTGACTTTGTTTATTGCCAATAATATATTCCATCTGTGAAAACTGCTTCTCTGTTACTACTAACATTTGTATCAAACCTTCTTCTGGTTTATTCTTTTCTAATTTCAATTTCTCACTTTTTACTATTGAACTATTTAAAGCAAGTTTGCAATAAACACTTTCTTGCATCATAATATAACCCGATTTAATTAAAAACTTATGAAATTTCTGATAAGATTTGCGTTGTGAATATGTTAAAGTTGGCAGATCAAAAAATAGAATCATTCTCATATATCTAAAACTCATAACTGTAAAATTCTATTAATTCTGTATTCTCATTTTCAATCGCATTGAATACACTTTTAACATAAATATTAATTGCATTACTTACATATTGTTCCTTATTTTTAATTATTATCTTATTATCTAAAACTTCCAGAAGAGATAGTTTCATTGAAGTATCAAAATATACTTTTTCAGTATTCTTAACTATTTTATCTATCAACGGTCGAAATGGTTCCATTAAATCGCTAGAAAGATTAAAATTATTAAAGTAATTACTGTGTTTGATACCAATTTGTGTTAAATAACCATAATTTACAATAGACTTATTAAATTGTGATAATAAAATTGAATAGCCATAATTTAAAGAAGCATTTATATCATTACTTTCTTCTCTCGAAAATTCCATACCAAACAATGAATTAAAATACACTTTAGCCGCATGGCCTTCCCTGTTGGTAGAATCCATTAGTTGTAATTCTTCACTATATTTTATAAGCTTTTGATAATTCTTATTGTCTAATGAATACAACAATTTAGATTGATTACATATTTTTTCTTTGATAATTCTGGTCCATATTTTTTGAGTATATAAAGTCCAATTTATCTGTTTCATAATAGTTTGACTTGAATTGTGAGCGCCATAATATGGAATTAGTTCACTTTGTGGATTTCTTTTATCATCACAAAAAATAACTTTAATTTTCCGTTTCATTAATTCTGATATCAAGTAAGAAGTGATTGATACAGCAGTAGAATCTATCAAAAGTGTTGATATTTCTGAAAGGTGAATTAAATTAAGCTTTTCGTTGCGAATAATTAAATAATCATTCTTGTATGAAAGTCTTGATTTTGATTTCACTACAACAGTACGCCAAGTCATAGCTTTTCCTTTTTACAATATATACCAGTTACAGACTGATGATAGAAAACCGTCTTATCTAAATCTATCATTATTTTGTTGATTCGCCCAACTCTATCTGTTAAACCAAGCAATTTTAAATTTCCATTTTTTGCTCCAGCTGACATTACATTTAAAATCTCAATGATTACTTTGCATTTAATATCAATATCAGAATTTTTAAACGATTCAGTTTTATCAGATAGCTTTTCAGCAATTTTTTTATATTTAGGATAATGAAAAAACATTTTTTCTATTAAATCTATATATAGCGTATTAATCTGTGTTTCGTCTATTGATTGATAATCGTTAATTTTTATAGATTTTATTATTTCATTTAGTATAATTGTTTGTTTCCTATTCAAAATTAATTGTTTTGCATTTTGAAGTTCATCTGCTGAACTAATAAAGAATAATCCTCCATTTATTTCAACTAGCTGATTCTTTTTAATTTGTTTAATGATATTAACATAGTTTAACTTATATTCTTTTTCAACATATTGAATGAGTGCTTCATTAGATTGATTTTGTAAATATAAAGGAATATTTACAATTCTTCTAATAAATTCTTGTTTTTTTGACAATTTTTTTCCTTCTATTGCATAAAAATTATAGCTAATTTGAGTAAATCCTCCATATTTTTGCACATCTTGTCTATTTTTGTTTACTGGAAAAGAAGCTTCAGTTTTTCCATTTTTACTATTTTTATCTGATGGCATAATAGTTATTTTAAATAATTGACCATCATTAACTTCAAGTTTTTTTGTAACATAACAATCTTTATAATCAAATACCTTATTAATATTATTTATCATTTCAGGTTCCCAAAGTATCTCACCTGTATCAAGATCATAATGAGTATAGTTCATTGAATTTAATATAAAACCAGAATGTCCTTGATTTCCAAGCTTACTTTTTTGATTATGTATATAACTATTATAGTCAAATCTACCATTAAGTTTTGGTAATGATTTCTTCACGAACAATCCGATAATCGAAGCGATATATGCATCATGTGCGTGATGAAAATGATTTAATTCCCTGATTTTGAGAATTTCATATTTTTCTCTATAACTATGACCTAGGTTAGCACGTATCGCATAAACTTTAGTACCTCCGTAATAACTTGAAATAATTCTAGCAACATGTTTTATTACTTGACGAGTTTCTACCAATTGGCGATTAATAAATTTCTCAACCATGTTGTCATCCATCTTTGAACGTGTTAAATTAATAAATTTCTTTTTTGAAATTAGTCTTTTATCGTATAAATTTTTCCAGATCATATATTGCCTGTTCCTAATTTCCAAAGGCACAACTAAATCATCCAATTTTCTTTGATTTTCTGAAGAAATGACAAGAACCTTGTTATCTAAACTATCATCCTTGATTAACGAACGAGGAAGAATATGGTCAATTTGATAATCACTTAATCGATTGATATCTAAAGGTTTATTTGAGTACATACATTTTCCCATTTGTGTAAAATATAAATATAGCCGATCATCCATACGTCCTGAATCTTTATAATCATTTAATTTACTTATTATTTCTTTTACTTCAGTATTTAATTCCAAGTTTTTATAGATTTGTTCTAATTGTGTGGTACGAGACAAAGTCCTTTTTTTTGTTTTTTCTTCACGTGCAAATTCTATAAATACATTCGTTGGATTATGTCCCATAAAATGAGCGATTTCATCTATAATTAGAAAAGTCTGACGAATACTTTTTTTGATTGCTGGAGAACAGGCAAGTTTATCGATTTCTTCATATACTGAAATATTATCATTTTCTTTAAAATATTCATTTTGTATTAACTGATCATACCCCAACTGATCATCATTAATAATTTCCATTAAAGTTAAATTATCTTCTTCCATTACATCCAAAATAGTAGCATGAGAGCTAATTCTGTTGTCAGCATATAAACCATTTACTAATTTTGAAGATAAACTTGACCATCCTTTATAATTCAGCTTCATTATTTTTTCTATCTTATCTTCAGATAAAAGATAAACCTTTTTTAATCTTCTTTTTAATATTTTTGGATCATTGAATATTGTAACATCATTTGCTATTTTTTCAATTAATTGATAGTTCTCATCATTAACCTCTCCAAAAATATTCATAAAATCTATCCACACATTCATAGATGAAGCAAATTCTTTATCCTTCTGATAACCAGTAATTTCTTTTATTTCTCCATACTCTTCATTATTCAACCAATCAATTAAATGTTTTTCTTTCACTTTTTTATGTTTTAAGAATAAATCATTAATGATACGTAATTTCGTATCCCTTCTAATTAATTTACCATTAATCCTTATCTTATTAAGTTCGGAGAGAACTTCATACTTATTGCAAGTTAGCGAATTTTTAGGCATTACAGGTTCACTTGGTAAATATGTACACATACTTTTTAATTTTTCAATAAATAGAGCTGCTGTATTATCGACATCTACAATTTCTTCATGATTCCATGGCAAAATTCTCTCATCTTCCTTACCAATTTTCTTTTTTAGCCATCCAAATGTTTTATTTCCATCTAAAGGACCATAAAAATAAGGAATTCTAAATTCGAGTATTTTTATTATTTTATCTTTATTTTCCATTAATTCTGGATAATAATTTGATTGCTTGTCTAAGATCATACGAAGTTCCTGAAGTTGCATCTGATATGGAATCGAACCATAAATGCGACTATTTTGTTTTAACATAAAATTTTCTTTTTCAATTTTTTCAATTAATTGATAGGCTTCACATGTATCAATTTTCAGCAATATTTTCTTAATATATTTGTAAAAGTTATCTTGTGATGCTTTTTTTGGATGATAAATATAATTATAATAATTATGCTCATTTATCTTATCTCTGAAAACTTCATGATATACTTTAGTATCATATTCTTTGATAATTTTTTTTAATTGTTTCAAATCTTTTTTATGGTCCTCATATTTTTTGATCATTATTTCAGAAATTGTAGCCCCATTAGAATCTTCCCCTAAAATTTGCTGAAGTTCTATCCAGCTATATACGTTTTGAATTTCTTCAAAAACAGATAATTTATTATCATCTAATGCAGTTTCATATTTTGTTAACAGATCATTAAAATCTTCTTCAGACAATTTAAATATAATATCTTTATCATCGTCTTTTAGTTTTTCAAACGGATAAATTTTTGAAAAATTACATGACATCCCTAAAACTCCATTAAATAAATTAGTAAGAATCGATTTTAATGAACTAGTTGCTTCAAACTTTGATACACATTTTTCAACTTTTTCCTTTTTTGTAAGATTACTTGTCAGTGTCTCAATTATATTTTGGATATTTATATCGTCTATATCCTCTTCAATACCATTTTCTTCAAAAACATGATTCAACAATGATCCTAATTTTTCTTTTATATCTAATTTGTCATTTATAAATTCTTTTCCCTCATAAAGAAAATTTCCTCTATATTTTATAATATGATGCAAGGCAAGATAAATTAATCTAGGATCTTCTTTTTTATTACTATTACATAAATAATTTCTTAAATGATAGATGGTTGGAAATTTCTTATAATAATCTTTATCCGTAAACTCCTTATCTGAAAATAAATTATAATTATCTTTATAATTTTCCTGAAGAACTTCCTTTTTATCTTCTTGAACTAAAAAAGTACTATTTTTCATACGTATAAAAAATGTTGGATCCTTTTCCAGAACCATTTTTTCCATAATTGATTGAAGAAGAAAAATTCTTTCTCTTCTTTTATTGTACCTTCTTCTTGATGACCGATTTAATCGTCTATTAGCAGCGGTTCGAGCTTCTTCAAATATTCTGCTTCCCCATAAATGATTTTTATTCTTTTTTAAAAGCTTAAATTGCTCATCAATAACTGCCCAGCCAACTGATGAAGTTCCTGTATCAATTCCAATACTATAATTCATGTTTTTATTCATTTTATCTTGACTTCCTTTCTTTATTGAGTTATTCTAATTATGTCAAGAGATTGACATATTCAAAATAACATAACGAGTTAAAATAAAGCTATGCTTAAATGCCGTTAATTCGGTATCACTTAGGTGATAAATGAATAGTTGCCATGCAGCTATTTTTTTATGCTTTTTTAACTCTCTCTTCTTTTCTACTAATAATTTGTAGCTTTATTTCACAATATAAATATACGTAATCCAACATCAATTTCTTCTACTAAATCTCATTACTCCAACATATCCGCTCTTTCTTTCAAGGCATCAAAATCAGGATCGTCAGCAGCATTTTTAAGACCTAATTCATAATAATGCTTCGCCTTCTCTAAATCCTTATGATAAGAAGTAAAGTCATCCACAAGCTCAACATAACCCCATAGCCACTTTGGATTCTTTTTTAATTCCCTTACGATATTTCTTTCTCCTTCTTCAGCTCGCCCAAGCTTAAATAAAAGGGTTACCTTTAAACGCAATGCATTTTCATAATCTAAATCTGTTAATTCAAAAGTATCCATATATTCTCTTTGCATATCTAAAAACATCTGCAAATCTTCTTTTGAATTATAAACAACAATTTCATAATCACCAATAAAATTCATTGCGAAATCTTCCATAATACCGCACTTATCTAAATCATCTAACGTTTTGATTCCATTTCTTTTCGCAAAGTTGATCAAATATCTAAATACTTCCACATAATAAGGTCTTGCTTTATCTTCTTCTCGATTTTCATAATAATCCCTTCCTATCAGCATTTTCTCATTGATTTTCTTGTCAAAAAATTTTCCCGGTTTGTTTCCATATAAGTTCATTGTTTTTCTCCTTTATTATTTAGAGCGTGGTCGAAAACATTTTAACGGCTTGTTTACGCTCTTTTTTAATTGCCGTTTTTTTGAAATCCCCCCAACTTTTTTCACTTTTTGCTTGACAAATCGCCCTCGTTGCGGGCTCGCTTTGCTCGCCTTTCTGTAGTAAGTAGGTGGTGATCTTCAATGTTAATTTATTTCTCTTCGTCTCAAGATTACAAAGAATTTCTTAAGACAGAAAAGTCTTCTCTTTCAACTTCTGATCTTTTCAGACTTTCTTCTCCTAATTTTAAGTCTGCTATTCATAAGTTGTCTAAACTTGATGTCGACCTTGTCGCCGATATCATCTTTCCTTTATATTCTCCTTTGGGTCGTCCCGCTAACGATCCTGCTATCTATTTGCGTTCTGTCGTTTTGATGCTTCATCTTGGTTTTACTTCTCTTAAAAATTGGTGTTATGAAGTTCATCACGATAGGCTTCTTCAATATCTTATCGGTTCTTGGAATGTTCCTAACCATTCTTCTCATTACGATTTCATTAACCGTATCACTCATTCTTTTTCTCACCATAACGATCTTCTTCCTAAAGGCCTTTTTACGAATAAATCTAATTCTTCTAAACCTAAGAAAGGTGAAAAATTAATGAACTTCTCTAATGATGATACTTATTCTCTTTTCGATAATTACACTCATGATGGTTCTGTTTTTGACCGTGATCGTATGATTTATACTCTTCAATTACTTTTTAACGCTATTGCTGTCATTCCTTCTCATGACATGGGCTTTATTGATTCCTACAATCTTGTCTTTTCTGGTGATGGTTCTGCTTTTCATATTCATGCTTCTCCTTTTGGTCATCAAATCATTAAAGATGACAATATTTTAAACACTCATCGTTATAGCGCTAAAAACGCAGATTTTGGTTGGGACAGTGATCTTGGAATGTATTACTTCGGTTATACTCTCTATAACATTTCTTATCATAACCCTCTAATCCATACTGACCTTCCCGTCTTTATCGATTTAGAGAAAGCTTCTCGTCATGATGCTCTGTCTTCCATTTCCTCTACCGCTCGTTTCCTTGATATTAACCCTGAACTCTCTCCAAAATTCATGTGTTTCGATTCCGCAAGCGATTCTTCTGCCGTTTACCAATTTCTGCGTCACCATAATATTATCCCAATCATTGATTTCAATCAACGTAAATTGGGTAAAAATATTTATAAACACTTTGATTCTATTAGTGAAAACGGCAAACCAATTTGTGATTGTGGTGTTGAAATGTATCACTGTGGCTACGACTATCAAAGGCAAAGAAGAAAATTCCGTTGTCCTCTAAAAATGGGATTGATTGATTCTTGTCCACATGCAGATACATGTTCTCCTTCTCCATATGGTAGAACTGTTTACATTAACGATTCGCTTGATATGCGTCTTTTTGGCCCTGTTCCTTACAAAACAGATAAATGGAAAGAACTATACAAAAATAGAACTTGTACTGAGAGAATCAATAATAGAATTCTCAATGACTATCATCTTCATCAGATGAGAATTCGTGAAGACTCCAAAGCAGCTTTCTTTTCAATCTTTGCCGCCATCAATATTCATCTTGATGCTTGGATTAAAAATGAAACCTGATTTTCGCTAAATTTATTTTATTTCATTTGTTCACTTGTTTTTAGTGCGCTCATTTTTTTTATTTAACTTTTTTATTTAAAATCTCTTCTTTTTCTTTTCGATTAAGTACTACTTTTCGTCCTTACTCATTTATACTTTAAGTTTACACGAAAAAATGGTAAAAAAACATAACATTTCTATCTTTTTTTATAATTATCCAATCTTTCACTCTATCTTCCCTCTTATAAGTTTTCACTTGCTTTCTTTAATAAATAATAAAAGAAAATACAAACATAAAATAAGAACTTAAAAACTTTTTTTAATACAAATTCTACTTTATTCATCGTTTATCCTCCATTTCTATTATTATCATACAAAAAAGCCTGTTAAAAAAACATAACACATCTATCGTTTTTGATAAAATTGTTACTAATCAATGAGAAATAAATAATAAAATGTAAATATTTTTAGAAAAAAAGACATTTTCATGGATATAGAATAGTAGGTTCCCTACAAAGAAGTGAAAATTCATGACGTCTGTATTATTTGTATAGAGGGGGTGCAGTTGGGATTTGAACTTATCATTCTTCTCCAATTATTATATGAAAATGTCGTAGCTGTGAAGGAATGTTTACGTTTGAACATACTGTACATTAGTCTGATTAAACGATAATCTACGATTTTCCCTTCATAATAAAACCCCAGTGATTGCAACACCAGGGTTTCATATTTGTATGAAGTTCATCTGTTATTATGATAATATATTCTTACTTACATGTTAATTAATAATTCATGACAATAATTTTAAATAACTGTAAATGATTAATTACTCAACAGACCTTTAAAAATTATAGTAAAAATTGCTGTTTTTACTATAAGTGAATATTATCTTTGCTATTTTAGCATCTACTAGCTCTTACTTCCTGTCCAGAACTTATTTACATAATCTTTTTCTATTGATATTTTTAATTCATCATATATTTTATTATTAATTCCATTGTCTTCCATACATTTTAAAAGATTTTTATTTCTTTTTATTAATTTAATAATTTCAATTCTTGTTGGAATTCTATTATTTTTACTCGAATTACAAGTTTGACATACATACACTAGATTCCAAACATCATCTGAATACATATATGACCAAGGAATAACATGATCAATAGAGAGATGATCTTCTATTTTCTTATTACAAATAAAACATTTGTGTTCTTTATTTTCTAAATCTAAATAACTTTTAAATTTATTTAAGGAACTTCTTTTTATCTCTCTTTCGTCCATAATTTTAACTTTCTTATTAATTCTTGGTGTACTATTAAATGTTTCCAAGATTAATCCCCATCGATAATTTATCAGATCGTACAAATCCTGTTCATTTTCTTTCAATAATTGTAATAATGAAGAATCTATTTCTAAAAAATCGTCCCCTTTGATATAAGAATATAATTCTGTATCTTTGCCATTTAATATTTTAAAACGCCAACTCACATCTTTTTTATAGTTCTATTATAATCTTCTAACAAATTGAATTTTTCAAATTTAGTTTCTGCTTTTTCATATAATTCGGGTGCTTTTGATTGTACACACATAAAATATTTGTCAATGAGTTCTTTCACACAAGTTAAAATTACAGGTGGTTTTAAGGGATTAGAACCTTGTTTTAAGTTAAAAAAGATTGTTTGATTCCAGTAATATTTGATATACTTTTTCGCAATATCACTAAACTGAATTGTTATTTTTTCATTTGTTAAATCAATTTGAGTTGATATTTCAACTAATGATTTAGCCCACGCCATTTTATAAGTATTGTCATAATTACTTTCTCTAATGATTTGTTTGAACACATTAAATTTGTTCATCATTTTCTAAGACTCTTTCCAAAAAAATCTTTTTTTCAAAACCACCACGTTTATTACGTTTTAAATTAGCTACTTCTACAATATCCTCTAATGTTTTATTCTCTAAGATACTTAGCGAACGTATGATTTCTAACATATCAGCCAATTCTTCTATTCTATCCTCACTTGTATCTGCGGATAACACTTCTTTATATTCTTCTAATAACTTTATCTCCAATTCCTTTTTAAACGTTTTATCATCTAATACCTTTACGATAGGTTCACGTCCATCGTCTTTTATAATTTTAGGAATATTATCTCTGACTAGTTTATTATATACTTTTTCCATAAATACCTCATTATCCTACTATCTTATCCATAAATGTTAACATATCCTGCATGACTTCTTCTTTGCAGTATTCATTTAAGATTTCATGGCGAGCATGAGGATAGACTTTACTCTCTACATGGGTATATCCTCGATCTTTCATAAAATCAACGGCATATTCAAAATCTTTCTGACTGATGCGACATGGGTCTTCTTCACCTACAATGTAATAAATCGGACAGTCTTTATTCTTCATCTGCCATCCTGTTGGATCATAGGTGTTTTTTAGAAGCAAGAACAGATTGAGATAACCATTAAGCGTAAACAAAAAACCACACTTATCACTTTCCTGATAAGCATCCTGCACTTCTTTTACACTGCTGATCCATGAATGCGGATAATAAACTTCATCAAATGCTTTATTATATGTACCAAAAGCTAACTTATCTACTAGTTTTGAGCGATGCCGCTTTCCTAAGAAAATACTCATCACTTTCACGAGCATGATCGCTAAAGAAGTTAATGGGTTTTTTGATGGTGAACCACAAACGATCAAACCTGCATATGCATCATCATTTCTTTTCATGACACAGCGAACGACAAGACTTCCCATTGAATGACCAAATAAGATGATTGGAAGATCAGGATACTTCACTTTGATCTCATCACTAATCTGAATCACATCACTTACAATGGCATTTCCACTAGAATCATTAAAATGTCCTAGATCCTCATTGTCGATATTACCATGTCCACGATGATCATGCATCACACAGATATAACCATTTTCTGCCATCTTTTTCATTACTGGCTGATATCTTTCCTTATTTTCAGCCATGCCATGACACATTTGAAGAATGCCCTTTACTTCACCTTCAGGTTCAATGACCATCACTTCTAACAAAAGACCATCGACCCTCGATTTTGTTTTATAGAACTTAAATTCCATTTTCCTCACCTTCATTTAATATATCATAATTTATGATTTTATGGTATATTAAGCTCATGAAAACATGTGGAATCGTCGTGGAATATAACCCATTTCATAATGGTCATATTCACCATATCAGCCAAACTAGACAAATCACTCATTGTGATATTTTAATTGCTGTCATGTCGCCAAACTTCGTTCAGCGTGGAGAACCTGCCATTATTGACAAATGGCATCGAACCCAAAACGCCCTTGAACATGGAGTTGATTTGGTCGTTGAATTACCTTTTATCTTTGCCACCCAAAGTGCTGAACCTTTTGCTATGGGGGCGATGCATCTTTTAAACCTGATGGGCTGTGATGCTTTTTGTTTTGGCTCAGAAAGTCATGATCTTCAAGAACTTATTCGCCTTTCTCAATTAGAAAAGATGGCATTAGATAAAAAGAAGGCACCTGTACAATCATATGAACAGATGTATGGAACCCTTTATGCCAATGATATCTTAGGTATCAATTATCTTAAATATTCTAAAAATATGAAGCCTTATTGTATCAAAAGAACCAATCACTACTTTGATGAACAATTGGAAGAAAACATTTCTAGTGCCACCAGTATCCGTAAAGCTGTTCAAGATCAGCTGGATATTTCAAAAGCGACACCAGTCAAAATAGAAAATCCTGTTTTTTTGAAAGATTTTTATCCAATGATTCAACTATTGCTTTTTACGCTTCCAAAAGATTCTCTTAAAGAGTTGTTTCTAATGGATGAAGGTATTGAAAATCTTTTGATCAAAAATGCTCAAGCTTCATCTTTTGAAGAATTTATGAACCATTCTGTCTCAAAAAAATATACTCGAAGCAGGATTCAGCGTACTTGCATTCATTTATTGAATCAGACAACAAAAAAACAGGTCAATGAGCTTTCTTTACCAAATTCTGTCCGTATTTTAGGAGCTAATGATAAAGGAAGGCAATATTTAAGAAAAAGTGATTTTCTCTATGCTTCTAAATTTAATCAGATTGAAGAAGCCTACCGGCAAATGGAATATAAAGCCACCTGTCTTTATTCATTAGCTCTGCCAGAACATTTACGTGAAGACTTCCGTAAAAGAGAATTGGAGGCGCCTATTTTTCTATGATATTCATATTATTGATCCTTGTTTTATTCCTATTACTTCCTGTCATCTGTTTTCCTTCTTGCAAACGTGATGAAGGCTATGTGGACGCCCTGATCGTTTTGGGATGTCCTGCCTATGATGATGGCACGATGTCAGTCACTCAGAAAATGCGTGTAGAAAAGGCCGCAAAGGCTGTCATCCAATATAAGATACCCGTATGTATCTTTACAGGCGGGAAAGCTCATAATCATTATTCAGAAGCTTCGATCATGGCTGAATACTTTACAAAGCTAACTCATCAAAAAGCACTTTTAGAAGATAAAAGTACAACAACTTATGAAAATATGAAATACACTCAAAAACTTTGCCAGGAACATCAATTTAAGAAAATTGGCATTCTGACAAGTGGCTACCATGTAAATCGTGCCTATGCGATGAGCCGTAAATTTTTTGATGATGTCATTATGTTTCATGCTCCCTATCGTTTTACGATCAAGAAAATGCTTCGTGAATATGTTTCAAGATATCAATATCTTTATATTGAAATCAGAAATTATCTTAAAAGGAAAGAAAAGTGATGCCGTGCTATGCATCACTTTTTTTCATCATTACCCTTTCACAGCCCCTGACATCCCTTCAGCATAAAATTTCTGCATGACTACAAACAAGATGGCAATGGGAATCGATACACAAACAGCCGCAGCTGCAAAACGAGTATACCATGCATCGATCATCGTATATTCTAACATACGCCACATACCGATCGATACAGTATATTGCGAGGCATCTGCACGACAGATCACCCTTGCGAAAATAAAATCGACCCACGGTGCCAGAAAAGAAGATAAAGCTGTATAAACCAGAATTGGACGGCTAAGAGGAATTGTAATTCTGGTAAAGATCTGCCACTTATTTGCCCCATCCAAAAGAGCCGCTTCATCAAGTGCCTTAGGAATCGTATCAAAAAATCCCTTTGCGACATAAAATCCGGTTCCACTTGCAGCACTATATACTAAAATCAGGGCTACCTTGATCATAGCTCCTTCTGATAATCCTAATGCCTGTAAGATATAATAAACCGCAATCATCGACATAAATCCTGGAAATAAACCTAATATCATAGCAATATTCATCAGAGGCTTGCGTAGCTTAAAACGCAGACGTGAAGTACAATAAGCCACTGAAAGCACAAAGAAACAAGAAATAACACAGGCTATCGAAGCAATTAATAACGTATTCATAAACATTCTTGGAAAGTTCAAAACACCAATATCCGTAAAAAGAAGCAGATAATTGTCCAAAGTAAGATTCTTTGGAAAGAAAGTTGTGACATAACTGCCTCTTTCTAAACGAAAACTTGTTAAGATGACCCATAAAATAGGTAATATCCAAATAACTGCCAATATGCTTAAACCAATATAAACCGAAGCATTGACAGCTTTTTTCTTATAATTATGTTTCATTACATAAAGCCCTCCTCATCTTTATATGACTGACTGTTGCGATACGTCAACAGTGAAATGATGGCCAGCACCACAAAGGTAAATATACCAATAACAGCACCTAAATTATAATACTGCTTGTCTATTGTCAGCTTATATAACCAGGTAACTAGAAGGTCTGTCTTACCGGCACTCATTCCTACAGGTGTCGGATCACCACCTGAAAGCAGATAGATCACATTAAAATTATTGATATTGCTCATAAAAGTCGTAATCAGATAAGGGACTGTCACAAACAGCATATAAGGTAAGGTGATCTTCGTAAAGATCGTAAATGCATTTGCCCCATCTACCTTTGCAGATTCATATAATTCTGAAGGAATATTTTGTAGAATACCACTAACCTGAATCATGGTAAAAGGAATCCCTACCCATAAATTAATAATAATTACTGTGATACGGGCCCATGTCGGATTTGTAAAAAATGGCAATGAAGCTGAGGCTTCAATCAAATGCATATTCCGTAACAAAATATTTACAGCTCCTTCAGGCTGCAACATCGTTCGCATGATCATAAGTGAAACAAACTGCGGAACGGCAATTGAAAGAATAAAACAGAACCGCCAAAACCCTTTCCCCTTTGTTTCTTTACGATTGATGACAATGGCCAGCATCATTCCTAATACATAGTTTAAGATCGTCGCAAAGATGGCCCATGTCAGTGTCCATCCTAAAACACCCCAAAACTGTCGTCCAATGTCCCCACTCACATCCAATACCTCAGCGAAGTTTTTAAGTCCTACCCAATCAAAAAGAATTAAATGCTGATCAATTTTGCTGTAATTTGTAAAGGCCATCGCAATCATAAAAATTAAAGGCAAGATCGTAAATATAAGGACACCCGTTACAGGAGCACTAAGCAGTAAAACATGTAATTTACTATCAAAAAGCTCACCAGCATCCTGCTTGAATGTAGGTAACATCAGTCCCTTTTCTTTTAAACATTGTGCATGATAGGCACTTTTCACATTCGCCCGATATACGATGAAAAAGGCAATCGTTAAAAAGAGAATGCTGATGCCAAACAACAAAATCAAAAGTGACTGATCACCTGCGGTATACTCATAGATGCCCTTGGCTTCATTCCATACTTCTTGCTGAGCAGCTTCTCCCAAACCCGGTAACATTCCCAAAATTGAGAAACCGCTTGTCAGCATGATGCTGATGTAGATGATCTGTACGAGTAAAAAAGCTCCTCCTTTGAGATACTGCTCTCTTAAGAAATTACCGCTGCCCATGAGAAGAAACGAGCTTCTCGTGATCGTATCACCCTTACACCAAGCCTCTTTGAATCCTGATTTTTCCATACCTTCTCCTTTTTGAAAAAATCCCAAGGAAGATATCCTTAGGATCGTATTTACTGATTGTTCAGCTGGGTTACATAGTCATCCAGCTTCTGCTGTGCATTGTCCTTGGTAATATCTTTAGCGATCAATGCCTTGCCAAATGTTTCTGCTGCTATCCAATAAGGAGCCATTTCTGAAAGCGTTGGCTGAATAATGGAAGTATTCGCAATCGTATCATTTTGAGCATTGATCAGAATGTCCTTAGAAATTGTAGGATCACTCAATAATTCATTACTGCAAGGAATCACACTGCGCATTTCGTAATGTTTCAATTGTGCTTCACTGCTTCCTAAGAAACGTGCTAGCGCAACCGCAACTTCCTGATCTTCACAGTTTGGATTCACACCAATAGCCTTACTTCCTGCGAAAGAAAGCATTTGCTTATCTGTGCCATTAATATTTACCATTGGCAGCTGACTAGCTCCCAGGTTATCTCCTAAGATTTCTTTTACCTGAGCATAATCCCAGCTTCCTGAAAAATAAGCTTTTACTTCACCACTTCTAAGATTTGAAAGACCTGCACCATCCGCATCATTGACAAAATTCGGATTAGCCACTAGATCTACCATATAATTTACGGTTTGAAGTCCTTTTTCACCGCCAAAATCAATACCTTTAGAAGCATCACTGCCATCTCCAAATAAAGTAGCACCATTGGCTAAAAAGAAGCTTCCATTGTACCATGCAGTTGTCATCGGAAAAGCAACCTTGCCTTTTTCCAGCATCACATCTAAGCTCTTGATATCATCTTCGCTAAAAGCTGATTTATCATAATACATGAACCAGGTATTCGTTGTAAATGGAATGCCATAGATCGCATCATCCTTCGTAACTGAATCTATAATAAGCTGTGAGTTATTTTTCTTCACATCTTCAGCTGCTTCACCGCCAAGTTTCGCAATCGCATCGGCATCTAACAGCGTTCCGATCTGATCATTGGAGAACATATAGACATCCGCCGAATTTTTTGGATCCTGCACTACTGTTTTACCGATAGCTTCCTCACTTACCGTTCCATACTTAAATTCAATTTCCCACTGTGGATTCGCAGCTGCGAATTCATCGCACATTGTCTGCAGCCAGTTACCCTGACTTTCATCCTGATCTTCAGCAGGTGACCATACAGTCAACGTCACATTTTTCTTTTCTTCAGCTTCTTGGCCACAAGCACTCAGTGCCAATACACCAGCTAAAGCGATCAAACTTTTTCTGATTTTCATTTTATCCTCCTGTCGTATGCCTCCATTATAGGTTTTAAAACTAAAAACGTATATATAAGGAATTTATGATATCTATCAAATTTCTATGTCTTCGTCCATTTCCCTCATATTTACCAGTTTTACACATCTAGTACGATATCTCTTTGGCGATATACCATAGGTTTCTCGAAAGATCTGACAGAAATAGGAAACATTCTGATAACCAACCTCACGTGCAATATCAACAATTTTCTCATAAGATTCATCTAAAAGCTCCCTTGCTTTTTCCATGCGCACCTGACGTATATACCTTGCCAGATTTTCACCTGTTTCCTTTTTGAAGATACTGCTCAGATAACTTGGCGTTCGACATACCACCTCCGCAAGCTGATCCACACTGATATCCTGCTGATAATGACATAAAATATATTGAATTACCGAATCAATTTCCTTATGTACAAAACCCTTTTGACGTTCAAATAAAACGATCGCTTCTTTACAGCCCTGATCAATAATTTCCATCATAGCACTACTCTTATCAGCCCCATAAAAACAAATGATCATTCGTTTTACCTTTGAAGCATTCTCTTTTTCTAAAAAACGACACATTTCCCGTAAAAGCGGACTTAATATAAATTTCATATAATGAGGTGATGAGAGATCTTGTGTATGTTCATGCAGTTCAGATAAAGAACTTTTCATCTTAATCGCATCCTTACATATCAAACCTTCTTCTAACCCTTTCACGGCCCACTCCATTTTTTCTAAAGAAGAAAGATCACTCATAAAACTTTGATTTTTTTCTCTTTCATATGATTGATTCATCTTAAACCTCCTTTAAATACAAGAGCGTGGTCGAAAACATTTTAACGGCTTGTTTACGCTCTTTTTTAATTGCCGTTTTTTTGAAATCCCCCCAACTTTTTTCACTTTTTGCTTGACAAATCGCCCTCGTTGCGGGCTCGCTTTGCTCGCCTTTCTGTAGTAAGTAGGTGGTGATCTTCAATGTTAATTTATTTCTCTTCGTCTCAAGATTACAAAGAATTTCTTAAGACAGAAAAGTCTTCTCTTTCAACTTCTGATCTTTTCAGACTTTCTTCTCCTAATTTTAAGTCTGCTATTCATAAGTTGTCTAAACTTGATGTCGACCTTGTCGCCGATATCATCTTTCCTTTATATTCTCCTTTGGGTCGTCCCGCTAACGATCCTGCTATCTATTTGCGTTCTGTCGTTTTGATGCTTCATCTTGGTTTTACTTCTCTTAAAAATTGGTGTTATGAAGTTCATCACGATAGGCTTCTTCAATATCTTATCGGTTCTTGGAATGTTCCTAACCATTCTTCTCATTACGATTTCATTAACCGTATCACTCATTCTTTTTCTCACCATAACGATCTTCTTCCTAAAGGCCTTTTTACGAATAAATCTAATTCTTCTAAACCTAAGAAAGGTGAAAAATTAATGAACTTCTCTAATGATGATACTTATTCTCTTTTCGATAATTACACTCATGATGGTTCTGTTTTTGACCGTGATCGTATGATTTATACTCTTCAATTACTTTTTAACGCTATTGCTGTCATTCCTTCTCATGACATGGGCTTTATTGATTCCTACAATCTTGTCTTTTCTGGTGATGGTTCTGCTTTTCATATTCATGCTTCTCCTTTTGGTCATCAAATCATTAAAGATGACAATATTTTAAACACTCATCGTTATAGCGCTAAAAACGCAGATTTTGGTTGGGACAGTGATCTTGGAATGTATTACTTCGGTTATACTCTCTATAACATTTCTTATCATAACCCTCTAATCCATACTGACCTTCCCGTCTTTATCGATTTAGAGAAAGCTTCTCGTCATGATGCTCTGTCTTCCATTTCCTCTACCGCTCGTTTCCTTGATATTAACCCTGAACTCTCTCCAAAATTCATGTGTTTCGATTCCGCAAGCGATTCTTCT
Source organism: Traorella massiliensis (assembly GCF_900104665.1). Taxonomy (GTDB): domain Bacteria; phylum Bacillota_I; class Bacilli_A; order Erysipelotrichales; family Erysipelotrichaceae; genus Traorella; species Traorella massiliensis. The sequence goes on along the minus strand of NZ_LT629969.1, from coordinate 622,300 downwards.
GCCGTTTACCAATTTCTGCGTCACCATAATATTATCCCAATCATTGATTTCAATCAACGTAAATTGGGTAAAAATATTTATAAACACTTTGATTCTATTAGTGAAAACGGCAAACCAATTTGTGATTGTGGTGTTGAAATGTATCACTGTGGCTACGACTATCAAAGGCAAAGAAGAAAATTCCGTTGTCCTCTAAAAATGGGATTGATTGATTCTTGTCCACATGCAGATACATGTTCTCCTTCTCCATATGGTAGAACTGTTTACATTAACGATTCGCTTGATATGCGTCTTTTTGGCCCTGTTCCTTACAAAACAGATAAATGGAAAGAACTATACAAAAATAGAACTTGTACTGAGAGAATCAATAATAGAATTCTCAATGACTATCATCTTCATCAGATGAGAATTCGTGAAGACTCCAAAGCAGCTTTCTTTTCAATCTTTGCCGCCATCAATATTCATCTTGATGCTTGGATTAAAAATGAAACCTGATTTTCGCTAAATTTATTTTATTTCATTTGTGCACTTGTTTTTAGTGCGCTCATTTTTTTTATTTAACTTTTTTATTTAAAATCTCTTCTTTTTCTTTTCGATTAAGTACTACTTTTCGTCCTTACTCTACAAGTCTTCTTTTTAATGCTTCAAGATGCTTATCATCCCCCTGGATCAGTAGACAGTAGTTTTCATTTTGATGCGTAAATAAAAGCATATAAACATTTTGCTTGTTTAGATTTGAAAAATCCTTTCTACATTTTTTAGGATATTTCAAAAAAGATTCCCGATCATATTTCACCAAAGCTGTCATTTCTTTTAAATTTACATCATATAATTTCTTTCGTTTTCTATTATGTATAATTTCATCGATTTCCAATTGATCATCAAATAAAAGATATTCTATTTCACGATCATAGTGATATTTCATCAAATACGCTATCATCAATATAAAAAAACCTATCATAAAAAAGATGGGCAATAGAAAACTTATTATAATCACCAAAATACCTATCATTCCTAAAAGTACTTGTATCAGTTTTTGAAGAAAAGAGAGTTCTTTATAGAAACTATATTCTATATGTTCATTCATATTATCACCTCTTTTTAATCATAATGAAATTTTATGTAAAACATTGTCGATTTATGTAGAATCAAAGTTATTTCCTCTTTATTTATCACAATTATCGTATATATTTGATATTGTTTAAATAAACGATATATTCTCTGATGAAGGATGAATGATACAATAATAAAAAAGGAGGATATCATGGCTCATTTATCATTAAAAAACATTTATAAAACTTATTCTAACGGCTTTGAAGCCGTTAAAAACTTTAATATTGAAATCCAGGACAAAGAATTTATCGTCTTTGTTGGACCAAGCGGCTGTGGAAAATCAACAGTACTGCGTATGATTGCCGGATTGGAGGACATTTCCTCCGGTGAGCTTTATATTGGCGATAAATTATGCAATGATATTGAACCTAAAAATTGTAATATCGCTATGGTTTTTCAAAATTATGCACTCTATCCTCATATGAGCGTTAAAGAAAACATTGCTTTTGCGCTAAAACTTCGTAAAATGCCTAAAAGTGAAATTGATAAGCGTGTGGATGAAGTAGCTAAATTATTGGACATTGAATCTTTATTAGATCGCAAGCCTAAGGCCTTGTCAGGCGGGCAGCGCCAGCGAGTTGCTTTAGGAAGAGCGATCGTAAGAAATGCTCAGGTATATTTAATGGATGAACCGCTTAGTAATCTAGATGCCAAGCTTCGTATCCAGATGCGTAGTGAGATCATCAAGCTGCATGAACGAGTCAATGCGACCATGATCTATGTGACCCATGATCAAACAGAAGCCATGACAATGGCAGATCGTATCGTTGTCATGAAAGAGGGAAATATCCAGCAGATCGGCACTCCAAAAGATATCTATCATCAGCCTGCCAATATGTTTGTTGCCTCTTTTCTAGGTTCATTCGCCACAAATTTTCTTCAAGGAATGATCAAAGACAATTGTTTTTATTGTGAAAACCATCAAATTCAGCTTCCTGAAATGTTCCATGAAAAATTAAAGAGCTATCATGATAAAGAAATCATTCTTGGCATACGCCCCGAAGATCTGCACAGTGAAGATATCGTGGCTGATACCTACCCTACTTCATGTTTTGATTTTGAAATTGAAGTCAGTGAGCTTTTAGGTCATGAATTCATCTTACATGGCAATTTGGGACAACAGCCATTGGAAGCTAAGATTGCTGCCCGTCAGGATATAAAGGCACATCAAAAAATCAAATTAGCCATGGACCTTGCGAAAGTACATTTCTATGATCCTCAATCGCAGATCAATATTATATAAGTAAAACAAAACTCACCATATGGTGAGTTTTTATATGTGCCAAATCTCTTCATTATATTGAGCAATCGTACGATCACTTGAAAAATAACCTGCTTTAGAAATATTCACAAGCATCTTTTGAGCCCAGCTTTTCTTATCTTCATAAGCCTTGTAAATCTGATCTTTTGCTTGCAGATACTCTTTTAGATCCAAAAGTGTCATAAACCAGTCTTTCGTTGTCAATTCCTGATGAAGGCGCCTTAATGATGTTTCATGTCCAATAGATATCATTTCCTCGCCAGCCAAAAAATCTACAAGTCTTTTTATATCCGAATCGGATTGAATCATCGCAGAAGGATCATAATCCTGCTGCTTATAATGTTCAATAACGACAGAAGCTTCTTTTCCAAAAATAAAAATATTTTCTTTACCGACTAAATCTAAGATCTCTACATTCGCACCATCCAATGTTCCCAGTGTTACTGCCCCATTCAGCATCAATTTCATATTACCTGTACCACTGGCTTCCTTTGACGCCAATGAGATCTGCTCTGAAATATCACAGGCCGGAATCAGCTTTTCCGCAAGTGTTACATTATAATTTTCAATCAAAGCTACTTTTAAATACTTAGAAGCAATCGCATCCTTATCAATGACTTCTGAAAGAACACTGATCGCATGAAGAATATCTTTTGCCAAGGTATAGGAGAAGGCTGCCTTCGCACCAAAAAGAAAGGTAAGAGGTGTTTTAGGAATTTCTCCTTCTTTGATACGCAAATAGTAATGAATGATCGAAAGAAGATTCATCTGCTGACGTTTATATTCATGGAGACGTTTGATTTGAATATCAAAGATAGAAGATGAATCTAAATTTAATTGATGATATTTTTTTAGATATTTACATAAACGATCTTTATTTACTTGTTTGGCTTCTCTTAATTTTTCAAGTATGGATTCATCATGATAATAAATCTGTAATTTTTCTAACTGTAATGGATCTTTTTTATACTCCTGGCCAATGGTTTCATCCAGCAGTTCACATAAGGAAGGATTGCAGGAAAACAGCCATCGGCGAAAAGAAATACCGTTTGTTTTATTATTGAATCGTTCAGGATAGAGTTCATAAAATTCTTTCAGTTCGGTATGTTTTAAAATATCCGTATGAATTTGTGCGACCCCATTGACACTTTTAGAAAAATGAATATCCATAGCAGCCATATGCACGATATGATGCTGATCAATAATCGCTACTTTTTCTAAAGAAGAACGTTCATGAGCTAAAGCATCCAGCAAGAGAATGATATCATAGAGCTGTGGAACAATTTCTTGAATATAAGAAAGCGGCCACTTTTCAAGTGCTTCAGCTAAGATCGTATGATTGGTATAGGCACATGAAAGACTGACTTCTGTTACTGCTTCTTTCACCGTCATACCTTCTTTCATTAAAAGGCGTATCATTTCAGGAATGATCATGGAAGGATGCGTATCATTGATCTGTATGATGACATGTTCATGCAGACAAGACAAATCATATCCTTTTTCTTTTGTTTCTTCTAGGATCATCTGGGCTGCTGAAGAACATAAAAAATATTCCTGATAAATACGCAGCTTTTGACCCGCTTCATTTTCATCATTTGGATAAAGAAAAAGAGTCAGATTTTCTCGAACATTTTGTTGATCAAATTGAATTCCCTCTTTCACTAAAGACTCATTGACTGTTTCTAAATCAAAAAGTTTTAATTGATTCTTACTGCCATCATAACCGGCAATATCAATCACATTCATCAGTGATGTCAAAGAAAAGTCTTTGTATTCTACCGTGTATCTTTTTTCTGTGGGTATCAGCCATCCTTTTTGATCCATCCAATGATCAGGATACTCTTTCTGCTTATGATCTTCAAAAACCTGTTTAAAAAGCCCTAAATGGTAATTAAGACCCACGCCATCTGCACATAACTGCAAGGCTGCCATAGAATCTAAGAAACAACTTGCTAATCGTCCCAGACCTCCATTACCAAGAGAGGGTTCACCTTCACATTCTTCAATATCACTCATTTGAAAACCATATTTTTCAATGATTTGTTTTATTTGCTGATCGATACCTAAATGAATTAAATTATTTGACAAAAGTCGTCCAATTAGAAATTCCGCAGAGATATAATAAAGTTTCTTTGGTTTTTCAATCAGTTTTGATTCCTTTAATTTCTCACTGACATAAATAAGTAAAATCCTATATACCTGTTCGATCGTACATTCACTTAATGAATGTCCCCATGTCTGTTGAGATAAAATTTGAATATCATTTTCAATGTTCATGTTATTTCCTCCCTGACAACTATAACAGTCAGTTTTTTGATATACAACAAAATCACTAAAACTTGATATTCATCCGATAAATTTAATAAAGAAAAAATGCACCTTTCGATGCATTATTCTTCATTTACATTTTCAACATTATGCCATACATTCTGTACATCATCGACATCATCCAATAGGGTTAACAAACGTTTAAATAAAACCATGTCTTCACCTTCAAGTCGACAATATTCATTTGGAAGCATAGCCAGTTCTAATGTGTCATAAGTCACTCCCGGAATCAATTCATCAATGGCTTCCTTTGCCTTATACAAATCGCTAGGTTCCACAAGGATCTGCATATTTTCTCCCTGTACTTCAATTTCTTTTACATCGACATCAGCCATGATCAATGTATCCAGCATCGTTTCTTCATCTGTATAAGCAATGATGATATTTCCTAAATGCTGATAGTTAAAAGATACGCTGCCACTGACACCCAATTTCGCATGTGATTTATTGAAAGCTGTACGTAAATCAGCAATCGTACGATTCTGATTATCCGTTAAACATTCAATGATCACTGTTGATGCACCAGCACCAAAACCTTCATAAGTAGCTGATGAATAGTTTTCAGTTGATCCGCCTTTTGCCTTATCAATAGCTCTTTTAATAACATCGGCCGGTATATTGTTGGCCTTTGCTCTTTCGATTGCTTTTTTCAGCGTCTGATTCATATCTGGATCAGGTTCACCTGATTTAGCTGCCACATAGATTTCTTTAGAATGTCTAGAGTACAGCTTAGCATTTGCAGCACTTGTCTTCGCCATCGCTGCCGCTCTTACTTCAAAATGTCTTCCCATATATTCCACCTTCTTCAAATTTTTACCCAACCATTCTATCATACTTCATATGAATTTTAAAGAAGAAATTCAAATAGGTCTTTTTTATAGTAAAGTGAAAAGTTAAATTCTACTTTAATATAGGAAGAGATGAATTTAATCTTTCACAAAATTCATGTTGAATTTACTCTTTCAATATGTCATATTGAAAATGACCGGAAGCAGCCAGAATCACAAAGAAAGGAGGCCCTTATGGCTGCCACAAATAAAAATAAACATATGACCGAAAATGAAAGAAAAATTATTGAATCAAGTATTCGTAATGGTGCCACCCATACGGCCATTGCACAAGTCATCGGTAAAGACAAGTCTACCATAGGAAAGGAAATCAGGCTTCATCGGGTCCTGACTTATAAATGCAATCTTCCTCTGGAATGTGTGAACCGATCCAAATGCTCTCATAATCACAGCTGTAAATTGGAATGCCCTGATTATATCCGGTTTAAATGCTCACGAAGAGACAGAAGTCCCGGGGCCTGCAATGGCTGTTCAAAATTTCATTCCTGCAGATTCAATAAATATGTCTATCAGCCCGAAACAGCTCACAGAGAGTACAGGAATACGCTTGTCGATTCAAGAGTGGGCGTGAACCTGACAACAGAGGAGGCAAAAAAGATGGGCGGAATTGTCAAACCGCTTCTTGATCAGGGCCAGTCCCCTTATCAAATCATTCAGGCTCATCCGGAATTAGGAATTACTGAAAGAACCCTCTATACTTATATCGAAACAGGCGTATTCAGTATTGTCGGAATCAGTGTTATGGACCTAAGACGCCAGGTATCCAGAAAAAAATTCAAGTCTAAGAAAGCCGCTTTAAAAAAGCGTGAAGACAGAAGATTCCTGAAAGGGAGAACCTATAAGGATTACTGTAACTATCTCTCCGAGAATGAGGACGCCAGAATCGTACAGATGGATACGGTATACAACGATATATCAAATGGTCCATTTATTCAGACATTCAAATTTGTGAAATACGGCTTCCTGTTCGGCATCCTTCACGAAGAGAAAACAGAGGAAGCGATGGTTTCAGGCGTGAATGCTTTAGAAAATCTTTTAGGCAGCGAACTTTTCCATGAAGAAGTTGAAATTCTTCTGACAGACCGCGGAAGCGAAATGGCCGATGCAGAAGGAATTGAAAAAAAAGAAAACGGAGCAAGAAGAACCCGTGTCTATTACTGTGATCCGATGCAGTCCACACAAAAGGCAACCCTGGAAAACAATCATATTGAACTGCGCTACATTTTTCCAAAAGAAACAGATTTAAGAGCTCTGGGGCTAACATCTCAGAAAGCCTTGAATACTGCACTGTCGCATATTAACTCGATGTCAAAAGAAAAGCTCAACGGAAAGTCACCCATTGAGCTGATGGAATTTCTTCATCCTGAACTCATGAAGAAATTCAACGATTTTGGAATTACCAGAATCGAAAAAGATAACATTATTCTAAAGCCCTACTTATTGAAAAAATAATGAATTAAAAACCAGCTGCTTCACGGTCTTTCAAACAAAACATAGTAGAATTTAGTCTTTCCAGCCAAAAAAATTTCTAAATTCTCCTATCCTTTATTGCGGCCTTTTTATGTTATCGTCAATAATATTATATACCTGAAACAGTAATTCCTACAATAACAAAAAGCAAATAACTATCCGTCTGTCCTGATAACTATTTCATTTTAGAAATGATGAACGACTAATTTCCACATTTTTTTGTCGCTTTTTAAAGTAGAATTTAACTTTTCACTTCACGTAGGTCTTTTTTATCGCAAAAATAGCGTCCAATCACGAATGGACGCTATAATTCAGCTAGCAAATTTGAAAAATATAAAACTTAAGATATTCACTTTCCGGAACATTCCAGAGAATCGGATGATCACAGCATTGTCGACGCTCTTCAATCAAACGCAATTCAACATTGGCCTCTTGTGCTGCCTCTTTCAACATTCTCACAAATAAATAGTTTTCCATAAAATGAGAACAGCTGCAGGTTGCTAAATAACCCCCTCGCGGTAACTTACGCATCGCTGTCAGATTGATTTTTTTATAACCCTCATAAGCATGGTTAACCGTCTTTTTAGACTTTGTAAAAGCTGGCGGATCTAAGATAATTAAATCAAATTCGTTCTTTTTGATATTTTCCAGATAGTCAAAGACATCAGCAACTACATATTCAACATTCAACTGATTCCTGGCAGCATTTTTCTTGGCCATCTCGATTGCTGTACTCGAAATATCCACACTCACGACTCGTTTGGCCTTTCCTTTAGCGGCATTTAAACCGAATGAACCCGTATGAGTAAAACAATCCAGTACCTGCATATTTTCCGCTAGTCTTGCTACTGCCAAACGGTTATATTTCTGATCCAGAAAGAATCCCGTTTTCTGACCATTTTCCACATCTACTTCATATTCGATACCATTTTCACATATAATCGTATGTGTATAAGAAGGAATTTCCATGTTTCTTAAAGGATAGTAACCCTTATATTGGACAAGCCCTTCCTTTTCTCTTAGATTAGAATCATTCCGCTCATAGATACCTTTGATTTCATCTTTTTCCTCATTCATCAATTCAATAAGTTTATGAAAAAGAAGATCCTTGATTTTCTCCATACCTAATGAATTAACCTGAGCAACTAAAATGTCATTAAAACGATCGATTGTCAATCCGCTAAACATATCAGCTTCACCAAAGATCAAACGACAGCATGAAAAATCATCTTTCATGACCGTCTTACGATACTCGAGTGCATGTCGTAAACGACGCTCATAAAAAGCTTCATCAAATACATCATTCGCATTACGTGAAAGAATACGAACACGAATCACTGAGTTATCATTGATAAAACCACTGCCATAATATTTTCCTGATTCACTGACAACATCAACGATCGCTCCGTTTTCATAAGGCTCATAAGATAATATTTCATTATCATAGACCCATGGATGTTTCTTTTCCTGTCTTTTTGCTGCTTTTTTACTAATCACTACTTGTGGATAATCTCTTTTTATTTTCATGGATTTATTATATCAGAGTTTAAAAAGGAATACCATTCTAACGTATGGAATTCATCAATTCATGAAAGTCATAACAAGCATCATTATAATAATGATATAAACGATCATATTGAAAATAGTACTCTTTTTCTCTTTTTGTTTTTCCTTTATAAATTCCTTTCTTTCCCTTTGAACTCTATTCAAAGGACGGTTTGACCGTATCTTGCTTACAGTCTTTTCCTCGATAGGCCCTCTTCTTACCGTATAACTTTCCTTCGGTTTCGTGCGAGTAAAACAATAGGGGCAATATTTCTCACTATCATCATAAATTGTCTTACATTCCCTGCATCTTATCTTCATATGTTCACCTCTTTTATATATTAAATTTAATACGCCTGATTTTAGAATCTAAAACAAGCTTTTCATCTAACAAATACTGAATAATGACATCTTTGATCATCAATTTATCAAATTCCAAATGATCTTCACTAAATAAAGAGGGATACCCGCTTCCTCTAAAAAGAAAATCATTGGCACACACAAGATACTTTTTCTGTTTTTCCAGTTCCTTTCCATCGATAAAAACTTCTATCGTATTTTCTTTTACGATTACTTCAACATTTTTGCTTACACTTAAATGCCCGATTATTTTACCACGAAAACCAGGAGCTCTTTCTTCATGCAGACAGTAATTTGGATCCATTGATAACCTTAACGCTTCTAAAACTTGTTCACCTTTTAAATAAGCTCTTGACACATTTAAAGGTGAAGGAGCAGCATCAAATACATCTGCCTTTGAAACTTTCCTTTGCAAGCCATGAAGGCATAAGCCGCTATTGGCGATTGCAAAGTCATCACTCATAACTTTTAAAGAAGCATCTGCAATAAAATTTGTCAGATCATCCTCACAAACCCAATCATGACTCATTTCAAAAGGGAGTTCCACAAATGGCTGTTTTAAAACATTGATGGCTTTTCTTTCCTCTAAAACAACTAACTGCTCCATACGCTCATCAGCAAGGTAATCCTTTGTATCATACATTTGTGAGGTAACCGATCTCATCTTTTTATTTTCAATATCGATCAAACATTCACCTACATGTTCCCCATACTCTCCTGCCTGATGAATATAAGTACCGTTGACATATTCATGATTTCGCATCAAAGTATGCGAATGTCCGCCTATGATAAGATCGATGGGCAATTTTTGAGCAATTTCTCTATCCTGCTGGATTCCCATATGTGATAACAGGATATAAATATCTGCCTCATTCGTTTCTATTTCCTGTTGAATGCAGACAAGCGGATCTTTGACATGCAAACCATAAAGATGAGAAAAAGAATTATAAGAATCACTGCCCACGCTAACACCAATGATACAGACCTTTACATCTTCAAATTTTTTTATGATGCTCCTTTTCAAAGGTATTTCTCTTGAAGGATAGTAATCAATATTACAGGATAGAACATTTACATCTTCATTTTGAATGATATTTTCAAAATTTCCTTCACCGCTCCATAGATCATTATTTCCTAAAGTCATGGCATCATAACCACATGCTTTAAGAAATACGATTCCTGCTTTCGCATCGGATCCCAGTAGTGTGAGTGATTTCATATCATGAAAGTCACCACCATCTAAAACAAGTACATGCTCTTTCTTATTTTTTTGAATACATGTCTTGATCAGCGGAAGCTTTTCAAAATGAGAATGAATGTCATTGGTGTGTATAATTTGTAATTTCATAGTTTTATTATAAAAGAAAAGAGGTTGGACATCAACCTCTTAATTCTGCGTCATATTCTTTTTTCAAAGCATCTAATATCTTCTGATGAACATTATTGATTTCCTGATCAGTCAAAGTTTTTTCCTTAGACTGGAACAAAATACTTAAGGCAATTGACTTACAGTCACTAGCCACATGTTCACCTGTATATACGTCAAAGACTTCTACATTTTTAACGATGGCTCTATCACAGCGTTTGATCGTTTCAACGATATCTCCTGCCTTGATTTCTTTTTTCACCACTAATGCAAGATCTCGTGTAACTGATGGATATTTAGAAATACCTTCGAATTTGATCTTAGAAGCTTTATTATTCAATAATACCTCTAAATTTGCTTCCATCATGACACAGTCGCTTGATACATCATATTTTTTAGCCATCATTGGATGAATGACACCTAAGATTCCAAACAATTCTTTTCCTATATAGATAAGAGCACTGGCATAAGGATGGAAATGTGTCGTATCTAAATCATTTTCTTTGATCTTTACACGACTTCCTTCAAAACCAAAATCACTTAATAACGTTTCTGCCAAACCTTTTAAAGCATAGAAATCTGCTTTAAGCTCGATCTTCTGCCAACGGCTTTTCTGCATCGCACCTGACATTACGATTCCTAGATGTTCTTCATTTTTATTTTCACTATAGATATGACTTAATTCAAACAATGCAAGATCTTTCACACTGCGATTTTGATTATAAGCCATCACATCTAACATGCTTGGTAAAAGCGTATTACGCACATATTTACGATCCTCACTCATTGGTGAAGCCAATTCTACGACTGGTTCAACTCCCATGATCGCATCATCGATATGTTTTTGACTTACCAGAGTATATGATTCACACTCATAAAGACCTAATTGAGTCAATAATGTACGGATACGGCGATTCATCTTCTGACGATTATCCAGTTCTCCTTGCGTCATTTCCATAAGTGGCAAGGTAGACTGTAAACGATCATAACCAATCAGACGAATGATTTCTTCGGAAACATCTGCTTCAATCTTAATATCGCTTCGATAACTTGGCACTGAAATAGAAATGCGGTCACCTTCACATACAGGCGAGAAATCTAGCCACTGAAGTACATCACACATTTCTTCAGCACTAAACTGTGTTCCTAAACGCTTATTGATACGTTCTACAGAAACTTCTAAGGCTGTGTCTTCAACGTGTGGATCTCCATAAACAGCTGTTTCTTCGATGCCTTTAGCGTCAGCGTATTCAATTAAAAGCTGTACGCAGCGATCCATGGCCTTTTTAGGAGCCCCTGGTTCAATTTCTTTTGAATTACGAATCGAAGCATCACTCGTAATATTTAAACGACGAGCTGTATTACGGCACTGTACATAATCGAAAGTAGCCACCTCAATAATGATTCCCTTGGTCGTTTCATCGATCTTAGAATCATCACCACCCATTAAACCGGCAATACCCACAGGTTCACCATGTGTTGTGATCATGATATCTTCAGGTTCGATCTTATAGTCAACACCATCTAAAGCAGTATAAACAGTATCAAAGCCTGTGCTAACTACGATATCCTGATGCATCTTGTTAATATCGTAGAAGTGTGTTGGCTGACCTGTTTCCAGCATAACTAAATTGGAAATATCCACCACGTTGTTGATTGATTTTACACCTGCTGCATGAAGGATCTCTTGGATCCATTTTGGTGATGGTTTGATGGTCACTTCTTTGATGACTTTTCCTAAGAATAAAGGACATTTATCCGTCGTTGAAGATACCTTTAACTGCGTCTTTTCACCAATATCACTGGCATTTTCAAAATCAGGTAAAGTTACTTTTTTATGAAGGATGGCACCTACTTCTTTGGCAAGTGCAAAACTTGCCAGACAATCACTGCGGTTAGGTGTCAAACCGACATCCAGCAGTACATCATCTAATCCTAAATATGCTAATGGATTACCACCTACAACTGCATCTTCTCCTAATTCTTCAATACCATTTTTCTGATCATCACTTAACTGCTTTGGATCAACACCTAGTTCTAAAAGCGAACAGATCATACCATTGCTTTCAACCCCACGAATCACACTTTTCTTAATTTCAACTTCAGGCAATTGAGCTCCTACTTTAGCTACGATGACCTTTAGTCCGGCACGAACATTCGGTGCTCCACAGACGATTTGTTCACAGCCATCGGCAAGTTCTACCTGACAAACATGAAGATGATCACTATCAGGATGATCTACACATTCTCTCACATAACCGATTTCCAGATGGGTTCCTTGTGCCAAAGGCTCAATTCCCTCAACCTCTAAACCAGCTTCAGTCATTTTATCTGCCAATTGCTGAGCTGTTATATCACTTAAATTCATATACTGGCTGAGCCATTTTTTACTTGTAATCATAAAATCCTCCTAATCGAAACGTTTGAACATCTTTAAGAAACGTACATCATTTGTATAGAAATGACGAATGTCATCAATACCATACTTCAACATTGCTACACGTTCTACTCCAACGCCAAACGCAAAACCACTCATCTTTGTCGAATCATAGCCAGCCATTTCCAAAACATTTGGATGAACCATACCAGCCCCTAAGATTTCAATCCAGCCTGTTCCTTTACATACCGGACAGCCTTTGCCATTACAAACATGACAGCTGACATCTACTTCTACACTTGGTTCTGTAAACTGGAAATAACTTGGACGGAAACGAATCACACGGCTCTCTCCAAACATTTTCTTTGCCATAAATTCAAGCGTTCCCTTTAAATCTGATAACTGAATACCTTCAGCAACGACTAGTCCTTCCATCTGTGTAAACTGATGAGAATGCGTTGCATCATCATCATCACGACGATACACCTTACCCGGACAGATCACCTTGATAGGATGAGGTGCATGAAGCTCTAATTGACGTGTCTGAATCGCTGTCGTATGCGTACGTAAAAGACGCTCATGATCGATATAGAAAGTATCCTGCATATCTCTAGCCGGATGTCCCTGAGGAATATTCGCTCTTTCAAAATTATAAAAATCAAGTTCTACCTCAGGACCTTCTGCTACCGTATAGCCTTGTCCGATAAACAAATCTTCAAGCTCCTGTTGAACTAATGTCAATGGATGGATATTACCGATCACTGGCTTGTAACCTTCTAATGTAATATCAATTTTCTCTTTTTCAAGGCGCAGATTCATTTCTTTAACTTCAAGTTCACCACGTTTTGCTTCAATCGCATCACTGACAGCCTTTTTAATTTCATTGACCTGAGCACCAAAAGCTGGTCTTTCTTCAGCGGAAAGATCCTTCATCATTTTCATAACATCCTGAATCGGACCCTTTTTTCCTAAATAATGAACTCTTTGTTGTTGGAGCTCAGATAAACTTTGGGCATTTTCAATTGCCTGCATCGCTTCTTCTTTTAACTGCTCTAGCTTTTCCATTTTCTACCTCTCTAAAATAAAAAAAAATCGCAACCTGCAGGAACGCCTTCAGCGCGGTACCATCCTGTTTCATCTTGCGACACACTTTATACCGATAACCGTGGCTGACGGGGGAGGATTGGTCCCACTCCAAGGTGAATTCAATCGAATCATCAACAGAAGGCTTCCAGTCGCTGACCCTCTTTCCCTATTTGATGTTAGACGATCTACTACTCCTTATCATCGCTTTAATGGTTTCATTATAAATCATTCTACACATATTCGCAAGATTTTTCGTGAAGTGAAAAGTTAAATTCTACTTTAAAAAGCGACAAAAAAATGTGGAAATTAGTCGTTCATCATTTCTAAAATGAAATAGTTATCAGGACAGACGGATAGTTATTTGCTTTTTGTTATTGTAGGAATTACTGTTTCAGGTATATAATATTATTGACGATAACATAAAAAGGCCGCAATAAAGGATAGGAGAATTTAGAAATTTTTTTGGCTGGAAAGACTAAATTCTACTATGTTTTGTTTGAAAGACCGTGAAGCAGCTGGTTTTTAATTCATTATTTTTTCAATAAGTAGGGCTTTAGAATAATGTTATCTTTTTCGATTCTGGTAATTCCAAAATCGTTGAATTTCTTCATGAGTTCAGGATGAAGAAATTCCATCAGCTCAATGGGTGACTTTCCGTTGAGCTTTTCTTTTGACATCGAGTTAATATGCGACAGTGCAGTATTCAAGGCTTTCTGAGATGTTAGCCCCAGAGCTCTTAAATCTGTTTCTTTTGGAAAAATGTAGCGCAGTTCAATATGATTGTTTTCCAGGGTTGCCTTTTGTGTGGACTGCATCGGATCACAGTAATAGACACGGGTTCTTCTTGCTCCGTTTTCTTTTTTTTCAATTCCTTCTGCATCGGCCATTTCGCTTCCGCGGTCTGTCAGAAGAATTTCAACTTCTTCATGGAAAAGTTCGCTGCCTAAAAGATTTTCTAAAGCATTCACGCCTGAAACCATCGCTTCCTCTGTTTTCTCTTCGTGAAGGATGCCGAACAGGAAGCCGTATTTCACAAATTTGAATGTCTGAATAAATGGACCATTTGATATATCGTTGTATACCGTATCCATCTGTACGATTCTGGCGTCCTCATTCTCGGAGAGATAGTTACAGTAATCCTTATAGGTTCTCCCTTTCAGGAATCTTCTGTCTTCACGCTTTTTTAAAGCGGCTTTCTTAGACTTGAATTTTTTTCTGGATACCTGGCGTCTTAGGTCCATAACACTGATTCCGACAATACTGAATACGCCTGTTTCGATATAAGTATAGAGGGTTCTTTCAGTAATTCCTAATTCCGGATGAGCCTGAATGATTTGATAAGGGGACTGGCCCTGATCAAGAAGCGGTTTGACAATTCCGCCCATCTTTTTTGCCTCCTCTGTTGTCAGGTTCACGCCCACTCTTGAATCGACAAGCGTATTCCTGTACTCTCTGTGAGCTGTTTCGGGCTGATAGACATATTTATTGAATCTGCAGGAATGAAATTTTGAACAGCCATTGCAGGCCCCGGGACTTCTGTCTCTTCGTGAGCATTTAAACCGGATATAATCAGGGCATTCCAATTTACAGCTGTGATTATGAGAGCATTTGGATCGGTTCACACATTCCAGAGGAAGATTGCATTTATAAGTCAGGACCCGATGAAGCCTGATTTCCTTTCCTATGGTAGACTTGTCTTTACCGATGACTTGTGCAATGGCCGTATGGGTGGCACCATTACGAATACTTGATTCAATAATTTTTCTTTCATTTTCGGTCATATGTTTATTTTTATTTGTGGCAGCCATAAGGGCCTCCTTTCTTTGTGATTCTGGCTGCTTCCGGTCATTTTCAATATGACATATTGAAAGAGTAAATTCAACATGAATTTTGTGAAAGATTAAATTCATCTCTTCCTATATTAAAGTAGAATTTAACTTTTCACTTTACTTCGCAAGATTTTTTTCATTTTCCTCTTTACAATTTGTAATGAATTTGGTAATATAATAAAGCACTATGGCGATTGTGGTGAAGTGGTTAACACAGCGGGTTGTGGTCCCGTCATGCGTGGGTTCGAATCCCATCGGTCGCCCCATTTATGAAATATAAGCTAATTTGTCCTGCAAATTAGCTTTATTTTTATATTTTATCCAAACTTTTTAAATCAGTTCGATACTCCATGTTTAGTTGTCTATGTAAAAAGAAAAATGCTCTTTGACAACTGAATACGGGGCATGGAACTTTCCAAAAACAAATAGTAATCAATATGTGTACGCAATGACAATCGTACTTGACGTTAACTGAGTCAATATATCATCATAGCTTTAGTTAATCCTACAAAATTTACTTTTGACATGGATTTCATCAGAAAAGACTTTATTAACAATTAATGTAATTGAATTATATAAACATTTATAGAAAAGAGATGCCTTAATTAGAAGTTGAAAACAATCAAAAATAGATAATTTGATAAAACTGTTGACATTTAGGTAATACATATTGATATGAAACTAAAACATTTAATACTATTAGCTATACCATTAATCATTTGTTCAATTATAGGTTTTACAGTTACTTTTCCTGTTCCATTTATTGAAATTATTTATGGAAGTATTATCGCTTATCAGTTGTATCAGATTAATCACAAATTAGATTATCTTAAAGATAAAGATGACCTTAAAGATCATCAGCAATGAAAAGAATCAAATAATTCATTTATAATAAAAGCTCTTTTACTATAGAATAGCTTTTATTTTATATAAAACATGATCTTCGTAATATACTCATCCTCATCATGTGAGGTCAGATAATCATTGATACAAAATTCATAAGAATCAGAAATAATATGTAAATTATTTTCTTTACAGTAATTCAATAATTTCTTATAAGAGTGACCAATAGATAAATAATCACCTATATGATAGATATAAACACATTTACCTGATGGAAGAGTTACGATATTTTGTATTTTATCTGTTTTTTCAATCGGTAAAAAAGCTTCACTGGCTTCTGTAAAGCGATTTTCTTCAATACGTTTCAAAGGAACGATCACACCTGATTGAAAAAAGATCGGTAACTGTTTTTGAAATGCTTTAGAAAAACATTTCTTAGTAGCAACACTAATTTCTTTTAATGAATAAGGTTTCTTAACAGCTTCAGTCAATATATACTGCTCTTCGATCTTTTCTATGATCACTTCATTCTCTTTGTATGATCTTGAATGTTCCATTTGTTCACAGCGATGTTTGACCCTGCTTTGAATCAGACGGAGTTCTTTAATCTTTTCTTCAATAACGGATAGCTGGTTTTTAAAAAGTATGAGTGAACGGTCAATATTATAATTACGCATGTGTTCTTTTATTTCACGGAGTGAAAAACCAATCTTTTTCATGATCAAAATCGTATCCAGATAATCAATTTGGACTGCACTATAATAGCGATAACCTGTATTTGGATCTACATAAGCAGGACAAAATAAACCAATCTTATCATAATAAATGAGTGTCTGTTTCGATATATTCTGGTACTTTGATACTTCTCCAATAGAAAATAAATCTTTCATAAAATCTCCTTGACATTATAGTTACTATATCCTTTATTATATCTATATTCACTTACAAAATACAAGGAGGTTTTTATGTCATCTTTTATACATCGATTACCTATAAAAAAAATGATCCTTATCGTTATAGGTGCTATGATTACATCCTTTGGTATTCATAACATTCATCAGCAATGTAATATTACAGAAGGCGGAGTCATTGGATTGATGTTATTGATCGAGCACTGGTTTCACATATCACCTGCCTACATTACACCTATATTAGATATCTGCTGTTATTTATTGGCATTTCGTTATCTGGGAGGTCACTTTATTGTTACATCTATCTTATCTACACTCAGTGTTTCCCTTTTTTATAAAGTATGGGAGCTCTTTCCGCCAATGCTGCCAAATCTTAGTGATACTCCACTGTTAGCGGCTATATTAGGAGGAATCTTTGTCGGTGCAGGTGTAGGTATGATCGTACGGCAAGGTGGTTCAAGCGGGGGCGATGATGCTTTAGCACTGACGATTTCACATGTTACTCACTGTCGTTTATCTTACGCCTATCTTTTTAGTGATCTAACTGTATTAGGATTATCACTTACTTACATTCCTTATCAAAGAATTATTTTTTCTTTAATTACAGTCACTGTTTCTTCTTTTTTAATAGATCGAATACAAGACATAAAGTTCATAAAACCGCAAGAATCAGAGAAATAAGTTCATAAGATATGATAATTCGCAGTACAGCCTTAGATGATTTAATAGCAATTTCTAACATTGAAATGTAACGTTATTCAATCGAAGAAACTGCATCAGAAGAAGAATATAAAAATACTAGCTTTTATCAATGGTCCTCTTATCAATGAAAAAAGATGGTACTTATCAGGCGATTCCTGGTATCAATACAGTTTTCACCATCAGTATAAAGGATATGAGCTAGTTATTACTGATATAAAAGCACAAGGTTGAAAAAGGATGTGTCCTTACTTGTAAAACTCATCTGATCGATTTTTAGTTTTGTAAATAATGGTATATCAGATTCAACCCTTGCAAATGAAATCTGGTAGGACATGTCATTGATTTTTTAGTTTAAAAGAGTCCGCTTTCAAAGTAGAGAGCGGAATTTTATTTGATCTAATCCTTTAAATACAGATATCTTCTGTTTCATTTTTTTGAAAGGATAGATATATTTGTTTCATTTAGATGATTCATACTTTCTTTTTAACATAATAAAACAACAGGCACCTAAAATAATATTCAAATAAAAAGTAGCAAAACGCCATAAGATCATCATGCTTACGGCAGCACTTTTGGTGAACATGCTCATAAACAGAAATATAAACATGCCTTCGCTCCATCCGGCATCTCCCGGAAGCGGTGTCAAAGCATTCAGCATATGCACAAAACAGGAAATAGATATGACTCGAAACAAATCTTCTAGTGTCAGAGGTAATTGAAGTAAAAGTGCAATGAGATAAGGTACGGCATAAAGCAGCAAAAGACGGCAACCATGAGTGATGATAATTAGAAACGTTTCTTTTTTATTTTGTTTTAGCTGAGAAGTATGGATATTGAATTGATCGATCATGTCTTTTCCTTTTATAAATAATGTTTCAGGATCTTGAATAAAATGAAGCTTTTTAAGGAATAAAATCAGAAGACTTGATATTTTTATATATAATTGAGGAAAACGATTCATGGAATAAAGAAATAGAATCACAGATATGTTGATACAATAACCGAATAGAATCCATACCACTGTTTTAGGAAAGGCAAGCAAAGCCTGTTTCATGCTTATACCTAAGATCATGGTTACTGTTATGATCAGTGCCAATTGAAATAAGAAAAAATCTTTCCATAAAATCGCAGCTATTTCAGTATAGCTAAAATGCTTTTTTCTTAAAATATATGTTAACGATACCTGCCCTCCGCCTAAAGGTGTCACACTGTTGAAGAAACTGCCGCTAAAAGCGAATAAGATTCCTTCTGATATTTTAAAATTAGTTTGATAAGGTTTAGCTAACCTATATAATATCCAGCCTTGTATCATTCCTAAAGAAGCGCAAAGAAAAAGAATAGGCAGATAAGCGATAAGAGAAATTTTAGAAAGTTGTATCAATATAATTGAATAGTCATCTTTAAGGATGATTCCAATAACTAAAAGCATCAGGAGGATCATAAATATTAACTGATAAATTGGTTTTATTTTCATCTACTTATCTTAGATCATTTTGATGCAAATGATGTCGATTTCATGTTGATGTTAAATAATTATGAATTTTTTCTACTTTTTTTGGGAAATTTGTAATTTTGATGCATATAAAATAGTAGGAGGTAATATTTATGAAGTCAATTTTCATTGCCTACAGCATGATCATTGGATCCTTTGTCCTTTTTCTTTCATTTTGCTGGTATGTACAGTTTGATCATACACAAAATGTAACCGAAATGGCTGTAAAAAGAGCTTTGCTTTCAACAATGGCTGATTATGTCGATCAGAGTGAGTTTGAAGCTCAAGATGCTTTCGAAACTTTTACTGCTTATTTTAAAGAATTAGCACTTGAGGATTATACCTATGATCTGACATTAAGTGGTTTTATGAAAGAACCCTTGTTTATGAGAATTCATTGTCAAGCTGTCAATGAAAGTAAGCTAAAGGGAATGAGGATTGAAGTGGATGAAGCCATGGTAGAGGAGTTGAGTGAATGAAAAAGAATACGGTTTTAATAGGGCTTATCGCACTCGTAATAGTCAATGTGCTGCTTTTTAAGATTCTTTTAGACAAGCAATTAGATCTGGTAGAAGTACCGATTGCTAAAGTGCAGATCGAGCCACGTACTAAAATTGAAGAAGGAATGCTTGAAACTGTTAAGGTAAGCAAAGCTCTTTTGAATGAAGATTGTATTTTAGATATAGAGGAAGCGATTGGTAAATATACAGAAATTGAAGGAATCATTCCTAAAGGATCGCTTTTATATCAGTCAATGCTTTTTGAAGAAGAAGAGCTTCCGGATTATCCAGCATTAAAATTAAAAGAAGGTCAAAATGTATTTTCTTTACCTATTGATTTAGTTAAAAGCTCAGGCAATTCCTTAACAAACAATCAGATGATCGATGTTTATGTCACACTTTCACCTAAAAAAGAAAATCCTGTAAGTGATGCTTTATTATGGGGCGTACGAATTATCAATGTTGTTGATCGCAAAGGTATCGATATGAAGAAAAGTGAGTTGAATGTACCAAGTGTCATTAATTTAGCGGTAGATGAAGAATATGTTGCTTTGTTGAAAAAAGCAAGTGAAATGGGTAGTATTGATCTTTATGCAACAGCTTACCCACAAGAGGAAGAATGTTTGTTGAACGAGGAAAGCGTCCTTCTTCCACTTTTGTATGAATAGCTTTGATTTTGGTCCATTAACTCCTTATATTGAGGATGAAAACATCACGGACATCAATTACAATGGAAGGCATTTATGGATCGATCATCTCTCAAAAGGAAGATATTGTGAAGCTTTTGATGAAGATGAATTCATTCAGCAGTTTTGTTTCAAGATGGCAAATTATGTCAATTGCAGCTTTAATGTATCTTCTCCCATTATTGAAGCTGAAACCAAGGATTTACGCATCAGCATCTTACATCATTCTATCGCTCGCAGCGGACATAGCATTTCGATACGTAAGACTCCTGCTGTCTTAAGATTGAATGATAAGAAGATGGTGAAAGAGAGATATGCAAGTACAGAAGTACTAAAGCTTTTAAAAAAAATGGTGGAACATCATTGTAATATCATGATATCCGGACTTCCCTCTTCAGGAAAGACCGAGCTGATGAAATATCTGACACAATTCATTAAAGATAGTGAACGTATCATTACGATTGAAGATACATTAGAACTTCGAGCTCATGATATTTTTGAAGATAAAGATGTTGTGGCTTTAAGAGTAAGTGATCGTTTCAGTTATGTCGATGCTATCAAAGCATCTTTAAGACAACGACCGGACTGGATGCTTGTTTCTGAAGTACGCAGTCATGAAGTGGTTCATCTTTTAGAAAGCATTTCTACTGGCACTCATTTGATTTCAACGATTCATGCTTATGATGCGCAAAAGATTCCAAGTCGTATCTTACATATGTTTGAAAATGTAGAAATCAGTAATCAGATCATCTTAAACAGTATTCATGAATCCATCGATTTTGGTATCCATTTGGAAGCTAATATCAGTGAAAAAGGAATTCGTCGTTTTTTGAAACAGATAGTTTGTTTTGATGTCAAAGATGAACAGGCACAAAGTCATATCATCTATGATGGTAAATTACATTTAGAAGATATGCCTGAAAGACTAAAACTAAAATTAAAGATGGAGAGGTCCAAATGATGATTTTCGTTTATATCTTAGCTATTTTTCTTTTACTAGCTCTAAATTTTTCTAAGAAAAAGAATTTCTTTAAATATGCGATCTTTAATCGAAAAGGATATCAGGAGCTAAGAAAAACAATTCTGACCTATGGTTACAACTATGATATAAAAACCCATCTCTTTAGTACGGCTTTCTTTCTCTGTGCCTTATATTTCCTTTGTTATCAATTCGAAGTACGTATTGAAACCTATCTTTTATTAGCTCTTATATCCTTATTCATGCTTCCTCATATCATTATTTGGCTTCTTTTTCACTCTTATCAAGAAAAAATCTTTAATAGTTTCACAATGTTTCTTCAGACTTTTATTGCTGTATTCAAACTAAACCCTAAAACTTATCCATCTTTATGTGAATGCGAAAAAGTCTGCGAAGGTGAAATACATATACTGATTTTAAAAATGAAAGAAAGATTAATGGAGGAAGGAAATGTCGAAGCAGCGTTAAAGATTTTGAGTGATTATCAGCCACACTTTATTGTTCACAATTTAATTACCTTAGTTGCGACAATTGAAAAACATGGAGGAAGCTTTAGTGAAGGCTTAGATTTAATTCAAGATGATATTGATGACTGGATTGAGGATATCTATAGTTTTAAGAAAAATCAAGTGAGCACGAAAAACAAAATGATGGGTCTGTGTTTGCTTTCCATCGGTATTGCTTTTTTATCAAAAAATATGCTTGCGGAAATTTCTTTCAATACTAATAGTGATATCTATCAGTTATCTATACTTATTTTCTTATCATCACTTTTATTTACTCTTTTCATGGCTCATCGCATCTTTTCAAAATCATGGTTTGAGAAGGAGGAAACCCTATGATCCAAGTCATCCTTCCTGTAATTATCGTATTATTGCTATTTCTTTTTCATAAAACGTTTGATCCTCTGCTTGCTTCTTTGATTCATGAAGATGATCTCAATGAACTGATTCATGAAGACTCGCAGAAGTATTTACTCAAAAGAATTCGCAAAAGCAAAATTGCTTTGATTCCTCTATGCTTATGGAGCAAGCTAGATTATTCTTTTACCTTTCTCTTTCTTATCTTACTTATCTTTATCTTCCTTTTAAAAAAGGATTATTGGATATTAAAACAAAACGTGAAAAGAAAAAGCCGTCTTTTAAAATTTCAGTTTCCAATCTGGTTAAGACAGCTGCAAATCCTCCTTCAAAGCAACACTGTTGCACAGTCACTACGTCTGTCTTTGGATCATGCACCTACGTTGATACAGAATGATTTAAAAAAACTTATTGATGAAATTGATCAGGATGCCTTAAATATTACCCCCTATTTAAATTTTCTTAGCGCTTATCGCCTCAGCGAGATCGAGCGAGCAATGAAACTTTTATATCGATATAACACCGTTGGTAAAGATGATGCTTATCTGCAATTTAACCGTATGATACAAACAACTACAAAGTGGTTAAGAAGCGAAAGAGAGGAACACCATAAAGATGCAATGGCTATTTATGAATGGTTTTCTATGATTCCCCTTTTTGGCGTGACACTCTTATTTCTAGCAATTATGTGTGAGGTTGTCATGAATATGTTTATGAACGGAATGTAAAGGAGGTTCCTATGAAAGCTTTTTTTGAAGAATATGGACTTGTACTGATCGTAACGATCATTGCTTCAGGCATGATTTTATTTGCCAGTGAGTTTAGAGGTACGATGCAAGATACAATTGAAACTCAATGGGATAAAATGACAGAAGAATCACCTCTTTAATCTATGAAAGGTGCTTTTGAATTTGGATTTATCATGATTTTCGCATTGCCAATGATTGTCTTTGGATTAAATTTTATGCAAATTTTAATGACTTATAATCAGGCAAGGCAATACCAGAACTATGTCGTTACTCAAATTGAACATCAAAACCGTCTAGATGATTCAGTCTATGAATTAATTGATAATGGAAAAAAATACTGTTCTTCATGTACATTGAACATTACCCCAACTGATCAGCGCTACGACGTCAAAGTAACTTTTCCTATTCATCTTTCTCTTATCAATTATCATACGAATGGTTCACTTCACATGATGACACAAGTTATAAAATAAAAGGAGATCTAACCGATCTCCTTATACTATAATGTTACTGTTACTTTTTCACCATTAGGACCTTCAGCAGCATTCAAATAGTCAACAATTTCCTGTTTTTTATCTGCTTTAGATGGACGACAAGTACTTACGCTTTTTACTTTTCCATTCACCAATGCTTCCGCTAGACCACTACATCCCGGATAACCGCAAGATCCGCAATTATAACCAGGTAAAAGCTGCGTAACATGTTCAATACGTTCATCTTCTTTAACTGCTAAAAATTTATTGGCAAGACCTAAACCCAATCCTAGGATTGCTCCTAGAACGAGCATCAAAATGATTGCTTGTATCATAGTTCCTCCTTAATTTTGGCTAGGGTGATTTCCACATGAAAAATCTTTACACCCATGACAGGCCTGTTTCAGATTTTCACAGCCCTTAGGCACTGGCGTTTTGTGATTCAGATAATAGAAACAGCCATATCCAGCAGCCAGCACCACTAATATGATAATCCCTGTCATATTATACCAGCCCTGCTAATCCTGAGAATGCTAAAGCCATCAATCCAGCCACAATGAGTGCAATTGGATTTCCTTTAAAAGACGGCTGTGTATTTGCTGTATCTAAACGTTCACGAATCGTAGAGAAAATAAATAGAACCAAAGCAAAACCGATAGGTACAGCCAAAGAATAAGTACACATTTCCGCAAAGTCATAGCCATTAGAAATATTATCTAATGCGACACCCAATACCGCACAGTTCGTTGTGATCAAAGGTAAATAAATACCTAAAGCTTTATACAAAGCTGGTGAAAATTTCTTGATGATCATTTCTACAAGCTGTACAAATGCCGCAATAACTAAAATAAATGTAATCAGATCCATGTATTCCAAACCAGCTGGTTCTAACACCTGATAATAAAGAGTATAAGTTACGATACTTGATACAAAAATTACAAAAGTAACTGCAGCACCCATTCCTAAAGCACTATCTACTTTTTTAGAAACGCCAAGGAAAGGACACATACCCAAAAATCTGGTTAGAATAATATTATTGATAATGGCAGCGCCAAGAAACAATGTAAATAATTCACTCATATGTTTTCTCCTTTCTACTTAGCTGCTTCAAGTGCAGCCTGCACCGCTTTCTGTGCTGAATTACTTGAAATTGTTGCTCCTGACAGTGGCTCAACTTCAAGTGTATCCAGTGTCATACCTGCAAACTGGCTTGTAAAGTCTTCATTTGCAATCTGATCGCCAACATGCTGTGTATCATTAGCTTCTACAACGACTACATTCTGTACTGTTCCATCTAAAACCGTAACCTCTATGACATTTGGCTTTCCGTCTGCATGATTATAGACTGCATAGCCGTCTACACTTACCGTATAAGTTACGCTTCCATCGCTATTCTCTGTCGTATTAGTGATTTCCGTGTTGAAATCCATTCCTGTTTCACTTCCACCTGAACTGCTGTTATTTTCTTCTTCAACAGGTGTTTGTGCTGCGGCAGTATCAACCATAAAATCACTTCTTAATGCGATAAAAGCAACTAAAACAATTGCAACGATACCTCCGCCAATCTTCCAAGGCTTTTTATTTTTGCTGTTTTTGAAAGCTGTTAAGGCAGCAGCCAAACAAGCAAAAGTAAAGAAGGCGCCAATTGGCTGACTAAATATAGATACTACATATTCACTTGGGAAAAACGTAGTTTCAAAAATAATAAAATTTGTATTAAACGGATTCGTGAAACTTAATGTTCCTGTAGAGATAATCTGACGAACTACCGACATAGCTAAAAGTCCAAGCGTATAACCTAGCCCCATACCTAAGCCATCTACCAGCGAATCTATGACACCATTTTTACTGGCAAATGCCTCAGCACGTCCCAGAATAATGCAGTTAACCACGATTAATGGCAAGAAAATTCCCAATGCTGTATTTAATTCAGGCGTATAAGCTTCTACAAGCATCTGAACAATCTTTACCAATGCCGCAATAACAACGATATATACCGGAATTCGAATTTCATCCGGTGTAATCTTACGAATACATGAAATAATAACATTAGACATTACTAATACAAGTGTAACTGCCACACCCATGCCAATAGCATTGTTGAGCGTCGTAGAAATTGCCAATGTAGAGCATAATCCAAGATAAAGTCCAAAGATCGGATTTTCACTTATGAAACCCGCTTTAAAATTTTCAAAACGTTTCATAAAGATCCCCTCCTAATAATTCTCGTTGTGATAATTCACAACTTCTGCAAGACCATTTACAACAGCGGTAGATGAAACTGTTGCACCACTTAATGTATCAACCTGA
Source organism: Traorella massiliensis (assembly GCF_900104665.1). Classification (GTDB taxonomy): domain Bacteria; phylum Bacillota_I; class Bacilli_A; order Erysipelotrichales; family Erysipelotrichaceae; genus Traorella; species Traorella massiliensis. The sequence continues at coordinate 596,212 of NZ_LT629969.1, read as the reverse complement.
TCATCAATTGACTGACCAATAAAGGATTCATAGAACTCAGGATCCGCTACACGTGAACCATAACCTTGTGTATCATTAATTTGAGTTACCTTATATCCTGAAAAATTACCATCATTATCAATTGCGACAAGATAGGTAATAGTATCACTAAAACCTTGAACGCTGACTTTATAGATTACACCTTCACCCTCAGCTTCATAAATATTTGTAATATATTCAACTTCTCCCTTAATTTCTACTTCTGTAAAGTTTCCGTTAGGGAAAAATTCTTCCAGCGTAGATCTTACTTCTGCTAATGCGTTTTCTTCAATAATTGGTGCCGTCAGATTATTGACAGCTGCCAATGCTCCTCCGGCAATTGCAGAAATCACAGCTAGGAAAAGCGTTAAATGAATGATTTTTTTCATAAGACCCCTCCTATTGCTCCAAAGCAGCTAATACTGCATGATATGCTGAATTACTTGAAATTGTTGCTCCTGACAGTGGCTCAACTTCAAGTGTATCTAGTGTCATACCTGCAAACTGGCTTGTAAAGTCTTCATTTGCAATCTGATCGCCAACATGCTGTGTATCATTAGCTTCTACAACGACTACATTCTGTACTGTGCCATCTAAAACCGTAACCTCTATGACATTTGGCTTTCCATCTGCATGATTATAGACTGCATAGCCGTCTACACTTACAGTATAAGTTACGCTTCCATCACTATTCTCTGTCGTACTAGTGATTTCTGTGTTGAAATCCATTCCTCCTGTACTGTTGCCGTTTTCTTCACCTGCTGGCTCCTGTGCCGCTTCAAGTGCTGCCTGCACCGCTTTCTGTACCGAAGTGCTTGAAATTGTTGCTCCTGACAGTGGCTCAACTTCAAGTGTATCCAGTGTCATACCTGCAAACTGGCTTGTAAAGTCTTCATTTGCAATCTGATCGCCAACATGCTGTGTATCATTAGCTTCTACAACGACTACATTCTGTACTGTTCCATCTAAAACCGTAACCTCTATGACATTTGGCTTTCCGTCTGCATGATTATAGACTGCATAGCCGTCTACACTTACCGTATAAGTTACGCTTCCATCGCTATTCTCTGTCGTATTAGTGATTTCTGTATTGAAATCCATTCCTGTTTCACTTCCACCTGAACTGCTGTTATTTTCTTCTTCAACAGGTGTTTGTGCTGCGGCAGGCTCAACCGCATGAATTGCCAATACACCACATCCAAGACCAACAACAGCTAGACATACAAATGTAATAACGGCATTCCTTAAGCCTTTAATTTGTTCACAGTCACAGACACGTTCGATCATCGGTGTACATGCATTCATGATCAGGATAGAATATAAAACACCTTCCGGAAGATTGGCTTTTACACGAATCAACACCGTCAAAATAGCACAGCCCAATGCAAAAATAACTCTTCCTGATGCACTTGTCGGATTAGTAACCGGATCAGTTGCCATAAAGAAAGCTCCAAACAATAGCCCACGGCTTAATACATGGTAAACAGGATACCACATACCCATGCCTTTAAATAATGCCATAACTGCTGTCATCACAAAGACACTTCCTATATAAACAACAGGTACTCGCCAATCAATAACCTTACGTACTGCAAGAATGATTCCTACCACAATGATTAGAATTCCACAAGTTTCACCTAAAGCTCCAGGATGAGAACCAAACAGTAAACCACCAAGGCCACCAACAGAATTCAATAATTCATTGACCATGCCAGCATCTGTTACACACCATGAATATGTATTAGCCATTAATGTTGTCGGTGTAGCGCCTGTCGTAATATCCGCCGCTACCATACTTGAAAATGCTGTTAAGATTATCGCTCTTCCAACAGCTGCCGGATTGAAGATATTCTGTCCAAAGCCGCCAAAAGCCAGTTTTCCGAAAATCGTACAAAGAACCGCTGCCACTGCAACTGCATACCAGTGTGTGTTAACAGACACCATAAGCGCTAAAATTACACCTGTAATCCAAGGAAATGACCCTTTTAAATATGAAACAACATCTTTTTTGATGACTAATGCCCAAACTATTTCAGTAAGCATACAGCCTCCAAGCGATGCTGCCATGATCAGCACTGCCTGAACAACATATTCGCTACCATAGTTTGTCGCATAATAAAACAGTGAATACAAATAAATAACTATCAGCCCCAATAACAGTTCAAACATGATTCTTTTAGTCGAGTTTGTACTGCGATAATTTGGAGCCGGACTGTAATTAAATTTCATCGTCACTTCCCCCTATTTCTTAGCCTTCGACATTTGATAGGCTCGCTTAGCTCGGCGTACATTTTCTGTAACTGCAATTTTAGAAGGACAAACATATGTACACATTCCACATTCAATACATTTACTGACATTTAGTTTTTCCAAACGTGCCATATCTTTTAATTTGTTTGCCTGAACGATACGTACTGGCTGCAAACCACTAGGACAATGATCAGAACAGCTTCCACATCTTAAGCAGGCAACTTCATCAATCGCTACTTTTTTCAATACCGTAATAGCATTATTCTGTCTTTCTACACAGACATCATCTGTCGTAATCGTAGTCCCCATCATTGGACCGCCAAAGCAGACAACAACATCATCTGTCGTATAACCGCCACAAGCTTCAATCACATCGTGTGCACTGCTTCCTACAGGTGCTATTACATTGCACGGTTTCTTTACTGCGTCTCCGCTTACCGTCAGCATCCTGCTAACAATCGGTTCACCCGTTGTCAATGCTTTCGCAAACATATAGGCTGTTGTTGCATTATTCACTATACATCCAACTTCCAGTGGAAGTTTATCATAACGCTTTTTCGTCAATTGATACACAAGCGTTCTTTCCCACCCCATCGGATAAACATCAGGCACACTGATACATTCGATATCCTTTTCATTTTTCAGTTTTTCGCTGACACTTTGAATGAGTTCAGGATGTGTTTTCTTAATAGCGATCAATACTTTTTTCGCATCACTCATCTTCTTCATCGCCTTTATACCTGTAAGCACCAAGTCAAAATCATTTTCCATGACTTTATAATCACTGGTAATATAAGGTTCACATTCCACAGCATTAATAATCAGATTTTCAACATCCTTAACATCTTTATACTTTACATAAGCAGGAAAACCTGCTCCACCGCAGCCGACAATCCCAGCATTCATCATAAAATCCACTAACTCTTCACGAGTAGCAGTTTTATAATCCAGCACAGGATTTTCTTCTTTTGTATATTTTTTATCATTAGAAATAACTACATGCTTGACCTTCTTTAAGCTCTGATGTAATCGGTCTTCAACAGCTTCTACTTTACCACTAACACTAGAATATATAGGAACTACAAAGCGGCTGTTGAACTGTGCAATTTTTGTTCCAGCTTTCACCTCATCTCCTGGCTGAACAAGTATTTGTGGATTCATTTCTGTACCAAAATACAATGGAATCGCAACCTTTTCAGGAACCAAAGTGATGATATCTGCATGTTCACTCAACTCTTTGTGCCCATTTATATGGGTACGCATGGACCCTCTAAACAAAGACATTTCGTCACCTTCCTCTTCTTACAATCGTGTAAAACGACATCTCTGTTATTATAACATATTCTCACATAATTTTATAATATAATTTATCAAACTTCATTCCTTTGTGATATCTTTTCCTTAGACAGTTTCAAATAATTATGTTTTGTCTTTTATTATGTCCTTTATTTCTCATTTAACACACAAGAAAATGATTTTGTAACCAAAATCATATGCAAATAAGCAACTCCCTATCTGCATACCCACCTGCCTTTCTAGCGGCGTGGTTCCACCGGCACCTTCACATCTCCTTCTTTTGCTCCTCTCTGAAGCGTAAGGCATTGGCGAAATGTTCCAGTGTCAGCTTATTATTTTTTTCTGGCAGGATTCCATCCCTTTGCCATGCTTCCATCTTCCAGTGAATCGCATGACTGCCGGGTCCTGCTTCTTTTCTATCTGAACAGGCATAAATAGGGAGTTCTCTGACATTCCTCCAATGTCGCTTTCCCCAGATCCCTGATCACTTCTTTCCATTCCCTGTATTCATGATATTCGTTCGGTATCCTTTCCCGGTACCCTTCTCCCCTCCTTGCAATCACATACGCTGCACTGTGGTGGATGCTTAGCCCTAGCCGCTTCGCATATTTCAGCTTCCCGATCTGCGTTGTGTGCCTTGGATCCACCTTCCTTAAATATACTCCTTTTTCCATGCATTTCCTTTCGATCTTCTCCTCCAGCCTCTTATATGCAAATGTTCCCAGCATCCGGTTATAGTTCCTGTCCCTGTACAGGCTCTCTTCTTTCTTCCTCTCGAATTCTAAATCTTCCATGATCAGATTCTTTTTCTTGCCCGCACATTCCTCTACGATCCGTTTCACTGCCACATACCTTTCATATTCCCTCTGGTTCCTTGTTCCTCTTTCTTTCAATGGAATCCTCCATGCCTTTACCAGATTCCCTTTTCTGTCG
>NZ_LT629969.1:0-591614 GCF_900104665.1 Traorella massiliensis | reverse complement strand
TAGTGCTAGTATTAATTTAGGGCCAGTTAAACTGAGAAATTCTCCAAAGATCAATCTTGATTTTTAATAAAGAAAAGACTATCTTTATTGCGAGAAAGATATACAGATATTGTTTATAAAATTGAAAAGAGGTTTTGAATACTATGAGCAGTAAAAAGAAAGTCATTGATAAAGAATTTAAAATAAATGCAGTCAAATACAAAGAAGAACATCCTGATTTAACCTGTGAAGAGGTGGCATCAAATCTTGGAATATCTACAAGTTCTCTTTACAGATGGGTGAATGAATATGCTTCAACCGATGATAAATCGAATGTTTTTAGGGGCTCTGGCAATTTTTCGAGTGATGAAGCTAAGGAAATTGCACGTCTGAAAAAAGAAAACAGAGACCTTAAGGATGCTGTTGAAATATTAAAAAAAGCTATGAACATTCTCAACAGCCAGTAGCTGCCATCTATCAGGCAGTAAAGGAATATGTTGAACAAAATATAGGAATAAGAGGCATTTCAATAAGGTCAGTATGTAGGATTATCGGCATATCACGAAGTGGCTTGACCAGCTGGCTCCATCGAAAGAAATCAAAGCAACAGAGCAATAAGGAGAAAATCAAGAAGATGATCAGGGGAATTTATGAAACAAGCAAGGAAGTCTATGGAGCACCAAAAATAACATATATTCTCCGACAAAAAGGACTAAAAATATCACAGAAGACAGTAACCAATTATATGCATGAAATGGGCATAAAAGCGTGCTACATCAAGCCCAAAACAAAAACAACGATATCAAAAGATTTCAGCAGCAAACTCAAGAATATCCTCAAAAGGGATTTCAATCCTGAAAAGCCGGATGCAGCATGGTGTACAGACATCACGTATATATGGACATATACAGATGGTTTTGTCTATTTAACGAGCATCATGGATCTGTATTCAAGAAAGATCATAGCATGGGTGCTTACAAAGGACATGAAAGCCTCATCAGTTTTGGAAGTCATTAAAAGAGCCAAGAAGCGGCGAAATGTGAATCATCCACTGGTCATACATAGTGATCGCGGCATACAGTTTACATGTGAGGAATACAGAGAATTAACTAAAGATTTAAAGAGAAGTTATTCAAAAAAAGGGACACCATGGGACAATGCATGCATAGAATCATTTCATTCATTATTGAAAAGGGAGTGGATAAACAGATATAAAATATGGGATTATGAACAAGCGAAGAGATTAGTGTTTGAATACATAGAAACATTTTACAACACAGTGAGAATACATGGACATTGTCAATACATGAGTCCAGATTCATATGAAAAAGAATATTACAATCGTCAAATACAATCACTACAAAATTACAAAACTATCAATTTAACTGGTACTTTTTCTTGACATAGTACCAAAGCGAAGACNCCATGCAGTTTCGTTTTCCGGATCATCTTTTCCTTTTCACAGATGACCTTTTCCAGTTCCGTTTCCTTTTCTCTGATCTTCATTCTGATCCTATTCATTCTTTTATCTGTTTTCTGGATCAGTTTTTTATTCAAGGCAGCATTAGCCTTTAGCAGGGCCTTGGCTTCATGGACAGCAGACAGAGGGATATAGTCATTGAGATGAAACTGCTTTTTAAGAAGCTGATGAAGCTCGCTGTCCTTAAACGAGGCTCCCTTATAGGCACGATCGTAAAGACATTTATAGGCCTTATGAAGGACACGGTTATAGACATCAAGATCATGAAGAACGGTGTTCTTCAGATCAGGGAATTCTCGGTAATAGAAACGGTTGGAAAGAGAAAAGACTTTCATGATGCCTCCTTGACAGAAATGAGATGTTTTGTACATATATTATATCATATTAATAACAATAATGATACTATAATTTCAAATTAATGATATATATTATCATAACATAAATCACACTTAACTTTTTTTATTTTCTTTCATCATCTTTCTATCAATCAAAAAATGAAATTTCCTAATATATAAAAAAGTTTTTTCTCATAACTAAAGCAATCCTTTCTTGATTTATATATATACTCACAGTATAATAAAACAGGTGATTAAATTGAAAAAAACAAGTTTACTACTTATCAGCCTTCTGCTTATCGGATGTTCTCCAAAAGAAAAACAGGCATATAATGATTCAACCATGCAGGCAGGCTTTGATACAGTAATTTCTATTCAGCTATATACAGATAGTCAGGAAGAATTTGATGCTGCTTTTAAAAAAGCATCAGATGCTTTTCTATATTACAATTCTCTTTTCGATAAATATCACGATTATGATGTTGCTAATATCAAAACGATCAATGATAATGCTGGTATTCAGCCTGTGGAAGTATCTCAGGAAATCATTGATATGCTCCTTCTTTCAAAAGAATACAGTGAGCTAAGCAATTATCAGTTTGATGTCACATTAGGTCCTGTACTAAGCCTATGGCACGATGTTCGAGAAAAAGCTCTCAACGGTGAAGAATATGTGTTACCTGCTGAAGAAGAACTGCAAAACGCTAAAGCATGTACAGGATGGGATAAAGTAGAAATCAATGATGAAAAAAATACTGTCTATTTGAATCAGTCCTGTGCCAGTCTGGATGTTGGAGCAGTCGCAAAGGGATATGCAACTCAAAAAGTTACTGAAATGCTTCTTGAAGAAGGATATGCTAATGGGTATGTCAATGCAGGAGGTAATGTAGAATTCCTTGGCAACAAGCTTAATGGTGACTTATGGCGTACTGGAATCCTGACGCCTGCTTTACAAAACAGTACAACATCTATCATCACGTTAGAACTTGGGGGACAAGAAGCCTTTGTAACGAGTGGTGATTATCAGCGTTATTTTATTCATGATGGAAATATCATGCATCACATTATTGATCCCGATACTCTTTATCCTGCCCGCCATGCAAAAAGTGTCACTATCTTATGTAAAGATAGCGGAATTGCCGATATACTTTCTACCACTCTTTACACAATGACTTATCAGGAAGGTGTTGCCTATTTAGAAAAGCTAAAAGAAAATAACATCGAAGCTGAGGCAGTCTGGATCTATGACAAAACCGATGAAATTGAAAATGAAAATTATCGTGAAAAAGATGGATATTATATTCTTACAACACCTAATATAGAATCCAAAATCATAAATTAAAACGCTTCATAATCGAAGCGTTTTTTCTTATCTATAATTAATTCTTTCAATCAGTTCTGTCGTCTTTCCATCATAAATTTCCGCTATATCATTTTCAGCATCTACCCAAATCGTACCTACAAATGATTCGCTATCTAACTGATTCCATGCTTCATCTGTATTTGCATTATAAGCTTCATCATAAGGGGCTTTCGGATATACTCTTGCCCATAGCTCACCTTCATAATTAGAAAGAATATTTTCAGTATAAAGATAGTCAGCAAGTTTTTTCAATTCATCTTCAGTAATTTCCTCTAAAGAAAGATCTAACACATAATCATAAATCGTTTCATCATCTTCATAATAATAAATCTCAAAAGGAGTAGTGTAGGCATTTTCATCATTTCGTTCATATAATGTGCCAGTAAAAGTAAATTCACTGTCTTCTGCAAAATTAGGACATTCAACTGTTTTTGAAGCATAAGAATATGGAGCCAAACCAGTTACCGAAAGCTGAAAATCACAAGCCTCTAAATCTACCGTACCTGTATAATAATAATCCATATTATTGAAGACCGATAGAGTTACCTGGTTATCATCCACCACTTCATAATACACATCGACATTCTCCGATCCTTCAAAAATTTCTGATGTTTCATCTTTACCAACCGGTTCCCCTAAGACCTTTTCCGCAACATCATTATGATTGGCATGTACATAATCTACTTCAATCGTTTCTTTGCTGCTGCATCCTGCCAGTAGACACAGCGCTAATACCGTTATTAATTTTTTCATATTGCACCTCTTTACATTTATATAATTTATATTAACGTATATACTTTAATTTGTAAAGCTTTACAAGGTAACATCATTAGTATCTTTTTTATACATACTGGCACTATTAAGAATCAACAGAAAAACGGTACCTGTCTGTATCCAAAAAACCGTATAATCAAAAATACCATGAATCAAAACCGCTAAAATAGCACATATGATTAATGCAAATAATTCAATATTGATTTTTTTAGCATATAACCGATAAACTTCTTTTACAACGGGCCATGCGAAATAACAAATCATTCCTACTCCTACGATACCAAAAGAAAGCAATGGATCAAGATACACACTATGTGAATGAAAAGCCTTACGCCCATTCAGACTTTCATAAATCATATAATAAGCACTCGGTCCTCGTCCAAATAATGGGGTTTCACAAATTCCCTTGATTGCTGTAAACCATATTTTTGTACGATTGAAAAAGTAACGAAGTATGTTATCAAACCGTGGAAAAATCTCCGGATTCAAAAGTACGATCACAACAACAAGAACTATCATCAGCACTAAAAACAGCGAAGTTTTTTTATGCTTATTAATATAGAATATGAGAGGTATCGTTACTAAAAAGCTTAACCAGCCAGCCCGACAGCCACTCAAATAAAGAACAAAAAGATTACATAAAATCGTCACTACATAAAATACAACCCGATGAATAGTTTTTGCATGAAGAATCTTATAAAGGCACATCAACACTAAAAACTGAATCATCATTCCATAATAATTTGCATTATAAAAAGTAGAATTGATTCGATTAGCAGGAGAATCCTCCACAATAAATTCATCAAAAGGATAACCCAGACGATCAACGATCTGAGCATATTCCAGCAACCCCCATACGAAACAGCACAATGACAACAAACAGCAAGTATCTACGATAAAAGTAAATAAGCGTTCATCGACATAATTACGGTAATACAGAATAAAGATCGCTACAAATACAATTCCAACGCACTGCATAAATCCTCGATAATTCTGATAATAAAGTGATACTGCCATTGAAAGAGCGCCAAAGATAAGTGCCCAATGACCTCTTGGTGTATTAAAAATAATTTTTTTTAACTGTTTTGTATATATAAGATAAATAGCTACCCCTACCATAGCAGCCAATGAAAAGTAATGCGGTAAGAAAATTGTAAAAACTACAAACATAATAATATATTGATCAACACTGTAGCCAAGAAGTTTTCTTTCACAAAATGCTTTAATCGATTCCATATATCCCTCCAACATTCCAACATATTATAAACAATCTCCGTAGAAAATACAATCACAACAGGATATCAAAAAAAGACTAAAATTCATAACCAGGAATTTTAGTCTTTTCTTTTATAATTTTTTATCATCAACATTATCTAAATATATTTTCACAAAATCTACGATTTCCTTCAAAGATCCTCTTTCAAAAGGAGATGTTAAATGAGCCGTTCTAACAATTTCCAAGAAGCTTTGTGTGCCACCAGCCTTGCAGATAGCAACATAATCTTTCCACATGTCCGGATCATGTTCCTGACATCTTTTCCAAAACTGTAAACTGCAAGCCTGAGCTAACGTATAATCAATGTAATAGAACGGATCAGAAAAGATATGCCCTTGCTGGAACCAGTAATTCCCTCTTTCCAAAAAATCACAGCCTTCATAATTTTTATAAGGAAGATACATTTTCTCTAATTTTCGCCATGTTGCTTTTCTTTCTTGAGGTGTCATATGCGGATGATTATAAACCTCATGCTGGAAATGATCGACCAATACACCATAAGGCAAAAATTTCACAGCTGAGCTCAAGTGTAAAAAGTGATATTTAGCTGTATCTTCACCAAAGAAAAGATGACTCCATGGCCAGGTAATAAATTCCATGCTCATCGAATGAATTTCACAAGATTCATATGTTGGAAATTCTAATTCAGGAATGGCATGATGTCTTGAAGAATAGACTTGAAAAGCATGCCCCGCTTCATGCGTTAAAACATCAACGTCACCACTGGTGCCATTAAAATTAGAAAAGATAAAAGGCGATTCATATTCACTAATATAGCTGCAATATCCCCCTCCAGCTTTATTAGGTTTGCTTTCAAGATCCAAAAGCTCACGATCGATCATCATATCAAAAAATTCTCCTGTTTCCTTTGAAAGTTCATGATACATCTGACGAGCCTTTTCTACTAATTCTTTACAATGTCCTTTCGGTGTTGGATTCCCGCTTTCAAACTCAACATTCAGATCATAATATTCCATCTTATCTAAACAAAGACGTTCTTTTTGTCTTTTTACCAATTCACAAGCCAATGGAACAACATTTTCAAGGACTTCTTTACGATAATCTGCTACCATGTTTTCATCATAGTCAAGACGGGTCATGCGCAGATAGCCGAGTTCTGTGAAATTTTTGAATCCTAATTTTTTAGCCATCCTGTCACGTACCTGGACAAGTTCATCGTAGATACGATCAAATTCAGCTTCATGTTCTTCATAAAATTTGAATTTAGCTTCACTTGCTTTTTTTCTAAGTTCACGATCTTTTGATTCACATAATGCGGAAATACCTGGCAAATTATAAATTTTACCTTCAAATTCAATCTTTGCGGAAGCCTTCAATTTATCATATTGAGTTGCAATCCTATTTTCTTGTTGCAAATCTTCCATGATTGCATCATCAAAAGCTTTAAGCTGACAAGAAATGATACCAAAAAAAGTTGATGGAATTCTTTTCTTCAATTCATCCAAAAGATCACTTTCCATAATCGTTTTGTATAAGCGTGTATCTAATTGCTGATAAAAAGGCGAATATTCATCCCAATAATCATTCTCCTTTTCATAAAACTCATCAGCCGTATTGATCGTATATCTTAAAGAAGCAATTGTTTTCATGCTCGTGATATGATTTCGCATTTGGTTTAATTTATTAAAAACAACCATAAATTTATCTGCATCCTGTGCTTCCTTCAACTCATCAATATAATCTGCATAATGTTTTTGTACCTGTTCTAAATCAGGCCTTTCATATTTATATTCACTAAATTTCATAAAGTATCCTCCTACAGCAATTTTACACTGCTTTCAGATTGAATACAATGAAATTCAAAATTAAAAGTAAACCAAAGACTGGTTTACTTCATTTCATAATCGATCACAACTTTAATTTGATTTCCACTAGCGGCATCTTCAATAGCCTTTGGAAAATCATCAATTGAATATTTCTTTGTAACGATCTCACCTATACAAGTTTTATTCTTCTGTAAATGATCGATAACCTCAACGATCGTTTCCGGTTCATATCCTCTAGAACCATAGATCATAGGCTCTGTTGCAATAAAATTCATACCATTTAAAGAAACTTCCTTCAAAACAGATACAACAGCATAACGAGTTTTTTCTCTTGCAAAATCAAAACACTGTTTCAATAAAGCAGAAGAACCAGAAGCCTCAATATACATATCTACATCAGGCAATGGAAAATAACCTGGAAATGCTCCCAATAAACGAATGAGCTCTTCTTTTAAATCCACATTTACTGTATTCACAGTTGCTGCACCAAGATGCTTGGCAGCTTCTAAACGTCTTTGATCACGATCAACAACGACAACTTTCTTTAATCCTCTGGCAATAAGACTTGCGGCTGCACAAAGACCGATGGTTCCTGCACCTAACACAACTACTTTCTCATCTAGCTTTGGCACTACCTTGACTGCTGCCTTAGTACCTACACATAATGGTTCAATTATAGCCATCTTATCTAAATCAGTATCTTCTAAATGATATAAGTTAACATTCATTGCAGCGTTTTTTACTAGTGCATATTCAGAGAAAGCACCTGCAGCCGTTGAACCTGCAACTCCATTTTCAGTACTTTTCGTTGGATCAACAAAAACGAGATCTCCTATTTGAACTTCATCTGATACTTCACAGCCCTTCTCAGCAACTCTTCCTATCATCTCATGACCAAACTGTGAATCCGCAGGTAATCCATACCCCTCACCGCCATGAAGATAAATTCCTACATCAGAGCCACAGATACCTGCTCTAAGATTTTTTACCAACACATCTTTGCTCCCTACTGATGGAATCTCTCTTTCTTCAACAACAATGTTTTTAGCACTTTTATAAATCGCACATTTCATCATTCTTTCCATTGTTTAAAACTCCTTTCTGATAATCCTATTATAACCATTTCAGCCTTTTATTTACATTAACGATTTTTATAAAAAGTAAATAAAAAGGTAACATTTATTTATAATTGTCACCGTGTTTATATGATGAAAGATCTTGAATGGAACTTAAATAAATCTCCGCAAGAAACTCTGCTGATTCTTCCATTCCTTCATGCATCCATTTTTTAAGCAGCATCGCACTGCTTGCAGCATATTTATATGATAGATAATCAAGTTTTTTCTTATCTTCAATATAGGGATCATATAAATTCCTGCAAAGCTTTGAACAATGTGTAATAATAATATCAAATAGTGAATTTTGCCCTTCGCTTTTCATAGCTATCATAAAAAAATCTTTATGTTTCAAAAATTTCTTATAAGTAGCGATTACTTCTTTTTTTTCATCTACTTGATATTGTAATCCATTGATCATCGTTTTTTCTATTTCTTCACAGAATATACATTCGAGAATTTCCTGTTTATCCGCAAAATAATTATAAAAAGTCTTTCTTGAAATATTAGCATTATGACAAATATCAGCTACTTTTACATCAGTAGTATTTTTTTGAATTACTAAATCCATATAACTTTGAATGACCGCATCTTTCGTATTCATGATTATCCTCTTTATTTGTGTGCATTATATCATCTTATTCTACATTTAGTAAATAAGTTATTCAGAAAAAAGCTATGACTTACCTAATGAAAATAAATTCTTTTTTGATGATCTTGTATAGAAATGACTGAAATATGCAATTATCTATGATATTTTTAGCTCTGCTTTTTAAAAGAATGATAATATTTATGAAAACACAATGATTTATTTTATACAAAAAGATCAGCAGTTATTTAACTGCTGATCGTATTTATTTACTAGTGATTCTTTTAATTAATTTAACGATTTCTACAATGATGATCGTTGAGAATGCCAATCCTACTGATACTAGAGCACATGTTGGAGAAAGTGGTACTAGATCAAAGATATCAGCAAAGAAAGGTACATTAATGATCATGATCTGTAATGCTGCACCTAATAATGCACTTCCCCAAAGATATTTGTTATTGAAAATCTGTTTAGAGAAAATACTAGCATGACTCTTCACATTGAAAGAATGGAAAAGCTGAGCTGCAGATAACGTAACAAATGCCATTGTCATACCTGTTTCGTGATTGAAAGTTTCACCATATGCATAAGAGAGAAGTGTTAAAAGACCAACCATGATACCTTGCCAGACAATTGTGAACATCAGGCCATGTGAGAAGAAATCTTCATCTTTCTTACGAGGCTGACGATCCATGATATTAGCTTCTGTTGGTTCAAGACCTAATGCAAAAGCAGGAAGTGAGTCTGTAATTAAGTTTACCCACAATAGATGGATTGGTAACAATGGAACACCAAATCCGCTTGCAGGTATTACTACTGAAATCAAAGATGCAAGGAAAATCGTTAATACTTCGCCGATATTGCTTGATAAAAGATACTGAACATCCTTTTGAATGTTATCAAAGATACCACGGCCTTCACGAATCGATGTAATGATCGTCGCAAAATTATCATCTGTCAATACCATAGCTGCAGCACTCTTTGCTACATCTGTACCTGTAATACCCATTGCACAACCGATATCTGCTGCTTTCAGGGCAGGAGCATCATTAACCCCATCACCTGTCATTGCAACGATATGACCTTTTGACTGCCATGCATTGACAATTCTTACCTTATGTTCAGGAGCTACACGTGCATAAACAGAGAATTCTTCAATGTGCTCCATCAGCTCTTCATCACTCATATTGTTTAACTCCGTACCACTGACAGCTCTTGTTCCTTCAGTCAGAATACCAAGTTCTTTTGCAATAGCACTTGCAGTATTGATGTGGTCACCTGTAATCATGATCGTACGCACACCTGCTTTTTTAGCAGTAGCAATTGCATCTTTAGCCTCTGGACGAGGTGGATCGATCATACCTACCAGACCAACAAAAGTTAAGTGATTTTCAACTGTGTCAAAATCAATCGTTTCTGGCATCTTATCCCATTTACGGATAGCTACAGCTAATACACGTAATGCTTTGTCTGCCATCAGGTTATTCGCTTCCATGATCTTATCAACATCTGCATTATCACATTTGTTTAAGACAACATCACAGCCACCCTTAGTGATTGAAATGATTTCACCGTCAACTTCATAAAAAACGCTCATCATCTTACGATCAGAGTCAAAGCTAAGTTCTTCTCCACGTTTGTATGTTTTAGCAAGTTCTTCCTTAGAATAATTCTTTTTCAAAGAAGCAGCAACTAATGCTATTTCAGTTGGATCGCCAATTTCTTTTCCATCTTTGATCTGCGCATCACTGCACAATGTGAAGTAGTTCAACATTTTGATTTCATCTTCACTATTCGCATCATCTAAAGACTTTAAGCCTTCTTTGCTATAAACCTCAAGAACTGTCATCTTATTCTGAGTCAAAGTTCCTGTCTTATCAGAGCAAACAATTGAAGTGCTTCCCAGTGTTTCAACTGCTGGCAGTCTTCTTACGATTGCATGATGCTTTACCATCTTCTGTACAGATAATGCCAGTACGATCGTAACAATCGTTGCAAGTCCTTCAGGAATAGCAGCAACTGCTAATGCAATACTTGTCTTGAATGCTTCTAAAAGCGATTCCAGACCACCGAAATATTCCATCGCAAATACGATGATACAGATAGCGATACACATCACACCAATCATTTTACCGATTTCATTCAGTTTTACCTGCAATGGTGTCAGTTCTTGCTTTTCGTTCATCAGCATATCAGCAATCTTACCAACTTCATTCTGCATACCTGTTGATGTAACAATAGCACGTCCACGTCCATAAGTGACATTACATGACTGATAAGCCATATTCACACGGTCACCTAATGGCATATCTTCACTTTCCAGCGGATCAGCTGATTTATGAACAGGTACACTTTCACCTGTTAGGGCTGATTCATCTATCTGTAAATTGTGGCTTTCAATAATACGTGCATCACTACCAACACAGTCACCAGCCTCCAGAATCAGCAAATCACCAACGACAAGCTCCTTCGCATCAACGACCATTGGCTGATTGTTACGAATGACCTTTGCTGTTGGTGCACTTAACTTCTGTAATGCTTCCAAGCTTTTTTCAGCCTTGCTTTCCTGTACAACACCTAAAATAGCATTGATCAAAACGACTATCAAAATAATAACACTGTCAATCCATTCAGTTGGTTCTACCGCAATTGAAACAGCAGCAGCAATCAGCAGAATAATCACCAGTGTGTCCTTGAACTGATTTAAGAACTTAATTAAAAGACTTTCCTTTTTCTGTTCAGCAAGTTCATTGTAGCCATTTTCTTCAAGCCTTTTTGAAACCTGCGCACTAGTCAGACCACTTTGAGAACTGGTATCTAGCGCTTCTTCAATTTGTTTTGTTGTTTTAGTTAACATAGTTCCTGGTATATTATAAATGACTCATTTAATAGTCATTTACAGTATACTTTTCCTTTCTATCAACCCTTTAAACCGTGGTTGATTACGGTTTTGTTAATCTGTAAAATTGAATAATGTGAATGTGGATTTGTATTATTCCTTGTGGCTTGACTACTTTAAGGAGGTTCTTACCACACCTTATTCCTAAATAATGATGAGTTAGATGAGTCTTTGAATTCGTATTTTGAACCAGGTTTTGTGGTTTAAGTGTTGTGGATACCATTTTCACGTATTTTAAAGAAAGGATTTTATATCATGAAATTAGTTGGAATCGACATTGGAAAGAATAAACACTTCTTTTGTATCATGGATAAAGATACCGGAGAACTTATCGTTCACCCTGCTTCTTTCTCTAATGATAAACATGGCTTTGATCTGCTTATTCAAAATCTTAAACCTTACTCTAAAAAATCTATCTTAATTGGTATGGAAGATACCGGACACTATCATTTTGCTTTGTTGAGATTTCTTCTGGATAGAAACTTCTCCGTTGCTCTTATCAATCCTACAACCACTGATTTTTCCCGTAAAATGCAAGGTGGTATTACCAAAAATGATAAGCTCGACACTTTGACTATTTGTGATGTCCTGGATACTCCAGAACGTAAAAAGCAGTATCGTATCACGAAAGTTAACAGCTTCGATCTTTATGAACAGAAACAGTTAACCAGACATCATCATAATCTGAAGGAAGAGCTCAATGTCTACTCAAACCGCCTGCAAAGGTGTATTGATATTGTATTCCCTGAATTCAACAGTCTGTTTGATTCCAAATATAGCCGTGTATATATGGCGGTGCTTAAAACTTTTGGCAGTGCTGAAGCTATCGCTAATGCTGATATAAGAAGGATTCGTCGATGCTTTGAATACAAAGGCAGAGGAAGACGTATTTCTTTAACCCCTGAAATGCTTAAGGATCGTGCAAAATCCTCTGTTGGAATTCCTTCATCAGCAGACGTTATTCAGATCAGACATCTGGTCGATCAAATAGAATTGATCCATGAGCAAATTACTGAAATAGATAAAAAAATAGAAGAGTTCTCGCTCAAGACAAACTCTCCTATCCTCTCCATACCAGGAATTTCTCATTTCTCTGGTACTTCTATTTTAGCGGAATTAGGAGATATAAGCAACTATTCTAATGCAAGAAAAATCATAAAGGCTGCAGGGGTGGCCCCTTACCATTACGAATCAAGTCAGTTTGCTGCACAGCATACAGCTATTGCCAAGAAAGGATCAAAGTATCTTCGAAAGACCTTGTATCAGATCATACTGACAGTTATTCGATGCAATCCTGTATTCAAGGAATACTATCAGCTTAAGATCTCTCAAGGCAAGGGACATCGCTGTGCTCAAGGACACTGTGTAAGAAAGCTGCTTAGAGTTATCTATCATTTAGTCACTACGAATCAGCCATTTAATCCTGATTTGTTAAGATAAATAATTAACTTCAAACAAATTTTAGAAATTCCCTTCATCAAGGTTGTTTTCATCATGCCCAAAAAGTACAAATCACTATTCACTTTTCAAAGAACAGCTCCAGCTAACATACAAAACTAGAAATTTTATATTTTCAAACTTTTTCATCTAATTCTCTTGATTTTTATATAGTTAGCTCCTTACTAAAATAAAAAACCCTTATCCACAACACGTTGAATAAAGGTCTTGCTTATCATCATTGATAATCACATCCGGCTTTAGAAGCGTGTTGACGAATGTGATAATGAATTGCTTCATCAGCTACTCCCCCTTATATTGGGTTTTTGTACAGATGAAATGATACCATACCCAAAACACTTCGTCAACAAATTTATTTATACATTTTTTCTAGAATGTCAATGATTTCATTCACTTTTTCTTCACCGTTTCCTTCTTCAAAAGCTTCTTTTACACAATGGTTCATATGGGCTCGAAGAATTTCATGGTTTACCTTGCTTAAAATCGCCTGCGTCGCCATGATCTGTGTTGAAATATCAATACAATAACGGTCTTCTTCAATCATTTTAGAAATACCATTAAGCTGTCCTTTGGCGGTATTCAGCAGACGGTTAATTTTTTTCTTATCTGCTTTCATAAGGCTCAATACTTACGACCTTATAGCCCTCTTCCTCAACCTTTGCTTTCAAAAGATCATCACTGATTTTTTGAGGACTCGTTACGATTGCATGATGCTCATCTAAAGAAACCTCTACACTTACGCCATCAATACTTTTCAATGCCTTTTCTACATGGCGAACACAATTCATACACATCATTCCTTCAATTTTCACTAATTTCTGATTCATTTTTTTCTCCTCCTTCACTATTTTCACTTCTGTTTTTACTATTTTTTCATCTTTCGATGATTCATGCCGTGCATCAAACTTAAATCTTCTTAAACGTAAAGCATTTGTTACTACAGATACCGAACTAAAGCTCATCGCAGCTGCTCCGATCATTGGATTGAGCTTCCAGCCAAACAATGGGAAGAAAACACCTGCGGCCAGCGGAATTAACGTAGCATTATAAATAAACGCCCAGAACAGGTTTTCCTTGATATTACGCATCGCTGCCTTGCTCAGCTTAAACATATTGCTGACATCCATAAGATCATCTTTCATTAATACGATCTGAGCACTTTCCAAGGCAATATCACTACCGGCTCCAATAGCAATCCCTACATCTGCACTCGTTAAAGCTAAAGCATCATTGATGCCATCACCGACCATCGCAACTAAGTGGCCTTCCTTTTGATATCGTTTTACGACATCTGCCTTTTCACTTGGCAGCACTTCTGCAATGACCTCATCAACACCACACTGTTTTTGAATTGCCAAAGCACTTTTCTGATGATCACCGGTAACCATGACCACCTTGATCCCTTGCTGCTGAAGCTTTGCGATAGCTTCCACACTGGATTCTTTGATCGTATCCAGACAAGCAATAATACCTAAGATCTTATCATCTCTAGCAAAAACAAGCGGTGTCTTGCCTTCATTGGCCAATCTTTGCATTTCATCGTCCACCTTATTTAAGTCAATACCGCTTTCTTTCATAAAGGAAGCATTACCGCCATAAACAGTATGTCCATCGATCACACCTTTGACACCTTTACCAAAAACAGCTTCAAAATCATGAATCTCTAATTCTGAAACATTTTCTTCTTTTGCTTTATCCATAATGGCTTTTGCCAGCGGGTGTTCACTGCTCTTTTCCAAAGAAACAGCGACACTTAACAAATCATCATCAAAAGAAATGATATCACTCACGCTTGGATGACCGCTTGTAATCGTTCCTGTCTTATCTAAAAGCACCGTTTTTACCTTGTGGGCATGTTCCAATGCTTCACTGGACTTGATCAAAATACCATTAGAAGCTCCCTTACCCATGCCAACCATAATCGCTACCGGTGTTGCCAATCCTAAGGCACATGGACAGGAAATGACTAAAACACTGATTGCAATCGATAATGCAAATTCAAATGTCTGTCCAACAGCCATCCATACGATAAAACTGATCAAAGAAATGATAATCACTACCGGTACGAAGATTCCTGAAATCTGATCAGTAAGTTTCGCAATCGGTGCCTTTGATGAACTCGCTTCTTCTACCAGCTTGATCATTTGAGCCAATGTTGTCTCACTGCCAACCTTGGTTGCTTCAAATTTCACCGTTCCTTCCAGATTGATCGTTGCACAAGTCAAACGATCCCCATTTCCTTTCGCAACCGGCATGCTTTCACCGGTGATGGCACTTTCATCAAAACTAGAATTTCCCTCAATGACAACACCATCTACAGGTACGCTCATGCCAGGCTTTAGTACGATAATATCGCCAACCTTCACCTCTTCAATAGGCACACTGATTTCTTGACCATCTTTAAAAAGAATGGCTTCTTTCGCAGAAAGAGACATCAGCTTTTGAATGGCTTCGCTCGTCTTTCCTTTTGATTTAGTTTCTAAGTATTTACCTAAGGTAATCAGCGTTAAGATCATCGCTGCACCTTCAAAGTAGAGTTCCATATGATATCTCTCTACAATAGCCATATCCATATGTCCAAGCCCATAACCTAACATATAGATTGCATAGATACCATAGACAAATGAAGCACCTGAACCAATGGCAATCAGTGAATCCATGTTTGGCGAACGATGGAAAAGTGCCTTAAAACCATTGATAAAATATTTCTGATTGATAATCAATACCGGTAAACATAACAGAAACTGTGTAAATGCGAAAATAAGTGCATTTTCATGTCCCAAAAGAATAGACGGAAGCGGCAAGCCCACCATATGTCCCATTGATATATAAAATAGTGGAAGCATAAAGATTAAAGAAGCAATAAAACGTTTCTTCATACCCTCAGCCTCATCTTCTTTAATCACTTCTGATTTCTTTACACTATTTGAAGCGTTAGGCAAAGTAGCACCATAACCCGCTTTTACGACACAATCAATAATTTTCTGATCATCCAGCTTGCTTTCATCATAATTTACCTGCATATGATTTGTCAGCAAATTAACACTGACCTGTTCGACTCCATCAAGCTGTGAGACGCTTTTTTCGATCCTTGAGGAACATGCGGCACAGCTCATCCCCTGAACATCAAAATCTTGTTTCATACGTTCCCTCCTAACACCCCCATAGGGTGTCTATATTGTAACGCCCCTCTTATGATCTGTCAAATCATTTGATTCATTAATTATTCTTTTTTGCTTCTTCTAAAGCCTGATCCATGATTTTTGCCACGACTTCACTTTTCGCATCAGCATAATTCTGCACATATTTCCATTTCATCTGTGCCAGTTTCTTTTTTGTTTCTTCATAAAGCATTCTTGCCTCTGGATGAGCACGCAAATAATTTCTAAAAAATAAGATATTTATCAATTTCTTTCGAACCTTTTGAAAAAACATGTAAATTAATATCTGTATCCGGTCCTTTAAACATATGATGATTTTCAAAATCAGGCTCTTTGATCCTTAAAACATAACCCTGCTGACATAAAGCCTCCACATAATCTTCTTGCCCTGCATCTTCTACGACAAGCAGGATATCAATGATCGGCTTTGCACTTAAACCAGCAACGGAAGTTGAACCAATATGTTCGATCATCAACGCTTTATCTTTTAAAATTTGTGAGATTCTTTTTTTCTCTTTTTCAAATAAAATAGGCCATTGTTTATCATACCCTACTAAAAGAATTTTCTGATTGTGTTCCTTTTGACCACTTACAATACATTTTTCAATATATTCATCACTTAAAACTGACATAATATCCCCCTACTCATATTCACATAATATTTCCAAATGCTCCGGCAAATGAAATATTTTTTCCTTTAGAAATGACGGATATAAATATTCTTGACTAACTCTATCAAAACTGATCCATTCAAATCTGAAAAGATGTTCATGATCTTTAGAAATAAACGTATTATCTGTAAACAGGCCATCATTTTTAGAAATATCCACCAGATAATAAAGACACAATTCATGAAAATGCTCATGAGTAATATCTTCTTCAAAAAAACTTTGATTCAGCCATAGAGGGCGAATGATTTCACCATCAATTCCCAATTCTTCTTTTAATTCTCTCAAAACAGCCGTTTCAGCTGTCTCATTCATCTTGACTCTGCCGCCTGGAACATAAAAATATGAAGATCCTTCATCTTTCATCATCAACACTTTTTGCTCATGGATCATAATGGCTCCAACCCGATAATTAAACCTTCCCTCTTTTGTTTTAAATGAAATATCCATCTTTCTATCCTCCTTTTCTATAATTATATTAAAACAAAAAGAGTGCCGCAACACTCTTTACATTTGATCTTTTAATCTAAATCTTTACCATTAGAAGCAATCACTTTTTTATACCACTCAAAACTCTTTTTCTTGCTTCTTCTTAAGCTTCCCTTTCCTTCATCATCTTTATCTACATAGATAAATCCATATCGCTTACTCATCTCTCCCGTGCTTGCACTTACTAAGTCGATCGGTCCCCATGTCGTATAGCCTAACAGTTCAACTCCATCAATCTCAATCGCATCCTTCATCGCTTTGATATGTTCTCTTAGATATTCAATACGATAATCATCTTCCACATATCCGCTCTCATCTGCCTCATCTTTCGCTCCTAATCCATTCTCTACAATAAATAATGGCTTCTGATAGCGATCATATAAGTCATTCATCGTTATTCTTAATCCCATCGGATCGATCTGCCAGCCCCATTCACTCGCTTTTAAATATGGATTCTTTACTGACTCGAAAATATTTCCTGCTGTCTTCTCACTTTCATATTGATAAGCTGATACTCTTGAAGAATAATAGCTAAATGAAATAAAATCTACTGTATTCTCCTTTAAAATTTCTTGATCATTTTCTTTATATGGTATTTCAAAACCATTTCTTTCAAACTCTTTTAACGCATAATTTGGATAAGCTCCTCTTGACTGTACATCAATGAAGAAATAGTTTTTATGATTATCCTTTAAAGCAGCAAGCACATCTTCCGGCCTGCATGAATACGGATAATAGGAACCTGCTGCCAGCATACAGCCAATCTTGTTTTCAGGATCAATCTTATGACCAATCTTGGTCGCCCATGCACTTGCAACTAATTCATGATGAGCTGCTGTATATAGTGTCTGATAACGATCTTCACCTTCTTCAAAACAGATTCCTGCTCCCATAAAAGGTGCATGAATGAGCATATTGATCTCATTGAAAGTCAGCCAATACTTTACTAACCCTTTATAACGAGTAAATAAGACAGTAACGAGATTTTTATAAAAATCAATCATCTTTCGATTACGCCATCCTCCATATTCTTTGATCAGATGCATCGGACAGTCAAAATGAGTGATCGTTACTAAAGGTTCAATGCCATATTTATGACATTCCTTAAACAGAGCCTCATAAAATTTCAAGCCTTCTTCATTGGGTTCTTCTTCATCACCCTTAGGGAAAATTCTTGACCAGGCAATCGATAAGCGATAAGTTTTAAAACCCATTTCACCAAACAGCGCAATATCTTCCTTAAAGTGATGATACATATCGATAGCTTCTTTTGCAGGATAATAAAATCCTTCTTCAAAATCAAACATCTGTCTTTCACCACTGGCAACCTTCCATCTCTCACTGCCATGAGGAATCACATCGACATTGGCAAGACCTCTTCCGCCTTCATCATAAGCACCTTCACACTGATTGGCAGCGGTTGCACCTCCCCATAAAAAATTTTTTGGAAAGCTCATTTTAATTCCTCCTCATCTATTTCTCTACATCTTATGCTTTTTTTAACCATTCATTTCTATTATTCTTTAAATAAAGATCGCCTTGTTTTCTCATTTAATTACAATATTTATTCCTAAAACACTTATGTACAAATATCTATAATAAAACTAAATAAAAGATTTCCTGTAATCAGATATATGATGAAATACTCTTTCATTATCCATCATATGGACCACTGATTTCAATAATGTTACCATCCGGATCTATTAGATTAAAATAATAATATGGCATATGAACATTGACATATAAAATTTCAGAAACTTCGCCAATATTCAATTTTTTTATTCTTTCATATTCCTCTTTTAAATCATCTGTTTCAAAATTAAATATTACCATATTATTCATCTTTTTCTCTTCTGGCTTATAAAAGTCATCTAAATAAGCCTGATTAAAATGAATATGACCACCTTTTTCAATTAGCTTTTCATCGTATTTCTTATTGTATATCGATATAGAATTACCACAATGAAACGTAATCCAACGATCATCATTACAATAAAAAGGATCCTGCTGAAGTAATGCTTTATAGAAAGCTAAAGATTTTTCCATATCAGAAACACATATATAAGTCGTACCTAGCTTCATTTTTCTCCTCAATAACTTCTTTATGACTCAAGCAAAACTTTTACTAATGAAAGCTTTTTTCTTTTCGCATAAAATGCCGCTTTGATCAATCCTTCACATTCCTCACTTTTAACTTCAAAAATATTGACAGTCTCCCCATCAGCACTTTCCTGTTTTACCAAACTATTCTTTTTTCCCAGAATAAACAGATTGATTTCTTCTTCTAATTGAATCTCCCAGACTTTAGTTTCTTTAGGTAAATCAACACATTTTAATAAATATTCCGCATCTTTTTTTCACTTTTTCACAAAAAGGAGAAGATAAGATCTTTTCTTCATGATAAGAGTGAGCACATTTAATTAGATATTCATCAAGATGCGAAATATCAAGACCCACTTTTTTATATACATCTCCCATAAAATCAATCAAAAAATCATCTTTTACGATTTCATACATCAAAGCTTCATATTGATCGAGTTCATCAAGAGTCACCTTTTCTTTTTTTAAATCAAAACGTAGAATAATATTTCCTCCATAATAAGGCAAAACAATATATTCCTCATAAGAAACGACACCCTTTGTTTTCTCATAAATCTCTTGACTTATTTTTTTTTGATATTTCCTAGCAATTCATCACTTAGACAATACATCACTGTTTCTCCCTAATTATAAAATATCTACTCTTCCTTTATATTTTTTAATATATTCTGCATTAACGGCATCACCACGATCAAGATTACCGCTAACCCAAATTGGCGGATCGATTCCTTCATCTGCCAGATTTTGAATCGCCTGTCCCATGATGCCAATCAATAGACTCATTGCCACTACCGTAGAAGTTGAACAGAATTTCTCACTGACACGTTCGTCTTCAAGTAC
The DNA here is from genome assembly GCF_900104665.1 of Traorella massiliensis. Classification (GTDB taxonomy): domain Bacteria; phylum Bacillota_I; class Bacilli_A; order Erysipelotrichales; family Erysipelotrichaceae; genus Traorella; species Traorella massiliensis. The sequence continues at coordinate 571,298 of NZ_LT629969.1, read as the reverse complement.
TGCATCTCCTTTAACACCACATATATCTAAGACAATATCACTGACATCTTTCAATAATTTTCCACTTGAATGACGAGAGGTTACTTGAGTCGAATAACCAAGCGAAGTAACACAGATAACTTTCATTCCCTTTTCTTTAGCTGCCAATGCCATATCGATACCTGCCGCATTACGTCCGGATACAGACACGATGATCATTGTATCGGCTGTTGAAGTCTGCATCGTATCTAAAACAGAGGCGGCCACGCCTTCACATCTTTCCATCACTTGTGAAAGACGTACCTTTGGATAGATATTATACTGAGGTATCATAATAGCATTAATCGGTACTAAACCACCTGTACGGAAACAAAGTTCCTCCCCAAACATCTGAGAATGGCCACAGCCAAAAACATGAACCAGTCCATCATGACGCACGGTATCACTAATTATACGTGCACACGCTTCTATCTTTTCCTCCTGTTGAAGCGCTTGATCCAATTGATCTTTCATGATCTGTGCAAATTCAATATATCTTTTTTTCATAATTCCTCCATCTTATTGAATATAACTCATATATTCTTTCACAAATTCTTTAAAATTCTCTTCACCCATCTCAAAGATTAATTCTTCTTCCGTATATTCCTTCGTAATACCATTAAATAAACCATTTTTACACTCATCAATGCCTAAAGTTCGAATCACTTCACAAGCAAATTCCCGATATGCGAAACCAATAGCCGTAATCACATTTTTATCTTTCACGATTGGCTGATGAATCATCTTTTCATAAGGAATAAAGTCTAAATATCTTGCGATTTCATCCCACATGCCACTTGTGAAATGAACCTCATCCAAAAGCCCGGCTTTCGCTAAAAGCATCGGCGAAGATGAAATACTCGCAATCAGAATATCTTTTCCTTTCAATGAACGCAAAAATGAAATATTTCGCTCATCAAACAAAGCTGGCAGGGGATCATAGATGCCTGGCAGTATCAAGCAGCCGTATTCATCATTAAATTCATCAAAAGTCTTATTCGCAACAACTTGAAAATTATCCTCTGTCTTAATCATGTTTTGAGTAGACGCAAATACATCTACATCAATATCAAAATATACCTTTAAACCATCCGTTAAACAAGAAATTTCCTGCATAGAAAAATAAGGATATATCATGATACCAATTTTTTTCATACCATCACCTCACTTACATGATAATCGATAACTATCATCAACAAAAGCCAAGATCTTTTCAATCTCTATGCTTCCATCAAGCAAGATCGTAATCCAATGTTTTTTGTTCATATGATAGCCTGCGAATATCTTTTGATCATCAATTAGCCCGGCAATACTTTCCTGATGAACTCTTACATCAATGATTTCACTGATTTCATCACTCTCCATTCCTAGTTTTCTTTTAGAAACTTTCATCAAAATACCATACCATTTTTGATTATTTTTATTTCTCCAAATCGCATTATCCGGAAATTTCTTCCACAGAAATTCTAACTCATCTCCATACTTCTCTTTCACATAGTGAATAACTTCTTTTGCCTGTTTTGTTTTAAACACATCCGGATCTGTACAAGAATCAACCATATCCATCAATATCTTTTCATATTCATCTTTGATCCTTCCGACAAAATCACCGCCAGCATCACTAATATCAGCTAAGACATATTCTTCATTATCTAAAACATCGATTACTTTAGAATACTGTAAATTTTCAGATAAGTATATGATCACCTTAAAAGCTCCATCACAAATCTTTTTTTCATAACAATATGCACCATCTTTTATCATAAAACCAAATTTTAGAAGCTTTTCCTCATCTATCGCTTTATTTACAAAATACTGTTCAAGCCTTCTCATATCAATTTCTCTTTTACTTATTCCAGATCAATTCGTACCTGTTCACTGACACATACCCATACCTTGTCATTGGGCTGTTTATGTATTTTATTTCGAATATCTTTACGAATTCCAATGATATAACAGATAGAGCCATCTGCATTTTTTACTCCCATGTTTACGATACTGCCATGATAGGGTTCACCATCAAAAGTAACATAGACCTTAACTCTTCCTTTCCCAAATTCTTTACGAATATCATATGGGAAACGCACATAGGCACCACCTTTTTCAGGAACAGCTTCGATTACTGCTTCAAATTCATAGATTTTATCATTCATCTTTTTTCCTCAAGATCTTTTCCATAGGTTTGCCCTTTGCCAGTTCATCTACCAGTTTATCTAAGTAGCGGATTTCTTTCATCAGACCTTCTTCCATCTTTTCCACACGTACACCACAAATACTGCCGCTAATCAATGCCCTATCAGGATTTAATACAGGTGCATTTCTAAAAAAATCGCCATAACTTACATCATTTTCTAAAGCATTTACGATATCCTCTTCACTATAACCGCATAGCCAGTGAATGATATGATCTACTTCTTGTCTGGTTCGTCCTTTCCTCTCTGCTTTCGCAACCAGCAAAGGATATACTTTTGAAGTTCTTTACAATTCCCATACTGACGTCCTATCTTTTCAGCATTCTTTAGATATTCCTCTACTTTATCAGACATAAATATCATTCCTTTACATACACCCTTGTGTGAACATTTTCATGTTTTCATTGTATCTTTTTATCATAAAAATATCAATATGGTCAAAATTATTTGATGGTTTATTTCTCTTATCTGGGCATTTGCCTACTATTTTTTTTGTTTGAAGAATAGGCTATTATAGGAGGTATTTATGCCAACAGGAACATTACAGATTTTTACCAGTCTTGCTGAAGAAGCATTGGCACTCAGCAATGTGATTGTCCGTATCTTTAAAGAAGAAGATGGTGTTATTATATTCGAAAAGTATTATATTACAGATATTGAGGGACAGAGTCCTGTGATTACTCTTGAAACTAAAAATAGAGATTTATCTTTAGAAGAAAATAATTCATTGCGTCCTTATGAAATTTATAGTGTTGAATTGTTTCTTGAAGGATATCTAAGCGAATTGATTCAAGGTGTTCAAATATTTGCTGATGAGTCAAGCGTGATCAATATAAATATGATTCCTGATATATTAGTCAATTATGAAACAGAAGTAGAAACCATTCCTGATCATCATCTATTGACCAATTATGGCGGAAATAACGTTTCTCAGTCACCAACCCGGATTCAGGGTGGCAATAGTGAGCAGGATTATAAAATGGATGAAGAAAATTATCTTACAACTCCTGAAAGAATCATGTTTGTTCAAAAAGGAGTTGTCATTCCTCGTCAGATTCGTGTTCATTTAGGAAGGCCTACGGCTAAAGCAGAAGATATCACCGTTGATTTTATCTATTATATCAAAAATGTATGCTCTTCCGAGATATACCCTACATGGCCAAAAGAATCTCTATTAGCCAATATCCATGCCCAGGTTTCATTAGCTTTGAATCGTGTTTACACAGAATGGTATCGTTCAAAGGGATATGATTTTGATATTACAAATAATACGGCTTTTGACCAGGCATTTGTAAAAAACCGTAATATTTTTGATAGCATTTCAGTACTTGTTGATGATGTGTTTAATCAGTTTTTAAGAAAAAGAAATTATGCAGAACCTTTTTATGCAGAATATTGTGATGGCAAAATTGCACAGTGTCCGGGAATGAAACAGTGGGGTACTTTGACTTTGGCAAATGATGGCTTAAGTGCTATTCAAATTCTACAATTTTATTATGGAGATGATGTACGTCTGGTTTCATCGGATCGCATTGAAGATGTCAAAGGATCTTATCCAGGAACACCTCTAAGATTAGGCTCACAAGGTCCGGATGTTTATCTGCTTCAACAGCAGCTTAATGCTATTGCTGTGAATTATCCGCTCATCACACCTATTTATCCAGTAGATGGTATATTTGGAACAATGACAGAAAATGCTGTTCGTATTTTTCAAAAGCAGTTCAATCTGACACAAGATGGAGTTGTTGGAAAGAGTACATGGTATAAGATCAATTATATTTATGTTGCTGTTAGAAAACTAGCGGAGCTGAGCAGCATTGGACGAGTTGAAAATGAACGTAGCGGTGAGTGGCCACAGGTCATTTTAAAATATGGAGATCGGGATCTTTATGTCCAGCAGATTCAATTTTATCTTAATACGATTGCCGCTTATAATAACGCTATATCGCCAATTTCGAATATTGATAGTTTTTTTGGGACTCAAACATTAAATGCTGTTCGCTCCTTTCAGAAGTTTTATGGACTGACAGTAGATGGTATTGTTGGTGAAACAACATGGAATCGTATCTTTTCAATTTATTCAGATATGGTCAATTCTACTAATCCTCCTAATCAGGCACCTGTATATCCGGGAATTGCTATTGGATTAGGTGCAAGCGGACAGGATGTATTAAATATCCAAGAAGCATTAAATACTGTAGGTATGGAATATCCTTCTATACCTATATTAGTAGAAGATGGTATTTTTGGCATTCGGACAAGCGAGGCCGTTGTTCGCTTTCAAGAACTTTTTGGCCTTGATGCTGATGGAGTTGTTGGACCAAACACATGGAATGCTTTGTTTGAAGCTCAGAATAAAATTATTAATGGTGATGCTTCTTCACCTGCATTTCCACCATATCCTGGTACTCCTTTACGTTTAAATTCAAGGGGTGATGATGTTGCTCTGATTCAAAATCGTCTTAATTTTATTTCTATTTATTATCAGAATATCCCTAATGTTACAGCTGATGGTATTTTTGGTGTACGTACCCAGCAAAGCGTCATCGCTTTTCAAAAAATGCTGGGTCTTGATCCTGATGGCATCGTTGGAGCGCAGACTTGGAATAGGATCAATGAAATATTTAATGAATTAAACGGTTAAAAAAAGAATGGTTTCTGACCATTCTTACATAGTTTCTGATATCTTATCTTTAAGAAAATGAAATAGCACATATTCTGCATAAGTATCCATGCCACAATATTCAAATAATGCCTTTTTTACTTCTTCTGCATGGGTAGCCTCTAATTCCTGATATTTCTTAACTGCTAATAGTCCCTGATTGATCTCAAGTTCATCATAACTTAAGTCAGAAAATAAAGATAACAGTTTTTTTAGATTATATTCACCCGCCATTCGGGTATCATAAATCAGCCCGCTTGAAAAAGGTAATGCCAAATCGACCATTCTCTCCCAGACAGAACGCAGTTGTTCTTCATACTGGCTAAATTGTTTCGCTAGCTGTTGAAGACGCAAAGCTTCAGCTCCCTGTGCATTGAACACAAGAATTGTTCCTTCTTTAGGAATCTTAGAAAGCAAATCTTCAATAAATGCAATTCGGCAATCACCATCGCCGATAAATTGTTCATGACGAAGTTTTTGTCCTTTTTCCTCAATATGCATCGAATATTGAAATACAAGTACATCGTATGGCTTCATTCCTTTATAAGGCGGATAAGCAAATGTCTGCCATTCAAAATCAAGATAGGTAATCGGATAACTGACTTTATCTACCCAAGTCTTTAAAGCCATTTTATCAATAAATAAACCTCTTTTCTTAGCGGCCATAACTTGTGCATACTGAATTCTAGTAGCTTCAATCTCATCACCATGTACCATGGCCATATCTGTGATCCCCATTTCTTCACATTCGTATTTTTTTGAAGACTGTACCAGATTTAAAATTGATGTATCATGCTGATTATCTGGAAAACATTCCTTAAAATATTCACATTTATAATGTGAAGTACAGATTGAACTGCGTTTTTTCTGAACCTGACTCATGTTGGGAAGTGTTTCGATAGCATCTAATATCTTATCCAGATCACGGCGCTGCTGTTCAATCAATTCACTTGCTTTACCACATTTTTTATTTTTGTCATTGTAAAACTCATCACTCAATGTCAGACACTCAAAAACATTCAATTCATCATCTCTTGTATATTGAGCGTTGATATGAATCAAATATATTTCATCGACATGCATCTTATTTTTAGCCATAACCTCAATTAAATCAGCTGCTTTCTGTGCTTCAGAAACTTTTGGATAACATTGTGAATATATCAAATATAATATATTTTTATGATCTTTTCTCACAAAACACGGTATTTTAACACGTAAATCACGATATGCTATACGTGCTTCTAATAAAGGCTGATTTTTTTCATATGCCTCAAGCGCTAATAAAGGATCATCATTTCTTTTTCCCCTAAATACATTTTCTAATCCTAAATATTCAGCCGCTAATTGAAATATATCATATTGAATCGTTGCAAATGAAAAAAAAGGTAAACTGTTTTGTTTTGAATACCAAAAGTATTTATCACATCTTGTAAACTTTCTTAAATCAGATTCATGAAGCATATAATCACCTTTTTCTATTATACATGAGTTTTCTTTTACTACAAATAGTTTTGCGCCATTTTCCTGATTTCTTCTTTCATTTCCTCTTTTAATCCTAAAGGAGATAAAATCACACAGCTGCTTCCTAAAGAACAAAGAAACTGCATTGCCTTCATTTTCCCTTCGAAAAGAGTTTTCACATGCAAGACTCTGTCTGAATCATATTTCATCGTTGGATTAACCCCCATTTCAGCTTCTGCATATAAAACGGCATTTTCTCCATAAATCAAAAACTCTGCTTCAATCGGTTCATCTTTCATTAAACCGCTTTTCCCAAGATAAGCATTCACATTGAAATCAAGATCACGAGTAAAATGCTTCTTTAATATTTTCATATTCTGCATACGTACCTTTGAAAATTTATAAGTTCTAAAATCATGTTTTTGAGGACAATAGCCAAGACAATAATAAGCCCCTTGAATATTTAAAACTTCATAAGGACATATTTCTACTTTTTGATATGATCTAGCGCGCAAAGAACGATATTCAAATGAAATGGCACAACTATCTTTTTTAGCTTGTTCACAGAGTTGGATCATCTTTTGTATTTCTTTATCTAAAAAATGATTTCTTCCTCGATAGACCACATCACTTTGATGATGGTTAAACACTAGGGATGACTGAATCTTTTCAAAAGACTGACGATACATTTCCATTGATAAAAAATCATGATGATTCTTTAAAAATGAATAAGCATCATTCATCGCCTGTTTTTCTTCCTCGCTCAGCTGGATCATAGATAAAGAGGCCTTATCTAATAATCGATAACCACCATATCTGCCTTTTGTCGTTTCAATCATATAACCGGCAATTTCTAATTCTTTCTTAAATTCAGCAATATTTCTAGGATTGGTTTCCAGTCGCTCAGCTAATTCTTTTTTAGTAACAAAATCATGAGCATTTAGAATCTGAAGCATTTTGATACACAATGCACTGCGGTTCATCCATATCCTCCTTTATATCGACATTATTTATGTTAATTAAAACATAAGCCGCTTACAAATTCAATTGATACACGATTTTAAGAACACTTTTTACAAAAAAAGATTGCTATTTTAAGTCATTTCAACCATAATAATATTCATGGACACTATAACTGTAATTAATTATTTTTTATATCTGATGATATATAGCTTTCTTGGATGGGCATGTGAATCTGCCTATATTTCAATTGGAAGAAAAAAACTCGTCAATTCCGGATTTATGCATGGACCCTTTTGTCCTATCTATGGATTCGGTGCCCTTTTTGTTATCTTGCTGATTTCACGGCTCGAAACGAATCCTCTATTAGTATTTTTATTGGGGATCATTATCACTTCAGTCATCGAATATTTTACTTCATGGCTATTAGAAATGCTTTTTCATGTAATGTGGTGGGATTATTCTCAACGGAAATTTAACATTAATGGACGTGTCTGCCTGCGCAATTCATTTCTTTTTGGATGTCTGTCCATTTTTGTTATCTATTTTTTACATCCTATGGTAATTACTTTTGTAGAGAACCTTTCGATATCTCTACGTCAATTACTGGCTATCGTTTTATTCCTTTATTTAATTACGGATGTTGTTTTATCTGCATTGCAGCTGATTTCTTTCAAACAGCAGCTATCTATGTTTGAATCCAAGCTTGAAGAAGTCAAAAGGATCCTTGCTTCCCAAATTCCAGATTTTAACTTTAATGTGAAAGAAAAAATTGAAAGTTTCCTAGAAAATACTCCTGAACTTGATGATTTAAAAAAACAGGTCAATCAGCATTATCAATCACTTCGTGAAAGTACAAGACAGGCACGTTTGCGAAACAGCTTTCCTTCTTTAAAGCTTTCTAATAAAAAACAGTTGCGAGACCTGGGTGAATATTTTAGAAAACAGTATGATAATTTTTCTCAAAAATAAAAAAGTGCACTGCACTTTTTTTATTTCATAAACGAAAGCAATTCCATCAGCTCATCATTCATCTTCCTGCTGAGATAATATCTGATAAGCGCATTCTTTGTCTCTGTATTCATAAATGCATAGAAATCACTTAAATCATCTTCTCTTTTCTCTTCGATATATCTTTCTACAAGCTCCTCTATCATATCCTCTTCCATATAATGTCCATAATCCGATATTTCATCGTACTCCATGGTTTCTATCGCCCATCTCAGCAGCTCTCTTCTCTGCACTGAATTAAAAAAAGGTATGATCTCGTCCAGATCGGTTTCTTCCTTTTGCGATGTGATCCAGGATACGATCCGTGACTTCTCTTCCGAATTGAAAAACGGCAGATATTCCTCCAGATCAAATTCATTTAATTCTCCTTCTGTCAGAAAGTCAATCACGAGCTTTTTCCCTTCATGATTGATAAACGGCAGAAACTCTTCCATGTTTTCCAGTATTTTCTGACGGTCTTCTTTCTCAAGATACGATTCAAGCAGACGGTTGATCTGAACCTTATTTAAAAACGGCAGCATCTCGCTGATATCCAGCCTTGTCATGTCGCTTTCTATGATCAGATCAAGGATCTTGTCCTTGCTCTCGCTATTGCATATCGGAAGCAGTTCCAGCAGCTGGTCGAATACTTTTTCATCTACATTCCCGATCGAATCGATCATGTCGCTGATCGTATCGGAATCAAAGTACTCGTAGGCGTTTCTGGAAAAGGATTCCAGCTTGATCTTCCTTCTGTTCAGTACCTTGTGGATCTTTTTAGGCTTCATAAAGGGAGCCAGATTCTCAAAAGCACTGGCAAAGGCATCATTCAGTTCCTTGTTGATATAGCTGGTCAGATCTTCTGAAAAACGCCCGGGATCAAACTTCTCTGTTTCATAAGGCTCGTCCTGTGTCGCTTCTTCCACGATCTCCTTGGCCTGCTCGACCTCTTCCTCTTTCATTTCAAAGCTGCCCCGCAATAGCTGGTCGATCGAAATATGGTAAAGATCGGCAATCTGTGGCAATAGGGCAATATCCGGAAGCGATTCATCTCTTTCCCATTTGCTGACAGCCTGATAGCTGACGCCCAGGATATCGGCTACTTCGCTTTGGGTCATGTTATTGGCTTTTCTCAGATCAGCAATGGTTTTTCCTATCTTGTTCATCTTTTATCTCCTCCCTTGTCTGGACACCTATATCGTAAATACAAAAGTCCTTTTTGCCAATAACCTGTTAGTTGAAAAGAGGTATTCAACTAATAGTTGAACAAAAAGCTCCTAAAATTAGGAGCTATAGACTTTCTAATACACTTTTTTCATAATCTAAAAGAACTTGTTTTTTAAAAATTCCTCCGGCATAACCCACCATTTTATTATTAGAACCAATAACACGATGGCAGGGAATCAAGATCATAAGCTTATTTTTATTGTTGGCCATACCAACAGCTCTTACTGCTTTTGGATGATCTACTTTTTGTGCAATATCCTTATAAGTACAAGTCTGCCCATAAGGAATCTGAAGCAAAGCATTCCAAACTTTAAGCTGAAAAGAAGTACCTTTCAGTTTTAGTGGCAAATCAAACGCTAAGCGTTTTCCCATAAAATATTCTTTTAGCTGTTTCTTTACTTCTGCTGACAAAGAACTTTCACATGCTTTTTCATCAATTTCATCCACAAATTCGCACTCTAAAACATATTCATCATCACATACGATCTTGATGAGTCCAATTAACGATTTATAATAATCTACATACATTCTATACACCTTCTGCAGATATTATAATACATAAATAAGATTTCTGCATCATTATATTTAACTTTTATATTCCATTTTTTTCCTTTTTTTACCATTTTATATCTTCTTTCGTCTTTTTAGATATTTTTATTTTTATTTAAATTTTATCTTGTCAAATGAAATGGTTTATGGTATTATACTTAAGCATGAACGAGTTCAAGCACTGCAGAAGTACTCAAGTGGTTGAAGAGGTGCCCCTGCTAAGGGTATAGGCCGGGAAACTGGTGCGAGGGTTCAAATCCCTCCTTCTGCGCCATTTCAAATTCATGCAAATGGTCTAGTGGTGTAGTGGTTAACATGCCTCCCTGTCACGGAGGAGATCGTGGGTTCGAGTCCCATCTAGACCGCCATGCAGATGTAGTTTAATGGTAGAACACAACCTTGCCAAGGTTGATACGGGGGTTCGATTCCCCTCATCTGCTCCATGTGTCAAATAAGTCCGAGAAATCGGGCTTTTTTTTATTTCTGAGAAAATTTTGAGAGCAAATGATAAAATTTTTATTAAAAAATAACTAACTGGACACAAATTCAACACAAATGTCCTGTATTTTTTTTAAATATTATGTTTCAATATAAGCGAGGAGAAACATATGAATCAGGAAAAATTAGGATTGCTCATCAGAAAAAAACGAGTTGAAAAAGGATTGACACAGGAACAGCTGGCCAGTCATCTTGGTGTCAGCCCTAAAACGATTTCAAGATGGGAAAGAAGCTTAAATATTCCGGATGTTTCCATGCTTGAAAGCCTGTCTTTAGAATTAGGAATCAGTGTAAAGGATTTGATCGTCGGAGAGGAAACTGTCGTACAGGATATAGACCCTTCTATCTTGACAATTCTTTATATGCAGAAAGAAGAAATCTTCAAAATTACAAAAAAGAAAAAAATCGTTTTGATATGTCTCATGATTTCTCTGATTCTTTTTTTGGATATTTCATATGGTTATTTCTCAACAAGCCTTTCGTGGCAGATCAGCGAAGGAATATTTTTCCCAAAAGGAATTGTTTGCACACTTATTTTTGGAACAGATACTACTTCAAATTATCAGGGACTTTTACTCACTCAGATGTTCTATCTGTTTCTTTCAACATTAGCTGTTAATGTTTTGTTGATCTTGCTGTATGTTTATTTGTCTTATATTCAACTAAAGAAAAGCATGAAAATAGATTAATTAAATAAAAAGAACAAAAGGAATGTAAATTATGAAAAAAAGATTGTTCATCATCACCTTGCCCATCTGTATACTAACCTTAATTTTTGGAATTAGCTTTTACATTGAAAATTCAAATAATCAGATTTTTTCTGAAGAAACCCAGGAATGGTTAAAATGGTATGAATCATTATCATATAAAGAACAAAAAGCTATTTCATACATGCCAAAAGAACTAATAGATGCAATGAAGAATGGTTACAAATATAAATTAAACGAATAACAAAGAGTGAGTGTTATATTATACATATTTGAGAATATTATAAATTGCTGAAAGAGAAGATAGAGTAATGTTTATGAAAAGGGAAAATTTTATGAAAGAGATTATTAAATTGATTATAACGGCCAACAGCCATTATAAGGAAAGTAAAAACATACTGAAAGAGGTAAGGATTCAAAGAAAGATTGTCTAGCAGAGGTAAGAACAATGGGAAATGTGAATAAAAAATATATTTTAGAATTTATTGTCTTTATCTTACTTATTATATTTTATACAGTTTTCTTTACAGGAACAAAAAAAACAGCCTTCAGGTCTGACAATAGATCAAATCAATGATATGTATCATACTTCTTTTCCTGATTCTATAAAAACAACTTCAACAGGAGAAATAATAGACAAATCTTTATTTCATAAAAAAGAATCAGTTCATGAAGTAGTTTTAGTTACAGATTATTATTTTTGTGAATTTGAAATGACAAAAGGTGACAAGACATTTTCATCGCCAAAAAATGAATATTTAAAACATGAATTTGAAATAAAAGTAGAAGATATTCCTATCAAAGTAAAACAGTATAACTATGCTAGACTAAATAATGAGAGCATCTATAAACCTACTTATATCTTAACTTTTGAATATCAAGATACTTTCTTCTATATAACCATCCGTTCTATGGATGACTCTTTGTTCACATATGAACAGAATGAAGCCATCAAACCAGAAGAATTAAACTATCTGAAAGATTTGATCAGGGATAACGTGCTTGGAATATAACAGCTTCATTTATAAGTGTTATCATCATAAACTACTGATAAGATAATAACATATACTGAATAGAAAATGTCTTAGTTTAATTTTGATCACAGAAAGTAATGTTGAAAATAGCGGTATATTATTCCGCTATTTTTTGAAAATTCAAATTGATAATGATCTGAAATATAATTTTATTTTTTTGCAAGATATTTTCTAATATCTAAAGCTACAGCTATGATAATTACTGCTCCTTGGACAATAAACTGATAGGAAGTATCAATTTTAAGAAACTGCATCGAAGTCTTTAAAAGTTCAAATACTAATACTCCTAAAAGAATTCCTGATACTTTTCCTACTCCTCCTGTTGTTGAAACGCCACCAATAGTACAGGCGGCAATTGCTTCCAATTCATAGCTCAACCCTAGATTGACCGAAGCTCCACCTGATTTAGCGGCTAATAAAAAACCCGCAATACCATACATAATTCCCGCAACAGTATAGATTTTAATCTTGGATAAGGTAACATTGACACCCGATACTTCTGCAGCATTTTCATTGCCACCGATGGCATACATGTACTTTCCATAACGTGTTTTATTGTAGAGAAACCAGAAAAGGATCCCTAATATGATCCCAATCAGAAAGAGATACTTAAAGCTGAATCCGCCGATTGAGAATAGTTCTCCGGTCGCTAGTGAGGTATAATCTTTCCGAAGTCCACCAATTGGATCAGCACCCGAATAAACAAGGTTGATCCCATAAACGATCGTCTGCATTCCTAAAGTTGCCAGAAATGGCGGTACCTTTAAAATTGAAATAACCATGCCATTCAGCAGTCCAAAGAAAGCCGTCGCTAATATAACTAGGATCAATACTGCTAGTAGTGGATATTGCTGCAAGCCTGGAAAGAAGCGATCAGCATAATCGGCTCTTTGAAGAAAGGTACAGGCAATGACACCACCCAATCCCACCATTCTTCCTGCAGAAAGATCTGTTCCTTTTGTAATCAGACAGCTGCTGACGCCCAAGGCGATAATAAAACGAGGCACTACATTGGTCATGATATTATTGAAATTTGGCCCGCTTAAGAATCCGGCCTGCGTCATTCCAACATAAAATACCAAAAGGATCAAAAGCAAAGTAATAGCATTATTACTCATAAAATGGATGATTCTCTTTTTTTCAATATTCATCTTTCTACTCCCTTACATATATTTTGTTGCTAGTGTCATAATGTTTTCCTGTGTAGCCACAGCTGCATCGATCAAACCGGTATTTTTCCCTTCACACATGACCATGATTCGATCACTCATACCAATCAGTTCACTCATCTCGCTTGAAATCATAATGATCGATTTCCCTTGTGATACCAAATCTTCCATAATCGTATAGATTTCATATTTAGCGCCAACATCGATTCCTCTTGTTGGTTCATCTAGGATCAGAATATCAGGACCATTTGCCAGCCAGCGGCTTATAATGACCTTCTGCTGATTCCCTCCTGAAAGGTTTTGAATGAGTGATTTAGAAGAAGGTGCTTTAATGCTCATCTTTTCAATACTTTCATGAACTACTTCATTCAGACTTTTTTTATTTAATATGGTTTTTAAGATCAAATGATGATCTAAAGAGGCAACTGTAACATTATCAAAAATAGAAAGAACTCCAAAAATACCCATAGCTCTGCGATCCTCACTCAATAAAGCTATACCTTTAGAAATCGCATCACGTGGACGCTTTATTTTTAAAACCTTATCTTTATAAATGATCTTACCACTTGAGATAGCTCTCATTCCAAAGATCCCCTCCATAAGTTCACTTCGTTGTGCTCCCACTAAACCGCCAATACCAAATATTTCTCCTTTTCTTAATTCAAAAGAAATGTTTTGAAAAGATTTGGGATCCGTTGAGGATAGATCTTCTACCTGAAGAATATTTCCTTGTGGTTTACTTTTTCGCTGTGGATAACGATTTGTCAGTTCTCGGTCTACCATTTTTTGAATGATCATATCAGTAGTTAGCTCTGAAGATGACCAGCTGCCCACATAAGTGCCATCTCGCATGATAGTTACTTCATCAGATATTTTTAAAATTTCTTCGATCTTATGTGATATATATATAATTGAGGTGCCTTTTTCTTTTAATCTCTGAATCATATCAAATAAAGCATTGACCTCATGTTCACTTAAAGATGATGTAGGTTCGTCCATGATCACAATTTTGGCTCTACATGAGATTGCTTTCGCAATTTCAATTGATTGACGCTGAGAAACCGATAAATCTGCTAACCTTGTTTTAGGAGATAATTTCAGATTGATCTCAGATAGAAGTTTTTCTGTATCTTCCATCATTTTCTTATGATCGATCATTTTCAAATAAGCCCTTTTTTTCATTGGATATCTTCCACAAAAGATATTTTCCGCTATATTACGTTCAGGTATCGATTGTAGTTCCTGATGAACCATGGCGATTCCTAATGATAATGCTTCCTGAGTATCTTTAATATTTACATGTTCATTTTCAAGCAATACTTCGCCACTATCTATCTTATAGATACCGAAAAGACATTTCATCAAAGTAGATTTTCCTGCTCCATTTTCTCCCATTAAAGCATGAACGCTGCCTTTTTTTATTTTCAGGGATACACGATCAAGCGCTTGAACACCAGGAAAGCTTTTACTTATTTCTTTCATTTCTAATAGAATTTCACTCATACTGGCTCCTTTTCACAAAATTAGGTGTGCTCTTGCACACCTAATTATCTTTTGATACTACTTAAACTGTGAAGCATTCTTAGGAGTTACCTTCACATAATCTACCCAGTAATAAGCGGATAGCTTTTCACCATTAACAGCGGATACTGCTGCATCTACAGCTTTATGCGCCTGTGTAATATGATCATTTAATACAGTACCGGTCATCATATCTGTTGAAACTAAGTCAACAGCTTCCGCAAGTGCGTCAACACCCACAAGATAAATATCCTTGCCTACGGTTCTTCCAGCTGCTGTAATTGCCTGTGCTGCACCTAATGCCATCGCATCATTGTTACAGAAAACGGCTTCGATTTTATCACCATACTGTGTCAATGCATTCGCAACGATTTCCTGACCTTTAGCCTGATCCCAGTCACCACGCTGCTCATCTAATTTTTCAACTTTATTCCCACTAACTTCCTGATACTGTTCAATCGAATACTGTGTACGATATTTCGCATCTACATTTTCCGGATCACCAACAACCATCACATATTGAAGGAGGCCATCACCATTCAGATCCCCTTTATTATCAAGCTCTGCAACCAGTTCACCCTGCATTTTGCCGGACTGGCGAGCATCTGCACCAACATAGCTGATCATTCCTTCATATTTTTTCATATCTTCTTCACTAGGCTCACGATTGATAAAAATACAAGGCGTTTCAGCCGCTTCGCATTTATCAATAATTGTTGCTGCTGAAGTAGACTGAACCAGATTTATAATCAAAACATCATAATCCTGAGCAATAAAATTGTCGATCTGATTGGTCTGCTCAGCCATGTCATTCTTACCGTCCTGAACGGTCACATTGTAAGTCACTTCATCCGTATTCAAACTCTTAAAATACTTTTCAATTTCCTGACGGTACAACGTCATAAAATTATCATCAAACTTGTAAATCGACACGCCGACATTCACGGTTTTCTTTTCATCTGCTGGTTCTGCATTTGTACAGGCAGTTAATCCAACAACCATCATCAGACATGCAAACAAAGATAATATCTTTTTCATGTTTTCCTCCTGGATTATATCCGTGCCTACTATACCACGAGAAGAAAGCGTTTACAATGATTAGAAATTTAATTTCTTTCTGATGTTTAGGTTAATCATACATAAATATCATGAATATCTTTTATTTAATTAAGATAACTCTTTTAACGTATATTTTATAAAATGTTTCATTGGCTGATTTGCTAATAAAATAGGTTGAAATACATGTTCATAATTAATTGCATTTGGATAATACTGACACTCAAAACAAATACCTGCATATTTCTGATAACATTGATTCTTTTTACCTTTTAACGTACCATCTAAATGATTGGCAGTATATAGATGCATGTCCGGAAGATCACTTGTTACTTCTAAAAGCAAATGATCATTTTTCAACATTGCCATCTTCTTCATATCAAAATTCTCAAATACATAATTATGATCATAGCCATCCACATGATAACCATCCCTTTTTAGACACTCTTTTATCTGATGAAATTCTTGAAAATCAAATACTGTTCCTTTCACATTTATTATTTTTTCTGTTGCTAGTGAATTTTCATCATTTAATGCAACACGATCCGTATTGATCTGCAATTCATGAGAAAGTATATCACCCTCTCCATTTAAATTAAAATAAGAATGATTCGTAATATTCATGATCGTATCTTGATCACTGATTCCTTTAAATGTATAAACAAGAGAATGATTTTCAAGACGATATTCTACTTCCAGTTTTAAATTGCCAGGATATCCCTCTTCATGATCTTTTGAAAAATAAGTTAAAAGAACTTTATTTCCCTCTTGTTTCGCATCAAAGATCTTAAATGAGAAATTCTGAATTCCTCCATGTAAAGAATGGGGTGCACTATTTTTACTTAAATGATATTCTTTCCCATTTAAGATAAAATGGCCATTTGCAATGCGATTAGCACAACGGCCAACAGTGGCACCCATATAAGAGCCTTGCTGATCTAAATAACCTTCATAAGAGTCAAATCCCAATACGATATCAACCCCACTTTTCTTATCAGCAAAAGATACAAGGGTTGCTCCCATATTCATGATCACAGCAGAAATATATTCATTTTCTAATGTGTAATAACAGATATTATTTTTCATCATCTTTTAGCCTTTCATTGATTTTCTTCATCACTTCAGTCTGAATTTTAATGGTTTTTCGATCATAACTGACAAGACCGTTCACTTCACTTTCAACATCACTCAATTGAGTATAAACACAGGCAGATAACCCTAATCTTTTAGCTGGAATGATCTGTTTTTCATAGAGCTGAACCAGATTTTCTTCTAGCTCTTTTTGACTTTCCATACGCTTATAACCAAAACTCTTTTTCACATCGTTTATGGCCCACTGATAGCCTCCAAATTCACTTAAAATAACACATCTTCCCAGTGTATCCTTTTTAAACTTATATGGTTTAAAATAAACATGCCAGCTTTTAAAATCACCCATTTTCTGATCATGCCAGCCGCTTGTAGGATCGATCACTCTTGTAGGATCCCATTTCTGAACAAGCATCAAAGCTTTTGAACTGTCAAACTGTCCCCATCCTTCATTGAAAATGACCCACATTGAAATACTGACACAGTTATACAAGTGATCGATCATGCCTTTTAGCTGTTCCAAGAAGCGTTTACGTTCATGTTCATCCTTTCTGCCAAAAAGTCTATAATGAGAATCTTTAAAATGAATATTGGTGATCAAAGGAGAACTAATCGTTAAAAGATTATAGTGAGATCCTCCATTTATCATATCCTGCCAGACAAGCATTCCTAAACGATCACAATGATAATACCAACGTAACGGTTCGATCTTAATATGCTTACGCAACATATTAAAACCCATTGATTTTGCTAATTGGATATCATCGATCATCATCTGATCATCTTTCCAGCTCATCAGCCCTTCACTGTTATATCCCTGATCCAGTAATCCGCTTTGAAAATAGGGTCTATTATTAAGAAAAAGACGCATGACGCCCTCATGATCTTTCATCACACTAAATTTACGCATACCAAAATAAGAAGTGACATGATCTTCTTTAAAGGTAACATCCAAATCATAAAGATAAGGGTTTTCAGGTGTCCATGGATGCATTTCATCCAAATGCAAATGAAGTGCAGCATTGCTTTCACCTTTAATACTTTGTTTGCCACATGAAATACATACCTTCCCTGAAGTATTTGTCTTTACAAAAATTTCAACATACTTCTCATCAAAATATGGAGTAATTTTAAGTGATTCAATATAATCAACAGGAACACTTTCTAGCCAAACGCTCTGCCAGATACCACTTTGGGCAGAATACCAAATTCCTTTTGGATGCAAAGATTGTTTTCCTCTTAATTGAGCACCACTATCACTAGGATCATGAATCACCATACAAATATGATTTACTTCTTTTAAAACATTTGTGATATCAAGAACAATTGGCAAATAACCACATTCACTCTCACCTGCTAAATGATCATTGATCCAGATCTTGCTTTGCCCATCTACCGCATCAAAATGAAGTAGTACTCTGCCAATATTAAATCCATCCGGGATCTCAAAATCTTTTTCCATCATCAAAGTTTCATTTGGTTTTAAAACTTCTCGATTTCCACCTAATTTTGATTCTATTGAAAAAGGAACGATCACTTTCCCATTTTCATTTCTTTTTTCACCATAAATCGAAAAATTCCATTCACCATTTAAACATAGATAACTCTCTCTTTTCATTTGTGGACGTGGATATTCACTGCATGGAAGCTGGTTCATATTATCAACTCGCTTTCTACTTTGATTATACATCAATTCCTTAAGAAAAAGTTATTAAAAAAAGCAATGTTGCTTCACATTGCTTTTCTCTTTATAGTCCTTTTTCCTTTACAAAATCAATTACTCGATAAACATAATCATGACAAAGCTCATCACTCTTTGCCTCAACCATGACTCTTAACAAAGGTTCTGTTCCACTTGGGCGAACTAAGATACGTCCTTCATTTCCTAATTCATTTGCGACTTCATCAATCACTTGATTAACTTCAGGATCTTTTAATACAGCTTCTTTATCCTTCACACGCAAATTTACCAGTAACTGTGGATAGATGAATAAATCCTCTCCCAGCTTCTTTAAAGAAGCCTTTTCATCGATCATCACCGCTAACAGCTGCAATGCAGTAAACAAGCCGTCACCGGTATTTTCATAATCTTTAAAAATGATATGTCCTGACTGTTCTCCACCAATTTTGTAATCATTGGCTTCCATGCTTTCAAAAACATATTTATCGCCAACCGCCGTCTGTACAGAATAAATACCATTTTTCTCAAAAGACTTATACAATCCAAGATTAGCCATCACAGTTGTCACAACTGCATTATCTTTCAACTTTCCTTTCGCAAGCATATATTTACCACAGATATGCAAGATATAGTCACCATTGATCAAATTACCTTCTTCATCCACGGCAATCAAGCGATCAGCATCACCATCAAAGGCAAACCCTACATCATAATTTCCTTCCTTCATCAGCTGTTGAAGCTCTTCAGGATGTGTTGATCCACAGTGATCATTAATATTAATTCCATTTGGTTCACTATGAATGACCTCTAAGGTTGCTCCCATTTCATTTAAACATTCCTGAGCAGTTGTCGTAGCACTACCGTTTGCTAAATCTAAGGCAATCTTCATGCCACTCAAATCCAGTGGATTCATTTCCCGCAGCCATGAAATATAAAGCTGTAGACCATCCTCAAAGTTTAAAACTTTACCAATCTTATCTTCAGTTGCATAAGGAAGTTCTTCATCTGATTCAAAATAAAGCTCAATTGCTTCTTCTACTTCAGGGTCCATTTTCTTCCCTTCACCATTAAATAACTTTATACCATTATCATAATATGGATTGTGAGAAGCACTAACCATAATACCACAATCGAAATTTTCTTTTCTGATCAAATACGAAACACTTGGTGTAGGACAAACTCCCAAAAGATAAACCGTAGCCCCACTGGCACTAGCACCTGCAGCCAAAGCCATTTCATACATACTGCTCGACTGACGAGTATCTTTACCAATCAAAATTCTTGCATGACGATTTTTTCCATAGTAATAGCCTAAATAACGTCCTATCTTCAGTGCATAATCTAAACGCAACGTATCATTGGCTTTTCCTCTGTATCCATCTGTACCAAAATATTTTCCCATTGTATCCTCCTATTTTGAAACATTCAATCTTACGCTTTGACGATCACTTTCAAAGGTCAGCATATTGTTGTTACCTTCAATATGAAGAGGCAATTCAACCACTCCGCTGCTATCCTCTGACAGTTCTGAAAAATCGATATATGCCTCAATACCAGAAACATCAAAACTATCAATCATCTCCTGAGTTCCGGTAATTGTCACACTAACAGTAGCACTTTCATCTTCACTGATCGTTGCTTTCCAATCACCACGATTACGATAAGTGATTTCAATATCATTCACAACTGTCTGTGTTTTATCTCCTAATACAACTGTAATGCTCACCACACTTGGATCTTTGCCACGCACTCCGCTAGGAAGATTGATTGGCATCGTCACAACATTGGTTTCATTAGTAAGATCATAGACAGGCAATTGAATCTCTATTTGATCAATCGTATCTAAAACATCTTGCGGACCATTGATCGTTACACTTGAATGGGTCAAAGAAATAGAAGCTATTGCTTTATCATTCGGTATTTCACCATTTGGTATCACCACGATCGGAACTTCTTTACTTGGCGTTGTCACACTTACTGTTGCTTTGATTGATTCTGGAACGATATCCACTTCCATACGATTACCATTTTGATCATAAGCCACCAATGGCGCATCTACCGTAAAATCACCAGTAATATTCGATACATCAATCAATGCATTAACAACTGAGATCTGATCGATTGTCTGTTGTGATGCACGTACGATCACAGTATCATTTTCAAATTCAGGCGTACCCAAAGCATAAATGTCATCCATTTTATTTGTATTAATAAACTGATAGCCAACAGTAAATTCCATTGATATCTTTTTCGTAATCGTCACTGTTACCTGATTTGGAACAATCGTTGCTCTTGTATTGCCGCTTAACCCTAAAGCTTGTAGTTCAACCGTATGGGTTCCTTCTGTTAATCCGCTCAAATCTGCAACAATGGTCTGCTTATCAGCAGTAGCCAATGAAATATCTGCCATTTCACCTGTTAAGATCACATCGACCGTTTCCGGTAAACCACTGACTTCATACACTGAATCATTGACTTCTACGCTCAATGGAATATCCTGAAATTCCTTACTATTTGACATTGAAGACGTAACACTGGAAATGCTGTAAGATGAATTCACTGATACATACAATAATACTGCCAAAAGCAAAGCAATTTCCTTTGAAAAACGACGATTAAATAATAATCTGTCAAACCAATTTGAAAACCAGCGGAAAGCTTTCACAAAGAAATTACCAAAATTCATATAAGAACGTGTAATCTTTTCACTTTGAGAGGCAATGGTCTTTGCCAGTTCCACTTTCTTTTCATCAATATTCGATGTTTTTTGTTTCTTTGGCTTAGCCATTACTCATTCCCTCCTTCACTATTACTATTTTCCTGAATCTGCTCCATCAAAGAATCCAGTTTATCTTCATCGGAAAGAGTTTTATCCTGTACATCATTCTTTTCTTCAGTTTTTATTTCTTCCTGTTTGATCTCTTCCTTTTTTCTTCTGCCACGTCTTTTCGGCTTTTCTTCTAATGCCTCAAAAACGATTTCTTCAGCAACTTCTTTTCCAGGTTTATTATTCGCTCTTGCTGCTTGTTTCTTATACGTTGACTTAACATCGCTTTCTTCATTTTCTTCCTTTTTGTCATCTACTTTGACCTTGGAATATTTCTTAGCATTCTTCAAAAGATAAGCTGTAATTCGTGGCCCTTTATGAGAACTTTTTTCATGACCATATTCAAATTCGATCTCATCATCTTTCTGCTGTGAAACTTTTTGATCAGATACGACATTTTCCTGTAAACAAATAGCCTGAAGCAGATACTCACGTAATTTTTCTTCATCAACTACAGTCAGTCTTCCACCTTCAGCAATCGATATCTTACCGGTTTCTTCACTTACGACAATACTGATGGAATCTGTAATTTCACTAATACCGATAGCAGCTCGGTGACGGGCTCCATAACTGGATGGAAAATCAAAAGTCGTTGGCGGAAAATAAGCACTTGCACAAGCAATCTTATCTCCTTGAATAATGACAGCTCCATCATGCAACGGTGTTCCCGGAACAAAAATCGAACATAAAAGTTCGCTTGTAACAATCGAATTCATCTTTGTTCCTGTTTTAATATAGTCAGTTAGTGAGTGTCCCTGTTCCAATGTGATCAAAGCACCTGTCTGTGTCTTTGAAAGCTCGCCGGCAGCCTTTACCAGCTCATCCACCAGATACTCACGTTCATTGCTTGTCAGCGTTGAAATTCTAGAAAGCACATTTGTCTTACCTATCTTTTCAAGAATACTTCTGATTTCTGGTGAGAACAAAATGATCAAGGCTAATGGTCCCCAATTCACAAACATATTTGCCAGCACTGACATCGTTCTTAAATTAAATAAATTTGCGATAGCCTGAATAATAATGACAAAAACAATTCCCTTAAATATTTGAATCGTACGTGAATTATTGCGTACAATTTTTAGTACATAATAGAAGACGACCCATGTACAACAGATATCTACGACAGCATTGAATATCTGAAGTAATGTTGATGGATTGAATATATTTAACATACGAAACTCCTTTCGCTTTTTATTATAACACATCCCTCACTTCTCAAAAACCCTTTTTTGCTTCTCTATCCATAATCATTTTTTTATATTGACACCATATACATCAAATCACCCTTTTAATGATAAAAGGACATTCCATGTCATAACCATAATTCTATGTTATAATTGAGAAAAAGGAGGATTCTATGCCAAATATTATTACTCACGGTTTATTTGCGAAAGCCGTTTATGATGAAATCAGTGATCAAAAGCTCAAAGAAATCATAAAAGAATTTCCAAGAGAATATATTATAGGAAGCAATGGTCCTGACTTTCTCTTTTTCTATAAGTTTTTTCAAAAAAAATATGCACCTGTACGTGAATTAGGAAGCAAGGTTCACGCAGGTCATGTAAATGAATTCTATGATCTTGCTTTTGACTTAATTCAAAATGAAAAAGATGCAACCCTTCAGAAAGCAATGATCTCTTATGTTGCAGGTCACCTATGTCATTGGGCCTTAGACTCTCGTGCCCATCCTTATATCTTTTATAAAACAGGTTCTTACAGCGGTTTATCAGCAAGTATGCATCATCGCTTTGAATCCATGATGGATGCCATGATGCTGATGAAAATACGTCACGAAACAATCAAAACTTTCAAATTCTATTTATTAGCGAAACAAAGTCCTTATAGCGTTCAAGCTGTTGCGGCTATTTATGTTCCTATCATAGAGACTGTGTTCCATGAAAAAATAACTGCCAAAGAAATAAAAGATGCTTTAGATGACTGGTACAGCCTTCAAAACTGGCTTTATGATCCAAAAGGTGTTAAGACTCGTCTATTAAAAGCTTATGAAAAGAAAGCAGGACGACCATGGCTTTTTAGCGGCAATGTCGTACCTTATAAGATTGATAAGACTTATGATGTCTTGAATGAGAAAAAAGAAGTCTGGTGTCATCCAACCGATGAAACAAAAATCAGTCATGAATCGTTTATGGAGATTTTTGATCGTGCAAAAAAAGATGTTTTAAATATCTTTGAACATCATAGTGAAAAAGAATTCGTATTATCACAGATTGGTAATGCCTCATATGATACACAGGAAAGTGAGCCGAAAGAAATGAAACATTTTAATCTGATTTATGGAGATATGTATGAGAATCTTTGATTTACATGCGGATATTGGTTCTGATGTTTTAAATCAGCATCATCTTGGAAAAGACAATGTCTTATTGACCAGACATAGTGATAAATGTCTTAAAGGTGAAGTCAGTGCAATTGCAATGGCATCATTTTTCAGCGGTAAAGAAACGTATGAAGAAATGCAGGAAATGATCTTAACGCTAGAAAATGAACTTGAGCACCAGAATGTATGGCAAAGAGTTCTTTCTGGCAATGACTTAAAAAGCGATCGTCCTTTAGCTTTAATGAGCGTTGAAGGAATGTGTGGTATTAAAGAAAACGAATGTGAAGCGATTGAATGGATGTATAAGCATGGTATTCGTTTAGCAAGTCTTTGCTGGAATGAAGAAAATGCATTAGCAAGCGGGGTAAAGGGCAATCCTGACCATGGATTGAGTGAAATGGGTCGCAATGTTATTTCAAAAATGGATCAATTGCATATGGTCATTGATGTTTCTCATGCGAATGAAAAGACCTTTTGGGATATTTTAGACTGTTCCAAAGGTTTCGTTATCGCTACTCATTCGAATGCCTACACCCTGTGTAATCATCCTCGTAATTTAAAAGATGAACAGATTCGTGCCATAGCTGCAAAAGGCGGGCTTATTGGTATGAACAGCTGTGCTTATTTTATTGACCATGATCTGACAAAGGTCAATGTAGATGCACTTGCTAAGCATGCCGCTTACATTAAAAATCTTGTAGGTATCGATCATCTCGCATGCGGTTTTGATTTTATGGATTTTTTTGGTGAAGAAGATGCTGATTATATTATTAATGATATGAAAGATGCTTCTTATGCCCAAAATTTCATTCAGGCATTAAAAAACAATCACTTTAGTGATTGTGAAATTAAAAAAATTGCTTATCAGAATGTTATTGATCGCTTTTCTCAATATCTTAGATAATAAACCCGTTAGCATCTATATTATACCATAATTTCACAAAAATAATAGACTATTTATCTGATTAGAATCCCGTATAATGTAGATATAGAGAAGGAGGGATTTTAATGAAAGTCCAAATCTATGGGAAAAATATTACAATTACACAAGGGATGCAGGAAAAAGTTGAGAACAAGCTAAAATTTCTCGATAAATATCTCATCATTGATGAAAATCTGACTGCAAATGTGGTAGTTAAGATACATCCTAATGATGTGAAAGTCGAGATTACTATACCAACAAAACTTGCTGTTCTGCGTGCAGAAGTTACACATAAAGACTTCTATGCTGCAGTTGATCTGGCAATCGATAAGCTTGAAGATCAGATTCGTAGACAGAAAACCCGTCTGGAAAGAAAGCATAAAGATAAACTTGCTTTATCATTTTTAGAAAATGAAAGTGAAAAAGAGGAAGATGTCTATGTAAGAACAAAATCTATTTCTGTTGTGGAAATGGATCTGGAAGAAGCTATTATGCGTATGGAAATGTTAGGACATGATTTCTTCATTTATCGAGATGACGAAACACATGAGATCAACGTTGTCTATGCTAGACATGATGGCGGATATGGATGTATTGAAGTTGAATAAAAAGCGGAGAAATCCGCTTTTTATTTATACAAAACCCTTAGAATGAAAAGGAACGATAGACAAGTTAAAAAAGATAGACTATAATATAGCCTATGGTTCAATTAAGTAAAGGATCTCAGCGTTTATTTGATATTGCGACAACCTTTCTATCCGGGGTTGTTACTTTTGCATTAGGTATTTTTATACTTACTGCTACACCAAATGATTATTACCGTTTCATCTATTTAACGGCTTCTATTTTGACCTTTATTGGTTTTTTTCATATATGGAAAGGATGGCGTAAGAAAAGCGAAAGAAAAGATCATTTTTTTAGAGCAATCGTAGAAATCATACTTGGTATATTTATTGTATCATTCCCAAATCTGCCACTCAATATGCTTTCACTCATCGTGGCAATTTACCTTCTTCTTTCTTCATTGATTTATCTCATTAACTATTTCATTCTGAAACAGCAGCATACAAGAGATAAATCTCTTGCATTGTCTATCATATCACTGATAGCCGGATGTTTTTTTATGATTTCATTTATTTATGACTGGGATGCTTCTGTTTATCTCATCGCTGGATACTTTATGATCTGGGGTGGAAGCATGATGCTGAATGCTCTTACTGATTTATTTTTTAAAAATGCGAATAATCCTAAGATCCGTGTCTGTTTACCTGCCATCATTGACTGTTTTATTCCAAACATGTGGCTCAATCGTGTTAATCGTTATTACCGTGATCAGCCAAATGAACCATTAGCTGAAGGATGGATCAATCAAAGCCATGATTTTGAAATATTTATTCACGCTTCACACAATGGATTTAATACTTTAGGACATGCTGATTTTATGTTTGATGGAACACTTTATTCTTATGGAAATTATGATGGTAAAAGCGAGAAGTTTTTTTCCATGATCGGTGATGGTGTTCTCTTTAAAACCAAAGATCGGGATGCCTACATTCGCTTTTGTCTGAAAAGATGTCATAAAACACTTTTTGTCTTTGGCTTAAAATTAAGTGAAGAACAAAAAGAAAGCGTTCGTGAACAGTTACATCATTTAGATGAAACAATCATCCCTTGGGATCCCGAATTTATTCACCATCCCTTAAAGAAAAATTCTCCTAGCATTGATCTTCATGTTCATCAAATTTACAATGAAGCAAAAGGTATCCTTTATAAATTTAAAAGCGGTCCTTTTAAAACATATTATGTTTTTGGAAACAATTGTGTACGCTTTGTAGATGATATCATTGGAAAAAATGTAGATATCGTAAAAATGGTGGGAATCATAACACCTGGAACTTATTTAGACTATCTCGAAGGTGAATTTAAGCGAGCTTCCAGTAATGTTGTCAGCAAAGAAATCTATAGTATCCATAACTATGATATTGGTGAAGATGATGATAATGACCCTTATAAAGAGTTCGAATAAAAAGATTAGTCATATTGAACTAATCTTTTTTGTATACATTTAATAATATTTTTCTTTAAACTATTTCCTGTTTTGAATCTTTTTCTTTTTTCGCAATACGCTCATATACCCAATCACGGAATAAGTCATATAAAATACTTGTAATAGGGATGAACAGCAGCATACCAAATAATCCCATCAGACTTCCTCCTACAGAGAAAGCAATCAGCACATACATTGGAGGTAAGCCGATTCTATTTCCCATGATATGAGGATAAATCAGATTGCCATCGATCTGTTGGATAATTACCATCATAAAAAGGAAGAACAGCGCTTGATATGGTGAAACAATTAACTGAATCAAAGTTCCGACAACAAGTGCGATCATGCTGCCAAACATCGGTATGAATGAACAAAGCGCAGCAATGACACCAACAACTGAAGAATAAGACAGCCCAAAAATCCAGCAGCAAGACCCCACGAGTGTCCCCAGTACAACTGCTTCTAATCCCTGACCACTTACAAAATTAGTAAATGTATCAAAAGACAATGCCAAAACACGTTCAACCTGTTGTTGTCTTCTTTCAGACAATACCGCTTTCATCACTAATCTTAGCTGTAAAGAAAGTTTTTCTTTTTGAATCAATAAATAAGTCGCAAAGATAAAAGAAATAAAGAATGAGAACAGGGTTCCAGCAAATGAAGATACTATATTGAATGCATTTGAAATCAGATCACTTGCAGAGCGGCTAAGAAAATTTGTCACCTGTCTAAACATGGCCTCATAATCTATATTAAGTGATTCAATAAAACGAACAGCATCCTCATTATCTGCAAGCAGTTTTTCAAAAAACTGCTGTGCCTGTGGTATGAAGATACTTAGTTGTTCCACGATCGCAATAATCGCCTCTACAAAGCGGGGAACTAATAAAAAGGCTACCACAAACAACACAAAAAGAACAATAATAATGGTAAGTACTAAACATATCGGACGTTTGAATGAACGGCCTTTTTTTGTTTGGAAAGATACATTTTTAAACAGTTTTAATTCTAGCTGACGCAGTACGACATTAAGAATAAAGGCAATGATACCTCCAACGATAAATGGATATGTAATAGAAAGGATCACATCAACCGTATTCATGATCACATCCATATGAAAAACAGCAGCTGTCAATAAAACTGTAAATGTTATAATAAATAAAATACGTCTTGTTTCATGATTTTTTAAGAAATTCATAGAGTTACCTCAAAATTTCATAGCATGCTAAAAGCTTGCTTTTTAACGATGCATTTTCAGATACCTTTACTGTTTTCACATCTTTTCTATTTTTTAAACGCACAGCCTGTTTTTCAGCACGATATAAAGGATGATTCTCCAGATCGTTTTTCATCATTTTCATCTCTTTATATTCTTTTATTACCCAAATGCAGCCAATAGCTGCAGCTGAGATAAGTACACATCCTGCTATGACACGTTTGTTCATACTATCACTTCCTTATTTTAATTATAAACCATTTCACTCTATATTTCCATGAGAAAAGAAAAAACTGCTCGATGAGCAGTTTAATCGAATAAAGAAGTCTGATTAATTTCAGATGATGTTTCCTCTTGTATATTTTCTTTTTTCTCAATTTTCAATACTTCATGAATCTGTTTTTGAATATAGAATGGCTGGTGAACCTTGATGGCCGATGAAAAAGTAGCTTCTTTACTCATCAAAGCAATATCTCTGCCATGAAGCTTTTCAGATTTATCCTGCATCAGCATGATTTCATCATTATTTTCACAGCCAAATCCATAACGAAGAACTGCAGGATTTGATTTTACTTTCTTAGCGATCAGATCTCCTCTGACAGGGCGCCCTGTAAGAGCAATATCGCTCGTTTTAAGTCTTTTCATAGCACCGTTTTGAGTAACACAGACCATGTGTGTCGCAGATGTATTGACAACAGCAACACAATCATCATTTTTCATGGCAATGATGCCCTTACCTCTACAAGAAGTTGGTGTGATCACCTCTACCGGATAACGTGCGCTATAACAATTTGAAGAGAGTACGATGATTTCATCATCATCACTAACAATACAGCTATCTACAATTTGATCTTCTTCTTTCAATCCCATTAATTGCATCGTTTTATTGTTGCGTGATACTTCCAGATCTGCAATCATCGTACGTTTGATCATTCCCATGCGAGACAATGTCACAAGCGATGCACCGGTATCAAAATCTTTTAATATATATGCTGAAACGATTTTTTCTTCAGAAGTCAAACTGATGCAGCTATTAAGGTGTGAACCAATATCTTTCCATTTTGCTTCATCAATTTCATAGATTCGGCAATAGCCATATGTGCCTTTGCTCGTCACAAACATCAAAGTATCCAATGTATTAACTTCTTTGACACCAATTAGCTCATCACCTGTTTTTAGACCCGTCATAGCATCATTAGATGAATTATAAGAGCGCATTGATACTCGTTTCACATAACCATCTTTAGAAACAGAAAGCATCACTTGTTCACTATTCACCATAGCCGTCCTATCAATCACAATTTCTTCGATCTGATCTTCAATCTTCGTAAGACGAGAAGAACCAAAATCTTTTTTCACTTGCTTACATTCTTCAATAATGACCTTTTTCATGATACGTGGATTATTTAGAATATCATTTAATTCTTCCATCTTATTCACAAGTTCTGAAAATTCATTTTTTAATTGAACGACATCCGTATTTGATAAGCGATATAACTGCAAAGTAACAATAGCTTCTGCCTGTGCTTCACTAAATTCAAAACGATTTATTAGCTTTTCTTTAGAATCAGCTTTCCCATTAGATGAACGAATGATGGCAATTACTTCGTCTAATACAGACATAGCTCGTATAAGACCTTCTAGAATGTGACACCTTTTCTCCGTTTTATCAAGATCATAACGGCATCGGCGTGTCACAACATCCTTACGATGATTGATAAAGGCATCTAGCATTGCCGCTAATCCCATCTGCATAGGGCGTTTATTAACAATTGCTACAACATTATAGTTAAAATAAACCTGAAGATCTGTATTTTTATATAAATAATTTAAAATCAATTGACTATTAGCTTCTTTTTTTAAATCAATACAGATACGCAAACCATTTCGATCTGATTCATCACGAACATCCAAAATACCTTCAATTGATTTATTCAAACGAATTTCATCTATTTTTTTTACTAGATTACTTTTGATAACATCATAAGGAATTTCATGCACAATGATCTGCTGATTCGTCTTCGTCTGTACTATTTCACACTTACTACGAACAACAACTCTTCCTTTACCGCTTGTAAAAGCTTCTTTGATTCCTTCAATTCCCTGCACGATACCACCCGTAGGAAAATCAGGCCCCTGTACAAACTCCATCAATTCATCCAATGAACATTCAGGATACTGTATACGATAAATGGTCGCATCTAATACTTCTCCCAAATTATGTGGCGGAATATTGGTCGCATATCCTGCGGCAATTCCGCTGATTCCATTGACTAAAAGATTTGGATATTGTGCAGGAAGTACCGTGGGTTCCATTTCTTCATCATCAAAATTCGGTGCAAATTCAACCGTATCCTTATCAATATCTGCCAGCATATATTGGCTGATAGGCGAAAGACGAGCTTCCGTATATCGCATGGCTGCTGGTGGATCATCATCCATAGAACCATTATTACCATGCATGTCAATCAAAGTTTCTCTTGTCTTCCATGTCTGTGACATACGAACCATCGCATCATAAACAGAGATATCTCCATGCGGATGATATTTACCAATGACATCACCGACGATTCGTGCTGATTTTTTATAAGGCTTATTATGAGTAATACCCAACATATTCATCGAATGAAGAATACGCCTTTGAACCGGCTTCAAACCATCTCTGGCATCTGGCAGAGCACGATCCTGAATAATATATTTCGAGTATCTTCCAAAACGATCCCCCATAATTTCTTCAAGAGGAGCCGTAATGATATGTTCACTCTGCTTATCCATTTATTTCCTCCTTGTAATCATCTTCCAATGTAAATGATACGTTTTCTTCGATCCATTCACGACGTACATCTGCACGATCGCCCATCAAAACACTGACACGTTTTTCCGCAAACATGCCATCTTCAATACTGACACGAATCAGGGTACGTGTATTCGGATTCATCGTTGTTTCCCACAGCTGGGAAGCATTCATTTCACCAAGTCCTTTATAACGCTGAATTTCATAGCCTCGGCCCATTTTATGTTTCAGCTCATTCAGCTCTTCATCATTCCAGGCATAAGCAATCTCTTTCCCCTTTTGAATCTTATATAAAGGCGGTAAAGCAATATAGATCATGCCCTCTTCGATGGCTTTGCGCATATACCGATAAAAGAAAGTCAATAAAAGACATTGGATATGTGCCCCATCTGTATCGGCATCGGTCATGATGATTATTTTTCCATAAGCACTATCCTCAGGTGAGAAATCAGCTCCTACACCCGCTCCTAGTGCATGAATGATCGTATTAAGTTCCTCATTTTTTTCAATACTGGCAATGCTTGCTTTTTCTGTATTCAGTACTTTTCCTCGAAGCGGTAAAATTGCCTGATATTTGCTGTCTCTGCCCTGCTTGGCACTTCCTCCCGCTGAATCACCCTCGACTAGATATAATTCTTTTTTAGAAGCATCTCTGCTCTGTGCTGCCGCCAGTTTACCGCTTAATATCTTTTCACTTTTTCCTTTAGATTTTCCTTTGCGGGATTCCTCACGAGCCTTACGAGCCGCTTCTCTTGCTAAAGAAGCACGCTGCATTTTTTTAATTAAGGAAACGGCCAAATCTTTATTTTCTTCTAAAAAATATGTCAGTTTTTCACTCACAACATTTTCAACAGCACTCTTAGCTTCCATCGTTCCTAACTTGCCTTTGGTCTGCCCTTCGAACTGAAGCAAACTCTCCGGAATACCTAAAGATAATACGACTGTTAATCCTTCACGAACATCGCTACCCTCAAAATTTTTATCTTTTTCTTTTAAAAGTCCGTTTTTACGGGCATATTCATTAAAGACTTTTGTAAAGGCACTGCGACAGCCCACTTCATGCGTACCGCCATCTCTTGTGCGAACCATATTAACAAAAGAAAACATATTTTCCTGGTACTCGTCTGTATATTGAAATGCACAATCAATCTGAATGCCATTGCTCATACTTGAAAAAGAGTATGGCATATGTAAAGTGGCTTTATCTTCATGCAGGTATTCTATAAAAGCTTCCAGACCATTTTCAAAATGATAAACTTCTTCTCTTTTACTCTCACCACGTTCATCGCTAACGATCATTTTCAAGCCTTTTAAAAGAAAAGCATTTTCTCTGGCACGTTCACAAATCGTTGAATATGAAAAATGTGTTGTTGAAAAAATTCTCTTATCAGGAAGAAAAGTAACCTTTGAACCTGTTTTATTTGTTTTTCCTAATTCTTTTAGCTTACTGACTTTCTTACCGCCATCACTAAAATTCATCTGATATATTTTACCATCTCTATGAATGATTACTTCTACCCATTCACTCAATGCATTCACAACGCTGGCACCTACTCCATGCAAACCTCCGCTTGTCTTGTAGCCTCCAGCTTCTGAGAATTTACCACCAGCATGTAAAATTGTAAAAATGACCTGTAGCGTCGATACTCCTTGCGCATGCATTTCTACTGGCATTCCTCTTCCTTCGTCTTCCACACTGACACTGCCATCTTTATGCAGCGTGATCTTAATTGTATCACCATTGCCATTCAGTGCCTCATCAATGGAATTATCCACAATTTCCCACACTAAATGGTGAAGTCCCCGCGAGTCTGTACTTCCAATATACATTCCGGGACGCTTGCGAACCGCTTCAAGTCCGTCAAGCACCTGTATACTTGATGCATCATAGGCTTTTGGACACATAAAAAACACCTCTCTAACCTGATTATTATAACATAGATTTCTAAAAATTAGTTTGTCATTTTAATGAAAAATGATACAATAGAAAAGGGGTGATGCAATGATTTACTTCTTATCAGTTTTATTTGGATATTTATTGGGATCCATTCCCTTTGCCTTAGTAATCGGAAAGGTTTTCTATCACACCGATATACGCCAGTTTGGGTCAGGCAATTTAGGAGGAACCAATGCCGGAAGAGTCTTAGGTAAAAAAGCCGGCATCAGCGTGATTATATTAGATGCATTAAAAGCTTTTATCCCTGTTGGTATCGTATCAATTTATTCCCAAAATGCTTCTATATGGTGCGGACTTGCAGTATGCGTAGGACATTGCTTTCCGATATTTGCTCATTTTAAGGGTGGAAAAGCGGCTGCCAGCATGTTTGGTTTTCTACTAGCCATTGCAATTTTCACAACTCACAACTGGCTATGCTTTGTATTACCTTTAGCTGCCTTCCTTATTACTTTGTTTATTTCTAAAATGGTTTCTCTGTCTAGCATGGTTGCAGCAGTTGCCAGCACGATTTCGCTG
The DNA here is from genome assembly GCF_900104665.1 of Traorella massiliensis. Lineage (GTDB taxonomy): Bacteria > Bacillota_I > Bacilli_A > Erysipelotrichales > Erysipelotrichaceae > Traorella > Traorella massiliensis. The sequence continues at coordinate 537,867 of NZ_LT629969.1, read as the reverse complement.
CTTATCATTCAGGCTTCTGCCTTGGTACTTACTGCCAGTGTCTTATTAGATATTCTCATTATTTATCGTCATATTCCGAATATTCAAAGAATCAGAAATCATACAGAAAATAAAGTTAAATGGCTTTAAAAAGGAGTTCAATATGAAAATAGCTATCATTTATGTCAGTAAGACAAAAAATACCGAGATAATTGCCAAGGCAATTTATGAACAGCTAAAAGATAAAGATATCGTCTATTTCGGTTCACCTAAACAAGAAACGATTGAAGCTGATCTTTATATTATTGGTTCATGGACAGATAAAGGAAATGCAGATAGCAAGATCCTTGATTCTATTCAAAAGTTAAAAAATAAAAAAATTGCCTATTTTGGAACAGCTGGTTATGGAAAAGACGAGAAATATTATCAGACTTTGTTTTCGAGAGTAAAAGAGCACATTGATGATTCAAATCAAATATTAGGATATTTTTTCTGTCAAGGAAAAATGCCCTTACAGGTAAAAGACAGATATGTTCAAATGATGAGAGAACATCCAGATGATGCAAGATTAAAAGTTAGTATTGAAAATTTTGATGAAGCTCTTGATCATCCTAATGATGATGATCGTAATCATGCAAAAGAATGGATTTCTTTAATAGTTAATAAAATCTAATCTAAATCCCATCTGAAATCTAAACAGATGGGATTTTATATATTAAGAAAAAAGACCTTTCGGTCTTTATCTTGCTTGTTCCATTGATTTCATGATCTGACGAATCTGTGCTTCTGATGGTTTTCTTCCCATCTGCAAGAACATTGCACGAATCATTTTTTCATTGATTGGAGGATGTTCTTTTAGCTGTTTGATAAAATATCTTCTGGTGAAATAGAATCCTAAACCTCCACCAATAACCAAACCAATCAATGTATACAGAATAGATGTCCAAATATCTCCCATAATACACCTCCGTTACCTATCTTATTTTACACAATTTTCTATGACTTTACAAGTCTTTATCCATACCACTTTACCGCTCTCATCCATACAGCACCAGATACGATGCACTCTTTTCATATAATCAAATAAAATATTTGTATAAATATCATCTGTTTCTATCTTATGTTTATAAAAAGCAAGCCAATGATTTTTATAATATATTTTATTTTCAAATATTTCTAAATATTCCTTTGTATAAAAATGAAGACACTTAGAAATCATTTCATAACTCACAAAAGAATATAAGAAAACATCTCTTTGTTCTTCACTCATTTCAAAAAGTAAAAATAAAGCTTTTTCTTTTCCTAAAAAAATGCCCATAGTGGTTTCACTACAGGCGATACATGTATAACTCATTCAATCACCCATCTCTATTTTAAAAAATAGAGATGAAAGATTTTGTCATGTTTTGCTTATATTTGCTCGTATGTAACAATTTTTCCTAATTTCTTCAGTTCATCACCAATTTTTTCTACCGTTCTTATCTTTTTACCTAATGAAATCGGTGAATAGTTAATCGAAGCATGAGCAATATTGTCAGCTTTTCCTTGGATAAAATGGATAGCAGAACAATCACAAATCAGCATATGAGTAAGAAGAAATGCACCATCTCCTTTTTCACCATCCATAAAGTTATTAAGATATTCTCTAGAAGCGTTACATTCCCTTAAATACTCTAATACTTTTTTTAAAGTAATAGCACCTTCAGTCACAAGATCAATGCCATCAATAAAAGCAATAGGCGGAATATCTCCAAGAAAATCCAATGCATCCGGCATACGAATTTCTTCATTTAAAACACGTGCAACCATCTGTGAAGTACTACCACCACAAACAATCTTCTTTCCAGTAGCCTTCATCAGCTTCATTACGACATCATTGTCATCTTCTTTGCTAGCTGGTGGCCCTACTACTACGATGCTTTGTTTAGGTGGCAGCATCTTAACAACAGCGACCGTTGAATCATCTCCAGGCAATCCTTGATAAAGATCATTTACAGCTAAAAGCAAATTCATACATGTTTTACGAGCTGTATCTGCTGAACGATGCATTGTTTCAATATGTTGTACGATTTCTTTATGATCCCATCCTAAATTTAAAATGCTTCCAATCCCCGCATGAACAATACCATCGGAGAAAAAAATGATACGGTCATTAGGTTCACATGTAAAACTGCAAGTTTTTACTTTTTTATCCTGCTGATAAAGTATTTCTTTTTCAAGTTTTAACTCCCTGCCATTTCTTAAAACGATAGCTTCCGGACCATCATATTCTGCCATAAATACACGTCCGTCATAAAAAACCTGACAAACCGTAAAGGTTGAGTAAGCAACCTTACGCTCACTGCATACTGGCAATGTATTGATGATCGTTTCAATGGCATCACTTAATTCTGCACCTTCATTCAACATTGTCGCAATAATTTCACTCGTTAGTGTTGCTAGCACATTGGCTTTTACACCACTTCCTAGACCATCGCTTAAAACAACGATGCAGCTTTTTTCATTACGTAAGATCTTAACTTTATCTCCACATAACTCTTCATTCTTTTTATTTAAAGAAGCATAATAGGTTTCAACATGTACCTTATCCATTCAGATCATCTCCATCAATTGCCTTATTAAGCTTTGTCAGCACGACTTTCGTCTCAGCTGTCGTCTCACCTAATAAGGATGCGATTTCTTGAACAACACGCATTTGTTTATCAATGACCTTTTGTGTAGATTCTATTGTTTCCTTACGCAACTTCTTCATTTTCTTTTCCTGCTCACGCTGATTGGTCAGATCCATCAGAATCAGTACATATGACTGTTCATCACCTAAAGGCAGTGCGGCAATATTGCAAACCTTTTCACCACCATGAATTTCTTCCACCATATAAGAAACATCCTGAACCTTTCGATGAAGAATATCCATCAGCTGCTCACTAGGTAAAATTGCTTCTATTTCAAAGCCCTTAACACTATAATTTTGAATACCTAAAAGCCGAACGGCACTTGGATTGATTTCTTTGATCTTATTGTCAGAATCAAGCACGATAATACCATTTGGCGAATGCTGAATGACAAGATTAGAAACTGATTGCGCATTTTCCAAAGCATATGGCAGACAATGCTTAGGATCGCTTTTGCCCTCTAATACAGCAATGGCTTTTGCACGGCATGTATCATATCCACAAGCTCCACAATCCAGTCGTTTCGAACGATCAGCTTTTCCCATACTGCAAAGTACTTCATGAATCTGATACTCAGAGAAAACAGGTTTTTTTACAGATTTATCTTTAAACTGTGCTGACGTAAATTCAGCCTTATCTGCTTTTATCTTAGTTCCGTTCTCATATTCACTGATTCTGCTTTGTGCAAGCCATTCGTTATCCTTATAAGCTAATAAATAAGGGCCACCTAAACAGCCACCTTCACAAGCATTTAATTCAAAAAAATATCCGTTTAAATGTCCATTCTTAATCGATTCTAAAACAGCCCGGCATCTTCTGATACCATCAACAGCCAGACTCTTATATCCATTAAAATCATCGATCGTTTTAATGATTCCACCACTAATAGGATAAATTCGCGCAATATTTTCCTCCTCATCCATTTCATATGAAATAGACTCATTACTATTCATGATCCATTCATCCATATCCGGCATTGAAATTACTGCATCCACTGCATCACTAAAACGCTCATCCATCACTTCATGCTGCTTCGCAATACATGGAGATAAGAAAACAATCTTAGCATTTGGATATTTCTTTTTCAACATTCTTCCATGTACGATCATCGGCGAAGCTACCGGTGCTAGACAAGATACTAGTTCCGGATATTCTTTTTCAATCATCTCAACAACTGTTGGACAGCAGGTTTCAATGATATTATTCATCTTTTTTTCATGCATCAATGCACCATACTGTGCTGAAACAACAGAAGCTCCTCTAGCTGTTTCTTCAACCGCACTAAACCCAAGCTTATATAGATTTTGCTTTAATTTTGCATAGTTATCCCAAATCACCTGATAACTTGGAGCAATAGAAATGACAACTTCTTCTTTCGCAGATAACCAGCTTTTCACAAGATCAAGATCACTTCTGATTTCTTTCGCCGACTGTGGACAGCATAAATAACAATTTCCACAATGAATACATTCTTCTTCTACAATATAAGGATGATTATTCTCAAAACGGATTGATTTTGTCGGACAATTGCGTACACACTTTAAACAACTTTTACAGTTATATTCAACAAGTGTAATTAAAGGCTTCATAGAGAATTTAATTCAATTTCAATTAAATCAATAGCGTTGGAAAGTGTGACACCTTCTAGAAGTTTGCCATCAACTCGAACTCCCAGTCCTTTTGCACATTGTCCCATACAGAAAGCACCCTTCAATTGAACTTTATCCTCAAGATGATTATCTTCAAGATATTTCTTAAGTTTCTCCACCAGTTCATTGCTTCCTTTCACAAAGCAGCTGCTTCCAACGCAGATTTCAATAGTATGCATAATTTTCCCTCCTATCGATGCATATTAACCTGACTAAAATCAACCTCTTCAAGAACAGATTGAATGGTCTTATCTTTAATGGCAGCATTTTCTTTTGCCATTAACTGCTTCACCTTTACCGGCGACTCTATAGTCGCAGGACCACTGACACAGCCGCCAACACAAGCCATGCCTTCTAAAATATCTTCATTAAATCTGCCAAGCTTCATCAGCAATAGATTCATCTTACATTCAGCAGCACCATCTGCATATTTGCTCGTCACTGCTTCCAGATTATTTTCTTTTAAAGATTCAGAAACTGCCTTGCTGACACCACCACCAACAGCAAAATTCTTACCATGGATACTAGCTATATTTTTATCGCTCGGTTCAAGATTTTCTACCGCAATCTCTTTCGCAATGATCATAGCTGCAATCTCTTCAAATGTTAAGACATAATCAACAACTGACCAATCATTCAAAGCTTCATTCTTTTTCGCTACACAAGGGCCAATAAAGGCAATCTTGCAATCCTGTTTACTTTTAATTTGACGGGCAATTGCCTCCATTGGTGAAACTACTTTGCTGACATTCTTTTCATAAACGGTTGGAAAATGAATACGGGCCATATTTACAAACGCTGGACAGCAGGAAGTTGTCATCTTAATACCTTCTGCTTTATGTTTCAACAGCTCTTTAGCTTCAAAATCAGCTACCGCATCAGCACCTACCGCTGCTTCATAAACATCTGCAAAACCTACTTCTAAAATTGCAGTTAAAATCTGTGGCAAAGTTGCCTGTCCCATCTGTCCTTGAATAGATGGCGCAACAATAGCTACTACTTTTTCTCCACGGCGAAGATCATCTGTTACCTGAGTCATAAATGAAATATCTTCAATTGCTCCAAATGGGCAACCAGCCTGACAAGCACCACAGCTAATACAGTTTTCCTCATTAATGACACACAAATCATTTTCATCCATCGAAATAGCATTTACCGGACAAGAGCGAACACATGGACGCTCGCTTTGAACGATCGCATTAAATGGACATGCTTTTACGCAAGCACCGCATGATTTACATTTATCATAATCAATATAGGCTTTGTCGCTACCCATTTTCATCGCATCAAACTTACAAGAAGCCTGACAGCTTTTAGCCATACATTTGCGACAGTTATCTGTTACCATGATCTTATGAATACTGCAGCCGTCACAAGCAGCTTCCAAAACATGAACGATCTGTTTAGGAGAATAGTTATCTTTTCTTATTGTATTTGGCTTTTTTCCTAATGCCAAACGGGTTCTTTCTCTTATAATTTCTCTTTCCTTATACACGCAGCATCTGAAATCTGCATGATTAGTGGGGATCAGGAAAGTTGCAATCTCATCAACCGTATCTTCATTGATCTTTCCCTCGAATGAGCGTCTTGCAACTTCTCTCAGAACATCAAATTTAAATTGACGTGCTTCATGTGTAAATAAACTCATATTCTATTTTCCTCTCTTTAAATCATGATAATTATATCACAATTCATCCTTATATAAATATCAACTTTTAAAATTATAAGAAAAAAGGTGAGATATGAACCTAGAAAGTCAAATCAACTTTTTAAAGATTCAAAATATCTTCTCACCTTTTCTTATTAACTGTTTTTTATATCTTTATTTGTTCAAACTTCTCTTTTTCGCTAATACAAGCAGAATCATACCACTTAACACGAACATCATACCATAACAAGCAACAAAGCTCATACCATTCGTATTTGGTGTTTCAGTTGTATTATCATCTGCTGGCTTTTCAGGATCAACAGGAACATTATTCTTTTCAAATTTAGCTGTCAATTCTAAATCACTCGTTACCGGTGTACTGAAATCATATTCCTCATCTCCAAGATACCATCCAATAAATGTATAGCCTTCCTTTTTTGGATCAGCTGGTTTTACAGCTGTCTTTCCATGTTCTACTTCCTGGCTTTCTACACCATCACTGAATGATACTGTATATTTTGTTACTTCATATTTAGCAGTTAATGTAATATCAGCTGTTACTGGAGTATTGAAATCATATTCTTTATCTCCATTAAACCATCCAACAAATGTATAACCTTCTTTGACTGGAGCTTCTAGAGCCTCAGCTAATCCGTTTTCTTTTACAAGCACATCTTTTTCTTCATTATCAATAACAAATGTTACTGTATGGAAAACACCTACTTCACCAGTATCAGGATTTACCTGTAAATTAGAGTTTTCAGGAAAATACTGAGTTACACTATTATCAGCAACACCATCAGAAAGATAAGTACCACCTTTTATATTAATTAATTCATCACCTGTGAATGTGAAGTAATTTAAAACAGTAATTCCATTACTATTAAACGTACCACCGCTAATCGTTAACTCCCCTAAATTATTTTTAGAAGAGTTCATAGAAGAAGCACCATTCAAAATACAGTTTTCCGCATCAGTTTCAAAATATCCACCTTCAATCGTAGCTTTATTCCAATTCAAAACTGCTGCCTGAGTCGTATTTGTGAAGTTTCCATCTTTAATTGTAAGAACACCACCGTCATCATTCTTAACAGTATTTAGGCCCCCAACAAATTCACCACCATTGATATTTAATGAAGGATTTGCCTCATTTACACTTGGATTATGTCCATTTCTTGTATTAGAACTATTATAACTGTAATATCCATTTTCAATCATACTACTGAAGCTTCCAGTATTTTTAACAGTTACGCCTTTATTGATCGTCATAGTACCATGATTACAAATCGTATACCAGCTATTACCACCACTGATATCAGCACTTTCACCACTCTCAGATGTACGATCATAAGTACCGCCATTTAATGTAACATTTCCATTATTGAATACTGCAGCTCTTCCATTGCTCTTATTATCAACAGTTCCTTCTCCAATAACTTTTAAAGTTGCACCCTTTTCCACAGTAATCGTATCGGATGTTACATTTGTTAATGTTTGTCCATTAAGATCTAACGTTACAGTTGCACCTGCAGGAATTACAACATCTTTTTGAACATCTTCGTTAAGTTTTACAGTCACATTTGCCTGATCAGCATAATATATTTCATCTAATGGTACAGAGAAAGTACCTCCGGAAACATTTCCTTCTACAGGGACTATTTCGTAACCATCATCAATTACTTTATCAAACGTTCCTGCTGAAATATCTAAGACAACAGCCCCTTCATTGCCATTTCTATTTGTTGGATATCTTTCAACTTGTACAACTCCAACCTTTACATTTGGAGAATCTACTGTTAATCTAGCATCAAAATTAGTATAATGTGCATTATAAACATCATTCGTAATAGCAAACTTTACATCACCATAAAAAGGAACTGGTGCTGTTGGTACTTCAGTATTACCTTTTAATGTCAAATCACCACGATTGTTGATAGTTCCCTCAACCTTATTTCCAGGAACAACTTTAATATTATCCAAAATCATTGTACCATAATTAACCAACATGAATTTCACATATCCACCGGCATCATTCAACATATCATTACTAGTAATGGTACCGTTTTTAATTTCGATTTTGCTATAAGATAATACTCTTAACCCATTTGTTTCTGTTCCTGTCGAACCTACCGCAGGCCCTAATGTTAGGGTATGTCCATTTAAATCCAGGATAACATTCTTTAATTCTACTCCTGATTTTCCAATATCAATTCCTGCATTTGTATCTTCAAGCAAGGTAATTGTTGTAGGAGTTTCAGGTGCTTGATGCGTTGAAAAAGATGTAGATTCTACTGCATCAACAGCATCTTCTAATGTTGCATACTCAACATTGCCTATTTTTGCTACATTGGTAGCCGCTTTCACTGGTATCATTAATGCGAACGCCATTACCAGAGAAAGAAAAGCTAAAGCAAACTTTTTCATATTTCCTCCTTGCGTATGATTTATGCTTTCGAATCAAAATATAGATATTATCATTCATCTGAAATAATAAAATACAAATGAATAATACTATATTTCTATCTATATTTATTATACTATTGGTGATTTAAAAAATCTAGTTTATTTCGTCAACTTCTCAAAAAATTATACATCTATATAAAATGGATATGTTAATTATTAACTAACATATCCATTTGTTCATTTACAAACTTCCTGTATTCTTCTTCTGTTGCTCCCAGTGCCTTTAATATCTTCTTTTGCTTATTTGTCAGTCGATATCTTATATGATATTTCTCATCCGCTAATTTAGTTACTCCCAGCCGTTCATAATCTTTCAATACTTTCGGTACTGTGTACTCTTTTCTATTCGTTTTATACAATTCCTTTAATGACTGATAAATCTCATTCCTGATAATCAATGCTATGAATGATACGAACACTTTGCTTTCAAGTTTCTCTTCCGAATGTACTCTGAATACATCATTCCCTAAATATGTCTTTTCCATCCTGAATATCTTTTCCACCGCATCCCTATCCCGATATGTTTCCAGCGCTTCTTCTGCACTCATCTTTTTTGACGTCACTATCGCAAAATATCCCGCTTTATTTATCAGCTTCATGATTTCGTTATCTTTTCTTTGATAATTCATGAAGTATCCATTCTCATCAAATCCCAATCGATAATATTTCTCATAGCTTTTCACATCTTCTGCTTTCTTTATCTTTTTCTCTTTCTTCTTCTCTAACTCCTCATCCATCTTATTGAATCTGTTATTGATCGTAATCTTTTCTTTTTCCGCTTCTATTCCATTATAATATACATGCACATATTCTTTTTTTCCTGTATTGAATAAATCCTTCTCTACTGTCATCCCGTACAGTTCGTATCCCTGCATATAATTTGAATATCCGTTCTTTAATACTGCTCCTGCTTCTTCTGCCGCTTCCTGTATGAACTTTGCATTCCCCTTCGTCATCAGTATATAGTCATAATTATGCTTTTCGAAATACCTTATATTCCGTAATGAAAAATATCCCCTGTCCAGTATGAATCCTATTTCCCTGCATCCGTACTGCCGGGCTCTCTCCACCATCTTTTCACATTCCGTATTGTCGATGATGCTTCCCGGAAACAATTCATAGAATAAAGGCACCTGATCCGTCTGATTATATCCTATTGATAAATTCACTTGCGGTAATTCATCACGATCCTTCGCATGTCCGTATTCTGCCAATTCAAGATTTCCTGCAGCACTGTTCATATTCGTCGAATCATAAGCTATATAGATTTGCTTCTCAACATGCATATGTACCCACGATCTGATGAACAAATCGATATCCTTTACTTTTATTTTTTTAAACAGTCTTCCTATCGCATTATCATCGAAGTTCTCTGCACTGAACAATGTGTGATTATATCCATAGTCTTCAAAATACTGCATTACGTTATTTTCGCTCATCATCATATATGTCGCTATATCCAGGATCTTGTCCGAATCATCTTTGAAAATCGTCTCCAGCAGTTCTTTTAATCCATTCCCAGCACTTATCTTGTCCGCCACAAAATGAGGTCCCGCAATAACGAAGTCTGCTTTATCTCCGGGTTCATTCTGTTCATATGGAAATATTTCAAAATAGTTCCTGTTTGGAATCAGCTTTCCTTCTTCGTTAAGTTTTCCAATAGCTACTCTTACTGGTCTGGTTTGTTTTAATTCTGGCGAATATTTAACCCTTTGTGTCAAGTACACATAACTGCCACTTCTGCCTTTTATGATGACTGTTCTTTCAGGTAAATCCACAGGATTTTGATGCATAAAATCATCCTTTCTATAGATGTATATTTATACATCTATTATATCATACTCTTTCCGAACAGAAAAGCTCAAATACGCTTATTTTATCACCTATTTGAGCTATTNTATCGTCAACTTCTCAAAAAATTATACATCTATATAAAATGGATATGTTAATTATTAACTAACATATCCATTTGTTCATTTACAAACTTCCTGTATTCTTCTTCTGTTGCTCCCAGTGCCTTTAATATCTTCTTTTGCTTATTTGTCAGTCGATATCTTATATGATATTTCTCATCCGCTAATTTAGTTACTCCCAGCCGTTCATAATCTTTCAATACTTTCGGTACTGTGTACTCTTTTCTATTCGTTTTATACAATTCCTTTAATGACTGATAAATCTCATTCCTGATAATCAATGCTATGAATGATACGAACACTTTGCTTTCAAGTTTCTCTTCCGAATGTACTCTGAATACATCATTCCCTAAATATGTCTTTTCCATCCTGAATATCTTTTCCACCGCATCCCTATCCCGATATGTTTCCAGCGCTTCTTCTGCACTCATCTTTTTTGACGTCACTATCGCAAAATATCCCGCTTTATTTATCAGCTTCATGATTTCGTTATCTTTTCTTTGATAATTCATGAAGTATCCATTCTCATCAAATCCCAATCGATAATATTTCTCATAGCTTTTCACATCTTCTGTTTTCTTTATCTTTTTCTCTTTCTTCTTCTCTAACTCCTCATCCATCTTATTGAATCTGTTATTGATCGTAATCTTTTCTTTCTCCGCTTCTATTCCATTATAATATACATGCACATATTCTTTTTTTCCTGTATTGAATAAATCCTTCTCTACTGTCATCCCGTACAGTTCGTATCCCTGCATATAATTTGAATATCCGTTCTTTAATACTGCTCCTGCTTCTTCTGCCGCTTCCTGTATGAACTTTGCATTCCCCTTCGTCATCAGTATATAGTCATAATTATGCTTTTCGAAATACCTTATATTCCGTAATGAAAAATATCCCCTGTCCAGTATGAATCCTATTTCCCTGCATCCGTACTGCCGGGCTCTCTCCACCATCTTTTCACATTCCGTATTGTCGATGATGCTTCCCGGAAACAATTCATAGAATAAAGGCACCTGATCCGTCTGATTATATCCTATTGATAAATTCACTTGCGGTAATTCATCACGATCCTTCGCATGTCCGTATTCTGCCAATTCAAGATTTCCTGCAGCACTGTTCATATTCGTCGAATCATAAGCTATATAGATTTGCTTCTCAACATGCATATGTACCCACGATCTGATGAACAAATCGATATCCTTTACTTTTATTTTTTTAAACAGTCTTCCTATCGCATTATCATCGAAGTTCTCTGCACTGAACAATGTGTGATTATATCCATAGTCTTCAAAATACTGCATTACGTTATTTTCGCTCATCATCATATATGTCGCTATATCCAGGATCTTGTCCGAATCATCTTTGAAAATCGTCTCCAGCAGTTCTTTTAATCCATTCCCAGCACTTATCTTGTCCGCCACAAAATGAGGTCCCGCAATAACGAAGTCTGCTTTATCTCCGGGTTCATTCTGTTCATATGGAAATATTTCAAAATAGTTCCTGTTTGGAATCAGCTTTCCTTCTTCGTTAAGTTTTCCAATAGCTACTCTTACTGGTCTGGTTTGTTTTAATTCTGGCGAATATTTAACCCTTTGTGTCAAGTACACATAACTGCCACTTCTGCCTTTTATGATGACTGTTCTTTCAGGTAAATCCACAGGATTTTGATGCATAAAATCATCCTTTCTATAGATGTATATTTATACATCTATTATATCATACTCTTTCCGAACAGAAAAGCTCAAATACGCTTATTTTATCACCTATTTGAGCTATTTATATTTTTTCTTTTTTATAGATGTATAAAACTAAATTAAGTTAACGTTATTTTACAGTTGATCATAAAAACTGTCTGAATCGTTAATTATAAAAAAACAGCAATTGCTATCTTTATTTTATTCTTTAATTTGTTTCCACTTTTCAATCAGCTTATCTAATGAGTAAGCCGCATTCGCCGGACTTGTAGAAGGAAGAGGAATACATGAAATCTTTGTTTTATCTAAAACATATTTATTATAGTATTCCTGTGCTTTTTTCCCATTTACGTATATTTTTTCAACAGCAGATTCATCAATGATCTTTTTTATATCATTAAGTTTGATATTTCTAATTGATGCGTCACTAGATCCTTCAATTTCACAGCTTTCAATCACATCCCACAAAGCAATATGATTTTTATGAAGAAACTGTTTTTTAGATTCGATATCCGTAAAATGAATATCATAAAGTTTTTCTAATACTTTCCAAAAACGATTTTGCGGATGTCCATAATAAAAATGATTTTCTCTTGACTTAACAGAGGGAAAAGAACCTAATATAAGAATTTTAGAGCTATGGTCATAAACAGGCTCTATTTCATGATAGACTCTATCCATAAGTAAAAAGTGACTTATTTCGTCACTTCTTTAGCACTGGCTAAAAGACCTGCCAGATTTTGAATTTCACTTGGAATGATCAATTTCGTAGCCTGTCCGTCAGCTACCTTCTGTAAAGCCTCTAAAGTTTTAAGTTTCAATACTTCATCCGAGATATTTGCCTGACTTAAAACAGTTAATGAATCTGCATAAGCTTTCTGCACCAGTGCAATTGCTTCTGCTTCACCTTGTGCTTCACGAATTTTCTGTTCTTTTACTGCGTCTGCACGTAAAATTGCTGATTCCTTTTCACCTTCCGCAATTAAGATTTCACTACGTTTACGTCCCTCTGCCTGTAAGATAGCTTCACGTCTTTCACGTTCTGCCTTCATTTGTTTTTCCATAGCATCTTGAATTTCACGTGGCGGCAGGATATTCTTCAATTCAACACGATTGACCTTAATTCCCCATTTATCTGTAGCTTCATCAAGAATCGCTCTCATCTGTGTATTGATCAAATCACGTGACGTCAATGTACCATCAAGATCTAAGTCACCAATAATATTACGCAGTGTCGTTGCAGTCAAATTTTCAACAGCCATCATCGGATTTGTGACACCATATGTATAAAGCTTAGAATCTGTTACCTGAAAATAAACTACCGTATCGATCTGCATCGTAACATTATCTTTCGTAATTACAGCTTGCGGATCAAAATCAACTACATGCTCCTTTAAAGATATATTCATAGCAACACGGTCAATAAATGGCACCAAAAAATGGACCCCTGTTCCCCATGTCTTATAGTAAGCTCCCAATCTTTCAATCACAACGCTCTTGCTCTGATTAACGATTCTTACATGACACGCTACAAATATGATCGCAAAAACTAAAATCGCAATAATAAATACCCATGTTCCAATTCTCATATTACTTATCTCCTACGCCTTTCTAACTAGACATTTTACTCCTTCAATTCTTTCTACGATGACTTTTTCACCTTTGTGATAACATCCTCCATCCAGACTTTTAGCCGCCCAATCCATATCATTGACTAATACTCGTCCTTCGAGTGAGTTTTCATCAAAATCTTTCGTTACAAGAGCAAGCTGTCCAACATTTGAATCAGCATTAGTTGGTATCGCTTCTCCTTTAACCAGTCGTTTGACCATTGGGCGAAAAGCAATAAGTGTCAATAATGAAAGAATCACAAATACGATTCCCTGAGCCTCTTCATTAGCACCAAAAAGTGAACAAATCAAAGCTCCGATGCTTCCAATTAAAAACCATATAGAAACGAATTGCTGAGTAAAGGCTTCAAGTAGTGTGAACAACACACATGCCACTATCCAAAACAACAATGCCTGATTCATCTACCTCGCCTCCTGAAATAATTATAACTAAATAAATCAAGATTAAAACACTTATGACAAATTTGTAACTGAACTCTTCCTTCCTAACACTATTTCAGTTATACTATTGCTGTGAGGTATATTTATGCAACATATATTTATTATCAATCCAAAAGCAGGAAAAAGCGATGCGACAAAGTTGATTTCTAAAATTGTCCATCAATTATTTATGGACAAGGAAATTGAGGGTACTTATCGTATCGAAAGAACGCTTTCTCCAAAAGATACACGAAAGATAGCACAAAAATATGCTCAAAGTGCTGAAAAAGTGATTCTTTATGCTTGTGGTGGGGATGGTACTCTTAATGATGTTCTTAACGGCTGTATGGGCTATGAAAATGTTGTTTTAGCACATCTGCCTATCGGTACCGGCAATGACTTCATCAAATTTTTTGGTTCAAATGCAAAAAAAGATTTTATGAATCTTAAAGAATTGATGAATGGTCAAATATGTGAAGTTGATGTATTGAAAGTCAATGATTATTACTCAATTAATATTGCCAATATTGGTCTTGACGCCATGATTGCCTTTAATGCCAATAAATTTAAACGTATTCCTTTTGTTAAAGGAAAAGGAGCTTACCAGATATCCCTTGCCTATTCTTTTTTCACATCTCTTCGTCATCATATGCGAATCATCGTTGATGGCAAGGAAGAAAAAGAAAGCTGTTTTTCTTTTGTCGTATGTGCCAATGCTTCTTATTATGGGGGAAGCTATTGTGCCGCTCCATATGCAAATATCCAGGATGGTTACATGGAAGTCGTTTTAATTCCTAAAATATCACGTCTAAAGATTCTACAATTAATGAAAATATATGAACAGGGACAACATTTAGATGGAACTCATGATGATATCGTTCATTATTATAAAGCAAAAAAAATAGAAATTTATGCAGAAAGTCCGCTAGCTGTCTGCCTTGAGGGTGAAGAAGCAATTATGCATAACCCTATTATTGAAATTGCAGACCAAAAAATAAAACTGCTGGTTCCAAAAAAATATGCTATTCACGGACAGATTCTTCAAAACAATTAAAAAGATGAAAAGCATTTACATTTACACTTTTCATCTTTTTTTATCATACACTTCATTCAGCCATTGAATGATTTCTTGACTAACTATTTTAAAATAATCATATCCATGAGTCAAAACATTAAAAACATGATCACATTCATCCATATAAATGACCCTGGAATTAGGATGAGCACTCGCATCAACGCTCATTCTTGAATAATTAGGATCTACGATTGTATCATGAAGCCCATGTATAGCAAGCGTTGGCAGATTTTTTTTTGAATAAATATCCAATACATCTGTATTCAACACATCCTCAAACCATTCCAAAGAAAGTCGAACAGAAGCCTTAAACCCTGGATCATACCATACATAACCATTTTCTTTCGCATATTCATAGTCTTCTTTATGAATCATTATCCGCATATTAGCGGCAGGTGCAAGTGCGATCACAGAACTGACATCCTCATTAGCACTTAAAAAAGCAATCGCTGCTCCCTGACTCCATCCTAATAGACAGATTTCATCATAACCCAGCTTTTTCGCATATTCAATGATTTCATTTGTGTCACTAATGGCACTTTTATATGTATAGTGAATATAATCCACATCACTGCTGCCACAGCCAACAAAATCAAAACGAATGGATGCATATCCATGGTCTGCAAGCTGGCGGCTTAAATATACATAAGCATTACCTGCCTCATTCATATCTGAACAGGTACCATGCAATAAAATAATACACACCTTCTTTTGCTTTTGAAAAGGTTTCGTTACGATCATATGTATATCATAGCCATTATGACTGTGTAAACTTTCTTTAAAACAGACAACGCTCATGAAATCGCCTCTTCTAATACCGCTTGAATGCTTTCTTTTGATGGAACGCCTTCATGAATTTTCTGGTTATTGACAAAAAAGGCTGGCACATACCAGTAATCGTAACCCCGTGTCTTTGCTTCGTCTTTAACTTCATCAATGACTTCGATCTCAACATTTCGATAAAGCATGTTTTCTTGTTTGAGCTCGTCAATATATTCAAATGCCTTTCGGCAGTGTGGACAGTGTTCCAGTACCATCATCTTCACATGTTTCATGATCATCACCCAGCTATAGTATATCTCAAATAATCTATTAAATAAAATAAAATGCAAAAAGATTAAATCTACTGAAAAAAGCATTTTATGATTCTCTTTTTTTATCTATTCATACCATCTTTATACAATCTTAATACGAAGAACAATCTGTTTACACTTTCTTAAAATCAGGGGCAATATAATAAGGGTGTGCAAAGGAGTGACACTATGACAGAACTAGCACATAAAAAAAGATGTCTGACTTCATTTCAGATTATTATTTTGGGATTTGCGGCAGTCGTTTTGCTGGGAGCACTGCTACTCATGTTACCAGTTTCCTCTAAAGATGGTGTAGTAACCCCCTTTAACGAAGCGTTGTTTACTTCCACCTCTGCTGTCTGTGTAACAGGACTTGTCGTGCAGGATACAGGAAGCTATTGGTCTTCATTTGGTCAAAGCATCATTATTACGCTGATCCAGATAGGAGGATTAGGTGTTGTAACGATTGCTATAGCCTTTACATTGCTTTCTGGAAAGAAAATATCGTTAAAACAGCGCAGCACGATGCAGGAAGCAATTTCAGCACCTAAGGTCGGTGGCATTGTCCGGCTTACCGGTTTTATCTTGAAAGCCACTTTTATGATTGAACTGATAGGAGCTCTTATCATGATGCCTGCCTTTTGCAGGGACTATGGGATAAAAGGTATCTGGATGGCAGTCTTTCACTCTATCTCTGCTTTCTGTAATGCAGGCTTTGATATTTTAGGCCGTGCCGATTCATTATACCCTTCACTGACAGCCTATGTGGGAAGTCCTTCAATCAATATTGCAATCATGCTTTTGATTGTAATAGGTGGTATTGGTTTTCTTACATGGGAAGATATAACAAAAAATAAATTTCATTTCAAGCGCTATCGCATGCAAAGCAAAGTAATTCTTATTACTACTGCTTTATTGATTTTTATTCCGGCTATATTCTTTTATTTTAATGAATTTATGGATATGCCTGCCGGTGAACGTATCTTAAGCTCTTTCTTTCAATCGATTACCCCACGTACTGCTGGATTCAATACGGTCAATCTTTCAGCCATGAGTGGAGCTGCCCAGGCAATCATGATCATTCTTATGCTGATTGGAGGTTCACCTGGATCAACTGCTGGTGGTATGAAGACGACTACTTTTGCAGTCATGATGTCGAATGCCATTGCCATTTTTAGACGTAAAGAAGATGCACAGTTTTTTGGCCGTCGTATTGAAGGAGGCGTCATTAAAAATGCCGCTACTATTTTCATGATGTATCTTACTCTTTTCTTTGTAGGCGGATTAATCATCAGCGTAGTTGAAGATTTACCATTAAGCGCTTGTCTTTATGAAACAGCCTCAGCTATCGGAACAGTAGGTCTTACTTTGGGTATTACCCCTGAATTAGGTATCTTATCTCAATGTATCCTGATCTCTCTTATGTTTATTGGCAGAGTAGGCGGTCTTACATTAATTTATGCGGCACTTTCAAACACAAACAAACACCTTTCCAAGCTGCCGCAGGAAAGGATCACTGTAGGTTAATTAGGAGGAAAATATTATGACAAAATCAATTTTACTTATCGGACTTGGAAGATTTGGAAGACATATCGCAACAACACTTAATGAATTAGGGCATGAAGTTATGGCCATTGATCATAATGAGGAAAGAATCAATGATATCTTGCCTTATGTTACAAGTGCTCAGATTGGTGACAGTACAAATGAAGAATTTCTTGAATCTTTAGGAATCAGTAATTATGATGTGTGTATTGTTGCTATTGCCAATGATTTTCAAAGTTCATTAGAAACTACATCGCTATTAAAAGAAATGGGGGCTAAACTGGTCGTATCCCGTGCAGAACGTGATGTTCAGGCAAAATTTTTATTACGCAATGGTGCTGATGAAGTTGTTTATCCGGAAAAACAGGTGGCAAAGTGGGCGGCTATCCGCTACAGTGCCGATCATCTTCTTAACTACATTGAGCTTGATGACACACATTCAATCTTTGAAGTGTCACCGCCAGCTTCATGGATCGGTAAAAGTATCGGACAGATCGATATTCGTAAAAGATATAATATCAACATCATGGCAGTAAAGGAAAATGGCAAAATGAATATGTCAATTACTCCTGAAACGATTCTGACTAAAGATGTTACGATGCTTGTACTTGGTGAATATAAAGCATTACAAAAATGTTTCCATATATAATTTTTTAAATTTTTAGGTGGTGAGCAACATGAAAGAAGCCATATTGATTTTGGCATTGTTAATGGTATTTATCTTCGTTTATTTTCTTATGAGAAAGCTTGACGTTTTTTTAAATGAAAACCGAACTTCTATTGAAAATGAATCTGAAAAGAAAGAGCCCTCTTTTGTAATGCTTACAGATGAGCTTTCAGACGAAGAAATCACCTCAGAGGTTCGTCGTTTTCGCTCTAAGCACCGAAAAACAAAAATTTTTCTTTATGAAAGTACCGATACAGAGCATGATGAATTATAAATTTACAGAATCTTTAGAATAAGTAGATTATTTTATAAATCTGTGGTATATAATTAGCTTGTGATCGTGAGGTGTGATTGTGTGATAAACCCGTTTGATGAAAAAATTCATGAACATATTCTTGTATGTCTTTCTTCTTCACCCTCAAACGCTAAAATCGTACGTACCGCAGCAAAAATGGCGGATGCTTTCGGTGCCTCTTTTACAGCACTCTATGTACAGACACCTTATGCTGATAAGATGTCGGATGTTGATAAAAAAAGATTACAAAGCAATATACGCCTTGCAGAACAGCAAAATGCTCATATCGTTACAGTATATGGTGAAGATATTTCCTATCAGATTGGTGAATTTGCAAGAATTTCAAGGGTAACGAAAATCGTACTTGGCCGTAGCAGTGTTACCCGCCGACATTTTTGGAGCAAGCCATCTCTTAGTGAAAGACTGACAGAAATCCTTCCGAATCTTGATATTTATATTATTCCTGATTCAACACTTAATACTCGTTATAAAGTCAAAAAAACAATATCGCAATCAATTATTCCCACTAAACAGGATTTGCTTATCACAACAATCATTTTAGGAATTGTTACTTTAATAGGATTTTTGTTTTTACGTTTTGGCTTCACTGAATCAAATACGATACCTGTATATATCTTAGGAGTTCTATTGGTTTCATTATTTACAAAAGGATATATTTGTAGTTTTGTAAGTTCTGTATTAAGTGTCATGCTGTTTAATTTTTTTCTCATAGAACCTAAGATGACCTTTCATGCTTATGATTCCGGCTATCCTGTTACTTTTATGATCATGCTTGCCACTTCGATCATAACGGGCACATTGGCTTCAAAGCTTAAAGATCATGCAAAGCTGTCTGCTCAGACAGCATTCAGAACAAAAGTTTTATTTGATACAAGTCAGCTGCTTCAAAAAGCTCAGGATGATCATGATATTATCAATATCACCGCCAGTCAGCTCATGAAGCTTCTTGACCGGGATATCGTTGCTTATCCAGAAATCAATGGAAAGCTTTCAAAAGGCTATTTCTTTTGTGTTTTGCCTGATACCTCTGCCGACTCTTTCTTTTCTGAAAAAGAAAAAAATGTTGCGGAATGGGTATTTGCGAATAAAAAAAGAGCCGGAGCTACGACAGCAGTATATAATGATGCGAAATGCCTTTATTTAGCTATCCGCATTAGTGATAAAGTATATGGAGTCATTGGCATTCGTATCACTGATGAACCGCTTGACTCTTTTGAAAATAATATTTTGCTCTCGATTCTTGATGAATGTGCATTAGCCATTGATAACAGTCATAATGCGAAAGAAAAAGAAAGAACAGCTGTACTCGCTAAAAATGAACAGCTTCGTGCAAATCTTCTGCGAGCTATCTCTCATGATCTTCGTACGCCGCTAACTTCAATTTCCGGTAATGCAAGTAATCTTTTATCAAATTATGATAAATTGGATGATGAAACAAGGCTTCAGATTTTTAATGATATTTATGATGATTCTCAATGGCTTATCAGCCTTGTGGAAAATTTACTATCTGTTACTCGTATTGAAGAAGGAAGGATGAACTTTAATATGTCTCCACAGCTCATGGATGAGATCATTGATGAAGCAATGAAACATCTCAACCGTAAAAGCTGTGAACATGACATCTCTGTTGAATATCAGGATGAGTTGATGTTAGCTAAAATAGATGCTAAACTTATTATGCAAGTGATTATCAACCTTGTAGACAATGCGATCAAATATACACCAGCAGGATCGAAAATCAAGGTTACAGCTGAAAAGAAAAGCGATTGGATTTATATCAGTATTGCCGATAATGGGACAGGTATTCCCGACAACATAAAAGAGCGTGTATTTGAAATGTTCTTTACCGGTAATAATAAGATTGCTGACAGCCTTCGAAGTCTTGGTCTTGGCCTGCCACTTTGCAAATCAATTATCAATGCTCATGGTGGTGAGATCACACTGACAGATAATGAGCCACATGGTTGTATTTTCACATTTACATTACCATCATGCGAGGTGAATTTCAATGAATAAAACACTGATCTTAGTCGTAGAAGATGATGCTCCTATACGTAATCTTATCACGACAACATTAAAGACTCATGACTATAAATATATTGTAGCTGCGAATGGAGAAAATGCCATCATGGAAGCATCTTCTTATAATCCTGATATCGTATTGCTGGATTTAGGTCTTCCAGATATTGATGGTGTTGAAGTGATCAGACGTATCCGTAGCTGGTCAAATATGCCAATCATCGTCATTAGCGCCCGAAGTGAAGATAGCGATAAGATTGAAGCATTAGATGAAGGAGCTGATGATTATCTGACAAAACCTTTTTCTGTTGAAGAACTGCTTGCAAGATTACGTGTTACTCAGCGACGTCTGGCTATCATGGATGCTTCCTCAACATCTAATGAAGCTATTTTTACCAATGGTCATCTTAAAATTGATTTTGCAGCAGGATGTGCCTATCTTGATAATGAAGAACTACATCTTACACCGATTGAATATAAGCTTCTCTGTCTCATGGCTAAAAATATCGGTAAAGTGCTGACACATACATATATTACCCAGAAAATATGGGGCAGCAGCTGGGAAAATGATGTCACTTCTCTACGAGTATTTATGGCAACATTAAGAAAAAAAATAGAATCAAAACCAAATTCTCCACAATATATACAGACACATATTGGTGTCGGATATCGAATGATGAAAGTCGAATAACACCATATAAAGCATTAGCAATACAGCTGATGCTTTTTTATTATAAAAGAACCCTCTCGGGTTCTATTTGCTAGGAGCTGGGGCTGGCTGATTTCTTTCATTCACAATATCATCCCAAGTTGCTTTTCCAATAGCACCATCAATAGGTAATCCCTTAAGATATTGATATTGTTGAACTGCCATACGTGTTGCATTACCATATTCACCATCTACTTTTACGCTTTTTAAACATGGATTCTTAGCTGCAAATTCATTCAAATATTCCTGCATTTTAAATACAGCTATACCATAATCACCTAAATATAAATAATATGAAACACTGGCAACAGGAATATTGGTTACTACATTGAGTCTTTTCAGCAATTCAAAGATTCCATCCCATGTAGCATTTCCAATGACACCATCTGGATTCATTCTCATATATGACTGAATTTCTCTAACAGCAGTCTGAGTTCTTGGACCATAAATGCCATCTGGCGTAAGCCTTGTTGTAATATAACCTGCATCTACAAACATATTTAAATAAGCCTGAATCTTATTCACTGCTATTCCTTTATCTCCGAGTCTTAAAACATATCTTGTGTACATTTTCTTGTCCTTTCAAACTAAAGTATGTGGAAATGAAAAAAGCGAATAGGCTAATGCCCATCCGCAAATACTTTATCATCTTCATCTAGAAATTCATATACTGCAGCATATTGCTTTTTCTTAAAAGAAGCTAATGTTTTCTTTGAACCATATGTCTGAAAGAATATCGATATAAGATTCATCAAAATAAATCCTACAATAAAAGCATCAAAATTACCATTTCCTATGATCAGCCAGAATAATACAAGTACCAGCACGCCAAATAAAAGAGATAATGGCAAAAGCCGAATACGTGTCTTTTCAATGGCTTCTTCCATGAAACTGCTTCTAGCATCCATAAAATCTTTAACTTTAAAAGGAAGATCAAAATGATTTTTTTCATTCAGCTCATAGCATTTTAAAACACAATAAGTCATCGCATCTTCTTTATTTCTATCTAAATAGTAGCGAGACATGATCCAGTAAACATAAAACAAATCTTCTTCACTTTCTATAGAATTCTGACATGAAAGCACTTCTTCTTTTGTAATACCTTTCCCTTGAAGAATTTTTTCTTGAATATTCGCTATATTCTGATTCATCTTACACCTGCTTCAGATCATTTAATATTTTATCGATCTTGTTTCCTTGTTCTAATGAATGATCAATTTCAAAAATCAGCTCTGGTGTCTTGCGAATCGTTAAACGCTTTGCCAGAGCACTGCGAATAAAACCTTTTGACTGATTCAAGGCTTTTAAGCCAGCAGCAGCTCTTTCTTCCTTGCCCAAGAATGAAACAAATATTTTCGCATATGAATTATCATTTGTTACTTGTACATCCGTAATTGTAATAAAACCAACTTTAGGATTTTTTAGTTCAAATTGAATAATTTCAGATACCGCTTTTTGGACAATATGATTCATCTTGTCATTTTTTGTCATTAGACCACCTCTACCTGCTGGTCTTCATATGCTTCTACGATATCATTTTCCTTGATATCATTAAAGTTTTCAATCGTTAAACCACATTCATAACCGCTTGCAACTTCCTTGGCATCATTCTGGAATCTCTTCAATGAATTCAGATTTCCTTCATAAACTACGATACCATCACGAATTAAACGAACCTTGCAGCCCTTACGGATACAGCCATCTGTAACCATACAACCGGCAATCGTACCCACCTTGCTGACCTTGAATGTCTGACGAACTTCTGCCTGACCAATAATAACTTCTTCATAAACCGGTGCCAGCATACCTTTCATAGCTGCTTCCATTTCTTCAAGTACCTTGTAAATGATATTATGAAGACGGATCTCAACCTTAACTTCTTCTGCTTTCTTTCTTACATTAGCACTAGGACGGACATTAAATCCAATAACGATTGCATTTGAAGCATTCGCTAAATCAATATCACTTTCTGTAATAGCACCTGCTGTTGAACGAATGACGTTTACACGAACACCCTCAACATCAATCTTTTCTAAAGAAGCCTTTACTGCTTCAGCACTTCCCTGAACATCTGCTTTGATGATAACATTGATCGATTGAATATTTCCTTCTTCGATCTGACGTGCTAAGTCATCTAATGTCAAAGCACTTGTTGCATTACGATCATGATCGATCTTGTTTTGTAAGCGTGTTTCCGCAATATGACGGGCTTTCTTTTCATTTTCAAATACTTTGAAAACATCACCGGCTTCCGGTACATCGTTCAAACCAATAATTTCCACCGGACTTGATGGACCGGCACTCTTGATTTCACGTCCATGATCATCCACCATTTTACGAACACGTCCTAAAGCACTTCCAACAACAACGATATCACTCGTATGAAGCGTTCCTTTTTGAACTAACAGTGTTGCTACAGGACCTCTTCCTTTATCTAATTTAGCTTCAATAACCGTACCTGTTGCCAAACGATTTGGATTTGCACGATAATCTTCAACCTCTGCCAAAATCAAGATGCTTTCCAGAAGTTCATTGACACCTGTTCCTACTTTAGCGGAAATCTTGCAGAACATCGTATCACCACCCCATTCTTCAGGCATGACACCATTATCCGCCAGTTCTCCATAGATGCGATCCAAATTAATATCTGGTTTGTCGATCTTGTTTACTGCAATAATAATTGGGGCTCCGGCCGCTTTAGCGTGATCGATGGCCTCCTTTGTCTGAGGCATGACACCGTCATCAGCTGCCACCACAATAACGACGATATCAGTAATTTGAGCTCCTCTGGCACGCATTGCCGTAAAAGCCTCGTGTCCTGGAGTATCTAAGAAAGTGATCTTCTTTCCTTTAACACTTACCTGATAAGCACCAATGTGCTGTGTAATACCACCAAATTCACCTGCTGTTACTCTTGACTTACGAATCGTATCCAAAAGTGTAGTCTTACCATGATCAACATGACCCATGATCGTAACAACCGGAGGACGTGGAAGCAATGAAGCCTCGTCATCATCATTTTCCCTTAGTTCTTCTTCAAGGTCACTCTCATCAACGACAACTTCTTTTGTTACTTTTACGTTGAATTCCATACATAACAGCTCTACCGTATCATCATCTAACTGTGAGTTGATCGTTACCATGTTTCCAAGCATAAATAATACTTTGATCAATTCACTTGAATTGCGGTGAAGCTTTTCAGCTAATTCTCCAACCGTAATCGGAGACGAATAAGTAATCTCAGTCACTTCCACCCTTTTTTCTCTTGGTGTAAAAGTCTTTTTCTGATTTTTCTTATTTTTGTTTGTGTTGGCTTTTGCCATCAATATCACCTAGCCTTTCCAGCATTTCATAATACTTTTTTTTAATCCTTCATCACAGATACCCACAGCCATTCGGTTTGTTTTTCCAATTGCCTGATTTAGCTTCATTGAGCTATCTATCATTATTAGATCAACACCATAAAAGCTGCATTTATCTGAATATCTCTTTTTCGTATTCTCACTTGCATCCTCACTAACGATCACAAGTGATACTTTTCTTTTGCGAATGGCCTCCAGCAGTTCCTCACCACTGACAACTTTTCTAGCACGCATCGCAAGACCTATCAGACTATAGATCCTATCCATTCATAAACTCCTTTAATTCTTCATATAAAGAATCATCAATTTCGCATTCTAACGCTCTTGCTAAAGCCTTTTTCTTTTTCGCAAGCTCAATGATCGATGGATCTTTTTTCAAATAAGCACCACGACCATTGGTTCTTCCTGTGCGGTCGATGACCACCTTTCCTTCAGGTGTGCGAACAACTCGAACCAGTTCTTTTTTTGGAAACTGCTCCTGTGTGACCACACATTTACGCATCGGTATTTTTCTCATAAATCACCTAATCATAATATTCATCGAACTCATCAAAGTCGATGTCATCATTGATCCAGTCATTCTCTCTTTCTTCAGCTTCACGTTTTGCGATTTCTTCTAATTCTTCTTCAGAATAAATCGGCTTCATCTCATAATCCTTTTTCAGATCAAAAGTTGGTTTACGAAGGATTTCTTCTTCTTCATTCTTTTCTTTATTTTTCTTTTTCTTAGGCGCCGGTGCCTGTGGCTTTGAAGTTACACCAGCAATTGATTCAAATTTAGATACATACTCCTGCTTGCTTGCAAGATCAATACCCTCTTTTGCCTTCTTTTCCTTAGCAATACGAGCCGCTCTTTCCAGATTAGTTTCTTCTCTTTCCTTGGCAGGCTCTTCTTCAATTTTCTCAACAGGTGCTTCAGCTTCTTTTTCTTCAGCTGTGACAGTGTCAATAGCCTCATCTTCATGAATATCATCATATTCAATTTCTTCAAAGAGCTCTTCATCAAATTCATCACTATTTTCAGAAGCTTTTCTTTCTTCAAAGTATTTCTGCTGTTCCAAAGCACGTTTTTCAGCTAAACGAGCCTGTAATTCTTCCTGCTGTTTCGCATAAATGGCACGATAATCAATACCCATCGCTTCAACTTCACTTTCAGCTTTGATATCAATTTTAGAATTTGTCAGTTTTACTGCCAAGCGGGCATTCTTTCCTTTTTTGCCAATAGCTAATGACAACTGAGAATCAGAAACTACTACCAGCAAGCCTTTCTTTTCAGGATTTGGAATGACAGCCAGGATCTGTGCCGGTGAAAGAGCATTTTTGATCAATTCGCTGACATCTTCGCTCCATTCAAAAATATCAATTTTTTCACCATGAAGTTCATCAATGATCACTTGTACACGGCTTCCTCTTGGCCCAATGCAGGCACCAATTGGATCAACATTTTCATTTTTAGAATAAACAGCCATCTTACATCTTTCACCAGGTTCACGTGCAATTTCTTTGATTTCTACGATTCCCTGATAGATTTCTGGTACTTCTTTTTCAAAAAGTCTTCTTACCAGATTGGCATCTGCACGGCTGACCAATACCTGTGCACCCTTTGTTTCCTTATTTACTTCACTGATAACAACACGAATACGCTGACCTTCTTTATAAACTTCACCTGGAATCTGGGCAACTCTAGGCATCAATGCCAGTGTCTTGCCAATATTTACAACACAGAATTTTTCTTCCACTGA
The DNA here is from genome assembly GCF_900104665.1 of Traorella massiliensis. Classification (GTDB taxonomy): domain Bacteria; phylum Bacillota_I; class Bacilli_A; order Erysipelotrichales; family Erysipelotrichaceae; genus Traorella; species Traorella massiliensis. The sequence goes on along the minus strand of NZ_LT629969.1, from coordinate 511,287 downwards.
TTCGATCGTACCTACGACCATATCTTGCAGTTTATCGATATATTCATCATAAACCGCCTGTTTCTCAGCTTCTTTAATTTTCTGGCGTAAAACGTTTTTAGCAAGTATGACTGCAGCACGTCCAAAATCCGCAATATTGATTTCATTTGTAGAAATCGTATCGCCAATCTGTGCATCTGCTTTTAATTCTTTGGCTTCTTCTAAAGAGATTTCAAATTCATCATCTTCAACATTTTCCACTACTGTTTTTTGACGGAAAACCTTGATTTCACCATCATGTTCGTTAACTTCCACTTCTACAAGAGCATCCGGCATTTCCACATGCTTGCGGTATGCCTTCGTGAGAGCTTCTTTCAGTGCTGATGTAACGACTTCAACACTCAGTGAGCGATCTTCTTCGATCGCTTGCATCGCTTTCATTAAATCTTTCAGTTTCATCTTTCAATTACCTCGTTTACTAAATTTTTACTGCAAGACGAATCAGAGAACAATCATCGATATTCACTTTGATCTGCCTTTTGAACGTCTTGTCCATATACTCAATACAGCAGCAGTTATCTTCCACACTGATCAAAGTTCCTTTAACTTCATCCAGTTTTCCGATCGTCTTTTTGAATTTCGCATATACATACTTGCCAACTGCATTTTTAATTTCCTGAACATTTCTTAGCTTACGTTCAGCACCCGGTGAACAAACTTCCAGCATATACTCAAAGCTGATCACATCCATTTCATCAAGCTTGGCACCAATCACTTCAGCTACACTGGCACAAAGATCCACGTCTACGCTGCCATCTTCTCTTTCAATGGCAATCTGCAGGATCTTGTGTTTACCTTCATGTGTCCAAGTAATGTCATACAATTTTACTTGCATTTCTTCAAGTAGTGGCAATATGCCTTCTCTGATTTTTGCTTCCTGATCCATCTTATCTCCTTTTCTAACAAAATGAAAGTGGACTCTCGTCCACTCGTTTCTTTACAGTGATATATTAGCATAGATCTTAGTTGTTTTCAAGCGATTTCATCTATTTTCAAAGTCTTTCTCGTGCATATTTCTTCTCACATATAGATAAAAAGCAAGCATGATCATATATATGTTATCTATAGCTAACTTTTTATCTTGACACAAATCGTACCCCATGTTATCCTAAACATAAAGTTAGCTTTAGCTAATTTTAAAGGAGGAAAATCATGAAAGTTGTTTATGCATCCAGGACAGGCAATGTCGAATCTATTGTAAACCGTTTAGGAGCTGATGCTCTAAAGATTGAATCAGGTAACGAAACTTGTTCAGAAGACTATGTACTTTTCACTTATACGGATGGCTATGGTGATATACCAAGCGAAGTTGAAGACTTTCTTTCAGCTAACAGCGATCATCTAAAGGGTGTTGTTGTCAGTGGCGATACAGGATATGGTGAAGCTTATTGTCAGGCCGGCGACAAAATCAGTGAAATGTATGGTGTAGAATGTCTTTATAAAGTTGAAAATGACGGAACGGATGAAGATATCGAAATAATAAGTAATCTTTTAAAATAGCTTTCATCTATGCCTAAAAACACTTTAACTTTTCAAGAAAAACTTGCCTTATACAGTGCTCCAACACTGATAGGCATGAAAACCGCTAGTCTTTTCAGAATTCAAAAAAAAGATATTCCTGATTATAAAGAATGTTTGCATTATTATAATCAGCATTTTAATGAGTATGGCATTCAAATTTGCATCTTACATGAAAATAAGACCAGTGTTCTGATCTATATCTATGAACATACAAGTCTTAATCATATTCTATCAAATCCTCTTGTTTGGAATATTCTCAAGCAGTTTGATTATCCAAATCAGGATTTGACAAAAGCTTTAAATCATCTGCGCAACCGTCTTTTAGAAAATGAATTTCCACATGAAATAGGTTTTTTTCTTGGTTATCCGCTCCACGATGTCATTAGCTTTATGGATAAAAAAAGTAAATGTAAACTTATTGGTCATTGGAAAGTATACGGTAATGTGAAAAATACCCAGAAAACATTTCAAAAGTTTGAATGTTGTACCAAAATGGTTCACAAAAAAATCTCTAATGGTGAATCTATCTTTCAGCTTGTAGAAAGATCATTAGATAAAGCACCCAGCTAAAAAACTCCTTGAAGGAGTTTTTTTCATAAAGTGGGTTTCTAAAATTTAATTTATAGAGTCACTAATATTTTTTATTTCATCATTTTAGCGTAATGATCATACTCATCTTCAGAAATATTCAATAACTTCATTGCTTCATGCAAGTCAACCTTCATGTTCTCCATCAGTGAACTTAACGAAAGAAATAATCCCTGCTCCATTCCCTGAGCAATTCCTTTCTCTGTGCCCATCTTCTCTACATAATCTCCATAGTCACACATGCTTTTTACCTCTCTTTTACCGGAAGTACAAAATGACCGCCTTTCTGTTTTATTTTTTTTATGATAGACCGCTGTGTACCTATCGCATCAATAGTTATTACTCTATCCTTTATGTCTATATAATCCAGCACTTTCATGATTCCCGTCATTTCATTCTCTTTATGATCGACCTTCAGCTGCATTAATACCATCCTGGACGCTTCTTCAATCACATTCACAATATATGGAGTTCTCCCGTTTCTGTTCTTCATGGCTGCTGCCAGTATCCCTTTTCCGTCAATGATCAGCTGTTTCCCGTATGTATCGGTCAGACTGCCAAACCAGTCACAGATGGCATAGATCATCTGCATATTGTCCAGCTTCCTCATGATCCTCGAAAATGTGTCATGGGACGGGATTCCATTTTCCAGACTGATATAGTTTTTCAATTCGCTTTCCTGTTTTTTTAAACAATGCACCATATTTGTGAAATCATTCTTTCCGGTCAGAAAACCTATGATGGCAAGGAGAAGGATCTTTACCAGAGAATGTTTCTTTCCTCTGCTGTCTCTCGGATCGGGGATCGTGGACAGAATCCCGGCCAGAGACGCCACTGCTCTGTTACCCTTCTTCACCGCCTAGGCTTATATGATATTTCTTGATGATTAATTTATGTTTATCATTTATTTTAGAAACGGCCTCTCTGTCTTCGAAACAAAGCAGATAGATTGTTTTCAGTTCGGCCAGTTCATCCAGGGATACGCCTATCTCATCTTCAAGCTTTTTTGTCTGCAGCGATAATCTTGCGGATATGCTTTTAAATTCATAATTTCTCAACAGATAGGAATCAGGTGAATGTTCCTTTATGATAAGATAGAGAACATCCTGCCAGTCTTCTTTCAGATCGTTTTTCCATTTTGATGTGCATAATTCGCAAAGAGCTTTAGAAAAACCGTATTCAAAAACTTCAATATTCTCCAAAGAAACTTTTTTTCTGCTTTTTCGAACGACTCCATTAGGAGTAATAAGACCGATATAAGTATCGACAGCCTGTGGATACTTCTTGCCTGGAACCCTTCTGGAAGAATGCTGATACAGATAATAAGAATTGCCAACTTTTTTAATAGCAGTACCTTTCGTTCTGAATTTTTTAACCCATTCAGGATAATTCATCATATCACCTCTTTCTGTATATGTATATTATACAATACATATAGAAAATATTAAAGAGATTTTCGTATATCTTTTCATCCCCTTATCACATACAAAAATATCGTATTTCTACGATATTCTTTCACTAAACTAAAATTTTATGCAATTGCCCTGAGTTTTCATTACCCGTTTATCTATACAACAAACGATACGATCAGCACATAAGCAATAAGCGTCACGATCATATAAAGTGAAAGGTAGGTTGATAAAAAGCTCTCATCCGTTTCATCCTTAAATAAGGGCTGTACTTGAAGCTGATTCGCAAAACCTGTCGGACATGAAAAATATACCAAAACAGCTATCATAAAATATCTATTTTCCATCAAATGAGGAAACAAGAAGAAAATACCCAAGACGATCATAACGCTTGTCACGATACGAATAAGAGATAATCGTAAGATAGGCATCAACATTGAAAATTTTAAGCTTAGCTCATACCCCATTGAAAATAAAATCAATCCTGTCAAAGAAACGGTTGCCATCGAAACCGTATCTGTATAAATCGTTAAGACATTGATTTTATCCAATAATGAATATACACCCATGAAGTTTAATATAAGGCCGAAAACCAGTGCCAAGACAAAGGAATTTGTTAATATTTTCTTTATAATTTCTGATGAAGAAGCGTTTTTGGCTGACTCTTTTGATACAAGTATCGGAATCAGCACAAAGCCAATGATGATACCAGCCATATCAAAAGTAATCGTATTGATGGCATATCCCTCGCCTACGATTGATGTATATAGAGGCAAAGCTACACTGCCGCCTTCCACTGTCCATAACATATAGGGCACTATTTTGGAATAACGTTCACTGATTCATTTGCTGCATAATTTACCTATCACAAAAGCAGCGCACCATGCCAATAATGCATATAAAATCACTAAAAACAATGATGGCTGGATATCAGAGGTAAAAATTGCATTAAATACGACGATAGGCAAAACAATACTGAATAATACCTTCTTTACCCCTTCTTTTTGATCAGGACTGATCCAATGATACCTTCTCGATAAAAATCCCAGTAAAAGCATAAAAAATACAGGGATTATAGTTTCCAACACTTTCATGACATACCTCCTTTTTAAATAATATGGGGTACCCTCACATCAGGAAACCCCATTGATTCATTCACAGACTATTTTTATAAATCTGTATCAGTTCTTCTTTGCTGAGCTTGTGATATCCGGCATCATTGATCGGCGTATTATCAGCTAACTCTTCGATCATATCCTCGCTGATGCCTACCTCTTTGATGCTCATCGCAACGCCTAATTCAATCATCCAATCTTTTAAACGATTTAAACCTTCCTCAGCAATTTGCTCATTTGTTTTATTGCCTGGATCAACACCCCAGACATTTACGGCAAACCGAGCAAATTTAGGCGGATAATATTTAGCCATCAAACGATAATATGGAATGGAAATACATGATAATGTCATCCCATGAGTAGCATCCGTAAAAGCAGCAATTGCCTGACCCATCATATGGACCTCCCAATCACCTGTTTTTCCCATCGCAATCAAATTATTCAAGGCCCATGTGGCTGCCCACATCAGATTCGAACGTGCTTCATAATTTGTAAGATCACCCTTAGCAACCTTTGCATTTCGAATTACCGATCGCATCAGACCTTCTGCGATATCATCTGATACATTATCATCTTCATTGGAAAAATATTGTTCCATGATATGTGACATAATATCAAAAGTACCGGAAGCAAACTGATAATAAGATACAGAATATGTATATTCCGGATTCATGATCGCAAACTTAGGATAGGCATCCTTTCCAAATTTGTAACCGATCTTTTGTTTCGTTTCATGATTGGTTATCGTACCATTATCATTCATTTCTGAACCAGTGCCCACCATCGTTAAGATACAGCCAACCGGAATCACTTGATTCGTACACTCTTCCCTTCCAATATAAAACTTCTCCCAAGGATCACCGTTACAGTAAGCACTGCCGGCAACGGCCTTAGCATAATCAATTACCGATCCGCCACCCACAGCCAACAGCAAATCCGTCTTATTCTCTTTGACAACTTCAATACCTTCATAGACCTTCTGAATCGTAGGATTCGGCATGACACCGCTTATCTCACTAATTGATTTACCCGCCTGTTTCAAAATTGAAACGACTTCATCATACAAACCTATTTTTTTAATAGAATTTTTGCCATAGACCAGAGTTACATTTTGTCCATAGTTTTTTAATTCCGGTAACAGATGTTGAATCGCTTCTTTACCAAAATATATTTTCGTTGGATTAAAATATTCAAAATTACCTAACATAATTGCTCCCTTCTATTCTAAATAGAGGATGATCTTCATATCATCATTTAAATTAATAGACATTAAAACCCAATTCCTTTAATTGCTTTTCATAACAATCCTGAACCTCATTAAATGACATATACTCCCTATGCTGATATGGTAATGAACCTTCATACCAAGGGCCGACGACTTCTGCCTGTCCAACTTTTTCAAAGCGTGGATAACCCAGAAAGCCTTTTGTTCCCCACTTGCCTGTCATATGAATTTCTTTTCCGGCAAAACGGAACACAATTTCTTTATAGATACAAGTAGAATCATTTAGATATGGGATGCGATAAAAGTCTGCTTCAACCTCAACTTCATCAGCATACACCGGCTCTTCACCTTCCAGATGATAATAGGCCCATACCTTTCCATCAGCAATGATATCAATGACAGCTTCTTCCATACGGCCATCTTCCCGGATACCGATCAATTCATTATTCATATTGACGCTGCCATATTCCATAGAAAAACCAACATTTTTTTCCTTTTGAATCGTATAAGAATGAGAGCATCGGCCAACACCATGAATAGGTTTTCCTTCAAATTCTCCTGTAAATTTTGCCGCCTGATAAATCACACATGCATTAGGCCATGCATTAAAATGATCGATAACTGCCATAGGATAATATTCAAAATTCAACTGTAATATATCCGATTCCTTAACAAACGCATGATCGGTATAATATACAATCTCCATCTTACCATCCAAGGAACTACATCCATAAGCCGGTGGATCATCTGCTATCTTATGATAAGGAACGATCGCATCGTTCTTGCACGGAGCAGCCAACTGATAGGTATAACCCCCTTTTTGATAATCCAAGGGTCCATCTCCCAATTTAGAAATACCCACGAATCTATTTTTGTCCGGATCTAAATGGCGATAATAAAAGTAAGGCTGATCATCTACAAAAAACTGGCAGAATACAGGATTTAACGATAAGGAGCAATATCCATCACGTTCATTATGAAAGACATCCGGTTCCATCTTTAGATAATCCTCTTTAAAGGATGTAAATTCTGTATAAGGCGGGTATGTGGCATTACTTTTAAATACGATCTTATTTGCCATTAGGAAAGATCATCCCCATTCGTTTTGATTACCTTCTGATACCAATAAAAGCTATCCTTTCTGAAACGATCAAACGAACCATTTCCATAATCATCTGAATCAACATAAACAAAGCCATATCTTTTCTTCATTTCACCCGTTCCTGCTGATGTCAGATCAATACAGCCCCACATCGTATAACCAATCAAATCAACACCATCTTCAATTGCATCGCTCATGGCTTTGATATGTTCACGAAGATAGGCAATTCGGTATGGATCATGCACCGTACCATCTTCTTCAAGCTTATCATAAGCACCGATACCATTTTCAACGACCATAATCGGGATATTATATCTTCCATACAATACATTTAATAAATAACGCAAGCCGGTAGGATCAATGGCCCAGCCCCAGTCATTGCTTTTCAGGTATGGATTTTTTACACCGCCTAACATACTTTCAGATTTCTGTACGGAATCATCTGAGGTTAATACTAATGTCTGATAATAGGATAATGAAAAGAAATCAACTGTACCCTCTTTTAAAATCTGTCTGTCTTCTTCTGTAATATCAAGCGTCACTCCGCGATCCTGCCAATATTTTTCGGCAAAGAACGGATATTCTCCACGCACCTGAACATCTCCGCAATAATAAGTATCTGATTGCCAGTTTCTTTCTGCTTTAAAAACATCCTCCGGATTACATGAATACGGATAGGCAGGATTCATTGCAATCATATTGCCAATCTTAAATTCAGGATTAATCTCATGACCAATTTTTACTGCCCATGCTCCGGCAACAAGCTGGTTATGAAGTCCCTGAAGACGAACCTGAGGATCATCGACCTGATGTACATAATCTTTGGTTCCTTCATTTCTGACACCTAATACGAGATAATTGCCAATTCCATTATCCCAAGTAGCAAGATTGATTTCATTAAATGTCAGCCAATATTTTACCTTGTCCTTATATCTTGTAAATACCGTCGTAGCAAAACGTTTGAAACAATCAATAGCTCTACGATCCGCAAAACCGTTAAATTCATTCGTCATTGCAAGCGGGATTTCATAATGAGATAAAGTTACCAGTGGTTCAATTCCATACTTGCGACATTCATCAAATACCGCATCATAGAATTTCAAACCTTCTTCATTTGGTTCACTTTCCATACCTGTCGGATAGATTCTTGTCCATGCAATCGACATTCTATATACTTTAAAACCCATTTCAGCCATCAGGGCAATATCTTCTTTATAATGATGATAGAAATCACTTGCAATTCGATTTGGATAATACAGGCCTTCTTCTGTATCCTTGGTTATTCTTCTCGGCTGGGTATGAGAACCATTGGAAAAGACATCATCAATGCTTAATCCTTTTCCACCTACATCATAAGCTCCCTCAAACTGATTAGCGGCAGTAGCACCGCCCCATAAAAAATCTTTTGGAAATTTTGACATTTTTCTTCTCCTCTTCTTTTTTATAACAAAGGGATATCTGATATTTATGAATCATAAGCAGGTATCCCTTAACAAGCTCTAAACCTTCATCAATAATTTCTTATTATGCTTCAGCCTTTTCAGCTGCGTTTTCCTTTTCAAACAATTGTCTGTCATATGCCCGAACGAATGGCAGCCAGATCAGCGCATTAACAACGAGCATAACGATATGGCAGATCACAGCGGCTACAGGAGTCGTACTTGCTAAAGCTGAATTTAACAGCGGTGGTGTCGTCCAAGGAAGAACCAAACCACTGAATCTTCCAACCAAACCTGTGACAATCGCAACATACCAGCATGTTACATTCCAGAAGGTCGACAAGACCATCGGAATGATCATCAATGGATTAAACATACAAGGAAAACCAAATAGAATTGGTTCACCGATACCAAAGATTGCCGGAATAAAGCCTACTTTGGAAACCTGTTTAATTTGTTTTGATTTACAGAAGAACAATCCTAACAGACAAGGAATCAATAAGGATGCCTGTCCTCCCGGATCCATGATCATATTAAATTCATATTCAATAATATTTGGAAGTGTTTCCCCTGCCTGCAAAGCAGCTAAGTTTGCAGCACTTGCCGCAAGCGTCAATGGCTGAACAACACCCATGATCGTATTCGCATGCAAGCCTGGCCATAAGATTGCCGAAGCAATACACATGATGATGGCATATCCCCCATAAGACAAACCAATATTCGTAAGTGGTGCCTGTAACATAGCATAAACAAATCCGGCAAAGGTGACATAAGAAGTACCACTGAAAATTACATCGATCACACCTGCAATCACACATAAAATAATTGCAGGAACTAATATTGCAAAACCTTCTTCAACAAACTTTGGAACACTATTTGGCATTCTTATGAGAACCTTATGTTGAATAAGGAATTTAACTCCTAATGGAACCAGACAGCCTACAAGCATTGCTGTGATTAAATTAGAGGTTCCCACCGCATTCGCACTGATATTTCCATCTGTTAATGGTGAAACGATGAAGAAAACAGCAGCAGTCACAGGAATCGTAACGATATTTTGTTTTAAATTGATCCTGTTGCCATAGAAATAAGAAAGCAATAAAACCACCCATAATGAATATGCTCCTGATGTTAAAGTATTAATTTTGGTCAAAACACTCACTAATCCGGGAACCGAATTGATCCATGATTGCCAGGGACCGATATCAATACATAAAAACATGACAGCAAATGAACCAATAATGATCAAAGGCATCGTTGCCTGCATTGTTTCAGCAATAGCAGCAATCACATTATTTGCCTGTAATTTTTCTCCGATTGGAACAAGCCATTTTGATATTCCATCCGTTAGTGAATCCAGAAAACCTTTCTTTTTTACATCTGTAGACATTTTTACCTCCTTTTCAAGCTTTCACTTCGTTTAAAATCAGATTCAAGACATTTTCCCCATTCATCATGCCATAGTCCAAAGGTTCAATGACAATGATCGGCGTCTTTTTATCATCTAACAATTTTACGATTACATCTTTTTGATAACGCAGCTGCGGTCCTAATAAGATTACATCTGCATTTCCAACAACATTTTTCGCATCAGCAATGGAATACGCATTAATGACCATTTCAATATTTCTTGTATCCGCAGCCTTCCTGATGTTTTCTGCAAGCATACCCGTGCTTGCTCCAAATTGACAAAGTAATACTACATTTAGCATTTTTTAATCTCCTCTTTTAATTCAACAAACAATTCAGCCATGGTGATCAAAGTTTCCGCTACTGATAAATGATTTGATGCATGTACTACTAAAAGATTGATTTTAAGATTCTCATCTCTAGCTCCCAAAGCAATCAGATCCGTATGGTATCGATGTGCTTTTAAGGCCGACTCTTTTGCTTTTTCCAATTTTTCGGCAGCTTCATTAAACTTGAATTCTCTGGCTAATCCCACGCACTCCATCGCCAAGCTTTGGGCGTCCCCTGCATACGCGATAATATTTGCGGCAATTTGATTGATATCCAAATCATTACCTCCTTTCTAACCAAGCTAGCTTTTCTTTACGCTTACATTGTACATATTTCCTCATAAATATTCTTTCCACGCATTTGCACAAGGGTGTGCAAATCAATGCATTTTTATAAAAATAAGCATATACTATAATAACTATGTCAAAAGAGGTGCGATTAATATGGAAAAGAAGTATGAGATCTTAAAATACCTTCTCAATCAGACCACCCCTGTAAGCAGCAGCGTCATACAGGAAGTTTTTGGCATCTCCAGAAGAAGCATCATAAACTATACAAAGCAATTAAATGAAGAATTCGGAAATATCATAAAATCATCTAATTTGGGCTATGAGATCATCAACAAAGAAAAGGTTTCTACCATATTTAATGACATTTCAGACACTTCATTCTTTGACAGCTATGAAAAAAGAAGCAAATATATTCTAGAAAAGCTTCTTTTAAATAAAGAAGATGTAACCGTTGAAGATTTTATGAATGATCTCTATATTTCTGAATCTACCTTTAATAAAGATTTAGCGCGTTTACGAGCAGAATTGAAAAACAGTGATCTCTATATCAATACTAAAAACGGACGGCTTTTTATCGTAGGTGAAGTTAGAAAAAAACATAAATATCTTTTATCGTTACTAAATAAAGAATTGGTGGATTCGATGTTTTCAATCGTTTCTCTACAAAATTTCTTTGAAAAAGCAGATATTCAGAAAATAAGATCGGTCATCTTAAATAATTTAGAAAAAAATGATTATAAGCTTGATGACTACTCGATCCTAAACTATGTCCTTCATCTTGCCATTTGTATTGAAACAAGTCAAACGAACAATCCTATATCATTTTCCAGATCTGTCGATCTGCCTTTTGATACTCATTTTCAAAAGATCATCGTATCTATATATGAAGATCTAAAAAAGGAATATCCTGATTCTAACTTTACCTTGGATCAGATATTCGATGCTTCTGTTTTAATGTCGACACGAGCTACTTCGTCTAAAATGACAAATCTGACATTGGATGAAATTGATAATTATGTCGGTAAAGAAATTAAAGATTTGCTTATAACGATTATTCATAACGTATATAGCAATTACGGCATTGACCTTAATAACGATGATTTTATCGTAAGATTTGCTTTTCATATCAAAAATCTTCTGATTCGCCTTCATGAAAATATGCAAATCAGCTCAAACAACTTTATCAGCATAAAAAATGATTATCCGTTTCTTTATATGATTGCTGTTTACATATCTTCGCTCATATCACAAACAGCACATTGCGATTTACCCGAAAATGAAATATCTTATATTGCCCTTCATTTAGGTGTGCTTATGGAAACAGAAAGGCAGAACATTCAACATGTGAATTGTGAAATTGTTATTTACGATTATCATGATTTAGGTAAAAACATATTTGATAAGATATCTGCCAATGTGAATAATATTCATCTTACCGATATCGTATCTTCATATGAAGACATTGATAAATCAACCGATTTGATCCTAACTACTTTAGAAACAAATCCTGCTATTCACATCCGTCAGGTTCATATCAATGTCTTACCAACAAAAAAAGATATTGAAAATGTTGCTAATGCTGTAAGAAAAATTCAAGAAGAGCTCCAAGAAGAAGAATTTGCGAAAAAAATCAAACAATTCTTTAAAGAAGAACTAATGTTTTTCAATATAGATTTTTCATCCGGCAATCATGCCATCAGCTACATATGTGATGAAATGGAGAAGCTTGGTTATGTCAACTCTGATTTTAAAGAAGATATATACAGACATGAAAAAGAATTACCCACAGAATATAACAATATCGCCATTCCTCACCCTTTAAGTGACAGTGATGTTCATATCCATCAATCTGCCATTGCTGTCTGGATCAATAAGAAGCCCGTTAAATGGGTGAATAATGAAGTGAATTTTATATTCATGATTTCTCTTCGCCCAGAAGATCGATCATTATTTTTAGATATTTTTAATGTTATTACAACTGCTATGACAAATAAAAAGATAACGGAAGAACTGCTTGATTGTAATAACTTTGCTGATTTTATACGTTTAATCTATAAATAAACGTTGTTTACATAAATAAAAACCCTGTAATATAGGATCACTTCCTAATTACAGGGTTCATTTTAAACATTTTTATTTTACATGAATTTCCATCCAATTGGTAATTTCTTCTAATCTTCGATTTTGATCATATAAGAATGTACATTTTTTTAATTTTCCTGTTCCTCATAATAGTCCTTAAGTCTGTATGATCTACCAGTTATATGGACAACATGTGCATGATGCAATACTCGATCTAGTATTGCGTTTGCTATTACCGGGTCCATAAATACATCATCCCAATTTGAAAAGTTTATATTCGTCGTAATGATTGTGCTCTTCTTTTCATAGCGTTTGTCTATAAGCTGAAAAAACAGTTTCGAATCCTCTCTGTCTATAGGTAAATATCCTAGTTCATCTATTATAAGAAGTGAATAGCTTGAAAAATGCTTCAGTCTGTTTTCAAGTCTGTTTTCCAGCTTGGCCTTCTTTAACTGTGCGATGAGATCATGGCATTTTATGAAATAGGTGGACATTCTTTTTTTGGCTACGGATATCCCTATCGATGTTGCCAGGTGTGTTTTACCTACACCGCTGCTGCCAAGAAATATGATATTTTCTTTTTCATGGATGAACCTGTGGCTGAAAAAATCCATGATCTGCGCTTTATTTATATTTTCCTGAAAGTCAAAATCAAATTCACCAATTTCCTTGTGATGTGGAAAAGCTCCTGTTTTGACCATTGTTTTAATCAGCTTAGCTTCCTTCTGGTCGATTTCATAATTTGTCAGCTTGATCAGCCCCTGTTCAAATGAAAGATTATTCCTTGTAATGAAATCGGCAGTTTCGCTTAGATGGTTAATGATTTCATTCAGTTTTAGATATTCCAGGTTCTGTATAAGTTGTTCATGTTCTGTCATTTTTGAATCTTGCTCCTATATTTTCCAGATTTTCTTTTGCTATCTTTGATATTTTATCTCTATCATGAGGCAGTGTCATTGACAATATGTTTTCATAGTGCTCTCTATGATAGTTCATTTTTTTATGAGAAATAAGATGTACAGTTACAAGTTCCATGTTATAATGCAGGTGTAGCTGATTATCGTAGACCTGCAACTGTAATTGTTTTCCAATATATTCTGGTGGTACAGAATACATCTTTGATTTATAGGTGATCATCGAAGATTTATTAACCTTTACAGCTGTTGTTTCGATGCTATACTGCTTTCTTACGGACTGTGGTGGTAACGGCCCTAGGAAAGCTTTTTCATTTTCCAGATCAAGTATCGGGATCCCCTGATAACTCTCGTGAAAGGCAGTATTTTCCCTGTTGTTGATTTCTTTCAGTTTCATGGACAGTTCATCATACGACAGTTCTCCACTGTACGCCAGCAGTTCATCAAGTATCTTCATTGGAGATTCTACTTTCGCTTTAGTATTGGGTCTTCCCGCGATACAGGGGTGTACTGTGAATCCGTAATCCTGTGAGAACTGATAGAATTTATTGTTGATTTTTCCTTTACTGTAGGCTGTTCTTGGTTCATCCATGACTGTTTTCATGTTATCTGTAACGACGGTTTCTGGTACTGGTACTTTTTCTTGACATAGTACCAGGTATGATCCCCATGAAGGCGGAGATACGGTGCATGTTACTGAAAATGTTCTTGTATTCATAGGAAAACTGATTCAGCATATCATGCCTGCCCATTTCAAAAGCATTCGCTATGCAGGAATCTATGCGGCAAGGGATCATAAATACAGAGAAATGAAGAAACGCTACAAACAGAAACAGAAAATGGACAGCTTTATTCACCGCTTCAGAAATACGATCATTCAGGATTTCAGACGAGATCCGCTGAAATGTTCATGCGGGAGAGTCATGGAATTTGTCGAGGTCTTTATCTTCGGATGATACAGGATGGAAAGGAGCTGATTGCGATGATAAAGAAAGATAAAAAATTATTTGACGAAATGGATCTTATAGCCAGGGACGAATTTGTAAGGTGCAAGTGTCTTGCATGCGGACACGAGCAGAAGATTCCCTCATGGCTGATTGCGGAGATCAGCGAAATGAATGAAGAATGCGGTCTGGGTGATCATTTCTCATCGGCGTGCTGCAAATGTGAAGACGGTGAAGTTGTAACGATGGATTACTACAATAAAGTCAAGAAGAATAGAAAGCTTTAAAAAAACATTCTATCTATTCCTATTTTTAATGCACCCTTTTATATCGGGGTGCTTTTTTAACCTTTCCCTCCCTAAATTTGAAATTTCCTAATATATAAAAAAATGGGCTTTCACCCATTTTCATTTATTCCTTTCCCAAAAGCTTAAACATATTCTTCTTATAAACTTCTACACCTGGCTGATTAAATGGATTTTGTTCATTCAAATAAGTCGTCATAGCAATCGCTCTAAAGAAGAAATAAGCCATATAACCAAAACTATGAGCACTCATATCTGGAACAGTAATTTCAAGATTAGGAACATGACCTGTTTCTACATGAGCCTGTAATGTTCCAAGACAAGCCATCTGATTGATCCAGTGAAGTGATTTTCCAGCAAGATAATTCATATTATCTAAATTTTCACTATCACTTGGGAAAGTGATATCTAATGTAGGCTTTTCTACTTTGACCACTGTTTCAAACAAGCATTTACGTCCTTCCTGAATAAATTGACCCATAGAATGAAGATCCGTTGAGAAATTTACTGAACAAGGTAATAGCCCTGTTCCATTTTTTCCTTCACTTTCTCCAAATAACTGCTTCCACCATTCTGCTACCATTGCCATCTGTGTTTCATAAGAAACAAACATTTCCGCAACTTTTCCCTGATGTTCAAGGATACGGCGGCACACAGCATAACGATAAGCAATATTTTTATTCAAATCAGCCGTATCAAAATCTTTATAAGCTTCAGCACAGCCATCCATCAATGACTGAATGTCAATACCTGCAACCGCAATTGGCAAAAGTCCTACAGGTGTGATTACCGAGAATCTTCCACCAATATCATCAGGAATAACAAAAGTTTCATAGCCTTCCTTATCGGCCATCGACTTTAATGTTCCCTTATGCGCATCCGTTGTTGCATAAATATATTCATGGACCTTTTCACCATATTTTTTTGTCATATACTGTTTGATCAGACGGAAAGCTACGCTTGTTTCTGTCGTCGTTCCTGATTTAGAAATTACGTTGCAGACAACTTCTTTTCCCTCAATATGTTTCAACACTTGGGCAACATAAGTCGAAGAGAATGTATTTCCTATAAAAATGATTTCTGGTTTAGCATCATTATAAACTCCATTCACCATTTCAATTACTGCTCTGGCTCCTAAATAAGAACCACCGATACCACAAACAAGGAATACTTCACATTTTTCACGGATTTCTTTCGCCGCTTTCAAAATACGTGCAAACTCTTCCTTATCATAGCAGTTTGGCCATTCTACCCAGCCAACAAAATCATTTCCTAAACCTGTTTTATTCATCAGCTGATCATGATACTTGCTGACAGCAGGCTGATAACCCATAATATCTTCCTGTAAAAATGCATGTTCGCTACTAAATTTCAACATTCTGCTCCTCCTTATTCTGCTGTTGAATCCACTCATCTAAATGTTCTTGCAGAGTCTTAAACCCAATGACCATCTTCGGAACTTTAGGCTCTCTTGAACTCTTACGGTGGGATCTGTTGGACTGCAATGCCTTGAGTGATAGACGGCATTGATTTAAAAGTGGATCATAATCCAGAATCTTCACACGAACCCTTTCCCCAACATGGAGAAATTGAGCAACATCCTTCACATATCCCTTCGATATTTCTGAAATGTGGATCAAACCTTTTTCTCCGGAATCAAGCTGGACAAAAGCTCCATAAGGCTGTATGCCGCTAATGACTCCTTCTCTAACTTCACCAACCTTAGAATGCATGATCCACCTCCAAACTATTCATATTATATCACAATCTTTATTTGATTTTATAAGAGTTGACAATATTTTTATCTAAATCATAGATCGTAAATTCATCATTTTCCAATACAGCATAACTTGGCACGCTCTCCATCTTTGGAAGGGAGATACTTCCTGGATTAAGATAAAGTAATCCATTCATTTTTTCAGCAACCGGAATATGAATATGTCCAAAAAGCACCGCATCATCCTCTTTGATCCATTTCAAATTTTCATCATAAAGATGTCCATGCGTCATAAAAATCTTATAGCCATCAAAAGGTAACATCTGATAGTCCGCAGTTATTGGAAACTCCAGCACCATCTGATCCACTTCACCATCACAATTGCCTCGTACCGCAATGATTTTATCTTTTCTTTCATTTAACATCGCTGCTACTTTTTTAGGTTCATAGTTTGCTGGCAGATCATTTCGTGGACCATGATATAGAATATCCCCTAAAACAAGTAAATAATCCCCATCCTCATCAAATTGCTTCAATACCTTTTCAAGATTTGCACTACTGCCATGAATATCGGACACAATATAATATTTCACTTAAATTCCTCCCATCTATCAATTATTGAAGAAAGCCGATCAATTTCATGATCTGGTATAACATTCAAATCATTGATGATATGTTTTGGATTGAACCAGACACTAATACATCCGCTTTTTACTGCTCCTTTCATATCTGCACTCAATGAATCACCGATAAAAAGCACTTCTTCCGGGGAAACATTCGCTGTCTTAAAAATCGCATCAAAAAAGCCTTGATGAGGTTTTGCATGACCCACTTCTTCAGATATAAAAATATATTTAAAATATTTATCGATTCCTGATTTTTCAATCCGCCGATGCTGAGTCGTAGCTGTTCCATTTGAAGCAATGGCCAATTCTGCTTTCTTTGAACACCACTTTAGAACTCTTTCACTGTCTTCTAATAAAATAGCCTGTTCAGAAAGCATTTTAGGAAATAATGCATTTACTTTCTCAATATCAAAATCAAGCTGACTTTCCTTTTTCAATTCTTCAAAACGAATTCTCTGTAAAGCATATCTTTCAACTTCGCCCTTTTCAAGTTTTTTCCATAATGCACCATTGATTTTTTTATAAAGAAGATAGTCATCATGACTGGCTTCAACATTTTCTTCTTTCATCGTTTCATAAAAGGCAATCTCTTCTCCTTTATGGAAATCCATCAAAGTATCATCTAAATCAAAACAAACTAACTTAATCATAGAAACTTCTCCTCTAATTTTCCTTCCACATACTTGCTGACAAAACAGCTTAAATTTCCATGGTGCATTGCAATTTCTTTAACCGTTGAGCTAGATACGAAAGAATACTCCGGTTTACTTAAAAGAAACAATGTTTCAATTTCTTTTTCAAGCATCATATTGGCTGTTCCTATCGATACCTCATACTCATAGTCACTTGTGGCACGAATACCTCTTACCATAGCATTCACACCTAATTTTTTAGCCATATGAATTGTTAATCCATTACCAGCCAAGACCTTCACATTTTTTAAATGAGATGTTTCTTTTTCAATCATTTCAATACGCTCTTCTTCACTAAATAATGGTTTCTTAGCTGCATTTTTCATAATAACGACATACACTTCATCAAATAGCCTGCTACATCGTTCAATGACATCAAGATGTCCTTTTGTTACCGGATCAAAGGTTCCCGGAATCATTGCTTTTTTCATATCCATTCCTTTCATAATAACTGATTTTGGTAATACCATAATAAGCCTTCTTATAACACCTTAAATCAGCAATTTCTTCTTTAAATTCATCTTCTTTTCGACTTTCAACGATCAAAATACCTTCTTCGCTCAAAAGTTTTCTTTTCGCAATCATCGTCATCAGTTTTTCATTCTGCTGCTTCGCATAAGGGGGATCTAAATAAATCAGATCATATTCGCCTTTCAATTCATCCAAATGTGCCATCACATCTTTTTGATGAAGATGATATTGATTTTCAAGCTTAAAACGTTTTACGTTTGCCTTTATGCAGGCACAAGCCTTGCTGTCAATTTCAAAACCATCAACTTCATCTATACCTCTAGAAAGTGCTTCAAAACCAATATTACCGCTTCCTGCATAACAATCAAGCATCTTTCCCCCATAGAAATAAGGTCCTATGGAAGAAAATACCGCTTCTTTGACACGATCTGCCGTCGGCCTAGTCTTTTCACCTTCTATCGTTTCAATTTTCAATGACCGCAGTTTCCCGGCAATAATTCTCATACGCCTGCCCTCTCGCGATTTTCCCGAGCGATTGCTGCCTGAGCAATTCCAATGGCACTACAAATGCTGACAAGCGAACTGGCACCTGAAGAAATAAATAATAACGGAATACCGGTCAATGGAATCAGACCCGTAACACCCCCTACATTAAAGACAAAGTGAATGAAAAGATACATCGCTGTTCCGATATATAAAATTTTATAACCTTCTCTTTTAGACATTAACGCATATTTAAATAAACGATAGATCAAAACACCATATCCGCCTAAAATCACAAGAAAACCTAAAATACCAAATTCTTCAACAGTTATTGCCAAAATGTAATCAGTACTTGCCGCTGGCAGGTATTGCATTTTCTGAACAGACTGTCCAAAACCAACGCCCAGCCAGCCGCCACTGGCAAAAGCATAGAGCGAGTTGATCAGCTGAAGACCCGAATTATATTCATCCAGCCATGGATTTGCGGCCATCTTAAAACGATTGATGATATAATTACTAATAGGCAATTTCTCCAAAAGAGAGATACCGGCATCACTTGCTAAAAAAATGACTGCCAGACCTCCAAAAATCAAAAAGCCTCCAACAAATTTCTGGAATTTTTTAAGACTTGGATGAGAAGGAACCAAAAGACAAACGGCACAGATCAGGGATATAACGATGAGTGAACCTGTATCATTCTGCAGGAATATCACAATAACAGCAATCATATAAAAAGAAAGCGGAATTTTAACGATACTCCAGCAGTCCAGCTTTCTTTTACGCACTCTTTCAATAATGCAGGCCATTACTACGATCATAAAGACTTTCATAAATTCACTTGGCTGCAAGGTTATCTGTCCAAGACCAGGAATGCTTAAACGAATCCAGCTTTTTGCTCCTCCGGCTGCTTCAAAAAACAAACAGGCAACCAGCATGATAACGATTGCAAAACCAACGGGACGTATCCATTTCATCGCTCTTTCCATCGTAAAATAATTTGCGAAAAAAACCATTGCGAAATAAGCCACGAGCACAAACAATGCCTGTTTTACAATTGTTCGAATGACAACGGTATCATTAGTCGTGCCGCCTGAGATCGTTTCTCCGACACTTGTAGATGCGACCATCAAAGTTCCCAGCACGATCAAAATTATGACGCTGGCATGAATAAGCCGATCATATTTTTTTGGCATGTTGAATTTTATCTTTCGCATCAAATCGCCTCCAGATTCATTTTACACAATTTTATAAATGAATGGAAGAAAAAGATTCTTTTCAAGTGCACTAAAATATTATAAAATAGAAAGACAGAGGTGAATAATATGTTTTTTAAAGCAGAAGAAATCATTAAAGATAGTGATCATCTGATTCGTGAAAAATCTAAACCGGTAGAATTACCGTTAAGTGAAGAAGATAAAAAATTGGCCTTAAAATTATTAAGCCATGTGAAATGTTCACAAGACCCAAAATTAAGTGAAAAAGAAAATATACGACCGGCTGTTGGTATTGCCGCTGTTCAAGTCGGTGTTTTAAAACAGCTTCTTGGCGTTTGCATTCCAATGGGAGAAGATCAAGAAGATGTGGAATTGGCACTAGCCAATCCCAAGATCATTTCCAGTTCTGTGCAGATGGCTTACTTAAAAGAAGGTGAAGGATGCCTATCTGTCGAAGATGAGCATGCCGGTTATGTGCCACGCAGCGCACGCATAAAGATACGAGCATATGATTGTATTCAAGATAAAGAGGTTATTTTTAGACTTTCAGGTTATCCGGCAATTGTTTTACAGCATGAAATCGATCATTTCAGCGGTATTCTTTTCTATGATCATATCAATCCAATAAATCCTTGGCAGCCAGTTGAGGACGCTATCGTTCTTGAATAAAAAAATGCAAAAGCTACATTTTTTTGTTTTGATATGTTATACTAAGAGTAATCAAGTGCTAGTGAAAGGAGATATTCATGAAACAATATGAAAAAACGGCACTAAGAGAAAGCGGGAAAAATACTTATAATAGAGTCTCACCTAAAAAAACAGATACGTTAGTATTTGCTTTGGGCGGTTTGGGCGAAGTTGGTAAAAATATGTACTGCATTGAGCATGAAGATGAGATACTCATTATTGATGCTGGTGTACGTTTTCCTGAAGAAAGCTTGCTTGGTGTTGATTATGTTATACCTGATTACAATTATTTAGTCAGAAACCGATATAAAAGAAAAGTTCTTTTAATTACTCATGGTCATGAAGACCATATTGGAGGAATTCCTTTTCTGTTGAAAACGGTAGATATCGAAGCGATTTATGCGCCACGCTTTGCAGTTGCGCTGATCAATCGTAAATTAGAAGAAAGAAGAATGCTGAAACGCTGCAAGATCATTGAAATCAATGAGGATAGCGTTGTAAATACAAAACATTTCCGTTGTGGTTTTTTCAATACCACTCATTCCATTCCAGATTCTTTGGGAATTATTGTTAATACACCTAATGGACGCATCGTTACGACGGGTGATTTTAAATTTGATCTGACACCTGTGGGTACCAATTCAGATTATCAGAAGATGGCTTATTTAGGAGCTACGGGTGTTTCACTACTTATGAGTGATTCAACCAATTCCGGTATTGAAGATTTTTCTATTTCTGAAAAGAAAGTATCTGAGGCCATTTATGAAATCTTTAAGAAAACTCAGGGACGTTTGATCGTCGCAACATTTGCCAGCAACGTTCATCGTGTGGAACAGATCTTGTCTTGTGCAGTAGCTTGTGGACGTAAGGTCTGCATCTTTGGAAGAAGTATGGAAAATGTGGTAACGATTGCTCGTAAATTAGGATGGATCAAAGTACCTGACAGTTATTTCCTCACACCTGAGGAGTTAAACCATACACCTGAAGATAAGATATGTATTATTTGTACAGGAAGTCAGGGTGAGCCTTTAGCGGCTCTCAGCCGTATTGCTCAAGGAACACATCGTTATATCAAGCTCATGCCAAATGATACGATCGTATTCTCAAGCAATCCGATTCCAGGCAATGGATCAAGTGTCAACCATGTCATTAATAAATTATTTAGAGCAGGAGCAAATGTGCTAACCAACTCTATCTTCAATAACCTGCATACGACAGGACATGCATCTCAGGAAGAACAGAAGCTTATGTTACAGCTGATCAAGCCAAAATATTTCATGCCTGTACATGGTG
Source organism: Traorella massiliensis (assembly GCF_900104665.1). Lineage (GTDB taxonomy): Bacteria > Bacillota_I > Bacilli_A > Erysipelotrichales > Erysipelotrichaceae > Traorella > Traorella massiliensis. The sequence goes on along the minus strand of NZ_LT629969.1, from coordinate 489,391 downwards.
AATATAAAATGCTGCGTCAGCATAAGCAAACAGCCATTCAGACAGGAATTCCAGAAGATAAGATCTTTACCTGTGCTAATGGTGATGTATTGATCCTACGTAATGAAGAAGTCTTTGAAACAAGCTATCGTATTCCAGCAGATGATATTTATGTCGATGGAAATGATATCAGTGGTTTGAGTACCGCTGTATTAAAAGATAGAAAGATCCTGGCAGATAATGGAATGTGTTCTGTTATCGTATGCATCGATTCCAGAACAAACTCTATTCTATGCCGTCCTGTAATCGTATCACGTGGCTTTGTATTTATCAAAGATTCACAATCACTTTTAAAAGAAGCAGAAGTAGTAGTCTATAATGCATTAAAAGAAAAAATGCAATCAAAGATTACTTTCAATGATATTAAAAACACGATTCGTGGATCATTAGAGCCTTTCCTTTACAACAAGACTCACCGTAATCCAATCGTAATTCCGGTCATTCTAAATTCAAAGGAAGCCATGGCTCAGATGCAGCAGGCACGTGCTGCAAAAGCAACTCATGCCACTCACAAGAAGGAAGCTTAAACCTCCTTCTTTTTTCTAAAAAAAACTTAACAGATATCATGAAAGATTGTAAAATAGAAATATGAAAAAATTCTTGAAAGTTCTAGCGGTTTTATTTTTGATAGTAGCTTTGATCATAGCCTTTATCTTTTATGGCACAACAGTCAGTGTTACAAATGTTACGATCGTCAATCAAACGATTGAAAGCAGTAAGATCAGTGAAGAAACAAGCAATCTAAAAATTGCTTTTATCAGCGATATTCATTATAACCATTTCATGAATTATGAACGTTTAGAAAATATGATTGAAAAAATCAATGCCAATAAACCGGATATTATTCTATTTGGCGGTGATTTATTTGATGATCCTTCAACATATCCGCCAACTGAAGAATCACAGCAGGAATTGATCACACTTTTAAAATCTTTGCAAGCAGATTTAGGAAAATTTGCTGTTTTAGGTGAAGAGGATCATGATCCTGTTGTCAGTGATCTTGTTGAAAATCTTTTATATCAGGCTGATTTTGAATTATTGACAAATGAACATCTGCTAATTACAAAAAACAATGCTACAGCTGTAAACCTAATTGGCATTGATTCACAGATAGGTGGAAATCCAGATATATCCCTTGCTTTTGAAAATGTTGATACAAGTGCTTATACAATCGTTTTAACACATGCTCCGGATATTGTAAATGAATTGCCCCTTAGCAACATTGATCTTGTTCTTGCAGGGCATTCTCATGGTGGACAAATTGCTTTGCCATTTATTGGAGCCCTTCAAAAAAAGGAAGGTGCCAGTGTATATTCCAATGGTGAATATACTATCAATCAAACCAAGCTGATCGTTTCAAATGGGCTTGGAACTACAGAAAGCGACATCAGGATCTTTGCGGATCCTCAATGTCATATGATTCGCTTAACAGCAATAGGAGGTAAATGATGGAATCAAGAAAATTCAACAACAAAATTGTCGTAAGACTGGATAAGGGAGAAGAAGTAATTGCTTCCTTAACTGAAATCGTAAAGCAGTATGATATCAAACTTGGAAATGTTCAGGCATTAGGAGCTACAAATCATGTAAAAGTAGGTCTTTTCAACATTGAAGAAAAGAAGTACTATTCCAGAGAATTAGATCAGGATATGGAGATTACATCTTTGATTGGTAATATTACTAGAAAAGATGGTGAAGTATATCTGCATTTGCATATCAATGTAGCTGATGGTAATCAGAATGTCTATGGAGGGCATTTAAATGAATGCATTATTTCCGCAACATGTGAAATGTTCATTGATGTCATTGATGGTGAAGTAGATCGTGTATTCGATGAAAACATTGGATTAAACTTATTTAAATTTTAAGAGTTTCCTAATAAGAAGCGCCCTGTTAATCACAGAGCGCTTTTTTTAATGATTATATTTCTTTTTGTAATCGTAAGCAACAAAGCTTATCAGACTCATTGCAGCACCTATCATGACCATGATCCATAATATGATAGAACTATGATCACTTGTTGATGGTGTCTGTGTATCTGCTGGTTTTACTTCCAATCCGGAAATCGCATCCAGTATAGCCTGTGCCATCGCATCGACTTCTTTTTGATGTGTGATATCAAGACCTTCTACAACAGATGCCAAAGCTTCTTCTACAGCTGTAAAATCTTTATATTGTTCTGAATCTAAAGCTTCTGCCTTTGCAATCGCATCATTGACGGCCGTATAATCTGCATCTTTATATTCTAAAGCACCAACGGCATCCTCTATAGCTTTAGCCATGGCATCTACCTCTTCCTGTTGAGTGATATCTAAATCAGAAACTACGGCAGCTAATGACTTTTCTACACCTGAAAAATCTTTATACAATGTCTTGTCCAAGCTATTTGTCTTTTCAATGGCTTCATTGACAGACGTATAATCTGCATCTTTGTATTCAAGAGCAGTAATGGCGTCCTCTATGGCCTGAGCCATCGCATCGACTTCTTTCTGCTCATCCAAACTCATATTTTCATCTATACTAATAAGCAAATTATTCAAAGCATTCACAGTTTCATCCGTATATAATGACAAATCTGTAGGAACTTTTTCTTTAGCAGCATCTACAGCTGAATAATCAGCACGAATTAAAGATGTTTGAGTTGCGTAAACTGGATATCCGTTTATTCCTAAAGCCCACAAATCTGGAGTCTGTGCTTTTGCGTTAAGTTCTTGGATTACATCTTCAGAAAAAAGCGTTACTGAATGTCCACATAAATTTTCATCAAAATTTGGATCAGCAGTTGCTTCACCTATACTCCAATCGACCACAAGCCGAACAACGCCAGTTTTTCCATCATCTGGCCAGATACAGTTTTCTACTTGTCCATACTCATCCAATGCTCCGATATGAAGAGCATTTTCTGCGGCTTCTTCAGGGACTATTAATGTACCATAAGAAACACATCCACTGATTAATACTACATTCCCATTAAAAGAAAGTGCTGCGCCAATAATTCCTGACGTTGAAGTAGTATTGTTCGCTACCTCAATCATTCCACCAAAGTAACAATCCATGATTTTTGCACCATTGGAAGCATTTTCCCACTGACCAATCAAGCCACCAACCATTGCTGGCAGATCTTCATTTACCACCGTTACTTTTACAGTTGACCAGCAATTTTGCAAAACTGAATTTCCTTTTGCAGAACCGATAAAACCTCCAATACAAGGCACATCAGAAGCTGTGACATCTGCTTTCAATACTCCAGATGTGCCACAGTTCTTTATTTCACTATTCTGTGTCCACCCAGCCAGAACACCTTGATAAAAGCTGTTATTAGTTGATAGCATATTTACATTCGCATTTTCAATAATAAGATTTTCCACAACCGCATTTTGCAGATACTCAAAAAATCCACTCTGGCCTGAATCTAATGCAACATACATATTTTTCACTTTATGATCATTACCATTAAAATTGCCCATAAACATGGCGATTGGTGTCCATTCAATATTATCAAGGTCTACATCTGTTGTTAAATTTAAAGATATTCCCTGAAATGTATTTCCTTCAGCGGCCAGTTTTGACAAACCTGCCAAAGCTTCAGCAGAATCAATTTCATAAGTTGTTTCTGTACCAGTATACCACGAAGTATCTGCCGTTCCATCCCACACATCTGCTGTTTCATTCGCTTTTATGCCCATTGGTGCTAATCCTGCTACCAGACATAATGCCATCAGTAAACTTAAAACTTTGTTTTTCATTTTAGCTCCTTTCCAAAATACAGAAAAAAAGCGCACTTATCCTAATGGACAAAATACGCTTGTATCTTTTTAGAGTTTGACTTGTGAAAAAATAAGCTAACTTGCTTGCTTGCTTGCTTGCTTGCTTGCTTGCTTGCTTGCTTGCTTGCTTGCTTGCTTGCTTGCTTGCTTGCTTGCTTGCTTGCTTGCTTGCTTGCTTAGAATTGTCGCAATTTCTACCATCCTTGTCAAGCTCCTTTCTGCATTTTTCTATGATTTTAATTTATCACAAAACGAAAGAAATGACAATAAAGTTATAGTTAAAAATTCACTCATTTAATCTTTTTTTACCATTCGATAAAACTCACCTTTACCAATGCCGCTAACTTGTTCAAAAGAGTTTCCATCAATGACAAATCCTGCTTTTTCATAGCATCGTATCGCTCTTTTATTCCATGATCTGACTTCTAAATATAAAGGCTTTTCTTTATATAAGCTTTTCGCAATCTTTGAAACATAATGTAATATTTCAGTGCCATAGCCTTGATTGCAATATAATGGGTTTACACCCAAACCAATAAAAACTTCTTTTTCTTCCTCAAGAATATTTGCAAATCCAACAAGCTGCTGATCATCATAAAAAGAATAAAAATTATTCACATGAGCCGGGTTCGCCAGTCCGCTTTTTTTCTCTTTCATTGCTTCATAAGACTCTAAATTATAAATTTCATATTCCTTTTCATATTTCCAATCACAGATGATTTTTTTCTCCTCTTCATTCATGATATGATATTTCAACATATATTCTCCTAACCTAAAACAGCCTTTTTAATATCATCTAAATTCTGATGATATACCATTGCTTCGATACCACACTCTTTTGCCGCTTCTACATTACATGATTTATCATCTATGAAAAAACATTCCTCTGCTTTTAATTGATATTTATCTAAAAGATAATAATATATTGCTTTATCTGGTTTAGAAAGCTGAATGCTTCCTGAATAAACAGCTCCATCAAACAGATCTGTAAAGGAATATGTATAGGCATATTCCTCAAATATAACAGGTGCATTCGATAGAATATATAAATGATATCCCCCTTTTTTTAGTTCATATACCCATTGTTGCATTTCTTCAATATCATCAAGCATTAAATACCATTGACTAAAAAATAAATGAATGGCATCTTCATCTTTTTGATCAGCTAAAGATAAAGCTTTTCCAATATAATCCTCATAACTGATCATACCTTTATCCAAAGCTTCCCAATCATAAAAGATAGCTTCTTTCATTTTTTCATCATAATAAGGCGTACACTTTTTCAATAATTGATCTGTATCAAAAACAGAAAGAACATTTCCAAAATCGAAAATGATATTTTTATATTTCATATTACTTAAACCCAATAGCACTTATTGTCAATGTTGAAAAAAAGAAATCCGGTTTCATAAACTTTTCTTCTAACTCATCTAACATTTCCTGCATTTTCATATGATTTTCCTGATAAAGAGGATTATCTGGATCTTTATTTAAAGTTCTTAAGGTATAGCTCAAACGGAAATCAAAGTAATAATGAAAAAAATCTTCTCTTTCTTCAAAAGTCATATGAGTCGTATCGTCCACTTGATATCTCATCTGAATATCTTTATATCCTAAAGAACATAGCATTGTATAGAACTTTCTTCCATGAAAACGATCGGATACATTCTCAAAAGAAATTGTTTCTTTTAATATTTTTTCCACAAGTCCACCATCATCATAAGCCAACATAGCTCCATCATCAACACCACGGATAATGATAGCTCCTCCTCGATTTAAATACTTTCTCAGTTTCATAAGAATACGCTGAGGATTTTTTAAGTGATGAAGGGTCAGAGCACTAAATATCACATCAAAACCTTCGATTTCGTGTTCATCCATAATTGCTTGTATTCTGTCATCGAAATCTTTTGCTTCTAAGTCTAACTGATGATAATAAAAATGTCCATGATCTTCCTGAGAAATTTTTTCAATAAGTTTTCCATTAAAATCAACGCCAATCACCATGTCAAAAGGATATTCTTTTTTAAATCTCAATTCCGTTACATAGCCGTCAGCACAGCCAATATCTAAGCCAATTAATCCTTGTTTCTTATCCATTCTATTTAATACATATTCAAAACACTGTGCATCAAATTCTTCACTATAACTCGACTGCAGCTTTAAACGTCTTTTTTCACGTACGCTTGAAGAATCATAATCTGAATTAACTTTTTCCTTTACTTTATCATAGATGCTGACTTCCTGTTTCTTTTCTTCTCCATTTAAGGATGTAAAAGCTTTTTCAATACCTCGATCCATTTCTTTATATCCAATAAAGCTTAACCAGTTTGTCAAAGCATCATAAGCAAGATTAGCTTCAGCCTTTGTACACATTTGATTTGCCTGATCATGAGTCAAACGGTTTCTCAAATCAACGATATAATCTAATGAAATGGATCGGATGATCCCCATATTTGATTGCGTATATTTTCCCCATCTTTCTAAAAGACGACTGCGATTGAATAAGCCCACTAATTCACCAAAACCAAATTTTGTATAGCTCTTGTTTCGGTTTCCTATTTTTTCTTCACTTTCAAGCAAAACAGTGCGATCTTCTATAGGAAGATCTGCCAAAGCCTGACGATAAACTTTTTTTAGTATTTCTTCTAAAAGCGCACAACTTTCTTTTACAGCTGAGTCATAATAGCCTAGCGCAATAAAATGTTCAATTTTGTCTAACTGGTCAGCACGTATAAAATCCTGCATATTCTCTCCTCCTTCGTCTATGTTTCTTTTATTTTATCATACTTCTTTTTAGATGTTTCTTTATTTTTTTAATTATTATCAAATATCATAAAAATATTTTCACATTTAAATGATGTGCGTTATAATTATAATATATAAAAATGGAGAAATATTATGTGTACTGTAAAAAAACATCATTCATGGATCATATATCCTCTTTTAGCAAATTACGAACAAAGCGTTGATTCAATAAAAAAGGCAACGTATTTAAATCACAAAAATAAGACATTGCCTGTTTTTGAAGAAACAGGCATAAAAACTCAAGATCTTAGAAAAGGTCTTCGCAGGCTTCTTAGCAAAGAAGATCATAATGCTAAGATCGGTCACGTTTTTTCATTAAAAAAACGTGATCTCTTTCAGTTGCCGCCACGTCCTAATGATTCATTGTATTTCTATGCCCGTACAGTAGAAAAACCTTTTGAAATTTATTTAAAAGATATGCGAATCGTTTTATTTGAAAGCGGCGTTGTTTTTTTAATGATGCGAGTCGATGCTAAAGACGAATGTTCTTTAGATACTTGCATGAATCTTATGTATTACCTATGTGAACCGAAAGATGCTAAAAACTATCTGGAAATCCCAAAGAAAATATGGAATGCAGAAACAAAAAGCACTACCTATTCTTTCCAAAAAATATCTCTCCAGCAATTTATTTCGCAGTTTATTTCTTATTTAGAAGGAGATATTGAATTAGGTCTTTATATTCAGGATACTTTACATCGAAAACCTATTATTTATTCTTATCTTATTACTGATCAGCATCCACAAAGTCATGACCTTCAAAATCTCGCAAGAAATTACCATTCAGCTTATCAATTAAACAATCAATCTGATCATGGGAATAATATTCTGCAGGTTTTTTCTAATCAATACTGGTGTGCTTCTATCAATGGTCTTTGTTCATTAACTGTTGAATCACATATAGAAAGAACAGATCGTTTTTTTGATCAAGGATTTGAATATAAATGGGAAAGTGATTATTTCTTTTTATTTTTAAATGCATTACATCAAAAACGTTCTCTAATCTATCTTCTTAATGAAATACGTCAATATAATTATCCTTTTAATGATTATGATATGATTGAAAATAAGCTGATTGAGTTTCAAAAAACAAATGAACTTTTCTCTTTATTTTTATTAAGATGCTTTTTTGATGTACCAAGTTCTGTTGAACATGTTAATCAAGTCTATAATCTGATAGAAAGAGCATTTAATATTAGTGAATATGAAAATGAATTCCGATCTAAATTTCAAAGCCTTATTGCCTATTATGATACAATTACAAATCGTAAAAAACAAATCGAGGAGAAGCAAAAAGAAATAAAAAAGAAGTATGTTCAAATTTATGTAGGTATCTTAGGAACACTTGTTAGTATCCTAACCATCTATGCTTCCCTCATCCCTATATTAGAATATTGGATAGGAGAAACAGCCAGCCTTGCTTCCATACCTTCCCTGATCTTGATTGTAATACTGATCATTCCTGTTATTACTGTCGCTGTAAATATTATAAATCAGCTCCAGGAAATTAAAGAAAACAAAGAAAGTATTGAAAAGCTAAAAAAATTATTATAAAAGGAAGCAAATGCTTCCTTTACTTTATACATACGATTTTATCGTATGCCACACTCTGAATAACCTCACCTATATACTGTCGCTGATCCAGCTGCAGCTTTTCTACCAGACAGCTTCCCTGATAACCAATAATCAAAAAGTTATCAAAAAGCTGAAAATCTCTAGGCTGTGAACCATTTAAATGAATACACTGAGCTTCTTTCCATTCCTTTTCATAGACAAAATGCTTAAGAAGATCCTGGCCTCTTGTCGAAGTATAAAGATGCTTTTCATCAGTACTTAAACGAATTGCGGCACCTGTTGTTGTCATTTCATTTTCTTTGATAGAAAATGTTTTTTCTATTTCTCCTTGATCATTCATAATGAATAATTCATTACTTAATTCACTTAATACCATAAGAGTTTTTTCATCTTTAGTATGCACCATATGACGTGGCCCGCTGCCTTTTGGGAATTCAATTGCATAAAGGAAATGAAAATCATAGTCATAGAAACAAATCAAATCCAACCCTAAACATACAACTGCAAATTTTTCTTTAAAAAAATCCACGTAATGACATTTGCTTCCTTGAGGATAATTAAGCTCATGCAGAAATATAAGATGCTCATCAAATATCTGAACACAGGCATCATGATAATAAGCACAATAGATACGATTCTTATATTTTTGAATAAAACATCCCGGCTTTTTATCAAATAAAAGTGAAGCTTTTTCGTTTCCATCATGATCAAAGACGGCAATACCGCCTCTGTCATCTCTTTTTAAAATCGTATAAATATACTGTTCATCAACATCAAAATAACTTGTTCCTTCATCATCACAAATCTGATGATGAAACGTCATATCATCATTTAACTGATAAATACCGCAATTCTTCTGAGCCGCATAGCCTCCAATATATATCATAACACTCCTATTCTACTGATTTTAAAGATTCAACCATAGGAATCTTTTTCAGTTTATAATGCATGACACGAGCAACGATCCATGAGAAAAACATCGTCATTATCAGTGAAATCAAATATGATTTAAGTTCGATCGTACGTCCAAACATTACATTATCAAGTTCTGCCAAAGCCATGATCAGACGATGTAATCCCATACCTAATGCTAATCCTGCCAAAGAACCGATAAGACTTAAAAGCAAATTCTCACGGAAGACATAGTTGCTGACTTCTCTATCATAGAATCCAAGTACTTTTAGTGTCGCAATCTCTCGAACACGTTCTGAAATGTTCACATTAGTCAAATTATACAGCACCACAAAGGCAAGCAAACCTGCAGAAATCACAAGAACAACCACCACAATTGAAAGTGAAGATATCATATTCTCAAATGATTCCGCACTGCCACGATAAAATACAATACTTTCTATACCATCAATACCAGTAAGTGCACTTCCCAAAGCACTGTCATTTTCTTCATTACTTTCATCCATACGAATTAATAATTGCGTCGGCTTGGCACTTAATCCAAATGTGTTTTTATACGTATCGCCATTCATGATAACTATATGACCTACATAATTTTCAAAAATGCCATCAACAGTAAATTCTACTGAAGTTCCATCAGAAGTACATCTAAAAGTACTGCCAACTTTTAATCCCATATCATTTGCCATCTTTTCACTGACAAGTACACCACTTTCCGGCATTTCAACTGTTGCGTGAGTTCTTCGGTCACGAAGTACATGAAAATCCTGATAAGCTTCTTCATCATCTACAATGATCAGATCGACCGATTGATCCTTATTTTTGATATTCGCACTGCCACTTTGCTGGGCAATCAAGATCGTTTCATCTACATGATCCAATTCATTGATCGTGTTAATGATTTCTTCTTTTTCAACAACATTCTTATCCTCATCAATTAAAACACTGACTTGATATTTTTGAAGTTCTTCATACTGATTTGAAACGATGCCGCTGATCGAATCCTGAATACCAAAACCTGCTACCAGCAATGCAGTACAGCCGCTAATACCAATGACCGTCATAAAGAAACGCTTCTTATATCTGAATAAATTTCTAAAGGTTACCTTACGGGTAAAAGAAAGTCGTTTCCAAATAAAAGTAACTCTTTCAAGGAAAATACGTTTTCCATTGGAAGGTGCTTTTGGACGCATCAACAAGGCTGGTGTTTCTCTTAATTCTTTATAAACAGCAAACCATGTTGCAATTAATACGATGGCTATACAACCGGCACTTGCCATTAAAGCAAGATCCCAATAGAAAGTGAAATGGGCATCTGGCAATGTATACATCATATTCCATAAATGTGTAATCAGTGTCGGGAAAACCGCAAAACCTACCAAAACACCAACAACACATCCACAAACACTAGAAATAAAAGCATAGCTTAAGTAACGTAAGGCAATGGCGCTTTTTGAATAACCTAAAGCTTTAAAAGTACCAATGACACTACGCTGTTCATCCACCATACGTGTCATTGTTGTCAAACAGATTAAAGCAGCCACAAGAAAGAAAAACAATGGAAATATTTTCGCAATTGAATCCATACGATCCGCACTGCTTCCATAATCCATATAAGAATAATGTGACTGACGATCCAATACGATCCATTCACCCTCTGACATATTTTCAATGTCACTTTTAGCTTTATCTAACTGTTCCTGTGCATCTGTCAGCTGTTCCTGTGCAATTCTACGGTTATTCTCAAGTTCTTGAACACCATTCTCATAATCAATCCTGCCTTGAGCTACCTGTTCTTCCCCCTGAGCAATCTGTTCCTCGTAGCTCGCCAGCTGCTGATTTAATTCTTCTTTCATTGAAGCAATACTCTCTTCCTGAGCCGTTATAGCTGCTTCTAGCTGTTCACGGGTCGCATCGCTTGTCGCAATTTCAATCATCAGTTCCAGCGACTGCTGACGCATTCGTAAATCAAAATAATCTTCATTGGTCAGCACTTTATCCTCTTCAGGCAACGCATCGATCTGCTGATTCACTTCATCTAACATCTTCTGCATTTCTTGTACCTGAGCATTGCTTTCGCCCATTGATAATTGGGCTTTTAGTAATTCTAACTGTGTTTGGGCGCTTTCCAGCTGCGCCTCTCCCTGTGTCTTAATCAATTCAATCGCTGATTTCATATCTTTTATGCGATTTTCATTGTAAAGCAGCTCTTCATAGCCTGCCTGCAGCTGTTTTTCAGCTTCATTCAGCTGATTTTCAACTTCCTGCTTCTGCTGATTAAATTCATCTTCACTTTTCTGATATTCTTCTAACGCCTGAGCTTTGATATCTTCTGTACGCAATGATGCCCGCTCTTTTCCTAACTGTTCGATGCGATTCATGACCGGATTGATCACTTCATCAAAATAAGCCTCATCATAAGAATTATATTCTTTAGCCCCATCTACAGTAATATAAACTTCAGTATAGATATCACTCTTAAAGTTCTCATCTAAAGTAAGCAGAAAACCGTCCAGTGAACCATCTCCTATACTACTGCTTCCTTTCTGATAAGAAAGATAATAAGGAATCTTGACCTTCCCGACAACGGTTAGCTCTGTATAGTTCAAAGTATCTTCAAGCGGATCATCCGTCCCGCTTGAAAGCTGAATGACATCTCCTACTTGAGGACCTTCAGCCATGATCTGACCTTCCTCTACGACGCATTCATCCGGTGATTCAGGAAGTCTTCCTTCAACTAAAACTGCCTGATTGATATAATCTTTATTTGACTCGCTCATATCTTCTGGAAGCGTCATGATCTTATAAACATATTCTGTCGTGTCCATCATGAAAACAGCATCTACGCTATTTGTTGCATGTACACCTTCGATGCCTTCAATCTTACGCAGCTCATCAATGTCCTCATCTACAAACCCTAGAGTTGAATAAACCTGAATATCCTGTAAATTATACTCATCGAAATAAGCGTCAGCTGTTTCTTTCATCAACGGCGCTGATGCCTTCACCCCAGCAAAAAAGGCAACACCGATAGCTACAATGGCAAAGATGGAAAAGAACCTGCCAAAGCTTTTTCTTATTTCTCGTAAAATATCTAAATATATTTTCTTCATTACCACTCAATACTTTCTACTGGTACTGGGTTTTCATTGATGGTAATACTGTCAATCTTACCACTTTTCACACGAATAACCTTATCTCCCATTGGTGTCAAAGCCAAATTATGGGTAATGACGATTACCGTCATATTGTTTTTACGACAAGTATCCTGTAACAGTTTTAAAATCTGTTTCCCTGTATTATAATCTAAGGCTCCTGTCGGTTCATCACAAAGCAAAAGCTTTGGATTTTTCGCTAAGGCTCTGGCAATGGCCACACGCTGCTGTTCACCACCCGATAGCTGTGCCGGAAAATTATCTTTTCTTTCAAGCAGACCTACGCTCTTAATCGTTTCAGTAATATCCAGCGGATCATCACAGATTTCACAAGCCAGCTCTACATTTTCAGTAACGGTAAGATTTTGCACAAGGTTATAGAACTGAAAAACAAACCCAATATCATGACGCCGATAAGTTGTCAGTCTTTTCGCATCATAAGAAGCAATATCTTCTCCATCTACATAAATCGTACCACTGGTTGGCGAATCCATTCCACCTAAGATATTCAAAATGGTCGACTTGCCGGCACCGCTGGCTCCGGCAATAACGACAAACTCTCCTTTTTTGATCTGAAAGTTAACACCATCCAATGCAGGAATATCTACTTCACCGACATGATATATCTTCTTTACATCATTGAATTCAATAAATTCACTCATAAACGCCTCCATTTAGCCTTATGTCTATAAACGCCATTTCATTCATTCTATATATATTTTATTTTAACACATATTTGTTCTTAAAATATGAAAAAATAATGGGAAGTTGATGTGAAGAGAGAAATTAACAGCTCTACTGCCAAAGCGCTCACTACCGCAGCACAGGCCACCTCCACTAAAGAGCGTGATTTCCATCCTAAAAAAATAGCTGTCACACTGCCTGCAAGAGAAGAGAAAACATTTTGTGTGCAAGTAAAGATAGCTGGAAATGTCATGCATGATAAAACGACACAAGGGATATACTCCATAAAGCTTTGAACATAAATATTGGTTATTTTCTTTTTAAATAAAACTAATGGTAAAAGGCGGATCAGATAGGTCACAACTGCCATCACGGCAACACTTAACAAAATTTCTTTCATTACATTTCCTCCTGTTTCCTAATAGGAAAGAAAAAAGCCATAAAAGCACTGACAGCAACACTGACAAAAATGATCATCCAGCCCTGTGAAATTTGAATCACTGACTGATAGGTCATCAGACAACTGCAGATCGTCGCTAAAACGACAGCAAGACGCTTCTTTTTATCCTGTTTTGCTGCCGGAAGGATGATTGCGACAAACATACCGTATAATGCAATATTCATCACATTCGATATACTTGCCGGTAATATGGATGAAAACAGAGCACCTAAAACGCTCCCCAGAGTCCATCCAACAAAAGCCGGACTTAAAATTCCCATAAAATAAGCAAGCGTTATTGGCTTTGTCCGAGTCAAAGATACCGCAAAAATCTCATCTGTAACTCCAAAAGCCATGATACAGCGTTCAAATGTGCTCATCTTTTCATCTAAACGCTGAGAAAGAGAAAGCGACATCAAAGCATATCGTAAATTAATCACTAGCGTTGTCAACGCCATTTCCGCATAACTGGCTTGTAATACAATCAGATTTAATCCGGCAAACTGACCAGCACTTGTCATATTTGTCGCAGATATCAAAAAAGCCATCCATACTGGTAATGAAGCATTTTTCACCATCATTCCAAAAGCAAAACTGACACATAGATAACCAATGCCGATGGGAATACCTAATTTAAATCCTTCTTTATAATCTTCATTCATAAAATCACCATTAAAGATTATAACATTTATTGAACTTTTTTTATTGTTTTCAGAAAAAATTCACAATGTTGTGTTAAACTAAACAATGAGGTGATATCATGCCAAAAATATTAATTGTTGATGATGAAGAAAAAATCCGTGGGCTTATAAAAAAATATGCCTTATATGAACATATGGAAGCAGATGAAGCCAGCAATGGTTATGAAGCTATTGAGGCTGTTCAAAAGAATCAGTATGACTGTATCATCATGGACATCATGATGCCCTTTTGTGATGGCTATACAGCAACCAGACGTATCCGAGAATTTTCAAATACACCGATCTTAATGCTATCTGCAAAAGGAGAAGAATATGATCGTATCCATGGCTTTGAAATGGACATCGATGATTATGTCGTTAAACCTTTTAGTATGCAAGAGCTGATGATGCGTATCAAAGCTATTTTAAAAAGAACTCAGAATAATCAGACAGATACATTTATCTATAAAGGACTTGTCATTAATTATTCTGCCCATACTGTTGACATTGATGGTGAAAGAGCTCATCTATCACCAAAAGAATATGATCTGTTAACTTATCTGATTAAAAATAAAAATATTGCTCTTTCTCGTGAACAATGTATTTCTGTTGTTTGGGGCTATGATTTTTTTGGGGATGATCGTACGTTAGATACGCATATCAAAACACTGCGTAAAAATCTTAAAGAATATGCTGACTGTATCGTTACTGTCAGAGGGGTAGGTTATCGTTTTGAAACTGAATAGGAAATCCATTCGCTTTAAAATCCCCTTTTATCTATTTATTTTTGTTATCGTAATGTTACTTTTATTATGGGTCATGGAGATTTTTCTTTTAGATTCTATTTATAAAAAGACAAAAACAGATGCCATCCTAGATGCCGGCAATTATATTTCTTCAAAAATTACCGATCCAAATATCAGTGAATATATCGATCAGCTGGCAGTTACCAACGATGCCTGTATCGTTGTAGCTGATGATAACGGAAGCTTTCTTTATCGAAGCAATTCTTCTACTTCAAGTCAATGCATTCGAGAAATATCCGATAAAGACCGTTTCATGGAAAGAATTTCTTCCGCATATGAAAACAATAATACTTATGTAGAAGAAGTACAAGCAACAGAATATATCGATTTAGGTATTCCCATACCTATACGATCTTACAATGAGATTCAATATACTCACATCATCCAAGAAGAAAGTAATTATTTTCTATTTATGAACTCAACGATATCACCAATCAATGCCACTGTAGATACATTAAAAACGATCTTAACGATTGTTACAGTGATCATGTGTATCATTGCGATCCTTCTAGGACTTTATATATCTAGAAAAATTATTACTCCGATTCAGCAATTAAATGTAAGTGCTAAAAATCTAGGAAAAGAAAATATTCATTTCAGTGGAAAAGGATATCTTGAAATAGAAGAACTAAGTTCTACATTAAATCAGGCCAATGAAGATCTTCATCAGGTTGAAAAATTAAGAAATGAACTGATCAGCAATATCTCTCATGACTTGCGTACACCTCTTACGATGATCAGCGGTTATGCGGAAATGATGCGTGATCTTCCTGATGAAAATAACGAAGAAAATCTTAATATCATTATTAATGAAACAAAATATCTTACCCGTCTGGTCAATGATGTACTGGATCTTTCTAAATTGCAGGCAGGCGCTCAGAAACTTGAAGAAAAAGAATTTGATCTGACTCAATTGCTGCTTGAGATGATCGACCGTGTTCGTTCTCTAAGTGATATTCAAATTGATTTTATTTATGATGGACATCTCCATGTTATTGCAGATGAGATGAAAATATCACAAGTATTCTATAACATTTTAAGCAATGCACTTCATTATACAAAAGAAAAAGTCATCGTCCGTCAGATTTTAAACAATGACATCATTCGTATTGAAATCCAAGACTTTGGCGATGGTATCGAAGAAAGTGAAATTGATAAGATATGGCAGTGCTACTATCGCTCCACGAATCATTCCCGCCAGGTCAGTGGCAGTGGTTTAGGTCTTTACATCTGTAAACAAATTCTTGATCTTCATCATGCAAACTATGGTGTAACAAGCAAACTGCATGAAGGAAGTACCTTCTATTTTGAATTAAACGTAAAAAAAGACGTGCACTCATAATGATGAGGACACGCCTTTTCTATTTTCATTTCTTTGTTTTCTGCGGGATTCCCGGCCTTCTTTTTTATGTTCACGATAAATTCTAAAAATTACACCATCCGGAACATTTTCACCACTAACGATATAACCATTTGCGGAAGTTACTTTATGAACAATTGATAAACCAATTCCAAATTGTCCTCCCTGACCCTTTTCAAACGGTTTAAACAGAGATGCCAGTCTTTCTTCAGAAATCTGTGAGCCATTATTATAAACACTCACTTCATCTTCATCAACTGTGATCTTAACATAATCCTTTGCATAACGCAGAGCATTATCCATAATATTCTCAATCGTAATTCGCCATGGCTCATAGCTTCCATAAAAATAAGCATCCTTTAGATCCGTATCAATCTGAATATCAGAACGAATCATGATAAGTGCCTGAAGCACTTCTTCCACCACTTCTTTCATATTTGTTTCTTTTTCGCCAGTATTTTGTGAAACCAGATATTCTACCCGATTCAGATACAGAAGAGAATATACTTTCTTTTCCAGACGCTCAGCATTTTTAATGATCACATCTACGCTCTTTTCCAATGTATCATATGGATAAACCCCATCTTTAATACTTTCACCATAGCTCTTGATTGTCGCAATCGGTGTTTTTAAATCATGAGAGATATTATGAATCATTTCTTCCTTGACTCTCTCCTGACGTAAAAGTTCCTGACGCATACTGATGATCGCTTCCGCAAGTTCACCAATTTCATCATTGCGATTCACTTTCAGTTCCGCATCCTCACCTAGCTTGACCTTTTCGATATAATTACGTATCTGATTCAATGGATGGATCAATGAAGCCATCCAAATCATCAATACCACAAAAAACAAGCCCACAACAAAGACCGTGATATTTACAACGGTACTCAATAATGTTTCCCTGTAATTCATACGATATTCATGTGTTACGACCGTTACAAAGGCAAAATCATCACTTAATATGTTGATTGCATAATAAGCTTTATTTTCGCCATTTTCATATGTATAATGATCCACCTGTTTCTGAAGCGCTGTCTGCTTTCTCATATTTTCAGAAATCTGGATCGATAGATTAGGCATGGCATTAATTTTTTCACTGGCAGTTGAAAAATTTCCCTCATCCGTATAAAAAATATTATACATCATCGATGTTTCATCTGTTTGTAAGTCCATAATGATCTCTGGATCAATATTACCACGATACATATTGGTAATCATTTCCTGTGAACGATCGATCACCGTATTCATCTGTTCACGGACAAAATCATCCACCTTGCCGCTCAAAAACACAAAGAAAAAGGAGGCAAAAAAAGTGATGAAAACAAAGATCAGCATAAAAAGCTGTTGAGACAAAGAAAGATTCTTTATCCACTCTCTTAAGCGATCCATATTATCCTAGACGATATCCATATCCATAAATCGTATGAATATGAAGCTTCGGAAGCTTTTTACGCAGACGGCGCAGTGTATCATCAACCACACGATCACTTCCAAAATAATTATCTTCCCAGACAAGTTCCAAGATCTTTTCTCTTGAAAAAGCCATTCCTTTATTACGGATAAACATCATCAGCAAATCAAATTCCTTCGTTGTCAGATCAATTTCCTGATCATTATCAAAGACTTTACGCTGTTCTTCATCCAACTCATAAGAATCAATCTGAATACGTGTATTTTCAGTCTTATATGTTCTTTTAATGACATTATTAACACGAAGTACCAATTCCTTAGGAGAAAAAGGTTTCGTAATATAATCATCACTTCCCTTTTCTAAACCGATGATACGATCAAATTCCTTATCACGGGCGGACATGAAAATAACCGGAATATCTTTCCCCTGCAAACGGATCTCTTCAATCAGATCAAATCCTGATTTATCATCTAGCATGATGTCTAAGATCCATAAATGAACATCATCATCTACCGTGTGCATGCTTGCTTGTTCATATGTATAATAGCTTCTGACTTCATATCCTTCTTTTTCCAGATAACGTTTCACTAATTCATTTAAATCTTTTTCATCTTCAACAACACAAATCACTTTTTTCATATTTTCACTTCCTTTATTCTATTGTATCAAAATAATGTGAAAGAATCATGAAATTTTAATATTTTTATACATTTTTTATCTCTTCTTTTCCAATTTATATTTCCTGCTTTTATCAAAATAAAAATAAGCATATGTTCACCAGCCCATTCCTCTTCATGAAACTTTCATAACCTAAAGTGTGGGTGAAATCATGACATGTAAGATATGCAAATTTGGCGGCACTTCCATCTCAAATGATGAAAGATGTCAATATGCTTTAAATATTGTGAAAAAAATGAGTCATACAAGCAAAGTTGTCGTAGTCATTTCAGCAATGGGCAGAAAAGGCGATCCTTATGCGACTGATACGCTAAGTGAACTGGGAAATGCCTATTTAAGCGAGCAGGAAAAAGCACGTCTTTTAAGTATGGGGGAACTTGTCAGCAGCATTTCCTTTTGCGCTAAATTAAGAGAAATGGGTTTAAATGCTTATGCATTAAGCTTTCGGGAAAGCGGGATCATTAGTGATGATAACTATGAATGTGCCAATGTCATCAAATTAGACAACAGTGAGATCAGCAAACTGTTAGAAGCCTATGATATTCTTATCGTATGTGGTTTTGTCGCAATGAATGGTCTTGGAGAAATTACCACTTTGGGAAGAGGCGGCAGTGATTATACAACGGTACTGGTGGCAAAGATGCTGGAAATAAATGAAGTTGAAATCTATACTGATGTTGACGGCATCTATGACAGTGATCCTAAAAAAAATATCCATGCAAAGCGTTATCAGGAAATCACCTATCATCATATGCTTTCTCTTCGTTGCCGAGTCCTTCATGATCAATGTGTTGAATATGCACGTAAAAACAAAATTCGCATTCATCTTAAAGGAACATTCTCCAATGAGGATGGTACAATCGTGTCTTAACGTTTATCTTTTTAGGTTTTTGTTGTATAATAATAGCGGAGGTTAACATGAAAAGGATTCTATTGTTTAGAAAGCTGGATGAAGCGGATAAGCAAAAGATTGAGTCTTTAATGGAAAATGAGCCAATCAAATATGAAATCTCTCTTGCCAGCAAGTCGATGTCTCTTGACGGTGGTAACGATGAACTGGCTTATGTTAAACGTCTTTTGCTGAGTCATCAGTTTGAAATTCTCTAAATTACCGGTAACGGTAATTTTTTTATTTTTCTTTCATAAAATAGAATGACTAAGGAGACCCATTTATGAAAAAGAAATATATTTTAATTGGTGCAGGAGCACTCATCATTATCGTCTGTCTTTTCCTCTTTCGTCCATCCTCCTTTACAAAAAAGGCTGATCAAGTATTCAATGATCTGAATTCCTATACGTTAAAAGGCGAAATGGAAATCAACAAAGGAGAAGATATTAAGAATTATCTGGTAGAAATCAATTTCAAAAAGGGAGAAAATGATCAATATTTCAAAGTTTCTCTATTTGATAAAAACCTCAATCAGGAACAAATATTATTAAGAAATAAGGAAGGCGTTTTTGTCATTACGCCCAGTCTTAATCAGATTTTTAAATTTGAAGGCGAGTGGCCACTCAATTCACCAAAACCTTATCTGATCCAAACGATGTATGACATCATCAAACAAGAAGATAGCATCAGTGAAAAAACCAAAGATGGAACACTTATCAAAAGTAAAGTGAATTATCCAAACAACAAAACTTATAAAACCCAGGAAATTTTATTTGATAAAGATTCCAAGCCTATCAGCGTGCATATCTATGATGATGAAAATACGTTACAGCTGCAAATTCTTTTCTCAAGCGTCGACTACAACAATGATATCAAAGATGAAATCTTTGATTCTCCAAAAACACTTGATAACACCGTATCCTCTTCCATTCTGACAGAAACCGATCTTCCTTTATATCCAGTCAGTATCTATGACAGTCAGCTTGTCAACAGCTCTACTTATGAAGTCAATGGGGAAACACGTCATATTCTGGAATATGATGGAGAGCATTCATTTACAGTCGTACAAACGCTCAAAAAAGCTCAAGGAGATACCCAGACCGTATTCAAATCCGGAGAAATGATCGATACGATTGAGATGGTTGGCTTTTATGATGGAGGAAGCTGTCTAGGATATTATCAGAACCTGGAAATGAATATTTATTCGCAGACATTAAGTGTTGATGAAATGATGAGTGTCATGAGCTCACTGCAAGTCGCTGTCATGAAATAATGATTGAAAGAGGCGATGTCTATTATGCCGATCTAGCAGGAGGTATCGGCAGTGAACAAAAAGGAATTCGTCCAGTGGTCATTGTTCAAAATAATATGGGAAATAAACATTCAACAACCTTGATCATTGTTCCCATATCAAAAAAACTGAATAAACCTCCCTTGCCAACCCATGTCATTTTTCAAAGTGAACAACTTGATTATATCTCAATGATATTATGTGAACAGCTTCGAACGATTGACAAGAAACGTTTAAAAAGCAAGATTACGCATCTGGATGAAAGTGTTATGTCATTTGTTGATCAGGCATTAAAAATATCTTTAAATATATAACAAAAGGTGCAATTTGCACCTTTTTACGATAAAAAAACTATGCCATAGCATAGTAATTTATATAAAAAATGGCGGTCTAGATGGGACTCGAACCCACGATCTCCTCCGTGACAGGGAGGCATGTTAACCACTACACCACTAGACCATTTTTAAACTGCTTTATTATGATACACTAAATGTGTATAATTGGCAAGTTTTTTTTGAATTTTTTGCCTAGCAGTTTAATTTTTATTTTAATAATGACTCTACACTCAAGGACAGATCATCTGACAGATGAACCTTCAGCCATTTTTCTTTGAAATAATCATTCATGATCGCTTCTAGCTGTTTTCGTTCAACAGTTTCCCCTTCACAGATAAGATAAGCACCACAAGAAGAGCATCCGCCAAATAAATGTATAGAATAGTCAATTTCCTTCTTTTTAAACAGCTGATTGATATCAAAAATATGACTAAAATTAATTTCAGCCATTAATTTTCACCCATACTTTGAACAAGTGCGTCCGCAAAAGCTTCTATTTCTTTTTGCTGAGCCTCTTTTAAAGAAGAAGTCATCGTCACTTTTTCTTCTAATACATGCATGTTTTTCATACCTTCAAAGAACTCTTTCATCTGTTTGCCTGCCGTACAAGCCCAGCTGCCATTTTCTATGAGCCCTACTGTACGATTCTGCAGGTTATGTGCTTTCAGATCATGAAGAAGGTGTTCCATATTAACAAATATACCGCTATTATATGTTATAGATGCCATAACTAGGTGAGAGCATCTAAATGCTTCTGATACAAGATAAGATGGATGTGTCTTACTGACATCATAAACTTTAATATTGCTTACACCTCTTAATGAAAGATCATTTGCCAATACATTTGCGGCATTTTCAGTATTGCCATATACTGATCCATAAACGATCATGACGCCCTTTTCTTCTGGCTCATAGCTTGCCCATTTCTGATATTTTTCAACATACCAGCCAATATCACTGCGATGCAGCGGTCCGTGTAAAGGAGCAATCAGCTGAATATCAAGTGTTGAAGCTTTCTTTAATACATTTAATACCTGCGGTCCATATTTTCCAACGATATTGGTGTAATAACGTCTTGCTTCACTTAACCATTCATTTTTAAAATTCACTTCATCATCAAATAGATTTCCATTCATCGTTCCAAAAGAACCAAAAGCATCAGCCGAAAATAAAATCTTATCAGTTTCATCATATGTCATCATGACTTCAGGCCAATGTACCATCGGTGCACTAATAAACTTCAAAGTATGACGACCGATATTTAACGTATCATTTTCTTTCACTTCCAGGTAATTATCTAAATTCAGCTCAAAAAAATGATTCAGCATTTTTTTAATCTGTGCATTCCCCACTATCTTTAAAGCAGGATATCTTTGCAGAAGATTCGCTGCCATTGAACAGTGATCTGGCTCCATGTGCTGAATTACAAGATAATCCAAAGTTTCATTTCCTAAAACACATTCAATATTTTCTAAAAACTGCTGACCAATTGAACGATCTACCGTATCCATCAGCACTTTTTTCTCATCCATGATCAAATATGAATTATAAGTAATGCCATTAGGGATTGGATATACATTTTCAAATAATTCAAGTCTGCGGTCACATCCGCCAACATAATAAATATCTTCATTCACTTTTCTTACACAATGCATAATTATCCTCCAACTTTTCCTTCAAAGCGTCTTTATTATAATCACTTCACTGTTTGATTTCAATACTTATGACTATTTAAACGGTAATATTTCACTCACATCCCAGATTACTTTCAACATATCAACCAATACTTTTTTACTTCTGCTATCTAATGCATTTATTTCTCGAATTGCCAGGATTCCTTTTGATAAGTCTAATTTTGTCAGATCACTAAGCGTATGAATATTTAATTTCTCAAATACATTAAATAAAGAAGCTACCAGTTCTTCACGCTGTCGTGGTGTGTATTCATCTAACATGCTATTTAATTTGGCAGCAGCTTTTTCACTTCCTAATGTCATATCCTCCTGATAAACAAAATGATGTGCTGTAACATGCCAGCTAAAAGCATCGTGTTGTAAAAGACCACTTTGATCACTCTTTATTATGCTGACTTTCTCCAAATGTGCAAACAATCGTCCAAAAACGCTCCCATTTGGTATATATGTATGAATCAAAGGAAGAATTCTTTGAAAAGAAGGCTGCTGCCACATTTCTTCATGAAATCCAGGACCGTCAAAATTATCAACCCGTTTCATTTTTTTCTGAATTTCTTCAGCAGCCGCTGCTGCCGCATACATCGCTAAATTCCCTCCTTTAGAATGCCCGCCAATATAAAGAATATCCCTTTTTAAAAGCTTGTTTAAAAAAGAAGTATCGCTATCAAGCCGATGAATATATTCTACTGCCCGATGCTGGGATGGAACCTCATCACGATAAGTCATAGCAAAATCTTCTTTCCAGCCCACAATCGTATCGTCAGTTCCTCGAAATGCCACATACTTCCACTCTTTATGACAAAATGTTACAGCCGCAAACTGAACCTCTTTTTGTTCATCCACCTCATTGATATAATTGCTCATCACAAGCTCTCCAAAACGTTTTGTATTAGCAGCTTCTTTTAATAATTCATAACTGCGATTTGTCAGCAATACCCTATTTTTTAATGTTTCTTCATCATATTTCTCAAAAAAACAATCAGCAGTTTCTTTTAATGTCTTATTCTCTTTTTCAGAAAGAATACCATCATAATTCTCATAAGCAAGAATACTTAAAATCAAAGAATCAATTTCATTTAATTTTCTTTCTTCAAAACTAAGATCTCCTCGCCATGCTATATAATCAAGTAAATTCATATTATCACGTCCTACATTTAATTTTATAGAATTTAAATGAGAAGTCAATGACTGTTACAACTATATTCATTCATCTAATAACTCTTGTATTTTCTCATTGCTGATAATAAATATCTAATACTGAAAAAATATGTTTTTCTACAAACTTTTTCATACTTTCTTTTTTCATTATAAGCATTTATAACTAAAGTAAATGAAACAACAATAATTCCTATGATCCACATCAGCATATAACTCAAGATTACCGACCTTTAACTTTCTTGACATCACAATATTGGCTCTTCGTAATAAAGCTCGAACCCGAAGTAAAAGCTCATCTAATTCTATCGGTTTGACCATATAATCATCGATTCCTAATCGAAAACCTTTCTGTTTTGAAGAAAGATCATCTTTAGCTGACATAAATAAAATAGGAATGGTTTTATTGATACGGCGAACAGATTTTCGCAAATTCAAAACCATCGATTTCTGGCATCATAATATCTGAAACAATTAAATCATACATATTATTATACATGGCATCATAAGCACTGGAAGCATTCAGACAGCCATGAACTTCAAAACCACTATCATTTAAATAAAAACATACGATTTTATTCAAATTAATATCATCTTCCACCACTAATATTTTGATCATTACTATTACCTCCTCTTTTTTGATTAACATCAATTAAAAAATAAGGCAAGAGAATTTCTCTTTGAATTATTTTATATTGAACGCATTTCTATAATATTATAGAAATGTTTCAGAATTGTTAAATCTGTATAAAAATATAACACCATTGAATCAATTTCTGTAACACCATTACTATAAAAGCAAAAAAATATGGTGTTATCGTATAAATTTTATGATATAATTTTAAAGCGATGTGTTAGTAGCTCAACTGGATAGAGCATCAGATTCCGGTTCTGGGGGTTGCGGGTTCAAGTCCTGTCTAGCACGCCATGAATAAAAAAAGCGGTGTCATCGACATCGCTTTTTCATTTAATGAACCTTGATAAATTTATTTATTTAAAATGTTTCTTTATTCTTTCTTTCCTTAAGAATAAATCCTGCCATAACAGCTATGATTCCTGATAAGAACCAGAAGCCAATATTCGCTGTATCACTTGTTTGAGGTGTCTCTGGATTTACAGGCGTTTCAGGCGTTTCAGGTTTCTCAGGGGTTTCCGGTGTTTGAGGCACATCTAATTTTGGAATTTCTACTAAATCTTTTTCATGTCCGCATACGTTGCATTCCTGATGCTGATAGCCAGTTTCTGTTTCTGTTGCTTCTTTATCAATGACCCATACATAGGTATGTGCCGTTACATCTGTCTTTGTTTTACATTCTGTGCATTCATGCCAATGATTTGTATCATCGGATAACCATGCTGTTCCATATGAATGAGGTAAGACATCAACATTTTCTAAAACTCTTGTCTGTTTTTCTGCCCAATCACTTGTAAATGTTGCTGAATAAGTCGTTTTCCCTTTTGTCGTACAAGTTGCCGGTGTCGTAATTTCACTGACTACTTCAACTGTTTCAGTTTCTACATGATTTTCATCCTCTAAGCAAATGCGTGTTGCTGTGACACTCTTGCCATCTTCTGACCAGTCATACACTGGTGTTCCCCATTCATGCTGATGTTCTTCAAAAGTCCATTGACCACGAGCATATACCACATGATCTACAACACTGATCTGCCATCCAGAGAATGTCCAGATTCCTTCTTTACCATCCTTTTCTCCTTTAATTACCGTAGAATCAGTATAAGTCGTATCAATTGACGCTTTAGCTTCATCAAGACTGTCATATATCGTTGAATCTGTTGGCAAAGATATACCTTCTGGTGCTTCTTGCTGCCAGTCATACTGAATGGTATATTCTTCCTTCGCTTTGACATATATACGTAGTCTTACTTGTCCAATTTTCACATCACCGTTTGATAGCGGAATGTCATATCTTGTTTTAACCGTGACCACATCATCACTAATGTTACTAATCGTAATTTGATTTGTCACTGGATCATAGCTTGCTTTAATATTGCCAACGTATCCATTGCCTTGTGTTACTTCCGCATTTTCAAAGGATATCGGCTGACCATGAATATCCTTATAAGGATTTTCAATAACAATTTTCTCATCTTCAATTATTATAGGACTACTGTCACTTCCATAATAAACCGTTTCTGTGAATGGAAAGGATTCGTTTCCCTCAGCATGTCGAATCGAATCACTTGTTAAGTATGGCAAATCTTTGATAAAAGAAAAATCTGTAACCTGATTATCTCCCAGTCCCAAAATCTTTAGATTTTTCAGTCTTTTAAGATTGTCCATATTTTTGATTTCATTTCCATATAATGACAAGGTTTCTATCTGAGAAGGCAAGTGATCACAAAAATCTGTCTTCGTAAGATCATTGATATTTAATACAAGTGTTTTAAGCTGTGTTAATGTAGAAAACATCTCTGTATCTTCATCTGTGATCCCGCAATATGGCATGTGTAGGTCTGTCAGATTGATAAGCGAAGAAATAGTTTCTTTATAATCTGAACGGTTTTCATCTGTGATTTCGATCTTTTCAATATCCAAATAACTTAATGAAGTATATCCTTTCAGTGAAGCAATATCTCTGATCTCATCTGAACTTTCAAGATCTAAAATCGTAAGATTTTTTAATTCAAAATTACTTAAAGCAGAAATATCACTTAACGCATTACATCTAGATGCATCTAACTCTATCAGATTTGGGAAATTTTCATAAGATAATCCATCTAAAGAAGTAAGATTATTTGAATAGTGAATATCAAGATTTTTAAGTAAAGGCTTTTCTCCCAATATTGAAAGGTCACTCAAATGATCATTATTATCAACCGTAAGTCTTTCCAGATTTTTTAAATCTGTCAATTCATCTAAATCAGTCACATCTCCACTCACTCTTAAAGTTTTAAGATTGACAGCATAATGAAGTCCCTCTAAACTTTTAACATCGTTATCAATATACAAATAATCAACACTTTTCATTTCTTCTACAGTAATATCGGTATCAGCTGGTCGAGTATCATCGATCTTAGCATTCAATAATTCTTTTAATTTAGCATCTGGAATATTGACGATATCCGTATATGGTGTTGGTTCAGTGGCAAAAACACCTAGTGCTGTGAAATTAAGGACTAGTGCAATCGCTAAAAATAGATTTAAGGCTCTTTTTCTCAATTTCATATTTTTCTCCTGTTATCAATAAATCAACTCTATCTTTAACTAGATTCTAGCTTTAAAATTAGTACTTGTCAATGTATTCACAAATTTTTTACTAAGATTTTATTTAAATTTGAGAATGTTTTCTTTTTATCCAATTGAAGTAAATAATGATGCATATTCTTTATGTTTTCCCTTCTTACATACAAGATAATAGATGAGCATTGCTTACTCGTCAGAAATTAAAACATTGATTCGTCCTGCCCCCACTTCGATATATTTTTCTGCCAGATCTGTACGAGTAAAGACGTTTCAGACAAATATTAAAATTAAAACGATCACTTTGTATCAAAACAGAAAATCAGATATTTTCTCAGTATTTTTTTAAATTATTCTCTTATTATTTTTTTATCAATCATAATAATGTGTATAGAAATTACAAATAAATCAGTTGAAAAAACCAAAAAAAGTGCTATATATATTTTGTATAAAAAGGAGGTATTTTGAAATGGAAACATACAAAGTAATTATTTGGGGCTTTGGTATGGTAGGAAAATCAGCCCTTAAAATCATTGATCAAAGAGAACAGTTAGAACTCGTTGGCGTCATTGATGTTGATCCTAAAAAGGTTGGACAGGATGCGGGAACTTTAGCTGGTTTAAAGGAAACAGGTGTCATCGTAAGTGATAATATTGAAGAAGTATTGTCATTAGATGCAGATGTCGTTATGTATTATTGCCCAACCAAATGGGACAAAGGAAACATTTCTCGAACTGGCGTAACTGGAAATGTTGATGATATTTGTCTTGCATTAAGTCATAAGAAAAATGTATTAACAACATTGCCAGTTTTCTATTCTAAAAAGAATGCTCCAGAATATTATGAAAGAATTGATAAAGTTGCTAAAGAAAATGGTGTAACCTTTACACAACAGGGAATCTATCCAGGATTATATACCCCTTATTTACCAACCGTATTAGGAAGCTTAAATAGAGAAATCGAATCGGTAGTTGTCTATGGTGGAGAAAATGATGAAACAAATAAAGCTCCTTGGGTATCTATTTTTGGATTTGGTAAAGATCCTGAAGGAGTAGACATCAGTGCTGTTACAAGTAATGTATTTACCTATTATGCTCCTACTGTCATTGAAATTGCTGAACGATTAGGCTTAGAATACGATGAATTTGTATGTACAAGTGAAACGATTTTAGCTGATAAAGAAACCAACTCCCAGTTTGGTGTCATTAAACCAGGAACGATCGGAGCACATATGTTATTAATGAGCTGTAAAAAAGACGGTAAAGAAGTAACAGGTTTCCATTTCCTTCACAAAGCTATTGATACGATTCTTGATGATTATCCGATTGAACAGCGAATCGAGATCAAAGGCAGACCGAATGTAACTGTTAAAATTGATGGACTCTTCGATCATGAGGAACCATTCTTAACAAGTGCTGCTCCTAATATCAATCTGATTGCTTCTGTCGTGAAAGCTGAGCCAGGATATAAAGATGCCTTAGATATCCCATTTGGATACGTTCCTAGATAATAAATATCCATGACAAGCAAGATGTGCAAATCATTGAAACTGATAACAATGTGGTCATAAAGCACAAGAAACAGTAAAATCATGAGCGCATCTTTTTTATTAACCAGACTAAATCTTCGTAATAATGCCTCATTGAATCAATCATCACTTGTAGTTTCTATTGTAAAGGTAAGTATTTTGCTATAAAACAAATATAGAAAGGATACATATCATATGAAAAGGAAAAAATTATTTACTTTGCTGCTAACTGCACTTTTATTTTCAGCTGCTGGTTGTGGTGGAAATAATGAAGAAACACCACCAGATCATCAACAGGAAGATAATGTTACTACTGGTAATTTTGAAACAGAAGATGTAAAACTGATCAATGAGTTGTATGATGAAGAAGACCTTGAACTAATCAATGCAATACAAGGACATATCACTCATTTAGATCATGGAGGAACCTTCCCTGTCCTTGTTGCGAATAACAAATTTTATTTTGAAGATTATGGATCTTTAAAAGAGATGGAGACTCTTCCTGAAGAACCTGACGACATCTTATATTTTGATAATATGGAAATTGGAGAGAATCTTTTATATTTTAAAGATAATACAGTCAGCCTTTATCCTATTAATGACGAATATGGAATTCAATTTAGTAACATTGAATTTAATAAAGATACTGATTTTGTTGCGGAAATCGGACTTAGCTCATATTTTATGATCGTCCGTAAAGTAAGTGATGGATATAATATACAGTATTATGAAATGAATGAAGAAACGGAAGAATTTGAATTAAATAATGAAGCCATGATAGAAGAAATAACGACTTCTGATTATACACCTCTAGATGTAAAAGAAATCGTTGTACTTCCTAGTTATCAATATGGTTACTGTATTTATGTCATCACAAATAATAATGAGGCATATTGGATAGACACTATCAATCACAGAGGAAGCATGACAGCCTTATCATCCGCTCCATACTTCACAAATGTAAGTCGTATCTTTGCTCCTGCTGATGTAGGAAATTATTTGACACTTCCAGTTTATAGTAAAATCGATGATTCCTCTGCTCTTTATTCAGGAGCACCAGGTGCTGATTTATTTGAAACAAGCGATAACTTTGAAATATCTTTCCTAATACCGGAAGGGCATACTACTGATGAGGTAGAAGATATTATTCGAGTTTCTGAACGTTTAGTATTTGTATTTGATAATGGAGATGTCTATACGATCGATGAACTTGAAGAAGAGGAAAAAACTTCTTATGAAATGGAAAAATTAGAGGATGTTTCTCAGTTAAATAAAGAGGATAAGATTCTTGATATGGCTGGCGCATCTACAATGGATGATAATCTCTACATCTTAATGAGTGATGGTAATTTATATTATCAAAGTTTAGATGAATAACTAGAAAAGAGGGTTTCAAATGCCCTCTTTTTTATATAAAAAGTCAAATAAACCTTTATAGGTATATTTGACATATCGATAGAAATTATATTCAACGAATATAATAAACTTATCAGTTCTTATTTACTTGTGTTTGTTTAGAAACATGTACAGATAAAACAAGACTCATCACTAAGATTGAAAACTGTGAAAGCGGTGTTGCCAGCCATGTTCCTAAAATGCCCCAAATAAGAGGTAAGATACAGACATAAACTAATAAAAATAAAGGTTCACAATAAATTAAAAGATAGGCATACAAATTTTTTTCTGTAGCATAAAAATATGATAATGTTGTTCGTGATATGCCGACAAATAAAAAACCAATTAAAAAGATAATAAAATCTTGCGCAAATAATATAACAACTTCTTCTGATGCCCCAAACAGATAGCCAATCTGATAACGAAAAGCATAACCCAATCCAATACATAAAGCAGCCGTCACTGTTGATGCGATATAGGCTAAATTCCGTATTTTTTGACTTTCATACAATTCATTTCTTCCGTAATGAAGACTAATCAATGGCTGAGCCCCATCACTCACTCCTTGAAGTAATAATAAAACTACACAAACTGCATAGCTGATGATCGCATATTCACTGACAGCCACATTCCCGCCTGTAACAATGGCACTCTTGTTAATAAAGATAAGTGTTAGATTAGGAATAAACGTTAGACCAAATGGTGAGATAGCTGATGTAAAGATCTTTGTTACTTGATATTTCCAATCAGCATTCCATTTCGCAAATAAATGCTGACGACGACGATAAAAGAAGAATATACAACAGATCATCGTCACTCCCTGCCCTAAAACCGTTGCAACAGCGGCTCCTTTCATTCCCATAGAATAGACCCAGACAAGCAGATAATCTAAAATAATATTGGTAACAAATCCACCAATCATGGCTAACATAGCTTGTACAGAACCATTCATATTTCGAATAAAAGGAACTAAGCCGGTTGCCATAATCTGAAAAAATGCACCTAACAAAATATAATGCAAATATTCTTTACCATAACTTAATAAAAGTCCTTCAGCTCCAAATAATTTTAAAATGGGTTCATTAAAAGGGATAAATACGATCATAACCAAAATCGTTATACTAATCAGACAACCTACTGAAATCCAAAAGTAACGATTCCTTGACTGGATCTGTCTGGCACCATCATAGATTGCATATTGAATTGCTCCACCCATTCCAATACCCGTTCCAATAGCTAAAATAAATGCTGTCACAGGATATGCGATATTAATGGCTGCCAGTCCTTGATCACCTAATGTATTACCAACGAAGAATCCATCAACGATTGCATACACACCTGAAAGGGCAAAGGCCAGCATGGAAGGAATCACATATCGAAAAAATGTTTTTGTCATTGTAAACCTCCATTAAATCCAGAAAGTAGTATATCAAATTTAAGTCTTTTTTCAAAGAGGATCTTTTACCAGCAATCTGTATGATCGATCCCACAATTTTTTGCCTCGAACACTGGATCTTTTCCCTCTTTCTTTTGTTTTTCATAATCACGTAAAACACGCAATGCAATTGGATGCAAGAACAGGATTACCACAATATTGACTAGTGCCATCAATCCCATCAGCAGATCCGCAATATTCCAGATAAAATCAAAGTCTGCCTGGGCTCCAAAATATACGGATAAGATAACAGCTATTCGAAAGACCATGAGCAATTTTTTATTTTCACTAATAAATTTTAAATTTGATTCCGCATAACTATAGTTACCAATCAGTGAACTAAATGCAAACAAGAAGATCGAGATCGTGATAAAATGAATGCCCCATTCTCCTAATTCTGAAGAAACAGCCATTTGTACATATGGCATTCCACTGAGGGAAGGATCTGCTTTTTCATAAACCAGCAACATAAAAGCTGTTGTAGTACAGATCAATAATGTATCAATAAAAACAGATAACGTTTGTACCATTCCTTGTTTGGCCGGATGCGTCACATCCGCTGTTGCACCAGCATTAGGTGCTGATCCCATACCGGCTTCATTGGAAAAAAGACCACGTTTCATGCCATACATCACACAAGAACCAGCAAATCCTCCAGCAATTGCCTGAAAATCAAACGCCTGTCGGAATACTTCTTGTAAGGCAATAAACAATCGATCAAAATTCATAAAAGAAATATATAGTCCAACTAAGATATACAATAAAGCCATGAGCGGAACTAAATACGATGTAATGATACCAATACGATGAATCCCGCCAAAAATGACCCAGCCTGTAAGAACCGCTAAAACAAGACCTACCATGATCGGAAATACAATAGCACTTAAAATGTCATTCGCATAATAGTTCACAGCACTGCTCACATTGTATGCTTGTAATGCATTGAAACCAAAAGCAAAACAAAGGATCAATAAAACAGCAAAGATAATTCCTAATTTTCGCATTCCAAGTGCTTTTTGAATATAATACGCTGGTCCTCCACGAAACTGTTCACCATCTTTTACCTTATAAATTTGTGCAAGTGTACTTTCCACAAAAGCCGAAGCTCCACCAATGATAGCTAATAGCCACATCCAAACAATTGAGCCAGGACCTCCTGTAGCAATGGCTGTTGCGACACCAGCAATATTCCCTGTCCCTACTCGTGAGGCTGTTGAAATCATCAAGGCCTGAAATGAAGAGGTACTATTTTTACTCTTCCCTTTTTCACTTAACAAGCGAATGCCTTCAGGCAATAAGCGAATCTGCACACATCGGCTTCTGATCGTAAACCAGACACCAGCAGCAACAAGCAAAATAATCAAGATATATCCATATAACATATCATTCAAACTAGCAATATATTCATTTAAATTCATCTTTTCACTCCTAAAAATAATATGGGCCTCATTGTATCAAAAATTTCATACAATCACAAATTTGTTATTTTTCTAGCAAATTCTATATTTATAAGTTTCACTCTATCAATAAGTATCCGTCGATTTATCAATCTGATACCAATTGAATAATCAATTTTACCTGTTAAGCTTATCCCTTGTTGCTTGTATATTTACTAATTGATCATTATTTATATTTTAAAAGCACAAATCATATTTGACCTGTGCCTATTTTAGTTAATTTTTTAATCATACAATAGATTGACTTAAAGAAATAGTACTCTATACTATAATTTTAATCCTCTAATCGTGCCCCACACTTATGGCAAATACCTTGCGATGACCATTTGAAATTTAATAGTCTTTTACAATGTGGACATCGTAAAAAAATAAATGCATACACAAGGTCACCAATAGCAAGAATGCCTCCTACATAAATCATGATTCTACGAATCAAATTAAAAAAAGGAACATAGGATCCAATAAATATTTCCAATACTAAGGGAATAAAGGATAGAATAGTTATTCCCAATAGCACTAAACCAATAACATTATGTATTCTTCTTACTTTCTCTGGTTTCATTACACTTTCCCCTTTCATACAACAAGCTGGTTTCCATTTTTATAATAGTTCATAGTCGTAAAAACCAATATCGTAATGCTGTATAATATATGTAAAAAATCATAAGTATCAAATTGATAATTGTTAAATACTATCTTTCGATTTAAAACAGCTATCTAAAGATTTTATAGATAAAACATGATAAAATATGTGCGTAAAATGTCAGAATAATCTATTCTGAAAATTTGACTATATGGAGATAGACTATGAAAAGACCGAAGATGATCATATTTGATGCTGGAAAAACTTTGATAAATTATTTGCCCAAAATCGATGATAAAGAAATGTTGTATCTTTCTACAATAGATGCAATCGAAAAATTAATGCCCTATATTACTTCAAATCCTAATCATTATGATGCACAAGATATTAATAGATTGACTAATGAAATTTTGAAGAATATTCTAAATGCAGAAAAGCATATTTTGAAATCAACAATCAAGTTATATTAAAAACAGTATTTGATTATTTGAATATAAAATTATCAATTCCCTTCTCCCAAGCTGAAAAGATTATTTGGAACCATTCTGCAAGCATTATTGCTGTTGAAGGTGTTTTAGAACTATTAGATTCTTTAAAATGTCTTGGAATAAGAAGTGCAGTAATCAGTAATCTTGATTTTAGTGGTTATTTATTAGAAGAAATGTTAAATGAACTATTTCCAAATAATGAATTTGAATTTGTTATTGCATCCAGTGATTACGGAATAAGAAAACCACAAAAGTTAATATTTGAGATTGGAATCGTTAAAAGCGGATTAGCTGCAGAAGATATTTGGTATGTTGGTGATAAACCGGCAGTTGATGGATCAGGTAGTAAATCAGCAGGAATGATACCAATTATTTTTAAGAGCAGCAAAAATCAATATAATGATATTTCAAAAGATATGATAATGATTGATGATTATAAAGAATTAATTGATATAAAAATATAGGATAAATCTGATAACAAAATTCCTATTTATATAGTTAATGGTACAGATCCCATTGTATGATTCATAATGATTGTACAATGGGATTTTTTATGCTTATTTAATTTTAACTTTTTTGGTGATTAATAATTTAATTAAAATATCATCTACTGCACCAGTATAGTACCCTTGACGTATTAGATGATTCTTTAAAGCAATCAAACTTTTAATAATCAATTCATATTCATCACTAGTTAAAATTAGTGATACTTCTTTTCAGACATATTTCCTTGTAGTTTTATATGCTGAAAGATATGGTAAAAAGACTATTTTTCTAAAATACCCTTTTTATTAGCAAAATCCTAAAATTCTTAGATATTTCTATTAGTTGCTAATCAATGATGTGATGATTTTAAATGTTCCTTTAACTTCGAAAAAAATAAAAATCGTCATCTTTGACGATATTCGTTTTAAAAACATTTAATTTTAATCTTGTACTGATTCAAAAAGAATATGCATAAAATTCTTCACCTTTAGAAAGCTCACTCATCAGTTTTAGCATAGCATGGATCTTTTCGTATTCCTCCATCTCGATAATGACATATCGACCTCTACCATTCTTAGTCAAAAATACAGGATCTCCAACCACGATATCTTTTAATACTTCGGCATAATTTCTGAATTATATTAAAAACGTATCGTAAATATTACCATTATATATAGTATATAGGATATAGAAAGCGTGTAGTGGATATGTTAAAATAAAAGTAATTAGATAATACTTACTGATTTTTTATATTAAATAAATATGGTTATCCCATAAATAGTGAATAAATGAACAAAATTTATGTAAATCATTAATAGCCAAAGAAGATTTAATATGATACAGAAAATACAGTATAAGCACTATATTGCAGAAAGGATACGATTTTATGAGTGTTATGTTAGTAAATAAAATAATAAGCAGCATTATGCAAATAATCTTATTTTCTTTAATTCCCCTAATATGGTGGTTAATAACTGCAAGAAAAAAAGAATCATTTTTTAAATGGATAGGATTAAAAAAAATAGAAAAAGAAAATAAAAAAAGTTCAGCAGTCAATATGTTAGTAATAGCGATAGGTTATCTTATCGTGTCATTTATTACAATTTATTTAATTAAAGATATTGAAACTGCAACATCTGAATTTGATGGAATGGGAATAAATGCATTATTGCCTGCCCTTATTTATGCAATTTTCAATACATCATTACCGGAAGAAATATTATTTAGAGGTTTTTTATTAAAAAGAATTGCCAATCAATTTGGTTATATGACTGCCAATATCATTCAAAGCATGATATTTGGATTATTACACGGTTTAATGTTTTTTAATGTATTAGGAGCTGTAAAAACAATAATTATAATATTCTTTACAGGAATGATCGCATTTGCTATGGGATATATAAATGAGAAAAAAGCTAATGGGTCAATTTTACCTAGTTGGTTTATACACGCACTTTCAAATATATTTGCTTCCATTGTAGCAATGTTCTCTTTGATATAGGAGGTAATTAAAATGTTAATTGTTGGAATAATTATAAGTATCATTGCAATTTTATTAGCAATATTCCCGAAATTCTTTTTGAATTTGAAATCACCAGATACTGCTTTTTTGCAAACAAAAAAACTTCAAAATAATAAAAAAGTAATTTTAGCAGCAAGAATATGGGGAATCATATTTTTTATAATTGGAATATGCTTGATAATAATAGCGACAAGGATATTTTCAGTTTAAAACTAAAAGAGATAAGAAGCGCAGATGCTTATCACAGACATATGGAAAAAGCGTAAGCATCAGTTCAATGAAAATACATAGAAACTAGCACCGTACTTATTTTCCTACATATGAATATGTGGTTGAAGATGAGGTCATCCAAATCAATTTTGGCACAAATGTTGACAATATAAAAGAGGCAATCAAGTAAAGATTTGGTATGATAAAAACGATTCAGAGTTTACCTATATAGACGGTTACAAAGAAGATATGGTTTCCTCTGTAGTCTGTTTGATATTAGGAAGCATAACTGTACTATGTGGTCTGCTGGATTTCTTGTGTGGCTTGGATAAATAAAATAGAATTTAAAAAGATATTCAACGGCTGATAATCATGCTGAGGAAAATATTATGATAGGTTTAAAAAGAGGAACAGTGGAATTATTGCCCCATCAAAAAGAATGGGAAGAAGAAGCTAAAAATAAAATCGAGTTGCTGAAACAGCTTTTAGGAAATACTGCTATTGATATTCAACATGTTGGAAGTTCAGCTATATTTTCTATCCATGCAAAACCCATTATTGATCTTGCTGTTGCAGTAAATGAATTAAAAGATGTATTACCTTATGTAGAAATACTACAAAAACATGACATTATTTATCGTGGCGAAATACTTGCTGGAGAAGTATTTTTTGTAATAGGAAATGAAGAAATAAGAACACATCACATTCATGTCGTGAAATGGAATGGAAAAGAATGGAATAATTACATTAACTTTCGAAATTATTTGAATACATACCCTGAAAAAGCGATGCTATATGACAGTCACAAACAAAGACTAGCACAAAAGTTTTCAAATGATAGAAAAAGTTATACAAAAAGTAAAGAAACAATGATTCAACAGTTACTATTAGAAGCAAATAATTGGAACATGTTTGATAATAACGATTAGATAATAAATGGAGGTAACTATGAGAAAATGTATAAGATGTAATACAGAGATGGTTGAAGATCTAGATATTAAAGTTGAGGGAGGAGCATACGGAATTAAAATTACACAGCAAGGTCTTTTCAAAGATAACTTAGGTAAGCTCAAATGTGCAGTTTGTCCGAAATGTGGTTTTGCTGAAACTTATATTCAAGATACATCTAAAATTAAAAAATTAACATTAAATAACAAAGAAAAGTAATTAAATTAGGATTTTCAAACCATCTTACTCATTATTAAAGCAATAATTAAAGCAATTATTGCAAATCCAACTATGGTTCCCAGCCATTTAACTATTTTCATTTTTGTAGGAATATAAGGTTTTAATTCTTCTGTATTGGGTATATCCCACGCTTTTGTATGTTCTACCCAATACCAGT
Organism: Traorella massiliensis; assembly: GCF_900104665.1. Taxonomy (GTDB): domain Bacteria; phylum Bacillota_I; class Bacilli_A; order Erysipelotrichales; family Erysipelotrichaceae; genus Traorella; species Traorella massiliensis. Next base: position 452,059 of record NZ_LT629969.1, on the reverse strand, counting down.
CAACAAAAAATCTATCAAATAGTCCCATTATATACATTATTAATAAACTTTGAATAAAAATATCTCCAAACTCTCTTGCACCATTTATATAGCAAACCATCAATGGCACAAGAATAAAACAAGGCAAGTATAAAACTATAATTGATATAATGGTTTGTTTCTTTATTTCTTTTTGAGTAGTATATCCTAATTTTATTGCTTTTTCTTGAACATTCTTTTCGTAAAACACAGTAAATTTTTCAGGACCATTTGCTATACCAATAACACAAAACATTAAAAGTATAAAACATAATACTATACCTTCCATTAGTAACATTAGAATTAACATTAAAATCAACTCGCTTTCAAATTCTAATTTTCTGCTCTACAACTTCGGATTTACTTATACTATTCCTATAAAAGTGTCAATATATATCCGTCTATCAGAGCAATTAGCAGATACATAATAAAGGCTCTGATAAACGCTTCTATATGCTTTTTCGGATTTTGATACAATTCCTTTTCTGGTATTTTTCTTAAACGAACACGCTTTGTATTCCGCCACCATAAAAGGTCTACAATAAATAAGTCAAAGATATTCAATCCCTGTCCTATAATACTTAAACAAAGAAAATTATGTGTGAAGCCATTTTCTTTGATAAACAACCCTAATATAAATAGTACGAACAGAAATAACAGAAAATTGGATATAAATGTAACCACTTTGTTGCTTTCCTTAAATTTTCCTTGATATTCTGCAATACTCTTTATTCGATTTTGCACTTCATCTGGATAAGATGAATAGCTTTTTAAATTTTTGTTATCTGTACCTGTTCCCCAAAAACATATTAGAAAAAACGCGATACATAAAATTACGGTTTCGATTATTATAATCATTCTGTTTCACTCCAAATTCCAATTTACTCGCATCTATCGAATAGATTATAACATAAAATTATGTACGATTTATGAACATCATATGTAATTTGATAACTAGTATTTGATGATGCTAAATATTCTTATATGTGATTATTCAATAGAGTTAATGATCAAATAGGAATAGTCGAACGATAATACTATCACCTCATCAATTAGCTGATAAATGGTCAAGGTTCGAATAAAGAAAAAACCGAAAACCTCGATAAATAAAGGCTTTCGGTAATACTCAATGGCGTCCATAAGAGGATTTGAACCTCCGACCCCACGCTTAGGAGCGACAGTTCTGACAGCTTCAATCTACTTTAAATAATTTGATGATATTTGATACAAACATATTATCGTTTATTTTGTGATCAACATACTGATGAAATTTGTAAGTATCAATGATGTCTTCATTAAAAATAGTATTATAATTCGGATAGTTTTCTTCGATTGCATTACGAGTGATTGAATAGCTGCTTCCGCTGAAATTGAATGTGATATATTCAAGATTCTCTATCAACGTAAACAAAGAGACAGAATTATATACCAACGCTCTTTCTGTATATAGATCATCATTATCGTACCAATCTGTAAAATGATAATCGATAGTTAAACCGCAGTTTTTAGAGTCAATTTCAAATACATACCCATATTCCGCAAGAGGTAAAGCTCCAATAAGATTACCTGTGTTGCTGTTGTTACCAATGTATTTGTTTTGATATTGCAATAAATTCTCAATCGCGCTTATTTCTTGATTAAATGGGCTTGTAGGCACTGTATCAATATCGTATTGTTTTTTAGAATCTACATAATAATACTCGTTTGGTGTATCCGCATTGATGCGATACACATTATAAAATGGATTGCTATATTCGATGAGCTTGCTGCTGCCATTAAAAATCGTTATTGTCTTGTATCTATAAATTGGCGCACGTTTAAACTGTGTTACCCCAATATAGTCTGCCACAAAGAAGATGCCCAAAAGCAAAACAAACGCACAAATAGAGATTAATGCCTTTTTCAATAAAGAGAACTTTAATTCTCTAAAAATACCTGTGGCAATCATAAATAAACCGGCTAGTGAGAATAATGATCCCCAACTGCTTTCGGAGGGAAATATAGCAAAAGCACAAATACAGAATAAAATACCTACGCCCATAATAAATACAGATATGTTTTTATGTTCATTCTTGATCTTCTTATTAGAATAGTCGATAGTGCTAATGAGATTTTGTTCAGAATATTCAATAGCTTTATCTTCAGTTATTTCTTCTCCAGCTAGTAGCTCATTCAAAGAAATTTCCAATTCTTTGCTAAGCGGTTCTAATAATGACAAATCAGGCATATAATTACCATTTTCCCACCGGGATATTGTCTTGTTACTTACGCCCAGCTTTTCACCTAACTGTTCTTGTGTTAATCCTTTTTTCTTACGGTTTTTTGCAATGAATGCGCCTATCTTTTTGCTGTCCATAATATCAGCTCCTTTCAAGAAAAACATTAATCTTCCACATATAAATTTAACACCCCACAAATAGCGAATCACAAATTTTAGTATAGCTTTGTCTCAATGACCAAATAGGAAAACTCGAACTATAGTACTCTCGCCTTGTCAATTAGCTGGAAAATCAAAGGAAAAATACTTCGATTAGCTAGAAGGGCATTTTGATTAGCTAGAAAAGTAATTTTTTGCTAATTTTGATTAGCTGACCACTCAACTAAGAAGTATTTGTATATCTGTCAACCAATCACAAAATCAGCTGATTTTTCCAAGCGAAGCATCTGGAGGCTGATTAAGAAGTGAATAAAGAAAAAACCGAAAACCAGATAAAGGCTTTCGGTAATCTTCAATGGCCTCCTCAGTAGGAATCGAACCTACAACTAATCCTTAGGAGGGACTTGTTATATCCATTTAACTATGAGGAGAAGGGTGTGATTGATATGCCTGGATAACAGTATATTGACAGAAGGCGTTTCAATCATTTCAATGAACACAAGTATTATACTCTATTTTTTGAATGAAGTGAAGAAGTAAATGAGAGGATCAATAATCAGAAGGATTTTAGATGAAAAATTAATCAGGATCCATTTCCATACGAATATAAGTGACATACTGATCATGATCTCTCTGAGCAATTTCCGCAATCAGATATTCTTCATAAGCATACATACCTAGTTTCAATTGATGTAATGCTGCATAATCAATCATTTTTTGATAGGTTTGACCAATCGTATCATAATTACCTTTATGCCAGCCACACAGATATTTTCCCTTCTTACGAATATATGTATTTTGATCAAATTGTTGATCGATGATCATAAATAAATAAGAAAAATCTAAATAATCTTGATTTTTGATCTTATCGATTTTCAACATACAACCCACCGCTTCTTGAGTGAAAACATGATTTTCACGACAAAAATGAGCATACTCCTCCATAAATGAAGCAAAGTTTTTACTAGAAGAATTTTCAAGATCATTGCTGCAAAGCAAAATTTCTTCAGGATATTCTCTGATACAAATTTCCTCCTCTTCATGGGTCACCGCAAACAAAGTGCTCTCTTTCATTGATTTCATCATCTTTTTTAATGAGAGCAACTGTTGAATCTCATGATCGACTTCTTCAAACTTTTCATCGAGGAGCTTAAGAAATAAATGAGGATCACGTTGCTGAAGAAAGGATTGAATATCTTTTAATGACATACCCATTTTCTTTAAATTGAGGATGGCAGAAAAGGTATCAAATTGGTGATATGAATAATAACGATATCCATGCTCATTAACATAGATCGGTTGAAATAAACCAATATCGTCATAATGAAACAAAACATGTTTTGGAATACCGCAAATCTTGGCAAATTGACCAGCAGTTAAATATTTTTCTTTTTTCATCACAATTCCCCCTTGACTATCAAGTTACTTTATAGTTTATGATAAAAGAGTTTGTACAATTCGTCAAGAAAGGATGTGAAAGTTTGAAACTTATTTTTAAATATTTAAAACGTTATAAAAAATTATTTTTGATCAATGTTATTTCAGCATTTGGATTTGTGCTTGTAGAACTGGGAATTCCAACGATCATTGCCGATATGATTGATGTTGGGGTTCAAAATGCTGATACAAATTATTTAATCCAAATGGGATTGATCATGGCAATGATTTCTATTATCGGAGTCAGTATGACGGTCTTACTAGGTTATTGCTGCGCAAATATCTCAACAGCGATTACACGTGATATTCGAAATGATATTTTTGCTCATGCACAAACATTTACAGCTTACGAATTCAATCAATTTGGAATTTCATCGATGATTACAAGAACGAATAACGATGCCTTTCAAATTCAAATGTTTGTAAATGTCTTATTACGAACTGCGCTTATGACACCAATCATGTTTATTGCGAGTTTTTTTATGACTGCAAAAGCATCATTACCTTTAAGTGGGATTATTGCCGCAACAATTCCTTTAATCGTTTTAGGGGTGATACTTGTTGCGAAAATGAGTCAGCCAATTTCTGAAAAGCAGCAATCGATGCTTGATCGATTGAATCGTATCTCACGTGAAAACTTAAGTGGAATTCGTGTCATTCGAGCGTTTGATAACGATGCATATGAACAACAGCGTTTTGATGAAACCAATGAACAATTCACCGCTCAATCAAAGAAATTATTTAAGATCATGATGATGACATCACCTATTTTCTTCATGCTCATGAATATTGCGGGTCTATGTATTTATTGGGTAGCTTCTTTATTGATTCAAAATGGTCAGCTCTCGTTGGGACAACTTGTAGCCTTCATGGATTATTTGTTCCATGCGATGTTTTCAATCATGCTATTCTGTACTGTGTTTATGATGTATCCACGTGCAGCTGTCAGTGCAAAACGTATTCAGGAAGTCTTAGATACAAAACCATTGATTCAAAATGAAGGAAACATGAGTGGAAATGAACAGGACGGAACGATTACCTTCGATCATGTGACTTTCGTCTATCCAGATGGTGAAGAACCCGTCTTAAAAGATGTCTGTTTTACTGCGAAGAAAGGGGAAACGATTGCATTTATCGGAAGTACGGGTTCTGGAAAAAGTACCCTTGTTAACTTAATTCCTCGTTTTTATGATGTCAGCGAAGGGGCGATTCGTATCAATGGTATCGATATCCGCAATTATGATGTGATGGACTTACGATCTCATTTAGGAGTTATTCCTCAAAAAGCATTTTTATTCCACGGAACGATTGCGGACAATATCCGCTTTGGAAAACCTGATGCGACTAAGGAAGAAATCGAACATGCTGCCAAAGTTGCCCAAGCTTATTCTTTTATCATGGAAAAAGAACATGGCTTTGATGAAGAAATTACGGAAAGTGCAACCAATATTTCAGGGGGACAAAAACAACGACTCTCCATTGCTCGTGCTTTAGTAAGAAAACCTGAAATCTATATTTTTGATGATTCTTTCTCAGCCCTTGATTTTAAGACAGATGCGACATTACGTCATGAATTGAAAAAAGAAACTAAAGATTCAATCGTGATCGTTGTTGCTCAACGTATTTCTACGATCATGGATGCTGATCAGATCATTGTGCTAAACGAAGGAAATGTGATTGGTCATGGAACCCATAAAGAATTGTTGAAAAACTGTCAAATTTATCGTGAGATTGCATTATCTCAATTAAGTGAGGAGGAATTGTCTCATGAATAAGAAATTAGCGTCGATTACGAAAACGATTTCTGGAATCAGACCTTTTATCGCTCCTTATAAATGGCAGTTTATTGGAGCTATTGTCATGGTCATACTAAGTGTCGTAGCCATGGTTTCAGCACCAAGTGTTGAAGGTATGATCACTACTCAATTAGCAAATGACATAGCACTTGCGGAAAGCTTAGGCAGTTTACAGATTCATTTTGATGCAATTATCAGGATCATGGTGATTTTGGCTTTAATTTATCTTGTGAAAACACTCTCCCAAGTCTTTGCAATCACCTGGTTAACCAATGCAATCCAGCATGCAATGCGTGATTTACGAAATGCATTACAAAATAAAATACGTCGATTACCCGTTCGTTATTTTGATAATCACCCCTTTGGTGATGTATTAAGCCGTATCACCAATGATGTGGATGCGATCAGTAATGCTCTCCAGCAAAGTTTCGTCAATGTGGTCAGTGGTATCCTAACGATTACCTTAGCGCTTATCATGATGATCCGCATTTCACCTTTAATGGCATTGATTGCTTTTATGATCATTCCCTTATCGCTTTTGATTACGATTTTTATTGTTACTCGTTCACAAAAACGATTCCAGGCGCAACAAGATGCCCTTGGTGCCTTAAATGGAGCAATCACAGAAATGTATACGGGATACAATGAAATCTTGTTATTCAACAAACAAGAAGATTCAATTAAAAAGTTCAAAAAGCTCAATGATCATTTACGTAACAATGCATGCAAAGCTCAATTTATTTCAAGTACAATTGGACCTTTAAATTCATTAGTTACGTATTTAACGATCGGAACAGTTGCTGTTGTAGGAACTTTCCAGATTCTAGCAGGTAATATTACCGTTGGAAATTTGCAAGCATTTGTTCGTTATATCTGGCAGGTCAACGATCCTCTTTCTCAGATTTCTTCGCTTTCATCTCAAATTCAAGCGGCCTTTGCTGCCATGGAACGTGTGATAGATATTTTAAATGAAGAGGAAGAAATACCTGAACTAAATCCGCCAAAACACATCAAAGATATGAAAGGAAATATTTCATTTAATCATGTACGATTTGGTTATGGTGAAACCGATTTGATGAAAGATCTCAATATTGAAGTCAAAAGCGGTCAGATGGTGGCAATTGTTGGACCAACAGGTGCAGGTAAAACAACTTTGATCAACTTGCTATTACGTTTCTATGATGTACGTGGTGGAAGCATTTGTATTGATGGTGTAGATATTCGAGAAATGAAACGTGGAGAACTTCGTAGCATGTTTGGAATGGTTCTTCAAGATACATGGTTATTTTCAGGAAGCATCTATGATAATATTCGTTATGGCCGCTTAAATGCACGTAAAGATGAAATCATTGCGGCGGCAAAAATGGCTAATGTTCACCACTTTATCCGAACATTACCAGACGGTTATCATTCATTGGTCAATGAAGAAGCAAATAACATTTCGCAAGGTGAAAAACAGTTGTTAACGATTGCACGTGCTATTTTAAAAGATCCAAAGATCTTGATCTTAGATGAAGCAACCTCTTCTGTTGATACACGTTTGGAAAAAATGATCCAGGAAGCGATGCACCGTGTCATGGAAGGAAGAACAAGCTTTGTGATTGCACATCGTTTATCAACGATTCGTAATGCAGATTTAATTTTAGTCATGAACCATGGTGATATCATTGAACAAGGAACTCATGAAGAATTGCTAGCTAAAAAAGGCTTTTATGAAAAACTGTATAATTCACAGTTTGCGGATGCTGAATAATTTAAGATTATAGACAATTAAGAGTGAATATGATAACATACGATTCCCAAATAAATAGAAACCCCAGTGTTGCCTCACTGGGGTTTCATTTGGAGTGAGTGTCATAGCCTCTTAATGTTTAGTTATTCTGATATACAAAAACAGTCAAACAAAAGCATTCTTTTACAATCATCGTATATTCTTCTCCCTTTTTTTATGCCGCCTACTCTTATATATCCACAAAAAGATATTTTTCTCAAAAATAATAAAAGAATTTTGTTTTTATCATTATCTTATTACACTTCACTTTAAATTTTTGTTGGTAAATAGTAACTCAAAAAAATATAATTTCTAAAAAATCTCTTTACTTATTTTATAAAAATGAGTAATATATATAAGTACCTGCGGACGTGGTGGAATGGTAGACACGCTACTTTGAGGGGGTAGTGAGTGTATGCTCGTGTGAGTTCAAATCTCATCGTCCGCACCATTGGGAAATCTGTTCGAACAGCACGAACTTTTGATATAGGAATCAATCAGAAATGATTGATTTTTTCATTTATATAAAAACTATGACTTTGTATTATCGTTATTGTATCGATTTTATTCAATCATTTTATATTATCTATTATTTAAAATTTATATTTTAATTCATTTCCACTATATCAAGGATGGAAATATTATTACCTTTCCAATTCCTGTATTGACAACAACAAAAATATCTCCATCAAATTTTATCATAAAGACACTTATTTCTCTTAAAAAGTACTCATAAACAAAATCAACTGACAACCTTTGTAGTGATATCTGTTACAATTCCGAACAAACTATCTTTCCCTGGAATGATGCTAATATCTATATATTTTCCTGGGATCATATACTGCAACATCTTATCATTTACATATAGAGTACGACTCATAACACTGTCTCCTGCTATATTATCTGTAATACGCACAATCACTTCCGCTTCCTGATCTCCAGCTTCTTTTTTTCCGGTCAGCCGAAAACTTTCCAGTAGTGCCTTTTTAATCACACTGTTTCTGGCAAGTTCCATTCGCTGATCATAGGATAATTCCTCCGGATGCCTTTGACATTGATAACGGGCGATAAGCTCGTCTATCAATGCAATATCAGGGGCATTATCACCTATGGCATGAGAACAATTTTCCGGATCATAACGAATAGAAATCACCTCTCCGGGAGCAAGCATGGAAATTTGTATTAACGGTATGTTTTCTGTTACAGTAGTTTGAAAAAAAGTTCCATCTTTTGTTAAAGCATCCAGCACGAAACAAAATTCCGGGTTTTCGTTGATATATCTTCCCGTCTGTTTCATAGAGCGAATGACTCCTATTGTCTTTGCAGTATAGATATCATTTTGATACTGTTCTTGTTTCTTTTGACGTCTGTTGTATAAATTAAAGGATATAATTCCAGGCAGAATCACCATCACGAATATTAGCAAGACAATTATCAATACTGCCAGTATAGTCACTATTACTACTAATACTTGGGGAGTCTGTAAAATATAATTAACAAGCCAATCAAAAAATTCTCCATTATTGTTCATGATAAACTGCCTTCCTTAGACCAGATGCTACAGCAGTATCCAATGCGAAAGCAAAAAGATTTTCTTTGCCTGGAACGATGTACACATCCACATATCGCCCATTGATCAAATACTCCAATGCATCATTTGTCACATATAAGGTTCGTGCAATCGTAGGATCCTCTAGCCCCCCTTCTGATAGCTGAATAACAGCTTCTGCTTCCCAGTCCCCAGCTTCTTGCCTGCCAGTCAGCCGAAAGCTTTTCAACAAAACTTTTTTCATCACACCATTTTTCAATAAATCCATTCGTTGTACATAAGAAAGATCCTCCGGATGCTTCTGGCACTGATAGCGCACTACAAGTTCTTCAGCCAAGGATTGATCCGGATTATCATCCCACACAGCCTGGCTCCGGTTTTCTGAATTATATCGGATTGGGATCGCCATGCCAGGAATCATAGTCGCTATCTTTGTCAAAGGAATAATTTTCTGAACACTGGTCTGAAACACTGTTCCGTCCTTTGCTAAAGCATCTAATTCAAAAAGAAGCTGAGGGTTTTCATTGACATATATTCCAGTCTGCTGTTTAGTACGAATAAATCCCACGGTCTGTACTGTACAGTCTTTTTTTCTGACTTGGCCTTTCCTCATTCCGTGCATTACAAATAAAATGGAAATGACAACCATCAGGATAGTAAGCGCTGTGATAATCCAACTGATATAATGCGAGTATGTCCCTTCATAATTTACTCCCATAAAATACACACCTTCCATTGATATTTTAATTATATCTCGATCATTACCTAACTTCTATCATGAGCAAGTTAAGACTACATAAATTTTCAGTAAAATAGGAAGTTGCATATAAACATTAACTATTTTCAAGTGTTTTATCTTATTCTTACCACATTTTTATCACTTTCATATATCACTTTTTTCTAAAAGTTATCAATCATAAAAAAAGCCTAATAAAAGCAATATAATAGCTATAACAAAGACTGCTTGTTCGAACAAATACCTCTAGCATCAGTTACTAACAAAAATTACAGACATATGATAGATAAAAAGTTATCAAAGTAAAAAATAAACTCTTTTAAAAAGGCATAAACCCAAAATTTTATTTGAAGTTTATGCCTATTAGATAAGTTTTACTCACCCGATTTTTTTATATTTTCTTTTTAAAACAAATAGAAGTAAAGCACTTGCAGACAATAAGCTTACATAAACTCCTACTATACCGGTATCACTTGTTTCTGGTGTTTGAACTTCTGTATCTTCTAATACAGGTATTTCTACTGCCTCTTTCACATGTCCGCAGATACTACATTCTTCATGTTTCAGACCTGTTTCTGTAGCTGTTGCTTCTTTATCCGTTACCCACGCATATGTATGCACCGCTTCATTTATTTTTTCACCACATTCACAGGTATTCCAATGACTTGTTTCATCAGAATGCCAGCCTGATCCATCGGCAGTATGCTCCGTCAGCTTTGGAATAATAAGATCCTTTAATGTAAACTCATTTCTTCCGGCACCATCTTTAAAGTATTTATCACAATATTCACAATACCAGTAAGCAATATTCCCATCTTCTAAATGAGTAGCATCTTTAGCTTCGACATATTTCATATCGTGTCTTACTTCATAAGTTACTTCAAAGCGGGCATGATCTCTATAATTACCATCTTCACTTGTATAAGTGATAAAGCCTTTTAAGGTCGATCTTGTTTCAGCACTTAGACCATCTTTTAGTTTGATCGATACTTTAGCTTCTTCATTTGGTTTTAAAGTATTCTTATCAAGAGTGATGATAAGCCAAGGATTTGCTCCATGATCTTCTAAAAGGATTGTTTGATTGCCAGTATTTTTAATGGTTATATACTCTGGATCTTGCGGATCATAACCTTCCTTAACAGTAGGCAAGGTTATTTTAGAAGGAGTAACTGATACAGAATATACTTTATTTACTACGGTTATTTCACAAGTAGCTTTGATATTTGGATCAATTGTCGATGTAGCAGTGATTGTTGTTTTTCCCTCTTTAGTGGCAGATACCAAACCATTTGTATCAACTGTTGCCACTTCCTCATTTGATGATGCGTAAGTCACTGTTTTTTCATCATCAGGTATATCAGAGGGTTCATAATTAATTTGAGATTGGTAATCATCTCCGACATTCAGTTCTTTATTAGCATCAACAAAAGCAATTGAGTTAAGTTCGATCTTCTTGCCCCATGAGTCATTGTTTGAATGATTATATAAAGTTACATTTGATATAGGACTACTGCCTTCGGCAAGTTTTGCTTCATCGGTTACATATACAGTACCACCAGACGCAATCGCATATGTACCAGTTAATTTGATTGAGCCATTACCGCCGATCTTATATGTAGAACCCGCTGGTACATTCAGTGCATTTCTTCCTTGCCAAGTACCTCCTACTGATATCTCATTTTCACCTATGAGTGTCATATTGACATTTATTTGATTGAATTTACTGTGATTCCATGTAGAAAAATAATAAGCGTCATTATTCAAAATCTTAAAATTATTCAAAGTTATGTTCAGCGTAACCGGCTCTGGTAAATTTCGCAAGTTGTCATTGAAATTTACCGAAAAATCACCATCCATTATATTCCCGTTTGTTGTAAAGATCACTTCGTCATCAGCATCAACAACTGTTTCATTTGGCTCTCCGGTAGCAAATCTAACGATCACGTCTTCGCCACTATCATTTAAGAAGAATTCTACGTCAGGATGGGCACTAGAGATGGTGATCGTTATTTGATTGCCATTTTTGACAATAGTGTTACCACCATCGGCGCTTACTGGCGTCATTAACCCAAATACCATTAATACAGAAATAAACGATGTAAATAGCTTTCTCATTTTGTCTCCTTTCTTTCTACTTACTTAAAATATGCCAATTGCTTCTCATTAATGAAGAAAAGCTATACTTATACCTGACTTCAGGCAAAATATAGTTTTTAAATTTAGATAGTTCGTTATGAAAAAAGGCGTAATTACACTCTTGCTTGCTTGCTTGCTTGCTTGCTTGCTTGCTTGCTTGCTTGCTTGCTTGCTTGCTTGCTTGCTTGGAATTGTCGCAGCCTTCTTCATATCTGTCAAGCTCCTTTCTGATTTTTTTTCTATATCTTTAATTTATCATACTGATTTTTATTTTACAAGTAAAATTTTTTATGATAAGGATCATCAGCTCTTATGAATCGATTTTCCTATCCATCCGCCTATTAAGACACATACAAATGAAATTACTGCCGAGACAGCACTTTTTGTGAAATAAACGCAAATACCTGTAAGAAAGGCACCAGCCACAGCACCCATTAAAAATCCTATATCCTCATAATTTTTCATATGAACTTTGATCTTTTCCTTTTCTTATTTTTCTAATTTCATATATAGAACAGGATAAGGATTTCCCTGATCATCTAATTCATTTCTTTGATAAACCTTAAATCCCATATGTTCATAAAAACCTTTGGCTTGTGGATTTTGTTCATTCACTGCTAACTCATGGACATGATACTGTTCAATCCCATAATTTAATAACCGCTTCCCCAAGCCTTTTCCTCTTTCACTATTTTTAATAAACAGCATTTCAAGCTTTCCATCTTCAATTCCCATAAATGCAAGAGGATTTTTGTTTTCATCCGATGCAATGATCAGATGACCAATTTCTGATAATCCCATCGGAACATATTTTTTAATATTCTGTATTTCTTCATCTGAAAGAAACAGATGCGTTGCTCTTACAGAATCTTCCCATACTTCTAACAAAGCATTAATTAAATCATCATTCTTATCTTGTACTTCATATATATTTATCATATTTTCCCTCCGTATTTATAAAGCATTATATTTAAAACATTGCTATTATATCATAAATATTTCGATAACTTATTAAATAATCTTTATAAATAAAGCCTTTTTCTATGAATAAAATAATAAATGATACCTAAAACATCTGCCAAAAGCCAGCCAATAGGCACGGACCACCAGATGCCTATGACACCAATCTGAGGAATTGCTGAAAGTATATAAGCTAATAAAACACGTACGCCTAATGATACAATAGTCAGTATAACTGACATACCGGGTCTTGCTAAAGCACGATATAGACCATATAAAAGAAAGAGGATACCGATCATAAAATAGAAAACACCTTCGATATGTAAATACTGCATTCCAATAGCAATCACCTCTGCTCCTTCGCTCGCATCAATAAAAAGACTCATTAACGGTTTCGCAAAAATAACGACACATAAAGAAATCGCTAAGCTGAAAGCAACAGAAATAAAAGCTGCTGCTTTGATTCCTTTTTTGATACGATCACTTTTCTTGGCACCATAGTTTTGGGCAATAAAAACAGAAAATGCATTTCCAAAATCTTGAACCGGCAGGTACGCAAAAGCATCAATTTTTACGGCTGCCGCAAAAGCTGCCATAACTGTCGTTCCAAAGCTATTCACAAGTCCCTGTACTGCTAAGATTCCTAAATTCATAATTGACTGCTGTAAACAAGTTAAAGAAGAAAAATTTGTAATTCTGCGAATATTCTCTATTTTCAGCTTCACTTCTTTATCTTTTTGAAAAAGCTTTGGAAATTTAATACGGGTATATAAGGCAATACCGATGCCTGAAACATATTGTGAAATTACTGTAGCTTCGGCAGCTCCTGCCACACCTCGTTTCAGTCCTACGACAAACCACAAATCCAAAACAATATTTAAAATAGCAGATATTGCTAAAAAGATAAGAGGAACCACTGAATTTCCTAAAGAACGTAACAAAGAAGCAAAAAAATTATATAAAAAGATACCAATCATACCTGCAAAGATAACAATCAGATATTCACGCATCAGCCCACTCAGGTTAGCAGGTGTACGTAAAACCCAAATAATCCAGTCAATACCGGCAAATATAAGAATATTTAATACAATTGTAACAATACTTAAAAGAACAAAGGATGCAAGAATATCTTCTTTTAATCCTTGTTCATCCTTTTTTCCATAACGAATTGAAAAGACAGTACCGCTTCCCATCGAAAGTCCTAAAAGAATTGAAGTAAGAAAGGTCATCAAAGAGAAAGCTGAGCCTACAGCGGCTAATGCATTTTCTCCCAAATATTTCCCTACAATAAGCGTATCCGCTATATTGTAGCACTGCTGAAGCAGATCACCTAAGATCATCGGAATCGCAAAACAAAGCATTGTTTTTACGATGGGACCTTTTGTTAATTCATTTTCCATTGAAATATCACCAGATTTCCTTTCGTAAGTTTTTTATTAACAATCGTAATATATTATAGCTTTTTCTATAAACATATGTCAATATTATCTTTGCCTTATTATTGACGTCTTATTTTCTAGACTATATAATTATCAAAAAGAGAGGTGTATCTTTCATGTTTTTAAATGGACTTGACGAAACGGATCAAAAGATTGTCCAGCTTTTAATTCAAAATGCCCGTATGTCTTATTCTGAAATTGGAGCGCAAATCGGTATTTCACGCGTCGCTGTTAAAATGCGCGTCCAAGCCCTTGAACAAAAAGGAATCATTGAAGAATATACAACCATTATCAATCCTCAAAAAATTAGCGGGGCTGTTTCCTGCTACTTTGAAATTGAGACAAAACCGGATGCCTTAATGGAAGTTGCACAAATTTTGAATAACAATGATATTATTACCCAGATTTATCGTGTGACCGGTAAAAGTAAGCTCCATGTTCATGCAGTTGCTTCTTCTGGAGAAGAAATGGAAAACCTCATTTATAATACAATTGATAAGCTGCCCGGAATCATTGAATGTAGCAGCAATATGATCCTTTCTAGAATCAAAGATATCAAAGGACTAAGATTATAAAAAAATCCATGAGCTATGAAGCTTTTGGATTTTTTACAATAAAATTTGAATCAGCAGATCAATGACCCATGTTCCAATACCACAAAGAAAAGTAAGCCAGAACACCCATTTTTGATCACAATATCTTTCTACATAAGAAAATTTAGGACGATGAGGATCATAAAAGACATCGATTTCACTGTTTAATGGATATAATTCTTCCATAGGATTTTTATAAATACCTACAAAAGTATTCGTATGACGTTTGATGATCAGCCTCTGTTTCTCATCAGCTTCAACTTCCAATTCATTTTTATGAAAAGGAGTTGTTACATTTTTTACGATATATGCTTTAAATATCGGTCCTTTTACTTGATACTCTTTTCCATCCACCCAATAATTTACAATAGGTAAATGAACACCACTTCCCTTGCTTCCATATCTGGCCATTGTATATCCAGTTACGATTCCCTTTGTTTTTTTATTACATCTTTTATCTTGAATCAGATACTTATAAAAAAGGGTAAAGGAAAGGAAAATTAAAACAAAACCTCCTAATAATAAAAATATTCCAAATACTAGTTTTATCATTTCATGTTCGCTCATATTTTCTCCTTTAATGAATAAAATTATCGACATATCTATTTTATACAAATTAACGGTTTTATTCAAACTATGATTCTTTTTAATTTTAGATAAAGGTATACTATGATATAATATGTTGGATTATTTTGATCATCATGAGGGTGAACATATGCAAGGAGTGAGTACATGCTTCAGATCAAAAATATTTATAAGGAATATAAAACCGGTAATTTAGTTCAAAAAGCATTAGATGGAGTGTCTTTTAACCTTCGTGATAATGAATTTGTGGCTGTTTTAGGCCCTAGTGGTTCCGGTAAGACAACGATGTTGAATATTATTGGCGGTTTAGACCGTTATGACAGTGGTGATTTGATCATTAATGGTATTTCTACTAAAAACTATAAAGATAAAGATTGGGACAGCTATCGTAATCATACGATAGGCTTTGTTTTTCAAAGCTATAATCTGATTCCTCATCAAAGTGTTCTGTCAAATGTAGAACTTGCTTTAACAATATCTGGAATTTCTAAAAACGAAAGACGGAAACGTGCATTGCAGGCTCTGGATGAAGTTGGTTTAAAAGAGCAGTCCCACAAAAAGCCAAACCAGCTATCAGGAGGTCAGATGCAGCGTGTTGCCATTGCTAGAGCTCTTGTCAATGATCCAGATATTCTTTTGGCTGATGAACCGACAGGAGCTTTAGATAGCGATACGAGCATTCAGGTCATGGATTTATTAAAAGAAGTGGCAAAAGATCGTCTGGTCGTAATGGTAACACATAATCCTGAATTAGCTGAAGCTTATGCTACACGTATCATTAAACTTCGTGATGGTAAGATCTTATCTGACAGCAATCCATTTGCAGTTGATGAAAGTTCGCTAGAGAAACCTCAGCATAAAAATATGGGTAAATCATCCATGTCACTTCTGACAGCCCTGGCTTTAAGTTTTAATAACCTAAAAACAAAAAAAGGAAGAACTTTGCTGACTTCATTTGCCGGCTCGATTGGAATTATTGGAATCTCTTTGATTTTGTCTCTTTCAAATGGCGTCAGCACATATATCAGCAATATTGAGGAAGAAACTCTTTCTGAATATCCTTTAGAACTTCAAAGCAGCAGTTTTGATATGACTACTATGTTCTCAAATGCTTCCAGTCAAATTGATGAAGAGCAACAGGGTGAAATAAAAGTAAATGAAATGCTGACAAATATATTTTCAAAAGTAGGTTCTAATGATCTTGCTTCTTTAAAAAGATATCTTGAGGAAGATGAAAGTGGCATTGATGAGTATGTCAAAGCTATCGAATATGAATACAATATTGTCCCTCAGATATACAGCATCAACGATGGAAAAATAAGACAAGTCAATCCAGATAGCTCATTTGCAGCCTTAGGATTTTCTTCAACGAATACATCTAACAGTATGGTAGCTTCAATGACTAGTACGGATGTCTTTGCTGCCATGCCGGCGAATACCGATTTATTTGCAGATCAATATGATATGAAAGCCGGACATTGGCCTCAAAACTATAATGAGTGTGTGCTTGTTCTTAGTTCAAGAGGAAGTATCAGTGATTTTCTTCTTTATACATTAGGACTTCGTGATTATGATGATTTAGATGCGATGATTCGTCAGTTTGCCGCAAATGAAAACGTAACCGTACCGGAAAATACGACAGCATATGATTATGACGATATCCTTGGTTTAACTTTTAAGTTGATCAATGCTTATGATCAATATCAATATGATGAAGAATATCAGATATGGGTTGATAAGTCTGATGATGACGCTTATATGAAAGAAGTCGTTGAAAAGGGTGAAGATCTGACAATTGTCGGTATCGTTCAGCCAAAAGAAGGTACAACGGCAGCTATGCTGACAAGTGGTATCTATTATCCTGCTTCCCTGACCAGTCATTTAATTGAAGAAGCTGCCAATAGTCCAATTGTTCAAAGTCAGCTGGCATCTCCACAAATTGATGTATTCACCGGCAATGTCTTTGGTGAAGAAAGTGAAACTTCCTTTGATCTCTCTTCCATATTTTCAATCAATACGGATGTGCTGCAATCTGCCTTTATTATTGATGAAAGCAGAATCAATATTGATATGACCAGCTTAAATGAAGCTCTTGCAAATATCACTCTGCCATCTTTTGATTTAAGTCAGATCTTATCACAGATAGAATTTGATCTACCTGAAGATGCTTTGCAGGGTACAATGGAAATGATCATAACTGATTTTCAAAACTATCTTCTTGAAAACACAGATATTGCTTCCTTCCCTCAGCAATTTGAAGAATATCTCTCATCTCAACAAGTTATTGAAAAAATACAGCATGCTATTGAAGGCTTTATTGAAGAAAACGGTAGTATTAATATCACATCTGAACAACTACAAAGTCTTTTTATGGAAATACTGGAAGATTATCAAAAATATGCCAGTGCTAATGATATGTTTGATATTACTCAGTTAGATCAATATTTCTCTGATTATATTCATTCTGAAGAAACAAAGCAAATGCTTTCTTCTGAGTTAAGTACACTTCTTCAGGAAAGCGGTATTGAAGCACAGTTTGCAGCGGCTATGCAGCAGGCAGTCAATGAAGCTATGGCTTCACTTTCAACCACGATCCAGCAGGAAATGACAAATATGATGACACAGCTAAGTTCATCTATGGCTGATGCGATCCTTTTTGATGCTGATGTCTTTGCTGATGCGATTGAGATAAAAATGAGTGAAAATGATTTAGCACAGCTTCTTTCTTCAATGTCAACCAGAGAGAATGTTTCTTATGAAAATAATCTTCAAAAGTTAGGTTATGCAGATATAGATAATCCTTACAGTATCAATATCTATCCTAAAGATTTTGAAAGTAAAGAAGAAGTATTAGGGATCTTAGATCAATACAACACAAACATGGAAATGGCTGGTAAAGAAGATCAGGTAGTTACTTATATGGATTTAGTAGGCACTCTTATGACTTCAGTTACAGACATTATCAATGTTATCAGTTATGTTTTGATTGCTTTTGTTGCCATATCTCTAGTAGTTTCTTCCATCATGATTGGCGTCATAACTTATATCAGTGTATTAGAACGTAAGAAAGAAATTGGTATCCTACGTGCTATTGGTGCTTCTAAACGCAATATTTCACAGGTATTCAATGCCGAAACTTTCATTATCGGTCTATGTGCAGGACTGATGGGTATCCTCATTACCCTGCTCTTGCTGATTCCTGGAAATCAGATCATTCATTCTATTGCCGGTCAAGAAAATATCAATGCGATACTGCCTGTAGGCGCTGCGATCATTCTAGTTCTTCTCAGTGTAGTGCTCACATTAATTGGAGGTTTAATACCTTCAAGAAAGGCCGCTAAAGAAGATCCAGTCATTGCTTTAAGAACAGATTAATTTAAAAGCAGGTTTTCCATTTTGGATCAAACCTGCTTTTTTTATGCAATTATTACTATGCAACAATATTAACAATTTTACCTTTAATGACAATAAACTTACGAATTTCTTTGCCTTCAATCTGAGCCTGAACCGTTTTCAATGCGAGAGCATTTTCTTTAATTTCCTCTTCACTTGCATCCTTTTTAACTTTAATGGTTCCTCTCAGCTTTCCATTGACCTGTACAGCAATTTCTACACTGTCCTCCACTAAGAAAGATTCATCGTAAGCTGGCCAGCTTTCATAAGTAATACTTTCATGATGTCCTAAATGTTCCCAGATTTCTTCTCCAAGATGAGGAGCAAAACAAGATAGCATCTTTACAAAGCCTTCCGCATATTCACGATACAGCGTATCAGCTTTATAAGCATCATTGATGAAGATCATCATCTGTGAAATAGCTGTATTTAAATTTAAGCTTTCAATATCCTTTGTGACCTTTTTAACTGTGTAATGATAGCTCTTATCAAGAACATGATCATTTGTATCAGTAATACGATCCATTTCAACAATCAGACGATATACACGTTCCAGCCATCTTCTTGAGCCTTCAACACCCTGTTCGCTCCAAGGTTTGCTAGCTTCTAAAGGTCCCATGAACATTTCATAAAGTCTTAAAGTATCAGCACCATATTTTTCTACGACATCATTTGGGTTTACAACAAATTCAGGATAACGTTTTCCCATCTTAATACCATTGGCACCTAAGATATATCCTTGATGAACCAGCTTTTTAAATGGTTCTTTTGTTGGTACCAATCCTTTGTCATAAAGATAGTTGTTCCACATTCTTGAATAAAGAAGATGACCTACCGCATGTTCAGGACCACCAATATACAAATCTACTGGCATCCAGTGTTTCAACAGTTCATAATCAGCAAAAGCTTCATCATTATGCGGATCGATATAACGCAAGAAGTACCAGCTGCTTCCAGCACTTCCAGGCATCGTACTCGTTTCACGTTTTCCCTTAACACCATTGATTTCGACATTGACCCAGTCTGTTGCCTTTTCAAGAGGACTTGCACCACTTTTTCCTGGGGAATAATCTTCTAGTTCAGGAAGGATCAAAGGTAATTCATCATCGCTTAACGCAACCATATCGCCATTTTCAAGATGGACGATAGGAATTGGTTCACCCCAATAACGCTGACGGGCAAAGATCCATTCACGTAAACGATAATTCACATGTTTGCTTCCACAATGATGTTCTTCTAGCCATGCAAGCATTTTATCAATCGCATC
Organism: Traorella massiliensis; assembly: GCF_900104665.1. Taxonomy (GTDB): domain Bacteria; phylum Bacillota_I; class Bacilli_A; order Erysipelotrichales; family Erysipelotrichaceae; genus Traorella; species Traorella massiliensis. The sequence continues at coordinate 432,002 of NZ_LT629969.1, read as the reverse complement.
TTGCTTATTCAAACCATCTAAGAATTCAGAATTCATATGAATTCCATCTTCTTCATGGGCATGTTCACTGATATCACCACCTGCAAGTACCTGGATGATTTCTAAACCAAATTTTTTCGCAAAATCATAATCACGCTGATCATGAGCCGGTACGGCCATGATCGCCCCTGTTCCATAAGTTGCCAATACATAATCACTGATCCAAATCGGTATCTTCTTTCCATTTACAGGATTGATTGCATATGCCCCTGTAAAGACACCTGTTTTCTCTTTATTCAATTCTGTTCTTTCTAAATCTGACTTACCAGCACAGACCTTCTTATAAGACTCTACATTCGCTCTACATTCATCTGTAGTGATCACATCAATAAGACGATGCTCAGGAGCTAAAACACAGTAAGTCGCCCCAAAAAGCGTATCACAGCGTGTAGTAAAAACAGTAAAGCTTTCATCATGACCATCCACTTTAAAATCTACATGAGCCCCAATTGATTTGCCAATCCAGTTACGCTGCATCTCTTTGGTTGATTCCGGCCAGTCAATTTCATCCAGCCCTTCCAAAAGACGTTCTGCATACTGAACAATATCAATGACCCATTGACGCATGTTTTTACGAACAACAGGATAACCGCCTCTTTCACTCTTGCCATCTACGATCTCATCATTCGCCAATACTGTTCCTAATTCTTCACACCAGTTCACTGGCATTTCAACACATTTCGCAAGACCATCATTAAATAACTGTTTAAAGATCCACTGTGTCCATTTATAAAAAGATGGATCACAGGTAGATACTTCTTTTGTCCAGTCATAGCTAAAACCAAGCATCTTCAACTGCTGGGTAAAAGTTTCAATATTTTTCTTCGTAAATCCATCTGGATGATTTCCTGTCTGAATTGCATATTGCTCTGCCGGCAATCCAAAACTATCAAATCCCATCGGATGCAAAACATTATAACCCTGCATCCTTTTCATTCGACAAACAATATCCGTTGCTGTATAACCTTCCGGATGTCCCGCATGCAAACCTACTCCTGATGGATAAGGAAACATATCTAAAGCATAAAACTTAGGTTTTGAAAAATCATGAACATCCGTATAAAATGTCTGATGCTTATCCCAGTATTGCTGCCATTTTGATTCCATCTTCTTATGATCAAATCCCATAACTCTCCTCCTAATAAATAAAAAAAGCACCCTCTAAGGACGCTTAGCGTGGTACCACCTTAGTTCACCAAAAGTGCACTCAATATCCATAACGCTGGATTAGCAGGCTCCTTAGCAAGTTCATCCATTGCCATGACTGATTTCCACCGTCCATCAGCTCTCTATCCATAACGCCGGATTACTACTCTAATTCATCGCCATTTACCTATTAAGAATATCAATTTTCAACTTTCTTGTCAACAGCCTAGAAAAAGATTCGTCTTTTTTGACGAATCTTCATTCAAATATAATATCATCCTCAATATTCTACTGATTCATATTCACTAGGATCAACCATTTCCACAGTTGTAGAATCAAAATTACTTAATTTTACACTTGCAGTAAAAGAAACTTTGACACCCTGATCTTCAGCTGTAAAACCAAACGACTCACTTTCAATATATCCATCTTCGTTAAGAATAATAGTAAATGAATCAAAAGTTAAAGAAGATAAGGCCGCCAGTGTTTCTTCATCCAAAGTAGATCCTTCAAGATTTCCTAACGTATCCATCAATTGTGTCAGTTCTTCCTGTGTTGGCTCAATCGTAACAACTGTTTTATCACCATCTTTAGTAGCCTTCATATTTTTAAATTCAGCACTCACTTCACCAACATCAGTCATCTGCTGTGCTTCAGAAACATCCATGGTCATCATCGTCTTCGAACCATCAACGTTTGTATAAACAGTTCCATCATAATATGTCTGTTCCGTTGATACATTGCTTCCAAACATAGAAGTTTCCACATTCATATGATACATCAGATCATCCTGCATTCCTGCCATCTGTACCGTCATTTGGATAGGCATATCTAATGAATAACCTTCAGAATCAGTACCACTCATTTCCATGTTAATCGAAATATCCATATCCATGCTCAATGAATCTAATTTTTTCATCTTTTCGTTAGCATTTTCTAGCAATGTTTTAGGATCTTCAGCTGGTTCTGAATGATTACAAGCTGCTAATGAAAATGATAGCATGATCGCAGCTGTAGCACATAGCAAATTTTTTATTGTCTTTTTCATATTGTCCCTTTCCGCTCATAGTTGAGCTTATCCTTGATTTTATTATATCATTGAATAATTACATCGACAAGATTTACAAAAACAATGACAATTCTGTAATAAAAGACCGTTTCATCCAAAACGGCCTTTATTTTAAACTTTTTACATTCCCCATACAAGCCAGATATAAATATAGCCAGCAAGTACGGCAGCAAGAGTAAAAGGAACACCGATACGCAAGAAATCACGAGTACTTACCGATTCCCCATTCTTACGTAAAATGCCGATAGCAGCAATATTGGCCGAAGCTCCAATAGGGGTTAAATTTCCACCCAAAGTAGCTCCAGTAAGTAAACCAAAATAGAATACATAAGGTGCCATCCCCGCTCCGCCATTCATCAAAGCAGCAATTGAAGAAACCACTGGCAGCATAGTTGCGACATATGGAATATTATCAATAAATGCTGAAAGAATAACCGAAGCAAAAACAATCAAAGTATAGAGAAGAAATGCATTATCACCAGAAACTTGATAGAAAAGGCTGGCAACCGCATCAATTACACCGGCTTTTGTGATACCTTCAATTACAATAAAGATACCAAACAGCAATAACAGCGTATCCTTATCTAAATCTCTAAGAACCATCTTGACAGGCTCAAAATTACTCTTTTTCACACAAGCCCGAATAACTCCGATCACACATAATGCAAAGCAGATCAATCCGCTTCTTAAATTATAAAAAGTCATTAAGCTGGCATTTGCTGGCTCTTGTAAGAAAGACGCACCTATTAATAGTCCAACTGTAGCAATCATTAAAAATGATGGAAAATAATCTTCGACCTTGGTCTCTACCTTAGCGCTGACTTTCTGATTTTCATTACGAAATAAATACAATAAAACAACAACCGAAGCCAAAGCACCTAACTGCACACCCCAGAAAATACCTGGTTTACCTAACATCCAAAAGAAATCAAGAAATGTCATACCAGCATATCCGCCTAAAAGAATACTCGTCGTATCCCCCACAAGCGTTGCAGCTCCCTGAAGATTACTTGAAACTGCAATGGCAATTAATACAGGAACAGGGGATATTTTTAACTTTCTTGAAATAGCCAAACCAATAGGTGCTACCATCAAAACAGTTGCGACATTGTCAACAAAAGCGCTGATAATTCCGGCAAATAAAGCCAAAGAAGTTACTGCCCATTTCACATCAGGAACTTTTGAAATCAGTATTTCTGCCAAACGGGCAGGCATTTTGCTTTCTACAAACAAGGTAACAGTTCCCATCGTACCGCCAATCATTAAAAGCACATTATAATCAACGGCACCCAAAGCATCTAAAAAACTCATATCATACATGCCTATGATTCCCAGAATCACAAATACTGATGCTGATGTTAATGCAATCCATGGACGATATTTTTGAAAGGCAAGCATCAAAGCATACGTTACAAGAAAAATAATCAATGCGAAAATCATATATCCTCCTATTATAATTTCTTTACTAAAGTAACCCTATTATAACATCACCCTTTTTCGCTATCAATGTAATCTTTAAGAGTTTATTCACAAATAAAAACATGAGCCTTCGCCAGAAGACCCATGTCCTAATTCAATACTTATTTCACAGATGCTTTTTTTCTTGCAAAGAAAATTCCCGCACAAGCAATCAGCATCAATCCATAATAGAAATACATACTTGTATCACCTGTATTCGGTGTCTGAGGTGTTTCAGTTGTATTATCATCTACTGGTTTTTCAGGATCAACAGGAACATTATTCTTTTCAAACTTAGCTGTCAATTCTAAATCACTCGTTACCGGAGTGCTGAAATCATATTCTTTATCTCCATTAAACCATCCAATAAATGTATAGCCTTCCTTTTTTGGATCAGCTGGTTTTACAGCTGTCTTTCCATGTTCTACTTCCTGACTTTCTACACCATCACTGAATGATACCGTATATTTTGTTACTTCATACTTAGCAGTCAACGTAATATCGGCTGTTACCGGAGTATTGAAATCATATTCTTTATCTCCATTAAACCATCCAACAAATGTATAACCTTCTTTTTCAGGATCATCAGGTTTTACAGCCGTCTTTCCATAATCAACGCTTTGTGCTGGCGCATCATCACCAAAAGATACAGTAAAAGCAATTGGTTTCCACTGTGCATAAAGATCAACACGGACGCCACCATTTCCATTATCATTTAATGCTATTGTTTCACCAGCTTTATAGCTTTCGCCACTTCCGTCAGCCTTCGTATTCCAGCCTTCAAAAGTATAACCTATACGTGTTGGCTGTGAAGCAGCAACTACGATTTCATTTGCATTTGTGAAATTATTTGTTGGTCCACCTTCACCACCATTAGCATCATAGTAAACGGAGTTAGCGGTTTTCATGATTTTTACTTTTTGACTTGCACTAGCAGAAGCAGATTTCTCTGTAACAATAACATTACTGCCATCTTTCTGAGCAGCTGTAACAGTAACACTGTACGTACCACTATCACTTACATTACCAGCAAGTCTAAGTGTTTTATCATTTTCACCCTCAATTTTTACACCATCTTTAAACCATTCATATGTATAATCAAAATCATTATACTCTGTAACTTCAGCTGTAAGAATACGTGTTGAATTTTTTGGATAATAGAACTGATAATTATCACCAATCTCTGTAGCTTCAGTTGTTAATATAATTTCCACAGAAGGTGCAAGCACCTTACGTGCCATGATCAAAGATAAAGAATCCTCAGTTTCAACAACTTTGCTCTTACCGCCTTTTACATAAAATTCACCTATTTGACCGTTATCATATAAATACCAGCCATCCTGGCTATATCCACTTAACGGTGAAGATGGGAAACTATAACGTTCACCATATTGAACAGTTGCCGGATCAATCGTATCACCGCCATTGGCATTAAAAGCAATGGTAACATCATTCATCTTAAGCCACTGAGCAGTTAAGACATCATCACCTTCAACTTTTGTTTTATCTTCAGTCAAATTATTATTCTGGCTTGTCCATCCGTTAAACTTATATCCAATGCGTGTTGGATCGTTACCAAAAACACTAAATGGTGTTCCAGCACCTGAACTTTCTAGAATGTGTACTTCTTTATCTGCGAAAATAGTTCCATTTAAGCCATCTTTAAAGGTTATATCATATTCCCTGTTAAAAATCAGTTGTGAGCGAACACCACCTGGATAATATGTACTATCTAAAATCCATCCTCCAAAAGTAGCTTGTAAATTTCCTGAAGAAGAACTTCCTTTATAATTTAATCTATTTATAAAATGAATTGTTAAATTTTCCTCAGGTGTTTTATCACTATTGAAAACATATGTATGACCATATTTTTCAGTCACTTTTTCCTCATAAGGCTTTATATCCGTAATAGTAACGGAAGCTGTCATACATCCTCTTTCTTCATTCCAAACAGTTTCATTGACCGTAAAGGTATCAGCAATCAAAGTGAAATCACGTAAATCAAAACCACCATACTGACGGAATTCGTCAGTTGCACGAATGGTTGCATGAACTGCTGTAGCGGCATCCAAATGATTTGGCATTTTCACCCAGCGAGCACTAAATGTACGATTTTTCGTAACCGTTTCTTTTGTCTGCTCACCGTTTTTATACGTTGCATTCCAAGTGGTGAAAACCCAGCCATCCCGTGTCGGTGTACCCTCAAAAGCAGGAACAAGATCACCAGCATTTACTGTATAAACCTGATCCGGGAAATACTTCTCAGAAGAGCTCCCATCCGTGTACGTTACTGTATACGTTTCTACGGCACGTACTGTTGGTACAAAACCAATAAACATAAAGCATGTAATGATTGAGACAAGTACTTTCTTCAAAAACCTACTGTATTTCATATAATTTTCTCCTTTTCTTTTACAGTTTCAGCATTTTAATATCTTGTCCTGCCTACTCCCATAGTAACATCTAACCGCATACATTACAACCATAATTTCCCATTAAATTTTAAGTAATTTTTATGTTTAGACTATATCATTTTATCAATCTCCTTTATTCTTACATCTATATCATAATTTCATCATGTAAAAGCATAAAAACTTATAAGTAAATTTAAAGTAATAAAGATACAAATTTTCTTATAGTCTCATTGCATGGAAACATTTCAATCTCTATAATAAAAATAGGAGGTGTCATAATATGGCAAATGAAAATAAAAAAGATTTTAATGCGATGTTACATAATAATAAAGATATGCCTAAAATACAGATTATTTCAGACAAAACTTCCATCGAGAAATATGGCGGAGAAAAAATGTTTTTTGCACCACCCATTGTTTATGATGAAATCATGAAAACTGTACCTTATGGAAAAGTCATAACAGTAGGTATTATTCGAGATTATCTAGCAAAAATGAATCATGCTGATTTCACAGACCCTATAACAGCAGGAATCTTTGTTTCTATTGCAGCATGGGCAAGCTACCAGCGTTCAGAAAATAAAACACCTTATTGGCGGACATTAAAGGCAAATGGAGAACTAAATGCAAAATATCCTGGCGGTATTGAAGCACAAAAAGAAAAGCTAGAATCAGAGGGACATACAATCATTCAAAAAGGGCGTAAGAATATCAGATATTATGTAAAAGACTATCAGAATTTCTTATCTAAATTAACCACCGTGAATTAACGGTGGTTATCTTTAAAAAAAACGCCTGAATGAAATCAGACGTTAAATATTAAATGATTTTTTGAACTTATCGAAAGCAGATTCTCTTTCTTTAGAATCACGTAGTTTTTCATATAACTTATGCTCTTCTCTTGAAAGTTTTGTTGGAATTTCAATACGAACTTCTACATACTGATCTCCCTGGGCACGAGGTCCTTTCACACCTTTACCACGTAGTCTAAATTGCGTTCCATGCTGTGTTCCAGCTGGAATCGTCAATTCTACATCACCATATACGGTTGGAACATCTACTTTACATCCAAGTGTTGCATCTACAGCACTGATAGGTATACTGATACGAATATCATTACCATCTCGAACAAAATTAGGATGACGATTTACTAAAATTTCAATATATAAATCTCCGTTAGGTCCACCATTGATGCCTCTTTCACCCTTGCCGCTAACTCTGATCTGTTGACCAGACTGAATACCAGCAGGAATCTTGATTTCCAGCTTTACACGCTTATGCTCATAGCCTCGTCCATGACATTTTGGACATTTGTGCAAAATTTTCTTTCCGCTTCCATTACATTCCGGACATACGCTGGATGACATAAATACTCCAAAAGGCGTACGATTCTGTGATTGAACTTGTCCTGTTCCATTACATCTGGAACAGCTTTGAATATCACTTTTACTTCTTGCACCGCTTCCTAAACATTCACTACACTGCTCATCAACTTCAATCGTAATTTCTTCTGTTTTACCAAAGATTGCCTCCATGAAGCCAATACGCATTTGCATGAAACGGTCGTTCCCTTTTCTTGGTCCATTTGAAGAACGTCTCTGACTTGCACCACCAAAAAATGAACCGAAAATATCATTAATATCCCCAAAGTCACTGAATCCACCAGTAAAGCCTCCTTGACCAAAGGCACCATCCATACCAGCATGACCAAACTGATCATAGTTTGCTTTCTTCTGAGGATCGCTTAATACTTCATAAGCTTCATTGATTTCCTTGAATTTCTCTTCTGCATCTGCTGCTTTATTCACATCGGGATGATATTTTTTCGCCATTTGACGATAAGCTTTTTTTATTTCAGCATCTGTAGCTCCTTTTTGAAGCCCCAGAACTTCATAATAATCTCTTTTTGCCATTCTTTCCCACCTTTCAGCAGTGAAATTCTAGCATAGCTAGAATTTCTTTTCAATATTAATTCTTTTCAGTGAAATCTGCATCAACAACATTATCATCATTGTTGTTTGACTGTTGAGCGTTTCCGCTTGCACCTTGCTGCTGATACATCTGTTCAGAAGCCATCTGAGCTGCCTTTTCCAAAGCATCCAGCTTTGTCTTTACAGCTTCCATATCGTTGTCATCCAAAGCTTTCTGCAATTCATCACGAAGTCTTAGAGTCTCTTCTTTCTGTTTTGCATCGATCTTATCACCAGCATCAGCTAATGTAGAGTCGATCTGATTGATGAAGGCTTCTGCCTTATTTCTCAATTCAGCTTCTTCACGACGTTTTTCATCTTCATTCTTGTGTTCTTCAGCCTCTTTTACCATTCTTTCAATTTCTTCATCACTTAATCCTGAAGAGTTTGAAATTGTGATAGACTGTTTCTTATTTGTACCTTTATCCAATGCAGATACGTGAACGATACCGTTAACGTCGATATCGAATGTAACTTCGATCTGTGGAATACCTCTTCTTGCAGGAGCAATACCATCCAGCTTAAACAATCCTAATGTCTTGTTGTCATTTGCCATTGGTCTTTCACCCTGAAGTACATGGATATCTACTGCAGGCTGGTTATCAGCAGCTGTTGAGAAAATCTGTGATTTACTTGTAGGAATTGTTGTATTACGTGGAATCAATACTGTCATGACACCACCCATCGTTTCAATACCTAATGACAATGGTGTAACATCCAGCAATAAGACATCTTTTACATCACCAGAGATAACTCCACCCTGAATAGCAGCCCCTACGGCAACTGCTTCATCTGGGTTAACAGATTTATTTGGTTCTTTTCCTAATTCATTCTTAACAGCTTCCTGTACAGCTGGAATACGTGTAGAACCACCAACTAACAATACCTGATGAATATCATTCTTTGTTAATCCGGCATCCTTTAATGCATTACGTACCGGTGTGATCGTACGTTCAACTAATGACTTTGTCATTTCATCAAATTTAGCACGAGTTAATGTAGCTTCAAAGTGTAATGGTCCGTTAGCACCAGCAGAGATGAATGGCAATGAGATCTGTGTCTGAACCGTTCCACTCAAATCTTTCTTTGCTTTTTCAGCAGCTTCCTTCAAACGCTGCATAGCCATCTTATCACTTGACAAGTCAATACCATTTTCCTTCTTGAATGTATCGATCATCCAGTTAACGATAACATTATCGAAGTCATCACCACCTAAGTGAGTATCACCAGAAGTTGACAATACTTCAAATGTACCATCAGCTAATTCAAGGATAGAAACATCGAATGTTCCTCCACCTAAGTCATATACTAAAACCTTCTGTTCACGATCACTGCTCTTATCCAAACCATAAGCCAATGCTGCTGCTGTTGGTTCGTTAATAATACGTTCTACTTCCAAACCAGCAATCTTACCAGCATCTTTTGTAGCCTGACGCTGAGCATCATTAAAGTAAGCAGGAACTGTAATAACAGCTTTTGTTACTGGCTCTCCCAGATAACCTTCAGCATATGTTTTCAGATACTGAAGAATCATAGCACTGATTTCCTGCGGTGTATATTCTTTTCCTTCCAAAGTTACTTTCTGGTTTGTACCCATCAAACGTTTGATAGATGATACTGTATCCTTATTTGTAACAACCTGACGTTTAGCTGCATCACCCACAATTCTTTCGCCATTTTTAAACGCTACAACTGAAGGTGTTGTACGGTTTCCTTCAGGGTTTGTGATAACCTTGCAGTCACTGCCATCCATAACAGCAACACATGAGTTGGTTGTACCTAAATCAATTCCAATAATCTTTGACATATCTTTTCTCCTCCTTATTCGCTTACCTTTACAAGTGCAGGACGTAAAATACGATCCTTTAACATATATCCTTTCTGAAGAACTTCAATGACGATCCCACTTTCTACGCCTTCCTTGGCCTCCTGCATGATTGCATGGTGGTAATTCGCATCAAATTCTTTATTCAAACAGTCAATTTCAACAATTCCCTGCTTCTTCAAAACTTCTACAAGCTGTGCATAGATCATTTCAAATCCTTTAGCATAGTTTTTCAACTCTTCAGAATCAGTATTTACCTGAAGGGCTCTTTCCAGATTATCGATGATCGGAAGAACTTCTTTTCCAAAATCCTGGAGCTTATATTTATTGCTCTTCTCAAATTCGTTCTGAAGTCGTCTTTTTGTATTCTCCGTATCAGCATAAGCCTTATAGAAAGCATTTTTACTTTCAGCAAGTTCTGCTTTTAGATTTTCAATTTCTTCCTTTAGCTTATCTGTTTCACTTTCCGCATTTTTCGTACTTTCTGTATCTTCAACAGCTTCAGCAACAATTTCTTCCTTTTCATTTCCATCTTTTTTCTTTTTCTTATCAGTCATCATTAAACATCTCCTCGATTCGTCTGCTGACATATTCCATCAGCGCCACCACTTCATTATATGGCATACGAGTCGGTCCTACGATCATCAGCTGACCTTCCTCATCACCATGGATTTTAAATTTACTGGCAACTACGCTTACGTCATCCGTATCTAAAAGTTTGACATTGTCTTTTCCAATACGAACAACAGTACCCGTATTTTCCTCAGCTATCTGACGCCACAGGGAACTGTCCTCAAGCATACTCATCATTTTCTTTAACTTTTCAATGTCCGCAAATTCCGGCTGATACAGCATATTGCTTTGTCCACTGAAATAAACCTGATCACTGGCAAATTTCACAAATGCATTGACAAAAGCCTCAAACAGCATTTCATGACGCTGTACTTTTGCCGCCAGCAAAGGCTGAATTTCTACCATTCGATCAACCACTTCATTCAACGGTACGCCTACCAAATTTTCATTCAACAGATTACAGCAGGTCGTCAAATCATTCATACTGACACTTTCTGAAAACTGGAAAGTCTTATTCTCAGTATGTCCGTGATTGGTGACAAAAATCGCCACCGCACTTTTTTCATTTAACGGAATCAGTGTGATATGCTGTAGTGCCTGATATCTGGCATCCGGCCCTAAAGCAACAGATGTAAGATTTGTCATCTGCGAAAGTATATCACAGCTTTGACGAACAACCTCCTCCATACTTGAATTGCGGGCATCAAAAATCGTTTGTAACGCATTCATCATCTTTGGTTCAATATGCTTTACCATCAGATGATCGACATAATAACGATAACCCTTGGTTGATGGTACTCGTCCGCTAGAAGTATGTGTTTTCTCTAGCAAGCCCATTTCCTCTAGAGCAGCCATTTCATTTCTAAGAGTTGCCGAAGAAACATGAAAGTCCAGTAAATTCATCAGCGTGTGACTTCCCACTGGTTCAGCTGTTCGAGTGAACTCTTCTACAATGGTCTTAAACACTTTAGTTTGACGTTCAGTAAGTTCCATAAGCCACTCCTTCCTAGCACTCTAAATCTCTTGCTGCTAATAGAATAGCACAACCAGTTAGCACTGTCAACACTTTAGTGCTAAAAAATAAAAAATTTCAATATTTCTTCACAAAATAAAACCGCATTTTCTACACACGGTTCTTTTCACCCCAGATGCACATTTCATCTAATACTTTCATAAGTGAAGACCCTCGTTCACTTAATGAATATTCTACCTTCGGAGGAATTTGAGAGTAAACTTTTCTATAAATCAATCCATCTTTTTCTAATTCTTTTAAATTTTGACTCAATGTCTTATCTGATATTTTTTTCAAATATCGTTGCAATTCATTAAAACGCACTGGTTGAAATTCCATAAGACAATATAAAATCACCATCTTATATTTTCCATTAATTCAAGATAGAGTATAACTAAATCCTGCATCTTCAAAATTTGCCTCTTCAATATATTTCTTGATCATACTTACCTTTATAATAGTACCTTACCAAAAAACAGGTACTTGCCTTTCTTTCACCATTGATTATAATGAAATTACCAGCATGCAGCATATGGATTCAGAGTATTAGGTGAAATCGTAAATGTAGTAGCTTAATCAATTTCAAAGCGGCTATTATGCCATCGGTGAAAAGGCTGGACAGGCATGGCAATCGGGTGTTAAATTTATGAAAAAAAGTCTCAGCTCGAGACTTTTATTTTTTATAGTTTTTCATATTGATTGATATCGATCCATATTCCAATATCTCTCATTTCTGAGTGTGCAACACTTTTATAAAAACGTTGCGCCTCATCATTAGAAGCCGTTAACGCAATCAGTGTATCCACCCCCTTACACTTCCATCTTTGAATCAATGCCATCAATAAGTTCTGTGCTACCTGTTGATGACGATGACTTTTCAATACACAGATCCAGTCCAGATATGCCTTTTTAGAACCATCAAAATGTGAGGCAATCATCGTAGAATCAATACGGCCGACAACATGCCCATCCACATAAGCCAGTAATGAAATTGATGTTTGAAATGCAGGATCATCAAATGACTTTTCAACTGATTGAACATAAGCCTCATCAATTTCCCAGCCCCAGACATCTTCCTCTTCTCGAAGTCTTTTTTCAAAAGCTAAAACATCACCCATTCTATCTTTTATATATTCTTTGATTTCTATCTTCATCTTTTTATCTCCAATTCTTTTCCATAATGATATAACTTGAAAAATCATTTGGTATTTCTAAACCTGTTTTTAGAAAGCCATTCTTTGTCCAAAAAGCTTCACTCTGTGGATTTCCCTTTGCATAAGCCAATCTAACTTTTTCAAAATCCTTTTCTTTTAAATAAGCAAATGCTTCATCAATGATCTGAGTTCCTATTCCTTTTCCCTGATAATCACGATTCATCATAAAGAAACCAATAAAAGCAGTCTTTTCTTTTGGATAGTCAAGAATAAGATCCATAAAAGCCACAAGTATTTCACCTTCAAAAAAACCAATATAATACTTATCTTTATATTCTTTACGTGGCGGTAATGCTTTTATATCATCTTCAATACTTTCTTTAGTAACAAAAGGTGGATGATATTCATAAAATAAAGGATTTTCCTTACATAGATCATAAATCTGATCAATATTCTCTTTTTCAAGCCTTCTTACTTCATAATGACTGGATAATTTCTGAATATCCAATTGAATCGCTTTTTGAGCCCACAAAGGATAAGCCTCAAAACAATAGGTCTTCCCCTGATATGGAAAAGAAAGCCTGCATGAAAAAAGCATCGGTGAAGCTACATCCGCCCTTGAACCATATTTATGATCACCCACAAGAGGAAATCCACGACTTGCAAACTGTACACGAATCTGATGACTTCTACCCGTATACAGTCTTACCCTTACCAATGATTGATCTTTTTCTATGGTTAAACGTTTATATTCCAATTTGGCTTGTTTAACACCCTTACGCATTTTCTTAACGACAAAAACTTTATTCTTTCTAGAATCTTTAAAAAGATAATCTTCCCAAACATCCCATTCAGTTGGTTTGCCATGCACCATTGCCACATATTCTTTGACCATTTCATTATTTTGAATCATCTTTGAAAATAAAGCCGCACTCTTTGAATGACGAGCATAAACCATGATACCACCAACATTTAAGTCTAACCGATGCAAAGGATAGATATCTCCTCCAAGCTGCTCTTTAAGGATTTCCACAACCTGTTTTTCTGAATCAAGTCCTACTGGCTTGATACATACGACTATATTTTTATCCTGATACAGTACTTCCATAATTACTCCTAAAACATCAATTTCTCCATGACATAATTTGTCAATAAGATTTTTTTTCTTTCTACTTGCTGTTTTTTTATGATATGATATCCTCTTTTTTCAAAAAAAGGTCTTGCGGTAATTGAAGCATGAACAACAATTTTTGGAACATGCACGGAACGTTCAAGCCGCTGACACAAAAGGGTCGCTATTTTTTGATGCTGATAATCTTTGTGGACATATAATCGATCCAGATATCCGCTAGGATCAATATCACCAAAACCTACAATTTTTCCATCTTTTAATGCAACATAACTGATATGTTTCAAAAAAGACTGATTCCATTTTTCCAAATCTATTTTACCATCTGCCCAGGCGTCCAGCTGTTCTTGAGTATAATCCTTCGCATTTACCGTATGCACACATTCATAAAACAACACTGCAACATCAGTAAGATCTTCTTCACGATAAAGGCGTATCATGACATGATTTGCTTTTTGAATGATCTCATCAGCAATCATAGAAAGCGATTTATGACTCGTATCAATCTTGATCGTAGAAAGTTTTTCATACAAAGGCAAACGTTCAAGACTTCTTTCTAGAATATCTTCACTCCTTTTACCCTCTTCAATATCTTTTTCTAATCTTTCTTTCAAACATGATTCATCAGCTATTAATGAATAAGAGCATACATCACAATCTCTAATATCCAGCTTTTTAATGATCATATCTATTATTGACTGCTCATGCATGACCCAGCAAAACAATATATGCTCATAAGCTGAACAATGAATAAAATTATTTAATAGATAAACGATATTATCAATGACCATCGTTTTCGTTTCTTCATTCACAACAAAAGGAAAACTGTCCCAACACCAGTCACCATCAAGAAAAACACAATTCGATAATTCTTTTTTTAAATACTGACATACAGATGTCTTGCCAACACCCATTGTCCCGCCAATTAAATATATTTTTTTCATATTTTTATTATATCATTGTAATAAATATAAAACCATTGATTAATCTATCTTATTGTTTTCTGTTTACAAATAAGCTTTTCACCAAAAGAAGACCTCCTACGATCACAAATAAAACAGGAATAAAGATCCAAAGCCCCATTGTATGGAACATTTCAACTAGAGATCCAGCTGTTCCTATCTGCATAACAAAAACACCTATTCCTATAATTAAAAAGACGGCTCCAACATATGTTCCCATAAAATCAAATTTAAGATGATCAAGATATCCCATATCACTTAAAAATGCAAACACGAATACCAAAGAAACTAATGTGAAAAAAGCACCTATGAATACTAATGCACGATTGCCACTTGTTCCTGAAAGAACTGCTTCTTGAGGATTTTCTGGATTATACCGTACTTCTCTTTTACTATTATACGATGGAATAGAACCTGTTCCATAATTAGTTTGAACCTGATAAGTCACGCCTTCTACCTCATAACGATAGATCAGTGAATAGGTTGTCCCATCTTCATCACTATCATAGATTTCATAATCATAAAAAGTACCTTCTATTGGAACATAGGTTCTTGTAATGATACTTTGTTCATAAACATCTTTGATTCCAAAAAAGAACATAAATATACCAATCACAAAGCATAAACCTACTAAAAGACCCCCTATGAGCAATCGAGGATCGAAATTTGACGTTTTCACCTCATCTTTACGCTTGAAAAATTTTCGATAAATCTGATAAATGATCATGATCCAAAAAGGAATCGTAATGATCAGATTAAAAAGATTGCCATTTCGAATACTTAGATAACTCCAATAAACAATAATGATAAAAAAGTAGATATAGTAGATCATTTTATATGATTTACTACATAGATCTGCCCATTTCTGTTTATGATTCATCAGTAAGATATTTTTTAATAGAATGATGACCACATTCATTGCGAAAGGAATTAAAATGACCTTCATTAATAAATTTTCTGATTTTATGATAATATTAAATAAAAGAATTGCGGAAATAGATGAAATCATTATCTGTTGAATATAATATGCTTTTTTTCTCATTTTAAGCTTCCTCATTTTTTTATTATATCAAACTTGCTTAGGAATAAGAAGATATACAAGCATAATAAATAAGACTGAAACAGAATTTATCCTGATTCAGTCTTATATTTATACTTTATTTTAAATATTCTCTAAAAAACTTTTCTATTTTATCAAATGGAATGATATCCAGCTGATCATATAAATCCGTATGTACAGCATTAGGAAGAATCATTAATTCTTTATTATCCGTATAAGGATTATCTTTGATCATGTTGGCATACGCATCTTTACTGAAATAACAGGAGTGTGCTTTTTCACCATGGATGAGCAATACTGCACTGCGGATTTCATTACTATATTGAAGAATCGGCTGATTTAAAAAAGACATGCAGCCAATGACATTCCATCCGCCATTTGAATTCAATGAACGAGGATGATAGCCTCTATCTGTTTTATAGTAAGCATGATAATCTTTCACAAAGAAAGGTACATCTGCTGGAAGCGGATCAGCAACACCGCCACCTAAAGCATAACTATCATTTATATAGTCTTTCACTCTTTGAGCATTCAAGACTTTCTTTTTTTCATATCGGGCATCAGCCGTATTTTCCGCATCAAAATATCCTTGAGCATTCACACGACTCATATCATACATCGTAGAAGTCACAGTTGCT
Source organism: Traorella massiliensis (assembly GCF_900104665.1). Taxonomy (GTDB): domain Bacteria; phylum Bacillota_I; class Bacilli_A; order Erysipelotrichales; family Erysipelotrichaceae; genus Traorella; species Traorella massiliensis. Next base: position 415,554 of record NZ_LT629969.1, on the reverse strand, counting down.
TTAATGCGGGTATCTAGCGCTGCTGCATTAAGTGCCATGCCTCCCCAGCCACATATTCCTACGATACCCATTCTTTCTGGATCAACATTTTTTTGAACTGAAAGAAAATCGACTGCTGCCTGGAAATCTTCCGTATTGATGTCCGGTGAAGCCATATAACGTGGAATTCCTCCGCTTTCACCTGTAAAAGACGGATCAAAGGCTATTGTTATAAAACCTCTTTCTGCCAATGTCTGAGCATATAATCCACTTGCCTGCTCCTTAACCGCTCCAAAAGGTCCACAAACAGCAATAGCACTTAACCTTCCCTGTATTTCTTTTGGTTCATACATATCAGCTGCTAATGTGATACCATAACGGTTATGAAAGGTTACTTTATGATGATTTACTTTATCACTCTTAGGGAATGTCTTATCCCATTCCATTGTTAATTTTAATTGTTCCTGCATTTTATTCATCCTCTTTCTTATAATCTTTAGGAATTTCATCAATTTCCAGCGTTGGCATTTCCGCCGAGATATTTTCCACGACCTTCTCAGTTCCAGCCTCTAGCGCTGTTTTATAATACCATTCTTTATATTCAAATTCTTTATAACAAGTCTGCAGCTCTTTGATCTGATTTTCGATATTTCTTTTTTGTTCCAAAATCATCTCATATCTTTTTTGTAGGGTAGCATCACCCTGTTGAGCCAATATTACATATTCCTTGATCTTTTTAACCGGCATATGAATATTTTTCATACAATTCAGCACTCTAAGCCACTTAAAATCTTTATCTTCAAAAACTCTTTTTCCATTTACCCGTCTGATATTTGGAAGTAACCCTTCAGAATCATAATAACGCAAGGTCGATGTTTTAACTTTCATCATATCAGCTACTTCCTGAATAGAATATGACATATGATCTCCTCCTCGTCTTTTATTAGCATTATACAAGTTAAAGTAAACTTTAAGTCAAGTACAAGAAAATGATTTTGTAACCAAAATCATATGCAAATAAGCAACCCCCTATCTGCATACCCACCTGCCTTTCTAGCGGCGTGGTTCCACCGGCACCTTCACATCTCCTTCTTTTGCTTTCCGCTGAAATGTTCATGCGGGAGAGTCATGGAATTCGTCGAGGTCTTTATCTTCGGATGATACAGGATGGAAAGGAGCTGATTGCGATGATAAAGAAAGATAAAAAATTATTTGACGAAATGGATCTTATAGCCAGGGACGAATTTGTAAGGTGCAAGTGTCTTGCATGCGGACACGAGCAGAAGATTCCCTCATGGCTGATTGCGGAGATCAGCGAAATGAATGAAGAATGCGGTCTGGATGATCATTTCTCATCGGCGTGTTACAAATGCGAAGATGGTGAAGTTGTAACGATGGATTATTACAATAAAGTCAAGAATAGAGAGCAGTAAAAAACGTTCTATCTATTCCTGTTTTTAATGCGCCCTTTTATATCGGGGTGCTTTTTTGACCTTCTCCCCCTAAATTTGAAATTTCCTAATATATAAAAAAATAAATCAGCATGATACTGATTTACTTATAATCATCTTTTAAAAGCTCCATGAGAATGATATCGTGATATTCACCTAAGTGATATAGTGCTTTATGCCAGCGTCCACATTCTACAAATCCTGCTTTTTTATAAACATTAACAGCATGTGCATTAAAGCCAAACACTTCCAGATGAATGGCATTAAAACGCTGAGTATCAAAAATATAATCACATAATAATTTAATTGCTTCACTGCCATACCCTTTATGACGATACTGTTCACCAAGATAAATCCCCATCGTTACATGAAGTTCATGTGAAGCTATATTAAATAAAGAAATATGACCCATAAAAGAGTTATCTTCTAAAGAAACGATTGAAAATACAAACGGGCCTTCATTCCACCGGCTCATCATATCACTGATTTTATCTTTTCCCATAAGGCTTCCATAAAAACCATTAAAATAGGCAATATCTCGATCCTCATTCAGCCATCTGGTCATGATTTCTGCTTCATTTTCAATATCCATTGGAGAAAGATATAGATGCTGGCCTACTATTTTTTTATAATACATAAGATTCCTGGTATATTATAAATGACTCATTTAATAGTCATTTACAGTATACTTTTCCTTTCTATCAACCCTTTAAACCGTGGTTGATTACGGTTTTGTTAATCTGTAAAATTGAATAATGTGAATGTGGATTTGTATTATTCCTTGTGGCTTGACTACTTTAAGGAGGTTCTTACCACACCTTATTCCTAAATAATGATGAGTTAGATGAGTCTTTGAATTCGTATTTTGAACCAGGTTTTGTGGTTTAAGTGTTGTGGATACCATTTTCACGTATTTTAAAGAAAGGATTTTATATCATGAAATTAGTTGGAATCGACATTGGAAAGAATAAACACTTCTTTTGTATCATGGATAAAGATACCGGAGAACTTATCGTTCACCCTGCTTCTTTCTCTAATGATAAACATGGCTTTGATCTGCTTATTCAAAATCTTAAACCTTACTCTAAAAAATCTATCTTAATTGGTATGGAAGATACCGGACACTATCATTTTGCTTTGTTGAGATTTCTTCTGGATAGAAACTTCTCCGTTGCTCTTATCAATCCTACAACCACTGATTTTTCCCGTAAAATGCAAGGTGGTATTACCAAAAATGATAAGCTCGACACTTTGACTATTTGTGATGTCCTGGATACTCCAGAACGTAAAAAGCAGTATCGTATCACGAAAGTTAACAGCTTCGATCTTTATGAACAGAAACAGTTAACCAGACATCATCATAATCTGAAGGAAGAGCTCAATGTCTACTCAAACCGCCTGCAAAGGTGTATTGATATTGTATTCCCTGAATTCAACAGTCTGTTTGATTCCAAATATAGCCGTGTATATATGGCGGTGCTTAAAACTTTTGGCAGTGCTGAAGCTATCGCTAATGCTGATATAAGAAGGATTCGTCGATGCTTTGAATACAAAGGCAGAGGAAGACGTATTTCTTTAACCCCTGAAATGCTTAAGGATCGTGCAAAATCCTCTGTTGGAATTCCTTCATCAGCAGACGTTATTCAGATCAGACATCTGGTCGATCAAATAGAATTGATCCATGAGCAAATTACTGAAATAGATAAAAAAATAGAAGAGTTCTCGCTCAAGACAAACTCTCCTATCCTCTCCATACCAGGAATTTCTCATTTCTCTGGTACTTCTATTTTAGCGGAATTAGGAGATATAAGCAACTATTCTAATGCAAGAAAAATCATAAAGGCTGCAGGGGTGGCCCCTTACCATTACGAATCAAGTCAGTTTGCTGCACAGCATACAGCTATTGCCAAGAAAGGATCAAAGTATCTTCGAAAGACCTTGTATCAGATCATACTGACAGTTATTCGATGCAATCCTGTATTCAAGGAATACTATCAGCTTAAGATCTCTCAAGGCAAGGGACATCGCTGTGCTCAAGGACACTGTGTAAGAAAGCTGCTTAGAGTTATCTATCATTTAGTCACTACGAATCAGCCATTTAATCCTGATTTGTTAAGATAAATAATTAACTTCAAACAAATTTTAGAAATTCCCTTCATCAAGGTTGTTTTCATCATGCCCAAAAAGTACAAATCACTATTCACTTTTCAAAGAACAGCTCCAGCTAACATACAAAACTAGAAATTTTATATTTTCAAACTTTTTCATCTAATTCTCTTGATTTTTATATAGTTAGCTCCTTGATTCTTTCTCTCATTATAACATGTTTTACAGTCTGATTACGTAGCTTTTTAATCAACATGATTGCTTTTTCTCATAAAACCCGTATAATAATAGTATTAGATGTTTTAGGCATCATTGGGTACTATTTCCATATAATAATAGATAATGAAAGGTGATTTTTATGAAAAAATATATTATTGTCAGAGACAATGCACAGTATATCGCTGGAACTACGTTAAAGGTAGCTTCTCAGCCAGAAGCTTTTAACATGGCTTTACATGTATGCAAATCAGAAGAAGCGGTCTTGATCAACCGCGCACGTTTTGCAAAGGATTTAAATATTGATTTGAATCGATGTGTCTTTTCTAAGCAGACACATTCCGATCATATCAAAGAAGTAACGAAAGATGATTTAGGTAAAGGTGTCTTTGACTATGCCAGTGCTATTGAAGATACCGATGCGTTATACACAAAAGAAAAAGGTGTATGTCTGGGGGTTTTTCATGCAGACTGTGTGCCAGTACTGATTGCTGATCCAATTAAAGAAATTGTTTGTGCGATCCATGCCGGATGGCAGGGAACGGTGAAAGAAATAACAGCTAAATCCATTGCTTATTTAAAAGAACATGAAGGTGTAAATCCTGAAAACTTAAAAGTATACATCGGTGCCAGTATTACTCAAAGTAATTTTGAGGTAGGTATGGATGTCATTGAAAAAGTAAGAGCAATGAGCTTTGATACATCATCAACCTATTATTTCAATGAAACAACACAGAAAGGTTTCGTTGATAATAAAGAATTAAATCGTTTGCAGTGTTTAAATGAAGGCGTACCAATGAAAAATATTACAGTTGATAAAAACTGTACATATTCAAATGCGGAAAATTTCTTCTCTTTTAGAAGAGATAAAGATTGTGGCCGCCATATGTCATTCATTATGCTGAAAGGATAAGAAAATGAAAGAAATCAACGCCTCTGAAATCAGTAAAAACATGATTCAAATGATCAAAAAAGATTGGATGTTAGTAGGAGCTGGTGAAGATAAGTTTAATATGATGACAGCTTCATGGGGAATGATCGGACATCTTTGGAATAAGGATGTCATGAATGTTTATATTCGTCCTCAGCGTTATACTTATGAGTTCATGGAAACCAATGATACTTTTAGCTGTTCTTTCTTTGATGATAGTTATCGGGATGCCTTAAAACTATGTGGCAGTAAATCCGGAAGGGACATCGATAAAGCAGAGGCTTGTGGTTTTACAACAAATTTTATCGAACATGCGCCGGTATTTGATCAGACTGTATGCACGATCATTTGCCGTAAGATAGCCGTCTATGATATTGATCCAAGTCAGTTCATAGATGCTAGCATTGATAAAAATTATCCTTTAAAAGATTATCATCGTGTTTATACAGGTGAGATCATAAAAGTATTGGTAAAAGACTAAACAGCGATTGATGTCGCTGTTTTTTGTGAGAAATGATTAACCATTATAAAAACAAACGCTCTTTTCAAACAAATCGTTGATATATACATAAGTAAGGAAATTTAGATTTCTTTTGTCTTTATGAAAAAGTAAAGAATATTCATTATTTAGCAATCACAATAAATACTTTAAGTTTATGGTAAATATTAATGCAAAAGCTTTGGCATATAATGATCAACAGTATTCTTGAAAAGAATAAATTGTTTTTATGAATTTTGGGAAATTTGCCGATTTGATGGATATATAAAAGTAGGAGGTGTGTATGAGCAATCTCAACAAGCAGTATGACACATTTTGTAAACAGATCCTCGCTCGCCCTATCTTTCTCGCATATATCCTTAAACGCTGTATTCATGAATTCAGTAATGTCGATGTCTTTATCATTGCCAGCAAGTGTATCCATGACATCTCTGTCAATCAGAAAGAAGTTCATCGTCTTTCACCTTTCATTACCCAGTTTGAAGAGGATACTCTGGAAGAAGGAAAAGCTGTCTTTGATATCTTCTTTATGGCACATCTGCCTAAGCGTGATCAGGATATCGACTTCTACATCAATATCGAAATTCAGGATGACTTCTATCCCGGCTATCCTTTATCGGCAAGAGGAGTCTACTATGGCAGCCGTATGCTTTCCATGCAGTATGAGGATCAGATCAGAGGTTCCCGTTATGAAAATCTCAAGAAGGTCTATTCGATCTGGGTCTGCCTCAATCCTCCCAAGGAAGAAAGAGGCAGCATAACGGAAATCTCGCTGGACAAAAAGGTCCATGTTGGCTAGAAGAATAATGATATGAGTGTGGAAGAAGTATTTGATATGATGCAGATACCAGCAAAAGAGAGGGAAGAATATCTTACATATCTTAATAATATTTCAAAATGAAGAATATCAAAAAAACAAAGCAGCTACATATTAGACGCTTTGTTTTTTAGAAAATTTAAAACACTTTTTTTTCATCAAAAAATAATCAATTTTTGTATCATTACTAATTAAAAGACTAGATATACTTACTTGCTTCTTTAATACTTAATTTATTCATTTGATCCATATATTTATGAATAAATCCCCTTACCCAATCAGGATTTGTTTTAGAATAATCTCTTAAAGACCAGCCAATGGCTTTATTGATAAAAAACTCATCACTATCAAAATTATTAATTATAATTTTTTCTAATAATTCTTTATTTGTTTTCTCTTTTCTACATAATTGATGATCAATCGCTATTCTTCTTATCCAGAAATCATCATCTTTTGACCATTCTATCATCAAAGCATCCACTCTTTGATCTCTTAATCCGATTTCTCCGATTACACTATCTAAAAAATCAATGGTATCCCACCATGGTTTAGTTTGCGCATACTGTTTTATTTTTGGAATATCTTCATAAGTTAAAATATTATTCATCGTAATTAAATAGTCACAAACAAAATACTGAAATTCTCTATGTTCATCTTCATAACATTGATCAAGTAAATTCCAATCAATTTTTTTCTGTTTCTTTTCTTCTTTGAAAAAATCTTTATAGATAGCCTTTCTTATTGGAGTTGGAATTCCATAAAAGCTAAATAAATTTCTCATATATTTTGACATCAATAAGGCATTTTCTTTATCTTCCATTGATTCAAATCTTATTTTTATTTCCAAATACTTATCCATAACACACCTCTGTAAATTAGATTTTCTATCTCAATTATAACATTGCCTTATCATATTGTCTTTCCTATTTCATCATAAGAATTTTAACCTATCTTTCATTCTTACATAAAATATAACATTAACGTCCTGCATTTATTCGCAGGACGTTATTATTCTTTATCTTTTAGCTGTCTTTCTTTTATATATATAAGTACTCAACAGTACAGCACCTGTCACAAGTAATAATCCCAACCACAAGAAGATATAACTATCATCATTTGTATTTGGAGTTTCCGTATCCTCTGTTGGCTTATCTGGATCACCTGTTGCCGGTATTTCAACAGATGCTTTCTCATGACCGCAAACTGTACATTCTTCATGTTTCAGACCAGCTTCTGTAGCTGTAGCTTCTTTATCAATGACCCATGTGTATATATGTTCAGCTACATCTTTTTTATCATTGCACTCACTACATTCATGCCAATGACTTGTATCATCAGATACCCATGAATCTGAATAACTATGTCCTGTTGGATCTGTATAATTGGCTACATAAGTATCACCACAAATATCACAAGTATAGGTTGTATAACCTTTTTCTGTACAAGTTGGAGCGGTAACATTTGGAACATAAACATGATCCTCTACTGTAAATTCAAGAACTGCACTTTCAACTTCCGCAGAAGTTTTTTGGCCATCACTTGCTTTAACTTTTACCATATAGTTTCCACTCTCTGAAACTGTCAATGTACTCTTTGTTTCACCTTCAAGAACAACACCATCCTTATACCACTGATAAGTATATGTCAAATTATCTAATTCATGGGTAGCCTTTGCCTCTAATACAGAAGTTTGACCTTCATGAACATTCGTTGATGTTGTTTCAATGGATACAGTTGGTACATTCAATGACCAAATAGCAACAAGACGTGTAGTGTTCTTACTTACTTGATCATTTTCCATATCCCATACATCATCAGTTCCTCTTTCTTTCCATCCTGAAAGAGTATAACCTGTCTTGCTAGGAGTTGGAACATCATCACCATCAATCGTTTCACCCAGCACTACTCCATGGCGATATTCTCTATATTCCGTTTTTTCATCTTCATCATAGAAATAAACAATACTTGCTTCTGCCCAATTTAAATTCTGACCATCTACAACAAATCCATCAAATAAAGAACCCGAAATAAAATTATCACGATTTGGAGTTAGTCCATCTGCATAATTAACAGCTGGAATGTCATATAAAATATTACTTCTACTTATTTCAATCGGATTTACCGGGTTAAATTCATCTGTAACATAAATGACATAGCCATCCTCATAATCATTTTGATAGAATATATCACCATCTATTTGTGGCTGACCGCTTAACTCTAATCTTGGATATAAGATGCTGCCTTCATATCCGAATATAGTAATTGCATGCCCCATATTCTCTTCCGTAGAAACATTATCTTTGATTGTACCACCAGAAATCTTCGCTGTAACATCTCCATCATAAGCATATGTAAATATTCCTGCCCCTGTTATTGATGCAGTATTATCTGTAATAGATCCACTCTTCATTTCAAAAACAGCTAAATTGTTTAAATTTCCATATACATAGACACCGCCACCATATGTTTCGGCAGCATTATTACAAATCGTAGCTCCATCTAAAATAGTTGTACCATTTAGTGTTACGATACCTGCTCCTTGTCCAGCCGTATTGTTTTTAATTTCACCACTAGTAAGATTAACCATTCCTGAAGAATTAAAAATACCTGCACCCCAAACATCATCATGGTTACCAGAAATTTCACCGCCACTCATATTCAGATAGCTTCTATTTCCTACAAAAACTGCACTCTTATTGTTGTTAACAAGCTTTGCTCCTTCTTGAATATTGACTGTCGCACCATTTGTAACAATAACAAGAAAACTAGTACCCTCTATCTTCTTACCATCAATCGTTGTATTTGAAATTGTTAATACAGTATCACTTCCTGTTACAGTTAAAAGAGTTCCTTTATAATTACTTTCACGTTCAATATTTACACCATCTAACATCAATGATGAATCAATTGTTACTCCACCACAAATGTAGATCGTTCCACTTTCATCTACTAAATTTAAGGCATGTTCCAGCGTCCTGACAGCATGATCACGATCTTCACCACTATTTGTATCATTACCATTTAAACCATTCACATATACACTTGCCTTACGGGCAATCGTAAATGTTTCATCATTATTTTCAACAACACCTAATCCAGGGTAGATAAAATCAGGATTAGGATTATTTGAATAAGTTCCACCTTTAAGAACGATATTCTTTTCCCCAGTGGCACTACTATCCTCAAGCATCTGTACAGCTAAACCTTTTTCACTTGTAAAAGTACCATTATCTACATTAACCTGAATATCTCGATCATAATTTCCTTCAACATAGATTGCAGCACCCGTATCATTTACACCACTGTTAATTCCTGCTGTAGGATTCCGTCTTTCTCCAGTACCTATAATTTCAGCGTTATTAGTAATATTTACAGTTCCGCCTTTTATTGCTACAGCCGTTGTGCCTGTCACTTTCGTTCCATCAATCGTTAAAGTACTATCAGCTGCTGGGAAATAAATACCAATCATATCATTTGCAATTACTGAACCGCCTTTTAAATTGATATTGATTCCAGTGCTCACACCGTTACAAACAATACCATAATCTTCATTTGATGTACTATTTGCTATCAAATCAACATTTTCAAGGTTAAGTGTTACATTATTAAAATAAGTTACATTGCCACCTGGAGCACCTCCAGCAGGAATCCCCACTTCTGCTCCTGTGCCATCATTATTGATCATCACACCGTTTTTAATCGTCAATTCTGCATCGTTTGTATTTACACGAATGACAGAAATTCCATCGCTTGTAACTGTATGTCCATTTAAATCCAATGTTAAACTTATATTTTCTGCACTTAGTGAAATACCACCTTGATAATCATTTAATAATACGGCTGTATGATTTATATCATTTTCTGCTGCCTGTGTGAAACTTCCATGAATATATTGTTTTCCATCTGAATGATTAGATAAGAAGCCACCAACCGTAATATAAGAAGCAACTTTTTCATTATATTCTATATATGCACTTGTACCAAGTTCAATAAGCGTATTTTCACTATTTGATACAAGTTCAATATTTTCAGCTAATAAAACTGGCATTGCCTTTAAACTATTACCTGAACGTGCATATAAAGGAATATTTGCGCTAATACGAGAAATAGTACTTGAAGAATTACGAACAGTCACTCCAAGCTCTCCTTGTGCATCACCAGAATTCGAAGTAATCTCTAATCCATATCCATCCGTTGTACTATTAGTAATATTATGTCCATTTAGATCAATGATAGCATGATTTACAGTTACTTTAACATTTTGAGTTCCATTGTAATCTTTTAGAAGTACTAATACTTCACCATCTTTTAACTCTGCGGCAGCTTTAACAAGTGAGCCATAATATGTATCACCAATCATAGCCACAGCATTTTCTTGAGTTAATTGTGATACTTCCCAGTGACCATCTACTTCAGCACACATCATTCCAGCTGGTAAAACACCAGACACATCCTGTTCAAACCAACCATCCAAAACAAAACCGCTTCCTACAGAACCAGTTATTTTTCCAAATGTTCCGCTATACAATAAAATTGCCGCATCTTCTTTAGAGGAATTGATGCTGCTTACATATACTTTGCTAGCTTCTTCTGTTGTTTGTTTACTTCCAGCTGGTTTCGCTCCTACAATAACAGTTGAAGCAGATGCACTGGCTTTTATTCCATAAGAACCTTCTATTCTGCCTTCTATTACTTCAGCTTTGCCGCTACCCATAACATATAATACCCAAGTAGCATTACTATGAGTCTGTCTTGCGGTACCACCACTCATTATAAAATAATCACCATTTTGTATTCTAACAACAGCATTTCTGTATCCAGTGCCTTCCAATGTACCACTTTCAAATTTCACTGTATCAGCGCCACCGCCATTCATATCAATAATATAATTTGTACCTGTTAATTTTCCATTATCACCACTATCTTTAATAGTCACAGTGATAGGATTTTCCTGTGTACCTTGAATTTTAAATGAATAATTTCCCATTGTAATTGTCTGACCATTTAAATCCACTGTCACATCCTTATTGATCGTAATATGAGCAGTTAAGTCAAAACTAGCAGTGAGCTGAATCGTTTCACCTTCATTTAAATCATTTAATGCTTCTACTAGTGCTGATTCACTATCAACAGCATAAATACTATCATCCTGTCCATGAATCATCTGTGGAACATTCATAAATATCATCAATGTTGCTAATAAACAAGATAACCATTTTTTGAAATCCCACTTTTTCATAATTGCTTCCCTCCTTTTTTATGAATAAAAATACAGAAAACGCAGATTATCCGCTATAAAAACGAACAACCTGCGCTCTTTGCTTGACATGATGAATAGGACGACCATGTGATCATTAAATGATGAGTTATCTTTTTTATCATATGTCAAGCTCCTTTCTGAATTTTTAGTATATACTTATATTAGCATAAACACTATAATTTTCAAGGCGTTTCCTTACTTTTATATAAATTCAAAATTGATTTTTATTATTATATTTATCATTCATTTATAACGTTATAATTTAGTTAAGATCATTATTTTAAATTACATTATAAAAAGCAACGAATTGTTGCTTTTTATATATCATTTATTTAAATGATCTCTTTCTCTTTTAATTAGAAGTAAACCAGCAATTGTGATAGATAATACTACTGCAAATGAATATAAAACAATTTGTGAATGATCGCTTGTTTTTACAGAGCCATCATCTTTTGAATCATCATCGATTGTATCACCATCATCAATAGGAAGATTATCCTCTTCATTATCTTCATTATCAGTTGGAGGTGTTATCTCTTCTTTTTCTTTTACGATAACTTGAATTGTTTTTTCTGCTGTCTTACCTAAAGAATCACTTACCTGATACGTCACATAATAAGTTCCCGGTACTGTTGTAGATACAGTATTTTCAATCACTTGAATTGCTGTAGTCAGATCCTGATCCTCTGTATCAGTTGCATAAACTCCTTCCATTGGATCAAAAGAGTCACCCACTGTTAATAGCTGATCTTCTGCATAAATAACAGGTGCATCATTCTTATAATATACGTTAACAACCAAATCTTCAGATACAATACCCGATAATTGATCTGTATCGATTGAATCAAAGTGATATCCGGAAATAGCTACATTCACTGCTTCTGCAATATCATAAAAATCACCATTTGTTAATTCAACAACATAAGAAGGTTGAATTAGTTCATTAAGATCTTTGTCTACATATTGAACAGTAATTGTAGAAGATCCTGTTTCTTCACTCCATACTAAAGCAAATGGAGAGAATCCAGAACGAGGAATTGAGAATCTGATACCAAATTCAGTTGGTTCAAATTCAATTGTTTCAAGTTCACAATTACGTATCGCTTCTTCAACATCTGCTTGTCCACTGATTCCATATTCACGGTGAAGATCTTTGTAATGAACAAGTGAGAAGTCAGTTGTTTCATCAGTTCCTTCAGGATATGGTAAATACACTGTTGTTCCACTACTTGCGGAAACCCAGGCATTTCCATTATAAGCATCAACTAAATCTAAGTAATGGAAATCAAAATGAACGAATGTACCTAATTCATCTTGAATTTGTAGATATTCTTTTGCTTTTTCTTCCATCAATTCTTGACGGTTATCATTTTCATCTTCTAATAACAACGAATCATCCAATAATTGAATACCCGAAATATCTGAAACTGTTCTGGAACTATCGTTATTTATATAGAATCTTGGATTACTGCCATTTGCCATAGCTGTCGCATGTTCTACTTTTGAAGTTATTTCATCTTCTGTTACCAATGGATGAATAATTGTTCCTGAAATCGCTCCTTTTTTATCAGAAATATGGCGCACTATAACTGTACCGCCTTCATCACTTAGAGTCACGATATTACCATTGATAAGTACATCTTCATCTTTAAGACCATTCTTCCAGGAAAGGGTAGCAGTATATTCTCCAGCTTGTCTGTCATCAGTAACTACTTTACCATCTTCATCCGTATATGTAACTTCAAGATGATCCATCAATTGATCAATTAAACGTCCATCATCAGTAGACATTGCTTGTCCTTTGATTGTCAAAGATTTAAGTTCACCACTATAATTAACATCAACAGAATTAACAATTGTGAAATCTGGAAATCCACCATTATCATATGTTTCATCACCTTGTCCGCCACCTGTATAGATGGTAATATCATCAGGTACTAAAGTGTATTCATTATTATTGAAAAGCATTACTGCATAAGCTTGATTTTCTGTAAGATTCTTAAGAGTGATAGGAATCTGAGTAACATTTTCAACTTCTTCAATTGTCACATCAGCATTTTCTTGAGGTGTACCATCATCATTGACAGGCATATATACTACATATAATCCTGCTTTTCCTGGTGTTGATAACGGATCAAATTCAAAAGAAAACTCTGTTGCTGATGGCTGGATCCAAAGAGCACTAGATCCTACTTTAGACCATCCAGCATATCGTTCGTTGACTTCCTTTTCAAGTGCTGCTACCACTTGTGATGTAGCACGTCCTAAATTGACATCTGCATATCCTTCTGAAAGGATCACAGTTCCGGCACTTACATAAATTCCTCGTGTATCACCAAGAACATTTGAACTTATATGCGTATATTCATAACCACTTTTTCCATCACGTTCAGCTACGGCATAACCACCTGATGCAGAAATTTGATAATTGCCACTGCCATTTCCAGATATTGTTCCACCATTTAGTTCGACAAGTGATTCACCTGCAACAGTATAAGATATGCCAACTCCACCATTATCGGCAACAGTCCCGCCATTCATGATAAATGTAACGCCTCTCCAGTCAGCTTTTCCACTCACTTGTACACCATAACTAGAATTACGAGAAATTTCTCCACCATTCATAATTACTAATGAGCTATTATTCACACGAATTCCTAAACCAGTATTATCAATGATATGTGCTGTTGATTCAATCGTACATTCTGGAGTTCCACCGCCTTGGTTAGCCATATAAATGATAGCATTAGTAAGAAAACCTAACCTTAAGGATTTATTTTTTTGAATGGTGCCTCGAATGACATAATGTGAACCATTATTCGAATAGATTAATCCACCTGCATTACTTGTCTGGCAATTTTCAATCACTCCATTTTCACCTAATTCAATTAAACCATACCAGGAACGATATAACCAGGATTCACCAGAATTACAATCAGAAATAGTACCATCAAAAAAAATTTTATGTTTATAATCCTGACCTAAATCATCAAAATGTACTACCGGTATTCCATCAACCTTCGAAATGTATGATCCTTTATCCGCAGTAAAATTACAGTATTGTGACCAAATAGCACTATTATTACCACTGAATTTACCAGTAACATTATTGATTTTACCCGTACTCGTTAATGTAGCTTCACCACCAGAACGTAAATGGACAGCAATTCCATTTTGTCCCTGCCATGCTGCATCAGTTCCAGTAATATTTTGGATCGTTCCACCGATAGTTGCAGTTCCACCATCAACATAAACAGCTCTACCGTTCATTGCTGCTCCATCAGAACCACCAATGATACCACCCTTCATATTGAGTGTGCCACCCTGTAACCATAAAGCACCAGCGGGTCCAAAACTTCCACTTGTACCTTTTTCTCGAGTAATTGTTTTGTCATCTATGATCTGACTGCCTTCTTCCATCACTAGTACACCACTAGCTAAACGTACAGCAGACATACCACCATAATTTTTAAGTATTGCGCCATTACCTAATGTAATCGTTGCAACACCATTATAAGTTGCTATGATACCATCTTGAACGATGTCTGTATTTGGAACTTCTTTACTGCCCACTGTAGTATGTCCATCACCTTCTGAATCTGCTTGAACAAAATAACTGCCTTCTTTTTTACCAGCATCATCAAGAATAATATGAGTTAATGTTAATGATGCCGTATTTGGCCCATCTGTACTATCTACTTCTATTAATGCAGGATTATACGTAGAACGTGCAGCATCTTGAACCTGAGCAAAATCATCTCCACGTGTTAACGTATATGGTCCTCCATTACCACTTGTAATCGTAAGATCTTTCCCATAATAACGTGCAGTACTGTTCATTGTTAAGTCAGACATAACATAAATCGTTGCACCATCACTTGCTTTTTTAACAGCATAAGATAATGTTGCAAAAGGTGTACCTTGTGATCCATCTCCTGTTGTATCATCCCCATTTGCTGATACATACACAACATCAAGTGAGTCATCAGGCACTTCAACGGCATTAGATGGTACTTCTGCGACAGGAACATTAGACGGCACTTCTGTTTCTGTGATTTCAGTAACTTCAACTGAAACTGTTTCATATAAGATTTCTGATGTTTCTTCATCAATATATTCAATGTCAAACTCATAATTTCCATTATCGGTTACATCATAAGAATATTGGGTTAGATCATCTTTTACAATCATACCATCCGGCAAAGTAACCTGATTCACTTTCACCTGTTCATTTACATATAAAACAATAGTAACACTTGATTGATCTTTACTCAGTTTCTTATCAAACTGATAATCAACACTCTCTTGAACAGTGGCTAAAACACTTGGAGTTAAAGATGCTGTTATGCAACCAACTGCCATAAATATAACCAATAAAGCAATAAACAATTTTTTCTGCATTTTTTCCTCCTTTTCAAAAAAAGAGCGTGGTCGAAAACATTTTAACGGCTTGTTTACGCTCTTTTTTAATTGCCGTTTTTTTGAAATCCCCCCAACTTTTTTCACTTTTTGCTTGACAAATCGCCCTCGTTGCGGGCTCGCTTTGCTCGCCTTTCTGTAGTAAGTAGGTGGTGATCTTCAATGTTAATTTATTTCTCTTCGTCTCAAGATTACAAAGAATTTCTTAAGACAGAAAAGTCTTCTCTTTCAACTTCTGATCTTTTCAGACTTTCTTCTCCTAATTTTAAGTCTGCTATTCATAAGTTGTCTAAACTTGATGTCGACCTTGTCGCCGATATCATCTTTCCTTTATATTCTCCTTTGGGTCGTCCCGCTAACGATCCTGCTATCTATTTGCGTTCTGTCGTTTTGATGCTTCATCTTGGTTTTACTTCTCTTAAAAATTGGTGTTATGAAGTTCATCACGATAGGCTTCTTCAATATCTTATCGGTTCTTGGAATGTTCCTAACCATTCTTCTCATTACGATTTCATTAACCGTATCACTCATTCTTTTTCTCACCATAACGATCTTCTTCCTAAAGGCCTTTTTACGAATAAATCTAATTCTTCTAAACCTAAGAAAGGTGAAAAATTAATGAACTTCTCTAATGATGATACTTATTCTCTTTTCGATAATTACACTCATGATGGTTCTGTTTTTGACCGTGATCGTATGATTTATACTCTTCAATTACTTTTTAACGCTATTGCTGTCATTCCTTCTCATGACATGGGCTTTATTGATTCCTACAATCTTGTCTTTTCTGGTGATGGTTCTGCTTTTCATATTCATGCTTCTCCTTTTGGTCATCAAATCATTAAAGATGACAATATTTTAAACACTCATCGTTATAGCGCTAAAAACGCAGATTTTGGTTGGGACAGTGATCTTGGAATGTATTACTTCG
The DNA here is from genome assembly GCF_900104665.1 of Traorella massiliensis. GTDB lineage: Bacteria > Bacillota_I > Bacilli_A > Erysipelotrichales > Erysipelotrichaceae > Traorella > Traorella massiliensis. Next base: position 398,945 of record NZ_LT629969.1, on the reverse strand, counting down.
GTTATACTCTCTATAACATTTCTTATCATAACCCTCTAATCCATACTGACCTTCCCGTCTTTATCGATTTAGAGAAAGCTTCTCGTCATGATGCTCTGTCTTCCATTTCCTCTACCGCTCGTTTCCTTGATATTAACCCTGAACTCTCTCCAAAATTCATGTGTTTCGATTCCGCAAGCGATTCTTCTGCCGTTTACCAATTTCTGCGTCACCATAATATTATCCCAATCATTGATTTCAATCAACGTAAATTGGGTAAAAATATTTATAAACACTTTGATTCTATTAGTGAAAACGGCAAACCAATTTGTGATTGTGGTGTTGAAATGTATCACTGTGGCTACGACTATCAAAGGCAAAGAAGAAAATTCCGTTGTCCTCTAAAAATGGGATTGATTGATTCTTGTCCACATGCAGATACATGTTCTCCTTCTCCATATGGTAGAACTGTTTACATTAACGATTCGCTTGATATGCGTCTTTTTGGCCCTGTTCCTTACAAAACAGATAAATGGAAAGAACTATACAAAAATAGAACTTGTACTGAGAGAATCAATAATAGAATTCTCAATGACTATCATCTTCATCAGATGAGAATTCGTGAAGACTCCAAAGCAGCTTTCTTTTCAATCTTTGCCGCCATCAATATTCATCTTGATGCTTGGATTAAAAATGAAACCTGATTTTCGCTAAATTTATTTTATTTCATTTGTGCACTTGTTTTTAGTGCGCTCATTTTTTTTATTTAACTTTTTTATTTAAAATCTCTTCTTTTTCTTTTCGATTAAGTACTACTTTTCGTCCTTACTCAAAAAATACACAGAAAAAGGCGTACCTGTCTCATTAGACAAAATACGCCTTATATTGATTACAATTTTGGCCGACTAAAAAATGCGCAGAACCAGCTGCTTGCTTGCTTGCTTGCTTGCTTGCTTGCTTGCTTGCTTGCTTGCTTGCTTGCTTGCTTGCTTGCTTGCTTGCTTGCTTGCTTGCTTGCTTGCTTGCTTGCTTGCTTAGAAATTGTCGCAGTTTCAGCCATTATTGTCAATCCCCTTTCTGCAATTTTTTCTATATATATATTAGCATAATTATCATAATTTTCAAAACTTTTTCATACTCAAATTTTTGGTCAAATTTAATTTACATTAACATAAAATACAATCCTCTAATATATTTATTCTATTCTTAACATTCATTACTCTCTTGCTTTCAGAAAGAACATCACAGTATGAAACAATGATTTTTGGGCTGATAAGATCATAATCAAATATATATTTCAACACTTTAAATCATTGTAAATAAAAGGCTAAGAATCAATTCCTAACCTTTATTCTATAATTTCACCATCTGCAGATATAGTAACGATTTGCCATGGAATCATCTTTCTGCTATTTCTTAAAGCTTCGATCACTGCATGTTCGATTCCACCACAACATGGTACTTCCATACGTACCACAGTCACACTTTTTATATCATTATTTTGAATAATAGCACTTAATTTCTTTGAATAATCGACATCATCTAACTTAGGACATCCAATTAAAGTAATATGATTTCTCATAAACTTTTGATGAAAATTACCATAAGCATAAGCTGAGCAATCAGCTGCTACCAAAAGACGTGCATCTTTAAAATAAGCTGCTTGAATCGGTGCCAATTTGATTTGAACCGGCCAGTTCCTTAATTCTCCATATATCTCCTCATGTTTTACAGATGCTTCTCTATGAATTGCTTTTGGTTGGGATCCTGGACATGAACATTGTTTTGATGCCAATACAGCGGTCTCATTGTAGGCTGGAGCTTCTCGCATTTCAAAGCTGATTGCATTCTGTGGACAGGCTGGCAAACAGTCTCCTAAACCATCACAATAATCTTCACGCATTAATTTTGCTTTACCATCAACTAAACCAATTGCTCCCTCATGACAGGCATCTACACATAAACCACAGCCATCACACTTTTCTTCATCAATCTTGATTATCTTTCTTAGCATATCATTACCTCCATGATTATTTTATATGATATGATAATAAAAATATGTTGTAATTACAACGAAAGGAAGTTTTTTATGAATTTAAATCAATGCCTATTATTTAAACAATATACACCAAATCAAATTACTATGCTTCTTCATGAAATCCACGCTTATAAAAAAACATATTCAAAAAATCATATCCTTGCTCATCCCCTTGATCATACTGATAAATTTGGCATTTTATTAAAAGGAAAGCTCCATATTAAACGCACAGATTATAATGGCAATCAAATTCTTTTAAGCGAAATCAGTGAAAATGATCTTTTCATGGAAACCTTTGCCCTTGCCCATGAGCCATTTCATGTGAGTGTCATCACCCAAAGCGAATGTGAAATTTTATGGATTCCTACAAACCATCTATTTTCAAATCAGATCGATAAAAGTTTTTTAATCAATCTTACACAGATCATGGCTCAAAAAAATTTATTTCTATCACAAAGAGTCAATCACCTATCTAAAAGAAAAGCAGAAGAAAAAATTCTTTCATTTCTCAATGACTATCAATTAAAAAATCAATCTTCTTCTTTTATGATTCCTTTTACACGCCAGCAGATGGCGGATTATCTAGGCATGGATCGCAGTGCTCTTTCTTTTGTCTTAACAAAACTGAAAAAGAAAAAGATTCTTGATTTTCACAAGAATCATTTTATCTTATATTAGCTAATGGCTGCTTCAAGTGCAATCTTCATCATGCTCGTAAAGCTTGTCTGTCTTTCCTCAGCTGTTGTTTCTTTATGAGTTACAAAAGAATCACTCACCGTAATCAGACATGCTGCATGTTTGCCTAATACTTTTGCATTGTGGAAAAGTGCAAAGCTTTCCATTTCCACAACATCACAGCCATGATTTTTATAGAAATCATCTGTGCTATCATCTTCATGATAGAAAACATCACTTGAATGAATTCTTCCTAAAGTTAAAGGAATATCCAGTTTCTTGGCAGCATCAATAATTTTCTGGTTCAGTTCAGGACTTGGTGTCTGAATATCTGACTCATCGCCACTCTGTACCTTTGCAAAGGTTGATTCGCTCCAGCAATCTTTTGCTAGAACTGTGTCAAAGAGATCTAATTCTGGTGAATAAGCACCAGCAGAACCGATACGAATAATATTTTCAACATCATAGAACTTATATAATTCATATGAATAAATACCGATACTTGGCATACCCATACCGCTTCCCATAACAGATACCTTCTTACCTTTATAAGTACCTGTGTATCCTAACATATTACGTACGGAGTTAAACTGTACAGGATTTTCTAAAAAGTTTTCCGCAATAAATTTGGCCCTCAGCGGATCTCCGGGCATTAAAACTGTTTTCGCAATTTCACCTGGTTTTGCGCTATTGTGTGGTGTTGACATCATTTGTCCTCCTTCTTAAATTCTACTTTCATTATACCTTTTTTTTATAAAAAATGATATACTTGAAGCATGAAAAGATTAGAAAGAGTCAAATCCGATATTTTCAAGCTATATGATACGATTGAAAATGATTTTAACCGTCAATTATGCCGTAATCATCATTTAAATGTTTATCATGAAATAGAAAAGCTTACAGACAATGAATGTCTGCATATCGCAGCACTTCTTCATGATATAGGCACCTATTTAGGATTTAAAGGTAAACATGCATTGACGAGTGCTAAGTTTGCGAAAGAATTTTTAGAAAAGTATCATTGTTTCAATGATGAAGAATTAAAGCTGATTTATGATGTGATTGCGTTACATAGCAATAAGGACAAGGTTGATTTTTATGAAGCTGAACTTTTAAAACAAGCGGATATGAATGCACATCACTTAGAAGATCTCTGGTAATATGTATGACAGCAAAGCTGTCATTTTTTTAAAAGATTTACATCCCATTTTCTTTTAAATATAAAAGAATCAATCTCTCTGATTTCTTTCATTTTCTTTAAATACTTTTCTTTAGCGCATCTTTTCATAATTTCAATCATTTCATGAGGTGTTATGATTCCCTTAAATAAGTAAACAGAATAAGAACCAGGAATAATATTAATTTCATTCATCATTAAATGATCACTATAAAGAAAATCAAAACGAACGACCCCGCTACATTCAAAGTCAATAAAGCTTTTTTTAGCTAATTCTTGAATTTCCTGGATAAGCGTTTTATCCAAATCAGCAGGACAAGTACGTGTTGCTGGTTTTTGTTTTACTAATGAGCCACCATATTTATCACTATAAGAATAATAGTCATGATCGATATGAATTTCTTCAATATGTGAAAGAATCTGTTCATGTTCATTACCAATCACTGCAATATTAAATTCCCGTACATTTTCTAGTTTTTTCTCAACAATTAATTTATTGTCAAAAGCAAATGATTCACATATCAATCGATCCATTCTTTCATCATCATACACACAATTGATGCCGATAGAACTGCCACCTTTTGCTGGTTTCACGATCCATGGTTTATCAATAGGAACTTCTTTTAAAAGGCTTAGATTATTTAAGATCATATCTTTATGAATGACGACTCCTTCATTATGTGGCACTTGAAATACTTGAAACATCCTTCTCATTAAATCTTTATCCATGAAAATAGCACAAGTAGCTAATGAACTTTGCGCATAAGGCAAATCTAAAAGTTCTAATAGTCCCTGAATGCTGCCATCTTCACCGCTAACACCATGCATCAAAGGAAATGCCATATCAATCATGATCTTTTGATTCCAGGCTCTTTTTACTTTTAGATATACATCCTGATAATTTTTCTCAAATGTTACTTCTTTGCATAAACGAAGATTTACATTGGCATAAAAATCAAAATCACGTAAACATTCTCCAATATAAAAACGATTTTCTTTACTTGTATAAACTAAGATCACTTCATCTTCTTTAAAATATTTGATCATCTGCAAAGCAGAAAGAATCGAAATTTCATGTTCTGTTGAGCTTCCGCCATAAATCAGTGCAATCTTCATAGAAACCTCCTACAATAACCTATGCCTTCTTTTCCGAAGCGTTCATTAAAATTTCAGGAATATCATTCTCTATTAACATCGTATCCCCCTCTTCAATCATCGCCCTCATCAAGATCAAAGCATCTTTCATCGTTACACAATAAGCAACATTTTCCATATCATAATGTACTTCTTTTAAGCCGGAAACAATATCACTGCATTCACCAATCAATACGATTTTCTCACAAAAAGCCATCTGCATACCAAAGAGTTTACTGTAATAGCCATGCAAGTCTCCTAAATCAATAAATCCAGGTGTCACGATCAAATGCCTTCCTGGCATCATTTTGAGCACCTCAAGAGAAATACGGGCACTCTCCGGATTTGAATTATAAGCATTATCAATACACATTCCCTTATAAAAAGGTTTTAATTCCATCCGATGTTCAATCGGCTTAGCACAAGCAATTGCCATTTGGATCAAAACAGGATCAACCTTTAAATAATGCCCTATTCCAATCGCAAAAAGACAATTCAAAATATTATGCTCACCTAAAAGAACCGTTGAAAAATGAACCAAATGATTTTCTAACATCACATCAAACTGACTTCCTAAATGATCACAGACAAGATTGACCGCTTTCAGTTGTGCTGCACTATGAAGTCCTACACGAGTCACTTCACATGCCAGATTCATTTCCTGCTCATGAAGATAAAAGTTATCAAAATTAAAAAATCCCATTCCCTGCTTTGGTAACGATTCTAACAGCTTCATCTTCTCATGAAGAATGTTCTCGATCGATTTAAAGGTAGAAAGATGTTGAGGACCTACTGCTGATACAATACCAATCACAGGTTCTACAAAAGTACAGAGATCTTCAATTTCATGCATATGATCAGCACCCATTTCACAGATAAAAACCTCTTGATCATTCATTTCTTCCAATATTGTTTTTGTGATCCCCATCTCATTATTATAAGAAGCCCTCGTTTTTAAACATAAATATTTCATTGATAATACATCATAAACAAGATTTTTAATACTTGTTTTCCCATAACTGCCTGTAATACCAATCTTAATTCCTTCAAATTGATCACATTTTTTCTTGGCTTTTAAAACATAACTTTTACGAATTGAAATTTCAATTGGGTCACAAATCCAAATATAAAGATAAAAAACAAAATGATGAAAAATCATCATAAATAACATAATTAACTGATTCAATACTTCCCAAATGATCAAAGATAAAGCCAAAAATAAAAAATCCAAAAAAACAATTAATAAAAAAAGCCGTATGATCCTCTTCGTTACCTTTAATTTATCTTGAAATATCTTTGTCTTTTTAATAGCTGCTGGCAGCATCATCAAAATAATCAAATAATAAAGAATAGCTACATCATAGATTTCAAGCAATATAACTCCAACAGATAATATAATCATCAATATCAAATCTTTGACCATGAGATCCATCGTATTCAAATAACGATCTTTTTGATAATGAATCTTCTGATAGAAACAAATATCATCTATACTTAACAAGTTCCAATAAATAAGAGCAGCAATCATAAATCAAGTCCCTCCAAAAACTCTTTAACAATAAAACAAAAACGGGCATATTCCTGATAATAAGCAAAATGATCACCATCTTTAAATACAATAAGACTGCTCTGTGATATCAGCTCATGCATTTTCTTTCCCATCCACAAAGGCGTTTCTTTATCATTTTTCCCCCATATAAGCAAAACAGGTACTTCAATCTTCTTCATTTCTTCACTTAGATCCTGATTCACAGCATCTATCAAAACTTTTCTTAAAAATCCTGAAGCTTTTTCATAATCATAACTGCCTTTCATTTTAAAGCCATTATGATGAAGATAGATACGTAATTTTTTTCTTAATGATAAAGGAGGCCGTATGCCGGCTGCTCCTGTCAGTATCATCGCTTTAACCGGATATTTTAAAGCATACTTAATAGCAATGCGGGCACCAAAGGAATGAGCGATGAATATCGGATCACAAATATTCTTTGATATAAGAAATGTATGCAATGCATCGACATAATCTTCAAATTTCTGATAATTTTCAATCTCATCGCTTTTCCCAAAACCAAACAAATCTAGATTAATACATTTATAATCATGAGAGAGTAATGCAGCATGAGGATTCATCATCTGCATATTAGCTCCCCATCCATGAAGAAATACAAGGGGCTGTTGATCGCCCGTAATAAAAGAATTGATATTCAATAGATCCCTCCACTATCATATTATGCAAGAAAATGATTTTGTAACCAAAATCATATGCAAATAAGCAACTCCCTATCTGCATACCCACCTGCCTTTCTAGCGGCGTGGTTCCACCGGCACCTTCACATCTCCTTCTTTTGCTTTCCGCTGAAATGTTCATGCGGGAGAGTCATGGAATTCGTCGAGGTCTTTATCTTCGGATGATACAGGATGGAAAGGAGCTGATTGCGATGATAAAGAAAGATAAAAAATTATTTGACGAAATGGATCTTATAGCCAGGGACGAATTTGTAAGGTGCAAGTGTCTTGCATGCGGACACGAGCAGAAGATTCCCTCATGGCTGATTGCGGAGATCAGCGAAATGAATGAAGAATGCGGTCTGGATGATCATTTCTCATCGGCGTGTTACAAATGCGAAGATGGTGAAGTTGTAACGATGGATTATTACAATAAAGTCAAGAATAGAGAGCAGTAAAAAACGTTCTATCTATTCCTCTTTTTAATGCGCCCTTTTATATCGGGGTGCTTTTTTGACCTTCTCCCCCTAAATTTGAAATTTCCTAATATAAAAAAAAGAGAAATTCATTTCTGAACTTCTCCTTTTTATCATTTCTTCATCTTAATACAATTATTTAGATAAAGCTCTCTTTTTGTTTAATACTACAAGAATTGCAAGACTTAGAACAGCCATCATTCCATAGCATCCAAGCAAGCTCATATCTGAAGTATTTGGAGTTTCTGTTGGTTTATCTTCAGTATCAGTATCTGGATCTGTCGGAACATTGCCACCAGCCTTAGTAACTGTAACTTTGATTTCTCTAGTTACACCGTTAGCATCTGCAACGATTACTGTTTCTCCTTCTTTAACAGCTGTAATCACACCATCTTTAACAGTTGCAACACTTTCATCCTTAGATGTCCATGTAATAGGAACTGGGTTACCATCATGATCTTTAGCCGTTGCTTTGACTGTTAACTTAGCACCTTCCTGTAATTCAACTTCAAGACTGTCAAGTTCAAATACATCTGTATCTGTATTCTTATCAGTCATATCAGCTGATACATAGTAAGTATCTAATGTATAATCAAAATCAGTATCTTCATTTGTAATCACTGTCTGAATATCTTCTACACCCCAGTAGTTATCTGAAAGATCAGCTTCACCTTCTACACCACCATCATAGAAACGAACAGCATATCTTCCATAAGTTGTATCATCTGGATATGAAACAAATGCATTTTCACTCAAATCAGCAATTGTTGAGCCATATTGGAAACGAACTCCATTTGATTTAATGAATGTATTACCTGTTACAGTAACATTATCAACACCACCAAAATAGACACCACTTAAAATATTTTCAAAAGTATTTCCTACATAAGAAATATTAGTAGAAGATGTTTCATCAGTATTTGCCCATACAGGATTATGATAACCACTGATTGTATAATTCTTAATGACATTATTTTCAACAAGCATACCATTGATACCTGCACCTGTAGTAATCGCTACTGTATAAGGAGCATTTCCTAATGTTTCTTCAAGAATCAATTCATTATCTTTGATAACTACATCTTTGTATTTACCCTGAAGATAAATTGTAGACGCATTTGTGTCAAGAGACACTACATTTGAAGCGCCATAGAAATGAATATTTTCAATCGTCAATCCTTCAAGTTCTTCATCTGTTGTGTTAACAGCAACGACACCAAATAATTCAGCGCCTTCTTCACCAACTAACTTAATGGCCTTATTTGAAATCTTAACTTCTTCTTCATGTCTGCCGCTAGAAACTACAACTGTTTCCCCATCTTTTGCAGCATCAACAGCAAGCTGAACACTCGAATACTTATCTTCACCAATTGTAGCAGCTACTTCACCATAAACACCGTTACCTAAATCTTCAAGACCAGTAACTGTTGAAGTTCCTGTACTATTGCTAACAAAAACAGGTAATTTTGTTGTATCACCACCGAATGTTACAACAGCGTTATCATCTACATTCAATGAAGCTTCCTGATCTCTTGCGTCAACATTGACAGCATACCAAGAATTAGCACCCGTAACAAATTCAACATCACCTTTTAATGTCACATCACTCTGATTTACGATCAAAGGTGCACCACTTTGTGCTGTTGTATGATCCAAAGTAACATTTTCAATAGTTAATGTCGTATCATAAACATCTAATACATGTTTTGCCAATTCATTAGTCTCTAAAGTAACATTCTCTAAAACAGCATTTTCTACCTTATCAAATTTCACAAGATTATTCTGTCCATATGAATTTGTATGGAATGTATCTGAAGCTGTAATTGTGTGTCCATTACCATTGATCGTCAGATTTTCTACAGGATTATCATCTTCTCCAACAAAATATAATCCTTCGTCTAATGTAATATCACTGGCTAATTCAATCGTAGTGTTATCTCTTACATCTTTTGCAATTTGTTGAGGAAGATTTGTTTTGTCATCAACCTTGATTGTCATGCTTTCAACATTGACATTACTTCCGCTAACTCCCGGATTCCAAGCATATCCATAAGTATCAGAATAATATCCAGCATAAGCATTATCGGTAAAATCAATCGTCAGATTTTTAACCGTTACATTACCTTCAGTAACTGTACCAGCACTTACCCATGCACTAAGAGTGACATTCTCCAAAACCGTATTTCCAGCATCTTTAGTATTAATATAAATAGAGCCACCAAATTTACCAGATTCGGATTCTAATGTTACTGTATCAACATCCTTAAGTGTCAGATCTTTTGCATTTACCAATTCAACAACCTTATTTGTACCATCATAATATGTGTTATAATTTGCCTTTAAGGTTACATTTTCAATGGTAACGCCGTTTCCACCAATTGTGACAAAATTCTGTCCGTTCCAATTACCTGTATTTGGATCATAATCACTTGTGATTGTTACATCACCTTCACCAACAATAGTAAGATTATTAGCTGTGATTGGGAATACAAAACCTGTTGCATTATTAATCTTAAGACTAGAATAAGTGTCTATCATGCCTTTTGTAAGAACATACTCTCCAGCTGAAAGCACCCAAGTCTGTCCATCTGCCCCGCCATCAGCCTGGCTAGCAATTGCTGCAGCAAGCTCTGTAGCATTACTGATCTCTACAACATTCTCATTTGTCGTAGTTGCCGTAACATTGGTAACATTCACAGTAGGAACACATACAGATGCTGCCAATGCTAAAGCTAAAAATAATTTAAGCCTTCTCATTTTTATCTCCTTCCCTATGCTTAATTGATCTAAATGAAGACTTTTACGTTCTCTAGTTTTATAATGGAAATGATTGGAAATGTAGCAATTTTCATCATAAAATCATAAATATTTGATTGATAGAAAATTTCTAGGTTTCCAGTCAAATTCTTACCATTTTTTTACATTTTTCGAAAAATGAAAAAAGCATCTGTATCATTTAATACAAATGCTTAATTAAAAGAAATCTTCTGAACCTGATAGCCGGCATCTTTGACTGCTTGACTTAAAGTATCTTCAGATATTTTATTTTTCATATGCACCTCCGCCATTCCATTATCAAGATGTACCTTTGCATATACGCCTTCTAAGGCATTTAAAGCATTTTCTACACGTACTTTACAATGCGAACAGGTCATACCATATATTTTTATTTTTGCTTCGAACGGATAGTGAGAGAGATTCTTATCTTTTATGCGTACTTTTTTAATCGGTTCACTTTCACCTCCGCAGCATCCGCTTTGTAGTTTTTTCATATAGCTCTTGATCGAATAAATACATATCATGATAATAATTAATATCAGAAAAACTTCCATGATGACTCCTCCTGAGTTAGTTTTAACTAACTTTATTATAATCCTACTTCCCTTCCTGTCAAGTCATTTTTATAAAGAAAAAGCTCTTCATAAGAAGAACTTTCATTTAATCGCAGTTATTGAATCTGTTCACTTAAATGCCTGGGTGTCCTTATCAATGCTGTTTCAAAAACACCCTTTTGGAGCGGATGATCCCCTATCAAAATCCTCAATCCAGATCAAGAACATATAAACGAACTTCTTCCATTCGATCACAATAGTCTGATAATTCTTTTCTGCGTGAACATTCTGTCTTTATGACCAACTCATCCACTCCATATATCTTCCCGGCATGTTGATGATCCAAAAAATGATCCGCCTTTCGAGATTCAATATAACAACGCAACCAATTATACTCTTCAATATTTTTAAATCCTTGTGATTGATACCAGCGATTGCCGCTTCATCCTGCTGAGTCCATACCTCACAATAATGAATACCTTTCTCTAAAAGCTTCTTCCTTGCTTCTTTCCATAAATCTAAAGCTATATGTCTGCGTCTGTATTGCGGCAATACCGCTAAATTCCAAATGACTGCCCCTCTATGAGATGAGGCAACGCATAATGTTTTTGGTTTCTTTTCAATCTCCACATCAATCAATCCAACGATCTTCTCATCTTCGCTTGCTACTAAACAAATCGCGTCATTTTCATACTTGACCCGTTTTGTCATCACATCATCATGATACGAGGTATCTAAAAAAGAGTACACGGCAAGGGAGACACTTCGTAAGGAAGTTGTCTCCCTTATGCTTTTGTAGTCAGCCAGTTTGATTGAATTAGTGGGATAATTGAATCGTAACGGAGGATTACATAATGAAAAACTTTATTGAAGAATTTTACTACGGAAACATCGAGCCGCAAGCGAGAAGCACAAAACAAAATAAGGCTGTTCAAAAACAAATGAAAATCCTGATGACGAATGAAGATTTTTTGACAACAGCGCTATCTGATAAAAACAAAAAGCAATTTCTCGACTATGTAAACGCTTGGAGCATTGTTAACGGAGAATCTAATTTAGACAGTTTTATTATGGGATTTCGCTTAGGAGCTAAATTTATGCTTGATACTTTCGTCACTTCCGAACCCCCTTTTGAAGATTTATTGAGGGAGTGACAGTGATGAAAGAAAAATATTACATAGTGCTTGAGGAATATGAGCGTAGAATGATTATTAACAGCCTGAACGAATTAAGAAACCGTTTGATTGCTGACGGAAGATACACAGAAGCAGTTGACGAAATTTTGCTTAAAATCATAAACGCAAAGAAAAAGAAGTTTAAAGTGATCTGCAAGGAGGCGTGATTATGCAAAAGAATATTTATAACGAGCAAACAGGTATCAGCTATACCTTACAAGGCGATTATTATCTTCCTGATCTCACATTACCCGCCCAAAAAGAAGAACGGCACATCGGCATATGGGGACAGCGGTATTTGCGGTATATCCGTGAGCATAAAAAGGCACTTTATACCAGCCTTTTAACAAGCGGCAAGCTGCAATCCTACCTTGCCGATGTTGAAGAACAGGCGCAGAGACTGTTTGACCGTCTTATGAAGCAGAGAGCAGAACTTGAAGGCATTACCGAAACACTGAAAGCCGGTAATCAGATGGAGTGGATACGCAGAATGAACGCCCTGCGGTCGGCGGTTACAGAAACCGTTAACGCCGAGGTGATCTTCGTATGAAAAGCGAAAGTATCGCCTTTACCTCACAGCAGAGGAACGGCGGTATCTTTTCAACGCACTGCTTGTCTGCCGCAACAAGCTGCTGAGCAGGTAAGAGATACAGGCCTTGTGGACAAGGTTATGATAAAGCTGCAAAAATGAGCCTGTAACGCTTTCTAACGCAAAAACGAGGGGCAAGGTACAAACACCTTGACCCTCAAAGTTCAGGCTCGGAAAACGGCTTAAAATCAGGCTTTTTTGACCTCTAAATGTCCACGCAGCAGGACGGACTGTTTCAGATGAAAGGTATGGATTGTCATGGCACAGTCTTTTTTTCTCGAAAACATATTGAAAATAAGCCGATTTTCTGATACAATATAGATGTATAATTATGTGAAGAGAGGGCTTGACAATGGATCAGAAAAGGAGGACAATGCTAACAGCCATCCGGCCGGCCATAATTCTGCCCTTTTTCCTGTCAAGAGCAAAGTTGCATATTCCTTCAAGGCGTATTCCGCCCGTTCTGAAACGGGCGGGGTGCGCCTGGTTTATTTGTCAGCCTTGTTGCCCTTGCAGCAAGGCGGTGAGGGGGGATAACAGTATTGTTTGTTGAAAATAATCCCGATATCCAAACGAAGCCCCAGCCGGTATGGATTGCAGTTCCTTGCCGCTGCTATCCGCAAAAAGAAAACCCATTATTTGGCGTTTGCGACCATGAAAAAATGCGTTTCGGTCAGGCAAATCAATGGAGCCCGGAATGAAGGAGGAAGTTTTATGAGGAAAAAATCATTTAAAAGCGCATTGACGGTATTGTTATCGCTCATGATGATACTTGTTATGTTTCCTGCAAATGCTTTTGCTATGGATGGGGAAGGCACAAAGGAAAATCCCTACGAAATCGCAGCAGCGGATGACCTTTACGAGTTTGCGACAAAAGTAAACGAAGGAGATAATACCGCCTGCGCCGTGCTGACGGCGGACATTACCCTAATCGACACGAACTGGACACCAATCGGAAATGACAGTAACCAATACAAAGGCACATTTGACGGCGACGGACACACCATTACAGGACTTAGTGTGGACATACAATCCGATAATACTATATACGCTGGATTATTCGGCTTTTTAGGCGAAGGCGGCACAATCAAAAATTTGGGCCTTGCGGACAGCAAAATCACTTGTTCAGGCAATCGTGTTTATGCCGGCGGCGTGTGCGGTTGGAATACTGGCACCATACAAAACTGCTACAACACAGGAGATGTCAGCGGAGAAGGCACACAATATGTTTTTGTCGGCGGTGTGTGCGGTTTGAATGATGGCACCATAGAAAACTGCTACAACACAGGAGATGTCAGTGGCACAAGCGAATACGGTTTTGTTTATGCCGGCGGTGTGTGCGGTTTGAATGATTACGGCACCATAGAAAACTGCTACAACACAGGAGATGTCAGTGGCACAGGCACACGCACAGACGCTTCTGGTCATGCCGGCGGTGTGTGCGGTTGTAATGATTACGGCACCATAGAAAACTGTTATAACACGGGAGAAGTCAGCGGCACAGGCACAAGCACAGACGGTGCTGGTTATGACGGCGGCGTGTGCGGTCGGAATACTGGCACCATAGAAAACTGCTACAACACAGGAGAAGTCAGCGGCATATATGGTTTTGTTTATGCCGGCGGCGTGTGCGGTGCTAATGGGAACAGCGCCACCATAATAAACTGCTACAACACAGGAGATGTCAGTGGCACAAGCTCATACGGTTTTGCTTATGCCGGCGGCGTGTGCGGTTTGAATGATTACGGCACCATAGAAAACTGTTATAACACGGGAGAAGTCAGCGGCACAGGCACAAGCACAGACGGTTCTGGTTATGCCGGCGGCGTGTGCGGTTGGAATACTGGCACCATAGAAAACTGCTATTTCCTTTTCGGAACAGGCGATAAAGCTGTAAGCATCAATAGCGGTACAGTTGATAATGTAGAAGAAAAAAGTGCGGAAGCGTTCGCCTCCGGCGAGGTGGCGTGGCTGCTGAACGAGCCGCAGACAGAGAAACCATGGGGGCAAGGCTCCAATGGCTTGCCCGTTTTAAAAGGCAATCTTCCCGATGGTGTAACTTCTTATGTGCCTGTCCGCATTACGATTGTTATGACGGATAATACACAAAAATCTTACTATTCGGCAAAGGGAAGCACATTTACAGAGTATCCCACCGGGTATGCGTTCTTCTTCAAAGATGGCGATACGAAAACATGGATCAGCAAGGGGACGCAGACCTATGACGCTGACGCCACAATCTATGCGGAAAACATGCCGCTGGAAAAAATCCAGGCGAAAGCCCCCACCTGCACGGAGGACGGAAACAGCGCGTACTGGTACTCTGCTGCCTTTGATAAGTATTTCAAAGATGAGAACGGTGTAAACGAAATCACCGCTGAAAGCACCGTGATTCCGGCCAAAGGCCATGGGGAGTCAGAAGTGAAAGGTGCAAAGGAAGCGACCTGCACAGAAGATGGCTACACCGGGGATAAAGTCTGCAAGGTATGCGGAGAAATCCTGGAAAGAGGAACTGTCATAGAAAAACTTGGCCATGTCTGGGGCGAACCGGAGTGGAACTGGTCAGAGGACGGAGCGAGCTGCAAGGTGACCTTTACCTGTCAAAACAATTCGGAACATAAGGAAAGCCCAAATGTAACCGTTACATCAGCAGTAAAAACGCCTGCAACCTGTACGGAAAGCGGCGTGACTACCTATACGGCAACGGTTGATTTTAACGGTAGTACCTACACGGATACGAAGGAGGCATCCGTCCCGGCCACCGGCCACAGCCTGATGAAAACAGACGCGAAAGCCCCCACCTGCACCGAGGACGGAAATATTGCGTATTGGTACTGCGAAACCTGCGATAAGTATTTCAGCGATGAAACCGCAGCAGAAGAAATCGGGCTTGCCGATACGGTGCTGGAAGCCACGGGCCACAGCTACGAAAACGGCAAATGCACAGCCTGCGGCGAAATTGACCCCGATTTCAAGGCGGTTATCATTGAGGGAGCAAACGGTAGCTGGCAGAAAGGTACGAAGGACGGACTTTCCTTTACTTCCAACGCCGCTTTTGCACATTTCCTTAAAGTTCAGGTTGACGGCAAAGACCTTGACGCCTCCGACTACGCCGTAAAAGAAGGAAGTACAATTGTAACCTTGAAAGCGGAATATCTGGAAACCCTGTCTGTCGGCAAACACACGCTGGCAATCGTTTCCGAAACAGGAACAGCCGAAACAGAGTTTACCATCAAGGCGGCAGCAGTTGCTGACGATACCGCTGTCCCCCAGACCGGCGCAGGCAGCAATGTCGCGCTTTGGATTGCGGTAATGCTGGCTGCGGGTACTGCCCTGACCGGCACCGTTCTTTACAGCCGCAAGAGAAAATACAGCAAATAATCAATGATGAAATCGTCCTGTGAAAACTTCACAGGACGATTTTTTGTATACAGCTTACGAGAAAAATCTTGACAAGCAAACATTTGTTCTATATAATATAAAGTGACAGTTTATATGTCCTACAACTGAATATATTTTCACAGATTTTATTGAGAGAACGGCTGCAAGCCGGACAACGCCAGCGGGTATGCAGACGATTACCATCGTCAAGAAAATACCGCCGCTTCCAGAACTGCCCTAAACTGTCGGCAGTGGTCAAGCGTAAATGACAGTTTCGACTTTGAATTACAAAGCCGGTTACATGAATGTGAAGCCACACCGCAAGGGATAGGTCTATCCTTTTTGCGGGTAGTTGGTACGCATTTGTGTGCCGGCTTTTTTGTTGCCCGAAAGCCGGTTACAACTTAATGACCGGCTGGATGGGATATGACTGTGCGACGACCTCTTTTTGATAGGAGCGAGCACAGCAACGCTGCGGTGAAACTCCGGGGCAGGGACAGAAAAACGACATTCAGGCAGACCGGCGAAAACAGGAGAGAAAGTGTGTCCACAACAGTAACGAGCATCGGATTTTGATACCCAAAATCCAAATCCACAGCCTAAAGGCGTGTGGACTAACTCAGGGGAAGCACCCCTGAATACCCCTTTACAAAGCCAAAAACACAAGAATGGAGATGATATATTTTGAGCAGGAAACAAAGTGATAAAAAGGTCATAACAGTAAGACTGAGCGAAGAAGAAAAACAAAAGCTTGAGCGTTGTGCTAACCTTTGCGGACTGTCGCAGTCCGAGTTCATAAGGCAGCTTTGTGCAGGCAAAACACCAAAAGCAAAGCCGCCACGGGAGTTTTGGGAACTGCTAAATTCCCTCTACTCAGTCCATAACGGTTTCAAGAAATGCGCAATATATGAGCCTTCCGCACTTGAAATTTGTAAAGAAATCGAGTATTTAATATTAGATTTGCAGGAGGTGGGATAATGGCTACAACTTCACTTTGGCATATCAAAGGCAGATTAAAAGACCTGATCGACTATGTAGAAAATCCCGAAAAGACCGTATCAAAAGATAAATGCTTGCAGGACTTCTACAATGTCTTTTCCTATGTCAGCCGACCCGAAGCTACTGAAAACGGAGAGTATGTTTCCGCCATTAACTGCTTAAAAGAGATTGCTTTGCGGCAGATGATACTCACCAAAAAACAATACGGAAAGGACGACGGATATATCGCTTGGCACGGGTATCAGAGCTTTAAGCCTGATGAGGTTACACCACAGCAGGCACACGAAATCGGATTGAAACTGGCAAAGGAAATGTGGGGCGATCGGTTTCAGATCATCGTCACTACCCACCTTGACAAAGACCATATTCATAATCACTTCGCCTTTAACTCCGTTTCTTTCCTTGACGGCGGAAAATACAACTACTCTAATTCTGAAAGGCAAAGGCTTCGTGATGTATCAGACCGAATCTGCCGGGAACACGGCTTGTCGGTTATCGAAAAACCGCATAAAGCACCATCAAGGCAAGTATGGCTGGATGAGAAAAGCGGAAAGCCGACACGCTACAATGTGTACCGGGAAGATGTAAAAGAAGCCATCAATTTCAGCCGCCGTCCCTACTATATGGAGGACTATCTCAGACGAAAAGGATATATCACCGACTTTACGGGAAAGCATTGGCAGATACGCCTGCCGCAGTATGAACACTTCACAAGGCTTGATACCCTTGATGAGAAATGGACGCCGGATCACTTTAAAAGAAATATGGGAGCATACGCAAGATACGGAAACCGCAGAGCAGAAATCACCTATCCACCTCAAATGCCGCAGGACTTGCGAAGCTGGTTTAAACCTTTCCAAAAGACAAGTCATATCTATCGTCTTTATCTGCACTACTGCTATCTGTTGGGCGTTCTACCGAAGAAAACAACTTATCGTCCTACAAGTCCTTATCTCAAAGAGGATCTGCGGAAGCTGGACGAGTTGTCCAATCAGGTACGGTATATGAGCAAATACGGAATCGAAACTCTTGAAGATCTATATGCCGACAGAGAAAAGCTGCAAGGAGAAATGGACAAGCTGACCGCTTACCGCACCAAGCTGCAAAACAAAATCCGCAGAGCCTTACCAGCCGAAAAAGAGATTTTGAGAGAAGAAAAAGCAAAGGTTACGGAACAGATTACTTCTCTGCGAAAGCGCTTGAAACTGAACAAAGGCATAGAGGATCGGTCGGTAAAAATTCAAGAAAAAACGGATCTTCTCTATGCCAATGAATACAGAGCGAAAGAAGAACAACAGCATAAAAAATCACAGCGAAAGGAGCGTGACGCACGATGATCTATATTGACGAAAATGGAAATCCAATTCAAGAAACTGATGAATTGCAGGAGGCAATTGATAATATTACCGATAAACTCGCCCAAATGACAAAGGAAGAACGGCTTGCTTGGTTTGAGCAGTCCATCTATCCCGAACCCTTAAAGTTTACGAATGAAATTGACGGTACGGTATATATCGTCAGAGCGTTTTTTGATGAAACTGCAAGCGAAAGCTTTGAAGAAAAGCTGCGAAGAATTATGATAAAGAGATGAGAAAAAATCAGGCTATCACTTTAAAGTGTTGAAGTTTAGCGGAAGATATGGTATGATAACAGTATCCTACAATTCATATCATATCTGGCTGTGGAAAGGAGAATTATGAGCAAACAGTCAGACCGGCAAGCTGCCGGTGCCAATTCGCTTGAAGTTTTAAGCAGAAACATAAAATATCTGCCCGAAACCAAGCAGAATATGAAAACAAGAAAGATAACTGCTCTCTACTGCCGTCTGTCCCGTGACGATGAACAAGACGGACTATCGGGCAGTATTAAAAATCAGAAGGCAATTCTAAAAAAGTATGCTGAGGACAACGGTTTTCGCAACATCGAATTTTATGTGGATGATGGGGTCAGCGGTACAACTTTTGATAGACCAGACTTTAACCGCATGATTGCAGATGTAGAGTCCGGTAGAATCGGAACGATTATTATCAAGGATATGTCCCGCTTCGGCAGGGATTACCTCAAAGTAGGCTATTACACAGAGATTATGTTTCCTGAAGCAGATGTACGATTCATTGCTATTAACAACGGTATTGATAGTGCAAACCAAGCAGACAGTGACTTTACACCGTTTCTTAACATTATTAATGAATGGTATGCTAAGGATACTAGCAAGAAAATCCGTGCTGTGTTCAAATCCAAGGGACAGTCCGGTAAGCCGCTCTGCACCAATCCGCCTTACGGTTATATTAAAGACCCTGAGGATAAGTTGCACTGGATTATAGATGAGAAAGCCGCCGAGGTGGTCAGAGATATTTTCCGACTGTGCATGGCTGGCTTTGGACCTACGCAGATAGCAAAGCAACTTGAAAAGCGATGCATTGATACACCTACGGTTCATCTTCGCAAAATGGGTATTAACACTCCAGCAAGACCGCCTGAAAACCCATATGCTTGGTCGGCTCGTACCGTAGCAGATATTCTGGCTAAAATGGAATATCTAGGTCACACAGTGAATTTCAAGACTTCTAAAAAGTCCTACAAAAGCAAAGTCAAGATAATGAACAATCCAGAAGATTGGCTGGTTTTCAAAAATACCCATGAAGCAATTATTGATAAGGGTACTTGGGAAACAGTGCAGAAAATCAGAGATGGCAAGCGAAGACCATCGCGATTAGGTGAAATGGGAATACTTTCTGGCATGATGTTTTGTGCCGACTGTGGGGCAAAGCTGTATCAGGTTAGAAGCAAGGGATGGACACACGATAAGGAATATTTCGTTAGTGCGACTTAGCGCAAGAAAAAGGGTATGTGCAGTTCACATCAGATACGCAATGTTGTAGTGGAACAGCTTTTGTTAGAAGACTTAAGACGTGTAACCTCCTTTGCCAAAGACCATGAACAGGAATTCATCCGTATAGTTATGAATAATTCAGAAAAGTAACTTGCCAAAGAACTCCGCCAAAGTCAAAAGGAATACGAACAAGCACAGACTCGCATTGCTGACATAGACAAAATCATTCGAAAGCTATATGAGGACAATGTGATGGGCAAAATTCCCGAAGAGCGTTTTTACAAGATGTCGGCTGAATATGAAGCCGAGCAGAAGGCTCTGGAAGAAAGGATAACTGAATTAAAACATACCATTGATACAGCAAATGAACATTCCCTCAATACCGACCGCTTTTGGCACTGGTTAAAAAGTACACAGAAATTACAGAATTGGATGCAGAGATTATTAGAGAGTTCATTGACAAAATTATAGTATTCAAGGCTGAAAAGATAGATGGCCGCAGAACCCAGCGGATTCAGATTTTCTATAACTGCATTGGCGCTATCGACTTACCAAAATAAACGAAAAAGCGGCATAGCCGAATATCAACGACTATGCCGAATTTTTAAGGAATTTATAATCCCTATCTGACCGCTCCTAACCGGTCTTTTCTTTTATTCTATTTCATCAAGCCATACATATGTCAGTTCAGAGAATCCTGCTTTATCTCTTGAACCGCCTTGTTCATCAGTGAACATCGGATGTCCATGTACATATGACTTATAAGCAGCGACATCCGCATAGTTGACCATCGTTACAAGTGGATTATCTCTTGCAAGGATTACCTGGATCTGTTTCATCAGATCGTTGATCTCATCCTGGTCGCTAGAACTTAATGCCTGTGCATACAGCTCTTCGATTTCAGGATCACTATAGAAGTTGACATTAACAGTTCCATCGGCTGTCCAGCGGCGGCCGGTACCTAATACATCCGGTCCTTGGAAACCGCTGACCATCGTAATTTCAAACTGCTGATTATTCCATACCTGTTCAGTCCAGATATTGTAATCAAGAACGCTTAATGTTGCTTTGATACCGATCTTATCCAGTTCAGCAATTACAACGGTAGCAGCATCTTCAAAGCCTTCAAAAATCGTTACTTCCGTTTCAAAATAATAACCATCAGCGTCTTTTGTATAACCGGCTTCTTCAAGAAGAGCCATTGCCCCATCAGGATCATAATCCGGCTGTTTCGCATCTTCATTAAGGGCATCAGTATAGATATCAGGAATATAGTAATCATTAGCTGGCTTATAACCGGCAAATGCTTTTTCACTGACTTCTTCACGATTGACACCCATCGCAACAGCCATACGAACATTAGCATCAGCAAAAGGTCCATCATTTAAATTAAAGGTAATATAGTATGGAGAGGGCCATACCTGAGTAACCCATGTATAATCACCATTAGCCTGCAATGATTCAATCTCACTTACCGGAATGCTTGTAGAAGCAATTTCATCAACTTCATTGTTCAGCCATGCCTGATACTGTGTATTGGTATCTGGAATGATCGTATAAATGACCTGATCCAGGTAGGCAACATCGCCCCAGTAATCATCATTACGTACAAGTCTTACATCTGTTCCTTTATTCCATTCTGAAAATTTGAATGGACCTGAACCGATCGGATTTTCATTAAAATCACTCGTTGTCCAATCCTGTCCTTCAAGAATATGCTGTGGTAAAACGAATGTTCCATACCATGCCAGATTTGACAAGAAAGAAGCATCCGGCTGAGACATCTTAAATACCAAAGTCGTATCATCTTCTGCAACGATCTCATCTACATAGGCAAATACATTCGCATTGGCATAGTTTTCCGCAACGATCGTATCGTACGTATATTTCGCATCAGCAGCCGTTACCGGTTCACCATCATGCCATGTTGCATTATCAACTAAATGGAAGGTATATGTCAAGGCATCCTCCGATACCTCCCATGTTTCGGCTAGATCAGGCAACACTTCATAATTGTTGTTCAGCTTCACGATACGGTTGAAAATATTCTGAGCCATATCATAATTGTAATCATCACTATAAGTATCCGGATTCAACGTATTCGGTTCACCGCTTACAGCAACGATATAGGTTCCGCCCTTATTTCCTTCAGTGCTAGTGCCCCCGCTATCATCACCACAGGCTGCCAATGAGCAAGCCATCATAAGAGCCAATCCTGCTTTCAGTAATTTTTTCATTGTTTCACCTCTCAATTCCTTTCTCTTTTATATAACTGGAAACGATCAAACCTGATTCCAGCTGGATACGCACTAGCGTTTGAATAGGAACAAATGAATACTCGATCGATTCAACGGCTCTAGCCTTCACCATCATTTTCTTTTCAAGCATCTCTGCTGTCTTTTTCAGCTGCTGTGCGACATCACCTTCATGACGTGTACATTCAAACTTTACACCTCGAACCAGAAGTCCCCAGATCAGCAAGGCATAGAAGCGGGTAATATCTAAAGAATCAAATGCCTCGCTTTCTTTACATGGTTCGTTAAATTTATCATCAGCTTCTACATGACGTACGCTTTCTTCATAAGAAGCTTTTCGATTTTTGATCATCATCTCTACCATTTTCGCAAAAGGATTATCATCACTGACATATTTCTGATAGAGCTGATAGCCTTCCGCAATCTCGTCATATTCATTAAGTTTGATCTGTTCACCCTTGATCAAAGCTTCTTTACGAGTAAATGGCATGATCTTATCACTCTCAATCTTTGGTGAATAGAAATATGGAAGCTCACCGACTAATGAAACCGTACCATATTTTGAAGCATAATCATTTGAAGAGGTACCACATTCAAATCTCTTGGACAGATCACTGTCCTTGTCTGCATATTTCTCTACATAATCATAATCTTCCTGAATACCGGTATTCTTAAAGATGGCTGGTGCAAAAGCAGTAATATATGGTGCTTCCGGCTCTCCTAAGGAAAGAGGCATCCCACGGCTTTGGGCAGCATGATAAAACTGATCCCACAATTCTGGAAGATCCTCTGTAATGTACCAGTAGGCACCGCCAAATCCGGCATTATGAAGAGAGTACATAAAATCAGGCTTCACTTCATCAATCAGCTTCATCAATGCCTTTGTTTCCGGCATTGGCCGATCAAACTTTAACTGTTTATATTCTATAGGAAATGTCCACTCCACCTGTTCATAACTTGTCGGACGAAAGAAATTACGAGCATAATTTGTCAGATTAAACGGGCCTTTGAACCATCCTTCATTCAATTTAGTACCATCAATATCGATACACTTGATCAAATACCACGTATAGCCACAATTTTCTCTGAATTCATCATCTTCACATAATGCCCTTGAGAAATATTCAAGCATCATTGCTCCCATAGGTTCATTTGGATGAGGACATCCAAACATGAGTGCTTTCTTTTCTCCATGACCGATTTTCATACAGTAAATCGGATGATCATTACGAGAATGACCGATGATCGTTAAATCAACAAGATCAGGATATTCTTCTTTAAGCTTTAATGTGCTCTGATCCATTTCATCAACGCTCATGAAAGCTTTATAATCCGGTACATTATCTAAGATTCGCTGATAATCCATCACTCATCCCCCTCCTTTACAAGATGACATGCAACCTGTACACCGTTTTTCTTTGTACGATACTGTGGATATTCTTTAAAACAGCGCTCACAGGCATGTTGACAGCGTGGTGCAAAGTAACATCCCGGTCCCGTATTGATCGGTGTCGGCGGTTCCCCTTCCAGCTTGATGACTTCTCTTTTTTCAAGCGGATCCAGTGAAGCACAATTGCTAATCAAAGCCTGTGTATATGGATGCGATGGATGATGAAGAATATCATCTGTCTTACCGATCTCAACGATCTTTCCTAAATACATAACGGCTACCCGGTCCGAAATATAACGGGTCGTTGCAATATCATGAGAAATGAAAACAAGTGCAGTATGATGTTCCTTTGTAAGTTTTTGAAGCATGCTGATGATATCGGCACGAATCGATACATCCAGCATAGATATCGGTTCATCGGCAACCAGAAAGGTCGGATTCAGCAACATGCTTCGCATGATTGAAATACGCTGCAGCTGTCCGCCTGAAAGTTCAAACGGAAAGCGATCCAGATAATCCTCAGCCGGATGAAGCCCTGCATCATTCAAGGTCTTGATGCATATTTCTAACTGCTCATCTGCATTCTTGCCGATCTTATGAAGTTTTAAAACGCTCATCAGGATCTTTCGAATCGTATGACGAGGATCAAACGTATCAAACGGATTTTGAAAAATGATCTGTGAAGAACGACGATATTTCAAACGATCCTTCATTAATAATTTTGAAGCTGCTTCACCATTTAAAAACACCTGACCGGAAGTCGGTTTCTCCAATGTTACCAAAAGCCGCCCCAGTGTTGATTTCCCGCAGCCGCTTTCACCGATGATACCCAAAATCTCTCCATCTTCAAGCGAAAATGAAACCCCATCAACAGCTTTTATCGTCTGCTTCGAGCTTTTCTGGCCATCATTTTTGATCACTTTTTTCTGTACATAATATTTCTTCAGGTTTTTAACTTCTAATGCCTTAGTCATGTACTTTACCCTCCTCTATCAAATGACAGCTTACGCTCCAGCGAGACTTGATGTCACGCTGTTTCGGTTTTTCCTTAAAACAGCGCTCGCTGGCATGAGGACAGCGTTCAGCAAAGACACAGCCCGGAAGCGGCTGTGAAAGATCCGGAAGGCTTCCTTCAATACCACGCAGATTTCCTCTTTCACCTTTAAAGCTGGGAAAAGAATTTAATAATCCCTGGGTATAAGGATGTTTCGGATCAAGCAGGACATCTTTAACATCCCCCTGTTCCATGATCTCCCCTGCATACAATACGACTACTCGTTTACAAGTCGAGGCAACAACCGAAACATCATGGGTGATCATGACACGTGCAATCTTCATCTTCTTTTCCAATTCCATGATCTCATTAAGAATCTGGCTCTGGGTTACGACATCCAAGGCCGTTGTAGCTTCATCCATGATCAATAGCTTTGGCGAGAAAATCAGCGCCAGCGCAATAGCCACACGCTGCATCATTCCACCACTGAGTTCATGCGGATAAGACATATATACACGATCCGAAAGATTAACGATCTTTAAAAGATCATAAATCCGCTTTTTTATATTTTCATCACTTTCATTTGGATAATGAACACGATAGATATCTTCCATCTGCTTTCCGATCCGATGGACCGGAGAGAGCGAATTCATTGACTTCTGAAAGATAACAGACATCGTTTTCCAGCGATATTCACGCAATTCATCAGGGGTCATCTTAAAAATATCTTTTCCTTCAAGCAAAGCTTCGCCTGATACTTCAATGATATTTTCCGGCAAAAGACGAAGGATGCCCATTGCCAAGGTCGATTTGCCGCTGCCGCTTTCACCAACGATACCAACTGATTCTTCTTCATTGATATCCAACGAGATATTACGGCAGGCCCATACCTTTTTTTCTCCGGTATTATAAGCAATATTGACATTTTTTATTTCCAAAAGAGACATAAGACACCTCCTACTTATTGGCATCCATCTTTGGACTTAATACACGATTGATACCATCACCGATCAAAAAGAAAGTTAAGACGATGATCACAACGCTCAAGCCTGAAAAGACAGAGACCCACCAGCAGCGTGGCATGACCAGCTTACCGGTATTGATGATCTGACCCAAAGAGAATACATTGGCATCACCAAGACCTAAAAAAGACAGGGATGCTTCTGTCAGGATGGCTCCTGAAATATTCATGGTCGTCTGTGCAATGATCGGAAAGATCCCATTTGGAATGACATGATGAATAAGAATATGCCATTTGCTTTCACCCATGGTGATTGCACTTTTTACAAAGGTACGCTCTTTGATTGAAATAGCCTGAGCACGCATCAGACGTGCATTGCTGACCCATGAAGTAACTCCGATAACGATCATGACATTTGTCATGCTGCTTCCAAATAAAGCAACAATCAGCAGGATCAGAAAGAACGTTGGCAGCATCATAAAGATATTCATGATCTCATTTAAGATCTTATCTAAGATACCGCCAAAATAACCGGCAATTCCTCCGACAAGCACACCAATCACGGCCGAGATCATTGCAGCAATGAAACCAATGATCAGTGAGGTACGAATTCCATATAAGATCATCGATAAGACATCACGCCCCAGATTATCCGTACCTAAAAGATATGTAGAAGAAGGTGCTGCCAAAAGGTCATCATTTAAATATTTTGGATCATAAGGTGCCAGCTGTTCTCCAAAAACTGCCAGAATGATCAAAATAGTCAAAAGACTCAAACCAATAATCATTTGTTTATTTCCCTTTAATCGATGAAAGAATTGTTGAATGCTTTTTTTCATGGTGTCCTCCTTACTCAATACGAATACGAGGATCGACTAATGCATAGACCAGATCCACGATAATCATTCCTATAGCTACACAGATCGATAAAATCAGATAAACACCGGATACGACCGGATAGTCACGTTTCGTAACAGAATCCAGTACCAGTCGTCCCATGCCCGGCCATGCAAACGTAATCTCGATCAAAGCGACACCGGTAATCATGTAAGCAAGCGTTATTCCAAAAACCGTTACCGTCGGGATGATCGCATTGCGCAATACATATTTATTAAAGATCTTCTTCTCTGACATTCCAGTAGCACGCAGCGTCGTAATAAAATCCTCGCTCATGACCTGAAGCACACTGCTTCGGGCAATTCTAAAGTAATAAGGAATATTCAATAATACCAGTGTGGTAACCGGCAGGATCATATGCCGGGCAACATCCAGATAATACCTTAAACCCGTATAGTTATTACGTAAGCTATACATTCCAGAAGTCGGCAGCCATCCTAAAAAATTGGCAAAGATCAATATCATGATCAGCCCCAGCCAAAAGCTTGGCGTCGAATCAAACAAATAAGAAAAACCGCAACAGATCTGATCGATCCACGTTCCTTTTTTTCGAGCGGCATAAACCCCTAGCAGCGTACCAATGACAACAGCAATCAAAGCGCCCGTCAATGCAACAAGCAAGGTTGGTCCCACACGTTCTAAGATCAATGAACTGACATCCCGGTTATTCACATAAGAAAAACCCAAATCACCCTGTAAAAGCTGCTGTAAATAAGCAATCAGCTGTTCAAAAATTGACTTATCTAGACCATAGCGAGTACGAATGGCCGCAATCGTAGCCGGATTCGGGTTATCTTTTCCAGCTAAAAGCGTCGCTGGATCACCAGGTGCAAGACGTATGATAACAAAGTTAAAGATAATGGAACAAAGAACTGTTAAAGCACCCGATCCCAGACGTTTTGCTACAAACTTCTTCATGTAAAACCCCTCCTGGTAAAATTTAAAATTATTATATTGTAATTCTGATATATTTTCAATCCCTTTTTACATTTTATTTCAATATCTTACATTCACTTCCATATATACCGCAATTTTCTTACATTGTTTTCTTTATTTTTCATTCTCCTGTGCTATAATATGGAAATAAGGAGGAATCTAAGATGAATTATCCAAAAGCAAAAGAATGCAATGAGCCATTTGTTTTTGACAATAAAAAACTTGATGATCCCTATCAATGGATGAGAGATGGCAAAAACAATGAGCTATTGCAGTGGGTAGCAAAAGAAAATACCCTCACTGATAACTTTTTTTCTAAACATCAAAAAGTATATCAAAAATATCTTAAACGCAATCGTGAGCGAAAATCTTTTCCTGCCTACAGCCATATCACCAAAAGTCCCCATGGCTATGTCATGACCAAACAGATCCTGGATAGCTATCAGATCATTGAAACCGATTTTCAATTCAACGAAAAAAGAAGCTTTGAAACACTTCTTTCAACTATTGAAAACACAACCTTTTTTAGTGGTGCCATTTGTCCGAATGATGAAAATATCGCTGTTTTCCATGGTCTTTGTGATGGATATGACCGTCCGAGCCTGTTTGTTTTTGATTTAGAAAAAAAGAAGCTGCTTTATCGTGCCGATGGCATCTTTTCCTATGTTTTCGAAGAGAGTGGCAAATGTCTGTTATATGGAGATGCTCAGGCAGATGTCGCTAATAAAACGACTCATACCTATCTGAAACGCTATGATATTGAAAAAGGTGAAGAAGAATGCCTTTTTGCCTATCCTGAAAATGCGATCATGATCGAAGGCTATTCTTCGAATGAGAAAAAAGAAGCTGTGGCAGTTGTGATGAGAGACTATTCGAATAATCTGATTTATTTTCAAACCGAAAAGGGCATGCAGCCTTACAGTATGCAAGCACAAGTCATCAATTACTGTGGCAAAGTCGCAAAAGGACAGATCTTATGCAGCTTTATTCATTCTGAATATGGACAGATCATCGTCTATGATCCTCAAGGAAAAACAGAAGAAGTGATATTTGAACAGGAAGGCATTTATATCAAAGAAGCTGTTGTCATCAATGAAAACATTTATGTATTGGCTGCCAAAGATGTCAGCAGCGTCGCTTATGTGATCAGCAATGATAAAATCAGTGAGATTTCTCTTCCTGAAGAATGTAATGTTAGTGTTGCCGGGCAAAGCAAAGAAGATGGCAAGGTCTTTGTCATGATCGAATCATTCAATCTCATTCCTCAGCTTTACGCCTTAAAAGATGATACATGTAAGCCGGTATTCAAAGAAAATAATCCGGCAGATCCAATGATTCAGATCGATAAGGTCTTCTATCCATCCAAGGATCAAACGATGATACCAGCCTATCTGGTATACCGGAAAGATGCCGTAAAGAACGGTAAGATGCCTACATTGATGTATGGATATGGAGGCTATAATCTTGCTATGCCTCCTTCTTATCATAATCCTTTCTGTGGCATTGATGTCGTTGACTGGGTCAATGATGGCGGTCTCTATGTTCAATGCTGTATCCGTGGTGGAAATGAATATGGTGAAAAATGGCATATTGACGGTTATCGGATGAAAAAGAAAAACTGTTTCTATGATTTTATCGGTATTGCTGAAGGAATTATCCGTGATGGCTGGACTTCTAAGAAACATATTGCGATCAACGGCGGAAGCAATGGCGGACTGCTGATGTGTGCCCTGCTGACGATGCGTCCGGATCTGTGGGGCTGTGTCGTGGCATCGGTACCACATACCGATATGATCAGCTTTGTTTTTGACGATCGTGGACCGATGTATATTACAGAATATGGCGATCCTCATGATGAAGAACAATTCAATTATTTTCTTACATATTCACCATTCCACAATATTCAAAAAACAGCCTATCCGGCAGTATATATACAAACAGGTGAATGTGACAACAACGTTCCGCCATATCATGGCAAAAAAATGGCTGCCCGTCTCCAGCAGTATAATACATCAGATCAGCCAATCCTGTTAAGAGTATTGGCCAAAGGAAGTCATGATCGGGGCAAGGGTGAAACCTATTTAAAAACAGTTTCTGAAATGCAGGCTTTCATAGAAATAGCCTTAAGACAAAATGATTGAGGTGAAAGATGGACATTGAAAAAATCTTATCATATATTCCAAAGATCGATGTTTTCATGACAGTAGACGAAATGGATAAAAGCACTTTTGAATTGAAAGAAAAATACCCAGATGTCGTTACTATAGAAAAAGCCGGTGAAAGCCGTCAGGGACATCCTTTGTATTGTTTAAAAATAGGAAATGGTCGAAAAAAAGCTTTGATGTACGGTTGTCCCCATCCAAATGAGCCTATTGGCTGCATGATGCTGGAACATTTCAGCTGGATCTTATGCGAACACAAAGAAGTTTTAGAAGAACTGGACACAACTTTTTATATGATCAAGGCAATCGATCCTGATGGTTTGAATATGAATAAAGGCTGGCTGAAAGGACCCTTTACCTATGCCAGCTACGCTTCAAATTTCTATCGTCCCGTATCGGATGCCCAGGTAGAATGGACATTCCCGATTGACTATAAAAATTATTCATTCCATGCACCCATCAATGAAACAAAGGTCCTGATGAAACTAATGGATGAAATCAAGCCGGACTTTGTTTATTCACTGCATAATTCAAGTTTTGGCGGCGTTTATTTCTATGTCAGCAAAAATGATCAAATGATTCTTTCCAAGCTTCCTCTGGCAGCAAAACGGGCTTCCCTGCCCTTAAATCTAGGTGAACCGGAATGTGCTTTTTCCAAAATATTCGCACCTGCTATCTATGAAATTTTAAGTGCTGTCCAATATTATGATTATTATGAAAAAACATTGCCTGGTGATCCCTGTGAAGCAATGATCTGTGGCGGCAGTTCTTTGGATTATATGAACAAAGTCAATCCGAATGCGTTTATCTTAATGTGTGAGGAGCCATATTTCTACTGTCCGGATAGCGCTGATGCAAGCCTGTGTGAAAACATGACACGAAAAGAAGCTATTTTAAAAGGATTTGAAATTCAACGTGAAGTTACTGATAAATTGCGTGAACTTGTTTCCGTCTTACAGAAATATGCTTCTTCTTCCTCTTTTTATATGCGTTCTTTACATATGTATACAGAAAGTCATGAACAGGAAGAAAATGCCCAGCGATCTCTTATGGACCAGCATCCTGAAGCATATGAACAATTAGCGACCAAAGCGAGCCGCTTTGATTCTCTTATTGCCAGAGGCTGGTATCCGTTATTAGCTTTCGGTATGGTCAAAGGATGTGTCTTAGAAACAATGAATGAACACGATTGGAATGAAGAAGAAAAAAAGGAACTACAGGATCTGATGACAAGTGCACAATCTTATATTGATGAAAAATGTGCCCGGATTGAAGCTCAAATGCCGTGTCAACCTATTGAAATACGTAAATTAGTCAGCGTACAGATGGAAAGTGCCATCATAGTCTTAGAAAATTTGGAGGTCAATTATGAAAATTGAAGAAGTATTAAATCTGATTCCTGAAATCAATGAATTCATGAGCGTTGATGAAATGGATGCCAGTACCTTTGCACTGGCTGAAAAATATCCTCAGCTCGTAAGTATCGATCAGATAGGTGAAAGCAGTGAGCATCATCCTATCTATCGTTTAAAAATTGGTGAAGGCAGCAAAAAAGCACTCATTTTTGGATGTCCGCATCCCAATGAACCGATCGGTGCCATGATGATCGAACATCTCTCACGTATCTTGTGTGAACATCCCTCACTGCTCGAAGAGCTTGATACGACCTTTCATTTCATCAAATGTGTCGATCCTGATGGTTTGAATTTGAATAAAGGATGGCTGAAAGGCCCTTTCAGCTATTATAATTACGCTACTCATTTCTATCGCCCAGCATCGATCCGGCAGGTCGAATGGACCTTCCCATTCCATTATAAAAACTATTCCTTTGACGATGCCCTGCCAGAAACAAAAGCCATCATGAAAGTAATCGACGAAGTAAAGCCGGACTTTTTATACAGTCTGCATAATTCAAGTTTTGGCGGTGTTTACTGGTACATTACCAAAGAAAAAAAAGAGATCATCGAGCGTCTTGGCGATGCCGCTAAACGTGTCGACCTGCCATTGAACCTTGGCGAGCCAGAAGTTCCTTACTGCAAGGTTTATAAAGAAGCAATCTATGAACTGCCGCAAAGCGGAGCAAGTTATGACTATCTGGAAGCGAACCTTGATAAAGACCCTGCAGAGGTGATGAAAGGCGGCGGATGTAGCGTTGATTATTTGGATACTGTACGTCCCGATGCTTATGGTCTAGTCTGTGAAATGCCTTATTTCTATTGTCCACAAAGCAATAATCTTGAACTATGTGACGATATGACACGTAAAGAAGCAATCTTAAAAGGTTTTGAAATTTCTGATCAATATCTGGATAAGCTGAAAAGCGCTGTCGCAATTCTCAAAAAATATGCCGATGCTGATTCCAACTGCATGTGTGCCTTATTGGAAAGATGCGAAAACAATCAGGATCATCGTCAGGCCCAGATTGCCCTTATGGAAACACAACATGATGAATATGAAGTGCCTTGCACCAAAGCCAGCAAGTTTGATAATCTGATCGGCACGCCATGGTACACGCTGATTGCCTTTGGCATGGTAATCACAGAAGCAAAACGGACATTAGAAAAAAATGACGATGAACCTATCAAGAAGGAATTAGAAACATTGATTGACGAGTGTGAACAGTACGTCAAAGAAGAATGTGATAAGATCAATGAAAAGGTACCATGTCAGCCAATCGAAGTGCGTAAGCTTGTCAGCGTACAGATGGAAAGTGCTTTGATTGCTTTAGGTATAGAATAGAAAGGAGTATTTATGTTTTGTATAAAAAATGCAACCATTCATGATGGCAAGGAACATGTTTTTAAAAAAGACATCCTTATTGATGGACATACAATTGTTTCCGTCAGTGAACACATTGATACAGAAAGTGAATATTTTGATGCACAGGGCATGCATGTCTTCCCCGGATTTATCGATCCGATGAGCAACTGGGGCATCTTAGGTCCCGGACGTGAGATTCGTGGCAATGCGGAAGATAATGACGAACACACCCATGTTTGTACCCCAGAGATGAATATCATCTATGCATTTAACGGACGTGGTATCCGTATCCAGCAGCTTGGGGCTTTTGGTATTACTGCCGTTGGCGTGGCCCCAAGCAATAATAATCTGTTTGGCGGCATGATGGGTGTCTTTGATGTCGATGGCATCAATCCATTCAAAATGTGCATCAAAGAAAAAGCAGGTTTAAAAGCCTGTGTGACCAGTGATGTCACAAAATTCTGGGGTGCGAAAAACATGATGCCTAGCACTCACATGGGTATCTTTCAGATGTTTAGCGAACAATTGCGCAATGCGAAAGAATATGATTCTTCTAAAGGACGTGATCCTAAAAAGGAAGCAATCCGGGAAATGCTGGATAAGAAAATGCCTTTGTTTGTAGTCGCTAAAAAACCGATGGAAGTTCATTCCCTCTTGCATATCTTAAAAGATTATGATGTCGATCTTGTTTTAGCGAGCGGATTTGGTCTTCAGGATTGTGAAGAAGAAATTTTGGAATATCGTCCGGCAATTATTTCTTCGGTCCGTGTTGATGGCTTTAATACCGATGCTGCTGATGGTGATAATGAATTTTTATATCAGTTATATAAGAAAGGCATTCAGGTATCTTTGGCAAGCAATGTTGATGGACGGATGTGTTCTCGTGAAGAGATGCTGTGGAATGGCATCGACATGTATAAGGCATGTCATGACAGTGAAGCAGTCATTACGATGATGACTTTCAATAATGCGAAAGCCTTGGGGGTTGATGATGTCACCGGTTCAATTGAAGAAGGAAAACGTGCTGATCTGGTCATTTACAGCGATCACCCATTGAAAACATATAAAGCTGAGGTCCTTTTGACCTTAAGCAATGGAAAAGCTGTATATCGCAAAGGAGATGAGATGAAATGCTTCATTTAAAAAATGCGAAAGTGTATACGATGAGCGATGCTCATGTTATCGATCATTGCGATATTCTGATTGAAAATGGCAAAATCAAAGAAGTCGGCCGTTCCCTTCATTCAAAGGATGCAGAGATCATCGATGTCAGCGGAAAGATCATCATTCCGGGAATCGTCGATGCCCATTCACATGTTGGTACCTTTAATGTCACTACCAATGATCAGAATGCCAATGATCTGACAGGACCTAATTCAAGTCAACTGGATATCTATTATGGAATTGATCCTGATTCAAAATCTTTTAAAGATTGCTGCCGTGACGGAATCACGACCAGTATCATTGCTCCCGGAAGCGGTAATGCCATCTGTGGACTCGTGCTGGCAATGAAATCAGCTGGTAAAACCTATGACCAGCGAATCGTCAAACGTCCATGCGCATTAAAAGCAGCCATGGGTGTCAATCCTAAGGGTGTCTATGGTCCCCGTGATCAGCTGCCGGTTTCTCGTTTAGGTATTTCTCAGCTTTTTATTGATTACTTTGAAAATGTCAAAGAATATATGAAAAAGAAAGAAGAGGCTAAAGGCGATCCTGAAAAGATGCCTCCTTATAATGAAGGTTATGAGCACGGCCAATGGGTATTGGAAAGAAAGATTCCTTTAAAGGTTCATGCTTATCAGCATGATATGATGTCACTTTTACGCTGGAAAGAAGAATATGGTTTTGATCTGACATTGGATCATGCTTTTGGTGCCAGTGATTTCTATGATGAAATTGCAGCCAGCGGAGCCGATGTGATCTGGGGACCGCTCTCTGGACCTTTGTTTGGAGGTGAAGGCTGCAAAGTCGATCCTGAGTGTGTGATTGAATTAGATAAACGTGGTGTTACCTGTGCTATCATGACTGATGGACCGGTACTCCATCCATATCTTATCATTACGCAGGCAGGAGAGGTCGTTCGCCATGGCGGCGACGTTGAAAGCGTATTGAAAATGATCACATTAAATCCTGCTAAGATTGCCCGAGCTGATGATCGCATTGGTTCAATTGAAGCAGGTAAAGATGCTGATCTGGTCGTTTTTGATAAAACACCTGCTTTAGACACTGATGCAAAGGTAGAAATGACCATGATCGATGGTGAGATCGTTTATCAGTCCAAATAACAAAAAGAGTCATTTTAGATATCTAAGATGACTCTTTTTTTATATATTAGGAAATTTCATTTTTGATTGATAGAAAGATGATGAAAGAAAATAAAAAAAGTTAAGTGTGATTTATGTTATGATAATATATATCATCAATTTGAAATTATAGTATCATTATAGTTATTAATATGATATAATATATGTACAAAACATCTCATTTCTGTCAAGGAGGCATCATGAAAGTCTTTTCTCTTTCCAACCGTTTCTATTACCGAGAATTCCCTGATCTGAAGAACACCGTTCTTCATGATCTTGATGTCTATAACCGTGTCCTTCATAAGGCCTATAAATGTCTTTACGATCGTGCCTATAAGGGAGCCTCGTTTAAGGACAGCGAGCTTCATCAGCTTCTTAAAAAGCAGTTTCATCTCAATGACTATATCCCTCTGTCTGCTGTCCATGAAGCCAAGGCCCTGCTAAAGGCTAATGCTGCCTTGAATAAAAAACTGATCCAGAAAACAGATAAAAGAATGAATAGGATCGGAATGAAGATCAGAGAAAAGGAAACGGAACTGGAAAAGGTCATCTGTGAAAAGGAAAAGATGATCCGGAAAACGAAACTGCATGGTACTGCAGAAAAGGACGATCTGTATGAAGCAACTGTGATCGATCCTAAAATAAAGAATCTGAAGAATCAGATCAAACTATTAAAGTATCGGTTAACAGGAGAAAAGCAGAAAAAGGATGCTGATCTGCGGAAGAAGGCAGGGAAAGTACGGCAATAATCTTTTCAAATATCATATCGATGAAGGGATTCTTGTCTACCGGGGAATCAGACAGGAAATAAGGATGCCGGTTGTTTTTCATCAGCACAGGGAGCATATAGAAAGAGCAGTAAGAATGAAGCACAATACTCCCGGGAAGGCCATTGCGTATGAGCTGTATGATCATGGAGAATATTTTATCATCAAAGCAATTGCTGAATATCCTGGCGAGCCGGTATTACCATCCGGCAGAGGAAGTATCGGAATGGATATCAACAGGGATCATATAGCGCTGGCAGAAACCGACAGAAAAGGGAATCTGGTAAAGGCATGGAGGATTCCATTGAAAGAAAGAGGAACAAGGAACCAGAGGGAATATGAAAGGTATGTGGCAGTGAAACGGATCGTAGAGGAATGTGCGGGCAAGAAAAAGAATCTGATCATGGAAGATTTAGAATTCGAGAGGAAGAAAGAAGAGAGCCTGTACAGGGACAGGAACTATAACCGGATGCTGGGAACATTTGCATATAAGAGGCTGGAGGAGAAGATCGAAAGGAAATGCATGGAAAAAGGAGTATATTTAAGGAAGGTGGATCCAAGGCACACAACGCAGATCGGGAAGCTGAAATATGCGAAGCGGCTAGGGCTAAGCATCCACCACAGTGCAGCGTATGTGATTGCAAGGAGGGGAGAAGGGTACCGGGAAAGGATACCGAACGAATATCATGAATACAGGGAATGGAAAGAAGTGATCAGGGATCTGGGGAAAGCGACATTGGAGGAATGTCAGAGAACTCCCTATTTATGCCTGTTCAGATAGAAAAGAAGCAGGACCCGGCAGTCATGCGATTCACTGGAAGATGGAAGCATGGCAAAGGGATGGAATCCTGCCAGAAAAAAATAATAAGCTGACACTGGAACATTTCGCCAATGCCTTACGCTTCAGAGAGGAGCAAAAGAAGGAGATGTGAAGGTGCCGGTGGAACCACGCCGCTAGAAAGGCAGGTGGGTATGCAGATAGGGAGTCGCTTATTTGCATATGATTTTGGTTACAAAATCATTTTCTTGTAAAAACCGGTAGACCCGAACTAATAAATCTTTTTTTATTCCAATTCAAACTGTCCGGTATAAAGCTGATAATATCTTCCTTTTTGTTCAAGCAGTTCTTCATGACTGCCTCTTTCTATGATTTTACCATGATCTAGTACCATAATGGCCGCTGAATTTCGAACAGTCGACAAACGGTGGGCAATAACAAACACGGTTCGATTCTCCATCAAACGATCCATACCTTTTTCAATCAGTTTTTCTGTTCGAGTATCAATCGAACTTGTTGCTTCATCTAAGATCAAAACCGGAGGATTAGCAATCGCAGCACGAGCAATCGCCAATAACTGCCGCTGTCCTTGTGAAAGATTTGCACCATCGCTTGTTAACATCGTATTATAGCCATTCGGCAATCGTTTGATAAAGCTGTGTGCATTCGCCAGTTTTGCAGCTGCAATGACTTCATCCATCGAAGCATCTAATTTTCCGTAACGAATATTATCGGCAATCGTTCCTGTAAATAAATGCGTATCCTGTAAAACGATAGAAATGGATTTTCGCAAATCTGCTTTCTTTATCAATCGTACATCAATACCATCATAGGTAATGCTTCCCTTTTGAACATCATAGAAACGATTGATCAGATTTGTAATTGTTGTCTTACCTGCGCCTGTACTGCCGACAAAAGCAATTTTTTGTCCTGGTTTCGCAAATAAGGATATCTTTTTTAAGATCATATGATCACTGTCGTAGCCAAATTCCACATCATGGAAACGCACATCTCCACGCAAAGGAATCAATTCATACGTATTGTCAGGACGTGGGTGTTTCCAGGCCCATTTGCCCGTATAATAGGAGCAGGCACTTAACTGCCCTTCTTTTTCTTCAACACAGGTCAAGGTTACTTTGCCTTCATCAATTTCTTCTTTTTCGGCCATCATCTCAAAAATTCTTTCAGCTCCGGCCATGGCAGCCAGCAAGAAATTTAATTGCTGCGTAAACTGATTGATTGGCAGAGCTGTCTGTCTTACAAATACTAAATAAGAAGAAAGACTTCCTAAATCGATCAAACCGCCAATGGCCATAAAGCCACCTACAC
This sequence comes from Traorella massiliensis, assembly GCF_900104665.1. Taxonomy (GTDB): domain Bacteria; phylum Bacillota_I; class Bacilli_A; order Erysipelotrichales; family Erysipelotrichaceae; genus Traorella; species Traorella massiliensis. The sequence continues at coordinate 361,399 of NZ_LT629969.1, read as the reverse complement.
AGGCAACGATCGCATAATTGATATAGGAAATACTGACAACGGTTGGAATTGTCTTGCCTGAATAACGCAAAGCTTTTACGGCTGCATCTAAAAGAACGTGGTTTCGTTTATCAAACTCTTCTAAATTCTTTTCTTCATGATTAAAGACTTTTACTACCTTGACACCATTGACCATTTCTTCAATAAAACCATTGAGATTTCCTAATGCCTTTTGTTGACGTTTAAAGTAATAACGACTACGACGGCTAAAATATTGAATTAAGAAATACATGAAAATCATACTGATCAAAACAATGACTGATAACTGCCAGTTTAATACAAAGATCAGGATCAGTGTTCCGGTGATCATCATAAAGCTTTGAATCAGGTTATCAAAGCAGTTATTCATAGCATCCTGAACGGTATCCAAATCATTGGTAAAACGGCTCATCAGATCACCATGCGCATTTGAATCAAAATATTTTAATGGCAGTTTCTGCATCTTATTGAACAGATCCTGGCGGATATCCTTAACAATTTTCTGAGCTGTATGAACCATCAGCTGTTTATAAATGGCTGTTGACAATGCCCCTAATGCATAAACAATTGCCATTAACATCACAAAACGAATAAAACCTTGAGCATCTAAGGCTAAAATATAATCATTGACTACCGTTCTGATTTGAAATGTTCCCCAAAGATTCACCCCTGTACTGATAATGACAAATATACCCACAACAAATAAAGAATACTTATAGTGTCCCATATATTGCAGGAAAGAGAGCAAAGTCTTTTTCATATCTTTAGGTTTAGCGGTTGTTATCTGTCTAGCCATGGAAACCAGCTCCTTCCATTTGTGAATAGTAAATATCCTGATAGATAGAATCTTCTTTCAATAATTGTTCATGAGTTCCTATCGCATGAATCCTGCCATCATCGATGATTACGATCTGATCTGCATTTTGAACCGAAGTAACCCTTTGTGCAATAATGATCTTTGTCGTATCTTTTAAAGAAGCTAATCCTTCTTGAATACTTGCTTCTGTTGCGGTATCTACTGCACTTGTTGAATCATCCAGAATAAGAACCTTCGGCTTTTTTAAAAGAGCTCTGGCAATACACAAACGCTGTTTCTGTCCTCCGGATACATTGACACCACCCTGATCGATCATCGTTTCATAACCATCAGGAAACTGTTGAACAAATTCATCGGCACAGGCAATACGACACGCCCATTTAATTTCATCATCACTGGCATTTTCATTTCCCCAGCAAAGGTTTTCCCGAATCGTACCACTGAAAAGTGTATTCTTCTGTAAGACCATGCCCACTGCATCACGAATATGTTCCACTGAATAATCTTTTACATTATGACCATCAACCAAAACCTCTCCCTTGCTGACATCATACAGACGAGGTATCAGTTGTACCAATGAAGTCTTAGCAGCCCCCGTTCCTCCGAGTATACCAATCGTAGATCCTGCAGGAATCGTCAAATTAATATCGCTTAAAACATATTCCTCTGCTTCTTCTTTATATTTAAAATATACATTTTTAAATTCTACACGCCCGCTTTGAACTTTCAATGAAAGATTGGATGAATCCTGGATATCAGGCACTTCATCTAAAACTTCGATGATACGTTCAGCACTGGCAATTGATCTTGTTATCATTAAAAATACATTTGAAATAAGCATCAAAGAATTTAAGATCTGTAAGACATAGCTTAAAAAGCCCGTCAGTTCTCCTACTTTCATTTCATTGGAAAAAATCATCTGACCGCCAAAATAAATGATGCAGACAATCGTTCCATACATGACAAACTGAAATAATGGCATATTCCAAACAGATGTACGGAATGACTTTTCACTATTTACTTTTAATGTTTCATTGATCTTAGAAAATTTATCTTCTTCATATTCTTCTCGCACATAAGCTTTTACAGCTCGAATAGCATTCATATTTTCTTGCACGACCGTATTTACCTGATCAATGCTTGATTGCATCAAACGATAAAGAGGTCCTACCTTATTTACAATGAAAAAAAGGCCAATACCAAGAATCGGTGTAGCAATCAAAAATACAGCTGCCAGCTTTGCATTAATGGTAAACGTTAAAAATAATGCCATTAAAAGCATGACAGGTGAACGAACGATCGGACGAATACTATTACAAATCGCATTTTGCAGGATCGTAATATCACTTGTTAATCGGGTAATGAGTGATGATCCTGAAAAATGATCGGTATTCTTGAAAGAAAAATTCTGAACTTTCATAAATTCCGCTCTTCTCAGTTCACTGCCAAAGCCCTGCCCAGCCATTGCAGCATACTTGGCATACATATTCCCTAATACTAAAGCAATAAGTGCACAAACAATCATGATGATTCCTCGATTGATAATATAAGCTGTATCACCATTCGCAACACCGATATCAATGATATCAGCCATCAGAAGTGGAATGATCAGTTCAAAGATCGTTTCTGCAATAACACAAAAACAACTAATGAATAAATACTTTCGATATTTATCCATATAAGGTATAAGACTTTTCAACATTCGCTAAACTCCCCCTTATCGTATATCTTTTCCAGTCAGATTCTCATACATCCGCTCTAAAAAATCCCAAAATAGTTTTTTTTCTTCATCACTAAATCCTTTTAATGATATGTTATCCACTTTTATACAGTGTTCATTCCATAAATCTAAAGCCTGCTGACCTTTTTCTGTAATCCGCAGCTGATAAGCTCGCTTATTTTCCGGATCGATCCGCCGATGAAGCATCTTTTTTTCTTCTAGCGAATTCAAGATCTTACTGACCGTAGCTGCTGATACATCACACTCTTCCGCAATTTCTTTCAGCATACACTCGCTATGAGCCGAGATGTATCGTAAAACTTTTGGCTGTCCTGGAGCAAGCTGAAATTGAAGCATGTCCTTTCGCATCCGATTACGTTGAGCATGAAACACCTTAAACATGAGCATATAAAAAGGTAATCTCATTTTTTCTCCTCCATTAGCATACTAATAATTAGCATACTAACTATAATCCTGTAAATTTTCTTTGTCAATATTTATAAAAGTTTTTTCATAATTTTTGCTGGCACACCTGCTGCCAACGAGTAGGCTTCTACATCATGAGTAATGACGCTTCCTGCCGCAATTACGCTACCTTTGCCAATCGTAACGCCTGGCAATATGACCACATTTGCACCGATCCAAACATCATCTTCAATATGAATCGGTAAAGCTTTTTCTAACCCCTGATTTCTTGATGAAGCATCTAGCGGATGCATCGCTGTATAAAACCCACAAGAAGGACCTATGAATACATGATCACCAATCACGATTTCTGCACCATCCATAAAATAACTATTGATATTGACAAAAACATCTTTTCCAAAACGAATATGCTGACCATAATCACACATAAAAGGACTCAAAAGTGTTAAATTTTGTGGTTCATACCCCAATAATTCATATAATATTTTATTTCTTTGTTGAAGATCACTTGGTTTTATTTGATTATATATAAAACACAAATCCATTGCTTTTTCTCTTTTTTTTATTAAAACTGCATCATTATTGGCATCATACCATTCACCTTGATTCATCTTTTCTTCTTCACTCATAGTTTTCAATTCCTTTCAATTCATAAGAAAAGCAGTCTAAGACTGCCTTAATTATTCTTCATTTAAAGCCTGATCCATTTCTGATAGCTGTTCTTCCAGCTCAGCAATAAAATCTTTTTTATCTTCAATACGCTCTACCATGTCATCATACTCACGCTGACTTAACAGACCCACTAACTCATCCTGCATACGTTTTACTTGTCTTTTCTGATTAGCAATCAAATCTTGTTTACGTCTGCGGTTTTCCATCATTCTCTGACGCCATTGCTGATGTTTCTGCTCATTCAACTCCTTCAAACCAGCAAAGTATTCATCCATCACAGCTCTAAATTCGCTCCAGATCTGATCTTCACGATCTTTTCCACAGAATCCAGCTGCTTTCCACTGCTGATTTAATTCTTTCATCTTATCCGTATTTTCCTTTGAGAAATCATTTTCTGCCAGAATCTCTTGTGCTTTTGCAATTAAAGCTTTTTTAGCAGCATAACTTTCTTTTTGTTGAGCATGAAGTTCCGTATAATGCTGATTTCTTCTTTCATAAAATTTTTGGCGGCTTTCATTAAATTCATTCCAAAGACGATCTTCATGGCCTCTGCCTGCACTTCCAGCAGCTTTCCACTGATCCATCAATTCTTTAAACTGATTGCTTGCTTTCTGCCATTCCACAGAATCTGCCAAAGCAGCAGCCTTTTCAATAAGTTCCTGCTTCACTTTACGAGCATCTTCAAAGCGACTCTTCATATCTTCAAAATACTGGTGCTTATCTTCAAAAAATTTCTGACGAATACCATTAAAAGTTTCCCATAAAGCATCATCTTCTTTGCCTGCAGACCCTGCAGCCTTCCACTGACGCATCAGCTCATTCATCTGTTCTGTTGTTTGATTCCAGTTTTCCGTAACAGCTAGCTGACGGGCTTTTTCTATTAAATCCTCTTTCACTTTTTTTACATTTTCAAAAACTTCACTGCGTTTCACATAAAGATCATCGATTGCTTTTTCAAAGTTTTCTTCCAGCTGATCTTCATATACAGATTCCCAATATGAAATGCGCTTCCATCTTCTCTTCAAATTAGAGATTTCACGGACAACAGCATTCCAGTCTGAAGAAACATCAAGATTTTTCACTTCTTCGATCAAAGCCTCACGCAGCTTGATATCAGCATCAAAATCCTTTTCTTCCATCACTTCATCTCGTTCGTTTACCATATTACTTCCTCCAGTTTGATAATTCACATAACTATATCTATTTTACCTTATTTAGTAAAAAAAATCACCCATAAAATGATGTTATTCAAAATTTATTTATTTTACATCACTTTTTTTACATAAAATCAGGATACAAATTGGAAAATATTGTCATTTTGTGAAATTTTTTATCAATAATTTGAAAATAAATTACAAAAAGGGCTATTGACTAGCCCTTAAACTTTTTTAATTTTCCTATTCATCACTGAAACTTCATAGCAATTTGATTCAACAAGTTCAAATTTATTTGCATATTTTTCTATCTCTTTTAGTCCGTTCTAACTCCACGATATCTATTTATTGAACCCTATCATTTTTCAACAATTCTAAATAATAAGTCTTCTTATCAGCAGGTATCTGCAAAGCATCCATCGCTTCATCAACACCCAGCTTCAAGGTCTTCATTAAGCTTTGAATAGCATTTAAAGTACTATTGATCCTTTCTTCTTCCTTGCCTTGTAATATTCCTCTCTGTAATCCCTGAGCAATCCCTTTCTGCAAGCCTTTCTCTGTGCCCATCTTCTCTACATAATCTCCATAGTCGCACATGCTTCTTACCTCCTTTGCCAGTCCGCCCTTAAGCCTTATATCGTACTTCTCTAATGCCTCATTCTTTGTTTCATAGTCCATCCCATTATCTGCCAATATCCTTAGGATGTTCATCGAAATATATTCGCTTTCCTTATACCCTAAGTATAGCACAAGGATCTGCTGCTTATCAAAATATTTTTCCTCCTCGCACGCATTCCCGATAATATGCTCCTCCACCATCCGGTAGCGGTTGATGCAGTTTTGCTTATGCTTGGGGGCATTGAACACGATCCAGATCGATACCACCTTCACGATATCGTCATACTGCGCATGGTCGAAGAACTCATTCACCTGCATCGATACATTGCGGGAATTGTAGTAGTTGGCTCTGCTTAAGACATGGCTTCTTCCTTTCAGTTCACCCTGTGCTTCCAGATTGATGATCATGGCGATCCTTCCTTTATTATGGGGCAGGGATGCATAGACAAGCGAATCGAAGACAACACTGACATCATCTTCATTGTTCTCATTGCGATGTCCAGAAATAAGATGCGTATGTAAAGGGACATCTCCTTGAGGCTCGATGCATTTCATGATTTCACCGATAGAGGAATTTGCATATTCATCAAGATTGTCCTTCATGATATAAGCAAGGATCAGCTTGTTCCTTAAGATATTCTTAAAATGCTGATCAAGTAAGATTTTCTGCTTCATAAAAGAGTACCTCCTACTCTTTTATATGCATTCAATCTTCATTTTTCCCAATTCCTATTAAAATTTTATCTTATTTTACTATTAACATATGATTTAATTAATCTTTGATATAACCACTATACATATCCAAAAAAGTTACAATCAAACGATGAAACATCTACTATAAAGATGAAAATGGAACCAATGGGTCCCATTTTCGTGTGAGGTCTTAATCTAAATCTTCACCATTAGAAGCAATGACTTTTTTATACCAGTAAAAAGAATCTTTGCGATAACGATCAAGCGTTCCTGATCCATCATCATTTTTATCTACATAAATAAATCCATAACGCTTCTTCATTTCACCTGTTGAAGAGCTTACTAAATCGATGCATCCCCAAGTTGTATATCCTATCACATCTACACCATCCTCAATTGCTTTCGCAATTGCTTTTATATGCTCTCTTAAGTAATTAATGCGATAACTATCATGAATTTTCCCATCTTTCTCCAGTATATCTATAGCACCTAGTCCATTTTCAACAATCATCAAAGGTTTATGGTATCGTTCGTAGTATTGATTCAATGAATAACGTAATCCATCAGGATCAATGCCCCAACCCCATTCACTATATTTTAAATATGGATTTCTAGGTCCTAGATTAAGATTACCACCAACTAAATCATCACATTTATGGCTAGTAGCACAACCAGATAAATAATAAGAATAAGTTACCATATTCACAGTGCCCTCTTTTAACTCTTTAATATCCTGTTCGCTCATATCCAATTCAACTCCATATTGATTCCAGATACGCTTAGCAAAATACGGATATTCGCCCTGACACATGGTATCGCAGCAATAATACACATTTTCCTGATTTTTTTCCATTGTTGCGAGCACATCCTTCGGATCACATGTCAACGGATAATTGCTTGGCCCTCCGCCAATCATACAGCCGACCACATAATTGGAATCAATTTCATGTGCTCTTTTTACGGCTCTGGCACTTGCTACCATTTGATAGTGAAGCAGCTGAAAATCTTTTTTGATCTTATCATGCGGGTAATTAGGTATGAGATTTTTCATCATAACAGCAGTGTTGATTTCGTTAAACGTCAGCCAGTATTTTACTAGACCTTTATATTCTCTAAAAATGACATCTGTATATTTATCAAAGAGTTCAATCATCTTACGATTATTCCAACCACCAAATTTCTCTTCTAAATATAAAGGAACGTCATAATGCTGAATCGTAACCAATGGTTCAATGTTATATTTCTTTAATTCTAAAAATACATTGCGATAAAAGTCCAATCCCTCCTGATTTGGTTCTTCTTCGATACCCTTAGGAAAGATACGTGTCCAGGCGATTGACATACGGAATACCTTAAAACCCATTTCCGCAAATAAAGCAATATCCTCTTTATATCGATGATAAAAATCAATGGCTTCATGATACGGATAATAATAACTATCTAAAACTGCCCTTTTAGCGCCTTCAGGCAGCTGATGAACACTTAATGCCTTGCCTGGTTTTCCATTCGCATCTACATAAGTGATATACCTTGGTTCAGTAAGCGTACCTGCTGTTTGCACATCACTGGCAGCTAAGCCTTTGCCACCTTCATTCCAGGCGCCTTCAGCTTGATTAGGGCAATAGCACCGCCCCATAAAAATTCTTTTGGAAACTTACTCATAATCAGCGATTACCCCCCCTATTAAATTCAATATTTATTATCTTCATCATCAGTTTCTTGCTCAACCATCTGTTTTTCATAAATTTTAAAGAAAGGATACCAAATGATCCAGCAAACAGGGAGCAACGCAATGGCAAAAACAACATTTTTCCAATCTAAAGTAGTCATAAATTGTAACATAAATACTGGCAGACTCGTTAAAATCATTACAGATGGCAAGGCAATCAGACCAGTACTATATGCTGCCCAATATAATAACGCACATACAACCGGACATAATACAAACGGAATCAGCATGATTGGATTATACATAATTAGAAATCCAAAGGTGACTGGTTCATTAATGTTGAAGATTGCTGCCGGAAGAGCTGCTTTTGATACTGTTTTAAGTGTCTTGGATTTTGAACGAATTCCCATCAACACAAGAGATAATATATTTCCTGCACCTCCTAAAGAATTATTACCGGCTATTAAGAAAAGTGCATTAAAAGCCAAATAATACATCTATATTCTTTATTTTTTTATCATATAGGATTATTAAATTTTGTGTAAATACATTAAAAGAACCCCAATGTTAACACTGGGATTCTATTTTATTTGAAGTTTATTCATATGTATTTTATCAGCCTTATTTTGATCTATCGATCTAGACAAGATGTGCCAGAATGGCTTCTCCTAATGCTTTTGCTATCTCGTATTGTCCATAAGCACTATTAAGATATACAAGATCATAACAATCACTAATAAAGCCTAATTCAAGTAATAGCGAAGAAATCGGGTTACGATCAACGACATAAAGCGAACCCATTTCATGCGTATTTTTTATACCACGATCCTGGGTATAATCTAATTCATTTAAAGCATTCTGAATAGAAGCAGCGAGTGATAGAATATCATCGTTTTGGCCATCTGTATATATTTCAAAGCCTCGGGCACCATCATTATATTCACTCGAATTCAAGTGAATAGAAAAGAAATAAGAAGCTGAGGCATTGATGCCTGTATCAATTCTTTTTTGAAGATCCGCTGTTGTATCAATCCATTCAACATTATCATCTGTTCTCGTATAAACTACCTGAACCCCTTTTTTGCTAAGGTATTCACCAAGCTCTAACGTAACAGCAAGATTGATATCTTTTTCATAGGAGCCATCTTCCCCCACGCTTCCGGAATCAACACCGCCATGACCGGCATCTAATACGATAATTTCAGATATTTCTGGCTCTGTTTTCCTTACATACGCCGTTGCCGTCTGGATTTGGGTTTCTTCAATCACTTCATTAGATTCCATCTTTGCATCCGTATCCGGTATCCACGCATGACTTAAAACCACTAAAACAGCAATGATTGAAATTTCAAGTTTCTGAGAGAATAATAATTTATTTCGATTCAGCATCATCTTCCTCCTTTAATTTACATATTACATGAAAATGAGCAGTCTTCATTCATTTCAGAATCTTTTCATTCGTTAGTTAATAGTATAAACGAGATTGCTGTCAATGTCTAATACTTATTTTCTATCCATTATCTTCAAGAGTCTTGTTATAGACTTCACTTGCACTAAAAGCTATTTGTTTTTGTTCTTTACTTAATTTCTTTCTCATAGTTTTACTCCTTTCTTAAATTATTTAAGTTTACATAGTTAATATGTAACTCTTTGTGCAAATAACAATTGCTTTACTTCTTAAATTTTACCATGATTAAATCAAAAACAAAATATGGTTTTATTGCCAGCAATAAAGTAATAATATTGGCTGATAATTTAAACAAATTCTAACCATGATTAAAGTAAAAAATCACCACTACATGAGAAGTAATGATGATTTTTCATTTTATAAATTATTCTTCATTATCTGCATAATGAATTTCCGTTGACGGAAGATATGAATAATATGATTCTATTTGGGGTGTTAGTGATAAAGGAGATAATGAATCTTCAAGTGGCAAATTTTCAATATCATCAGGAAACATTTCTCTGATTGATGGTTCAAATCTACTTCCATCCTCAGCAGTTACACATTTAATTACATTTTCATTCTCAAAAGTAAACTTATAAGGCATTGATGCTCCAGACCCCAATATAAGCTTGTTATCTTGAACATAGTATTCTTCATAAAGTATCCACATATAAACATATCTTTTTGTATCTTGTTTTTCTATTCCATACATTAAATAGTCCGTAAAAACTTGATAATCTTGTTTATCTTTATAATCACTTACCTTTTCTACATCATTAACAACATAATTAATGGCTTTGGTATATAAATACTCTTCACCTTCAACCCAATTGGTATTATTGATAGATATAATTGCAACAACACCTACTATTAAAACAAAAGAAATGATAAAAATTATAATCTGTTTTTTCTTTATATAGATACCCTCCTTTAATTTTATAAGTTCCACTAATATTATACTATAGTATCTACTTATTACTCAAATTTAAAATGTTTTTTATTTACATTATACATACTTAATCTCTTTTATTATAATCTCATCTCTAATATTGACCAATTAACACTTAGACATATGAACATATATGTCCACAAGGCTTTAAATGAAATGTAATGTTTTAAAATATAAAATACTATTCAATCTTCAAAAATGTTGAAATATAAGGATAAATTTTTTTATATATTTAGCAACTCACTTGTAGAGCAGGGTAAAAATATCTAAAGAACAAAGTCAATAGATATTTTTCAATTACTTCAAATCAAAATCATTTTTAAATGCTTTTAAAGCTTCATCAAAGCTCATATAAATATCAATTTTATTAGCTCTTAAACAGCCAACCAGATAAGAGTTAAAGCCTATCGGACAATCAACACCGCTCATTCCATTACGCTGTAAACGAATATCGTTAAATACAGGATACATACGAATTTCTTTTCCGCTCATCAGCTTTTCAATCGCATTTCCTAATTCTACATAAGTTCCTGCATCACCGCTAGCCAGCTCAAAAAAGAAAACATTTGCTTTACTGACATGCTCATAATCCGTTAAGAATATTTTTTCAGATGTCAATGGTTTCGTATTGTCTAATGGCAAATCAATCGGATTCGCCAGAAAATATTCCTGATGATTATTTTCCAGCAGTTCTTTCATTTTTCTTCCTTCAATTCTTCTTTGATGAATATCCGCTTCTGTAAACATCGGACCTGCATTATAAATATAGATCATAATTTCCTCCATTAGACTTATTATATCATATTTTACTAATTTTGAGCGATGATCGTTTGATATCTTTGATAAGATTCATTCCAGCTTTGATATTCTTTTTCTTGGCGATGATCCGATAAAGCATATTTTTCTTTTAAAAAGTGGGCCAGATATTTTGACACTTTAAAAGCACCATAATAATTCAAATGATCTCCTTTATCACGGGTATCTTGACTCCAATCAATCAAAATCTCCTTACTTAAAAGATTTAAGTCATAATAATCTAACTCATATTCATCTGCCAATAAACAAATGCCGTTATGACGTGCATAATTCCAATTTACTGTACTAGGTGTACTTACAAGAATAAATTTCGCATCATTTTCTTCACAAAGCTTCGCCATTTCTTTTACATACTGACGATTTAGTTCTGAAATTTCTGCAATCTTATCAGTTTTGCTCATATAATCCTGGGCATTCGTTCCTTCAATCTTATTACTATATTTGAAACCTTTTAAATCATCACGCCATGTATATTCAATCGAACCGCCAAAATCTACAGGCAAGATTGATTTCCAGCGATTATGATACTGAAAAATTGGAAATAGCTGATTAAAACCATTTTCAATCATTTTAACTGGTGAAAAATTTCTATAAATAGCATTTGTTTCTAAAATAACGATCTTAGGTTTTTGATTTTGTAAAGCCTGTTTCAAAAAATTCATAGATTCATACAATTGTTGAGCTGAAGTACCACAAACATAAGAAGTGATACCTGTTTCATTCCATATTGTCATTGGAGAAATAGAAGAATACGACTCACTGTCACCAAGCACTAAAACATCAATCGTATTATCATTCTCTCCTAATATTCCATTGGCATTCACATCCCTCATTCCAAATTCCATCGTATTATTCTTAGGAAATACTACTATAGAAGCAGTGCCCAAACATATCAATAATCCTGTCATAAAAAGAAAGGAACGCACAATATATTTTACTTTCATGATTTCCTCCTAAAAATTAGCATATATTGGATCTACTGGAACATATCCCGTTCCATAGGCACCAAAAACGACAATAAATAAAATCAGCATATAATACAAGCTCCATCTTAAGACAATAGGCTCTTTAGAAATATGTTCTCTGACCGATAAGCCCTTTTCTTTTATGATACTAATCACAAATACCGTCATAACTGCAATTACTACGATAATAAAATCCTGGCGATCCATGCCAATTGAAAAAACAGTCGAATCAGTAAATGAAACCAGTGAGAAATTGGTGCATATTTTTATAAACATATGAATACCAGCACGTAGCCCTTGCGCTCTAAAAAACAATTCTCCAATAACAACCAGGATGCCTGTCCTAACGATTTGAAAAAAGTGATATAGAATACTTTCTCTTTTTATTTTAAAATAAGAACATAATCGATTAGAAACAGGTTCTATCAAATTACCGCCTAAGATCAGCGTGAAATGATATAAACCAAAGAAAATATAATTCCATCCTGAACCATGCCAGAAACCATTCGCCAGCCAAACACAAAATAAGGCAATTGAACCACTCATAAGGGGACCATAATGATTTCCAAATTTCTTTCTGGCCCATGAAGTCATTTTTTTCAAAGGATCAGACATGGATAATGGATAAAAGATATAATCTTTAAACCAAAGGCCTAAAGAAATATGCCATCTCTGCCAGAATTCGGAAATTGTTTTTGAGAAAAAAGGCTGTCTGAAATTCTCCAAAATTTTAAAAGAGAATATCTCGCCACTTCCAATGACAATATCCATCGTACCTGAAAATTCCATATATAGCTGACAAGTATAAAGTAAAGCCCCAAAAGCAATCATACCGCCATCATAACTGTTATAGTCATGAAAAATCGTTTTAATAAAAAGATTTAAACGGTCAGCAATAACGATTTTTTTCATCAGCCCATAAAGAATACGCTGCATTCCATAAAGAAACTGATTCCACGATACTTTCCTACCTTCATACAACTGAATAGACATATCAGAATATCGGCAAATAGGGCCTTCAATAATTGTTAAGAAAAAACTCATATAAAGTGCCAGCTTTCCAAAATTCCATTCCGGCTTGATCTTTTCCCGATAAACATCTAAAAGATAAGATACTGCCTGTAAGGTATAAAAAGAAATACCGATGGGTAAAACAAATGAAGGAATTTGAATGGTTATAGGAAGATGTAATAAAGAGAATATAGATTGAATATTGATTCCTATAAAACCTGAATACTTCAAAACTGCCAATATGCCAATCAGGATCAAAACTCCTGCTGTAACAAGCTTTCGTTGCTTTTTCTGATAAAATATACGGATAGCTTTACGTTCTGAACGCTCTTTCTTTTCTAACAATTGATTCCGCTGCGACTGTATCTTTTCTAAATGTAAAGCTATAATATAAACGATACATGTTGCGGATATCAGATAAAGAATCAGTTTGCCGCTGATCAGCCAAAAAAACAAGTAGCTTGCAAGTAATAAAAGAAGCCAGCGATATTTCTTTGGCATCAAATTGTAAAAGATAAATACCGCCGGTAAAAATAAAGCAAGATATTCAATTGAAAAATAAGATGACATCTTAATTTTCCTCAAGACGCAAAATCATCGCCCAGATAGCATCAGCTGAATTGAAATTATCGGGTATGATCTCAACAGCAGGAACGGTAATATCAAATTCATCCTCAATTTCCGCCACAAGTGATAGAATCGACAAAGAATCTAATATATGATCCTTTACTAGCGTGACACAAGTTTTATAATCTACATCAGGTTGGATATCTTCTAAAATTGCATATAATCTTTCCATGTTCATTCTCCTTTCTTAGATGGCATATTTATTAAATCTGTACGAATAACTTCACGTATGCAGCTGAAGCTGCCATCTTCATCTATTTTAATCACTGCCGGTAAATCTCTGCTTAAAAATAGAGAAATTCCCTCTGTCATACAGTAAGCTCCGGTATTCTTAAAGATAAGCACATCGCCATACGTTAAATCTGCAACCGTGAGCTGTTTTACTAAAATATCATTAATTGTACAAAGTGAACCGCAAATATTCCAGGAATGACCCTTTGAACTATTTCTAGACGGATACATCTCATACTTTGGAAGCTTCATCGCCATGGATTGACCATAATAGACAAGATGATGAATGCCTCCGTCTACAATAGCATATCGCTGGTTTTTATTCATTTTCATATCAACGACTCTGGTTAGATAATAGCCACACGAAGCAGCAATGCTTCGGCCTAGTTCTAAAGTTATTACAGTTTTATAAGTCATGCTTTCCAATATATCTGAAAAACCTTTTAAAAATGCTTCTTCATCATAATCATCTGACTCAAAATATGAAATCGGAAAACCAGGACCAAATTCCAGTTCTTGAATCACAAATCCTGTCTTATCGCTTAAAGAAAGAAGAAAGTTATCCAAATAGCTGATTTCTCTTGCCAGTTTCTTTAATGATTTTTTTTGCGTTCCCGAAAAATACTGGATGCCTTTGATTTCAATATACGGAATGTTTGATGCATCCTGGATCAATTCAAATATTTCTTCTTCATTTAATCCAAATTGATTTCCACTGGTAAGCCTTAATAAAAGACTTATTGAAACATGATTTTGTTGGGCCGCTTCTTTTAACAGCTCATACTGTCTCATCGACTCTATAGTAAAAATACCCATTCCCTTTTTCTTTTTTATAAGTTCACGTATGACCTTGACATTTTTATATACACCTGAAAGAACGATCTTTGACATTGGCAGTTGCATGCTTTCACAGATTCTTAACTCACCTTCTGAACAGACTTCGAAACGATCGATATCATCGCATATCTCTTTTAAGATAAAAGTATTTGCCTTAACGGCATAACACAGGTCTGCATTTAAACATCTGCGTAAATAGGCGATTCTTTCTTTAAGAATATGAATATCAAATACATAAAGAGGTGTCTTATAATTTTGAAGAAGTTCTTGTATTACTTTTTCTTTCATGACAAATCCTTTCTATAAATTTTACGATCTATTTTACCATTCTTATTTAATTTCAATTCCTCTACCTTTTTTATCGTATTCGGTATCATATAGGCAGGAAGTTTTTCTCTCATCTGAATCATGAGCTTCTTTTTGTCACAGCTTCCCGTATAGTAAGCATATAGTCTTTTTTTCTTTTCATCATAAACACAAATACATCTATCGACTCCTGCGATCGAATCCATATTTTTTTCTATTTCTTCTAATTCGATACGATGTCCCATATGTTTAATTTGAAAATCTTTACGTCCACAAAAATATAGATTTCCATCCTCACCATATTTTCCTAAATCACCCGTCAGATAAACACGTTCATGATAATGATGATGCAGTGGGTTTTGAATAAACTTTTCAGCACTTTGTTTTTCATCATTATAATAACCTAATGCCAAAGCTCTTCCAGCCACACAGATTTCACCTGTTTTCATAGCTTCTTTCACTTCTTTACCTTGATCATCTAATAAAAAAACTTTTTCATTAGGAAAGGCTCGTCCAATAGGAAGACCTTGGTCATAACAATTCCTGCGATCAATGATATGATACGTACAGTTACAAGTAATTTCAGTAGGCCCATATAAATTTACAAATGTAGCTTTCTGAAGATGTTCCATCCATATCTGAAGATGTTTTAAAGGCATTGTTTCCCCACTGAAAAGAACTTTTGTTACTGTATGAGGTACCTTATAATCCAAGGCATGGAAAGATGTTAATAGACATAAAGCAGATACGGCCCATACCATTACGGTTACTTGATGTTCACATATGAAATCCAGCAGAGCTGAAGGCTGTGAAAACAGATGTTTAGGAATCACTAGAATCGTAGCTCCCATTTTCAAAGAAGAGTAAATATCTTTGACTGATACATCAAAGTCAAAAGGAGCCTGATTTCCAAAGATCTCATCATTTTTAAACTGAAAGATTTCACAAAATTCATCAATAAAATCAATGACATTGCCATGACTGACAACAACTCCTTTAGGATTTCCTGTTGATCCTGAAGTAAAATTAACATATAAAGGATCCGTATCTAAAGACAGATTTTGGATTTCTTGCAATCGCTTTTCTTGAATAGCCGCTTCTTTTAAATCTTCCATTTTTAAGATAAGCGCTTGAGGAAAGATATTTTTTGCCAATTCCTCATTTTCATGATCTGTAATGACAACCGATGCCTGTAATATTTCTTGGATCTGGTTTAAGCGATATAATGGTAACTTAGGATTCAACAAACAGTAAAAATTTCCTGAATAAACAATTCCTAAAAAGGCTGCTAAGGTATCTGCATTTTTTTCCATAACGACGGCGACCGGTTCGTTATGCTTCTTTAAATTTGCCAATACGCTTCCTATCTGCTTGCTTATCTTTGAAAGCTTTGTATAAGTATAAGATTGCTTTTCATCAATGACAGCTATCTTATAAGGATATTTTCGAGTACTATTTTCTAAATATTTTAATACATTTTGCATAGGTTCCTCCTTTTCATACCACTATCTTATCTGGTTTATCTTCATATAATATTCAGCTAACCTTAATTTTTGTAAAGAAAAAGCCATGCATATAAATCGCATGGCATATTATTTAGATAAAGTAATTCTTATCTCAGTCGCATAAGAAGTTTTATTTCCTGAAAGCAGTTCAATGTGACCATGATGAAGCTCAACGATTTTCTTAACGATTGATAATCCTAATCCGCTGCCGCTGCCGCTTGTACGGGCCACACTTCCTGTAACAAATGGTTCGAATACCTTATGAACAATTTCTTGAGGGATTCCAACTCCATCATCCGCAACTATCAGAATCATTTCTTTTTCTAATTCTGTTAAAGAGACATCAATGGCAGTTCCTCTAGGATTATAACGAAGGGCATTGCTGAGCAGATTATCTAAAAGACGTGTCATCAGCTTTTTATCAAATAAAGTCATTATTTTCTTATCTTCAATTTCTACATTGAGAACAAATTCTTTATCTTCAATTTCACTATATTTTTTTGCCAGAAAAGCCTTTATGAATTCTCCCAGATCGCCTTCTTCTAAATTTGCCTGGTATCCAGGATGTTCCATTTGCACATATTCAAACAAAGTATTGAGTAAATCTGTTGCCAGCTGAGCTTTATTCATAATGGCATTCATATACTTATCCGTATCTTTTTTATCAATTTTTCCATCTATGAATGCTTTCGCATATCCTTGAATTACGGTCAAAGGAGTTTTCAAGTCATGAGAAATATCTACGATTAGTTGTTGTTTTTCTTTATATAATTGATCTTTCTGTTTTTTTGCTTCTTCAAGGTGATCTCTTAAATCTGAAAATTTATCTAATGTCCTTTTAAATTCAAGAGGCATCTTTTTTTCATCTGCATCAACGATATTACCGCTCTGATATGAAACAATTGATTCATCTAATTGTTTCATTGAATTTTTAACTCTTCTTGAAAAGAAATAGCTTTGAACTATAATCATCAGAAAAATAAGCGGTACTGCAAATAACCAAAGCTGATTGGCTTCATTCAGTACCCTTTCATAAGAGTTTTCATTGATATGAGGCGATATAAAGACAAGGATCCTTTTTTCATCGTTTACACTTACATATTCATACTTTTCAATATCTCTTTCTGAATCAAAACGGCCTTGAATTAGATTTAACTCTTGTTTTGTAAGATAGCTTCTGTCTGAAAATAAATTCCCATCAATGATTTGATAATTCTCATCTAATACACAATCATCAAGCAGAGAAAGCGAAGCATCTTCTCCATACTGATAAAATGAAATATAATATCTTTTCTTTTGTTCTATTTGATCAAAACCAATTGACAAAGAGTAAAACGTATCTGCATCATATCCATGAATCAGCATCAAATCATTGCTGCTAAGCTGATTCCTAATATTTTTACTAGTAGAATATAGGTCATTTCCTTTCTCATCATAGATAATAAAATCACAGTCCTGATATTTGTGAATCGGTATCTGATAATATGCATCATGCATCAGATCATCCTGATATTCTAAAAGAGAATCTATAGAAGGAAACGCATTTTCCAGACGCTTGTTTATTGAATAATTCGTCAGCATATATAAAAGCAACAGAACAAATGAAAATAAGAAGAAATGAAAAACACAGATCGTTACAAAGCTGATACTTTTATTTCTTTTTGTTTTCAATTTTATAACCTAACCCCCTCACTGTCTTGATATATTGCGGATTGGCAGGATCCTCCTCGATCTTAGAACGAATATTAGAAATATGAACCATCATTGTATTATCATCACTTTCATAGAGTTCTCCATTGATACATTCATATAGCTGGGCTTTCGTATATACCCGCTCAGGAGTTTTCATCATCTTAGCAACGATTTTTAATTCAGTTAATGTTAAAGGGAGGACTAAGCCATTTTTTCGAAGAATAAACTTCTCCATATCTAATTCAAGTTCACCAAGCTTTAAGACTTCTTTTTCCTCTGTATTCTTAACACAGCGTCTTAATAGCGCTTTGATATAGGCAATAACTTCTAAAGGATTAAAAGGCTTAGAGATATAGGCATCTGCACCGATATCCAGTCCCATGATCTTATCCGCATCCTGATTTCGTGCCGATATGATGACGATCGGTATATCACTGATCTGGCGGACTTCTTTGATGAATTCATAACCATTCATTTCAGGCATCATAATATCCACTAATGCCAACGATATTTTATCATGTTTCATGATTTCTAAAGCTTCTATACCGTTGTTCGCTACGCAAACACAAAAATCAGCACTGTCTAAATAAAGAGTCAGTAATTCAACAATATCTGCATCGTCTTCCGCAATTAATATATTCTGTTTCATTTTATCACCTCTCATCTTTTTTTATTAATATCTCTAATTCCATTTCCCTAGATGAACAAACAGATAAAAAATAACCTTTTTCTAATATAAGCGAATAAAAGAAAACCCCGTTTTTATTCCATGACAGATCCTGATGTCCAGTGATATTTTTTTTATGATTTGGAAGAATAGAAATTGAAGAAAAATTCTCATCAATGCCTTTTCCGATATATTTTGCATAACTCTCTTTTAATGTCCACAAGCGAAAAAAAGAATCAGAATCATGAACAATTGCTGCTTCATCAGGATGAAAAAAACGTTTTGCAAGTTTCAAGTGATCGATCTTTTTTTCTTTTTCAATATCAAGACCTATCTTTTCTTTAAAAAAAACACATGCCCAGCAATCGCCACTATGACTTATTGAAAAATGAATTTTTGGATAATATACAAAAGAAGGTTTTCCATAACTGTCTTTAACCATTTCCAAGTCTTTATCAATCTTGATCCCATTCATCTTGGCATAATGTAGAAATGATTGACAAATATTTCTATATGAGTTGTTTTGATGATTATTTTTTATAATATAAATGACTGCCTTTTCACACATAATAGCTCCTATTATGTTCAAAGAATATCATATTTTATATGTATATACAACAGTTGTATCATGATGTTTAATCAGCAATATGGCTGCTGCCGTCTGCATAATTGATTACGATTCCCGGCTGTACATTATAAACAAAAACATTAAAACTGATTTTGTCATCTTCTACTGAGCGAGCTTCCATTTGTACTCCGGATGCTACCAGATTTTCTCCTTCAAATATTGGTGTTACCCGATATAATACATGATGACCGGTTTCTTCTATATACTCAGCCACCATATTCTCAAAAGGAAGCATTCCTTCAACATTCATATAACGGGTTCCGGTAATCAAGTTTAATTCATTTGCATTTTCTCCTGCTAACTGAAAACCAATCAGATGACATCGATTATATAAATACTTTCCTTCTACGATATCATCATAACGAATCGTCTGCCATCCAGAAGGTTTGACCATACCGATCGATCCTCGCTCTTCCATAGGCATCAAATCAAAACTGAGATTCGCATAAGCAGTGCCGCATCTTCCTAATTCATCCAATTCACTGTAAATTTCAAATGATTCTGTAGTAATCTCACTTTCATCAAACGTCGGCGCATTGCCATTTAATTCTACATACGGATTTCCATCATATGAAGGAATGGATGATAGTTCGATGATATCAGCATTATTTTCAAAACCTAGAAAATTATTTTCCTTAACTGTATATGCCCCTGCTAATACTAATATACCACAAATTACTTTTACTAATTTTTTCATATTGCCTCCATTTTGTTTAAATTCTTTTTTCAAAATCTTTCGGATAAATGTGATATTTATTAATTTTCCGATAAAAAGTACTTAATGACATATGAAGTGCCTCCGCAGCTTTTTTCACATTTCCATGGCTTGCTTTCATTGCATATAGGATCTGATTATATTCCTGTGCTTTAGGATGCAACGAAGAATCTGTTTTTTCTAAACGGTTACTTGCATAGAAATACAGTGAATTTTTTTCTGCATAATAATCATTGATAATATCTAAAGGCAAAGAATTTAATCCTATCTCTTTTCCATTTGAAGCATTGACTGCACAATCAATGACACTTTCTAATTGTCTGACATTTCCTGGCCATTGATAATGCATTAATGCATCTAAACTTTCAGCACTAAGCATAGGCTGTTCTATTCCTAAAGATTCACTATATTGTTTCACATATACTTTTGATAAAACAAGTACATCTTCCATACGTTCTCTTAAAGGAGGAATGGTGATATGAAGACCATTTAACGCATAATAAAGATCTTGACGAAACATACCTTTTTCCACAAGTGTATACAGATTTTTACTCGTGGATGCCAGAATTCTGACATTTAATTTTTTCTTGTAATTTGTCAAAGGATTTATAAATTCATTTGTTTTAATAAAATGATATAGTTTCTCTTGAGCATCCATAGATAAGTTACTTACTTCAACCAAGAAAAGAGTTCCTTTTTGAGCTAATTCCAGTTTTCCCGGTTTTTTATCTGTCAGATCACCACTGCCCCATAATTCAGCTTCCAGATATCCTTTTTGTACTGTACTGCAATTGACACTTACAAAGGGTCCTGTTTTATGACTGCTGGCATTGTGAATCGACTGGGCTACCATATCTTTTCCTGTACCGGCTTCTCCAAAAATCAAGGCAGGCTGATCAGAACTAGCAATCGTTTTTCCAAGAAGCTTTAAATTTTCAATAGCCTTAGAGGTACCTTGAATATCCTCAAATGTGTAAATAGCCGTTGTTCCAGCTAATTGATTCGCCAAACGATGGACTTCATTTTGCAGATCTATCAGTATCAATGTTGAATCCATCGATTGAGGCTTTATCGTTAAAGATACATCTACATGAACTTGATTTGAATTGATGAGCGTACACTCAATATTCGTGTAAGCTTCCTGAAAAGAGCGTAAAGCCTCAGGAAGCGAATCGTAGTTTATGATATCATAGATCGATTTATTCGTTAGATCTTGTTTAGAAAGCTGTAAAACTCTAAATATCTGCTGATTGAAATGAATGATTTTCTGTTGATGATCTAAAACTAAAACAGCACTGTTTAACGACTCCATCGTTGAATTTAAAAGATGATTCGTCGTCGTTAGTTCAAATTCTTTTTCTATACCTGCTACAGCGGCGCTTAACATTCCCATGATCATCGGGTTAAAAGAGGAAAGTGGTCCCACGATCAAAAGGCAGGCAATGATTTGATTCATAAAATCATATATAGGAGCACTATAACAGACAACATTATGATATATTTCTAAATAATGCTCACTTCCTATGACCATCACAGGCCGTTTTTGCTGGAGACAGACACTGATACCATTGGTACCCGCTTTTTCTTCTGTATAAAGACAGCCATCAAAAAGCTGCTTTTCTTTCGCAAATTTATCTTGCTGTTTATTATCTGCAATTCTTTTTAACTGGCATCCTTCTTTATCTACTAGAAAAATTTGATAATCGGTTGATTGAAGATAATGATAAAACTCTAAAAGATAAGAATAAGCAATTTTGATTAAAAGAGCATTTTCCGACATTTTCTTTTCTAAAATATCACTTGATACAAATGACATCTGTTTTTGAAAAGGATCAAGCTGTTGTTTACAGCGTTTCCATGATTGAATGATTTCATCACGGACCCCCTCTATATGATCAGGAATATCATTTGAATGAGCAACATATGTTTCCCATGCTTGTTTGACAATATCCATTTCTTTTTCTCCTTTTTCATTTATTATAACATGATTTGAGAATTTTCAAGATTATTTTCTCATAAAGTTGAGAATTATGAGAAAACATTGTGAATAAAATATCATTGTTTTATAATAACCTTAAACAAGGCTTATATATTAAGGAGGGATTTTGATGAGCACTTGTAAACTGATGGAACCTATTCAGGTAGGAAGTTATACGTTTAAAAATCGTATCGTTATGGCTCCTATGGAAACCAGACTGTGTACGCCGATTGGTGATACGACACCACAGATGTGTGATTATTATGCGGAAAGAGCCAAAGGCGGAGCAGCCGCAATCATTGTTGAAAATACATTTGTAGATTCCATTGCTTCGAGATCTTCCATTTCATCAAGTGGATTGAATAGTGATCATTTGATAGCAGGGAAATATTATCTGGCACAGGCAATCAAGGAAAATGGAGCTGTGGCAATTCTCCAGCTTTCTCATGGCGGTATTCAGGCAAATGGTAATGCCGTTCCTGGACAGGAATGTGTTGGACCTTCTGCTGTTGCCAGCAAGTTTGTAGGAAGAATGCCAAGAGCTTTGGAAGTTGATGAGATCGTGGCAATTGAAGATGCCTTTGCAGATGCCGCTTATCGAGCTAAATGTGCCGGATTTGATGGCGTTGAGATCCATGGTGCACATGGTTATCTGATTTGTAGCTTCTTGAGTCCATATACCAATAAAAGAACGGATGAATATGGTGGAAATCCAGAAAATCGTGCTCGTTTCCTAAAAAATATCATTACGAAAGTACGTGCCAAAGTAGGTTATGAATTTCTTGTTGGTTTAAGAATTAGCGGTTGTGAATATGTTGATGGCGGTCTTACGATCGAAGATACGACAGCCATCGGAAAGATGGTAGAAGATGAAGTAGATTACATCCATGTATCTGTAGGTAATTATGAAACGATGGCAAATTGGATGATTTCTCCGATGTATCGCCCTGAAGGAGCCATTGTTAATCTTGCTTCTGCAATGAAAAAAGCCGTTACTAAAGCAAAAGTCATTACTGTCAATGCTTTAAATCCAGAATTAGCTGAAAAAGCATTGGAAAACGATGATGCCGATCTGGTTGCTTTTGGGCGTCCTTTAATTGCCGATCCTTATCTGCCTTTAAAAGTAAAAGAAGGACGTTTGGAAGATGTTCGTCCATGTATGAGAGGCCATGAAGGCTGCATTACCTCTTTCTTTGCAGGACATCCTATTCGTTGTGAAGTAAATGCCCAGGCCGGACGAGAAAGAGAATTTAAGGTTTATCAGGTTAAAAATCCTAAACATGTTGTTGTCGTTGGTGGCGGTATGGCTGGTATGGAAGCCGCCCGTGTAGCTGACTTGCATGGTCATAAAGTAACCCTCTTAGAAGCTGGCAATGAATTAGGCGGACATTTCATTGAGGCAACAGAAGCTCATTTTAAAAAAGCCGCTCGTGGTGTCTTAAACTGGGAAAAAGTTCAGCTTGAAAAGTCTAAGGTAGATGTTCGCATGAACACAGCTGCGACAAAAGAAATGATTGAAGAATTAAAACCAGATGCACTGATCATTGCCGTGGGTTCTGAATATATCGTTCCTAATATTTTAGGCATCGAAAAAGCTTATACTGCAGAAGAAGTTATCATGGACCCTGATAAAGCTGTTGGCAAAGTAGCAATTATCGGTGGTGGTCTGGTTGGAACAGAAACAGCTTTAATGCTTGGACAAGCCGGTAAAGAAGTAACTATCGTTGAAATGAGAGAAGGTATTGCTCTTGAAGATGAACCTCTTTCTCAGATAGCCTTGAATACTGAACTTTCTAAAGTGAATACAGAAATTTTAGTAAATGCCAAAGTAAAAGAAGTTACAGATTCCGGAATCGTTTATGAAAGTCAAGGAATTACGCATGAATTAGCTTGTGATACTGTTATTGCGGCTTTAGGTCTTACTTCACGCAGTAATGTCGTCGATTCTTTAAAGATTGATGGTCTTGAAACTTATGTGATCGGCGATGCTAAGAAAGGACGCAAGCTATTCAATTGTACAAGTGAAGCCTGGTTAGCTGTTAAGAAAATTAACGGAGATTACGAATAATAATAATAATAAAAGTCTTGGGATGACATTCCAAGACTTTTATTTATGCTCTTATTTATCTGATTCAGTTCTCATTCTAAAAGAACTTAAAAATTGACGTGTTCTTTCATTGACAGGAAAATCAAAAATCTCTTCTGGCTTTCCTTCTTCAACAATCATCCCTTTATCCATAAAAATTACCTTTGTACTGACATTTTTCGCAAAATTCATTTCATGAGTCACGATGATCATCGTCATGCCTTCTTTTGCCAATGTCCGAATAACTTCTAACACTTCACCAATTAATTCAGGATCAAGAGCTGAAGTAGGTTCATCAAATAAGATTACTTCAGGATCACTAACAATGGCTCGAGCGATGCCTACTCGCTGCTGCTGTCCTCCAGAAAGCTGATGGGGATAATAGTTATAACGCTCCTCCATGCCTACTTTAGCCAAGGCTTTCATCCCTCTTTCCTCAGCTTCTTTCTTAGGCATTTTTCTACCTATGATAAGTCCTTCGGTCACATTTTCCAACGCTGTTTTATTCGTGAAAAGATTATAATTTTGGAAAACAAAAGCTGTCTTTTTTCGTATGCGAGCCATATCTTTCTTGCTTACTTTATTCATATCAAAATGTTCATCATCAAAAATCATTTCTCCCGAATCAGCAATTGTTAGAAAATTGATACAACGTAAAAGCGTTGTCTTGCCTGATCCGCTAGGCCCTATGATAGAAATGACATCTTTTTGATTCACCTGAAGACTTATGCCATTTAATACTTTTAAATCACCAAATGACTTTTCAACATTTTTTACTTCAAGCATATTTTCCTCCTATTCTATCTGTAGCTTTTTCTCACAGAGCATCTGTAATTTTGTCAGCACTGTACAGAAAATCAAATAAATCACAGCTACCTCTAAATATAAAGCAAATGTTTCATAAGTTCTCGCAGCAATTCTTTGTGAAGCTAAAAACATATCGTAAATCGTAATGCTGGCTGCCAGTGAAGTATCTTTCAGTAAACCAATCAGTGAATTACTTAAAGGTGGAAAAGCTGTTTTCAAAGCTTGTGGAAGAATGATCCGTCTCATGATCTGAATATAGTTCATACCTACACAATACCCTGCTTCCATCTGTCCTTTTGGTACAGCTTCAATAGCGGCTCTTATCGTTTCTGATGCATAAGCTCCGGTATTAAATGAGAAAACAAGGATTGCTGATGGAAAAGCATCTAAAACGATTCCTAAACTGGGCAGTCCATAAAAAATAACAAATAACTGTACTAAAAGCGGGGTTCCACGAATGATCCACACATAAAATCGAGCCAGCTGTTTGAATACTTTTATATTTGCCACCTGAACGATTGCTGTAATTAAGGCAATGATCATTGCCAATAAAAATGAAATAATCGTTAAAGGAATCGTCACTTTGATACCTTGTATAAAAATTTCTCCAAAAGAACTTATCAGCAAATCAAACAATCTTTCATTCATGACCTTATCTTACCTCATTGCTCGTCACATCCATACCAAAATACTTTTCTGAGATTGCTTTTAATTCTCCTGATTGACGCATTTCTTCAAGTGCCTGATTGATAGCTTCTAATAAATTCTGTTCACCTTTTCTTACAGGAATAAGTGAAGAAGAAGTCGTTTCTGTCAGTGCTACGATTTTTACCGGTTCTTCTGGATGATTTCGCATATAATCACCAAAAGCTGTTTCCGCATTTAATGTCGCATCTGCACGATCACTGCTTAAAAGATCCATTACCTGATTCAGTGTATCCACACTTACAAGCTCAGCTCCATATTCTTCAGCCATTCTGCCCCAGCTGCTCGTTAAATTCTGAGCAGCACGC
Source organism: Traorella massiliensis (assembly GCF_900104665.1). Taxonomy (GTDB): domain Bacteria; phylum Bacillota_I; class Bacilli_A; order Erysipelotrichales; family Erysipelotrichaceae; genus Traorella; species Traorella massiliensis. Next base: position 335,329 of record NZ_LT629969.1, on the reverse strand, counting down.
TTGCCTTCAAGATCTTCAAAAGAGGTGATATCTGTATTATCATCAGCAACCAATAAAGCTCCATGTACATAAGTATAAGCTTCTGAAAAATCATATTTTTCAGCTCTATCTTCAGAATATTCAACTTCATTGATCACCGTATCCACTCTTCCAGAATCCATTGCCGCAAACAAAGAATCCCACTCAGCTTCAAAGAATTCTACTTCAACACCTAAATGTTCACCAACGGCTTTTGCCACTTCTACATCAAATCCTACAAGATTTCCCTCTTCATCATGATAGCTATTTGGAGAATAGGTTCCCTCTGTACCCACTACTAAAACTCCCTCTTCTTGAATTTCTGTTAATTGATCCTGCTCACTCTTTTGATTGGCACATCCTGTTAAGACCATGGCTGACAACAGAATCATCTTGATCCAATTCTTTTTCATATTAACCTCCAATTTTTATCATTTCGATTGCATGATGCAATCTATTTAAAGCATCTATCATTACTTTTCTTGGATAAGCTGTATTCATTCTTAAATAATGAAACCCATCTCCTCTATAAATTTCACCGGAAGATAAAATCAAACCGGTTTTCTTTCTTATCTCATTCACAAGTTCTGTGGAATCATTAGTGATTTCTCGACAATCGATCCATAACAGATAGGTCGCTTCTGAATCAAGCACTTTTAATTCTGGAATATGAAGTGCGATATACTCACGTACTAATTTTTTATTTTCAAATATATAATTGCGTAATTCATCTAGCCAATACTGTGAGTGATATGCAGCAATAGTAGCGCTCATCGCAAAAGCATTTGGCTCTGCCACCTCATCTGTATTGATCGCCCGATTTACTTTATTTCGTAAAGCTTCATTGGCAACGATGATTGCGGCACTTTGCAGTCCTGCAAGATTAAATGTTTTTGAAGGAGCAACACATACGATACTGTTATTTAAACAATTCTTTGAAATCGAAGCATAAGGAAGATAAGATTTTCCAGGATCTGTCAGGTCACAATGGATCTCATCAGATACTACGACCACATGATGTTTCTCACAAAGTTCACCGATTTTTTCAAGTTCTTCTCTGTTCCAGATCTTCCCGATCGGATTATGAGGATTACATAAGATCATCATCGTTGTCTGAGGATCAGATAGTTTGCTCTCTAAGTCTATAAAATCGATCTCATATCTCCCATCTTTTTCAACTAACGGACACTCTAAAACGACTCTGCCATTATTCAAGATAGAATTAAAAAAGATATTATAAATTGGTGTCAACACAACTATTTTTTCCGCAGGTGTCGTTATCTTTCTTACGATACTTGAAATAGCAGGTATTACTCCCGTACAAAACATCAGCCATTCCTTTTGAATTTCAAATTGATGTCTTGTTTGCCACCAATGGATGATACTTTCTTTCCATTCATCCGATACATCACTGTATCCAAATATTCCATGCCGGATCCTTTTAGATAAAGCTTCTATAATTTCAGGTGAAGCTTTAAAATCCATATCAGCCATTGACAATGGCAATTCATTCTCTTGCACATTCCATTTAGAAGAATTACTTCCTCTGCGATCAATTATTTCATCAAAATTAATCTTCATATTTCCTTCCTTTCATCATTTCTTTTCCTTTTCATCATCTTCAATTTGATATGAAAAATAATCAAGACAATCAATCTGGCGTTGTCCCTCATGGACTTGTTCCAATAGTTTTTTACGATGCTGAGAAATAACTTTTTTTCTTTTTTTTATATTGCCATTCTCACAGCATTCTAATATGCAATCAATCGTATCACCGTCACAGCCAGCATCTTTTAGATTTTGTTTAATAAAATCTTCCGTTAACTTTCTTTTCATAAATCACATCTTTCCTTTGCATATTCATCGTAACACTTAAATCTACAGATAACAAATACTTATACTTAATAGTTTGGTATGCTTGATTTGAATAGAAAACTTCATTATAATATCTATAGGAGGATCATTTCATGGAATTAAGAGTATTAGAATATTTTTTAGCGATCGCTCGTGAACAGAATATATCAGCTGCCGCTGAATTTCTTCATCTTTCACAGCCAACACTTTCAAGACAGATCAAAGATCTTGAAGAATCTCTAGGAAAACAATTATTTATTCGAGGAAACCGTAAAATAACCCTCACTGAAGAAGGGATGATCTTACGCAAACGTGCACAGGAAATATTAGATTTAGTGAAACGATGCGAAGATGAACTTACTCTTTCTGATGATATCAGCGAAGGCGATATTTATATCGGTGCCGGAGAAACTGAAGCGATCCGTTTACTTGCCCAGGCAGTTTATCAGCTTCAAACAGATTATCCAAAAATTCGTTTTCATATCGCTAGCGGAGATACGACTGATGTACTTGAAAGACTTGATAAAGGGCTCTATGATTTTGGAGTTTTATTAAGCAATGTTGATACCTCAAAATATGAATATCTTGAAATACCTTATAAGGATACTTATGGTGTTTTGATGCGAAAAGACAGTCCATTATCAAGTAAAAAATTGATTGAGCCTAAAGATTTAGAAGGGCTTCCTTTGATCATCAATAGAAATATCTATGATGGAGACCCATTAACTTCCTGGATGAAAAAAAGTCGCAATGAAATGAATATCGTTGCAACCTATAATCTTATTTTTAATGCTTCTATAATGGTTGAAGAAGGACTGGGATATGCACTTGGATTAGATAAGATCATAAATGTATCCGGTCATTCAAACCTTTGTTTCATTCCTCTTTCTCCTTCTCTTAAAATCAGCATGTATCTCATTTGGAAAAAGTATCAAAAACTATCTAGACCTAGTGAAAAATTTCTAGATCAAATATATGATTTATTTGAATTACAGCATTAATACAAGAAAATGTTCTATTTTATTCAGAACATTTTTTATAATTATTCCAGTGATAAAGTAACCGTCACATCCTGATGACCTAACAGTTTTTTTAATTCTTCTTTGCTTACATTCTCAATTCTTCCAAGCTTTGTGAAATTCCAATAATTCTTAGCATAATAAATCACAAAAAAAAGCCTTGATATAAGATTAAGTCTTTTGCTTCTGTTTGTGTGTACCGGTCATTTACAGGCAGATAAAAACCAAGATCTCCTACTTTTTCCATTCTTGCATAATCGTTCATATGAATCGTAAGCGGACCTTGCGCAAGCTTTTTCTTTAATGCTTTTGTCGAAGAATTATCAACAAGCTCTGCTTTTAAAATCGTATCGTTTACCTTTATAAACATCTTTGCTCCTCCATTTCAGATATTCTGATTACCTGTTGACCATACATGCTTTTCTTTTGCAGCTGCAGGGGTATTCTGAGCCATGACACCCACTAGGGCATGTGGCACATAACATTCTTCCAGATAAATCATTTCATCCTCACTTAATTTCAGATCGACTGCTTTGACAGCTCCTTCAATATGACTCGTCTTTGTTGTACCAACGATTGGAGATGTGACCTTCTTTAAAAGCCACGCTAATGAGATTTCAGTCATGCTGACACCATGCCTATCTGCCAGTTCCATAACTCTTTCAATAATCAGATGATCTTGTTTCGCAGTGGCATCATATTTTAATTTCGCATAGCTATCTTCTACAAGTCTTTTACTCGTTTCATTTGGGCGTTTTGCTAACCGCCCACCGGCTAAAGCACTATATGGAGTCATTGCGATATTGTCCTGTGCACATAGTTTTGCCATTTCTCTTTCTTCTTCTCTAAAGATCAAATTATAATGTCCCTGTACAGATATAAATTTCGCAAAACCATATTTTTCAGCCAAGGCATTAGCTTGAGCCAGTTGAAAAGCAAAACAGTTTGAAATACCAATATATCTTGTTTTACCTGCTTTGACCATATTATTCAACCCTTCCATGATCTCATATAAAGGTGTCTGATAATCCCACATATGATAAATATAAAGATCTACATGATCCATACCTAAATTCTCTAAGCTCTTATTCAACATTCTTTCGATATGCTGCTGACCACTGATACCCTTATCTATTTCTTCTTGTGTACGAGGAAGAAACTTTGTCGCAACCACAACTTCATCTCGTTTCACAAAATCTTTCAAAGCACGTCCTAAATACTGTTCACTCGTTCCACTTTGATAACCAATGGCTGTATCAAAGAAGTTAACACCAAGTTCAATTCCTTTTTGAATAATTTCTCGACTCTTTTTTTCATCAAGCGTCCATGAATGCTGACCATTATGAGGATCGCCAAATCCCATACATCCCATACAAATAGCCGATACCATTAAATCTGAATTTCCTAATTTACGATATTCCATAATGTCTCCTTTTATAAATTTCTACCTAAGCTATAAGCTTCTTCAAGATATTTCCTTGGCATCATCCCTACTGTTCCAGCCCCTTTAGCCAATATCATACCTGCATTTTGAAAATCAAGATAATCAAAAATAATTTCAAAATGTGTTTTAATTCCCTTCATCACTATTTCATCATCATTCCATGCGGTTGTCAGTAAGATGGCCTTCATATGCTTACGAGTAATATTTCCATTTTGTGCATAGAAACGATCGATCATCATTTTTAATTGCGCACTCATACCAAAATAATATATAGGGGTTGCGAAAACAATGAGATCACTTTCTAAGATCTTAGCTAATACCTGATTACCCTCATCTTTTTGAATACATTTTCCATTCATCCCACAAGCATCACAACCTAAGCATGGATGAAGATTTCCATGAGCACAGTCATAGATTTCTACCTGATGTCCAGCTTCTACAGCTCCTTTTTTAAATTCACTTACTAATGTGTTAGAAGTACCTTTCTTATGAGGACTTCCTGTTAATATCAATATTTTCATAAAATCACCTTCCTTATAATTATATTATTTGTTAACTTTTAATGAACGTAACCATTTTGATATATAATATGCGATAAAAATAAAGAAACCCATTAATGCGAGATAATCAAGATAGAATCTGATTTTTGATTCATTGAAATCTAAAAATACAAATTCTGTTTGTACAAGCATATAGGTTAATAAATCACGCTGAATAAACACCCCCAGTCCCATAAGTGCAATAACTACAGCAATCAATAATGTAATACGAGGTTTTAACCTTAATACAAAAACCATATTTTTACGTACAAGAGCTACTAGTACGCCCCAATTCAAACCTAAATGCAAAGCCATCAAAACATAGCTCCAATAAGCTGTTGCCATATGCAAGATCCTCGCAAAAGAAGTCATCCCTTGAATTTTCAGAAATGAAAGTACATGACTTGATAACAAGATACTGCTAATCATAAGTCCGATCATAATGAAAAATAATGATATATCGATGATCAGCTGAAATATACGCACAGGTGTATATCGGCCACGAAAAAGATTTTTATACCATTGGATATTTAATAGATGATGGAGAATAAATAGTATAAATAAGAAAAATCCTACCCACTCATGAGCTGCATCTCCCCAAAACTGATATCCCATTAAAAATAATAATAAGATTGTCATGAGAATATCAACGCCTATTTTTATCTGACTTTTTTTCATTTTACACCTTCTGTCTTTTATAGATCATACTTTATTTTTATATATCAAGACTTGTTAGCCACTGCTTGATTGCCGGCTGTGAATCATCAACATCCAAACGATAGATACCTATAGGTTCTAAGATCGTTACCGTTTCATCAAGCGAATTTGTCAGATCATTGATCGTATTAGATAATCCTCCTGTACCATGCGTAACAAAAGGAATGATCGTTTTTCCAGAAAAATCATATTCTTCCAAAAATGTATGAACGGACATCGGAATCGTATACCATCAGTTAGGAAAACCTAGAAAAATAATATCATATTCATCCATATTCTCAACGTGTGTCGCTAAAGCAGGTCTGGCATTTGATGCCTTTTCCTCAGAAGCTCTATCCAGGCATTCGTCATAATTACTTGAATACAGATCCTCTACTTTTATTAAAAACAAATCACCTCCTACTTCTTCCTGTGATAAAGATGAACAAGCCACAAGTGAAAAAGATAACAGGATTGAAAATACAGTAAAGACATATCTTTTCATTAAAATACCTCCTTTTATATTTGAATTATAAAATTGAAGACTTAATATGTAAATTACTTATAATCTATATTGAATCATGCCTTTTATGCATAGAATTATCTATTTAAAACCTGATACAGCTTGTATCAGGTCAAACGTTACGATATCAGTTATATTTCTTTTGTTTTTCATCGTATGAATGTTTTGACTACAAATTTTCTTGCCACTGTTTCAGCATTATCAAAGGATTTAAGAAATGACGATACATACAGAGTGCTGATTCCGTTAGCTGATCCTGAATTAAATGCAAGGTATCAGTTCTCTTTTTTAAAATCTAATTTAGAAAAGATCATCACAAAAAGTAATAGAAAGTGTTATGCTTTGTGGATGACACCGAACAAATCTCTTTTCATCTGTAAATAAAGTCATACATCTGCCTATCATTCAAAAATGTTTTCTAATAAATAAAGCCACATTGACAAAGCGTTCATGTGACTTTTTCTATATCATTTATTTTATCTTCCAGATATACCGCCAATATTTTAAATCTAAGTAAATTACACAAATTGCAGTAACGATATCTGATAAGAAATAATTCATTCCTTTTTCATGAAACGGAAGCATCCGTGGTAAAAAGAATATTGAAATGATCATGATACTTCCTGTCATAATCTGTATTTTATCCATTTGATGTTTTTTATTCATATCTATAGATGTTATAAACATCAAAATAATGCCTATTCCTAATAAAGCAAGCCAATAAAGTGGAAGTTTTGCATACAATCCAGATGAATAGCCATCCCATCCGGCATTCACAAGACACACAGCTATAAATCGTCCAGCTAGCATTTTAGAATTATGATGGCGTTGTTTTATTTTATCTTTTTTTTGGATTTCTTCATTTGTTTGTCTTATTTCAACTAAATCTGAAACACTTGTTTCTAATACAGCTGCTAATTCTGCTAAGTTTGCTGCAGAAGGTTCACTTTTACCGTTTTCCCATTTGGCTACTGCCTGCCGGCTGATTCCCAATTGATCTGCAATATATTCCTGAGACATTTTTAACTTTATTCGCCTTTTTTTAATATTTTCACTTAGTGCCATTGAGTATTCCTCCTATAATTGAAGTATAGATGCTTTTTATGGTACATGCAAGCAACTATTGGGCAACTTTCTGAAATAAAAATGTCAATACTAAAGTATTGTTCATGCTTGATATGACCTTTCCATTTCTGATCTGTATAAATTTCATAACTAATGCTTAATTACAGTTAAATCATTGACATTTTGTTTATAAAAGCTAGAATATTTACAAAGAATGGTTAGGAGGAGATAGTAAATGTACGATTTGATTATTAAAAATGGAAGGATCGTTGATGGCACCGGCAAAGATGCTTTTTTAGGAGATATTGCAATCACAGATGGGAAAATCGCTGATATCGGCATTTTGGATGAGAAACAGGCATTATCTTCTATTGATGCGAAAAAGCATTGGGTAACACCGGGATTTATCGATCCCCACAGTCATGCAGATATGTCACTTTTGGTATGGCCGCAAAATGAAGCTTATGCCATGCAAGGTGTTACAACACTTATCTGTGGCAATTGCGGATTAGCTGCTGGTCCGATTGGTGATGAAACATGGGAATTCTGGTGCTGGGAATATAAAAGTGTCAATCGTGTCCATAAAACGATCTTTCAGCCTTATACGTTCCAAACAGATGCAAAGAAAATGAAAGAAGCCTTGAAAGAAGATTATCATTTAGATGTGACATGGAAAACATTAGGAGAATTTATGGATATAGCTGAACAAAAAGGTTTTTCATGTAATTATTATCCTTTATCTGGCCATAATCATATCCGCAATGCTGTTATGGGGTGTGCTCAGCGTCCTGCAACTCGTGAAGAAATTGAACAAATGAAGGCCCTGCTTTATGATGATATGGAACATGGATCACAGGGTTTTTCAACAGGTCTCGATTATCTTCCAGGAAGATTTGCCACCATGGAAGAGATTCTTGAACTGGTGAAAGTTGTTGCTGAATATGACGGCGTATACAATACCCATGTGCGTGGTTTTGACCCAGAAAATCCTCAGATACCCAATCGATTATATGGTGTGCGGGAAGCTACAGAAATCTGTCGAAGAACAGGTATAAAAACAAATATCTCTCATATGTCATCACTGTACAGCTACTCGCCATCAATCAATGAAGAAATAGAAAAGCAGATTGCAAGAGCTTCTGTGTTAGAATTAGAAAAAGGCTGGCGTGAAGAAGGATTACCTATGATGTATGATGTTATCGCAAATCCTAGCATGGGTGGTTCCACTATTCCTTATTTAATTTCCCTTCTCCGTCCATGGGTACTGATGTGTGGTTCTATTGAGAATTTTATAGATAAGCTTGCCTATGATGATTTCATAGAGATGATGAAAGAACAGGTAAAAGGCGGAAAAGCCATGATGCTTGCAGATAAAGAAATCGTAGAAATGATCTATATAGAACAATGTGCCTGTCTAAAATATTCAAATAAATCTTTACGTCAGATCATGGAAGAAGAAAATAATGATGATCTGATTGACATCCTGATAAATATCGTTTCAAAAGATGCCTATACGACCATGACTTTCCGTGAATCTGGTGGAGAAGATACTGTAAAGATCCTTCTTGATAGTGAGCGTTCTATGCCATGTGCTGATGGTTTTTCATTTAATTTAGAAACAGAAATGGATCTTCCTCGTCCATTAAATCGTTTACCCCACCCTAATAACTATTGTTTTGCCATCCGTTATCTATTAAATTACGGCCCTCAGCGTTTTGAAGATAAGATTCGTCAAATGACCAAAGTCCCAGCCGACTGGTTCAATATTTCAGATAGAGGCACTTTAGAAAAAGGTAAATGGGCAGATATCGTTATCCTTGATAAAGATCATCTACGTACAAATGAAGATCCGGTAAATCCAGGCAAAGCACCGGATGGTATCGATTATGTGATCATCAATGGTAAAATTACTGTGGATCATAAAAAACATACCGGAATGCTGAATGGAAAAGTACTTCGTAAAATACATAAATAAAATAGGAGTGATTGCTCCTATTTTTTTCACAACTATTAGCTTATTAATTTTTTGTATTTTTTATATCATTTTATTAACCCGTATAAGCATCACCTGCTTTATTCTTGAAATTCTGTTTCTCAAGCCATTGTTTTTCTTCTTCTGTTTCCGGAATATCAATTCTTTCAATTTTGAATATAACAGGTCTTGTTCCATCATTACAGCAGGCAATCATCATTCTTTCATCATTTGTCCACTTATGCATGATAGATCCACCCTGTAAAGCTGTATAAACGTATCTACTAATCGCATCCCATGCTTCACCACAAAACTTTCCATGCATCAGATGATAGAAATCATCTTGCTCTTCATTTCTTTTTAAAAGAAAAGTATCTCCTGCTTTGAAAAAAGGACATGGACCTGATTGAGGATCAGCAAGATATTTTTCTTGATATTCAGGGAATACTTTCGTTTCTAATACAGTTATTTTGCATTCATGCTGCATGTTTTTACCTCCATTCATGATAATTTAATTTTAACATCATCTTCTCAAACTATAAAATAAATCCTGTGTTTAAGACAAGAGCAGATTCTTATCATCTACTGATATATTTATATTAATAAACACCATATAACACTTGACAACAGTTATTTACTGTTATATACTGTTTGCACAAGGAGGCAGATATTATGAAAATCATAATTAATACAAGCTCAATGGTTCCCATATATGAACAAATCATCGATCAAATTAAAACACTTATCCGTAATGGCGACCTTAAAGAAAATGATCAGCTTCCTTCTGTTCGTACTCTATCAAAAGAGCTTAGAATCAGTGCTTTAACAGTAAAAAAAGCCTATGATATCTTAGAAAATGAAGGATTTACAATTACTATTCACGGTAAAGGCACCTATGTAACAGCACCTAATACTGAATTACTATTGGAAGAACAAAAGAAGGAATTAGAAGCCGATTTAGAAAAAGCAATTCAAAAAGGACGGCGTTGTGGTATCAGTGATGAAGATATCAGAAATTTATTTGAATTATTATTGGAGGAGTAGATATGTTGAAAATCGAACACTTACAAAAACATTATGATCATTTCTCTTTAGACTGTTCCTTAGAAATTAAGGAAGGATGTATCACTGGACTCATCGGACAAAATGGAGCTGGAAAAAGTACTACATTTAAGGCTCTATTAGGTCTCATTTCAATGGATGGTGGTAATATTTCTATTTTTGAAAAAGATATTCATGATATCACAGATCAAGATAAGGAAGATATAGGTGTAGTTCTTTCTGATTCTGGATTTAGTGGTTATTTAACGATTCAGGACATTCTTCCTATCTTGCGAAATCTTTATAAAAGATTTGATGAGACTCTCTTTTTAAAACAAGTTCATCGTTTTCAATTACCACTAGACAAAAAAATCAAAGATTTTTCAACTGGTATGAAAGCTAAATTAAAAGTATTAGTTGCCTGTACACATAATGCCCGACTTTTGATTCTAGATGAACCAACTGCAGGGCTTGATGTCATCGCCAGAGATGAACTTTTAGAAATTTTAAGAGAATATATGGAAGCCGATGAAACACGTTCTATTTTGATCAGTTCTCATATTTCCAGTGATTTAGAAAGTTTATGTGATGATATCTATATGATTCATGAAGGTAAGATCATCATGCATGAAGAAACAGATGTTTTATTAAGTGATTATGCACTTTTAAAATTAGATGAGGATCAGTTTGAGAAGTTGGATCAACAGTATATTCTGCGGTTTAAAAAGGAAAGTTATGGATATAGTGCTTTAACCAATCAAAAACAGTTTTATATAGAAAACTATCCTTCAATTGTAATTGAAAAATCAACGATTGATGAAATCATAACTATGATGGTAAGGGGGAAAGAAAAATGAAAGGATTACTCATTAAAGATTTTAAGCTTATGAAAGAGCAAAAGAATTTCCTTCTGATTATTCTTATCATTACTATAGGCATGTCACTTTTTACCAATGACTTATCATTCGCCTTAGGCTTTCTTACATTTATTGTTTCTTTATTCTCATTAAGTACTATCAGTTACGATGAATTCGATAATGGAAATGCCTTTTTATTTACATTACCGATTACTCGTTCTAAGTATGTGATTGAGAAATATTATCTAAGCATGATCCTCGGTATAGGTTCATGGATCTTATCTATCTGTATCATTTCTATCGTTAATATTTTTAGAAATCTTCTTCCTTTCTCAGATGTCCTCATGACTGCTTTATTCATTTTACCATTTATGTTATTGATTCAAGCCATCATGATCCCATTTCAATTAAAATTTGGCGGAGAGAAAGGTAGAATTGCTATCATCGCATCAATCGGAGCTTTACTTTTATCAGGTATCGTTCTCGTAAAGATAGCCTCATTCTTCAATATAGATATCATTTTCATTCTTAATCATCTTCCTGTAGTAAGCATGGGAATGCTGGTGAGTATTTTAATTATTGTTGCAGGTATGCTATGGTTCATATCTTTAAAAATAAGTATGTCCATTATGAACAAAAAAGAATTTTAAAATTTTTATATCTAAAAGAGGTGTCTATATGGATCTAACTATCTTATTTGTAATTCTTTTAATAGGAATAGGAATTCCGGCAAGAAATTCCATTATTAGAAAAATCCGTAATAAAATAGGAGCTCAAGATGAAAGTTTCAGGAAAATGCCCTAAATGTCAATCCACAAATATCATACGTATTCCTGATCAGCCTAAAAGATACATGGCCGGAAATAATATTTATACTACATCAATTACGCTGCTTGGAAAAATTCCAGTCATTCGCTATGTTTGTTGTAACTGTGGCTATGTAGAAAATTGGATCGATCATCAAAATGAATTACATAAAATCAAAGAACATTTTGGATAAAATAAACTCATGCAAGACGCATGAGTTTTTACCATGATTTCCTCCTTACACTTAAATTTATCAAACTATAGTATTTTATCTTTCTGATATACATTAACCCAAGAACATATATAAGTAATAAGTTTCATAAGTTTCTATAACATAAATATTTATATCTTCCCCAGTGATTTCCTAAAATAATATATCAAAGATATGATTGCAGGAACTCCGATCCAAGCAAGAATTGCCACTAAAGTCACTGTTTCAAAATGATCCAATGTCATTGCTCCTAAAATATAAAGAACTGCAATAGGTAATGAAATAAAACCAATCATTTTGTGTGCCAGATTCCATGTATCTTCATCCTGAACAGTCCATGGAAGACGAAGACCTGTATGTCGATTAAATGGTAATTTTGGAGAAATCATTCCAGTAAAAATCATGATGATAGAAACAAATATCATGGCAAGAATTTTTTCGTTATCTTCTGATAGTTTTAAAATACCAAGTCCTGTTAATACTGCAGCTAAAATACAAATCAGTAAAAGACTAACATTAAATATGGTTGTTATTTTTAATGCTCTTATTTTGATTTCATTTGTTGATATGCTTGTAAGAAGTGCGAGATTGCGATATAAAACAGCTAACGCAATTAAAAAACATAATCCGATCAGGCAAATAGAAACTATATGATTTTTTATAAGTAATGCGAAAAACAGCGCTAAAAAACACATAAATATAATGAATCCTCTTTTTTTCTCCGCTAGTTGCATATTTCGTACAAGTCTGTTTTTCTCTGCAATGATCTCATTTGCTTTAGCTAATTCTTCAGCTAAGTTATCAACTGAATGATTGATATTTACACCTAATATTTCATTTACCGAAGTATGGAATAGCTCAGCTATTTTTATGACCATTTCTGCATCCGGTACCGATAATCCATTCTCCCATTTAGAAATGGTTTGTCGGGTTACTGCAAGGTGAACCGCTAAATCTTCTTGACTCATATGAGCATTTTTTCTTAATCTTTTGATGTTATCCTCAATCATATTATTATCTCCTCAAGCATCATTATATCAATTAAACTATTATCTTCAAGCAATGAAAATTAACATAGTTACAATCAGCATAAAGAAAAAGCAGCTATTGATCATAGCTGCTTAATCACTTTCAATATGTGAGATTATTTATATAAATATAATTTTAAGATTAAACAATCTTTAACTACTTACTGTCAATCTGCCATTTCGAACTCTCTTTTTGTAATTCGACCATATGATGATAAAGTCCATTTTTTTCATATAACTTCTCTGGAGATCCTTCTTCCTTGACCTTGCCATCTTCTAAAACAATGATTTTATCTGCTGCTTGTACCGTCCGCATACGATGTGCAATAACTAAAACGGTCTTGTTGGCTAAAAGTCGAGATATAGCTTCTTGAACCTTTGTCTCATTTTCAACATCAAGACTTGCTGTTGCTTCATCAAGCAAGATGATTGGCGCATCTTTAAGAAGTGCTCTGGCAATTGAGATCCTTTGCCTTTCACCACCTGATAATTTAATTCCATTCTCACCTATTTGCGTATCATAGCCGTTAGAAAGTTTTTTAATAAATTCATCACAATTTGCTGCTTTGGCAGCTTTGTATACTTGTTCATCTGTTGCCCCTTTTTTTCCTAAACGAATATTTTCTTTTATACTGGCATCAAACAAAACGACATCTTGAAACACCATTGAATAATCACTCAATAATATCTCGGGATCAACGGTCTTAATATCAACACCACCTACTCTGATAGTCCCTTTATTGACATCCCAAAGACGAGCAGTTAATTTAGCACAGGTACTCTTACCTGAACCAGACGGTCCAACCAAAGCTGTTACTTCACCTTCCTTAGCAATAAAACTTACATCCTTTAATACATCATGATCATCATAAGCAAATGAAACATGATCAAATTCAATATCATGGCCTTTTGGTTCAAAATTCTTTTTGCCTGATGCTACTGGAATATCATAGATTTCCATCATACGATTGGCTGATACCTGTGATACAAACATCTCAGCAATAAGAGCTAAACTTTGATCAAATGGAGCATAAATTCGGGTAATCACTAATAAAAACATAAAGAATATCATAAAGTCAACCTGTCCATGAACGATAAGATTAGCACCGGTTAAGATTGTAGTAGCAACACCTAAACGCATAATAACACTTGCTGCATTAACAAAAAGGCCAGATATCAGTTCTCCTTTAACCATTACTTTTTCATGCTCATCGATTTTTTCATATAGACCTTGAAGATATGTTTCTTCTTGATTGACTGCTCTAATTTCCCTAACATTTTCCAATGTCTCCTGAATACCATCTGATACTTTAAGAGCTGCATGTTTGAGTCTTTGTGAAGCATTTGAAGTAAATTTACGAGAACCAAACAATAAAGCAAATGCGACAGGAACACCCCAAAGACAGGCAATGGCTAAACGCCAGTCATAAATGAATAAAAAAATAGCAATGATTCCTGTTGAAATATACGATCCATGTAAATAACCTAGTACATGTGACCAGACATGTTCCATTCGATTTACATCACCCATAAGGGTTTCTGTAAGATCGGCAATGTCTTTCTTATTGAAATATCCTAGCGGCAGTTTACGAAGCTTTTCTGCTAAAGCGATCCTTGTATCTTTTACCTCACCATAAACAAGTCCATATGTCGCCTGGTATTGTTGAAGATGTGTCATAAATGATAAGAGTACAAATATTATGAGCAAGATTAAGATCATTATTGTATTTATCCCTAATTGATCATCTATTAAAACTGCTATGAGATCATTCATAAGTAAATATAAAACACTGATACCACCCATCACGATCAAATTCACAATAACAGTCCATAATGTACCTTTTTTGACATTCTGAACTCCTTTGTCTGTCAAAGCATACTTACGTTTAAAACTTTTCCCAAACATTTACAAGGCCTCCTTTTCACTTGTTATCTTCCATTTTACCGCCTGATTATAGTCATTCCACATTTTGTGATATAAACCGCCTTTATCTAATAATTCCTGATGAGTGCCTTCTTCTACGATATGCCCCTCATCTAAAACAATGATCTTATCTGCATTTACGATCGTTGATAATCGGTGAGCAATCATGATGACGGTTCGATTTTTGCATAAAACACTGAGTGCTTTTTGAATCAGAACTTCATTTTCAGGATCAGCGAAAGCACTGGCTTCATCTAAAACAATGATTGGTGAATCCTTTAAAATGGCACGAGCTAAAGCAATTCTTTGCTGTTCTCCACCCGAAAGATATGTACCTTCACTGCCAAGGATCGTCTCTGCACCGTTTGGAAGTTTCTCAATGATATCCTCACATCGGGCCGCTTTTAAAGCACGCATGACATCATCATAAGATGCATCCGGATTAGCAATCCTAACGTTTTCTAAGATTGAAGTTTTGAAAAGCTTTGTATTCTGAAAAACAAATGCAATCTGTTTCATCAAAACATGCTGATCGATATCTTTAACATTGACCTTGCCAACCTCAACGCACCCCTCATCTACATCCCAGAATCGTGGAATTAAGCTAGCAAGCGTTGTCTTTCCACCACCTGAAGGTCCTACAAGAGCAATACTCTGACCTGCTTCAGCTTTAAAAGAGATATGTGACAAAGCAGGAAGGCTGGAGCCATCATAAGTAAAACTGACATTCTTAAAAACAACACTATTATCTTTAGGAATTTGAGGATCGTGACAATTTTTAAGAGTTGGAGCTTTCATGACTAAATCTATACGCTTAAGAGCTGTGCTGGCCAGCATGATACCAGATGACGCAAACATTATTTTGGCTAATGCAGTCGAAATAATAGCAGAAAAAACTGCATAGAATATAAAATTTGTAACAAGATCAATGAAGTCACCGCTTTGTAATGCACCTGGAACCAAAATGATAACAACCGGTACCAGGAAAATAAATGCTCCTTCTGTAAAGGTCAAATTAACTGCTTGTGGGATACGACAAACTTTTCCCTGATAATATTCAGCTTTATCACTATATTCTTCAATGGCCTTTTTAAAAGTTTTAAATGAATCAATCGTCTGTTGAAAAATCTTAACGACCGGAATCCCTCTGACATACTCCGTTCCTGCTTTTGTCATCCGATCTTGTGCCGCCTGATAGTCTGCCATAAGCTGGGCATTTTTACCTCCCATCATTGAAAACATGGCAATTATCGATATAACTGCTGACAATAGACAAGCAATGCCCATACGCCAGTCAAAAATAAACATTAAGATAACCATACCAGCAAATAATACGATCGTACCAACGATATCCGCCAGATTATGAGCTAATAAAGTTTCTGTATCATTCGCTGCACTATCCAGTCGTCCTCTGATCAGTCCGGAAGCGTTGTTGTCAAAATAACCTAAAGGCGCCTTCATGATATGAGCCATCCCTATTTTTCGAATATTCTCTGCTGTTCTAAAAGCTGCCAAATGCGTACATATCAAGCCAGCAAAATAAAATATGATGCCCAATACCGCAAAACCAAAAGCGATCCATCCATAAGTTTCTACATTCAAAACTTTATAAAAATCTGGTAGAACAGAAATCAGTTCTCTTGCAACAAGCCAAATACAAACATATGGAACGATACTGCAAAGCATAGAAATGGCTGATAACGTAAGACCAGCAAAAGTCAAAATCTTATAGTTACCGGCATACTCTAATAAAGCAGTCACTGCATTCTGTTTTTTTTCTTTCATCATAGCCCTCCTTATTTAATATCACAGTTGTTAGATAAAGCTAACTTTAGGGGTAAAAATTTGCCAGTTGGCGTATTCTATTTCTCTTCCATCAATGCTAACCAACCAGCTGTATAAAATGCACGAAGCTGTCCAACATCACGAATTGCCTGATTTTTAGGAATATCATGAATGACAACCTCAAAGATTCCTCCAAACATGCCACTTGCAATGATATGACATAATGTTTTATCAAGCTGAGGTACAAAATACCCCAATTCTCTTAAAACTTCTATATATTTAAGCGTATACTCGACTTCAACCTCAACGATATTATGAATAAAATTTTCATAACTTGTACCTTCTGCCTTTGTCAATAAAAGTTTGAACGGATCACGATGATCACAGATATAATCGACCATCCAGCTGACACATGAACTCGACTCTATTCCCATATGTGAAGGCTGTTCATCTTTCGGCAAATCGGCAAATCTTAGTTGAGCCTCCATAAATTTGGCCATCAATGCCTGTGCGTGTGGCTCAACAATTGAAGCAAACAACGCTTCTTTACTGGAAAAATATCCATAAAAAGCACCTGTCGTCACACCGGCATGTTTAACGATCTGACGTAAAGAAGCACCTCTGAATCCTTTTTCCAGGAATTCATCAATGGCTGCCTGCTGGATTTTAACAAGTGTCAGATTTGATGATTCCTGCATTTCTACCCTCCTTATATAACAGTGATATATAACACTGTTATAATACTCTTCTTATTATTTCTTGTCAATCAAGAAAATGATTTTGTAACCAAAATCATATGCAAATAAGCATCTCCCTATCTGCATACCCACCTGCCTTTCTAGCGGCGTGGTTCCACCGACACCTTCACATCTCCTTCTTTTGCTCCTCTCTGAAGCGTAAGGCATTGGCGAAATGTTCCAGTGTCAGCTTATTATTTTTTTTCAGCAGGATTCCATCCCTTTGCCATGCTTCCATCTTCCAGTGAATCGCATGACTGCCGGGTCCTGCTTCTTTTCTATCTGAACAGGCATAAATACGGGGTCCTCTGACATTCCTCCAATGTCGCTTTCCCCAGATCCCTGATCACTTCTTTCCATTCCCTGTATTCATGATATTCGTTCGGTATCCTTTCCCGGTACCCTTCTCCCCTTCTTGCAATCACATACGCTGCACTGTGGTGGATGCTTAGCCCTCCTGTTAACCGATACTTTAATAGTTTGATCTGATTCTTCAGATTCTTTATTTTAGGATCGATCACAGTTGCTTCATACAGATAGTCCTTTTCTGTAGTACCATGCAGTTTCGTTTTCCGGATCATCTTTTCCTTTTCGCAGATGACCTTTTCCAGTTCCGTTTCCTTTTCTCTGATCTTCATTCCGATCCTATTCATTCTTTTATCTGTTTTCTGGATCAGTTTTTTATTCAAGGCAGCATTAGCCTTTAGCAGGGCCTTGGCTTCATAGCCGGATTTGTATTGTCAAGTTTCATATAGTTCTCAAACGGCAGTTCTTCGCCGTCATAGGAATTAAGGCGATACTTTTCGCTCGTTGCCCTCATTTCAGATTCGCTCCAATTGAGATCACGCTTCCGTTTGCTTTTTTATCCCCGGCATTTTATCCCCCTGCGGGGATAGGACAACCGCCCGGTATGTTTATCCCCGTTCATAATTGTTGATATAGGGATTATACCGTCTAATTTTGTAGATTTTTCCGAGATTTTCCGTAGAATTTTCGTAGTCGGTCGCAAGTTTAGACAAGAACAAACAACAAAATGCTGTATAATGTCAAATTTTACCGCCCTTTGAATACTGCACCGTAAGAAAAGACTTTATGGCTCAAATAAATAGGGGAAACGACCTGCTATCAGGTCGTTTCCCCTATTTATTCCGTAATATCCTCAAAACAAAAGCCAACTTCTCGAACACAACGGATAGCAGAAGGTAAGCTGAGTGCTATCTCACGAAATTTTCTGCGCAGGCCGTATACATGACAGCTTACCGCATTGGCTTCATTTCCCATTGGATCTTCTCCCCATACAGCCTCATAAAGCTGCCTGTATGACAACACCCGCCCTTCATACAAGGCCAGTCGGTAAAGTAGTTCATACTCTTTTGTTGTCAGTAATACCTCCTGCTGATTATAGTATACCTTTCTTTTTCCTGTGTCAATTATGAGGTGGTTAAAAATCAATGTCGGTTCAACTACCATTTCAATCAGCTTCAAATCAGGATGACGCTCCAAAATCTTTGAAATTTCCTCTAAAGCAACATTATCCTGGTCTGATAGTTCCAAAATCACAATTCGTTTGATAGTCCCACCTTCCTTCTAAAACAGCCGCCATCTGTCTGATGGCGGCCGTAAAATGTTATATATTCTGTTCCTTTTTCTTTCTGCTGTAAAGCGTCATGCCATAGACGCCGGCTCCGGATGCAGCCAGAAGACCAATCCACAGCATCATGTTGCTGCCGTCCCCGGTCTGCGGACTAGTTGTATCGGAAGACTGATCGCCCGCGCCGGTCTGCTCTCCGTCCTGAACCGTACTGGTTGAAAACGGTGTGTTGGAGCCAAGGATAGCATACTGGCTCAGATGGGTAGTCTCAAACACCAGGAAGTCGCCTTCCGCCACCGCGTCAAAGCGTTCCAGCTCTTCGCCCAGATATACCGCCTGATAGTATTTGTAGCCCTTCAGGTGGTCGTTCATCGGGATTTTGACCGTCATGGGGTTATCCCTGATTTCCAGAGCTTTACCGTCTTTTCTAACACTGATGTCGTAAATAGACAACAGGCCCGGCAGTTGTTCCTTCAGTTCCGGACGGCTTGACAACACGCTTTCCTGCGCGATGGTGTCAGCAGAAAGCTCTGCTCCCTCTGGCACGCCGTCGGTCAGGGAGATGGAAACGCCGGTTTCGGAAGCAGTCAGATCTTTGACGCCAGTATCCTCACCAGGTTTTGTTCCAGGATCAGTGCCCGGATCGGTAGAAGTCCCGGACGGGGATACTTTGATCACATCATTGGTGCAGTAGTAGCTATACATGCCGGTCTTTACCACGTTGGTGGTATAGCCTGCCGGAATATCTTCTTTGGTCGCACCGCTGACGCCTTCTCCAGCCACAGGCACTACAATTTTTGTCAAGGTTGTCTGACCCCAATCCTCCGCAGTTACGTCATCAACGGCGGTCTGATAGACCAACCACTGGGATTGATTCGGGTCTGCTCCCCAATAAAATCTCTGCCCGTCCTTGATCAGCACTGTCATAGAGCTGATATCGCCTGTTTTGGCGGTGATGGTTTCCCCTGAGTCGGTATATCCCTCAGGCAGAACGTCCTTTTCAAGTCCGTCAACGGTAGCAATTTGAACGGCAAGATATTCATTTTGGCTAGGAAGTCCTTCCACCTTCACCAGCTCGTGGATATAGCCCACAGGCTTGCCGTTTGTTAAATCGCTGCCGGTGTAGATTGTTCCGTAATTAACGCCGTATTTCTTTCCGTCCTCGCCCTTGGTGAGAACCTTCCAGTTTTGAGCAACAAATCCATCTTCATATATGACATTTTCCCATTCGGTGGTCTCCCCCTCGATGCCGGAATTGGCGGTCAGGACAAGCTCTGTTTCCAGATTACCTGTGAAGGGAAGGGTTGAGGATGTTGTCGATACAAAGGCCGCAGAATAAGTGTTTTCACCTGCGCTCTTATACGCTGTCACAGAAGCGTTTGAGCCGACCTTGAGCAGACCCTGTGTTCCCTCGGCCATAAAGCGGATCGCCGCAGTCTGAGACGTTTTGTTTTCATTGATGGTCAGGGAGCCGTCTCCGGTAATTTCCAGATTGCCGCCCCAGCCGAAGCCCCATACAACCAGTTCGGCGATATGATTGTCACCCACCAGATGAAGCTTCAAATCGTCGCCCATCTCGTTGGTGGCAAGGGTCATTTCCGGGTGGTTGTAGTTTGTCAGGGTGATGGTGTTGGTAGCCTTGTCATAGACAGCGCCCTCCACCGTGTCAGCCTCGCCGCCGTTGCTATAAAGTACATAACCAAAATAGCTGCCATCGGGTTCTTCTACACTGCTATCATACAGCTGCACCCATGCGGCGCTCATGTCCCCGGACGAGGGGCCGTTCGCCGCAAATGCCGGCACAGCCATTCCAACAGCCATACAAAGCGTCAGCAGTCCTGCAAGCAGTTTTCGCTTCAATTTCATAACTGATTTTTCTCCTTTCAATTTCATAACTGATTTTTCTCCTTTCAAGATAACATTCATGTGAATAAACGGTTTGATAATTCTCTTTGGGGTATCACCGCCTTTTTTTCTGTATTTCTATGCCATCCGTTCCCCGGTGCGCCGGTTCAGGCAGCCAGGGCGGAACGAATAACCTTCTTTGCCGCAGTTAAAGTTCTTTATGCTTTGGTGAATACCAAAGCATAAAGAAGGGATATCCCTTCTGCGTTTTCAGCTTTCCTGCATCTCCCATTTGGCGTAGAGATCCATCGGCGCATAGGGCGCTTCCCTGACGGGACGCTCTTTCAGCTCTTCAAGGATTTTAAGCCCTGTTACCGGGCCGGCGGTGCAGGCTTTATCCCTGTACCAGCCGGTGAATACCTTGCCGCTGCTCGTCGGTTTCAGGCAGGTAGCCTCCACATAGAAAAGCTCCTGGTCTGCAAATTCCAGCGACCGCGGCTTCATATACAGCAGATTGGTCCCGTCCGCTTCAAAAGCCCCGCCGTTGGCATGCAGCCTGACGGCGTACCGGGGATTCCCGTTCTCGTCATTCAGGGCATACTCATCTGCCATTTCCGAACGGAACGCCGCCGTGATGAGAACCTTACGCCGCTTGACTTTCTCCGTCTCCACGGCAGGCTTTACCGCTTTGGATGTGACGGGATCTTCCAGGGCCTTGTAGCCGCCGTTTCCGTCCTTTAACATCCATGCGGCAAAGCTTACGGTGACCGGCTCGGCGCCCTCGCCGCCAGGGAAGTGATAGTCCACACCATCCGGCAGGGGGACAGAAAACTTAAGCCTGAGAAACGGCTTCCTGTTGTAATAGAGCTTGCCCTTCAGGAGCCGCGGGTCATCGTTGTCAATGCTCTTATCCTCCGGATTGATCGTCCCGACCAGTGTTTTCCACATTTTTGTCTCGGGGTCAAGGTAGCGGTAAACCGCCTGGAGCTTGCCGGCCTTTGTATCCACACGGCCCAAATTCACCAGGCCGTCCCTGTAACTGCCGTAGTCCGCGCCGCCGTAGTAAAAGCTCAGGGTAACGGGTCCCTTCCACAGCAGGAACAGCAGAGTCAGCAGGCCCAAAAGCAGAATGGCGGCAATCGCGCCGATGGCAAACGGGAGGTTGCTGTTTCCCTCGTCCGAAGGGACGGGGGCACTGTTGTCCGAAGGGGCGGGGGTATTGTTTTCCGAAGGCCCGCCCGGCTCATCCGCCGGCGTGGAGGTATTGCCCGGCACAAAGCCGGCCGGCTCCCACCTTGCGTACAAATCCATCGGCACATAGGGCGCGACATAGGCGGGTTCTTCCTTCAAATCATCGTTAATGTTCAGATAGGTGACCGGCCCGTCGGTGCAGGCCTCGTCCTTGTACCAGCCGGCGAACACCATATCGCCGTTTGACGGCTTAGGACAGGATGCCTCCACGAAAAAGTCGTTCAGAGCGGAATATTCCAGCGACTGCGGGCACACATACAAATGGTCGCTGCCATCCTCCGCAAAGGTTCCGCCATTGGCTCGCAGGATGACGGCATATTTCGGATGTCCGGTCTCTTCATAGGTCAGCGCGTTTTTGTCTATGACAACCGCCGGAAAAGCCGCCTTGATCACGGCGACTCTTTTTCCTTCCTCGTCCGTCACGATTGCGTTCTGAACATCCTCCGCCGTGACGGAACCATCCAGCTCCTTATACCCGCCGTTTCCGTCGCTCACCACCCATGCGGCAAACTCGGTGGTCTCGGGCGGGCTGTATTCGCTGCCGGGGTAGTGGTAGCTCGGACCCTTGGGGAGCGCAACGGAGAAGCTGGAGCTGTCCGCAACCTCCACATCATAATACAGCCACGCTGAACCGATGAGGTCATGGCTGCCGGTGATGCTTTTGTCCGCAGGATTGATGTCCCCTCCAATTTCCTCATCCCCGAAGTTTATTGCCGCATAGAACCGGCCGGCGCCGGTATCAATATTGCCGACGTCAATCCAGCCTTCCTTATATCTGCCGTAGTCCGCGCCGCCGTAGTAAAAGCGGATGGTAAGGGGATCTCCGGCCGCAAAGGCCGGGACGGCCATCCCAAACACCATACAGAGCGTCAGCAGCGCCGCAAACAGTTTTTTCATAAGTCGCCTCCGTTTCTTTCCGGTCCAGCCGGGGAAGGGCGGCCAGGACACATAGTCCCGTTTCCGTCCGCCGCTTCCCGCCGGCTTTTCCGTTTGGTTTCAGGCAGACGGGCTATTTCCCGGCCGCCGCCTTTTTCCGCCTGTAAAGCAGCATTCCCAGCACGCCGCCGCAGGAGGCCAGCATCAGGCCGATCCACAGCGCCATATCGCTGCTGTCGCCGGTCTGCGGGCTTTCTGTTTGCCCAGAAGGCTTGCCCTGCTGTTCGGGCTTGGCTGGATCGGTTGGCTCAGTCGGGTCGGTAGGAGTGGTCGGGTCAGTAGGATCCGTTGGCTCAGTGGGTTCAACCGGCTCCAAAGAGGAACGAACCTGCACATATTTTTCGTTCTGATACTCTGTGCCGGCAGGATCGCCAATAATTTCCTCAGCCGCAGCAGAATCACCGGCCGCTACAACAGGATCGGTGTAGCCAGATAAGTCAGGTTTCCAGCGCATGGCGCCCTTTCCGCCGCTGGCAGTGACAACCGCTCCGTCGGAGATGGTGAAGATCCCCTTCTGATCGCCGCCCAATTCACCAAAGATATCTTCCTGGCCAGCAAAGATACCATAGTGCTCGCCGCTTGCAGAAGAGGCATTTACTACGGTTCCGGCTCCGCTGACGATGACATCACCGCAGATGCCGTGATCGTTTACGGAAGAAATATTCACCTTCGCTCCGTTAATCGCCGTAAGGTCAGTATTAATGCCCGGAGTGCCGAAACCGGCATCCTGAGTTGCATTGTTCTTCGCATTCAGCGTCGCGCCGTCCACCGTCAGTCCGCCGATTGCTCTGACTGCGGCATATGGCTGATCCTGCTCGTCGCTGGAAAAGTCAACGGTAAGATCTACAGACGCCCCGTCTTCAATGGTAATGGTATTGTTGCCAAACAGGCCGAAATAGGTGCCGCTGGTGGTCAGGCTTCCGTTTCCTTTGACCGTCATAGCCCCGTGGGAATAAACCGCGGAGTGAGGGAAGTCCCCTTCTCCGGTAATCTGATTCTCACCTTTCAGCACAAGGGTAAAGTTCTCTTCCTGCGCCCATACAGCGCCGAAGCCGCTGGATGTCAGCTGGGCGTTATCCAGTGTCAAGGTGTTGGCCGCCGGATCATAGTACGCCGTGGCGCCGTCACCGTCGGCATCACCCAGAATGTCGCTGGCGTTGGCGCTGGTGACGGTGATGCCGTTCACCTTTACCGCATACGTCTGTACCCCGGATGTTTCTACTTCAGCCTTGCACACCGTACAAACCCCGTTTGCTATCTGATGCACTCCGTACTGGTCTTTTTCGGCGCAGCCCTCTGCCGTGCAGGCTTTCCAGTGATGTGTGCCGTCGCTGGTCCAGTCTTCCGCCCAGACATGCTCGTGCTGCTCTTTGTATACCAGCCTGAGATCGTAATATTTATCCACCACCTCATGTACCACTACCACAGGTCTTCCCTCAGTGTTTATAGACCCTACTGTTCTCGACGATTTGATCCTGGTCAAAACCATTTCCGTCGTCAGGTCTGCTTTTGCGACATCCGCCAGCTCAGGAATCGTTGCCTTATTCTCCTCGAAATAGGCATAGAGCAGATCCATTATGGCTTCTATATCAGCATCATCTGCAGCTTCTATGCCCTCCTTGTATAGCTTCTGGTCGCTGCCGGGCAAAGCCACATCTACAACTCCCGTATAATGCTTAATGATCTCCGTGTTGACTTTAGGTGAGTCGTCTTCAACGAATGTCTCTTTGCTCGCGCTGCTCCACTCAGTCCATTCCGTCACATCAAAGCTCGCCGGATTGCCCCGATCGCCGGTGCCGGAAATAGCCTCCCGCGCTTTCACCTCCACGCGAAAGTTTGTGGGTTCTGTTAAATCCCCAAACGTTTTAAAGGTATAGTCAGTAGCCTGGCGAACCGTTTCTTTCTCCTTTAGATTCTCATCGACGAAAAGGGACACTTCATACTCAAAGATCTCCAGCTCTCCGATGGGTTCCGGCTGGCTCCAGCTGACTTTCAAACCGCTGTTTGTCCACTCCCGCTTTAAATCTCCCGGAGCAGCCGGCGCACCCGCCGCAAAAGCGGTCATGGGCAGCACTCCCAACACCATACACAGGGAAAGCAGCAACGCCGTCAGTTTCCTTTTTGCTTGCATTGTATTTTTCCTCCTTGTCAAATAAAATTGCTTATCCTTTGGTAGATATCAAAGGATAGAAGGGATATCCCTTCTTGAAAAAGATACCGGCTGCGCCGGGGCGGGCTGTGGTTTTTGCACGAAGCCCGCCCGCAGGCGCTTTTGCCGGTTTTGTTTTATCTCTCAGCCTTATTTCCCGGCCGCCGCCTTTTTCCGCCTGTAGAACAGCATCCCCAGCACCCCGCCGCAGGAGGCCATCATCAGGCCGATCCACAGCGCCATATCGCTGCCGTCCCCAGTCTGGGGGCTGCCGGTGTCGCCGGAAGGATCCTGCTGACCCTGCGAATCGGATGAATCGGTCGGATCAGTCGAATCGGTTGGCTCTCCGGTTCCCGCTGCAGGGATGGCTTCAGTCTGCACATATTCACAGACTGCACAGCCGCGCTCTCTGGAACCCGCTTCAGTCTCGGTGGCCTCTTTGGTTACTTTCCAATCGCCGTAGGTATGGTTTGCCACATTCAGCTTTTCACCGCAGGAGCATTCCTGCCAGTGGTCGGTTTCGTCATATTTCCACGTTTCATCATGGATGCCGTGCTCATGCCCGATCTCCGGGATGATTTCAACCTGCACATATTCACAGACCGTACAGCCGCGCTCTCTGGAACCCACTTCGGTTTCAGTGGCCTCTTTGGTTACTTTCCAATCGCCGTAGATATGGTTTGCCACATTCAGCTTTTCACCGCAGGAGCATTCCTGCCAGTGCTGGGTTTTGTCATATTTCCATGTTTCGTCATGGATGCCATGCTCATGTTCAAGCATCGGAATGGTTTCGGTCTGAACATGGTCGCAGACCGTGCAGTCACGTGCTTTGGAGCCTTCTTCGGTCTCGGTGGCCGGCTTCGTCACGCTCCATTCGCCGTAGGCATGGTTTGCCACATTCAGCTTTTCACCACAGGAACACTCCTTCCAGTGATTAGTATCATCATATTTCCATGTTTCATCATGGATGCTGTGTACATGGACCGGAATCGTCTCTTTCTGCGTATATTCGCAGACGGAGCAGGTGCGCTCCCGGGAACCCTCCTCCGTTGTGGTGGCCGGCTTCGTCACGCTCCATTCGCCGTAGGCATGGTTTGCCACATTCAGCTTTTCACCACAGGAACACTCCTTCCAGTGATTAGTATCATCATATTTCCATGTTTCGTCATGGATGCTGTGTACATGGACCGGAATCGTCTCTTTCTGCGTATATTCGCAGACGGAGCAGGTGCGCTCCCGGGAACCCTCCTCCGTTGTGGTGGCCGGCTTCGTCACGCTCCATTCGCCGTAGGCATGGTTTGCCACATTCAGCTTTTCACCACAGGAACACTCCTTCCAGTGATTGGTGTCATCTTTCTGCCAGCCATCGAAGATGTGTTCATGGGGGGGAGTAGGACCCTCTCCACCACCGCCGGAGCCTTCAAGTGTAGCCCAGTCACCCCATTCTCCTGGGCTGGTAACGTATTCGTTGGGAAACTCTCCGACAATGATGCAGCTTCTCGCCCTTATTTCAACTGTGTAATTTTCGCGAGCCTCCGTCATCAGGCTGCCATTAAACAGATGATATCTCTGTACTGTAAAATCGGGACCGTCAATTATTGTCTCGCCGAGCTTCAACCGAAGCTCGTATTGATACTGGCCGCCGCCCGAGGGCGCGTCCCACTGTACCATGCTTTTAGGGCTCTCTGCCCATCGTATGTTTTGGGGCATACCTGCGCCTGCCGCCAACACGGCGACGGGCACCATTGCCACTACCATGCATAAGGACAGTAGCAGCGCAAACAGTCTCTTTTTTCTTGGCATCTTTCATTCTCTCCTTTGCAAATAAAATCAGTTTTTGGTATCTCCGCCGTCCGATCCGGACGGATCCTTTCCTCCGGCTGGCGGGTTATCCTGTGCCTTCCGCTTTTTCCTGTATAAGAATACAAGCAGCAGCGCCAGCAGGACAGCCGCCGGTATCGCGGCCAACAGAACGATGTAGACGGCGTTTCCGCCCTTTTCCTCAGCTCCGCCGTCTCCCGGCAACGGGTCGGGTTGGATGATTGCAGAAACGGAGAAGGGGGTATCGGAACCGAGTACGGCATACCGGCCCGGGCCGCCGGCTTCAAAGGCCAGGCTGCCGTCTTCGGCCTTTGCCTTTATGCGCTCCGGCTCGCCGTCCACCCGCACCGCCTGGTAATGGGCGTAGCCCTCCAGATGGCTGTTCATCGGGATGCGCACCGTCATGGCGCTGTCTTTGATTTCCACCGGCTCCCCGTTCTGGCGGATGCTGATCTCATACACCGACAGCAGGCCGTCCAGCACTTCTTTCAGCTCCGGCTTCTCTTCAAGCAGGCTCTCCGCCTCCATGACGCCGGCGTACAGCTCCACACCCTCCGGAACCGCTTCGGACAGGAACAGGTTGTAATAATACTAGCCGATCTTTCTCAGCTCCTCCGCCGCAGCCTGCTGCTCAGCGTGGATTTTTGAGTTGAGCTTATTGACCGCCAGCATTTCCCCCGTCTTGTCCCCGATATTTTTGGCGATGCCGCCCAATTTATCTAAAAATGACATTCCGATTTCCGCCTGTGCCTGCGCCGCTGTTCCCTATACGGCATAATGCCGGTCCGGCACGAAACAGCGGCGGTTGATCATCAGCTCGTTCTCAAGGTACTGGGCAACCTTATCGGCTACGGCGGTCACCGCCCGTTCCTCTCCCTGGGCCGACAGGCCGGGACAGGGTTCACGCATGGAAACCGTCAGTCCGGTCCCCACATCCTGTATCTCTGTCGAAAGGCTGAAGGTGCTGACGTTCCCGTAAACCGAAAGCCGGGCGACCACCGCGCCGCTTTCCTCTTTCCGGTATTCCGCCCCCTCCGCGTCCAGCACGTCGTAAACGGCCATCTGCACATACCGCCGGACATAGGGAAGGAGCCTTTTCACCTGACGCATTCCGTTTCCCTCCTTATCATGTATTCCTTGTTTGCGGTTTTCCGCCGCTTCCCTATTCGATGTAACCGCTGATGGGCTCTGCATACATTTTGTTTTCAGTCACCGGCTTGTAGCGGTCACTGCCGGTGCTTTCATACCATCCGGCCTCCGCCCGGTAGATTTCGCCGGTCTGCGTGTCGTACACGCGCTCGTAGCCGCCGGTTTCGTCGCTCTGCATCTGGCTGGTGATGTCCTGCTCGACGTTCCGGTCCTCCCAGGCCGCCATGATGATTTCCAGCCTCTCGTTGGTGATGCGGCTGATTTCCTTTGACATCGCCACCTTTTCTTCACCGGCCTGCTCAGTGGCTTTTACGAAACTCTCAGAATAGGCGAGCGTTCCAAGGCATTTGGTGAGGACGCTCTCCCATTCGATGAAGGTATCCTTCGCGGCGGTGACCGCCATGACGTTGTATGCCATGTAGTAGCCGCCGTCCGCCCGGGGGATGATATATCCTACCGGCAGTCCTGCGGCAATATCAACGCTTCCGAAGTCCACCACCGACGCGGCGAACATCCCCTCGCCTTCCTTGCCGTTTTCGGTAAAGGACGCCCGCAGCGTCTCTTCTCCCAGAGCATACGAGGACAGGAGGCTGGCCGAGGCAAAGCGGCCGGTCACGGCAAAGCCGTCAAACCGGGGGAAGGTATAGCCGGCATAGCTCGGCTCCCACTGCTCTACAAACGCCGCGTATTCCGAAAACAGCTTGAAAAAGTTTTCGGTGGAGGGGGTTGTCAGCACCGGCGCCTGGGAAAGCATCTGCGCCCATGTGTTCCCCATGGTGACGTTATACGCATAGGCGTCCTTTCCCTCCTGGCTGTGCAGCAGGCCCTCCGCCTTCAGCAGGACAAACATCTGGTTGAGGGGCTGGCTGGGATCCTGCACCCGGATGGAATGGTACATGGCCGTACCGCCGCTGGTGACTGTCCAGCCCTTGGGGATCTGCAGGCTGAAATCCGCCGTTTCATACAGCTCGGTTTCGATGGACCTGGCCGCTGTCTCAGTGATTTTTACGTCGTTTTCTTCTTTCGTGATGGTCCCGTCGCTGTTGACGACAGGCTCCTTTCCGCCCGGCTGCCCCTGCCCGGCGCAACCGGCGAGGGAGAGCGCCAGCGCCGCCGCCAGCAGCAGGGATAATACGCTTTTCTTTTTCATAGCAGAATGCCTCCTGATCGATTTTTATTAATTTCCATCATTTCTTCTCCTCCTGAATTTTTGGGGAACCGCGGCAGACGCCGGGAAGTGGATTCTTACGCCCTCATTTTAGGTGAAAAGAGGCCGGATTGTCTATGCGTAAATCCCGCCAATCGTATCAAAACAGGTGGCGGTGAACCGCCATTTTTCAAAAAACCGATGGCGGTCAACCGCCACTTGTGCATATTATATAAATCAAAGCAACTATTTTGAGGCTTTATATATGCATAACTTCTAATCGTTCCAAGTAGGGGATGAGGTGTGCTTTTCTTTCCTGATTTTTCCTTTCGCGGATGCCGAATGGCGTAAATTTCATTTTTCAAGTGGGGAAAACGATGTTTTTTATCAGGACAATTCGTTACCGCACACAAAAACACCCTGCCTCTCCTGAGAGAAAGCAGGGTGTTCTTTTATCCTGTATGTTAATCGTTACGGTAAAGCAGGTACATAGTGATGCGGGATTTTGCGCCCGTCTTTTCGTACAGGGCGGAGATATGCCGTTCCACCGTCCGCTTGGACAGGAACAGGCAGTCGGCGATCTCCTGGGCGCTGCTGTCCGAAGAAATCATCTGGGAAAATACATCCCATTCCCGTTCGGTCAGCCCGTATTTTGCGATGAACGCCTCCCTGCGCTCTTCGTCCGACTTTTGGGAAGCAGGCGGCTCCTTGGGCTCCATGACGGCGTTCATGCAGGCGGTATACACGGCCATAGCAACGCTGACCGCCACGAACAGCACCAGGGCGATGACAATGGCGGCCAGGCTGTTGCCAGTGGCCAGCAGCGCCACCGATCCGTTGGTGATCAGGGCGGCGCTCACGTTATTCATGGCGCGGCCCATGCCCGCCCACAGCGACGGCAGGCGCATATGCCGGGAAAGCTCCATAAAGCTCGCTGTAAAGAAGACAACGAAAAAGCCCGAGGACAGGTAAAAGACCACCAGTCCGATCAGGAACGGAGCGCCCAGGTTCAGTACCACAATGGACAGAACCGACATCATCATCACGCAGTACATAATAAGCCCCATATACTTCCGCTTGCGGATATCGAAGACAAAGCCTGCGGCGAGGCCGCTGAATGCCAGCAGCAGGCGGGGCCACTGCCCGATATCCGTCCCGCTCGCATGACGGAGAGTCACGGCATTGTCCAGTGTGCTGAACACGCAGGCCATCAGCACTACCAGCAGCGCCAGCATAATGCCCGCCGTCCGTTTTTTCCGGGTGAGGGAAATGTCTTCCGCAGGTTCCGAAGAGGCGCCCGCAGTCTCCGTCATTTCGATGCGGCTTTGGGCGGCCTGTCTCGTTCGGATGACCAGCAGGCTCAAAGCCGCCAGGAATACCGAAAGAAACGCCGCCTCCGCAACCTCCAGGTTGACAAGGTTGTTGTTTGCATACTGGAGCAGAATTCCCAGGGCGTAGGCGATCCCCGCCAGCCGTGCCAATGCATTGTCGCCGTCTATGGTGACGGCAGCCAGATAGTGGACGGCGCTGCCGAAAACGCCCAGCAGCAGGAAGAGCACCATCCCTGCCGTCATGGTCGCCGCATAGGAGATATGCTGCTGGACAATGAAGGTACAGATAATCGCACCCTGCGCCAGGATAAAGGTCAGCGCGCTTTTATAGCGCCTCCCGCCCCAGCGTTCCATGGCCGGATACAAGAAAAAGCCGACGGCGCTGGCGCCCAGCGCATAGTTCTGGGCAATGACAGTTCTCCCTTCCGTCACCGACAGAGAAATCATATTGACAAACAGATATTCCGCCCCTAAAAAGACAAAAGTAAAAATACCGATCAGCAGAATGGCGTTGACAGACGCCGGCTTTCTCAGTTCCCCTTTCATCGTACCACCCTTTCCACAGAAGCCGCTGCAGGCGTCCCGTTATTTCTCCGATTCTTCCGTCAGCTCCACTACATCCCCGATGTCACAGCGGAGCGCCCGGCAGATCCGCTCCAAAACCTCCAGGCTCACATATTCGTCCCG
This sequence comes from Traorella massiliensis, assembly GCF_900104665.1. GTDB lineage: Bacteria > Bacillota_I > Bacilli_A > Erysipelotrichales > Erysipelotrichaceae > Traorella > Traorella massiliensis. The sequence continues at coordinate 303,902 of NZ_LT629969.1, read as the reverse complement.
GTTCAGCTTTGCTATCGTAGAGGAGGACACATCTGCCAACTCTGTCAGGGCGGATTTTTTCATCTTTTTATCAATCAGCAATTTCCACAGCCGGTTGTACTGGACAGCCATACGCTTCATCTCCCGCCTTGTTTATGGAAGACAGTATAGCACAAAAATCGTGAAAAGTCAATGGATTTTATGAGATGTCACATATTTTTACGAATGTTAAGCCAAAAGAAAGCAGCCGCTCCTTTTACAGGCTCCTTTTACAGCCATAGACATTTACCGCTTTTTATTTCCAACGAGGTGAAGAAGCTAAAATACAGGGGAAAGGAGTACGATTATTTTCTGTTTACTCTGCAATGTTTATTACCTCGACACCTTTGCTCTTAGCGTAGTTCACTGTATAAAAAGTTCCGCCCTTGTTTTCTGTGAGATAAGAAATACAAGCAGAACTGTTATCAACCAGATGGCGATTGCGTTTATGCATACAGCCCCTCGTGTACTCCTGAGAAGTATATACAACTTTATCGGCCTTCTGTTTGATGTCATCGTATATCTCTATATCTTCCTGCGACCATCCTCTCGTTTGAGAGAAGCAAGGAAGCACGAGGATCAGACGAATATCAGGATAACGTTCCTTCAATTTGAGAACCGCAAAGGCAGCGATTGTATCAAAGCCCAATGCACCTCCAGCTCCAAAATATAGATAGCCTTTTTTTATAAGTCCCTCGATTGCTTCTTCGGTCTTTGCGAAGATTCTTCGACGTTGTCCTGAAGGAATTTCCCTATGCCCGGTAAGCAGCATGTTTTTTCTTTCACATCATCCACTCCTAACAAGTTTCAAACTAAAATGCCCATCGAACTGACACAGTCCGATGGGCTATCTTACAACTCGCTATCTCTTTATGGTTTCTCTTAGAGAAACCATCGGGATGATTCCTGTTCGGCTGTGTTCTACTTAGGATAGGCATCCCATAAATTAAGCATGTGTGTATAGCGGTTGGCAAGACTCTTCCCTCAGTTATATTTGCTCACCTATTTTAGCAACTGTATCATTTAATTATATTTTTGCTCTAAATATTAGTTAAGTGCTTTATATCAAATACAGCGTTAAAAGAGTAAAAAAAGTATAATAATACGTCAACTTCTCAAAAAATTATACATCTATATAAAATGGATATGTTAATTATTAACTAACATATCCATTTGTTCATTTACAAACTTCCTGTATTCTTCTTCTGTTGCTCCCAGTGCCTTTAATATCTTCTTTTGCTTATTTGTCAGTCGATATCTTATATGATATTTCTCATCCGCTAATTTAGTTACTCCCAGCCGTTCATAATCTTTCAATACTTTCGGTACTGTGTACTCTTTTCTATTCGTTTTATACAATTCCTTTAATGACTGATAAATCTCATTCCTGATAATCAATGCTATGAATGATACGAACACTTTGCTTTCAAGTTTCTCTTCCGAATGTACTCTGAATACATCATTCCCTAAATATGTCTTTTCCATCCTGAATATCTTTTCCACCGCATCCCTATCCCGATATGTTTCCAGCGCTTCTTCTGCACTCATCTTTTTTGACGTCACTATCGCAAAATATCCCGCTTTATTTATCAGCTTCATGATTTCGTTATCTTTTCTTTGATAATTCATGAAGTATCCATTCTCATCAAATCCCAATCGATAATATTTCTCATAGCTTTTCACATCTTCTGCTTTCTTTATCTTTTTCTCTTTCTTCTTCTCTAACTCCTCATCCATCTTATTGAATCTGTTATTGATCGTAATCTTTTCTTTTTCCGCTTCTATTCCATTATAATATACATGCACATATTCTTTTTTTCCTGTATTGAATAAATCCTTCTCTACTGTCATCCCGTACAGTTCGTATCCCTGCATATAATTTGAATATCCGTTCTTTAATACTGCTCCTGCTTCTTCTGCCGCTTCCTGTATGAACTTTGCATTCCCCTTCGTCATCAGTATATAGTCATAATTATGCTTTTCGAAATACCTTATATTCCGTAATGAAAAATATCCCCTGTCCAGTATGAATCCTATTTCCCTGCATCCGTACTGCCGGGCTCTCTCCACCATCTTTTCACATTCCGTATTGTCGATGATGCTTCCCGGAAACAATTCATAGAATAAAGGCACCTGATCCGTCTGATTATATCCTATTGATAAATTCACTTGCGGTAATTCATCACGATCCTTCGCATGTCCGTATTCTGCCAATTCAAGATTTCCTGCAGCACTGTTCATATTCGTCGAATCATAAGCTATATAGATTTGCTTCTCAACATGCATATGTACCCACGATCTGATGAACAAATCGATATCCTTTACTTTTATTTTTTTAAACAGTCTTCCTATCGCATTATCATCGAAGTTCTCTGCACTGAACAATGTGTGATTATATCCATAGTCTTCAAAATACTGCATTACGTTATTTTCGCTCATCATCATATATGTCGCTATATCCAGGATCTTGTCCGAATCATCTTTGAAAATCGTCTCCAGCAGTTCTTTTAATCCATTCCCAGCACTTATCTTGTCCGCCACAAAATGAGGTCCCGCAATAACGAAGTCTGCTTTATCTCCGGGTTCATTCTGTTCATATGGAAATATTTCAAAATAGTTCCTGTTTGGAATCAGCTTTCCTTCTTCGTTAAGTTTTCCAATAGCTACTCTTACTGGTCTGGTTTGTTTTAATTCTGGCGAATATTTAACCCTTTGTGTCAAGTACACATAACTGCCACTTCTGCCTTTTATGATGACTGTTCTTTCAGGTAAATCCACAGGATTTTGATGCATAAAATCATCCTTTCTATAGATGTATATTTATACATCTATTATATCATACTCTTTCCGAACAGAAAAGCTCAAATACGCTTATTTTATCACCTATTTGAGCTATTTATATTTTTTCTTTTTTATAGATGTATAAAACTAAATTAAGTTAACGATAATAGAAGAAAGGTAGGTGACTGTAAATGAGTAAAGAGGTTGAATTTAAGAATAGAGATAGATTCATCCAGCTCGGCATTGCAATAGCTGCGCTTCGTAAGATGCGTGGTATGTCTCAAGAGAAGCTTGCAGAGTTATCCAATGTGAGCCGTTCACATATCAGCGCTATCGAAGCTCCGGGTATTGTTCGCCCGTTCTCCCTTGAGGTCTTTTACAATATTGCAGACGCCTTGGACATAGATCCCGCAGATTTGATCAATGCATCGGTATTCCCTGATAAGATTCTAACAAATTCTAAAAAGAACAAATAGGGTAGAGGAGTAAATTCTAGATTTATTGCCCCTCCCGTTGAACCAAACGTACGGTCCTCGTATTTGGCTCTACATTTATATCGAAACTACAAACTCTTAAGATAGTAGTTAAGGGGATTGACTAAACCCGGTCTGTCCCCTTTCTCTTTGCCTAGAACTGCTGGTGATAGTATGAAATTGACCACATCTAATCCACTTCTTCTATACCACCCTAATCTTGAATTTGCACACTTATAGATATCTTCTTCCTCAAATCTGCATTTATACTTGATATTCAATGCCATGAGATTTCTATAGATTGTCTTTTGTCTCTTCCATTGCTTGATGATGATACATCGTATCTTGTGGCGTAACCATTGTCCAAACTTATCAAGAAATGCTTTTATGCTTCCTATCCTGAAATAGTTGATCCATCCTCTCACTATTTGATTGACTTTTGTAAATGTAATTGATAGAGGTCTTGAAACGGCTCGCTTTCTTTTCAGATACTTCTGTATCTTTGTATACAATCGTTTCTTTCTATCTTCGGTAGGTCTGCATTTCCACCCCTGACTATCCTTATAAAAGGAAAACCCCAGGAACTGTCCTTTCATTGGACGTACAACCTTTGTTTTCGTGGCACTAACCTTCAAGAATAGTTTCCTTTCCAGCCATGATGTCACTGACTTCATTACTCGTTTTGCACTCATTTCGCTCTTCACGAAGATGATGCAGTCATCCGCATATCTCACAAATCTTAAATTTCTGGACTCCAGTTCCTTATCAAATTTATCTAAATAGATATTTGATAGTACGACACTGATAGGTCCGCCTTATGTAGAGTTAGTTATTATGCCGAGTTAAGTTTGAAAAGCATTTATTTTATAGGCTTTTCTATTTATTTTCTCGGCATAATATTTTATTTGAACTTATTTAAAAAATCCAATAAATTCTGATCATTCGTCCAGTCATGCTTGAATTCTTCATCTTTTATTATTTTTGGAGCTAATTTATTTATTGCTTTTTCTTTTAAGCGTGTATCAGCTTTTGCGTAGACCATCGTAGTACAAATGCTTTCATGTCCAAGAAAATCTCTAATGTAAACAATTGGAATTTCTGCTGCCACCATATGCATACTTTTACTATGTCTAAACATATGTGGCGTAACCTTTTTAGGAAATGATGATTCTCTTTTCACAATGGAACTTGTATATTTGTCTATGATGTATTTTATGCCATCACGAGATAACTGATTGTTGTCTTTATTAAGGAACAGATAACGATCAGCTCTTCTTGTATTTATTTGAAATTTATCTGTATACTGATTTAAAAGAGCCTTCATAGCGTTTGAAATTGGCACTATTCTTGTTTTATTTCCTTTACCCCTTAATTTAACTGTTGGATGACTTTCGAGAAATATATCTCTTACCTTTAAATCACATATTTCCTGAACGCGTGCACCTGTATCATATAATAGACATAATATAGTTTTATGCTTTAATCCACTTAATCTGTTGATATCGGGTTCATTTATCAACATCTTCATTTGATTTTCGTCTAAATAGCCTATTTCTTTTATCACTGTCTTTTTTGATTTTATATGCATGACTTCCTGTAAATGGGGCATATTTTCAATAGAATCAGTCTGACAATAATTAGCGAAACTCTTCAGAACTGCCAGTCTTTGATTCGCAGTTGAGCAGCTGCATCCAGTGGATCTTAAATGTTCTAAAAATTCAATGATAAGATCTTTAGTGAAATCTTTCATTGTAAATTGATTAATATTAACATCTCTTTCGTTAATTAGAAACCTCACAAAGAGTTTTAACGTATCCTTATAACTAAGAATGGTATTCTTTGAATAATTGCGATGATGCGGTAGAAATTCCGTTAAAAAGGAACCAACATATTGAGAAAAATCAGTAGAACTCTTTTTCATCTAGAATCACCACCTCAATCATTTCTGAGTATGCTTCCTCTAGTTTTCCTGTGAGAATTGGAAAAAGCGATTGAGTAAGCTTTAGATAATATGCTGTTTCTTCAAACGTTTCATGTCCGAGCATTGTTTTCATATATGGCAGACAGTTAAGTAGATTTTTTCCTTCTTCTAGCCACATTTTTAATAAATTGACACAATAAGTGTGTCTGAAATCATGAACTCTTGGACCTTTTCCGGTATGTGAAATGCCTGCTTTTTCTAGATATCGTCTAAAATTACGATAAACCGTATGCAGTTTCATTGGTACGCCAGGAGTTATCATGAAAAAGTATTCATCTTCTTCTGATTCCTGGTGTATTATTTCCTTTAATTCTATACATTTTTGGACCAATATCGGGTGAACTGGTACTATCCTATCTTTCTTGTTTTTTCCGCTTCGAACTATAATATAACCTTTATCCAAATGAAAATCTTTGATTTTTAGAAGCCTTAACTCAGATACTCTTAAACCACTGGTATAAAGGATTCTGAAAAAGACGGGCATGACCAGATGTCTATAAGGTGATATAGAAACACTTTTACTTTGATCCACACTTTTAAAGAATTGCTTTAACTCTTTGTCAGTATAGATATGGGCATCATACTTAGGTGCTTTCCTTACTAGACCTTTAGGCGGAATATAAGCTTCAATTCCCATATCGTTCAAATATGTACAAAAAACTCTTAGGATTGATATTCTTCCTGCTTGATTACTAACGGTTTCATAAGAAGTTTTTCTGCACCATTTTTCCACTATCTCACGTGTTATGGCTTTTTCTGTGATTTTATTTTCATAGAAAAATTTATCCAATCTTAGAAAAGCTGAACATTCCGATGTATATTTGAATCCTTGCGACTGCTTTAATTCTATTAAATCCTGAAATTCTTTTTTGAATACACTATTGAATATTAAACGTTTCATCATCAAAAGTCAGAGGCAATACGCACTCTTTTAATTTATTGATATCAGTTTTTAAATATATTGAAGTAATATCAGGATTTGAATGACCAAGGATTTCAGTAATGATTGGCAGTTGTGTCCCAGCCTCCAATAATAAAGAAGCTAGTGCGTGTCGCATGGAATGAAAACCAGAGTGTCTGTTTTTCGTAATAGGTATTCCAGCTTTGTTCATATATCGTCTGATTATACCATTCAGATGATTTTCTTCAGAAAAAGGGTCGAATGGTGGCGTATGTTTAATGAAAACATAATGCGTATCATAAAAAGCCGGTCTTCCATTCTTGATATAATCTATGACTGCCCAGCCTACTTCATTAGGTAAAGGTAGAGATAATGGCCTTTTTGTCTTGCGCTGAATGAAGGATATTCTTTTGTTTTCCCAATCAAAATTGTCAAATTTTAAATTTTTAATATCACCGCTTCTTATTCCAAGTATGCAGGCTAAAAGAATCATTGCATAATCACGTTTTCCCAATGGACTGTTTCGGTCAATCGCCTTTAACAGTTGAGTAAGTTCTTCAGTGGTCCAAACAGATGGTATCGACCTTGTTTTTGAAATCGAGGGCATGTGAATTTTTGATGCCAGATCAGCAGAAAGCTTATTCTTGAAGTGAAGATATCTCAGGAAATATCTCAATCCACAAATGTTCTGTTCGACTGTTTTGTAACTAAAATTTGAAAAAGTCTTAATAAAATCATTACAGATGGCCAAATCAATAGTGGCTATATCCGTTACCTGTCTTTGTGATAGATAATCCAGGAATACTTTAGAAATGTGAGAGTAATGTTTTATTGTACTGTATGAGAGTTCGCTCTCTTCCAAGTCATTTAAAAATTCATTAAAAATGACTGCATATTCATCCGATAAATGAATTTGATTCTTGGAGGCTGTGTATCGGCGTGTCAGAACCCCATGAAGCTGATAATCCGATAATAAATGAATGACTCTAAGAAGCTGCACTCTCTGCTGAGAAATAGTTCCGTCAATGTATTTCGAAACTATACCATATTGCCTTTCCAAGTAAGCCAATCCTTTATCAAGGCTAAATTCGGTATTGGAGTAATTATCAATCAAGAATAACTCTAATTTCTTCCATTCTCTCTTATAAAATTTGATGGTTTGAGAAGAATAGTTGTTTTGAATAAGAAGTTTTTCCAATCCTTGAATAATTTAATCTAATTTCATATGTATCACCGTCCTTTATTAGTAGAAATTGATCTATTATTTCTACTATAACTGTGATACATTATGCCGAGAAAATAAATAGAAAAGCCTATAAAATAAATGCTTTTCAAACTTAACTCGGCATAATAACTAACTCTACATAAGGTGGATTATGTCGATATCTACATAATCCGCCTTGAGGGACTCCGACTGTTGTGCTTTTAATCAGCCCATCCTCTAACACTCCGGCTCTCAGATAGGCTCGTATGAGATGTATCGTTGTTGCGTCATTGACATGTTCTCTTAAGATTGAAATTAACTTGTCATGATTGACTGTATCAAAGAACTTCTCAATATCCAAGTCTACTATCCATTCATAGCCTTCATTAAGGTAATGCAATACTTCTTCCATGGCCATGTGTACACTTCTTCCTGGTCTGAACCCAAAGCTATGCTCACTGAATATTGGCTCATAGATTGTACTTAATACCTGTGCCACTGCCTGCTGAATGACTCGGTCTGCAACTGTTGGAATTCCTAATGGCCTCTGTTTTCCATTAGACTTTGGAATGTAGACTCTCTTGACAGGCATGGGTCGATACTGTTTGTTCATGATCTTTGTGATTAATTCATTATGATACTGTCCAAACCAGTCTTCGATTTCCTGCACTGTCATTCTGTCCACTCCCGGTGCTCCCTTGTTCTTCTTGACCTTTTTGATAGCTATCTTCAAGTTCTCCTGACTTAAAATCTTTTCCATTAATTTCATTTGCTGCTCCTCCTCTATTTGTAAATCTATCCGGAACCATCCCCACTACCTTTACCATCTATGGTTACGCTCCATAGTTCCAGGCTATCCTCATTTTCGGACTGTCCAGACATTGCTTATAGTGATTTGCACTCTATAAACGTTTCAGTCCTTCGGTATCTCTGCCTACTATGACTTCATCTGACTTCTTATGATAAACCTTTTTCGACCGAGGGTACTATCACTGATTTTAAAGTTTACTAGGCTTCCTCGTCCATAAGACCTCCCGGGGTAATTCATGAATCCTGTTTCTTTCACAACGTCCTGATTTACTGTCTTGGTTTTACGTTTACCTTTTGGACTTCGATTTGTTATGCAACCTTATCCACCATTTAGCCTTATATCAGGTTTCTGTTCGTACGCTCGAAAGAATCGCTACACCACTTCCTTCACCCATGACATCACTGTCAACAGCTTGTGGTTCACTACACTTGGCGGTAAATACCTGTGGTTGGTTTATCTCCAACTGAATTCATGCCATGCCCGGCACACATAAAAAAAGAGGTCGCCTGGGCAGTTAAGCTCAGACGACCTTTCATTATACGCATTACTTATTAGTGCTACGCAGATAATCCTGAAATTCTTTCTTTCGTTTTTCTGTCAGACTGTCCCAGTATTCCAGTATGACAGGATCGTGAAGCCTTGCTTCAGCTGCACGGCGAGCACGTATGGCAGCACTCTTGTCCTTATGCAAACCCAGATTATAATGCTTCTTTTGGAAATTGATATATGCATACCATTTCCCGGTTCTCCTATCCAAGCCAACACCGGTGTGTCCGGAAGTGTTATTTGAACAAAGGTGCTTGGAAACAACAATGTTGCTGACATTGGTTCCCTCAACCATATCTCGACGGTGCTTCACTGTTTCGCTCCTGGTCTCACGGTATTTACAGCCGCAGCTGAGTACACGCCCTGATTTCAGGGCATTTACTGTCTTATAAGTCAAATTCCCGCAATCACATCGCAGTTCCCAAATAACGCTGCCATTGTTGTCCCGTTGCTCAGTGGGACGGACCGCTGTCAGTCTGCCAAATCGCTCTCCTGTAATGTCTTGCTTTCGCAGATCGGTGATATGCTCCATAGCCTTGCAACCACAGCTTCGCGTGCCACCGTGCTTAACCTGCGTAGCAGGAATCTCTTTGGTATTTCCGCAGTCACACTGCCAAAGCCACACAGCTTGCTTTTTTCCGGTTTGTTCTATTGTGGTATATCCAACATGGCGAACGGCCACAAGACGCCCCCAGCGCTTATCAAAAAAGGCGAGGTATACGAAAGCCATCTGTTTACTGCCAAAGATACACGCTTTAAGGGAGAGCCTTTTCTCCGAGAGATAAAGGAAGTGTATACGGAACTTATCAACCGCCATATCTCTGATCCTGAGCAGCACTTAAAGGTATTTGATAAAAACAGCGTCTATCTGCCGACCAAAAAAATCGGCAAGAACAATCCCAAAGAGGACGAAATCAAAGCCGACAATGCCGCAAGACAGGAATGGAACAGGACAGCGGATATGGTGTTATTATCGGGTATCTCTGAAGCAAAGATTTTAGAAGTCAAGCGGACAGAGATACACGAAAAGGCGAGCCAGTCTATCAAAAACAAGGGCTGGCTCCCCAATCTGTTCCGCAGTATCGTCAGCAAGGCAAAGGACTTCCTGCAAAACCTAATCCGTGAACACGATATGCCGCCGAAGCCTGTCCTTGAAATAGATATGGCAGAGTTCCGTACCATGCAAAAGCTGATGATAAAGGCGCAGGATAAGGCGAAAGAAATCCGGCATTTGCAGGATACGGTACTTCCGAAACTGAAACAGCAGTTTGCCGACACAAAAGGGATTTTCAAAGGTAAGGAGCGCAAGGCGCTCACAGAGCAGATACAGCGGACAGAAAAGGCAATCGCTGAAAAGCTGGATAAACTGCCCGATGTTCTGAAAGAGGACGGTTATCCCAATGTGCAGGCGTTCATGGCAACCTACCGCAAGGCGGAGGCTGTTGTGGAGCAGTACAACCGTGACCTTGCCGCATGGGAGCGGCAGGTCAGGGAAAAACAGAAACCCACTCAAAAAGAGCAGGCAAAGCCGCCTGAACGGGAGAGTGTACTAAAACGCCTGCGCCAGCTTCAGGCAGAGGGCAAGCAGAGAAACCCGCCGAGACAGAGAAAGAAATCCTTTGACAGAGACAGCCGATAGGCACGAAAACAGCCGCTATGGTATTACCCATGCGGCGGCTTACATAGTTTGATTAGTGTTCCCGCTTTTGAATAACGGTTATCTGTAAATCCTTTGCGTTGATAAGTGTTTCCTGCTTGCATTTAGGGCAGTAGAGGGGAAAATTCTTTAATTCGGTATCTTCTCGTAATTGAAGGCGTGTTTTACTTTTACAGATAGGGCATAATAGCCATTCTATTCTCATTTTGATTTTTTATCAAAGGCGTTGGTAATTGCAACGATAGCAGGAAACATAACTCCCGCAACAACCCAAATTATCCAACTCTGCCCCCAATTATTTGATGATAGACTATATCCCACATATACTGCTGTTGCTATTACCCAATATGCAGTATATACAGCAACTGCAATAGACGGTTTTTCCTTATTTTCTTTAGAATATTCTCCCTCTTGCAGAAGCTTTTCATAGCTCGCCCATATAATACCCGTCTTAATGAAGCAAATCACACCTATACCTGCAATGATAAATGAAAAGGAAAGCATAATTATTAGAAATAGGTCGTTATCAGCGTCAATTATTGCTCCAACAAAAAGCGGAATTAAGGCAGTAATACACAAACAAGTTCCTGCAATATTATTCTTTGTGTGCAAATCTTTGTATTTTGCTTTGCGTTCTTTAACCATTCCACTCACGCCATACTCGGTTTCAAACTTTTCTTTTTCCAAATATGCAAAGGGAGCGGTTTTGCTACCACTTGATATAAACATTACGGCGGCTATTGCTACAAAAATAATAAGAGCAATCATTCCAATTCCACCTGCAATATCTTCGCTCAAGCCGCCTGACGTACTTTCACTAATTGCACCCAATATCAAAAGAGCTATCGGAGATAAGATACACAAAAAAGCAGCATACGCTATTGTTTTAGCTGTCCTTGATTTTACAGAGAGAAAAGCATTTGCTTCCTCCATAGAGACACGCTTTAATGACGGCATATCATTGGACGAGTTGATATGCTCTGCTTGCTCAATTTCGTCTTTAAGTAAATAATCTGTACTTACTCCGAATAGTTCGGAAAGGCGTATCATTTTATCAAGGTCAGGAACAGATTGTGCTCCCTCCCATTTTGAAACAGATTGTCGTGTTACATTCATTTGTTCGGCTAACTCCTCTTGTGACCAGCCTGCTTTTTTTCGTAACAAAATAAGTTTATCGGCAAAAATCATAATTTTGTCCTCCTGTTAATGTGATTGTTATATTTATTTTAGCGATTGATAAAGTTGCTAACCACCAATCAGCACCATTCAATATGTCAACTGGCAGTTGCAACTGCCCAAAATCCTTTTTTACTTCTCGTTGTTCTTCTTTCTCCTATCTATCGGTTTCTTTGCATCTTTTGGTATGAGCCATACTCTGCTTAAACGTACAACACCCTCAATCCTGTTTTCAGAACATAGTGTCTGTATTCTTCGTTCTGAAATATCCCATTTAGTTGCAGCTTCCTGTACCGTCATATATTCAAACATAACAAACCTCCACATTATTAGTAGATATATTATACTCGGTCAAACGAACAATAGCAAGAAACGAATCGTGAGCACCACCACCCAAAAGAACAGCGGCAGAGATTTCTCCCTGCCGCCTTTGCCTTATGCAAAAATAATCTTCCTCTCCACAATCTCCCTTGCACACGCCCGTATGTTATTGAGCCGCCCTGTCCATTCTAAGGCGTTTTCTGCCTTTAACTGTTCCATAATACCTTGTGCCTGTTTCATCTGCTCTACCAACCGAAAGAACATCTCCTCCATCTGCTTATCAATGTCGGCAAGGTAAGCGTTCAGCCTGCCGCTTGTGAGCAGATTAAGGTATGTAATCCTGCGGTATTCTTTCAAATACTGCAAGTGTCGCTGTCCCCATAAGCCGATAGGCTGTTCTTTTTCGGCTGGTAAGATAAGACAAGGAATATAATAATCTCCTTGCAGTTCATACCACAGATCATTTTTATCATCGTAAATATACTTGTCCATTGAAAAATCCTACATTATAATATATTCGCACATACATCACAGTTCTCCGATTGCCACACTTATGTTTATTCTTGTTATGAGATTTTCTTGCCCTTGCATTTGCCCTTATGAGCAATGAGGGAAAGAGTAAACTTGTGTGTGACCGTATAAAGAGATAAGGCGAACACATTGCGATAAATCCTTTATTTTCAAGGCTTTTGGAGGATTTTATTAAAGCACTGTAACCTCTGTTGAGAGGTCATAATTTACTGATATTCAAATTTGTATTTATTTATTACCTTTTAAAAATATTCCTGAAAAATCCTGATTCCTTACACTTCTATTTGAATCATCTATCATTTTGTTTTTTTCTAAAAAAACATATTCTTCAATCTTCTTTAAATAAATATGACCCTTCATCCATATAATTCCTGGTATATTATAAATGACTCATTTAATAGTCATTTACAGTATACTTTTCCTTTCTATCAACCCTTTAAACCGTGGTTGATTACGGTTTTGTTAATCTGTAAAATTGAATAATGTGAATGTGGATTTGTATTATTCCTTGTGGCTTGACTACTTTAAGGAGGTTCTTACCACACCTTATTCCTAAATAATGATGAGTTAGATGAGTCTTTGAATTCGTATTTTGAACCAGGTTTTGTGGTTTAAGTGTTGTGGATACCATTTTCACGTATTTTAAAGAAAGGATTTTATATCATGAAATTAGTTGGAATCGACATTGGAAAGAATAAACACTTCTTTTGTATCATGGATAAAGATACCGGAGAACTTATCGTTCACCCTGCTTCTTTCTCTAATGATAAACATGGCTTTGATCTGCTTATTCAAAATCTTAAACCTTACTCTAAAAAATCTATCTTAATTGGTATGGAAGATACCGGACACTATCATTTTGCTTTGTTGAGATTTCTTCTGGATAGAAACTTCTCCGTTGCTCTTATCAATCCTACAACCACTGATTTTTCCCGTAAAATGCAAGGTGGTATTACCAAAAATGATAAGCTCGACACTTTGACTATTTGTGATGTCCTGGATACTCCAGAACGTAAAAAGCAGTATCGTATCACGAAAGTTAACAGCTTCGATCTTTATGAACAGAAACAGTTAACCAGACATCATCATAATCTGAAGGAAGAGCTCAATGTCTACTCAAACCGCCTGCAAAGGTGTATTGATATTGTATTCCCTGAATTCAACAGTCTGTTTGATTCCAAATATAGCCGTGTATATATGGCGGTGCTTAAAACTTTTGGCAGTGCTGAAGCTATCGCTAATGCTGATATAAGAAGGATTCGTCGATGCTTTGAATACAAAGGCAGAGGAAGACGTATTTCTTTAACCCCTGAAATGCTTAAGGATCGTGCAAAATCCTCTGTTGGAATTCCTTCATCAGCAGACGTTATTCAGATCAGACATCTGGTCGATCAAATAGAATTGATCCATGAGCAAATTACTGAAATAGATAAAAAAATAGAAGAGTTCTCGCTCAAGACAAACTCTCCTATCCTCTCCATACCAGGAATTTCTCATTTCTCTGGTACTTCTATTTTAGCGGAATTAGGAGATATAAGCAACTATTCTAATGCAAGAAAAATCATAAAGGCTGCAGGGGTGGCCCCTTACCATTACGAATCAAGTCAGTTTGCTGCACAGCATACAGCTATTGCCAAGAAAGGATCAAAGTATCTTCGAAAGACCTTGTATCAGATCATACTGACAGTTATTCGATGCAATCCTGTATTCAAGGAATACTATCAGCTTAAGATCTCTCAAGGCAAGGGACATCGCTGTGCTCAAGGACACTGTGTAAGAAAGCTGCTTAGAGTTATCTATCATTTAGTCACTACGAATCAGCCATTTAATCCTGATTTGTTAAGATAAATAATTAACTTCAAACAAATTTTAGAAATTCCCTTCATCAAGGTTGTTTTCATCATGCCCAAAAAGTACAAATCACTATTCACTTTTCAAAGAACAGCTCCAGCTAACATACAAAACTAGAAATTTTATATTTTCAAACTTTTTCATCTAATTCTCTTGATTTTTATATAGTTAGCTCCTTTATTTTCATTATATAAAAATCAGTGATCGTGATTCAGCCAAATGATCAAGTGTATCTCCAGCAATGCGATACACCGTCCATTCCTTCATAGGTTCTGCTCCTAAAGAAAGATAAAAATCAATACTTAATTTATTCCAATCTAAACACCACCCTCCAATAGCACATCCTCTTTCCTTAGCTATTTTAGCCAGTTTTTTTAAAGAAGCTTTGCCATATCCCACCCCACGATACTCTGGTTTAACATATAAATCTTCTAAATAAATTCCTGCACGTCCAAGAAATATAGAAAAATTATGAAAGAATAAAACAAAACCTACTTCATGATCATCCACTAAAGCAAAAATGACCTCTGACTTTTTCTTCTCGAAAATCCATTCTTTTAACAATGTTTCTGTGGCTACTACTTCATCTAGCTTCTTTTCATATTCAGCCAGTTCTTTAATAAATTGCAAAATTAAATGAACATTATTTTATTTCGCATATCTAAAACTTACATTTTTCATAGTCTATCTTATATCTCCTAATCACTTTTTGTTCATTCAAACACATATATTATCTCATTATTTAAATACTCAACAACCATACTAACAATAAATAATTTAATAAGTGTTTCAAATAGCAATATCCTTACCATTTTCCCTTCTTGATCCTGCCCCCTATCATGACAATAGCGAATAAAATTAATAAGAGTAATATAACAATCCAGATAGGTGAAATGACCCAAATCCAAGGCCAGTCAATATATCCAGTTAGCTTTAAAGCTATAAATAATAAAGTAAGACCACTTGTAAAGCCCATTCCAGTATTTTTAATTTTCTTGTTATTAATTCTTTGCCAAATAAATAGTTTTAAAGATAATCCTAATGTTAATAATAAAAGTCCTATTGATATCGTAATGATAGATAATGTCTGATCAAACTCTTTCAGTGTTGGCATAAAAAATAAAAGAATAGCTGATACAATTAAAATAGATGATATAAAATCTAAAATCTTATTTGATTTTGCATGTTGCATGACATCACTTAATATTTGATCTGATTTTTCTAATACTTCTTCCTTTTTAATTCTTTCACCATTAAATAATTCAGTTAAAGAAATATGTAATATTGAGCATAATGGCTCATATAAAGATGGATCAGGTAAACATTTACCATTTTCCCATTTACTGACAGCTTTATTGCTTACGCCTAACTTTTCACCAAGTTCTATTTGAGTAAGTCCTTCTTTTTTTCTTAGTTCAGAAATAAATTTGCCTATTTTGATCTGATTCATCAAATCACTCCTTCACGGAAAATATATCATGAATTGAATATCTTTGATACCACTTAAAAGTAGAATTCATACTTCTGTAGCTATTGTCGCAAAAAAAAGCTGCTAGTTGGTGGAATAGCAGCTTAAAAAGTTTTCAGATAAGCATCTGATATGTGAGAAACAGATAAACTGTATATCAAATATTTATCTTTCTAACTTTTTTAACAAATTTAATATATATGCTTTATCAGTATAATAGCAGTAAATTTTCTTGTAAAGAGTTAGTCATTCAACTAACTCTTTTATGTTATTTTGCTTCTCTTTTTCTTCTGAGAAGTACGAATGCAAGTACTCCTGCACTCAGAATCATCAGTCCTGCAAATACTGCAACATGATAATTGTCACTTGTATTTGGTCCTTCCGGTTCTGATGGTGTTTCAGGATCAGTTGGTGTTGTTGGTTCGCTTGGTTTTGATGGATCCTCAGGCTTTCCTGTATCCTTCTTCACCAGTCCATTGATTGCATTTTCAATTGCTTTGGCCATCGCATCCACTTCTTCCTGTTCAGTGATATTCTTGCCTTCTACAACACCTGCCAGTGCATCATCCAATGCTTTTACCGATTCTTCTGTATAGATACTTAGATCAGCCGGTACTTTTTCCTTTGCTTTCTCTACCGCACTGTAATCAGCATCTTTATATTCAAGAGCACGGATGGCATCTTCAATAGCTTTTGCCATGGCATCTACCTCTTCCTGTTGAGTGATATCTAAATCAGGGTTGACTGCTTCCAATGCTTTTTCTACTGCTGAGAAGTCCTTATAAAGATCTTTGTTCAGCCCATTAGCTTTTGTAACTGCATCATTGACCTTACTATAGTCAGCATCTTTGTATTCAAGAGCACGGATGGCATCTTCAATAGCTTTTGCCATGGCATCGACTTCTTCCTGTTGAGTGATATCTAAATCAGGGTTGACTGCTTCCAATGCTTTTTCTACTGCTGAGAAGTCTTTATACAAGTTCTTATCTAAGTTCGTTGCTTTTAATATTGCAGAATTCAAAGCTGTGTAATCAGCACCCTTATACTCAAGAGCATTGATTGCATCCTCAATCGCTTTAGCCATTGTATCTACTTCTGTTTGATGCGTGATATCCAAATCATAAACTACATTAGCCAATGCTTCTTCTACTCCTGAGAAGTCTTTATACATATTCTTATCTAATGCATTTACCTTAGTTATCATTTCATCTACTTTTGTATAGTCAGCTTCTTTATAAACTAAACCATCTATTGCAGAATTCAATTCGTCTATACTCTTATCTACTTCAGACTGAGTAACATTACTGTCTTTCACAATGGATATTGCTTGTGATAATACTTTTTCGAGATTGTCCCAAGAATTCGAAGTATATAGATTTTCATTATATGATTCAGCTCTGTTAATTAAATTTATCAATTCTGTTTTATCAATTTCTGTTTTATAAACTTCTGCCTCAGCAACATGGAAATACTTGTTTACAGAGTTTGATTGTCCTACTATTCGAACATATCTCGCACTTATTCCACGTGCATCAAACCATTCACCATTTCCTTCTTCTAGTTCTTCTCCATCTTTGTTAACTAATAATTCAAATTTTTCTCCATCAGTACTTGTATAAACATCATACTTATACCATCTGTACTTACCTTTAGGATCTGTATAGCAAATTACATGGATATTTTCTAAGGAGACTTCCTTTCCAAAATCTAATTGCACATATGCTGGATTTTCCTCACCCATAACTGTAGAACAAGTTGTATCTATTTTGCCATCTAGGATACTTTCTACTTTATTTCCATTGACATTTTCTAAATTTCCTGCAGATAAAATAACCTCCTTGCTATTTGAAATTAAATCGTTTGGATTAACTCTTGGCTTATAAGTATCATAATTTGATACGATCGTTTCCACCTCACCTTTTAATTCATCCAGTGATGGTAAATTTTCAAGAGTCATATTATTGATTTCTTCAATCTTGTTTTCTAATTCTTCAACAAGTTTTTCTGCATATCCATAATAGTAAATATCATTCTGAGCAACTGTGATTTGATCATTAAGATAAGAAACTAACTCTTTTTTAGCCTGTATTTCTTCTTGTGCATTTTCATCAATAGCATAAATCAGGTCTTCTTCATGTTCCTGAAGCCATTCATAGAAAGGTTGTAAAGTGCGAGTACCGCAAACCGTATACATATCCTTTACCGTTCCATTCTTTTGAGGAATATCTTTGAGCACATATGTAGTATGCTGATCAAATAAATGATGAGCATCAGTAAATTTTTCTCTGTAGTTTACACCTTCACCAAATGCTTCCATATATTTTTGAATGGATCCAGCTAAATCTCTTAATGAATTTGCATATGGATATAATTGATCATACATGCCTTTATTTGTATATTGACTCTCATCTAATAAAGTACTGCATGCTTCTACAATTTTATTGATTTCAGTTAAAAGATCATTTGCATTCTCTTTTGTAATTTCCTTTTCAAATGCACTGATAGCTTCTTTGAGTTCTGTGCTACCTTCTCCTTCGCTTCCTCTAGTACTATTATGATTGGTGAAAATTAGCATTGCATCAGCTAAGTCTTCAGTATCCATAATATACTTCATTGAATTGTTGTAAACCTCTTGTGCATCATAGTCCTTTAGATTCCAGGTATATTGAGTTACCATAGGAATAACAGTTTTATTGAACTGTGCCCATTGGAACGGATTCGACATCATACCACTTAAATCTTCAGGATTTAAATCAGTTCTGAAGTTTTCGATTGGCCCAAAATCCAACGCACTAGCATTATCAACTGTTGGATAATTTGTCCACATAAGTGGTGATCTTCTTTCTTCCCCTTCTGCATATCCAGTTTCAGGCCCTACTCCGGCACTTTTAAATAAATCTGCAACTCTTTGATTTGTATCACTGAATACACCCGTTCCGGTAGTTATTATCTGAACATTATCTCTAAAGTTAATATCATAATAAGAAATTTCTTGATATGGATAGGCTTGTTTAAAATAATTGCCAAATCCATTTTGCATCCAGCTTGTTACATATCCTGCTGGGCAGAAGATTAAATCGTAACAGTCACCTTTTTCTTTACACCAGTCAGCCATTATATTTACGATTGCTGTTGTTTCCTTAAGAACTGATTCATCTAACGGTTCGTTTGGATTATAAATATTAGGCCATGGATCATTCAATGTTCTAGGTCCATAGTCACAGTCATCTAGCAACAGACCAAATGTACGTACACCTGCATCATACATCTGTTGAAATTTAGCTTTCAGCAAATTAATATCTGATCCTGGAATGTTTTCGTCTCCCTCTTTATATCTGATTCCATTCTCTCCGGCATTGGCAAGATCAGTATAACCAAAGCAATGAGCCGTCCATACTAAGTCCGCTTTATATTTTCTTGCTGTTTGAGCGGCAATTTCGATATTTTGAATATTGTTTTCTGGATCAACACTTTCATCAGGATATAATTCTTTCCATTTTGTTGTGTGATATGGATCATTTTTAGGAGCAAAAACTATTTTGTTCATCTTGAAATCAGAACCAAATTCTAATAATTCAGCTTTTTCATCCCATGACCATGGTTTTCCATAATATCCTTCTATTAAACCTCTAAAAGACATATCAGCATAATCCTTGATTACAAAATGGCGATATCCTTTTTCATTAGCTTCGATTTGTTCTTTGATAAATTTAATCGTTGTTAAACCACGGAATAAGCCTTCATCATCATTTCCTAGAATAGAAATACCATTATCATCAGCAATAATAATATGAGATTCATTTTTGGCTAAAACTGATTCATCGATATCCGTAGGATATGTTGAAACGATTTTCTCTTTTACCTCATCATCTAGATCATTACGTGCTAAAAATAAATTGGTTCTATTAGGATCTTTTTCATTAGAGAAAGTTACGTTTTCTTCACCAAAAATCTCTTTAATATAGTTAACAGTTACTTCATCTAACGCATTTTTTGAAGATACAACATGAATAAGTGACTGATATTTTGTGTATGAATTCTGATAAATAATTTCATGTGGAGATGGAATAATTTCATATGTAATCAACACTTCCAATTCATCTACTTTACTCTTGTAATCACTCACAATTCTATCAACCGTCGCAATATCTTTTGCATTTTCAATTTCTGCTGTAGCACTCTCTAAATATTGTAATTGAAGTTGTTTGTCCTCATCAGCAAAAATACCATCTTCAGCTTTATAATTTTTGATTTCATCGATTTTTAATGCTCGATATTCAGCAAACTCTAGAAGAGTAGCTAATTCATTTTGACCATTTCCTAAAAGCTCATAAACTTCTTCTTTTGTACTTGCATTGTTGATTTTTTCAGTATAGGCTTGAATAGTTTTTTCTCTTAATTCAGTTTCTTCAGCATTCAGCTTTAAATCTGCTTTGTAATCATTTAATTGTTGAATTGCCTCCCCTTTAATAGTTTCAAGGTCTGTAGTTTCCTTTGCATAAGCTTCCAATTCAACCATTACAAAACCTTCAGCATTTTTACATTTTAAATTTTCTAATTTTATATATCTTGCTGCTATATTGTTTTCCAGTGCAAATTCCGTTACATATTTTCCTGAATTTGGCTCTTTTGATCCTACTTTTTGCCAGTTTACATTATATTCGAAATTTATATCAAAATCAGGATCATTTGAAACATAAATATCATAAATATAATCACGTTCAAATCCACCCTCACGCTCAAAATCATAAACTTTTAATGAACTTAATGAATATGTTTTTCCTAAATCCACAATAATGTAAGCATCAGAATTATAGTAATAACCATTTTCATCCTGTTCCATCGTTTTATCCAACGAACTATCTTTAAAAGATAAGTCTATATAATTTCTTGCTCCCTGTGTTACATACTGGTATCTAGTATCGCCGTCAACGATGTTTTTACCATTATTTACATTCGGTTTAGTATATACCTGAACACCCTCATTCAAAGCAACATTTACAAGTTCATCCTGAGCATGGATTAAGCTTTGATTATTAACACTAACCATATTCGTTGCTATTATTGCAAAAGAAACAAATAAAGCAACTGCTTTTCTTATAATCTTTTTCATATCTTTCCTCTTGCTACAATAAAATCCTTTCTCATTGTTTGGCCTAAATATTTCATATATTTATACATCTGACTGATATATAATGTCTGAAATATATTTCAATATTAATTGATTAATTTAAATATGTTTCTTTCAAAGTAACTCAAACTCTTAATACTCTATGTCATCATATCCCTCCTTATGTTTTTACTACTAAAATTCTTTAACATTATCCCCTGCATCACCTCTTTATCCTTACAAATTTACTTATTTTATTCAATCATGTTATCTCTAAACAAATAAAAAATTCAGTTTTATTAGTAAAATAAATTCTCTAATATTCATCATTTTACATTTACATATTCTTTCTCTATCTTATTTCCTTAACTTTAAACTGTAATTATCTCATACAACATAATTTTTCATACTTTTATATCCCTAAAATATAAAACAAATTCAAAATTCTTTTATTTTTTATGATATGTTATTTCATATATTAAGCAAAAAAATATACCTTTCTTATCTATCATATACAAAGACAATTACAATTTTAGACATATTTAATGCAAATTCAAATTCTTATAATTATTTTATGCAATACAAGATAGATTTTTAATATATAAATCTTCCATAAATGTTTTCGCTATTTTGACAAAAAACTGAAAGCCCTTACGATTATAGTATAGCACTATTTTAGAACTTAAATTTGTAATATTTACTTTTATGTTTATATTTTTTAACTGAATTAGAAGTTATATTTCTTGAGCATTTAGATGTTGATATATTCCATAATAGGATAAATAATTTGCTCTTTCATGATAGCTTATCAATCTTTTTTTGTTAAATAGTCCATACTATCTAATCATCTATAAAATTGCATAGTTTTATTGAAAATCTGATCAATTTTATATTTGTATCAGTTAATATCTACTTTAGAAGGATCTATAATTTTTATCTTTCTATCTTCAATATATTCTTTATTCATGGGTTTTATTTTCACTTTCTTTTTTTACAATCAGGTTCATACTATCGATGGAACTTTGATAAGCAATGTTAACCATCTATAGTCGCAGTTTGTCCTTTTTCAAAAGTTCTGTTATCACAATTTATATTAAAATAAAGCAAATCGCATACTAATTTTTATTTGTATCTTTTATTCTGAAAACAGCCGATATATTATCGACTGTCCTTAAATTCTTTTACATCTTTATTTATAATTTCATTATTTTTAATTTTATTAGCTAACTGAAGTACTTTTGCATGAATTATTTTTATTATATCTTGAAATTCGTCATCACTTTTTCCAGTAGGATCGCTCAATCCCCAGTCTTCTCGATATTGGCAAGGTAAATTAGGACAGTTCACATTACATCCCATTGTTATTACAACATCTACAGGAATTATATCTGACAAAAGTTTCGAATATTGTGTTTTTTCCATATCTATCTGATATAAGTCTTTCATTAGCCGAACAGCATCCTGATTGATTTGATTTTTTATTTCTGTACCAGCTGAATAGCTTTCAAAAACTTCAGAAGCTAAATGTTTTCCCAATGCTTCCGCAATCTGACTGCGACAGGAATTGTGAACACAAACAAATGCAACCTTAGGTAATTGATTTCTCATTTTTTTCACCTTCAATTATTCAAATCCTAAATTTCTTTTAAAATGCTTTTTACTTCCTCTACTGATAAAACTTTTCCAAAAGATACTACCTTTCCATTAACTACTAAAGCAGGAGTGGACATAACTCCATAACTTGCTATTTGAGTAAAATCTGTAATATGTTCAACATTAAGATCAAGATCCAATTCTTGTATTGCCTGTCGTGTTGATTTTTCTAATTGTCTACATTTTGAACATCCTGATCCAAGAATCTTGATTCCTGTTTCTTGTTTTTTGCTTTCAGCTTTTTGCATATTCTCTGCTGTATACTTATCAGCACAGCAGCATGTATTTTCCTGTTTCTTTTTTCCAAATAATTTCATCTTTCAATTTCTCCTTTAAATAAATGAGCGTGGTCGAAAACATTTTAACGGCTTGTTTACGCTCTTTTTTAATTGCCGTTTTTTTGAAATCCCCCCAACTTTTTTCACTTTTTGCTTGACAAATCGCCCTCGTTGCGGGCTCGCTTTGCTCGCCTTTCTGTAGTAAGTAGGTGGTGATCTTCAATGTTAATTTATTTCTCTTCGTCTCAAGATTACAAAGAATTTCTTAAGACAGAAAAGTCTTCTCTTTCAACTTCTGATCTTTTCAGACTTTCTTCTCCTAATTTTAAGTCTGCTATTCATAAGTTGTCTAAACTTGATGTCGACCTTGTCGCCGATATCATCTTTCCTTTATATTCTCCTTTGGGTCGTCCCGCTAACGATCCTGCTATCTATTTGCGTTCTGTCGTTTTGATGCTTCATCTTGGTTTTACTTCTCTTAAAAATTGGTGTTATGAAGTTCATCACGATAGGCTTCTTCAATATCTTATCGGTTCTTGGAATGTTCCTAACCATTCTTCTCATTACGATTTCATTAACCGTATCACTCATTCTTTTTCTCACCATAACGATCTTCTTCCTAAAGGCCTTTTTACGAATAAATCTAATTCTTCTAAACCTAAGAAAGGTGAAAAATTAATGAACTTCTCTAATGATGATACTTATTCTCTTTTCGATAATTACACTCATGATGGTTCTGTTTTTGACCGTGATCGTATGATTTATACTCTTCAATTACTTTTTAACGCTATTGCTGTCATTCCTTCTCATGACATGGGCTTTATTGATTCCTACAATCTTGTCTTTTCTGGTGATGGTTCTGCTTTTCATATTCATGCTTCTCCTTTTGGTCATCAAATCATTAAAGATGACAATATTTTAAACACTCATCGTTATAGCGCTAAAAACGCAGATTTTGGCTGGGACAGTGATCTTGGAATGTATTACTTCGGTTATACTCTCTATAACATTTCTTATCATAACCCTCTAATCCATACTGACCTTCCCGTCTTTATCGATTTAGAGAAAGCTTCTCGTCATGATGCTCTGTCTTCCATTTCCTCTACCGCTCGTTTCCTTGATATTAACCCTGAACTCTCTCCAAAATTCATGTGTTTCGATTCCGCAAGCGATTCTTCTGCCGTTTACCAATTTCTGCGTCACCATAATATTATCCCAATCATTGATTTCAATCAACGTAAATTGGGTAAAAATATTTATAAACACTTTGATTCTATTAGTGAAAACGGCAAACCAATTTGTGATTGTGGTGTTGAAATGTATCACTGTGGCTACGACTATCAAAGGCAAAGAAGAAAATTCCGTTGTCCTCTAAAAATGGGATTGATTGATTCTTGTCCACATGCAGATACATGTTCTCCTTCTCCATATGGTAGAACTGTTTACATTAACGATTCGCTTGATATGCGTCTTTTTGGCCCTGTTCCTTACAAAACAGATAAATGGAAAGAACTATACAAAAATAGAACTTGTACTGAGAGAATCAATAATAGAATTCTCAATGACTATCATCTTCATCAGATGAGAATTCGTGAAGACTCCAAAGCAGCTTTCTTTTCAATCTTTGCCGCCATCAATATTCATCTTGATGCTTGGATTAAAAATGAAACCTGATTTTCGCTAAATTTATTTTATTTCATTTGTGCACTTGTTTTTAGTGCGCTCATTTTTTTTATTTAACTTTTTTATTTAAAATCTCTTCTTTTTCTTTTCGATTAAGTACTACTTTTCGTCCTTACTCTAAATAATATACTAAATATATTAAATACATAACCTACTATTATGATTCCTAAAGCACAAATTCCAATAAACAATGTCAATAGCTTTGGCTTTACAATCTTTTTTAACATTATTATAGATGGAAAACTAAGTGTGGTGACTGCCATCATAAATGATAAGACAGTTCCTAACTCTGCACCTTTCGCCAGTAAAGCTTCGGCAATTGGTATCGTGCCAAAGATATCTGCATACATAGGTATTCCTACAAGTGTTGCCAGAATAACTCCAAATGAATTCTTGCTTCCCAATATACTATTGATCCAGGTTTCAGGAATCCAATTATGAATAATCGCACCAATTCCAACTCCAAGTAAAATATAGGGAAAAACTTTCTTAAAGGTTTCTAAAACCTGTTCTTTTGCGTATTGAATCCTCTGTTTTTTCGTCAGTGAAGGTGAATCAATATCGACATTACTTGCACTTTTCACAAATTCTTCTACATATTTTTCCATATGCATTTTTTCTATTAATGTCCCTCCAGCAACTGCAATAACAAGTCCAAGCAAGACATAAGCTACCGCTACCTTTGTTCCAAAAATACTCATCAGTAATACCAGGCTCCCCAAATCAACCATAGGAGAAGATATCAGAAATGAGAATGTTACTCCTAACGGAAGCCCTGCACTGGTAAATCCGATAAATAAGGGAATGGAAGAACATGAACAAAAAGGTGTCACTGTTCCTAACAAAGCAGATATAATATTCGCCCCTATACCATGAAATCGACCTAATATCTTCTTACTTCTCTCTGGGGGAAAATAACTTTGTATATATGAAATAATAAATATCAGTATACACAACAAAATTGTAATTTTAATTACGTCATATACAAAGAACTGAATACTTCCTCCAATACGACTATTCATCTCCAATCCTGTGCTAGATAAGATATAGCCTATAAAATCATTCAGCCATTTCATTCCCAGTATTTGATCTTGAAAAAAAATCCAAAACAAATTTAATGCTTCCAAGAAATCCCTCCTCGTAATATATCAATTTTTTTTGATGTGTAAAGATTTATAAAAGTCATCTGAAGATGACTCATATATAACAAATAAGATTAATCCCTATCTTTTTGTGAAGTTAATTCTAGTAGCCGTTTAGCTGCATATTCACTACCCGATTTACTGATTCTATAATGTGTCCATTTCCCTTCCTGTCTGCTTACTACAATTCCAGAATCACATAGAACCTTCATATGATAAGATAGAGCAGACTGCCCTATATTCATATACTCAATCAAAACACAAGCACATTTCTCCCCGCTTTTTAAATGATTTAAAATATTCAATCTTTTTTCATCACAGAGAGCTTTAAATATTTTCACATCTTTTGAATAATCCATCCTATTACTCCTTCACATCAAATTATTTTGATGTGTTTATCATATCTTTTAAAGTAATTATTGTCAATAGATATATCAATTTTTTTTGATTTGTTTATCTGAAGATTTCTAGTATTAAAAAAGGCTATTTGTAAATAGCCTAAATAAAGTATAAATTACTTTTATTTTTTAAAAGTTTTATTCGTCTTGCATTGCTGCATTTGTATTGTCTACAGCTTTCTGTAAAGCCGTTGCAGCATCGAAGGATGGATCAGCCGGACCTTTAAATAATTCTTCTAATTGATTACGCATTTCAGAAGATCCTGTGAATACAGGTGCAATAAATGAAACGGGCATCTGATCTTCTAAAGCCTGTAAGGCAGGGTTTGATGCAATGAATTCCTGATAGCTTTCATCTTCAAGAACTGCTGTGTAAGGTGAGTTTGCACTCACTGCTTGTACCCATTCAGAATTACGGCTGATGAAATATTCAACAAAATCAGCTACTGCCTGATCCTGTGCTTCTGTTCCCTTAAATCCGATAGCACCACGATTTGAAATAGAACCCGCATTTTCATATTCTGCATCAGATATCATCGGTATTCTTACGACCTGTAAATCTCCGTTGATACTTGAAAGATCAAGATAAGGCATACCTGCACATGAACCGATATAAGATGCAATCAAGCCACTGTTTATATCTCCTGAGTTGTATCCGTCAGCACTCTGAGCAGTAATCTGGAAATATCCTTCACGTACACCTTCTGCCCACCATTCAACCCATTCAAGAGTTTTTTCATCATTGAAAGCAACTTCATTGTTTTCAAGGTCTACGATCTGTCCTTCATGAGACTGATAGATCAAAATCTGTGCCAGATCAGTTAATGAATCTACAGCAAAACCAACAATACCTGTTTCTTCATAGATCTTTTTAGAAGTTTCTTTTACTTCATCCCAAGTCGTAGGAATTTCTACTCCTACTTCATCATAGATAGCTTTGTTTACAAACAGAACTGGTCCTGATGTATAGACTGGTACAATATGCACTTTTCCATCAGAAAAATTAGTCGATTCTTCATAAATTGCTGGTGTAGTAATATCAGCATAATTAAAATCCCAGTAATCATCAAATGGAATTAATACATCCTGACCATCAAAAGTATTTGCGAAAGTTGAAAAATTAAAGACCAGGTTTGGTCCTACTCCATTTGCGACAGCATCTGTAATGACTGATTCATATGTATTAGGATCATATCCCCCAATAACTTCTACAGTAATGTTTTCATTCTCACTTTCAAAATCATCGGCAATCTGTTCCAGCATGGCTTCATGATCTTCAGTGAAAGTGTGCCAGATTGTGATGGTTGTCGCTTCATCTGTCGTTCCTGTATTACCAGAACAAGCAGCTACGCTGGCAGTCATCGCAAAAGCAACTAATAGCTTGGCTAGTTTTTTCATACGCTTTTTCCTCCTTGTAGCATTACCGTTAGTATTCTATAATCTTAATCTTTTTTACGTCAATATGAAGCAAAATACTTTGTTATTTTTTACATTTTCCATTCATTAATCTTTACACATTTTTTATACTAGCCAAGTTTTATTGATTATTTCATCATAAACAATACATGTATTTGTCCATATGAAAATGCCTGATTTTTATGAAAACCAGGTATTTATCTATTTAGTATCAGTTGATGCCCATTTTTGGAGGATCAATAGTTTTCATCATCCAATCTTCAAAATATCCTTTATTTATAGGCTTATTTGCACTTTTATTTTCTTACTATCAGGTTTACACATTCAACGTGTGTCGTTTGCGGGAACATATCCACAGGCTGTACTTTTTTTACTTCATAACCATTCTGAGACAAGAAATATAAATCTCGAGCCAGTGTTGCAGGATCACAGGAGACATAAACGATTCGCTGAGGACTCATCTTTAGAATGCTCTCCAATGTCTTCTGATCACAGCCTTTACGAGGCGGATCGACACAAATCACATCTAAATGCTGATTATTTTTAGCTATCTCAGAGGCAAATGTTCCAGCATCACTACATACAAACTCAACATTATCAATTTGATTAAGCAAAGCATTTTTCTTTGCGTCTTTAATTGCATCTTCAACAATTTCAATCCCTATCACATGCTTTGCTTTTTTTGCCATAAACATAGAAATTGTTCCAATGCCACAATATAAATCTAATACTGTTTCTTTTCCTGTAAGATTCGCAAATTCAACTGCTTTTTCATATAAGACACATGTTTGAATTGGATTAACTTGATAAAAAGACTTTGAAGATATATTAAACTTAAGACCCATCAAAGTATCCTGGATCGTAGATTTTCCATATAATAGTGTTTCTTTATCACCTAAAATAACATTATCATTTCGCTGGTTTAGATTCATGATCACTGACTTTACATATTCCTGCTGACAAATAACTCGTACTAATTCCTCTAAATGAGGAATTTTTTCTTCTCTGACAATCAATACGACCATCATTTCTTTACTTTCAAAACCGACCTTGATCAAAAGATGACGGAAATAACTGCCAATTTGATATTTTTGAAGCTGTGCTTTAATGATCTGTACCATTTCATTGATTAGAGGATGCTGTATAAGACACTCATTCATATCAATGATATCATTTGAATGAATACGATAAAATCCACAAATTACTTGATCATCTTTCATTCCCACAGGAACTTGTCCTTTATTTCGATAATGATAAGGATCTTCCATTGATAAAACATCTTCAACTTCAAGTTCTATCTTTCCAATGCGAGTGATACAGTCCTGCACTCTCTGCCTTTTAAAAGCTTTTTGAGCTTGCTTAGACATGTGTGAAAGCTGACATCCTCCACACTGCTTATAGATTAAACAGCGTGGCTCTACACGTTCCTTACTGCTTTTAAGAAGCTGCAAGCATCTTCCAAAGGCATAATTTTTCAACACTTTTGTAATGACGATTTCACCCGTTTCACCCTCTAACATATCCTTGACAAAAACAGGCTGACCTTCGTATTTTACTACACCTAACCCTTGATAAGTATAGTTTTCACATTTTCCAATAAATTTCTCATTCTTTCTCATAACGTGCTAAAAAAGGGCTATGCCCTTTTTATTCTCCTTCATTTGTATTCTGATTCTGAACATCATTCGCTACTTCTTCATTTTTTGGTGAACTTACAAGTTCCAATAAAGGTTCGCTTTGAGCACCTGTTTTTGTTAAAACATAATGAATTTGATTATCGCCACTTATTACATTGTAAGCATCAATCTGTAAATCATACATCTTAACATAACTGTCACCTTCACTACGATTTGTGAAATAAGTTTCGATCGGAAGTACTTCATTGACCTTCGCATATATCTGTTGAATAAGAGTGCTGATACTATCAGCTGACATATCATCACTTGTATCTACAAGAATCGCAACACGGGCAGTTTTAAAATTCACCTGTATAGAATCCGTTCCATCAAAAACCAAGGCATTTTCCAAAGAAGTAATATTTTCCTCTGTTATAGCTGGATCTAATTCATTTTGATAACGACTTCCTACTACTGGCTGTGAAGAATCTTCCAGCGAAGTAACTAGAATTGCTGCCAGAATAATGATAGGAATCAAAAGTACAACTATCAATAACCCCAGTACAATATGCGGTTTTTTCTTTACGTTTGTATTTTCTTTTACGTTTGTTTTTCCTTTTGGCATAAAATCAGCTCCTTGCTTCTATTGTACTTGATTTTTAACGTTTCTTCAATTCCTCATTTAAAATTTGATTAGCCAGCTTAGGATTTGCCTGTCCTTTACTAAGTTTCATTACCTGTCCTACTAAAGCTCCAGCAGCACGTCCTTTACCATTTTTAAAGTCAAGGATGGCTTGTTCATTTGCATCCAATACTTGAGTTACCAGCTTTCGGATCTCGTTTGGATCAGAAATCTGTTTCATTCCTTTTTCTTCAACGACCTTCTTTGGATCTTTTCCCTTCATGATTTCTTCAAATACAACCTTTGCCTGTTTAGAAGAAATTTCACCCTTGCTGACCATTTCAATCATTTCCGCAAGATGTACAGGAGAACATGGATTATCTTTGAAACTAATATTTTCTTTATTCAATACTGCCATCAATTCTACCATACACCAGTTACTAGCAAGCTTATATTCTTTGGTATGCTTCACGACCTCATCATAGAAATCACTCAGCTCTTTGGTCTGTGTCAGTGTATTTGCGTCATATTCACTCAGACCATATTCCTGCATATATTTTTCTTTACGTTGTGATGGTAATTGCGGCTGTGTTGCACGAATTTCTTCGATCCATGCCTCATCCAATAAGATTGGGAAAATATTTGGTTCAGGGAAGAATTTATAATCCACATTACCTTCTTTTTTACGCATCAATACCGTTGTTTTAGTAGCTTCATCAAAACGTCTTGTTTCCTGTTCCACCTTTTCACCTGCCAAAAGCAATTGACTTTGACGCTCTATCTCATAGTCAACAGCTTTTTGCACATTGCTGATAGAATTTAGGTTCTTGATTTCTGTTTTTGTACCAAAGGTTTGTGAACCTTCCGGACGAAGTGAGATATTCACATCACAACGCATACTGCCTTCTTCCATTCGACAGTCGCTCACACCTAAATAATAAAGCATATTCTTTAACTCTTCCACATAGCTGGCAGCTTCTTTACCACTACGGATATCCGGCTCTGAAACGATCTCAATCAAGGGTGTACCCGCACGATTAAAATCAATCAGTGTACCATAATTTGTATGGAACTGTTTCGCCGTATCTTCTTCCATATGAATACGATTCAAACGAACCTTTTTTGTTCCTTCTTCCGTTGAGATTTCGATATATCCATTTTTACCAATTGGGTGAAACTGCTGGGTGATCTGAAATCCTTTCGGCAAATCAGAATAATAATAATTTTTACGGTCAAATTTCACTAATGGATCGATCTCACAATGAGTTCCCATGCAAGCTCTTAGTGCTAATTCCACAGCATGCTTGTTTAAACAAGGCAAGGTTCCTGGCATTCCTAGATCGATCTCATTGACACAGCTATTGGCACTCTCACCAAAGCTGACCGGACCCTGTGAAAACATTTTAGTATTTGTTTTTAATTCACAATGAATTTCAATTCCGATTATTGTTTCAAAGTTCATGGTTCCCTCCTGCTGTATGATTTTCAAGACCTGTTTCCTCTTCAATGGCCTTACAGATATTTAAAAGATTCTGTTCATCAAAAGCTTTCGCTGTCACATTGATACCAATTGGCAAATCTTCCACAAAACCACTTGGAAGTGTCAATGATGGATATCCTGACATATTTCCTAAAATCATAAAATTCTCGGCAACCAGATATGTATCACTCATCTTTTCACCAACGCTGTCTTCAGGATGTGGAGCAACTGTTGGCGCTGCACTGGCAATTACACAGTCATATTGTTCTAAGATCTTTTTATATTCATCTACGATCACACGGCGAACCTTTTGAGCTTTTCTAAATAATTTCTCCTGATTCTCTACAAACAAAGAATAACTTCCCAAAACAAATCTTTTTCTAACTGCACTTGAAAAACCTTTCGTTCTGGAATTGATCATAATTTCTTCCAGATCATGACCTTCTTCCCGCATACCAAAGCGTACTCCATCTAAATTAGAATGGTTTGCGCAAGCCTCCGCATTCGCAATGATCAAATATACAGGTAATAACGTCTGAAGCAAAGTTTCATCCATGCTGACTCTTTCTACGATAGCACCTCTTTTTTCAAGTTTTTCAATCACTTCATTAAAATTATCCACGATGCGCTGATCTTCGATCGAATTCATGACATTATCCAAGATCGCAATTTTCTTACCACGAATATCACTATTTAAATTCTTTTCATATTCTTCAATTTTCTCATAAGAAGAAGTCATATCATGATCATCTCTGCCTGCACATACCTGAAGCATTCGAGCTGCGTCCTTAATACAAGTCGTAAAGAAACCAACATGATCCAAACTTGATGCATAAGGAATGACCCCATAACGTGAAATGCGGCCATAAGTTGGTTTAAAGCCAACAATACCACAATAGGCAGCCGGTTTACGAATCGAATCCCCAGTATCAGTACCCATAGCCACCGGTACGACACCTTCAGCTACTAAAGCTGCGCTACCGCCACTGCTGCCACCTGAAATACGATTCACATCATAAGGGTTATTTACTTTACCCGTATAAGCATTTAAATTGGTTCCACCCATCCCCAATTCATCCATGCTTGTCTTTGCGAATAAAATAGCTCCTGCATCTTTTAATTTCTTGATCACTGTCGCATCATAGATAGGAACATAGTTATCTAAGATACGTGAACTTGCAGTTGTTCGGATCCCTTTAGTATTAAAGTTATCCTTGATGGCAATTGGAACACCATATAAAGGAAGAGATTCATCCATCTTTTTAACTGCTTCGATCTGTTCACTAGGATCAATAAAAGTCACGATCGCATTCAGCTTTTTCTGTGCATCTTCACTCAATGCTGCACATTTTTGTACATTTTTTTCAACATCCTTCGTAAATTCCTGAATTTTCATTATTTCACCACCTTTGGTACCACAACATAATTTTCACTTGCCTGCGGCACATTTTTCATTGCATCTTCCTGTGAAATGGCATAGACTTCATCATCATTACGAATAAAAGAAGTCGGTGTATCAAATGGATAAACCATTTCTTCTACATTCTCCGTATCGATCTTATTGAGAAGATCCAACTGCTTTAAATAAGTCTCAAACTCCTCCTGCAATTCCTCGCATTCCTGATCATTTAAATCAAACATGACCTGATTTGCAAGTTTTCTCAGCATCTCCTTACTAAATTTCTCCATGATTCCTCCTCTTAAACTAAACTTGTCGTTATCGTTTCACTATTTTTTGCACGATGGATCAACGCAACCGTATCGCCATCACTTTTTACGTGAATATTAAGTTCACAGCTGTTTTCATTAATATCAGGCGCTAGTGATACGACATATTGAATCAAACTCTGTATTTCAACATAAGTCTTACCACGCATATTAATTTCAATCTCTACTTCCTCAGCCATATTATTTATAAAAAAGACTCTTCCATAAAATCCAACTTCAGTTGGAAAATTTTCAAATAAAGTACTCTTCATTGTTGATATCTGATTGGCTAATACGCTATCTAACTCAGAAAGACGTGTACTTGGCGCAAATGTCCATTCCTGTGTCAAACGCTCATAAGATGTAGAAGAGCGTGTAGTAACATAGCTTTGACCAATAAAACTTCCACTTGTCATACTATCAGAACTTACTGTTTTATACAATAAGACATGAATTGGAAGGTTTCCTACTTCCGGATGATTATTACGCAGATAATTCACCAGACGCTGACCTGCTTCCAGACTTCCATAATTAAATAACTGATCATCGCTCATTTGTCCTGTCTGAGTACCGCTTTGAAGAATCACATTCCCATTTTCATCGGTCGCAACACTTCCATCTTCATTTGTCTGAGCAACTGAATATGTTATATTCTCATTCATGACAATGGTAAACTGAAAACCTACATAATCACCATTTTCATCAACAAAATCTACTTCATAAATATCACTGACAATGATCGCATCATACATATTAATACCAGTACCGCTCTCAACATAAGTGCCTTTTTCCGGATTTAATCCTTCAGGATTATAATCCGTTTTATATTTCAATAAACCAAGTCCTCTTAAACTGGAATCAAAGCGCTCCAATTCACTTGCTTCAAGAATACTTCCTTCAGAAGCATAAGTCGTATTTGGATCAAAATATTGCTTTGCAAGCTCCAGACCCTGCTGGCCCATAAAATAAGTATCTAATTTATTAGAACCATATTTTGAATGAATCACGCTAGTAGAAGAATCCACATAGGGTAAAGAATAACCATAATCTCCCTCACGTATAGGCTCAACTGTCACTTGATCATCTGTATTTCCATCATCTTGATGACAGCCACCCAATATGAGTGAGCCCAGCAATAAAAATGAAAAAAGTTTATATGCTTTCATACTTGTTCACCTCTTCCATAAAAGTCGCTTCATCCATAACAGATACATTTAATTGTAATGCTTTTTCAAGCTTACTTCCAGCATTTTCTCCATAAATGACCAAATCTGTCTTTTTAGATACGCTTGAAGCAACATTCGCCCCCAATCTTTCCAGTAAGGCTCTTGCTTCATCACGGGTAAAAAGACTCAAACTTCCTGTCAAAACAACTGTCTTATTAGTAAACATGCTTTCATTTGTCTCAATCTGATCGCTATCCATGCGACATCCTGCCACACGTAATTTTTCAATCATTTGACGGTTACTTTCCAAAGCAAAGAAATCTAAAATACTAATAGCCGTGATCTCACCAATATCACGGATCTGCGTTAATTCCTCTTTGCTAGCCTGCATGAGCGCATCCATCGTTTTAAAATGCTGGGCTAAGATACGGGCTGCTTTTTTTCCTACCTGACGAATTCCCAATCCAAATACAAGATCTTCTAAAGGGTTTTGTTTACTTGCTTCAATCGCATTCAAAAGCTTATCAACACTTTTTTCCTTGAAACCTTCAAGCTTTAATAATTCATCTCTTTTATCTTTTAGTGAATAAATATCTTCAACGCTCTTAAAGATTCCTTTTTCACAGAATAATTCTACTCGTTTACTTCCTAGTGTATCAATATTCATTGCCTCCCTTGATGCGAAATGAATGATTGATTCACTCACTCTTGCCGGACAATCCTGATTAATACAGTAATGGGCTGCTTCATCCGGATAACGTACCAATGGGGAATGACAAATTGGACAATACTTAGGGAAAACATATTTTTGTGAATGCTCATCTCTTCTTTCCGGTAAAGAGCGAACAACTTCAGGAATGATATCCCCTGCCTTATGAATCACCACAAAATCATTGATACGCACATCTTTTGTCGCAATCATATCTTCATTATGTAACGTGGCTGCACTCACTAAACTGCCTGCCACTCGTACCGGTTCCAATACGGCATTCGGTGTAATTTTCCCCGTACGTCCTACAGTGATCTTTATGTCTTTTAAACGGGTAATGACCTCTTCAGCCGGAAATTTATAAGCAATCGCCCACTTTGGTGATTTAACCGTTTCACCAATCTCTTCCCATCGATCAAGTTCATTGACTTTTAATACCATACCATCAATTTCATATGGCAAGTCATTTCTTCTTTCTGTCATTTCCTGAATAAAGGACCATGCCTCATCGATATCTTTACAAATACGACGCAACGGATTTGTTTTTATGCCATTATGATCCAAAAAAGACAAAGCTTCACTTTGAGTATGACAACCCAAGGCCTGTGCATCCATTAAAAAATACCAATAAGCATCTAATTTTCTTTTTCTGGCAATAGAAGAATCTAACTGACGAATGCTGCCAGCAGCCGCATTACGTGGATTCGCAAAAGGTTCTTCACCGTTTTCTTTTCTTTCTTCATTTAATTTTTCGAAAACAGCTTTCGGCATGATGACTTCCCCACGAACTTCTAGATCATTCTGATATGGAATGCTCATCGGAATCGATGCAATTGTTTTCACATTATTCGTAACATCTTCACCTACGCTGCCATCACCACGAGTCACTGCCTGTTTAAACTGACCATGGGCATAATGTAAGCTCATTGCCAATCCATCCATTTTCAATTCTACCTGGTAAGTGGCATGAGGCACTACCTTACGCACCCTTTCATCAAATGCCAATAAATCTTCATAATTAAAAGCATTCGCCAAAGAAATCATTCTTGTTTTATGGGCTACCTTGACAAAACCTTCTAATACCTCTCCACCCACCTTTTGAGTTGGAGAAGAAGGATCTGCCATATCCGGATATTCATTTTCCAGATCAATTAATTCCTGCATATAACGATCATATTCCTGATCACTGACGGTAGGGGAATCCAATTCATAGTATTCCCTTGAAAGCCTGCGCAGGATCTCTCTTAATTCTAAAATTCTTTCTCTGCTCATATTCGCTCCTATTTCTTCGTAATCGACGGATGATTCGCCGTGATTTTACGTATCCCAAACTTATTCTTAAAAGCAATGGTCCAAATACCTCGAGATGTATCAATCACAACCCCATCACCAAAGCTTTTATGCGTAACTAAATCACCTTTACGTAAACGGATAACATTTTCTCTCACCGCATGTCCATGACCATCATCATCCACCACGATCTGTTTTGGAAGTGCTTCATTTTCCTGCTGCGTACCATAATGAATGATACAATCTTCATCAATTTCACGAATGAAACGAGAAGGAAGCTTTGTGCGATCCAGCACATAGCTATAACCACGGGCATCACTAATATAAAGCTGCTTGCGAGCACGGGTAAAAGCTACATAAGCCAAACGTCTCTCCTCTTCCATTGCTTCTCTGCCGCCTTCGCTGACACTGCGTTCACTCGGAAAAATACCATCCGACATGCTGTAAACAAACACGATATCAAATTCCAGTCCTTTAGCCGCATGAATCGTCATCAGCTGAACGAATTCACCGCCTTCCTCCTGTTGTTTATCGGTATACAAAGCAATCTGTTGGAGATATTCATCTAAAGTTCCATCC
The DNA here is from genome assembly GCF_900104665.1 of Traorella massiliensis. GTDB lineage: Bacteria > Bacillota_I > Bacilli_A > Erysipelotrichales > Erysipelotrichaceae > Traorella > Traorella massiliensis. Next base: position 267,334 of record NZ_LT629969.1, on the reverse strand, counting down.
GGATACATTTCTTCAAAATCTTCAATATCATTGATCAATTCTTTGATATTTTCAATACGCTCTGTTTCCTTTTCTTCCTCAAGCATCGCAATATATCCGCTTTCTTCCATCAAAGCTTCTAAAAGCATCGATATGGACATGCTATTGACAAGATTGCGATATTTCTCTATCAGTTCAATAAAAGCATTCATTGCCACAAGACTTTTTCCCTTGCAGACATCATGACTCTTAATGACCTCATACATATTTATATTTTCACTTCTTGACAATTCTTCAATCTTCTCAACCGTCTTATTTCCAATACTTCTTTTAGGAACATTGATGATACGCTTCAAAGCGAGATCGATCGCACTATTATTATGAATCAGCATTCTTAAATAAGACAATGAATCTTTAATTTCTGCACGATCATAGAAACGTACACCGCCATAAATACGATAAGGAATCTTCTTTTCTAATAATCTTTTTTCAAGACTTCTTGAAAGATAATTGCTTCGATAAAGTACGGCAATATCACGATAACTATATCCTTCCATTTTTAATTTACTGATACGGTCAGCCACCCAGACAGGTTCTAAATCATCTTCAAAAGCTGAATAATGAATGATTTTCTGTTCATCTGGCAGGTTAGTAAACAGATCTTTTTCAATACGATTACGATTATTCGCAATAACACTATTGGCACCTTTCAAAATTGAAGGAGTAGAACGATAGTTTTCATTTAAAATAATCGTTGTACAAGGTGAAAAATCCTTTTCAAAATTCATAATTAAATTTACATCCGCTCCACGCCACGTATAAATCGTCTGATCCGGATCACCGACCACACATAAACGTGTCTGTTCTCCTACCATAAAGCGAATGATATCATATTGGATCTTATCAACATCCTGAAACTCATCTACATGGATATAATCAAATTTTTTCTGCCATTTTAAACGAATTTCCGAATACATACGTAAAACTCTTCTTGCGAAAAGCAATAAATCATCAAAATCAAGTGCATACATCGCATTCAAACGACTTTCATAATAACCATACACCTGAGCCCTTACATATTCGCTTGTGTAAGGAGAAGCAATTTTTAAAGCCTGTTCAGGTGATACATCACTACATTTACAATTAGCGATATAATCTAAAGTACCTGCATAACTATAGCTTTTCACATCCAGACCATACATTTTATAAGCTTCTTTTAAAATACTTTTTTGATCATCACTATCGACAATCGTAAAATTGCGGGGATAATTCAAATGATGAATTTCCTCACGAAGAAAACGAACACAAAAAGAGTGAATTGTAGAAAGAAAAACTCCCCCTGCACGATCACCCAGACTATCTATCAAACGCTCTTTCATCTCATTAGCTGCTTTATTTGTAAAAGTAATACCCAGGATACGATAAGGCAAAATACCTATTTCATCTATCAGATAAGCAATACGGCTAATGACCACTCTTGTCTTTCCACTGCCTGCTCCAGCAATGATACGGACATGTGTATTTGTTTCCATTACCGCCTGCTTTTGTGCATCATTCAAATCATGATAAGAAAACACTCTACCACCTCTGGTATATTATACAATAAAACGAGTCATTATTCTTCATATTATTTTGAAAATTAGATGAAAATCTATAAGAGCTCATCAAATCGCCCAAATAAAAACAGTCCTTTTTCAAGGACTGTCCGATTTTATTTTTTATTTTTCGTTCATGTAATCAATAGCCATCTGAACAGCTTTCTTCAAAGCTTCAGAAGTAACAGTTGCACCACTTGATACTTCAACGCTTTCAATATCGCTCTGACCTTCGATCAAAGAATTCAAGAAATCAGAACCATCAGCTGTCAATACAGCACCTACACCCTCAGATTCCTGATCATCACGAACTGAAATAGCAGTGATCGTATTATCTGCATCAAAAGTTACATGAGTTTCAATTTCTCCACCGTAACCCTGAGTGACAACTTCAACTGTTGTGCTGCCATCAGCTTCAGTAGCATTTGTTACACCTTCAAACAATTCACCATGAATGGCAAGATAAACTGTTCTCTGGAAGTCACCAACAAATGCGATCGTAGCACCTGAAATTACATCTCTTTCTTCGATAGGTGTACTCTGCTGATTCACTGTTCTAAACATTTCATAAACATCTTCTAATGTCATATCATTTGCCAGAATGTAATCAACGATTGCATCGATCTGTTCACCATAGCTTCTACCACCATTGTATCCAGCATAAGATACACGCTGTTCCCCAGCTACGAATGCCCCATCCACAACAAGTTCATCAAATGCACCCATTAAATCAATAACAAGTGTATCACCTGTCAGCTCTTCAACACCTGATTCAGCAGCTAAATAAGAATATGCAGCAATTGCATTTTCTAATTCCATCGTGCTCTGTGTCGATAAATCAAAAACAACCAAATCTGCAAAAGTTGATTCAGGAGTCAATCCTTCTAAAGAAGCTCTAACCATGAATTGAACACCAGAATCTGTTCCTGGATATTTCACAAATCCGCTTGCAGATAAGTTTGTTAAATTAAGGGCACCATTAACTTCTTCGATAGCTCCATCAGAAACATTCATTTCATATCCATATAGATCTTTCTTTGAATATTCATCTTCCATTCCTTTGTTACGAATAATATCAAAGTTCAATTTTGTAATGATACCATCTGTCGTTTCACCTTCAAAGATAAAAGTATCATTTTTTGGAAGACCTGCTGAAGTTGTACCCTTCATTTCATACTCTGCTGAAAACTCTTCAACAACAGGTTCCTTTGTTGTGCTACAAGCACCTAAAGCAAGCACTAACGTACCTGCAGTTAATAAAGAAAATAACTTTTTCATATGATTTTACCTCCAAATAAAAAGTAACATAGTATTCTTACAATGTCAATTTATACTCGTATCTTTTTTTACTTTTTTATTCATTTTAAGGGTATTTTCATCATAATTTGTGCAATAAAAGTCATTTTTTTCACAAGTGATATCTTATAAATATTGAAACATCTCACTCACTAATTCTTCCTCAACATAAATAAGTTTTTTCGCAATTTCTTTAGATTTTTCATCCGCTGCTTCATACTGATTTAAATATCGGTTTAATGATTTTATTCCCATATTACATCCATCTATCATGATATCTGCAACTGTATGATCCGTTTCATCCATGACAAGCCGAGCATTTGTTTTTATCCAAGACATTGTTTTAGCCATGGGACTAATTTCTTTTCCATCATCATGATATTTATCTAAATAGTTCTCTACTTCTTTCTCTAGCTTTTCATGTTCCAATTTACAGCTGATCAAATAATTTTTAAATTTTTCATTAGATATACTGTCTAATACCTCATCTATAGATGATACACCCATTTTTATACCTGCATCACACTCTCTTAAAAGCTTTATTGTATCCTGTTCGATCATTTGAATTTCTCCTTTACAGGACTAGTATGTGTGCTTAAAAAGAATAATGCCAGCCTTGATTTAAATAACTTTCAGCATCCAGTAATATTTTTTTGTATTATCATGTGTCAACGCTCTTATAGCTTCTTGATATGTCAGTAAAAGATAATCAAAATGCTCATATCCTTGCTGATGAGTTGGTACTTGTTTTTCAAAATATCCTAGATAATAGACAACATGCTTTATACTGCCATTTGGCAAGCAATATTGAATCTGTTTATAAAATTTTGAATTGATATCAGGCATGATAGAAGTCTCTTCCCAAGTTTCTCGCAAAGCACATTCTAATTCTGTTTCATTTTTTTCAATATGCCCTTTGGGAAACCCTATTTTTCCTCTTTCATCTTTAATCAGTAAATAATACCGTTTCCTTTCAATATTCGTATATAAGATGATTCCACATGATTTTTCCATATTAAAAGTATATCATATAACAACTTTCCTTCGAAGCTTAAACGGTACAAGATACGATGGTAACTATGAAGTATTACAACTCTGTCAAGATGAAGTGATTTTGATCATTACTTTTCTTGACCTTTTTCTAAATCCTACTTTTTTAGTGGGATTTATTCATATCTCACCTCTTAATTTGAAATTTCCTAATATATAAAAAAGTGCCTTACAGGCACAAATTCGTATCTGGCGGAGTGGGTGGGATTCGAACCCACGTGGGCTTGCACCCAAACTGATTTCGAATCAGCCCCGTTATGACCACTTCGATACCACTCCATTAACAAAAGACATCACTTACTAAAATGTCTATAATTGATTTTACTAAATAAATAAAAAGAAGTAAATAGTTTTTTAATAACTATCTTCCTGAACCCATATCACTCTTTTCAATAAAACGCTTTTCATATTTATACAAAGTCACATCCAAGGTCTCGTTTACATCAATCTCCCATTTTTTTAGTCTCATCATTTAAATCAAACACTTTCCTTCCATAGGCACTGCTTTTAAGAATCTCCTTTCCTAATTCCCCTATTTCCCTTGTTAAATCAATATAACGTAAAGTAACATCATTCGGTAGAAGATGATCATCTAGAAAATTCTTAACTTTTTTTGTATCTTATTCACTCCTTATACACTATTCCAGTATAAAAATAAAAGAAACGCCATAGCGCTTCTTACATTTCTAATGTTTCTGTCTTTGTAAGACCCTTATTTTAAAAGCCTGTATTTTAACAGCATATTTACTAGTCATGATGACGCCAACGACCATCATTCCAGATGTGAATCCTAGACATACACTTCCAAAAAAATTATCAGCGTTATCCGTAAATAACAATAAACTATAAACCACTGCTGCCAGCAGCCCCGCTATAAACAATACATGCATCCGTCTTGTTAATTTCTTTTTTTCCTCATTGCTGTAATCTGCAACCTTTAATACAACTTCTTCCATCTCTTTATCCATCTTATCACCCTTTCTTTCACCATCTAATAATTCACGTAGATCCACCTTGAAATAGTCAGCCATCTCAATAAGAATATCTAAATCAGGCAAATTACTGCCGGTTTCCCATCTTGAAACCGTTCTACGGGAAACCCCAAATATCTCTGCCAATTGTTCTTGTGTTAAGGCTTTTTCTTTGCGAAGCTCTTTAAAAAAGCTTCCTATTTTCATTTGATTCATTGGCTATCCTCCTTTCGTTAACATCTTAACGCAAATACCCCTAAATTTATAGGACATATAACGAGCATTGACAAAATAGACAAAAAAGTTCCCTGAAAAAATAATTTTTCTGAGAACTTTTCTTTATAATAAAGTAATCTATTCTAAAAGAATTTCTTTAGGATCAAGACGCATGATATAAAATAAAGGAAAGGCAGTAGAAAGCAGAATCGTAGAAAAAGACAAAATAATCAAGATCGAAACATCTTCAAAAGTAATCGTAATCTTATAATTATCAGTAACATCCTGGGCTAACAATTCATAATTTAACGTATCCGTCATATATTCTTCATATTCACTTTCTTCTACTTCAAGTGAATTCTTTAATAAAGAAGAAGAATACTGCTGTGAAATAAGCCAGCCACTGCCAATAGACAAAAATATAGCCGCCATGCCTGTTAAGACACTTTCTAATATGATTTGAAGCATCAAATGAGATTTACGAATTCCCAAAGACATATATATCCCAATCTCTTTTTTTCTATCACGAATAAAATAAAATGAAACGAGTCCTAAGATAATTGTCATGGCAATCATAGAAAACAACAAGATATTTTGTGATATTGCGGAAATACTCTTAACAGGTGAAATCAGTTTTTCAACAGTATCTAATGTAGACGTTACTGTAATTGGATAATTTTCTTCTTCAACGATACTATTCGCACTTTCGCTCAACTGAAAAAGATACTCACTTGAACTGACAACGATCGTTGCAGAATCGATCCAGTATTTTGATTGAAATCTCTCATTACTGCTCATCTCACTATATTTATGATAAATATTTTTTATATTCTGGTTAGGTGTATAAAACATCTGGATATTATTTGAGTTTTTCACATCAGAAAATTTATTGTCAATTACCTGAAAAGTTCCTACGACCCGATAAGAGAATGTTTCTTTATCAGTAATAATAAATTTATTCGTTTCCGGATCATATTCCTCAATTTTAATCTCAAACTCAATGACATCATTTGGTTTTACTGGCCGTCCATCAATGAAGACAGCCTCATTGACGATCAAGACATTATCGCCATTCTTCATCTGTTCTTCTGTAAACTTCTCTCCATTTGTAAATTGAATATATCTTTCTTTTTCATCAATCAATTCACGATTTTCAATACCATGAAGAATAGAATAGCCATTGGGATATTGTACGCTCTCATCCAATTCGATATTCTGTCCCTCTACTAAGTCGATTCCATCGAAATGAAGCGAATAGTCGGCATAAGCAATATTATTTTTAGAGGCCAGATAATCATAGATTTCCATAAATCTATTCATTTGTAGGTTATAAGAAGTTTCATCTAAGCTCAAAACATTCCTGCTAGCAGAAATATTTGCTCCGGTTAAAACAATCTTCCCGCCTATCCTTTCCAATAGATTTCGTTCGATATTTTGACCAGATTGCTGGATACTGATCGAAACAGCCATGACATTTCCCATCAGAAACGCTACAAGCAAAATAACAAGGGAAGCAACTTTTCGTCGTGTTATACTAACAAATACACGTTTAATTAGATTCATTCAAAATTGAAGGACTGTGTATGAGAATACAAACGAAGTATCTCATCACTTTCCCTGGCCACTTCTTCAGAATGCGTCACGACGATCACACATTTATTGAGATCATGAGCCAGGTTTTTAAAAATATCTACGATGCCCCTTCCTGTTTTCTTATCAAGGTTGCCAGTAGGTTCATCTGCAAGAATGATATCAGCATTGGTCGATAGAGCACGTGCAATCGCTACCCTTTGCTGTTCACCGCCAGACAGCTTCGTAACTCTGCGATCTGCTTTTGTACGGTCGATACCTACTTTCTCTAATAACTCTAAAGCCGTACTAGAAATATCCCCTCCTACATCATTTTCTGTTATTCCCATTGCAATTCGAACATTTTCAAGAGCTGTCATATACGTAATAAGATTATAATTCTGAAAAACGATTCCCACATGATTTCGGCGATATTTCTCAAAACCAATATCTTTGATATTGATGCCATTATAATAGATATCACCACTCTCAGCCTTATCCAAAGCACTGATCAAGGAAAGAAAAGTAGTTTTGCCACATCCGCTGGATCCCAGAATCGTATAAAATTTACCACAATCAAAAGAAGCAGACACATGATTCAAGATCGTTTTTCTATGATCGCCATCCGGATATGTAAAGTAAATATCTTTCACTTCTAAAATGCTCATATTTTTCCTCCTACAATAAAATATCTTTTGGATTCATCCTTGCAATTACTATGATGATGCATCCTGATGAAGCTAATAGGATGATGACTGAAATGGATGATGCGGCAAGAATATTGGTATCATCAAGATACTCTTCATATTCATTCATGGCTCCTATAGGAGTCATTCCGTTCATCATCTTCCTTTCATCTTCGCTTAGTGTCTCAGTCTGCTTGCTCATGCTGATGATACTGTCAGCAAGGCTCTTTCCAAACTCTCTTGCTGTTAGCATCGAACCTGCAATCCCTAGCAGTCCTACCAGTAGAATCTCTGCCATCATCTGCATTATAACTTTCCGCTTATGTTCTCCTAGTGAAAGCAATATACCAATCTCCTTTTTCCTGTCTTTCATAAATACAAGCGACAAACAGCTGAGGATGATGAATACGACAATGACAGCTACAATGATAATAAGCTCGGACAAATCATTCACAGTACTTAAAGGCCCTGCAACTTTCATATACAGATCGTTATTGACCTTTATATTAGAATCAATCTGATATTCATCAAGGACTGATCTTGTCTTGTTGACAAAACTTTCGATCTCAGAATTATCATTCAGTTCAAAATAGGTAAACAGACTTATTGTAGATAGAAAATTATAGTTTCTAGGAAAGCCTTCTTTATTATTTGTGTCCACAAGGCCTTTGCCTATATATTCAGCGACCTTTTCATTATGCTTTTTATTCTGATGAATATAAAAGTTCAAAGGCATATAGACATTGTTGATGATGTCAAAATCCTTTTCTTTTCCAAAATCACTCTTATAAAAACCGATGACCTCAGCTTCCACTACTTCCTCATATAGAATGCTTTGTTCATTCTTTTCCTGAAACATATCGATTTCTTCTTGAGTGAATTCTCCATACATGCCTCCGTTTTCCATAGGAAAGAAATCACTGTCATTAATCGGATCACTATCATAGATACGGAATACAAATTCAATTTTCTCATTCAGTTCAAATTTTTCCTGTCCGTAGAACTCTGTATTTTCTCTAGGATAAATCTTTCTAGCTGACTGGGGAAGGATGACGACTGCTTTACCTTCTCTGATTTCTTCTTCGGTGAAGAATCTGCCTTCAACGATTTCAAGGTCATTGTTCATAAAATAATAGCTATCAGGATTATATACCCCTACCACAGTAGCTTTATTATAAATATTATCAAATCTGAATAGATTTCTATCATAAGTTGTATCTAACATGGAATATGAAATACTTAAATTCTTTATTTTATCTACAGTAGTCCAGTGCTGACTTAACATTCCAAAATCAGCATAAGCTACTTCATCAAACTGAGCAATTTCTAAAAGAGCATCGATATAGCGGTATCCATATTCATCTATTTCACTATCATCAATGCTTATTGAGCGTGATAAGCTATTGATACGCACATCCACTGGTGTCTGGATTGTTGCTGCAGGTCTGATCTGTTCATGAATCTTATCACTTACTTTCTGAGTAGCATGATAAATAATGAAAGAGCCTGTTATAACATTTCCCGCAACAAAAACAACGAGTATCAAAATAATCGTTTTGACAGGTCTTCGGATAATACTTAGAAAAAATCTTTCCAGCTTTTTCATAGACATTTCCTCTCTTAAAAATACACAAAGAATTTATATGAAAAAAGAAAGGTCTCTACTTTCCTATTTAAAGTTTCTACCTGACTGGGTAGTCTTGATTGTAATAAATAGAATAGACCCTTTCTTTTAGTGAAAGTTTTTAGTTATATTTTTCTGAAACTTTTTTATAATTAAAACTTTGAAATTAATTATAAGAAATCCTAGAAATAGAAAATTAAATATTTACAGTTGCTACTACCTGGGCAGACTGTTTATAATTATGAGTATATTGTACTTTCAAATAAAGAGTTACTTTAGCTCCACCCGTTCTGTATGAATAATCATAATCCAGCAATGTTACTTCATAATATCCAGCTCCTCCTGTCGGATGACTAACTCCATCTGGTAATGAAACAGAAACTTGCCAGTTCTGAATACCGTTTGGATTGGTTGCTAATATGTAACTACCAGAAAAATCAACATAAACAAATTGTTTGTCTAAGCCTGGCAGCTGTACATCAGCTTTCTCTCTTCTATTTACTTTTATTTCACGAACGATTGCATAAGGTTCAATTTCAACTGCATCGGTTTTATTTGGCATAATTGCCATTCCGCCCATGAATAGACTTGCGCATAGAATTCCTTTAAACAATTTTGACAACTTCATAAATTTCCTTCCTCATTAAAGTGTCGTATCTTTTTTTTACCTTATATATCTGCCTTTTCAATTATTTCTTGTTGTAATCAACACATCATTGGATGATCCCAATTGAATGGCAGATATATCATTAAATATATCCATGGGTCTATCCTCCTTTGCACTTTTATTATAATAGAATATTTTATAATATAATATACTTATTTTTTATATATATTTGTGTTATAATTATTTATGGGTTCAGGATTTATTCAGATAATTAATGATCTTATTAATTAAATTTCTTATAATTCAATTTCCAACTAGTTTCTTGACAAAAAAAAGAAACGCTTTTTTTGCGTTTCTTATCAATCTTATTTGCAGTACTCAGTAGCAATCTTAGCCCCTAAACGAGCATTGTTATAAACAAGCTGAATATTACTGTTAAGACTCTTTCCTTCAGTCTTATCTTTTACTGCTGCTAACAAGAACGGTGTTACATCTTTTCCATGTACACCTTTTTTATTTGCATCTGCCAAAGCTTCATCAATGACACCATTGATAAAAGACTCTTCTAAGGCATATTCTTTTGGAATTGGATTTGCGATGATGACACCGCCATTTAAACCCATTTCCCATTTTGCTTTAATTGCATCCGCAATTTCTTTTGGAGAATCCATCTCATAATCAAGTTCGAGTCCGGAATGAATAGAATAGAAGCTAGGAAGTTCTTTTGTTTTATATCCCAAGACAGGAACACCTTGTGTCTCCAAATATTCAAGTGTCAATGGCAAATCTAAGATAGCCTTTGCACCAGCACATACAACCGCAACATTCGTATGAGCCAATTCCTGTAAGTCTGCGGAAATATCGAAAGTTTGCTGAGCACCACGATGTACTCCGCCAATACCGCCTGTTACGAAAACTTTAATGCCTGCCATAGCTGCTACGATCATTGTCGTTGCCACGGTTGTAGCTCCCCACTGTTTTTTCGCAACAATGACTGGCAGATCACGGCGACTTACTTTCGCAATACCTTTTCTTTTACCAAATTCTTCAATTTCATCAGGTGTCATACCTGCAACACAAACTCCGTCAATAATACCGATCGTTGCAGGAACAGCCCCATTTTCACGGATGATCTTTTCAACATTCAAAGCTGTTTCCACATTCTGTGGATAAGGCATTCCATGAGAAATGATCGTTGATTCCAGTGCAACTACAGGCTGGTTGTTATCCAATGCTTTTTGAACTTCAGGGTTCACTTTTAAATACATAATTTTTTCTCCTTTACATTAAATTTCAGCTTCTCTTTTCGCTGATTTACCATCTCTAAACTTAATCTTCTGCATACGCTTTGATCCGATTCAATCGTCACAACGCTACAGCTCTGCGCAAACTTAATCTTATCCATAAAACTATAATCCATCAGTGTTGCCGCTATGATACCACCCATGAAAGAATCTCCCGCACCTGTCGCATTCGCAACAGCTATTTCTTCTGTAGAACATAAAACAGCACAGTCTTTTGTATATGCTTTTACACCTTCTTTACCAAGCGAAATATAGATTTCATCGATCCCGCAAGAAAGAAAATACTTTCCCATTTCATCGACAGAATCTTCACCCTCATACTTGATCCCGCTAAGTCTTTCAGCTTCATAAACATTTGGCTTAAACGTATGAATATAGCTAAGAAGCCCCTCTAGCTTTTGCACTTTTTCACTAGAAATCGGATCTACAAAAATATCACACGGTGCATGCTTCATCATATACGCAATCAATTCTTTATCCAGATTAGTATCAATTACCAAAATATCATCTTTTTTAATCTTTTTAAAAACTTTATCAATATGTTCTCGATCTAAAAAACGCAAGATATCCATATCATTAATTGCTATGCTCATATCACCTGTCTCATCTAAAACAGCTAAATAAGTAGAAGTTCTTTCATTTTCTACGATGCGGCAATCACTCATATCCATTCCACACTCTTCACAATAACGGATACAATTCAAACCATTATAATCATTTCCAAAAATACTGACAAAATGAACCTTCACACCTAAACGAGCTGCATTCTCTGCAATATTGCGACCGACTCCACCATAGCTTTGAACCACTTTGCCAATATTGGAATCAAAAGGAATAAGCGAATGATCACTTCTGCCAATAATATCAATATTAGCTCCACCAATAATATAAGCTTCCCGCATATTAACTTACCGCAATAACCATCGCTTTTCCATTGTAGACAAGACAAGTCATCGTCAGCTTCGTCTTCAATTCATCACTATTGATACTTGTATCTGCATACTCTACACTTATTTCATACTCATATCCATCATAAGTTTCATCAAGATAACTAACTTGTTTGGCAGTTGTACTTTCAACAGTCACATTTGTTACCTCAGGCAGAGCATCTTCTCCCTGCTCTGTTACGATCGAATCATAATTTCGATAGAAATGCTGCTGTGCAAAAGAAGTAAATTCTTCCACACGATTTTGTGGCAGATAAGCTAAGCCTCCAATATCCGTACTATCTTCTTTATTTTTCAATGTGAAAAAATCATAGACAAAACAAACAGCTACATCCTCGCTCAGCTGTTCCATATCATTGGCTGCAATATCTTCAGCTAACTGATTAAATACCAATGTGTACGCATTTGAAGGATTTTTGGGATCCGCATAAATATCATTGCTGACAATACTGACTACTTCTTCCTCAACCGGTTCTTGCTGTTCCTGTTGCTGACATCCACATAAAAGTAATGCAGAGCAGCTTAATACTTTTAACAATCGTTTCATAATAATCTCCCTCAACTATTAGATTATAACACTTGCCGTATCATTTTCAATTGCTTTTTATTTTATTTAATAATTGATGAATGCTTGTATTAATAAACATCGGTTCACAATTCAATATTTTACTGGCTTCTTTGATAATATCATAATACTTTTCAATCGTGAACAGCATCTGATCACCACAAGTCGTAATGATCGCAAATTCATCATTTTTATTATCTACAATTTCAAGAATTTTCATCATCTGAATAAATTTAAGACTTGGTACATGAATCTGAGTGTTTTTTTCCGCAGGGAAAACACCAATAGCAACATACCTGTCTTCGCTGATTTTTTCATAACTGATCTTAACATCATAATCATCTCGAATCATGCCATTTAAAGATACCTGCAATTCATTTTTTTGCTGAGAGCTCAGACATTTTCCCTTAAAGCGGCTCACCATAAAAAAATCAGTAATATAATGATCGACACACTCACAACGATAGACACCCTGAACCATCTTATTCATCAAAAGTGATAAAGTTTCATTTTGAGCATGGATATATCTTCTGCCAGGATTTACCACCATTACTGCTTCACCTTCTAATTTTTCATGTAAAAGATGATAAACAATCCCATTTTTTTCTTTTAGTTTTAATACTTCATACTGATTGATATAGCCATGATCAGGATGACGTTTGTCAGCGTAAAAAATCGTGTTATCAAACGTATGCCAAAAAAAACCTTTATCCTCGATCACTTCTTTTACTTTTGTCTTTAATTCACAACATCTAAAATCGTCATAATACTTGTTTTTCATCAAAACACCTCGCTTTCTTTTATTATACCATATTTCAAAGAATAAAAAATTGTGAAAGTATGGGTTTCAAAGACTTGAAAATATGATATGATAATCTGGATTGGAAGTGAATATATGAATCAGACAGCATCAGAATGGAAAGATTATGAATGTATCGATACCGGAAATGGTGAAAAACTGGAAAGATGGAAAGATGTCATCCTTCGTCGTCCCGATCCACAGGCATTATGGCCCATTGAAAAAGAAGACAGGCTTTGGCTTCATCCTCATGCCCATTATCACCGTTCAAGATCCGGTGGTGGAAGCTGGGAATTTCTCAAGCCTTTAAAAAATGAATGGAAGATCAATTATAAGCATCTGACCTTCAAAGTCTCACCTACAGGCTTTAAACATACCGGTCTTTTCCCTGAACAGGCAGCTAACTGGGATTTCATGATGGATAAAATCCAAAAAGCAAATCGTGATATTCGTGTCCTAAACCTATTTGCCTATACAGGAGGTGCAACCATGGCATGTGCAAGTGCCAATGCTTGTGAAGTAGTCCACGTTGATGCCTCTAAAGGAATGGTAAATTGGGCAAAAGAAAATATGGTCCTGTCACATCTGGAAAATAAAAAAATTCGTTTTATCGTTGACGATGTCATTAAATTCGTAGAAAGAGAAAAAAGACGTGGCCGAACCTATCATGCCCTCATCATGGATCCGCCAAGCTATGGCCGTGGACCAGGCGGTGAAATATGGAAAATTGAAGAACAGCTTTATCCGCTTATCCTCAAATGTATGGATATTCTTGATGATGATCCTCTATTTTTCCTAGTAAATTCCTATACAACAGGCTTTTCACCAACCGTATTAAATAATATTCTTCATTCTACTTTATTAAGAAAATATCCTAATGGTATCATTGAATCCGGAGAAAACGGTTTACCAATCACCCGTACTCAAACGATCTTACCTTGTGGTATTTATGGTAGATGGGTTTCTAAAAAATAAGCAGGACATCTGCTTATTTTTATAAATCACCAACATAGACCATCTTATACGCTTAATTATTCCACTATTTCTTCTATTTGCTGATCAATAGTGTCACGATCCTTAAGACTATCGAAAGAAATCATATTCATCAAAACAAGTAAAAGATTTAAAATGATAAACACAGAAATAACAGCTGCTATAATTTTAAGAATCAGTTTTGAACGTCTGTTTCTTATTGCTAACTGTTCATTGATTCGGACAAGCTGTTCAGTTAATGCATCTCTTTTATCTTCCTCTTCTATTTTTTTACCTAATAAATCACCAACATTTACTTCTAATATTTCAGCTAATCGAATCAGCATATCTGAATCTGGAACCGAAATACCTTTTTCCCATTTAGAAATCGTCTGTCGGACAACATTTAAACGAATGGCTAATTCTTCCTGAGATAATCCCTTTTGTTTTCTGATTGTCTTTAAATTTTCACTAAGCATAAATCATTCTCCTTTTTCAACCTGATTCTATCCAAAATAATAGCGTTGCACAAGCAACGCAAATGCACATTAGACTCACAGGCTCATTATTTTCTCAATATTTTGATAAGCGATCTTAAAAGCTTCTTCCTCAGTAAAATCCATCTGATTCAGCGTATTAAAATAAAATTCATAAATTTCTTCAGGCTTCAAGAAATGATTATCTGGATAATCACTTGCGAAGATCAAACGGTCCGGTCCAAAAAGACGCATGATTTCATTTGTTTTTTTAAGACCATAATGTTGAATATAGTCAGGCAGGATGGCTGAAATGTCGATGTAAACATCTTCGGGAAGCAGCTCTTCCCATTGATAAGCCCCATATGACACACAATCATTATTAACTGCGGGAACTGTTCTAATAGATGGACAATACGTTTAGGAGCACATGGATCATCTTTTGAATTTGGATAAGAATGAATCGCTACAGGTATCTTATTTTTTTGCGCATAAGTGAATATTGACTTATTATATTCATCATCAGCATTCATCCCTGTATTGCTTGGATGCAGCTTGATACCATCTAATCCTGATTCGATTGCTCTTTCAACCGCCTTTACAGATTGCATGGATGTATTTCGAGCATCTACATCAGCAAACGCATAGAATGAATGAGGATATTGCTGCTTCATTGCACAAAGATTTTTATGTACATTAGAAATTGTAAATTCCATAGACATTAACCACGGATCATTCAAAGGCATGATCACCGCTTGATCGATATGATACTTTCCCATCATTTCATGATACTTATGCAGATCAGCCTTTTTCCAGACATCCTCTGAATCAGGGTTCGCTTCATGTACTTCATCCGGAAGAATATGAATATGACCATCTATCTTTTTTATCTTAAACCAGTCCACCATATTGAATCTCCTATTCAATCATAACTCATTTATGCACATTATAACATGAAAAATATAAGAAAAAAACTTCATGCCGATTCATGAAGTTTTAAGCTGATTTAATATCAATTTTTTTATGTTTTCCTGTAATTGAGTACTCTACCCATTCCGCAATATTCGTTGCATGATCACCAATTCTTTCTAAATATTTGGCAATCATCAAAATATCCAAGTAATCACGTCCTGATTTTGGATCTTCTTTAACCGCATCGATCAGATCATCTTTGACTTTTTCAAAATAAGCATCGATTTCATCATCATCTTTCATTACTGAAAGCGCCATTTCTAAATCCGAATTGACAAACGATTCAACACTTTTCGATACCATGCTGATCGTATTTTTAGCCATCGCAATGATATGTTTTTCTACCTTTTCATCCTTAGCAATTTCCACGGGTGACATCAATGAGATATCATATGCCTGATCACCGATTCTTTCCATATCGCTGATCATTTTCAAAGCGCTGGATACTTGCCTTAGATCACTTGCTACTGGCTGCTGACGAAGCAAAAGCTTCATGCATAACTGCTCGATCGTTCTTTCTTTTTGATTGATTTCATTTTCAATCTCTGTCACCTTTTCTTTAATTTCATCACTTGGATTCTTTAAAGAGCTTACAGCATAGGTAATTCCTGCTTTACATAAATCACCCATCAAGATCAATTCATCATTAAGTTCTTTTAACTGTTCATTATATCGATTTCTCATATTAACCAAACCTTCCTGTAATGTAATCTTCTGTTTTCTTGTTGTCCGGCATTGAGAACAGCTTGTCTGTCTTATTGTATTCGATAAGATCACCTAATAAGAAGAAAGCGGTCATATCTGAAATACGTGCTGCCTGCTGCATGTTATGTGTAACAATAATGATCGTATATTTCTTTTTTAATTCTAAAACAAGATCTTCAATCTTAGATGTTGAAATAGGATCCAAAGCACTTGTTGGCTCATCCATCAGTAATACTTCAGGATCAACTGCCAAAGCCCTAGCGATACATAAACGCTGCTGCTGACCTCCCGAAAGTCCTAAAGCACTCTTATGGAGACGATCTTTAACTTCATCCCATAAAGCTGCACCTTTTAATGCCTTTTCAACGATCTGATCTAATTCTTTTTTATCTTTGACACCATGTGTCTTAGGCCCAAAAGCAATATTGTCATAAACACTCATTGGGAATGGATTTGGTTTTTGAAAAACCATGCCCACACGTTTACGAAGCTGGTTCACATCTATTTTAGAATTAATATTGACACCATCCAAACTAATTTCACCAGTAATGCGACAGCCTTCTACCAAATCATTCATGCGGTTCAAACATTTTAAAAATGTCGATTTCCCACAGCCGCTTGGTCCGATAAAAGCTGTAACCTGATTAGCTTCAATATCCATATTGATATTTTTTAACGCCTGAAAATCCCCATACCAGAGATCCAGATTCTTGACACTAATTTTGCTCATTCTTTCCTCCCATATGCTTTACGATTTTATTCGATGCAAAGTTAATCATCATTACCATCAAAAGAAGTACAACCGCTGTTGCATAAGCCTGATTGGTATAAAGTCCTTCACTTAGCAGTGCATACATATGAACCGATAAGCTTCGTCCGGATTGCATGATATCTATAGCAATATTTGGCAATGTACCTGCTGTATAAATCAAAGCTGCACTCTCTCCGACAATACGTCCGATACTTAAAATAATACCATTAAGAATACCGCCTGTTGCACTTGGTAAAATAATCTTAAAGATCGTTCTTACCTTACCAGCACCCAATCCATAGCTGCCTTCACGATAAGAATCAGGAACAGCTCTAAGTGCTTCTTCAGTTGTTCTCATGATCAGCGGCAGGATAATGATTGACAAGGTAATGACACCTGAAAGCAAAGAATAGCCTAAACCGCAAAATATACATAAGAATAAATATCCAAAAAGACCAAAAATAATTGAAGGAATACCTGAAAGTGTCTCTGTTGTCAAACGAACGATTTCCACAAATTTGCTTCCTTTTTTCGCATATTCCACTAAATAAATAGCACTGCCGATACCCAAAGGAAGAGCAATCAGTAAAGATAACACCGTATACAAAAGTGTATTAATGATTGCAGGCATCATTGATACATTATCTGTATTATATTCCAATGCAAACTGATCAAGGGTGATATTTGGAATACCTGTAATCAGAATATAAGCAATCATGATCACCAGCACAGCCATCGTAACAAAAGCACTGATTTTAACTAATAAATTTAAGACAGTCGATAATTTATCTTTATGAATGACACGCAAATCATTAGCTTCCTGCTGATATTCGCTAATCTTCTTAACCATTATCGAACCCTCCTTTTTAAGAAGGCAAATGCCAGATTAATAATCAGAATGAAAATAAACAATACAACTGCTGTAGCGATCAAAGCTTCACGATGCAAATCAGTTGCATATCCCATTTCCAAAACGATATTAGTTGTCAAGGTTCGACCACCTATAAAAATATCAAATGGCATAAGTGCCTGATTTCCAATAACATAATTTACAGCCATCGTTTCACCAATAGCTCTTCCCATGCCTAGAATAATACCTGCAATAATACCAGATTTAGCTGCCGGTACGCTTGCAAAGAAAACACTTCTTTCATGAGTTGCACCTAAAGCTAAAGCTCCCTCATAATAATTTTTATCTACCGCCTTTAAAGAAGATTCTGAAACGCTGACAATAGTTGGCAGAATCATGATTCCCAGTAAAAAGCCAGCGGTAAAGATGCTTTTTCCGCTGCCACCAAACAAATTTCTAAAAATCGGTACAATACAAACCAATCCAAAGAAACCATAAACGATTGAAGGAATACCCGCAAGAAGATCAATCACACTTTTCATTTTTGGATAAATTTTCTTAGGGCAGAAATAAACTAAAAAAATGGCACATAGCAGTCCAACCGGAACACCGAATACAAAGGCCAGCAAGGTTACTTCCACACTTCCCAATATCATCGGAAGTATCCCAAAAATATTGTTTAACGGCTTCCAGACTGTTCCAAATATAAATTCTGTAAAGCCAATCTCTCCCATCGTGCTGAATCCATTGACAAATAAAAAAGCACAAATAAGAAAGACACATAAAATAGAAGCGGATGCAGCGGCTGTAAACAGCCACTTCATCCCTTTTTCTTTTATAGAATTCATCTTACTGCACTTCTGAGAAGGAAGTGATTTCACCTGTGAAGATCTGCAATACCTGTTCAGAAGTTAATTCTTCTAATGAGTTTTCGTTATTTACGATAACAGCGATACCATCGATACAAATCTGAGTACCTGTCACACCACTTTCAAGTTCGCTATCTTTTAAATCACGGCTTGCCATACCGATATCACATAGACCTTCGATGGCATTGTTCACACCTGTCGTTGAATCTGACTGCTGAACATCTACCTGAACATCAGCATTCAATGCTTCATAAGCTTCTGCCAGTTTTTCCATCACTGGAGTTACTGAACTTGAACCAGCTACTGTAATCGTACCACTTAAACCGCTAGCTGTATAATCACCCTGATTACCTTCAGAAATATAACCTTCTTCTTCGATAACTGCCTGACCCTGAGCACTCATAATAAATGTAATAAAGTCAGAAGCTACTTCACTTAAATTTGCACCTGTAACGATATTAAATGGACGAGATACTTTATAAGAACCATCTTTTACTGTATCTACGCTTGCTTCGGCACCATCAATCTTTACTGCTTTTACATCATCATTTAAAGATCCTAAAGATACATAACCAATCGCATTTGGATCACCCTGTACAGTTGTCAACATAACTGAAGTTGAATTTGTTTCTTCAGCTGTTGCTGTAGTCATATCAACAGTTTCCCCATTTTCATCTTCTTGTTCAATTCCGAACAGTTCAATAAAAGCTCCTCTTGTTCCGCTTCCCTGTTCTCTTGTCAATACATGAATCGTATCATCTGCTGTGTTGTTTGAACATGCAGCTACGCTCATAACCATAAAAGCTGCAACGATTCCTTTTAATAGTTTTTTCATAGTTTTACAATCTCTCCTTTTTCAACTACGTCCTTTATTATAGTCATAGTATGTAAAAGAATAAGCATTCGTATGTAAATTAACCGTAAAAAGAAAAGAAAGTGAAAGTCCACTCTCTTTACATTTCTTTACTTTATCTGATTCATAAAAGCTCTAATTTCATCAATCCGCTTTAACGTATCCTGGTACCCTAAATCATACCATTTACCTAGCTTTTCACCATCTGTTGTATAGCGGGTGATCCCCATATCCATACTTGGACGAAGAATCAAGGCCCGGTTTTCCCTTTCCAGTTCTTTCACTTTGTTCCACTGTTTCTTATAATTCTCATGACGTATGCTTAAGTCTTTTGCGATATAAGGTTCCTTGCGAAAAAGAATTCGAGCTAAGCACATTTGCCATTTTGGTGCCGGTTTACGGATATAATTTTCTTCTTTTGTAGAAATGAAAACAACGCCTTTACATTCATTACGCAATGCCTGTTCAACAGGAATCATATCTATCAAACCGCCATCCATATATCTTTCACCTTTGATCCTGATAGGATGAGTCAGCATCAGAAGCGAACAAGCCGCTTTTACGACCAATCCATCATCCGAATATTGTTCCTTATTAAAATATTCAACCTTTCCTGTTTCTATATTATAAAGCCCCATTTCTAATTCACACGGATTTTCACGGAAAGTCTTAATATCCAATGGAACTTTTTCTTCTACAAAATCATAAGTGGAATTAATTCCAAAAACAGCTCTTTCATGAAGGATCGGATATAAGCCAACTGCTTCTTTTCGAGCCGTAGAATCAACACCAGTAACACGCAGACGATCTTTTTGCTTTGAAACATACGACAAAAGACAAAATGCACCGGCACTGATTCCTGCCGCATATGGAAATTCAATCTGCTGATCTAAAAAGCATTCTAGAACTCCTGCTGTATAAGCAGCTTTTGTCCCTCCGCCTTCACATATCAAACCAATTTTACTCATATGTACCCCCTTATAATAATGGTGAAAACAAATTCAGGATCGAACGTACGATTCGAACCAAAACATTTGTTTTCATATACTCCTGATATGTAATTTCATGACATTTATCAAGTGTTTTTAAAAAATCATCTCTGCATTCTAAGATTGCTTTTGATCGATACATCCAAACACCACATTCAAAATGCAGAAAATAACTTCGATAATCAAAATTAATACTGCCAATCACACCGAATTCATCATCACTAACTACCGTTTTCGCATGAACAAAACCTGGGGTATATTCATAAATACGGACACCGCTTTCTAAAAGATATTCATAATTTGATTTAGTAACCTGATTGACCAATTTCTTATCAGGAATACAAGGCACCATGATACGAACATCTACACCATTCTTACTCGCCAGTGCCAAAGCATCTCGAACAACATTATCCAGGATTAAATAAGGTGTCTGAATAAAAATATATTCCTTGGCTGCATGAATAATATTTAAATGAACATTCTGGCCTACACTTTCATCATCTGTCGGTGCATCACTGAAAGGAATCACATACCCATCATCGTTTCTTGGATAAGACATCAAATAAGATGAGAAGTCGCTCTTAATACTTTCTCCATAATCCCAAAACTGTAGAAACATAAACGTCAATGAACTTACCGCATCACCTTTCAGCATGATTCCCTGATCTCTCCAATGTCCATAAACCTCTTTGATATTCATGTATTCATCTGCCAGATTGATACCGCCAGTAAACCCTGTCTTGTTATCAATAACAGTGATCTTACGATGATCACGATTATTCATCTGGATGGCCAAACGAGCCTTGATCGGATTAAATACCTTGCAGCGGATCCCCATTTGACTCATCTTCTCATCATATCCATCTTCCAATTTAACAATACAGCCAACATCATCATAAATCAGACGTACATCTACACCCTTTTTAGCTTTTTCACATAAGACATCAAGAATATCATTCCACATTTTTCCTTCTTCAAGGATAAAATATTCAAGAAAAATGAATTTTTCTGCTTTTTTGATTTCTTCCATCAAAAGTTCATAATATTCCCGTCCGCTAGCAATAAAAGTCGTCTCGGTCTGACTTAAACATGGATAACCTCCATATTTCATCAGATAATTCGCTTGCTTGGCAGCTTCAACATTTTCCTTCCGCAGTTTCTCAAGCAATTTTTCTTCCTGAAGCATGATCCCTTTGGTATCATCATTAGAACGATCGATAATTCTACGCAGCTCCTTTGAAACCTTCTTGCCGCCAAATAACATATAAAGCACACCGCCAACGGTTGGTAAAGCTAAAATCACTGAAGTCCATGCCAGCTTATATGACGGATTGTCATTGCGGTTATAGACATATATGACCATTAAAACACTAAATATCTTTAAAAACAATGAAATCGGCTTTGATATCGATGAAAGAAAAGATACGAACAAAAAGATCAGAAAGAGTTCAAAGATAATAATATAGGCAGTAATCATCATTTTACTAAATAAAATATTGATTAATCTTTTTTTCATAATCTCTCCCTTTATTGAATATTATAACCTAATTATACTTTAAAAAAAAGAGACACTTTTCACATATGAATCATTGTCTCAACACTTATCACGATCATATAAATATCGTACACGCCAACAGACCAACAGCACTATAATAAGTAAACAGATTGAAAAAACGCATGATTTTTACCTTATCCTCATAAAAATAAATAAAAAGCAAAAGAAAATCAGAAATAAAAAATAATAGACATCCTGCAAAAACATTCCAATAATCAATATTCAGCATCAGCATATCATACCCTTTAACACAAAGCAATGTTACGACCATCGAATAAAGAATCACCGCACTTTTATGCTTCCCTACATGAAACTTTGGAAGCCGGATCAAAAAGAAAGTGACAGCTCCAATGCCTAAAGGCAATATCAGATCCCATATTTCTAAAAAAGTAAGTTCACTCATCTTTAAGATAAAAATAAGGTGTCCGCCTACAAAACTTACAAGCCCCCACACAAAGAAAGCATTTTTTTCCTTTCTTTCATCCATTCCTAAAAGCACATCTCCCAGAAAACAAAAAAGAAAAGCCGCCAGCCATAATCCAAACAGCTTTTCTCTCATTGTCCAATAAGCAAGCATGACGAAAACTGCACTCGTCATCGTTTTAAATATAAGATAATACTTTGCATATCTTTTTATATAAACTGCTATCATCAACAGTCCAAAACATAAGATATAAAGTATCAGCAGCATTTCTTTCATAACAGCTTCCCTCTTCCATTATGACATATCTTAATGTTTATCACAATGAAAAAATGTCTACCGTTGTGATATTTGAATCATTTCAGAAAATCTATCCAGTTTTTTCTCAAAATCTTTAAAATCAGCCAGTTTCCATGTCCAGTTCGTATCTATCAAAGTCCCTGGTGTATTCATACGACTTTTCGCATTTAAATGCAGAATATCCTGCATTGGAATAATTACCATATTTGCTTTACTATTCATTAAAAAAGCAATTAGATTATCAATAACATTTTCATAATGATAACCGGAAGTATCTAAAAATACTTTTGTTCTTCTTCTAAAAGAAGACGATTGTGAACTAAACCAGCTTACTAATGGCTGATTATCATGTGTTCCCGTATAAGCCACTACGTTTTCAACATCATTGGCATAGGGTGTCTGCGGATTAAAAGTAAACTGTAAGACTTTCATGCCCGGAAGATGATAATGGTCTCTTAACTTAAGTACTTCAGGTCTAAGATTACCCAAATCTTCTGCAACGATCTTTAAGTTGTCTATTTTTTGAAATAAGACATCAAAAAGTTCATATCCAGGCGCTTCCATCCATTCTCCTTCCACAGCAGTCGGACAACTGACTGGAATCTTCCAATACGTATCAAATCCCCTGAAATGATCGATACGGATCATATCAAATAGCTGAGCATTATAGGCTAATCGATCACACCAAAAATCAAAATCTTGTTTTTTCATATAATCCCAGTCATATAACGGATTACCCCATCGCTGACCTGTTACGCTGAAATAATCAGGGGGTACACCGGCAATAAAAGTTGGATGTGATTTATCATCCAATAAAAAATAATTTTGATTGGCCCATACATCAACACTATCAATACCTACATAAATAGGCAGATCCCCCATGATTTCAATACCATTCTCATTCGCATATGTTTTTACCTTCATCCATTGCTGATACAATAGATACTGAAGAAAGATCTCATAATCGATCTTTTCTTTAAGTGAAGTTAAATCATAGCTATGATCTTTGATCCAGTTCTGTTGTTCTTGCGGCCATTCATGCCAGATCTTCATATCATTCATTTTTTTAAAAACAAGAAATACGGCATATTCAATGACCCATTTTTGTGAAGCAAAGGTCTGATATGATTCATCCTTTTTAAAATTATGATATGCTTCATGATAATAAGCGCTTTTGAAGCGACGTACTTCATCATAATTCACTCTTTTTTTAGAAGCATTAAACTTTTTTGTGTTTTCAATCAGTCCCATTTTCTTTAGTTCATCTAAAGAAATATATAGCTCATCCATTGCCTTTGATGAATATGCCTGATAGGGACTATTGCCATAGCCTAAAGGATTCAAAGGAAGAATCTGCCAGATATGGCAGCCGCATTTCTTTAAATCATCAATAAAATGTAGACAGTTTTCACCAAAATCACCAATTCCGTAAAAAGATGGCAATGATGAAACAGCCATTAAGATACCTGCTTTTTTCATATATTCTCCTATTTGATGTAACTCATGTGTTTCCTAGTTAAAATATATCATCAGAAATCCATTCTTTCAAGGATGACTTTAAGAAAGTGCTTTTTTAAACTCGGATTTAGATAGCTTTACGATCTATTTCTTTTTTTAGCCTTGCGGAAGGAATCAGTTTGAGAAAGTTGCTGATATACCTTATTCATATGCAAGTCCCAACAGTTCAAGAACAGCTTCTTCTTTTTTAGATAGTCAGGAAAACAAGAATCGTTTATAATAGAAAAGGGTGATTGATATGGAAAAGCAGCTTAGCAGTCAGCTGATTTATGACGGACACGTCATTAAAGTAACAAAAGATGAAGTATTATGTGAAAATGGAGCTACAAGCTATCGTGAATGTGTAAAAGCTCCAGGCGGTGTTGCTATTTTAGCAGTAAAAGATCATGCTCTTTTACTTGTTAAGCAATATCGTTATGTTGTTTCTGAAGAAACAATCGAAATCCCTGCCGGAAAAATTGAACCAAATGAAGATCTGGCAATATGTGCTAGACGAGAATTAGAAGAAGAAACTGGCTATAAGGCCGAAGAAATGATCAAACGTTTTACTTTCTATCCAACACCAGGCTTTTGTGGTGAAATCCTTCATATCTATGAAGCAAAAAATCTTGTTAAGGCTGAACACCCAAAAGCCATGGATGAAGATGAATGCATTAACAGTTATTTCTTAGATCTTGATGAGGCATATAAGCAAGTACTCGATGGAACGATTCGTGATAGTAAAACTATTATTGCGATTCAGTATGCCATCAATACTTATAAAAAGTAGTTTGATAAAATAAAAATTTTTTTAATTTTTTTGTTGACAACTGTTTCTGTTGATGGTATTATATACGAGCAATCGATGATATGGGCCTGTAGCTCAGGTGGTTAGAGCGCACCCCTGATAAGGGTGAGGTCGTTGGTTCAAGTCCATTCAGGCCCACCATCGATTTAAAATATACATGGGGTTTTAGCTCAGCTGGGAGAGCACCTGCCTTGCACGCAGGGGGTCAAGGGTTCGAATCCCTTAAGCTCCACCATGTAATAAATAAAGCCTAAAAATAGGCTTTTTTTTGTTATTCAGATTTATCGTTGGAAAGATTTTGGAAAGATAAATCTAAACATTTAACTAATTCATCTTCATTTTTTATTTCAAAACTTTGTATTTCCTTAAGCTCTGCCATGTAATAAACAAAACCTTTTTCAAAGCTTTGTTTATTTGTTGAATGTACTATTTATTGGAAACGTTTAAAAAATATTATCTATATTTTCAAAAAATCAAAAATAAGGAAAATTCCCATATTTAGGTTTATGCAAGTTCTTGATAGTTTTTCATAGTAAGTGTCGTCAATACCTTAGACAGATATCCTAACAAAAAAATAAGCTAATTCATTTTTTATGATATAATACTTAAGTAAATTCTATTAAAATAGAAATCATTAAAATGTACTTAATTACAAGAAGGAAAATAAAAAAAAACTATTAAGTATATTACTTGCATTAGGTCTCTGTTCAGGTCTTACGGCTTGTGGCAATAATAACAGCAATGCCGATAATCCAAGCAATGAAAATGAACAACAGGAAGAAATAAATGAAAAAAGCGATCTAGAAGCTGTTAAGGAAGTCTTTACATTAGAAACGGAAACAAATTCATATGATTCTACCTTAGGATTGGCTAAAAATGATGACGGAGTGAAATTCAAAGTATATATCACTCTTGGCGATCAGGAGGCATCGGTTGTAGAAGCCTTTGGTGCTGGTGTCGGTACTCTTATCTATTGTGCCAGTGGTGATGATTCAGAAACCTATATCGTAGATAATGATACAGTTTTAATGACTTTTTCTGATGCTACTAATGAATCCATGAAAGAAGATATGGAAAATTATTTAAGCAGCAAAGGATTAACCTTAGATCAAATAAAAAATGCACTTCAAGAAGAATTTAAATACTAAGGCATCACCGTATGCCTTTTTTAATTCATTCCTTTACTATCAAAATAATCAATAATGCTATCAGCAATACATTCAACAATTTTATTCTGATAGCTTTCATTTATAAGATTTTTACGATCCGAAGGGTTGCTTAAAAAGCCACATTCAATCAATACTCCTTGTATCCTGCTTTCATTCAGAATAAAAAAGTTACCCTTTGTAATCCTTTTATCTTGTTCTAAGGCAACATTGGCATTTTCCTGAATATAACTAGCTAATAATTTAGATGTTCCATCCTTATAAAAAACATGGAATCCTTTCACACTTTCACTTTGATATTTATTCATGTGAATGCTAATAAATAAATCATTCTTTTCATCATTGATAATCGCAATTCTTTTATTCATATCTTCCTTTTTACGGTTTGCTGCCGTAGCAGAAGCTAAATCATTCTCATCCTTTCGTGTCAGAATCACAGTACAGCCTAACGTTTTCAGCTTTGTCTCAAGTTTTTTCACAATGGCTAAATTTAAAGGAGCTTCATCAACTCCCTGTTCACTGGCACCCAAATCTTTTCCACCATGACCACTATCCAAAACAATTGTGACTCCACTTAAAAGCCTTCCCTGCTGAATTGTCTTCACATAGGAAGGAATAAATAAAAGAAGGGCTAAAAGCGGAATTAAAATCCATCTTATTTTTTTCATATTTCATTATATGTTTTCTTCTTTTACATCTTGACCATTTTCCTTAAAGATCAGTTTCACAAGCAGTCCTTGTATCATAAATGCAATCATCATGCCAAACGTAATATCACTAAGAAAATGAGCTCCGGCAACAATTCTTGATAAACCTACTGTCAAAGTAAAAAGCAAGCTTCCATAAAAAAGTACATTCCTTTTCTTTTTAAAAGAATCATGAATCAATGGCAATACACATAAAGTCATCATACAGGCAGCACTCGCCGTATGAGCTGAAGGAAAAGATTTGAACTCATCTGCCCGTATTCCCTGCATGTTTAACTGTTCTTTAATAGAATTGCCGATAGTCCACCATGGCTGAAAATCAACCTCAGAATGCACGGAAATAAGCCTCATGCGAGGACGTTGCCAAGGTGTTTTAATAAGATTGATGACAAGCAATGTCAAAACAGGCGTCAGCAAAAGAAACCAGGCTGTTTTACGAATCATTTGATTATCAGATTCTTTGAATATTTTCCATGTTAATATATTAAAAATTAAAATGATGATAAGAGCTATTATAACTGATAAAGAAACAGGAAGAGCAGGAATATATTTAAGGGTATCAAATGCAAGCATCACAAAAACAAAAAGATCAATAAGAAATACAAAGCCTAAGGTTAATACAAAAAGACCTTTTTTTCTATCTTTATAACTATATGCATCTTTGACCAATAAAGCAGCACCACAAATCAGACAAATCATCGCCGGCAGCTGTCCATAACCCGCTAAGAAAATACCAAATGGGTTATTGGCATCATAAAGATTCACAGATATATGATAATCATAAAAAGAACCTATAAGTATCAGACTTATGATGATCAATGACAAGACCCATAATTGTCTGCGAGAATATAATTTCAAAACGATTCCTCCTCGTCTTTGTTTATCTTAACATAAACAGCATTACTTTTTCATTTCAATTCTGTAAGTAAAATGGACTCACTCTGAGTCCATTAATTCTTTTATTTCATCTTCGCTAAATGTTTGTGTATCAATCAGCGTCTGAATGACTGCCTGCTGCCGTTTATAAGCATTTTCCGCATGATCACTTAACTGATAATTACTTGGTGATTGTGGAATACCTACGACCAGGGTAGCTTCATTGAATGTCAGATCTTTAGGTTCTTTTCCAAAATAACCTTCACTTGCCTGATAAATACCCATATGATTATCTCCATAATTAATGATATTTAAATAGATTTCCAGGATCGTATCTTTATCATATTGACTTTCAATATCATGAACCATGAAAAATTCCGCAAACTTTCGTATGATCGAAGGCTCATAACCAAAATAAAGATTTTTCGCTAACTGCTGGGTAATCGTACTTCCCCCACCGCTAAGTTCACCCGTTGTCAAAAGAACATAGGCAATTCTTCCATAGGCGATGAAGTCAACACCCGAATGTGAATAAAAGCGCTGATCTTCTGTTGAGACAGTAGCCTTTAATACATAGTCGCTAATATCTTCAATTTCAACATAATCATCTCTTGCCTGAATCTCTGCCACTTTATCTTTCAAAGATATTTCACTAATTGCCTTTTTATATTCTACAAAACCTAAGGACGTTAGAATGATAAAAACAAGTAAAATAATTGAAAACATCCACTTGATGAATTTCTTCATTTTGATCACCCGTTTTCATTATACACAAATTCAGTTTAAAAAGGGGCTTTCTTGCATAAGTGTAAGTAAAATGTAAGGTTAATAGACACTATTTCCATGACTATCAATTGCGACAATGCAAGGAAAGTCTTCAACTTCATAGCGATAAATTGCTTCTGCTTTTAAATCTTCAAAAGCAATACACTCCGCCTTTTTAATACTTTGACTCAGTAAGGCTCCTGCACCACCGATACAAATCAGATAACATGCATGGTTACGGATAATGGCATCCTTGACCTCTTGTGTACGATACCCCTTTCCAATCGTTGCCTTGACTCCCAGATCATAAAGCAAAGGAGCATAAGCATCCATGCGCATACTGGTCGTTGGACCAGCACTGCCTACGATCGCATGAGGTGGAGCGGGTGTCGGTCCTACATAATAAATACAAGCATCTTTTAAATCAAAAGGAAGCGTTTCATTTTTATGAATCATGTTCACAAGACGTTTATGAGCTGCATCACGAGCCGTATAGATGATGCCGCTTAGCTGTAAAGAATCACCCGCATGAAGATTCTCACAAATTTCTTTTGTCAAAGGTAATGTTACTTTCATTCGATCACCTCACTGATATGTCGTGTAACATGACATGAAATATTAACAGCTACCGGTAAACCTGCGATATGTGTCGGTGCCTGTTCAATATTGATTTTTAAGACACTTGTCTTACCGCCCAATCCCTGTGGACCGATATTCAGCTGATTGGCTTCTTCCAGCAATTCTCTTTCAAGCTGAGCATAGTCAGGATCTGGATTTTCTAACATACAGTCACGCAAGGTAGCTTTTTTAGCAAGTACAGCTGCATAATCAAAGCTACCACCAATACCAACACCGACCACCATTGGCGGACAGGCATTCGGTCCTGCATTTTGAATCGCTTGAAGAACAGTTTCTTTAACGCCTTCAACCCCCTGGGCCGGTTTCAGCATTCTGATAACAGACATATTTTCACTGCCAAAACCTTTACAGCCAACAGTGAGCTTTACCGTATCACCATCTACGATGGAAGGATAGATGATACATGGGGTATTATCCTGTGTATTGATGCGATGAAACAGTGGATCAGCAACGATACTTTTACGTAAATAACCCTCTTCATATCCTAAAGCAACACCTTTTTGGATAGCTTCATTTAAAGATCCATCGACTAGCTGAACATCTTGTCCGATTTCAATAAATACGATGACCATGCCTGTATCCTGACAGATCGGAATTCTTTTTTCCGCAGCAATCTGACGATTCTTTTCTAATAGCCCTAAAATTTCTTTTCCTAAAGGATTCGTTTCATTTTGTGAAGCTTTTTTTAATAGTTTTTCAATATCTTGTGGATAATGAAAATTTACTTGCTGAACCATGTTTTTGATCTTGTCATGGATTTCAAGAACACTGATCTGTTTCATTTTAAAGCCTCTTTTTTTACTGCCTCAGCTACAACTTCCGCAACCCTAGGATTAAAGGCATCAGGAATGATATATTCTTCATTTAATTCATCATCGCTGACAATGCTGGCAATCGCTTTTGCAGCCGCCAGTTTCATAGCCTCAGTAATATCCTTTGAGCGAGCATCTAAAGCACCACGGAAAATACCTGGGAATACGAGCACATTATTGATCTGATTCGGGAAATCACTTCTGCCTGTCGCAATCACTCGAGCACCGCCCTTTTTAGCTTCATCAGGCATGATTTCTGGAGTTGGATTCGCCATTGCGAAAATAATCGCATCTTGATTCATCGTACTTACCATTTCTGCTGTTAATACATGGGGTGCACTAACACCGATGAAAACATCACGACCTGCAATCACCTTCTTTAGATCACCACGTATTTTTTCCTGATTAGTAAGCTGAGCCATTTCCTTTTGAGCTTCATTCATCCAAGGCTCACCCTCACACAAAGCACCCTTTTTATCTACCAGTACACAGTTTTTCATACCTAACTGAAGCAAAAGACGAGCAATGCTGATTCCAGCGCTGCCGGCACCATTTATGACAAAACGAGCTGTTTCAATATCTTTTTTCACAAGTTTTAACGCATTGATGATACCTGCACTGACAACGATTGCTGTACCATGCTGATCATCATGAAAAACCGGAATATCACACTCTTCCTTCAATCGTCTTTCAATTTCAAAACAGCGAGGTGCTGAAATATCCTCTAAATTGATACCCCCAAACGTTGGCGATAAAGCTTTTACGATACGAATGATTTCTTCAGTATCCTGCGTATCCAAGCAAATCGGAAAAGCATCAATACCTGCAAACTCCTTAAATAAAATAGATTTTCCTTCCATGACCGGCATGGCAGCTAACGGACCAATGTTTCCCAATCCTAACACTGCAGAACCATCACTCACCACAGCTACTGTATTACCTTTAGTTGTATATTTATAGACATCTTCACGATTTTCATGAATCTTACGGCAAGCTTCTGCAACCCCTGGTGTATAAGCAAGACTTAGATCATGCATATTTTTAACTTTGATTTTACTAGTAACTTCCAATTTTCCTTTATGTTCTTCATGTAATTTCAATGATTCTTCATATACGCTGCTCATAATTTCTCCTTATAATAAATTGATCTCATTTTCTTTACATTCCCGACGCATTTCTTCGCTCCACATCGACACTTGAACTTCACCGATATGAGCCTTATTCAACAAAAGCATACATAAACGTGATTGTCCGATTCCCCCGCCAATCGTTAAAGGAAGCTTTCCTTCAAGTATTTGTTTGTGAAACGGATAATTCAATCTTTCACTCGCATTCGCCTTTTCACATTGACTAACCAAACTCTTTTCATCAACACGAATTCCCATGCTGCTTAATTCAAAAGAGCGATCAAGCAGAGGATAATAAACTAACAGATCCCCATTCAATTGCCAATCATCATAGTCAGGTGCCCGTCCATCATGCCTTTGACCACTTTTCAATTGATCTCCGATCTGCATCAAAAAAACTGTTTGATGTTTTCGACAGATCGCATCTTCTCTTTCTTTAGGTGTCAGATCCGGATAAAGATCTTCTAACTGCTGGGTTGTAATAAAGAAGACATTATTGCTCACCATCGGTTTTAACTGCGGATAAGCATAACGTAAAATCGTCTGTGTCTGAACGATCGCCTTTACAATTTTTAAAACCGTTGCCTTGAGCGTTTCAAGATTACGATTCTCTCTAGTTATAACTTTCTCCCAGTCCCATTGATCGACATAAACAGAATGGAGATTGTCTAATTCTTCATCACGGCGGATTGCATTCATATCCGTATAAAGACCTTCAAACCCTCTTAAATCATAACGGTTTAAAGCAGCTCTTTTCCATTTAGCCAATGAATGGACAATTTCAACCTGTTCATCTAAATCTTTAATTTCAAAACTAACCGGTCTTTCAATACCATTAAGATCATCATTCAAACCACTTTTCTTAGAAACATAAAGCGGTGCTGAAACACGCACCAGATTCAAACAATCCGCCAATCTTTTCTCAAACTGATCTTTAACGATTTTAATTGCGATTTCACTATCTAAATAAGATAGCGGATTTTCATAATTTGCCGGCAAAATCAATTTACTCATAATTAAACCTCCCACTGATGATCTTTTTCATGAATATTTGAATCATAGAAAGCTGTACAGGCATGGATCATATGTTCAATATCCTCAACCCCTGCACACTCTACACTTGAATGCATCGCTAACTGTGCACAGCCAATATCAATGCTTTTAATCGATACATGCGACGTTGAGATATTTCCTAAAGTAGAACCTCCACGCACATCACTTCGATTAACAAAAAACTGATAAGGCACATCATTTTTCCTACAGATTTCTGTAAACAAAGCCACTGATACTGCATCACTGGTATATTGTTGATTAGCATTTGATTTGATAACTACACCTTCATTCATATAAACCGCATTATTTCCATCATAAAATTCAGGATGATTATAATGCAGGGCATGAGCATTATCGACACTCAGCATCATCGAATGAGAAAGCGACATCAAATATTCTTCATATGTATAATTCAATCCCTTTTGAATTCTTCTCATCACATCTTCTAAAAAGGAAGAATCTGCCCCCTGCTTCGTATTACTTCCTACTTCTTCATTATCAAAAGCAGCAAAGATATTAACACGACGTTCATTGGTTGAATTTAAAAAAGCCATTAATGTCGTATAGACACTCTCTAAATTATCAATTTTTGGGCTTGAGAAAAACTCGTCCTGTAAACCAAATACCTTTCCTTTTTCATCAACAACTAAATAAAGATCACTACTGATATAGTCTTCTTCACGTATATTTAAATCCTCACAGATCCTTTTCTTTAGAGCTCCTTTTTTCAAAGTTGAGCTAAAAAGAGGCATCATATCATTTTGCGGATTATAAACATAACCATCATTCAACTTACGATTCATATGAATCGCAACATTTGGAATACTACAAACAGCTGTTTTTGAATCATATAAAACTTCTTCGATCTTTCCATTACGACGAATGCATACCCTGCCCGCTAAACGCAATGGCCGATCTAACCACGTATTCATGATCATGCCCCCATAAGCTTCTACATTGCCCTTTAAAGCATGATTCGCCTCTACTTCTCCATTCGCCTTCAATTTGAAAGTTGGTGAATCTGTATGTGAAGCACAGATATTAAAAGCCAGATCATCCATATATTTACCAATCGTAAATGCAATTACAGATGAATGATTCCGTGTTACGATGTAGCTTTTCCCCTTTTCAAGCTGCCATTTTTCCCCTTCACTTAATTCAATAAAATTAACACATTTTTTCTTCACATTCTCCACTGCATGAAACATGCTCGATGAGTCATGAATAAATGTTAAGCATTCTTCTATATGTTTCATTAAATCACCTCCTCAACATTGTATCATAATTCAAAAGAAAATGAGCGAATAAATCACTCATTTACATTTTCTATGATCGGACATTTTTCATGTTCCTGCTTTTTGACTTCTTTGATGCTCGCAGCCATTCCATAAGCCACCTGATCATCTCCAATATCCTTTACAACAACACTGTTTGCGCCAATCTGAACATTATTGCCAATTGTAATATTCCCTAATACACTGGCATTGCAGCCGACCATCACATGGTTTTTCAACGTTGGATGACGTTTTGCTCTCTCCTTGCCATTACCGCCTAAGGTAACACCATGATACAACAGACAGTCATCACCAATCACCGCTGTCTCACCGATCACACAGCCTGTTCCGTGGTCAATGATCAAACCTTTCCCGATCGTAGCCCCCGGATGAATCTCAATGTTCGTCCAAAAGCGTCCCATCTGTCCAAATAAACGAGCGACAAAATACCACTTATGCGTATAGAAGAAATGACCGATCCGATAATGAATCAGTGCATTGATATGTGGATATAAAAGGAATACTTCTAACTTGCTTTTCGCAGCCGGGTCCACTTCCATGACCCGATTCAAATTGTAATTTAATAACGAAAACCAATTCATAAACTCACATCCTTTTGTCTATATTATATGATATGTGAAAAAGATGCAAATGGTGTGACTTTTGTAAATAAAAAACTTCCTCATTATTCTGCCCAACAAAAGAGTTGAAAGTCAAATCAAACATCAGTATACTTAAAGGGAATAAAGAAAGAAGGTACAAAAAATGAAAGAATTCACACCAGAAAGCTTCCGTTTAGACGGTAAGATTGCTTTAGTTACGGGTGCTTCTTATGGAATCGGTTTTGCGATTGCCAGCGGATTTGCGAAATCAGGCGCTACGATCGTATTTAACGATATCAACCAGGAATTAGTCGATAAAGGTTTAAAAGCTTATGAAGAAGCTGGTATTCAGGCACACGGCTATGTATGTGATGTTACCGATGAAAATGCCGTTCAAGAGCTTGTCAAAAAAATTGAAGAAGAAGTAGGTGTCATTGACATTCTTGTAAATAATGCCGGAATCATCAAGCGTATCCCAATGATTGAAATGAGTGCCGATGATTTCCGTAAAGTAGTCGATATTGACCTAAATGGACCATTCATCGTATCAAAAGCAGTCATTCCTTCAATGATCAAAAAAGGACATGGCAAGATCATTAACATCTGTTCCATGATGAGTGAACTTGGACGTGAAACGGTATCTGCATATGCGGCTGCAAAAGGCGGATTAAAAATGCTAACTCGAAATATTGCTTCTGAATATGGTGAATACAACATTCAGTGCAATGGTATCGGTCCAGGATATATCGAAACACCTCAGACTGCACCATTAAGAACAGAAGGTCATCCATTCAATAGCTTTATTATTTCTAAGACACCTGCAGCTCGATGGGGTACTACAGAGGATCTTATGGGACCAGCTGTATTCCTTGCTTCTGATGCCAGCAACTTTGTCAACGGACACATTCTTTACGTTGATGGAGGTATCTTAGCTTATATCGGTAAGCAGCCACAATAAATAATATTGTCCAGTATCGCTACTGGACTTTTTTTTACACTTTTTTCATCAGTCAAGATCTGTTATTTCTCTTTTTTTGAATATAAGCAGCCATAAAAAACAAAATATAACAGCACACAATCGCAATCATACCAATTTCAGGGATAACTGCTAATGGATATAAATTATAAATAACAAGTATCACATCTGCGATCGTCCATGTAGATACTAGCCCAGATGAAAAAGCACAAGCCATTTCTACACTTAACAGATCATTCCCATTGCGATTTTTTCGAAGAGAGCTATATGTAAACATTGATATAAATGCCAACAGCAACATTGCCCATAAGATCCATTTTCCTGCAAAATCATTAATCACTCCATTTTCATTCCAATGTATGACCAAATCACCTTCAATTCCAAAAGTACCCATCAAAGTAAAAAGGGCTGCTACAAAAACCAATGTCATGGAGATATATCTCCATGATCTTATCGGAGCTAAACGAAACACTTGATCCACCTCTTTCTGTTTATCTAATTCTCACAATGAATTACTCATATCAAAATTGGTTTTCAATCGTTTAATCCTTCTCTTAAAATAGCATCAACAGTATATCGTGCACTTTGTTTAAAATTTTCATCACTATCGTCATAAGTAATCAAAGCTTTCCATAATGCCCAGCCTCTTGCACGATTTACCATGTCCTCAGGTAAACCTTCTAAAAAAAATCTCCTGGCTTCTTCATTAAAATAAGTCCAGGCCATTGCATAATCACAAGCAGGATCTCCAATGCCAAGTATTCCAAAATCAATAAGCCCATAAAACTTATTATTTCGAAGCAAGATATTTCCTGGCGCTATATCACCATGTACCCAAACTTTTTTACCTTTATATATCTTTGAAATACTCGTTTCCAATATATGAGATAACTGTTTTACTGGCAAACGATTTTCCAGATTTTTTAAAGCATTGAGTGTCTCTTGATGATATATTTTCAAATCACCGCCTCGATAGAAATTATGCTTTCCTGCTTCCGGTCCATTCTGACAATCCACCATCTGTAATTTATGTAATGCCTCCGCTAAATCTTTCGCAAATTGCTTCTGATCAACATCAAAACATTCAAGTAACGTATTTCCTTCAATCCATAAATTGATTGACCAGGAAAAAGGATAATAGCTCGTTGGTTTCCCAGTAGCGATTGGTTTTGAAATAGCATAATCAAGATGCTCCTGTAAATAAGGCATCCACCTGTTTTCTTTCTCAACTTGTGCCACATAATCAAATCCACTAGGTAAACGAACTGTCATTGTATCTCCTAAATGAAATGTACGATTATCAAACCCGCTTTTCGCAACGGGAAAAATATCAAGCTGCTGCCATTGAGGAAACTGTTCTCTCACTAATTTTTTTACCATTTCTACTGTAATATCCATAATTTCCCTGATTCCTTTCAAAACTCACAATTATCAAATCAATCTATAAAATATTTTGGCTTAAACCTTTTACTTGAATTTAAAAAATTTCTAGATAAATCTATCCCATCCTTATATCATCTCATTCATACTTTCATAAATAATAATTATTCATCTTCATATAGTTCAAGAATTGCATAAACATGGTTTATCTGAGGCGGTAAGCTTTGTTCAATAGTTCCATTATAATAAACAGCTACTTCATCCCCAATAGTAAAATCTGTTATGCTATCCTCATTTTCTACTTCAAGGGAAACAAGAATACGTGAATAATCTTTATATAGATCATCATCTTTATTTACCTCGATAACTATATATGCATCACTTGTTTCAGAAACAACTCCCCTTACACATGGTTCATCGTCAATAATATCATTCATATCCTTTTTACATCCGCCTAATCCCAATAAACAACTCATAACGATAAACACTGACATGATTTTTTTTCATAAATTTCCTCCTAATTATCAAATGTATTCGTTGTTCTGCAACTACTCCTACCAAAGCCAATATCGTAAGTGTCAAAATGATAAATTTTCTTACAGTCAGATAAACATAAATATAACCCTATATTCGTTAAACCCATTTTTATTATACCAAAAAAAACATCCTCCTGTACTATTCAACAGAAGGATAATCATTTTTATTCTTTTATTCTTTTTGGTTACTGTTTAGTGAGAAGTAAATAATAAGAAAATAAACTTTTTTCATTCTTTTTTAGGAAAAATGACATTTTCATGGATATAGAATAGTAGGTGTCCTACAAAGGAGGGAGTGAGGATCCATGACACCTATATTATTTGTATGGAGGGGGTGCAGTTGGGTTTTGAACTCATCATTCTTCTCCAGTTATTATATGAAAATGTAGTAGCTGTGAAAGAATGTTTGCGTTTGATCATACTGTACATCAGTCTGATTCAACGATAATCTGCGATCCTCCCTCCTAAATGAAACCCCAGTGGCGCAACACTGGGGTTTCCTATTTGTATGGAGTTCATCCGTTATTATTCTAACATATCTTATCCAATTTGTCGATATCATTTCATTTTTCTGAATTTCGAAATTTACATTGTAGAAGTATTTAATCCATTTTTGCTTTTTACGCCATCATTTATATCATCATGAAAATATCCTCGTATAATTTCTAACTCCCCATCATAAATTAAATGTGCATTTTCAATAATAGATCTTTCTTTGCTTAGTTCTTTTTCAAATAGAAATTTATCTCTCTTCCTTCAATATTATAATACCACATACTTCACAATAATCTGCATTTGCATGAATGCCAAGCAAAGTATTCTCAGAAACAATTCTTCTGCAATCTTTTGAGTAGCTTGTTTTTAATAAACTTTGTTTTTTCCATCAGGAATCCACTGTGCAGGCGTTGTATCTGTAGGAATATAGCCATGCTGCATTTCTTTACCACAATACGGACATTTCATCATTTCATTTCTAACTGTTTATTCATCAAAATTACTTAAATATTCTTTCATCAAATTCATTTTCTTTTAACAGTCGTAACATATCACTGATGTTCCTTTTTCCATTTTTTAATTGCATCAAGTCTTACCTGATATTTCTGTTCCAATCCCTGATTCGATGGATGGTAATATTCTCTTTCCTTTAATGAATCAGGAAGGCATTGCATATTAGTGAGTTTTTCTTTGGTATTATGAGCGTACTGATAGTCCTTACCATAATTAAGTTCTTTCATAAGTCTGGTAGGAGCATTGCGAATGACTAAAGGTACCGGTTCAGCCAAATGATTCAAGGCATCTTTTTTAGCGTTTTCATAGGCAGTATACAAAGCATTTGATTTAGGAGCTAAAGCCATATAAATGACTGCTTCACTAAGATTTACCGTACATTCAGGCATCCCGATCAAATGAGCCGCCTGATAAGCTGCCACCGCTACCTCTAAGGCTCTAGGATCTGCCAGTCCTATATCTTCACTGGCAAAACGAATGACTCTACGAGCAACATACAAAGGATCCTCTCCAGCTTCTAACATCCTTGCCAGCCAATAGATGGCTGCATCCGGATCAGAGTTACGCATAGACTTATGTAAAGCTGAAATAAGATTATAATGTTCTTCACCAGTCTTGTCATAAAGCAGCGATTTTCTAGAAATACACTGTTCCAATATTTCCATGGAAATATGAATACCATTCTCATCCATATGACCATTTAATATCACCATTTCCAAAGTTGATAAAGCACTACGAGCATCTCCATTCGCAAATGTCGCAATCATTCGTAACATATCTTCAGATATATCTATTTTTTGATATCCAAAGCCTCTTTCATCATGAATAGCTCTTTTTAGAAGTGATACAACTTCATCAATGCTTAAAGCCTGTAAGACAAAAACCTTACATCTTGACAATAAAGCAGCGTTGATTTCAAAAGAGGGATTTTCTGTAGTAGCACCTATAAGGATAATGCTGCCTTTTTCCACGAAAGGTAGAAAAGCATCCTGCTGGGCCTTATTGAAGCGATGAATTTCATCAACAAATAAGATCGTCCGCTCTCCAAAACGACGATTTTCCTCTGCTCTTTGCATGACTGCACGAATCTCTTTGATACCGCTTGTTACCGCTGAAAAGTCAATAAAAGCACTTTTTGTCTGATTGGCAATGATACGAGCCAAGGTCGTCTTTCCAACACCGGGAGGTCCCCAAAAGATCATCGAAGAAATCTGATCACTTTCAATGAGCCTTCTTAACATTTTCCCTTCGCCTAATAAATGTGTTTGTCCTACAAATTCCTTTAAATTTCTTGGACGCATT
This sequence comes from Traorella massiliensis, assembly GCF_900104665.1. GTDB lineage: Bacteria > Bacillota_I > Bacilli_A > Erysipelotrichales > Erysipelotrichaceae > Traorella > Traorella massiliensis. Next base: position 227,885 of record NZ_LT629969.1, on the reverse strand, counting down.
CTTGAGGCTAAAGGAGCACTTTGTCCCTTTTCAAATAAACTTGTTTGTTCCATTTAATCACCTCCTAAATGACAAAAATGGAAATAGCGAGCTATTTCCATAATGGTTCAGGATAACATCCTTTTTTATATAAAGAAGCAATACCTTCTTTAACACTTTCTTTATCTTCCTGATAAGTCACACCATACCATTTATCATGACTTTCCAGCATCTTTACATCACATTTATGCTCCCTTAATAATTCACCAACAACATTCGGGATATAGAACTCACCTTTCATAGGATCACTTTCCAATACCTGCTGGAACTCTTCAAACTTTTTGGTGATTTCATCGATAATATCAGGTGTAAATGCCCACATATTCATCGATACAAGTGTATTTGGATCAATATCTTGCCATTCATTATCTAAGAAAAGCACTACCTTGCCATCACGCTTTTCAATCTTGGTGCGTTCGATCACATTCACAAGCTTTCCATTTTCTACGATACATTGTCCACGAGCTACACTGCCATGATCCGTTAATGTATTGTGAAGCACATAACCTACCATGGCATAATGATGTTCACTCGCTTCATTGTTTAAAAAATCATACAGTGTCTTGAAGCAGCTTTGTCCATAATAATCATCCGAATTGATGACTGCAAATGGTCCATCCAGAACATCTTTGCAACAGTACAGGGCATGTGCTGTACCTAGTGGCTTTTCTCTTCCCTCTGGAACTTTAAAACCTTCCGGAACACAGGCAAAATCCTGAAATACATATTCTACCTGTACTTGTTTAGAAAGCTTATCACCAATCGCTTCCTTAAATTCTTTTTCAATTGCTTTTTTAATAATAAATACGACCTTATCAAACCCTGCTTGAATAGCATCATAAACTGATAATTCTAAGATGACTTCTCCATTAGGTCCGATTGGATCGATTTGTTTTAAACCACCGTAACGGCTACCCATTCCTGCGGCCAAAACAACTAAAGTTGTACTCATTTCTACTACCTTCCTTTACGAGAAAATAATATCATAAGTTTGCTCTTTTGTCATTGTTAATCATGATTTTATGATTCAATCAGTTAAATAATTTACTCAATTCATTCATCAAAATCGTACTCATCGATAAACCAAATACGATCAGCCACTGGGTAAGTGTCAAAGGAATCGTCTTAAGAAGCATATTCATAAAAGGAAGCTGACAGACAAATATCTGTAGAATAATTCCCATTACTACTGTCAGCAATAACCACTTATTCTTAAAAAAGCCAATCTTAAACATCGAAACATGAATCTGCCGGCAATTCAATGAATGAAACATCTGAGAAAGAGAAAGCACCATGAATGCCATGCTTTGCCCACATAAATCACTTGTTTTTAAACCCGCTTTAAATGCAACTAATGAAATCGTCCCAATAAACAATCCATTACATATCACAAAAATCAGACCACCATGGGCAAATAAGCTTTCATCAGTTGGTTTAGGCTTTTGTTTCATCACTTGTTTTTCATCTGCCTCTACACCTAATGCCAAGGCCGGAAAAGCATCTGTTACTAGATTGGTCCATAAAAGCTGAATCGCACATAAAGGAGGTACATGCTGTGTTAGAAAAAGACTGGAAAAGAATAAGGTCATGATTTCTCCTAAATTACAGGAAAGTAAATAAAACACGCTTTTTTGAATCTTTAAATAAATATTTCTGCCAGCTTCAATCGCCTTTACAATCGTTGTAAAATGATCATCCATCAAGACAATATCACTTACGCTCTTACAAACATCACTACCACCTTTCCCCATTGCAATACCGATGTCTGCTTTTTTAAGGGCAGGCGCATCATTCACCCCATCCCCACTCATTGCGACAATTCTTTCCTCTTTTTGATAGGCTTCTACCAGTCTTACCTTATGGCTAGGAGAAACACGAGCAAATATTTTGATTGTTTTGATCTTATTTTTCAACTGAACATCACTGCATTCATCAATATCACTACCACTCATCACTTCTTTTTCATGACTTACAAGCCCACATTCTTTACCAATCGCAAAAGCTGTTTTTAAAGAATCCCCGGTAATCATGACAACTTCAATTCCAGCTTCATGACATCTTTCAATCGCATCCTTCACTTCTTCCTTTACAGGATCTTTCAAACCAACAAGACCTAAAAATGTCGCATCACTCTCATATTCACGATTGGTCAATGAACTTTTCTTCATACATAAGCCAAAAACTCTTAAAGCCTGATTTTCCATGATGGCACAAGCCTCTAAACAACGTTTACGTTCATATTCTCCTAAAGGAACTTTTCGCTGTTGAATCATGATAAAAGAACATTGTTTGAGAATATGTTCCAAGGAACCTTTAGAAAATATATATTGATCCTGATCCTTTTGATGAACGGTACTCATCTTCTTACGTACAGAATCAAAAGGAATTTCATCAATACGTAAGTATTCACAGTTGATATCTGAAATAGATAAACGAGGCATGACATATTCCACCAGTGCTTTTTCACTGGAATCACCCACAAGAATATCACCAATGGCAACATTTTGAGCACAAGCCATACAGACAAGTCCCATAGCAGGTACTTCCTGATCAAATTCATGATTAAAATAAGTACTGACAACGCTCATCTTGTTTTGTGTCAAAGTTCCCGTCTTATCTGAACAAATCACATTGACAGATCCCAATGTTTCCACTGCGCTGAGCTTACGTACGATGGCCTTATTTTTAGACATCATGCTGACACCCATCGACTGCACGATCGTCACAACCGCCGGTAATCCTTCCGGAATTGCAGCAACCGCTAAAGAAATTGCCAAAAGCAGCATCTCTAGAAAATTTTTACCCTTTGAAAGACTGACCATCAGCATAATGATACAAATGCCTACCGCCAGCATCCCTAACATTTTGCCAAGCTGATTCATTCTTTTCTGAAGTGGTGTCATCTCACTAAGATCTTCATTTAAAAGGTCCGCAATCTTCCCCATTTCACTATTCATTCCACAACTTACGGCAATTCCTTTTCCTCTGCCACTGGTAACATATGTAGACATAAAAACCATATTATGCTGATCACTTATAGCCGCTTTATCTTTCGTACGATAAAACTCATTTTTTGAGACATTATGACTTTCTCCACTCAATAGACTTTCATCCATCATCAATCGTGTCGTGCTCACAAGACGTATATCACACGGAATACGATCCCCTGCTTCAAATTCAATGACATCTCCTGCCACTATCTCTCTTGTTTCAACGATCAAGACACTACTATCACGCATAACCTTACAAGTTGGCTGCATCATTGCCTGCAACACCTCTAAAGCCTTTTCACTCTTCACTAGCTGAAAGGTACCTATCCCCGCATTTAACATCACCACCAGGCAGATAATCAATGCATCGATGATTTCTCCTAAGAATAGAGATAAAATAGCCCCTATCAACAATATCAGTACCATTGGATCTTTAAACTGTTCCAAAAAGATCATCCATATCGTTTGCTTCTTTACACTGACAATTTCATTATAACCATCACTTTGCAGTCGCTTATAAGCCTCCTGATGTGATAGCCCATGCTGTACGCTCGTATTAAAAAGCAGTTCAACTTCTTTTATGCTGTACTTGTCCATGACTCACTCTCCCCTAGCAATTTATGAGAAAAAAGCAAGCCTTAGAACTATAGATGAAAGAAGTTCTAGGGAATCCGAATGAATATGAAAAAATACAAGAATATCAAAATAACATCTTCTGGTCGTATCGTTTAAAAGATTATCAAAAAACAAACTGGTGGAGCAAAACTGCAAGTACAGATATCCGCCATTCAATAACGATAAGAAGTGCAAATACCATGAAAAAGATATTAGAAATATGTCATAGATAATAGTTAGTGAGGAAATTTTATGAAAAAGAAATTAATGATCGTACTGATGATTTTGTCTTTATTTGGATGTAGTAAACCGAATGATGGTACCTATGAAGCCAGCGATGATGAAATAGCACTGCAAATACAATTAGATATTAAAGAAGATATAGGTTTGCTTATTGTAGATTATGAAGCAAATGAATCTAGTGGCAGTGGCGGTACATCAAATGCAGATAAATCGTTGTTGAAACATGATGAATTCATTATTTACACATTAAGCAAACAAGAATTTAAAAATCCAAGTGATGTAGAAAATATGACTATCCAATTTACGATCATCACAGAATATGTAGATCCTAATTATGAAAATATCTATCCAGAGGAATATACAAAAAAGATGAATACAATTTCTTTACATGCGAAATTTGGTGAATCTTACTATATTACGATTACCGGAGATAAGACAAATGGATATGAGGCTGTATTAGAAGAATAACTATTTAGAATAGATAAATTTATTGCGGAATGTCGTAAAAATAAAAATCTAACACAAGTAGAACTTGCCCGACAATTAGGGACCACAGATAAATCAGTTTCAAAATGGGAAAATGGGGGTTCACTTAGATAAAGATACCACATCTATCCCACGCTGACTTTTGCTCAACCGATACAGCCGGAGGGCTGGACAACAAGAAAAGGCGGTATGCGCCCCGTGGAGGGGGTAGCGTACCGCCTTTTCTTGTGGGGGTTTCCAAAGGGGGCAACGCCCCCATTTGGCACACGACTTTGCAAAGCAAAGTGTAGTGTGTTATACGCTCTGTCGGCGTTGCCGTGAAAATGCCGTTGCCGCCGGGGAGGGCAAGGGCATTTGAAGCGGCAGGAAAACAGGGCTGTGCTTGCGTGGCGTGGAGCCGCAAGCGCAGGTCTGGTTTCATCGGCAGACAGGGCGTATATGAAAGCTCCGTCCCTCGTCCTACGCTCCAACTTGTGGACAAAGTGTCCCGAAGTTGTGACCACACTCCCGGAAAAGTAGCAGGACAGCGGGCAACTGTCAAGGCTGAAATGAACGGGCTTACACCCGGCCTTGACCGCCACCCGCCGTCCCGCTGAATGGGTGAACAAGGCGACCAATCCCTCAAAGTGCTTGGCCGCTCTCTTTCTGATTTTGGAGTGTTTAAAGATGTAAAAATTAAAATGGGTGGGAAGCCATTTTAGGGCTTTCCCGCCTTGATTGCCCATCAGCAAAGACGGGCGGGACTGTCAACGGCGGCGCATGAAATGCGCCGTTCATCTTGACCGTTGACTGGCTCGGCTGGCTTTTCTATTTTCTCGATGAAAAACAATTTATTCGTACTTATTTCCATCATTGTCATAGTAAACCACATGAATGGAATACTCTTTTTCTGGGTTTTTAATTGAGATAATATCCATATCATCTGTGCTGTATCTCAATGTATCTTGCACTTGTCCATTTATTGTATAAGTGATTTCGGCATACTCTGTTTTAGCACCATTAAACCAAATTAAATCATACCATTCTCCGTTTATTGCAACGCCACCAACAATAATCTCATCACTATTTCGGTTTGTTGATGTACTAAATTTGTAATCTCCATTTCCTGTTGGTTCAAAGATGGCAAGTGTAGATTTATTATCTGCACTATATGCTCCACTCACGATATAACCGCCAAGTTCCAGTTCTTTTGCAATAGTCCATTCATTCCCCTTTGAAATTGCGGTGTTCAGTATGCTTTCTCTGCTGGTAATGGTATCTCCTTTGGGAGTTAAACTAAAGAAATATAAAAAAGCGGCAGCAACGCAAATAACAGTCGCTGAAATTATCAGTAACCATTTTTTCATAACCAATACCTCCATATAATCTGATTTATTATTCTCTTACTTCCGTCCTCGCTGCGGCTTTGGATTTTTCAGCAAGTCCGACTTCTGTGCAATCTTTTTCAGCCACTTCTTTTCTTCCTCGGACAGCTTCTTATAATTCAGTTTGAGCCGCTTGCAGATAAACATCATAGCCGCCTGCTCCGGGTCGCTGTCCGGGCTGGTGGTTTCCTCTGCGGTCTGCAAGAAATCTTCCAGCGGGTTGTCCTCCGGGACGCTGAAAAAATCGTCCTTATGGGCTTCCCGCAGGTCGAGGGCTATCTTGTTTATATCCTGCTGTATCACATAGCGGCAAAAGCTGTCGTCGTCAATATGGGCGGCGATAAGCTGCCTTAACTGCGGGTCAGTCAAGCCGGGATTGTGTTGTTTCATAATCGTGGCACTCACAGCGTCCACAATGGCGTTTGCGCTCTGCACCTGCTTTCCCGCTACGCCGTTCACATAGATTTCAAGGTCGGCCATGAGCCGGGGAAAATCCGGGTGTGTCGCCAGCTCACACAAAAGAGAATTGTCCACCAGCCCGCTTTTCAATAGTTCAATCATATCATCACTCAAATGCAGGTCTGCAAGATCGGCGTTTGGGTGATTTCTTGTTTGAGAACGGCCCAGCAGATAATCAACAGTCACTTCATAAAACTTTGCCAGTTCAATAAGGGCATAGTGGCTGATGTCCTTGAAGTTGTCCCCCTCATAACTGCCTAAAGCGGACTTGGAGAGATGGGTTTTCTCCGCAAGCTGTTCCAGCGTCAAGCCACGCTCCACACGCAGGTCTTTCAATCGTTCTTGTATGGATAACTCCATGCTCTCCCTCCTTGTTTGTTCAATAAACGGGAAATTAGTTTCCTCTGTATGTCGAATAAAAAATGACTTTCTTCCCTTTACTTTTTGCAAACGCAATTTCTTTGGAAACTTGATTTCCAATGTATCCTTGAATATCCACAACATAAATTGCATCGGAGAGTTCGATTTTACTATAATGCGCATTTTCAAGAGCAACCTGTTCCATAGGTGTAATGTCCAAATTATCTACATTATATACACATTGTAAAACATTCATATTATGTTTTGTTTCTAACAGAAATGCTATCCTTTGCATTTCTGTTTCAAATTTCATACTTCCACATATTGTAACTGTTTTCATCCTGTACCTCGTTCAATTAAGATTTGTCGTTCCGTTGTTTCCATTATACCACAATTCCGAGAGCGTGGAAATAGCCTGTTTTTTAAGCCGATTTCCTACCTCTTGGATATACGGGACGGGCGGTCATTTAGGTGTAGACTTAGGGTAGTTCATCGATGGACAGCACCTTGAAAACAGAATGACCGTCCGAAAAGGAATACCCCGGCTGGGGAAGCACCGCAAGGAGCCGGACTTCGGGACAAAATGTCCCGAAGTATGGGGAGCGTGCCAACGCCGGAACACGCCGCTATTGTCGGGGCCCCCGCAAAGCCGCATGGCTTTGTGGGGAGAGGAGGAGCAGCGGAGCGAGTGAGTTTTGCCGCTTGCGGTGAAACGAACGATACGCAGCTTGCGACGACGAGGCAGGAAACCTTTTCGGGGAAAACGGCAACGGAAAGCAAAATGGAGGGAACGCATGAAAGATAACCCCTATAAAAACTTGCCGCCGCTGGAACGCAGGCCGGACGGTTCCCTTTACCGCATGACACCGGCGCAGAGGAAACAGGCGGCCAGCCTGATACGCCGGGAGTGCTGTTGTTGTGAGGACGGCAACTGCATTGTCCTTGACGATGGGGACACCTGCACCTGCCCGCAGACAGTTTCTTTCTCGGTCTGCTGTAAGTGGTTCCGCTGGGCGGTCTTGCCGCTGGACGGAACGCTGGAAGCGGGGATTTTCCGGGATAAGGACTTGAAACGCTGTGCGGTCTGCGGCGGCGTGTTCGTCCCCAAATCCAACCGGGCAAAATACTGCCCCGGCTGTGCCGCCAGAGTTCACAGGCGGCAGAAAACAGAAAGTGAACGGAAAAGGAGGTCTGCTGTGGACAGTTAGGAGCGAAAAAAGCCTTGATTTATCAGGCTTTGCAAGCCCCAAACCGGGGCAGGTGGTATAAAGTATCGCCCGCCCCGGAAAACGGGCTTCTAACCGTCCACAAAACGCACTATGACAAATACCATCTATATCCATCAGCCGGAAAAGGCGTTCAGCTTCACCCGGCTCCCGAATTTCCTCTTTGAAGCCCCCACATTCAAGGCCCTGTCTAACGAGGCAAAGGTTCTGTACGCCTTTATCCAGCGCCGGACAGAGTTATCCCGCAAGAATGGGTGGGCGGATGACTGCGGACGGATTTTCCTGTATTACCCTATCTGTGAAGTGGTCACACTGCTCCATTGTGGGCGGCAGAAAGCGGTGAATACCCTGCGGGAACTGCAATACGCCGGACTGGTGGAGATCCAGAAGCAGGGCTGTGGAAAACCCAACCGCATTTTCCCAAAATCCTATGAAGCGGTTCCAAACACCGACTTCAAGAAATCCGGTTCTGGTACGCCGGAGGACTGAAAACCGTACCCATGAAGTACGGAAATCACTCCTGAGACGTACGAAAACCGGACGGTATATAGAAATACAAAGATAAAAAGATTGATTTATATTCTATCCATTCCAATCCTATCCGAGCTATTTTCTGCGGGATTTTCCCTGTGGAAACCCCCGGATAGGAAAGGAATGGGGAAAGGAGCAGAATGGCACAACACGCAATTTTACGGTTTGAGAAGCACAAGGGCAACCCGGCAAGGCCGCTGTAGCCCATCACGAAAGACAGAAAGAACAGTATGCCAGCAATCCCGACATTGACACAAGCCGGAGCAAATACAACTTCCATATCGTCAAGCCGGAGGGACGCTATTACCGCTTCATTCAGAGCCGGATTGAGCAGGCCGGGTGCCGAACCCGCAAGGACAGCACACGGTTTGTCGATACGCTGATAACCGCCAGCCCGGAGTTTTTTAAGGGGAAATCCCCAAAGGAGATACAGGCGTTCTTCCAAAGGGCGTCGGACTTCCTCATTGGCCGGGTAGGACGGGAAAATATCGTGTCGGCGGTGGTACACATGGACGAGAAAACGCCCCACCTGCATTTGACCTTTGTTCCGCTGACAAAGGACAACCGCCTGTGTGCAAAGGAGATTATCGGCAACCGGGCAAACCTGACGAAGTGGCAGGACGATTTTCACGCCTATATGGTGGAGAAATATCCTGACTTGGAGCGTGGGGAGAGTGCCAGCAAGACAGGCCGGAAGCATATCCCCACCCGGCTTTTCAAACAGGCTGTTTCCCTCTCCAAACAGGCCAGAGCCATTGAAGTCGCCCTTGACGGCATTAACCCGCTGAACGCCGGAAAGAAAAAAGAGGAAGCCCTCTCCATGCTGAAAAGGTGGTTCCCGCAGATGGAGAACTTCTCCGGGCAGTTGAAAAAGTACAAGGTCACGATCAATGACCTGTTGGCGGAGAATGAGAAGTTGGAAGCAAGGGCAAAGGCCAGCGAAAAAGGAAAGATGAAAGATACGATGGAACGGGCAAAGCTGAAAAGCGAACTGGACAATTTACAGCGGCTGGTTAACCGTATCCCGCCGGATATACTGGCGGAACTGAAACGGCAGCAGCGGCACACGGTAAAGGAAAGGTGATAGATATAAGCAGAAAATTTCGCCGCCCTTGTGCGGCATTGTACCTTGAAAACTGAATATGGAGGACACTGGATGGCAAAAAGCGAAAGCGATACTTTTACACCCCGGACAGGGCAGGTCATACAAGCAGAGAACGGCACGCAGTATTTTGTATGTGGGAACAACCGTATAAAATTCTCCGAACACTTCGCCGCAGGCGGGAAGCCCCTCGGTGATCTGATTGTAGATGTGGTGCGGCACACCGCAGAAAAAGCCGCTTCAACCTGATAGCCCATCATTGATAGCACGCCCACGCTTATGATATAATTGCCATAGAGCAAAAGTATTGTAAGCGTGGGTTGTTTCTTTAGAAGGAGGATTTTTAACGGTGAAACAACCTTACAATACTACGATTTACAACACGGCGCTTTATATGAGATTGAGCCGGGACGATGAACTGCAAGGAGAAAGCGGGAGTATTCAGACACAACGCATGATGCTCCGGCAATATGCCGCCGAGCATGGCCTGAATGTCATAGATGAATATATCGACGATGGATGGTCTGGAACGAACTTTGACAGGCCGGATTTTCAGAGAATGATTGATGACATTGAGGACGGGAAAATCAACTGCGTTGTTACGAAGGATTTATCCCGCTTAGGCAGAAACTACATTCTGACCGGCCAGTACACGGAAATCTACTTTCCCAGCAAAGGCGTCCGCTATATCGCTGTCAATGACAATGTGGACACCATCAACGGAGAGAATGAGCTTGCCCCATTCCTCAACATTCTGAATGAAATGCACGCCCGCCAGACCAGCAAAAAGGTAAAGGCGGCCATGCGGACACGGTTCGCAAATGGCGCACACTATGGAGCCTATGCTCCGCTTGGCTATGTCAAAGACCCAGATAAGAAAGGCCATCTTCTGATTGACCCGGAAACAAGGTGGATTATCGAAAAGATTTTTGACCTTGCCGTTCATGGCCGGGGAGCCGCCAGCATTACACGGATTTTGGTCGAAGAAAAAGTGCCTACTCCCGGCTGGCTAAATTTCCAGAGATACGGCACTTTCGCAAATATCTATGCCGGAGCGCCGGAGGAAAAAGCCTATGCGTGGACGATAGCGCAGGTAAAAAGTATTCTGAAAGAGGAAACCTATATCGGACACAGCGTCCACAATAAGCAGACCAACATTTCATTCAAAAACAAGAAGAAAGTACGCAAGCCAAAAGAGGAATGGTATCGTGTGGAGAACACCCACGAAGCGATTATTTCCGAAGAAGTGTTCCGTCAAGTACAGGAGCAGATTTGCAACAGGCGCAGACGGCAGAAGAATGGCACAACGCAGATATTTTCCGGGCTGGTAAAATGTGCGGACTGCGGTTGGTCGCTGGCCTATGGTGTGAACAGTCAGAACAAAAATCCCTATGCCCACTACCATTGTAGCAAGTACGGGCAAGGATTGCACCAGTGTTCCATGCACTATATCCGCTATGATGTGCTTTACGCCTATGTCCTTTCCCGTCTGCAATACTGGTCTGTGCTGGCACAGCAGGATGGGGACAAACTTCTGAAACGGCTACTTAACGCCAGCGACAAGGAACGCAATACTGCAAGGAAGCGGCAGACAGCCGAACTGAAAAAGGCGGAAAAGCGCAAAGCAGAAGTAGACACCCTGTTTGCAAAAATGTATGAGGACTGGTCTGCCGGACGCATTACAGAATACAATTTCAATATGCTGTCCGAAAAGTATCAGGGCGAACAGCGAGAATTGGACGCAAAAATTGAACGGCTTCACGAAGCGATGGAGGCCGCCGCCCAGACAGCGGTTGACGCTGAAAAGTGGATAGGTCTGATGAAACAGTATGTCAATCCCACAGAATTGACGGCTGAACTTCTGAATACGCTGATTGAAAAAATCCTTGTCCATGAAGCGGTCAAAAGTGAGGACGGAAGCCGGGAACAGGAGGTAGAAATCTTCTACCGCTTTATCGGCAAAATCGAATGACACATCTTGAAATACCCAACAATATCTTTAACTAAGGGAAACGGGTTATTGTTTGCCTGATGCTTCATTGTATGAGCCTTTATGTCACCTTTTAGATATTTCGATCAATGATTTATTTGCAGGACAAAAGATAGCTGATGATGATTATAGAAAGTGTGCTGATGAAAATCTATTGGCCTTGCTGAAACATCACTTATATGATTTAAGTGATAAAACTATTTCCTTTAAAGAATTTGATGATGCACTCAATCGAATTTCTGAAACGACCATATTATTAAATTCATTTAAAACTAAAGATGATGCCATTGATTATTTAGTGAAAGAAACACATCTTTCACTAGAAGAATGCACAAATGCCTATGACATTTATATAGATTTATTTAAGATAAATAATTAGAAATGAACATCTATTTAAAAACGCTGTCGTTTAACACAACAGCGTTTTTTACTATTTATTCATAAAGAATTTAGGAAAAATCTCAGGTTCACTCTTTTCAACATGACTTCCTGATGGATTTGTTTTTACCGTTTTTGGTACTTCATAGGATTCACGTGTATAAGCTGATTCAGGTGTATTCTCTGCCGCATCAAATCCTGTCGCAATGACCGTAACGATGACTGCATCTCCTAAGTTCTCATTGATAGCAATACCATAGATCGTATCGATTTCACCGCCACAAGCTTCCGCAATCACGCTACGAGCATCTTCCGCATCATAAAGTGTCGTGCTGGCACCACCTGTCAGGTTGATAATAGCATTCGTTGCCCCTGATACCTTTGTTTCCAATAATGGTGACTGAATAGCTTTTTCCGCAGCTTCCTTCGCCTTGTCTTCACCTTCGGCCATACCTACACCGATGACACAGGTTCCCTGATTGGACATGATGGCCTTAACATCCGCAAAGTCAAGGTTGACCAAGGCTGGTACTGCAATCAGGTCCGTAATCGTCTGTACACCCTGACGAAGTACATTATCAGCTGCTTCAAAAGCTTCACTGATTGGCTTTCTGCCCATGATCTCTAACAAATTGTTATTAGATACAACAATCAGAGAATCTACATATTCTTTTAATTCCGCAAGACCTTTATTGGCTTGCTGAGTTTTCTTTTTTCCTTCAAATGTGAAAGGCTTCGTAACGATACCTACCGTCAATGCACCTTCTTCTCTAGCAATCTTCGCAAATACAGGAGCTGCTCCGGTACCTGTTCCACCACCAAGTCCAGCAGTAATAAATACCATATCGCTGCCTTTGATTGCTTCACGAATTTCTTCTACACTTTCTTCGGCAGCCGCCTTACCGATATCAGGATTACCACCTGCACCTAATCCGCCTGTCAATTCTCTACCTAATACAATTTTATTAGCAACTGGTGATATGGCTAATACTTGTGCATCCGTATTACATACATAAAAATCTACACCACGCACACCTTCTTTAGCCATTCGGTTTACGGCATTACCGCCACCGCCACCAACTCCAAATACTTTGATTTTAGCTACCTGTCTGAAATCTAACTCACCCATAACTGTTCTCCTTTTATTTTTCATTCATGATGATGCTCATGAGTTTTTTTGTAAATCCGCTTTCTTCTGAATTTTTTCCTTTTACGACTTTCAGCGACTCATCAATCAAACGTTCATCCGCTACCAATAGCCAATTGTTTCGAATCACATTTATTTCTTTCCACGCATAAAACATACCCAGCGTACATGTCAAAGCACAATCACGTCCACCAATTGTCTGTGGAACATAAATCATAGCTTTCTCATCAATTTGACTGATAACCTCATCCATGCCACTGATCTCACAGCCTTCTCCACTTAAAATTACTTGACATTTTCCATTTTCCATCATCGGCTGACAAGCATTTTTCATCAGTTCCAGCCATTTCTTAGAAGCATCTTTTACTGCCTCATGTAATTGCTTCAATGAAAGGGTCCTTTCCTGATTTCCACTTGCCCATAAAAACACCGGGACATCTGGATAATCTTTTTCTTTTAAAACCGCATTTTCACTTAAAAGACGCACACAGACCTCACTTTTAAGCCCTGTCATATTCGTCAACGGTGTCAGCCATTCTCCATATCCTTCATACAATACTTCACTATTCAACAGTTTACCATGTGAAAATAAAGATAATGTCGTTGTCTGTCTTTCCAAATCAATCAAAACAATATAATTTCCAATCGCCTGTTCAAACAAGGCAGCTTCTTCACCAATCGCATATGAATCCAAACAAATATCCAGAATTTCCAGATTTGCCTTTTCAATCACATTGGCATAAGCATATAATGTATTCTTGTCACAATAAAATAAATCTAAATCTATTGAAAAAAGATCACACTCTTCATTCAGCGGCATCTTTCTTGAAGTAATACCATTTACAACATATTTGATGCCTCCGATATTCACAAGTTCAAGATTTTCATCATGACTGCTCATAATTACTTCATTGATCCCTCTTTGAATATCTGAAAGCTGAATCCTGTCACCCTTTACAGAAACATTAACTTTTCCGTTCAATTTTTTCATGTTGACACATGGAACTGCCAACAATACTCTTTCTATTTTATAGCCTAGTATTTTAGAAGCATTATCACATGCTTTCATCAAAGCATTTACAATCGTACCTTCATGAACGATTTTTTGATTCTCAACGCCATTGTGCCGTACTCTTTCTACTCTAAGGATATTTAAGTGATTTTCATGAAACTCGCCAACGACAAGTCTGACTTCATGATCTGCAATTTCAACACTTGCATGAATCTGTTTATTCGCCACAAAAATACCTCCTAACTGCTTTCCTTATTATAATAACATAATTTGAGGTACATAAAAATAGATTTTAACGTTTTTTTCAAGGAAACTTTCAAATAATTGGAAGTGTTTTCCTGAAAGTGGAAAGATTACAAAAAGGCTTTATTGACTTTAAAATAAGATATGCTAGAATAGGATAATAATGAGGTGATAACATGCTGCTAGAAGAATTTGACCCAACAAAAAAAGCCGTCATTGATCCTGAAAAAACGGTTGATAAAATCAAAGATTTCCCCCCTATTACGATTTCTGTTTTTTCAAAAACACTTTTTGAAGAAGTATTGAGTCTTCTTGAACATAAAGAAATAGCTTATAATACATCATGCAATGGTATAAATCCTATTTATGAAATTACCTATAAAGATCATAAATTTTCCTTCTATAAATCTTATGTTGGTGCTCCGATGTGTGTGGGAGATTATGAGGAAGTGCATCAGATGGGCAGTGAAGCTTTAATTCTTTTAGGAAACTGCGGTGTCTTAGATCAATCAATCGAAGATTGCGGTATTATCATTCCAACAAGTGCTTTACGTGAGGAAGGAACCAGTTATCACTATGCTCCTGCCAGCGATACGATTCAAGTAAATAAAAAGTATGTACCTGAATTTAAACAAATTTGTAAAGAGAGCGGTTATCCTTACATTGAGGGCAGATGCTGGACAACAGATGCCTTTTATCGTGAAACTAGAGATAAGGTAAATCGAAGAAAAGCACAAGGTGCTTTATGTGTTGAAATGGAGTGTGCTGCAATGCAGGCCATGTGTGATTTTAGAGGCATTGATTTTTTCCAATACTTTTATGCCGGAGATAACTTAGATCACAGCGACTGGGATCCACGTTCTTTAAGCGGACATGCGAAATTAGATGAAAAAGTCAAAATTGTCTTTCTTGCATTCGAATTAGCCTTAAAAATCGCTGAAAATCGCTAAAATTTATACTTGCAAATTAGGTTAGATAATGGTATAGTAATAAAGCAAATTATGGACAAGTAAGTCGAAAGGAGGGTTTACGTTATGTCAAGAGTTTGTGCAATTTCTGGTAAAGGCCCTTTAACAGGGAATAAACGTTCTCACTCATTGCGTGCTACTCGTCGTAAATGGAATGTGAATTTACAAAAAGTAAAAGTGGTAGTAGATGGTAAGCCTCAAAAGATGCGTATTTCTGCTCGCGCACTGAGAACATTAAAGAAACAGGGTATGTAATCCTGTTTTTTTGTTTATGGTCATGATTCAAGAAAATATTTACAGAATTAAAAATACTTTACCAGAAAATGTTCGTTTAATTGCCGTCAGCAAAACTTATCCCCGCAATTGTATCGATGAAGCCATCCAGACCGGACAGCTTGACTTTGGTGAAAACAAGGTACAGGAGCTGCTTGAAAAATATCGGCCTGATGAAGATATACGCTGGCATATGATCGGTCACTTACAGACAAATAAAGTGAAATATATCGTAGATAAGGTCGTTCTTATTCATTCTGTTGATTCGCTTCATTTATTGGAAACCATTGAAAAGGAAGCTCAAAAAAAAGATATTATCGTCAATGTCTTGTTGCAGGTAAACCTTGCTCATGAAGAAACGAAGTTTGGTTTTGATGAAGATGAATTAGAGGATGTCTTGACACATGCTTATAAGCATGTCATGATCAAAGGGCTGATGGTCATCGGTCCGAATACGGATGATGAAAAGAGAATTGAAGAAGTCTTTTGTAAGGCAGAACAGTTAAAAAATAAATATCACTTTCAAGAATTATCCATGGGTATGAGCCATGATTACAAGATTGCACTGCGTCATGGAACAACGATGGTACATATCGGAAGCGATATTTTCGGAAAACGTGATTATTCAAAATAATCGTCTATCACCTTCTATGAGATAATGGTTCTGTAAACCGTTATTTATAGAAGGTATTTTTTATGGATGAAATCGATCAAATTATTTCTTTTGTTTTGAATATTTCAAAATCTCAATTGAATTCTATCTCTACTGCTATTGAGAATGGACAATTCCTTATTTATAAATAATAGCTATAAAAGACCTTTTAAAATCCCTAAACCTCTTCTCGATCACTTCAATATTATCTTCAAAATTTCTCACTACAAATATCTTGATTGTAGGTACTCATGGAAAGAGTCACCATTCATAAAGACAAGCAAATCAATGATTTGAGTACATATCATCATTCGCGAATCGTAGTCCTTTTATACAATATAAACAGAAATCAAAAACGATATATACCATCAATAAAAAAAGGATTTACATTAAAATAATATTTATCGTGACGGTCCACACATACATAAAAAAGCTATCACATTTCGATAGCTTTTTTAACGTTATTTGGTATCATCAAATCGTGTGGCAATACTATCGGTGCTATATCTTAATATCTATCACCTGGTCTTTCTTAGATAAATTTTGCCATTTTATTAATGCATCCTTTATGCTATATAATGCATTAATTACTTTATCATTATCTTTATATACACCTAATACAATTCTTAAATGGCCCTCTCCACCTATACCATAATTTATACCATCATTTACAGAAACTTTAGCTTCTCGTATTAAATAAGAAACGATTTCGGAAGAATTTCCAATCTTAGAGACATCAATCCATCCTAAAAAACCTGATTCAGGCAAATCCATAGAAACGTTTGGAATTGAATTTATTATTTTAAAAACCTGATGCCGGCGATAATCAAAAGCTTCTTTAAATTCATTCATAAAAGAAGAATCTTTCAAAGCCGGAATGATTGCACGTTGACACATTGTATTCGTAGCACCTAATACAGAAACGGCATTTGCAAACATAGAATCCATTATAATATCACTACATACAAGATATCCTACTCTTAATCCGCTAAGTCCCATTCCTTTTGAAAAAGAAAAAACAGTGATTGTCCTCTCAAACATTCCTTCTAATGATGCCGGAGTAATAAATTCATTTTCATAGCAAAAATCCTCAAACGCTTGATCACAAACAAGTATAAGATCATGTTTAATAACAAAGTTTCTCAATATCTCCAATGACTTTTTATTAAACACTGTTGTTGTAGGGTTATTCGGATGTGTTAATAGAATCATTTTAGTCCTAGGAGTACAATACTTCTCCAATATTTCTTCATTCAGTTGATAATGTTCTTCTTTACTTAAAGGAACACTGATAGGTTTTCCTTTCATAATCGAAATGTTCAAGAAGTTATTTGGATAACTAGGAGATGGAATCAATACTTCATCACCTTGATCAATAAAAGGTAAAATTGCAAAATAAAGACCACTATCAGATCCAGGTGTGATAAGAATATTTCTACAAGGATCAACTTTTAAATGATTCTTCTCTTTTAATTTTTTTGCAATTTCATTTTTCAATTCTTGATTTCCAATAGGAGCGGTATAGTGTGGAGCAGCTGCCTGATCTATTTCCGTCATAAGCGCTTTTTTCACATGAGCAGGTAAAGAATAATCTGGCATAAATGGGTCAGCCCATCCCATCAGACGGATTCCCTTTCTTTCCATTTCTTGATATGATCCGCCTACATCTGCTTTTTCAACCTTACTAAACAATCCTCCTTGTGCATATTTAAATGCGTCTATCATTTTGTTTTTCATTTGTCCACCTTTTTATATTAAATATGTGCGATTACCTCTATTTCACATAATACTCCTTTTGGTAACTCTTTAACAGCTACACAAGATCGAGCCGGGCAATTTGTAAATGTTTCACTATAAATTTGATTGAATACAGAAAAATCTTCCATATTAGCTAAAAAACAGGTTGTTTTAATAACATTATCTGTTGTCATTTTTGCTTCTTTTAGTATTGCTTTAAGATTTTTCATGACTTGCCGAGTCTGTTCCTCTATTGTGGAAGCAATATTACTTGTATCTGGATCAATAGGTAATTGTCCTGATACAAATAAAAAATCATTTAAAAGTATTGCTTGAGAATATGGTCCAATTGCTGCTGGCGCTTTTTTTGTAGATATTTTAGTAAACATTGTATTATCCCTCTCTTTTCATAAATATTTTATAAATTCGAAATAAGAGTTTGCATTGATTAATTGAGCAGCTGTCTTTGGGTCATTGAATAATTTTCCAATATGTTCCACAAAGAAACGAAAAACATTTTTATCATCTTCAGAAATAGCAAGTAAAACAATAACAGAGATTGGATATGATCCCCATATGATTGGTTTACTTAAAACTGAAATAGAAACAGCTGTTTTTTTTGCAGAAAAGTCCGTAGCATGGGGTAATGCAAAACCATTTTTAAAGCTTGTTGATGCCGCCTGCTCTCTTTCCATAATACGCTCAAAATATGTCTCATCTACATACCCAAATTTCACCATATCATCTGTAATAACTTTAATTATTTCTTTTGGTTTTTTACTCGAAAAATAAGTATAAAATAATTCTTTTTTTACATATTTATTTTTAAACTCTTGAACCAATTTCGCATTCTTTTTTTCATCTAACTCTAACAACACCTTATGTATCATAAATTCATCTTCGCTTGTTAAAAAAACATTGATTTCAATAATAGGAATATTAATTATCTGTGTAGTTCTTAAAGGAATGGTAGTCAATACAAAGTCAATATTTTGCTTATTGATATTTACTTCATCTAAATATGCAGATACATCTACAATGTTTAGTTTTGAATTGAAAGATTTATTTATTTTTGTCATACAATTTTCAGTCGTTGCTGCCCCTAAAGGTGAAATCAACAAAACTTTATATTTATCATTTTGAATATATCTATCATAAGCAGTACCAAAATGCAAACAAAGAAGTCCAATCTCATCTTCATTTATAGAAGTATTCAAATATTTGTCTATAATTTTCTTTGATGTTACGGCCATTTCAAATAAAAGCGGAAATTTACTTTTTATATCAGATAGGTACACATTATTAATTGATTCGTTATTTTCTTTTATTCGTTTAAATAAAGATTCTAAATGTAACGAAAGACTGTTTGTAAAAAGAAAATCATCTTTGAAATCAATGCCATAATTTTCATAAATAGTATCTTTAATAGCATTAATTATTTCTAACACTGTCATATTACTATTTTGATTATTCGCTGGCCGTTCTGCTAACCTTACAGAATGTAATAAGTACGCAACTTCTTTAATCTCATAATACGAAATATTGATGCCCATCTCTTTTTTTATGGAATTGAAGTATTCAACCAGAATTGATTCCTCTAGATTTATGGGAACTTCATCTTTTTCAGAAAATTCCATTCCTTTATCATATTTGGCAAGACTAACTATTACACCTATATGTATCATGATTAAAGGTATATATTCGATTTTTATTTGATAATTTTTATTAGATAAAATTTTTAACAATTTATCTTTCAGATAAACCAAATCAAATCCTTCAAATAATTTTGCAACTGAGGTAATATTGGCAAAATTTCCTTTAGCTTCTTTTTTTATTAATTCACTTAATAATTGTTTCTTTTCTTCATCTTTACCACTTAAAACCAGACAATTATGTTTCCTTTCTATTATAAGTGAACCAAACTTGGAAATCATATTATTTAAAAGCTTAATGTCTTTTTTGATTAAATAATCACTGATATATAATTCCTCAGCAAGCTTCTGAATTCGAACTGAATTGTCTTTTGCCAATAAAAGTTTTCTGAGTATAGCATGAGCTGTTTCATCTTTAGTTGTTGGAGCAGCTGATATTTCATCATCAAGAAAGGAATTTTCACACAACTTATAACCAAATCTTTTATTTGCTATAATAATATCATCATAAACAATATTTATATTTAGTATATCATTACGAATTGTTCTATCAGTCACTTTAAAAAGCTCTGATAATTCTTTACCAGTGATATAATCTTTTCTTTGTTTTAAAATTTCTAATATGAAAAACTGTCTCTTATTTAGCATAATTATAAAATACCATTTATTCAACTTGTGTCAATCTTTATTTTTGTTTAATAAATCTCCATGGTTAAGTTGAATATTCCTTTCTTAATAATATTTTATTTTCTTACAAAAGAAAAACATTTTCCTGGATCTAGATACTCTAGAAGAAACATCTCTTCGTCAATAATATGACCCACATAATTATGATATGGTTCTGCTTTAATAGCTTTTCTCACAATATGTAGTTCACCCATATATCTAGGAATGATATTGTTGATAATAATAATATCTCCAGGACTATAATATTCTTTATTTGCTTTAATAGAAGCTATATCACTATTTGTAAATACACAACGTGACCATCTCGATCTAAATATCGTATGATTATATTCTGCCACATTATGTTTATCATAACTAAATAGAATATCCATTTCATCTTTACTGATATTTTCGTTCACTATAATTGTTAATGGTATTCTCAAAATATCTCCTTCAGGAACAAAATGAGTATTGCCCTTAAAAATGCCTTCTTTATCTGTTACCGTAACATATGATTCTTTTATCACTTTCTGAATATCTTCGAACTCTTCTTTTGAGGCATGACCATTTCCAAATATAACTGAACTGATTCCTCCCATTGCAAGCAAATGTTTAAGCTGCAAAGATGGTGGTATATCACGATGCATTTCTATAGTTGGAAGTCCATCCCTAAGAGGCCATGGCCCATGGGCATTTTCTACTGCCGACGATATAAAAATTTCAACTTCAATACCTTTTTTTTCAAAAAAATTATTTACCTTTATTACATCTTCCGGGCTCGCCCCAGTATTTCTTAATGGATAAAAATTATATGAAGCCATTATTTTTTTAGGATTACCTCCTGCTTCTAGTATTCCCTCTACAGCCTGCATTTCACTTGCATTTAATTCAATTTTTATTCCATATTTATTTTCAATCATTTCTAAATCTCGGTAATCACCAAAAACCCCATCCATTCTCAATACGTCAAATCCCATTTCTTCAAATACAGATAAATCTGAAGGCGTAGCTTCCATTTTTTGCATAAATTTTGAATTGCAGTCGCCAATCACTTCCATATGATTATTATGAGCTATTTCAGACAATTTTTTAAAATAAGAAATGATTTTACTTTTATCATCCTGTACAGAAAATAAACTTGTAAATACACGAGTAAATCCATAATTATTAGCAAGCTTTAAATAATTTTCAATTTCTTCTATTGTTTCCTGTTCTGGATATACTGATACTCCTAATTTCATTTTAACCTCCAATTTTTTTACCATTTCTACTACAAATCTACATTTTCCAGATCAATGCTATCAGCATCTGTTAAAGTGATTGTTTCTGTTTCTTCTTGGTTAAGATATGTTCTATCAAGAGCTATAAAGAAAGGTGCATATATTAAAACATCTATAATTACCAAAACTAATTGCATTAATGCGACAGATATTCCACCAGCTAAAAATCCTGAAATAATAACTGGACAAGTCCATGCAATAGAAGCACCATTAGTAAATGCAACCAATCCAATACTTGTTGCAAAATATGATAACCCAATATTAACAATTGGTACTAAAATAAAAGGAACTGCAATATAGGGATTTAACATCATTGGTAATCCATAAACTAGTGGTTCTGAAATATTAAATAGTGCTGGTATCAAGGAAATTCCGCGGACTTTTTTTGATCGTCTTGATTTTCCAAAAATAAACATTGCAATAACTAGTGCCAGCACACTGCCAGCACCACCATAACCAGCATAATGATATTCAAAAAAACTTGTCAAAATTTCCGGATTGCCTATTCCTTTAGTAAAGTAAGCTAAATTTATGGCATCATTTCGATAAAAATAAGGCATACAAATAGTTTGTACAAAAGCACTATTAATCCCAAATACCCAAAGTACCATTTTAATTAGATATAAAAACATATATCCCCATACAGAAGTCGCTACCATTCCCAATGAATTATTTAATAATATATTAATTAAATCAAATGTATTATATCCAAATGCAGAAGTTACAAGGAAAACCAATAAAAATATACAAATTACTATAGCTGAAGGAATCAAAGATATAAATGAATCAGCAACGGCCTCAGGAGTACCTTTAGGCAATGCTATCCGCCAGCCTTTATTATGTATTTTTTCATAAATATATCCTACAAATAATGCTGTAACAATTCCAATCATTATACCATTGGAACCTGTTCGATCCGTTGAAAGATCACCCATAATCAAAAAATAGCATCCCATAGCTAAAATACATAGATTGATTCTTTCAAGATTTTTAACTTTAGCATAAGCATAGGCAGTACCAACAACCATATATAGGCCAAGAAAGCTAAAGCATGCGTTTGTGCCCTGCAATAAAATATTGAATAATGATGCTTCACCAATTTGAATAGAATTTATAAAATTGGCTACAGACTCTACTGGAAAACTAATTATGATCATAAACATAGAACATATAATCAGCAATGGCATAGTTGGTGTAAATGCCTGAAATATTATTGTCATGTATTGATTTTGTGAAATTTTATTACATACATTAATTAATTTATCTAAGCTTTTTTTCATTGGTTTCTCCTCCTTTTATTTTTTATTAAATGTTTTAAGTAAATAAATAGCTTGTTTTAATACTGCTTCACCATTAACCATTCCATAATTTTCTGCAGATATTACTCCAATCGGAATTTGCTTATATTTTTCAGTAATTGTTTCACTTCTAAATCCAATCTGCGGACCTAACAATATAACATCAGGAGTATCATTTTTAATTTTTTCATCAATCTCTGTAAAAGAGAATGCTTTAACCATCACTGGTAATTTATATTTCGTAGCTGCTTCTTGCATTGACTGCGATAATAAACTTGTTGACATTCCCATATTGCAAAACAAATAAAATTTTCTCATAATCCACCTCATAATATTTCTTTACATAAAGCTATGTATTCTTCCGCTATTACGGAAATCGTTTCTACACTTGACATCTGGTCTTCAGAATGAATGAGTAATAAATTAATTTCTAAATTATCATCTTTAGAAGCACTTTTCTGTAGCATTTGAGCATGAATTCTTTGTCCTTCTAACATTCGCTGTTCACCTTTTTTCATTAGCTCATTAACATTATTATATTCTTTTTTTCTCGCTTTTCTCATAGCTTCAACAAATAAACTTTTTGCTTCTCCAACTTTAGAAATTATTTGACAGCATATCATAACTATATCTTCCATTTTATCCCTCCTTTCCTTGTCTATATAATAAAATACTTTTTTACATTTTAGAGATACCTTATTCTTAAATGATAGGAATTATAAAATTTCCTAATACTTAGGAAACTTTATAATTAAATTAAATCGTGACAATTATAAAATATGTAGGTTAAAAATAAAAGGATAAATCCCAAATGCAACCAAAATAAGAATTTAAATATCAGTAAATTATGTTCTCTCAATAAAACCACCTATATAATCTGGCTGACAAGCAGCAGACTGAACGTTTATTTTACTGATAAAGTACCTTAGAATGTATACAGAAAATAATTAACATATGAGTATGTACAAATGAAGATCATAGAAAAAATCTTCTATAAAGCGAACAAATGGCATATATTATTGGTATTGATTATCAATGTATTTCATTTTATAATATATTAGTTCCCGAGTGGAATTTAAGAATTGGTCATAATAGATGCCAGAAATCCTATATATTTTCAGAGAGGTTAGATATATGAAAAAATACTTATAATTCAGAGTAGTGGAAAAGCAAAAGGTAATACTGCACAGCTTGTAGAAAGCTTTGCCAAAGGAGCTACTGAAAAAGGTCATAAAGTTGAAGTAATCTCACTTGTAAAAAATGAGGTAAAACCTTGCTTAGGGTGTAATGCATGCCGCTATGAAAAGCCGTGCATTCAAAAAGACGCTTTTAATAGTCTAGTACCCAAAATCAAAGAGGCTGATTGTCTTGTTTTTGCGTCTCCACTTTATTTTTGGTCAATGTCTGCTAGAATAAAAGCATTTATTGAGCGATTTTATTGTATAGCCATAAAAGATGAAAACCCTCCATTTGGAAGACATGAGAAATACCCAATAAAAGATTGTGCACTTCTTATGACAGCTGCAGGTAATAATTTCTGGACATTTGAACAGGCTGTATCCTATTATCAATATGTATTTATAAATTATATTGGGTTTAAAGACAAAGGTATGCTTTTGGCTGGCGGATGTGGTCACACTGACGGAAAGCCTCAGATTGACAAAACGAAGCATTTAAACGAAGCATATGAATCTGGAAGAAATATCTATCCAGAGCAATAATTTTATAAATTTTTTATTCAAGGAAAAAGATTATAAACAATATAAAAAAACCAATATTCATCAAATAACTACTTGATTTATAGGCAAAATCTGTCAAGCTGAAACATTTACTTTAAAAAAATCAAGAAATTGAAACCACAAAGAAATATGTAATCGTTTGATACAGCTTATAGCTTATTTGATTATCTTACCAAGTCCATAAAAATATCGCATTGATCTTATCAAAAGTGATAATCTATTATCGAGAAGAGGCAATTCTCAATTGCATCAACTAATGAATTTTTATGACGATCAGAATAAAGAGCAGTTCAAAACTTACAAGGACTGTCTTTTTCTAAAATTATTCTACTGAAGAATGTCAGAATTTTTTTCAAAAACAACAAAAGGAAATCAGCAGGTTCAGGACCTGCTTTCTAATTCGCTCGACTGTTTGAATTCATCAAAACTTGATGTATTAACTAGATCCATATTCGATAGTCAGAGATAATTTGCAGGCAAAACTATGCTGGGATATCAATACACCCTCTACAATCATTTGAAAAATTGAATGAAAATGAAAAAGTTTAACGAATATCATCCTGTTATGATACTACAGGAGATATCTATAAGGATACATGGATATTCAAAATCATTTCATTAAAAATATTACAGACTGATACAGACCATCTGATTAATCCAAACCATACTGAGTGAAGATGATGAGCCAAGAAAAGACTATACAGATAGAATGATGAGAATATACCAACGAATATAACAAAAATAAAAAAACGATCATTCAAGAGAAAAAGGACCAATAAATCAAAGATATCATATTGTAAGATATATTAATCTAACTTGTAAAACCAAATAAAAAAACAAGGTTCAATTGAATTTTTTTGTGCTGCGTGAATACATCAGCCCTACACATCAAAAAAATCCCTCATCTTTTTGTATGAGAGATTCATAAATTCGACATTTCTGTAAATCCTTATTTATTGCATTAGATGTATCCCATCCTTTAATTTTCTTTTTGTACTGTCTCATCAACATAAGTTTCATCAGATAGAGATTCACGAACGACCTCTAAATCACTTTGATATGACTTAAAATAATCAATTGCTTCTTCATCTGTTTTTTCATCACTATATAAATTTATCTGTGATATTATTAACGAGTCTGATTCTAAATCCACATCTTCACTGCTGCTGATAGGATTAATACGGACACTATAATACTCTGTATTTGTTTCTGTTTGTGACGTGTACTCTTCAGTAACATTCGTTCGATATACATAATAAGCCGTACCTTCATGATAATAACTGTTATAAGTATAATAAACCCCAATCAAATCACAACTGTTCATTACGACTGTATCAGGTCCAAAAAAGCTTTGAGTTTCTTCAATATCTTCTTTTAATGCTGTTTCTGTAGCTTGTGCAAATTGTGAAGACACATCTTCAGGGATTTCTTCAAATGTACGATACACTACTTCTAATCCTTCAACTGTAAATTCTTTTTGTGGATTTAACACTTCAATTTTACTTCCTTTTGCTGTTTCTTCACTATATATTGCCTTTAATACTATCGTATCTCCATTTGACAATGAACCATTATTTTCAATTTCATAGTATACATTATTTACAAAAGTCATAAAATTTGTATTATTTCTATCATAATCTACATTACAATTGACATCAGCATAACCTTCTCCCGATACCCCGCTATATGTCAATTCACACGTTGAAGTAAGATCAATAGGAGTTTTCTTCAAACTGAAATAAATACTTACTGCAGCAATCACTATGATCACACCAGCAATACCAATACCACCATAGCGTACTGTCTTTTTTCCTTTCTCAGTCGCATAGTAAGCTTTCCACTTCTCAGAAAGTTTATTCGCACCTTTACTAGCAGCATCCATAGCTAGAGAAGCTTTTTCCTTTGCAAATTCTCCAAGCTGTTCAGCATCCTCTTTTACTGCAGACACATCCAATTCCTCTGTTTTCTTGACAAACAAAAGATAACCAGCAAAACCGCCTTGAGCAATTTCACAAGCTATAAATAGAAATAGCATCGTACCTAAGCTGCCTATACCACTCAAGCCAAAAAGTGCCATAAAATTACCATTCAACAACTGATAAAGTGCATGTACACCTGAAAAGCTTAAAAGTCCCATCAGTGTACTAAATACACTTAAACCACCTAAAATCTTAACTGTGATTTCATTATCCTTGATATAAAACAAACGAAAAGCGAGAGAAATGCTCAAAAGCAACGAAAAAAACAAATCAATGTAAAAGAGTACACACATAAATTTAAGAAGCGACAAAGCATTTCCCAAATCATCAAGGCTTGAGACATTTCCACCAGCAGAAAGATACAGGATTCCCAAAACAATAGCAACGATTCCAATCACTACATTTCCTAAATAAACATTTTTACGTGTTAAATATAATCTTAACTTTTCCATCATATGATATCCCCCTCTTTTAATCAATTATAAATGATATTATGACTATATTTCAATACTCATTTTTATTCTCAGCAGCATCGATCGCTGATATGACGGCTCCTCTAAAGCCATCCCTTTCTAATGAAGCTACCCCTTTGATTGTTGTTCCATTGGGTGAACACACTTTATCCTTCATGATTCCCGGATGAGTTTCCGTTTCTAAATATAATTTCCCCGTGCCATAAATCATCTGCGCAACCATACGATAAGCACTTTGACGTGGCAATCCATGCTTAACAGCGGCATCTGCCAAAGCTTCCATATACATCGCTGTATAAGCCGGTGTACAGCCACAAATCGTTCCGGCAATCGACAATTTAGAAGTTTCTACCATTTCAATCAAGGCAATCGGTTCAAACACCTGATAGAAAAACCGTAGTTCATCCTCACTTAAATTATGGTGATCTTCACATGCGATCATTCCAGCTCCTACCTCAATCGGTGTATTTGGATTCGTGCTGATATGATGAACTCCTTCAGGAAGAATCTTTTCATATTTATCAAAAGTATAGCCAGCAGCTACCGATACAACGATCTTTCCAATAAGTGCATTACCAAGCGGCCCTACCACCTCTTCAATCTGATAAGGCTTAACAGCAATTACGATCATATCAGCCTTTCTAACGACATCTTCTGCATCCTCACAAGGATTGATTCCTAGCTTTTGGGTATTTTCTACTAACTTATCATAATGTTTCGCACAGGCATAGATATTTTCCGGACTTATTACTTTTTCTTTCACAAGTCCTTTAGCTATGGCCTGTGCCATATTACCATAGCCAATAAATCCCATTGAAATCTTACTCATCATACTCCTCCTTTAAAACTTATCTTACTTAAAATATTACCATATTCCTACAATCTTGTCTTTTCTGGTGATGGTTCTGCTTTTCATATTCATGCTTCTCCTTTTGGTCATCAAATCATTAAAGATGACAATATTTTAAACACTCATCGTTATAGCGCTAAAAACGCAGATTTTGGTTGGGACAGTGATCTTGGAATGTATTACTTCGGTTATACTCTCTATAACATTTCTTATCATAACCCTCTAATCCATACTGACCTTCCCGTCTTTATCGATTTAGAGAAAGCTTCTCGTCATGATGCTCTGTCTTCCATTTCCTCTACCGCTCGTTTCCTTGACATTAACCCTGAACTCTCTCCAAAATTCATGTGTTTCGATTCCGCAAGCGATTCTTCTGCCGTTTACCAATTTCTGCGTCACCATAATATTATCCCAATCATTGATTTCAATCAACGTAAATTGGGTAAAAATATTTATAAACACTTTGATTCTATTAGTGAAAACGGCAAACCAATTTGTGATTGTGGTGTTGAAATGTATCACTGTGGCTACGACTATCAAAGGCAAAGAAGAAAATTCCGTTGTCCTCTAAAAATGGGATTGATTGATTCTTGTCCACATGCAGATACATGTTCTCCTTCTCCATATGGTAGAACTGTTTACATTAACGATTCGCTTGATATGCGTCTTTTTGGCCCTGTTCCTTACAAAACAGATAAATGGAAAGAACTATACAAAAATAGAACTTGTACTGAGAGAATCAATAATAGAATTCTCAATGACTATCATCTTCATCAGATGAGAATTCGTGAAGACTCCAAAGCAGCTTTCTTTTCAATCTTTGCCGCCATCAATATTCATCTTGATGCTTGGATTAAAAATGAAACCTGATTTTCGCTAAATTTATTTTATTTCATTTGTGCACTTGTTTTTAGTGCGCTCATTTTTTTTATTTAACTTTTTTATTTAAAATCTCTTCTTTTTCTTTTCGATTAAGTACTACTTTTCGTCCTTACTCAATTTTTCATATATTTCTTTATCTTCATCTTTAAACACATTAAAAATAACTTGTTTCAACTGAGAAGCAGGTAAATATCGTTTGATCGTATCAATAGCAATCATGGCAGCTTTTTCATGTGGAAAACGAAAAACACCTGTTGATATACAACAAAAAGCAATGGAATCCAGCTTCATTTCATCTGCCTTTTTCAGACAATTCTGATAACACATTTTCAACAGTTCCTCATGCCTTTTTGTTAGCGTAGAAGATACGATCGGTCCTACTGTATGAAATACATAACAACTTGGAAGATTATAAGCAGGTGTAACCTTTACTTGTCCTGTTGGTTCTAAATATCCCTGTTTTTTCATTAGCTCATTACATTTTAAACGCAATCTTATTCCTGCATACGTATGAATCGCATTATCAATGCAGTGATGTCCAGGAACAAAGCATCCTAGCATCTGTTCATTAGCAGCATTGACGATCGCATCCGCTTTTAAACGTGTTATATCTCCTTGCCATATAACGATCCGTTCATCATCATCCAATTTTATGATTCCTTTTTCCTTTAAAATCTGTTGTAAATATTCATCTTCTATTTTCAAATACTCATCATCCATTGGCAAAGGTTCTCGTAGATTCACTAATGCTCGATACAGATCAAAGTTATACGCATTTTTATCTGCTTGCTGATGACGCTCCATCAGCAATCGATCAATTAAATAAATTTCTCTTTCTTTCTGATTCATATTGACTCCTTATATTTTTACGATGACTTGCTTAGGGCAGATTTCTGCACATTTTGCACAATGCAAACAATGTTTCTGAATAATCTTAACAGGTATTTGAGTGATATCAATACACTTCTGAGAACATACTTCATAACATATATGACAACCGATACATCCCTCTAGTACCTGATATCCACCCTTGGGCAATGATTGCTGATAAGAAAAAGGAATGCGTACAATAGGTGTTTGGCTTAGATCAAAATATTCACCACTGAATTGTTCAAAACAAAATACCTCAAGAATATCTCTTGCCTGAACATTTGGATATATCTTTTTCATATAGTCATTTTTTTTCAAAAATTTCCTGAAGTTTTTTATGTTTAATATTTTTTACTTTTCCTTGCAAAGAAATCGCTATGGATGAAAGTGTATTATTTCCTTTAATTCCTGTTAAGGAAACAAAAGGATGGGACATAAGTCTTTGATAGAATGCTTTACCACGGGCCGTTAAAAAATAAAGCGTATCATCTTCATATAACATTAAATCAATCGCACAAGTAATGGGATGATCATTTTCATCAACGGTTGCGATAATAACGGGTATGGATGTCTTTCTGTAGAATATTCAATATTTCACTTGTTTTCATAAAACCTCCCTTTTAACGTTTTTATCACTTATCCTAGTTAAAAATAGAATCGATCGTTTTGTTGTAATGTTTTAAATTACATCTAATAAAGTATCACTTCTTAGTTGTAATGTCAATAGTTACATCTTCATTTTAAAAAAACCAGCTCTATGACTGGTCATTCACAAGTATTTTATCTAAATCTTTTTTTACGTCAGCTAAGGTAATCGACGCTAATTCATTTTCCATTGCCTGCTGAACACGTAATAACTTATCATCCAATATCGAATGAATATTGCGTCCTACAGGACAGGAAGGATTTGGATTTTCATGAAAATGAAATAATCCGTTGCTTTCTACACATTCTACTGCTTTATAAACATCAAGAAAGGTGATTTCCTCTAAGGGTCTTGTAATATCAGTACCACCACTGCCTCTATGTACTTTTACAAGTCCTGCTTTTTTTAGTTGTCCTAATATTTTACGTATGATAACTGGATTGACTTTTACGCTATCCGCCAGAAATTCACTCGTTATTTTCTCATCCTTAAATCGATCGATACAACAAAATATATGTATCGCAATCGTAAATCGGCTGGAGATCTGCATATCTACCTCTCCTTTCTTTTATTTTGAAAACATCTCTACATAGATTCCTTTTAATTGGTCTTGTTCATCCTCATTCATTTGTCTTTCATGAGCATCATGACCCTCTATTGTTCCTACATGACCGCTAAGTGCTTCACCATCTTCTACAACTACAACAAGCGGTACAAATAATGCAACATTTCCTTCATCATCTGTATCTTCAAATTGTCCGACATATGAAAGAATCGCTGTTTTTTCTTCATCAGTATAGATCAAATTACGCTCTTCATCTCTTGTCTGAACATAGTAAATATTCTTATCATTCTCTTTGGCAGCCTCTTCCATGATTGGTAAAGCTTCTATGCACCAAGGACAATCAGGAAAACCAAAATACAGAATACAACTCTCTTGATTCTCAAACATATCAATCGCTTCCTGCATAGTAATTTCAATAAAAACATCACTTTCATTTATAAATGTTTCATATTCATCACTGTTTGCCAGACACTCATCACTATCAAAACTACAGTATGCCGGATCACTCTCAGGCTCTTCCTGGTTTACACATCCACTCATTAATAAAACAAGCATCAATAAAAGTTTTTTCTTCATGTTCTTCACCACTCTTTTTGGTATTATATCATGTCCATGTTGTAATATCAATGATTACATTTTCCCAGGATTTAACTCTTAAACTTTCCACTGATATTTTTTCATATCTACATGATCATTCTTTTTAAATTCAATACCTTCCTCTAGTAATAGTTCTTTTTGTTCATCCCAATGTGGTACAAGTCGTCCGGATTGACTTACCACTCGATGACATGGATATTTCCCATAATAGGAAGCATGTGAAAGAATACGCCCGACTAATCGAGCATTTTTGTCATGGCCTGATAACTCGGCAATCTGTTTATAACTCGCTACTTTGCCTTTGGGAATCTCAGAAACAATAGCCAGTATCTGATAAATGAATGCTTCATCCATACAAACTCCTTTAAATCATTCGTATACTGCCTTGTTTTCTTATTTTTAACCTATGACAGCTGCCTTCACCAAAAATTTTTTCTATTTCTTCTTTATAGATAGATGCCTGAGCATCTTCTACAAAAGTTTGAATCGTTCCCGCAAATCCACCGCCATGAATACGACAAACGCCTTTATCTTTTAAGATCATTTCAGAAAGAGCGAGTGCAAGGCTCATACTTTGGTGGGCAGCATCCGCATATACATTCTGTAAATATTTAAAGCTCGAATTACCAGAAAGCTGAATGATTCGTCTAAAATCTTCAAATCTGTTTTCTTTCAATGCTTCTACTAGCTGAACGACTCTTTTATTCTCATTAAAATAATGAATAGCTCGTAAAACCGGACGATCTCCACACTGCTCTTTTATAGTATAAAGATGTTCATAAAATGCAGCTTCATCAACTTCACGTAATACTTCTTTTCTAAAAAAATGAGCCACTTTTTTCATTTCTGATGGAATCGCCGCATATTCATCGGTCAAATCACTATGCGATCCTTTGGTATCAACGATACATAAACTGTGATGAAAAGCAGAAAAATCAATCTGAAGGTTTTCTATCAACGGTTGTGTGATATCTTTAAAATCAATCGTAATAAGCCCTCCAAAAGCACAGGCGCATTGATCCATTAGTCCACATGGTTTACCAAAATATACATTTTCCGCATACTGGGCAATTTTCGCAAGTTCTTCGGGTGCGATCTTTTGTTCATTGTAAAGTCCTGAAAGGATCGTTGCAATCATGACTTCAAATACGGCAGATGAGGACAAACCGGCTCCGATCATCACATCACTGGTGATATATGCCTTAAAACCGCCTATTTGATGTCCTAGCTGTTGAAAGCGAGAAAGAATTCCTCGCACTAAAGCTTCGGAGGTTCCTTTTTCATCTTCTTTTAGATGAAGATCATCTATATAAATATCTTTTAAGAAGAATTGATCAGATATAATAGAAACTTTATCTTTTTGATCACTTACTGCCGCAATCGCATCTAAATTAACACTGGCTGCCACGACACAGCCATGCTGATGATCCGTATGATTTCCACAAACTTCACTTCTTCCAGGTGTATTATAAATTTCTACATCATCATTTCCATAATAAGCGATATATTTTTCAAGCATTTTTATATAGCGCTGATTTTGTTTTTCTATACGATCTTCATCTTCATAAAGATCCAATAATAATGAATCATAATTTTTGTCAATAAAGCCTTTCTTTATCTGTTCAGCTTTCATGTTTTTTTCCTAAACGTTTTTACGTTTCCTTTCATTTCTATTTTAACTTGTTATAGTTGAACTTGACAAGTGATTTTCCTAGAAACTCTTTTTATCAAAATTATTTATGAAAGCGCTTATAAATGATATAATAGTTTTCGGGAGTGATAAAATGAATTCAATAGAAATTGATGGTCATCATTTGACTTTAGATGACGTCAAGGCAGTAGCTCGTGATCATGTACGGGTTACTCTTCATGAAAAGGCAAAAGAAAGAATTATCAAAGCTGAAAAAATGGTGGAGCATTACGTCTCTGAACAGCGTATCAGCTATGGTATTACGACGGGTTTTGGAAAGTTTTCTGATACGTTGATATCGAAAGAGGATACGAGTCTTTTACAGCGTAATCTCATTATGTCTCATGCCTGTGGGGCTGGTGACATTTTTGAAGAAGAAGTTGTACGAGCCATCATGCTTTTACGACTCAATTCTTTAGCTTTAGGATATTCTGGTATCCGTCTTTCAACATTCAATACATTGATGGAGATGTTGAATCGGGATGTATATCCTGTTGTTTATGAAAAAGGATCTTTAGGTGCTTCGGGTGATTTATGCCCCTTAGCTCATCTAGCCCTGGTGCTGATCGGTGAAGGTGAAGCTTTTGTGGAAGGTCAGCGTGTGAGTGGTAAAGAAGCCATGGAAAAGGCTCATCTAACTCCTGTAAGACTATCAGCAAAGGAAGGATTGGCGTTGATCAATGGCACACAAGTGATGTGTGCTGTAGGTACTTTAACATTATATGATGCTTTAGCGCTCAGCAAATGTGCAGATATTGCCTTATCTTTAAGCATGGAAGCTTTGCAGGGTATCAAAGATGCCTACGATCTTCGCTTGCATCAAGTACGCCCTCATCAAGGACAGATAAGCACAGCTGATAATGTGCTGCGTCTGCTAGAAGGAAGCAAACATATCACCAGACAGGGAGAAATGCGTGTGCAGGATGCTTATTCTTTGCGTTGTGCACCACAAGTACATGGGGCTTGTAAAGATGCTTTTGCCCATATCAAAGATAAAATGGAAATTGAAATCAATTCTGTGACGGATAATCCTATTTTATTCTGTGACGATGATGATGCGATCTCAGGTGGAAACTTCCATGGAGAAAGTGTTGCTTTAGCGTTTGATTATCTGGGTATTGCTTTAAGTGAGCTTGGCAGTATTTCTGAGCGTAGAATTGAAAAAATGGTCAATCCGGCTATTTCTCATGGTTTACCTGCCTTTCTTACAGAAAATGGCGGTTTGAATTCGGGGTTTATGATCGTCCAGTATTCTGCAGCTGCGCTTGTTTCTGAAAATAAGGTACTTGCTCATCCGGCAAGTGTTGATTCTATTCCTTCCAGTGCAAATCAGGAAGATCATGTTTCCATGGGAACGATTGCCGCTCGTAAAGCGAAAGAAATCTTAAAAAATGTCCGGCAAGTCATCGCTATGGAAATGATGTGCGCATGTCAGGCGATCGATCTTCGACAACCTCAAACACTCGGTCAAGGAAGTCGTGTTGCCTATGATCTTGTGCGTCAAAGAGTTCCTTATATCAAAGAAGATACGATCATGTATCCTTATATTCATCGTATCAATGAATTGATACAAGATGAAACGATTACTTTACAAGTTGAAAAAATGATCAAATTAAAGGAGGTATAATATGATCTTAAGTGAAGTGCCAAAAACAAAGCCGGCTTTTGTAGAAGGAATCCGTCGTGCTCCAAAACGTGAAGCGAATCTTTCTAAAAAGGATATTGAATTGGCTTTACGTAATGCATTGCGTTATGTTCCAAAAGAATATCATGAAGAACTGGCAGGTGAGTTTTTAGAAGAATTAATGACACGTGGCCGTATTTATGGCTATCGTTTCCGTCCTGAAGGAAGGATTTATGGAAGACCTATTGATGAATATGAAGGAAAATGTATTGAAGGCAAAGCACTTCAAGTGATGATCGATAATAATCTTGATTTTGAAACGGCTTTATATCCTTATGAGCTTGTCACTTATGGTGAAACAGGACAGGTATGTCAGAATTGGATGCAGTATCGGTTAATTAAGAAATATTTACAAGAGCTCACGGATACACAGACACTTGTTGTAGAGTCTGGGCATCCTTTAGGATTATTTCATTCACCCAAAAGTGCTCCTCGAGTGATTATAACGAATGGTCTGATGGTAGGTGAAGCGGATGATCTGGAAAACTTTAAACGTTTTGCCGCCATCGGGGTGGCGAATTATGGTCAGATGACGGCAGGCGGCTGGATGTATATCGGTCCTCAAGGCATCGTTCATGGCACTTATTCTACTCTTTTAAATGCTGCCAGAATGCTTAGAAAAGGCCAAAATGATATGCAGTATATGTTGTTTGTTTCCAGTGGCTTAGGCGGTATGTCCGGAGCTCAGGGAAAGGCTGCGAAAATTGCCAATGGTGTCGCAATCGTAGCTGAAGTAGACGCTTCACGAATTGAAACCCGTTTGAAACAAGGCTGGATCGATGAAGTCGTTGAAAGCAAAGAAGAAGCTTTTTCAAAAGCTCATTTCTATCAGGAAAATAAGACTCCTCGAGCCATTGCTTATCACGGTAATATCGTTGATTTATTAGAATATGCCTTAGAAAAGGATATCACGATTGATATTCTTTCTGATCAGACAAGCTGTCATGAAGTCTATGAAGGCGGGTATACACCACAGGGCATTAGTTTTGAACAACGTACTCGTCTTTTAAAGGAAGATCGTACAACTTTTAAAAATTTAGTGAATACAAGTTTAAAAGCTCATTTTAAGGCAATTAAAAAGCTTCATGATAAAGGCACTTATTTCTTTGACTATGGCAATTCTTTTATGAAAGCTGTTTTTGACAGTGGTGTAAAGGAAATTAGTAAAAATGGCAAAGATGACAAAGAAGGCTTTATCTTCCCTAGTTATGTGGAAGATATCTTGGGACCCCATCTTTTTGATTATGGATATGGACCGTTTCGCTGGGTATGCCTAAGCAGCAAGCAAGAAGATCTTGATAAAACAGATCATGCAGCAATGGAGTGCATTGACAAAGATCGCCGTTATCAGGATTATGATAACTGGAAATGGATCAAAGATGCGAAAGAAAATAAATTAGTGGTTGGTACCAAGGCACGTATTCTTTATCAGGATGCTTTTGGCAGGATGAAAATAGGTTTAAAATTTAATGAAATGGTACGAAATGGTGAAATTGGTCCTGTGATCATGGGTCGTGATCATCATGATGTTTCGGGTACCGATTCACCATTCAGAGAAACTTCCAATATTAAAGATGGCAGTCAGTTTATGGCTGATATGGCCACCCAGTGTTTTGCCGGAAATGCTGCTCGTGGTATGAGCATGATTGCCTTGCATAATGGCGGTGGTGTAGGTATTGGTAAAGCGATCAATGGAGGTTTTGGATTAGTTCTTGATGGTTCAAAACGTGTTGATGATATTTTATATCATGCGATGTTATGGGATGTAATGGGTGGTGTTGCCCGCAGAAGCTGGGCCGGTAATCCACATTCTATCGAAACAGCAAGTGAATACAATGAATTAATGAAAGAAACAGACAGTATCACCATGCCATATCTTGCTGATGAAAAAATGATTCATCAATTAGTAGAGAGGAGCATCAATGATGACTAAAATCGTTGAATGTGTGCCAAACTATTCGATCAGCAGTGATATCGAGGGATTAAATGAAATCTTAAGACCTTTTAGAGAAAATGATAACGTATCTCTTGTCAATGTTGAGCCGGATACCAGTTATAATCGAACGGTTGTAACACTTATCGGTGAACCTGAAGCCTTAAAAAAGGCCATGGTTGAATCTTGTAAGGCGGCTGTTCGTATCATTGATATGAATCATCATCATGGTGAGCATAAACGTATGGGTGCCATTGATGTCATTCCTTTTATTCCTATTCAGAACATGACCATTGAAGAAACAATTGCTTTAAGTGAAGCATGTGCAAAAGAAATTTATGAGGCTACCCGGATTCCTATCTTTTTATATAATCTATCCGCCAAAAGAAAACAATGTGAAAATCTCCCAGATATTCGTAAAGGAGAATTTGAAGGTATGGCGGAGAAATTAAAAGATCCTTATTGGAAACCTGACTTTGGAGATGAGGTCCACCCGACTGCCGGAGTAACTGCCGTTGGCTGTCGTCCTTTGCTTATAGCTTATAATATCGATTTAAATACCAATGATCGTAAAATTGCTGCCAATATCGCTAAAATGATCCGATTCTCTTCGGGAGGTTTCCGCTATGTTCAGGCAGGTCCTGCTTCTTTAGAAGATCATGTACAAGTAACCATGAATGTGACAGATTATCAGAAAACCTCTGTATATCGAGTTTTTGAAACTGTAAAAATGGAAGCAAAAAGATATGATGTTGAAGTGATTGGCAGTGAATTTATTGGTTTGGTCAATCTGGATTGTCTTAAAGATATCGCCGCTTATTATTTAAAGAAAAACAGCCGAGATGAAGTTGATCTGACACTGGAGGAAATCGTAGATGTTGTCAGTGAGAAATTACTGCTTCATGGCTTTAATTCAGAGAAAGTGATTGAAACTTATGTCAAATAGAATTATTTATACGAATATTTCAAAGCTTTATTCGATGGAAGGCGGCATTCGTGCAGGTAAAGCATTAGAAGAGTGTGCCATCTATGAAGATGCTTATATGATTTGTGAAGATGATAAGATCGTGGAAACAGGAGAGATGAAAGATCTTCAGCTTCATGATGAAAAGATTGTTGATCTTGAAGGCAAGATCGTCATTCCCGGATTGGTCGATGCACATTCCCACCTTGTTTTTGGTGGTGATCGGGTCAATGAATACACGATGAAGATCAAAGGTGCCAGTTATATGGATATCTATCATGCCGGTGGCGGGATTCATGCGACTGTACGTGCAACTCGTAAAGCCAGCTTTGATGAACTTTATGATAAAGCTGAAAAAACCGTCTATGAGTTTTTAAAATGCGGGGTCACCACATTGGAAGCAAAAAGCGGCTATGGACTCAATAAAGAAGATGAACTAAAGCAGTTAAGAGTGGTTCAGAAACTGAATATAAATACACCTATGGATCTCATATCTACATTCATGCCTGCTCATGCTCTTTATAAAGATTATCAAAGTGCTCAAGAATATTTTGATTTGATCATTTCAGAAGTCTTGCCTGTTGTTGTTAAAGAAAATCTTGCGGAATACATGGATTGTTTCCTTGAAAAAGGAGTCTTTGATGCGAATGAATCACGTTATATCCTGGAAGCAGGCAAAAAGGCTGGTTTAAAAATCAAGATCCATGTTGATGAAATGGAAGACATCGGTGGTGTCGATGTCGGTGTCGATTTACATGCAACTAGTCTTGAACATTGCATGGTCACATCCCTAGAAAATATGGATAAGATGAAAGCAGCTGGTATTACAGCTGTCATTCTGCCAGCAACTTCGTTTAATCTGGGCAAAGCATATGCCAATGTCCCTGCAATGAAAGAAAAAGGGGTCATCCTGGCTCTTTCCTGTGATTATAATCCTGGATCATGTCCTTGCAGCGATCCGCTCTGGATGGCACGTATTGCATCTCGTGGCTGCCATTTGACTCCTCATGAAGTATTAAGCATGATGACCATCAATAGTGCCAAAGCACTTGATCGTGATCATCTCATCGGTTCATTAGAAAAAGGAAAACAGGCGGATTTTGTCGTTATCAATGCCACTTGTTTTGATGAAGTAATTGCACATTTAGGGGCAAATCCGATACATTCAGTATATAAGAAGGGAATAAAAGTATGTTAATAGAAAAAAAAGGTCTGGAAATATTAGATGAAATCGACAGTTCTTCACCAACTCCTGGAGGAGGCAGCATAAGTGCTCTTGTTGCTGCTCTAGGAATCTCTCTTTCACGTATGTATGCCCATTTAAGCATTCATAAAAAGAAGTTCTTATCTTTGGAAGAAAATGTCCAGCAGCAATTCCATGAACATTTTACTGCTCTTGAAAGCCTAAAAGCAGAATTGATTCAAGCAATTGATCAAGACTGTGCAGCTTATGATCATGTCATGACTGCCTATCGTCTTCCAAAAACAACCGATGAAGAAAATCAGCATCGTCAGAAAGAAATTCAAAAAGCAACTTATATCGCAATTGAATCTCCTTATCATATCATGGAGCTTTCTCTTAAGGCGTTACATCTTTGTGAGAAGATGATCGAGCAAGGTAATAAAAATGCTGTTAGTGATTTAGCTTGCGGCATTCTCTTCCTTGATGCTGCCATTCAAGGAGCCGGGTTAAATGTTGAGATCAATTTATCCTCACTTGATGAAAAAGAAAAGCTTGAATGGAATACAAAGATGGAAAATCTTCTAGATGAAAGTCATCAAATAAAAGCAAGATCGATCAAACAAATTAAAACACTTCTATAAAGATAAACCATTGCGATTCGCAATGGTTTATTTAGTTAATGTAATATGTGGATAAGGTATTTCAATACCTGCTTCATCAAAGGCCTTTTTTATCTGTAAGCGACATTGACAGCATAATTCAAAGCTATCATCGATATTACGAGTTGTCATTCTAGCACGTAATGTAATACCACTATCCTTCAATTCCGTACAGTGAATTTTCACTTCTTCACCTACATCATAATAAAGAGGATGATTTGTAATGACTTCTTTCATGATTTCACTTGCCTTATCTAAGTCACTTTCATAAGAAACATCAAAAGAAAGGTAAGCAATCTTATACTCTGTTTCATGGGTCATATTCTCTACAATTGCCTTATTGACCAAAGTATTCGGGATCATGATCAAATTTTTCTCTAAAGTTTCTATAACCGTGTGTGATAAGGTAATTTCCGTTACTTTACCACGAAGATCATATTCCTTAAGTATGATCGTATCCCCTACTTTAAATGGTTTGGACATCAAAATCATCATGCCGCTGACAGCACTGCTTGCCGCTTCCTGACTCGCTAAACCAACAATAACAGCAACAATTCCTCCTCCAGCAAGCAAGGTAGTTGCGATATCCTGTAAGAAAGTAATTTGCGATAAGACACTAAAAATCAATAATGTCCATAAAAGTACACTCTTGATTCTCAAAACTGCTTCCTTATGTTTAAATTCACGCTGGCGAATAAATTTAGTAATCAAATGATTCGCTATTAAAAATACAATAATATAAAATAATATGGTTAATATTCCATTTACAAATCCACCTTTAAATAAACTATCTAATTGTTCAATTGTACTTTCCATGATCCACCTCGTTATTATTATATCAGTATTTCTATTTTTTTCCCAAACATTTTGTATGACTCAAAACTCAAAACGGTTATAGACCACCGAAGAATAAAGATGAAATGTTATCGACAAAACGCATAAGATATGTTAGAATAATAACGGATGAACTCCATACAAATAGGAAACCCCAGTGTTCGTGGCACTGGGGTTTCATTTAGGAGGGAGGATCGCAGATTATCGTTGAATCAGACTGATGTACAGTATGATCAAACGCAAACACTCTTTCACAGCTACTACATTTTCCTATAATAACTGGAGAAGAATGATGAGTTCAAAACCCAACTGCAACCCCTCCATACAAATAATATAGGTGTCATGGATCCTCACTCCCTCCTTTGTAGGACACCTACTATTCTATATCCATAAAATTGTTATTTTTCCTAAAAAAGAATAAAAAAATTTATTTTTTTCCTTATAAATCGTAACTAGGATGGTTCATATGATAAATCTGACTGTTATCCTATTATTTTTGTGCTATAATACTTTCATGTCAAATTTTAAACAAAAGCTTTTGATATACTTTGCTGCAATTTCAGCGAGCACCTTATTGATGTCGAATCTCGCCGCTATTAAGCTGTGGGATTTTTTCGGCATTGCTGTCGATGGAGGTATCGTTGTATTTCCACTTACCTATATTATTGGTGATTTGATCGTTGAGTTTTATGGTAAGGAAACAGCAAAAAATGTTGTATGGGCAGGTTTTTTAGTGAATATTATTGCTATTGGGGTCTTTTATGCTGTGATTGCTTTGCCTGCTTATAAGGGATGGATCATGCAAGAAGCCTATGCCAGTGTATTAGGATTTACTCCACGAATTATTATTGCTTCGCTTATTGCCTATATCTGTTCCAACCTTTTCAACAATCATCTTTTTATTTCGCTGAAAAACAGACATGATATTTTCTCAAAAAGTTTTATTGCCAGAGCACTGGGATCTTCTGCTTTTGCCCATTTGATCGACTCTGCAATATTTGAAACGATTGCTTTTATTGGTGTACTGCCTTTCAAAGATTTTTTAACACAAGCGCTTTTTGCCTATCTTCTTGGCATGGGCTTTGAAATCATCTTATCGCCATTAGAAGCACTTATCGCAAACATGTTAAGAGGTAAGTTAAATGAAAGAATATAAAAACAACAATCAGTTCAGCTTTGAAATTACTAAAAAAATTGATGGTAAATTAGGACGTGCCGGTATTATACATACACCTCATGGTGATATCCATACACCTGCTTTTATGTGTGTAGGTACAAAAGGTGAAGTACGTTTTGTCAGTAGTGATGATTTAAATGCCATTCATGCCCAAGCTATGTTAAGCAATGGTTATCACTTGCGTAATGTATCCAGTGAAATTGCCAGGAATGGAGGCCTAGCAGAATGGTCAGGATGGCAAGGACCTACACTGACAGATTCCGGCGGTTTTCAAGTCATGTCATTAGGAAGTGGATTAGGCAAGGTTGTCAGTATGAAACGTGAACAGGAAGTGATCAATACTGATCCAAAAGATCGTTTGGCTCATGTAACAGAAGATGGGGTTCATTTTCATGATCCTTTTACTGATCAGGATGATTTTATTGGGCCTGAAGAATCAATGCAGATTCAATGCCGGATTGGGGCTGATATCCATATGGCGTTTGATGAATTGACTTCATTAGCGGATAGCTATGATTATAATGTAGAGGCTTTGGCACGAACAGAAAGATGGGCACAGCGCAGTCTTGATGAGCACTTGAAACATCGTGATGATCTTGGCTATCGCCAATCATTATATGGTGTGCTGCAGGGAGGACGCTGGGAAGATTTACGTCGCTCTACCGCCAAAAAGTTAGCCCAAATGGATTTTGATGGTTATGGACTTGGTGGTGCTTTCTTAAAAGAAAGCTTAGGTGAGATCCTTCGCTGGTGCTGTGAAGAACTACCTGAAAACAAACCTCGTCATCTTTTAGGTCTATCACACCCTGATGATATTCTGATTGGTTCAGAAATGGGTGCCGATACGTTTGACTGTGTAGCACCAACCAGAGAAGCACGTCATGGCCGTATTTATACAAAATATGGTCCTATCAGTCTGAATAAATTTGATGGCAGTAATGAACTATTAGATGCAAACTGTGACTGTCCTACTTGTAAAGCAGGATGGACCCGTACTCAGCTAAGGGCTTTGATGAAATCTGAAAAACAGGAAGATAAACATCAATACTACAATCTTGCTTCCATGCATAATTTACGTTTTATCATTCGTTTGACTGAAGAAATACGTGAAGCGATCATCAATGGTACTTTTGAAGAATATAAAAAAGAGTTTTTAAAAAATTACTATCATCGATAGAAAGTAGGAGATAGTCATTAAACTACCTCCCCTTATCAAACCGCATGTGCCTTATTAAGGCGTACGGCTTACCAATATGCTTATCTATGTAATTAACCATTACTATTTCGCAAACACATATCCTGTGCTTGCGATTTTTCTAATTCTTTCCTGTGTATAATACTCTATTCCTTTTTCCTTCAGCTTTTCTATGTATCTTTCATGTCTCTTTTTATTCTCTTCTGTTTGTATTTTCATATAAACTGGTACTTTTTCTTGACATAGTACCACATCTTTTCCTTTTCACAGATGACCTTTTCCAGTTCCGTTTCCTTTTCTCTGATCTTCATTCTGATCCTATTCATTCTTTTGTCTGTTTTCTGGATCAGTTTTTTATTCAAGGCAGCATTAGCCTTTAGCAGGGCCTTGGCTTCATGGACTGCAGACAGAGGGATATAGTCATTGAGATGAAACTGCTTTTTAAGGAGCGGGTGAAGCTCGCTGTCCTTAAACGCGGCTCCCTTATAGGCACGATCGTAAAGACATTTATAGGCCTTATGAAGGACACGGTTGTAGACATCAAGATCATGAAGAACGGTGTTCTTCAGATCAGGGAATTCGCGGTAATAGAAACGGTTGGAAAGAGAAAAGACTTTCATGATGCCTCCTTGACAGAAATGAGATGTTTTGTACATATATTATATCATATTAATAACTATAATGATACTATAATTTCAAATTAATTATATATACCATCATAACATAAATAGTATTTAACTTTTTTTATTTTCTTTTATCATCTTTCTATTAATCAAAAATGAAATTTCCTAATATACAAAAAAGAGGTGGCACTGCCACACTCCTTTATTAACGAAGTTTTTTACGAATATATCCTGTTAACATATCCAATAAGAATACTGTTACAATGATCGTGAGTAATACAATACTGATCCTGCCCCATCTTCTTCCTTGTATCGCAAAAATCAGCATTGCTCCAATTCCTCCTGCACCTACTAGTCCTAACGTTGAAGCACTTCTTACACCAATTTCAAAGTGATTTAAGATCAATGATGTATAAATAGGTAAAAGTTGTGGAATACGGGCATAAAATAATGTTTGAAGACCATTCGCACCTACTGCATGACAAGCTTCTACAGGCACTTCATCCATTTTTTCCATTTCTTCAGTAAATAATTTACCTAACATACCA
This sequence comes from Traorella massiliensis, assembly GCF_900104665.1. Classification (GTDB taxonomy): domain Bacteria; phylum Bacillota_I; class Bacilli_A; order Erysipelotrichales; family Erysipelotrichaceae; genus Traorella; species Traorella massiliensis. The sequence goes on along the minus strand of NZ_LT629969.1, from coordinate 184,083 downwards.
ATCTGATGAACACCAATCGCTAAAACGCCCGCAAAAGGGCCTGGCCCAACAACACGAATAAATATGATGGCATAAACCAATTCTGGAAATGAACGAAGCGCATCCAGTATAAATTTACCAATACGAGGAATAAGCTTATTTTTCTTCCAAAGATTCTTGCTTGAAAGCAAGACAAAAGGAAGACATAAAACCGTCCCGATTGCTGTTCCTACAAAAGCAATGCACACAGTCATGATCATCAAAGATAAAACATCTTCACCACTGCCATTATAGAAAAAGCTCCATTCGGGTGACATCATACTTTTTAAAATACTTGCAAAGCTGCCCCATGAAAAATAACTTAAACTTGACCAGTCCAAATCATAAGAACAAAACCAGATAAGCAAAATAAAACCTATAATATATAATAATTTCTTTACATTTGGATTGATTTTTACCATCCTAGACCAGCCTCCTTTGAATTCTTTCAGAAATAAAGTCGACAATCAATACAACTGCGAAAATAGAAAGAATTACCATTGAAACCCGATCGTAGCGGAAAAGTCCTAAAGAAGCACTCAAGCTAACTCCTATACCTCCAGCACCTACATAACCTAAAACCGTAGAAGCACGTACATTGATTTCAAAGGCATAAAAGAAATAACTGATAACCGTTCTCATAATTTGTGGCCAAATTGACCATATAGCAATCTGCAAACGATTTGCACCTACCGATTCATTCGCTTCAATCGGTTCATATTCAATCGTTTCTATACTTTCATAAATCAGCTGAGAAACCATACCAAACGTAAAAATCGCAATCGTTACGATACCTGTTGCTTCCCCAATACCGATGACAGCAACTAAAATTGCTGCTAATAAAAGATTTGGAATTGTACGAATAATATTTAAGAATAAACGTACGATATTGGTAATGATCGGATTTTTGGTGGCTACTTCTGTGGCCATAAAGGAAAGTGGAATAGCAATCAAAACACCTATAATCGTACCTAGCATTGACATTTTTAACGTTTTTAACATTGGAGATAACAATTCTGGTAAATATGAGAAATCCGGATGTGATAATCTTTCTAAGAAAGTTCCCATCTCATCCAAATTTGAAAATACTTCTGTAAGAGAAGCTCCAGTTAAAGCTGAACTCCCAAAGAAAAGAACAGCAATGACAAATACCACAAATAAATGCTTATACCATTGGAAATGAACGGTATCCTTTATTTTCATTGTCCTCCCTCACTTCCTTTTAAGAAGGAGTCTCCTTTATAAATCATCGTCAAAACCTCATTTGTCAACGATTCAGGTTTGCCATCAAAAACAAGCTTGCCATCCTGTAAGGCAATGATTCTTTTAGAAAACTTTTTAGCTAATTCGACTGAGTGAATATTCACAATAACAGTTTTTCCCATATTCTCATTGATCATCTTTAACTCATCCATGATTTCCAAAGAAGTTACCGGATCCAAAGACGATACGGGCTCATCTGCTAATATGATATCTGCTTGTTGAAATAAAGTACGGGCAATTGAAACACGCTGTTGCTGTCCACCTGATAAATTATCACATCTTTCATGTAGTTTATCAGACATTCCAACTTTTTCTAAAACTTCATTACATAGCTCATAATCAGCTTTAGAAAAAATTCCTAAAATGCTCTTCAAAGTTGAATAATACCCTAATTTTCCTGAAAGAATATTTTTCTGAACTGTACTTCTTTTCACCAAATTAAACTGCTGTGAAATTAATCCAATATGACGACGGATATGACGCAACTCTTTTTTATTAGCTTTCGTAATCGATTCTCCATTAATCGTGATTTCTCCTTCACTAATTTCATTCAAACGATTAATAGCACGTAAAAGGGTGCTCTTTCCAGCCCCACTTAAACCAATGATGGAGACAAAATCTCCATCATCAATTTTTAAGCTAACATCAATAAGTCCTTTGACACCGTTATCATATGTTTTCGATACGTGATCAAAGACAATCATCTTTTATTCTCCCGCTGCTTCAATATATTCAGCTGTTGTATCATAAGCCGCTTCATCTGATTCAACATAACCTGTATGTCCCCAGGCACTCATGATTTTTAGACCTTCTTCATCAGATGCCATCGTTAAGAAAGCTTCTTTTACTTTTTCTTTCAATTCATCACTCATAGATGGTAAAACAGCAATTGCATCATTTGGAATATCTCCTTCTGACAAGATAGCAGCTTTCGTAGTTTCAAATAGATCTACTGGATTACCAGCATCATCTGTAACAACATTATTAAATACATAACGAGAACCCTCAAATGTAAAGCATGCATCTACCTGCCCGCTGATAACAGCTTTGATAGCTGATACTACATCATTGATGGCCGTAAAATTAACACTATCAATATCAACCCCAGCTTCTTTCATTTCCGCAACCGGATAAACATAACCAGAAGCTGAAGTAACGCTTAAATATGCAACATTCTTACCTTCCAGATCTTTCCATGAAGAAATATCTGCATCAGCACGAGTAATGACTTCAGCTTTAAAAGTTCCTACTGAAGTACCTTCAACTGGCATTTCATTTTCATCATAATCTACTAAAGTAGAAGATAAAATTGAAGTAGCAGCATCTAAGCTTCTAGCCTGCACATATGCAGCAGGAGGCATGATACCAACATCTACCTGACCTGATTCCATAGCTTCTACGATCGTAGTATAATCTGTAGCAACTGTAACCTCTACATCCATATCTAGCAGATTTTTCATGTATTCTGCAAAGGCAGCTGTCGTTGCATCTACACTATCACTGTTTGTAGGTACAAACTGAATCGTAAGAGAGGTCTGTTCTTCACTTCCACCATTTGAGTTTGAACATGCCCCTAACCCCAATACCATAGTAGCAGTTAAAAATAATTTGAATAGTTTTTTCATTGAATTTTCCTCCAAATTTACCATTCACATTATACATTTGATTAAACATCATTTCAATAAAAAATCATTGATGTTTTAAGGTTATTTTGCTTATTTACACAAATTTTATAAATTTTACTCTATATTTTGACAATTTGAAATCCATTTTTAATTGCATCTTCCACACATGCATGATTTCTGATATGCATAAGATAGACACAGCTGTGTAAATGCTGAGGTATCACAGAAGAAAGCTTATCAATATTTAAATGGACATCATCAGGAATATCTAAATCGGTTCCTTCCATATAAATCGTTGCTATATTATCATAAGTATCTATAAAATGAACTACATTATCAACGACATTCGTATCAGCTGAGTAAAAAACAGCTCCTTCTTTAGATTCAAAAACAAATGAATAACAATGTAAGTCTTTAGTATGTGAAGTAAGATCATAACGCACCTTTTCAAAATTTATAAATCGATGATCCAATTCTTCTTCATACACAAATTTATAAGTATCTTCATTACCAAACAATTCCATTAACAATTTTAAAGAATGAATATATGCACTATCATGCGGTATGATAAGCTTCATTTTGATTTTTTTGACATATTTACAATATAAACCAAGGCTTCCCAACGATCCACAATGATCACTATGTGTATGAGATATGAGTATATAAACATCATGAATATCATTTAATATATTTTTTTCTATCAAAGTGCTAAAGACACTTTCTCCGCAATCTATTAAAAATAAAGTCTGATTTTCAATGAAATAAGCCGAAGTATTACGTTCATATACGTTAAAAGCAGCCCCTCTGCCTAAAAACTTTAGATCCATAAGAACACCCTCTCTATATTCTTTATAATTATTATACATAATTCTTTTTTATTTCACATATTATTTTAATTATCATCACTGTCATTACCTTTTTTTCTAAACATCCCAATCATCACCGGTGTATTATACCCCGGAACCATATTTGGATAAATAAGAATTGTATGATTTGAATCAATGGCTATTAAATGTTCATACCATTCATCGATAGATTTCGGCATTTTTCCATTGATAAGTCGATGAGGGCTGGCACATAAACTGATAATAAAATCTTTCTTTTCTTTTGTACATAAACGAATGATATGCTCTGTAGCCTCACAGGGTTCTTGAGCAATTATAGCATCATATTTTAAGATTGACGTTTTTTCATAATTAAAGAAGTCCTGAATACCTTCGATAGAGTCTTTGATATTTTCCAGTTTAGGATCCATCGCACTCATTTTATATCCTTTTGAAACAAGTAAAGAAGATAATCTTGCGTGATGGCCACATCCCACCTCTAAAAGATGAGGATATTTATCCTGTGTAAAAATACGTGCAACATAATCTGCGAAATATTCTTGTCTGGACTTAAAGCCTTTTATCCAAAGCGTATAATCGACCATCTCATCACAGATTAAACCAATTCGAGGATGTTCTAATTCATATTTGAGCCTATTTAGTTGTTCTTTACTAAAATCAAATGGATTTTCTTTACAAAACAAATCTAATTTTTCTTTCATGATTTTTTCCTCTTATAATCATGACTATTATAAAATATTTTAACGAAAATGAATACTATTAAACTATTCTATTCAACATAATAGGGTAGAGGAGTAAATTCTAGATTTATTGCCCCTCCCGTTGAACCAAACGTACGGTCCTCGTATTTGGCTCTACATTTATATCGAAACTACAAACTCTTAAGATAGTAGTTAAGGGGATTGACTAAACCCGGTCTGTCCCCTTTCTCTTTGCCTAGAACTGCTGGTGATAGTATGAAATTGACCACATCTAATCCACTTCTTCTATACCACCCTAATCTTGAATTTGCACACTTATAGATATCTTCTTCCTCAAATCTGCATTTATACTTGATATTCAATGCCATGAGATTTCTATAGATTGTCTTTGGTCTCTTCCATTGCTTGATGATGATACATCGTATCTTGTGGCGTAACCATTGTCCAAACTTATCAAGAAATGCTTTTATGCTTCCTATCCTGAAATAGTTGATCCATCCTCTCACTATTTGATTGACTTTTGTAAATGTAATTGATAGAGGTCTTGAAACGGCTCCCTTTCTTTTCAGATACTTCTGTATCTTTGTATACAATCGTTTCTTTCTATCTTCGGTAGGTCTGCATTTCCACCCTTGACTATCCTTATAAAAGGAAAACCCCAGGAACTGTCCTTTCATTGGACGTACAACCTTTGTTTTCGTGGCACTAACCTTCAAGAATAGTTTCCTTTCCAGCCATGACATCACTGTCAACAGCTTGTGGTTCACTACACTTGGCGGTAAATACCTGTGGTTGGTTTATCTCCAACTGAATTCATGCCATGCCCGGCACACATAACAAAAGCAGACAAGAGCCATTCGCATTTCTTGTCTGCTTTTATCCGACTATTCAGATTTAAATAACTTTAACCGCACTGGTAGTGATTGCAAAAGCTATTCTAGTTAGTTTCTCGTCAAAATCCGGATCATCGGAGAATTCGAATGGAATTCCTGCCTGCACCAACATCTGGCATATATGCTGCTTTTGACTCTGCGTCGGATATTTAATGCCGATAGATACCAAACAAGAAAACTCCTCACTGGCAGCAACGCCTCGCAAGATTTTTTGATGAAAATTGGTCTTGCTCATTGCATTAATCCGTTCAATACATTCTTTAGCATCGGCCATGCATTTTTTCATTAATATTATCCCCCCCCAATTTAAGCTGACAAATTTAAGCCGTGCATTAAGTTTTTATCTGCTTATATCTTACTCCATAGCTTCTTCTCGGTTCTGCAATAAGCTCATCATAAGTAATCTGTCCATTTGCTGTTTTTTTCATATTTACACAGTCACCGGATAAGTATTTATAATGATCTCCACCAAGATGCTTTATTGAATTGAGTACTTTGTAAAAGCTATATTGTTTTATTACGTCAATCTTTGACTTTTCCTGCTCTTCTTCCGTCAGAGTCTATGGCTTTGATTTGTCATTGATAGTAACTTTGATACCGTATTCGCCTTCAAAAATATTTACGGCTTCCGTCACTTTATTCTTATCATTGGTTTGCATGATAATAAGCTGCGATGATTCTGCCCACCGCTTGCCCTCATCCCGTCCACAGCCATATAGGGTACGAATTGCTTTCACTAAATCCGCTTGATTTCCGGATTTTAAGGCCGTCAGAACATATTTATATTGCTGATTTGTTGAAGCACTTGGAGAGGTATCTGCTTTTTTTTCAGTGCAAGACGGCGATGTTCCTACGTTTTTTTGTGGATGGAGCTGCGTCCAATACAGGCCGGAGGACATCTTAATGCTATGCTTTTTCAAAAGAAGATCCAAAAGCGGAATAAGCTCGTGCAACTGATATGTGGAACATTCTTTCCAGTCGTTTCTCAGCATGACATAGGTTCCGTTATGGCGGTATTCTTCCCGTATTTCTCCATCATAGAACTTGCCACTTTTAGTGAGAACCAAAATGTATTTTTCCTCACGAGAACATCCTACACGTTCTTCGTTTTCGTTTCGGCGTTTTAATAACCAATATGTCTCTCCCGGAACATATTTTGTTTTGGTTGTTTCATAGGATTTGAGTTTAAGGAAGCCGTAGCGAACCTTTTTCTTGTATTCTTCTTTCGTGAAAATGGTTCCGTCTGTTTTGATATTTACCTTTTCAAATAAGCTTACACAGAGTTTTGCGTAAGATGCGGCTTCTTCCACGGTTAACTCATGACTCGTAGCTACAGCCTGCGCAAGCTCTTCCTCGGATATGTTTGAGTACATTTCGTTAGATAGCACGGTGTGTTGGGATGTTGTGCTTGCCGGTGGAGCACTTCTGTTCTCAAAATTCCATGAATTGCTCGGGTCTATGGCCGCAGAGGGTAGTGAGGCTGCCGATTCCCGGCTGTAATAATCTGTACCGGAGCCCCAGAAAGACGGTTGACTTTCTCCAACCTTATTCCCTTTGGCATCGTAAACATTAGTATGATTTCCAAAGAGAGCTTGATGTTGTTCACCGGTCTTTTTCCCTTTAGCATCATAGACATTAATATGGTCTCCAAAGAATGATTTTTCTTGTCTGGCAACCTTATTTCCTTTTGAGTCATAGACATTGACATGATCACCAAAGATTGCCTTTTCGCTATAACCGACTTTTTTGCCGTGTTCATCGTATATAATTGTGCGATCTCTGAAGGGATCTTTTTCGGAATGGTATTTCTTCATAAAAAACCACCTTTCTTTCTATATTGATAGCTAAAAGAATATAGAAATCATTTGTTAATTCTATTCACGGCTTCTGCCAAAAAATCCTCAAGCTCTTTTATAGACATTTTTTCAATATACTGTCCCCGATCAAGTACATCTCCATCTCTAAATAAGACTATACTTCGATTACTATGATTTAGTTCCACATAGCTGGAAGCACCTACAGCAGCATTACTGATAAGTCTGAAATATTCCTGCATTTCTCGATAGGCCGCTTTTTGTGCTACCATTTTCCGTATATCATCCATTAAGCCACCTAATACTTCATACTTTCTACTGAAATATCTCTTGTGACCGCCAACATGAATGCTCCCGTCCGCCCATTTGGTTTTTATGTAAGATCCTAGCTCGTAATAAATCTCATGTTCGCCGAGTGAATAACAGTGTTTAATTACAGACGTATCTTTTTTGCCGGGCATCTTCCATGAAATCCACTTATCTTCACGAATCAGTTTTGCTGCCTCCTGAAACAAAGCCTGCCTTTGCGGGTCGAACTTTGATAATAAAGTAGATTTATATACAGAAGCATTGCTAATATCTTCATACACATTTGTTTTCCAATGTTCTTTGCACACAAATTTTGTCCGGTTAATGATGTTGCCATAATACGCCTCTTGTTTTTGCATCTCCTGCTCGATCCGCTGCTTTTCCTCTGTCTCTTTTCTTAACTGCTGATATTTATCTGTTAAACTACCCATGTGCTTATCCTCCTTAATATTTCGGCAGAATCAATCGCTTTTCTACCACCTCAGCCACAAGCTGTAAAGTATTCTGGTAGCCCGTTTTCTGCAAGATATTCTTGATGTGGTACTTGACTGTATTTAGCGTAATATCCAGATCTGCCGCAATCTCCTCGTATTTTCTGCCTTGTGCAAGCTCCCGAATAATATCAAATTCCCGACTGGTAAACTCGGTGCTGTTGCTGTACCCAATGCGAATCACCGGCGTGTCCTCGGGATAAACAAATTCGCCGTTCATCACCCGGTCGCAAACCTCCATCAAAGCAGTGCTGCCATATTCCTTGTACCAAAAGCCATTACAACCACATGCTTTTGCCTTTTGAATAAAGGAATGTTCCGGCATGGAGGTCATAATGATAATCTTGATTTTAGGGTTGTATTGCTTAATCTTTGCCGCAGCTTTCAAGCCGGATTCTTCATCGGCCGTACAGACATCCATCAGGATTAAATCAACGTGCCCACGAAGACAGGCTATTTCTGCATTCGCTGCATTTTCTATGGAGGCGTACAAAACATATTTTTCTGATTTGGCGATCTGACTTTCAATGGCGTCCCGGGTAATCCTGGAATCTTCTACTACTAAAACCTGTATCATGTTCGCCCTCCTTTCTGAGCTTCGTCAAAATCAAAGGGAATATTGACAATGAGAGAAACGCCATTGTCACAGAGCACTTTTAGGGAGGCTCCTTCTTGTTCTAATCGTTGCCGCAATGCACTAAGGCCGTTGCCTTCCGTAATGCTTGAAACAGATACACAACCATTGTCGGATATTTCAATGTAATAACCCTGCTTGTTTTGTTCAACCTTTACCATTAATTCCGTGGCATTCGCATGACGTACCGCATTGGTGAGCGCCTCTCGGATAGCGGCATATAATAATTGTAAGGTTTTGCGCTGAGTGGGCTGTTCTCCAAGGAATACAACCTTACAGCCAATCAGCTCCGCCACCTGAAGCAGTTCAGATTGCAAGGAGGAATCGGGAACTGTCCACGCCATAGGAATATTGGAGAAATCGCGAATGGTGCTGCTCCAGCTTTCCCGCAGTACGACAGCGTTCTCGGCCAGACTGTCTTCGGTAATCGCCTTAGTGGTGGCCAACAAACAGTGACCCAGCTCATCATGAATATGCATTTTTGCAGCAAGAATCTCTTTATTTAAATTAACTTCCACGATACTGTCCAGCAAGGCTTTCTGTCGCTTTTGCATCTCCTGCAGCCGAATGGTGTTCTCGTACAGTTCTTCGCTGAGCCGGTAGAGTTCTGTAATTTTCGCCGCCTCGATCTGAACGGTATTGGAATCAAGAAATCTCAGTTCAAAACGCCAGACCGAGCTGTCGGAGAAACGGAAGAACAACTGTTGGTGGGTGCTTCCATTTTCATTGTTCGTATCTTTTGGCAGCCAGGATTGGGTTAGCTTTTCCGCCTTGCCGTTATTGGCAAAGTTTGTGAGTTCCTCCCACGCCGCCTTTTCGTTCAGAATTGTATGTCCGGTCAGCTCCAGCACCAGCTGATTCATCTTCTCATTAACAAGAATGACCCGCCCATCCAATGCGGAAAAGCAGATTCCGCCGGGGTAAGAGTCGATGGCTTTTTTAATCATTTTAGCTGACGTATTCTTTTTCATGACTACACCACCTCTCCCTCCTGCAAGAGCAGAAGTCGATATCCTGCTTGGATTTTTTCTGCCTGAAGTCCATATCCGTCTTCCAAAGAATGGGAAACAAACTCGCAGGCTGTACCGGTAATCTCAAAGCAAACCGTATCGCTGATTTGGATTACCACAGAAGACAAACGAAAATCTGCCTTCTCTAAAATCCCTTCCAAAGTTTTCATAATGAGAAGAATCAGCTCTGGTTCTAAATTCAATGTGGGGCAAAAATCCAAACTTGTCATGATTCCAAGATTCTTCATGCATTTCGCCATATCCTGCAAGCTAATGGCTAAGTCACCCATCGGAATCGTCTGCTGCTCCTGATAAGTGAGCCGCAAGTTGCAGAACCGCTTGATATACGTGCCGATGAGGCAAATGCGGTTCCAGTCGTTCTCTGAAAGGGATTCTTTTGATAAAAGTTCTGTCAGCAAGGTAAGCTGCCCAGACACCTCCGAGGATAGGCTGTCATAAATATCATTGCGCGCCTGAACGCTTGCTTCGTCCGATTGGATATGGATTTCCTGTGCCAGCAGATCTTGTTCTTCTTCCAGTTTCGCATTCAGTCTCTGAAGCTCCCGTAAAGCATGATTGATCTGCGAGAGATCTGTTTGCCAGACCATATATCCGCCCAGAACAGGATGCAGGTGCATGGTAATATCTTCCGTAGCAAAAAATCGCTGCTCCTGCTTTAGGGCTTCCAACATAGCAGGCGTAATCTCCGCCGCGTTTTCCGATGCTGCAATCGTCTCGCCGCTTGGTAAAAGAATCTGCATAGCCACCGTAGACCGCCGGAACACTTCCTCGTACTGTGTGTTTACTGGAATCAGTCCGACCAGGATATAAATCTGCCAGCAAAGCACAAGAATAAAAATCAGTCCTGCTGAATATTCCACCAGCTCAAATCGAACCACATAGGCTGTAGTTGCATAAGGAATGCTGAATAGGAGCAGCAGAATCGGCTCGTAAAAAGGAATCAGCTTTCGGTAAAGCGAATCAGACTTCGCCGTGCCATTGCGCCGGTAGATTACATATACCTGATAACTGATGATACTAAGTCCCCAAATATAGACGATATATGTTCCGATGTAGGGGTGAAAATACAAATTTGGCTGGGATTCCTCCGGCATAATGTAATAGAAAAAATGATGCAGATCATTCGTCAGCGCCAGTACGCTTAAAAGGCACGCCGGAATCAGAAGCAGATACCACTTTTCGCTGATCCGATAATCGTCTGCCTTGCCAAGATAGAATGCGACGTAAAGACCAAACAGCGGGATGAAAATAGCCGCGATATTGATGAAGTATCCGGTAAAGCGCATCCACGGAATATTGACATAGAGGAAGGCATCCTGGACAAAGCGAACCGTTAAATACAGGATACTGACGATATTTTGCGCAGTTAGATGGCTGCGCATGGTTTTTTGTGTGATTTTCGTACTGATCGTATATTGCCAACCGAAAAGCAGGAGCATATAGACCACCCAGACAAGATATGACCGCAGAGCATCCTCCGGCAAGTATCGCATGCTGAGCTGCCGGTATGCGGAGACTGCAAAAAGCAACGCCGTAGCCGCAAAAAGCCGGACAACGGATTTTTTTCGCTTGCCCATTCTATTCCCCTCCTTGCCCAAAGATGATTCCTTAGAATAAGATAAGAATATTATAGCATGAAAGATCAAATTCGCCCCACACAAAAGGGTAGCTTATTCGGCCTTTTTAATAATAAGCAATACCCACAAGCATCATTCGGCTTGTGGGTATCTTACTTTTAACTAGTTATTAACCTTTTTGCGTTTTATAAAATAAGTACAGCTTAATCCAGCCGCAGATGCGAGCATGACTACTATCCATAAAGCAATGTTCGCTGAATCTCCAGTCTCTGGTGATGTTGTATCCGTATTCGGATTTGTAGGATCACCAGGCTTAGATGGCGTTGTGTCGGAAGTCAATTTAGGGATGCTTACCGTTTTTGTTGCACCACAGGTCTTGCAAGTATATGTTTTGATACCTTCTGCATCCTTTGTAGCCTCTTTTGTGACCTTTCCGTCATCCCAAACGTGAGCCTCTTTCTGAACATCTCCGCAGGAGCAGGAGCGCTGGTGATTGCTTCCATCTTTACAATCCGTCCATTCTCCATAAGAGTGGGTGTGAGTCGCAGCTACTTTTTTGTATCCGATCATGACAGGAGAGGTTCCCATCAGGCGGAACGATATGCCATTCTCACTCTCTGTTACTTCAGGGGTCTCCACTTCTCCGGCATGATGACCATTCACATCTTCATCGAACATATGCGTAACAACAAAATCGTACTCGTCAGCATTGGTTCCCTCTGGATAAGGAAGTGTTACCACAATTCCTTCTTCTGGGAAGTTCTCAGCAGTAACCGGAACCCATGTCCGTCCGCCATCCTCGCTTGTTACAAGCTCAATGTCATAAAGCATGGTATTGTCTTCCGTGTAACCTTCATTGGAAACGATGGTTTCTGTCAATTTGTTTTCAATCTTTTCAACCGTATTGTATTCCGTATTTCCAAGATTACCGGTCACTTCACTGAGACCTTCCTTAATGTTGACTTTTGACTCATCAGGTATCTTATAGTATTCGATTGTCGGGGCATCAGGTTCTTTGAATCCCAAAATGCTTATGGCGTTATTTTCTGAATCGTAGGAACAATCATATATATTCCCGTCCGGAGTCCAATCCATATGATAAACGAAATAATTATCATCTTTTTTTCCAGAATACTCATATGTTCGTGTGCTGCCGTCTGCATATGTGACCTTAAATGTAAATCCGTTAAGATTCGCTTTGCTTCCGTTTTCTCGAATATCTTGAATAATGCTGTCCGGCACTGACAAAAATTCGATTTTTGTCACTTGTTTTGATTCGACAAGCTCGAATCGAGCATTATCTGTTGTTGGAGAAAACTGAAAATTAATAGGATCGGTGCCCTGTCTGCGGTAAGTATTATAACGCTTTTCCCCAGCGAAAATGCCAAAACCTGTGGCTTCTGCAGTTCCACCATCTGTCCAAAGAGTGTAAGATCGGTAAGATCCATCATCAGGCGCATCCGTAGGCCGATACCGATAATATAAATCTTGCCCATCCTTATCGGATATATTGTAAACTGTGTCTGATTCAATCTCTGTAGGCTCAACTACTTCAAAATCAAAACATGCTTCTACACATGGATCAGGACCGACGTTTTCAGTATATAAGATTAAACCATCAGGACGTTCAAGCGGCTTATTTCCGGTAATAGTAAATATATAACCGGTAGAGTATGTCGTCACTGTGATGTCAATATCAGTAGTTACATAAGTGTAGTCCCATTGAAGATCCATTTGTTCTGTACTCACAGGTGACTTCGTTCCGTCCGGGCGAGTTTCAATAACCTGCGCTCTATATTGGATTGGCTGTCCAATGACTGCAGTTACTTTGTCTAAAGGTGTATTTGCAGAGTCGTCCCATCTGGAAAGAACCCATTCATAGGTTGCCTCTTGTGATGGTTCTTCCGGAGGCGTGCCAATTGAGAAGCTGTAAGTTGCCGTGATTACCGGATTACCATTCTCATCTTTATTTACGGTAACCTTCATAGGCTCTCTTTCACCAGTGCCATTCATATATTGTACATAAACATTGTTTTTCCCAGACAATACATAATAGTAATCTCCATGATAAGACTCAAATGATTGGAACGTCATTTTCATCGTATATCGGCTATTATTCTGGAATGTGTCAGCAGCAGTTAATTTTTTACCGGTGCTATCGTAAAATTCCTGAGTGGATACGACATAATCAAGAATAGAACCGTCCTCCCACGTTGGTTCTGCCGCGACAGCCAGCCAACCACCATTACCAGCTGACGTACCAATCATATCATCCAACGAAGACGGGAGCTGAACAATAAGATCATTTTCTATGACCTTCTTTTCCGCATCTGGCCCTGCAAGAGAATCTCCATTCGCCATTACAGTTGTCGGGAACATCATGACTATCATGCATAATGCAAGCAAGAGTGCTCCCCATTTTTTTAGTTTCATCAAAAACTCCTCCTTTTTGTGCGTATAAGATAAAAGCCTGTTTAAGCTACTTTATAGTAACACTTCTAAAAAGAAAGCACCCCACACAATCAGGTAGTTTTTGAAAAATAATTAAAAAATATGTCCACACTGTTCTTTTTTGGAAAATAAGATCAAAAATCAGTACCATGTTCACGAATGTTGTCGCTGAAAACTAAAGATGAGAAGGGGAAATTGACCAAGATCATCAACTTTACACTACTTAAGTAGACCCCCATCAAGGGCCTTCTTGGATAGCGGCGAAACTTATGAATTTACGTGGATTGTCAAGAAATCCACCGCGGAAAATTAACGATACAAAAATATTATAGGGCATATTCCGTCCAAGATTATTGGGTTGAATTGGACTTTCATGAATAGAGTAAAATAATCCGCCAAGGTGCAAAAGTCTTGGCGGATTATTTTACTCTTGTCGCGAAGTCTATTTATAGTCTTTTAATACTTCAGCATTTTCGCAAATCATTTTTCCTAGTTCGTCGACTCTCATTGAATATCGAATTGGTTCTCCACTGGATGTGTCCACGTATTGTGCCTCGATAACGGAAGGCGGAAATATAATATAAGGTGCTGGAGGTACACGAAACTTTGCGAATAGACTATTATACCCCTCCTGAGAAGCCATTGGTGGAATTCTATTGGACTCAATTCCAATAGCAAATATTTGTAATAATGAAGCGTAATGCATGAACTCATCTGAAAAAATGTCTTGTAGTGGTGCTATCGCAGCCATAAGTTCCACAAAATCGTCATCCGTATATTTCGTATGATTTACCGTATCTAACGCAAGTTTATCACCGACACGTGTTTTCTGCTTTTCGAGTTCGGTAAACATGTCATAAACAAGCGCTTTTAGAAATTCCGATTCTTGTTTATCTCTTTTGAGTTCTTTAATCACAAAGGCAACCCTTGGAGACAAATTAGGCGTATTCCTGATAAGTGTTTCTCTCAGTATTGCATACTTTAGTGCGGTAGCTAGAAATAAACATAGACCTTCCACTTTTCCTTTTCCAATTGATATTTCTGAATTTCTTGCCAAACACTCTAGAGTTGTAGACACTTCCTCCGGGATAAATACATCGGTTTGAATAATATTCCATATTGCCATAGAAAGGTCAAAGTACTCATGAGGCGATATCACTTCGGGTATTATTTTTATGAATCGCTCTACTGCAATACCTACTGCACCATCTTTTTTAAATGCAGCTACTACGGCTTTTGGTACTGGACGCTCACCTTTTCTGAATTTTGATAGTGCCGTCTTATCAATTGCCTCATTGAATACGAGATGCTTCTCTTTTTCGTCCTTTGTCATAGCTGCTGGCAAGAGAATATATCTGTCTATGTTTTCGCGAGTAGGTTTAACTTTTCCTCCATATTCTAATTCAGTGTCGATATCTCCACTACAAAATTTCACAAATTCATTTTCAAATGCCACATAGTTTAATTCTTGCATCTCTAAGGCCCCTTTCATGTCAACTCAAACGTCAACTCTACGTCAACCTCACTGTCGGCTACATTTAAATTTGCCTGCAATATAATAACGTCAAGAAAAGCGAGAGGTGCTAAATACGAGACCTAACCACTCTCAGATTTATATATTACCTGAAATATTCATGAAGAAAAAGAAAAAGAGCGCAAATCCTTTATTTATAAGGTTTGCGCATATTTATGGTTTCACCCGTCAGGTGCTTTATTCACAGGTGCGATTCCTGTATAATATTGGTGACAAAACCTGTTTATACAGAAAGGAATCGCAATACCATGATACACAATATTACGCAATTTGACAACTATGATTTTAACGGCGGCAGCCTTTCAAGTGATGGAGGATCGATTCTCCTGATCCGGTTTATCCAAAAGAATCATCTTCTTGATTCTTTTGACTCGCTGCCTTTTTTTGATATCCGTAAAACATTCATACATTCCAACGAAAGTATCCTTTCCCAGCTCATTATTCGTAATCTTTTAGGCTACTTCAGTCAGGATGAACAGGAGGTCCTTCTTCATGATCCCCTGCTTTTCAATCATTCGCCTGTCGCAAGCCAGCCTTCCGTTTCAAGATTCTTTGACAGAGTGACCCGTCTTACGAATGTACAGTTCAAGCATCTTCTTCAAAAGCTAACCTGTACATATATCAAACAGATATGTTGCTTCCCCTATTCTTGACGCCGATTCCACGATGGTTGCGACTGATGGAAAACAGGAAGCCGCTTCCTTCATCCATCACTATCAGGAAACCGGCTATCATCCTCTTGTAATCAATGAATTTCATTCAAAACTGCTAGTCAGCGCCCAGCTAAGAACCGGTAAAAGCTACTCGTCAAACAGAATCGTTGAAGAACTCAGAGAGATCATGCCGATGATTCAGGGAAAGTACTCCAAACATATCCGATTCAGAGGCGACAGTGCTTTCTACAGCGATGAACTGATGACCTATCTGGAAGGAATGAACTGCCGTTATTTCATAAGAACCAAATCGTTTTCAAAACTGACGAATAAAATTACTGATATAATCAGCAATAGAAAAATCGACATAACACAGTATACACCTCAGCATCCGTACTATGGAGAAATCAGATACAGGATGACAAACAGCACAGCGACAAGAAGGGTGTGCTACAAGGCATATCATGTAATGGATCAACATGGGCAAGTATCACTGCTGCCTGTCATTTACTGTGTGATAACGAATCAGGAAAACGGCAGTCCAAAGTCAGTCATGGATTTCTATGAAGAAAGGGGAAACAGCGAGAACTTCACCAAGGAACTGAAAGATGATTTCAATGGCGTGAAGCTTTCTCACAGAGAGTTTCTCAAAAACGAAATAGAATTTTTGATTTCATCGTTATCATATAACATATTTCACATGTTTCAGAATATGATACTGGAGAATGACGACAGGAAAATAAGAATGAACACCTACAGAAGCAAATATCAAAAGATAGCCGTACGGGTAGTTAAACATGCAAGACAGGTGGAGCTGCATTTCAGCAGTGCGTATCCAAGACAGGATCTATTCAATCGTTATATGAATAAAGTGCTTCTTCAATAATCATAAAATTCGATAGCCAACAGTGCAGTTGATTGACTGCAGTTTTTACTGTGGAAAACTCATAAACGATTCATCCAAATCTCAGACATTTTCGCAGATCATCTCTTTTTTTGACAGTTTTATTCACCTCTTTGCTTTCATGAATGTTTCAGGTTAAATTATATTCTCACCAAGCCAGATATATTTAAAGTTTTGCTTAAGACAGGTATGTACCATAATTATATTATGAACCAATATAAAAAAATTGACTTTCTCCATCATCCTAAGTTATCTCAATTAAGCAAGGAAGCTTACATGCTGATTTGTTCATATACCACCTCAGGAACAGAACAGTTACTATTGTATATGCTGGATCATCCTAATATAAGCAATGTTAATGAAATTGCTGAAACATTATATAATATGAATGCACATGCTTTTTCTCAAATTGTATATCTTTCAAAAGGCCTATAAACCTTCTTAATTATAAGGTCTTTTTCTTATACTCTGAATATAGTCATCGATTTCCTTAAGTCTTTCATTTAGCTGCTTATCTTTTTCTTGTAATAAATCATATTCAGAATTATCTAAAGCATCATCTTTTTGACGCATTTTCTTTAATTGAAGTCTCACTCTAGGAATTTCAATATACAATAACTGATTTCTTTCTCGAATTAGTGCTTCATATTTCTTTTTTGTCAAAGGTAAAAGAATCCTATAATATCTCACAATAACCTCCATTTATGAATAATCTATTATTGAGTCATTAACATTTAAATATTTTATGTTCAATCATCATTTACATATTTATTATAATACTTTTAGATCATGAATGAGAGATTTATTTATGTTTACAATAAATCAAAGGGAAGAAAATAATTTTCGTACTTCTTATTGCACATACGAATCTCGTATACAGTAATACATTTATATGTTAACACAACCTATCAAAGATAGTAGCCTAGTGGATTGCCCCATCTAATCTTTCCTCTTTTCTTACAGCTTCACTGAAGTGATATGGCTGTTTTTTTATCTTTTCATATAGGTTTTGAAATACTTGTCAATTTCATCCACTGTCATCTTATCAATGCCAGACATACATATCAAAATTTCCCAGGGCTTATTTACTGAAAACTTCTATTTTTATTATAAAATGAATTTTAACTTTTCCTGATTAATCATACCAATGAAACAATGATTGCCCTTGATCCAATTTTTGAATTTGTTTTATATCATCTTGTGATAATTCAATATCAAATACATTTATATTTTCAATCATTCTTTTTCTATGAACTGTTTTAGGAATCACGATGATACCATTTTGAATCAAATAAGCTAATGCAATTTGCGCAACACTTTTATGATGTTTCTTGGCAATCTCTATTAATAATGGTTCATGAAAAATATCTTTCCTGCCTTCTGTAAAAGATGCCCATGATTCCATTTGAACACCATCTAAATCCATCTGATGTTTAAAGTGAAATTGTGGATGATAAACATGTGATTCTATTTGATGAATGGCTGGTTTCATGCCACAGTTTTGTATAAAATTATCATAATATTGTCCTTGAAAATTTGAGATTCCGATAGCTCTGACTTTCTTTTGCTGATAGGCTTCTTTCATAGCTTCATACATTTCAAGCGACCTTTCATAAGGTTCATGAATCAGTAGTAAATCGATATAATCAGTTTGTAATGCTTTTAATGAATCTTCTATACCTTTTTGGGCTTGCTCATAGCCTTGACATGATGCATTGAGTTTTGTTGTGATAAAGATCTTTTCTCTTGGTATACCACTTCCGATGATAGCTTGACCAACGATATCTTCATTCTCATACATCTTAGCTGTATCAAGCAACCGATAACCAACTTCTAATGCACTAACAATTGCTTTTTTACCTTCTTCACCTCTCAAATCCCATGTTCCATACCCTAACATTGGCATTTGAATTCCATTATTCAATGTCACATATTTCATCCTTCATCACCTCTTCAACCTTATTATATAAATAGAGATTGGAGATGTAAAATATTTAAAATCTATATTTAATTATTCGGAAGTAGAATATCAATATATAGTCTGTACATTTTTGATACTTGAGAGCATTGAAATAATCCGGTTTTCTTTATATTATACTTTCAAATATGAATAATTAATAAGCTGCTCAAAAAAAAGATTATCAAGAATAAAAAACGAAAAAGAATCATTCAAATCTCTTAGTATCATTCCAGAATATACTTTTAAACAACAGTAATATTTCCTTTAAAAACCTCTCTACCTTACTTTCAAAACTATAATAATTCGCAATAATGTGACCAACTTAATTTGCTAGACAGTGTCTGGCAATTTGGATATTTTAAATAAAACAATCTCATATTTTGAAGATTTTCTCGAGAAAATCCTTTTCCAAATTTATTTGTAAGAGTTTTCGATAGTGTAAATAATTTTTTTCCATATTCGCCACGCTGAGATTTTAACTCACCCTCAACTATAATAAGTCCTATATTCCAATATTCATTAATTAACTCATATTCATTAATTAACTCAGCATTAA
The DNA here is from genome assembly GCF_900104665.1 of Traorella massiliensis. Taxonomy (GTDB): domain Bacteria; phylum Bacillota_I; class Bacilli_A; order Erysipelotrichales; family Erysipelotrichaceae; genus Traorella; species Traorella massiliensis. The sequence goes on along the minus strand of NZ_LT629969.1, from coordinate 164,824 downwards.
TATTTTTAATGACATTATTTCTAGCATTTGTGATAATACTAGCGATTTTACTTACTAATGCATCATTGTTTAACAAATTATTTTCCACAATCAACTACTCCTTTCAATATTAATTATTCTTATTATACCCTTCTTTTAAAAAAAAAAAAAAGAAGCATCTAAACACTCACTATGTCTAAACACTTCTCTAATCTTCTCACAACAATTATTACTAACGTTTTGAGAACTCCGAAATCCTATGAAATATAGGTTTTATGGCATATTTGTTTCTTACCTGTTGGATTTCCTTAACTGCTTAGTCCAACACAAATAAACACAATACATCTTTTATTCTATGAACCGCCATGATACCTATTATTTTTCTATAACATAAAGGTCATATAAGGTGGAATACAAACTATGTCGTCCTTGATAGATAAATTCTTAGGATGAATAATATAACATTCTCCAATTCGATTTTTATATTTTTCTTTAAATTTAAGTAAAGAAGATGTCGAATATTTCTTGCCTGATTTAACCTCAATCGGATATAGTTTATACTTTAATTTACTATTGTTCGATAAGAGAAAATCTATTTCAATATCATTACGATGTTTTTCAGTATTGTAATGGGTATAAAAATATAATTTATGTTTATTTGCTACAAGCATCTGTGCTATTGCATTTTCATATAACATTCCTTCATTTAAAGATAATTTATCTAAAAGTATTTGTTTGTAAACTTCTTCCTCAAGCAACTCATTTTCGTCAAAAGCGTGACTAACTAAAAGACCCGTATCTCCTAAATAACATTTAACATAAGTTCTATCTTCATTTATTGATAAACCTACACTTGGATCATTACACAAAAAACACTCATTCGAAATCATTGAATCAGCTAACCAGAAAAAAGTTTCTTCGTATTGATCGGCTTGAGAACCTTCCTTGATTTCCTTAAAAACAACTCTTTTTTCATGTTTTGATAAAAGTCCTGGAATTTGATCAAAAATTGCCAACACTTTACTTCTATATCGAGCATTTATTTTCATGATATCTTCTCTATAAAGGGATAAAATATCTCTTTTTTCTTTATCTGCCTCAAAGAAACTTTTATCATTTTCAATATATTTGATTACAGGCATCGGCATACCACCAACAAGCATATATTGTTTAAATAGTAACATTGCTTTTTTGTGCAATGATTCTTCCAGAGGCTTTCTTTCTCTAAAACACGCTTTAATATAATCAATTATTATTTCCTCATTTAATGCATAACAAAATTCCTCAAAATCCAAAGGATACATCGAAAGTTGTCTTTCTTCAGAAGGGATTACAATGTTTTTAACATTCTCTTTAATTGAGATTAAAGAACCTGTTTCTATATAATCATACCTACCATCTAATACTAAATATTTTATGGCAGCTCTTGCTTGAGGAAACATTTGAACTTCATCAAAGATAATAACTGATTTCCGTCTTCTAAGATGAACCCCAAAATGAGCTTGAAGCAGCATAAAAAGAGTATCTAAATCATTCAAATATTTATTAAAATACGATTCAACTTCAATATCTTTCTTTGCAAAGTCAATCAATATATAGCTTTCATATTCGTTTTTGGCAAATTCTTCAGCAATTGTACTCTTTCCTATACGGCGTGCCCCTTCAATAAGAATGGCTTTCCCACCATTGCTTTCATTTTTCCATTGCAATAATTTATCATATACTTTCCTTTTTAATATCATATTGCCACCTTTTCCTATTATACGCAATATTTATATACATTTACTTTCTGATTATACGCATATTATAACTCTATTTAAGATTATACGCAAGTTTAAATAATACTCTTTATAAGATTAAACGCACATTTATTTAAATTCACTTTTTTAGAAAAATAAATCTTCCTAATAAATCTTGTTCTTCCATATCAATAGTTTATCCGTACTGTAATTCATATAATCTCTAAATTTTACTTATTTACAGTCAAATACTATCTTTGTCTACAATACATGCTACATATTATGAAAATATGCCATATCACATCAATACAAAGCTAAAAGTTACCCAAATTCGATAAATTTGATTACTTAGCAGTTTTTTTATAACCATATTATTCCACTTATCACACAAAAAAAAGAAGCATCTAAACACTCACTATGTCTAAATACTTCTCTATTCTTCTCAATACAACGATTAACGTTTTGAGAACTCCGAAACCTTATAAAATAAGGGTTTTTAAGCCTTTTTGTCGCTTACCTGTTGCATTGCCATAACTACTCATAAAAGCATATATATGCTCAATCTCTATTATTATTAGACGATATTGTAGCTTCAACTTAATTAATTAATGTTTGCCACATTACCTTTATCAGTACATAAAATCAAGACAATTGGAGAATTATCATTTTTATCTTTAACTTCCACTGCATAATAATTTAAATACATATAGGAATCATCACAATGATTAGGCATCGTATTCATGTAATTTTTAAGGTGCAATTTTTACTACTAAAACTATTTCCTTATCACAAGGCTATCGCCTAGTAGATGAAAACAAGAATATTTTTTAAGAAAACTCAATTATAATAAGTGGGGAAATTATAATTAATAAAATTAGCATCATCATACAAATGATATTATTTATTGTCTCATGTTCACTAAAGTGTTAAAATATATCTAGAAGTTACGACATATTCGTCGATACTTCTAGATAATGAGAGGGTGTTATATGTTGATTAATCGTGATTATTATCTTAATCAAATTATTAATAGTATGTGGGATGGGCAGACTAAAGTAATTACAGGCTTGAGGAGAGTTGGTAAATCAGTTCTTTTATTCGATTTATTCAAAGAATATCTCACAAATAAAGAAATTAAAGAAGAACAAATTATTACATTATCTTTAGATCAAAGAAAATATTACAAATATAGAAATCCTATCATGCTTTGCGATTATGTAGAGAATCTGATTACCGATACAAACAAAGAATATTATCTTTTTATTGATGAAGTTCAACTTTCTCGTACTGTTATCGATGAAGAAAATGATAATATCCCTGTAACGATTTATGATATGCTAAATGAATTAAACTCATATAAGAACTTAGATGTATATGTTACTGGATCAAATTCTAAAATGTTATCATCCGATATCATAACTGAATTTAGAGGACGATCAACTCAAATTCATGTATATCCTTTATCTTTCCAAGAATACTATTCATTCTTTGGTGGAGATACAAAAGAATGTTTAGAACAGTATTTATTGTATGGTGGCATGCCTCGTATTCTTTCATTCAAAGATGAAACAGCTAAGAAAAAGTATTTATCTTCTTTATATGATGAAGTCTATATAAAAGATATTATTGAGCGTAATAAAATCGAAAGACCTGATATTCTTGAACAATTATTAGATTATTTATCTTCTCAAATCAGTTCACTTACTAATCCTACAAAAGTAGCAAACGCTATCAGTGATGCACGTAAAGAAAAAATTGATAGTAATTTAGTTTCGAGCTATATCAATCATTCTATCGATGCTTTTCTTGTTTCAATCGCCAAAAGATATGATATTAAAGGGAAATCATATTTTAAATATCCTAATAAATATTATTTTACAGATCTAGGATTAAGAAATGCACGATTGAATTTTAGACAATATGATCCAGGACATTTGATGGAAAATGCAATTTACAATGATTTGATTCGCAGAGGATACTCTGTTGATGTCGGAGTTGTAACTGATAGAAGAGATGGAAGAAACGCATTAAAAGAGATAGATTTTGTTGTGAACGACGGAGATCGTAGAATTTATATACAATCCGCATTAAGAATGGAAGATGAGAAAAAAATAGATTCTGAATTAGATTCATTTAAGTTAACAAAAGATTTCTTCAAGAAAATAGTTGTGAGAAATGACATCAGTCATAACTTTTATGATGATAATGGATTTTATCATTGTAGTTTAGTTGATTTTTTGCTGAATAAAGTTGATTTATTCTAATAAAGAAAAATGATTTCAAAGGAACTTCAAATTGTTGGAGTTCCTTTTTCTTATCAACAAATAAAGGTGATACTATTCTACCGAGCAAATATCAATACACCTATAAACTATACTATGAACTGTCACAGTATATCATGCTCATTGGAAAGATTTCATTAATATCCAAGCATACAAATTCTCATTTAAGTATACTCGGATTTACATAACAATGAATCTGCAAAGAATAATTAGGACTTGCAAAAAGTATTATCCGATACTTAAAAATCAGAGATTTGTTCAATGTTATGTATTTCATATTGACACATTTAATGGAACCTTATAATCTCAAAAATTGTTACACAATATTGTACTAGATATACTTGTATTTCTCTATTAGAAAGAGGAAGAATGGTTCAGACATCTTTTAAAATTATAGTAAGTCATCAGGTGCTATATCATAGGCTGAGTAAATTTATAAATATCTAGAAATTAATACTTTAATAGAAGCAATAAACAAAATGTATGTTCCATCTTTAAAGTAAATTTGTTATACTCATTAGTAAATATAAAGTGCAATTATCTCACCACATTTTTCATAAAAATTTGTATATAAATAAAGATAAAGCAGCAAGGCCACATTCTATCACCACATAGTTAGTGAGAATACTTGCTGCTTTATTGTTACCTTATTGCTACTTTAAGCTAAAAAACTAGTTCTAAAAAGGTGAAAAAAAGCCCCATTTTATGGGGCTTTCCTTCTCTCTTAAACCTAAAAATATTAACGTTTTGAGAACTCCGAAACCTTATAAAATAAGGGTTTTTAAGCCTTTTTGTCGCTTACTTGTTGCATTGCCATAACCACTCACAAAACTTATATCCACTTATTCTGTATTATTATTAGATGATAATACAGCTTCAACCTGAGCAATTAATTGTTCCTTATCAGGCATATATGTTACATATTTTGAAGCAAAAATATTATTACTCAAGCCTCCTAATGCATACTGCATATCAACATTGCCTTTATCAGTGCATAAAATCAATCCAATTGGTGGATTATCATTTTCGTCATTAATTTCTGCTGTATAATAATTCAAGTACATATTAAGTTGCCCAACTGCTTCAGGCATTAATTTGATAGTTTTTAATTCTATCAATACATAAGATCTTAAAATTTTATTATAGAAAACCATATCAACATAATAATGAGTATTCCCGAACGTTACTCTTTGCTGAGTTCCTACAAACATAAATCCTTTTCCAAGTTCCAAAAGAAACTTTTCAATTTGTCTAACAAGAGCTTCTTCCAAATCAGATTCCATCATTGGTTTATTTTCTGGCAGACCTAGAAATTCAAAAACATAAGGATCTTTTACTATATCTTCTGGTTTGGCAATTTCATTTCCTTTTAGCGCTAATTCAAGAACCTTCTTTTTATTAGTCTCCCCATTTGATAATAACAACCTTTCGAATAATGAAGAGCTAATTTGTCTTTTTAACTCTCTTACTGACCAATTTGCATTAATTGCTTCTTTTTCATAGAAACTACGTTTGTCATCATCAGATATATATAATAATTCGCAATAATGAGTCCAGCTCAATTTTCCAGTCACTGACTGGAAAATTGGATATTTCGTATAGAACATTTTCATGTTATATAAATTAGATTGTGAAAAACCTTTTCCAAATTTATTAGTAAGATTTTTTGAAATAGCAAGTAATTGTTTTTTCCCATATTCACCACGATTATTCTTCAATTCATCTTCAACAATAACACGACCAATATTCCAATAAGCATTTAAAAGTTCATTATTTACTTGTTTTGCGACATTATTTCTAGCATTTGTGATAATACTAGCAATTTTATTTACTAATGCTTCATTGTTTAACAAATTATTTTCCACAATCAACTACTCCTTTCAATATTAATTATTCTTATTATACCCTTATTTTAAAAAGAAAAAAAGAAGCATCTAAACACTCACTATGTCTAAATACTTCTCTAATTTTCTCACAACAATTATTACTAACGTTTTGAGAACTGTGGTGCTCTACGAGCTGCTTTCAGACCGTATTTCTTACGTTCTTTAGCACGAGGATCACGAGTAACAAATCCTGCAGCTTTTAATGCTGGTCTGTAATCAGCACTTGCCTGTAATAAAGCACGAGTGATACCATGACGCATTGCTCCTGCCTGTCCAGTATATCCTCCACCATAAACGTTGATCTTCACATCAAACTGACCTAAAGTTTCAGTCAATTCAAGTGGTGAACGAACAACCATTCTTAAAGTTTCCAAAGGTAAATATTCTTCCAAAGTTTTTCCGTTTACAACGATATTACCTTTGCCAGGAGTCATGTAGACACGAGCAACAGAAGTTTTACGACGTCCTGTACCATTGTAAGTTACGTTATTTTTCTTAGTAGCCATATCTCTTCCTCCTATCCTTTAATTTCCATCACAACTGGCTTCTGAGCAGCGTGTGGATGTTCTGCACCTGTGTAAACGAACAGGTGTCTTCTCTGCTGGTCACCTAAACGAGTGTGTGGCAGCATACCCTGAATAGCTAATTCTACCCATTCAACGGTATATTTTTCCTTCATCGTACGAGCTGTACGAGTACGTAAACCTCCACGATACTGTGAATGGTTATAGTATTTCTTTCCTTCCATATCGCCAGTCATGACGATCTTGTCAGCGTTGATTACGATTACATAATCACCGCAGTCAACGTTTGGTGTGAAAGTTGGTTTGTGTTTACCATGCAACACTGCTGCTACCTGAGTAGCTAGACGACCTAATGTCTGTCCTGCACCGTCAACAACATACCATTGACGCTTTACTTCTGCAGGCTTAATAAATGTAGTTTGGCGCATATTTCAATTTCCTTTCGATTTTTAGTTTCCGGGGCTAAAAAACAAAAAGTGGCCTTCTTATATTTTACTTTAAAATAGCCCCATGTCAAGCATAAATTGACAATTTTAAGCTTTATCCGTGATAAATTACTCGTAATGTAAGAAATCAATATCTTCTACGATTTCCATCTTCAAATCTTTTAGCTTATTGTAAGAGACTTCATATAAACTCGTATCTCTCAAATGTTTTGGAGAATGTGCATCAACACCAATAATAACACGATTTCCATACTGTGCCGCAATCTTCCAAAATTCATCATGAGGATATTCCATGATCCCTCTTGAAATAGAACTTCTAAGTCCTGCCAGATTATATTCCATCAACACATCATGCTCTTTGCAGTAAGCACTAAGACGATGAGCTGCTTCTTCACATTTCTTATCCCAGCGGCGAGCTCGCATGAACAAATCAGGATGAGCTAAATAACAATAAACACCTGTATCTAATCCCTCTATTGTACTTTCAACATATTTATCCAACATTTCATCATTGCGAGTACAAGCTCCATTATACATATGATATTCATCACTCTCATAATAATGGTTGCCAAAGATTAAATAATCTAATCGATATTCTTTCGCAAATGATTTCAGCCATTCCATGTACTTTGGATAATATTCACATTCTAATCCTATCTTGATTTCAATTTGATCCTTATATTTTTCTTTTAAAGAAGAAATACTCTGATAATACTCATCAAACTGAGATAACGGCATTCGCATATTCGCTACAAAATCACTATCATACTTCCATGGCGTATGATCTGAAAATCCAAGTACCTCATAACCTGCCTCAATGGCTGCCAGTACATATTCTTCATCTTTGCCACTGGCATGCATACAACGGCTTGTATGCGTATGAAAATTCTTCACTTCAACACCTCCTAATAATTTACCTCTACTAAATATAAACCACATGCTGCTGCTTTATAACGACAAGCATGTTTATCACAGGCATCCAGCATCCTTTTCACATCTTTAACTTCAAGATGATGCAAACCTGTTTCAATAATTGTTTGAGCCATCATTCTTACCTGATAACGTAAGAAGCCATCTCCTCTAAATATTAATTGAATATGATCATCAAATACATGTACACTGCATTCACTGATCGTACGCACACGACTTTTTTCTTCATGAATCTTACTTGATGTAAAACTTGTGAAATCATGAGTACCAACAAATACCATTGCAGCCTCTTTCATCGCATCCGTATCCAGCTTTCTTTTCTCTACGCACATATAATTTCTTACAAAAGGATTCTCATCATCCAACGAAATATAATAATCATAGCGTTTCGATACACATGAAAAGCGAGCATGAAAATCATCTTTTTCCAAAACTACCTCACGTATACGGATATCTTTAGGCAAGAGCCGATTCAGTTTATATTTCCACTTATCCATTTCCATTTCCTTCATGGTTTCAAAGTGAAAAACTTGACCTATCGCATGCACCTGCGCATCTGTTCTTCCTGAAGCAGTGATTTCGATACGCCCGCCACCATGAATCAGAGCCAATGCATCTTCAATTTCTTGCTGGACCGTTTTTAAGCCTGGTTGAATCTGCCAGCCTTTATAATTTGTTCCATCATAGCTGACAATACATTTTATAACCATATCATGATCCCTATCGTTGAAAGAAGTACAAGCATGCATACTGCAAGCATAACAAAATCACGACCTGCCATTTGTAACTGACGATAACGAGTACGTGTCCTGCTTGGAACATAGCCTCTTGCTTCCATCGCATTCGCAAGTTCTTCCGCTCTTTGATAACTTGATACAAATAAAGGTACGATCAAAGATAAGATTGCCATGACTTTTTCTTTTAATTTTCCTTCCTGCAAATCAACACCACGAGATGTCTGAGCCTTGATAATACGTTGTGTCTCCTCAATCAATGTAGGAATGAAACGCAATGCAATCGAGATGATCATCGCAATCTCATTAGCAGGAAAACCTATCTTTTTCAAAGGCTTCATCAAATCTTCTAACGCTATTGTCAGATCCGTCGGCTTTGTTGTTGCTGTCAGTAAAGTCGTAATAACGATCATCAATACCAGACGAACCGCAATATATCCTGTCTGTGACAAGGCATTCCAATAAATCGTAAAGCCAGCAATCGTAATCAATGGCTCACCACTTTTTACAACCAGAACATTAATTACTAACAATACCCCCAGCATAAAAAACATTGGCTTCATAGCATTCCAGAAAAATTTCAGATTTAGCTTTGATGCGTAAATGCCAATACAAATAATGAAAAAGATCCCAATATATCCCACAAAACCGCTTGGTATAAAAATCGCAATCATCAAAAGGAACATAGCTACGATCTTAGCTCGTGGATCAAAACGATGCATCAATGAATCAAGAGGGATATATCTTCCTAAGGTAAAGCTATTCATGATCCTTCACCTCTTTCACAATATCTGCCACGCATTCCTCAATCGTAAAAACATCATCACGTATATGAATTCCTCTTTCAGCACACATGTCTTTTAAAAGCAATATCTGTGGCGGATTGATGTTCAGTTTTCTTAACAGTTCGCTGCTTCTAAAAAATTCTTTCACTGGACAATCTTGAATGATATGACCTTCACTCATCACCAAAACACGATCGCAGTAATTCATGACGTGCTCCATATCATGAGAAACAAGAATCACAGTTTTATGATATTCTTTGTTTAATTTACGGAAAAGCTCCATCATGTCCTTTGCACCTTTAGGATCCAGACCTGCCGTTGGTTCATCAAACACTAAAATATTAGGATTCATTGCTAAAATACCAGCAATCGCAATTCTTCTTTTTTCACCACCGGAACACTCAAAAGGACTTTTCTCCAAATAACTTTCATCAAGTCCTACGACCTTAATCATTTCCCGGGCAATTTTTTCTGCTTCTTCTACTTCTACTCCAAAATTCTTAGGACCAAAAGCGATATCTTTTAATATTGTTTCCTCAAAAAGCTGATACTCTGGAAATTGAAATACCAGCCCTACTTCTTTACGCAATGCTTTTAAACCTGTATTTTTCACATGGGCATAAATACACTTCCCATTGATTTCAAGTTCGCCTTCACTAGGTAATAATAATGCATTTAAATGCTGAACAAGAGTACTTTTACCACTACCTGTTTCACCGATCAAAGCACACATTTCACCATCTTCAATACGCAGACTAATTTCATGGATCGCTGTTTTTGCCAAAGTTGTATCTGCATGATAAGCATGCGAAAGATTTCTTATCTCAATTGGCATAACTCATCCACCAGCCCTTCTAATGTAATTGACTTCTTTAATTCAATTCCCTGTTTTTTTAATTCGTTGATCACTTTCAATGAAAAAGGAATATCAAGCTTTAAGTCAATCAGCTGCTTTTCATGAAGCAACACATCTTTTGGTTTTCCTTCAAGCACAACCTTACCTTTATCCAAAACGATCACATAATCGCTTTTTACGACTTCCTCAATATCATGCGTAATTGAAAGAATCGTCATCTGATTTTTTTCATTTAATTCATGAATCAACGCATTGATCTCTGCTTTTCCTTTAGGATCAAGCATACTCGTTGCCTCATCAAAAATAATGATATCTGGATTCATGGCTAAAACACCTGCAATGGCTACACGCTGTTTCTGTCCGCCACTTAAAGAGACTGGTTCCCGATTCAGATAATCACTCATATTTACTCTTTTCGCATACTCCTGAATGATCTCATCCATCTTTTCACTTGCCACTTGATGATTTTCTAAACCAAAAGCAATATCATCCGCAACTGTTGCGCCAATAAACTGATTATCCGGGTTTTGAAAAACGATCCCGACTTTTTCACGAATATCATTTAGATTTTCTTCATTCAAAAGAAGTCCATCGATCTTGATTTCTCCGCTTTTCATCTCTAATAAGCCGATTGTAAGTTTTGCGATGGTACTTTTACCGCTTCCGTTATGACCTATAATGGTGGTATAGCTTCCTTCTTCAACAGAAAAAGAAATGGAATCTACAGCATTAACAGTATCGTCATATGAAAATGTACAATCTTTTACTTCAATTTTTTTCATTTCTTCCTCCACAACACGCCATTTATTATACTTCATCACTACCGCTTTTGCAAACTTTCTCTGCTTTTCCAAAGCGTTAGTTTCAATCCTAAATAATTCATATTCATTTAAGCACAAAACAAAATGTCATAAAAAAGCATGAACCTAATATCATACTTTAGTTCATGCCATGAAATATTATTTTCAATTTTAGAGAATACTGTATATCAATCATTTATAATTATATGAATTAGTGTTAATTCTCTATCTTCATAAACAGATTTGCTTCACCTCAAATATGTATTTCCCGTTTTCGAACCATAAAACGACTAACTGATTCCTTTCATAGTCATCTGTCTTCATTTAATCCGTGATTTATTAAGCATATATTTTTTGTTGATTCATATGCATGCTTTCAGAAAAAATATAATATATTTCCAATATCAGTAAAATACCATTTCTCATTAATTTTAAAACATACTATTTGTTTTTGAGTATCAATAAAAGCAGGCAAATTAAATTTGTTAAAGCAATAACAACAATATTTAATTTAGAAGCTTTCCACCTTTTAAGCTTATACAATATTAAAAAGTAGATATTTCCAAAAACTAATATAAAATACGGTATAAGACTATAATTTAAAAATCCTATTACCGATACAATTATTATAAAAAACAGCCAATATAAATAAAGCATTTTCACCACTTTGTATATTTCTCATATTGCTTTACAAATCCGGTATAATTGGAATTACGATATGTAGTTATAACAGTTTTCATACATCTCCCGGATATATAAGTCTTAGAAATATAATACACACCTTCATAACCACCATAAACAGTAGTAGCTACCCCAGTAGCTGTAACCAATCCACTAACAACAAGCGCTTTTGTTCCTGCCAAAATATTTCCGCTTAATGCTCCAACAATTCCAAGCCCAATAGTATCAGCAACACTTTTTTGAGTATTCAAAGCATTAACACTACCCTTAGATGTATATATAAGTTTCCATGGGCCGTTAGTTTGCCCATAACTGCCTTGCAACCATTCTTCTGATTCATCACCATTTCCACCTGGTCTTCCTGGCCATGCTGTTGGACTAATTTCTTCTGCATTAACATAAATAGGTTTAGAAGCAGATAGGACAGTAAAAAAGCTAACTAAAATTACACATAAAATCTTACTGAATTTCATAATAAATTCCTTCCCTTCTCATCATGTATTGTGAAAGGCTTTCACAACTATAAAATATCATAGTATAATAGGTATGTCAATAATATATGTAAAGTATCTCATACATCTTCATCAGTTTTTTATAAAACAATCTAGCTTAATCATCCAATCATTAAAATTATAAAAACAATATAATAAATTCAAATATTCTGGCATAGCTTCTTTAAAGAATCTTTCCCATTTCAATACGCACTTCTTTTTTATTTATATCTTCATTTGAATAACTAATAAGATCAAACCCGATCATTATAAATCCATGTTTCTTATAAAAAGAAATGGCCTTATCATTACAGCTTTGTGTTTCTAAAACAATCGCTCGTGCTCCAAGCACTTTAGCCCTTTCCATGGCTTTATTCATCAGCCTGGAACCAAGCCCCTGATGTCGTCTTGAATCATTGACCCAGATATTTGAAATACGTAAGCGACGATTCCAGCTCTCTAAACTTATTTCAATAAATCCTATCATTTCATCCTTTTCTTTGATTACATAAAGTTCAGGATTTTCCAGCCAATCTTCAAGTAAGGTACTTTTAAATTCTTTATGGACTTCTTGTCCAAATGGTGTACGTACAAAACGCACACTAAAATCTTCTCTATAAACTTCATAATAATATTCACTTGTATAACGAAATACAATTTCTTTACCTTTATATTTCTCTTTCATTTGAACAATTTCCATAATAACCCCTCTATATTTGTTTTACATATACTGGCAATTCATTTAATGCATGAATTTCATCTCTTTTACGGTATCCATGATGCTGATAAAATCCCTGAGCATCCGGATCACTTGTCAACATCATTAAATGTATATCTTGTTGTTTAAAATACTGTTCACAAGCTTCAAGCAGAGCACTCCCACATCCTTGATGCCGTTCATCATTATTCACCCAAAATTCACGAATAAAACCAAACTTTTCTTCAAAGAACCAATTAGATAACAATTCCTCTTTAAACTGAATAAAACCGATGACTTTATCTTCTTGTTTCAAAACATAGGCAACATTCTCACCTTCATCATTCATCTCTCTGAAAAGCTTGTTCCAGTCATCTACGTGAATTTCTAATTCTTTAAAATACTGTTTAAAAGCGTCACAAAAAAGCGGATCCAAAAAATCCTTTATTAAAATCAATTCCATTTTTCCTCCTATACTATCGTTTTTTAAATAGCCGAGAAATTGAAACGATTATGAATAAACAACTCCCTCGGTCTGATTTTCTACATGATTCAGCATACAGACCACCTCGCTTTCAATATGAACATTATAACATTTTTTTACTCTATAAGAAAAGAGGACTTCTTGATCATAATGAAGCGGGAGTTTAACACCTTATCAAATTAATGATATTTAATATAAGGCTTAAAATAAGCTTTTTTTTAATGAAATTTTGTCAATTTTTATGTTTTTATATGTAGTGTTTTGTGGTATTCTGTGTTATAATATATCTGGTGATATTTTATGCGTGTCAGTATCAGTAAATCTACAAATGCAGAACAGGTTTATATTATTCATTCTTTCCGTGATAGGAATGGAAAAAGTACTTCTAAAATCTTTAAAAAGCTTGGTTCCATGGATCAATTGCTCCCTCTTCATGATAATGACAGGGATAAGGTCATTGCCTGGGCGAAACAGCAGGCTAAACTTGCTACCGATTCCTATAAAAAAGAAAACGAAACCATTTCTATCCCTTTTCATCCTAATATGCAGATCAAATTAAACGAGCAAAGAAATTTCAACTGCGGCTATCTCTTCCTTCAGTCGCTATGCTCTGATCTGCGTTTCGATAATATTTGCCGGAATATCAGGAATCGCCATGATTATGAATATCCTTTTCAGGATATCCTGCTTGATATGGTCTATGCCCGTATCCTTTATCCTGCCAGCAAGAAGAGCACTTATTCTTTTGCACAGACTCTTCTGGAACAGCCTGAGTATGATCTTCATCACATGTATCGTTCTCTTTCTGTCCTTGCAGGCGAGTCTGATTATATCCAGTCCGAACTCTATCGCAATAGTCATTTCGTACACAGCAGAAATACGAAGATTCTTTATTATGACTGTACTAACTATTATTTTGAAATTGAAGAATCCGATGAATTGAGGAAATATGGCAAGAGCAAAGAACATAGACCTAATCCTATCGTTGGAATGGGACTCTTTATGGATGCAGACGGTATTCCTCTTGCTTTTGATATTTATCCAGGCAGTCAGAATGAACAGAAAACTCTAAAACCTCTCGAACAGAAGGTCATCCGTGATTTCGAATGCTCTGAATTCATTTTCTGTTCAGATTCCGGACTCGCTTCTCAGGACAACAGGCTCTTCAATGACATGGGCGGAAGAGGCTATGTAGTTACCCAGTCACTGAAAAAGCTGAAACAGGAATACCGGGAAACTGCCTTAGATCCAAAACAGTTCAGAAAGCTGGGAAGTAACGAATGGATCGATATTTCTGCTCTGGATGAGACGAATCCTGAAGTATACGAAACCATCTACTATAAAGAAGTGCCGATCGAATCAAAAAAACTGTCAGAAACCATGATCGTTACCTATTCGCCAAAATACAGAGCTTATCAGAAAAAGATCAGAGAGCAGCAATTAGAACGAGCAAAGAAGCTGATCGAAAGTGGAGATAAATTGAAGAAGGAGAGAAGGAATCCAAACGATCCTGCTCGCTTTGTGAAGAAGACATCAGTTACGGAATATGGCGAGGTAGCAGATAAAGAAATATATGAACTCGATAAAGACATGATAGACAAAGAAACTATGTATGATGGTTTCTATGCAGTGGTAACCGATATAGAAGGAGATGCAGCACAGATCATAAACATTAATAAGCGCAGATGGCAGATTGAAGAATGTTTCAGGATCATGAAAACAGAATTCGATGCAAGACCTGTATATTTGCGTAGAGAAGACAGAATCAAAGCACACTTTCTGATCTGTTTCATTGCACTGATGATCTTTCGATTACTGGAGATCAGGCTGAAAAAAGAATATACAGCCGAACAGATCATCAGCACACTGAAGAAGATGGAAGTATGTAGGCTAGAAGAATATGGATATATTCCGACATACACAAGAACAGAATTAACGGATAAATTACACGAAGTATTCGGATTCAGAACTGATACAGAGATCATCAAGAAATCAAAGATGAGAAGCATCATTAAAAAAAGTAAGGAAAAGCAATAAAATACTACATATCTTTACAAAACCAAAACCTCAGGAATAACCCTTAATCTCGGTGTTTTCTTGAGGTTTCTTACTTTTTAACTGTCAAAGATGGGATTATAACATTTTTTTACTCTATAAGAAAAGAGGACTTCTTGATCATAATGAAGCAGCCCTTTCATCTTTATATATTGATATTGTAAAACATATTTTCATATTTAATTTTATTTTTATTGGGAATTTTGATCATTTAGTGCATATATAATAGTAAGGAGATATATCATCTAATTGGGCTTTACTTATCAAGTATGTAAGTCCCTTGGCTTGTGAGATAGAAAAAAAGCACCTGAGCCTACAGGTCAGTCGATTGTAGAAAGGCAAAGGTACTGATATGGTAGATTTGATAAAAGAAATACGCCTGCTGATCCATTCAATCAGACGACTTCTTGAAATCATAATAAAGCTATCTTGCAATAAAAAAGAAAGATAGTTTACTCCCATAAAAAACTATCTCACAGCCCTATTATAAATAAAATGATTATAAATCGCAAGTAATATTTACAAAAAGACCGCTCTTAATTAAAAGGGCAGTCTTATAAAATTAATCTAAATCTTCTCCATTAGAAGCAATGACTTTTTTATACCAGTAAAAAGAATCTTTATGGTATCGATTATAAGTACCTTTTCCTTCATTATCTGCATCAACATACACAAATCCATATCTCTTTTCCATTTCACCATATGTTGCAGATACGCAATCAATACAACCCCATGTTGTATAACCTAAAACTTCAACTCCATTATCAATAGCTTCTTTTAGTTTCTCAATATGTTTTTTTAAATATTCAATGCGATAATTATCATGAATTTTTCCATCAACAAATTTATCATATGTACCTAATCCGTTTTCTACAACAAAAATTGGGAGCTTATATCTATCGTATGTTCTATTTAAAGTAATTCTTAGTCCTTCAGGATCAATTCCCCATCCCCAATCAGTCATTGGAATATTTGGATTCTTCAGCTTCTTAACAAGATAACCTGGTTCTTCCCTTTTATCTTCATCATCACTAACTACATAAGACATATAATAACTTAATGCAAGAAAATCAACTGTATTATTTTTTAATATATTTTCATATCCTTCTACATATTCAATATGAATATCTTGTTCTTCAAAATATCGATACATTCTTTTAGGGTATTCACCCCTAGCCATAATATCAAAGGAAAAAAAGTTAATTTGATCTTCTAAAAGAGTCGCAGCAACATCTTTAGGCTTACATGTGTATGGATAGCATTCAAGTCTAGCAATCATACTACCAATTAAACAATTGGGAGCAGTTTCATGAAGATATTTAACTGTTAGCGCAGAAGCAACATATTGATGATGTAAAGCTTGATAAATTGCTGAGAAGTAATTTTTTCCTGTCTTTTCAATAAAGAAGCCTCCACTAGTAAAAGGATGACATATTAAAGCATTAATTTCATTAAATGTTATCCAGTACTTTACCTTATCTTTATATTCATCAATTAATGTGTTAGAGTACTTCAGAAATAATTCTATAAGTTTACTTGATTGCCAGCCATTATATTTTTCTACTAATGCAGCAGGCAATTCATAATGAGTCATTGTCACCAAAGGTTCAATATTATATTTATGCAATTCATCAAAAACATTATGATAAAACTGTAATCCTTCCCTGTTTGGTTCCATTTCTTCACCGGTTGGAAATATTCTGCTCCAAGAAATGGACATTCTGAATACTTTGAAGCCCATTTCTGCGATCATTGCGATATCTTCTTTATAATGATGATAAAAATCCGTTGCTCTTCTATATGGAAAATATAGTTTATTCTCATTTTTTTTATTATAACAATAAGTCTTATAGTCTAGTTCACCAATATGACGAATACCTTTCTTTCTAGCGTTAGGGATACTACAAATATAATCATAATTTGATTTTCCTCTCCCACCTTCGTTAAATCCACCTTCGTATTGTGTTGCTCCTGTTGCTCCTCCCCATAAGAAATTTTTTGGGAATCCACTTTTCATTTTTTCCATATTACTATGCTCCTTTTAAAATTGTTATTAATGTATCGTTAACATTTACATTTTTTAAGTTTGTTTCTACAACATCCAAAAACTGTTTACTATTTGTAATAGTAACAGGAGAGATAATATCATATCCAGCTTTTCTTATATTCTCTATATCAAACTTGATTAGTAATTGACCTTTTGTTACTTTATCACCTTGCTTTACAAATGCCTTAAAATACTGTCCATTTAATTTACATGTATCTATTCCAATATGAATCAGTATTTCTTCATTATCATCTCCCGTTATTCCAATTGCATGATTAGTTGGAAATAGTGAAGTAACTTTTCCATCAATTGGTGAATAAACTTCTCCTAAGGTTGGAATAATTGCTATTCCATTTCCTAAACCACCTTTTGAAAAAGCATCATCTTCAACCTTTTCTAAAGGTACAAGTTTTCCCTTCATCGGACTAGTTACAATCTTTACTGAATGTTCATTTATACTAGTCGTAAATGCCTCATCTTTATAACCGATATATGTTAAAATAAAAGTAATAATCATACCTGCAACTACACCAACGATAGCCCATAACATATTAGAAACATCACCTGATGTTGGATCTACAAATGTTGGAAATTGAAAAATTCCCCAACCGCCAAATGCAAATTTCTTTACTCTGAACAAACCAAATAATGCTCCACCAATAGCATTTCCAATACAACAATAAATAAACGGTTTTTTTAAAGGTAATAAAACTGAATATAATGCAGGTTCAGTTAATCCGAAGAAAGCACTTACTGCTGATGAAATAGATAATTCTTTCATTTTAGAATCTTTACTTTTTATAAAAATAGCAATCATTGCTGCAAAAGCAGTAAATACATTAATAATACCTGGAGCTGAAATCAAATAATCATATCCATATGTTGCGACATTACTTATACAAAAAGCAATTAAACCAAAATGCAAACCAAAAATAATTAGGACTAGTATCACACCACAGACGACAGCACCATAAATAACTGGAGATATGTTATATATAAATAACAATCCTTCAATTATTAAATTAGATAAAAGATTAATTGCAGGTCCAATAGCTAAGAAAGAACAGAACATAGTAATAACGATCGTAAACGTTGTTGAAAGAGAAAATCTTAATACTTCAGGTATAATAGAATCTAAAAATTTATGTACTTTAGATCCAAAATATACTGCTGCAATAACTGGAATAACTGTACTTGTATAGTTTTGTGCAATAATTGGTAATCCTAATAAAGAAGTATATGCTTTCATTTCATAAGCTGTTCCTTCAAGTAATGTCAAAATTGGTTCACTACTTTGCAATGCTGATAGTTGTACTGAAGGATAGCATAATATGGCTCCAATCAGTGCTCCTACAAAAGGTTTCATACCAAATTTTTTAGCTGAAGTATAACCTAAAAATACTGGTAAAAACATAAACATAGCATCACCACAAGCATTTACTATTAAATATGTACCAGATGTATCTCCATAGAATTTAAGTAGAATAAATAGATTATTAAATCCTTTTATCATTCCTGCTGCTATTAATACGCCTAATACTGGTTGGAAAATCTGAGAAATCGTTTCAAATAAACGATCAAAAAAAGATTTTCTAACTATATTTTCATCTTCAGGTAACGAGCCTATTTGTTTTTCAATTGCTTCATAGAAAATATCTACTTTGGTTCCAATAACAACTTGAAATTGACCACCACCTTTTGTAACAGCAACCACTTCAGGAAGTTCATTGATTTTATCAGAATAAGCTTTTGTTTCATCAAATAATACAAAACGAAGTCTTGTTGCACAATGAGTAAGAGCTTTAATGTTAGATTTTCCACCAACTAATTGAACAATTTTTTTTGCAGTTTCATCATAATTTTTCATAGTTTTTTCCTTTCCTAAAATTACATTTATTTAGATGCTTTTTTATTCCAGGTCTAGCCACTAAAGTGTCACTATCCAATAATGTTTTTTTATATCATAGTTTCACTCCTCCTTTTCATATCTATATGCAATTCTATGTACATGAATAGTCAAATATAATAATTCATCTTGTGATAATATATAATCAAAGTTGTTTTTTACAAATTCCCCAATATATTGAACACACTCAAAACTTTTTACGTATTGCTCTTTTACAATATTAAATAATGAGTCATCAAAATTATCATTATTTTTTTCTTTTAAAAATAATCGTTGAGCAAAAAATTTAAGGTGAGTAATGAACCGATAATAGTAAACAGAGTCTTCATTATATGTGATATTTAATCTTAATCTTATAATATTCAAAATATTTTGAATGAGACGTGTTGTCTCATATGCAATTGGTTTTTCACTATTTATCTGAGCATTCACAATGTTTAATGCAATAAATCCTGCTTCATCTTCATTTAATTGAATATTTTCTTTTTCTTTGATCAATTTTATTGCATGCAAACCAATATTAAATTCGTCGGGATAAAATCTTTTTATATCAATAAGTAAAGGATTAGTAATTAAAGTATGTGCTTTGGCTCTTTCTATTGTATATGCAATATGATCTGAAAGAGAAATATAAATGATATCATTCAGTCTTACTCCCATATTTATAGTTGCATATTGTATTATTTCTTCAGCTAAATCAAGATATTTAAAATCTATTTGTGATACTAGTTCTTCGAACTTTGATTTGACGCTATTGTCCAAACGATATATTTTTTCAATAGCAGCACTTTCAATTTCATCTCCACAACTTTTTTTATAAGAAATTCCCTTTCCTCGTACAATGACCTCTTCATCATTTTCAATACAAATCAGAGCATTATTATTTAAAATCTTAGAAATTATCATACTACGACTCCTTTCTAATAAATACATATAAAATAAAAGACCAGTCCACAACAAAACGTTGTAAACAGGTCCTGCTTAACTTAATAATCACAATACTGATTTACAAAATTAATATAGCATAAGATGTAAGCGTTGTCAATATAGTTAATTTCATTTATATAAGTTCATCTTACTAAAAAGATTCCTCTCATGAAGAGAAGAATCTTAATATCATTAAATTTCGTTAGCTGCGTTATAACCAGAACGAATGGCTTCCGCAATACTAGCTGTTCTATCACCTGAACAGTCACCTACATAAGTAAGTGGAGTCGTAACACCTTCAACATCCAGCGTATTCTTCTTAGAACCAACAGCCATGACAACCATATCGCAGTCAATTTCTACATCTTTTCCTTCTGCAGTGTTTGTTGCCAATACTTTCTTGCCATCATCAGTAATGCTATTTACTTTTGTATTCACATACTGAGTCACACCATTCTTCGTAAAGTCAGCCATGATCAATGGTAAGATCGTTCCAGATTCACCATTAGCGATCTTATCCATCATTTCAACAATAGATACCTTGCAGCCTTTTTCAAGCAGATATTCAGCCGTTTCTGTACCTACGAGCCCTCCACCAATCACAGCACAGTGACCACTTACGTTTACCTTACCTGCCAATACATCCCAGCTTGATACAACATTGCTTGAATCAGCACCTGGAATCGGTAACTGTAAATCATGAGCTCCTACAGCTACGATTACTGCATCCGCATCATTCATGATATCTTTTGTTGCTTCACTATTCAAATGTACATTGACATTTAAACGAGGAAGGATCTTTTCATAGTATTCAACTGAACGCTTGATTTCATCTTTTCTAGGTGGTACTGCTGCTAGATGAATCTGACCACCAACACGATCTTCTTTTTCATATACATCGACTTTATGTCCACGTAATGCAGCCACACGAGCAGCTTCAAGACCAGCAATACCTGCACCTACGATCACTACATGCTTGCTTTCTTCACTTGGTTTGATGAAGATCGTTCCTTCATCGCCATTTTCTGCATTTAATACACAAGAGATATATTTACGTCCCTGAATTGCATCAACACAACCTTTGTTACAGTTGAGACATTCACGGATTGGTTCGCCTCTTTCAGCTTTTAATGCGATATCTGGATCACATAATAATGAACGGCCATAACCAATCACATCAGCTTCACCATTATTCAAGATTTCTTCACCAGCTTCTACACTAACAACACGTCCAACTGTAGCTACTGGAATACTTACAGTTTCTTTTACACGTTTACAGATTGGCAATGTCCAGTTATATGGAACTGTTCCCATTGGTGGAATCGTATCACCCATGTTACCTGTATGGTTTGCCTGAGCCACCTGAATCATATCAACACCAGCTTCTTCCAGCTTCTTGGCAAACATGATACCTTCTTCTTCATATAAACCACCTTTACCACGATCACTGCCATCTGCATTTTTAGTAATGAAAGGAAGCTTATATTCTACCATCAATGATGGAGCTGCTTCTTTAATTGCTGTAACTACTTCTAAAGCATAACGAATACGATTTTCAAAAGACCCGCCATATTCATCTGTTCTGTGATTCAATACAGTTGAACATAAAGAACCTAATAAACGGTCACCATGTACTTCAATTGCATCTACACCGGCTTCCATCGCTCTTCTTGCACACTGAGCAATAGAATTTTTAATATCATCTAACTGTTCTTTTGTAGCTTCACTTACAAAGTGCTGCATATCATGATGTAATTTCGCATAAGCATCAGCCGTCACTTTCTTAGACTCTGCCATTTTTGCTTCAAAAGTAGCCATATCACCAGCTTCTTTTGCTTTCTGAGCAGCTACTCCAGCCATTCTGGCAGCCATGATCATTCTTCCTACGCCTGGCACATCATATTCAGGATGGAAGATCTGTAAAGCTAATTTACAGTCATATTCATGTAAAGAATCAGCCAGTTTCTTAAATGTAGGAATCTGAGAATCATCACATAGTTTTGGTGTTGGTGAAGCTGTATTGACAGGAGCAACATCACCGATAACAACATAAGATGCACCGCCTTTTGCCAGTCTTGTATAGAAATTGAAACTTCTTTCTCCAATGGAGCCATCTCTTTCCTCATAACCTGTTGTCAGAGGGGGAAACATCACACGATTTTTTAATGTCAGATTACCAACTTTGATTTCATCTAATAATTTCATAATTACCTCCTATTATAATTGTCTGGCGATTTCATATCCGTAAGAAATCGCATCTTTGATATTGCCGACCTTATGGGCATCGCCAATAAGGTGATAGCTAACATTTGCCTTCTTCAGCATTTCTTCTACACCTGGATCACTCTTATAACCTACGGCAAAGACTAACGTATCTGCATCATTAATACAATGTTCAACACCATCTTTGACATAATAGATCTTATCTGTTTCAACCTTCGTCACCTGTGCTTCACAGATCATTTCAATGCCTTTACGCATCATTCGCTGAACTAAAAGACTTCTACCTGGTCCGCTTTCATTCATCATGATACCTTTGGCCATTTCTAATACGATGATCTCACGATTTCGCAGATAAAGATCATGAACGACCGGAGCCAGATAATCCGCAGTTTCACAGCCAACGCTGCCACCACCGATAACAACGATCTTTCTTCCTGGGAAAGCAGCCCCTGTTAAGATATCATCGGCGCTCATCCACTGTTTAAAACCAGTAAGATTGTTCAGAATAATTGGTTTTGCTCCTGTTGACGCAATGACTTCATAACCAGCAAATTCATCCTCCAGCATTTCTTCATTGACAGCAGTATTATAACGAATATCAACATCCATCTGTTCCAGACGACGCTTCATAAACTTAACCACTCTTGTCAGATCCTGTTTGCCAATTGGAACTGAAGCAGCTTTGAGTGCACCACCAAGTTCATCATTAGCTTCACATAAAACGACATGATGTCCTCGTTTGGCAGCCACATAGGCAGCTTCCATACCGGCAACACCGCCACCGATCACCAATACATCCTTCTTCACTTCAGCACTCTTTAACGTATCCTCATTTTCAAGTTCAAAGGAAGGGTTGACCGTACAAGAAACTCTTTTACCAAACATGATACCATTGAGACAACGCAGACATCCGATACAAGGACGAATATCATCCTCTCTTCCTTCTTTTGCCTTATTCGCAAATTCAGGATCACACAAATTAGCACGTCCGATCATACAAGCATCTGCCTTACCATTCGCAATCAGTTCTTCTGCGATCCAAGGTTCTGTGATTCGTCCTACTGTTGTTACCGGAATAGAAACATGCTTTTTGATCTCAGCCGATAATGCCGCATGAGATCCCATCTTTGTTCCAGGAGCCGGAATCGAGCTTCCACGAGCAATCGTCGTACCTCCAGATACATGAAGCATATCAACACCTGCTTTTTCTAACTGTTTCGCAACATAGATCATATCATTGATATTTAGGCCACCATCACTATATTCATCACCTGAAATACGCACATCAATGATAAAATCCTTACCGCATTTGCGACGCACCTCATCAATAACTTCTAAGGTCAATCTCAAACGTCCGTTAATATCGCCGCCATACTCATCTACACGTTTATTATACAAAGGTGAGAGGAATCCTCCCAAAAGTCCGTGTGCATGAGCCGCATGAATTTCTACACCATCTCCGCCAGCCTGTTTAACACGATAAGCAGCTTCTCCAAATTGTCGAATGATAACTTTCAATTCATCCTTTGTAACCGGACGTGGTGCTTCTTTCGCATAATATGGACCAACATGACTTGGTGCAATCAGCTGTGGTGTTCCCGGAATCGGAAAAGCCATATAAGCTGGATGAAATAATTGAGGCAATATCTTTGCACCATATTCATGAACACCATCGACTAGCTTTTTCCAGCCTTCAATAAATGAATCATCATGAATTGACATATCACCTGGAAGATAAACATAGGTAGGCTCAACTGTAACAACTTCTGTTACGAAAAGACCAACACCACCTTTGGCACGAGCTTTATAATGTTCTACCAGCTCATCTGTCACATATCCCTTGTTCCCTAGATTTGTTGACAAAGGAGGCATAAAAATTCGGTTCTTTACAACCGTTTCACCTATTTTGATCGGTGAAAACAAATGTGGATATTTATCCATCTGTATCAACTCCTTTATGGTTTCATTCTAACATACTTTGTGCATTTTTTCACCAGTATATCTTGATAGTAAAGGTTGTTTTTTGTCATTATTTGCACTTTTTATTCTACCATCAAGAACAAAAAAAGACGTTTGATTTACGTCTTCTTTTCCCCAAAAGATAATCGTATAATATCTTTTTCTACTACAAACTGACTCGCCTCTTCCTTCATTGACATAGAATAGCCTGCAGACTGTTTTGTTAATACAATTTTTTCATCTTCATATAAAAGAGAATCTTTTTGTGTCAAATGAGCTAATAAAGATAACTGCTTTTCATCTAAAGCCATTTCCTGATCACGATTTTCTTCATTATATTTCATGTTACGTACAAATTGTTTACGATAACTGCTTGGCAAGATACCATACATCTCCTTAAAAGCCACTGTATATGCTTTAGCATTCGGCATTCCACAATCCCTGGCAATCTCCTCAATCGTATGTTTTCCTTCAAGCAGCGCCTCTAATGAAGCTCTTAGACGTACATAAGAGAGATACTTCACAAAAGGTATCTGATTATATTTTTTAAACAGCTTTGAAGTATAAGAAATACTAAAATTCAATGTCTTCGCAATGTCTTCTAAACGCAGATCTTCCTGATAATGACGATCAATATAGCGAATAGCCTTCATATAGTTTTCATTGTGCTGTGAGGATAAAGGCAATTCTTCAATTGAATATTCTCTAGAATCAGAAGCAATGGCCATTAGCTCCATCATCAGCTTATTCAATTCAAAAATATTATAATCTTTCTTCTGAAGCAAGCCAATAAGCTGTCCAATACATTTCTTAAAAGAATCAAGTATCAACTTATGACAATTTTCAGTACAAATCATAGAAAGAAAAGATTTTCGATGCCCTACCATTGAATCCGGAAGCTTAGAAAAATCAATATGAATCGTTAAGACAACATTTTCACCTTTCCCATGGCAACAAATCTTATGAATATCATCCGGAGCAATCAAAGCCAGTTCATGTTCCCGTAACAATCCTGAAAAATGCTCAGTAATGACCTCATATTCTCCCTTTAACACATAACAGATTTCAAGACTTGGAATACGTGAAAAAACGACCCGCTCAAAACTATTGATGCTTAAGCTTAAAGGATAACCAAATTTCTGACCGGAAAAGTCATAATAGTAGTCCATATTCTGCATATCCGTTTCCTCCAAAATTATTTTTTCTCATTAGCCTCACGCAATCCTTCAAGCATTCGATGTCCTATTCTTTTTTGTTTTGATTCGTATTCTTTCATACCTGTTTCACAAACAAAAGCAACTTCTTTCTCAAATTCACGTGCCGATATACGTAAAGCCTGTTGCCCGGAAATAATAAGCTGCTCCAGAAAATCACTCGTTGCGACCCGAACCTGATAGTCCTCATTCATTTCATGCGTAGCCTTCTCAATATAAGCATCCGCTGTCTGTGCCGTTTTTGTGTAAACGATATAGATGCTGCCATTATAAGTCATACTGCCAATATTATCTTTTACCTTATATGCATCAAACACTAAGATCAGTAAACATTTTCGATATCCCTGATAACTAGAAAGAATATCGATCAGACGATTCCTTGCGGCATCCAGATTATCTTTTGCCAATAAAGCCAGCTCTTCCCATGCATGAATGATATTATACCCATCCACTAATAGACACTGTTTCTTGATATCACTTTTAACCTCAATATTCTCCTCTATCTCCACTTTCGAAGGGCGATATAGCCTTGTTTGAATAGGCCCATAGGTTCGCTCATAGACTCTTAAAACCTCTTCTTCATCCACTTTTCTTGGCTGATACGGACGATACTTTTCCGCATCACTACGAACTACTTTTTTTAAATGCATATACTGTTCAACTTTATCATAAGGAACTAAAAAACCTGCTCCATTACGGCAAAAAACAGAACCACATGGATTTTCAATATCACTATCACAATCATAACCGATAGAAGCTATTACCTCATTCTGATCCACACATTCTTCATAGCCTGCAAGACTACAGATCATTTTTCCTCGTCCCTTTGTATAATTCAAAACTTCAAGCTGATAATTACGCATAAGCCTTACTGGTGCCTTCCCGCTTAATACGCTCATTTCTCCCTGGTTTTCTTCAACTTGAAATGTACCATGCATCTTTTCAATATCATAGATAGCTCGGCTTAAAACATTCGCAGGAAGCGTTAACTGAAAGGCATAATACGGTTCTAAAAGTAGACTAGTTGTACTTCTTAGCCCCTGTCGCAGTGCACGATAGGTCGCTTCCCGAAAATCACCGCCTTCAGTATGTTTAGGATGAGCTTTCCCTGTTACAAGCGTTATTTTCATATCTGTGATTGACGAACCAGTCAATACACCCTTATGAACTTTTTCTTCAAGATGAGTCATCACTAATCGCTGCCAGTTTTTTGCCAGCACATCCTCACTACAGCGATTGTCAAATATAAGACCTTCTCCTCTTTGTAAAGGTTCTAATAATAAATGTACTTCTGCATAATGACGTAAAGGTTCAAAGTGACCCACACCTTCTACAGATTCAGTAATCGTTTCTTTAAAAATGACACTTCCCTGATCAAATTCAACTTCTACTGAAAAACGATCTAAAATCAGATTCTTTAATATTTCGATTTGAACTTCTCCCATGACCTGAAGATAGATCTGTTTAGAAGCCTCTTCATAACTCACCATCAGCTGTGGATCTTCTTCACTTAACATCTTTAAATTTCTGACCATATTTAATACATCGCATGCTTCAGGCAATATCAGACGATATTTCATATAACTTGTTAGAAGTGGTGCATGTGATGGTTTTTCATAACCCAAGGCATCATGAATCTGTACTTCATTTAAACCACTAACAGCACAAATTTCACCTGCCTCAACACTTTGAACACTTTCATAACGATCCCCTGAATAAAGACGAATCTGATCCGCCTTTTCCTCGTTGATCTTCTCTTTGACCTTTAAACTGCCTCCTGTAATTTTTAAATGAACCCATTTTTTATGATCTTCATGAGTAATTTTAAAAACACGTGCTCCAAACTGCGAAGGGTATGTCTTCTTTACAGTATAAGTATCTAAAAGGTCCAATAGACGTTCTACATGATCTCCTTTCAAAGCACTCCCAAATACACAACCAAAAAGATGTAAAGAAGCAATTTCCTGTTGAATGGTACGATCATCAATCTTATGGTCCATATATTTTTGAAACATTTCATCACTGCTGGTAGCCATCTGTTCGATAGCTTCTTCCATCGATAAAGTTACATCTGTAATTCTCATATCTAACTGATGTAAATCTTCCATCAGCTTATCTTTTGATAAATAACTAATATCCATCTTATTCACAAAGATAAATACCGGTATCTGATAATGCATCAATAAGCGCCAGATCGTCTCAGTATGACTTTGTACTCCATCACATCCATTGACCACTAAAATAGCCGCATCCAATACAGATAAGCTTCTCTCCATTTCACTTGAAAAGTCCACATGTCCTGGCGTATCAATCAATGTAAAACGCGTATTTTTCCATGAAAAACGTGCCTGCTTAGAAAAAATCGTAATACCTCGATCTCTTTCCTGTGGATCATAATCTAAAAATGCATCCTGATGATCCACTCTTCCTTTTTTTCGAATGGCTCCTGTCAGATAAAGCAGACTTTCAGACAAAGTTGTCTTTCCCGCATCAACATGAGCTAAGATTCCTATCACCTGATGATTCATACTACCATTATAATATTGAACATAAAAGAAAAAAAGAGTTATTTTTCAAACTCTTTATAATACCTTTCTTGATTGCCAGCCTTGATAAATACCGTTATGTTTGATCGCCTGATTAGCAAGATAATATACATTTACAAGTAATTCACTGCGGCTAATCGGTGCAATATGAAGTACACTTAACTGTAAAGGATTTTCTCCACGAGTAACGACATAACCTTTTTCAATGACTGCATGTTTAAATGCTTCCATATCTTCTTCAGTCTTAAAATCAACAAAATGCTGGATCGGTCTTTCTTCTTCTAAATGATCATCTGCATCCGCAAGCTGTGAGATAACAGAATCACTTTGCTGTTCAAGCTGAGTTTTCAAGTTCTGATCAATTTCATCCGTCATAGGATTCTCATTTGTTTCAGGTTTTATATCTGCTTCTGTTTCACAGTTGCATCCAATATCACCTTCATCTTCATCTTCTGTCTCATCTTCACCAGCAAGCATATCCAATTCATGATCTAGATATTTCTTTTCTTCGTTTTCTTTTTTCAGTTTATAGGCAACTGCTCCGGCAATTGCACCTAATACTACGATAGCTGTTAATGTTTTTTTCATAATATCACCACTTTCTTTCTCCTATTCTATCATGTTTGTTTTCTTTTTTCTACTAATAGCTAATCCATCTCCTTCATTTATGAATGAAGTGTCATAATTCTCATTGTTTTCTAAATAAACAATATAATTCTTTATTTTTCTTACAAGTCCTCTTAAGTTACGAGACATCTCTCTTTCAGGATGTTCCACATATCCGTGAAAAGAAAGATTATCACTGACGATCACGCCATCATCATTTAATAACTTTTCATATTTTTCAAAGAAACGAATATACTGGGCCTTAGCTGCATCTATAAAAATACAATCAAATTTTCCATCAATATCCATTTCTAGCGCATCACCGTGAATAAGTG
Source organism: Traorella massiliensis (assembly GCF_900104665.1). Taxonomy (GTDB): domain Bacteria; phylum Bacillota_I; class Bacilli_A; order Erysipelotrichales; family Erysipelotrichaceae; genus Traorella; species Traorella massiliensis. The sequence continues at coordinate 135,692 of NZ_LT629969.1, read as the reverse complement.
TAACTTGTTTTTTTAAGCCGCTTCTTTCAATATTTTCTACTGCCTTCATATATCGTTCATCATCTCTTTCAATTGTAACGATATGAATATCGGGATCAAGACGGGCCAATTGTATTGCACTATAACCAATTGCACTGCCGATTTCTAGGATGCTTTTGATATGATTTTCAATAATTAGCCTCTGAAAAAAAGCAAGTCCTTCTTTCTGCATGATCGGTATATCATATTCAACTGCATATTTTTCCATTTCTTCTATTAGTTTGTTCATGAAAATATTATATCATACTCAAATCTAGAGGTACATTTATTTTCTGATCATTGTGAAAGATTGTATACCTAAACTTAGACGTTCTGGAAAAGAACATAAAATTTGATCTTTATCTGTGTCATATGTCAACTGAATTTGTTCATCTTCTATGTTATAAGTTTCATCATTCAATTCTATTGAATAGATATATAAGTTATTAAAATTCATTTCAAAGTTTATTTGACCCTTCCATGACCATGTTTCTGACCATCTGTCATTTAAATAAACATCAAAACTTACATTATTATCATGTGCATTTAATATGAAATAATAATTACGTTCTTCCGGCTGATAGATATATTCCCCTTGTAAATTATTTGATAACAAATCATTGGTTTCCTTGTATCTTTGCATATAGAAAATAATATTTAAGATAAGTGAAAGAATCAATACTACAGTCATACCATATTTCCGTATTAATCTTTTTTTATTGGTTTCTTTTTGTTTTTTACCAAATACAACTTCATCTAACGTCACATTGAATAACTTTGATAAGATAAGCAAATTATTGGTATCTGGTAATACTTCATTGCTTTCCCATCTTGATATTGTCTGTCTTGATACATTACATTTCTGTGCCAGTTCTTCTTGTGAAAGATGATTCGCTTTTCTAAGCTGTCTGATATTATTTCCAATATTCATAAGTAACCTCCTAATTTTATTTTACTTATTCCATATAAGAAAACTACCCCTTTTATGTTTATTTTTGTCACATCTATGTTACATTATAAGAAAAGGAAGTCATTACGACTTCCATTCTCTGCTTTAAGTATATCTAATTTATAAAACCTGATGATCATTTTTTCCGCTCATAGATCTTTTCCACGAGCATGCTGCCAAATTTTGAACCAGCAATCAGAATCAAAGCTATTACACCTACATCTAATAAAATAGACATTGAGCGTATCGGCAGCATACTGATAATATCATGTGCCCAGAATAATCCGACGGCAATACCTATATAAACGAAAACTAAAATAATCTTTCTTAATAAAGTAAATGGATGAGAGACTTTTGTTAGCACAATACATCCATTGATCGCAATGGTAATGACAGCAAGCTGAGTAATTACTTCTGAACTGAAACCCTGTATCGAAGCTATTATATATATGTAAATAATACATAAAATGACACTTACTGCAGATGGCAATGATACTTTGATCACATTTTCTAAAAATTTCTTTTCTACACGGTTGCGGTTAGGTTCAATGGCCATAAAGAAGGCTGGGATACCTATTGTTAATGAAGATACAAAAGTCAGATGAATTGGCACAAACGGATATTCAAATGGCAAAATAATTGTTATAAAAGCTAAAAGAATTGAAAAAATAGTCTTTGTCAGAAAGAGCGTTGCCACACGCTGAATGTTATTGATGACCCTTCGACCTTCATATAAAACTTCAGGCAATGCATCAAAATTTGAATCTAAGAGTACTAGATTGGCACTTGATTTTGCCACATCACTGCCACTTGCCATTGCAATGCTGACATCTGCTTCTTTAAAAGCCAGTACATCATTAACTCCATCACCACTCATCCCCACACAATGACCTTGCCTTTTTAAAGCAGCTATCAGTGCTTTTTTTTGTTTAGGTGTGACTCTGCCAAAAATATGATACTTGTTTGCTGCCTCTTCAATTTCATCATCATTTAATTGAGAAGCATCTATATAGGAATCATAGTGTTCAAGATGAACACGCTTTGCTATCTGACTGACAGTCAATGGATGATCCCCACTGATAATTTTGATATCTACATCCTGTTTTTTGAAATAATCAAGTGTTTCCCTTGCATCTTCACGTATCTTATCCAATAAATAGATATCTCCGATCCATTCTAAATGCTTTAATTCTAAATCTTCCGGTGTTGTCTTTGCAACACTGATTACACGGTAACCTTTCGCACTAGCATCTTCGACACTTTTCAATTGTTTTTTATCAGGCTGATTCATGATAAAAGAATAAGCACCCATAATATAGATAGCATCACGATAAATAACACCACTGTATTTTTTTGAAGAATTAAATGGCAGAGTTTTAACACATTCGAAACTTTTTTCTGGTATAAAATATTCACGAATCGCATCAATCGTTGCATTCGCATCCTCAAGATCATGAGTCATATTTTTCATGATTTCTTTAAAATGTTTATTTTCTGAACGATAACTATCTACGATCATCTTTCCTTCAGTAATCGTCCCCGTTTTATCTAAACAAAGCACATCGACACGGGCCAGCGTTTCTATGCAGTATAGCTCCTGTACAAGAGTACGATGCCTTGCCAGATTAATAACACCTACAGCTAAGGCAATGCTTGTAAGAATGACCAGTCCTTCCGGTATCATACCAATCAAAGCTGCACTTGTATTTAGGATACTGTCTTTTAATGTTCCATTTAAGATGAAATATTGTTTTGAAAAAAGGATGATTCCTAATGGTATAATAGCAATACCAATATATTTTATAATCTTATTCAACATATCTCTCAATTCAGAAGGATATTTTGAATATTTCTTTGCATCTTTGGTCATCTTGGCTGCATAATTATCATTTCCAACATGAACAGCCTGTACATAGGCATTACCACCTGTTACAAAACTACCGGAATATAAAAAATCTCCTTCGTTTTTAATAATCGTGTGACTTTCACCTGTCAGTAAAGATTCATCTACTTCTAAAGACCCTTGTCTTACGATACTATCACTGACTATTTGATTACCCATTTTTAATTTCAATATATCATCAATAACAATTTCTTCAACAGAAATTTGTTTTTCTCTTCCATCACGTATACAAGAGACCTTCATCGAGTGAATCAAAGAAATCTTATCCAAAACTCTTTTTGTTCTTATCTCCTGAAATGTACCTATGATAATATTTGAAATCACTACTCCTAAAAAAAGAAGATTACGGTAAGAGCCTGTAAATATGATCAATCCGGCGAGAATTACATTGATCAAATTAAATAATGTTAAAAGATTATCTTTAATTATCTGCTTATATGATTTTGTTGTATCCTGATCGGAAATATTGATCAGTCCTTTTGCAATACGATCATGAACTTCCTGCTGATTCAATCCTTTTTTAACATCAATTTCTTTCATTTTTATCAATCACCCACGTGCATTATTTTATCATAAGCCTAAATAAAAAGCGAGAATCCTCGCTAAATAATACAAAACTGTAAGTTAAAAAAAGGTGAAGTTTCCCCCACCTTATTAGTCAACTAACTTTAAGATTGCCATTGGAGCACAGTCACCACGACGGTTTCCTGTTTTGATAACCTTTGTATATCCTCCATTACGATCTTTATATTTAGGACCGATTTCATTGAATAATTTCTGCAGAGCAGTTGTACCAGTCTTTTCATCAACGACAACATCGCGAATATAGCTGGCAGCCTGACGGCGTGCATGAAGATCGCCACGCTTTGCAAGAGTGATCAATTCATCGACAACACTGCGAAGATCCTTCGCTTTCATTTCAGTTGTTTCGATTGATCCATGTGCAATCACGCTTGTAGCCATATTTCTCAGCATGGCTTTACGGTGGTCTGCAGTACGTCCAAATCTACGATTCCACATAATTTTTATCCTCCTTTAACACCTATTCAAAACTCTTAAAAGTCAAACCTAAGTCATAGATTTTTTCTTTTACTTCTTTTAATGATTTCTTACCTAAGTTTCTTACTCTCATCATTTCGTCCTCAGTCTTCTGAGTCAGCTCTTCTACTGTCTGAATACCAGCACGTTTCAAGCAGTTATAACTACGGACAGATAAGTCTAAGTCTTCAATCATCATAACAAGACCCTTATTTACAGGATCTCCTTGAGCTTCTTTCATGACTGATTCATAGTCATTGACAGCTTCATGTACATTTGTAAGTAATTCTAAGTGGTCAATTAATATTTTAGCACCCAATGCAATTGATTCCTGAGGTGTAATAGAACCATTGGTCCATACCTCAAAAATAATCTTATCAAACTTAGCATTCTGACCAACACGTGTTGGTTCAACTGAGTAAGATACTCTTTCAATTGGTGTATAAATAGAGTCCGTATAAATCGTTCCTAAAGGCTGGTTTTGTGTCTGATACATCTGTTTATTTAATTCGGCATTAACATAACCTCGGCCATTATGAGCCTGAAGTTCCATTTCTAAAACTCCGTCTTCTTCCAAATGACAGATTACTAAATCTTTATTTAAAACCTTAACACCTTCCGGACAAATAATATCGCCCGCCGTTACAACACCGGGACCCTTTTTTGAAATACGCAGAGTATATACTTCATCATCAGCAATTTCCATAATGAGAGTCTTGATGCTTAAAATAATAGCTGTCACATCTTCCTTTACACCGGGAATCGATGTGAACTCGTGATAAATTCCGTCAACTTTAATTGAAAATACGGCAGCTCCCGGTAAAGAGGAGATCAAAACACGTCTTAGTGCATTCCCAATAGTCTGGCCGAAACCTCTTTCTAATGGTTCAATCACGAATTTTCCATAATTCTCTGAGTCAACAAACTCTTTTACTTCAAAATGTGCACGTTCGAATTTTTGCATTACGATACCTCCTCAATTAAAAGTTTAAAATTAACCACGTGGCCGTTTTGGTGGACGACATCCGTTGTGTGGAATTGGAGTTACATCGTTAATTAATGTAATTTCTAATCCTGCAACTTGCAATGCTCTGACAGCTGCTTCACGTCCTGGTCCCGGACCTTTTACGTTAACTGCTACTGTTTTCATACCGTTATCAACGGCAGCTTTTCCTGCTGCTTCTCCAGCCTGCTGAGCAGCAAAAGGAGTAGACTTACGAGAACCTTTATAACCTAACGCACCTGCGCTTGACCATGCAATCGCATTTCCTGCTTCGTCAGTGATCGTTACGATCGTATTGTTGAAAGTTGAATGAATATGAGCTACCCCACGGGCAACATTCTTTCTAACACGACGTTTACGAGCACCAGCGGCTTTTTTAATCTTTGCCATAGTTTCTACCTCCTAAGTCCTATTTCTTCTTACCCGCAATAGCACGAGCCGGACCTTTACGTGTATGCGCGTTTGTCTTTGTACGCTGTCCTCTTACAGGCAATCCTTTTCTATGACGGATGCCTCTGTAACAGCCGATTTCCATTAAACGTTTGATGTTTAACTGAACTTCACGACGTAAATCACCTTCAGTTTTGATTTCGTCTACTTTTGCACGGATTGCGTTTTCCTGAGCTTCTGTTAAGTCTTTAACACGAATATCTTCAGAAATACCGCATTCCTTCAATATTTTCTTTGATGTTGGTACACCGATACCATATACATAAGTTAATGATATTACTACACGTTTGTCACGTGGAATATCTACACCTGCAATACGAGCCATATTGTTTTTTCCTCCATTTTAACCTTGTCTTTGTTTGTGCTTAGGATTTTCACAAATAACCATCACACGACCTTTACGTTTGATGATGCGGCACTTATCGCATATTGGTTTGACAGATGGTCTTACTTTCATGCGTGTTTCCTCCTCTTTCCGACTTACTTATGTCGGAATGTTATGCGCCCACGTGTTAAATCATACGGTGAAATTTCAACAGTGACACGATCCCCTGGTAAAATGCGAATGTAATGCATACGGATTTTACCAGAAACGTGAGCCAGTATTTCGTGACCGTTTTTTAATTTCACTTTAAACATTGCGTTTGGAAGAGTATCTACGACTACTCCTTCAATCTCAATTACGTCTTGTTTACCCATTCTTCTGAAGTTCCTCCTTATTTAATGTTGTAAGAATTTCATACCCATCTTTCGTTATTACAATGGTATGTTCATAATGGGCCGTGTTACTTCCATCCTTTGAAACAACACTCCACCCATCTTTAAGGGTCCTCGTTTGAGGCTTTCCTGCATGTACCATTGGTTCAACGGCAATCGTCATGCCTTCCTTTAAGATGACGCCACGACCAGCTGGGCCAAAATTGGGAACAATGGGATCTTCATGTACCTGTGTACCAATCCCATGACCAGTATAATCACTTGGTATTGAGTAACCATGTGCAATGACATACTCTCCAATCGCATGAGAGATATCACTTAAATGGTTCCCTGCTTTCGCATGGCTTAATCCGACAAATAGCGCATCATGTGTCACCTTCATTAAATCTAATGTTTCTTCATCAACATCACCGATGGCATATGTCCATGCACTGTCGCCGTGATAGCCATGGTAGCAGGCACCAATATCTACTGAGATTATATCACCATTTCTCAGTTTCGTGTTACTTGGAATACCATGAACGAGAGTTGAGTTAACTGAGGTACATACAGCTCCTTTAAACCCGTACAAGCCTTTGAAAGATGGCGTTGCATGATGATTTAAAATTACTTGCTCACAGATTTCTTCGATCTGCTTCGTCGTCGTTCCTGCCACTAGATAAGGCTGTAATGCCTTATGAGCTAAAGCAACGATGCGACCAGCTTTGCGCATATACTCAATTTCTCTTGGTGATTTGGTCGTAATCATTTAATCCTCCAAGGCTTTTTGGACATCTGACCACACATCTTCGATACTTTGATTTGCGTTGATCGTCGTTACCAGTCCCTTCTCTGTATAATAATCGAGAACAGGCTGAGTAAGCTTTTTATATTCGTCAACACGAACTCTTAAGCTTTCAATCGTATCGTCTTTGCGCTGATACAGATTCCCTCCACATACATCACAGATACCTTCCTTCTTGGCTGGCTTGTTTGTAATGTGGTAAATCGCACCGCATTCCTTACAAATACGGCGGCCTGTAATCCGCTGTGCCAGAACATCGAAAGGAATATCCATAAAGAGAACCTTATTGATTTCCAAATCACTTCCAGCAACCAGCTCATTAAAAGCACGAGCCTGATCGATAGTACGAGGATATCCATCAAGCAGATATCCTTTACTATGATCACTCTTTTCAAGAAAGCTTTTTACCATTGAATTTGTAACATCATCTGGTACTAGCAATCCTTTATCAATATAGCTTTTCGCTAACAGACCCAATTGTGTTTGTTGTGCAATTTCAGCACGGAAGATATCTCCGGTAGAAATATGTAGAATGTTAAACCTATCAAGTATTTTTTCAGACATGGTGCCTTTTCCAGCACCAGGCCCGCCCATAATCAATAAGTTCATACAGCACAACCCCCTTCTTAATGTGTTAAGAATCCCTTATATGTCTTCTGCGTAACCTGGCTTGTTAAAGACTTCACAGTTTCAAGTGCAACACCGACAACGATGATGACACCCGTACCACCTAATCCAACATTTGTATTCGACAATGCTGGCATTACAAGTGGAATTGCATACGGTAAGATTGCAATAAATGCAAGGGCAATCGAGCCAACAACTGTGATTCTATTTAAAACAGTTGATACATAATTTTTTGTATCATTACCCGGACGAATACCCGGAATATAAGTTCCGCTTTTACTAAGATTTTCCGAAATCTTTTCAGGATCGACCTGTAGATTGGTATAGAAGAACGTAAAGAGAATAATCAAAACTACATACAATATTAAACCATGCCATGAACTAAAATTCAAGACATTCGTTAACCATGTTGTAAATCCATTCGCAGGGAAAAAGCTAGCAATTGTTACTGGAGCCACCATTACTGAACTAGCAAAAATGACAGGCATAACACTTGCAGAGTTAATTTTCAGCGGCAAATATGTTAATTCGTTTGTTTTCGCTTTAATAGCTCCACTTGAAGTATACTGAATCGGAATTCGACGATTTGCAGTATTCATCAAAGTAACAAATACAATAATAACAACAAAAGTCAGACAGTATAATCCGAATAACAGCATACCATTTGCCGATGCACTTTCACCTGTACAAAGGGCATTATATGCTGAAGTAAACTGTGCCGGAAAATTAGATACAATTCCTGCGAAAATAATCATGGATACTCCGTTTCCAATTCCTTTAGCACTAATCTGATCACCTAGCCACAATAAGAACATTGTTCCTGCAGTCAATATGATAGAGACAAACAGGAATGTAGAAACAGAACTTTCTTCCAGTATACCATATGTCTGATCAAAGGCATATGTCATCGTCAAAGACTGAAACAGACACAAAGCAACACCTAAATAACGTGTATAACGGTCAATTTTTTTACGACCGACCTGTCCTTGTTTTGATAACTCACTCAATGCTGGTATAACATCCATTGAAAGAATTTGAATAATGATGGAAGCAGTAATATATGGTCCGACACCCATCGCAAAGACAGAAAATCTTTCAAAATTACCTCCACCGAGCAAATTCATTAATCCTAAAAGTGAATTTTCACCCATTCCGGCAATCAATGCCGTTGAATCAACACCAGGTACTGGAATACTAGCGCCAAATCTAAAGATGAACAGCATCAATAAGGTAAAAAGAATTCTTTTACGAATATCTTTATTCTTAAAGACGCTGATAACTGTTGAAAGCATTATAGAACCTCTGCTTTTCCGCCTGCCTGTTCAATCACTGCAGTAGCAGCAGCTGAGAACTTATTGGCCTGCACCGTCAGCTTCTTGGTAAGTTCACCTTGTCCAAGTATCTTAACTCCGTCAAGCTCTTTTTTAATCAAACCAGCTTCTTTCAGCATTTCTACAGTTACAACTGTTCCATCTTCGAAAACGTTTAAATTTTCAACATTAACGATTGCGTATTCTTTACGATTGAAATTTGTAAACCCACGCTTAGGCAAACGTCTTGCCAACGGTGTCTGACCACCTTCAAAACCTAAACGAACACCACCGCCGCTACGTGCGTTCTGTCCTTTGTTTCCTTTACCAGCAGTTTTACCATTTCCTGAACCATGACCACGGCCAATTCTTTTTTTAGCCTGTCTGGCTCCATCCGTATAACTCATTTCATTTAATTTCATGTTGTGTTCCTCCCACTAACGAATTTCCTGAGGCTTTTTGCCACGTAATTCACTAGTTGTTTCAATTGTCTTCAAATTCTGAAGAGCATTGATTGTTGCACTTACAACGTTCACTGGTGTACGGGAACCTAAACATTTTGATAAAATGTTTGCAATTCCTGCTAATTCAACGACTGCACGTACAGGTCCACCGGCAATAACTCCAGTACCTTCTGTAGCAGGACGTAAAATAACTTCGCCAGCTCCATAAATTCCTACAATTTCATGAGGAATCGTTCCATTTACGACTGGTACATTAAAGACGTTTTTCTTTGCGTCTTCAATTGCTTTTTTAATTGCGTCAGGCACTTCATTGGCCTTGCCTGTACCAAAGCCAACGCGTCCTTTTTTATCGCCGATTACTACAAGGGCAGCAAAGCGGAAACGGCGTCCACCTTTTACAACCTTCGTAACACGGTTGATTTTAACGACACGTTCTTCGAATTCTTTATCGCGTTCACGATCTCTTCTTGGTTTGCGTTCCATTCGCATGTCCTCCTAAAATTCTAATCCGGCTTCACGAGCTGCATCAGCAAGAGCCTTGACACGTCCGTGGTAGATATATCCGCCACGGTCAAATACTACTTTTTTAATGTTTTTAGCTTGAGCACGTTTTGCAATTTCAGCGCCAACTTTCTTAGCAGCTTCTACATTACCACCGTTTTCAAGCTTCATATCAACTGAGCTGCAAGCAACTAAAGTATTACCAGCAACATCATCGATGATCTGCGCATGAATATGCGCATTTGAACGGAATACGTTTAAGCGAGGGCATTCAGCGGTACCAGATACTTTGGTACGAACACGTGCATGACGACGTAAACGCTCATCGTTTCTAGAAATTTTCTTAAGCATGTTCTATCTTCCTCCCACTCGCTATTTCTTACCTGCTGTCTTACCTTCCTTACGATGAACATATTCACCTTTATAGCGAATACCTTTGCCCTTGTAAGGTTCTGGTTTTCTAGCAGCACGAATATTTGCAGCAAATTCTCCAACTTTCTGCTTGTCAATACCTGACACAACAATTTCAGTTGGGCTTGCACATTCTACTTTTACATCACTCCACAATTCCAATTCAACTGGATGAGAATAACCGATGTTCAAAGTAAGTTTATTACCTGAAACGGCAGAACGGAATCCGATACCTACCAGTTCCAGTCTCTTTTCATAACCTTCGCTCACACCTACTACCATATTGTGCAGTAAAGCACGAGTTGTACCATGCAGCTGTTTTGTAGCCTTCAAGTCATTTGGACGAGTTACATGGCATTCACCACCATCTACCTGGATTTCAAGCATTGGTGCAAACTGACGGCTCAAGGTTCCCTTAGGACCTTTAACCGTCACTTCATTCCCACTGGCAACTGTTACTTCAACACCAGCTGGAATGGTAATCGTTTTATTACCGATACGTGACATTTTGCTTTTCTCCTTAATTACCAAACATAAGCGATTACTTCGCCGCCACAGTGCTTAGCTCTTGCTTCTCTGTCTGTCATCAGACCTTGTGAAGTAGAGATAATGGCAATTCCTAAACCATTAAGTACTCTTGGCAGATTCTCAACCTGAGCATAAACACGCAATCCAGGTTTAGAGATTCTCTTAAGACCAGTAATTACTTTTTCTTTGTTAGGACCATATTTTAAAGTTACGGTCATTACTTTTTTTACATCGCCTTCTACTTTGTAATCTGTGATAAATCCTTCAGATTTCAAAATTTTTGCAATTGCTTCCTTTTCTTTGCTTGCTGGTATTTCTACTGTTTCGTGACGAGCCTGTAACCCATTACGAATTCTAGTAAGCATATCAGCAATCGGATCTGTCATCATCATGACTTTATTCCTCCTATCTCTTACCAACTAGCCTTTTTTACACCCGGAATCTGACCTTTATAAGCCAGTTCACGGAAGCAAATTCGGCATAGTTTATATTTACGTAATACTGAGTGAGGACGTCCACAACGTTCACATCTTGTATATTCACGAGTTGAGAACTTCTGAGGGCGGTTTGCTTTATTGATCATCGCTTTTTTTGCCATTGAATTGTCCTCCCTATTTAGCGAATGGCATACCTAATTCTTCAAGTAATGCCTTGGCTTCTTCATTTGTATTAGCTGTTGTTACAATAACAATATCCATACCACGAACTTTGTTTACTTTATCAAAGTTGATTTCTGGGAAAATGATTTGTTCTTTAATACCTAGTGTGTAGTTACCACGGCCATCGAAAGCAGTTTTGCTCACGCCACGGAAATCTCTAACACGAGGAAGAGAAATACTTACTAATTTATCCAAGAAATCATACATTTTTTCTTTTCTAAGTGTAACTTTACAGCCAATTGGAGCACCTTCACGCAATTTGAAATTCGCAATTGACTTTTTAGCTTTTGTGATTACCGGCTTCTGTCCAGTAATCTGTGCTAATTCAGCTACAGCATCTTCTAGTGATTTAGGATTTGCAATCGCATCTCCACAACCTATATTGATGACGATCTTATCAACATAAGGAACTTGCATCACTGATGTGTACCCGAATTTTTTAGTTAAGTTTTCGACAACAGTTGTTTTGTACTTTTCCTGTAAACGGTTCATCTTTTACGCTCCTTCCTTATTTGACAATGTTACCTGTCTTTTTATAGACACGTACTTTCTTGCCATCTTCTATCTTATATCCAATTCTACTAGCTGTCTTAGCCTTTGAATCATAGGCCATGACATTTGATACATGAATTGGAGCTTCTCTTTCAATAATCTTTCCATCAGGATCCTGCTGTGTTGGTTTCATGTGCTTTTTGATAATATTCACACCTTCAACGACAACTTTATTTTCCTTAGGAAGTACACGAGTTACTTCAGCAACAGTACCTTTATAAGCACCGCTGATTACTTGAACTTTATCACCTTTTTTGATTTTCATGAAAGTTCCTCCTATAACACTTCCGGTGCTAAAGACACGATTTTCATGTAATCTTTATCACGCAATTCTCTTGCCACTGGACCAAAAATTCTTGTTCCACGTGGTGTTTTATCTTCTTTGATCAACACAACTGCATTGTCATCGAATTTAATATAAGTACCATTTTCACGACGAATTCCGCGTCTGGTTCTTACGATAACGCCTTTTACGACGTCACCTTTTTTTACAGTACCACCTGTTGAGGCCTGTTTTACTGTACAAACGACTACGTCACCGATGTTAGCAAATTTTCTCTTGCTTCCACCCAAGCAGCGAATAACTAGAACTTCTTTAGCTCCGGTGTTGTCAGCGACTCTTAATCTACTTTCGTTTTGAATCATGATCAATTCCTCCTAACTAAAGAACTTCAGCCTTCTGCAGAATCTTAACCAAGCGGAAACGTTTCGTAGCAGATAATGGACGTGTTTCCATAATTTCTACAAAATCACCGATCTTTGCTTCATTAAGTTCATCATGAGCTTTGAATTTCTTTGAATACTTTACACGTTTTCCATATAAAGGATGTGTTTTTCTAGTTTCAATAATAACAGTAATTGTTTTATCCATCTTATCTGAAACAACTGTCCCACGATAAGTTTTACGGTTAGATCTTTCCATCTCTATCCTCCTTAGTCCCGAATACCAAGCTCACGCTCAGTCATCACAGTTTTAATACGAGCAATCGTCTTTTTAATAGTTTTCATACGAGCACCATTGATAGTCTGACCAGTTGCTTGTTGGAAACGAAGGTTAAAGAGTTCAGCTTTAAGTGTTTCGATCTCAGCAAGTAATTCTTCATTACTTTTTTCTCTAATTTCTTTTACGCTCATCGTTTACTCCTCCTTACCTTTAACAACGAATTTCGTTTTAACAGGAAGTTTGTGAGACGCAAGTCTGAATGCTTCGCGGGCAACAGCTTCGTCTACACCGGCAATTTCAAACATGATGCGTCCCGGTTTTACTACGGCAACCCATCCTTCTGGAGCACCCTTACCAGATCCCATACGAACTTCAAGCGGTTTCTTCGTAATAGCTAAATGTGGGAAAATTTTGATCCAAACTTTTCCACCACGCTTCATATAACGTGTCATGGCAACACGTGCTGCTTCAATCTGACGGTTACTTACATATCCACCAGTATCAGCCATTAGACCATATTCACCGAAAGCTACTTCACGTCCTGCTTTTGCACGTCCTTCATAACTTAATCTGTGAGGTCTTCTATATTTTGTTCTGTTAGGCATTAACATTAGTTGTTACCTCCTTCATTAGCATCTGTTTCAGCTTTTGGAGCTGCTTCAACCTGCTGCTGACGAGGCTTGCGATCATTTCTGCGGTTACGATCATTTCTGCGTCTGCGATCATTTGATCCAAATTTAGGAGCTTCTGGTTCAGTTACCATTTGTCCTGGAAGAACTTCTCCACGGCAGATCCAAACCTTAACACCTAAACGACCGTAAGTTGTGCTTGCTTCTTCCCATGCATAGTCAATATCAGCTCTTAGTGTATGCAGAGGAACGACTCCTTCTGAATAACCTTCTGTACGAGCCATATCAGCACCGCCAAGTCTTCCTGAAACAGCCGTCTTGATACCTTTAGCACCGGCACGCATCGTTCTCTGAATAGCACGTTTCTGGGCTGTTCTGAAAGATGCACGCTGCTCCAGCTGATCAGCAATGCTTCTGGCAACGATTCTAGCATCCAAATCAGGGTTCGCAATTTCAACAACCTTGATGTAGACGTTTTTGCCATTTGTAAGCTTTGTTAATTTCTTTTTAATGTTCTCTACGTTCTCACCATTTGTTCCGATGATCACACCTGGACGAGCAGAACGAACGATAACTTCAACACGGTTTTTAGAACGTTCGATTTCAACTCTTGAAACTGCAGCCGCTTTTAGCTCAGCAAACAAGAAGTCACGAATCTTAATATCTTCTAATAATAAATCGGCATAATCTTTATTAGCATACCAGCGTGATTCCCAATCACGGATCACACCGACACGCATTCCGATAGGACTAACTTTCTGACCCATACTTTACCTCCTAAGCACGTTCACTAACCACAACAGTGATGTGGCTAGTGCGTTTGTGGATCGCACTTGCAGATCCTTTTGCACGAGGCATGAATCTTTTTAGTACAACACCTTCGTTAGCATAACATTCTTTAACATATAACTTGCTTTCATCCAAACCATTATTATTAACAGCGTTGGCGATTGCAGATTTTAATACTTTTGCAGTAGCATCAGCAGCAAAGTTTGGTGTAAATCTCAAAATAGCTGCAGCCTCTTCTACGTCTTTTCCACGAATCAGATCTAAAACAAGACGAGCTTTTCTAGGTGGAATACGTAATGTTTTTGCAGTTGCTTTTACTTCCATTTTTCAGTTCCTCCTATTTTCTAGCTTTCTTATCGTCACCTGCGTGACCAGTAAATTTGCGTGTTGGCACAAATTCGCCTAATTTATGACCTACCATGTCTTCCGTTACATAAACCGGCAAATGTTCTTTACCGTTGTAAACAGCAAAGGTATGTTCAACGAATTGAGGGAAAATTGTAGAACGACGTGACCACGTCTTAATAACTTCTTTTTTACCAGACTCATTCAGTTTTTCCACTTTCTTCATTAAGTGTTCATCAACAAAAGGTCCTTTTTTCAAACTACGACTCATTTTTCATTTCCTCCTTTCGCCTATTTACCATTTCTACGACGAACGATCAGTTTCGTAGATGCTTTTTTGCTGTTACGGGTCTTAACACCCATAGCTTTCTTGCCCCAAGGTGTCATTGGTGATTTACGTCCAATTGGCGTACGGCCTTCACCACCACCATGAGGGTGATCATTCGGGTTCATAACAGAACCACGAACTGTAGGACGGATACCCATCCAGCGGCTTCTACCAGCTTTACCGATATTTACCAATGAATGATCCTCATTACCGACAACTCCTACTGTAGCACGGCAATTTCCTAAGATTTTTCTAACTTCTCCGCTCGCCAGACGAACGGTTACATATTTATCTTCAATACCCAAGATCTGAGCACTGACACCAGCACTTCTGGCCAGCTGTCCACCTTTACCAGGTTTCAACTCTACATTGTGAATGAACGTACCTTCTGGCATCCTTCTCATTTCCAAAGCATTACCAACTTTGATATCAGCTCCTTCTCCCGAAAGAACCTGAGAACCTACAGTCAATCCTTTTGGTGCAAGAATGTAACGCTTTTCACCATCTGCATAGTTTAACAATGCGATATTGGCAGATCTGTTTGGATCATACTCGATAGTAGCAACCGTTGCCGGAATGCCATCTTTATTTCTCTTAAAGTCAATAATACGGTACTGACGCTTATGTCCGCCACCCTGATGGCGAGTTGTGATGCGTCCGTTGTTGTTGCGGCCACCCTTGCTTTTCAGCGGTGCTAGCAGGCTGCGTTCAGGTGTAGATGTAGTGATCTCATCAAACGTCAGCACAGACATATTACGACGGCCGTTTGTTGTTGGCTTATATTTCTTGATTGCCATAATATTCCTTTTCCTCCTTACGTGTTTTTAGCGGGAAATAGCGTGAATCTCCCCGGATATCCTTATTCGCCGAATAAGTTGATATCTTGTCCTTCCGCAATCTTAACGATCGCCTTACGAACAACTTTTGTCTTTCCTGTGTATTTTCCTACACGTTTTGTTTTTGGCTTTGTGTTCAATATGTTCACACCCACCACTTTAACACCAAAGATGTTTTCAACAGCCTGTTTAACTTCAGTCTTGTTGCTTCCTTTTGCTACTTCAAAAGTAACTTTGTTGTCAGTTTCCATGAGTTTCATGGATTTTTCAGTGATAATTGGGCGGATAATAATATCTCTATAGTTATTCATTACCCAATACCTCCTCAACTGCTTTCACAGCTGCTTCAGTAAATACAACCTTATTTGCATTTACTAAATCATAAACATTGATTTTATCAGCATTCAGGAACATCATAGTTTCAATGTTTCTTACTGATAAATATGCATTCATGTAATCTTCATCATTTGCTGCAACAAATAATGCTTTCTTACCGGCATTGATGTTTTCGATAACCGCAACCATATCTTTTGTCTTTGGTGCTTCCATCTTTAAAGCATCAACAACGATCATATCATTTGCAGCTACCTTTTCGCTCAATACAGATTTCAAAGCTAAACGGCGAACTTTTCTGTTCAGCTTTGTCGCATAGCTTCTAGGAGTTGGACCAAATACGATTCCACCACCACGATACTGTGGAGCTCTGATAGAACCCTGACGAGCATTACCAGTACCTTTCTGACGGTAAGGCTTACGTCCGCCTCCTCTTACTTCACGACGATTCTTAACATCGTGAGTACCCTGTCTCATAGATGCACGCTGCATAACGATGGCATCAAAGATTACTTGCTGATTTGGCTCAATGCCAAATACTTCAGGATTAAGAGTTATATCTTTAACTTTTTCACCTGCTAGGTTAACTACGACCATATTAGGCATATCTTATTCCTCCTCATTTTTTTTGCTGTAGTCCACTAATACTTTAGGTTCTACATCACCTTTGCTGCACTTAGCAGACTGGATCATGACTAAACCTCTCTTTGGTCCAGGCACGTTTCCTTTAATTAACATGTAGTTGTTTTCAGCATCAACCTTAACAACTTCCAAGTTCTTGTTCGTTGTGCGATCAACACCATAGTGACCAGGCATCGTGAATCCTGGGTCAATTTTATTTGTACCCAAACCTGTCGTAGCCGCACTACCCATGTGTCTGTGAACCGGTCCGCCACCATGAGTCATTTTCTGGATTTTCTGGTTGTGACGCTTGATAGCTCCTGTAAATCCATGACCTTTGCTTGTTCCGATCACATCAACCATTTCACCGGCTGCAAAAATATCAGCCTTGATTTCTGCTCCTAATTCATAGCTCATCATTTCTTCAGAGCGGAATTCACGAATATAACGCTTTGGAGCAGCGTTTACTTTCTTTGCGTGTCCGACAGCAGCTTTTGTAGCTCTGCTTTCTTTCACATCTTCCATTCCTAATTGGATAGCAACGTATCCATCATTTTCCATTGTTTTTTTCTGTAAAACAACATTTGGCTGAACCTCAACGACTGTTACTGGAATCAGAATACCATCTTCCGTAAAGACTTGAGTCATACCCACTTTGCGTCCTAATAATCCTTTCATGATGTCACCTCCAGCTTACAGCTTGATCTCGATGTCAACACCACTTGGCAGTTCCAAACGGCTCAATGCATCGATTGTTTCTGCTGTAGGTCCAACGATCTCAATCAATCTCTTGTGTGTTCTGATTTCGAACTGTTCACGAGAGTCTTTATATTTGTGTACCGCACGCAGGATTGTTACTACCTGCTTTTCAGTTGGAAGTGGTACAGGTCCAACGATTTTTTTGGCACCATGTGCCTGGGCAGCTGTTACGATTTTTTCTGCACTAGAATCAAGGATTCTGTGTTCGTAAGCTTTTAAGCGAATTCTAACGCTATTCTTTGCCATGTTATCTCTCCTTTTCTTCCGTTCTTGACGGAGTTTAACCGCTCGATACAAATTCCCTGACTGTACACCGTGACAACGCATCTCAGTGTGTCAGCAACCTCGCATGTCAACGCGGAACCTCCAATATTATAACAAGCAAAAAAGCATAATGCAAGCCTTTTTTTAGCTTTTTTTACACTATTCTTTTAATATGAATAACTTCATATTTTAACTCTTGCTGCTTTTTATTTATCGCTTTTCATTTTAAATAATCGATTCAAAAAAATTCGTAAGCATTTAGATCATTTTTTCAAACATATTCCTTTTTTTAGTATTTAAAGAATACATCCATGATCATATTTTTGTAATAAATTCAAATCTATCGTAAAACTTGTAAACAGCATTTCATAAAAACAGGACAAATCAGCTGCCTCTTTGTCCAAAATTTGCATATTCTAACATTAAAAACATCATTCTTTTTAAAACGCTTTTATCTTTCTAAAGAATCATCAGCACATAATTTTAAAATCTTTTCCTTTACAAGAAAATGATTTTGTAACCAAAATCATATGCAAATAAGCAACTCCCTATCTGCATACCCACCTGCCTTTCTAGCGGCGTGGTTCCACCGGCACCTTCACATCTCCTTCTTTTGCTCCTCTCTGAAGCGTAAGGCCTTGGCTTCATGGACAGCAGACAGAGGGATATAGTCATTAAGATGAAACTGCTTTTTAAGGAGCTGGTGAAGCTCGCTGTCCTTAAACGCGGCTCCCTTATAGGCACAATCGTAAAGACATTTATAGGCCTTATGAAGGACACGGTTGTAGACATCAAGATCATGAAGAACGGTGTTCTTCAGATCAGGGAATTCGCGGTAATAGAAACGGTTGGAAAGAGAAAAGACTTTCATGATGCCTCCTTGACAGAAATGAGATGTTTTGTATATATATTATATCATGTTAATAACTATAATGATACTATAATTTCAAATTGATGATATATATTATCATAACATAAATCACACTTAACTTTTTTTATTTTCTTTTATCATCTTTCTATTAATCAAAAATGAAATTTCCTAATATATAAAAAAATAATTTAACATTTATATTTCAATATTCACCTATCTGCCAGCAATCATTTAATAAACTATAATATTCTGATTAAAAACATTTTTAACATTATCAAAGTTTTGTCTTGATGAACCGAAAAGACAATTCTTTTTTACAAAATAAGTGAATAAGAAAAACAAGGAAGCCAGTATTTCCTTGTCTTTCTTTCTATAAATGCTTACATAAGTCTTTAAGGTTGTCTTCATTTAAGGTTATGACCAATGCAAGCGCTCCTTCTCTTGCATCAAACTCGCTTAGATGCACAATTTGATGAAAGTAGTAGAAAATCTTTTCATACAGGGGTAACATCCGTTCCATAAGATCTTTCCCTGTATCACTTAACAGATACATCTGCTGTTTCTGATGTATAAGATAACCTTTTTCCGTAAGTGTTGCCAGTATCTTACGAATCGAAGCTCTTGATACTCCGAGTGCTGAAGCAATATCAATGCCTCGAATGCCCTCACAATTTGCTTGCTGTGTAATCACTCCCAGCAACAGGCATCTTAACTGTCCTCTTGTTAATGACGGCCGCATTTCTGACATCCTGCACAGTTCCCTGAGCATCCGCATGCTTTTGATTTACGCATCGAACGTATAGCCAGTGTCACACAGCCAGCTAGGATCAATATGACAACTACATCCATATTACTCACTCTTCTTGGCTGGACGTAATAACAGATAAAGTAATCCGGCCAATACTACAATGCCAAAGATAGTTTCGATTCCAAAGACACCTGTTGTGATCCAAGTACCTAACTGATAAATAATAAGAGCAACAGCATAAGCAAAACAGCACTGATATCCAATTGCGATCCACGTCCACTTCGCACTGCCCATTTCTCTTGAAATAGCACCAATAGCTGCAAAACATGGGGCACACAGCAAATTGAAAACTAAGAAGCTGTAGGCAGATAGCATGGTATATTCACTTGCCAGCGTACCCCAGATTTCAACACCATCTTCTGCAACTTCCGCAAAGCCATAAAGGACACCGAATGTTGATACAACATTTTCTTTAGCGATCAATCCTGTAACAGTTGCAACTGTTGCTTTCCAGTTTCCAAAGCCAAGCGGCGAGAAAATAAAGGCAAAGGCATTACCAATCGAAGCTAAGATAGATTCATTGTTATCAACCATTTCTAATTGCCAGTTGAATCCCTGTAAGAACCAAAGCACGATAGCTGAAACGAAGATGATCGTACCTGCCTTCTTCGCAAAGGCCTTAGAACGATCCCACATATGTAAAAGGACTCCTTTTGCCTTTGGCATATGATAGGCTGGAAGTTCCATCACAAATGGAGCAACATCGCCTTCAAAAAGTTTTGTTTTCTTTAATATAATTCCACTCACAATAATGGCAGCCATTCCTACAAAGTACGCACTAGGTGATACCCAGGATGCATTATTAAATAATGCACCCGCAATCAAAGCAATAATTGGGAGTTTAGCGGAACAAGGAATAAACGTTGTTGTCATGATCGTCATTTTACGATCACGATCATTTTCGATTGTACGACTTGCCATGATTGCAGGTACACCACAACCCGTTCCTATTAACATAGGAATAAAGCTCTTTCCGGACAAACCAAATTTTCTGAAAATTCGATCCATGATAAACGCAATTCGTGCCATATAACCACAATCTTCAAGAAGTGCCAGCAAAAGGAACAAGACCATCATCTGTGGCAAGAATCCTAATACTGCACCTACACCACCGATAATACCATCAATGATTAGTGAATATAGCCAATCTGCGACACCTGCTGACTCTAATACGTCTCCTACGATAACTGGAACTCCTGGTACCCAGATACCATATTCGGAAGTATCAGGCTCACCTGCTTCAACGATTGTTTCGGCTTCATTGACAACGCTATCTGTAATCGCAACAGTTTCAATTTCTACATCTTCATCATCATAAATAATAACGGTTGTTTCACCCTCACTAGCGGCACTTAGAATCTGATCTGCACGACTGTAAGCAGCGGCATCTTCTTCGTATTCACTCGTACCAATACCGAACAGATGCCAGCCTTCACCAAATACACCATCATTCGCCCAGTCTGTTGCCCAAGTTCCAATGGTTGTTACTGAAATATAATAAACCAGCCACATCACAACTACAAAGATCGGCAAAGCTAACCAGCGATTCGTAACCACTTTATCGATCTTATCACTCATCGATAAATTGGATTGATTCTTTTTAACATAGATATTTTTTAAGATCGAACCAATTCGTTCATATCGTTCAGATGTAATGATACTTTCCGCATCATCATCCATCTTTTCTTCAAGTGCTGTTCGAATCTTACTGATCTCATTTTTAATACTTTCTGATAGTTCAACTTCCTCAGCAACTTTTTCATCATTTTCCAAAAGCTTCACGGCATACCAGCGTAGTAAATGATGTTCAAATTTGCCATCAATCAAAGCACTAACTTCTTCTAAGCTTTTTTCAAGCTCACCCTCATATTTTAAATATTTTTGAGCTCGCTGTTTTTCAAGCTGATGAGCGGCTTCCATTAATTCTTTGCAGCCTTCACCACTCACAGCACTGATTTCAACGATCTTACAGTTCAAACGTTTCTCTAACTCTTTAACATTGATTTCATCCTTATTCTTTCGAACAACATCCATCATATTCAATGCAATGACCATCGGCACACCTAATTCCATGACTTGTGTCGTCAAATATAAATTTCTTTCCAAATTGGTCGCATCTACAATATTGATAATAACATCCGGATGTTCATTCACGATATAATTACGTGCAACAACTTCTTCCAAAGTATAAGGTGATAACGAATAAATTCCAGGTAAATCCTGAATGATCACATCTTTTCTGCCTTTCAGCTTTCCTTCTTTTTTCTCTACGGTAACACCTGGCCAGTTTCCTACATACTGACTACTTCCCGTTAGTTCATTGAACAAGGTCGTTTTCCCACAGTTGGGATTCCCCACTAAAGCATATTTCATAAGTCCCTCCATTATAGTTAGTTCAATCTAACTCCTCTTTTAAAAAAATTACTTAACTTCCACCATTTCTGCATCTGCCTTACGTAGTGACAACTCATACGAACGGATATTAATTTCAATAGGATCTCCTAAAGGAGCAACTTTACGTACCAAAATTTCAACTCCCTTTGTAATTCCCATATCCATGATTCTCTTTTTTACCGGTCCGCTTCCATGAATTTTCACAACTGTAACCTTCTGATTTGGTCTACACTCTCTCAATGTTTTCATATTCCCCTCCTAATTAACAAGAATACGGCTTGCCATTTTTTTATCTACCGCAATACGTGTTCCCTTCACATTTAAGATCAAATTACCGCCAAGCTCATTGACAACGCTCAATTCAACGCCTTCAACAAAACCTAAATCAGCCAGATGACGCTTTACATCATCCTTACCAATGATCCTATAAATACGCATTGTCTTACCTGCACTCGCTAAAGTTAATGGCATATGACCTCTCCTTCCAGTTAGTTGTATCTAACTTACAGAAGAATATTACCACCAGCTAACTTTTTTGTCAATAGGAGTTTTCTAAATATTTCCTATTTCTATCATTTGTTTTTTCTCATTTGCCTAAAAAAGTACAGGTCTTATTCCTGTACTATTTTCTGTCTGCATCAAATACGATTCCGGCACTCTTTTTTGCCATATCAATGACTTTCATTACATTTAAAGAATGCTCCAGCATCTTATAACAGCTCTCATAATCTTGTTCCTTGATCATCTTCAACATGGCTCCGCCATAATAATAATGCGCTCCATCATGTTTCTGATCATCAAAGACAACCTCTTCACCATTTCGTAAATGCATCACTGCCTTCTTGGTTAAGCTACTGGCACCCTCGACATAAATATAACCCTTTTCACCTTGAATCTGGCAAAAATTAACACCAATATTATCCTTGCTTCCCACACAGCTTACGCTTATATCGCCATAGTTTAAACACAATACTCCGCTTGTATCGATTCCTTCTTTGATATTCGCTTCATAATAAACATTTTGCGGCACACCTAAAAGACCTATCACAAAATGTAAATTATACACATTGATGTCCATCAAAGCGCCTCCAGAAAAAGTCAGCGTAAACACATTAGGTTTCTTTCCTTCTAAGAATGCATCATATTTACGAGAATATTGTGACATATTACACTCTATGACCTTAATTGGAGAAATCTCTTTCAGCTTTTCTTTGATTGCTAAAAAGTTTGGATTATAAACCGTTGTAATGGCTTCAAAAAGAAAACATTTTGTTTCTTTACATAATTCAATCAATTCTTCACATTCCTGTACATTTGAACAGAAAGGCTTTTCTACGATTACATTTTTATTTGCCAGCATTGCCTTTTTCGCATGTTCATAATGCAATGAATTCGGAGATGCTACATAAATACAATCTATTTCATCATCCTTTAACATCTCATCTAAATCTGTATAAATCTTTTCTACATGATACTTTTCTGCCAATGTTTGTGCCGTTTCTTGTTTTCTTGAATAGATAGCTACATATTCATTTTCCTCATATTCAAGCAGCTGTCCCATAACCCAATCTGTAATGGATCCTGTACCAATCGTTCCTATTTTCATTTTTTCCTCCCAGATTACCAATTAAACTTCTTCATAACATGTTCTTCCATATAACAAGCAAAGCCATCCTCATTATTAGTCTTTTCTGTTATATCATCAGCTATTGCTTTTGTATCATCACTGCCATTTGCCATGCAGACGCCCCATCCTGCACACTCCAGCATAGAATTATCATTGGTCGTATCACCAAAAGCTAGCACATTTTGTAAATCAATCTCATTCATCTTACAATACTCTTTCAGTGCATAGGCTTTTGATGTTCTTTTATCCGCAAATTCAATCAGATTTGGCTGTGTTTTAAACCCTTTATAAGGTGCATCCAGTTTTTCAAGCATTGCTTCAATTTCTTTCATCTGACTTTCTTTGATACGAAATAAGATCTTGGCGTTCTCTTCTGCATAAAGTTCTTTTAACTCTTTGACCACCACTACTTCTTTACCATTCTTTTTTGAAGAACGCTTCATATTTTCATCATTATCTCTACACATCATGATATCATGATAATAAATGAAAGGATTGCCATGATAAGGCTCCATTAATTCAATAATTTCCTTCATCCACTCTCGTTTAAGCTTATAATAATCAAACTGTTTTTGTGATCTTTCATCCCACAGTTCTGATCCATTCATGCCGATCAAAACATCAAAATTATAATCAAAGCCCCATAGCTTTGCTTTTTTATTCACCTCATTGATAGGTCTTCCTGAAGCTATGCCAAATCTGATACCATTTTTATGAAGACGGTCAATGATATTTTTTGTATGAGGTGTCAGCCTTTGATCATCCGTTATTAAAGTACTGTCAATATCACATAATACAAGCTGGATTCCATTCATGCATATCCTCCTTTTGTAAAATTCAAACCTCTTTCATTTTATCATAAGAAAAGCCTGTTTGAAACTCAAACAGGCAAATAATTAATCTTTGATCCCTACAAACTTCACCGTATGTAATCTTCTAACTGAATATATCAAAATTGGAGTAATGATCAAGGCCACTGCTAAAGTCAATAAGTTATAAGCCAGATTATACGTCCATGCAGAATAGATCCATGCACCTAAACTGCCAGCAGCTTCCCCGGCAGGGAACCAGAAATAAACGCCTGCCAAAACATGAGAAGCATATTTTAGGAACATACAGCCAACAATACCCGTATAAATATTACTAATTGTAAAATTACCTAATTTAATCCGCGGAAATAAACTGGCAAGACCTAATAGACCATAAGGAATTACATAATCCAAAGCTATCTGCATAGGACCAACGTAAAAATAGTGTAATCCAAAAAATGTTCCGATCACCCAGCTTAACAGTGATACAATGACACCTCTTACCCATCCTAAGTGGTAGCTGGCTACAAAGCAGGCAATCACGGCATATTCCAGTGATCCGCCATTTGGCATTTGAATGATCGGGAATAGTTCATTCAGATAGGTCAGAACCAGTGATAAGGCCACATAAAAGGCCATATAAACTAAATTCAATACTTCATTTCTAGTTTTATTCATAAAAAAACACCTCCATGAGGCGTAAGAACATCAAAAAAACATTGACTCCCTACGCTAGTACTAACTAGATCAGGTCAAAGGGACTCTCTCAGCTTAATGCACCCCTGTCGACGTTTATATTATAGACGTTTTTTTATAAATGTAAAGAAAAAAGATGACAGAATCATCTTTTTTTACATCGGTTGATAAATAATTGAAAGATAGCCTTCATTTTTTCATCAGTAGCTGCCATCATTTCCGGATGCCATTGAACACCTAGCATCCAGTTTCCTTCTTTTTTTAAAACAGCTTCAATGATTCCGTCTGAACTTTTAGCCAATATCTCAAAATCTTCAGACAAATCTTTAATCGCCTGATGATGAAAACTGTTAACTTGTGTCTTATCTGAAAAGATATCATAAAGAATTGAATCTTTTTTGATTTGAACTTCATGAAAAGGAAGATGGCGAGGCTGGTTTTGAGAATGTTCTGTCACGTTTTCTTTTTGAACATGAAGATCCTGGTATAAAGTCCCTCCATAAGCAACATTCAACATCTGGTGACCTTTACAAATTGCTAATAATGGCTTATTTAACTTCTCTGCAAGTTCAATGGCCCATAGATAAAGCTGATCTACTTCATGAAAGATCTCCCCGCATTCAGCTCTTGTCTTTTCATGATAAAAAGAAGGATCAATATCATTGCCTCCTGGTAAGATGATTCCATCTGCAACATCCAATAGTTTTTCTACATCCTCAATCTTTTTCTGTAATGGAATAAGAAATGGAATCCCTCCACACATTTCAACAGCATCTACATATTCCTGTGTGATATAACTGTAAAGTTCCCCTTCAAAAACACCTTCTTCTTTGTTTCTTTTAAGGCCAGAAATGATTGCAATTATTGGTTTCACTTTATTACCTCCAATATCATACATTATAAGCAATTCAAATAATCAATTCAAGATTTGAATCATTTTTAAAATGACATAAAAAAAGGGCATTAACCCAAATGAGTTCAGCCCTTTTAAACTTTCATTAAGCGATAACTGAAGTAACGTTTCCAGCTCCAACAGTTCTACCACCTTCACGGATCGTGAACTTAGTTCCCTGTTCAACAGCGATTGGGTGGATCAATTCAACTTCCATTTCAACGTTGTCGCCTGGCATAACCATTTCAACGCCTTCTGGAAGAGCGATAACACCTGTAACGTCAGTTGTACGGAAATAGAACTGAGGACGGTAGTTAGCTACGAATGGAGTGTGACGTCCACCTTCTTCTTTAGTCAGTACATACACCTGAGCTTTGAAGTGATGATGTGGATGTACTGATCCTGGCTTACATAATACCTGTCCACGCTGAATTTCATCACGGTTGATACCACGTAACAATGTACCAATGTTGTCACCTGCTTCAGCAAAGTCAAGTAACTTACGGAACATTTCGATACCTGTAACAACAGTTTTCTTTGTATCTTTGATACCAACGATTTCAACTTCTTCACCAAGTTTTAAGATACCACGTTCAACACGTCCAGTTGCAACTGTACCACGACCAGTGATTGTGAATACGTCTTCTACAGCCATTAAGAATGGTTTGTCAGTTTCACGAGCTGGTTCAGGAATGTAGCTGTCAACAGCATCCATTAATTCGTTGATCTTTTCAACCCATTTAGCTTCTCCGTTCAATGCACCTAAAGCAGAACCACGGATAACTGGAGCGTTGTCTCCATCGAATCCATATTCGCTTAACAATTCACGAACTTCCATTTCAACAAGGTCGATTAATTCTTCGTCATCAACCATATCGCATTTATTTAAGAAAACAACGATATTTTCAACACCTACCTGACGAGCAAGCAAGATATGTTCACGAGTCTGAGGCATAGGTCCATCAGTAGCAGCAACTACTAGGATTGCACCATCCATCTGAGCTGCACCAGTGATCATGTTCTTAACGTAGTCAGCGTGACCTGGGCAGTCTACGTGAGCGTAGTGACGAGTAGCAGTCTGATATTCAACGTGAGCTGTATTAATTGTAATACCACGTTCTTTTTCTTCAGGCGCACCATCGATTGCATCATATGCTTTAAATTCAGCTTGTCCTTTTTCAGAAAGAACTTTTGTGATCGCAGCAGTTAATGTAGTTTTTCCGTGGTCAACGTGACCGATAGTACCAATATTAACATGCACTTTGGATCTGTCAAATTTTTCTTTTGCCATTTCTTGATTTCCTCCTAGTTTTTTACTTTTTTATTTTAATTCAATTTTTCTATAAAAGCAACACTAATCACATTGATTAAGCATTGTTTTTAACGATTTTTTCTGCAATTGACTTAGGAACTTCAGCATAGTGGTCCATTTTCATAGAATAGTTTCCACGACCCTGAGTAAATGAACGTAAGTCAGTTACATAACCAAACATTTCTGAAAGCGGAACGTAGGCACTAACCATAACTGCATTTCCTCTTTCTTCCTGTTCTGTGATCTGTCCACGACGAGATGAGATATCACCCATAACGCTTCCCAAATATTCAGCAGGAGCAGTAACTTCTACTAACATAATTGGTTCCAAAAGTACTGGCTTACACTTCTTAGCAGCTTCTCTTAAAGCCATACTAGCAGCGATCTTATAAGCCATTTCACTTGAATCGACATCATGGTAAGAACCATCGAATAATGTTGCCTTGATATCGATTACCGGATAACCAGCAATCAAACCATTTTCAAGAGCAGCTTCTGTTCCTTCGTTGATAGCCTTGATGTATTCCTTTGGTACAGAACCACCAACAGTTTCATCATAGAATTCAAAGCCTTTGCCTTCTTCATTCGGTTCAAATCTGATCCATACGTGACCGTACTGACCACGACCACCTGACTGTTTGATATACTTACCTTCACAGTCAGCAGCCTGACGAATCGTTTCACGATAAGCAATCTGCGGAGCACCTGTATTGGCTTCTACTTTAAATTCTCTTCTCATACGGTCAACGATGATATCCAAGTGAAGTTCACCTACACCGGCAATGATCGTCTGACCTGTTTCTTTATCTGTATAAGTCTTGAATGTTGGATCTTCTTCAGCAAGCTTCTGCAATGCTAACGTCATCTTATCCTGATCACCTTTTGATTTTGGTTCAACAGAAATCTGGATAACCGGTTCAGGGAAAACCATTGATTCAAGAATTACTGGTGCATTTTCAGCACATAGCGTATCACCTGTTGTTGTTTCTTTCAAGCCAACACCGGCAGCGATATCTCCTGAGTAAACCATATCGATTTCCTTACGGGAATTCGCATGCATCTGCACGATACGTCCAAATCTTTCACGTTTATTCTTTGTCGCATTCAATACATAGCTTCCTGCTGCACAAGTTCCTGAATAAACACGGAAATAAGTTAATTTTCCAATGAATGGGTCCGTCATGATCTTAAATGCTAAAGCAGAAAATGGTTCATTGTCATCAGCGTGACGAGCCACTTCATTTCCATCCTCATCCGTACCTGTAATAGCAGGAATGTCAAGTGGTGAAGGAAGATATTCTACAACACCATCCAGCATCAGCTGAACACCCTTGTTCTTATAAGCTGAACCGCAGAATACAGGGAAGAATTCACCTGTACATACAGCACTACGGATTGCTTTCTTGATCTGATCGATGCTAGGTTCTTCACCTTCAAGAACCATCATCATGATATCATCATCAAAATCGGCAATTGCTTCAAGCAATTCCTGACGTTTTTCTTCCATTTTATCTTTTAAGTTTTCAGGTACAGGAATCTCAACAACGTTTACTCCTAATTCACCTTCAAAATCAAAAGCTTTTCTCTGAATAATATCAATAACGCCCACAAAATCTGATTCTGCACCAATTGGCAACTGTACAGCTGCTGTTTTAGCACCTAGACGTTTTTTGATCGTATCCACTGACATCTCAAAATCGGCACCGATCGCATCCATCTTGTTAACAAATACGATACGAGGAACACCATACTGAGAAGCCTGACGCCATACTGTTTCTGTCTGTGGTTCAACACCCGCTTTTGCATCCAGAACAGTTACAGCACCGTCCAGTACACGAAGTGAACGTTCTACTTCAACAGTGAAGTCAACGTGACCTGGTGTATCGATAATATTAATTCTCGTACCTTTCCAGTGTGCCGTTGTTGCAGCTGAAGTGATCGTAATACCTCTTTCCTGTTCCTGAGCCATCCAGTCCATGGTAGAAGCACCATCATGTGTTTCTCCGATCTTGTGATTTACTCCTGTGTAGTAAAGAATACGTTCAGTGGTTGTTGTTTTACCGGCATCGATGTGCGCCATGATACCGATATTACGAGTATTTGCTAATGAATATTCGCGTCCCATATTCTAAACTCCTTTTACCAGCGATAGTGAGCAAATGCTTTATTTGCTTCAGCCATTCTGTGAGTATCATCTTTCTTCTTCACTGAAGCTCCTGTTCCATTCGCTGCATCAATAATTTCGGCAGCCAGTCTTTGCTCCATCGTTTTTTCGTTTCTTAAACGAGAATAATTAACTAACCATCTCAGTCCCAAAGTCAGTCTTCTTTCCTGACTTACTTCAACAGGAACCTGATAGTTGGCACCACCAACACGACGAACCTTTAATTCAAGAACTGGCATAACATTTTCAAGTGCCTGTTCGAATACTTCCATCGGCTGACGTTCTGTTTTTACTTCAATAATGTCAAACGCATTGTATAGAATCGTCTGTGCAACCCCTCTTTTACCATCGATCATGATTTTATTGATCAGACGAGTAACCAGCTTCGAGTTGTAAATTGGATCTACTAATACATCACGTTTTGCGATATGTCCCTTTCTAGGCATACTGATTTCCTCCTTTCACGATCTATTTCTTTGCTTTAGGTTTTTTCGTTCCATACAATGAACGAGATTGATTACGGTTATTTACACCGGCGCAGTCAAGAGTACCACGAATGATGTGATAACGAACACCTGGCAGGTCCTTAACACGTCCTCCACGAATCAATACGACGCTGTGTTCCTGCAGGTTATGTCCGATTCCTGGAATATAAGCTGTAACTTCCATTCCATTTGATAAACGGACACGGGCATACTTACGAAGCGCTGAGTTAGGCTTCTTTGGTGTCATCGTACCAACACGAGTACATACCCCACGTTTCTGTGGTGAACTTAAATTTGTTGGACGACGCTTTAATGAGTTATACCCTCTGTTCAATGCCGGGGATTTACTTGTCCATACTTTCTTTGTGCGTCCCTTAGTAACTAACTGATTAATTGTAGGCATATTGTCCTCCTTTCATTCAAACACACATTTCCGGGTGTGTCATTTCAAGCAATAAATGAATGTTCCCATAAAATAGGAACACACTTACGCTAGCTTTGATATAATAGCATTTTAAAGGCCCGGATGTCAACAGCTATTTTTTACTTTTTAAAAAAAATATTCACAAAGAAATAAGATCATAATTCTCTTTTTCCTCTAAAGCAAAAGGATCATGGCGGATAGTTATTAAATTATTGACCGTTACAAGAAATCGGCAATCATTTAAAATTACAAAAAAGACGAAGCTTTCTTAATAAATCAGCTATTCGTCTTTTTTACATAGATACTATATTTTATATTTGTTCATATCTAAAAATTTCAGTAATTCCAGCCACTGTTGGCATTTCATTTCGTTCAATAATCTTAAATCTTTCATTATTTGCAATTACAATTGCAGTTTCTGTAGAAATATTTGCTTTTTCAAATACTTGAAAATCAATCTCACAAAGCAAATCTCCAGCTTTAACTTTATCTCCTACATTGACATAAGACTTAAATCCTTCACCATTTAAATCAACAGAATCTATACCAATATGAACAAGAAGTTCGATACCGTCTTGACCCACGATTCCATATGCATGTTTACTATCTGAAACTACTCTTAACCTTCCTGTTATTGGTGCATATACCTTTTCATTATCAGGTATGATAAATACACCATCTCCTAAAACTTTTTTTGCAAATACAGAATCTGATATTTTTTCAATCGGCAGTACTTGACCTGTTTGTGTAGCATACACAACATTTCTTTTTTCCCTTTTAAACAAATTGAATTCCTCCCTCAATTATCGAAGAGGCGACTGAGCCATCCTGCGATAAGTATGTCTTCTTCCTTTTACAGCTATACATATATTTTCTAAGGTTTCGGGAAGCGTAACACTTTCAAATACGCCGCCAGCAGCTATATTAAACATATCTACGCCACATACTTTGTTATCTAATATTATTCTTTCAAGCACTTCCTTGCTTGATGCTTCAAGCGAATGAGCAACGCTAGAAGCCGCTAATGATTTTTCTCCATGAATTGCATCAACAAGTTTTGTAACATAATCAATACTATATCCAGGAACAATTCCCACAGCTGGAATATCAACAATATCAGCACCCGCCTGTGCTAATTTTCCTACAAAATCAGGAGTTACAATTTCTTTTAAATTATAAGGGGGAAAATTCTGATCAATATTTCCTGGCCCATGCGGAATTCCAGCCTCAATGACTATTTTATCTTTAAATAGTTCGTGAGCTTCATGCACTGCATCTAGCATTTCTTGCTGGCCATATCCGCATAAACAAATAAAATCATATTTTTCATCAATAAGATATTCCATCATTTCTTTTGAATATATAGAATTTTTGTAGATCCCGCCAAAAACTTCATTTTTACGAGGAACTAATAAAATCATCCCAATCGGTCTACCAACAATCTTTTTTAATTCGGGAATACTATAACCTATACCTAATTCTACTTGTAATAAATCTTTAGTCATCTTATCATCTTCAGATTTTTTTGATGGCAGTCCTGGTATTTGTAAATTCTTTGGATCATATCCTTCAAGTGTAATATAATCAGCACCAAATGCAGCAGCCAATTCAATATTTGATACTTTTTCAAGATAATTTGGTGACAAAGGGCAGACATAAGCACCTGCAACTCTACCCTCCGAAGCACGAATTCCATCTAAAAAATCTTTCTTTGAAAGTTCTGTTAATTGTTTTGGGGTAAATTCTAAATATCTTTTGCTCATTACATATTCTCCTTATTTCTATATTGAGGAATTATTTCTTCATCTCCGGCTTTATAACCCCAAATCCATACAGCTACAAATGAAAGAACAGCCGTCATAACAGCACCAATTACCCAATAAACAAAAGTATCAGTAAAATATAAAGGAATTGATCCAAGAGGAGATAAACCCAATGCTATTGCGCTAACCTTAAAAATTCCATAAAAAGCACCTCCGATACCGCTGCAAATACAAGAAATGATGAGTGGTTTTTTTAGTGGTAAGCACACCCCATATAATGCAGGTTCAGTCAACCCAATACCTGTTACAAGTGCACCTGTGGCAGCCACTGATTTAAATTTTTGATTCTTTGTCTTAATAAAAATACATAATGCTGCTCCTGCCAGTCCACAGTGAGCAATTGACATCAGCGGCATGATATAATCGACGCCAGTATGTGATATGCTATCCAGCATAAGAGGCACAAAACTCAAGTGAACCCCTGCCAAAACAACCAGAGGATAGAGAGCTCCAAACAACAAACTAGCAGGAATACTAGCAACAGCATATAAATTAGCATAACCTTCAGTTAATATATCACTTGCCCATTGTGAGAACGGACCAACGAAGGCAATCACAATCGGGCCTAAAACTAATAATTCAACAGCAGGAACAAGAACTGTTCCTAAAGAAGCAGGTATGACCTTTATAAGTATTTTTTCAGTTTTAGAAAGTAAATAAACAGACAAAAGCGGTGGTATAACTGATGATGAATAACTTAACAGACGAATCGGTATTACATCAAACAACATAAGGCTGCTAACTTCATCGGTAACAAGAGACATCCAAGTCGGGTGCATCAGTATACCTACTAATGCTATTGCCATATATTTATTGCATTCAAATCGATCTGCAGCACTTACAGCTACTAAAAACGGAAGAAAATAAAAGGCTGTGTTTCCCAATACCTCAAGTGTAACATAGAAACCATCTCCTGGTTGAATGAGTCCTACTTTATACAGCAAGATCTGTAGTCCTGTCATCAATCCCGATCCGCATATTGCAATAATCAAAGGTGTAAAAACAGCAGACATTGTTTCAGCAAACATCGAGAAAGGATTTTTATTTTTACTATTTCCCTTTGTTTCTTCTATATTGTCAGCACCATTGAAGCTTCCATATTTCAGCAATTCTTTATAAACATCTTTTACTTTTTCACCAATAACAATCTGATACTGATCAGCAGAATCTTTAGTTGTCATGACTCCTTCCAAAGCTCTCACTTCGTCATCTCTTACCAAATCATAGTTATATAGCGTAAGACGCAATCTAGTATGACAATGGATTGCTTTTTTGATATTTTCTTTTCCTCCTACTAACGGTAGCAAATCTTTAATAAATTGTTCATTATTCACTGTTCTTTCCTCCCTTCAACAATTTATCTTCATTAATATTTTGAATTTTTATGGCGGTATATTTTTTTTCATTGTCTATTTCCTCCTAACGATTACGAAAACACATTTCATTACAAATCTAAAAAATTAAGAAATTAAATTATGTAAATGAATCATCAAATAAGCTTTTTCATTCTCATTCAATTTAAAATCATATTCATCATCAATCTTTTTTTCTATCATACATACACATCTATAACATTTAGGAAGTTCATATTTTAACTTTTCATATATCATTAGCGAATTGTCATTTCTCAATGCCATATCCTGTTTAAAAATCCGACGTGCCAAATATTGTAAATGAATCAAAAAACGATTATACGGCTGATAATTTTCATCACACTGAACGTCAAATTCTGATTTAACAATTTCAAGAATTTGTCGAGTAAGTGCTATTGTCTTAACTGTGAAATCATCTTCTCTAATTCGAGAATCAAGTATATGAAAAGCAATATATACTGCTTCATCATTTGGCAAACGAATATTTAGTCTTTTTTCAATTATATCTAAAGCATTTAAGCCTACAGCATATTCTTTAGGGGCAATTTTTTTGATTTCCCATTTAAGCAAGCTGCTGATATCAATACCAGAATTATGACGTTCAATTGCAAATGAAATATGATCAATCAATGTTAAATATATTTTCTCATTTAAATTTTCATTTAATTGTTTTTTTGCTGAATTAATTATTTCATCGCAGACTTTTACATATTCTAATGGTATATCTTCAATGATTCTACTTAATTTTTCAGCAACACCTTTACCTTGAGTAGTAAATATCTTATCTGCACAATCAAGTTGTATATCATCATTAATTGACTTGCCATAAGCAATACCATTTCCAACAAGAACAAACTCCGTAAGCATTTCATTAACAGCTATGATGACATTGTTATTTAATTTTTTCTTTATTTTCATCTTTTCACCTCGTAAAAAATAAAAAAACCTAAAAAGCAGTTCTCCCTTAAACTACTTTTTAGGTTTATGCCTCAGATGAGTGAGTTACATCCCTATCTATTCTTTTGTACACATATATTATCACACACACCTTCTTCTGTCAACAGAGCAAACACTACAAAACTCTTCATTTTTCAGTTTATGCTTTGATTGAATGTTGCTTCATATTAAAGAATAAACATATATCGAAGATGCTGGATCACAAAGCAAAATCACCATCTTTAAATACTACTATTTCATGATCGTTTTGATCAATGCCCATGATCTGCATATCATGAGTACCAATCATAAAATCGACATGAATCGAGGAGTCATTAAAATTCTCACCTTTGCCAAAACCTCTTCCCAAAGCAAGATGACAGCTCGCATTCTCATCAATTAAAGTCGTATAGTAAACAAGATGACTCATCGAAATCGGTGAATGATATTCCACCAATGCACATTCGCCTAAATATGCTGCATTTTCATCCATATGAATCAAAGCCTCTAACATTTCTTTTCCTTCATCTGCCAGTACTTCGATCACTTTTCCTTTTTTAAAACGAAATCCAAAATTTTCGATACTTTTGCCACCCAATACCAACGGACGGGAAGCATACACAATACCTTCTGTTTGATATTTATCTGGTGTCGTACATATTTCCTCTGTTGGGATATTTGCGTTAAAAGGAAGTTGTTCTTCATTTGGTTTCTCATAACCAAACTTAGAATCTTTTGACAATCCGATCGTTAGATCTGTGCCATTGGAAGCTGTATAATGTAATTTCTTCAAATGCAAGGCATCGATCTTATTACCCATTAAACGCCTCTTTTCATTTAATTGCTTCCATGTTTCAACAACATCATTCTCTTCATCAATATAACAAAGCTTAAACAACAGCTTCCACAGTTCTTCTAAAGCTTTCTCACTATCTTTTTCATTTAATATATAGCTAGCCCATTTTTTAGTGGGAATCATGGCTATTAGCCATTGACAATGTTTTTCACGGCTTGCTTTGCGCATGATATTTCGAATGGCATCTACATGAGCGAAAATCGCATTTGACTGTTCTTCGCTCACATCTTTCATCAATTCTACATCAACCCCTTCTAAGCGTACATAACAGGCTCCATCTTCTAAATAAGGTTCATGCATCTCCACTTCCCACTTTTCAACCTTACGTACATCCTGATCACTGCGATATTTTGCAGCAACTTTCATATTTGCCATATCTAAATAATGAACAACGACATTTCCAGCCCCCAGTTTATAACATTCTTCCGCAAAAACTGGCGTAAATTCATGTCCTTCCACACAGGCTTCAACTAAGACAGTCTGTCCTTTCTGTACATTTAAACCAACTTTAGCTAATGTATACGCATATTTTCGAATCATTTTTTCTAAATTCATCTTTATATCCTCCCTTTATATTTTTACATTTTTCTTATATACAAATATCCAAAGTATAAATTGAATGATCGAGGTAAATAACCAGCTAATTGGAAAACAAATATAAATGCTTTCAAGTGTCTGATAATATGGAAAAGCAAAATAAAGCCACACAAGCCGTAATCCGCATATACCAATGATCATAAGAAGCGTTGGCAAAGTAGATACTCCCATTCCTCTCATGGAACAGACGAAAACATCTAAGATACCATTTAAAAAAAGCCATACCACAACATACTTTAACCGTATCATACCATATTCACGGACCATGGCCTCATTCGTATAAAAGCCTAATAATGTATTACCAAAACCATATACTAATGCACTAATTAATAAAGAACTTAAAACTGTCAAAGCAAGCGTTACCAGCATTATTTTTAAAACAGCATCCTTTTTCCCAGCTCCCATATTCTGGCTTGTAAAAGTAATCGTTGCCTGTGTAAATGCCATCATGCCAATATACGCAAAATTTTCAATATTTGCTCCGGCGCTATTTGCGGCTACGATCGTAGAGGAATTAAACGAATTGATATTTGACTGGATCACTACATTGCTCAAAGAAAAGACAATCCCTTGAATACCTGCTGGAACTCCAATTTTTATGATATCCCATGCAATCGTTTCATCTAACCGAAGCTTACGGAAGTCTAAATGTGTTGCATCTTCCTCTTTAACTAAAGCAATTAAAACAAGGCAAGCAGAAACAGCCTGAGATACTACTGTCGCAATTGCAACGCCAGCTACACTCATCTGAAAAACAATTACAAATATCAGATTTAATACAACATTTAAAATTCCACCTGCAAATAAAAAATACAAAGGTCTTTGAGTATCTCCTTTAGAACGAAGAATTGCAGCTCCAAAATCATACACCAATAAAAACAATGAACCGCAAAAATAGATCTGCATATATAAATTACTTAAATCAATGATATCTTTAGGAGTTGACATCGCTATTAAAAATGATCTGGCAAAAATAAAACCAATTACCGTTAATATAGCTCCTCCGCCTAAAGCTACAAATATAGAGGTATGTACAGCCCTGCTGATCAGTTCATCCTTTTTTATTCCCATACAGCGTGCAATGACAACATTTGAACCTGTAGCTAGTCCATTAAACAAAGAGGTGATCAGAAAGACAATCGATCCCGTGGCCCCTACTGCAGCTAAGGCTGTTTCACCTGCAAATTTTCCAACAACGATCGTATCTGCTGCATTAAATAAAATTTGAAGAAAATTAGTAAACATCAATGGAACTGCAAATAAGACAATATTTTTTAACAAGGGACCATTGATCATATCAATACTATATGTTTGCTTCATAAGATACCTCCACAAATAAAAATATCTATATGAAAGTTTATCATTTTTATGAAAATATGTACATTATTTTTTACATATTTTTTCATTTATTGTAATAAGCAGCAATCAGCTCGACAATCCGGCTATAGCTTTGTACACCTTCTGATTCACCATTCGCCTTTAAATAAAGATCATTCATTTGATTGGATACTTCCGATACAACTCCTTCATAATGATCCCAAAACTCATTATTCGCTAATAAATCTTTTTCTATCGCTTTGTCAAGCAATCCCCTTACTTCCCGCCAGCTTTCATCATCCATACGATATAAAGCATTCATACAGTAAGCCCAGCCAAGCATATAGCCACTATATTGAAAATCAATATTTTCATCACGAATGCATGCTAGAAAAGCAATGAAATTAGCTTCATCTTCCTGCATAAAGCCTCTTAAATGAGAAAGCTCATGACAAGCGGTAAATGGCATATTATAAGGAATCATATCACCATTGTAATTTGCTTCAACTGTAAAAGGTAAATAGATACCTGATAAGCCCTGATAAGATAACAGCTCAGAAACGATCAACTTCTTTGGCCGAGGATAATAACCAGAAAGACTCTCATATTCTTCACCTAGAGATCTCATTGCTGAAATTGCCTGTTCACCTTCATCTACGCTCAGCACCATGATTCCCTTTTCATTTCGTAAAACCTGATCACTCAATTCATTTAATTCTTCCGTAAGCTGCACACAGATTTCTTTTAATTCTTCAGCACTATATTCTATAGGAATGATCCCGCTTTCTTCAGAAAAAGAAGTACGTCTATAATTGATGCCACAACAAATAACATAAAGAAATATCAAAAAGCCTGCTCCAAGCAATACACCTGAAAACCATGAAATTAGATAAGATTTCTTAGAATCCTCTGTTTCCATATTCAAATATGGCAAAGAAACATCTTCTTTATTCTTTTTTGATAAGCTACTTTTTTTTCTGATTGCCTGAACTAACGTATATATGAGCCAGATCAAAAGGATATATATGAATATTTCACACAATGAAAAAGAAAAAAAGCCGCTTATACGCCCAATAACACTTACTAACAGCGGATAAATATGAGTTGCATACCATTGCGCAAATCCATTCACTTTTAAAGAAACAAGCATCAATATCACACTGATGAAAAGCAACGCAAATGCCCCAATCAGCCGATATTGAACCTTCTTTTCAAATTTTATATTTTTCATAATTCCTCATTTAACGCTGTGTTTCTTCTAAATAGCGTTCATAAATAGCACTCACTTCATCATGATCAAAAGGGCTTTTACGATCTGCCACTAATTCAATGACCTGATCAAGCCCTTTTTCAATCGCTTTTTTCAGTTCCTCTGAATACCCCATTTCAATGCCATGTTCAACATATTCATCTTCATCCAGGATCGTCCACCCATACTGGGGATTCACTTTTAAATCCAGATCATAATCAATATTTTTTAGACTTTCTCCATCATATATGCTTGGTGAAGCAATATTACAATAATAATAGATACCCGTCTTACGTATCATACTGATGACATTAAACCATTTATCGGGATAGAAAAAATAGATTGCCGGTTCACGAGTCACCCATCTTCTGCCATCACTTTCACTCACCCACGTCTTATTTGTAACACAGACGATTCTTTTTTCATTAGCTTCCATGACATAACCCTTAGCCCATGTGCGATGAAGTGAGCCATCATGCTTAAAGCTTTGAATATAAATTGATTCTTTTACTTTTGGCAGCATCCTCTCACTCCTTACTAACTTTAATTATTATACACAAAAGATGACCATTTTTGAATGGTCTTTTTATTTGTGTACATATTAGATACTAGTAAAGGAGATTACTATGGCCAAAAAATTAACGTTAACCCCTAAAGATTGCCTGTATATCGAAGATATCGTCAATGCATCTATGCTGATATACAAAAAAACAAAATTAGAAATGGAACAGCTTCAAGACGAAGATTTAAAAACTTATCTTGAAAATATTTGTACAGATTTAAAAGATCAGGCAACAACACTTGTAGATCTAATGGGAGGTGCCAAATAATGAAATTCAATGATGAGCAGATCATTAACTGCGCCCTTGTATCTTTAAAACATTTAAGAATGATGTATGCTTATTTCGCAGAAGAAGCAGGAACACCTGAATGTTTTCAAACAGCCAACGAATTATTTGAAGAAGTTACTCAAATGCAAAGAAACACTTATGATCTGATGATCGAACAAGGCTGGATGACAGTACAGGCACAAACAGCAAGTGCTATTGAAAAAAGCCATAAACAGTTAAAAACAAAAATAAGTGAAATGAAATAGTTGAAGAACTCCTTCAACTTTTTTATAATATCTTTATGAAAAATCTAATTTATGAACAAATCAAAACCATCACTGAAAATGAAAAAGACTTAATTGCCAATCTTTCCAATATTTCAGCCTGTTTAAATGAAAACCTTACTGATATCAATTGGGTAGGCTTCTATTTGATGAAAGAAGGAGAACTTGTTTTAGGACCTTTCCAGGGAAAAGTTGCCTGTATCCGAATTCCTATAGGAAAAGGTGTATGTGGCAGTGCAGTGAGTGAAAGGAAGATATTACGTATTGATGATGTCCACCAGTTCAAAGGACATATTGCCTGTGACAGTGCCTCAAATAGCGAAATTGTATTACCTATCTATAAACACGATGAGATCGTTGCAGTGTTAGATATCGATTCTCCATCGTTCAATCGTTTTTCTGAAGAAGATGAAAAAATATTAAATGAGATCACAGCTTATATAAGTAAATTATTTTAGTCAATCATAGGATTGACTTTTTTTAATTCATCTTTTCTAATTCATAAATCCGAATATTTAAAATATTCTCATTTTTGATATTCATCCATCCTACATAATAATCAAATAAATCAGAAACATCATGAATATCAAACTTCAACATATCTTTTAACATCCTGGCTTTCATATCAATTTTATAAATCTTATTTTCCATTTCATATTCACATGGCATCCCCCTTGTTTCAGGACAACTGCACACACCATCAACTTTACCATAACTCGCAATTTTTCTTAGTATGACACCATCTTTCAATTTTTTAAAATATCCAAAATCTTTCATTGCTAAGAAAACATAACTTGTTTCCTTTGAATAATGCTTTTGAAGAATTTTAAAAACTTCACTTGTATGATAATTTCCAAAAATCAAACTTCCTATCTCTTTCATCTCGATGATCACAAGTTGATCTTTTTTGATACATTTATTTAGATATTCACAATTAAACTCACAACTCTCAGCAACCTTATGGCATCGGGCATTTTGATAAATATTAGGGTAACGGTAGATTAGTTTATATTCATCAGCACCATCCAATATCTCATAGACCGGTATAAGCATCACAAAATATTCATTTTCAAACAATTCAGATAACTCACTTTTCTTCTTTTTAAAAAACATATTCTCCTCCAGATACTTTATACTATATTATACAAAATTTATTGATCAAGAAAAAAAGATTTCCGCCTTATGACGAAAATCTATATAGAATTAAAATATTCATTTGCACATTCCTGTGCTGATTTAGCGGAATACAAACGACAGAAAGATTTACCTAAATCGGTTGTCTTTACGATTTGTTTGTCTTCCATAAGCTTGCCCACTTCGTTATAGCCTTCATTACTCAGTTCTAAATCAAGTAATTGGATCCAGCTGGTCGCTCCACTTTTTTCTATTGGACATGAATAGATACGAATCGGACATTTCATCGTTTGATACTGTACTAAATGGAAAATCTCACAACGATCATAATCCACACCGATATTCACAACATATCCATTATATTCTCTAATTTTCCCTAGTGGTGAATCCTGATTCATACCAAAATGTAATGGATGCTTCTCAATGATCAGCTTTGCATATTTGCCCCATGCCAAGAAAGACACCATCGGATGGTTGCTTCTCAATACAGCATCGTTACGCATAAACTGAATTGGCACTTCTCCCACTCCACTTGGAACACTCAACTTTTTATTGAATGGCAAAGCATTTTTTCTGGCTTCTGCCACCTGATCTCGTGGAACTTTTCTTATTTCTATTGGATCACATAAATGCCGAGTTGGCGCTGCCATTACGATCGTTCCATCATATCCCACAAGCTCCATCAAAGCTTCAATGATGCTCTGTGCACCACCAACCACATAACGAAATGGTTTCATGGAAGCAGATACATACAAAAGCATCCCCTTCTTTACTCCGATTCTCTGTAATGCGGCTTTAATATCTTCTTTTGTTAGCATCTCTTCCATTCCTTCACCTCCTAGCGGTTATGAGCAAAACGGCTTGCAGCACTTGCGGCAATCGCTCCAACAATATCATCTAAAAAGGTATTACACTGTTTTCCTTTAGAGTTTAGTTTACTGATGATCAAAGGTTTTACCTTATCAATATACCCATAATTTGTCAATGCAATCGAACCGTATAAATTACAGATACCATAAGCTAACACTTCATCAATTCCATATAATCCTTCATCTTGTAAAAGCATTTCTGAAAGTGGACCTTCCATCTTCCCCTCTTCAGCACTTTTATCTAAAAATATCCCTGTCAGAATTGCATTCTGTACTTCTCTTTTTTCTAGCACCGCTTCAACGCCTTCAAGCGCCATATCAACGGTTAATTGTGGATAATATTTTGACTGCAGAAAAACAACACACTCTGCAATATCTTTTAGCTCAACGCCTCTTTCATTTAATAATCTGACACATAATTCTTTCATCTCATCCCTCCTTTTCTTATATTATAAGCCTTTTTACCTTAAATTGTAAGTAGGGTACAGGAATAATAGTAATCCACCCCTTTTTATTCTAATTCCATCAAATAAAAGATAGCTTGTTTAGAAATTGATTCATCTACTACTTTAAAGATAAATTGTTCTTTATTTGAAAAATGAAGTTCTGCCTTTTCATTTTCAAACTGAAGAATTACAAAATCACTCGTTTGTACAGTTTCAGATATTTCATAATCATCCGCTACACGATTCTTTTCCCCTCTACTTAATTTACCATCTTTTACTTCGTATATCACATATTCATTTTTATTTGCCCAATACAGATACCGGGTTTCATCTTTTTGATTATAAAATTTATTCAATCCAGCCATATAGTATTCAGAAGGATCATTCTCATCAGACTTAAAGTGCAGCCCCTTGTTTTGTTCTATCGGCTATGTTAAAATAAAGTCAACTTCTTTGATTTGTTTTTATTTTACAAAGGGAGGTGATGTGATGCCAAAGGTAGCTTATTCTGAGGAGGATAGAGAACGCATTAGAAAGGAACTTGTTGCAGTTGGTCTTGAATTGATGGCAAAACAAGGCATACAGCATACTACTGTGGAGCAAATATATAAAAAAGTTGGCATTTCTCGAACTTTCTTCTATTCTTTTTTTGCAACGAAAGAAGACCTGATCGTTGAAACACTCTACTTGCAACAGCCTAAAATTATTGAACAAGTGCGGAAGCTCTTATCCGATCCTGCTTTGAGCTGGCGTGATGCCGTGAAGCAATTTCTCTATGCCTGTTGTTACGGAGAGAAAAACGGTATCGCTGTTTTAACAATTGAAGAACAGCAACTTATTTTTAAGCGTCTGTCAAAGGAAAGCTATCAAATATTCCGTCAAAAGCAGCTACGTCTATTTGGAGATATTTTAGAAAATTTCGGAATAAGGGCAGACGAAGCAAGAATCAATTTATTTACAAATTTGAGTCTGACAACGATGGTTGTACGCATGGCAATCCCTGATACGTTACCCCTGTTTGTTCCCGAAGCTGCTGATGAAACGGTTGATTTCCAAATAAACGCTATTGTGGATGCCTTGGAAAAATTAAAAACAGAGTCTACGCCCTGATTGATGGACATAGAAAAGTCCGTTCGAATATTATGATTCGGTCTTATATTCAGACGGATTTCATTTTAGCCAAAATAAAAACAAATTTAATAATTTGCATTTATTTTGAAGTAATAGAAACTAAAACAATTTGTTTTACCTATACTTTGGAAAATGTGTCCTAAAGTGGTATAGCTATTTTCAAAGTATTTCATTTATGATGCTATGGTTTCTGCCCCATTTAGCTTCATATAAAAACATTCAAACATTTAGGAGGAAAAATATGGGAATTTTTAGCAAATTATTTAAGGGCCCTGAAATTGACATGGAGAAGAGCAATGCAAACGCAAAGAAAATGCGTGCTCTCTTTAATCAAGTTGTAGAGAACGGGGACAATTACAGATTAATTTTCGGATATACCGAAGATGTGAGTCGATTTAACTATGGGTTTGTTCACGGAAGCAAAACAAAGATTGGAAATTTAATTGTCGGCTGGAATGAAGCCAGTCAGACGATTGTGGTCGTTCCCACAGTACCCAATCTTTCCGGCTGTGGCGATCCGACCTATTATCGCCGTTCTGAAATTTTGAAAGCATATCGGAACAAATATCCTACCGATGCTTTTATCATTTATCCGGACAAAAAAGGATACATTGGGATCAATGCCTATGACTGGCTGGAAGATGAAAAGTTATTTGTTTATGTATCACAAGATGATGAATTAGCTGCTTTTACCGACTTCTTTATGAACTACTTTGCAACAAAGTGAGTAAAAAAATGCCTATCGCAGAAATCGGGACGTTCCTGCTGCTTCTTGTGATTGTGTTTATTGTTGGTAATCTATGGTTTCATTTCGTAGAATCAATACTGCGACAGATTAATAAACTATTTACACGCCACAGTAAATCTTCGGCATGGCATCCTCTTTCACCGGGCAAGGAAAATGTTCGACATAAAGAAGATTATAAAACAGGCACGATAAACAAAAGAAATTGACACTCACTTCTATGAAAGAAACTATGAAAAAACAAATAGCGAATCAGTAAAATGAGGTTCTCATTTTTGAAAAAGCACATCTGTACCTGCCTCTGAAGTGAAAGAACGGATTGCTATTAATATCTTTCCTAAAAGGTTGCAGAGAATCTCCATAACTGACGTGAATTACCCAGCCGTATTTTGGCAGCCTAATGTAGAAACTGCTTTGTGGTGATATTTCCACACAAAGTAAATCAACTTTACATTTTTTCTGAAAATTATTGTATTCATCACCCAACAATGAAAACAGCATATGAAATGTTGTTTCGGCAGTTTACCTTCATGTATTTAAATAAACCACAGTAGCCTTTCGGCGATTTTGAAACAAAGAATTTCAAATCGCCTTTTTATATTAAACCCGTTCTCGGACTGTCGGCTTTCAACATGCAATCAAAGATTATCGTACATCAGCAGATACATCTAAGCCAAAAATTATTCCGCTATAAACAATCCTTTTTTTATAGACTAAATAGTCAGTGAAATTATAAGCAAGGTTATTAGGATATTAAAAATGATTCTTCTCAGATATATTCAACTGACTTTTCCCTCTTTTTCTATATTATCTCATAAGTTTACTTGTAAGTAAAAACGTTTTCAATTAAAATAAAGAAGAGGTGAAATTTATATGAATAAGGAAGAAGCATTATCATTTTATAAACAATATCGTGATAAATGTAACGCTTATCAGTTAGCGGAAACAACGATATTTTTTGATA
Source organism: Traorella massiliensis (assembly GCF_900104665.1). Classification (GTDB taxonomy): domain Bacteria; phylum Bacillota_I; class Bacilli_A; order Erysipelotrichales; family Erysipelotrichaceae; genus Traorella; species Traorella massiliensis. The sequence continues at coordinate 90,895 of NZ_LT629969.1, read as the reverse complement.
TGTCAACTATCGCACCTGAAAATGGAAATGATTACCGGATTAAGATGATGTCTTTATTAGGTGGTGAAGCTTATGACTATCAGACAGCACCTGAAAACATTGAAAAGTTAGAAGAAATGTCTAAGCTTGATTTAGGTGATGTAATGAATGAGGAAATACGTCAGGTTCTCAAGGATCTCCATCGTATCAGTAAATTACCACGTGACTTTTATATTTATATGCAGGAGTTATCTGCAAAAGGTGAAATAGCGTGGAAAAAGGCAAAAAAAGAAAAAGATTATTCTCTTTTCAAAGATGTCCTTAAAGAATTAGTTGAAATGCGTAAGAAAGCATATGACTACTATGGTTATGATAAGACATTATATGATGCGATGTTAGACGATTATGAAACAGGTATGACCATTGAGAAGTACGATAATTTTTTTGCTTGTATCAAAGAAAGACTTGTTCCTTTTATTAAAAAATTAGAAAAAGAAGGAAAGAAAATCGATGATCATCCTTTACATCAGACTTTTGAAATTGAAGGACAAGAAAAAGTCATGGATATATTAAAGGATTATATGAACTTTAATCCTAAAGAATGTTATATGGGATTAAGTGCCCATCCATTCACTTGCAGTTTTTCTTTACATGATGTACGTATTACAAATAAATACATTGAAAATTCATTAGTCAGTTCAATCTTTACGATCATTCATGAGTATGGACATGCTTTGTATATGATGCATGTAGATGAGAAGCTGGAAGGTCTCTATGTTAGTGGCAGCATGACTAGTGGCATGCATGAATCACAAAGCCGTTTTCTTGAAAATTATATTGGAAAACGTAAATCATTTTGGGTCAATAATTTTTCTAAAGTTAAAGAAATCTTCCCTGAGCAATTAAAAAATATTGCTTTTGATGACTTTATGGAAATGATCAATGTTGTACAGCCTTCACTTATTCGCACAGAAGCGGATGAACTTACCTATCCTTTACATATCCTTGTACGTTATGAGCTTGAAAAAGAAATGATCAATGGTAACATTGATATTGATCATCTAGATCAAATATGGGCTGACAAGTATGAAGACTATCTGGGTATTCGTCCTCAAGATGCCAGTGAAGGTATTCTTCAGGATATTCATTGGTCTGATGGCAGCTTTGGTTATTTCCCTACATATGCTTTAGGAAGTGCTTTTGGTGCTCAATTTTTTAAGGCAATGCAGAAAGATCTTGATGTAGATGTAGCATTGGCAAGCAATCATTTTTCACTGATTGAGGATTGGCTAAGAGAACATATTCATCAATATGGTGCTTTATATAAAGCTGATGAAATTATTGAAAAAGTATGTCATGAGCCTTTTGATCCAAATGTTTATATTGATTATCTGATTGATAAGTTTTCTAATATTTATGGAATATAAAAAGCACAAATTGTGCTTTTTATTTGTTTACATTTGTTTGTATTTTAATATTACCGTAATCTGTATGAATAGATAAATCATGCATGCTGTTAGTTTCATTGACATAAGAAGATGTCCTTGGATCATTATTTACAGAAACAAAACCAACATCAGTACTTGCATTCAGATTGATTTCTTTTTCTTCATGTACGATACCTGCATAAATATCACCATGCACACTGCTCATTTCATTTTTCCCATCAAGATGTATCATATTGCTCCAAATGCCTTCATTTTTTGCATAAAAAGTTGTATTTTTTATTTTACATGAACTCAGCATGATATGACCTGAAGTTTTTATATGGCTATTTTCAATCATAAAATTACCATTAAGCATTATTTGTTTGTTACCGATTATTGTATTGTTTTCAAGAATACTTTCTTTTGGAATTTCAACTACTATAATAAATTGAGTGATATCTGGCCTTCTTTCTTCATCTGATGTTGTTTCAAGATGAAACATGTCATTTTCATCTATATAATATTCATAAGAATCATAAGATGTATATTGAACTTTCATATGATATTGACCATCTTCTGATTCTCTAATTTCAAAATACGCTCCCTGTGCATTTACAATTACACCATGAATCTTTTCAAAATCTATTTCATCTACATAGCAATCTGTTTTTTCACTTTCTTTTATTTCTGATTCACTTATTATTTCTGATTCACTTTTATGAAAAGATGCATCTAACCAATTTCGGGAGATTTCTGACAAGCTATAATTTTGACCATAAACCTGAATTATCAAACCTTTTCCACTTACTATATAAGCAGTAGCCATCAGACAACATCCTAAAATAATACTGCCTATAAACATACGTAAACATATTTTTTTCATAAAACATCCCTTTTCTTATATAAATTTTTTAAAAACTGATTTTCTTTCATTATTTTTTTATATTCATTTTTCCATCCATAAATGGATAAGCCAAAAACACCTATACTGATCAGCATTCCACCAATTAAATATAAACCGTCAGCTAGACTCATTGAAGAACTTAAAGTAGTGTTAAAAGAAATAAAGACCCAGCTGCTGCAAATAATTAAAACGCTAAAAATAGCTAAAGGTAAGACCATGATATTTTTAGAATAACTGAACACAATTGAACTGAAAAGAATTACTACAACGAAAAAGAAGGCAAATTCATTTAATAAGGTATAAGCTAATATTGATAAAAAGATGCTAGTTACCATCATCAGCATCATCATAAATGCATGATTCGCTTTTATAGTTTCATAATTATTTTGATAGCGCTGGTATTCTTTTGGATTTTCTCGGATACCGATGATATATTCATCTTTGATACGATCAGCGAATTCATTCGGATTTCCTAAGGCTTGAACTGCTTTTTCATCATTGCCAGCATCTTCAAAATATTCACTCACATAGAGAACCGCTTCATCAATTTCTTCTTGAGGAAGAACAGCTAGTCGTCTTTTTATGATTTCTATATATTCTTGTTTATTCATGATCATCCTCTCCTTTCAATATTTCTTCTATCTTCCCTGAAAACTCTTTCCATTCTTTATAATAAATAGTACTCTGTTCTTTTCCCTTTTCTGTAAGGCGATAATAGCGGCGATTACGTCCCATGACCGCTTCATCATAGGTGGTCAGCAGTCCTTCTTTTTGCAAGCGTCTAAGTACAGGGTAAAGCGTTGATTCACTTACGCCAAGTTTTTCTTTGATTTCCTGATTTAACTGATACCCATATGTATCTTTTTTTCTCAATACGCTTAATACACATGCGTCTAATATAGTTGATCCTACTTGAAATGACATGTTTATACTTTCCTTTCAATAATATTATATATTATATAATATTATATGTCAATAAAAGGAGGACTATAACCTCCTTTTATCTATTTTAGAAACATTCCTTTAATTTTTTTCTCAGTATGACCAATAATGCAATTGCACTTGCACCCAGTAACCCAAGATATACTCCCCTCATCGAATTATCATTTGTTGATGGTGTTTCTGGATTTGGCTTATCTGATTCTGTTGTTTTTTCAACTAAACCTTTATATGCATTTTCAAATGCTGCTTTAGCCTGATTAAACTCTTCAACAGAAACATCATCCAAATCTTTTGATAATGCTATTAAAGCATCATATGCATCTTTATATGCCTGATAGCTTTCTTCAGTATAGTTAGATGCATCTTCAAGAATAAGCTGTTCAATATATGTTTTTGCATCCTCATCTTTTACTTTAACAGCTAAATTCTGAATAGCTTCTTCAAGAGAAGAAATTGATTGAGATACCGTTTCAGAGGTTCCATTTACAAGAACTTCTTTTGCCTTTTCTACACTGTCAAGTAACTGTTTGTAGCTTGATGTTGTGTATAACATCTGATCAAAACTATTCGCTCTTTCCAGCCACTGATTTAAAATCTTTACTGAAACAAGCTGTCTTTGAGCCAACTCTAATTTAGCGATAGCTTCTTTTAACTGTTCAGAAGATAAATTATTCAAGTCTAATGATTTCATTTCATTTAAAGTTAATTTCATTTGCGCATAACTTTCAGAAGTATAATCTTTTTCTGCACAGCTTTCCAGCTGAGTAATCAGTGCATTCAATGTTTCTAAAGATGCCTCATCTTTGATAACCAGCTGTTTTCTTGCACTTTCAATAGATGTAAGTGCGCTTGCTACAGACTCTTTGCTGCCATCCACTAACAGAGTTCTGGCATCATCAACCACCTTTTTATAAGCATTATAAGAGGCTTCTGTATAAAGTTCTTTATTTACTTCTTCAAAGACACGGATAGCTTCTACTAATTCTGAAATATTCACTAAATTCTCTTTAGCAGTTCTTACATCTTCTAATACCTTTTTAAATTCATTTGGATGAATCGCACTTGTATCATTTTCCTTGATCAAATCATCCATAGCTTTTTTCATGGCCAGATAAGCATTCCAGGATTCACTCGTATAAGTATTTTCAGGAACCTCAACAGAATCAATAAATTCTCTTTCAGACTCCGACATTAGAATTGCCTCTTCCAAAGCAGATGGATTGAAAACTAATGCCTCTTTTGCCGAAGTATAATCAGCAATTAGCTTTTCTACATCACTTACGGATACATTTTCAGGATCAGTTAAAGCATTTTGGATAGTACTTAATACATTTGCATATAAACGCCAAGAACGAACAGTATAATTTTCACTATCTGTTAATGCCTGATCGGCAATATTCTGAAGCTGAGTAATATCTCCCTTCAATTCAGGAGCATTTAAGATATTCTTGATTGAAAGAACTACAGAGTCAATACTTTCCTGAGCAGCATATTCACTTGTATATACTGCTTCTGCTGTATTCAGTACATCCGCATATTGATCAGCTGTTTCCTTTGTCCATAATGTAGTATCTGCAGGCGTATGTAGAAGTTTTTCTAATTCTTCTTTATTTACTGCAACAAACTCACTCTTTGACAGGATCATTTCAGAAATACTTACATCTGTATTTTCCCATTCTAATTTAATATCTAGTAAAACCGTATTTTCAGGCAAGATAAATTCATTTACAGTTTGTGCCAGTGTTCCCAGTGTCAACCACTTGCTTTCTGATTCATTTGTTAATACACGTGCATAAACAGTTGCATTTGAAATTGCATTTGCATTCTGAATAATCTTGATTCGATTCATATCATGATTATCAGATACAGTATAATTCAAAATTCCACTCTTACTATCCGGAATAAACGAAGTAGCAAGATTATTATCAGTCATGTAGGCAAATTGTCCATTTTTGGTATCATTACAACCGCTAAATGTAGGATCATTGACACTTGGTACATACTCACCATTATTAATTTCAATTTCCTGGAAACGCAGCCATTTATTTGATCCGGCTTTAGTACGTGTAATCTCAACCTTTAAATAGCGTGCATCCATATTGACATCAGTCACTTCTTTTGCGTTATAAGAGGTCTCATGTAATGGCAATACATCATTGATATCATCTTCATTCGTAGCCTCACCTTCATTTGGGCCTTCCTGATTTCCGATAAACATGATATCTGTCCATTCTTTTCCATCCATCGAAACAGATACTTTCGCATGACGAGGATAATCAATTTCACTATCTCTGCAGACAACCTTTAACGTATCAATATGAATCGTTCTTCCCAAATCATAAACAAACTGATTTCCTTGAGTCTGATTATACATGAAATTAACCTGTGTCGTACGATCACCATCAAATAAATTACCTGCTGGAGTGGTACTATCCAATGTAAAGTTCTTCGTCAATTCTAACGATAAAGACTTTTCATAAAACTCAAGTGTATTTACACGAAGCTCATGAATACTAAAAGTCACCGGTGCATTTGTATGATTGATCAATCGAATATAACGTGCATTGATATTTCCGTTATTTTCATCATAAACGGTCCATTCATAACCATTTAAAGATGTTTCTACAGTTATATTATCAGCATTTTCCAATACTTTCTGAATCGTAGTCACTTCATGAACACGATCCAGCTTGATTCCGATATATTCATCTTGATTCAAAGTAATATTACTCTGAGGATCAAGATAAGCATGATCTGTCAATACATTTACCCCAACATTGCGATATGCCTCTACATTGGTATAAGCTTTTGAATTAAAATAGACTTTCGATTGTACATCAAATTCACGCATACCGATCCAGTTCTTCTGAATAGCATTATTTACAACACGGACATATTGAGCCGTAATATTCTGATCAGAAAGATCAATCTGAATATGACGTGTATTGGTATACGATTGAATATCATGCCAGTCATTGTCATTACCAGTTAATGACCACTGCAATGTAACATTTTTAAAATAATCATTCGTAGTATCATCCATACCCTGCAGGATATCAATTTTTCCTAAGACGATCGGCTGTGATAACTTAACGCCGATAAAATCGCCTGGCATAGCTGTATCACGATTATCACCAGAACCCCACCTTACAGAATAATGAACTCCACTAGATAAATTACCATCAATAAGATAGGCTTCATCACCATCATAAACTGCCCAGCGATCCTGTGTACGAATCACTTCTTTTGTGAATGTTGCGCCTGCCGGTTCCAGAAGCACTTCAAATTCACGCATAGAAGGCCATTTATTGCCGCTTCCTGTTCTTGTACATTCATATCGAACAGCCACTACATCTTCAATCTCAATACCACTGACATTTACCGTTTCAGCATATTCACCATACTCTTTTCCACCATCTAAATCTTTCCATTCATCAGAATCAGAAGTCTTATACTTTAACTTTGCATAACCAAAAGTATCTTTTTCTTTACCGCTTTGGCTTGCGCCATTTAAAATATTGACCCCATAAATTGTTGCTGGAACACTAAAATTTACTTGATAGTACTGACCGGCAGCTTCATAACCATCATGCCATGCATGTGTATTATCTTTACCATCGATAATATTTTCAACAGCACCCGAATAGAAAGTATTAAAACTTGATTCAGCTGTGATTACTAGATTATTATCTTCTCCGGAAACATAATCATTGATAGGATCCGCTAATGTTTCCTGAAGTGTAGTCGCAAGGGGAATCAAATGAGTGGATCCCGGGCTCACAACTTGTAAGCTGCCATCTACCTTATTTTTCGTATATGTCTTTGACTGGTTCAAATAAGCTGTTCCATCCGTATAGCAATTAAATGCTGTATATAAATCATTTGAATCCAAAGCAATCTTAGCTTCTACAAAGGAACGAATTGAAATACATAAGTCTTTCAATGATTGGGTAAATGGCAATAACTCTTCCTTAAGATTTGCATTTTTACTCTTAATATGGAAATTTTCACAAGCATCAATGATGATATTCATTTCTAAAATTAATTGATTACCCGTTTCTTCAACTGAGCCATTTCCTTGCAGAGCCTGTTTAAATAGATCAATCAATGGCTGAAGTTCTTTTGATTCTTCTAATACGAGACCATGACCATTTGGCTGTGGATTTGACATATGTTTCGCAAGTGTATGCAGTTCTTCCGCAGCATCTGGTTCGATATATTCAAAAGAATCTTCCCAGCTTTTATCAACATCAAATCCTTTTACATTCCAAGAATAATCAGCTACTGCAAAAATGGCAACTTTTGAAGCCTCTGATTCCTGCATTGGATTTGTAACTAAACCGGCAATATCTTCGATATGAATATCTGTATGTAAAAGACTTGCTTTTCCCATTAGCAAGCGTCCATGATTGATATCATTCACAGGCCAGTTCAGCCAAAATAAAGGTGCACGTCTTTCCCCATTATTTGCATTGTAATCTCTGAAATGATCCAAAGTTTTCTGTTCAACGGGCTGGCAAACTGCCTCACCTGTCCAGAAGATCTGAACATCATCCGGGAACCCGGCATCATAATCATTTAATTCAGAATAATTTCCTTGCCATGAATGATTGTATCCTGCCGGACAGAAAACTGTATCATAAACATCACCTTTTTCTTTGGCCCATTCAGATACAGCATTCATCATCTTAATGACGATTTCACGATCAAGTGTTCCTACATCATCTCCAAGAACGCCAAACTGTCGAACACCTGCATCATAAAGCTGATCAAATTTTCTTAAAAGGCTCTGAATTTCTTCATCAGCTTTACTAGCATCAAAGCCACCCATAAAAGGATGAGCTGTCCAAACGAATCGACATTTTGATTCATTTCCTACCTTAACCATTTCTTTAATTGCATTGATTTCATCTTCAGGATATAGCTCACGCCATTTTCCTTTATGATATGGATCATCCTTTGGCGCAAAAATATAAGAAGTCATCTTAAAGTCGCCGCCAAACTCCATCAATGCCATACGATCTTCATTTGACCATGGAATACCATAGTACCCTTCAATAAAGCCACGAATATTAACATCTGCATAATCATTCATTTCAAAGTTTCTAATCGTTGACCCATCCATTTGATTAAAGATATGCTTTAAAGATGTTATACCATAGAAAGCTGCATCTGTATCAAGACCTAAAATAACGATTTCATCATTATTTGAAGCCAACAAATAAGAACCATAATGACTAAATAAGTCATCATTGTAATCATAATGATTCTGTACATACTGGTCTACATATCCATTTGACTGATAAGTACCTACAAGAATATTGGTTTTTCCTTTTACAATTTCATTGCTTACTGTAACATGCTTATCTTTAATCGCTAACACTTCTGCCATTCTATTTTTTGTTACATCATCAATTCCTTCTTCATAAACAACATTTACTTCAGGCCGGATAACATATTCTCCTTCTTGATAAACCATAGAATGTGGTGTCGGATAAATTTCATATTCTATATTGGCTGCTTCTACATTTGTAACTGCCGATGGTTGAATCATTGACAATGTGCTAAATGCAAGAACAAACGCCAATAAAGATTTCAAAACTTTTTCACAAATTATCCTCATTTTCTTCTCCTTTGAATTTAATCATTAATGCTCTTGTCTTCTTTTTTTGAATAATACAACCATTACCATTGCACTTAAAAGCAACAATCCTGCATAAATAACCATCATATTATTATCACTCGTTGTTGGAGTTTCAGGCTCTTCTGGTGTTTCATCTGTTGGTTTTTCAGGATCTGCCGGTGTATCTGGATCGGTTGGCTTTTCTGGATCTGTCGGTGTATCAGGATCCGCTGGTTTTTGCAATCCGCTAATTGCATCTTCTAACGCTTTTACAGCTGCATCCACTTCTTCCTGTGTTGCATTTGCATTTGTCAATACTTTTTCTGCTTCTGCCATTGCTTTATCAAGAACTGCTACACTTTCTTTTGTGTATTCGCTTGTGTTGATAGCTTTTGCTTCGTTTAATTTATTCTGCAATTCTGTTTTATCAACTTTCACCAATCTATCAATCGCATCATTTAGTTCAGCAGCAGCAAGATCAATTGTTGACTGTAGTGCATTATTATTTTTTGCCACTTCTTTGGCAGCAGCTAATTTTTCTTGCATAAATGCCCAGCTTGTAGCTGTATAGTCACTTTCTTTAAGTGACTCTGCCTTATCGATGGCAGCGTTCAACTCAGTTAAATTTCCTTCTAAGCGAAGTTGAGTAACTCTCTTAGAAATGTCATAAATCATCTGAGCAACCTCATTAGCATCAGGTGTTGAAGAAGAAACTAATGCTTTCGCATCTGCAAGTAAGTTTTGAACATCTGTCCAAGTTGCTTCAGTAAAATCTGTCTTATCTAATGTAGCTAATAATTCTTCAGCATCTTTAATTGCCGTATTTAATCCTTCAATATCAGCATTAATATTTGCACGAACTACCTGGAGCTCTGCTGCTGAACCGTTATTGTTTGCTGCTTCAAGATAGACAAGACGTATATGGGTCGTTGTTACAGGATCAAACTCAATCGTTTTAACAGTAGAATCATTCTTAAGCGTTCCACTTGTAATTGTCTTATATGTTCCATCAACAAAAACTTGAATTTCATATTTTGTTGCATTACCATTTGTGCCTGATTGGCGTGGTGTATAAACTAAACCATTAATTTCTGTAGGTTCGCTCAATTCAAGATCAATCCAATGAGGCATTGAAGTAATATTCCAATCTGTATGCCACATTGTTGATGGATTGCCATCTAAAACATTACTTGGTTTTGATCCATCCTGCTGATAACTAGAAGCAGTAGCCGTCATGGTTGACTGATCTACATAATAGAGGTTTGTCAAAGGTTTTGTTTCTAGTCCTTCCATAGCTTTCAATAGATCATACTCATAACCATCAACCGTATCTTGAAGTTCAACAGGTAAACTATAACGGATACTATCTAAAATCCTTGTTACTGCTTTAGCACTTTCCTCTGTAAATGCCGAAAGATCTTCTACTAAAGACTTATATATGTCAACTCTTGTATAATCAGCTTTTTCAAAATCCTGTGCTTCAACAATCTTATTTATCTCATTAGATAATCTTGTAATTTCGTTCTCTTCTGGAGCATATTGTGTTAACAATGCTTTACCTTCTTTGATTAATGGTTCTAAAAGATCGCGATTATCATCATTTAATATCGCAGATGCGTTCCACAATGCATAATCAAGTGACATCGTACTTGTAAATGTAGTATCTTTACCAATACGAACATCATCAACATAACCAATAAATGCGTTTGTCTTACTTCCTATCGTAGCCATAGGGAACATCATTGTTGCCAGTAACGGACGACCTTCAACTTTTTCACCATCACCAATCGTATCTACCAGTTCACCATTTACATAAAGTGAAATTCTATTCTTCACGTTTTTGAATTCAAGTTCAACCCATTCATTCAATGGTAAAGTATAATTGAAAGAATAATCAAATCTCTCTCTTGAGAATCCTACTTTTCCAGTTTCTTTCTGAACCGCCTTAATACTTCCATAAGGGCTTTCAAATAGAATCTGTTCTTCAGTACTTGTAGAAGTTCTCTTCACTTTAACACGTAAACTATTACCGAACCCTGCTGTTTCAAGACCAGTTGTAATATAACTTGTAGAGCCTTTCAGTTCTAAAGCATCCTTTCCATCAGCTTCAACGATAGAAGCATTTTCACCTTCACTAACTTTAAATTCGTTTGCAGAAGTATCTTTCAGCTCATCCATCGGTAAATTCATGTATTCATCTGTTTCACTATCTACTTCATAATTAAAGTTTGTGCGAGGAGCATCGCCTAGTTCATCTGCACGAGCATTGGCATCATTAAGATTCAATTCTTCTTTGCCCCATAATTTAGCGGCAAATAATGGTAAATTATTAATACGATCATAAACATCCCATTCACTGATACCATTATCCAGATAATCTGTCATATCATTCCATACCGCAAATGCGCCACCGACCATTTGCTTATCACCTGCAGGAATCGTTACTCCGCCAATACTGTTGATATCTAAATTATACATCGTACCATCACTTAAATAATCATAATAATATCCTCCATTAGGAACGATATAGTAATTACCATCATTACAGTTGATCAGATCAAATCCGTTTTCATACATCTCATCCATATTGGCATAACCAAAATTCCAAAGGTTGATCTGTACTCTTGTACCATCATCTGCTACAGTGTCAATCACTTCACCCTTAGATGCTGCTGTAAAGCTTCCCCATACACGTACTTTTCTCTCATTTGTATCTCGAACATATTCGATCATATCATTTACGAATTTACGATAAGCTTCAGAAGAAGCATTATATTCATCCGCACCAATATGAACGATCGTTTCACTATCAAATACTGGATCTGTACCACTTAAATATTCATTAAAAATTGTCTGAACAAAAGTCAAACACTGTTCATATGAATCCACTAAATCCAAATGGTCATTTTGACGTCCGCTAGTTCCATAACGCAGATCTGGTAATACTTTTGTAAAAGCTAAGGAATGTGCCGGAGTATCAATTTCCGGAACGATATTAACACCTAATTCACGTGATTCCTGAATAAAGTTTTTAAATTCTTCCTTTGTATACCATAGATCCGTACTTGTTAGATCCTGCTGATAAACTTGTTCGTTACCGTTTACCGTAACAACATTACCATTCGCATCTATTAGTTTTCCACCTGCTTTTACAGTATCATTTTCTAAACGAAAAGCCGAATAAGCACTCATTGGATCCTCTTTGTTTTCCAGTCCAATCAGGTTATCATTCAAATGTACCTGGAAGTCATTCATCTTATACCAGGACATCTGTTTTACTAACTGTTCAAGATAATCCATCGTAAATGTCTTACGTCCAACATCTAAAATGAATCCACGCACTTCATATAACGGATAATCACGAGTAATTCCCTTAGGAATACTTACATAATTACTCTGTTTCAAAGCTTGAAGAAGTGTTCTAGTTGCCCAATACGCACCCGTCTGTGTTTCAGAAGTAACAGTGATGAAATCATCAATTTCCATCAAATAGCCTTCATCCATCAAACCAAGACTTACATCTGTTGTTTTTTCAAAGAAGAAATCACCGGCTTTGACATCTGTTTTTGTTCCCTTAACAACTTCAATCGTTTTTCCTGTTAGATCTTCATAATCAGCTTTCATTTCATCAGCTGCTGATTTTAAATCATCATCTGCGTAAACGATCTTACTGCCATCAGTTACTGTGAAACTGCCTTCATTTCCCTTCCATTCCTGAAGTTCTGGTAAAACTTCAGGAGCAGCATTATCATTCACAGCCACTGAATACTGCCCTGGTACAGTAACTTCTATTTCTTTAAATTGATACTCTTCAGTTTTATTATTCACGATCTTAAATGAAACTTTCACTGTTTTATCAACAACTGGCGTATAGATCGTAAGATTTTTATCAATTACCTGTTCAAGATCCGTACCATTATAAGTAACAGTGTATCCTTCTACATTAGGAAGTGTTACATTTAATTTTTCACTATCTTTCGTTGGCGTTTCCACCTTGATCATATTACCGATATCACCCATCGATATAGCAGGTGTTCCACCATATACTTCCATTTCATAAATTGAAATAGAATTCCAGATGACTGAACCATCAGGATCTTCGGATGTGAAATTATCAATATATAAACGAACATAGCGTGCTTTTTCAACATTTGTTAATGTAATGGTATCTGTCGTAGAACTTGGGCGCTCAGTTAAAGTAGCAACATCTTTCCAGTTACCTTCACCTGTAGTGGTATCTGTCACAGTATCAGCTACTTGGATTCTATATTCAGTTGCTTTTCTAGTTTCCCAATAAATACGTATTGTCTTAACATCTTTTGTTTCACCTAAATCTACAAAAACCCAGTGAGGCGCATTGCCCACCTTACTAGACCAGCGAGAATCACGAGTAGAAGTATCACCATCAAATGCTTTATTTGCGTTCAGGCCTTCAGCTTCATTACTACTTGAATAACCTGTTTTATTTAAAGCAACATTATCTTCCGGATCTTGAGGAATCTGTTGAGAATCATCTTTTAACATAACTTCAAATTCACAGGCAGATACATTCGGATATCCATTTACTGCTGTTACTTCTAATTTAACATAACGTCCTTGAACTTCTTTTTCTAATTCAATTACAGACGTTTTTCCAGCAGTATTATTAGCTACCTCTTTTACCAGTGTCCATTGTGTATCGTCATTAATCGTTTCTTCTGTTGTCGTATAAATATTGAAATCTTTTGCATAATTTGAATCACTCTCCCATAAAACCGAGAAATAATTCATATCATAAACAGCACCTAAATCAACATATGCCCAAAAAGGATTTTCTTTTGTTGGTTTAATGTCACTAGTACTACTTGTCATACGTGTTTCTGTTTTACCATCAGTAAGATAAGCAGTATCATTAACATTATATAAATTCGTTTCAACTGGTTTTTTTAGTGCCAGATTTGTATTTACAGGTGTTGTTGATTCACCTTCAACATTATAAATTTCAAATTCTCGCAATGATACTGCTGGATATGGAGCAGTATCGACCAAACTTACAACTGTCATCTTTACATACTGATAAGTTACAGCCTGATTAAGAGTTACAGTATAGTCAAGCGGATATCCTTCGTCTTTTGCTTCACCATGATATATTTCTGAATATGTACCATTGGCTTCATTACTACCTTCAATTTTAAATTCTTTGATTAATTGCTTTCCACCTTCTCTATCATTATTAAAGATAACAAAAGTGTTGAATGTTTGTTGTTTGCCCAAATTAATTAATAACCATTGATCAGTATCTTTTCCATAATTGGTTGACCATCTGGAGTTTGATGCAGTATTGCCATCAATTGCCATATTGGCATCAAAATTAGTACCATTTTCAATATCAGATACTGTAGCACTCACACCTTCTAATTGAGTTAAATTTGTATTTTTAGGGGTATCATTTGCCTGTACTTTCACTACACCCGATGAAAACATCGTAATAGCCATAGCCAAGCAAAGTATTTCATTTATTATCTTTTTAAATTTCATATTTGCTCCTTTGTTCTTATATACTGCCGTAAAAGAACTTTTTTAAGAAAGGGGCTGTTATTCAAAGAGAATACGATTACTTTTTGAATGTAACAGTCCCTTCTGCTATTTTATCTATGATGTCTGATATGCATTATCTAAATTAAATGCACCTCATAACAATAAGATATTATCATTTTTTAATTTGCTTCTTTTTTTCTTCTTAAGAATACGAACAGAGCTAAAACACTCACTGCCAATAAACCTGCATAGACACCTAACATACTATTATCACTCGTTGTTGGAGTTTCAGGGTCTGCTGGTGTTTCATCTGCTGGTTTTTCAGGATCCACTGGTGTATCAGGATCGGTTGGCGTTTCAGGATCCGTCGGTGTTGTTGGATCACTTGGATCTGTTGGTGTTTCAGGATCTGTTGTTTCACGCAAACCACTAATTGCTTCTTCTAGTGCTTTCACTGCAACATCTACTTCATCTTGAGTAGCATTTTCATTTGCTAGCACTAATCTTGCATCTTCAAGTGCTTTATCTAAAGCAAGAACACTTTCTGGTGTATAAGCAGATGTATTAATTGATTCTGCATTCTTGATAGCTTCATCAAGTGCTGAGAAATCAGCTTTCAGGGCTAATCCCTTCACAGCAGCATCTAATGCCTCATAAGCATTATCGACTGCTTCCTGAGTTGTCATGTTGTCATCTAACACTTGTTTCGCACTAGTTAATGCATTCTGGAAAACAGTCCAGCTAGCTGGAGTGAAATCGTCACTTACCTTATTTACATTAGCATCATATAAAGCGCTCAACGCTGTTTTATTGACATCAGTAGAACCATAGATGATCATCTCTGCAATTCTACCATACATATTATCTTCAGAAGGAATTCGACCAACTGCACCATTAACAGTGAATTTAATGTAGCTTGCTTTTACAGGTACAAAACGTGCATCTACACGAACATTGTTGCCTCTCTTGTATTCATTTGCATCCACTGTTCCGCTAGTTACTTGCGTCCATTCACTTCCATCTTCGCTTACTGAAATCGTGTAATCAGTCACACCACCATTTTGAAGCGTATGAGAAATGAAGCTAATCTGTTCTAATACATAAGTATCATTCAGCTCTATTACAACATCTTTTGGAAGATTAGCATTGCTTCCTCCATAAGGAGATTCCCAATATGTTAATAAATCGTTATCAAACATACGATCTGCCGTATTGCTTTCACTGTAATCTCCACTTGCACTTGAAACAACTGTATCGGCATCTAATTCTAATGAAGAATCAACAGGAACAATTTCTAATGCATCGTAAGCTGCAAGCAATTCTGCTGTCGCACTTTCTACATCTGCACGAGTAGCCTCTTGATCATCTTTTACTTCTACTGCTTTTTCATATGCACTCTTATAAGCAGCATATGAATCCTCCGTATAAATAGATTCAGGAGCGCCCATCGTCTTATTGATTGCATCAATTAAATCAGACTTATCTACACCAGCTATTACAGTTAATGTATAAGTTTTAGTCACAGTACTATCGGCAGCAGAAGTCAGAGTAATTTCTGTTTCCCCAGCACTAACACCTAATACCTTGTAAATTGGATCACCATTCTCATCCGCTAAAGTAATGATAGATGCAACTTCAGGCTTACTGCTTGTTACTGTGAAATACTGATTTGGATATCCTTCTGGAAGAATGATTGCATCTATATCACCGACATATCCAACATATACCGATGTAGCTGAATCATCCGTTGGTTCAATTCCTGTAGGAGTTGAATCGGCTGCACGATATAGTTCAACCTCACTTGTTGATACACAATTTACATTTTCACCTGCAGTTAGTTCTAACTTAACATACTTCGCTTGTGCTGCATCAAATTCAACGTAAGTCATATTTCCATCAGTAACAGTTTGTGTTGCAACTTGCGTCCATTCTGTGCCATCTAAGCTTACAAATACAACATAGCTATTAAGTTGACTCAAATGTCCTGCTCCTGCACTTCTTGCCTGGACACCTACTTTGTTAATTGGCATTGTATCTTTCAGTGTAAATGTATACACCTGTGGATGTGCCAACTCTACACCTGTTTGGCTTCCATTACCACTATAGTTACTATTCGTATAAGTAGATGTATTACCATCTAGACTTGCCCAAATATCATTACCATCACCTGTAGGACCTGTTGATTGTGCAACTGCATCAATAATATCATCATGAGCTACAAGTTTTCCACCTTGATCTATGCCAGGTAAAGTAACATCCGATACAACTTTACTTTCCTTAACGCTAAAGTCAGGACCTATCAAAGTAACTGTAGAAAGATCAACGATAGATGCATCACTCAAATCAACATCCGTAGTTGCTCTCATTGTAATGGTAGCTAAAACTTTTGAACCACTTACTAATGGCTGATCACCCATGTTGATTGCATTGTGATTAATATAAGCTGTTCCATCTTCATTGTTAATGTTTCCAGTCATACCTTGAGTGTACATACCACCAGTACCTACGTATTCAACACCTACATATTCCAATTTGCTTGGATCATAATTAATAATTGAACCATAAGCATTCAGATTAGCAATATCAAGTGCTGTTACATCAATTGTAAATGTATCACCAGCAGAAACTGTTGTTGCACTTGGCAATAACATGATATCACCCAATACACTTCCAGTCTTCGTCGTTCCACCATTTACATAGAATGCTGTGAACGCATAATCCCAAACATCAGCTATACCATTAAAGTTAATATCACCAAATAGATTCTGAACTTCACCTACCCAGTTATCATTCTTATAAGAACCATGAGCGGAAGATTCTTTTTGGAACATCTGCTGGAATGTAGCTAATGTAGGTTCGCTTGTTCCTACAGATGAGATATTTCCTACACGGAATGCACTCGCTGCATATCCTGTTCCATTTTCAACTGTATATACTTTAATTTCACTTGCAGAGAAGAAATCGCCTAATGATGCTAACGGAGTAAAACGAATATAACGTGCACCGATCGAAGCAGCTCCTGTGTTAGGGTCTTTCAAATCAATTAGCTTGGTTGTGCTGTCCAAACTCCAATTATGAGTTCCCTGATCAACCCAGTTCACACCGTCTAAGCTTGTTTCCACTTTCATCTGAGTAACTGTACCATTACCAGCATCATTACGTGGATAATATTCGATTTTATCTAATTCATAAGCAACACCATAGTCAACGGTTAATGTCTGTCCTATTGCATTTCCATCTGAATGGAAACCTTCATCACCATTCTGGAAAATTTGGTCAAATGCTCTATCAGCAGTATGTCCACCATAAATATTACCTGTCCATTCAACTTTTTCTGGTGTTGGAGTATACATGAATGGATCTTCTGCACTTGCTGTTTGCAATTCAGTGCTCCATGCAGAATGTCCATCCACATTCACAGCACGAACGCGATATGTATGATTTGATTTATATTCTAGATCAGCATGTGTAAATGTCGTTCCTTCCGAAATAGAATAAACAGCACCACTTAATACATTACCATTATCATCAATTGTTCCATCAGCTAAAATCTGATAAGAAGCAGCACCATCTACAGCATTCCAAGTCAATGTAATACTGCTAGGTGTCTTTAATTCTTCATTTTCTGTTAAAGCTGGTACTTCAAGTTTTTCATTTAAGTCTGTTGATTCTAAATCACCTTCATTTGCAAATCCATTGATTACAAGCTTCTGTTCATTAGCCTGAGTATCTGTAACTGCAAATTTCACATATAATTTTGGTGATACTTCAATATCTTTTACCATTTCTGCAAGATTTGTTTCAGATTCAGATGCGTAAGTTTCAATTGCAGGATTTGCATCATAGAACCAGACAGTTTCATTTTCACCAGCTGCATCAAATTCAGCTTTAGAAGATACTTGTTTTGCTTCTAATTGAGTAGTTCCGTTAAATACCTGAATTGATTCAGGTGCTTTAGATACATGTACAATAAATGTCGTATCTTTATTTGAATCATAGCCAGTATATTCTCCTGTAGACTTTTCAGCTGTTAAAGTAGCTGTTGTGCCTTCTACTACAGAAGTATATTTTGTTGTTACATGTTCACCATAAGAAACATTGTCAATTGCACCATATTCTGAATCTGAAGTATCTAATTCATTTTTAATATAAGATCCATCATCTTCAATTACGCTGAAATCAGTTGTTCCAGCTGGCCAGAATTCTACCAAACGAATGCTCTTATCAAGAACTGAACCATCATCTGACGTTCCACTAACCGTATTATGTTCTTCATACATAGGGATAATAGCACCATTTTTGACAAACAATGGGATTTTCCACAATGGAGCATCGAAGTTTGTTAAAATCTGTCCGCCACGATATTGTTCACCTGTGAAGTAGTCGATCCAAATCTGATCTTCTCCACCTGGTAAATAAATACCATTACGTACATCATTACCCATATTATCAGCCTGAGTATCCTGATAAACAGGAGCAACTAATAAGCTTTCTCCCCACATATACTGATACTGTGACAGCGTTTTTTCATATGCTAATGCTTCATCTGTATATTCTAGGAACATAGCACGAATCATAGGAAGTCCTGTATCATCATTGCCTGTTTCAAGATTAGCTGCTGCATATGCATTTGTATAAATATAAGGCATCATCTGAGCTTTTAATTTCAGATACATACGACTTATACCAGTATAAGGATCACCATGAACATAAGGACCTTTTGCATATGAACCCCAGCCATCCATATCTAACATCTGTGGCGCAAAGCTCTTCCACTGATAATCACGAGTTGCAATGATCGGATCTCCTCCCCAAATACCATCCATGTCAGAACCAATATTTGGATTACCACTTAATGATTGTCCGATAAATGTTGGAATATGGAAACGGATATACTCCCAATTACCAGCTGTCTGGTCTCCTGTCCATACAGAGTTATATCTCTGTGAACCAGCCCAGCCATCCAATGAAATGATGTTTGGACGACTTGTTTCTACTGCATTTCCTTCATCATCTTCTGTCATAGTTGTCATGATGTCATAAGCCTGTTTAACACCACTTAACTGGAATGAATAACCCCTTCCTACCCATGCAACGTCAGTTTTTAGAGTAGTAACACCTGCTGCAACTTCACCTTCAAAATCACGAAGCAGATGCCATTTTTCTTTTGGATTTGATTCCGGGGTCAGAGCACTCTGTGTCCACAAACCGGTTGCGACACCTTTTTTTGCCGCATAATCTGCAAAATCTTCCAAATTTTTTAAATTTGCGTTTAAAGCTTCTACATATTGCTTCTCATCGACTCCACCTGTCACATTATAGCCATTCCTGCCGTATCCGGTGCCATATCCGTCATTTGGCACGAAGAAGCCAAACGGCATATCATATTCCAGATATTCATCTAAAACAGCTCTTGCGCTAAACTCTTCAGGATAGGTTACTCCTTCGGGTATATTGTCAGTTGCTACTGTAGGACCATAACCATTTAATGATTCTGATTGCTGTCCTGCACTGATTTCAAAACCGGTTCCTCCGGCTTCATAAGTTGTTGTGCCTTGACTTTGGTAAGACTCATTACCTTTAATCGTCCAATTTGTACCAATATCTTCAGTAGATGACCATGCATCACGGTTATAAGCATTTAAATGTCCTAAATAGAATCCGTATTCAGGTAACAATACTGGATTTCCTGTAACCTTGAAATAACCTTGTAATAATTCCTGAGTTACATCACTAACGCTTTCTTCACCAGATACAAAATAATAAGCATCAAATTCATTTTCGTTATGAGTTGCCGTTACTGTACCATCCAATGTACTGCCAAAATCATAAACACCGTCACGGTAAGTATTTCTAAGAACACCATATCCATTTGTCGTATAATAGAATGGATTTGGAGATGAAACACCACCATCTACCCATTTGCTTTCATTTGCGATATTAATGCTTTCACCAGTATGTACAAAGCGTCCATTCTGTGTTCCGCCTCCAAAATACTGCTCATCAAGATTGCTATTTGACTCACTTGCATCATGCTGCACCAATGTCTGAACCGTTGATGACGCACTTAAAGCAAGGGCCGCACTCTCTTCCATGACTGTTTTATCGCCATATTTTACAGTCATCAGCGCAGTGTCTTTATCAAATAGAATGGTCGTTGTACCATTAGTAATCCTAATAATTCCATCAGCCTCATTCACGGTAGCTGTTGGATGAGAATATCTATCTGAATCATCTGGCTGAGCCTGAATTTTTGCCGTATCAGGATAACCGCCACGAACATCAGCATATTCTCCAAATTCGCCGCTTGGATCTACATTGTAACGGAAAATATTATCTTCCAGAAATGTGATTCTGCCCTTCACTGCACCATCATTAAAACTAATTTCAACTACATTACCATTAGCAGTTGCTGAATCAACAGTAGTAAGTGATCCAGTAAAGGCTGCCTTTACAGGAGTAGCAACATAAGCAGAAATTGTTGATAGCATCATTGCAGATGCAAGCAGCATGCTAGAAATTTGTTTAAACTTTTTCATACCTTCTCCTTTCATTTGTTCCTCTATTCAATTGTACTTTTTTTTGTTTCAGATCCCTCCTTTGTGGTTCCATCCTTCAGTTTCACCCTCAAGTCTGTAAGAATAAGCGTAGCTTTTAATTCGATACATCATACTTACAATTTTTTGAAGATAGACTTTTTTACAAGTCTTTTTTTTTCGAACGATAAAGTACAGATTATCATTCAGAATCTTAAAACATGAATATCTGATATGTTTTAATGCTTAGAAAGCGCTTAAAATCGAATGAAAGCCCTCACAAATAAAGTATAACCATATTTTGGTAATTTGACTTTGTACTCATTAAGCGAGATTTTGTATTTTTTAACAATGCGTATATTTGCATATTTTAATTCATACAAACCAACAACCAAATTATGCAAACGTTTACTATTTTGATAAATAAAATAATCAATTATGCTTATTTCCATGTTTAATATAATAGTTTTCAACAATTCTAATTTATTTTTTATAAACCCTCCAAAAATGTAAATAAAAAAAGAGTATTTTAGGAACTCATTTCCATAAAATACTCTATTATGATATCAATCTACCACTTTTATCAATTTAATAAATGACAACCTGCGATTTAGTTCAACATTTATTGCTTTTCTAACAGCAATCCAACACCATAAAGTATTGCGGCATAAACAAGACATGGGACAGTCGCAGCTAAAATCGTCTGGAAACCTAAGAACCACTGGTCCATCTTATCTAAACTATAATTTTCACAGTAAACTGCAAATGACTGATAACTCGTAATGGCACTCATTCCCATATAAAGCAGCAAAAGTACCGCTAAAATATAAAAAATCATCGACTTATTGCTTTTTTTCGTTTCTTTCTGAATTTCATCTTTGTTTTTATTCATGTTCTTTCTCCTACTTTCTTATAATCCTTCTAAGTATAACACAAACTTTTCACATTGATAATTTTTTTCATATTATTAAAAAAAGGATATCGGTCATCCGATATCCTTTCATCATCTATTCATCGTCATCATCTTGTTTATCTGCATTTGCAATGATCTTTTCAGCGATATTTGCTGGTACCGGATCATAATGATCAAATACCTGCGTATATTTACCACGTCCCTGAGTCATTGAACGCAAGTCAGTTGGATATTTCATCATTTCTGCCAAAGGTACAAGTGCATTGATAACTTGATGTGTTCCTTCCATATCCATACCCATGATCGTTCCACGACGTTTATTAAAATCGCCAATGATCGTTCCTGTATATTCATCCGGAATCACAACTGTTGCGCTAACAATTGGCTCCAATAAGATACATCCTGCTTTCGGCATAGCATCTTTAAATGCCAGATGAGCTGCCAGCTTAAAGGCCATCTCGCTTGAATCAACATCATGATATTTACCATCTTTCAAATTAGCTTTGACATTCACCATTCGATAGCCTGCCAGATAACCCTTTGCCATACATTCTCTTAAGCCTGTTTCTACAGCCGGAAAATATTGTTTAGGTACAGCTCCGCCAAATACCGTTTCTTCAAAGACCATATCTTCACTATCCGGGTTTGGTGAGAATTCCACAAATACATGACCAAACTGACCATGTCCTCCAGATTGTTTCTTATGACGTCCTTCACCAATGACTGTCTTTTTGATTGTTTCATGATATGGTACTTTTGGTGTTGTCAGATTGACTTCTACTTTATATTTCGATTTCATCTTATTGACGATAACATCAATATGCTGATCTCCTACACCATATAACACATTTTCCTTTGTTTCTTTATTATTTACAAGACGTGTAGTCGGATCTTCTTCACACATTCTATTCAGAGCATTTGATAACTTGTCATCATCATTCTTAGATTTTGGCCATACAGCTACACCCAGCATTGGTTCTGAGAATTTAATTTCATCAACAACGTAGTATTTACCTTTTTCACATAATGTATCATTTGTCTGTGTATAAGCCAGTTTTGTTACAGCACCGATATCACCTGTAAACAATTTACCGACAGCCGTCTGATGTTTACCTTTGATAATAAAGATTTGTGAGATCTTTTCCAGTTTATCCTTTTTTGGATTATATACAGTCGTATCGCTGCTTAAGACACCACTGCGTACCTTTATAAAGCTGATTCGGCCAACAAACGGGTCAACGATCGTCTTGAAAACCTGTACCGTCAGATCACCTTTCTCATCCGTCAAAAGTTCAACCGGTTCATTCTTATCAATATCTGTTACCGTTATGGTTCCTTGTTCACCATAAGTTGGGAAGTATTTATCGATCAGATCAAGCAAACGCTCAATACCTGTCATATTAATAGCACTTCCTGAGAATACCGGACGAATCTCTCCATTACGTACACCTAAACGTACGCCACGAGTCAATTCAGCTTCTGTAAATGGTTCTCCAGAGAAGAATTTCTCCATCAGATCATCATCACCCATCGCAATAGCTTCAGCAATCTGATTCTTATAATCAGCAACAACTTCCTTCATATTATCAGGAACATCATAGCTCTTATTGCGATCAGCCTTATCACCTTTAAAATACCAGGCCTTATCACGAAGAATATTGATTGAACCGATCACTTCATCATTTTCTAGAATCGGAACTTCAAAAGGAATGACGCTCTTACCAAAAGCTTCACGCAATCCCTGATAAGCCTTATCAAAAGAAGCATGCTCCTCGTCCACTTTATTCACAAAGAAAATTGTTGGCAGTTTCTTTTCCATAGCCACTTCCCATGCTCGCTGTGTACCAGACTGAACACCTTCTTTGGCTCCTACGACGATTAAAATATTATCTCCGGCTGCACAACCGCTTTCCATTTCACCGACAAAGTCTAAATAACCTGGAGTATCGATAAAATTGATTTTTGTATCTTTCCATTCAATAGGTACGATCGATGTATAAACCGATAATCCTCTTCTGACTTCTTCAGGATCATAGTCAATGATCGAACTTCCTTCACTCGTTTTTCCAAAGCGATCGGTCGCTTTCGTAAAATGAAGCATGGCTTCCAATACAGCAGTTTTTCCGGCACCACTGTGTCCTAATACCGTTACATTACGAACTTCATGCGCTAAATAGTCTCTCATAAGGGCACCTCTATTTCAAAATTGGCTTTAATTCAGCCAGACAATGTTCTCTTACATAATGAATCGCTTTATTGCCATCCTGATCGGTCATTTCTTTATCTGCACCATGTTCCAGCAAATAATTCACCAATTCCGTATATCCGCCATAAGCCGCACGCATCAAAGCCGTACATCCACGTTTATCCTGCATATTTACATCCGCACCAGCCTCTACCAGCTGACGAATGACATCAAACTTAAACGCTAAACAAGCTTCCATCAAAGGTGTTCTTCCTTCATTATCCTGTGTATTGATCTCAGCTCCAGCTTTAAGCAGTTCTTCAATAACACGATCCATTCCCTGGAAAGCTGCTCGCTGAAGCGCTGTTCTTCCTTTATTATCCGCTACATTGACATCAGCACCTGCTTCAATTAATTTCTTACAGATCGTCTTATGACCTTTTTTTGCTGCTCCCATTAATGCTGTCTTGCCACGTCCGTCTAAAAGATTGACATCAGCACCATTATCAACCAGCAAACGTACGATATCTTTATATCCACGCTTAGCACTTCTCATTAAAGCAGTTCTTCCTTCACCATTTTGATAATTGACATCAACACCCTGCTTAATTTGGGCTGCAACCACCGTTACATCACCGTTAGCACATGCATCCCAGAATGTTTTGTTGAATTGATCCATATTATGTTCCTCCTTCCAGATCAAATGAAGAGACAAAAAAAGCGAACGCACACAAACGCTCGCTAAAAACTCACAAAACCCCGCAAGGAACCCCATGAATCAATTTGCCGATTGTCTGCACAACAACTGTTTTCATGGTCCTCACTCCTCTTCCTTATGACTCTATTGTAAACACTTTATCCAAAAAATGCAAGCGTTTACAGCCTTTTTCTTCATGAAAATTTCTTACATCTTAGAAAAGAGCCTATTTAAGATATTTTTACTTTCTTCTCTATCTTCAAAAGTTAAGGTCACACCAAAATTGGTGATTCCATATTGACGATAATCATTGATACGATCTATTTTATCAAAGATATCACTATGATAAATTTTCAAATGACAATCTTCATCACCTACAAGACGATAAGCTTTATTTTTTTGATCTTTGAGATAATATGGATATTGATGACATTGCTGACAGTGATCAGCCGTATGCAGCTGACTCTTGATCAGACAATTTTCAAGTACCATATTTTCAACTCGTCCATAAACCTCTATTTCAAAATTCCCTGAATGTTTTGACAATCTTTGATAATCAGAAATCAGCTTTTCAAGATCTTCATCTCTACACTCATATGAAAGAGAAATACATTTTACTCCTTCTTTAAATAATACATAAGCACTGTAAGCATTCATACAGTTCATATAAGGACTTGCCATGTCTGCCTTCTCTAAACCGCCGATCTCATGAATCATCCCTGAATCTGAATAAAGATGATGGACGACACGTGGATAATTATAGTGAACATGACTATTTTCTTTTTTTAACTTTTCATATAGTTCTGTATCAGCTATATAAATCTCACATGGATATTGTTTAACGACATCATATTGCTGTTCATTTGTAATGCTGACTCGAATTTGATGAGTCATCTCTACTTTGACTTCATCATAAGGTTTTTTCTCAAGAACTCTTTTATTTACTTCCATCCGTCGTTTTATTAATTCATCACAGGCTTTCCGACGACATTCATTTAATTCAGAAATAGGAAAAGAGATCCTGTCATCCATCTCAATTTCGATATCATGACATATAAAAGGTGTATTTCCTAGTTTTTTCAGCTGTGTTTCAATTCGTTCACGATCCAAAGGAGTTTTTAAAGCATTCTCAACAATATTTTCACTCTTAACAATAACTTCACAAGTTCCATCACTTAGATGCAGCATAAAAGGCTGATGAAGTTTCAGACAAGCCTTGATCTTGATTTCTACTTTACGTACTGGAAGCTTACCTAGTTCTTCCAGCTGTTTTGAATCACTGGTTTTCATCACGATATCGCCAACTTTACATTTGACTTTCTGCAGTTGAATCGTTTCATTGTTCGCTGAAGAAACCAGTTTATTATTTTTATAGATATAATTGACAATAAATCCTTGATCTTCTTTCTCATTCAAGATACGGATACCATCATGCTGATGCAGTTCTTTTTCTAAGGCAATGCTCATCTTATCACCATGAAAGCCAGCCACTTTACCGATACGTACCCCTTGATGATTCGGACGAAGCGTACTCATCAAAACCATGCCCTCTTTTTTATCGAGATAACCACTTGTGAAGCCACGATTAAAGACCTTCTTCATTTCTTCTGCTATCTTTTCATTTACATCAAATGGTTTTCCCTTATAATAACAGTCAATGGCCTGACGATAGATACGGCACATACAGGCAACATATTCAGGACGCTTCATCCTTCCTTCAATTTTAAAAGAAGACACTCCACATTCAATCAATTCAGGAATCAGAGGTAACGCATTTAGATCTTTCATCGACAAAAGATACTTCCCCTCTGTTTTGATTCTTTCTTCTTTGCCATCATTCATTCGATATAAAGTATAAGGCAAGCGACAGCTTTGAGCACATTCACCACGATTTGCACTGCGATGTCCGATACTACGGCTCATATGACATTCTCCAGAATAGCTGACACAATAAGCACCTTGTACAAATACTTCGATTTCAATACCTTGCTGACACATTTTTGAAATCTCATCCAAGGGTGTTTCTCTTGCCACGACACAGCGCTCCAGCTGCCATTTCTTACATTGTTCTACACCCATTAAATTATGAACATGCATCTGTGTAGAGGCATGGATGCTTAAAGAAGGAAACTCATGCTGGATCATGGTCATGATACCTAGATCCTGGACAATGATCGCATCTACCCCCATTGCTTCAAGTTCCTTAAGATAAGCACGGCATTGATCTAACTCATCATCATGAATCAGCGTATTCAATGTCACATGAATCTTGACACCATATAAATGAGCCAAAGAAACTGCTTTTCTCATTTCTTCAAGAGTAAAATTTGTAGCATTTGCTCGTGCTCCATACATTTCTCCCGCTAAAAAAATTGCATCGGCACCATTATATAAAGCCGCTTCAAAAGCTTCATAACTTCCTGCCGGGCATAACAGTTCTACTTTTGACATATCTGTCTCCTTTTCATCTGTGAAAAAACACGAGTCATGCTTGAAACAAGAATACAGCCGATTGCAATACAACAAGCTTGAATGATCGTTTCAAATCCCAGTATGATCGCTCCATCAATATTATTTGAAATAACTTCTAGCATCGTGTAATACATTCCACCACCCGGTACCAAAGGAATGATCGCACAAATAAGAAAAGTCGTTACCGGACATTTTAATAAACGGGCAAAGATTTCCGAAAGCAAAGAGACCATGATACTAGCCAGAAACAAGCTCATTCCCTCACTATTTCCAAATTGCAGGCAGACATAATAGATAACACCGCCAATACCGCCAATCAAGGCGGCTACGAGTAATTTATCCCCTCTTACATTAAATAATATTCCAAAACCCAGCGAAGCAAGCACTGCACCCAATCCATTCAACATATCAATATCCTCCTAAAAGCGTAAACACAAGTCCGCTTCCTAAAGCAATCGCTACAGCCACAAAAAGAGCCTCTGCCGTCCTTGCCAGGCCACTGACAAGATCTCCGCTAACCGTATCACGAATGGCATTCGTAATCGCCAGTCCCGGTACTAAAAGCATGATGACCGATATGATCAGTGTATCGATCGAATGACACAAACCCAGTTTAGATGCCAAGATAGCACAAAGCGTTGCAAATGCACCCCCAATTAAATATTTAAAAAATGAATTAAAATCAATTCGATCCATTTGAATCATCATAAATTTTAGGGCTACACCTAGCACGGCAGCACATAGTGCATCTTTAATTGTTCCTTTAAAAAAGAATGCAAATCCAAAAGTACATATAGCTGCCCCTAATAAAATGATCCGGCAACGATAAGGACTTTCCTGATTGATCTTTTCAAGCCGAAAACAAAATTCTTCTAAAGACATACTGCTTTCAAGAATACTTCTTGAAAGATCATTCACTTTATCGATCTTACTCAAATCTACACTTTTGATTTGAGTACGTTTAATATTATGACAAAGCTCACCATGAATCGAAAAAGAAATCAAAAGCATCGTTGGTGTTGCATAAGCATCCACCACCTCTGCCCCATAAGCAAAACAGATACGTTTCATCGTATCTTCTACTCGATATGTTTCTGCACCACTTTCCAAAAGAATCTCCCCTGCTTTTGTCGCAGCACGTGCCAGCTGATTACAATCCATTTTTTATCACCCACTTGATTATACAAAACTTTTAAACCGAAAAAAAGTATTTTGTCATTCAACAACACAAAAGAGATGATCAGCGCTCATATCTATCATCTCTTTTTTATCATAAAAATTTAAATATTCTATTTACTGAACCTTGTCTGTATAATCATCATATAAATCAACGATCTTTGACACAGTATCTTCATCAAACTGATACATTGCATTTTCTCCATAACCAGAAATACTCAGATAACCATCTCTAAAAAACTGAACTACAACCTCATTACCATCTTCACTATATTTAAAATTAAGAAACAAATCATTTATTGGAGTCTTGCTCTTATCTATGTCTATAGATGTATACTCTGTTTCATCTAATACTGCCATTAACTGCGTTTTAAATTCTTCAATAGCTTTCACAACCTCATCATTTGGCAAAGCAAACATATCATTTTCTTCCTCTGATGTTGTAAAAGTAAATGAATCAGACGTTGTTGGTTCATATACATATTCACCCACACCCTCATAATCCTCACTTTGAATCACAGATAACACATGATCCAACGATATATTCGATTTTTCAACACAGCCTGATAAAAGCACTACGATAATAAGTAATATTCTTTTCATAATCAACTCCTCCCCTTCATTATTCCTATATAATGATCTAACATTATTTCATGCGTTGAAACCCTTGATTTTCAAAAAGAGTTATATAATCTGATAAATATTCATTTGCAATATGATCTATTTGGACTTTTTTCATTTCATGAACATCACTAATCATATCATCATCTACATATTGTATTAGCTTATCGTTATTAACATATAAATTTTCATATAATCGTGCCTGATAACTCTCAGTATCTTGCTGATCCAAAATATAAATACTTATATAGTCTCCATCATTTATATAAACCATCTCAGAATCCATTACGATACTAGATTTTTTTATTACATCCAAATTGATTTCATTACTAAATAGATCTGTAATTTCAAACTTAACATTTTCCTTAATAAAAGATAAGTATGGATCAGAACATTCAAAATTTACAGTATCGCCATTAAAAATAGTTTCTTTATTCTCTAATCTACAATTTAAGTTTGTATCTAATTCATATTCAAATGTTACCCCATTAATCCCATTGTAACTAAACTCTATATTTTCAATTTCCCTATTAAATTGTAAATAATAATAGCCACATGAAAATAATAATATTATAACTATACTTATAAATATATACTTCTTTTTCATATCTAATTCTTACTCCTATACTATCGCAAAATGAATGAATTGATCTTTATACATCAATTATAAACCTTTCCTATATTCATGTAAATATTCATTGTTAGTATTATTTATTATTGAAGCAGATTTTTTTTAGGATTTAATTTTAAGATATATGCTATTGGTATAACAGAACACACACAAATAATTGTAAAACCACTTATGTATATATTTATGATATATGAAACACTAAATTCTACATCATACTCCTCCAATAATTCTTTTTGCGAATAACCATCAATGTAAACATATTGATTTGCTTCAATTTCATTTTGAACAATCTTTTCAGCATACATATCACCAATTTTTTGACCACTAAACATCGCAAGTGTAATTGCACTCATCCCAATGATTAAGACTTCTAAAAGAATTTGGGTAATGATCTTCACTTTCCTTTGTCCCATTGAATATAAAATTCCAATTTCATATCTTCTATCTTTCAAAAAAATAAATACACTTAATCCTAATAATACTGTAACACCTACAGATGATGACATTCTTAGGAAGAAAGCTATATTTTCGAGTGATTTTAGTGGTACTGCTAATTTTTGATATAAATCTTCACTGGTATTTATAATATATAATGATTTCCCACTCATATTTTTCGCAAGCAATGGATTTTTCATATCTAATGATTTTTCAAATGATTCTTTTAAGTTTATATGCTTGAGTTTTAATTTTATATGTTTTAATTGTATATTTGTAAAATCAGTAGCTCCTTGATATTGTTGATACAAGTTTTTCATTGTACTATATTCATTAAATAAAGTTGTAGAAGGAAGATAAACATATGTTTCATAATTATTTATATCATAACTATCATGATTTACTAATGTTTGCACTTTAGAAAAGATACCTACAACCGTATAGTTTACAGATTCTCGATAAAATTCATTAAGTTTAGCATCATAGATTACACGTTCTAACTGAATGACATCACCTGGTTTAATTTCATCCTGTTTATAAGTAAACTTATCACTTAATAAAATAACATTTTCCGCATGAGTGATTTCTTCCTCTGTAAAATATCTGCCCTCAATGATTTCTACAATTTTTTCATTAGCATCTACAAACTGTGACTCACTTACACCATATAAATATAGTGAACCCGGCTTGTCACAAAACTGATTTGTCAGATACTTATTTGAAAAGGACAGATTTTCTGAAATGAATCCCGTCATTAAAAATTGTGCATCATTATACTGAAAATAATTTTTCTTAGCCATACTATTGATATTGTCTAATAAACCATCAATACTCTCCTTAATAGCTTCATAATCCAGATAATTATCTTGTTCATCCTGTACAATATCTATTTTAAGACCTAATTGAGTCATAAAACTTTTCTGTAGAGCCCCTAATGATGTTGCGATAGCAATGGAGGCACATAAAACATTTCCTAGTAAAAAAACAATAAGAAATAAAATAACCGACTTTGTCAATCTTCTTGTAATACTTAGCCATAATCTTTTTACGAAGCTCATACTTGAATAACAAAGTTTTGAATCGATGTGTCAAGAAACAAAACAACATCAGATTCATCAGAAACTTCTTTAGAGTGAGTCACTACAATAATACATTTATTTTCATTATGGGCTAAGTTTTTAAAGATCTCTACAATTTGCCTGCTCGTCTGCTGATCGACATTCCCTGTTGGTTCATCTGCGATAATAATATCTACATCTGTACTTAAAGCTCTTGCAATTGCAACTCGCTGCTGTTCTCCGCCACTCAATTTGGTGACGAGGCGATTTGCTTTAGAATGATCTATTCCTACCTGACTTAAATAGTGATAGGCTTCTTTATTTTCAATTTTAGCTGATTCCTTACTGATCGACATCGCAAGTAATACATTCTCTATAGCTGTCATATAGGTAATCAGATTATAATTTTGAAAGATTAGCGCAATATTTTTGCGTCGATATTTATCCAATCCTATATCATTAATATTTTTACCCATATATTCAATACACCCTTGCTGAGGAATCTCTAAAGCACCGATAAGTGATAAAAAAGTTGATTTTCCTGATCCAGATGCACCAAGAATAGTATAAAATACACCCGTTTCGAAAGAAGTATTGACATTGTTTAAAATTTGTCGGTTTTGTTCGCCATCTTTATATGCAAATGATAAATTTTTTGTTTCTAATATTTTCATAGTTTTTCTCCTACAACAAAATATCTTTTGGCCTGGATTTAAGAAGATGCCAAACAGGGATGATACTTGAAATTATTATCACTACAGCACCGATACCATACATACAAAAGATATAAATGATATCAATATTTACTGAATAATCTTCTATTATTGCAGAAGGTATATTTAATCCATGATCCATGATCACATTTCCTAATATGCTGCTTGCAATAAGTGATAAAGATAAACCGATCAATCCCAATATCGCAACTTCACAAACAAGTTGAATTATAATCTTTTTCTTATATTCACCCATCGATATCAATATCCCGATTTCTTTTGTTCGATCTTTCAAATATAGATAAATTATCAATGTACCAATAAAGATACTTGTAACCCCCGCAATGAACATTGTAACACTAGAAATCATGGACATATTATCTAAACTGCCTTTTATATCATAATAATATTCATCTCCAGTTGTTATTGCTTCATAATGATCACTATCATTAAAAAGTCTTAAATAATCATTTCTAAAATCTTCTATTGAGTCTACAGAATCAAGCTTAAATAAAGCATTTAAATAAATAAAAGTGTTATTTTCATAGTTTAAATTTTTATTTAAATTGGTAGTTTCTATTTCATTTTTTATTTGACTAAAAAGATTATTTGGAATAAATAACGGATACATAAGATATGTTTCATCTAAAAATTTATTACGTCCAATATCTTTCATTTCATATTTTCCGATTACTTCAAATTCATATTCCAAAGAATTTAATTGCGTAACAGTTCCATCAGTTTCAAGATCAAATTTATTATATTCTACTTTTACTATATCTCCAATTTGAATTTCCGAACCATCAGGATAAGTATAATCTTTATCAATGATGGTTACATATCTTTGATTCTCAATATCTTCTTTGTTAATACATCTTCCTTCTACTATATCAATAGTTTCTTCATAAAAATCAAAAAACAGTAAGTCTGTTCCCATAATTGATACAGAATATTTTAAATAATCCACAAAAAAACTAATTGAAGGGTGGCTTATATTACTATTCCACGAAGAAAAAGAAGTATACTTTGTATATTGAAGAAGGCTGCTATTATCAACATATTCTTTCATTGAGATTTCATTATATTTCTCTAAAAATTTATTTTGATTATCTTTATACTCTAAATTATTTAAATTTTTATATTCATCTATATCTTTATAGCTTATAACAACATAAGTATCTAAATTATCTTTGATATTTGTTTCCAATCCATTTACTGCCCTACTAATCAAATAAGAAGAACCAATAAAAGTACCTAATGCAAATGATAAAACGAGCAGTAATAGGCTTTTTATTGGCCTTCGAGTGATACTAAGTATGATTCTTTTAACTAATGTCATAAAATTCTCCCAGTCGGTTGTCCATAACTGTTAAATCATTTCCACTCATAGCAATTTATTCATATTATGCTAGGATTTTTTTACTTGGGCAAAGTTAAGCATTAACTTTATCCTCTGTTGTTACTGGTTCAATCATTGCTCTATCCTCCCAAACTCCAATATATAGATAAAATTCAAGCATCCCCAATCCCTCATTTTATCTAATATATCTTAATATGAGTTTATTTTTCAAAATCATTATAATCGTTTTCATATTTTTTTGTAAACATTTTATTCGGCTGAATTTTCAATATAAAATGAATATTCTTATTTCTTTACTATATAATTACTACATAATTTAACCAATGATCCATATTTATTTTCTAAATATTTTATAATAAAAAGCATCTTCATCTAGAAAATGCTTTATAAATATTTATAATCTTATTATAACTTTAAAAGGGAATCTACTTCTTTATGAAAAGCATGATCATGACTTACACTAATGATTGTTACTCCCTTTTTTACCATATCCGCAAAATACTGACGTATTTTTTCAGCGTTTTCTTTATCTACATTTGCACAGATTTCATCCAGTAAATAAATCTTGGTATTTCTTAATAAAGCGATTGCTATACTAAGACGTTGCTGCTGTCCACCTGATAAAAGCTTGCCCGCTTCCTTGATATCACTCTCTAAACTTTGAGGTAATGCCATAATCGCATCATAAAGTCCTACAGCTTCTAAAACTTCTTTAATCTCTTCATCACTGGCATTATTTTTACCAAGATAAAGATTTTCACGGATAGTCATCGGAAATAAGGAAGGTTTCTGGGCTACATAAGTAATCTGTGAATATAGAGATTCAGTAGAGATTCTAGAAATCGATGTTCCATCTATCAAAATATCTCCCTTATCAATATCATAAAATTTTTCAATAAGCTTTAGAATCGTACTTTTTCCTTTTCCGCTTTCTCCTTCGATCCCATTCCATTTATTCATTTCAAATGTCCATGAAAAATCATCTAAGACCTTGACTTCTTCATTATAAGCAAAATCAACGTGATCAAATACGATTTTATCTTTGATTTCAACTTTCTCCAACTGTTTTCTTTCAGAAAGCTGGTCAAAATAACTAAATGTCTTAGTAAATTCACTTTCAATCTTCGTTTTCTGCAGTTGTGTCATAAAAATTGTACAGAAACCACTATATAATAAAGCACAATAACTCATGATCGAAAACATCTCTCCATAACTGAAAAGATGAATCTTTGAAACAATCAAATAAGCAATAAGCCCAAAACTCATTCCCGTAAATAAAGAGGTTACAAAACCACTCATCCACATGCCACTCAAAGAATCAAGCAAAGCAACCTGTCCCCATAGCTTTACGATCTTCTGATTGATATGATTGATATCTTCAATTCTTTTTTCTTCCAGCTGATTGCTTTTCACAAAAGCAACAGCCTGAAAAGTATCCGCCTTTGACTGATTCATAGAAGCGTTATATTCCATTACTTTCATCACTTTATCATTAACTATTTTCTGAAATTTTCTTACTGGGAAAATACCTAATGGAATAAAGCATAGCTGTAATATTGCCAGTAATGGATGATAAAAGCATAAAATGACTAAAAGAAAAACTGAAATGACAATTGTCACATAATATTTCGGAATATCACTAATCTTGAAATTCAGATATTTCGATATTTCACGTCCAGAATGGGTCATTAATTCAATTGAATTTTCTTTGTCGAAAAAAGATAATGGTTGTGACAACAGATGCCTCATAAGATCTATAGAATATTCATTCCCTTTATTTCTGGCAAAAACGATCGTTACATAATTAAAAAGAGAAGTAATCAAAACAAAAATACAAGGTATCAGAACAAAAGATAAGATACCTAATATGATCTGATTAATATTTTGATTTGCTATACCTTCATCAACAACATACTGCATGATCGTCGGTGTAATAAGATTTACTGTATGACTCAGTAAAAATAATGCTCCTGCAATCCATGCATATTTTCTTATTTCTTTTTCTATTTTCTTAAACATATATTCTTACCCCATTTAATATCATCGTATATTTTAGTATTTATAATAGTATTTATTTATCTAGTGCGTGATAATTCTCTTTTCGGCTGAATAAAGCTACATTTTCTAGAAAAACACCATAAAATTAATGTTTTTTTTGAAGAATTTTTAATAATTCTTTTTGATACATATATCCTTCATTGATTAATTCGTATTGATCGCAATATTCAATAATATATTCAAGTGCCATGACCCGATCAAAAGCATAGCCCTTTTTATTTAACTTCTTATATAGATCAACAAGTGTCTTATAATATGTCTTATCTTTATTATTTAATTTTGCTTTTAAACACTTTTCATAATGATCAATAATATAATCATCATGTTTATTTGTTTTTTCTAAATAATGATAATATTTTTCAAAATTTACATTATCTCCCATTTCCATGTACACCCATGCGAGAATATAATAACATTCTGTAAGGTAATAATTCATCTTAATTACTTGATTTGCATATGTAATTGCATCCTCATAACGTCTTCCATACATTGAATAATAAGCTAAATTATATAAAGATTTTCGTTTGATATCATCATTATTATATGTAATCGCAAAATCATAGGTTTTCAGATATTGCTGTTTCATTTCATCAAATCTTCTTAACTCAGCTAAAATATTCCCAACCGTTAATTCCAATTGAATAGACCTTCGATAATAACCGTACTTTTTTAGTATTTCTATACCTTTTTTTTGATATTCTAAAGCCATACTTAAATGATAATCAAGAGTTATTAAATTTCCTAATTGATTGTAAGTAAAACCAGTAATGGCTGCTTCAGGCGAATATTGAATTGATTTTTTCAGATTATCTTTAGCCAATTCAAATTTTCCCAGATCATAAAATTCATATATTGCTTTCATAAGTAAATATATACTTTTTTCGTGATTATTAAAAATAGTAAATAACTCTTCACACTTTGCATTAATATCATCATAAAAAAAATCAATTTCATCTAGAACAGTTGCCATAAATTTAGTTAGTTGTATTAAAGGGTAGGCATAGGAAAACTCCCAAGCAGAATTGCTGGTAAGTTTCACCATATATTCTTTTCGCTTTTTTAGATCCTGATTAAGATAAACATGGATCATTTCCTCAAATAATACATAAACTTCATCTAATGTTGTTTGATTATAGTTAAAATCAATTCCAATTAATGAAAACAATTTTGAAATTGTTGGTTCATATATTTTTTTATTCCCATTCTCAATTTCAGAAATATACTGAATCGTTTTTCCCGATGCAGTTAAATCCTGTAATCTAATATCTCTGCTTTTCCTTTCAACATTTAATATTTTTCCTATTAGAATTTGTTCATTATACAGATTACTCATTTGTTTCATTATATCTCCCATTTTATTTATCCTTTAGGTTTATTCCACTTGCCATCATGAGTATCCACCTGCCCCATCTCTTCTAAGCATTGAAGATATTCCTCTTCATTTTTGATGGTTCCATCTTCATTGTATTCTAGAACACATACTTCCGTTTCAGGTTCTTGGGCTTTTATGGGTATTAGTGCAAATACAAATGCACAAGTTGTTAATAAAATAAATAATTTTTTCATAAATATTCCTCCATTTTTAATTATTCTAGTGCAGTAATTTTAGAATGTATATCAATTTTTCGGCTGAATAATGGAGCTCTGTATAAATTATACTATAAATTTGCTCATTTGTTCTAAATGCAGACAAGATTTATCGAGTTTCATAAGAAAAAATTTGATATGTTAATACTGATATTAAGATCGTTATCACAAAGGTTTAAGTAATATATTTTCAAAACAGATGTACTCTTTCTTTTCAAAATTTTAAAGATTTTTGGGAATTTTATCATTTTTGTGCATATAGAATAGTAGGAGGTATTCAATGAAGATTAAAAAAAATAAAATCCCTATCGATCAAATCATCAAGATAATCCTAAGAGAAAAACCTGTTCTTTCTGTTCTCATGAAGGAACTTATTGAGGAATATAGTCCCTACTCTTTGAGGGAAATCGAACAATGTATCGAACCTCAAGGAGATGTACCTTTACATAGCCGCCTGACACCGGGGCACCGAAATGAAAACAACGAGGATTATAGAAGCATTTATTTTGATTCTCTTGTCTATGCCTCTTTACCACAGGATCATGGAAAGATCGCTATGATTATCAATCTTGAGGCACAAGGCGTTTTAAAAGGAAAAAGCCATGTGCTGAGCAGAGGAAATTATTATACCAGCAGAAATATTTCTATGCAGGTAGGGAAATTCTTTGACCATGGACAATATGACGATATCGTAAAGGTCGTATCAATCTGGATCGTGTTCAATGCACCCTTGTACAAGCAGGGATGCATCAACCGCTATCGGATGAGAGAGGAGCACATACTGGGAAATGTGTGCGAAGATGAGAAATATTTTGATAAACAAGAGATCATTGTGCTATACTTAGGGTATGAGGAAAACGAATCGATTTCATCCAATGTGTTAAGGATCTTGCTTGATGAGAGCATGACAGCAGCAAAGAAAAAAGAGGAACTAAAAAAATATGATTTTAAGCTGACAGAAAGCCTAGCAGAGGAGGTAGAAGAGATGTGTGACTATAGCGTTTATCTAGAACAGAAATACATGGAGAAAGGATTAAAAAGAGGATTTGAGCAGGGAATAGAAAAAGGAATTGAGCAAGGAATTGAGCAAGGAATTGAGCAAGGAATAGAACAAGGAATAGAACAAGGAATTGAGCAAGGAATTTATTCATCTTTATGTTCATTGATGAAGAATATGAAGATTGATTTACAGGAAGCCATGAAGTTATTGAATATTCCTGAAAGTGAATATGAACAGTATTTTCAAATGATGAATCAAGTAAAAGAATAAATGATATGACCGCAAAAAAAATCGTGATTATTTCACGATTTTTATATTTGATCAAGTCCTAATTCATGTAAATGATCATCAATACGTTTCATCTCATCACTGGTTAATTGCCATTTAAAGGCATCCATGTTTTCTTGCACATGACGCATGCTGGTAACACCAATCAAGGCACTGCTGACATAATCTTTCTGACATGTCCAGTTGATGGCTACTTGTGATACGGTAGCCTGATGAGCAGCTGCGATATCATCTAGTGTTTTCATCAGTTCCATGACTTTGCTGAAGGCAGGTTCGCTAAATCCTTTATAGAACGTATAGCGGACATCATGGGCTGGCCAGTTTGGAATGCTGCGATATTTGCCTGTTAATATACCGCCGCCCATTGAACCATAGGCCATGACATCGATACCATGTTCACTTGCCCATTCCATTGTTTCTTTATAACGCTGATCGATCATGGAGAAAGGTGGCTGGATGACATCGACTTGTCCATATTTTAATGCTTCTTTTAATAATGGAAGTTCTGTATTTGAAAGACCAATATAACGGATCTTACCCTGTTCCTTTAAGAAATTCAAGGCACACATCGTTTCCGCAATTGGTGTAGAAACATCTGGCCAATGCATAAAGTAAAAATCAATATAGTCTGTTTTCATATTTTTTAATGAACCCGCACATTCACGCATAACCGTACCAAAGCGGGCATCACGGTAAACACCACCTGTAAAGAGATCATTTTGAGTACCGAATTTCGTAGAGATAAGAATCTTGGAACGATCGACACTTTTCAACAATTCTCCTACTACTTTTTCACTTGTTCCATTACCATAATTGGCAGCTGTATCGATCAGATTGACACCTTGATCAATTAAGGCTTTCATGGCTTCTAAGGCTTCACTGATACCTCCATGTCCATTCCATCTTGAATCATCTAATCCCCATGTTCCTAGAGCAAATTCACTCACATCAACATTTGCATTTTTATAGTGTTTATATCTCATAATTGACTCCTTTTTTATTCCTTTATCATTATAAAATCATGTACTATGAGTGTCAAGAAGGCAAAGAAAAAGGTTCTTTCGAACCTATTTCAAACAATTTAAGATTTCTTCAACTTTATTTGTCTTTTCCCAAGGAATATCTAGATCATCTCTTCCAAAATGACCATAAGCAGCTAACTGACGATAGATCGGTCTTCTAAGATCAAGAGTATCAATGATTGCACTTGGTCTTAGATCAAAGACTTTGTTGATGATTTCGATCAACTGTTCTTCACTGTATGTACTTGTACCAAAAGTATCTACATGGATACTTAATGGATGAGCTACACCGATCGCATAAGCTAACTGGATTTCTACTTTCTTTGCCAGTTTGGCTGCTACTAAGTTTTTAGCAACCCAGCGTGCTGCATAGGCTGCAGAGCGATCCACTTTTGTTGGATCTTTTCCTGAGAAGGCACCACCGCCATGACGGGCCATACCGCCATAAGTATCAACGATCAGTTTTCTTCCTGTCAATCCACTATCTCCCTGTGGACCACCAATCACAAAACGGCCTGTTGGATTTACATAGATCTTCGTATTTTCATCCATAAGTTCTGCTGGGATAATCTCATTGATGACATGATGAATGATATCTTCTCTGATCTGACTTAATTCAACAGCATCTGAATGTTGTGTTGAAATAACAACTGCTTCGATACGTTTGACCTCATCACCATCATATTCTACTGTTACCTGGCTCTTACCATCTGGTCTTAAATAGCTCAAGGTACCATCTTTTCTTACTTTCGCAAGCTGTCTTGCCAGTTTATGTGCTAACATGATCGGCATTGGCATCAATTCTTTTGTTTCATCACAGGCATAACCAAACATCATTCCCTGATCACCGGCACCATTTTCATGATCATCACTTTCTCTTGTTTCTAAAGCTGCATCAACACCCATCGCAATATCGCCTGACTGCTCATCAATAGCACTTAACACAGCACATGTATTACCATCAAAACCATATTTAGCTCGATCATAACCAATTTCTAAAACTACATTTCTGGCAATCTTTGGAATATCCACATAACAATTTGTCGTAATTTCACCCATTACGAGTACCATACCTGTTGTTGTACATGTTTCACAGGCCACTCTTGCCATTGGATCTTTTTCTAAGATCGCATCTAATACGGCATCACTGATCGCATCACAGATCTTATCTGGATGTCCTTCCGTCACCGATTCCGATGTGAAAAACTTTTTACTCATTTTCTTACCTCCAGTT
The DNA here is from genome assembly GCF_900104665.1 of Traorella massiliensis. Lineage (GTDB taxonomy): Bacteria > Bacillota_I > Bacilli_A > Erysipelotrichales > Erysipelotrichaceae > Traorella > Traorella massiliensis. The sequence continues at coordinate 50,517 of NZ_LT629969.1, read as the reverse complement.
CGTTATAACATCTTTCAATCATTTCTATTTTCGCAAGATCTTCACTAAAAGCCGTGGCACTTCCACAAGCCATTGCCAGCTTAAAGGCTTCTTCATAATTTGAACACTTCAAATAAGCTGCGACAAATCCGGCTACCATAGAATCCCCACAGCCAACAGAAGAAATACATTCACCCTTTAGTCCTTTACTTTCAAATATACCACCATTTTCATCTACCAGTACTGCCCCTTCTTTTCCTCTGGAAATCATGACGTTACGGGCTCCCATTTCCTGCAGTTTTTTTGCTGCTTCCACGACTTGTTTGGTAGTCAATAATGATTCATTTAAAATTTCTTCACATTCCGCAACATTCGGTTTGATCAGAAACGGATGATGTTTCAGCGTATTGACTAAAAGATCTTTTGTCGCATCTACGATACACAAGACCCCTTTGGCATTTTGCACCGATAAAATTGTTTCATAAATATTATCATTTAAACATTTCGGAATACTTCCGGAAAGTATTAATACATCCTCTTTGCCTAGCATATCCAGCTGATCATACAGCTGTTTCATATCACTGCCGCCAATCAACGGTCCTTCTCCATTGATCTCTGTTTCTACTTTTCCTAGTACTTTGACATTAATACGTGAGGTTCCTTCTTCAAGCTCAATTAGTTTTTCATTGAGTCCAAACTGATAGATGAGTCTTTGAATTTCATCACCGACAAAGCCGCCACGAAAACCAAGGATCACCGATTCAAAACCAAGCTCATGAAGAATATGTGATACGTTAATACCCTTACCACCCAAACGATAGCTTTCATGCGTGCTTCGATTCGTATGAGATAAAGAAAGATGTGCCAGATTCATTTCATAATCAATAGAAGGATTAAATGTTAATGTATAGATCATATTCTCATTCCTTTTCTTACTCCTATACTCTACCACTTTTTTCACGATTCGTGTATAATAATCATGTTTTTTGGAGGTAAAAGATGTCTAAAATCATATTTATGGATATAGATGGCACGCTTTTAGATCATATTCGCTACCACCGTGTCTTAGATTCTACCATTGAGGCTATTCAAAAAGCAAGAGCCAATGGCCATAAAATCATTTTATGTACCGGAAGATCTAAAAGTAATGTCCTTGAAGGAATGATTCCTTTTGAATCAGATGGACAGATTTATGGAGCTGGTGCCATGCTTGAAACAAAGAATAAGCTTTTATATCATATATGCATTCCTGAAGATGATTTAAAACTGCTCATCGATGATTTTACTACTTATCATTTTGGATTTAAGCTTGAAGGTGAAGAAGAAAGCTTTGCAGATTCCTTTGTTTTCAAACGCCGAAATATGGTAAAAAAAATAACCGGAGTTCTTTCTTCAGAAGCTTTATTTTCAATGAATGAGTTTCATTTAGAAAAGGCTCATATCAGTAAGGCTACCCTTTATTATCAGTCAAAAGAAGATCTAAAAGCCTTCCAGGAAAAATGGAAATCTAAATATACTTGTATTGAACATGGTAAAAAGGACTATGATACTCATTTTATGTGTGAATTACTCATCAATCATGTCAATAAAACAAGTGGTATTAAAAAGATGCTTGAATATTTTAATATGAAACAAGAAGATACGATTGCTTTTGGCGATAGTATGAATGATTTAGATATGCTGTTATTTGCCAACATTGGCATTTGTATGGAAAATGGTGCTGATCAATTAAAAAAAGCTGCTGATATGATCTGTGGGCCCTCTTATGAAGACAGCATCTATGACATGTTTCAACAGCTAAAATTGATATAAAAGAAATTATTTCCTTGGAAATAGTCGAAATGACAATTATTTTAATCGACAAATCATCATGAGCAAATCTACATACTCTCCATTTTTCAATTTAAACCCATGATAAATTTGTCCACATTCCTCAAAGCCCTTTTTCTTATAAAGAGAAAGAGCTTTTTCATTATCTGCACGAACTTCTAGTTCGATTTGTTCATATCCAAACTTCACTGCATGATCTAAGATCTCATCCATCAGCAAAGACCCTAATCCAATTCCCTGTACCTCTTCAAATACAGCCATTCCAAGACCACAGCGATGTTTTAATTTTATACGTTCTCCAATACAGCTTAACGAAGCATTCCCCTTAATTTTCCCATCTATGAATGCTGAAACAAAACACTCTCTTTCATTTTTCTCTATATTTTCAAGCATTCTCTCTTCATCCTGAAGTGTTAACACTAATTCTTCTGGATAACGAACTAAATTTTCACTTTCTTCTGCAGTTTTTTTCATATAAGCAATCAGCTGGGCAGCATCTTTAGCTGTAGGACTTGCCAATAATACTTCTTTACCATTTTTTAAAGTACATCTTTTGGGTTCTATTTTCATACATATTCATTCCTTTTTTCTATTATAAGACAAAAGTAAAAGATGTGCTAGGGGACACACATCTTTTACTCAATTATTATTTTTAAAGGGGATAGAATATGAATGAAAATAAATTAGGGGTTCTTTATTTTCAACTGTACAAGTATTTCCTTGTACACCTATAATATACATGAAAGCCTTCAAATAAATGCCTAGAATTCATGGTAAATTATGTGAAATGAATTTTTATATCAAAAAATGTGCGTTAGGGGATACGCACATTTTTTGTCATGATCTTTTGTCATGTTTTTAAAAGGGGATAAAATATGAATGAAAAAAATTATTCTTGTACAGAGATGTTTTTCTGTACATTTATAATATATCTTTTTTAAATCAAATGAATATATGATAACAGTGTTAAATTATGTGAAACACAATACTTGCAAACAAAAAACATGCTAGGGGGAGCATGTTCTTTGTAATAAATTAAATTATATATAAGGGGATAGAATATGAATGAAAATAAATTTAGGGGACATTTATTTTCAATGTACAAGTATTTCCTTGTACACTTATAATATATCCGATTCTTATCGGATAATTTTATTTAAAACGTGTTAAATTGTGTGATTTAAAGATTTTCAACAATTATCTTTAGTTCTTCTAGGATGTTGGCATCGTAAGTCCCGCCACCCTGAGCCATTCCAGGATTTCCGCCGCCACGAAGATGAAACTTTTCCGCAAGAGATTTAAATAGCTCATTTGATTTAAAAGATAATGAAGGATGGTGTGCAATGATGACATGACATCGGTCATGATCTTTACATACACAGAAAAGTCCTTTTGGATAATTCCGAACAACCGTTGAACATAATATTTGAAAAGATTTGATATCTAAATCATCCATTTCTGTTACGATATAGACTTCTTGACTTTCCCCCAATATTTGAATGCGCAGATCAAGGAAACGTTGTTTCCATGCTGCTTCACTTGCCTTTAGCTCTTTCATATCTTGACGAAGCTTTAAAAGGCTCGGATAAATTTCGCTTTGTGCTGTATTAAAATTCTTAGCACATGCATCCAAAATATTTAATTGATGACCATATGTTTTTAAAAGCTGATTGCCACAGACAAAAAATAACTTATATCCACGAGTTGTTCTCTCATAGCTCAACAGCTTCATTGCCTGCAGATAACGTAATGAAGGCACATGGATACAACCGCACATATTATAGTCGATATCTCCAATTAAGACAGCACGAAGCTCATCATGATCTAATTTGCTGTCAGAAACATGTTTTTTAGCTTCCTGAGCAGTAGGATATATGATATGGATCGGCAGATCTTGAACGATGTATTCATTGACTTCTCTTTCAATCTGATTCATCAATGAATCATCCATAGAAGTGAATTCCATTTCACACCCGCTCATATCTTCATGAGTAAAAAAGGCAATCGTTTTCGCATGATACTTTTTATTGATCCATCCGCAAAGCAGATGTGAACCGCTATGAATCTGCGCTTTCCAGATACGTTGTTCAACATCTACTTTCATATGGGCCATTCCTGTGAGTGGTACACGTGTCTTATGATAATAAAAGCCATTTTCATAATAAATATCTTCTACTTCTACATCATTGATCGTTCCTGTATCTCTCTCCATGCCACCGCCTTCTACATAGAAGATCGTATCTTTTGTTTTTACCCAATATGCCTCTTGATCCTGTAAACAATCATATATTTCAAAACTTTTATCGCATTCTAGCCAATGATCATAATGCTTATTCATCATTTCTCACCTCAATACTATTTTAACAAAAATTATTAGTTTCTACGATTAAAAACATGAATTATAAACATATTTTTAGAAAATTGCCATCACTTGTTTCGATATGTACCAAGTCAAAATGTCCAAATTGTTTGACATATCGCTTTATTTCTTTCATCAGTCTTTTTAGCTGTTCTTTGGTGATCGTATTTTCTTGAGTATTCTCTTCAATGACTCTGCCGGCGATCATGGCTCCTAATTTGTTGAAGATCACTCCATTGGGGATTGTAAGCCGTATGTCCTTTTCTTCTTCTGGTTCATGTATATAGATTTTCATATTACTCCACAAAGATCTCTATGTGATCTCCATCTGCACTTTCAATCTCAATCAGCTTTCCTACCAGTCCCTGATCTACCAGCTTCATGATCTGTTCAAAGTCAATCCCCTGCAATGCGTCCTTGCCGTTTACCTGGGGCATGCTCATTCCAATCGCCATCCCTGCCTTGACAAGCGGAATGGGAAGATTGATCCTCACCTTATCTCCATCGCTTGAATTGATCACGATCTTCACCATCATCTGCTCCGGATCCTTTCTTAGCTGGGGCTCTACGACTCTTGCTATTTCTGCATTCTCTTTCTGGCGGATCAGTTCATCCAAAGATACATTGAAAATATCCGATAATTCGATCAGAATCGGCAGATCGGGAATGCTTAGATCATTCTCCCACTTGCTGACTGCCTGTGAGGAGACATTCAGCTTAGAAGCTAATTCTTCCTGTGTCATTTTCTTAAGCTTGCGATATTCGGCAATTTTTGTTCCTAGTGTTTTCATGGCTATCTTTCCTTTCTCAAAAGAGCTGCGATCATTTTTTCCTGTTCTCTTTTCAATTCATCTCTGACTTCTTCTTCATGATAATAGTATTTCATAGTTTCTACCACCTTTCATGCCTTCATTATAGAATTAAGAAGAGAAAAAGAGAACAGATTGCCAGTTGAATCTATCAACGCTTCGTTGTATTTTACTCAACTGTCAGTTGGATTATCTTTTTGTATACAAAAAAAAGCGAAAACTCGCTTTATTCAATCATAATTCCTGCCTGTTCCATTAGCTGAAGAGCTATTTGATGATATTGCTTTGCTGGATGATATGGTGCATCATAAGTTGCAATTCCTTTTTCTACAACTCTAACAGGCTGCGTCATATTCATCTGATTTAGATAAGTCTTAAGACTAAGAGCTAGCTGCATCACACAGATGTCGCTGCAGCAGCCTACGATCTTAAAAGAATCATAATCTTTTAAGATTGCTTTATTTAAGACATGAAAAGTATTCGTAGAATTTTTTTCTAACACTTCTTTTACATAAGGCTTTAATTCATCAATGATTTCTGATTCAGAAGTTCCTTTGATACAATGAGGCGGAAAACTTCTAAATTCCATTGCCTCTTTTTCATGTGTATCAGCAATAAATAAACGATCTTCATGGGCTTCACATTCTTTTTGAATCACTTCTACAATATCCATGATCTTCGCATCATGCATGCTACCTTCTTTCACAAAACCATTGACCATATCCACGACAAATAATAGTTCTTTCATTTTCTCTCCTTACTGTGTCAGTATTTCATAACCATCTTCGGTAACTAATACCATGACTTCCCATTGAGCGCTCAGCTTCTTATCCTTCGTTGTTACTGTCCATCCATCTTCCGGATCGATCTCCACATCATACGTACCTTCATTGATCATCGGTTCAATCGTAAAAGTCATTCCTGGAGCTGTTACCATTCCTGTATTAGGTCTTCCCACATGTGCTACAAAAGGTTCTTCATGAAACTCTTTTCCAACCCCATGGCCACCAAAAACACGCACGACATTATAGCCATTGCTTTCTGCTACCTGTTGAATGGCATGACCGATATCTCCCAGTGTACCCCAAGGTTTTAAGGCATCTAAGCCTGCCTGTAAGGCCTGACGGGTAACTTCAACTAATTTTCTGGCATTGTCACTGACTTCACCGATCATAAACATACGACTTGCATCTGAAAAATATCCTTTAAAAATTGTCGATACATCAACATTGACAATATCCCCACTCTTTAAGATACGTTTACTATCAGGAATACCATGACAAACGACCTCATTAATGCTCGTACAAACGCTCTTAGGATATCCTTCATAGCGATAAGGAGCACATTTCGCATGATGTGCATGCGTTACCTCTGTTACGATATCATCAATTTCCTGAGTACTCATTCCTTCACAAATTTTTTTTGCAACTGCATCCAATACTGCCGTATTGATCTTGGCACTTTCCCTTAAGATCTGAATATCTTTTTGATTCCGAATGATTGATTTTGGAGGAACTTCATATCCTTGCATTTTCATCTGTATCAGTTTTTGATCAAACTCATAATGACAATGCTTATATTTCTTTTTACTACCGCACCAGCAGGCACCATTTTTTGAATATATCATTTTTATCACCGTTTCTATTATAGAGTTATTTATGAAAAAAATCAAAGATTAAGATTTTTCACTTTTTTAAAGAAAATTTATTTAAAAAATTCATCAAACGACAACAATTCCTTTACTAAAACATTATTTCCCTGATATAAACATTGTCGTTTTACAGTTTTATTCCTATAAATAACATAATCAAACTTTTCATAAACAGACTTTGGTACACGATTGTTAAAATCATTTGCATCAGTAATATAAAGTACCTTTTTCCCTTTTGACAATACAGCCATAAGAATATTCTTTACACTTTCATAACCAAATACTACACATGTATCAAAATTTATATTATGATAAGCTCTTTTCCATTCTCTTAAAATTGCCTTATGAATTCTATGCTTGAAGATTCGGTAAATGATTGGATGATTCTCTATTAAACTCAACAAAATACAGTCAATGGGTGGATTGCAGCTAAAAGCATTTAAAACTCCCATATAGTTAATCTTTCGTGGCAGTTCTTTAAGAAATAAACGATCACGTATTTCTTTAGTAACGTAAGTTAAATAAATCAATCCGTTGTTCATGTTCACATTCGCAAAAAGATCTTTCAACTGATCTACGATATGCACATCTCTGAAATCATTCGCAAAAACAAGCAACTTTTTTTGACTAATTTGCAATTGATCTATATGAAGAGATGTTTTTTTATTTTGGATCACCTGCTCACATATCTGCTTTGAAACATCATTTTTATCATAATGGCAATAAGTGTCAATAAAAGCAGAATAATCAACATTGTTTTCATTTGTATTTATTTCCGCAATTAAATCATCTACAGTATTCACCTTTACAAAAGGAAGTTCCGCAAAATTCATATATACCCCACGATCGTGGAAATATTCTTCTTCATCGTAGGCAAACAAAATAATTTTCTTTTTTGATACAGCATAATCAAAGAATACACTTGAATAATCCGTTACCAAAATATCAGAACAGTTTAAAAAATCATATGTTTCTAAATGATCCGGGAATTTATAAATATGCCTATAAACATTATAGTTAATTGAATTACTAACATATGGATGCAAATTTACAACCATTACTTGATCATCATTCAATTTACAATCTATTTCATCAAGCATATATTGAAGCTCATCTTTTTGACCGGCATCGACGCTTCGTAAATTCCCACGCCATGTTGGCATATATGCAATTACTTGCTTATTTTTAAAACCATATTGTTCACGAAGCAATGCTCCCCTTTCCTGATCGAAAAATATTTCATTTCTTGGATATCCACATTGCAGAATCTTATTTTCAGCTATCCCCCTTAACATATAGTCCCTGAGCATCCATCTTGTCATATAAGAGCTTGGATAAAGTAAATAATCTGCAGCCACAAAGTTTTTCTGTAAATTTGCGATATCATAATAATCATTGGCTGTACTTCTGCCTAATGTCTTTAAAGGTGTTCCATGCCACGTATTAAGATAAACTTGCCCTTCTTTTTTTATAAAATAAACCGGAAAACTCGTATCATTAAACAAATACTTAGAAGTTGCAAGAAAACCTGCATACTCTTTACTGTTATTTTTTAAATAAACAAGTTTTCGATTGACAAAACCATATTCTTCAATCAGTTTTTTAAAATGACTCAATGCTCTATCATTTTTATAAGTAATTCCTATTTCATAATTGTAATAATCTTCATTAGAGCATAGCTCCTTTAATATATAAAACATATTACCGTTTAATGTTACACCATGCTGAGAATTAACTAAAATACGTTTCTCTTTAAGATTAGTGTTTTTATATGCCCTATAGTAATAACTGCCAGCACGATTAAAATTTAAATTATGCACAAATGCATTAAAATGTTTCTTTAAAATACGCAAATTTCTTGGTAATAGTGAATAAAGACGCCAATACATTTTTTTAGAATATAAAAATTTATTCTTTTTATATTTCCTATAATATACAACATAGTCTTTCCAATATGGATAGTTTTTCTCCATATACTCAAAACCTTGATTAATAAATTTATATTTTAATGGCAAATTTGACAAAGAAACTTCACTACCACATACCACATAAATATGATTCATCAAGATAAAAAGAAGCTCTTCATCAAAATGATAAAAACAATTATTTTCTTTATAATAACGAATCAGTGAATCGAATGCCGCAAACAAATCAAATCTTTTACTTGAAAATGTAAAAGTCAATGAATCGTTTCGTGAAAATATATAACTATATAAGGCTTCATTAACTCTCGAAATACGATTTGCTTTTAAAAATAATTTGAACGTAAAAACTAAATCCTCAAAAATATGAAGATTTTCTTCAAACTTTATCCCTGTACTTTCAATAAGTGAACGTTTAAATAACTTATTCCAGATATATGGAACATTATTTATAAGTAAATCTGGTGCTTGAAATACATTTTTTCCAAAACATTTATGGGCTGCAATATCCCTACGCTGAATATCTTTATAATCTATACGATAATATCCACAAGTCGTAATATCTGCTTGATCAGATTTAGCCAACTGATAAAGCTTTTCAAACATCGTTCTATCTACATAATCATCACTATCAACAAAACCTATATATTCACCCTGTGCTAATTCTAAACCGATATTTCTCGCATGAGCCGCTCCACTATTTTTTATAAAACGAGCAATGATCTTATCAGGATATAGTTGCTGATATTTTTTAATGATTTCTTTTGAATGATCTGTACTTCCATCATCAATCAAAATAATCTCAATGTCCTCAAGTGTCTGTCTAAGCAAAGAATCAATACTTCGATCAAGATACTTGTCAACATTATAGATTGGCATAATAACGGAAACTTTTTTCATTACGCACGCTCTCCTTTCACACAAATATCTATGACCCTCTTTCCTGAATCCTTATCATCCAGATAATTATAAGTCTGTTTAAATTTTTGATAACGTTCTTTATATTTATCTGTAATCTCATCAATATGATAAATTGCATGAAGAAGTTCTCTTTCATTTTTAACAATAGGACCAGGAAGTTCTTTTAAATCGATATAAAAATCTCGTACGTTTGATTGATATTCATCTAAATCATACATATAAAACAGCATTGGCCGATTCAAATTTGCATAGTCGAAGAATACACTTGAATAATCTGTGACCAGCATATCGCTTACAACGTATAAGCGATTAATGTCATCTAAACGAGAATAATCAATGGCTTTCCCTTTAAAGGCACTAAGATCAAGTTGATTAGCAACCAAGTAATGAAGACGCAAAATAACCATATAGTCATCACTAATTGATTCAAGGAAATCATTGATATATTTTGAAGCATCGAAAGTATATCCAACACCCAATTGATGTTGATTATCTCTCCATGTAGGTGCATACAGAATAATTTTTTTATTTTCAGGTAAATGAAGCTCTTTTTTTAAATTTCTTACGTCTTCTTCAGTATAACGAAATAAAAAATCGTTTCGTGGATAACCTGTTTCGATTAAAATATTTTGTTTATTTAATTGATTTAATCCAAATGCACTTGCAAATACCTTCGTACAAAACGCAGAAGGTGAAATAAAATAATCGTATTTTTTTGCATCATTTAGATACATAGCATGCCCCTTTTTCTGAGATGTTGTCGCATTCCCTTCAATTTCTAAATCCATTCCTATTTTTTTCAAAGGGGTCCCATGCCATGTCTGTATTAGAATTTGATTATCCTTTTTTATAATAGCATCAGATAATCGCCAATTTGTAATCCAATATTTTGCTCGTGCGTAATAGCGAAAATATCTACGTGAATTATATTTCACAATTACTGTTCGATGATCAGTAAATTCCATTCTTCTTTGAGCAGGATTTCTAAATACCCACACAAATATAAAGTCTTTAAAATATTCATCACGAAGCATTGCCTCATAAAGAGCTTTAGGACTGCAAGCAAACTGTTTACCTAAAAATGCTTCAAAAATAACTAATTTATCATCCACTTTCATTGTCTGATACATTTTCTTGTAATATCTTTTTCTTCTGTATGCTTGAATGCTGTCAATACACTTATTTATAATTCGATATTGCTTCCCAATTTTTTTTATCATTCTTTTGATTTTTTTCATCATGCACCATCCTTTGACATAATATCTTTAATTAGTGTTAATACCCTGGATAATGAATGACCATCATTATACTTATGATATTTTCTGCAAAAGACTTCTATTTTGGATAAATCAAATTCATCAGCAAGAATGCTGTTTGCAACTTCTTCTTCATTATAACACACAGGACCTGGCATCTCATTCAAATAATCTAGGAAAATACCCGTTTCCTCTTTATATTTATCTAAATCAAAAGCATAAAATATCATCGGTTTATTCATAATGGAAAAATCAAAGATGATAGCTGAATAGTCTGATATAAAATAATCAGTTATAGAAAAAAGGTGATAAAGATTCTCAGAATTACAACAGATAATATTAGGATGATTACTAATGATATGATTTTTTAATAAAGGATGCAGCTTATACATAATTACATATTCTTCTCCTAATAACTCATGTAATTTATTTAAATCCATATATACATTTTTAAATCCGCTTGTAATTCGCCCCCTAAAAGTAGGTGCATATAAAACTTTTTTTTTATTTTGTATTTGAGGATATTTTTCGATTATTTTTATTTTTCGTGATTCTAAGTATTCAGGATTGTATAAGCAGTCGCATTTAGGAATACCTGTTACTATAACTTGCTGTTCTGAAACTCCAAAAGCTTTTGCATAATAAGGCTTAAATTGATCTGAATTGGCAATTACATAATCATAATTGGCAATTGGATAGTCCCTTTTTGTTTCATTTCCAAACTTTTTAATGGCACCACTGGCATGCCAAAGCTGCAAGACCTGAACACCCTTGCGTTTAAATTTAGAAACAACATAATTATTATAATCAAGTATGACTAATTTGCTTGTATTTATTTCAAAAAATTGATGAATACAAACAAAAAAATATTTTACTGTTCCTAATAATGTACCATCAAATTTAAAAAGCACATATTGTAAATCATATTGATTATCCCTCATCAATTGTTTACTAAGCATTTTAAATTCATTTTCAAGTTTATTGCTTTCCAATGAAACGAATACTATTTTATTAGATCTGATTTTCATAAAAGGAAAAAATACTTTTAATAAACTGAGTGTAATATAAAGAATCTTTTCTTTCCAATACATTTTTCGACTCCTCCCGCCTAACAAAATACCGTATCTATAACTTTTTTTGAACACTGACCATCTTGGAAGCAATTAAATTCATGATTGAATTCTTTTAATTTCTGATAATCGAATTTTTTATCTTTAACATCTTCCAACATTTCGTCTTCATTTTCATATACTTTGCCAGGAAGGTCTTTATCTACATCGAGATAAAATCCCCTCAGTTGATGCTGATAATTGCTACGATCATACATATAAAAATAAATAGGACGATTTAAAATCGCATAATCAAAAAAGACACTCGAATAATCTGTAATTAGAATATCACTAACTAAATATAAATAATTGATATCAAAATCTGCATCAATTGAATATAAGAAGCCGTCTAATTCCTGAATACTATCTATCTTATTTACGATTAAATAATGTGGTTTAAACAGCACAATATATTCATCTTGTAAAAGTATTTTCCATTTTTTAAAATCTGCTTTTAATTCAAACGTATAGCCTTTTGTAACAAATGAATCATCACGCCAGGTTGGTGCATATAAAATAACCTTTTTATCGAATGGTAAATTTAAGGTTCTTTTTATGTTTTCAATTAATTCTACATTTTGATTGCTTAATATGTCATTTCTCGGATAACCTACTTCTATAAGCTTTTCAGGACTAATATGAAAAGCTGATGGAAAAACTTTAGTGGTAAAAGGATTCGGAGAGATTAAATAGTTATATTTAGCTACATCATCGTCATATGTACATAACATTTCTTTTTGACTAAGACCACTTCTGTAAAATTTCATATCTGCTGATACTTCAATATCATGTCCTAACTTTTTCAAAGGTGTTCCATGCCATGTTTGAAGATAGATTTGATTCTTTTTTTTATAAATATATTGCGGAAGCTTACAGTTTACAACCCAATATTTAGCTCTGGCAAATATATAAAGATAGTGTATACTCATATATTTGACAGATATGGCATTTGAAGGACAATCATTTTTATGACGCAAAACCCAATAAAATTGATAATCTTTAAATTTTGGATCTTTTGTCATTTCCTCATAAATAGCTTTTGGATTGTCTAAGTATCCTCTGCCATGATAGGCCATAAAAACAATAGAATTGTCTTTAACTGGTACAACAGCATAAAATATTCGGCATAAAATTTTTAAAATCCAAACTATCCCTTTTTTAGCAATCTGCAAAGATTTCATAAGAAGCCTCACATACTTTCTTTCATTTCTTCCTTAATCTGTGTTGTACTAATTCCTTCCGTTCTAGGAAGATACACTACTTCACAGTAATCTTTTAGAAAATCAAATTTTCCCTTCCAGTCATCTCCCATTACAAAGATATCTACATCATATTTCTGCACATCTGATATTTTTTGTTCCCAAGATTCTTCTAAAATGACCTTATCAACATATTTGATTGCCTGTACGATCTCCATACGTTCATAATCAGGAATCGCACATTGCTTTCCCTTCATCGCATTAAATGCATCACTAGATACCGCTACGATAAGATAATCACCTAATTCTTTCGCTCGTCTTAATAAATTTAGATGCCCTACATGGAATAAATCAAATGTACCATATGTAATAACCTTTTTCATATAACCTCCGCTATTTGAATATATGTTCCCAGAAACCTTTTTTTATTTCCCCTTTTATAAGACGTTCATTAAATTTTTCATCACGAACTTTCTTTTTCTCTTTTTCATTTAATGAATTATAGTGATCTACATACGCTGCATAATGATCACACACTTCATTAATTTCTCCAAATTCAATCAGCTTTCCTCCTTCGATCCACATTCCTTTCTTACAGAAACTTCTCACCTGAGGAAGTGAATGGGAAATAAAGAAGATCGTTTTATTCTTTTCATCTCGAAGCTGCATCATCCGATTCAGACACTTCTGTGCAAAACCCTTATCTCCTACAGATAGTGCTTCATCGACAATAAATATATCCGGATTCAAAGCCAAAGAAATCGAAAATCCAAGTCTTGATTTCATACCACTGGAATATTTCTTTACCGGCTGATAAAGAAAATCACCTAATTCCGCAAATTCAATCACACCCTCTTTAATTTCCGCAATTCTTTTCTTAGAAAGACCTAACAACGCTCCCTTTACATTAATATTCTCTTCACCAGTCAATTGCTGATTCAAACCGGTATTGATTGAAATCAAAGCCTGTTCACCATTGACGATCATCTCTCCACCATCATGATCAGAAATACCTGCTAAGATCAATGACAAAGTTGACTTTCCTGAGCCATTCGTTCCTAAGATACCAACGACATCACCTTTTTCAATTTGAAAACTAATATCTTTTAAAGCATAAAAATATTCTTTCTTCTTTTTCTTTTCTTTTTGTTTTAGCGCATAAATTTTGGAAACATGATTCATTTCCACAGCATACTCTATTTTCTTATCCATGTTGCACCTCTTAGATCATATCAATCATTTTCTTCTTGAAATGGTACATCAGACTTGAACCTATGACAAACAGCACCAAAACAACGATCCAAAAATATAGTCCCATGGCTGGATGTCTTAAAAAGCTCTTATTAAAAAACACCGCATCACGATAACCTGTAACAATGTAATAAACCGGATTTAATTTCATCACAAATGTCATAAAAGGAAACTGACTAAAAGCAGCCGGCCAAAGTACAGGTGATAAATATAAAATCATACGCATCAAAGAAACAACAAGCTTCTTTACATCACGCCACATCATCGTTAAAACAGATGTAACTAACGATAATGACTCTACAAACATAAAAGCACAAAAGGCATAATAAATTAAATTCAGCCAATAAATATTCGGTCGATATCCATAAAGCAAAAGTACTACGATTGTAATTGCCATCATACATAAATGATTAAAAAATTCTTTAGCACATACTGTTGCCGGCAAAATGCTGATCGGAAATTTCATCTTCGTAATGACATCTTTTTTTGAGAATACAGCACTGCAGCCCTGAGTAATACATGGCTGAAGATACCACCATGCCGCAAAACCTACGATGACCCAAGGAAGATAGGGCACCCCATCATATCCTTTCCGATTCATTCCTATACCAAATACCAGCCAGTAAGTAATGACCTGAATTGCAGGAGAAGCAAAATTCCAAAATAAACCAAACTTAGAATCACGCATATCCGCAAGCAATTCATATCGAGAGATACAAAAAATTCGATATAGATTTGTAAAGTTCTCATTCAGTACATAGTATACGCTTTTAAGCATTTTCATGCCTTCCTTTCAAATTTATTCAAAATTTACTTCAATTATACAATAATTACTTGAATTTAACTATAACATTTTACATATAAACATCAAAATAAGCCCAGAATTACCCATTTTTACCTCCTTTTTTTTAAAAAACACAAAAAACATAATAAAAAAAATCAAAGACTATTTCTTTTGCCTTTGATTTCGATAGTGAAAATAAAGCATCAATATACCCCAAATCACTACTTCTATTAAAATACATATAAACTGCAAATTAGTTTCCATGCTCACTCACCTTATACAATCCAATAAACATCAATCCCATCAAAATACTTAATAATATAATTTCCTTTGCGAAATCCATCTCTATCTTCCCCTTTTCTGTTTCATTATTAAAACCAATGCTCCAAGTACGATACCGCTTCCTATTAATAAATACTGAAAACTTTTCTTCATAATCATACACTCCTTTGATGCTTTTATTATAAAAGAAAAGACCTAGAAAAATCCTTTAATAATACTTACAATTTTCTTAAATTCCTTACATTTCTGAAAGAATCAAAGATAGGTGCTTCATACTATATGTTTTCTTCCATCAAAACATGTCCATGTAAATTTTTATACAAATTTTTTTAAAAGTGGGAAATTTGAGAATTAAGTGCATATAAAAGAGTAGGGAGGTACTCTTTTATGAAGCAGAAAATCTTACTCGATCAGCATTTCAAAAATATCTTAAGGAACAAGCTGATCCTTGCTTATATCATGAAGGATCACCTTGAGGAATATGCAAATTCCTCTATCGGTGAAATCATGAAATGTATCGAGCCTCAAGGTGATGTCCCTTTGCATACGCATCTTATTTCTGGACATCGTAATGAGAATAATGAAGATGATGTCAGTGTTGTCTTCGATTCGCTTGTCTATGCTTCTCTGCCCCATAATAAAGGAAGGATCGCCATGATCATCAATCTGGAAGCACAGGGTGAACTGAAAGGAAGAAGCCATGTCTTAAGCAGAGCCAACTACTACAATTCCCGCAATATATCGATGCAGGTGAATGAGTTCTTCGACCATGCGCAGTATGACGATATCGTAAAGGTGGTATCGATCTGGATCGTGTTCAATGCCCCCAAGCATAAACAAAACTGCATCAACCGTTACCGGATGGTGGAGGAGCATATTATCGGGAATGCGTGCGAGGAAGAAAAATATTTTGATAAGCAGCAGATCCTTGTGCTATACTTAGGGTATAAGGAAAGCGAATATATTTCGATGAACATCCTAAGGATATTGGCAGATAATGGGATGGACTATGAAAAGAAGAATGAGGCATTAGAGAAGTACGATATAAGGCTTAAGGGAGGACTGGCAAAGGAGGTAAGAAGCATGTGCGACTATGGAGATTATGTAGAGAAGATGGGCACAGAGAAAGGAATTGCTCAGGGATTGCAGAGAGGAATTCAACAAGGACTTTTACAAGGCAAAAAAGAAGGTATCCTTGAGGGTAAAGAACATGAAAGATTAGAGGCAATCCACAGCTTAACAAAGACATTGAAATTAAGTGTTGATGAAGCGATGGATGCCTTACAGATTCCTATTGAAGAGAAGACTTATTACTTAAATCTTTTAAATAAAAAGGCTCAGTAATACATCAAAGTATTACTGAACTTTTTTAACTTACGATCTTATAGTAAACCTTAGCTGTTAGCTGATAGATAATGAAATAGAAAATCGAGAAAATCACATAAACAATAGCCATGACAGAAGCAAACATTGCCTTATTAGTCATACCAAAGGCCATGAACATCTGATAGATCATATTGAACGAGAACATCAGATGAATACCGGCCGTAATCAGTGGCATAAAGAAGACGATCATGATTTGTGAATGAATCGATTTCTTAACTTCTTCATGGCTCATACCTACTTTTTGAAGGATCTCATAACGTTTCACATCATCATAGCCTTCGCTGATCTGCTTATAATACATGATCAGTGTTGTCGCAATCATAAACAGAATACTTAAGAAAATACCAAGGAAGAAGAAACTGCCAAAGAATTCCATAAGTTCCTGTCGATAAGCTGATTGAAAGTTGACAGAATAGCCATAATCAAACTCAAGATCTTCAAACTGATCTGTTGTATCCTGATAAATCTGATAAATATCTTCTTGTAATTTTGTAAATTCTTCTTCACTAAGATCACAGTTAAAACCATAATTGTACTGTGGCCAATTTACATAGCCATAATGGCTGAGATCAATACTTTTAGACATCTGATCGATTGCTGCTTCATCCTCCATGACAATATAGACAAGTCCTTTAAATCCTGGATTATAATTAAACATACTATCTAAAGAACCATTTTCCAGATTATCAGAATTATATTTGACCTGATATGTTTGAGAACCAATCGTTAAATGGTCTATGATCGTTCCATCATCAAAATAAACAGCAATTTCATGATCTTTTAAATCAAGATCTTCTTGTATTGAAAAATATACATAATAATAATCACTATAATTTGTTTCATCCTCATCTTTTGGAATCATCGTATTATCTTCTAATTTTAAAGCCAGTGAAAAATTATAATTCCTAGTAAAATCAGTCATTTCAATATCTTTAAAATAATTCATAACATTTTGATCCACTGCCTGATTCACTTCCAGATAATAACTTCCAAAAGAGGCTTCTACATCTTTGCTGATCTCACGATTAATTAAATCATTAACACCGATAAATAAAGATCCAGTAGAAGAAATCATAACAAGTACCATCGTTGCCAGAATACAGATATTCGCTAATCCGACCGCATTCTGCTTCATACGATAAATCATATTAGACACAGATACAAAATGACTTGTCTTATAGTAATAACTTTTATTTTTCCGCATAAGCTTTAATAAAGCAATACTTCCGGCAGTAAATAAAAAATATGTTCCAAATATAACTAATATAACTGCGATAAAGAATAAATAAATCGCTTGAATAGGATCTTTTACTGTCACTGCCAGATAATATCCGCCAGCTAAACAAGCAATACCTAAAATGGTCATGATCCATTTTGTCTTTGGTTCTTTTTCACCTTCGCTCTTGCTTCTTAATAAATCGATAGGTTTTGATAAATGAATCTGTGAAACATTATAGAATGCTGTACAAAGAAAAATAATACCAAAAAGAAGATAAGTCCATTTGATGCTATCTAAAGATATTTCAAAGTTCATCGTTGGCAGATCACCAACCATCTTTACTAATAAAAGAAAGATTCCTTGCCCAAAAAGACTTCCTATACAAATACCTGCCGTAATGGAAATAAGTGCTAAAATAAGTATTTCATATATCAAGATACGGGATATATGATATTTTTCCATTCCTAAAATATTGTAAAGACCCAATTCACTCTTTCTTTGCTTAATAACAAAAGAATTTGTATAAAACAGAAAGATAAACGCAAAAATACCAATAACAATAACTCCCAAAGAAAGCATGACACCACGTGTCCGTCCATAAAATTCACTATGCAGCGACAACGCCAGGATCACATAAAACATCATTGAAAAAAGCGTGGCTGTCAAAAGATATGGAATGATCATCTTGGAATTTTTCTTAAGATTTTGAAGCGCCAGCTTTAAATAGAAAAACTTATTCATATTTCTCACCCGTTGCAATCAGAGTCAGCGTATCACTGATTTTCTGGTACATTTGGGCGGCACTTTGATCGCCACGATAAATCTGATGAAATACCTCACCATCTTTGATAAACATCACTCGTTTCGCATGTGAAGCTGCTTTTGTAGAGTGAGTTACCATCAAGATCGTCTGACCTGCTTCATTGATCTGATTAAAAAGTTCTAATAATTCATCCGTATTGCGAGAATCCAATGCTCCTGTCGGTTCATCCGCTAAAACGATATCCGGATGAGTAATGATTGCTCTGGCGACTGCTACACGCTGACGTTGCCCGCCACTGATTTCATAAGGCATTTTAGCCAAGATATCTTCAATACCTAATGAGCGTGCAACCGGCATGAGACTTGTTTCCATTTCCTTAACACTTTTTCTTGAAAGAACTAATGGCAACAAGATATTATCTTTGACACTAAAGGTGTCCAATAAATTAAAATCCTGAAAAACAAAGCCTAAATGCTCTCTTCGAAAAGCTGATATTTCTTTTTCACTGATCGAAGTAAGTTTTTTTCCTCTTAACAGTACTTCACCACTTGTTGGTTTATCTAAAGAAGCTAAAATGTTCAAAAGGGTCGTCTTACCACTACCGCTTTCTCCCATGATCGCAACATATTCACCTTCTTCTACTGAAAAGGAAACATTTTTTAACGCTTGAACATGATTTCCTCCAAATCGTGTCGTATAAACTTTCTTTAAGTTATTTGCTTCTAATATCATCATAACTTATCCTCCTTACTGACACCCTTATTCTACAAGAAATCATATTTGCGAGCCATTTCTTTAGCTTACAGTTTTCCTGTTAAACTTACAAATTGGTAAGCATCTTTATTCTACTTCTAAATCTATATGTCGCAAATCAATCATGACACGGGTATATTTTCCAAGTTCACTTTCAATACTGATCTTATGTCCCAAACGATTACAAACCTGTTTCACCAGATATAAACCAATCCCACTTGATTTTTTATCTTTACGTCCATTATAACCGGTAAATCCCTTTTCAAAGACACGTGGAAGATCTTCCTTCTGAATACCGATACCACTATCTTCAATGATAAGCATTTCATCTTTCACCTCTATATTCACATAACCAGAAGGTGTGTATTTAATGGCATTGGAAAGAAGCTGTTCAATAACAAAACAGAGCCATTTTTCATCTGTCAATACTTGCAAAGATCTTGCTTCATAATTCAGCTGAAGTTTTTTACGAATAAATAATTTCGCATATTTACGAATACACTGTTTGATACATGAATCAATATCTACAAACTCAAACTGAAAATCATTTCCCTGATGATCCACCTTTAAATAAGTCAAGACCATCTCTACATATTGTTCAATCTTAAAAAGTTCTTCTTCACATTCACTTTCTTCTTTATCGCTCAGCAAAAGACGCATCGCCGCAATAGGTGTCTTGATCTGATGCGCCCATAAAGTATAATATTCCATCATTTCTTCATAATCATGGTCTTTTTGAGTAATAAGATCAATCTTATCCTGATGAATCACTTTTATTAATTTCTGATAATCTTCTTCGCTTTGATTTGTTGCTTCTGGAAGTTCATCAATACTCAGCATCACCCGTTTTTGAAGATCTACCAACGTTTTATGCTGCTTATAAAAATGCCAGAAATCTATCAGAGCTCCTATGCTTCCAATAAAGGTACAAATTAGAAAAGCATAACCAACCGCATCTAAAGGAAGCCGATAAAGCCAAAAAATAACAAGAAAAATAACAGAAAATAAGAAATAAAAGAAAATGGTCTTACGATGCTGATACATATATTTAAAAAACAGCGTCATTCAATGATATACCCAATTCCTTTCTTTGTCGTAATAAAATCATCCAGACCAATACTTTCTAGTTTTCTTCTTAAACGTGTCATATTCACTGTCAATGTATTTTCATCAATATATTCATCACTTTCCCATAGCTTGACCATTAATGTTTCTCTGGAAATCACCTTTCCTTTATTTTCCATCAATGTCAAAAGAATACGATAATCATTTTTGGTCAAATCAAGCTTTGCGGAATGATACGTCAAAGTTGTATCATTTGTATTTAAAACAGCACCTCTATGTTCAAGCAAATTGTTATGTGCCGTAAAATCATAACTGCGGCGAAGCAATGCCTGGATCTTAGCCGTTAAAACTTCTAAATCAAAAGGTTTCGCAATAAAATCATCACCACCCATATTGATAGCCATAACAATATTCATATTATCTGGAGCACTTGAAATAAACAAGATTGGAATTTTCGAAACTTTTCTAATCTCGCTGCACCAGTGATAACCATTATAAAATGGCAAAGAAATATCCATCAAAACTAAATGAGGATCAAAAGCACCAAAATCAACAAATACATTCTGAAAATCTTCGACACATTTTACCTCATATCCCCAACTGCTGATACGATTTTCAATCTGCTTCGCAATAACTCGATCATCTTCTACGATTAATATACGATACATATTTTCACATCCCTGTTTATTATGATAATGCAAAATGATATAGAATGCAAATAAGCCTTTTAAATTTTTTAAATATAATTTTTATATTAAATTTTGGGAAATTTGCCGATTTGATGGATATATAAGAGTGGGTGTGTGTATGAGCAATCTCAACAAACAGTATGATACATTTTGTAAACAGATCCTCGCTCGTCCTATCTTTCTCTCATATATCCTTAAACGCTGTATTCATGAATTCAGTAATGTTGATGTCTTTATCATTGCCAGCAAGTGTATCCATGATATCTCTGTCAATCAGAAAGAAGTTCATCGTCTTTCACCTTTCATTACCCAGTTTGAAGATGATACTCTGGAAGAAGGAAAAGCTGTCTTTGATATCTTCTTTATGGCACATCTTCCTGAGCGTGATCAGGATATCGACTTCTACATCAATATCGAAATTCAGGATGACTTCTATCCCGGCTATCCTTTATCAGCAAGAGGGGTCTATTATGGCGGAAGGATGCTTTCCATGCAGTATGAGGATCAGATCAAAGGTTCCCATTATGAAAATCTCAAGAAGGTCTATTCGATCTGGATCTGCCTCAATCCTCCCAAGGAAGAAAGAGGCAGCATTACCGGTTATAGACAGCAAGATCATGAAGAACGGTGTTCTTCAGATCAGGGAATTCGCGGTAATAGAAACGGTTGGAAAGAGAAAAGACTTTCATGATGCCTCCTTGACAGAAATGAGATGTTTTGTACATATATTATATCATATTAATAACTATAATGATACTATAATTTCAAATTAATGATATATATTATCATAACATAAATAACACTTAACTTTTTTTATTTTCTTTCATCCTCTTTCTATCAATCAAAAAATGAAATTTCCTAATATATAAAAAACATCTATTTCTGAAAATAGATGCACTAGCAATTTGTATCACAATAAGTATTTGAAATTTTCTTTAGACCCTGTATGTAAATATCTTTAAGTTTCTGTTTTTGAGCATCTCCCATCATTACACTGGGATCTGCCTGGGATTCAACAGTGCTTTCATGCATAAGCACTACTTCACCATTTTTAATAAAGAAAACACTTGGAGCATATAATCGTTTTATCGTCACATCATTCAAGCCCTCATAAACATTTAAGCTTTCATATAAGGCATCATAGATTTTCTGATAATCCTCACTTTTTTCCTTAATAACCTCAATGATGCCTTCTTCATTTAATATAAGTTCATCACGAATCTCTTTGATATCGTAATAATAGATTTCTTCCACTTCTTTTTCCTGAAAAGCTTCAATCAAGACCGGTAAAGCATTCCGACACCATGGACATTCATCAAAGCCAAAATATATGATACCTTCACTATCAATGATTTCCATAAGTTTATCAATATCTGCATATATGATCGGATTCTCTTCTGGTATCGAAATATCCACATAATCAATGCCACTTGTATTTTCTTGACCGTTCAAAGACTCATATTCCTCTTTAAAACGTAAAGCATCCCTCTGACTATCTGAAGGAGCAGCACATGCTGCCACAAGTATCCCTATCAGTAAAGCACTGATTCGTTTTTTCATCATAGGTCTCCTTTACGCAAGTATAGCTTCTTTGACCCAAATAAGCAACTAATCTGTTCTATCAAATGCTTTCAATGTTCTTAAGCCTTTCGGATACTTATTTTTTATCTGAGTACCGTCTCCCTTGCCATAACCTAAAGGAATATGCTTATAACTACAGCATACATAACCTTTTTGCTCATAAGGAAAAACATTACCACTTAAAAATAGCTGTGCTTCCTCTTTATTCATATCAATTACATGACGATAATGCGACATCAGAAGTGAAGACATATAAAAATGCTGATGTGGCTCAAAACGATTTTTTACCACTTCACCTGTATAGATACCTTGTCTGAGTACATTCACATCTAAATCTAAAAACATCTCTTTCCTGGCATAAACCTTATTGTTGATTTCAATCAAATTCAAGGAAAGATCACTTTGCTCTTTTATAAATTCAATTGCTAGTGGACTGATTTTCTTTACTTTCTTATATTTTAAAATACTTGTCTTCATACCACCTTTTTTACGCATTTTCGCAAAGAAATGTCCTTCACCGCCATCCATCGGATAGATACGTCGCACCTTAGAAACATCCAGATCTTTATAAGGCAGACCTCTTCGCTTTACATGATCGCCGCCATCCATAAGTTCCATTTCCGGATGTCTCTTTAAAAATTCATAGATAACGGCCTCATTTTCTTCGATTGCATAGGTGCAGGTGGAATACACTAAAATGCCACCCTCTTTTAAACATGAAACAGCTTCATCTAAAATACGCAGCTGGCGTTTCTGACATGCCAGATTATTTTCTGCGCTCCACTCCACTGATGCCAGCTCATGTTTTTTCATCATGCCTTCTCCACTGCATGGTGCATCGACCAGTACTTTATCAAAGACACCCTGAATCTGAGGTGCCAGCCTTTCTAAAGGTGAGCAGGTGATCATATTCTCGCCAACCCCACATCTTTCCATATTCGATAAAAGGATATTCGCTCGTTTAGGATCGATCTCATTACTTAATAGAAAGCCGGTATTGTTTAGAGCACAGGCAATCTGATGACTTTTACCACCTGGAGCTGCACAAGCATCTAAAACCCAATCACCCTCTTGAATATCCAAAGCTTTCACAACACTGGCAGCACTTGGCTCCTGAAGATAATAAAGTCCTGCTAAGTGTGTCCAATGACTTCCTGCTTTGACATTCGCATCAAATAAATAACAATTCTCACCAAATGAAGAAGGCGTCAGTTTATAAGGAAAGTTTTCCTCTACAAAAGATGAGCTGCATTTTGTTGTATTGACACTTAGCCCCTTATACATTTCTTTATCTATGGTCATTAGAAATTCTTCATATTCATCTTGTAAATAATCTCTCATTCTTTCTAAATAATTTGTTTTCATGCATGTATTGTAACATATTTTTAAAAATGTGCTACAATGAGTTCGGAGGTAATCATGAAAATATATCCGATATATCACAGTGGTTTCATGGTTGAGCTTGAACATCATATTTTATTATTTGATTATTATATGAAAGACTTGCCAATCATTCAAAGTGACAAACCCTTATATGTGTTTGTCTCTCATAAACATCAGGATCATTACAATCCAGAAGTTTTTGAAAAAACGAAAGATTTCAAAAATCGTACGTTTATCTTGGCCAATGAGATCAAGCAGACCCCCATCCATGTCATTCACATGCATCATGATGAAACGATACATGTCGATGATATGACCATTTCAACATTGCTCTCTACAGACAGTGGGGTTGCTTTTATTGTAGAAGTAGAAGATAAAGTAATCTATCATGCAGGTGATTTACATCTATGGCTTTGGGAAGATGATAGTGAAAAGGAAGCAAAAATGATGCGTGGCAGTTTTATGGCTGAAATGAAAAAAATCAAAGACCGTCATTTTGACTTAGCTTTTCTTGTATTAGATCCTCGTCAGGGTGATGAGCTTGCCTGTGAAGGACTTGAAATCTTTAATGAATGGACAGATACCTCAGTTATTTTTCCAATGCATTTCTCAAGTGATCCTGCCCGTATGGAAGAATTGTTGTTGAAAGTGAAAAATAGCGAAAATATTGTCAATACAGAAAGGGTGAAAGAATATGAATTTTAAGATGATCCATGAAAATTATAACGTATCTGATCTAGACGCTTCGTTAAAATTTTATGAAGAAGCTTTAGGACTTAAAGAAGTAAGACGAAAAGAAACAGAAACGTTTACGATCGTTTATGTGAAAAATGATCAAAGTGATTTTGAATTAGAACTGACCCAGCTACATGATCATCCTCAAAGCTATGATTTAGGTGAATGTGAATTTCATTTAGCTTTTGAATGTGATGATTTTGAAAATGCGTATAAGAAGCATAAAGAAATGGGCTGTGTATGTTTTGAAAATCCATCAATGGGTATTTATTTTATTGAAGACCCTGATGGTTATTGGCTAGAAATTGTTCCAAGGAGGTAAATATGTTAGCAGTGAATACAAAAGCCATTGATTTTACATTGCCAGATGAAAATGGTAATCCTATCTCTCTTTCTTCTTTTAAAGGTAAGAAAGTTGTTTTATACTTTTATCCAAAAGATAATACTCCAGGATGTACAAAACAGGCCTGTGCGTTTAAAAATGCCTATGATGATTTTAAAAAGCTGGATGTGGCTGTTATCGGTATCAGTAAAGATACATCCAAATCTCATCTTAATTTTAAAAATAAATATGATCTTCCTTTTATCCTGCTTTCCGATGTTGATCATAAGGTGATTGAAGCTTATGATGTATGGAAAGAAAAGAAACTTTATGGAAAAACATATATGGGCATCATGCGTTCTACCTATGTTATTGATGAAGAAGGTATGATCATTAAAACATTTGAAAAAGCAAGTCCAGAGAATAACGCTAAAGAAATATTGGAATATCTTCAAAACTAATTATCAAAAAAAGTGCCATTAAACGATGACACTTTTCTTTTATCTTAAAAACAAATGTAACAGTTTTTCGTGCAAACCTTTTCGATATGGCTGATAACGCATGGGAAGATCCATCCATGTTTTCTTATCAACAATACTTTTCGTATGTGAGAAGGCATCAAAGCCAATCTTTCCATGATAAGCCCCCATACCACTTTCGCCAACACCACCAAAACCCATTTCGCTCGTCGCTAAATGAATGATGACATCATTGATACAGCCACCACCATAACGACAGCGATTGCTCAGCTTTTGGATCACAGCTTTATCTTCTGAAAAAATATAAAATGCTAACGGTTTTGGCTTATCAGCAAGCACATCAATGACTTCATCTATCTTGTTAAATGTCAATACTGGTAAAATAGGCCCAAAGATTTCTTCTTGCATGATTGCATCTTCCCAAGTAACCTGATCCATTAAAGTAGGTGCAATCTTATGAACCTTTTGATCTGCCTCACCACCGATAATCACCTTCTTTTGATCAATCAGACCTAAAAGACGTTCAAAATGTTTTTGATTGACAATTTTTCCATAATCATGATTTTCTAATGGCTGTTCCCCAAATTGTTTTTTGATCTGTAGACAAATTTCTTGAATCAGCTGATCTTTCACACTTTCATGACAAAGAATATAGTCAGGGGCAACACAAGTCTGACCACAGTTTAAATATTTTCCAAAAACGATTCTTTTAGCTGCTAATTTTATTTTTGCACTTTTGTCAACGATGCAAGGGCTCTTGCCTCCTAACTCTAAAACTGCAGGAGTCAGATATTCAGCAGCATGACGCAGCACCTCTTTTCCAACATTCTGACTACCGGTAAAAAAGATAAAATCAAATTTCTTTTCTAAAAGAGCTGCATTTTCTTTTCTTCCTCCGGTCACAACAGCAATGTATTCACTAGGAAAACATTCTTTTATCATTTTATCAATCAGATTGCTAGTAGCCGGTGAATAAGCGCTAGGCTTTACAATAGCCGTATTACCGGCTGCAATTGCATCTGCCAGCGGATCGATCGTTAAAAGTAATGGATAGTTCCAAGGACTCATGATCAGTGTATTTCCATAAGGAACAGATTGTTTATAGCTAACAGCTGCAAACTGTGAAAGAGGAGTATATACATAGTGTTTACGAGCATATTTTCTAACATGACGAATCATATAACTGATTTCACTCAGTACAAGACCTGTTTCACACATATAGCTTTCGTATTCGCTTTTTCCTAAATCTTCTTTTAATGCACAAGCAATCTCTTTTTCATATTTGGTAATCACATTTCTTAACTTTTTCAACATTTCTATACGGAAATCTACCGATAATGTTGCACCACTTTGAAAATAAAGACGCTGTTTTTCTAAAATTTCATCAATGTTCATTTTTTCCTCCAATAGAAACCATGTAGTAAAACTTTTCTAATTCTTTTGCATTCATCAGCTTAGGTACAGGATATAAAGGATTTGCTTCCTTAGAGGCATATCTTGCCATCACTGGTATATCTTCTTCCAAAATTCCTTCAAATTTTGTAGGAATATTCATCTTTTGATTTAAATTTTCAATAGCCATGATAAACTTATTTGCACCTTGTTCATGCGAATCATTTTCAGATGCAACTCCTGCTGCAATTCCTAGTTCATGTAATTTTTTATGAGCAGATATTCCATAATCCTTTAGTACATAAGGCATTAAAACAGCATTTGCCAATCCATGAGGAATATTATACTGTCCTCCTAAAGAATGTGCTATTGCATGTATATAGCCTACATATGACTTTGAAAAAGCAATACCAGCAATATAGGAAGCATGAAGCATCTTTTTGCGAGCTTCATAATCATCTCCCTTAGTATAAGCTTTTTCAATATTCTTAAAAATTAAATGTACTGCTTCTAGTGAACATCTTCTTGTCTGTTTACTTGTAGAGTTACCGATATACGCTTCAACCGCATGAGTTAAAGCATCCATTCCTGTTGTTGCAGTTAGATGTGGAGGTAATGAATACGTAACTTTCGGATCAAGAATTGCATGGCTTGGAATCAGCGTAAAACTATTCATTGTGTATTTATGTTTCTTCTCGCTATCCGTAATTACCGCTGTTATCGTTACCTCACTACCAGTTCCGGCTGTAGTTGGGATGGCAATGAGTGGTGGTATCTTTTTTAAGACACGTAAAAGTCCTTTTAACCGATCTAATGATTTATTCGGGTAAGCAATACGTGCGCCTACCCCTTTTGCGCAATCCATTGAAGAACCGCCACCAAAAGCAATCAAAGCTTCACAGTTTTCTTTTAGATAAAGTTCACGTGCTTCTTCTACATTCCAGACTGTTGGATTCGCACATGTCTTATCATAGAGTGCATAATGAATGCCTTGATCACGAAGTAATTCTTCTAACGGCTTTCTGTTTTCTTTTAAAGCCGTATCACTGACAAGCAATACAGATCTTACATTGAGTTTCTTTAAAAGATCCTTGATATCTTCAATACTTGAATATAATTCCGGTTCCCGATAAGGTAATAAAGGTAAAGCTAAATGAAAGACCCCTTGATAAATTCGACAAAAACATTTAACTATAGGATTCATTATTCTGGTAAACCCTCCTTATTCAGTTTCCGAAGATTGGTAACAATCTGTTCCAAAGCTTCATATAAGACTATTCTTTTTTCTTCACTCAAATCTTTACTTGCAAGATCCACCGCTAAAGAAGCCCTCTTGGAAACAAACAAAGCTGCTTTTTTTCCTTCTTCAGTCAATTTAAAAACTCCCTTATATAGATTCTGATGAATCCCTTCTTTCTTCACTAATCCCTTTCCTTCAAGTAAAGCCATCATTCGTGAAACATCAGCCTTATCTTTTCCACAATACTCGCAAAGCTGTGGCGCACTAATACCTTCAGGATAACGCAGCATTGTTAAAAGATATATCGAATGAGCACCTTTTAAACCATATTTTTTCATTTCCTCTGCTGTCAGCTTATGCCAATAACGCAGTATTTCAAATAACAATAAAGAAAAACGTTCAAAACGATCTACCATAGTTTTCTCCTCTACTTGTTGACAATTCAACTTCTGTATTGTAATTCCAACTTGTTGATTTGTCAACGTAATTCACTCCTATCAAAAAAAAAGAGCAAGTCAATGACTTACTCAATCGAAATATATTTCTTTTCCTCTACCTTCGGCTGATCTTTCTTTGGAATGTTCAAATGCAAGACTCCACTCTCAAATCGTGCCTTGATATCTTCATGCGTTACATCCTCGCCTACATAGAAGCTTCTCGAACATGATCCATAATATCTTTCCTGTCGGATATAGTTGCCTTTGTCATCCTTATCATCCACTTCATGGTTCTTATCCGCACTGATCGTCAAGTATCCATTCTCCAATTCAATCTTGACATCTTCCTTCTTGAATCCCGGAAGATCCATATCCAGTTCATAAGAATCGCCTGCATCCTTTATATCCGTCTTCATCCAGTTTCTTTCATGTTTTCCAAATACATGCCTGCTTGGCATCCAGTCATCAAATACATCATCAAACAAATCATCATCAAATAATCTAGGTAGTAACATAACTAACGCCTCCTTTAGATATCATCTCTGTAATCTAGTATGTTCTTCCTGATTACACTTATGATTATAGTCATCTTTTTAGCACTGTCAAGTATAGACTGCTAATGATTACGACAAATTGTCCAATGTGTCAAAAAAAACAGAAATCTGTTTCAAATTTCTGTTTTAACTAAAATATACTAATTCTTCTTTTAATGGTGGAATCCTCTTATAAGATATTTCTTCCAGCATCGGCACTTCACCACGATATTCTTCATCATAGACAACATGCATCTTAGCTTTTAACTGTAACCAGTCGCCATCTACCATTTGTTCTGCATGCTTACTTTTCACCATATAACCAATCAATTGTGTATCTTCTGCACAACAAACCATCGCCTTACGACCAATGACATAAATATCATCTGGATCTTCCATCCGACGCATGACCCTGCCTTGAATCACAACCGTCTTACCATCATATTTACGAGCATTATCTAATGCATCCATATACCATAATCCATAATCATCATCATTTATTTCAATGACATCAGCACGAAGATCAAATGGCATTTCTTCATCCGTCATTGGTGATATCGTACCATCTTTCATCTCATAAATAATTTGTGCACCTTTATTGATCGATTTCACATTGGTACGCAAATAGGCTTTTTTCGTATCTTCATCACAGCGATTAAATACGATCACATCAGCCGGATTGATCACATTAAACATGAATGTACGCATATTATTGATATAGTTGGTAAAAGTAGAGGCATCAATGGTACTTAATATCTGGACAACGATCCAATCTAATGGCATTTCGATATCCAAAAAGTCATCAATATTCCATGTACCATTAAATTCTACCATAACACGATCAGGAGTATATTTATTATCTAATTCACGAAGGATATCCGTGTTCAATTGACTTAAATCGTCAAAATATTCAACATCTGTATTTGTTTCCTTCAAGAATTTAGAATCATATTCTTCAATACCTTCTTCAAATACTAGAAGCAGTGTTTTCTCACCTTCATTGAATCCTTCATCTTTTAAGGTCGTCTGAATCAGCGTTGTTTTCCCGCTTTCCAGAAAACCACAGAAAATATATACAGGTATCGCCATCTTATCCTATCCTAAAGATCTCTTTGATCTTTTCTTCATCTACAACACTGCCAATCACAACGATTTTACCAATTGTCTGCACCTCTCCTGGACGAATATCAATTTCATTAGGAACATAATCAAAGAACAGC
Source organism: Traorella massiliensis (assembly GCF_900104665.1). Classification (GTDB taxonomy): domain Bacteria; phylum Bacillota_I; class Bacilli_A; order Erysipelotrichales; family Erysipelotrichaceae; genus Traorella; species Traorella massiliensis. The sequence goes on along the minus strand of NZ_LT629969.1, from coordinate 19,968 downwards.
CATCCCTCATCTGACTTTACCATTCCTTTAGCTCTCAAAATAGTTTCATCCAATTGAGCAAGCATATCATGCAATTCATCTTTCGTATAACTATGTGCTGTATCATAAGCTACACTTACAAAATCATCATCTGCATGATGATGTCCGTGATGGTGATGATGTCCATGTCCACAGCCACATTCGTGATCATCATGATCGTGACAGCATTCGTGATCATGTTCATCGTGGTCATGACAGCAGCACTCATGGTCTTCATCATGATGATGTCCGCAGCATTCATGTTCTTCTTCATGATGATGTCCACAGCATTCATGTTCTTCTTCATGATGATGGCAGCAATGATGCTCTTCTTCTTTTGGAAGCTCATCCATTACTTCTAGGATCTGATGATCACTCAATTCATTCCAGTCACTAATGATGCATTTTGCATTCGGATTGAATTCATGAATCATGTGTACGACTTCTTCAACCTTTTCATCACTAACATCCTGTGTACGACTTAAAATTACCGTTTTCGCATATTCAATCTGATTATCAAAGAATTCTTTAAAATTCTTATGATACATCTTCGCCTTCTTCACATCTACGACACAAACAAGTGCATTGACATTCAGATTCACATCTTCAATAGCCTCAATAACATCACTTAGCTTACCAACACCACTTGGTTCAATAATCAATCTCTCAGGAGCATATTCTTCTACGACCTTCACAAGTGCTTCTCTGAAATCACCTACAAGTGAACAACAAATACATCCGGAATTGATCTCTTTAATTTCAATACCAGCTTCTCTTAAAAATGTGCCATCAATTCCAACATCACCAAATTCATTTTCAATGAGAACGACCTTTTCATTTTTCAGTTCACCTTCCAGCAGTTTCTTGATCAATGTTGTTTTTCCTGCTCCTAAAAAACCAGAAATTACATCTACTTTCGTCATCTTTACATCTTCCTTTCTTCCAACAATTTCACAAATTCCTTTGTATCCTCAACAATTCCCTCATAAGGATGAGTCTTGCAGGCATCATTAAAATACTTTAAATCAACTTTTGCCTGTTCCTCATCTTTATTCACCAAAAGATCAATACCGTACTGATCCAGCAAAGAAGAAATATCACTCTTATCCCTATTCATTCGCTTCTTCATTTTCTCATCCAGATATTTATCCACATTTATATCCTGACTTGTCAGAAGTTCGATCAAAACAAGATCATAAATGACACAAGAACGATATATCATTGATATATCCTTTTGATAAAGGTTTTCCAGACATTCCTTTGCCTCATCATACTTTTTCAAAGCTAAAAGACGTGAACCTTTATTCGCTTCAATACAGGTATTCAAAGGATTTGTCAAATCAGCACCCTCATAAAGTTCAAAAAGCTTTCCATCTATCTCATTCCATCTTTTTCCATCCGCAAACTCTTTTGCCAGCATCAGCTGCTGATAAATAGACTGTACAGATTCCTTCTCCTTCAACATACAATAAATATTATACCCATCATTTGGCACTTCTGCATCGATTGGAATCAGATTTAATAAACCAGTCAGCAATCCTAACCCAATCATACAGAAACAGAAAATTCGAAACAGCATATCACCAAATAGGAGTCCCAGTATCAAAAAAATCAAAGTCGCAAGAAGATTACAAATGCCGCCTCCTGCACAATATAAACAATACGCTTTAAGATCTGGCTGTGTTGGCTCCATTAAACACTGTCCGCCTGTTCCTGTTAATTGATATCGTTTAAATTTGATTTTACCATGATCCTTCACCCACATATAAGAACCAATTCGAAAAGAGATAAATTCAAATCCATTAAGAAGACCAAATAGACAATGCCCACCCTCATGAATTATGATTTGAAGGATATAAGCAACAACTGCCATGATCAAAAAATAAATCATGATATCAATACCAAAACGTTCCAGTTCAAACATAGAAACCAGAAAACCGCCTAAAAATAATCCCAAAAAAAGTCCCATTAACAACTGCACCAAAACAGTCTTTATTTTTTTGTACGACTTCTTCATTAACTTCCTCACTTCCCAAATATCAACGATCAAGATAACTTTGATATTTCACTATCGCTCTTTATTATAATACAAAAGCAAAAGATTTTCATCTTTTGCTCCACTTTTTTTTCTATTAAACTCCTTTACTTTCAACTAAATCTGATGGAATCAATTCTTCCTGCTGAGCCTGACTATTCTGAATATTTGCATTGATTTCAATTGAAAAGGAAATCAATATCATAATAAACACTAAAAGTAAAATTCCCATTAAAATACGTACATGCAGATTTGATTCAATTTTCTTCATAAACTGCCTCCTAAGATTGAGACATCTATACCAATACTTTTTTCATTAAAAATAAGATACTTACTAAATTCTTTTGAATAAACAACATCATTCATTTGATCAGATGTTCTAAAATAAACTGTATTTGGCATTTTTACATCAAACATTTGACCTTCTTTTTCAACTCTAAAATAAAATTTATGTGCTTTAAGCTCTTCTGTTAGAAACCAGGCATCATCCTTGCTAATATTAACTACTGTTGATACTGATTTAGGATCATTCATGCCACATTCAGAAAGCACCCTTTCCTTGCTGATTGAATATTTATTAACATCACCCTTCCCTGTTTTTGAATACTTAAGACTTATTTCATCAATAATATTAAAATCCTCTTCATTTTCTATAATGTATTCACCCATTGTTTCATAATAAATAGAAATATTATACATATCATCATCAAAAGATACGACATAAGTACACATCTTACCTACTTGTCCACTTTCCGGTGGTATCACTTTTTTTTCTTTTGGCTGACATCCCATCAACAACAATCCTGCTAATATCCACGATATCATCTTTTTCATAATTTTTCCCTTTCCTTTTCCCATTTTTATTAATTATATTATACAAAATAATTATCTAAAAATAAATAACTTTTTCTTACTTGCATATTTCTTGCATTATTTATAAGTTAGATTATAATGTTGGAGTATGAAGAAATTAAATAAAGAGGATCTTCCTAAATTAAAAGAATTTTCAAAGAAAGCTCAATACAATGAATATAATTCCAATGTTGTGACCATGGTCATGTGGGATCATGTATATGAGATATTTTATGAATTACATGAAAACTTTGCTCTTATCTTAGTGAATTACCATCATCGTTTTGGATGGCTGATGCCCCTGTGCGATGAAAAATATCTCACAGAAGCCTTTATAGAAATGAACAGATATTCTTGTGAACACCATATTCCTTATGAAATTCACGGGATGAATCAGAAACTTAAAGACTATTGTGAAAGTCATGGACTGTCTTTTGTTTATCACAATGATATCGATGCACAGGATTACATTTATGATATTGAAATGCAAAGATCTTTAAGTGGAAAAAAAATGCAGAAAAGACGTAATCACTTTAATGCATTCATGAAAGAATATAAAGATCGTTTTGTCTATCGTCCTTTACGAAAAGAAGATCAAGATATGATCTTTGCTTTTCTTGAAAAATGGAAAAACAGTCATGCTGACCCTGAAGCAATCGAAAGAGAAATGAAAGGAATCAAGAAGTTATTTGAATGGTATGATGAATGTGAAATCAAGGGTGGCTGTATCTATATTGATGATGAATTAAAAGCTTTTTCCATGTATAGTGAGTTATCAGAAAATATGATTCAGATGCATGTGGAAAAGGCAGATCATACAATACGAGGCTTATATGTTGCTATTTTGAAATATACACTGATGAACTGTGATCCTAAATATATTTATCTTAATCGTGAAGATGATCTTGGATTAGAATCATTACGAAAAGCAAAAACGGATATGCATCCTATATACAAGATTAAGAAATATCTTGCTTATCAGGGCGAAGTAAATATCGTTCAAGCCACTGATGAACATTATGCTCAGATCAAAAAACTATGGAGCGAATCTTTTCCAGATGAAGATGAAGCAAGTACTGAATTTTATTTTAGTCATCTTTATCGTTCTGAAAACACATGGCTTGTCGTTCATGAATTTAAGGTATTATGTATGCTTCAGATGAGAGAAATGCAGATTTTTAAAGATGGAAAAATTCAAAATACTGCTTTTATTGTCGGGGTTGCTACAGATCCTTATTATCAGGGATGCGGTTATATGAAAATGCTCATGAATCATATTTTAAATGAATCAAAGTTTTCCTTCTTGCTCATCCAAGCTTATAATTGGGAGTTATATAAACCATTTGGTTTTAAAGAAACCTATACTCATTTCTTTTCTCACTTTGTAAGACAAGGAGAATTCAATGGACAATTATGTTATGACAGTGCTCATCTTTTGAAACTGTATGAAGGATTTACTAAAAATAAAGATGGCTGGCGTATCCGTGATTCAGCTTATTATGATGATTATCTGATCCCTTATAAAAAAATGGACAGTGAGATCTATGCCAATGATAAAGCCTATATCATTGTAAATAAAGAACATTCATATGTCAGTGAATGTATTTATACGGATCTACAGGCTTTAATATCTCTTTTAAACCATTTTGAAGAAATTGATGTCTGTGCCGATATTGCTTTTGGAACCTATGAAATTCGCAACAGCATGATGGTAAAAGGTGATTTTAAAAAGAACGATCATTTATTCATCTGCGAAAATTTGTAAATGACAATATTGTTACGTAAACCCAATGAATCTATGGTATACTTTGATTATTCAAAGGAGGACCACATATGAATTGGGTTTTAATTATTGTCGTTGCAGTAATTGCATTAATCGTTATATGGGCTATTGTTTCTTATAACGGATTTGTTTCTCTTAGAAATAGAGTGGAAGAAGCTTTTTCAACCATGGATGTGTATTTGAAAAAGCGTTATGATTTAATTCCAAATTTAGTAGAAACAGTAAAAGGTTATGCAAAGCATGAATCAGAAACACTGGCAACAGTGATCGATGCTCGTAATCATGCCGTAAATGCGAAAAGTGTTGATGAGAAAATTGCTGCTGAAAAGGAACTGGCACAGTCAATGTTTAATTTAAATGCTGTTGCTGAACAGTATCCAGACTTAAAAGCAAATACTAACTTCATGTCTTTACAGAATGATTTAAATCAGATGGAAGGCGAAATCGCAAATTCTCGTAAATATTACAATGCTTTAGTCCGTGACTTTAACATAAAGTGTGAAAAAGTGCCAAGTAACATTATTGCTTCTCTTTTCCATTTTGAAAGAGCGCCATTATTTGAAGTTGACAATGAAACAGAACGTCAGAATGTAAATGTTTCTTTTTAGAAACGAAATAAAGGGGACATTATGAAATATTTAAAAAAAGTATTCGTCCTTCTGCTCTGCCTATTTGTTTTCTTTGTACCATATCAGGTTCAGGCACAAGAAAATTTCAATATCTACAATTATAGTGTTGAAATACAAGTGAATGAAGATGGAAGTCTGGATATTCATGAAAAAATAGATATGGCCTTTACAGATTATGTTCATGGTTTTTATCGTAATATCCCGATAAAATATAACATGAACTGGGGTGAAATGGGAAAAAAGACCTATTATTTTCCTGTTTCTAATATTGAAGTCTTAAATGATCCTTATGAAGTAGATTCTGATAGTGATGGTGTGCAAATCAAAATTGGTGATCCTGATGAATATGTCTTTGGTACTAAGACTTATGACATTCGTTATACAGTCCAGACAAGAGATTTAGAGATTGACCAGGACTATTTCTATTATAATCTGATCGGTTCTTTTGACTGTCAGATTCAACATGTAGACTTCACTATTACTTTTCCATCATCTGTTGATACTTCAAGTCTAGAGATTACAGGACAAGATGATGTTTCTGTCATAACAGAGGGAAATGTAATTTATGGAGAAACTCACTCTCCTCTTTCCAATTATCAGTCACTGACAATGTATCTGGAACTTGGAGAAGACTATTTTGAATTTGTACCGATTGCTGATCATACAAATACTGCTATGATCATATGCACAGTTCTTTTATTAGCATGTTTCTTGCTTTATTTAAAATTTGGAAGATCTGTTAAACCAACTGTTACTGTTGAATTTCAGGCTCCAAAAGGATTGAGCAGTGCTGGGGTAGGTTATGTCATTGATGGTGAGGTCAATACTGAGGATGTTTTGTCTTTAATTATTGATTTCGCAAATCGTGGCTATATTACCATTCATGAAGATGAAGAAGACACCACAATCAAAAAAGTGAAAGACATCGACCCTTCATGTACCGGATTTGAAAAAAGTTTTTTCAACGCCATCTTTAAAGAAGCGGATGAAGTTACTATAAAAGATCTTCAGGCAAGGTATTTTGGTGATCAGATACAGAGTACCAAGGAAATGATTTCTAACTACTTTCATTTAAAAGAAAACAAAATCTATTCCAATGGTTCACTTACCCTACAGATCATTATGACATTGTTAGGTGGATTAGCTGTAGGATTGCTCTCATGTACTGCCTATTATCATAAAATCGGTATGTTGGATATCGCAATTTTGCCATTGATCATCTTGTGGCCGTTATTAAGTGCTTCAATGATTTTCTGGATCATCTTATCACGTAAAAAACATGTCTATTCAACATCTAAAAATATTTTAATGACTGTTTTAGCTGGTATTTTTCATCTGATACTTCTGCTTGTTTCACTGATTTTCTTACATGAAAATATATTTGCCTTCATATTTGCGACAGTTTATACACTACTAATGGCTTATATGATTGCGACAAGCAGCAAACGCAGTGAAATTGGAAATCGCTGGTTAGGACAAATATTAGGATTAAAAAACTTTATTATGGAAGCAGAGCAGGACAGACTGGAAATGCTGGCAGAAGAAGACCCATCCTATTTCTATCATATTCTTCCTTACGCTTATGTATTAGGAATCAGTGAAGTATGGTCAAAGAAATTTGAAGCCATTAATATTCCAACACCAGACTGGTATACTTCTTATAATACGTCAACTTTCACAACGATCTTGTGGATGTCACATTTTAATTCCACGATGCACTCCTTCAATTCACTCTCTAGTTCCATCACTCCACCATCTTCTTCAAGCGGAGGATTTGGCGGTGGCGGATTCTCAGGAGGCGGATTCTCAGGTGGAGGCTTCGGCGGAGGCGGAGGCGGAAGCTGGTAAAAAAAAGCATCAGGGCAACCTGATGCTTTATTTATTCCATTCTTGTTTTAAAAGTGAAAATAACTGATCGTCATATATGATACCATCATGACTTTTTACTGCATGACGTAAAATACCTTCCTGATGAAAACCAAGTTTTTTTAATAAGGAAACTGAAGCCTCATTGCCTACAAAAACACGTGCACACACTACTTCAGCTCCCTCATCAAATAAATATGAAAGAACTTTTCTCAAGGCTTCGCTCATATAACCTTTTCTAGTTTCTTTTTCATCAAGATAATATGAAATACATTTAGATTCTACTCCATAACGAAGAAAATCATTCTGCACACCAATACAGCCAATGATCTTATGATCATTTTTTCTTTCTAACACGAATTCATGGCTGATTTCTTTTAAAAGAGCTTCTTCATTCGCTATTTTCATAGGATTGTATTTCATAACAAAAGAACTATTTCTAATTTCAAGTAATTTTAATACATCCTCTTTCTTTCCTAAGCGAATGATCAATCTTTCTGTTTCCAGCATAATAAATCTCTCAACTCCTCAAAATCACCAACGATTCCCTTTACCTCTAAAGGAAACTTCTTCTTAGGAGAAATCACATAGATGTCTGAAATTCCTGCCTTTTTAGCGGCAATTACTCCAGCCGGCGAATCTTCTATCACCATTGCATCTTTAGGATCTACTCCCAGTTTCTCACATGCCAGTTTATAAATAGTTGGATCAGGTTTGCCAGGCAAATATCCATCATCATAAACAACTTTATCATAGTTAAACCATTTATCTAAATGAAAAACTTTAAAATAATAATCAACATTGCTTTTGTTAGCACCTGTCGCAATTGTAAAAGGAATCTGTTTTTCTTTTAATAAATCAAAAAACTCAGTTGCTCCCTTAGTAAGCGCAATATCCATTGTTGAACATACATCACGATATCTTTGTTCCTTTTCCTCTGAAATACGATGAATCTCGTCTAAATCATGAGTATTAAAAATATCCGCAATGATTGCATTATTGTCACGTCCAAAAATACGTTTTAAAAATTCCTCTGTCGTAAATTCAATATTTAACTTCTCTTTGATATATTTTTTCCACACATCAATATGAATATCCGTATCAAAGAAAAGTGTTCCATTAAAATCAAATAATACAGCTTTCATCATATCACCAAGTCTAGTTTAAATGTTTTTTTATGATTGTCAATAACTATGTGGAATTTCCACCCATTCAGTTAATGAATATGGAATCGTCTTATCATAAATAAAAGGCATTGGCTTTTGAATGTTTTCTATTAATGAAGAGCTTAATAAGATCTGTTCGAAAGAGGAAAAATATTCTCTTTGATGATGAAAGACTTCTTCAAATAAACGCTCATATGCTTCAGGTGTATTAATGCGATTGATTTCTACACAGCTCTGACAGAAATCCATTTGAACGGTTTCTATTTGATCTTTAGCACCTGGTTTTTTTATATTAAACTGAAGATAAACGCCTTCTGTTGGCTGAATCCTAATTTCTAATAAATTAGATGGACTCTCTTCTAAAGCCTTGAATTTCACAATTACAACGATTTCTCTTCTTTTTAATTTCTTTCCTGTGCGAATGTAGATTGGAACATTTTGCCATCTTTCATTATCAATAAAACATTTCAATTCCGCATAAGTTTCAGTAGTTGAATGTTCATCTACATCCTTTTCATTACGATAACCTTCATATTGACCAAGAAGAACTTGATTAATTCTGAGCTTTTTTAATATCTGCAGCTGAGCCTCATGCTGATTATTGCTCTCTTCCATCGTTAATATTGTAAGGATCTGAAGCAAATGATTCTGTACCATATCTTTAAGAGCACCACTTGAATCATAATATGCACCACGATTTAAAACACCATCTGCTTCTAAGGCAGATATTTGAATACTGTCAATCATTTCATGATTCCAGCTATTCTTAAAAAGAGCATTTTTAAAACGAATTGTTTTGATATTTTGAATCATTTCTTTGCCAAGATAATGATCAATATAATATATATGGTCTTTTGGGAATATTTTCATCAGTTTTTGATTGATATCAATCATATCCAAAGTACTTATTCCAAAAGGTTTTTCAATGATCACATTATTTCTTTCGATATGATCAAGTTTTTTAAATCCTTTGATCACCGAATGAAAAAAAAGTGGACTTAAAGCTAGATAAAAAGTTTGATCTTTGATTTGATGTTCATGATAAAAAATATTTAAATTTGTATAATCTGATTCTTCTGTCAGATTCATCTGATAATAAAAAATATGGGCTGAAAAATCTTTAAAAATATCCTCATCAAAAGAAAGGCGGGCATATTCACAAATCTTTGGTTTTATCATTTCGATAAATTCCTGATGGGTCAATGCTTTTCTGCCAATAGCTACAACCTTAAAATCATCATTTACTTTATTTAATGAATAGATATTATACAAGGCAGGAAATAGCTTACGCAAGCTTAAATCTCCTGTACTTCCAAAAATAGTTAGTGTCATAAATTACCTCTGATTCTAGTATATGTTTTTTAAGTACAAACTGCCAGTTAAATGCCTGAAAATTAAAGATGATCTTTCCACAATTCTAACTCCCGATTTGCACTTTGAACAGAGTCCGATGCATGAATACAATTTTGAATCAGCCTATTTTCTTTAGCTGCTTTTTCCATTGAATCTTTTGAAAAAAGAGCACGAATCGTACTGGATGTGGCTTTTTGAGGATCAGTTGAGCCAACCAGTTTACGTATATCCTCAATAAGTTCTTTTTCACTGCTTATACATATAACTCCTATTTTATGAGGTCCATTAAAATAATAACTGTTAAATAATTTCCCTACAAAATTGAATTCAGCTCCTAACCTATCAATCACTTCTTTATAATGCATAAGAAATACTTGCATGACTTTCATATCTACGATTATTTCTTTTTGACTTTCAATTTTATAACCCTTCTTTTTTAATATTGTGATGATATCATCAGCAATATGCCATTTATAACATTCAGGTTTTAAAAGTAATAATGTTTTATATTTCATATTGACCTCATCATACGTTAGTTTAAACTTTTTGTCGAGCAATATACAAAAAATGAGGAAGAATCCTCATTTTTTCTTAAAATGTACTACAATTTCAGTTCCCTTTCCTTCTTCACTATCAATTGAGAGAACCGCCTGATGATTTAATACGATATGTTTAACGATTGCAAGTCCTAAACCTGTACCTCCCGTTGCCTTAGAGCGACTCTTATCTACCCGATAGAAACGCTCAAAAATTCTATCATGATAACGTTTTGGAATGCCAATACCATTATCCTTCACACTTAAATAAGTTCCCTGTTCATCGTGATCCACAGTGATATCTACCCGTCCATTAGGTTTATTGTAACGAATAGCATTATCTACAAGATTTGAAATCAGTTCGATCATTCTCTCTTCACTTGCATTGATAATTTCACTTTGTCCATGCAGATAAACAGATACTTGATATTTTTTCGCACTTACTTCTAAAGATGGTAAAGCATCCTTGGCAATTTCATACAAGTCAACTTTATCATATAATTCGTGCCCTTCACTATCTAATTCAGAAAGACGAATGATATCATTGATCGTTGTCAATAAACGTGCACTGCTTTTATGAATCTCATGAGCAAAATGCTTTATGTCGCTTTCACTTGCCATACCTGTTTCAATAAGTTCTGAATAACCACTGATACTTGTCAATGGTGTTTTTAATTCATGGGTTACATTTGCAGTAAAATCTTGTCTCATTTTAGACTGCCGAATAATATTTTCATGTTGCTGCTGAATCGTATTAACAAAAGGGACTAGTTCTTTATAAATCTTAACATCCTGCATATGATCAATATTGCTCGCAAGTTCGTTGATAGGTTCCATGATTGAATGTGTCAGCATCCTCGAAATAACGACCGCTAAAATCATGATACAGATTACCAACGCTAATATCAAAGGCAGTGTTTCAAAAAAGATGCTGGAAACAGAGCTTACTTCTCGAGAGACACGCAAAACCCTGCCATCATCTAAACGCATTGCATAATAATATTCTGTCGTATCACTAAAAGTTGAAGAATTGCGAACCATCGTAGCCTCACCATTTTCTCTGGCTTCAATAACCTCAGGACGATCATTATGATTCTCCATTTCTGATACATCAGCTTCACTATCGATGCTCACAGTACCATCTTCTTCAATTAATGTGATACGAATATCTTCCTCATCTGCAATTTCTCCGGCTTTCTCCCATCCTTGCGTTTCTAAAAGGACCTGCCCGAATGTTTTTAAATCATAGGCCACCTGATCTTGAAAACGTTTATAGAAAACACCCATTGTCAGCAAAAGACTTGCTATGATCGAAACAGCAGCTATAAGAAAAAACTGTCGATGTATTTTATTTTCCATATTACTCCAGCATATATCCTACATTACGAACCGTTTTAATATAACTGCCCGCACTCTTTAGCTTCTGACGTAATGTTTTGATATGCATATCCAGTGTTCTAGACTCACCTTCAAAATCAGTACCCCAAACCTTTTCCATCAGTTTTTCACGTGTTAATACAATACCACTGTTGATCAGCAATAACTTTAAAAGTTCATACTCTTTAAAAGTCAGTTCAATTGCTTCATCATTCACATAAACACTTCTTTTTTCATCATCCATTAAAATTTCACGCAATGATAAAACCTTTTCACTTTCTGAATAACTGCTTCTTCTCAAAAGAGCCTTTACTCGAGAAATCAGTTCCATTACACCAAAAGGCTTCGTCAAATAGTCATCTGCGCCCATATCTAATCCTTTAACGACATCAATTTCACTTGTCTTTGCGCTGATCAAAAGAACAGGTACATTTTTAGTATCTGCTTTTTTTCGGAGACGCTGTACGATAGAAAGACCATCTTCATCTGGAAGCATGATATCTAATATGATCAGATTAGGTACTTTTTCATCCAGCTTTTTATAAAAATCTTTGGCACATTCAAAATCAACAACGCTATATCCGCTGTTTTTTAATGCAAATGTTTCAATTTCACGAATATTTAAATCATCTTCTACAATATATATAGTTGCCATATCAATATCCTCTTTTTTATTTTACCACGATTTTACATGATTAGTGTAACAAAAACAAGTAAAATAGAGAAGTCCTCATATGTAAATAGTATGTAAAGTTATAGATATTTTTAATAATTCTATTATTTTGAATATATTATGTATAAAATTTAATAGATTTCATTATTTTTGAGATTTAAATATGATAAGATATGTGCGTTATGCTGGAGGGGATTTTATGAATAAAAAAACACGTTCGTTAATACTTTTGACATTAACAGCTATTATCTGGGGATTTGCCTTTATTGCTCAACGTGTAGGCGGCAATTCAACTGGTTCACTAACATATAATGCTATACGTTTTGCGCTAGGTTCCCTTTCCCTGATTCCTGTTATGCTGATATTTGAAAAAAGGGCAAACAATAAAGATAAAAGGCGTCACACGATGCGTACGGGTATGCTTTGTGGAATCCTTTTGTTTACAGCTAGTACACTGCAACAGTATGGGGTCATGCTGACAGATTATGCCGGGAAAGCTGGATTCATCACTGATTTCTATATCATCTTGGTTCCCATTTTTGGAATCTTCCTACATAAGAAGACATCTCGCAGTGCTTGGGTTGGAGCTTTTTTAGCACTTGTTGGATTTTATTTTCTCTGCATGCAGGATTCCTTTTCCATCAATTTTGGAGATGCACTGATTTTCGCCTGTGCACTCTTCTTTGCTCTCCATATTCTTGCTGTTGAGCATTTTGCTCCTTCCATTTATGCCATTCGTTTTTCTTTTTATCAATATATAACATGTACTCTTTTAAGTGCGGTTGGCATGCTAATGTTTGAACGCATCCCTCTTGAAAACATCATTGATGCCACAATTCCTATCTTATATGGCGGTATCTTATCCGTAGGAGTTGGATATACCTTGCAAACTCTTGGTCAGATTGGGGTTGATTCGACAACAGCTGCCATCATTCTCAGCTGTGAATCTGTTTTCTGTGCTCTTGGAAGTGCGTTACTACTCAATGAGGTAATGACAATGCAAAGCTATTTTGGCTGTGCTTTGGTATTTATTGGTATCCTTGTTGCCCAGATTCCCTCCAAAAAAAGCAGTTCATAATTTAACTTTATAAAACTGAAAGAAGTGATCTTCTATAAATAAAATCAGGTGAAATCATTAACGATTTCACCCTTTTTATCATTATTTATCTTTTATTATCTTTCAATCCCTATAAATTCTGGAACTCCACTTATTCTTTCATAATTTACAGCAATATCTCCATCTATAAATAATAATTCATCTTCATAATAAACAATTATTATATCTTTTTCTTCAAAAGAAGCTTTATATACATTACCAGTATTTAATCTTTCAATCGTTCCTTCTTCATAAAATCCTTGTTGCTGATACCAGTAGGCTTTTTCACTCTGATCCACAACAAAATATTGTGCATCTACCTGAGTATTATCTTCAGTGATAAAGGTTCCTAGAATCTGTTCCTCTGTTTTAAACATGTTTAACTTTTGATTTAATTTTATAACTACAAAATTGTATCCTACAAATAAGATTCCTATGATGACGGCTATCATTATTTTATATTTTCTTTTCATAATGATTCTCCTAATTAATATTATATATATTTATAATGTGATATTGATATAAAGGATATTTTTCGAATCAAGCAGGAAAATGAGCCTGGCAGAGGCTCATTTTCTCCATAAATAGGGGATTATTATGTCATTGACTAATTATAAATTATAGCATTATCATTGCTATTGTTAAAATTACACAGCTGACAATAGCAATTGAAAGAATGATCTTAGCTGAGAATTTAAGCCATGTAGAGTATTCGATCTTAGCAATTTCAAGACCACCCATAATAGCTCCACAAGTTGGAGTAAACAAGTTTACCAAACCATTTCCGGCAACAAATATCATGATCATAACTTCTGGTGAGAAACCTAATTCAGCAGCAAGCGGACCCATGATTGGCATACTGGCTGTTGCCAGACCACTTGAAGAAGGAATCAAGAAAGAAAGCAAACAGTATAACAGATATGACAATGGAGCAAAAATACCAGCGCTCATTCCCTGAAGAGCATTTGCCGCATTCAATAGAATCCAATACTGTAAACCTGTACCACCTTCATCAACCGGAGCCATCAGTACACTAATACCACGTGCAAGTGCAATAATCAATACAACGCTCATCATATCACCAGCACCAGCAATGAAATCTTTCACAAATTTCTTTTCAGATAATTTTCCTGCAATACCAATCACGATTGACATTACTAAAAACCAAGTTGTTGCTTCAGCAAAATACCATGTACCAATGTCTGATCCTGTCAAGTGATTGCTCCATCCTTCAAAGAAAGAAACACCCAGATCTGCCCAAGGAATAAAAGCAATGATCATGATTACAAATGTCATTGCAAATAATACAAGGACGAATTTCTGATTCTTAGTTAAAGTATCATCGGCAACGATTTCCTTATCTACAAAGCTTTCTTTCATGCTTTCCTGCTCTTGTAAAGAAAGTATCGTTGAACCCTTATCAGCTTTTACCCTCTTAGCATACCGCATGACAAAGAATACCGAGATTGCATAAGAGCTTAGCCATAAGATAACACCTAATATAATAATGATACCATTATTGACGACAACACCACTATCAACAAGGGCACTTGTAGCTGCTCCTACAGCGAATGGATTAACCGTTGAACCTAATACTCCACTTCCTGCTCCTAATAAGACAACTGCTGCACCAACTAAGCTATCAAATCCAGCAGCTACCATTGTAGCAGCTAACAACAAATAGAATGGTGTCGTTTCTTCTAGCATTCCATAAGTAGTACCGCCAATAGAGAAGATAAACATCAGAATTGGAATTAGCTTTAATTCATTTCCATGCAGTTTCTTTACCAATGTTTTAATTCCTGAATCCAATGCTCCTGTACTAGATACAATTCCTAAGAATCCTCCTAATACTAATACGAAGATACAAACATCAATCGCATTTACGAACCCATTAAATGGAGCCATTGCCACCATCGAAAGTGTTGCTCCCTGAATAGGTGCCTCTTCACTTCCTGGAACAAACCAGGTAATAATTGCTACAACAATTAACAAAAGCAATAAAATACTAAATGATGATAACGATGTCCGGCTCTTTTTTTCAATCATGTCTTTTCCCTCCTTTAAAAAGTACATTAAGCTTTAATTATCGTTCCTGTTTCACCTTTAAGTGCCAATTTAGCTTTTTTCAAAGAAGTAATCAGAGCTGTTCCATTTGGCGTATTGGTAACATAATCCAAACAGGCTTCCACTTTTGGAAGCATGCTTCCTGGAGCAAAGTGTCCTTCAGCAATAAAGCGTCTTGCCTCATCAACACTCATCTCTGCAAGTTCTTTCTGATCCGGCTTATTGAAGTTTATACATACACGATCAACAGCCGTTAATATCACAAGCATATCTGCTTGTATATCCAATGCCAGCTTAGCACTTGAACGGTCTTTATCAATAACGGCTGCTACTCCTGTATATCCGCCATCAGCTTCAATAACAGGAATACCACCTCCACCAACAGTAATCACAATATCTCCTGCACTAACCAGTTGTTCCACTACTTTTAATTCAACGATCTTACATGGCTTTGGTGAAGGAACTACACGGCGATAACCACGTCCTGCATCTTCCACAAATGTATATCCTTTTTCTTTTTCAATTCTTTCTGCATCTTCTTTACTATAGAAAGAACCAACTGGTTTTGTAGGTTTTTGAAATGCACCGTCATTTTTATCAACAACTACCTGTGTAACAACACTTGCACATTCTTTTTCAATATTACGTGCTTTCAGTTCTCTTTGAATGGCTTGTTGTAAATGATATCCGATATATCCCTGACTCATGGCACCACATTCAGGAAATGGCATCAGTGGAGTATTACCGCCATTATTGGCACTATATTCCATTGCCAAATTAATCATGCCTACCTGTGGTCCATTCCCATGACCAACGATGACCTCATATCCTTCTTCAACAAGATCTACGATCGTAGAAGCTGTTTCTTTTACAAGCTCTAATTGTTCTTCAGGAGTATTTCCCAAAGCATTGCCTCCTAATGCAATTACAAGTCTTTTAGCCATATGTTCTCCTGCTATTTCAACGTTGCATACATAACAGCTTTGATCGTATGCATTCTATTTTCAGCTTCGTCAAATACTTTAGAAGCTCTTGACTCAAATACTTCATCAGTAACTTCCATTTCTTTTAAGCCAAACTTATCATAAATATCTTTACCAATAGTTGTTTTTAAATCATGGAATGAAGGCAAGCAATGCATGAAGATAGCACCCTCTGCAGCATTTTCCATCACTTCTTTATTTACCTGATAAGGTGAAAGTAAATTAATTCTTTCTTCCCAGACACTATCCGGTTCTCCCATAGATACCCAAATATCTGTATAAATGACATGAGCATCTTTTGTAGCTTCTTTTACATCTTCACTCAATGTAATCGTGCATCCATTTTCAGCTGCGATCTTCTTGCACACTTCAATTAATTCAGCATCTGGCATTTGTTTCTTTGGTCCACATGCTGTAAAATTGATCCCCATTTTTGCACATGCAACCATAAGTGAATTACCGACATTATTTCCTGCATCACCCATGAATACAAAATTTAATCCTTTCAGATAACCAAAGTTTTCTTCGATCGTCAATAAATCTGCCAACATCTGTGTTGGATGGAATTCATTAGTCAAACCATTCCAAACCGGAACACCTGCATAAGCAGCCAGTTCTTCAACGATAGACTGATCAAATCCACGATATTCGATACCATCATACATTCTTCCTAAAACACGTGCCGTATCTTCAATACTTTCTTTCTTACCCATCTGGCTTGAACCTGGATCAAGATAAGTAACGCCCATACCTAAATCTCTTCCTGCCACTTCAAATGAGCAACGTGTTCTTGTTGATGTCTTTTCAAATAATAAGACAATATTTTTCCCTTCTAAATAACGATGAGGGGTATTTGTCAGTTTTAAACGTTTTAGCTCTTTAGATAAATCTAATAAATATCGAATCTCTTCAGTTGTAAAATCTAATAATTTTAGAAAATTTCTTCCACTTAAATTTTTTGGCATTTCTTTCTCCTCGCTTTCTTAATCTTCACGCCATAATGGCATTGACATACATCTAGGACCACCACGTCCTCTTGATAATTCTGCACTTGGAATTGTAAGTACCTTTAGACCATGTTTTTCCAGCAATGCATTGGTCACATCATTTCTTTCATAAACAACGATCACACCTGGAGCAATACACAAGGTGTTAGAGCCATCATTCCACTGCTCACGCTCTGCCGCAATTCGGTCTTCTCCGCCACACTTAATCAAAGTTACCTTCTCAATGCCTAAGGCATCTTCAAGAATATGCTCCAAAGTATCCTCAATTTTATGTACCTTTACTTCTTCAACATCATCACCTGCCGTTATTTCATAAACTTCCAGTGGACCTAAAATACCAGGATGAACAGTAAATTTATCTACATCTATCTGCGTAAAAACTGTATCCAGATGCATAAATGCACGGCTATTTGGAATATTGAAAGCAAGTATCTTTTTGATTGCAGACTTAGGATTATTAAAGATATTTTTTGCTAAACTGTCGATGGCATCCGGCTCCGTACGCTGTGAAATACCAATTGCCAGTGTATCTTCTGTTAAATTTAAAATATCGCCACCTTCAATATGAAATGAATCATAACGATCATACCACTTTTCAACAATGCCTTTATAATCAGGATGATAATTAAAAATGTATTCAGCATAAATCGTTTCTCTATTACGAGTCACAGAATACATACGATTAAGTGATATCCCATGCCCAATAGAAGCAAATGGATCTCTTGTAAAATATAAATTCGGCATTGGTGCTAACACCATCTTGCTTTCTTCACTCACAAGATCTACCAGAGAATTTTCAATATTCCGTGTTAATTCATTTACATTAATCCCTTCCATTGTCTTTAAAACCAGTGTCTTATTATCTTTGATTTGATTCAAATAATCATAAATAATACGCTGATATTTATTTGTTCGAATACCACCTTCAACAATGAACTGTTTCAAAAATTTCTCACGAATAGCTGGATCAAGATCCAATACTTCTGCCATCAGATCTTCAAGATAAACAACTTCTACATCATTTGCACGCAAGACTCTGGCAAACGCATCATGTTCCTCTTGAGCAACTTTTAAGAATGGGATATCATCAAACAGAAGTTCTTGAAGCGTATCCGGTGTAAGATTCAAAAGTTCTCGGCCAGGCCTGTGAAGCAGCACTTTTTTTAGTGGCTTGATCTCACTCTTTACGTTAATACCTTTCATAAATGTACCTCTCTCCTTTTTTAATATTCTCTCCTATTTTTTCATAGGATCAAAGGGAATTATGTCAAAAATAAAGTGTTAGCGCTTACACTTTGCAAGAAAAAAATATATAACATCATATTGATCCATTTTTTTCTTTCCCTTTCTGTACTTTTATTTTACACTTTTTAGAAATAAATGTAGGACACTTGCTCAAAATTTCATTGTATAATTCTGTAAATTTTTTATTTGATTCCTATTCTAAATAAACTCATGTTAAAATAAAAGTAGAAAAGAGAAGGGATGTGAAAACATGAAAATATTCCGTAATATCATGCTCTCTATTTTGCTATGTCTGCCACTTTTTACACTAAGTGCCAGCGCTGATATGGGTCCTAAGCCTTCTGTAGAAATCAGCTTTGAAGGCTTAGAGGATGAAACATATTATGTAACTTTATTAGGAACATCAAAAAGTGGTCCATGGGACTCCAATGAAGAATATTATGATGATCCTTTACTGGCTGATATCGCAAATAAATTTAATTCTTTTCAGGATAAAGATGGTTACTATTTTTTAGGATACTTTGAAGATTGTTCTCAAACACATCAATTTGTATGGGGATATTTTCCACCAGAGAATTTCAAGATCCTTATCTATCTGCCAGAAGAAGATCTGTTCATCCTCTCAAATGACATTTATGAACAGTATGCTTTCACAAGTTCCTTTAAGGTCACCATAACTAATCATGTCATGGAAAGTGTTGTTTCAGCTCCGCAAATCATAAAAGAAATTATTTCTTTTTTCTGTCGTGTCATTTCTACGATTGCTATTGAATTGCTGGTAGCTCTCATCTTTGGCTTTAGAAAAATAACTCAGTTGAAATTTATTGCATTTATCAATGTCATTACTCAAATAATTTTAAATCTCGTATTGAGCTACTTTATTTATTTTGAAGGCTTTTTTACCTTTTGTATCGTGTATTGTATTGCAGAATTTATTGTCTCTATAGGAGAAGGTATTTTTTATCAAATAAAATTAAAAACAGAAGATATGCCTTTATCCAAACCATTTTTTTATTCACTAGCTGCGAATTGTGCTTCTTTCATTATTGGCTTAATCATTGTTGAATATTTTACAGGATTATTATAAAAGATGTAAATACAAAACCCTTAAAGCTAAATTTAAGGGTTTTTATTACAAGAAAATGATTTTGTAACCAAAATCATATGCAAATAAGCGACTCCCTATCTGCATACCCACCTGCCTTTCTAGCGGCGTGGTTCCACCGGCACCTTCACATCTCCTTCTTTTGCTCCTCTCTGAAGCGTAAGGCATTGGCGAAAT
>NZ_LT629968.1:424327-563444 GCF_900104665.1 Traorella massiliensis | reverse complement strand
AAAAAAAGACTCACAAGAGTGAGCCGATCATCTGGCAGCGAGTTATCTTCACAGGGGCAGGCCCGGCTATTGTCACCGTGCAAGTGCTTAACTTCTGTGTTCGGGATGGGTACAGGTGTGTCCACTTGGCTGTCGCCACCAGATCTCTGAGGTCGTTCCCTCAAAACCGAATAACAGCTGATTTGATCTTCCTTCTGTGATTAAGTCCTCGACCTATTAGTATCAGTCAACTCCGCATATCGCTATGCTTCCATCCCTGACCTATCTACCTGATCGTCTTTCAGGGGTCTTACTACTTGCGTATGGGAAATCTCATCTTGGAGGCGGCTTCGTGCTTAGATGCCTTCAGCGCTTATCCGTTCCCTTCTTAGCTACCCAGCTGTGCATCTGGCGATACAACTGGTGCACCAGCGGAAGGTCCATCCCGGTCCTCTCGTACTAAGGACAGCTCTCCTCAAATTTCCTGCGCCCACAACAGATAGGGACCGAACTGTCTCACGACGTTCTGAACCCAGCTCGCGTACCGCTTTAATGGGCGGACAGCCCAACCCTTGGAACCGAATTCAGCTCCAGGATGCGATGAGCCGACATCGAGGTGCCAAACCTCGCCGTCGATGTGAACTCTTGGGCGAGATCAGCCTGTTATCCCCAGGGTAGCTTTTATCCGTTGAGCGACGGCCCTTCCATTCGGCACCGCCGGATCACTAATCCCGACTTTCGTCCCTGCTCGAGTTGTCGCTCTCGCAGTCAAGCACCCTTCTGCATTTGCGCTCGCCGATTGATTTCCAACCAATCTGAGGGTACCTTTGGGCGCCTCCGTTACTCTTTGGGAGGCGACCGCCCCAGTCAAACTGCCCGCCTGACACTCTCCCTCTCCCGGTTCACGGAAGCAGGTTAGAACTCCAATCACACAAGAGTGGTATCCCAACAGCGACTCCTCCTGCACTGGCGTGCAGGTCTCTTTGTCTCCCACCTATCCTGTACATATGTGATCAAAGCTCAATATCAGGCTGCAGTAAAGCTCCATGGGGTCTTTCCGTCTAGTTGCGGGTACCCGGCATCTTCACCGGGACTAAGATTTCACCGAGTCTGCTGCCGAGACAGCGCCCAAATCGTTACTCCTTTCGTGCGGGTCAGAACTTACCTGACAAGGAATTTCGCTACCTTAGGACCGTTATAGTTACGGCCGCCGTTCACCGGGGCTTCAATTCAGTGCTTCGCTTCCGCTGACACATCCTCTTAACCTTCCGGCACCGGGCAGGAGTCACCCCCTATACTTCGTCTTGCGACTTTGCAGAGAGCTGTGTTTTAGTTAAACAGTCGCTTGGGCCTCTTCACTGCGGCTCTTCTGAGCTCCCCTTCTTGCGAACGTACGGGGTCATTTTGCCGAGTTCCTTGGCAACAGTTCTCTCGCTCACCTCAGGCTTCTCGCCTTGCCCACCTGTGTCGGTTTTGGTACGGGCCGCTGCAGGATTAACACTAGAAGCTTTTCTTGGAAGCCGGTATCATCCCCTTCGCTACTTGCCGAAGCGTTCGCTCCACATCACATCTCTGCATTGACGCACGGATTTGCCTGTGCGCCTGCTCCTATGCTTGTCCCGCAATCCGTTAAGCGGGGCAGACTAACCTTCTCCGTCACTCCTTCATTCCTACGCGGGTACAGGAATATCTACCTGTTGTCCATCGACTACGCTCTTCAGCCTCGTCTTAGGTCCCGACTTACCCAGGGCGGACGAACCTTCCCCTGGAACCCTTAGGCTATCGGTGTGCAGGATTCCCACCTGCATCTCGCTACTCACACCGGCATTCTCACTTCCATGCGATCCACCGCTCCTTCCGGTACGGCTTCCGCTCCCATGGAACGCTCCCCTACCTCTTACTGTCTCCAGTAAATCCGCAGCTTCGGTAATATGCTTAGCCCCGGTACATTTTCGGCGCAGGGTCACTCGACTAGTGAGCTGTTACGCACTCTTTGAAGGGTGGCTGCTTCTGAGCCAACCTCCTAGTTGTCTGTGCATCCCCACATCCTTTTCCACTTAGCATATATTTTGGGACCTTAGCTGGCGGTCTGGGCTGTTTCCCTTTCGACCATGGACCTTATCACCCACAGTCTGACTGCCGGATATAATGCACGGCATTCGGAGTTTGATTGCATTCAGTACCCCGGGATGGGGCCATCATGCATTCAGTGCTCTACCTCCGCGCATCTCTTCTCCGACGCTAGCCCTAAAGCTATTTCGGGGAGAACCAGCTATATCCAGGTTCGATTGGAATTTCTCCCCTAGCCACAATTCATCCGCCAACTTTTCAACGGGGGTCGGTTCGGTCCTCCATTGAGTATCACCTCAACTTCAACCTGATCATGGCTAGATCACCTGGTTTCGGGTCTACCGCACCGTACTTGCGCCCTCTTCAGACTCGCTTTCGCTTCGGCTCCGCATCTCCTGCTTAACCTCGCACGCTACGGTAACTCGCCGGTTCATTCTACAAAAGGCACGCCATCACCCCTCAACGGGCTCTGACTTCTTGTAAGCATACGGTTTCAGGTTCTCTTTCACTCCCCTCCCGGGGTTCTTTTCACCTTTCCCTCACGGTACTGGTTCTCTATCGCTCACTGGCGAGTATTTAGGCTTGCCGGATGGTCCCGGCGGATTCCGGCTGGGTTCCTCGTGCCCCGCCGTACTCAGGATCCTTCTCGAGCGCTCCGACTTTCGCTTACGGGGCTTGCACCTCCTGTGGCCGGCCTTTCAATGCCGTTCTGCTAGTCTTCGCCGTCTCTTATCTGAAGTCCTACAACCCCAGAGCTTCCTCTGGTTTGGCCTCCTCCGTGTTCGCTCGCCGCTACTTGCGGAATCATTCTTATTTTCTTTTCCTCCGGGTACTAAGATGTTTCAATTCCCCGGGTTGCTCTCTCGCGGGCTATGTATTCACCCGCGGATGGCAGCGCATTGCCGCTGCCGGGTTCCCCCATTCGGATATCCACGGATCCTTGCGCTCTTACCGCTCCCCGTGGCGTTTCGCCGTTTGATGCGTCCTTCCTCAGCTGCCAGTGGCCAGGCATTCACCGTACGCCCTTATTAACTTAATCACCTTAAGTCTTCGTTTTTTTCCAAGGTTTTCTCCTTGCCGCTTACCAATTTCCTTTGGTTTCTTGAGTTACTGTTTTCTAACTGTTCTCGATTTTCATCTCCAACTATTTCAGAAAGATCATGTTTTCTATATCTATCTTCTGTTATTCGGTTTTCAAAGAACGACTTCCTGAAAGAGCTTCGCTCTCTCAAAACTGAACAAGAAACTTCTCCGTGCTTTCTCCTTAGAAAGGAGGTGATCCATCCCCACGTTCCCGTAGGGATACCTTGTTACGACTTAACCCCAGTCATCGATCCTACCTTCGACGGCTTCCTCCTTGCGGTTGGACCACCGGCTTCGGGTATTATCAACTCCCATGGTTTGACGGGCGGTGTGTACAAGGCCCGAGAACGTATTCACCGCGGCATGCTGATCCGCGATTACTAGCGATTCCGACTTCATGAAGTCGAGTTGCAGACTTCAATCCGAACTGAGACGGCCTTTCCGAGATTCGCTTGCAGTCGCCTGCTCGCAGCTCTTTGTAGCCGCCATTGTAGTACGTGTGTAGCCCAGGCCATAAGGGGCATGATGATTTGACGTCATCCCCACCTTCCTCCGGTTTGTCACCGGCAGTCTCTCCAGAGTCCCTAACTTAATACTGGTAACTGAAGACAAGGGTTGCGCTCGTTGCGGGACTTAACCCAACATCTCACGACACGAGCTGACGACAACCATGCACCACCTGTGCGGGATATACCTATCTCCCTGTCTCCAGGGCCTTTATCCCCATGTCAAGGCCTGGTAAGGTTCTTCGCGTTGCGTCGAATTAAACCACATACTCCACCGCTTGTGCGGGCCCCCGTCAATTCCTTTGAGTTTCACACTTGCGTGCATACTCCCCAGGCGGAGAACTTATTGCGTTAACTGCAGCACTGAGTCTCCCCAACACTTAGTTCTCATCGTTTACGGCGTGGACTACTAGGGTATCTAATCCTATTTGCTCCCCACGCTTTCGTGCTTCAGCGTCAGTTGCAGGCCAGCAGACCGCCTTCGCCACTGGTGTTCCTCCATATATCTACGCATTTTACCGCTACACATGGAATTCCATCTGCCTCTCCTGCACTCCAGCCGACCAGTTTCCAAAGCTCGATGGGGTTGAGCCCCACAATTTTACTCCGGACTTAATCCGCCGCCTACGCACCCTTTACGCCCAATAATTCCGGATAACGCTTGCCACCTACGTATTACCGCGGCTGCTGGCACGTAGTTAGCCGTGGCTTTCTGGCAGGGTACCGTCACTCATGAAGCATTCCCTCTTCATGCCGTTCTTCCCCTGCAACAGAGCTTTACAACCCGAAGGCCGTCTTCACTCACGCGGCATTGCTCGGTCAGGGTTCCCCCCATTGCCGAAAATTCCCTACTGCTGCCTCCCGTAGGAGTTTGGGCCGTGTCTCAGTCCCAATGTGGCCGTCCACCCTCTCAGGCCGGCTATGCATCATCGCCTTGGTGGGCCGTTGCCCCGCCAACTAGCTAATGCACCGCAGATCCATCTGTCAGCGTCGTGTCCCGACTTTAATAGAAAGAAGATGCCTCCTCTCTACCTATCCGGTATTAGCAGACGTTTCCATCCGTTATCCCGGTCTCACAGGCAGGTTGTCTACGTGTTACTCACCCGTTCGCCACTCCTTCCGCACAGAGCAGGCTCTGTCCTTCAGGCGTTCGACTTGCATGTATTAGGCATGCCGCCAGCGTTCATCCTGAGCCAGGATCAAACTCTCCATTTGATTGACTCTTTATGAACGAACTTGCGTTCGCTGTTTCCTTTTTCTGTTTCTTTCGAAATTGACGTTTCTTGTTCAGTTTTCAAAGACCGTGCGCTCTCTTGCGAGTGCTTGTATATAATACCACCTCCCCCTCCCTCTGTCAATATTTTTTTTACTTTTTTTGTTTTTTTTCATTTAATATTTACGAATGGAGTTAATCGGTAGAATTGTTTTATTTACAATTTATATTTTAATATATTTTAATATATATTATATATATAAAAAGCAGTCTACACTGCTTTTTTAGTTTTCATCCTCTTTTCTTACATAGCCGCAGACATCATAATTTGCACAATTAGGACTGCATGCTTTTCTTGCCGCCTTTCTTACTTCACTTGGAATAAATGATGTAATTTCATCATCATCATAACCTACGACCAAATTAGTTTCATTCAATATAATAGGTCTTTTCATAATACTAGGATTTTCACGAATAAATTGAACTAATTCATTTAATCCCATATCATCTAGATTCACATCCATTTCCTGAAAAACTTTTGAACGTGTAGAAATGATGTCCTCTGTTCCATTTTCAGTTCTCGACAAAAGATATTTGATTTCATCCTCTTTCAGCAATGTAGTAAATATGTTTTTCTCAACGAACTTTAAGTCATTATCCTTGAGCCATTGTTTGGCCTTCCTACAAGAAGCACAGCCCGGAGATGTATATAAAATAATCAAGCACATCCCTCCTTTATTTTAATTATATATGATAATAAAATAATTTCAATCGTTTTTCTCACTTGTTTTTTCAAAAAAAAACGTGTATCATATTAATAAAGCTATGAAAAAACGAAGTAAGATATTTTGGGACATTCAGAGATATTCCGTTAGGTGAGAGGAATACAAAGAAATATCTGAAATTGGGGTTTTGGAGCATTTGCTGGCACAAGTTAGCAAACGGTAAATCCGTTATCTTAGAGTGGCTCTTATATGAGCAAATCGGGTGGTACCGCGTATTTTTACGTCCCAGTATGGGGCGTTTTTTATTTAGGGAGGAATTTTATGAAAAGAATGTTGAGTGGCATCAAACCAACAGGTAAGCTAACCTTAGGAAACTACATTGGCGCAATTCGAGAATTTATTAAATATCAGGATGAATATGAAATGTTTATTTTCATCGCTAACTTGCACGCCATAACTGTGCCTAACGATCCAAAAGAATTAAGAAAAAATACCAAAGATTTGATTGCCCTATATTTGGCCTCTGGCCTTGATCCAGAAAAAGTAACTTTATTTCTTCAAAGCGATATTCATGAACATGCTGAGCTTGGCTGGATGTTAACTTGTCATTCATATATGGGAGAATTACAGCGCATGACCCAATATAAAGATAAGGTAGCTAAAGGCGAACAGAATCTAACAGCAGGTTTATTTACTTATCCTTGCTTAATGGCAGCTGATATCTTACTTTATGACGCTGACTATGTGCCAGTAGGAATCGATCAGAAACAGCATGTTGAATTAACAAGAGATATAGCTATCCGCTTCAACAATCGCTATGGTGAAACCTTTGTTGTTCCTGAACCACTTGTAACGAAAGTAGGTGCCAAGATCTATTCACTAACAGAGCCTACAAAGAAAATGAGCAAGTCTGAAAATGATGATAAGAGCACCATCTATCTTTTGGATGATCCAAAGCTTGCTAGAAAAAAAATCATGTCAGCTGTCACTGATTCAGTTGGCATCATCCAATATGATCCAGAAAATCAGCCAGGCCTCGCCAATCTGCTTACAATCCAATCTGCTTTAAGTGGTGAAGCTATCGATTCTATCGTAGAACGCTATCAAGGCAAAGGGTATGGCGAATTAAAAAAGGAAATTGGAGCTACTGTTGAAAATTTCTTAACTGAACTGCAAGCCAAATATCGTGATATTTTAGCGAGTGGCATCTGTGAAAAAGTACTTGCAAACGGCAAGGAACAAGCACAAGCCGTAGCCTTTAAAAAAGTAAGAAAAGTAAAAAAGAAATTAGGCTTCCAGATTTTCAATTAATCACCTCATAAAGGTGATTTTTTTTAAACAAAAGAAAGGAGCGAACATTCGCTCCTTATTCTACACTGATAATAAAAGAATACACTGGCTGTCCGCCATCAATCACTTCTACTTCCACATCTGGATAATGTTCTTCCAAATATTCTTCGATTTCACTGCATTCTTCTTCACTAACATCTTCGCCTGTAAACAGTGTTACCAGTTCACTATCTTCATCAATCATATTTGAAAGCAAATAACGGGTACTAGCTGTTTTATCAGGAAGCGATACAATGATATCTTTTTCCTTGATACCCATATATTCATTTTCTCTAATTTCAAGTCCCTCATAAGTAGTATCTTTGATTGCGAAAGTTACCTGACCTGTTTTCACATGTTCTACTGCTGCCATCATATTTTCACGATTTGTCTGTGCATCTACTTCCGGATTGAAATTAATGAGAGCTGCATAACCCTGTGGAATTGACTTCGTTGGTAAAACGATCACCTCAACCTGATCCGCATCACAGATGCTTTCGGCCTGCTGAGCCGCCAATACAATATTAGAATTATTTGGCAATACAAAGATATGACGTGCATTACATGAATTAATGGCTTCCACAAAATCTTCAGTAGAAGGGTTCATCGTCTGACCGCCGCTGATCACTACATCAGCTCTAAGCTCTTTAAAGACTTCCGTTAAACCTTCTCCAGCAGCAACAGTAATGATCGCATATTCCTTTTCTGGATGATCCTTAAATTCTTCCTTTGCGTTAACCATGATGTTTTCATGCTGAACAGACATATTTTCAATTTTCAGCTTTAAGAATTCACCATAGCGCTGTCCAAGATTTAAAGCATCTCCCGGTGTCAATGTATGAACATGCACCTTAACAATATCATCATCCTGAACAACTACTAATGAATTACCAATTCTTGATAACGATTCTTTTAATGCATCTTCTTTGAACGTCTTCATACCTTGGTCGCTCAATTGAATGATAAACTCAGTACAATAACCAAATTCTTCACTTTCTACTGCACTTTGAGCACCTTCAACTGCACTGGCTTCACTTCTTTCCAGAAATTCGCCTCTTAAAGCCATCGCAAAACCTTGTAGTACCAATAGAAGACCCGCTCCGCCACTATCAACAACGCCTACTTCTTTAAGCACTGGTAAAAGTTCCGGAGTTCTCTTTAATGATTCATCGGCTTCTTTCACTAAATATTCCAGCACTTCTAATGGTGTTACATCTTCCTTACCTGTTGCAAACGCTAAAGTATAGTCCGCTGATTCACGGATCACCGTTAAAATCGTACCTTCTACTGGACGCATAACTGCTTTATAAGCAACTCGAGACCCATTGACGAAAGCTTCAGCCAATTCTAAGCCATTAATATCCTTCTTTCCATCAAAGCTCTGATAAACACCTCTGAAAATCTGTGACAAAATGACACCTGAATTTCCTCTGGCACCCATCAAAAGTCCTTTAGAAAGCCTTTTCGCAATTTCGTCTACACGATCTGACCCGCAAGCCAGAGCATCTTTAACACCAGCTGAAAATGTCATCGACATATTCGTTCCAGTATCACCATCAGGTACCGGGAATACATTCAAAGCATCGATATCTGTATAATGATTGCCTAAATGGATGGCGCCATTTTCAATCATTCTCTTAAATGTTAACGCATCTATCTTTTCCATAATCCACCTATTTCATCATCTTAACGCCTTGAACGTAAATATTGATATTGCCGAATTCCAGTTCAAGCGATTTTTCTAAAACATATTTTACTTTTTTCTGTACTTCATGAACAACTTCGCTGATCTTTACGCCATGACTTACAATAATATATAGATCCAAATCAAGATGTCCTTCGTTTTCATGCACGATAACACCTCTTGAATAGTTTTCTTTTTTCAAAATCTCAGCTAATCCATCCTGAAATACTTTCTGGCTAGCCATCCCAACTACACCATAACACTCTGTAACGACTCCACCTGCCAGTGATGCAATCGCTTCTATCGCAATATTAATATTTCCATATTGCGTACTCTTTGAAATAGACATACAAATTCCTCCATTTTATATTATTATAAACCATTTATCATGTAAAGGCAAAGTTTACTCGCTATTTTGTGGATTTTCTTCGCTTGAAGTATTGATACAATCTGTATTTTGCTTAATAATATTTCCACTGTATTCATCCATAAAAAGGCAAACATGTGTTCCTTCAAGCTGAGGTAAAATCTTCTTATAGCTATTTAATAAATAAATACCCTTGTAACTCGTTGTAATCCGATTGCCATCATTCATGACGATTCTGACCATATTGGCATTATAGCTTTCCGAATGTGGCAGGATTTCGCTTACCATTGATAAAATCTCTGTATCTACATCCTCAAAACCATCATCAAGCATTTGGAGCTGTTCATCCGTAAACTCGCCAAGTCGAGGTACATTTTGAAGTTCGATATCATTAATAGTCTGCATCCCAGTGCCTTGTATCAGAATTTGCGATGGATCACTATTTAAATAACCAATAATCTTTTCTTCTTCAACTGTAATCGTAAAGCCACCTTGAAGATCTTTACTTAAAGAAGCATCTTTAATGAGTGGATCTTGTTCAAGAAGATGATTGACCCAAAAGCGTATGGTCAGCCAATATGAAGAGTGGTAATCCAACTGTGCTTTTTCTAATATTTGTTCATCTGAATAATAAATATTATTCAACACTGTCAGTGATTTTACCTTTGACATATCACTAAATAGATATAAAATCAAAAGACACAGGGCACTAAGAAGAAAAACGAGACGTATCAGTTTTCGTTTTCTTTTTTTTCGGCGCTTTTTTTCAGCTTGCCGAAGCAGTTTTTCCTCAATGCTTAAGATCTTCTCTTCCAATTAAAACACTCCACTTCTGCTTTCAGAAAAACATTAAATTTCTCATAGACAGATTTTTGAATCAATTCTATCAGATCATAGATATCCTGTGCTTTCGCTTCCCTCTCATTCACAATAAAATTCGCATGCTTTTCACTCACCTTAGCACCATTGATACACTTTCCTCTTAATCCGCTCTCTTCGATATACTTCCATGCCGGCATATCTTCCGGATTTTTAAACACACTGCCTGCACTTGGTTTATCCAATGGCTGAGATGCCATACGACGCTGACGACGACTGTCCATTAATTCCTTGATTTCAAGCGGATCTTTGGGTGTCAGATGGAAGCGAACTGCAAGAATGACCCAATCCGGATTTCTTTTGAAAATGCTGTTTCGATAAGAAAATTCGCATTCTTCGACACTCATCCATACACAGTTTCCTTCTTTAAGAACCCAAACAGCTTCAACCACATCTTTCATTTCACTTTTATAGGCTCCCGCATTCATAAAGCAAGCACCACCAACTGTTCCCGGAATACCACTTGCAAATTCAAGTCCGCTTAAACCTCGTTTCATCGCCTCATGAGCAAGATAGATAATACTTTGTCCGGCATAAACACTCACCTTATTTTTTTCAAATATAACTTCATTAAAGTATCTGTCTAAGCAAATCACCATGCCATCATAATCATCATCACTCACCAATAAATTGCTTCCTTTACCAATGATCTTTGTTTTGATCTGGTTTTCCTTTGTCTCTTTTAAAAGACGCATTAAAGCAATTTCATTTTTAGGATAAACAAAATAGCGTGCCTTGCCTCCTACCTTATAGGTTGTATGCAAAGCCAACGGTTCATTTTCTAATACATCACAATATTCATTTAAATGGCTGATCCATTCATTCATTCTCTTCACCTTACCAATTCTTCGATCCAGTCCAGCATATCATCACTGGCATTAGGAAATCCAGCCGCTCGGGCATTCTTCTTCATTTCATTTTTTAAACGTTCATTTTTTAATATTCGTGATACTTTTTCGAATAAAGTATTCGCATTTAGATCTTTTTCTTCAATCATGAAAGCACATTTCTTCTCAACCAGCACACTTGCATTGTAAAACTGATGGTTATTTGCGACATACGGTGATGGAATCAAGATACTTGGAATTCCAAACGCTGTAATTTCCGCTGCTGTTGTAGCTCCAGCACGGCAAATAATACAATCAACTTTTTCAAGAATTGCCAGTTGATCGACATATTCCACAACTTTGATATTATCACGCTTCATTGCCTTGCTAACCGTTTCATAATTGCCTCTGCCACACACGAAAAGAATTTGATTTTTTGAATCAATTTCCGGCAATGCCTGTATCATAGCTTCATTAACACTAGTAGAACCTAATGAACCCATCACAACTAAAAGCAGAGGCTTAGAAGGATCTAAATTCAAAGAGTTATAATATTCCTGATCAAAAGGATGTTTTTTCACAATACTTGCTCGTGGATTTCCCAAAAGCCTTGTCTTGCTTCGATCACATTCATCAAAACATTTTTCATAACAGATAACGATCGCATCTGCAAATTTCATACATAACTTATTTGCCTTACCAACGATAGAATTTTGTTCATGAAGCATGGTTTTCACTTTTCTAGTATGCGCAGCCATCATGACCGGAGCACTGACATATCCTCCAAAACCAATTGCAATATCCGGTTTGAAATCTTTTACGATTTTTAAAGCTTTAACATAGGAAGTGCTCATTTGTCCAAGAGCTTTAAGCTTGTTTAAGATATTACCACTCAACCCACTAGCTTCTAATCCGATAAACCGATAACCGTGCTGGGGAATTTCTTTTGATTCCATCCGATTTTTATTTCCTACAAACAGTATCTCGCAGTCTTCATATCGGCTTCTCGCAGCATCTGCTAAAGCCAGTGCAGGATAGATATGTCCACCTGTACCTCCTGTTGCAATCAAAATCCTCATGAAATACACCTCTTGTGTATTATAGCACGTGTCATCACATTTTTGAATGAGAAATACTAGAAATAAATTTTGCAGTTTACTTTATTTGTCTTTTTTAATCAGTTCAAAATTGTTATTATTCATATTCTTTTTAATCACTCAATTTTTTCTATATAATTATCAAAATATGAATCATTCTTTTATTGACCTGTAAATATCTATTCAAAAAAATAAACTCTTAAAGCGTTCTGACTTTAAGAGTTTAGTTGATCCTCCTTGCTTAAATGTTAATCACAGCTTCTACACCTTCATGAATTGCTTGAATAGCTCGACGTGGATTCACGGCATCACCGACTACCTTGTATTCTACTGCATGTTTTTGACAATATTCTTCGATCCAGGAAGTTGGATTTGACTTGCTTCCTACAGCAAGTACGACACTGTCACATGGGATTTCTTTTATTTCACCTTTCTGGTCAACCCATACACTGTTTGAAGTAATCTTCACACACTTTGAATCAGTAACCGTTTTTATGCCTGAAGCCGCTACATGAATCAAAATATCTGTTTTTCTTCCTGCACCTACATCTTTCGCAACACTATCCTGCATTTCTATTACGGTAACTTCGTTGCCTTTTTCACGTATATATTCCGCTACTTCCAATCCTACAAGACCGCCGCCAGCAACTACTACATGACCTTCAACGGTTTTTGTACCATTAAGCACATCGACAAAATTGTAAACATTATTACCCTTCACTCCCTCAATATCTGGAATGAGCGGGCTTGCACCAACAGCAGCTATAACCACTTCTGGAGCAAAGCTTTCTAAATACGTTTTATCTACAACTGTATTGTATTCAATTTTTACTCCAGCTCGCTGCAGCTGCTTTTCACGTTTTATAGTCGCAGCTTCAATTTCTTGCTTGCGTGGTGCTTTTCCAGCAAGTAAGAACTGACCTCCCAGCTTATCACTAGCCTCAGCAAGAGTCACATCATGTCCTAACGTATGGGCCATCATTGCTGCTTCCATACCGCCGACTCCGCCACCAATGACAAGTACTTTTTTAGGATCAGATACTTTTTTAAGGGCTGCAAATTCAGCTTCTTTTCCTACTGAAGGATTTCTAAGACAGGTAATTGGCGCTCCGATCAGACAATTTTCATAACATCCCTGATTACATCCAATACAATTTAAGATATCCTCAACATTGCCGGCTTTTGCTTTATTACAGAAATTAGGATCGGCAATTTGGGCTCGTCCCATTACAACCATATCTGCTTTATCTTCGGCTATGATCGATTCTGCTAAATCAGCATTATTGATACGGCCTACGGCTATTGTTGGCATTTTTGTTGCTTTGCGAATCGTTGCGGCATTATCAACATTAAATCCTCTTGGAATATCAAGCGGTGGTACTTCATAGCGCATAGCACTTGTTACTATATTTCCGCGTGAAACATCCAAAACATCAACTCCTGCCGCTTTTGCCATCTTACAAAATTCAATGACATCTTCGATACTCAATCCCCCTGGCAATTCATCATCTTTAGCTGGGACCCTCATAAAAATTGGCATATCCTCAGGAATGTTTTTTCTGATCTCACGAATACTTTCAATTGAATACCTGGCTCTATTTTCTAATGATCCGCCATATTCATCATCACGACGATTAAAAGCTGGCGAAAGGAAAGAATGTGGAGAGTAATTATGCGCTGCATGAAACTCCACACAGTCAAATCCAGCTTCAACAGCACGTTTTGCGGCTTCTCCAAAAGCTTTTACAATCTCATGAATCGTCTCTTTACTAGCCCCTGGAAGCACTTTGCCTTCACCTAAAGGTAAATCACTTGGCATAACGATCACTGAACCTGGTGTTTGACTTGCTGCCAAACCACCTTGCCATAACTGAATACAAGCTTTCCCGCCAGCAGCATGAATGCTCTCTGTCAGCTTTTTTAATTGCGCAATATAACTATCATCACTGATCTGAAGCATACGGAAGACGCTTCCTGGTTTCCATACAGCTACAGCCTCTGTAACAATTAAACCGCATCCTCCTTTTGCTCGTGCAGTGTAGTAGTCAATTCCCTGATCAGAAAGATATCCGTCATCGCTGCAGAATCTTGATCCCATCGCAGGAAAAACAACTCGGTTTTTCAGATTCAATCCACGAATCTGAATCTCACTAAATAAATGATCGTACATGATCGTTCCTCCTTTATCTGTATGTTAATATTTTAACAAAGATGCTTTTCATTATCGTTGTTATATTATACAATATTATTTACTAGGATATTGGAGGATTATACAAATGAATGATGATCTTAATAATATTAAAAACTTATTCAATTTACTGGCCAACCACCATTCGTTAAAAGAAATCGTAGAAGAAGGTTCACGCATCTTAGGTAACCCTTTGATGCTAATGGACGCAACTATGAATCTTTTAGCGGTCTGCAGTGATGAAAACATTGAAGATGAAATTTGGAATGATTTTTTAGCCGGCAATTCCCGTTCAAAAGAATATAGTGATGAAAAAGAAGTCATACACAGCATGCAGCAAGTCATGTTTGGAAATGAACCGATCCTGACGCAGTATCAGGCTCATCAGATGAGACGAATCGTTAGCAAAGTAGCTTGTGAGGGCAAAATCCTCGGATATATCGTCTGTTTGGAACATAAAATGAAATTTAGTGAAAATATATTCGATTTAACTAAACTGGTATGCGATGCCTTTGCTGTTGAATTACAGCGTTCAGCAAATAGACCAATCATTGAAGAAGATTATAAAAAAGTCCTGCGACAAATCTTAACAGACAAAAAGATTTATTCTCATAAATTTTTAAGCACCTTATTTGATTATGAAAAAGGATCATTTTTCATGGTTTCTGTTCCCTGTAATATGACCTCTGAATCAAAGCTCCTCTATCTTCAACAACATTTCAAAAAACTCTCTCCCCATTCTTTTGCCGTTGATTTAAGAAATGAAATAGCAGTATTGATCAATACATCAACAAATAAACTTGATTTTTTAATAAGAAGATATGCCTCTATTCTTGAAACCCATAATTATAAAGCAGGTTTTAGCAGTGCTTTTTCAAACATCCAGGAAATCTATGATTATTACCAGCAAGCCAAAAGAGCCGTTAGCGTTGGACATTTTGTAGATCATCGAACCATCTTTTACTATCCAGATATCATGGTTGATGATATGTTGAACACATTAGCCGAATACAGTGATTTAAAACAATATTGTTCTTCTGCTTTATCATTGCTCCAGCAATATGATAAAAAATATGGAACAGAATATTTAAAAACAATTCATATGTTTTTACTTTGCTGTGGCAATATAACCAATATGTCAAAAGAAATGTATACCCACCGAAATACGATCGTTCATCGTCTAAAAAAAATTGAAGAAATTTGTGATATTGATCTAAATGATCATGAAACAAGATTAAAACTGGCATTAAGCATAAAAATTGATCGATTACTTTCAAGAAAAGAAAAATAATATGAATTTATTTTCTTGAATGAGAAATACCTGAAATAAATCCTAACATTGTCATTATTACGACAAATGAGCTCCCGCCATAAGAAAATAGCGGCAAAGTAATGCCCGTCACTGGAAAAGCACCTACCACAACACCCAAATTAATCCCCACTTGAATTGCAAATAGTGAAATCATTCCAATTCCCATATATCCTTCAAAAGATGAATCTGCCTGAATACTGATTTCAACTCCCTTATATACGATCAAAAAAAACATGAGGATCAAGGCTGCTCCTCCAATAAATCCAAATTCTTCTGCAAAGATTGAAAAAATAAAATCTGTTTGAGGTTCAGGGAGATAAAACTGTTTTTGAATGGATGTATTGAATCCTCTTCCTAACAAGCCACCTGGCGCTATTGCATAAAGAGATTGAATCATTTGAAACCCGCTGCCTAAAGGATCTTTCCAAGGATCCAGAAAAGAAGTAATTCGCTCTAACCGATATGGTGCCGATAAAATTAAAGCCGCTAAAGCACCTATCCCCATGATACCGCCCTTGATAAAATAGGAATAGGGACACCCCGCCACAAACACCATCACGATAATACTGCAAAGCATGACGATACCACTTCCAAAATCCGGCTGCAGCATGATCAAGCCAAAGCCTCCTAAAACAATAAGAAGCAAAGGAAACAAATCTTTTATAAAGGATATAATTCGTTTTTTCTTTGATAAATAATGAGCACTTGTCAGGATCATCGCAAACTTCAAAAATTCTGAAGGCTGTACATATAAACTCGCTACTTTAAACCAGCTGCGAGATCCATTACGTTCTACTCCAATTCCAGGAATCAGCACAAGGATCATAGCTGCTAATGTGATTAACATGATCCAGCGATGATATTTTTCTATTTTATTTAAATGAATCTGACTGGCTATGATATAACCAATGCCACCAATGCACGCAAATATGATCTGTCGCTTAATGAAATACGCACCATCCTGATATTTGAATTGTGCCCACATCAATGATGCGCTATACACTTCCATAAGTCCTAAAAACATCACTGCAAAAACAAGGATCGTAAAAAGATATGTTTTTTTATGAAACACAAACCACCTCATTTTATTATATTCGCCTCATTTTTGAAAAATGTTAAAAAAAGATTGCATTCACAATCTCTTTATTCAATAGGTGCCTGCCAGAATCTTCCTTCCAAGGCCTGCGTTTTGATAACATTGACAAAGGCATGCTCATCAACCTGATGTACCAGTCTCATGACATCTTTAAGCTGCTCATTAGAAACTACCGTATAGAGCATCGTTACATTTTCTTTTAAATAACAGCCAATACCTTCAAAACGTGTCACACCATGATGCGTATAAACCAGAAGCTGATCTTCAAGCTCATCTGCTTTGGTAGTCATGATATTCAATGTAACTTTTTTATATTTCACATGCATCACTGAAACGACTTGTGTCGACACAAACTGGAAAATGATCGAATATAAAGCCCCATCCCATCCAAACTGAGCTCCAGCTATCACAAGCATAATGACATTAAATCCCAAAACATAATTCCAGCTTTCAGTGTCAAAGCGTTTAGAGATATACATTGCCAAGAAGTCGGTTCCGCCTGAACTTGCTCCTCCTTTTAATGTAAGACCAATAGATGTTCCACTTAAAATTCCTCCAAAAACCGCAATCAGCAGTGGATCAATCGTTACTGTCTGCTGGGGAATGACATCTACCAGAAAGCCTGATAAAGCAATTACAGCACATGAATATAACGTAAACTTCTTTCCTACCATTTTAAATCCGACAAAAGCCGGAAAAAGATTTAATGTATAGTTTAAAAGAGAATATGGCAGTTCAACACCTGTATAGCGTTCAATCGTACGCTGTACAAGTACAGTCAAACCTGAAAAACCTCCTGGGAATAAATTACCGGCTCTTACAAAAATTTTAATGTTAGCCGCCATGATCAGACTTCCAAGACATATGTAAAAAACTCTTAAAAATATCTTTTTGAATTTCTTTTGATCCATATCTATCTCCTGAATTTTATATATTTGAAATCATATTATCCTCTACCAATTCAATAATTTTATCTCCTCTAAAACAAGAATGAATTTCATGACAGCGTTTCATCTGTTTTTTTATAACTCGTTTATCAATCGGTAAAACACAGCTCCACTGCTGTGCATGTTTTCTTTGAACGATTGAATATTCACAAAAAGTTATTTCAGTTTTTTCTTTATTTCCTTTTATGTCTGTTACACAATAATAATTGATCCAGCAGCATGATGGATCTCTCATACTGATAGTAGGGAAAAAAAGAATACGATTATACTCGATAAGAACAGGCACTTTTTGAGAATACCCATACATCTTTTTTATCAAATTAACCGTTGGCATAACAGGACGATAATGAGCACGAGCCATCTGATAAATCATCTTAGAAGCCTTGCATTGAGATAGTGATGTTTTTATCTCTTGATTTTGTGAATAGACGATCTCACAGCCATTCTTATTTCCTGTAATCATAAAAATATGCGTCATACTTCTCCTTTCCTTCCTAATGCAAGGAAAGCTTATTCATTAGCGACAGCCTGAACAATCAGAACCCTGACATCCAGAACAAGACTTATTTTTCATATTAGCTTCATAAACAAGAGTATCAATCACCAATGCTTCAATTTCTACTTTTGCCCCCTTAGGAAGCGCTGCTACCTGAACACAGCTTCTTGCAGGATATGGCTTTTCAAAATACTGTGCATATACTTCATTAAATTTGTCGAAATCAGCTAAATCAGTCATAAATACTGTTGTCTTCACAACATGTCGTAATTCTAAATTCTGTGTGGCTAAAAGTTTTTTCATATTCTCCAGACAGGCTTTTGTCTGAAGGGCGATCGACTCATCTATTTCATTGTTTTCATTAATAGGAAGCTGACCACTGACATATACAAAATCGCCTAATTTAACGGCAGGTGAATAAGGGCCAATAGCTGCAGGACCATTTTCTGCTTCAAAAGATTTTATAAACATACTTTCTCCTCTACCACTCTGGGTAATATTTTCCTACTTTCTCTTTCTTTTTTGTTTTCTTATGATTAAACAGATTTCTTAAAAAAATAACTAAAAAGAGCATAGGAACACTCAGCAAGATCAATATTGATAAGAAATCACTTAAATTTTCATTCATACCATTACCTCACATGTTAGTATTATACACAAACTTCACTCAGATTTCCATATTTTGAAGTGCATAATGCGTAAGATTTGTACGACAATAACATCAGGAGGTAAGTTGATGAAAACAAAATCTGAAAACAAAAAAGAAAAGTTTGTAGCTGTTCGCAAGAATAGTGATGGCACTTTAAAAGAATTTAAAACAAGTTCAGGAAAAGTGTATGATTATGAGCAAGCATTAGAAGCCGTCGAAGCCGGCAATATTGCCAATGCACTGCCTTTTACAGGAAGAGATGGCGCTCGTCATATCCGTGGTGTTAACGATGGTGATAAGAATACAAATCTTTCTAAATTAAAAGAGTTCTAAAACATGAGGGGGATATCCCCCTCTTTTAGTTTATAAAACATATATGACCTTTTGGTATACTATATGATAAGAAAATGAATGTGATCCGTCCCCAAGTTCTTATCCTTTAAAAATACAAGTCAACATTTGATTTTTATAACCAGTCTTCACCTTTAATGACTTCTACAGGACTTAATTCAGGATAGTCTAATTGTCGCAGACATTCATAGACAATGATAGCGGCACAATTAGATAAATTTAAAGAACGTGCATCTGCTTTCATTGGTAAACGCATGCAGTGTTCTTTATCTTTACGTAGTATTTCAAGAGGGATCCCTGTACTTTCTTTTCCTAAAATGAAATAATGATCTTTATCCTGAGTAAAATCAAATTCACTAGGAGCTTTTTTTCCATAGCGGGTCAAATAATAGTAATGATCACTCGGATTTTTTTCTATAAATTCTTCCCAGTTTTGATAAACATTATAGTCGCAATGTGAAATATAATCCATACCGCTTCTTCTAACAGCTTTTATATCTAAGGAAAAACCTAGTGGTTCGATCAGATGCAGATGAGCTCCGGTAGCAGCACAGGTACGCATGATATTCCCAGTATTCTGAGGGATTTCCGGTTCATATAAAACGACATGAATCATCCTATTCACGTCCTTTCAGATATTCAACACATGCCCTTAAAGCAATACCACGATGAGATACTGCATTTTTCATCTCTTCGCTCACATTGGCAAGCGTTGTGTGATATGGCGGATAGTAAAAAATAGGATCATAGCCAAAACCCTTATCTCCAAGAATACAATCATTGATTTCACCACGTACGACTCCCTTATAACTTGTCGCTGTTCCATCTTTTTCCACATAGCTGATGACACAAACAAATTGTGCACCTCGCTCTTTTCCTTTTACCGCATCAATAATATATTGATTTTTGAGATCATAACTTGTATCTTCTCCCATAAAACGGGCACTGTATACTCCTGGGGCACCATCAAGGGCATCCACCATCAACCCGCTATCATCAGCCATGACCGCACATCCTAAAGCCTGGTGCAGTGTCATTGCCTTGATCATGCTATTTTCTTCAAACGTTTTTCCTGTTTCATTGATCTCGATCTTTTCAGGAAGATCCTTTAATGATCTTACCTGATAACCTAATGGTTCCAGCATTTCTTTAAATTCTTCAACCTTATGACTATTACTTGTTGCGATTAGTATTTCCTTCATACAAAAACCTCCGCAAGTATTATAGCACATTCACATAACGGGCGTATAATTTTCTTACATTTGCAATCTTTTCAAGAGAAACACCTTGCAGATGGCTCATATCAGGACATATAAGTTTCTCTTGTGCATCATAGATTACTTTTTCATCACAGCCATATAAAGCACAAAGCTTATCTACGATCTTTGCATTAACCATAGTCTCATCATTTTCTATTAGAATGTATAACTTTAAATCAATATGCAGATAAGAAGCAACCTGACTGCTTGTTAAGCCACTGCCACAGCGAAGCTGTTTTATTCGTAAACCTAGCATATTATCACCTCCACCATCATTCTAACAGTCAACACAACATCATTTATGTGCATATATAAAAACACGCAATTGCGTGTTAAATCAAATGATAATGAAGACATGCCTGATAGATACCATCATGAGCACAGTCCGCAGTAACATAAGTTGCCTTTTCTTTAATTTCCTCAATTGCATTACCCATGGCAATGCGATATCCGGCAATATCAAACATGCTTATATCATTATAATTATCCCCAAAAACCATGATCTCATCTTTATCTAAACCTGTTAGCTGCATCAATTCTGATAATCCAACTCCCTTATTCATTCCCTTTAAAACAACATCATAACCGGTATCTGAACATCTAAGAAAAGAAAGCCACTTTGAATTTCCAAATACAGCTTCTATCTTTTCTGAGGGAGCATTGATGCTCGCACTTTGTGGCAGATCATCTTTTAGATGACGATCTTGTTTTGGGCAATCAATAAATGGATCTAAACCAATATCACTGTGAATTTGCCCCTCATACCAATCTATTTTTTCTTTATGCTGGTAGATATAAACATGGTCAATAAATTTCCATGCCAATCCAGCATCATATTGATGGGCAAACTCATTGATCTGATCCACATCTTCTCTTGTGAAATCATGACGAATGAGCACCTGCTGGTTTGCATCAGCTATGACTGCCCCATTAACTGCACAAATATAATCAAAATGTAAATCATTCAAAGCTTTTCCTAATCCATAATGAGCACGTCCTGTTGCAACTGCAATCAAAATACCTTTTTCCTGTAATTTTCTTAAAGCTTTTATCGTAGATGCATGTACACAGTTATTGTAATAATCAAACAAAGTACCATCAACATCAAACACACACATTTTAATCATGAATCTTTTCCTCATAGAGATATAAATGCTTCAGCTTTTCGATCTTTTTATCATCAATATCATATTCTTCTTTCAAATAAGTTTTAAAATCACCATATTTACCAGCAATTGCCTTCATCGTAAACATCAGGTTTTCTTTAATAACACCAAAGATTTCATCAGCTTTCGACATATCTCCGTAATGCTTTATTAACTCTTTATTTTTTTCATATAAATATACATTACTCATCATATAATCATCCATGATCACATCATCACTGACACCCAGCGTTTTTAATATCAAATACGCCCCTACTCCTGTACGATCCTTTCCTGCTGAACAGTGGAAGACAAAAGGTGTATTTTCATGAAGCATTAAATCAAACATTGTTTTATAAGCTTCATTATCAAAGGGTAATTGCACATAAACACGTTTCATATATGTAGAAAGTTCATTCGCATTATCATCTTTTAAAAGTGATCCCATATCAAAATTACTATCATATTCCTTATCATGAATAGCACTTTTATGGAAATAGCTAACACCATCTAATACATCATCTTGACATCTATTTACCTCTTCATCACTTCTAAAATCAAGAATTGCCTGAATCTTCAACTTTTTAAAATATTCTTTTTTCACAGATGTATCTAAAAGAATCGGTGAACTACGATAAAAACAGCCAT
Source organism: Traorella massiliensis (assembly GCF_900104665.1). Classification (GTDB taxonomy): domain Bacteria; phylum Bacillota_I; class Bacilli_A; order Erysipelotrichales; family Erysipelotrichaceae; genus Traorella; species Traorella massiliensis. Next base: position 541,594 of record NZ_LT629968.1, on the reverse strand, counting down.
ATTTTACCTGATAGCCATCTTCATTCACAAAACCGCCAATATCTCTGAAATTCATAATATCTATATCTGATATGAGTGTTTCACCTACTATTCTATGCTCATCATCAAATGTCACCTCATATATAGGATGAATATCCGTTTCATTTAAGATTAGTTTTCCTTCATGAAAAACAGCTTCTTTTTCTCCTAATTTTTGAATCTTATAACGTCCTTTTCTTTGAGGATCAAATATTAACGTTTCTTTTTCTTTTATTAGTTTCATATTATTCCTCCTACAGCCAACATTATAATATTTTACTTTTAAAACTTCTACAAATTTTAAATTTAATTTTATTGAAATCATCTCAAAATACTATATAATAGTGAATATATTGGAGGAGAAGTTATCAAATGATTCAATTATTTGGATGTCCCCTTTCAATGGGGGCCAATGATGATGGCTTAAAAACAAGCCTAAAATATCTTCAGGAAAACTATGGATTAAAGATGAATGTTTTGGATGAAATCATCACAGATGAAACACATCAGCATAACTTAAAAAATCTTAACAGTATCGTGAAAACTTGTGATGCGATTGCACAATACAGTTATCACGAAATTCTTCAGAAAAATGATTTTCCTCTATTTATCGGAGGAGATCATGCGGCTGCTATGGGTACTGTTTCAGCTGCAGCCGTACATTATGGAGAAATCGGATTGATCTGGGTTGATGCACATACAGATATCAATACGGATCAGACAACAGTTACAGGTAATATTCATGGTATGCCAGTAGCTGCTCTTCTTGGCATGGGTGAAAAAAGCTTAACAGACTTTCTGAATGACGAACCAAAGATAAAAGCAGGAAATATTGTATATATCGGGTTAAGGGATGTAGATCCACCAGAAGCTGAATTCTTAAAAGAGTTAAATATTAAGCACTTTAGCTATCAAGATGTAAAGGAAAAAGGCTTAGATAACTGTTTAAAGGAATGTATTGATTATTTATCACATCTTAAACATGTACATGTCAGCTTCGATATTGATTCCGTAAATCCACTGTATTTGCCAGGTGTTTCAGTCCCTGTAAAAGATGGTTTCACACCTCACCAGGCAAATCAGATCCTCAGTGAATTAGCTATCAATTTACCTGTATCTTCAATGGATATCGTAGAGTTTAACACTGTTCATGATAAAGATGATGTAACAGCTAAATTTACAGTTCAACTGATCAATGACATGAAAATATTATTAGAAAAGAAGTACGGATAAAACGTACTTCTTTATTTTACACGCTCACAATAGACCATGTACCGTTGATTAAATACTTGATAAGGATGACAGGTAATCAAAGTGACCATATCTTTCCCTTCCTGAATAAAAAGTTTCTCTGTCTGGGTAACTTCAACGACTTCTACCTCTTTCACTTCATAAGTCAGGGTTTCCCAAAAATTAGTGATTTGAATTAAATCACCTATCTGTATTTCTTCAATATTTCGAAACATTTCTTTAGACACCATACCACGATGTCCTGAAATGACACAGTTCGTATTGATTCCACCAATAGGTAATGATGTATTTGATAAATGAGTTACTCCTTCGAACATATTTTCATTGCTAGCTCCTAATAAAATTGGAACAGTTAAATCAATACGTTCAATATACAGTGATCCAACCATATTATTTTCAAAGCCATATACCGTAAGATCCATACAAGGAATCTCATACGCTTCCTCACTATTCAAATGAATCTGTCTTTCTTCATAAAGCTGATCGTTATAAGCCTTCATAAGCTCATATAATTGATCAAAATCATGATTCTCTTTAATTTCATTTAATTCTTCTTCAAAGTGTTCCACTTCTCTTTTTAAATGAGTACGATTGATCCTGCTTGTTATAGCTGGATATAGAAATAGGCCCAGTCCTACGATAAAAATTAGCATCAATAGGATCACTTTAACTTTCTTGCTCATATGATCTCCTCTTTTTCTTTAACAGCCATATAATCACTATTAATAGGATGATCCCCAAAAGAATCGCAAACAGATATTCATATAACCATTTAGAAATTCCATCATGTGCTTGTTGACGAATTTTATCAGCTTCTTCTTCAATATAAGCAATCCGCTGACCACGTACTAAAAGACGATGTGTATTTACTGCATAAGGTGTACAAGTAAGCAATGTTACTAAATCTTCGTTTTCCACAAAGCTCAGCTCTTCTAGCTGTTCAGGCTCAATGACATCTATTCCATAAACCTCATATGCCAAGATTTCATCAAGAACGTGAATATAAAATACATCGCTAATTTCCATTTCATCTAAACGACTGAACAGTTCGGCGCTTGGTAAACCACGATGTGCGCTAATAACACTATTTCTTCCTTTACCGCCGATTGGCAAAGCAGACCCTTCCAGATGCCCTGCCCCTTTTTGAAGAACTTCTTCATCTGTTCCATGGTAGATTGGCAAATACACATTGATCTTAGGAATTTCAATATACCCCATCACACCATCCCCGCTCACATTTAGTACTTCAAGATAATTGTCGGGTAATGCATAGCCACTGCCAGGAATAAAAGGATCATGCAAAGGATCACCTGCAAGATTATCATTGTATATTTCTGCCAATTCCCACTGTCTTTCTATTTCTTCCTGATGACTTTCATCAATCTGGTTATCATAAACCGTAATCACTTCACGCTGATTGATCTGTGCAAGATAATTACTAACAGCCGGATACGCAAAAATCCCAATGCCAATCATAAAAATGATGATTGACATCAGGAAAAGAAGAGGGTTTGTGATATGAGATTTATTTTCTTTTTTCATAAACAAACCCTATAAATCTTACTGTTCTTTTTTCTTTCTAAGAACAAATACCATCAAGATAACGGCGCCACCCATCAGCAGGATGCCAGCAACTGTAAAGATCATCGTACCCATACCACCGGTAGTAGGAAGGTTAAAATCATTTTTATAGTTCATAATAATAAGATCTAACTGATTTTTATAAGTTGCATCTATTACAGTACCATCTTCTTTTACATTAGGACCGCTAACATTGACAGCATCTAGCTCACCAAGATTTTCAGCAGTATCCGTCAATACGATCGTTGTAACTTCACTTGGAACTGTATATCCTTCTGGTGCTTTAATTTCTTTTAATGTATACGTACCTAGATCAAGCCCATGAATCTTTATCTTACCTGCTGCATCTACAGTTAATGTGGCATTTCCATTCACATCTAAATAATAATAATCATCTTTCTGATTGAACTTTAATTCTGTCCCCTCAGCATTGCTTAAGGTAAATTGTGTTCCATTTACTAAATCGCCTACTGTATCTACCTGCTTGGTAATTTCAAGACCATATGTATAGCTTTGTACTGTATCATTTTTTGTTTTAAGATCAACAGCAGTTACATAAGGTTTTACATCATACGTAAGGAAAGCTTCATTCAATAATGATTCAGCAGCATAAGCGGTATTGTTAACCGTAGCAGTATAAGTCAAAGTGATTTGAGTTACATCACCGATCACTGCTTTTAGTTCATCGTATTTTGCAGTATATACGAATAGTTTTCCTTCTTCTTGAGAAAGTGTAAAATACTGACTGATATCCGTATCTGCATCATTAAGTTTTGCCGTAATTCTCACATCATCATTAAAAGTAAGTCCTGATGCCATCTCATCTGAAACTACAAATGCTTTCTTTGTATCAGATACTGTTTCACCATACTGTGGTACGTCAATTGTTACTGTATATGTTACTGTTTCCCCTACTGCAACACTAACGCCTTCACCGTTCACCGTTTTTGTGATGGCTGGTTCATTGCTTTTTAATGAAATATTTAATGTATCTGCACTCAAAACCCACTGATTATGCTCATCATCATATTCTGGATAAACTCTTGCAAATCCCGGAGCATATATTTTAACACCATCACTCACTAAGAAAAGATAAGCTCCCATTTCTAAAGTATAATTTGCCTCAGTAGTCCCTTTTTCTACATCTACCGAAGTCTGTGGAGCAACGGTAAGGGTACCTTCACGAATCGCACTAGCTAGATCATCTACTAGTGTTTTTATTTCAGTACTATCATCCTCTAACTTTTCAAAAGTATCTGTAACATTATCGTCAGCAGAAACATAATCCCCATATTCATGAGCTGACAGCCAGTCTGCTACAGCGTTGTCCCACTTGTAAGCAGGATCCATAGGATTTCCATTAGAATCTAAATTCACATTAATCAGTTTATAAGCTGTCACAGTTGCTCCATAATTCGCATCAATCTCCGAAATCGTGACATTGGCAGTATCAGTACTTTTCAATGCCTTTACAGGCATAAACGCACTTGCAGCCATTAATAATGTCAAACATAAACATAAGAACTTGTAAATTGTTTTTCTTTTCATTTTTTCTTTCCCTCCTTACTTACAAGCTTTTTTGTGTTTCCACCTTAAAATACCTATATAGCTCCAGTAAATCATCACAAATAACATGAGTCCTGCACCTAACAGGTATAACCAGCCTCTTCCTCCTGTAGAAGGAAGATCCCCTATCTTGTAATTTCTTACTATATATGGATCAGCAGCCGTTCCTTGACCACTGAATGCCGGCGTATTATCAATATTTCCAGATACCGTAAAATTCTGTCTAACTGCATCATAGGTTATAATCCATTGACCTTTCGGCAAGCTATAACCATCATCGGTTTTCACTTCTATCAGTCTATAAGTATTACTTGGACTTAACCCATTAAATGAAAGAAAACCGTTTTGATTTGTATCCGCAATTGCAATTTGGTACCAACAGTTAGAGTATGGATAATCTGCTGCCAGTTCGCCATTTTCATCGATTTTAATTAAATCAGATTCATGATCATGGCTATCATCATTACAATTTAAGCGATACAGTGCAAAAGTTACCCCCTGCATACGTTCTCCTTCTTTATTTTCCTTATAAAACTGAAAAATACCTGTATTCATCTTATTTTTTATCGTATATTGTACATTTAAAACACCATTGGAAGTATCACAATTTACACCATCAATCGAACTGCTTGTCCATCCATCTGATGAATCATATGGTAATGTAAATTGAATACGTGTATTTCTATCAATGCCTGAATAGCCGTTTGGTGACAATGTTTCTCTTAAGTAATATCTGCCATCTGCTAGATCATCAAAATGAACTAAAGCAACTACTTCTTCACTATCTTCAAGTGTTCCACTTAAATAAGCACTTATTTCTTCATCAGTCAACGGCGTATAATATACCTTCTCATTACCTGCTTCATAAACCGAATATATGCTTCCATCAATACTAATCTGCAAATCATTTGTATTGGTTAGATTCCTTCGATAATATTCACTTATTTTCTGTGATTCAACCACTTTTCCATTTTCATCATAAAGAGTAAATCCTGCATTCGCTAATGGATTTGATCCAGTATCTGTTTTCAATACCGTTAGATGATTAGGACCTTTATTCGTAAAGGTAAAAGTCTGACGGCTAATATTCGTAATCCCAGTTGCTGCATACCTTACTGTACCACATGTCTCTATTTCATAATTTTCTATAATTTCAACATTTTCATGTGAATGTGTAATACTTTCTACATCGTTTAATGGTTCATCCGTACCAATTGTTGTGCAATAATCTTGCTTTGTTACTGATACAAGACTACTTTCATCTACTTCATGAATCACATAAGAAGCACCTTCCGGTAATTCTGATATTACGATCTTTCCACTTGTCTGTCCTGCTTTCACTTCTACATAAGGAGTAATTAACTGAGTAACTGTCTCTCCATTCTCCTTCCATGTAGCATGAACATGGAAAAGGAACAATTTATCTTCTTTATAAACACTCTTTTGAAGCTCTTTAACAATTTGAATTTCAGTAGAAGGATAGCGCTGATAATTTGTAAAACGAAGTTCCTGAATACTCTCTTTGACAGTTCCTTTTAATACTTTCTGTTTTACAACAGCATTGCCCACATTATAGTCTTGAGTCGTTGAAATAACACCATGATCATCTGTATTGATTTCTGTATGTTCACTCTCATTCCAGTCATCTATAAAGTCACTATTATCAGGTTTTACATATTCATAAACCTTACCTGCTTCTAAAATTTCAGGTTCTTCATTAACTTCATGTACAGTATATTCTGTACCTACAGGAATTCCATAAATTGCAAGGCTTACTTGTTCAATCCCCTCTTCATAAACATGCTTTGGAACAGTTATACTCACTGTCTGAGTCAAACTGCTATCCTCATAAAGATCAGAAATTCCTGATTCAAGATCCATTCCGGCTATATTTTCATAATGAATATGGAAAGTATACGTATGATCTTCATCAGCAACTCTTTCATCATCATAATTGATAATCTTTGTAATAACGATACCACCCGTGATCAATTCATTTTCAAACGCAACTGTTAAATGAACATTTCCCTTCTGTGCATTATCAGGATTATAATATCCTCTGAAAACAAAGGTATCATTATTTCCGCTTGTATGATTATCACGATTACTGCTAGGATAGATATAACTTATTGCTCCATGTTCATCAACACTGGCAACATTACGATCATCTGAAGGAACATATCCTTCCACATGCGTAATTGTATTATCCTGTATATTCGGATCATTGATGATTGAATGCTGTCCTGGATAAAGAGCCAGCCAATTATCATCAACATAACCTGAAGTATACGACTCTGAATGAGTATCATAAACAGCATCTTGAAGAATTGACCAGTTAGTTCTGAAAGCTGAATTTAATTTGGAACCATTGCTTTGAATAATCTGTAAATAACTGCCTTCTCGAAATTTATCTACAAAAGATGCCTTCCAATTATCTCCCAATTCAAATTCACCATTTTCATAAACCATGACTGGATTTCCATTCTTTACATCTTCTTCACCAATATCATTGACATAGAAGAACGCTCCATAAGCAGGCTGAAGTGAAGCCTTATTATAATTAATAACATCTTCATCAGCCAAAGAACCATAATCAGATATCTGATTATTGGAAACATTAAATCCATATGATTCTTCCTCAATGATCGCACCTCTGAAATCAAGACTATTCAAATAAAGCACGCCGCCATCCCTTGCAAATGCAATCTGTAATAGCTTTACTTTAGAAAAATCAAAATTCGTTACGGATCCTGCTAACTTTTTCAGATCCAGACGAAGCGTTACCCACTCATTATGGACAATTGAAGTCGTAAAATTGCCATAAGCAAGCTGATTTACTGTAGATTGAATTAAATTTCCATAATCATCCACTAAACGAATATGAATATCATTTCCTGTACTAAATGCGTTGTCATAATCATAGTACATATTGATACGTAAATATTCCGTTCCTGATAAATCAACAGCAGTCCCATCCTGGGAAGGAATCTCTACCCAGTATTGATTGTCTGATATGATTTTTTCCTGCATATCAGCTCGACTCAAATTTTCGCCACTAGATATATTTTCCAGCTTTAAAACATTATCAAGACTTCCATTGATCAATTCATCGCTTGAAGGCTGTAGAATGACTTCATTTTCCTTTTGATAAATAATATTTGTGAAGTCATTGAAAGCAACTACTGAATCATTATGAAGATAACCGGCAGAATCTTCAACATTTAAAATATCGCCACTTGTTGTTTGCTGATAAATCGTATATTTAAAATTCCCGATATTCTCCAATGCTTCCTCAAAAAACGGATTAGCTGAGCTCATATCCACTTTATTCGTGACATCCAGCTGATTTGAACGTGGGAAATTAAAAGACATCATCAGATTTGAAATACTCATACCACGTTCCATAAAGAAAATCGTCATAGTATGAGTTCCTTCAGACAAATTTTCTTTTGTAAATAATCGCTGTCCATCTGACTCTATTTCATATAAATTGGTCTGCATATGAGTCTGTGTCTCATTCGGTGTATAATCTTCATTCAAAGGATGAGTCAGTATATTTCCACTGTTAAAATTGATTTCACCATATAGAGGATTATGGACACCCGCTATATCAAGGACCAGATGTCCATCGATATAAGCCATAAAATCATCATCTCCGGAGAATTTAAAGATGATATCCTGGCTGACCAGACTACCTTGATCATCTCGAATCATAATAGTTCCATCTTCAGTGATATAAAATTCAATGTCCATTTTCATACCATACAAAAGATTCAAATGAACATCTTGTTCTACCGGATCATTAAATGGAAAGAATCCACATCCTTGTCCATTAAAACTATATTCGTCATTTACTCTAACGCCTTCCTGTGTATGATCTAGATAATATCCGGTCTTAGGATCTTCTTTCAAACGTAAAGCATGGTTTTCATCACTGCTATTATATTCCCAATACCCAGTTTCATCATTAAAGAAAAACGGAAATTCTACATCGTTATAAACATAACCTAAAGAAGTCTTTAAAGAATTATCTCCTCTTATAAAACTTTCATCAAACTGTGGATAGGCAACTCCTTGTGTTGTTAGTTCCCCATCTTCATTCAATGTCTTATCCACATAACCAAAGGAATATTGAAAACCGCTTGTCCAGTCATTATATCCAAGCTGATATGGATCATTATTTCCATTTACATCTTTATTATATCCATCACTATTTAAGGCTGTTTTTCTATTCTGTCCAAAATAAAATGGATAAACATTTTCAAAGTCTTTAAAATAATCAGAAATAGCTGTATTAAAAATACTTCCTGCATCCGGATAATCATAAGTAGATCCGCCTTCAATATTCTCCGTACTTGTTATAGTGCCATTTGAAGTAGTAATGTCCTTACCTTGTAATTCATATTCAGAATAGTAATCATAGATCGTTGCCGAAGCATAGAAATGATCAGAATCATAAGTCGTGTTTGTCTGTAAAGGCACATTCACACTTTCTTCACCATGATAATTTGTACCAAAAATAGATGTCCAGTCACCGCTGATATGGCCTTCAGCACTTTGATAGCTGCTATTAGATTTCTGATAAACATCGGCAAAAAAACAAGGATAAGCATAGGCATCATCAATTTCTAAAACATCCGACTGATATTTTAAAGTGTTTCCATTCATGATCCTAAATTGAATATAGTGCACCTCTTCAGGGATTTTTTTATCTGTAAAGAAAAGCTTGTATAAGTCAGCATTGCTATCCGGATCTGTATTTTGAATCATATTTTCCCATACATCTTCCATAGAATCTGTGCTGTTTCCTATTCGATATTGAAGCTGATCATTTTCCTGAATCAAAGCACCTTCCTGTCCATAAAGCTGATCTCGAAAAGCTAGATAACGTTCTCCTTCAGCAAGATAAGTTCCCCATATACGCTCATAATTATCCAGATTTCGAAGAATAATCATATTATCATCTGAAGAAATATTGTATAGAAAATAGAAAATCTCTGCATCATTACTTTCAATCATATTTCCCTCTGCAGCAAGAGGCTGATTCGAAATTGCAAGTAAAGTATGTTCAGTGACACCACAATTATTATCAAAAAGATAATAGATAATATTATCCGTACGGGTCATTTTTGTTACTTCTTCAGAAACAGCAATTCGATCACCAGATTCATTTACAGTTGTATATGTGATCCAAACTTTTTCCCATGAATCTATCCCGTTTTTATCAACATAAATTGCTTGTTCATCAAGAATCTTCTCATCTGAAGAAGGATGTCCGCTCCAATAAGAGGTATAAAGATCACCTGTCCAATAATAGCAATCTCTTAGTTTTGACACCAATGAAAATGAACCATTATTTTCATCAGTAATCTGATCATCCTGATCATTGCTTACTGTAAAATCATAGATAATACCTAAATCATGTGGATTAATATTCCCTTCTGCATCTTTTTCATAAATTCTAAATGTCAGATATTTATATGGATCTTCATTGTTAAGCTTCGGTGGCACAACCGTACTAAACATACCATTTTGAAGTTCTACCATACGGTACTGCTTTTTTGAACCGGCAGTGTTTGTAAATATCGCATCCACACGAACAACATCCATTCCATTATAATAAGAGTGGTCCTGATAAAGCATTGAATCATTATATAAATCTGAAATACTTGTAAAATAGATTCCTTCATTATAATACGGATCATCTGCATGACCATAAACTTCTAATTCCACAATATGATTTCTTCCACTTGCATATGCATCGGAACCATAACCATATACACGCACATACCTTCCTTTGATATCTGTACAATCTATTGACAGACCCTTAGAAGTCTCGGAATATCTTTCATCAAAGTTTTCTTTTCCTATTGCATAGGCTTCTTCTCCAAAACCATGAACATTTCCTGAATCCGAATTATACACAATGACAGCATTCCCATTTTTAAAATCATCTTCACTATTGGCTATTGCAATGACAGTCGCATCATAAGTCCGACCATCGCCATAATAACGGAATAATTTTATCTGATTTACAGCTGATATTTCTTCTAAATCAACTTGTAAATAAACAGACATTTTTTTTGTAGTATTCATATCACCAAAATCAGAATATCTATTTAAGCTGGTGTCTCCATCAACAGCATATGTTAATGCTTGCTGTACGTAAACATCACTCTGTTCATCTGTAAAAGCAGATCGAGCTATAACCGTTTTATTTAATGCCAAATTCGTATCCGTTGCATCATTTATTGCCATCATGCTTTTCTGTCTCAGCATGTATTCTCCTCTTGCACATAATGAAAACAATTCACCATCAAGATCACGATATACATGAGAACAATTCTCATCACTACATAATTCATCTAAATAAGATATTTCTTCAGTTTCATCATGATTCCCACTAACAGAAGGATTTATTGTAAATGATAACTCGCTAAACGCACTTACATAATTAGATATATAAGCTTCGTTTTCCTTTTCCGCAAATATTAGCAAAGAATAATCTCCAGCCTCAAGATCAGGCAATGTTAGTGTCGTCGTTAATGCATCTGCTTCATTCACTTTTCCATAATATAAAACTTCATTATTTTCATTAAGAATCAACGCTGAAAGACGATTCGCTGATTCATAAATACTTTGGGCAGAAGCATGCGAAAAACTGAGGATATTCATTTCCCCACTATAAAAATATGATTATCTTCTCGAACAGCATTAACATGATCATTTACTGCTAATATTGCTGCTTTTTTATTTAAATCTGAAGATACTGCAACCTTTAAAAGCTGATCCGCATGAATTTCAGCAGGCATTGTAAACAGAATGGCATTTTTAGAAAACAGCATTCCAAATTCCCACATATTATCATTTTCAGCCACAGCTTGAAGTTCTAATACATGATTTCTTTCTTCTAAAGATAAGACATTTTCAAAAAAAGTTTCACCCCTGTCATCAACAACATACTCATGAGAAACAGACAGGGCAATTGCCTCAGTATCATCTTTATGAACATTTTTATTGACGACTTTCCAGCCGATTGCTTCATCGTCATGACCAATATACAGAAGCGAACCATCTTCTGTTTCACTAAATGCTTTCAACCCTGAAATCCCTAATGAAACCTCTGCTCCTTCTTCAATCGTATTGGCAAGAAGATGCTTAATTGGTTCAACGATAGCATTAAAAACCAGAAAACCACATAAAATGATGATAAAATAACGAAACTTATGTTTTGATTTTAATTCATATCTTTCCCCTGTCTTTGCAATAGTTTTCATCAATCTTCTCCCCCTATGGAAACTAAAATGTAAAGATATTCATTCGCTCATTTTATTTTTATTTTTTTAATAAAATCTTCCTCTCAAAGATTCTATGCAACGAACGAAATCGTTATAATTTCATTCATAATTATTAAATTTTATCTGATCATAAATAATTTTATGTATGATTTAAAATATAAATAATTTCTTTCACTTTCCATAAAAATTATAATATAGTTTTTTTTCTATTTCAATTTCATTTTTAAAGATTTATTTATACTTTTTATCATTTTTTTACTTAAAAATAACGATTTTTATATTATTTTTTTGTAATCATAAATTTTAAACTTAAGATAATTGCGAATTATCCAAAGTTGAGTGAAAGCATACTGAAAGATGTATGTTTTTTTGTGTGTGGGAAAGGAATGGGAAAAATGTATCGGAATGGATTGAAAAGAGTGCTTGATTTTATATTGAGTCTGGTGGGATTAGTTGTTCTCTCGCCGGTGCTTTTGATTATTGCATTAATTATAAAGCTGACTTCTCCAGGCCCTGTTTTCTTCAAACAGAAGCGTGTGGGAAAGAACAAGACCTATTTCAATATACTGAAGTTTCGAACGATGCGTACCGACACGCCTAAGGATACGCCAACACATCTGTTAGCCAATCCGGATCAGTATATAACTTCTATTGGAAAAGTACTGAGAAAGACATCCTTGGATGAACTTCCACAGATCATCAACATCTTAAAGGGAGATATGTCGATCATCGGTCCTCGGCCTGCCTTATGGAACCAGTACGATCTGATCGAAGAAAGAGACAGATATGGTGCCAATGATATTCTTCCAGGACTGACAGGCTGGGCACAGATCAATGGCAGAGATGAGCTGGAGATCGATGTGAAAGCAAGACTGGATGGCGAGTATGTAGAAAGAATGAGTTTTCGATTTGACTGTAAATGCTTCTTTGGAACGATCACATCTGTACTGAAACATGAAGGAGTCGTTGAAGGAGGAACAGGAGAGCTCAAGAAAGAGGTACAGTCATGAAAAGGATCCTGATCACCGGTAAAGGGAGCTATATAGGAACTCACTTCAGAGATGAGCTGTTGAAATATCCTGAAAAGTATGAAGTTGAAGAATTAGAGATGAGAAATGATGAATGGAGAAATCATGATTTTTCATCTTATGATGTCGTTTATCATGTGGCAGGACTGGCACACTCAACACCTGATGAGAGTCAAAGAGAACTTTATTATCGAGTCAATACAGAATTAGCTTATGAGACTGCCAAAAAAGCAAAAGAGAATGGTGTAAAGCAGTTTATCTTTATGTCTTCCATTATTGTTTACGGAAGCGGGAAAATTGGTGAAGACAGAGTGATTACAAAAGAAACACCATTGACTCCTGATAATTTCTATGGAAACAGCAAGAAACAGGCAGAAATTAAGATAAGACCTTTAGAGGATGACAACTTTAAAGTTGTTATTGTGCGTCCGCCTATGATCTATGGACCAAATTCGAAAGGCAATTATCCACTGATGGCTAAATTTGCAAGAAAGACACCTATCTTTCCAACATTTAGAAATCAAAGAAGCATGCTTTATCTAGGGAATCTGATTGAATTCATACGGCTGATGATCGATAACGAAGAGAGTGGAATTTACTTACCACAGAATCGTGAATATGTAAGCAGTGTAGAAATGATCAAAGAAATCGCAAAGATCCACAATCATAAGATATGGTTTACAGGAATCTTCAATCCATTTATCAAGCTTTTCAACAAGCAGACATATATCAATAAAGTATATGGAAATTTAACGATAGATAAAGAATTATCAAAATATAAAGAAGATTACGATAAGTATTCTTTTGAAGAATCAATTCAATTGACGGAGATGAATTACGAATGAAGATATTAGTCGTTTCGCAATATTTCTATCCAGAGAATTTTAGAATTAATCAATTATGTTTAGATTTAAAAGAAAGAGGTCATGAGTTAACAGTTTTTACAGGAAAACCGAATTATCCTGATGGTGAATACTTTGATAGATATTCATTTAAGGGCAATGAGGATGAATTATGGAATGATATAAAGATCATTCGTGCTCCTCTTAGAGCTAGAAAAAAAGGTTCTATAAACCTTATTTTGAATTACTTGAGCTTTATATATCAAGCCAGTAAGAAGTCAAAGCAAATTAAAGGTGATTTTGACTTGATATATGTATTTGAAGTATCGCCAATAACTGTTGCACTCCCTGCAATAAAGTTAAAAAAAAGATTAAATATTCCTATTATTATGAATGTTCAAGATTTATGGCCTGAAAATATCATTGCAGTAACTGGAATAGATAATCCTTTAATTATTGGATGTATTAGTCATATTGTAAATTATATTTATAAACACTGCGACTTGCTTTTAGCAGCTAGTCCAAGCTTTGTAGATAAAATTAAAAGAAGAATTAAGAATAAAGATAAAGTTTTATATTGGCCACAATATTCAAGCGTTAGTAAAAGTGAAAAAAAGAATGATTTATTGAATCACGATAAGTTAAATATAGTTTTTACAGGTAATATTGGTGAAGCGCAAGGTATTGATTTAGCAATAGAAGCAGCAAAAATATTAAAAAATGAACCTTTACATTGGCATTTTATTGGAAATGGCAGACAAAAAGAAAAACTTGAAAGATTAACCGATTCTTACAGTTTGAATAATGTTGTGACTTTTCACGGATTCAAACCTGAAAAAGAAATTCCAGATTATTTAGCACAAGCAGATGCTGCTTTATTAATATTAAAACCAGATCCGGTATTTGAAATGACCATTCCTGCAAAGCTACAAACTTATTTGGCTTGTGGTGTACCTATTATAGGATGTGTTAGCGGTGAGGGAAAAAGAATTATTCTTGAATCAAATTCTGGGCTTGTAAGTGAAAACGTTTCTGTCGATGCTTTGGTTGATGTCTGCGAGAAATTTATAAACTTAACAGAGAAAGAAAGAATTGAATTCAAAAATAATGCTCTGAAATACGGAAATGAAAATTTCAATAAAGAAACATTATTGAATCAGTTAGAAAAATATATGGAGGAAATAAAAAATGAGTGAATTTACAGGCAAAACATTGTTAATCACTGGAGGAACAGGATCTTTTGGAAATGCTGTGTTGAATAGATTTCTAAAAACAGATATTGGAGAAATTAGAGTATTTTCTAGAGATGAATTAAAGCAGGACAATATGCGTCATGAATTTCAAGCGAAGTATCCTGAAGTATCAAATAAAGTCAAATTTTATATTGGCGATGTAAGGGATTTGTCTTCAATCAAAAATGCAATGTATGGCGTTGATTATATTTTTCATGCAGCAGCACTAAAACAAGTTCCTTCTTGTGAATTTTTCCCAATTGAAGCAGTTAAAACGAATGTATTAGGAACAGAAAATGTGCTAACAGCAGCTATAGAGTGCGGGGTAAAAAAAGTTGTATGCTTAAGTACAGATAAAGCGGCTTATCCAGTGAACGCAATGGGTACAAGCAAAGCAATGATGGAGAAAGTCATTGTCGCAAAATCCAGAACTGTTGACCCAAATAAAACAAAAATCATGTGTACAAGATATGGAAATGTATTAGCTTCAAGAGGTAGTGTAGTACCTCTTTTTATTAGTCAAATAAAAGCTGATAACCCATTAACAGTAACAGAACCCACAATGACACGTTTTGTAATGACTTTAGAAGAAGCGGTAGATTTAGTTTTATTTGCTTTTGAACATGGTGAAAGCGGAGATATATTTGTCCAGAAAGCTCCTGCATGTACAATTGATGTGCTAGCTAAGGCTACTAAAGAACTATTTGAAGTCAATAATGAAATCAAAGTAATAGGAATTAGACATGGGGAGAAAATGTATGAAACATTACTTACTGATGAAGAATGTTCTCATGCAATTGATTTAGGTGATTTCTATCGCGTTCCAGCCGATAAAAGAGATTTAAACTACGATAAATACTTCAGTGAAGGATTACATGAATCTAAACTGAAACAGTTCAATTCAAACAACACTAAACTTATGGATGTAGAAGCAGTGAAAAATAAACTATTGGAAGTTCCTTTAGTTAGAGAAGAACTTGAAAAGTGGAGGAACGAATAAAATGAATATTTCCGTTGCCCTTGCTTCATATAATGGTGAAAAATACATCAAAGAACAGATTTTGAGTATTGTAAAACAGTTGAAAGAAGAGGATGAGTTAATTATTTCTGATGATGGATCCATCGATAAAACAAAAGACATTATTTTAAATTTAATGAAAAATTACAAGCAAATAAAGTTTTATGATGGTCCAAAGCAAGGTTTTAAAGAAAATTTTCTATATGCAATTTCAAAATGTAATAATGAAATTATATTTTTGTCAGATCAAGATGATATTTGGGAAAAGGATAAAGTAAAAAAAGTAATTGAGATTTTTGAAAAAAATAAATCAACTAAAGTAGTTATGCATAATATGTGCTTTTTTGAAGATAACAAAATTATTAAAAAAAATATTATCAAATACAAAAAAGGGTTTTTTAATAATTTATTGAAGAGTAATTATTGGGGATGCGCAATGGCATTTAGAAAAGACTTAAAAGAAGAAATAATGAAGATGCCAAAAAATGTTAAAGCTCACGACCAATGGATAGGTTTATTAAGTGAAAAAAATGGGAGTACATTTTTTTTAAATGAAGATTTAATTAAACATAGAATACACGATTCAAATCAAACAGGAGCACTTAATTTATTAGAAAAAATACTATTCCGTGCTAATATGTCTTGTCAGTATTTCTACAGGTATTTACAGCGAGAAAACTTTAATGTTCTTCCTGAATTGATGTTATTGTTATTTTGTATAATACCTTTTTCAACAATGCATCTTTACATAATTTATTTTTTCTGTTTTTTTATCTATGTTATTCAAGCATTTATACGACAACCAAAAAATTTAAAATTCAAAAATAATCTTTTTAATATTTTTTGTATTATTTTATTGTTGTGCTGGGGATATGGAGTGATTTTAGGCTTTATTAGAGGAAATCAGCTTTCTTATATTGTTAGAAATTTTGCTGGAATGACCCTTTATTCATTTTTTATTGTCTTAAATATATGGAAACCAAATAAGAAAAAAATTATAAAAAGACTGTTTACTTATTCTATTTGTGTTGTGATTTTGACTATTTTTACTTGGCTTTTTATTATCAAGTATCCTATTAATTTTATCGCTTCATTTCCATTACTATGTGATTATGCTGGGAATGGGACTAACATCTTATATGGTAATCAAGTAATAATTTATATTAGTACAGGAATTTCTTTATATTATGTTTTAACAAAGTCAAATATATTTAGAAATTTAATTATATATTTATTAAGTTTTATAGCTACATTCATTTGTATAAAACAAGGTGGTTTTCAGTTAGCTTTTATTGCGATTACAGCAATAACCCTCTTATTATGGATAAAAGAAAGAATTACTTTATTTTCTAAAAGACCGATTCTATTTATTTGTATTATTTTAGCTTTAATAGTAATTATTTCTTTTATTTCGTATGAAACAAAAGGAATAGTATATAAAATATTTGATCCAAACGATTCTGGAAACAGTATTAGAATAGAACAAATCTTTTTAGCTGCTGAAGATTTTTCTTTTTTTGGGAAAGGATTAGGAGCAAGTTTTTCAAATGGATTAATAAGATCAACAGAATTTAATTATGGTATGGAAGTATCATATGTTAATGTAATACATAAATTTGGGATTTTCAGTATCTTAATTTTTTTAAGTTATATTGCTACTTATTGGAAGGCGTATTTTATAACAAAAAAAGACAATCTTATTGCAATCTTTAGTATCGCTTCAATTGCATTCCTTTATCCTTCTTTATCAAATCCATACTTATTTCATCCTCTATGTGTGATTCTTCATGTAATTGCATTATATGTATTGTTTGATTTAAATGAGAAAAGGAGAAAAGTTGAATGAAAATCTTAGTAACAGGAGCAAAGGGGTTTGTTGGTAAAAACCTTATTTCAACATTATACAACATTAAAGACGGCAAAGATAAAACCAGGAATCTATCTATTGATGAAATCTACGAGTATGATATAGATTCAACTAGAGAGGATCTTAAAAAATATACAACAGACTGTGATTTTGTCATCCATCTAGCTGGTGTTAATCGCCCTACAAGAGCTGAAGAATTTTATGAAGGCAATGCAGGATTTACTGAAACATTATGTACTTATCTAAAGAACAATAACAATAAAGCTTCTATTT
Source organism: Traorella massiliensis (assembly GCF_900104665.1). GTDB lineage: Bacteria > Bacillota_I > Bacilli_A > Erysipelotrichales > Erysipelotrichaceae > Traorella > Traorella massiliensis. Next base: position 523,620 of record NZ_LT629968.1, on the reverse strand, counting down.
TAGTTTCTTCCTCCATTCAGGCAGATCGTGATAACGATTATGGAAAAAGTAAAAAAGAAGGAGAAGATTTACTTTTGAAGTTTGGAAAAGAAAATGGGAATCCGATTTATATTTATCGCTTTGCAAATCTTTTTGGAAAATGGTGTAGACCTAATTATAACAGTGTTGTAGCGACATGGTGCTACAATATTGCTCATGATTTACCGATTCATGTGAACGATAGAAACGCTGTTATTCCACTTTGTTACATTGATGATGTTGTAGATGAAATACTCAATTGCATAAACAAGAGACCGTTTATTATTGATGGTACTTATTATGGGGTTGAAAAAATCTATAATATATCGTTACAGAAATTGGAAGAAACGCTTTATCAGATAAAAGAAAACAGAAATAATTTATCAATAGTTGATCAATCTGATGAATTTACTAGAAAACTTTATGCTACTTATCTTTCCTATTTACCTGAAGATCAGTTTAATTATCCTTTAAAGATGAATATTGATAACAGAGGATCATTTACAGAGTTTATAAGAACAAAAGAACATGGGCAAATTTCCATCAATATATCAAAGCCAGGTATTACAAAAGGAAATCATTGGCATCATACAAAAAATGAAAAATTTTTAGTAGTTAGTGGTAAAGGTGTTATTCGATTCAGAAAAATAAATGATGATAAAGTTATAAAGTACTTTGTATCAGGAGAAAAACTGGAAGTGATTGATATTCCGACAGGATACACTCATAACATCGAAAACTTAGGTGATACAGATATGGTAACGGTCATGTGGGCAAATGAACCTTTTGATCCTAATAAACCAGATACTTATTTTGAGGAGGTCTAAAGCATGAATAAATTAAAACTAATGACAATCATTGGTACTCGTCCAGAAATTATACGATTATCAGAAGTTATAAAAAAATGCGATAAATATTTTAATCAAATACTAGTCCATACCGGACAGAATTATGACTATTCTTTAAATCAAGTTTTCTTTGAAGATTTAGGATTAAGAGAGCCGGATTATTATTTAAATGCTGTAGGTAAAGACTTAGGAGAAACTATTGGAAATATCATTGCTAAGAGTTATCAGCTAATGGCCGAAATAAAACCAGATGCTTTACTTATATTAGGAGATACAAATAGCTGTTTAAGTGCTATCAGTGCAAAAAGACTTCATATTCCAATTTTCCATATGGAAGCAGGAAACAGATGTTTTGACGAATGTCTTCCTGAGGAAACAAATAGAAGAATTGTGGATCATATTGCCGATGTCAACCTGTGTTATAGCGAGCATGCAAGAAGGTATTTGAATGTCGAAGGAACCGCAAAGGAAAGAACTTATGTGACAGGATCACCAATGGCAGAGGTTCTAACAGCTAATTTAGAACAGATCCAATCATCAAAAATTTTAGAAAAGCTAGGATTAGAAAAGCATAAATATATTTTATTAAGTGCACATAGAGAAGAAAATATCGATACTGAAAAAAACTTTGTTGATTTATTTACTTCAATTAATAGACTAGCTGAAAAGTATGATATGCCTATTTTATATTCATGCCACCCAAGAAGTAAAAAATTCTTGGAAGCGAGAAATTTCAAGTTAGATGAAAGAGTAAGATTACATGAACCTTTAGGATTTCATGATTATAACAATCTGCAAATGAATGCATTTGCAGTTGTGAGCGATTCAGGAACATTGCCAGAAGAGTCATCCTTTTTTACTTCTATAGGTAAATCATTCCCTGCTATTTGCATTCGAACAAGTACAGAAAGACCAGAAGCTTTAGATAAAGCTTGTTTTGTATTGGCAGGAATATCTGAAGGCGGAGTCGAGCAGGCAGTTGAATTAGCAGTTGAAATGAATAAGAATGGGGATTTAGGAATTCCAGTACCAAATTATATAGAAGATGTAAGCAATAAGGTAGTAAAATTAATCCAAAGTTATACGGGAATAGTTAATAAGATGGTGTGGAGGAAGTAAGATGATTGAACCTTTAATTAGTATAATTGTCCCAGTCTATAACAGAGAAAAAACAATTCGTTATTGTTTAGAAAGTATAAGAAATCAATCTTTTAAAAACATTGAAGTATTAGTGATAGATGATGGATCAATAGATAGTTCATCAAAAATAATAAATGAATTTTGTCAAAAAGATAATCGATTCAGTTGCTATTATTGTGAAAATTCTGGTCCTTCCCATGCAAGAAATATTGGTTTGGATAATTGTAAAGGCAATTATATTGGTTTTGTTGATTCTGATGACTATATCTCTACGGATATGTATGAATTCTTACTCAGAAATATTATTGAAAATAATGCTGATTTATCTATTTGTGGTTACTCATTCTTAGATGAAAATAAACAATTTATTAGAAATAATGATGACGAAGAAGGATTTTCTCACTTATATCTCAATGATGAATGTTTAAAATATTTGTTTGAAAATAAACGTATTAATGGAAGTTTGGTTAATAAATTATTTAAAAAAAGCAGTATTGGCTCTTTACGTTTTAATGAAAGTATATCACGTTGTGAAGACTTTCTTTTTCTTTATGATGTTTATAAAAATACAAGAAGAGTTATTTATATCAATGAAATTAAATATTATGTAATTGAATCAAAGAATAGCTTAATGCGTTCAACCCCAAGTAGAAAAGATGTAGAACAAATCGAAGTTTTTAAGCGAGTCTTTGATTTATATGAAAAAGAACATTCGGTTTATCTTATTGATGCAGCATGTGGATACTTAGATGCAATACTATCAGGATATAAATATTTTTTAATTCCAAATATTCTTTCAAAAAAAGAAATATCCATGTGGAATAATGAAATTGATAAATGCTTAAGAATTTGTCATCATTCAAAAAAGTTGTCACAATTTACAAAACTAAAAATCCTACTTTATAAAATTAATCCTAAATTATTATATTATTTTTATAATTTTGCGCCACTAAAAAAATATAAAATTCTAATAAAAAAATTGATCAATCGTTAAAAAGTTTAAAGGAGAGCTTTATGAAAAAGTTTGCATTTTTTTTGCCTCAATTTCATGAAATAAAAGAAAACAATGAATGGTGGGGAAAAGGTTTTACAGAATGGACTAATGTGAAAAAGGCAAAACCACTATTTGATGGGCATGAACAGCCGCTTATTCCACTGAATAATAATTATTACAATTTATTAGAGAAAGAAACAGTTGTTTGGCAAACAAAATTGATGAATGAGTATGGTGTAGACGGCATGATTTATTATCACTATTATTTCTGTGGAAAAAAACTTTTAGAGAAGCCTGCAGAAAATCTACTTAAAGATAAAACGATTAATCAACCGTTTTTCTTTTGCTGGGCCAATCATTCATGGATTAGAAGTTGGAATGGAACATCTGAAGTATTAGTAGAGCAAAAATATGGTACAGAAAATGATTGGAAGGAACATTTTGAATATTTATTACATTTTTTTAAAGATGAACGATATGAAAAAAGGAAAAACAAACCATTGCTAATGATTTTTAAATCAGATTTTCCCGAAAAAAATGCGATGCTTGATTATTTCAATACTGAATGCATTAAACACGGATTTGATGGTATTTGTATTATAGAAACATATCATGGACAAAGCTATCCAAATGGGCTAGAAGAATTAAAAAATAATAAAAGTAAATGCACAGAATTTATATTTTTAAGAGAACCTGCTATGGCACTAACAATGTATATAGATTCAATTAAATATAAGCCAAAATGGATTAACATGAAGTTGAAAGAATTCTTTGCAAAAAAGAAACTCTTATCATATGTTAGAACATACGATGGTAATACATTATATGATATTATGTTGAATTACAAAATAGAATCAACGCTCATACCAGGTGTTTTTTTTCAATGGGATAATACACCTCGACACTCTTTTAGAGGTTATATTATAAGTTCTCCAGAGAGGGAAAAATTTAATGAATATATCAAAAAAATTAAAGGTTGTGAATATTTGTTCATTAATGCCTGGAATGAGTGGGCAGAAGGAATGATTTTAGAACCCACAGAACAGAATAAATTTAAATATTTAGAGTGGATAAGAGATTTAGATAAGTAAGAGGAGAATATTATGAAAGTTGCATTTGCTAATAGGAAAGATTGCTTAATAAATCGTGGGGGAGATACTACCCAAATGTTAAAAACAAAAAAATGGCTAGAAGATAAATACTCTGTAGACATTCATTTATGTTTATCTCCCGATGAAATAACAAAGGAGTATGATTTGGTACACATATTTGATATATAAAAAAGGCATGATTTGGAGCAATATATAAGCTACCTAGTCATGCCTTTTTATATTTTTTAAAACATTTCAAATAAGTTAGAGTCGTAAAAATAAGATAGTAAAGATATCTAATCAATTAATATATGATTAAGGCATAATTCAAGTATACTTTTTTAATAGTATATCAATTTGAATGCTATTATTATTCGACATTATATTTGTATAAAATGAAATGTTGCTAGTCTTATATTCAGTTAAACGATTCTATGAAGAAAGGACATGTCGTAAAACTCATTAATTAAAATATCTAGAAATATTATTCAATAATTTGCATTATTTTACCATTTTTATAAATAATATTTTATATTTTTAGAGATATTTGATATAATAACTATAGAAAAGGAGAGGTGGGTATGTTATTACAATTCAGTATAGAAAATTTTAAATCGTTTAAAAATAAAACAATATTATCTTTAGAAGCTTCTACTGATTCTGAACATAAAAATAATTATTCATTAATAGGAAAGGATAAATGTTTAAAAGTTATTTCTATGTTTGGAGCTAATGCTGCGGGAAAAAGCAATATCTTTCAAGCATTAACAGTTTCTATTTTGCTAGTAAGAAACTCAAACCAACGTCAAATTGGTGAAGTAATGACTTCAATTGTTCCTTATAAATTCGATGAAAAAGCACAAAATAGTCCTACTTCCTTTGAATTTGTTTTTATAGTTGATGCAACTAAATATGTATATGGTTTTTCAGCAACACAACACAAAATCATTACAGAATATTTATATGTCTATAAAACAGCAAAAGCATCTGTTATTTTTGAAAGAGATGAAAATAAAGAAGAAATATATAAATTTACAAATCCAAAACTAAAAAAAGAATTATTACCTTTGACAAAGATGAATACTGAAAATAAACTCTTTTTAGCTACAGCTACAGCTTGGAATTGTGAAGAAACAAGAATACCATTTACATGGTTTCAAACTTCTATTAATGTTTATACATCAAATTATAGAAATTTTAACAAAATCGGTTATATGCTTGAAAATGACTCTGATCATTCGTTACACAATTTTATTCATAAGGTTTTAAAGGAAGCTGACATTAATATACATGATTTTGAATTTGAATCTAGAGAACTGAAAAAAGAACAGTTGCCTGAAAATATGCAGGAGATATTTAGTCAAAATACAAATTTTAATCTTAAACAACTTAAGATCAATACTACTCATCAGATAAAAAAAGCTGATGGTAACATTGAATATCATTCCTTAAATATTAATCAAGAGTCTATTGGAACTCAAAATCTATTTTATATGAGTCCAATTATCAAACAAGCTTTTGATACAGGTGAAACAATATGTATAGATGAATTTGATAACAGCTTACATCCTATGATCGTACTATATCTAATTAGATTATTTAATAATTCTGAAATAAATAAAGCAAATGCTCAATTAGTTATTTCAACACATACAATGGATTTACTAGATTTAAAAATACTTCGAAGAGATCAAATTTATTTTGTAGAAAAGAATAATAATACAGGTATTTCTGAACTATATTCTTTAGACGAATTCTCACCTAGAACAAGGGAAGATATTCGTAAGGCTTATCTATTAGGAAGATACGGATCTATACCTAATGTTCAGGATGGTGATATATGTGATTAAATCAAAACAGATCGGATATAAAGCTAAGCAAAGAAATAGCAGGAGTAGAAAAAGGAAAAATGTTTTACTATTTTCTACCGAAGGAAATAATAAAACAGAAACACTATATTTAAGAAACCTAAATAGTGACAGATATGTTGTACGTTTTTGCAAAGGAAATTATACTAATCCTTTAGGTATGGTGAATACTTTAATTAGAGAATATGAAGATTTAGATTTAAATCAAAATGATGGTGATTTAGCATATTGTTTGGTTGATTCTGATATTAATAAACAAAAAGAAACAGAAATTTTCAAAGCTTTAAGAAAGGCAAAGAAGAATCATATTCAACTTATTATCTCGAATCCTTGTTTTGAAATCTGGTATCTCTGCCATTTTGTTTATTCAACTGCTCAGTATAATTCAAATGATGAGGTAATCCAAAAGATCAAAGAATATATACCCAATTATTCTAAAAATCTAGATTCAGTTTATGAATTAATAAGTAATAAAACGTACCAAGCCATTCAAAATGCAGAAAAGCTAGAAATTTTCAACCTTGAAAATAAACGAGAAAAATATAAGCAAGAATTTTCTCCTAGTACAGATGTATATAAGATTTTTAAAGAAATCGGTTTTTTAGAAAATGAATAGAGAGGTATTATAAAAGAAAATTTGACTGGACAATCATTGCCAGAGAACAAGTATTTAATATTACTATGCGCATATAAGATTTAATGGACTTCTTGAAAATATTAGGAAGACTTCTCTAACGTTTTGAGTAGACTAATTTTAGCCTATTAGGTGGCTCCGCCACTACGGAATATTCACCTTCTCTGTTTTTTTTAGTAAACACTTCATCAAATGAGCCATCATTCATATCTTTTACATCATCATAGACAAGGTTCAGTTCTTTCAACTAACTTTATTAGTTTATTTCGTACACGTTGATCTGAAACTTTAAGTGTCTTACAAATGTTTCTTTGAGCCATTCCCTGATGGTTAAGACGAGCGATGTACTTATCTTTAGACATAAAAAGTTCTATTTTCCTTAGAATTTAATATCTGTCTACATTTATATTCTAATTCCAGGAGGACTTTATGGAGCATATAATTCTATTTTAAGGTGTCGCCCTATGACCGAAATATTAAGTGACTTTATTGATGAGAACTCATATTCAAACGATCAATGACAAAGTTTGATTGAAACAATGGATGCAGATCATTTAAGTATGTTGAGGTAGTGGGCTATCAGTTAGAAAATGGTGTCAACAAAATGATGTTTCTGAAGCCTCTTATTACTATTATTTGAAGAAAATAAGAAACTCGATCATAGAAGAAGAGCAAGGATCTCTAAATTTCAACCCTATTGACTTAGTCATTGTGCACCGGTTAAATCGCTAGAGACGCACCGAAGTATCCGCCATTTGATAGTCATTCTGCTCTTTGGGAAAACGTGAAAGACCTAGATGAAGATAAAGTCTATCAGATGTTATTTCCATCATTGACAGTTAATTGCCTTATTGTTATACTGATATAAATTGATACCAATTGATATCACAAAGGAGAAATGTATATGGATATAAATATTTTTGTAAATATACTTAAAGATCAGCATTTTACTGATTACAAGAAAATGAGTTATAAATATGGTAATGATTTTAAAGATTTTTTAAATACTTTAGATGAATTGTATTATAAAACATTATCTCTCACTGATTTTGATCATCATCCTATCGTTTTTTTAGAAAATTATGCTACTGTAAATCAAAACGTCATAAAACTACTTTTACATTCTCAAAATCAATATTATGGTATAAAAGCTGCAGAAGATGAGATTATATCATCGTCTGCAATTGAAAATATTGATTTTAATAGAGAAAGTGTACGAAAAATCTTGAAAGGTTTAGCTCCAAAAGATGAAGAAGAAAATAGAATTTTAGGGATTAAAAATGGCATTGAATTTATTGCAAATACTGATAATAAAATTACTGAGCAAAACATTTATCAGCTATACATGATGGCAATTGGAAATTTCTTGTCGGATGATAATAAATTAAAAGAAGGAAACTATTATCGTCATGATAGTGTTTATATCGTTAGTAATCGTATTGAGCATATAGGACTTGATTATAAAAAAATTCCAGATTTTATGAAATCTCTTGTTGACTTTATTAATACAGAAGATAATATAAATGATCTTATTAAAGCAATAATCATTCATTTTTATATTGCTTATATTCATCCATATTTTGATGGAAATGGAAGAATGGCACGTCTTATACATTTATGGTTTTTGATTCAGAAAGGATATCAATCAACTCTTTTTATTCCTTTTTCAAGTCAAATTGAAAAAAGCCGCAAATTGTATTATAAAGCTTATACGACTATAGAAGAAAATAAAAAATATAGTGGTAAAATTGATGTTACACCCTTTATTCTTTATTTTATAAATAATGTATATAATAAGATCATAGAAGAATCTAGAACAAGTAATGTTCTATCTGTTTATGAAGCTGAGGTAAAAAAAGGAGTAATAACAGAAAAAGAAACAAAGCTGTGGAAATTTGTTTTGTCTTGTTATGGAATGGAAGAATTTTCAACAAAACAACTTGAAAAAGATTATGGTGATGCAGCATATGCAACTATACGATCATTTGTACTAAAGTTTACAGATTTAGGATTATTGCAATCTATTCACTATGGAACAAGAATTAAATATAAAGTGAATGATAACTAATTCTATTTAATTATTTACATAAAAAAACCGAATAATGTTCGTATGATAAAGAACAATTATTCGGATTTTTTTATATTTCTTACCTTCATTAATTTTTATAATATAGTTTTTTATTACATCGTCATATTCATTGCACGTAGCGGAAAAATAACTAAAGAAAAGGAGAGGTGCATTCTGATTTCTATTTTCATGTTAAAAGATTCCTTAGTAACTAAGAATAAAAAAACGGCTTACAGAAATAAACAAGGTTTGGTAGTTATTGTTACCAGTCAAAATTATATCTTAGGGTGCAAAACAATGTATCTTATGTAATTTTGTGGACCAGTTGTGATCATAGGATTTTACTATAAGGTTCTTTAGCGGTGGAAATAGTGCCTTCAGGCTTAATATATTGAAAAAGGTATGGGTAAGTACTTTATTAAAGTTACTTACCCATACCTTTTTACATTTATTAATAGTAAAAACTGATTACATATTAACTTAGATGATTAATTAATTTCTTAAAAACAATTTTTATAATATAGGCATTATTATACAATGCATATAAAACTGCAATAATTAACGAAAATATATTTAAATAAATATTATTTACATAATATAAGAAAATAATAATAATGCTTGTAAATATTGTTATTATGATGGTCTTAAATTCAATTTTTAAATTTAATATTTTATTTACATCTATGTATCTATAAATTGCTAAAACAAAATATGCTACAAATGTAGATATAGAGGCAGCATAAAGGCCTATAAAATTAATGAGAAGAAGATTTACGATTATATTTATAATTGCAGCAAGTGTCGATGTTTTGGTAATTTCAACTGTTTTTTTCAGTGCTATGTATATTGCACTATATAATCCTACAATAATCTGGAATAGAACACCAAGCAAAAGAATAGGAATTTGAAAATAAGATTGATTATATTGCTGATCAATTAATATATTAAATACTAATGGTATACATGCAATGCATCCCAAACACAAAGATGAAAAGAAAACAAAAACTTTGTTCATTGAATCATTGAGAAATTCTTCTCCATCTTCATCATTAAAATGTAAAGCAACTGTTTCTGACCAAGATAAATTTAAAATATTGTAAAATGTTACTATAATTGAAGGAAATTTATTTGCAACAGAATAAATACCATTTTGAAATACACCCAAAACATAGCTGACAATAGTTCTATCTGAAATTCCTACAATCCACCATGATAACTGATTAGGTACTAAAGGAAGAGAATATCTTAATATTTTCTTAAAATGATTCTTTTTAAATAACCTAATTGAAAATATATTCCATGTTTTCAATTTAATAAATAAATAACAAATACCAATAATTTTAGATAAAATCATTGCTAAAAACATTCCATCTACTTTCATTTTTAGAACAACTAAAAATATAACATTCAAAACGATTGTAGATGCAGCTGAAAGAAAACTAGCAATTGAATAGTCTATATTATTACCTACACCTCTTGAGTACTGCAAATAAGTATTAAGAATAATACTGCAAATTACATCAAAAATTAAAAAATATGAGTAATTAATATCAACAAAGACTAATAATAAATTAAATAAAATGTAATATATTATAACTTGAAATATATTAGTTATCATTACAGTAGAAAATAACTCTCTTTGCGTACCAGAATCATTTCTACAATCTAATAAATATCTGAAAAGGCCTTGTTCAAATTGCCAATTAATTAATGGCACCAACAAAACAATATATGTGTTTAATAAGTCTACTACACCATACTCATCAGGAGTTAGTAAAGCTGTATATAAAGGCAATAAAAAGAAACTAATAAACTGTGTACAAACTTTTCCTATTGTTAAAATTAATGTATTGGTAACAAATTCTTTTTGCCTAGACAAAGTTTCACCCTCTTAATTTATATCTATAATATCATCTGGTTTTCTTCTAAAAGAACATGCAATTTTAATAGTTTCATCATCAGGAATATTTACAACGCTTAAAATTGATGCAATTATTTCGTTATCGTTAATATTAACTACATTTTTTAGATTAATTTCTTGTTCTTCAGATAAAGAACCATTTAAAACACAAGCGCCCAATTGATAAAAATGTAACGCATATAATAAATTCATTGTGAATAAGCCACAGTCAAACATCGGAATACGTCTTTCGTTTGGATAATAATAATTTAAATTTGATTTAATAATTAATAAAGCACCTGAATTTTCTCCAAATCCTCTGTTACCACCTTGAATAGAGGAAATTTTATTTATTAATTCTTTATCTGTTATTATTTGAACACGTACAGCTTGCCGATTACAAGCACTTGGAGCATTTATAGCCAATCCAATAGCTTTTTTTATTAGTTCTAATGGAATTTCATCACTTTTTGTATCGAATAAACGAACAGATCTTCTTGAATTAGAAAAAGATTCAAAATTTGAATTTATATATTTAAAATAATTGTCTTTACTGGTTTCAAAAGCTCCTACTTCAGAGTTACAATATTTTTTTAAATGTTCAGGAATTTCAAACAATTTGTCATTTAGATTAGAATTTACTTTATTATATTCCATCCAAATAGAAACACCTAAACTTAAAATATATTCATCTAAACCAGTCGTTTGAGAATATTCTTTAATATATTCACATAATTGGGTCATAACTTTATAACCAAATAATGGTTTAATTTCTTTATGAGACAATCCTTTTTCCAGAGTATGACTTAATACCATAATTTCTCTTTCTAAAGTGGTTTTATTTTTTTCTAAAGAGAGAGGAGTAGTATATTGGTTTAAATACTTATTGACATCATATTCTAATTGTTTTTTTACATATCTTGAATATTTGAATTTTCTATTTTTTTTTATTAAAGTAATATTTCGTAGATTCATCATTTTTTATCCTCTAATAAATTAACCAGGTAATTTTGAATAATTTCTAAATTTTGGTTAACTCCAATTTCTTCTTTGCGAACGATTTCTTCATGGTTCTTTTCAATTGAATTAATAATTTTTTCTAATTTTTCAGAATCTGCTTTACTATCTTCAATAGCATATTCTAATAAATCAACGCTCTCCATAAATTCAATACTTTTTGGATGATATGCAACTGCAATTACAGGTACATGATTTATTAACGAAAAAACAACCGAGTGAGTCTTATAGGCAATTATAAAGTCTTTTGATGAAAATAGTTTTACAATATCAACTATATTACTTGTAGCAGGTTCTTCTATACATAACGTTTTTCCATATGTTTCGTTACCTATTTCATTAATAATTTGATTTGCTACCACTCTATCATCAGAGGCTGAATTCTTTATTTCCATCGGGATAATTTTCACATTATATCCCTTTCTTAATAAATGTTTAATAGTCGTTATCAAATTTTCAATTACTTTCGGCATCAATTCCTCTTTTTTAATTCCAGAATAGTTACAATATAGAGCAATGCCTACTGTTTTTGCTTCTTTTGTTAATTTATCATTTTTTAAAGAAAATACAATATCAGGAACATATTCTTTGTTAGCATTATTCGATAATTTATCAATAATTTTTTTTGATGAATTATCTCTATAAGCAATATGATTTGAGTTATCTAAAATATATGACATTACATTTTTTATTTCTTTGTTATTTACATCGATAGGTCCAATTGACTGTGGAAGAAGATATATTTTCTTTTTATTATAAATTGGTAATAAAAAATTTACTGCTAATGTATAAAAAGTATAATCTCCTAGGATATCAGTTAAATGATGCCCTCCCGAAATTAATACAACATCCGCTCTTTTTAAAAAGTTCAGATATGATTTATCAATAATAAATGGTTGTAGAAACTTGATAATATGTACTTTATTTAGTTTAGTCAATAAGCTAAATAATTTTCGAGAAATAATATCTTGTTTGATAGGCCATCCTACTGTTGTAAATCTATCATCAATTAAAGTATTAGGTTCAAAGGCAGATACTGTAATTGAAGCATCTGGACAAATTTCATTGATTTTTTGAATTGTAGCTTCTAAAACTGCTCTATCACCATTATTTAAATTATAATGTGCAGCAACAAATATTTTTTTCATAAATTTTCCTCACTATAAACATTTATTTTTTAATACTTCAACAATTTGTTCACAAGCAGTGCCATCTCCATACGGATTAGATGCATTACTCATCTTTTTATATTCATTCTCATCTTCTAATAATAGTTTAAAATTACTATAAATTGTTTCTTCATCCGTTCCTACAAGTTTTAATGTTCCTGCTTTGATTCCTTCAGGTCTTTCCGTTGTATCTCTCATAACCAATACTGGTTTTCCTAGTGAAGGAGCCTCTTCCTGTATTCCGCCACTATCAGTTAAGATCATATAGCTTCTTGCAAGAAAATTATGAAAATCCAATACATCCAACGGTTCTATAATATGTACCCTATTGCTATCTCCTAATTCTTCCTTTGCAGCTTGTCGTACAACTGGATTCATATGGATAGGATATATCACTTTAACATCGTCGTGTTCATCAATGATTCTTCTTATTGCTCTAAACATATGATGCATTGGTTCCCCTAAATTTTCTCTTCTATGGGCTGTTAGCATAATCAATTTAGAATCTTTTGCCCATTCTAATTCGGGATGGGAATAATCTTCTCTTACTGTAGTTTTTAATGCATCAATTGCAGTATTTCCGGTTACAAAAATTGTTTCTTCCTTCTTCCCTTCATTTAATAAATTTTGTTTACTTATTTCTGTGGGTGCGAAATTATATTTAGCAATAATTCCTACAGCTTGTCGATTAAACTCTTCAGGAAAAGGAGAATAAATATCATAGGTTCTTAGTCCTGCTTCGACATGACCCACAGGAATCTGCAAATAAAAACAAGCTAGTGCAGTTACAAAGGTTGTAGAGGTATCTCCATGAACAAGAACTACATCTGGCTTGGCTTCTTCTAAAACTGATTTAATTGAGTTTAGGATATTAGTTGTAACTTCAAACAAAGTCTGTTTATCTTTCATAATAGATAGATCGTAATCAGGAACCACATGAAATGCATCTAATACCTGATCCAGCATTTGACGATGCTGTCCTGTTACACAAACTATAGTTTTGAATTCTTTTTCACATTTTTTTAATTCATTTACTAGTGGACACATCTTGATTGCTTCTGGTCGTGTCCCAAAAACTAACATTACCTTTTTCATATCTAATTCAACACCCTTTTTAACTCATTTATCGTTTTTTTTGAGTCAATTTCATAGCAATATTTTTTATTAAATATATCAATGATTTCATTCCGATCCTTTAACCCTCTTTTTAATAGAGTAGACAATGCTATTGATATCGAGTTACCACTTTCTATACATATGCCAAAACCATTCTCATTTATTATGTGATTAATTCCTTCGTTATTTGTCGAGATTACATTTAATCCACAAGATATATATTCGAAAAATTTTGAAGGTGCTGCATAATAATGATTGATACTAAATTCTGGATCATAATAAATTATCCCTATATCAACTGAATGCATGATTTTTAACAATTCTGTTCTACTAATTGCTGAATTTATTTTAAAATTTTCATTTATAAAATATTTTTGGCACATATCATTTACTGATTTAAGTTCTTCTTTATTTCCATAACAATATGCTAAAAAAAAGATTCCATCAACTTTACTTAATTCTTTAATAAATTTACCTAAATCTCGATCTAGATTACATCCTCCAGCATAAAAAACAATTTTTTTATTTTTTTGCACTTTCAAATCTACTAAACGATCAACATTGTAGTTCATTTTGGGTAACGTGTTATTAATCACAAATATTTCTTTATTAATTTTATATTTTTTCTTTCTATAAATTGCTCTTTCATTTAAACATTCAATTATAAAATCAGGAAAATTAGCATGCTTTTCATAAAAATCCTGAATATATTTAAATGTTTTAACATCTTTTTCATATAGTTCTGTATGATACAGAACTAATTTTTTTTGTGGCTTGATTTTTTTTACAAGATATGCAATTGGGAAAAAATCAATATCATTTAAAATAATATCTGTCTTTTTTTTCATCATTAAAAAGAAAACATGAAAATAAATAAAAATTAATCGAACTGATTTTATACTGCCATACCAGTAATTTAAAAAAGAATAGTTGAATCCATCATCTATTCTTTTGAAGTTTTCTTTAGATGTGCAGGACCATAATGTAATTTTTTTCTCTTTTCTTAACTCATTTGATAAGTAATGCAAACATGAATACGCTGAACTAATATCATGTTTAGTAATAAGTATTATGTCATTCATTTTTGCTAAAACCTCTTTCTAATAATTTTAAAATTGCTACTATAAAAAATAATGACACGAAATTAATAATAAATATTATTTGACATGTATAATTCGAAAAGAAAGATAAAACGACACAATATGATAGGATGCTTAATATTAATAAATCTATAATTCTATTTGATTTAAGATATGAAGCTTCAATAAATCCAGAAATAAATCCAAAAACTGCACAAAAGATAATTAATCCTATAATTCCAAAATCACTAATAGAAGTGCCTAAAAAATTATTAGTATTTAGGTTAAATTGCACATAATAATAATTTAATGATTCTTTGTAATTTGGTATAATTCTTTTCAATATAAAATCAAACCCTAACAATTGTCTTATTCCTAAAGAATATTCATCATTATATTTTACGATCAAGTCAAAATTATCATGACTGACAGTTAAATAAGAGTATATAAATAATATTTTTTCAGGTATTTTAAAAGTGATATCTGACAATGAATTATTTGTATTATGTACAATATAGGTATTGTCATTTACTTTTTCTAAATACTCACTATACTCATTAGTAGGTATGGTTTCTTCTAATATCGTATCATTTTGTTTTGATGAATTATTTTCTTTTATAGTTTCGCTATTTTGATTTTCTTCAGAAATCTCATTATTTTGATTATTTTCTTCAATAATTTCACTTTCGTTTTGTTTAAAACTTGAGCTTAATAATTCATTTGTATAATGTCTACCAAGAGACCCAATTTCATATCCAGCAAATGCAAAAATTAAGCAAATAGCTACTTTTAAGAAAGTTCTTTTTCCAAGATAATAAACAGTAGCAGTAAGCAATAGTGCTCCTATTAAGAATATTCCTCTATTGACTGCCAAGGTTGGAATTAAAAAAACTTGTACAAAAATGATAAAAATTAAACATATTTTTTTCACAATATTATTTTCTTTTGTGTAGCAGTAATAAGTAAGGGGAATATTAATAATAGAAAAATGAGAAAGTAATAAATATTTAGTATAAAAATTACTATAATTGTTATATTCATATGAAAAGAAAGGTATATATCCACATATTTTAGCCGTCATAATGAATCCAAATACTGCTATGAATCCAAATAATAGACAGACAAAAAATAAGTATTTATTATTAAAATTTTCAAAATTTAAATTTTCTAAAATACTATCTATTCTTTTATTTTTTTTCGTATTACCAATTTCAATAAATATATTAAAAATTAAAAATCCCAATGCTAAATATAGCCATGTTTCATTACTCCAAATTCTTTGGTATGAAAGTATCTTTAAATTTGATAGAGAAATGGTACCCAACCATATAGCTGAGAAAATAGAGTTTAAAGAATAAAAATTTTTCTTATTTAATGATATATAAAAATATACAATTAAAGCATCAAAAAATAATATTAAGCTACCTAAAGTAAAACTAATATTATTTACAAGTGGTATTATTAAAAGCAATATAGTACTTATAGAATATAATAAAATATTTTTTTTCAATTGTTTCACCTCTTTTTAAAAGCATACAAAAAGTCTCCAATATAAACTTTAATACCTCTATTAAAGTCTCTATAATATCTCTTATATTTACCTAAATCTTTTATCAACAATAAGTAATCCAATAGATTTTTATTCAACAAAAATTTTAATCTCCTTTTTTCAAATTTTATTGCTTCTTTTATAAATTTAAAAGTCTTATCATTTAAATTTATATAACTATTCTTATTATTGATAATATATTCATGTAATTTTATTGATTTTTCCAATCCTTCTATTCTCTTTGAAATATCACCAATTAATTCTTTTCTTTGCAATGCTGTTAAAGAAGAATTTGAGTCATGAAATCTATATTTGATTAATGGTGTACATAGAATATAAGTATTTCCCATTAAAGAAGAAATCATCCATAATAACCAATCATGTCCTAGTAAATAATTGCTACATAATTTATCTAGATTATTATTTTTAATATAATCAACAATATCCTTACTTACAAAAGTTGTACACCCTCTGATATATGATGAAATAACATTATCTATTGGTCTTATTTTAATTAATGAATTATCTAATCTACATTTGACATTAGGAACTTTTTTAGGAGCTTCAATGCTATTGCTATTTCCATCAATAAAAATAAATTCAGAAGCAACAGACTTCACATTTTCATTTAAACAATAAACTTCTAACATTTTTTCAATTTTATTGTCCATCCAAATATCATCTTGGTCTGCTAAAAAGATAATATCACCTGAAGCGGAATATAAAGTGTCCATAAAATTTTTGGAGAATCCTTTATTTTTCTTATTTATATTTAATTTCCAATTTGAAAGACTATTATCAATAATAAAATTATTAATTAATTCAGCTGTATTATCTTTTGAGCAATCATCGCTAATGATAACCTCATCAGGAATGATTGTTTGATTCATGATAGATTCTAGTTCTTCAATTATATATTTAGATCCGTTATATGTAGCGATTACTACACTTACTTTTATATTTTTAAACATTTTTTCACCTTATATTAAAGTTTACTTTGATTATATTTTGTATAAAATGATTTAACAAAATATTTAAATAACGTATAATTCATACATAAAACAAGAATTACACTTTTTTGAATTTTTGTCATTTTTGATTTTAAAACCAAATACAGATTTTTTTTAATATATGTTCTACAAATTTTAATTTTATTAGAATCATTTATGTTATAGATATTCATTCGTATTAATAATGATAAATAATTTTTACATGTAAATACAATGGATGATTTTATTAAATTTTCATCATTTTTTAGTCTTGATGCATTTTCAACTTGATTACACACATTAATTAAATCATAATTTCTTTCAGTAAACTTTGAACGTGTTATACTTGTTCCTTGCTGAAAATAAAAATATATAAATTTATTTGATGTAACTAATTTGTTCGCTTTGTCTATAAGCAAATAATTCGTGTATATGTCTTCGTAAATTTGTCCTTCAGGGAATCGTATATTGTCGAATAGATACTTTTTGTATAATTTTGTACAAACTGGAATTTCTAAGTTTTTACCATCTAACGCAGAATCAAGATAGTATTGTAACTTATTTCTTTCATATACGATTTCTATGACTTCATCTATTTCTGGAAAATTTTTATTTTCATTACCTGTTAACATATATTTTGCAGAACAAATATCAGCATCATATTTTTTACATGTTTCATACAAGTACTCAATAGTATCATTAGCTATCCAATCATCACTATCTATAAAATAAACGTATTCACCTGTGGCATTATCTAAACCAACATTTCTTGCAGAACTTAATCCTCCATTTTTTTTGTGTATAACTTTTATTCGACTATCTTTTGTACTAAAAAAGTCACATAATTGACTAGATTTATCTGTTGACCCGTCATCTATTAAAATAATTTCTAAATTTCTATACGTTTGATTTAATATAGATTCCACACATCTATTTAAATACTTTTCTACGTTATATACAGGAATTATTACACTTATTTTCAATTTAATCACCTCAATTAATTTTATATCCACCTGTTAAATATAAAATTTTGAATAACATTGTTTGCATCTTCGATTGACGATATAACTTTGTTGTACATATAAATTTAAATCTATCTAATAATGACTTATTGCTTTCAATAAAAAATTCTAGTTCTGTTAAATAATCTTTATTTAAATATGATTTATATGTTTTATAAAATTCATTAATTTGAATGGCATATTTCAAATTATCTTTATTCTTTATTCTTTTTATTCTTTCCTTAAACCAACCAATTTTTCCTTTACCAAATCCAACTTCATTACTTTGATGTTGACGATAATATACAAAAGATTCATTATTAAATAGAACTTTTCCTTTAATGATTGCAACATTAGTTATCCAAGAGTCATGGACATAAATTTTTGAATAATCGATATCTTTTTTTAATTCATTTAAAAGCATTTGATTCATAACTTGATTATGTCCAGGAAGAAAATTTTGAATTATAGTGTTATAAAAAGTTAAATGAGTAATCATTTTTTGAGTTGTACCATAAGGAACTAAATCGTCATGAACTAAATACGAGCTTGAAGCATATAATAAAGGAATATTTTGATTCTCTTTTTCTAGCCATTCAATAGCAGTATCTAGTTTTCTAGGTAGCCAAATATCATCCTGGTCGCTTAATGAGTAATATTTGTATCCTTGAGCTATTTTGATTAGTTCAAAAAAACTTTTAATATATCCTATATTTGTTCCTTCAATTAGCTTTATTCTATCGTGATATTTTTTTTGTAATTTTTTAATAATTGCTACAGTATTATCCTTTGAGCCATCATCACGAATTAGTAAATCAACAAATTGATTTTGATTCATAATACTAATAATTTGATCTTCTATATATTTTTCTCCATTATAAGAAGATAGCAAAACTAAAATTAAATTATTTTTCATAAATCAAATCTCCAAAACACTTTGTTACTAACCCTACTTTTCCAATCATGAGCTTGATGATCGGATTAAAAAGTGAGGTATAAAAAACATAAATGCCTTCTTTTTCCATCTTTTGTTTTACTATTTCATATGTACACATATACTCATCATTCTGAGGAAGATGTATTCCATCTACTTCTTCATCAATATATTTCTTTATATACTCAATAAGTTTTTCTACTGTAATTGAACTACGCTGATTTTTAATCGTAGGAAATATATGCACTTTTCTTACCGCTTTAAACAGCTTTGTAAGATTTCCAGGTGAATGATCACCATATACCATCGGTGGCCTTACGATACATACCTTAAATGAATCATCTTCCAATCCAATCAAAAGCTTTTCTGCTTCATATTTACTGATTCCATAATATGTATTAGGATTACATGCTGTAGATAAAAGAATTGGGGTATCTGAATAATTTAATCCATATACGCTCATTGATGACATGAATATAAACTGACTCACTCCTGATTCCTTTGCCTTCTTTGCAGTTTCATAAGCCAAATCCCGGTTTACATGATAGTAAAGCTGCTCATTTTCTTTAACTTCCTTAATATGAGCAATCCCTGCCACATGATAAACGACATCATAAGATGAAAAATCATGATTTCTCCATTCATCATTTCTCATCTCTAATTCTTCAACCTCATACTTTTCAGGATATTTCAACAGCTCATCTCTGAAATGAGTTCCTATATAACTCCCTTTACCCGTGATCAGGACCCTTTTCATGGCTGTACCTCTTTCTTGAGCTCTCCCGTTCCTCCTTCAACCACTCCTTCATGTTTCAGTACAGATGTGATCGTTCCAAAGAAACACTTGCAGTCAAACAGAAAACTCATTCTTTCTACATACTCGCCATCCAGTCTTGCTTTCACATCGATCTCCAGTTCATCTCTGCCGTTGATCTGTGCCCATCCTGTCAGTCCTGGAAGAATATCATTGGCACCATATCTTTCTCTTTCTTCGATCAGATCGTACTGATTCCATAAGGCAGGCCGAGGACCGATGATCGACATATCTCCCTTTAAGATATTGATGATTTGTGGAAGTTCATCCAAAGATGTCTTTCTCAGTACTTTTCCGATTGAGGTAATATACTGATCCGGATTAGCCAGCAGATGTGTTGGCGTATCCTTAGGCGTGTCGGTACGCATCGTTCGAAACTTCAGTATATTGAAATAGGTCTTGTTCTTTCCCACACGTTTCTGTTTGAAGAAAACAGGGCCTGGAGAAGTCAGCTTTATAATTAATGCAATAATCAAAAGCACCGGCGAGAGCAAAATCAATCCCGCTAGGCTCAATATAAAGTCAAGCACTCTTTTCAATCCATTCCGATACATTTTTCCCATTCCTTTCCCACACAAAAAAACATACATCTTTCAGTATGCTTTCACTCAACTTTGGATAATTCGCAATTATCTTAAGTTTTACTTACAATTTCCAAACCTACCTTAGCCTGTGTAGTCTTGCCAAAAAGCTCAACCTCAATCAACGCAACACGTTTATGCCGATCAATCTTTCTAATAATTCCTTCTCTTCCCTTCAAAGGACCTGAAACGATCTGCACTTCATCATTCTCAATCAAACCTGTTGATATTTCCACAACATGCCCACAATCACTCAATGACTTCAAAAATTTTACTTCATCATCATAAAGCGGAAATATCTCTCCATCTACATGCCCCAGCATCTTTGTAAGATCCGGCACTTTTTTTAATTCAAGATATAGCTTATCAGGATCATCGCTCACTAAAAACACATACCCGGTAAATAGTATTTCTTCAATCTCTATCCAGTTTCCCTTTATCTTCTTCATTCGTTTATTTTTCGGGATAAAGCATTCTTTCAGTATTTCTTTAGAAATCAGCATTTCACAGCTTCTTCTAATCTTTTCTTCTGCTTTGCTCCTTACTTGAATCACATACCATTTCTCCATACAGGTCTCCTTTTGGATATGCTTCGCCCATTCATATTCATTCATATGAACTGTTTCAATGATGATCCTGCAAGCATACAACGTGCGCCGGGCAACGATTGATCTGCTTCACATTCTTGTCGCAACTTAAATATTATACCTCAATCTTTAACGATTGTCAGTAATAATCAGGCTTAAAATCGTATTTTTTATAATACCAGCATTTTCTTCATCCTTGATCAGATCCTCTAAAACATCCAATCGCTTATTTAATTCATCCAGTGAAATATGCATCACATCATTACGATAAATCAAATCATTCTTCGTTTTAGAGAATGTCTCACCACCTAAATGAAGCTCTTCAAACATCTTCTCACCAGGTCTTAAACCAATCTCTTTTATTTCAATATCCTCATACGGTTCAAGTCCACAAAGCTTGATCATCTTCTCTGCTAAATCAAGAATCTTTACAGGTTCACCCATATCCAAAACAAAGATCTCTCCCTTATCTGCATAATAACCTGCCTGTAAGACAAGCTGTGCAGCCTCAGGAATCGTCATAAAGTAACGAATAATGTTCTTATCCGTAATGGTAACCGGCCCTCCCTCTTCAATCTGCTTCGAGAAGATCGGAATGACCGAACCATGGCTGCCTAATACATTTCCAAAACGAACGGCTGCCATCTTCGTCACACCATTATCACCATAAGCCTGTAAGATCATCTCCGTCATACGCTTCGTAGCCCCCATCACATTAGTAGGGTTTACAGCCTTATCCGTAGAAATCATGATAAAGCGTGATACCTTATGTTCAATACAAGCCAAAATCACATTTCGAGTTCCAAAAACATTATTCTTAATCGCTTCCATCGGTCTTGTTTCCATCAAAGGCACATGTTTATGCGCTGCCGCATGATAGACAACCTCCGGCTGATACAATTTAAACACCTGTTCCAAGCCCAACGGATCACGAATCGATGTAATAATTGAAACGATTTTAATTTCTTCATTCAATTTTCCATGATCACGATCACGGTTAAACTCCTGTTCCAAAAGATATAGATCATTCTCATTAATATCCAGCATGACAAGTTCCTTTGGCTTAAACTTCAAGATCTGCCGGCAAAGCTCTGAACCAATACTTCCTCCAGCACCTGTCACCAGAATCTTTTTATCTGTAATATAGGAAGCAATTTCATGCTGATTCAGATGAATTTCCCCTCTACCCAAAAGATCTTCGATCTTAACATCACTTAATACATTTCTTTTTTTCAGCTGATTACCAAAAATACTTTCACTCATCATCTGTACCGGCAAATGAACATTCTGACATTGTTCCACGATACTTCTCAGCTGTTTCTTCGATACATTACGCATCGCTATCAAAGCAACCTCTACCTGATACTTTTCCTTTATTTCTTTTAGATCGTTACATGTTCCTAAGATCGAGAGACCTTCAATCATATATTTCTTTTTATAATCATCTACAAAGCCAACAACCTTATATTTCAGCTTTTCATTCTGATTAATTTCCTTCAACAAAATATTCCCTGCATCACCAGCTCCAATGATCACTGCTGTTTTCATATTACCAGCACGAGAAGTATATCTTCTAAACAGACGATACAAGGCACGAAGTGAAAACATCATCAAAGCCGCAAAACATCCCGCTACCAATTCAATACTTACATAATCCAGATTTTTATTCAAAAACAATGTAAGAACCATAATCGTAATCGTTGCTAATCCATCTGCCAATGTCAGACGCACGATTTCAACGACTCCGATATATTTCCATAAACTTCTATATATCCCAAACGCTATAAAATATACCGTATAAATCAACAATACGGCAATCGCAAATAATACTAATTTATAAATCACCAAGGAATGAAAATCAAATTTAAAATTGAACTTTGTCCAATATGCAAGAATATAAGAAAAACAGACAATAAGTAAATCTAAAACGATCTGTATTTTTTCTCGATGCTTCTTATAAAACTGATTTTCAAAAAACCAATCAAGCATTTTTTCTCCCCCAATCATAAAGATTTTAACATATAATACCCTATTAAACAACACTTCAAACCTTTTAAAGTCACATTTTTTCCTTACAATCCTTAACAATTCTCAGGCGTTTATCGCAAATAGTAACCATTATATTTCACCCTATTTAAGCACTTATTTCATTACACATGCACAAAAAAGACTCCTGCTGATCTTTTTAATTTTGAATGTAATTCCTTAGATTATCATTCATAAAAATTCTAAAAAAAGCTCTCATCAATATGAGAACTTAATATCCTGCAAGATCTAAAATATCTTCTTCAACCTTTAATACCCTTTCACTTGCAGTATAATCATCATCTTCACCATAAATAAAGCGATGCAAAGATTCAACCTCACCACTAAAATCTTTTAAAACATACTGTGGTGAATAACCATATAATGTAAGTGAAGTCAGCTGTGATTCATAGCCATCTTTGGGGAACTGATACTGTTCAATATTGCTCAGATCAAAACCTAAAAGACGTGTCACGTAACTTTTGATCGCCCCATTAGAAAGATTTGTTTCAATATATGGTAAAACATCATCCACAATATTCAATAAATCAATCGGTGAGCGATCCTTCAATGAAGAAATCAAAGCATCAATGACCCGATTCTGACGTGACATACGTTCATAATCACTGTCAACTGAACGAATACGTGAAAAGCTCAATGTCTGGGCACCATCCAAATGATAAGTACCGGCACCGCCTAAACCTAAATACCCTGCTTCAGAAGCAGACAGCTCAATGTCAACACCACCCAAGATATCAACGATTTCCTCTACAGAATCAAAATCAAACAATACATACTGTGTCACATCCAAATCAAAGTTATAATTGATCGAACTTAGTGTTCCCTGCACACCGCTACGCCAATAAGCATGATTTAACTTTTCATAACGATCCATTAATGGCTGATAAACGATATTATCACGTTGAATTGAAGAAATCTTGATCTTACCATTATCAAAATCAAGTGAAATGATCTTCATCACATCACTGCGTGCTCCACTCCCCTCATCAGCGTCAATCCCTAAAAGGGCAATATTATCAACGTTGCGGTTTGACTCATAAGAATAAACGTCATCATTATTAAAGGCATCTGTACGCCCCATACGATTCAATAAAGAATCTGCATATAAATTAACACCAGCAAAAACACCAATAATCAATACAAGAACAATTGATAATACAATGACCAGTCTTTTCTTTGCTTTAATAGTCATAAGTACCTCCAAATACCCGCATATTGTAGCACTAATTCAATGATAAATCACTATTTTTTGAAAATCTAACACGAAATCACATATTTCTTAACAAGTTCCTCAGGAAAATAAACGAATCATCTTCTATATATAGATCATTTAAAATTACGTAAATAAAATTAATTTTCTTTTTAAATTTTTAGGAATTTTATGGTTTTGATGCATATAAGAATAGTAGGAGGTAACAGTTATAATGAAACATAAAAGCTATGACTATCAAAGCAAATATGTTCTCTCACGCCCTCTCTTTCTTGCTTATATCCTTCACCACTGTATCTCAGAATTTAAGAAGATTCCAATCGGCATCATCGCTTCTGACTGTATCCATGACATCTCTGTCAATCAGAAAGAAGTCCACCGTCTGTCACCTTTTATTACCCAGTTTGAAGATGATACTCTGAAAGAAGGAAAAGTCGTTTTTGATATCTTCTTTATGGCACATCTGCCTGAGAGTGATCAGGATATCGACTTCTACATCAATATCGAAATTCAGGATGACTTCTATCCCGGCTATCCTTTATCGGCAAGAGGGGTCTATTATGGCGGAACGATGCTTTCCATGCAGTATGAGGATCAGATCAGAGGTTCCCATTATGAAAATCTCAAGAAGGTCTATTCAATCTGGATCTGTCTGAATCCTCCCAAGGAAGAAAGAGGCAGCATAACAGAAATCTCACTGGACAAAAAAGTTCTTCTTGGATACAATAAGCTTAGAAAAAAAGACTATGACAAACTGTCAGTGATCCTGCTTTACTTAGGTGAGGAAAGCAAGAATGAATGCTTAGGTTTCTTGCAGACATTATTTGATGGAAATATCAAAGAAAAAAGAAAAATTGAAGTTCTAGAAAAAGACTATGGCATTAAAATGAATGAGGAATTGAGAAAGGAGATCCGAGAAATGTGTAATTTAGATGAGTATGTGGCAAATCGAGGCAGAGAAGAAGGATTGAAAAAAGGCAAAGCTGAAGGATTGGCTCAAGGCATTGAGAAAACAACCTTAGAATTTTCTAAATTCATTCAAAATATGATGAATAGCCATCATTTTACTGCTGAAGAAGTATTTGATATGATGCAGATTCCAGAAGAAAAAAGAAAAAAATATCGTCAATATTTAAAAGACCCTTCTTAAAATACTTGCTGCAAACAATCATTAAAAAAAAGAAGCAATTGTATCAAAATAACAATTGACTTCTTTTTGAAATACCATTTAGATCATAACTTTTAATATAATCTCTAATAACTTCATTATCCCCCAAACATCTGCACCCAATAATACGTACCATTTTCATAATAACAGGAAACCCCTAGTTTTGTAAAAGAACCGTTCAAAATATTTTCACGATGTCCAGGTGAGCTCATCCACCCATTCATCACCGACGAAGCACTGGTATAGCCATATGCAATATTTTCACCCAAGGTCATATAACTGCCATCATTTTCTACAGTTGTAAAACAAGTGCTGCCATCAGGGCGTGTATGTGAAAATAATGAAACGATTTCTTTTGCTCGAACATTAGCTGCACTTGCAAGCTTACTATCCCAGCTAAGTGCACCTAACCCTGCCTGAGAGCGCTGTGTATTTACTAAGGTTAAAACTTCATTTGCATAACTATCAGCATAACCAGAAGCATTATTTTGATTTTGTGAAGTGCTTGGCTTTTGAACAGTATTGTTTGTTGAAGGATTATTAGAAGAAGGTTTATTTGCTTCAGCCAATTCTTGTTTTTTTAAACCTAAAGCTTCACTTTGATAAACCGTTCCCTCCAAGTCCAAAGTTACATTTCCTGCCAGTGCTTCATCCAAAGAAACAACAATGACCTTTGATATAGCCTTATTTTCATTACCATACTCATCTTTCGCAAGCACTTCTAACTCATATTCACCAATCGTAGAAAGATCCACCTCATTTTGAATGGTAAAGGTACACCCACTTTGATCCTCACATTTGAAAAATTTATTAAAATCAACATTCAAGGCATTCTGTTCAATTTTAATTTCACCCAGAAAATCAGTAAAATTAGGAGCTGTCGTATCTTCTACAACGACCTTAACCTCTTTTTCCTCATTTTCATAGACAAATTTTAAATCATACTCACCCACATCTACATATTCTTTTTCATTTCCTTCCTCATCAGCCAAAACAAGTCTTTGATCTTCAATCATAAGATTTTCCTGTTCGCTTATGACTTCAATCTCATCAATGATTTCCTCATCCAGCTCCTCTAAAAAATCATTAGGATCAATAAAAATATCCTCACCATATTCATAGATGACCTGCTCATTTTTTAAAAGAAGCTTTTCGGAATGAAAACAGCCTGTTAATAATAACAGCACAACAAATATACTGATACCTTTTTTCATGATTCACCTCATCATTATTCTATCATGATCATAGACAAAAAAGATTACGATTTCATCACAATCGACAATCCTGTGCCCTTTTATCATAAACAAAATCCACCAGTACCGGCTGACGCAATGAACCCGATGCAGTTTTTTCCATAAACTTTACCCTGGCACATAATTCCTCTTTCAGCCATATTACATCTGATATATCAAAAACAGCTTCTTTTTTTACTTGATGCCTTGGCAGTCTTGATAACGATGTCATCACCTGACCGATATAAATTAACTCATCTTGATCATATTGAGCTAAAATCAATGAAATTCCAGACTCCTTCACTTTATAGCCAACAACCACAAAATCATCATCTTTTAAATATTTGATCTTGATCCAATTTCTGGTTCTTTTACCACTTTTATAAAGACGATCCATCTTTTTCGCAACAATACCTTCTAATTCTTTTTCCTTCGTCTTCTCATAAAGTAAACAGCCTTCTTTATGTATATAACGAGAACGGCTGAAATGAGCATTCTCCTTCTTGATACACTTCTCTAATATCTTTTTTCGCTCCATTAAAGGACGATCCATTACATACTCTGAATCATAATAGAGAATATCAAAAGCTGTAAATACCGCTGGGTTTTGATGGCTTTCCATCTGTATTTTGAAGGGATCATGCAGAAGCGCTCTTCTTTGAATCTTTGAAAAATCAATACATCCATGATCATAATAATAAAGTTCACCATCAAGTACACAGTCTTTCTGAACATATTTTCCCAGATCTTTCATTTCTGGAAATTTCTGAATCAGCTTAAGATTACGTTTATTACGCAGATCCACCTGATGATCTTCTATATAAGCTAATACACGAATTCCATCCATTTTTAATTCATAGATCCATTCCTCATTATCAAAAGCTTCTTTTTCCTGACCGATAAGCATTACTGAAAGATCACGTTTCATCAATGGGCTCTCTTCTCAGCCTTTTTCGCAGTTAACGACTGCGTTAAAGCCTCCATGAGATCAATAGCACTTTCTTTTTCCATCGGCGTTGCAGATACGATTTTTTGACCATGTATCTTAGCCTCAATGACATTTTTCAGCTTTTCCTGAAAAGAATCATGATACAGCGAAGGATCAAAGGATTCTTTCATCGCTTCAATGAGTTGCTTTGCCATTTTCAATTCTGCTGCTGATATTTTCGGATGGACGATATCTTTAGGCATCTTTGCTATTTCATCTTCATAAAACAGTGTTTTGACCATAAGTCCCTCCTCAAAAGGCATGATCGCCACTAAGGTCTCTTTCGTGCCAATTACACACTGACCGATTGCAATGACCTTAAGTGAATGAAGAGCATTATATAAAAGTTCATAAGCCTTCTGAGCACTTTTTTCCGGTATCGCATAATAATTCTTTTCAAAATATAAATCACTGACATCAGAAAGAGATGTAAAATGTAAAATATGAATCGTACGATCTTTTTTACGCCTTTAAAGAATCAATCTCTTCTTGACTCATGATGACATAACGATCTTTTTCATACTGATAGCCTTTGACAATATCATCATTTTTGATTTCCTTGCTACAGCTAGGACAATATTTTTTATATCGAACACGTTCATGCGTATCTTTACATAACTGATTAAAAGCTATTTCATTCGGCTGGGTTGTTTTATATAGTTCAATGGGTATATGTACCAAACCAAAACTGATAGCTCCCTTATGTGCAGCTGCCATAACTCACCTCGCCATTAGTATGTGAGATTTTCTAATTTTCAATCTGCTGCATAAATTCTTTTAATGAACAATGGGTATATTTCTTAAAGACTACCGAAAAGTATTTATATTCATGAAAGCCACAGCCAGCAGCAATATCATAAATATATTTTTGACCTTCTTTCATCATTTCAATTGCTTTTGTAATTCGATAACGATTTAAATAATCACAAAAAGTCATCGATGTAACTTTTTTAAATCTTTTATTCAATAAAGTCTGACTATAATGAAGCTCTTCTGTTAGATCATTTAAGACGATCTTATGCATATAATTATCATGAATATAAATAAGCATTTTCTCTACCAGCAAATCTTTTGTATGAAACATAGGTTCTTGAATATGTTTCTCTATAATCACTTCTTTTTCTAGTGCTCTTTCATAACATAAAAGCTGTCGATGCTGTAAGATGGCTCTTTCCAGTGCCATTTTTAACTGTTTTTGACTAACAGGTTTTAAAAGATAATCACTGATTCCTGTCTGAAGGGCTTTTTGGATCAGTTCAAAGCTTTGAACACTCGTTATGATAATAGCACCATAACTGTATTCTTTTGTCTTTTCAAACATTTCTAAACCGTTTTGTAATGACAGGTCAATATCACTTATGACAATATCCGGTTTCATCTTTCGAATCTTTTCAACACCTTCATCAGTATCACCTGCTTCCACCATCATAAAATTACCTAGTTCATCAATCATGCTCATCAAGTTCTTTCGATGATATTCATTATTCTCTACAATTAATATTTTAAACATATTTTACCTCGCAATTATTCAATATCTCATTATTTTGTTAAACAAATACGAGGTATCGTTTTTTTAAGTATATCACTGATTGTTCTTTTTTTGTTAGATAATGCATAAAGTATTCACGATCTTCCAATATGAACTTTAGAAATAAACGAAAAGCGTAAGTGAATGAATCAATTACGCTTTTACTTACATTACAAATTTATTACTTCATTTCTTTTTCAAATCGAAAAAAGTAATTATTCTCCGGTGGAATATTTCCAGCAGTATCTTTAGTTTGATGGGGATCCTTATGTCTGGGATTAAAAAATTCTACGATCTTAAAACCACAGCGATTTACATAAAAATGAATATTTCGTTTGTCATAATAAGGGGTATGAGTTTCCCAAATTTTTGTTTCAGGATGTAATTCTTCAATAGATTGCCATATTTTAAATCCATTTCCAGCATTCTGTAATCCTGGTTTCACATATAAAAGAGGTAGTGAGTTACATCTTGTAATCTCATCAATTACTATGATCACTCCACCCACTCTTTCACCATCAATTTCTACGATATATGCTTCAGATCCTTTCGCTTCAAAAGATTCTTCAATATCTTCAACAGGCAGAACGAGTTTATCGTATTTTCCAAATTCTCTTACATAAGCTTTTTGAAAAGCATCCTGAACCTCATTTATAAATACTTTTTTTTCATCATCGGCAGTAATTGCCTTAAAAACTAATTTTTCCATACTTCATTATTCTCCTTAAATTTCTATCGTCCGTTTAATCAATGAAGCAGGCTTTTATTCTCTTCCACCCCAGTTTGAAATATTTATAATATGTGATATATCAATCATATCTTACTCTCCCATAAAAACTATATAAAACTATTTTATCATCCTATTTATGATTACACAACGCATGAAGATTCATTAAATCACTATCAAATATTTTTATAAAATGGAAAAAAGCATAGCTTTGCGGGCTACGCTATTTTCGATTCTGTCTTTCCTAAATCGACAGATCTTCGCCTTTTGATAATTTCATAAATATCAATAGCGATATGACCGTCAATACTGTTAAAATCGTTGATAAAGCAGCAGCAACACCATAGTTGCCACGAATCACCTCTGTATAGGTTGCCACACTAAGTGTTTGCGTCTTATAGGTGGAAAGCAAGATGGCTGTTGAAAGCTCCGATATCATCGTTACCCAGCTTAAGATCGCTCCTGAGATGATCCCGCTGGCCATCATCGGAATCGTGATCCTAAAGAAGGTTTTCATTTTACTGGCTCCTAAACTTAACGCTGCTTCCTCAATGCTGATAGGAATCTGTGAGAGAATCGCTACACTGCTTCGTATCGTATAAGGCAGACGCCGAATAACCAAAGCCACCACCATGATCGACATCGTGGCACTGATGGCTAATACACCAGAACCAAAGATACCGCTGTTGAACGCACTAAGAAGGGCAATGCCTGCTACCGTACCTGGTACGATATAAGGAATCATGCTTAAGATATCCAAAAACGAGGTGGCAGCATTTCTACGACGAACGCTCAGATAGGCAATCATCACAGCCATCAGAATGATGATAACCAAAGAGATGCCCGGTATCAGAATTGTATTCTGAATGGAATTACCTAAGGTCTCAAAAGCTGAAATGTAGCTATCGAAAGAATATCCGCTTTGGAAGACCATACCTTTTGTATTGATAAAAGAAGTATAGATCACATAACATTGCGGCATGATCGCCAAGCCAACAACACCATAACTAAACAGATAAACAAATATCTTTTTGATCCCATTCAGTTTTTTAGGAGTGATCGGATGAAGGGCATTCATCGTAAATGATTTCTTTCTGGCAATAATCTTTTGAACAAGGAAGACAGCGGTAGTGATCAGGATCGCTATAACTGCAATCGCTGCCGCAAAACTGTCATCCCCACCTACTTCACTTAAAAATTCATTAAAGATGAGAACCGGGAATGTTCGATAACCCTCGCCAATCAGCATCGGTGTCCCAAAATCAGCCAAAGCTCTCATAAATACCAGTAAAGCACCCGCTAAAAGTGAAGGCGTGATCAGTGGCAATACGATCTTAACAAATCGTTTGATCCCTGTACAACCCATATTTTCACTTGCTTCCATAAGCGAGTGATCTACATTTTTCAAAGCACCTGATGCATAAAGAAAGATCAATGGAAACAGCTGTAAAGTAAATACCAGCAAGATACCCGTAAAACCATAGATATCCGGAGGCATGATCCCGCTGATTGAATAAATCAGCTGTGTTAACACGCCATTTCTTCCTAAAAGCAAGATCCATGAATAAGCTCCAATAAAAGGGGCTGACATAGAAGCAATAATGATCAGGATACGCAAGACCTTAGCTCCTTTGATCTGATAAGCAGTAAAGAAATAAGCCAAAGGTGTTCCTACTAATAAAGAAAGCAAGGTAGCAATGAGCGATACTTTAAAGCTATTAAACAAAGTTGAAAGATAGTACGGCTTTGAGAAAAATTTGA
Source organism: Traorella massiliensis (assembly GCF_900104665.1). Classification (GTDB taxonomy): domain Bacteria; phylum Bacillota_I; class Bacilli_A; order Erysipelotrichales; family Erysipelotrichaceae; genus Traorella; species Traorella massiliensis. The sequence goes on along the minus strand of NZ_LT629968.1, from coordinate 491,563 downwards.
TGAAACTATTTAGGGAAAAAGCCTGTGTCGTCTTATCAATAACGGATTGAATCAATAGATTTCCCACCGGATAGACCATAAATATAAGATATAAAAGCAATAATACAAGTGTGATCAGTGCCCAGCTGTCAAGCTTGTGCTTAAAGAGCGCTTTCATGATCGTATCAGCAGATTGACACTGCCATCCTCATTAAATAAATTGATTTTTTCACTTAATATCTTTAAATATACATCTTCACCAAGCATATAATTTTCATTCATCGAACTGACTTTTATTACTTCAATACGCTCACCATTATCCAAGCGTAAATGATAATGAGTATTCAGCCCTAAAAATACCGCATCTTCTACAACTCCATGAAGACCTTCTGCTTTCTGACTTATCTCAAATTCTTCAGGACGTATCGCAACCAAAACATTCTGTGAATCAAAATCACCCTCATAGGTCATTTCAAATCCCCCTTGAAGTTTTAAGATTCTTTTATCATGATCATAGCTGCCTTCCATTATATTCACTCTGCCAATAAAAGTAGCCACAAAAACATTTGATGGACGATGATAGATTTCTTTTGGTGAGGCAATCTGCTGGAGGACACCATGATCCATCACAGCAATCGTATCACTGATTGCCATGGCTTCTTCCTGATCATGAGTTACATAAACAGTGGTTATTCCAACATTTTTCTGAATAGATCGAATCACTTCACGCATTTCTAAACGCAGTTTCGCATCCAAATTGCTTAATGGTTCATCCATCAGCAAGACATCCGGTTCAATGACCAAAGCTCTTGCCAATGCGATACGCTGTTGCTGACCACCGGAAAGATTTTCGGGCATCCGATCTGCATATTCTTCGATCTGCATCAGCTTTAAAAAACGATCTGCTCTTTCTGTAATCTCATCACGATTCAGCTTACGCTGTTTCAAACCAAACTCAACATTCTGGCGAACGCTCATATGTGGAAATATCGCATAGTTCTGGAAAACCATTCCAATATTCCGCATGCTTGGTTCCATATCATTGATACGCTGATCGTTAAAATAGAAATCCCCGCCTTCAATTGAATTAAAACCTGCAATCATTCGTAATAAAGTTGTTTTTCCGCATCCGCTAGGTCCCAATAAAGTAAATAATTCTCCATCTTTGATATCAAGATCAAGGGAAAAGATCACTGTGTGATCTCCATATTTTTTTAATGCATTTTCAATTTTAATCTTACTCATTTAAAACCTCGCAATTAGTTAATACTAGCAAAGATATCTTTAAATCTATCAACGATTTCTGTCTTATGTTCATTGATATAATCCATATCTTCGATTAATGTTGGAATTTCACTCATCGGTTTCATCGTATCACTTGTCTTAGCATTTTCTAAAACCGGACGATTGGTCGTTTCTGTACCATAGATATCCTGCATTTGCTGACTTGTAATAAAGTCAATAAACTTCTTGGCATTTTCCATATTTTTCGCATCTTTAATGATAGCACTGGTAGCTGGAAGAAATACCGAACCTTCCTCAGGATAAATGATATCCACATTGGCACCATCATTGATCAGTGTCAAAACAGGATCTTCATACGTTAAACCCACTGTCATTTCACCATCTGCTACCTTCTTATATACTGAACTCGAACTTCCTTCAATCTTGCCATCAATATTGACAAATAATTCTTCTACATACTTCCATGCTTCTTCATCAGTATAGCCACCCTGAGCCAGTAACATATTTGTCAGCTGTGCAAAAGCACTTGATGAACTGGAAGGATCCGCTGTCGCAATCTTACCTTTTAATGCCGGATTTAATAAATCTTCATAACCTTCAATCTTAATATCCCCGATCAGATCCTTATTTACGATCAATACGCTGCCATCTAAGACATAACTTGTCGTGAAACCAGAAGTATTCTGATAACTCTCAATGAGATTCTTGTCATTCACAGATACATACTCTTCAAATAAATCGGCATTCTGGATGAATTGAGAATGAGCTCCGCCAAACATGACATCAGCAATAGGATCATTTTTCTCACTTTCAAGTTTTTTAATCAGCTCGCCTGTTCCTGCCTGCTGAAGACGAACCGTAATCCCTGTTTCCTCTTCAAATAATGGAATGGTTGCTTCAATGAGACCATCAGAATTCGGTGAATATATCACCAATTCCTGACTCGTGTTTTCTTGCGGTGTCGAACATGCGCTCAACCCTGCAAGCATACTTACGGATAAACATAGTGTTAATAATTTTTTCATATCGTTTATTTCCTTTCATATATGTTTATGCTTTAAGTTTAAACGATATGAAACCGCATTCATATCCGACAAAACAATCACAAATGGAAATATCCGACACAATTCGATAAATACTATATGAATTTTAAATAATTTCTCAATTTATTACAAAAAAAGAGTAAGTCAATGACTTACTCAATCGAAATATATTTCTTTTCCTCTACCTTCGGCTGATCTTTCTTTGGAATGTTCAAATGCAAGACTCCACTCTCAAATCGTGCCTTGATATCTTCATGCGTTACATCCTCGCCTACATAGAAGCTTCTCGAACATGATCCATAATATCTTTCCTGTCGGATATAGTTGCCTTTGTCATCCTTATCATCCACTTCATGGTTCTTATCCGCACTGATCGTCAAGTATCCATTCTCCAATTCAATCTTGACATCTTCCTTCTTGAATCCCGGAAGATCCATATCCAGTTCATAAGAATCGCCTGCATCCTTTATATCCGTCTTCATCCAGTTTCTTTCATGTTTTCCAAATACATGCCTGCTTGGCATCCAGTCATCAAATACATCATCAAACAAATCATCATCAAATAATCTAGGTAGTAACATAACTAACGCCTCCTTTAGATATCATCTCTGTAATCTAGTATGTTCTTCCTGATTACACTTATGATTATAGTCATCTTTTTAGCACTGTCAAGAGGAGATTGCTAATGATTACGACAAATTGTCCAATGTGTCATAATTTTGTTCATAAATCTAACCATCCTTTGATTTATTGTCCTTATACATGTTCTATGATGGAACATTGGTTATTATTATTCTTATTTAAGATGTAAAAACAGTTTACTTTTTAAACGAAATATCATAAAATTTAGATGTATGTGAATAAGAAAAGGAGAGGAATTATGAAAATTTCATCACTGCAAAAAGCAAGATATGAGTATTCTCCAAAACTACCGGGAATGCTTCGTAATGGTATTGCCGATATTTGTGTGAAGGAAGGCGAAGAAACTCAAAGTGTTGCTGATCAGGATAAGATCAAAGCACTTTTTCCAAACACTTATGGCAAAAAAGAAATTACTTTTGAGAAAGGAAAGAATACTTCTGAAGCTAAAAAGCAGGTCGTTGGTGTCATTCTTTCAGGTGGACAGGCCCCAGGCGGACACAACGTTATTTGTGGTCTTTATGATGCTTTAAAAGCTACAAATCCAGAAAATATTCTTTATGGATTTAAAAATGGTCCAATTGGACTGATTGAAGATGATTATCTGATCTTTGATGATGAATATATCAATGAATACCGAAATACAGGCGGATTTGATATCATCGGTTCAGGAAGAACAAAACTTGAAACAAACGAACAGTTTGCAATTGTTGCGGAAGTATGTAAAAAGCATGGTATTACAGCAATCGTTATCATTGGTGGTGATGACTCTAATACAAATGCTGCGGTACTTGCAGAATACTTTGCAGCTCACAACACAGGTGTTCAGGTCATCGGCTGCCCTAAAACGATCGACGGTGATTTGAAGAATGAAGATATCGAATGTTCATTTGGTTTCGATACAGCTACAAAGACATATAGCGAAATCATTGGTAATATTGAAAGAGATGCCAATTCGGCTAAGAAATACTGGCACTTTGTAAAAGTCATGGGACGCAGTGCTTCTCATGTTGCCTTGGAGTGTGCGCTAGAAACTCAGCCAAATATCTGTCTGATTTCTGAAGAAGTTGCAGAAAAGAAAATGTCACTTTCGCAGATTGCTGATTACATTGCTGACTCTGTTGAAAAAAGAGCTGCTAAAGGTATGAACTTCGGTGTTGCGATCATTCCTGAAGGAGTTGTAGAATTTGTACCTGAATTCTCTGTATTGATTCATGAAATCAATGAACTTCTTGCCGGAAGCAAGGCTGACGCTTTCAATGCCCTGCCTACCTGGGATGATAAATATGCTTTCATTGAAAAAGGTCTGACAAAAGAATCAATGGAAGTCTTCGCTATTCTGCCAGTAAGTATCCAGCAGCAATTATTCCTTGAAAGAGATCCTCATGGAAATGTTCAGGTTTCTTTGATCGAATCAGAAAAATTGTTCTCAGCTTTAGTTAAAGATAAATTAGAAGAGAGAAAGAAAGCCGGTACATATAAAGGTAAGTTCAGTACCTTACATCATTTCTTAGGATACGAAGGAAGATGTGCTTTCCCTTCTAACTTTGATGCTGATTACTGTTACTCATTAGGCTACAATGCTTTCATGCTGATTCAGTATGGCTATAATGGTTATTTATCAAAAGTATCAAATCTTTCTAAGCCAGCAAGTGAATGGGTTGCCGGTGGTATGCCAATCACAAAGATGATGAATATCGAAAGAAGACATGGTGAAGATAAGCCAGTTATCAAAAAAGCTCTTGTAGAACTTGAAGGTAAGCCATTTAAATATTTTGAAGCTCACCGTGAAGAATGGGCTGAAAATACTTGCTTTGTTTATCCGGGTGCTATTCAGTACTATGGACCAGCAGAAGTATGTGATATCACAACAAAGACACTTGCTTTAGAAAAAGGTACATTAGAATAAATATAAAAGGTGATTGCTATGATCACCTTTTTACATGCTAAAAAAAAGTCTTATGGATTGATGATTTCCATAAGTCTTTTTAGATTCTTATTTTGTAAGTTTGCTGGCAGCCGCTTTATCCAGAATAACAATAACATCTTTGTGATCCTGTAAAGCACTTGCCGGACAGCTTGTATCTTTTGGACCTTCAATCATGGCCTTCACTGCATCTGCCTTGTTTTCACCTGTGGCAATCAATAATACTTTATTCGCTTTCATGATTGTCGCAATACCCATTGTGATCGCATGAGTTGGCACCTGATTGATATCATTTTCAAAGAAACGGGCATTATCTTTTCTTGTTCTTTCCTGAAGCTCTACGATATGAGTGGTTTCATCAAAAGAAGTACCTGGTTCATTAAAACCAATATGTCCATTTCCACCTAATCCTAAAAGCTGAATATCTACCTGGTAATTTTCCATGGCTTTTTCATAAGCATCACAGTCTTCTTTTTTATCACCATAAGGCAAGTGTACATTTTCTGCTGGAATATCCAGACCACTGAACAGATTCTTGTTCATGAATGTATAATAACTTTCAGGGTGATTACGATCGATACCTACATATTCATCCAAGTTAAATGTTGTGATATTCTTGTAAGATGTACCATTTTCCTTATGATCTTCGATCATATTCTTATAAAGTCCTAATGGTGTCGATCCTGTTGCTAAACCTAAAACAGCATTTGGTTTATTAACCACAACCTCTTTCATTACTTTAAATGCTTCTAAACTCGCTTCTTCATAATTATCTTTTACTATTACTTTCATATTCGCTACCTCCACTTTTAGGATAACAGATTCTTTGTATAAATGACATATTTTTTTAAATAATTTTTTTAATAATTATAAAAAAATGTTTGATTTTGATTTTTTAATTCAAATTCAAACATATTTTTTTGTTTATTTTTGTTTTATCGTACTTCAATGATTTTTAATGTGTTCGTAGCACCTGTACCCTGTGGATAACCGGCAACTAAAATGATCGTTTCACCAATCTTGATGCCATGTTCCTTAGCGATACGACGAGCCAATTCACATTCATTCAGCTGTGTATTCTGAACATCACTTAAATAAGTTGTAACACCCCATTGTAATGCCAAGCTTCTTTCAACATCTCTTTCGAAGCATACTGCAATAATTGGTGATTTTGAACGATATTTAGAAATACGTTTTACTGAATTTCCACTAGATGTAAAGCAGATGATCGCAGCTGCTTCTAATGAAGTAGCAGAGTCTGCTGCTGCAATACCAATTGCATCTTCAATTGTCTTTCTAGAAGTAGAAATCGCCTTTTCAAGACGTTCACGATAAGGAAGAATTTCTTCCATAGCAGTAGAAATACGTACCATTGTATTTACAGCTTCCAAAGGATAGCTGCCTACAGCACTTTCTCCTGAAAGCATGATGGCATCTGTACCGTCCAAAATAGCATTAGCAACATCACTTGCTTCTGCACGAGTTGAACGAGGGTTGTTCTGCATGCTCTCTAACATATGAGTGGCCGTAATAACCGGCTTACCATATTCATTTGCACGCTTGATCATCATCTTCTGATAAATAGGAACTAACTCTACAGAAACGTCAACTCCTAAGTCACCTCTGGCAACCATGATACCATCAGCAACATTTAAGATATCATCCAAATTGTCATAACCTTCCTGATTTTCGATCTTTGCAATAATCTGAATACGGTCATTACCTTCTTCCTGAAGAATCTTACGAATATCCAGGATATCCTGTTTTCTTCTTGTAAAGCTGGCAGCAATGAAATCAAGATTTTGACGGCATGCAAAACGGATATCACTTTCATCTTTCTTAGAAATAAAAGGCATTGATAACTTAACACCTGGCACATTACATCCTTTGCGGTTTTTGATCACTCCTGGATTTTCAACACGACAAACCAATTCACCTGGATGTTTTTCAAGAATTGTCAGGCGTACTTTACCATCATCGATCAAGATCGTTCCGCCTTCTTCAACATCATCAAATACTTCCGGACATTGAATATGGAATCTCTCTTTCGTTCCTTCAATTTCTTCTTTACAAAGAGTTACAATATCACCCTTTGCATAAGATTCCTGTCCATTTTTAAATATTCCTGTACGAATTTCCGGTCCTTTTGTATCCAAAAGAATTGAAAACTTACAACCGCTCTCCTTTTCAACTTTACGGATACGGTTAATACGAGCTAAATGCTCTTCATGAGTTTCATGTGAAAAATTCAGACGGCAAACATTCATACCTGCCTTTGCCATCTTGACAAGCATTTCTTCTGATTCTGTAGCAGGTCCAATCGTACAAACAATCTTTGTTTTTCTTTCCATGTTTTTGTTTTCTCCTCACTAAACAAGTCGGTCGAAAAGCTGCTGCAATTTCTTTCTGCTCGAACGAGGAATATCTAAAGCCTCTTCAATAGGAACTGAGATAATTTGATTATCCTTAATTCCTACACATTGTCCTCCGATTCCCTGAATCAAAAGATCAACTGCTTTTTCCCCCATACGGCTAGCCAATACACGATCCTGTGGCGTAGGGCTTCCACCTCTTTGCACATGACCAAGTACCGTTGCCCTTCCTGAGAAACCTGTATTCAATGACACTTTTTTCGCAAAGGCATCTACATCGGTAATCTTCTCTGAAATAATCACAATTGCATGGCGCTTTTTCTTTACGACATCAAATTCCTTTAATCTTTCAAGAACTTCCGTTTCTTCAAATCCTGTCTGTGCAGTTACGACGATTTCCGCTCCACAAGCAATTCCTGCCCATAAAGCCAGATCCCCGCAACGATTGCCCATCACTTCCACTACACTACAGCGATGATGAGAACTGGAAGTATCTCGCAGTTTATCGACAGCTTCAACTACAGTATGCAAGGCTGTGTCAAAACCAATCGTAAAATCAGTGCTGGAAATATCATTATCGATCGTTCCCGGGAGTCCGATACAGTTGATACCCGCTTGACTCAGAGCTAATGCACCACGATAAGAACCATCTCCCCCGATAACAACAAGGGCTTCGATGCCTCTTTTTTTCAACTGGTGAATACCAGCTTTTTGAACCTTTTCATCTTTAAACTCAGGTAAACGGGCTGATCCTAGAATCGTACCGCCACGATCCAGAATATCTGACACATCTGAACGTGTCAATGGCTCGATATACCCTTCTACAAGTCCCCGGTATCCATCATAGATGCCGTAAACTTCAATATTGGCACTATTGGCAACACGTACGACAGCACGTATTGCTGCATTCATTCCCGGAGCATCTCCTCCGGAAGTAAGAACCCCGATCCGCTTTACCATAACTTCATCTCCTTAGCACGTTGCTATTTTACCATTATTTTCATCTATTTACTAGCGAATTACAAGCGCCGATTCACACCTTTCAGGTTTTTTTCAGCTGAAACCGCTTTAATCCTTTCCATGAGCCGATTGGCCTTGATCCTGTCCACATTCCCTCTAGAATCAATACTAAAATGTTCTTCTAATTCATTAAAACTATAATTACTGGTGAAATACGTTTTCTTATTTTTTTCCATTCGCTCATTTAAAAGCGGCATTAAAATTTCATCTCTGCTCCAGGCACTGATACTTTCACCGCCAATGTCATCAAGAAACAAGACATCACAGTTTTTTAAGACATTTAATGTCGTTTCTGCCATGCCACTTACTCCAAAACCATTTTTAAGATCACTGATCAATGTCGCTGAATTAACAAAAGCCACCGTTTTACCTTTTTTCACATAAAGATTCGCCATACAGTTCATTAAAAATGTTTTACCGATCCCCGGTTTTCCATGCAGATAAATCCCTTTTCTCTCATGTTCACTTTGCATCAAAAGCTTACTGACTTCTAAAAGCTCCTTAGAATCACTACGCTTTATATCAAGCATTGAAAAATCTCTGAGCTTCATATCATTATTTCCATGGAAAAGACGGTAATTCTTCAAATATTGACTTTTTTCTTCTTCTTCCTTCAAATATCGGCATTTACTATAAACTTGTGTTAAAAATCCATCATCGATCATAATTTCAAAGGTTTTCCCATGATCAAACTGACAATGATCCAGTCCTTGACATTTTGCACAAATCGCTTTATTTTCTGCCCATTGTTTTAACTTTGCGGAATGTTCCTTTACAAAGCTTTCATTCAAACCATTTTCTTTAAGAAAATTTAAAACAAAGGCATCATGCAAACAAAAGGCAATATTTTCCTGACGAGTCTTTTCCTGCTGTTCATTCAATTGAATATTCCACTTGATCTCTTCCATTATTTCTCCAATTCCTCCAGCATTTTCTTAAATTCCGCAATTTCTTCCTCGCTGGCTGCTTCATAATCCTCTTCTTCCTGTGTATACCACTCTGGAAGCTTTCTCTCTACCTTCTTTTTAGATACGCTCTTCTTTTCCTTTGGACGGCAAGCCTCAAAGGCTTTTTCAGCTGAATCAATTCCATTTCTGACCCATGTTCCCGCTATCTTCTCTACATAGTTCTTATCTAAACGATTATCATTTTTATTTAAGATATGTTCGATCATGATATTGATCACTTCATCCTTTAACTTAAACTGCCCACTTAAATTTTCAAGAAGACGTGCATCTGCATTGCTTGGCATAACACCATTTTGCTTTTTCTGAAGAAAACGTACAGGATTGATATCATATTCATTTTCATTTTCTTCTTGTAAAGGTAAATATTTTTTGCGTACCAGTTCTTTGAATTTCAAAGGGTTAAACTTCATTGTCTTGCTAGGAGTTGCCTTGCCGACAAAAGTAATCATATCATCAATAGATACATGATAATAGCTTCCCATTTCCTCAATGACACTTAAGTTTTCTTTATTTCGCTGATCCGTTGGGAAAATGAGACGACTGCATTTTTTTAAGAAACGAGCAGTATCAAATCCGCCCTTCTTTTCTTTTCGCTGAATACGATATACTTGAAATTCACTTTCTTCTTTCATTGAATATTCGCTCATATCAGATGCCTGGAATGGCTTGCTGATATCCTCATATCCCTCAAGTGAAAGAGCTGGATCCTTGAAACATAGAAGCGCAAACTGATAAGCTTTTGAGCCCATTTTCATCAGATAATAACGTCCTAAGACTTCATGATTTAAAAACTTAAAACCACGTTTGATCGGTCTTAGCTGAATGATCAAACTTTTCTGATCTTCACTCTGATATGTTCTGATAAGCATGAAACGTTCCAGTTCTTCTCTTGCAGTTGTCAGTTCCAAGGGAGTACAGTGCAATGTTTCACAGAAAAAACGGGCATTTTTAATTCTGCCATGGCTCTCTAAAATACCGCTCATCAAAAGATAAAACTGATAGGAAAGAGGCTTCATCAAAGGAGCATAAAGAATCGCAAAACTTGCCAGTTCTTCAGAATCAATTGATTTGATCTGTTCGATCTGATACTTCATTTCACTCATATTCGCTCCTTTCTAAAAGATCATCGATCTTTCGATATAAACTCTCTAGATCCTCATTGTTTTCAATGATCACCTTTGCCTTTTTTTTCTTATCATCAACACTCATCTGTGCCTGAATGCGTGCAAGAGCAGCTTTTTCATCCATCTGACGATACATAAGACATCTCTCAACCAGCATCTTTTCATTTGCGACAATCAGCCAGTCACAATCAAAATATTTTTCCCATCCCAATTCATATAATAAAGGAACTTCTACAAAAGCAATTGTCTTCAAAGAAGATCTGATACCTTCTAAACGTTTTAAGATCAAAGGATGCATGATACCCTCTAATCTTTTTCTTTCATTTTTATTTGAAAATACAAGAACGGCTAACTTTTTACGATCAATTTCCATTTGTTCATTCAAAATTCCATGACCAAAAACCTCTACGATCTTTTCATACCCTTCCTCACCTTTTTCTTGCAAAGAAGCATTGATCGCATCACAATCATAAACAGGATAGCCCTTTCTTTTCAAATAAGCAAGAACGCTGGACTTGCCACTCGCCATCGTACCACTAATAGCTATCCACGCCTTCTTTTTTTCTTCTGACATTTGACACATCGATAGGTTCCCCTTCCATCACATATAAACTTTTCTACCGGTCCATGACAAACCTGACATATTTTCTGTGCATGTACCTTTAATTTCAGCTGAAAAAGACCATTTACACCTAAAGAACTCGTATAGGAACGAATCGTCGTACCACCGCTTGCAATCGCCCCTTTTAAAATTCTTTGTGTATGAAAGACAATATTTTCAAAATCTTTTTTAGAAAGATCATAAACACGACTTGTTGGATCAAGACCACATGAAAAACAAATCTCATCCGCATAAATATTTCCAATACCCGCTAAAAAGCTCTGATCCAAAAGCATCTTTTTTAAATGAATCTTTTTAGGATGCCACTTTTGATACAATTCAAGAGAATCTATTGTTTCATCGATCGCATCTTTTCCCAAAGATTTCGATTGCAGATAATCATCCACCTGATCATTATCTACGACCTTCATCCTGCCAAACTTGCGAGTATCATGATACTGCAGATACTGACCGTTATCCAGCTTAAAAATCACATGTACATGCTTATCATAAGGCTTTTCATCCTCTAAGATATAAAATTTTCCTTCCATGCGAAGATGAACGATCAACGTAACATCTTCACATCTAAAAAGTAAATATTTGCCGTATCGGTCATATTGGATGATTCTTTGATGACAGATACGCTTAAATTCATCCAACTCCTGATCCACGATCTTTCGCCACAGAACTTCTACATCCTCAATGACCCTGCTCTGCAGCTGTGCCTCTAAGGTTGCGCGGACCGTTTCAACTTCAGGTAATTCAGGCATTACTTCGCCTCATACCAGTTATGAGATACACTTGCCTCTGCCTTTAAAGGAACAGAAAGCTCCATAGCATGTTCCATCTCATAGCTTACAAGTTCTTTCATGACTTCCACCTCATCTTCAGGCACATCAAAGATCAGTTCATCATGAATCTGCAGGATCAGCTTTGATTTACATCCTTTTTCTTCCATTTTCTGATGAATATTATTCATGGCCACCTTGATCAGATCTGCACTGCTTCCCTGAATCGGTGCATTCATCGCTGCACGCTTGCCAAACTCACGCACCATATAATTCTTATCATGGATCTCAGGAATATAGCGTTTACGATTAAATAAAGTCGTTACATAACCTTTTTGTTCACATTCTTCAATACACTGATTCATAAATTTCTGAATATTCGGATATGTCTCAAAATAGCTCTCAATAAAATCTTTGGCTTCTTTTGGAGAAATATCCAATTGTTCACTAAGTCCAAAAGCACTCATCCCATAAACGATCCCAAAATTAACTGCTTTTGCCTGACGACGCATCAGCGAAGTCACTTCTTCTTTCTTCACATGGAAAATATGCATTGCTGTTTCCGTATGAATATCCGCATTATGCTTAAAAGCATCGATCATCTTATCAACATGAGCCATATGTGCTAACATCCTCAATTCAATCTGCGAATAATCAGCACTCACTAATACACATCCCTCACTGGCAACAAACGCCTTACGGATTTCTTTTCCATCCTCATCACGTACACTGATATTCTGTAAATTCGGATCACTGCTTGAAAGACGTCCGGTCGTTGTCAGACACTGATGGAAGGTCGTATGGATCTTACCATCATTTTGAATATGCTTGACAAGACCTACCGCATACGTTGAATACAGCTTCTGGTATTTACGCTGTTTTAAAATTTCTTCAATGATAGGATGTTGAAAACGAAGCTTTTCTAACACATCAACAGCCGTGCTTCGCTTCTTTCCAGCCTTTAATCCTAGCTCATCATACAATACTACTGCCAGCTGTTTTGGCGAATTAACATTAAATTCATGTCCTGCCAGCTCATAGATATGCCTGGTGCACTCATCAATTTTCGCCAGATTCTTCTTTGCGATCGCATCAAGAATGCTCTGATCTACACAGACACCATTTTTCTCCATTTCATATAAGACCTTAGCTAATGGCATTTCAATATCTTTAAACAAAGTTTCACAGCCATTTTTAACCAGATCTTCTTTAAGCTGAATGCTCACCTCATAAAGCCGTCCGCAAAAACAGCGCATATATTCATAACGCATCGTTTCATCCGCTAATTTTACCTTACCGCTTTTACCATATATTTCATCAGGACTTTCTGTATCAAATTGATATTTCTCAATAAAAGCTGCATAAGAATTAATATTATTATCAATCAAAAAAGCTGCGATCATACAATCAAAATCAATTTGAACCTCAACTTGTTCACGTTTAAAAAGATGATAAATCCGTTTTACATCATAAACACTTTTAGAAGCATTTCCAGCAAGAAAACTCTTTGCCTTTTCATCCTTCAAAAACTGATCCCACTCCATATATTCCACAACATGACCATCACATAAGGCAATACCATAGATATTGGCATATCCAGCTTCCTCTTGATCAACATCTAAAGCAAGGCTCACCCCATCTTTTAAGATAGAAAAAGAATCAACTACCTCAAAACGACGTTCACTTTTCTCATGAACCTCATCATTTTTCTTCACTTCCACAAGCAACGATTTCATTTCATACTTGCGCAAAAATTCATTCTGACCAGCATCATCTATTTGAAAAAGACAATCCTCTAATTTCATATCTAACTTGGCATCACGCACGATCGTCGCCAGATATAATGAAAGTTCAGCTGTTTCTTTATTTTCAGCTAATTTTTCTTTCAGTTTCCCTTTGATCTCATCCAGATGCTCATACACTCCCTGAACACTTCCATAACTATGTAAGAGCTGCAAGGCTGTTTTTTCACCAACACCTTTGACACCCGGAATATTATCACTGGCATCCCCCATCAGTCCTTTTAATTCAATGATCTGTGAAGGTGTTACCCCAAAGCTTTCCAAACATTCCTTTTCATCGACCAAATGCATCTCACTGATCCCTTTTTTCATCAGCAATACAGAAGTCGAATCATCAATCAGCTGTAAAAGGTCACGATCACTTGATAAAATAACGGTTTCATGATCAGGATACATCTTTGAAAGTGTTCCAATGATATCATCCGCCTCGATTCCTTCCTGTTCATAACGAAAGATATGAGCACGATCTAAATATTCACGAATGATCGGCATCTGCACGATCAAATCCTCATCTAATTCCTTTCTTGTTCCTTTATAGGCATCATACGCCTTATGACGAAAGGTAGGCTTTCCTGCATCCCAGGCTACACAGACATATTGAGGCTGTAAAAGCTCGACTGCCTTTTTAAACATACTGATAAAACCATAAACAGCATTGGTTGGAATACCATTGGAAGTCGTCATTCTTCTAACATATTTACTTGCATAATACGCTCTAAAAAGCATTGCATTTCCATCTACTAATAATATTTTTGACATAAAAAACTCCTCGCTTTCATTTATTTTACCACAAATGCAACTATAAAAACATTAGATATGAAAAAATGCTTACTACTTTATTACCAATAAAAAGAAAGTTTAACATTCACTCAAGATCGTTATCCGCTTTGATGATTTTATGATCCATAACTTATGATGAGAATAATACAGGTATTATGAACCAGATGAATTATGATATAATATAAATGGAGGTAACTTTATGAACCACTGGACACAAAACGCTATTTTTTATCATATCTATCCCCTTGGCTTTTTCGGATGTGAAAAGCTTCAGACTAATCAAACTGTTCATCGCATCAATGAACTTGAACAATGGATCGGACATTTACGCTCACTTCATGTAAATGCTTTATATATCGGTCCCCTTTTTGCCTCTTCAAGTCATGGCTATGATACGATTGACTATTATGAGATCGATCCTCGTCTAGGCACAAATGAGGACTTTAAAAAGCTTTGCCAGAAACTGCACGAAAATCAAATCAAGGTAATCCTTGATGGTGTTTTTAATCACGTAGGACGAGAATTTTGGGCATTCAAAGATGTTTGTGAGAAAAAGTGGGATTCTCCTTATAAAGAATGGTTCTCAAACCTGCATTTTGAAGGTACTACACCCTATCACGATCCTTTTTACTATGACAGCTGGGAAGGTCATTATGAACTTGTCAAATTGAATTTATATAATCAAAATGTCTGTGACCATTTGCTGCAGGCAGTCAATATGTGGATCGATGAATTTGATATTGATGGATTACGGCTTGACGCTGCTAACTGCATTCCACCTCATTTTTTTAAACAGTTAAAAAACTTCACTCAGTCAAAAAAGAAAGATTTCTGGCTGATGGGGGAAGTGATCCATGGTGATTATAATCAATGGGCCAATCAGGAAATGTTAGATTCTGTTACAAATTATGAATGTTATAAAGGAATCTATTCCTCTCATAATACTAAAAATTATTTCGAGATTGCCTATGCTTTTAATCGTCAGCATGGCGATCATGGCATCTATAAAAATCTTTATCTTTACAATTTTGTAGATAATCACGATGTTGATCGCATTGCATCAGCCCTTCATGATCCACGTGATTTAAAAAATGTCATGACCCTTCTCTATACGATGTGTGGTATTCCTAGCCTTTATTATGGCAGCGAATGGGGCATCACCGGCAAACGTTCTAAACACAGCGATGAAGTTTTACGTCCAGAAGTTCATCTAAATGATATAAAACAAAATGATGTAGTTTCTCACATACAAAAACTAGGTGAAATCAAAATAAAAGAAGAAAGCTTTCATGACCTTCACTATCAACAAATCTATCTGACTAATGAACAGTTTGTTTTCCAAAGAAATAACTGTTTGATTGCTCTTAACTGTGCTGATCATCCATCAGAGGTAAAGATCCCTGAAGGTACCTATCAAAATCTTTTAAATGATGACATCCTTCATATACGATCTACCTTAACTATACAGGCTCATGATAGTCTTATCCTAAAAACATAAAGAAACGCAGCAATCGCTGCGTAATTTTTATTCGGTATATACCATATCGTGTGGTGTGGTTACCCCTATAACAGAAAATGTGGTTATGTGAAAATTATGTGACTATGTGGTCTGGTATAACAGTTTTTGTGGTAGTCCTATGACATTTCTGTGGTTTTTGCTTGTAAAATAAAATCCTCCTTGTCGTATAATGTGTGTGTTCAAAATCACTTTATACAGAAAAGGAGGTAGACATATTCATGTCCTTACATAAGTTTATCACAGATATGCTGAACATTAAACCGGATAATATTGATAAGATTGATTCCTTTGATCTTTCTGACGGTTCTGTAAATCTTAGAATCAGACTGAAAGCCAAGAAAGATATCTGCTGCCCTGTATGCGGCGGAAAAGTCCATATCCATGGCTATTCCTTAAGAAAACTGATCCATTCCACTCTTGTCAACAGAAAATGCACCATCTTTTATGAACGCAGAAGATTCAGATGTGATTCGTGTGAGATGACTTTCTTTGAAGAGAATCCTTTCATCAATTCTTCTGAAAATGTGACCTTTGAAACCAAGGTCAATGTTCTCAAGGATCTCAAGTTCGTCAATAATACCTACACTTCTACGGCTGCCCGCTATCATCTTTCTGCCACCAAAGTCCAGCGCATCTTTGATGCCCATGTCAATATCCCCAGAAAGCCTTTGCCGGAAGTCCTGTCTATCGATGAACACCATTTTCCTGAATCCAGCTATGATTCTCTCTACTGCTGTCTTCTGATGGATTTTGAGGACGGCACCATCATCGATGTGCTTCCTGACAGAAAAAAAGATTATCTTGCCGGCTATTTTACTAAAGTGCGGCTGGATACTTACGATGAAAAGACCGGAAAAAGCGAACTCGACAATGTCAGATATGTCTCGATTGATCTCTACGAGCCTTATAAAATCATTGCTCAGATTTATTTTCCTAAAGCTCTCATCTGCGCCGATTCCTTTCACGTTCTCAAACATCTCACTGAGGCCTTCAGAGCTGTCCGTCTGAGGTGCAGAAGAAACACCGAAGATGAAAATCTCCGGTATCTTCTTACAAAGTTCAAGTATATCTTCAGTCATGGCTTCAATCTCGACAACGATCCTAAGTACAATAAAAGATTCAAGCGCCGCATGAACTACAGAGACATGCAGACCATCCTGTTTGAGCGTTTCCCTGATCTGAAGAAAGCCTATGAACTGAAAGAAGGCTATATTCTCTTCAACGAGTCCTGCTGCGTGCAGAATGCAAAGGAAAAGCTTGCAGATCAGATCCGGCAGTTTGCAGATTCCGGAATCAGTGAATATGCTGGCTTCTACAATCTTTTGATTAACTGGAATGAAGAGATCGTCCATTCATTTTCTGCTGTCAGCGGCAGAAGAATCAACAACAGCTATATTGAATCAAGAAACAATCAGCTGGAAAGACTGATGATGAATGCAAACGGGTTTAGAAATTTCAAAAGAACCCGTAACAGAATACTTTACTGCCTGAATAAAAAAGACACTTTTAAAATTTAAAAACAGCTACAGTATATAACGATAATACAAGTGATTTTGAACAGAAAAGGCGATCGAACCGATCACCTTTTTCCTCATATAAACCACAGATTTGTCATAGTCATACCACACACTCTGTTATAACTTTCCACATGGTTGTGATAGCCTGACCCACACGCTGTTTATAGCCTAGACCACAGAATTATTTAGAATCCCTTTTTATTTAAACCATTGTTGACGCTTAATTTTTTCGCCATTACTTTCAATGATTTCTTTATACCAATAATAACTATCTTTTGGTTTTCGAACTAAATCATGTTCAAAGTCAATTGCGACCAATCCATAACGTTTTTCACATCCGTTTTTCCATGAATAGAGATCAAAGCTGCTCCATGCATAATAACCACGAATATCAACTCCTTTATCTGCGGCATTCATGATTGCATTGATATGATCATTCATAAACGAGATACGATAATCATCATGAACACGATCAACACTGACATCTTCTCTAACGCCTACACCGTTTTCAGTAATGAAGATCGGTAAGTGATATTTGTTATAAGCTTCAAGTAATCCTTTTTCTAATCCTTGCGGATAAATTTCAGTTCCCCATTCTGTATAAATGGCATCTGGATTATCCGTGATCTGTTCAAACCAGCCTTTAATATTTACCGTATTCTTTACCTTACTATTTTTTCCAGAGTTATTTACCGTAAAAGTAGTTTCTCCCTCTGTATAAGGCTTAACAAGTGTATGAGAATAATAATTCAAGCCTAAAAATTGTACTGTATTTTCTTTAATGATTGGTAAATGTTCATCCTTGATAAAAGAGAGGTCATATTTTTGTGATAATACACATAAAAGATCAAATGGGATTTCACCCTTAGCTGCCGTATCCAATACCCAGTTATTTGAGTAATTGTCTGCAAAACGCATCGCAATTTTTGTCTTCAAGGTATCATCAATACCATTGACTGGAGAAAAAGAATGAACGATACCGATCTGTCCATGATAATGACCTTTTTTAAATTCCCTTACTCCTAAAGCACTAGCAAACATAATATGATAGGCCGCTGTGATCATCTCTTGAACATTATGATGACCCGGTGGATAATTACCCACTAGATAGCCAGAAGCAGTACACCACTTAGGCTCATTAAAAGTTACCCAATAATCAACTAAATCACCAAAGTTTTCAAAGCAAACCTTTGCATAATGTGCATAGGCATAACAAGTTTCTTCATTCAACCAGCCACCAAGCTCTTCCCAATATTGAGGTAAATCCCAATGATATAAAGTTACAAATGGGATAATATGATAATCTTTACAACACTGTAGAAGCTTCCTATAAAATGCAATTCCTTTAGGATTGACTTCTCCTTCTCTATTCTTAATGATTCGTGGCCATGAAAGCGATAAACGATAAGTATTCTGACCTCCTTCAGCCATCATACGAATATCTTCTTCATAATGATGATAGTGATCAGAAGCTACATCGCCATTTTCATAATTACCTTCATGAAGATAGCGATCCCACATCGACTCAACCTTATCATCAACATTCCATGCTCCTTCACATTGATAGGAAGCAGTTGCTGATCCCCACATAAAATCTTTTCTTAATGCCATAGAGTTCCTCCTACATATTTTTCTAATAACTCATAAAATATTTCAATCAAGCGTCCAGCCAGTAAAAGAATCATCAGCGTTCCGATACCTGCTGTTCCTTTCAAAAGGATACCAGATACTAAGAATGTCAGATCAATTCCCCATCGAATCGTATGATAGGAGAAGTTTGTATATTTCTGTAAACCAAAGATTACTCCATCATAAGAAGTATAACCACAATGAGGAAGCTGACTTAAAGCAATTCCAAAACAATAAACGGCAATACCTCCTAGCAGCCAAAGATAATCAAATGGAAAAACAGAGAGAGCTTCAGAAAGATGTAAAAGTCCAAAAGTATCAATACCTACTGATACAAAGATCATTGCCAATAAGGTTGCAATCGTTACATTTTTCTTATCTAAAAGATAGGCAATAAGAAGCTGCAGCAACGAAATTAACAAATTCATCATTCCAAAACTAACATGCAATCGCTGATAAGTTCCTAAAACAAGAACCGACATTGGGTCAACACCTAGATTTGCAAAGTTACAAAGACCAATGCCAACTCCCATAATAAATGATCCTAATATAAAGACGATATATTTTTTAATTTTCTTTTTGTCCATGAATCACAGCCTTTAATTCCTGTATTTCTTTTTCCATGGCAATCAGCTGTTTCGCTAAATCATTGACTAAAATTGCTGAACTCAGATGATCCTGTGCATGTACCATCAGAATATCCACTTTCACTTCTTCTCCTCGAGACATTTTCGTCAATAGATCGGTCTGCATCTGATGAGCAATCGTAAGTTCCTCTGAAGCTTCTTGCAGTTTTTTTTCAGCCAATTCATAATCTTTTTGGTTGGCAGCACGAATCGCTTCCATTGCGCTTGATTTCGCATTTCCAGAATGCAAGATCAAAGTAAACGATTCGACCTGTTTTTCATCTTCCATAAATACCTCCTATATAAAACCTTACCATAAGCATGTGCTTATGATAAGGTTCTTTAGTTGTAAATTACTCTTCCGCCATATCTTCAGTGGCTTTTTCATGAGCCTTAAAGAATGGATAGTAAATCAACATATCAACAAGAATAAGCACAATGATTAAAATAACAGCCTTGAAATCTCCTGTAGAGAAATAAGATCCAAAGATCGATGGCATATTATAAGAAAGCATTGCATAAGTACGTCCGATAATATTACTTTGCATCAAAAGATAGCTCACTGTTACGTTAACAACACTTGTTAGAATGCATGGAACAAATAAGATTGGATTTAACATGATTGGTAAACCAAAAGTAATTGGTTCTGAGATACCGAAGAATGCAGGTACAATACCAAGTTTACCTACTGTCTTAATATCCTTTCTCTTTGATAAAAGGCAAAGAATACCTAAAGCTAAACAGTTACCAAGTCCACCAATAATACCAAAGTAACACCAGAATGACACAGTAAATACTGAAGGTAATGCTGTTCCTGCAGCCTTAGCAGCAGCATTCATAGAAAGTGTTCCATATTCAATTGGTGATAAGAAGCCATTCCAAATAGCATCATGAATACCAAAGAACCAGCCTAGATTTAATAAGATTGCTACCAAGATAGCTGTACCTATATTATCCGTAGCTTCAATTGCTGGTGATAATACATTGATGATCGTATGTGCAAATCCAACACCCTGTGTTTTGTAACAGATAATAAAGAGCAGTGAATCAACAGCTAAGATGATGATACAAGTTGCTAACGAACCAAAAGAAGTGATCAAAGCAGGAGGTACGCTATCTGGCATTTTGATTTCACCAACATGATGTTCTGTCAAGAAGCGATAAGCCTCCACCGTTGCGATTGATACAAAGATGGCTACCAGCATACCTTTTCCATCAAAATAAGTTAACTGCCCTAAAACATTTCCAAAAGATAATTCAACCGGCTCAGCTGTCAGCATCATAAATCCAGCAATTGCGATAACAATTGGCATGAATGGTGTAATTTCATAATGCTTACATAAATAATAAGTAATACCAATACATACATAGAAGGATAAGAATCCTAATGTCACGGTATTCAGCCAGCTCAGGATAATTGCATTGTCACTAGCAAAATTTGCCCATGCAATCATAAAACCATTCGTTGTTCCTTCAACCGCCGGTGCTGAATTGATAACAGCAATGATACCTCCAAAGAAAATAGGCGGTAAGATCGTCATAAATGTGTCCCTAATAGCCATTAAATGGCGCTGCTTTGCAATTTTATTTGCAACTGGCAGCATCGTTCTTTCTAGCCAAGAAATAAATTTTTCCATACTCTTCTCCTTTACTTTTTACCTACGATAGTATCCACTTGCTCAAGAATTTTAGCGGCATTCATTCTTCCATATGCCAATGGATCTATGCTTTCTACAGGAATCTTATTTCCTGTTTTAGCCTTAATATTATCAATCAGATAGCGAACTTGCGGACCTACTAAAATAACATCTGCATTTTCGGTATGTTTCACATACTCCTGTTCACTATAAGCTTCTACTGAATATTTCCCCTCACCTAATTCATTCATACGTGCTTTTAATAAAGAGGTCGACATTCCCGCATTGCACACTAGTACTACATTGATCATTTTTTTAAATCCTCCCAGTTATTTTTAATTTCATCACGATACCAATAGTAAGAATCTTTGGGTATTCTCTTACAGTCATTTTCAAAATCAACAGCTACTAAACCATAGCGTTTTTCACAACCATTTTTCCATGAGTACAAATCAAACGGTGACCAGACAAAATAGCCATTAATATCATAACCATCTTCTTTTGCCTTCAACAGGCAACGCACATGTTCACGGATATAATCAATACGCTCTGTATCATGAATACCATTTTGATGAATATCCTCATACATACCTAGTCCATTTTCTGTAATATACATCGGTACATGATATTTTGAACATCTTTTGATTGCATCATAGAGGCCTTGTGGATAAATGACCATGCCCCATGGGTTATGAGGCAATTGCTTCATTAGCTCATCATTGATTTCAAACCAGTCTTTCACAACTGTATGTAAATTACCTTTATAGTTTTTCCCTTGATTATTCACCTTTACAACCGTTTCACCACCTTGATAAGGCATGACATATTGTGGTGAATAATAATTCAGACCAATAAAATCCACAGTATGATCATGAATAACTTTTAAATCCTCTGCTTTCGCAAAAGAAAGATCATATCCCTGCTTCTTTAATTTTTCTACCATATCACTTGGAAAAGCACCCACACAAGCAGTTTCCACTTGCCAATTATTACAATAATTATCAGCATTTCTTATGGCTTGCTGGTATGCTTCATCATCTTTATCAGCATAAATTGTCTGATAAGAAGCAACCATACCAATCTCTCCTTCAATCTTCATTTCTTTGAAAGATTGAATTGCTAGAGCGTTAGCCAGCATCACATGATAACAACACTCTATGACCTCTTGTACCTGATTTACATGACATGGAGGATAATTACCTGACATATAACCACTAAAGATAAACCATTTTGGTTCATTAAAGGTTGACCAATACCTCACTCTTCCATTAAAAGCCTTAAAGAGTACCTCACAGTAATGTTTAAAGGCATAAGCCACATCTTTATTTAACCATCCACCTTCATCCTGCCAATATTGAGGCAAGTCCCAATGATAACAAGTAACATAAGGTTCTATACCATTTTTCAAACATTCATCGATCAAATCACTATAAAAGGCAATACCCTTTGGATTTATGTCACCTTCTTTATTTTTGATCACTCTTGGCCATGATATTGAAAAACGATAAGCATTTTGCCCACCTTCAGCCATCAGACGAATATCTTCTTTATAATGATGATAATGATCAGAAGCTACATCACCATTTTCCAGATTATTTTCATGAAGATATTTATCCCACATTGATTCAGCTTTTTCATCTACATTCCAAGCACCTTCACATTGATAACTGGCGGTTGCTGAACCCCATAAAAATTTTCTTTCACTCATAAAGAACCTCCTTTCTTTAACTTGCAAGTTCATTTTACAAAAAAGAAAAGATTTCTCCACATCATCTATTTCACAGTACTGTGAAATTTTTATATTCTTTTTTTTAAGAAAATAGTCTAATATAAATAAGGGGTGATTTTTAATGCTAGAATTGACACATCGACAATATAAAATACTATCGACTATTCTTCAGGCAAATAGTCATGTTACTTCTAATATTTTGATTAATTCATTATCTATCACCCGAAGAACACTGATCAATGATATCAAAAGCATCAACGCAAACGATAAATTAATTGATTCTGATAACCGTGGATATTTTATAAGTCAAGGGAAGTTAAATGAAGTAGAAGATATTTTAATGGGCTATCAGAATATAAAAGAGAATAATAATGAGATTTTAAAATATCTGCTTACTTCCCGAACAAAAGTCAAGCAAGATAAACTTATCGAAAAATATTACATCTCAGAAAGTTCTTTACAGAAATATATTCATGATATCAATCACACATTAAAAGATTATTCGCTTCAAATCATCCGTCAAAGCAATTCATATATGATTGAAGGTGAAGAAACCAATAAAAGAGTTTTACTTGCTAAGATGATACACCAGGAAACTGAATCCTTTTTTGATGATATGAACAATTTCTCTTCATATTTCCCTAATATTGAAGTGGAAGAAGTTTCTCAAAAAGTCATTGAAATCGTTGAAAAAGAGAACTATTATGTACCAAAATATTATGAATTAAATTTTCTTATCAATATTTTAGTGATCTTAAGCCGCAATCCTTTTATTAAAGAAATGGCTGATGCACCATCAAAAAGAAGTAAAGACTTAGAAAAATATCCTGAAATTAGAATCGCTCATACGATCATTGATATGATGGCATCAAATTATATGATTCAATTCATTAATCCAACACATGTTATCCAAGAATTGGATATGTGCTTATATGGATTTATTCAGCCAAAAGGAAATCAATATGAAACCCCTGTAGCTCATTTTCTATCAGAGAGCTTTGTCAATAAAATAAGAAAAATTCTTAAAGAAGTATTTCAATATTACTATCTTACTTCAATTGACTATGAAAGCTTTTTAAATGTTTTCTGTATTCATGTCAATGAGCTTATCCGACGTTGTTCCAATTCTCAGAATTTTACACCGACCAATGTTTCTGTCAAACATTCAAGTCCTTATATCTATGAAATAGCCGTAAGTATTGCTTCAAGAATATCAGATGTTTTCAACATTCAGATTCCAGCCAGCGAGATCAACTTGATTGCTATTCATATTGGCTATACTATTGAACAAGCAGTATCTGATTCAACGATAGCTCCTGTCATTATCATTGCAGAAAATTATCGTAATATTGGAACTAATATCGCACAGAAACTAACAACAAATCTCAAAGGTAAAGTACAGATCATGGGCTTTTACCATCATCTCAGCGATATTCCTTATCGCAACTTTAAAGATTATTTTGTGATCTCTACAGTACAATTCACAGATAAATATTCAAAAATCTGTTATATCTCACCTTTCTTTAGCGATACAGATCTACAAAAAGTAACTGAAGGAATCAATGACTATTTGAAAAAGAAATCACGGGAAGAGTTTTCGGGTTTATTTGACAGATATATTTCTGATGACTGTTTCTTTTCAGTAAATAAAAAAATGGATAAATACGAAGCCATTCGATTTTTAGTTGATCATGCTTATGAACATGGTGATGTAAATGAGAATTTTTATGAACAAGTGCTTGAAAGAGAAGCAAGTTCCAGTACTTCTTTCTATGGAAAGTTTGCGATTCCGCATTCTAATATTCAAAATGCTAATATGACTAAATTATATATCATGGTCAATCATGAAAGCATTAATTGGAACAATGAAAAAATTCATCTCGTTTTTCTAATTTTGATTAATCATGAAGCTGCAAAAGATTTTAGAAAATTATATGAAGGAATCACAGAAGCTTTATACCATAGTAATACAGTTTTTGAAAATATTGATAAAATTAAAAAGATAGATGATCTAAAGAGGTATTTATTATTATAAAAATAGCTGAAACGGCTTTTGCCGAGAAAGGAAGGATAAAATGAAAATTAAAGTAGGCACTACCAAAATCGATGACGTTATTCAGGCGTTAGACAAACAGACACAAGATGGGGTAACATTTACCTATACTGGTGTAAAAAGAGGAATCAACGCAGAGTTTGACTGCAATACAGACGATTTTTCACAAGCAAAAGCAGCTGCCAAGAAAATCATCAAATCACATGAAGAATTTGCAGCTTTATTTGTCAGTATCCAATAATAGAAAAGAGTCCTATGATTGGACTCTTTTTTATTATTTCAATCTTGAATAAAATCTTGGTACACGGGCACTGATCCTACAAAGCATATCGTTGTTGATCGTAGGCACCTTACGGCTCCATTCATCGATCTTGATCTGCTCATCACCATCTTTTCCTACCAGTGTAACAACATCTCCCTCACATACATCATCAATATCACTGACATCGACCATCATTTGATCCATGCAGATATTACCAATGATCGGACAACGTTTACCATGTACCAGCACTTCCATACCAGAATTAGAAACTTCTCTAGGTACACCGTCCGCATATCCTATGCTCACCGTTGCAATCTTCCGTTCGCTTTTTGCGATGTAATGTCTGCCATAAGAGATACTTGATTCCGGCTGTACTGTTTTCACATAGCTTATGTTGGCATGCCAGCTTAATGCAGGAATAAAATCAGGATTTGATTTAATTGGAATGGCATCATCACTCGTAACTCCCAATATCAGCAGTCCTGGGCGGACAAAATCATAATGTAGCTTGTAATTTAAGATACCGTAGCTATTTTGAATATGTCTTTTACCCGGTTCTATCTTGTCTTCTTTTAAACGCTCAAGCACCTTTTCAAATAATTCGATCTGATGTGAAGTATAATTTAAATTCTCCTCATCTAATTCATCGGCAACACTGAAATGAGAAAAGATGCCTTCAACAGCAAGATGTTCAAGCTGATAAACAGCCTTGATATCTTCATAACCGTCTTCATCATCCGTATAACGGATGCCTAAACGTCCCATCCCGGTATCTACCTTGATATGACCACGTATCTTTACACCATAGGCTAAAGCAAATTCATTTACTTTTTTAGCGTAATCCAAGCTTAAAAAATTCTGAAGCAGATTTTCTTCTATTAAATAATGGAAATGGACAGGTGGTGTATATCCCAGTATCAAAATATCCCCACTCACGCCAACTCTTCTTAAATTAAGTGCTTCATCTACACTGCTGACAGCAAATGTATGGATACCATTATTTTCCAATAATTTCGCAATGACAGTATCCCCATGTCCATAAGCATTTGCTTTCACCACAGCCATGATCTCGCTGTCTTCATCTAACAGCTTTTTTATTTCTTCTACATTATGTAAAATAGCATTCCGATCAACGCTGACCCATGCCCTTGTTTTTGATTGAAGCATGACTTATCCTCTTTTCTCCATAGCCAATTGAATCAAACGATCGATCAGCTCACTGAAACTATAGCCGGCATGAGAGATCATGCTTGGATAACGGCTTGTAGCTGTAAGTCCTGGAATCGTATTTAATTCATTTAAAACAATTTCACCATTCTCACAGACAAACATATCCACACGAGCAAAACCTTCACAATTCATGACACGATAAGCTTTTTTTGCTATTTCTTTCGCAATATCACTTTGTTCTTTGCTGATTCTGGCAGGACAATGGATCTCTGTCTGATCCAGTTCATATTTTGCGGCAAAATCAAAGAAATCTTTATGGGTTTCAATTTCATCACACTCACCCACAACCAGTTCATCATTTCCCAATACGGCACAGCCAATTTCAAAACCAACGATATTTTTTTCAATCAATACCTTGCTGTCATGACGGAAAGCTTCTGTCATGCCCGCCTTAAACTCTTCAAAATTACGCACCTTGCTGATACCATAACTGCTGCCTGCATTACATGGCTTAAGGAATAAAACATCACCTAAAGATTGAACTGCATCCTCATAGATTTCTTTTTCATTTTTATATTCATTTTTATAAATGCATTTATATGGTGTACAAGGAATATGAGCACTCTCACATAAGATATGCGTAAATTCTTTATCCATAACACAGCTGCTTGATAAAACATGACAGCCTACATAAGGAATCTGAGCTAGTTCTAAATAACCCTGAAGCGTCCCATCTTCGCCATTTTTTCCATGTAACACTGGAAATACGACATCAAGTCCAATAAATGTATTCGCACCATCTAAAAGAATGATTCCTTTTTTCTCACCCATGCTCAGACACATCTCAACACAAGTATCATCCAGCCAATGATCATGTTCAATTTTATCATAATCCGGCTGTGTAAGATAATACCAGCTTCCACAAGGAGAAATACCAATGCATCTGATTTCATATTTCTCAGGATCGACGCTTCTCAGCATGCTGCTGACTGAATGCAGTGAAACGCTATACTCACTGCTTTTACCACCGAATATTACACCTAAACGTATTTTTTCCATTTTCTCTATACTCCTTTTAATTCATCCAGCACCTGATCCAGATGCATACCACGACTGCCCTTCATCAAAATCATACAATTTTTTTTCAAATAAGGCTTTAAGATTTCTACTAATTCTTCAGAAGAAGCTACCCATTTCGCATTCACACCAGCTTCACTGGCGCCTCTTTGAATTTCTTTTGCCATCTCGCCAATACAAAGTAATAAATCACAGTCATACTGGGCAACCTTTTTTCCTAGATCATAATGAATCTGTGCACTATCTTTTCCTAAATCAAACATATCACCAAATACAATGATCTTTTCATCACTCACAAGCTCCTGGAATGTCTCTAAAGCCGCTAATGCACTTTGTGGATTTGATTTATAAACATCATTAAGAATCTTACATGGACCTAATGATTCTAACTGTGTTCGCCATTTTGTCGGTTCAACAAGTGTAAATCCTCTGCGAATCTCTTCATCATCAAGACCTAACTGCTTCGCTGTCAAAAGGGCAGCCATACCATTAAATGCCTGATGTTTTCCCAAAAGAGGCGTATTGATACCATTAAGCAGATTCGTAGAAAAACTGATTCCCTTCTCATTTTGCATAAATGAGGTCAAAATACAATCGTTATATGTTTTTTCACCATAAGATAAAGTTGTCTTCGGTAAAACATGATTTTTAATTTCTTTCATCAGATAGCGATCATCACCATTGTATATAAATACACTATCTTTGCTTAAACTATCGATCAGCTCACACTTTGCTTTCGCAATATTTTCCTGACTTCCTAAATTCTCAAGATGAGCTGTACCAACATTTGTGATGATTCCTATATCCGGACGAACGATCTCACATAACTGTTCGATCTCGTGCATTCTTTCCATGCCAATTTCCACAACACCTACATCAATATTTTCATCAAAGTTACAGATCGTGTAATTAATACCTATTTCAGCATTATAGTTTCCACTCGTCTTTTGAACTCGATACTTAGCACTTAACACTCCTGCTACAAGATCCTTGGTACTCGTTTTCCCATTGCTTCCTGTAATCCCAACAATCTTAAAACCGCATAGATCACGATAACTTCTAGCAAGCTCTCTAAAAGCTACAGCCGTATTTTTTACTTTCAATACACAAATACCTTGAGGTACATCTTCTTCATTTTCATTCCACAAGATACAACTGGCACCTGCATCAGCTACCTGTTGACCAAAACGATGTCCATTTACTCGTTCACCGAGCAAAGGAACAAATAAATCATTCTCTTTTACTTGACGTGAGTCAAAACAAACACCACTGACTATTCTATCTTCAACATTGCTGTCCCATTCAATACCCAGCATCTTCGCTATTTCACTACATTTTTTATGCATAAACAAACCACCCTTGTTTTAATCTTTATTATTATACACCATTTTTCAATAACGTAAAACAAAAGAGAAGGTAAAATTCCCTTCTCTTCACTTGCCGCAAATCATTCGATAAACAGCAGCCACCAGTGCCGCAATATTAGCACTGATCAAAAATACAGGCATAATGATCATAATCTCTACCTCCTACTATTATATATCCACTAAAACAGCAAAATTCCCAAAAAAATGTATTTTTTTTTTGAATATTTTAAAGTAGTTAGGTTCATCCTGCCTATTTATAACTCTATCGTGATCTTATCCGTTTGTCCTCTTTTCCCTTCCATCAAAATCTTGCCATCTTTATATACGAAACTACCTCCCAAAGACTCAGGATTTCGAGTATATGAATTTACTAAAAGCACATAAGGTTTTAACTCTTTGACACGATTTAGATACTCTTCTTTTTCTTTTATCCATTGTTCTTTAGAAAAATTAACATAAATTGGCCATAAAATTACATCAGCATCAATCTTACTCATTTCATCCAGAAGTCCATCATCCCATAAATCACCACATAAAGCGCTCACAAAACGTTTCCCTTCAAACTCAAAAACATCGAAAGAATCTCCTTCACTGTAGTGTTCATCACATAATTCCTTTACTTTCCAGCCAATCGAACGTCTTCGATAATTAGATAAAATATTACCATTTTTACCAATAACCAGATATGAAGAATAGATATGTTCCTTAAATCTTTCAAAATAACCAAAGGCGCAGCCTACCTGATAACGATTTGCAATGCTCCGAATACAACGTATTTCATAAGATGAAAGAAAGATTGCATCATCTTGATCCTTATCATAGTTCCATCCCAATGAATCAAATCCCTGAATAAAGCTCTCACCAAACATGATCATATCTACATTTTCATGACTTGCTTTTTCCAGAGCATTGATAATGACACCAATATTCTTTCTTACATCATTATTAACAAATTCATAAGACAAAAGTGAAATTCTCATAATAACGCTTCCTTTTTTTACCATAAATTATTATAAAATTTAAATTTATGATTGACAAGTCTTTCATTTTGAATTAATATAATAAAGCACCTAGAAATCTAGGTTAAATATACATGGAGGTTTAGCTCAGTTGGGAGAGCATCTGCCTTACAAGCAGAGGGTCAGCGGTTCGAGCCCGTTAACCTCCACCATTGTTTGCCGACTTAGCTCAACTGGTAGAGCAACTGACTTGTAATCAGTAGGTTGGGGGTTCAAGTCCTCTAGTCGGCACCATATTTTTTTTGCGGGTGTAGTTCAATGGTAGAACTTCAGCCTTCCAAGCTGACTACGTGGGTTCGATTCCCATCACCCGCTCCATTCCAGAAAGAAAAGCTAATTCGTCCCGTGAATTAGCTTTATTTTTATATCTTCTCCGAACTTTTTGAAACTGTTCGATAGTCTGTGTCAGTTGTTTTTGCAAAGAGTATTTTGCTCTTTGATAACTGAATACGGGCTGTGGAACTTCCCAAGAGCAAATAGCGAGAATACCGTACGCCGTGACTTATTATTTTAAAAAAATAATAGCGATCAATATGTGTACGCGATGACAGGCTATTGGATATAATGGTACTTGACGTTAACTGAGTCGCCCGACCAAGCGGGCTGGTGAAATTCCAATGATGCACGATATGCTATCCATAGTCTAAGGTGATGACAACACTATAAACACAAATTTAAAAAAACTTGATAGTAGATTAAAGCTGCCTATCCTTATATTTATATATGGGTTATTTATAGGCAGCTTTTGTGTATCTATCAATAGAAAGTAAAGTGGGGTGGTTGTCGCAATGTTGCAAACAGGAATAATTACATACTGGGATATGAAAAAAAATCTTGGTATCGTTCTCGATTCTAAAAGTACAAAAGAAGAAAAAATAAATTATTTCTTTAATCGCCAATCATTCAAAAGCGGGGCCATCAGCCAAATTGAAGAAGGTGCCGCTGTAGCATTTGATAGTATAAAAAGAGAAAGAGGATCTCTTATTATCAAAGATGCAACACTGATCAGTCACGAGGGCAGTGTTGCCTACTATGATCCATGCACATTTAAAGGATGGATTATCCCAAAAAATGATCCAAGAGTTACACTGCGGTTTTCAGCCAAAAGAATTGATGATAAATTAAAAGGATACTTTCTAAAAGGAATGCGAGTATTCTATCAATTCGATATTCAAAATCAAAGAATCTATGCAGTCAACGTCAGTTTTTCCCTTGATGACCTGAAACAACGAAATTTTAAAATTGAACAAATGTAGCAATGACAACCAGTTATGGTTGTTTTTTTATTGGAAGGAGGTGCGTTATGCTGGATGAAAAAATAAAGACCGGCACAGACGAGAGCGGTGTTGTCGTCATGTGGAATTCAAAAAAAGGATATGGTTTCATTCGACCTGATGCTGGTGAACTGGAGGACATTTTTGTTCATTACACAGATATCTGTGAAACCGAAACAAAAAACCTGTTTATAGGACAAAAAGTCTATTTCAGACGTGAATCTTCAGATAAAGGTTCAAAAGCGGTACATGTGAAATATGAAAAATACAAATACAGAAGATATGACGAGTAAGTGGTTATCGATGCCACAAAGGAGGTAAAAAGGTCATGAAAAAGATTATGGTTTACAGTATCAAAGGCGGAACAGGAAAAACAACTCAAGCGAAAACGCTCAGCAAAGGTTTCGCCATGCGTGGAAAAAGAGTTCTTGAGATCGATCTCGATCCGCAAGGCAATAGCACAAAATCATTCACCCAGGTTCCGAACGACATCAAAAGGCTAACCGAAGCAATCAGTGAACTGAATAGTGCCTATTCAAAAGAAAAAGAATTACTTTTTATCAAGCAGTATTCAAAACAGCAGACCGGCGTCTGCCTGAGCGACGTCTTTGATGATCCAAAAAAGATTATTGAAGCTATACGTTCTACAAGATTCAATCATCTTGATGTACTGCCAAGCAATCTGGAACTTTCACAGACAGATACAAAGCTTCGTCTTGAAACAATGAAGCGACAGGAAAACCGACTACGAAAAGCATTAAACCATGTACGAGATTGCTACGACCTGGTCGTAATGGACTGCAGTCCGGCCAAATCGTTATTGACTGTCAATGCACTTATGACTGAACCGCTGGTTCTGATTCCAGTCGATTTTAGTGATGATTCACTCCAGGGAATTGCATTGACTCTTCAGGAAATCAACGCACTTAGAGAAGAATATGATGAAATCGCTGATATTGACTATCGAATTCTTCTAACTATGAAAAACAGCAGAATGAGATCTCATCAAAATACTGAATCTCTTGTACGTGCCTTTTTTGGAGAAAAAGTGCTGAATACAACGATCCGGTTTCAGGAAAGTCCGATCAACGAAGCCAATGAAAAAGGATTGACAGTATTGGACATCAAAAAAAGCAATATTGCTGAAGACTATGAAATGCTTCTCAGCGAACTGGAGGAAATATTATGAGTACAGAAAACAAAGATGTAGTTGTGGATATGCTGAACCGTTCTTCCAAGAGAAGAAAGAAAATGATGCTTTCGGTAGATGAACTGGTACCTTCTCCGGAAAACAGAAACTATCCAATGATGGATCTGGACGAGCTGGCAGCTTCTTTAAGAATGAACGGACAGGAGCAGCCACTGATTGTAACACCGCGGGAAGACGGCCGCTACGATATCCTTTCCGGCGAAAGACGATACAGAGCTGCTTTAATCAATATCGAACTAGGATATGATCAGTTTGAGGAACTTGAGTGTATCATCAACGATAACGAGCTGTCGCCTCTGGAAAGAAGGGTCAAAGTTCGCATTGCCAATGTCCACCGTGAAAACATTCCAATAAAAAACAAACTTCTAATCACCAGGGAATGTCTGAATGATTATGAAGAAGCCAAAGCAGCAGGCATGATTCCTTCAGGCACTCTCAAGCGTGACTGGATATCTCAGCAGACGGGATTCAGTCCCCGCAGTGTCCAGGATTATATGAATATTCTAGCTAGTGCAAACAAAGAAAAAATCAAAGAAAAAAAGAAAGAAGAACCAGATCCGTTTCTGACAGCTGTACAGGAAAACATTATGACTAAGCTACAAACCAAAGTAACTGTAAAACCAAAAAAGCTGACAATTTCCTATACAGACACAGAAGATCTGAACAGAATACTGGAACTTCTTAATCTTATCGAAGAATAGAAGGGCTTCTGCTGCCCTTCTATATTCATATTATTATAAGGAGAGCGATATAAGTGAAAAACAATAATAAATCCGCAGTAAGAAGGGGCTGTACAAAGCCGGAGGCAGGCATTAAATTTGCACAAATATTAAAACGGCGCGGTATTACTGCAGAACAGTGGGCAGAACGGCTAGGAGAGCCTATTGTATATATTAAACTTTTCCTGGCAGGAAAAAAATGTGTCCAGTTCAAGACACTGGTCCGTTTCTGCGATGATCTTAACATTCAGATCATGGAATTCAACAATGATATCATCTATGAAAGGATGGCAGAACAGGATATGAATCTGTGATTCTTTTC
Source organism: Traorella massiliensis (assembly GCF_900104665.1). GTDB lineage: Bacteria > Bacillota_I > Bacilli_A > Erysipelotrichales > Erysipelotrichaceae > Traorella > Traorella massiliensis. The sequence goes on along the minus strand of NZ_LT629968.1, from coordinate 458,145 downwards.
GGTTTTATCTAATTTGAAATTCGTATATATGAGCAAGGCGGTGCCGAAGATGCGTATTTAAAGGAAGCGAGGGTATATGAGTGAAGAACGTAATGACTTATGATGTCGATTCATTGATCGGGAGCTTTATAGATAAAGAAAATAAAGATATATATAAATTCAGAAAAAGCGTTTTAGGAGCTTACAACCAAAACAAAGTGGATCTTATAGAGGATGAAAGCAGAAATGAAAGCAATGTCTTTATCGAATTCAATCGGCTGCATAAGGATGAATGGATGGACATCATAAATGAAGAAAGAATTTATATGATTGAACATCTTCCCGAACTGAATGGAAGAAAAATGATGAAAAATGAATTCTTCACCCTATATAATGACTTCATGGAAAAGAATACCTATAATTTCAGCACAGAAAAGCGAAAGATGGTATATGCAATCAGTATCCGTGTCCTGTATCCGAACTGTATCCGTGAAGAAAAAACAGAATCAAGTTTTATTGCCTCTCTGATAGAGGAATTCGCATATACAACAGCAGATCTTCCCTACCTTGTATATAATGAGCATCGAGGAAAAGCAAAATATGCAGTGATCCTTCTTATAGAAAGAGAATTTGAGAAAAAAGAAGAATGGCAGAAATATAAAAAAGATCTCGTCATCGATATAAGAACAGGATGCTGGGCAAGCAGAAACTGCCCCAATGACTATAAAAAAGTAATTGCCAAAAAAGGCGATTATAAAAAAGACAAGGATGGCAACAGGATCCCAGTAATGGCCAGCTTTTCCAGATGCCAGCGTATCTTCAGATGGGCAGACGGAACAAAGGCAGGAAGAGATACATTTAATGAATTTATCATGATCCTGAAGAGAAAAGTCATCAATGCCTGCATTCGGGTTTCAAGAAAGAAACCATTTAAAGGAAAAGTGCTTCCAAAGCGCATCTGCAAGAAAGAATATAATAACTTTGCGAAAAGAAGACTGACAATGATGAACTTTGCCAAGAGTACAATTCAGAAAACTACAAATGTGATCTTATCTTATGAATATGGATACTGTCAGCATCTGGAACCCTATAATCCAGCGAAAAATACAGTATTCATAAAAACAAAGGCATATAAAGAGGTTGAAAGTGTATTTGAAAAATACCGCACACGATTCAATAAAAAGGAATTTCATGACAATAACGATGAAGTGCGTAAAATAGACCCATTCCATCAGCGTGTTGATCAGTTTGAACACAATATATATCTTCTTCTGCAGATGTTTTTCACTGAAATAAACCAAATTGAGCTTTCTCAATAAAATATTCAGTTAGCCTGGTCATTTCCCAGGTTTTATTTTTAAGCTAATCGCCATGAAAAAGAAGTATGAAATATCGCAACCAAGTCAGTCATCAAGCGTTGCCCTACGGCGTCTCGCACTAAAGTGCTTGCCGCTTGACTTCCCTTCTTGGCTGCTATTCGAAGAAAGTGTAAGGTACATGATCCTTACGGAGTTCGTGGTTACCATGCCACAAAGGAGGAAATTTTAATGATTAATATTGTAATTGATTTTAAGTATCTGATAGCTTTTATCGCCATTTTTGCACTGATTAAAGTCATTCTAAATGATACCAGCTGGACCAATCTAATGAAGGAAAACAGATATGACAAAGCACAGATTTAAAGAGAAATGTGATATTTGTGGTTCCTGGAGCCACGAATACGAGTCTTATAAAGGAAAGATGATCGTCTGTTGCCGATGCATGGAAGAACATCATGGAAAATTTGAATTAGATGAACCACAGCAGCTAAATATTTATGAAATGGAGGAGTTGAAAGATGAAACTTAACTTTCTAGATGAAGGGCATGAAGAAAGATATATCAAAATTTGTGAGAAAAACGCTAAATGCTTGAATGATCGAGAATATATGACAGCAGCCTATATGCTTTCTATTAGTCAATCAGTATTTGATAAAGCTATTAGTTATTTCTCTGATAAAGGGATTTATTTTGATGATCTCTATATGAATCAGGACTTAACACCCGCTATCTGCTTCTACATTCAAGTAACAGACTCCCTATTCAGATGGAAGGAAATTCAGCTAAATTTGTCGGATATAAATCGTTTAGATTATCCACATCTGTTTGGGGTATTCAACGGAATAAAAATTTATACGGATTATGATCATAGAAAAAAAGGTTATGAAGACTTCCAGAAAATGATAGAAACAATTCAATAACATTAATAAGAAACAATGGGCATTGGCTGTCGGTTCCTTTCCGAATCTCATTTGCCGGCAGCCATGTAAGTCCCAAATTATATAAGGGACGCTAGTAAAGACTAGATCCCTTTCCTAGAAATCTGTGAGTATTGCTTGTTTGACAATTTTCAATCATTCCATTTTCGCCTAATTCTCAGTCAAGTAAATCTCACACTGTCAGGAGATGTTAGTGCTTAAAAGTATTGGCATCTCCATCCTCAATTAATTTGCAGCTGGCATTGGCTGTCGGTTCCTTTCCATAAAATTCATTGCCGACAGTCATGTAAGTCCAGTATTCATTATTGGAACGTAGGTTATTTAGGTAACCTGCTGTTTCTACCCTAAAAATCATAGGGATGACAGTTTTCATTGCAATGAAATTCTAGCATCCTTTGTTAAATATAAAACGGAGGAAAATTACATGAACAGCTATGATAACTTACCCAAAAGAGAAAGAAGAGAATTAGAAGAGCAGGAAGCATTCAATGTTACTTCAAAAAAATATAAAAAACTCAATATTAGAACCAGTCTAAAAAAAATATTACTTGTATTCCTGAAATTTTGGATAAATTTTCTGTTTTTTATGATTATATTTTGCTATCCCTTTGCCCTTCTGTACCTTATATCTTATCTTTTTAGTATTCTCGAAATATTTTTCTACCTCTCTTTTATCTGAATATACTCTCTCAAATGAAATCTGTAAACAAGTGATTGAAATTGCAGCCGAACACAGTATTAAAGAGAAAAAAATTAATGATGTGTTCGAATCTACACCAGAGCCAATACTACTATGAAAAAACTGAAAAAATATATCTTTAAAAAATAATATAAATGCTATGACAACACTATTCATCAATTTTAAAATAACATAAAAATTAGAGATGATGCTTTCATACTTTATCTTACTTCTTTTAAACAAATCTAAAAGAAATAATTTAATTATTTTTAAAACCTGACATTCAAAAAGATAAAAAAGATATAGCAAAAAAATAAAAAGAGCTACTGTAGATCCAACAAGCTTGGCATCTGACTGAAATGTTATTAGATGCTCGTTTAACAACGTCAATCTCCATATAGGCAATGCTATGCAAAGATAGATTCCTGGTATAGCTAATGAAACAATAAAAAAGGAAAAGCAAATAAATGAATCTCGAATATTATCAAATAACTTTTTATACATAAATCCTCCTATATACAACGATGTATATATTATACCAAATAGTAAAAATGAAAGGAATTATTTAAATGAATATTAAAAGAAATCTTAAATTATTAAGAAATAGAGCGAATTTATCCCAGCGAGAAATTGAAAAATATACAGGCATCAGCTATTTGACGATATTTAGAATTGAAACCGGAAAAACTTCTGAACAGAAGATCACGATCGATACCATTTCCAAACTGGCCTCCTTCTTTCAAGTTACTATTGATGATTTTATCTACAAAGATCTATCGCAGTTTGAAAATGTGTCACCGGGTGACACGGAAAGAAATCATTTATGATAAAAAAGTTTTGGATTAAATTCACTTTAAAAAGTAAATAAAGAAAGGAAGATAATCCTCTATGACGAAAGCAGAGTTATTTGTATATATGTTAATGCCGGGACTGATTTGTTTTATAATCGCTCTTTTATATTTACTATATAGAAAATATGAAAGCAAATTTTTCCACAATTTCATTAAATATATATGTTTTATCAATCTAATTTATCTATTACTTGCGGCTGCTTTACTACGTTGTTTCTTTAATGAATATACAAGCTTAGGTTTAAACACTGCATTTAAAGGTATTTTATTTATAATTATAATAATGTCATCGTTACTCTTCACAATTTTAATTTTACCGTAACAGATGAAATATAGCTAATCACTTAAATATTTCAAAAAATCAGATGTCAATTTATCTTTGAGATAAATACCTTCAAGTGATTGAATAGTATATTTAGTTTCATTGGCCATTGACTCAAGATCTACTATTAAATACTCGTTATCAGGCATTTCTGCAATAACTATATATTCAACCTGATTTACTGTAAATGATGGATATGCTTTTTTTAAGGACGGAACCATTTTTCCATAAAAAACAGCAGCATAATCAAAAATTGATAAGATTACAAGAAGGAATACAGAAAGAATTATGTGCTTTACACTTTTACTAGATAAAATTGATAAAAAATCATTTGATGTCTTACTATTTTTAGAAGTATCGTTATTCCGACTTTTCTTCTGAAAAATAAGATCTGCAACAATATAAATTGTTGATACAACAGAAATCATGAATGAAAAAAAAGCTGTCCCTGCCATATAAACTATTCCCCAAATAAATAGTGAAGAAATTTTTATGTTTGTTGAATAAGATAAATAAATAAGCGTAGGAATAAAGATCAATAGAAAATCAAGAATAAAAAACTTGCATACTAGTTTTTTTGATATTTTTTCCTCTTTATTTTGAACTGACAATCCTAACGCCTTAGATAATCTCATTGGTGTAAAAAATGTAATCAAAGATAATGCTGTTCCAAATATAAAAAATAACACATATAAATTTGACATAGGTGAACTTATTGTAATTGAAGAGTCAATACCAAAACGCATTAAATACCCATCATATACTCTTCTCAAAAAAAAGTTGATGAAAACTACATAAATAGCTGTACCTAAAAATGAAAGAAATGCAGTAAAAAGTGATCCCCATTCTTCATTTAATTTTTTGATAAATTTAAATATCCCCCTTAAAGTATCCATAAATCCTCCATGTATTATTACGATAATACATTATATTACAAAGAAAGGAGAATTCAAATATGCATATAAGTCAAAATTTACTTTATTATAGAAAAATATATCAACTAAGCTTACGAGAATTAGCCTCAAAAATAGATGTTGATTTCATGACTATTTATAATATTGAAACCAGCAAAACTTCTGAACAGAAGATCACGATCGATACCATTTCCAAACTGGCCTCCTTCTTTCAAGTTACTATTGATGATTTTATCTACAAAGATCTATCGCAGTTTGAAAATGTGGCACTCGGTGACAAAGAAAGGAAAAGTTATGAATAAGGTAATTATTTTAAACACTATAACGACCAGATTTAATTTGCAGTTGGATAAAAACTCTTGGTCTATTGATATAAAAGGGACTATCTTGATGCTAATATTAGTTTTATTAGCAGTAACAATTGTTCTAATATTTCAAAGAATCTGTAAAAAGCGCAAAATTTTATCATCTCTTGATGTATTTATAGTGTCTTTTATATTATTTTGGATTATTTTAGGTATATTATCTACTTTTATTGTTAATTATTTATAGCAAATATGATAAGAATCACCGAGTCACAGAAAGGAAAATAAAATGATCAAGAAAAAAATTACTCATAAAAGATTTACGATTTATGAAATAGATGCTTTAAGTCAGCGAATGCTGCAAAGGGTTGGGCTCTTTGGCGATAAATGTGACTTCTGCAATAAAGAATTGCCGGAGGGTGTCATTTATATTCCTATCCTACATTATGGATGCTGTACAGAATGTTTCAAAGAATGGCACGAAGAAGCATCCTACTGCGATAGAGAACGTGAATATGAACAGGAAAAAATTGCTTGTCTTGAAGCTTGGCTAAATTATTTATACATTGATTTTGAAACCATCTAGGAGGTGAATTATGACTTCAGAAAAACAAGGTATCTATTCTCTTTTTGAATTAAAAAAAGAGCTAAAGGAATATTCCAAAGAACTGAACAAAAAAATAAAAGATTCTAACTGTCCTACTGCTGCAAAAAAAACATATATTGAAATCAATACCTCTTTGAGTACACTTATTTATAAAATAGAGGATCTTATCAGCAAGGAAATCAATATAGAATCAATAGAATATATTCCTTCTGAAATAAAGACAAGTATTGCAAATAGGCTTGAAGTGGAATATGATCTCGAAACACTGAATGGATCCAGACAGGCTCTTAAACATTTAAATGCTTACATTGATAGAATCGAAAAAGAATGCCTCGTCATAAAACTGAACGAAAATGATATTTCTAAACTAAATAAAGTCGCCGCTTCAAGAAAAATGACAGGAAAAGAGCTAGTGCATGAATTTATTAAAGATCTTATTGATGACAAAATACCACAGGAAAAGAAAACAATTATGAATGAATGGCTTTTATCGGAATCGGGAAAGATACCCGATTTTTCTTTATCCAAATTCAGAGATGAGCTTTCTGAAAGAATTCAATATAGAAAGAATCGTCTGTCCAGCATTTATGACTCAGATGACTGGTTTAATCATTATGAAATCGAAAGAAACGTGGAAAAAAACTTAGAAATCAAAAAGCCACTATTTAGCTATGACCTGGCATCTGAGGAAGTGACAGCTGTCATTGATGATGAGTTGAACAAACAACGCTTAAATTATGGAAAGGAGAAAGAAAATGAGATTCATAGACATATTCTTTAAAAATTTATGGAAGAATTTCAAATCGATGATGTTCGTTTCACTTATAGCGGTGGCTGCTATTCTTTTAGCTTCTATTGGCGGAGCTGTTTTAGCAGCAGGCTCGAATATGGATAAGCTCATAGTCATTATACTGATTATCATTATTGCAGCTGTCATTATATTTTTGATTTATAGAAATCGAAGGAGGAATAGAGATGCTGGATGAAAATGAAATGAATGAATTAAGGATAATATTAAATGATCATAATGAATTATTCGAAAAAATACAGGCTGATCAGCAGCAATTAGACTATCTGATCACAAAAGAGAAAATAAGAAAAAGCAATATAAAAAAAGGAATTGCATCTGCAAAAGCTGCTGGTATTTCATTTGGCAGGCCTTTTATCAAGATCAATAAAAAAACCTTAGATTCAGTAATCGATTTATATAACAAAAAGAAAGTTACATCGCGTGAGGCTGCGCATATGATGGGTGTTTCCCAATCAAAATTTTTAAGGCTATATAAAGAATACGGGGAGGAGAAATCAAATGCTAACAAATGAGGAAATGATTCATCTGGAAAAAATACTTTCAGATAATAAGGATCTATTTGAAAAAATACAAAAAGATCAAAAAGATTTAGAAAGTTATATACTGCAAAAACAAAAATATAAGAAAAATCAGATGGAAGGAATAAAAAAAGCGAAAGAAATGGGAATGCATTGGGGAAGGCCTCGAGTAAAAGTAAATAAAAATGAGTTCAATTCTGCCGCAGAACTTTATAAAATGCGACAAATATCCTCACGAGAGGCAGCAAAATCATTAAATATTTCACAGACTGCATTTTTGAAACTTATAAAAAATGAAAAGGAGATGAGATAATGATACAGTATTATCTTCTCTATCCCTTCCGGCGTTGACCGTACCAATTAGAAGGTTGCTGATCAATTCAGCATAATTCCTGAAATCATCTGTTCACACATCAGTAAAAAGTGTTTCTTTGAATTTTCATTTAAAAGCCGAAATGGCTAAGGAGGACAAGAAAAATGAAAAAATTACTTTCTTTATTAACTGTAGCTTCTATGATGGCATTCGCAGTAGTTGGTGTTAATGCTGAGGATACTGAAATTACAAATGACGGTGGCGCTCAGGCTACTGTAACAAAGACAAATGAAAGCAGCTACAGCGTACTGATCCCTAAAGCTATTGACCTTGGAACAGCTACTGAAAAAGAATTCACCGTTCAGGCAAAAGGTAACATTGCTCCAAATCAGACATTGAGTGTTACTGTAGGTGAAACGATTGCCATGACTCGTGCAAATGATGCTGGATACAGCGGAAGTGCAACTGCTGAACTGGCAGATGCTACATGGACAGGAAATGCACTTACATCTGAATATACTTCAAAGAACGGTACAGTTACTTTTGAAGAAACTAAAGCCGGCTCATACACAGGTACAGCTGAATTTACTGTTAGTTTACAGTAATATCAAATGAGGAAAAGCTTATGAAAAAGCTTTTTTTAACTTTCGCTTTAGTATTGGCGGCAGCACTGATAGATCCTGTCAGTGCTTCTGCCGAAACTGCCGAAGTGACTGCTATTCGTTACGGAGATGAAAACAATCAGGAAAGTCCAAACACCGCTGATTTATCAAACATATCTAACTACATGATAATGCTTGTAACATCAGGATCTTTGCTGGTTGTTACAGCAAGAAGGAGGAAACGGCATGAAACTGATTAAAAGTATGCTGGCTCTGGCAGCAGCTTTAAGTATCAGCTATCTGCCAGCTTCCGTTTCTGCTAATGACAATATATCTGTTCAGAACACAAGCAATCTTTCCATATTAATTCCTAAAAATATTGATATGGGAAATGCAGACAGTGCTTCATTCTCTGTGCAGGCAAAGGGCAAACTGAATGATATCGATATCGTGACAGTTTCTGCTGATAAAGAGGTTGCGATGAAGCGTGCGGGCGATGAATACTATCTCAATACGGCAACGGTTGATTTTTCTGCTCAATGGCGTGGAAGTGATCTGAATCCTGATACATATATAGAAAAAACAGGTACGATCACATTTAGTGAGAAAAAAGTAGGAACTTACACTGGTAAGCTCAATTTCACTGTCACTCATAAAGAAACTTTCAACATATCTTATGATTCTGTTGGAGGCGTAATGCCTGTAGAATATCCGACTTATTATTTTTCTGATGAAGGATTAGATTCCCTACCAGTTCCGACTAAGGATAATTCTAAATTCCTAGGCTGGGGCGAAACCATTGAATATACATTGGGCGATTACTGGGAAATCGGTGAAGGCGGCTCTTTGCTCGTTAGTGATAAATATGCAGGTGCAAATAGCGGCCCTCAGCCAAAGGCACCTGAAATAGCAGGAGTGAAGCCACTATATCGTGGAATCACCTTCTCGGTCGAAAGCGAAGCAATGCTAAGTTTCTCGTTTGACTATGAAAGAAATATTTCAGAGGTCACTTCGACTGAAGGCGGTGGAAAATTCTATCTATATAAAGACGAGACTCTGATAGATGAATTTACTCCTTCAGGCACAGGCGAACTTATCAAAGGCACAATGGATTATTCAAGAAATCTGGAAGCTGGAAATTATCAAATTATTTTTGAAGGCTATGTAGAATTAATCGGAATGAAGCAAGGTGTTACAGAAACAGTAAGAGATTTCAATGTTGTTTCTCAACCGGTATTAAATTCTATTCCTAAAGGAACTAGCGGGAATCTGAATCTAACAGCTGTTTGGGAATCGGCTGTTACCTATTCGATCAGCTATGATCCGGCAGGCGGAACAATGCCGGATGAATATCAGACATATTATTATTCTGAAGAAGGCTTGGATCCTCTTCCAGTGCCGACTAAGGCCGGCTATACATTCACAGGCTGGAGTGAAATTACTCCTTACGAAGTAGATCCTTCAAGCGAATGGACAGAAAACAATGGCGTTTTTACACATGATGGTGAAAAACAGTTGGTAATCAATTTTGAAATATTCAATCCTGCAGCTTTATCGTTTGATTTTGTAAATCAGTCGAGGATGCCGGTTTGGGAATATCCGTACTACAGCATTTATAAAGACGGTTCGCTCGTGACCGGACAATCTCTGATGAGTACGGGTTATGTTTACAACATATCCCACGAACTCGAATCTGGAAGCTATCAGCTCATCATATCCTCCGGATCTCCTAGCGAATGTGAAGTCAGCAATATCAAAATTGCCGGAGAAGCCATTACTTCCATTCCTGTCGGATCTACAGGCGATCTGAACCTGACAGCACAGTGGGAGCCTGCTGAAACCTATTCAATCACTTACGATACGGCCGGAGGCACTCTGCCTGCTGAATACCCTACGGAATATACAAGCGACCGGAGAGTTATTCTTCCGGATGCCCTGAAGGAAGGATACCGATTTATCGGATGGCATGATGCGGACAGCGGTGAAACAATTCAGTCCATCGAAGCCGGAACGTCAGGAAACAGGCATCTGACGGCTGTCTGGGAAAAGATAGAGCTTTCGACAGTTCTTGAAACAGGAGCCAGATTCAGCGAAAACATTCCTGAAGGTGTGACAAACATCCTATTTACCGATGAAATAGCTCCTGAAGGAATTGAAGCAGTAGATGTATCTGCAGCCCAGGACAAAGGCATTGTCGCATGGCTGGATAGCACTACGTGGAAAGTATCAACTCAGCGAAAAGGCATTCATATTATTGCTAATGAAAACAGCAGCCGGCTATTTGAAAATGCTGCTTCTTTAACTTCTATTGATGGTCTTGAAAATATCGATTTCAGTTCAGTTGTATATGCAGAGTACATGTTTAACGGATGTGCTAGTTTGATATCAATACCATTAGAGGAAATGGATTTGTCTAATGTTCAGTATGCTTCCTACATGTTCAAAGACTGTCAGTCACTGGATGGTATTATGACTCTGAATCTTCCAAAAGTAGGAAATTCCGAAACAGGCTGGCATATTATTGGTATGTTTGAAGGTGCTTCAATCAATGAAGGATCTATTCTGCTAGTTACTGGAGACGACGATTCATTTACTTCCGCTGCGGTCAGCACACGTACTGAACCTGAAAGCAAAAACTATGGAGTCTATCTGAAAATAAAAGATTCATACTTTACTGTTGAACCTGAAAGCCTCGAAGGTGTACTGGAAAATGATTCTCCTGCAAAGATCACCGTCACTTTCAGCTTAAAATATGGAAGTCTGCTGTACTGCTATGATCCGAATGATATTCATATCGGCATACAGGTGGAGTCCACAGACTCGGAAGTCATACTAATAGATGGAGCCGATTTCTGGATGATACAGGAAGGTGTTGCCGCTATTGTCGGTACGGTAACTGATGCGGATGGTACGGAATATGTCCGTTCATGTGAAATCACTGTAACGAAAGGTTAAGATTTCAATCAAAAGGCGGAGTCAGCTCTGCCTTTTGATTATTTTATTAGAAGAAAGGAAAAATATGAGCAAGAAAAAGAAAAGAGGACTGGTTCTATTGGTGCTTCTTCTGCTGGCTGGAATAGGAACCGGTTTTTATATATTATGGAACCGCCAGGAAACACGTACAGTTGTGGTCGGTGGCGAAGAGATTGTCATAAACGAACCATTATACATGGATGACGGCGAAACGGAAGCCATTGAGGTACCTGGGTTTGATTCAAGCTATGCGATCAATAAAGCTAACCCAACAATCTATCTGATTAATCCTGAAAACAATACTGTTTTATTTCAGTTTACTTTATTCGTAAATGGTACTCAGATCTATCAATCGGATTACATTCCACCAAACAAAATGGTTACGCCGGATCTGTATTCATCCTTAGATGAAGGAAAATACAATCTTACTATTCAGATGGACACACTGGATATAGAAACACTGGAACCTTGCAACAGTGTTTCACAGGAAACGATTATTCAGGTCGTAAAATAAAAAGTTTTGCGGCCTGCTGAAGATACATCCGATCCTGTGTCTTCAGCAAGTCGTAAATAAGAAAATTAACTACATGGCAATTTGCCATGCAGAATTATCTATAGTCTTGAAAATATCGGGCATTGACTCAAAATTGACATTCTTTCGGGATATGGTATAATTTAGGTGTCGTAGAGTGGCAATGGTACATCAGGATAGTATTATTCATGACTAATACCTCCGTGAATATTATAGCATATTATAAATTCAACAAAAGGTTTTATATTTTCTTTCAAAGTTATTGAATTCGTAAAATTTTATGCTTTATAATTTAATTGTAAGATACGGATTGATGAAACATGAGCATAAATGAAATTATACAGTATGTGGATGGTGAGTTAAAGCTCGATAAACTGAGTGAATTAAAAGCAAACTAATAGATAAAACGTTTAGGAGAGTGAAACAAATGGAATATAAACAAAAGCTACTAGATTGGATATCTTATACTAAAAGAAAAGATAAGCAAATGGTAATTATGATTGAGAAAAAAGAAAAGTATCTTGCTATGAGCGATGATGAATTTTTGTTTGAATATACTAGAATTGGTGCAAGGTATGAGCATAAGAAATTTGTATTATCAGTCATTATAGTCACTACTTTAATTACGATTATCATGGATATATGGGGAAGACTATATGATTTCATTTTTAGACTGTTAATGCTTGGAAATGTAAAAAATGTAGAAGAAGATATGATTAAGGTGGCAGAAATATTGGTAGTGGCTATTATGTTCATTATCTTGATTGTTGGAGTATTGATTATTCATGATTTGATTAAAAATATGTATCTTTTAACAAAAGAAAAAATATTTATTGAAGAAATAAAAGAACTACGAAAGGTATAAAGCAAAATGAATGTATATAAGGATAGAATAAAAAAGTTTGTAGAAATTTTTGGGTTGGAAATTTTGTATACTGTTATCAATACAATATTCCTTCTATTTTTACACCAATTGAACAAAGAATTATTTAGTAAATATTCGAATCAAGAATATTTAGAAATGTTAATGTATCAAAATTATAAACCTGTAGTATTCTTTATAATTACTGTTCTATCAATAATATGGGGAATAATTATTGTCAAATCTCGTTTCAAAAAGTTTAAATATAAAGATTTTGAACCAATTGAAATCTTATATGCAATGCTATCGTTTGCTTTTACAGCTGTAATTATTTGCTTGCTTATTATTGCGATAAACAATCCAATCCTGCAGGCAATTGCATTTGTTATAGGCAGTGCTGTAGCTCTTGCTTATGCATATGAATGATTTATGTAAAATAAGCATATATCGACAATTCGTAATACAAAGATACCAGGTGGCAGGTTTAAAAGAAAAACAAATTCTATACACAACGGAGGAAATACTTATGACATTATTATTGAATGTTCCATTTGCTGAAAAAGATGAAGCAAAAAAATTAAAATTATTCAAAATAAAACTACAATATGATTTGGTATTTGATTTCATAAATATTGGATGGAGTTCCAATGACTATTTAATCGAAAAATATGCAGAAATAATACCCTGCGATATAGAAATACTGCCGGAAAATTTATTATTCAAAAGATAGAAGGAGGTCTTGAATATGAAAAAGTTAATGAAAAGTTTATTATCTATGGCACTGATGTTTTCAGTAGTCGCCTGTTCATCAGCTGATAATCTTCAGCTAGAGACAACTGAGATTACTGTTGAATACGGTGAAGCTTTATCTTTAGAGCCAAAAGAATATCTGGCTGAAGATACGTCTGAAGATGTCTTAAAAGATACTAAAGTGGAAGTGTTTGTTGTCGAAGATGATCAGAAAGCTGAAAAAGCACTCGAAACTGATGGATCAGACCTTGAAGTTGGCAATTACATTCTATCGCTTTCATACAATGATGAGGTAGAGGAAGTGAATGTTACTGTTGAAGATACAACTGCACCAGAATTTGTAGATTTTAATGATACGATATCTATCGAACAGGGTATTGCTGATGTTGCTTTAGAGAATCTATTCAAAGCAGAAGATGCTTCTAGTGCAGAAATTACTGTTGAAGGTAATGTTGATTTCAATACTGCTGGTACATATCCTGTAAAAGTGACTGCAAAGGACGAGTATGAAAATACCACAGAAAAGGATTGCAGCATCGTAATCACTGAAAAAGAAGTAGACGTAGAAACACCAAATACTTCTGGAGGATCTTCAGGAGGTTCTAGTAGTTCTAATTCTTCATCCAGCAGTAGCAATAGCTCAAATACTGGTTCAAGTAACAATACTGGAAATACAGGCGGATCATCGAATACTGGTAGTTCAGGATCAAGTTCAAGTGGAAGCAGCAACACCGGCTCATCTGGTTCAGGAGGATCAACAATTACTCAACCAAGCCAGCCGGAAGTTACTGAGTGCCAGCACGAATACAGTAATGTAGGAAGTACAGGAATTTTAACAGACGAATATCCGGGAGACTTAGCTGAAGCAATTTATAGTTCTGTTCCTGGCGACGAGTTATTTGAAAAATACATTAGACCAATATTAGAAAAAAATGGTGGTAATTATGCTGTGGATGTTTACCCTGTTAGATGCGAAAAATGTAAACAATCTCTGAAATATACAATTAATGTTTATTAAAATAAGAAGCGCTTTATTGTAAAGCGTTTCTTTTTGAATAGAGGTGAAGTCAATGATTTTATATTATATGCTATTTCTCTTTCGGCATTGACCGTGTAGAAATGAAAGGTTGCGGAATACAGAATCTGATCAATTTATGACCGTAGTAATTCCTAATTAGTAAAAAGAACAAGACCAATTATTTGAAGAAAGAAATCTAAGCTTTCTTCTTTTTTTATTGAATGATAGAAATAGAGTATAAAATACTCGGAAAGGAATACAGATATGGATGATAGACAGAAACGTTCTTCATTATTTCGAAAAATGAAGAATGGATTAAAATCATTGATGATGGCTTCCTTAGCTTTCGGTATGGCTCTATCCAACATGGCTGTACCAGCAAAGGCAGCTAGTCCAAACGTGACAGAGACCTATACATCTAACTGGAAAGCCAACCATTTACATTTGCCGAATGGTTCAAATGGAGATGGAACCTACTTTTGGATAGACGGTGAATTAGGCTGGTGTATTGAACCCGGAAAGAGTGCTCACATAGGAGCTAATGAATCTGTCACATTTGAATCATTAGGTTATAATGACACTATTAGAAAGACAATTACTTATATTGCTTATTTTGGCTATCATTTACAACCTAGTGAAGATAATTATTTTTTGACACAGAATCTGATCTGGGCGACTTTGCGTCCAGATCTAGCAAATAGAAACTATTACTTTAATTCGACTTATCCGACAGTTGCTAGTCAGCAGGCTTGGCGTAATGATGTCATGGCAAAAGTCAATGCAATGGAAACAACCCCTGAATTTAATGTGTCTACCATTACTCTTGATGTAGGAGAATCTATAACATTAACGGATTCTAATAATGTATTATCAAATTTTATAGTTAATGGTAAAAGTGAAGGCTTAAATGTTTCTATCAATGGGAATCAACTAACTATTACTGCTACTGCTAGTGCAAATGAAGAGTCATATATAAACCTTAAGAGAAATATTAGAATTCTTCAGGAAGGCGTTCCATTTGCAGCTAAAGTAACTGCTAGTGATTCACAGGCTGTAAGTTCATTAAATACACTGAAATCAGGAGACCCTGCTGAAAAATATATTAATATAACTGTTAATAAATTTGGAAATTTGAATATTGCAAAGAAAGATGACAAAGGCAATTTTGTACCAAATACATCTTTCAGAATCAGCTATAACGCTGATATGAGTGATCCAATTGGTACTTATACAACTGGAAATGACGGTACAGTTACGATCAATGAATTGTTGCCGCAAACAGTCTATGTGCAGGAAGTAAGCGTTCCAGAGCATTTGATCCTTGACAACACGATTCGTTCAATTACTATTGTGCCAAACGAGACAGTTTATTTCAGTGCAACAAACGACTGGAAACAAGGGAAAATTCAAGTTGTGAAGAAGGATGATGAAACTGGAAAAGTCGTAAAAAAAGCTGGTACTCAATTCGATATTTTGAATACCAGCAATCAGGTAGTTGCAACGATTACGACAAATAGCGAGGGTGTAGCAATTTCAGATTTTCTTGACTACGGTACATATACCGTAAGAGAAAAGACTGCTCCTGATGGATACACAGTCAATGTATCTGAAAGCAATCCAATTGCTGTAGTCGTTAACAATCAGACTTATACAGTAGACATCAGCAATACAAGAGTCAAAGGAAGTATCACACTTCAGAAAGAATTTGATGATACAGAATCAGGCATGACCGGCGATGCTGTTTTGAATGGCGTTACCTATGAGCTTCACGCTCATGAGAATATCTTAAATCCTGCGGATGGATCTGTTCTCTACAGTGCGGGATCACTGATTCCAAATACTTCAAAACAGACAGATGCTGATGGCAAGATCATATGGACTGATCTATATCTAGGATCTTACGACGTCCATGAAGTGACAAGTAATGGTACGGTCGTTGTGAATACTGTGGACGTACAAGCTGATGTTGAGTATGCAGATCAGAATACTCCAAATGTAAGTGTTTCTGTCACACATAAGGACAAGCCGAATGAACAGGCTTATAGCTTGATCAAAATTGGTTCTAATGGATCAACGGGCGAAGTACCAACACTTGAAGGTGCTGAATTTACCGCAAAACTGAAATCAGATGTGGATCGCTTAGGCTGGGATGCTGCACCAACCTATGATGTTTCAATGACTGATTCCAAAGGATATCTGGAATCTCAAAAGTTGCCTTATGGAGTTTACATAGTAAGAGAAACAAAGAAACCCGATGAACATGAAGCAGTGGAAGATTTCATCATTACGATCACCGAAGACAGCGATGAACCTCAGCCTTGGATCATCATGAATGATGCGCCATTTGAAGGTATGCTGAAACTTGTGAAGAAAGATGCTGAAACCGGCAAGACTGTTTTACTGCCAAATACGACTTTCAAAATTAAAAATCTTGATACGAATGAATATTTGACTCAGTTTGTCTGGTTCCCTATTCCCCACACCGTAGACACATGGTCAACGACAGATCAGGGCATCGTTTATTTAAATGATGTTATCATGTACGGTAACTATCAGCTGGAAGAGATTACGGCTCCAAATGGCTATGTATTGAACACTGAACCAGTAAAATTTACCGTTTCTGAGGATGGTGTATATGAGGTCGGTGAAGATGGTCAAACACCTGTGATCACGGTTGAAATGGAAGACATTTCTGTTAAAGGACAGATCACAGTGTACAAAGAGGGCGAAGTCTTCACAGGCATTCATCAGAACGATGACGGAAGCTATTCCTTCATCTATGAAGAAATGCCACAGTCTGATACTCAGTTTAACATCATTGCGGATGCCGATATTATGGATCCATCAAACGATGGAACAGTCCTTTATGAAAAGGATGAAATCGTAGAAACAATTACGACTGGAACTAACGGCTATGCAACGTCCGGCACGCTTCCTTTAGGTGAGTATCGCATTGAAGAAACTAAGGTACAAAACGGTATGATCTTAAATACTGAAATTCAGAAAGTAAAGCTGGAATACAAAGATCAGACAGTTGAAGTCGTTTCAGAAGAAATCAGTTTTAAAAATGACCGTCAGAAAGTAAATATAGAACTCACGAAGAAAGATGATGAGGGTAATTTATTGTCCGGTGCTGTCTATGGCTTATACACTAAAACGGATCTGGTTCTTGATGGCAATGTTTTATTGCCGGCAGATACATTAATTGAAGAAGCTGTTACAGATGAGAATGGCAGGCTTACATTCAAAGCAGATCTTCCAATCTCTTTAGATGATGAAGTTCACTTCTATGTCAAGGAAATCAAACAGCCTTCAGGGTATGTATTATCTGATGCTGTTTTTGATGTCGATACGAAGTTCAAGGAACAGACCATTACGACAGTCAATAACTCTTTTAACGATCTCAATGAAATCACTAAAGTGGAAGTATCCAAAAAGGATATTACTAACAGCGAGGAAATCGAAGACGCTCATCTGACTGTCTTCCCGAAAGACGATCCGGGAGCAGTATTTGATACATGGATCTCCGGACAGGATGGCAAAAATGAAGACGGAAGCATTAAGCCGCATCTGATCAAAGGTCTGGAAGTCGGTGTTACCTATGTTCTTCGTGAAACCAGCTCTCCTTACGGATATGCGATCGCACAGGATGTTGAATTTACTGTACTTCCTACCGGTGAGGTTCAGACAGTAGAAATGTTCGATGATCTTGTCGTTGGAAGACTTGTATGGAACAAGATCGGCGAGATCTTCACGCACACGGATACATGGCAGACAGAATTCGGCACTGTTCAGTCCCCGGTATTAGAAGAAACCAACATTTTAGGTGCTGAAATCACGATCTATGCAGCTGAAGATATCACGATCGGTAATCATACTTATTACAGGAAGGGTGAAGCCATTCAGACTTTAGAAAGCGACTGGGATGCAGTAGAAAGCAGGAATCTTCTGGTAGGATCTTACTATTATGTTGAAACCAAGACACCAATCGGATATATTCCGGATACAGAAAGACACTATTTTGAAATCGAGGCCAGCCAGTCTACAGAAGTACAGCTGATCGAATCAACACTGGTCAATGATCTTCCTTCCTATGAGCTGGACTTTACCAAGACATTTGAAGAAGGCTATCTTGAATATCCGGATGCCTATAAGGATGTTGTGTTTGGCATTTTCACAAGAGACGATACTTATGATTACATGGGCAATGTCGCAATTGAACCGGATACCTTAGTGGCTACCGTAGGCATTGATGAAGAAGGACATCTTGTCAATGTACCTAGACTTCCAGTTGGTAACTATTATCTTCGTGAACTTTCTACGAACAGTGCCTACATTCTTGACGAAAATGAATATGACTTCAGCATCGATCAGTCGCATGAAGATAATGTTCTGATCACGATCAACGATGGTGAAGCTATCATGAACGAACTGAAATGGGCTTATGTTCATGTAAACAAGATCGATTCTCAGACCGGTGAAGCTATTCTGAGCAAAGATTTCGCATTCACATTATACAGTGATGCGGAATGCACAGAAGAAATTCTAACTGTTGCAGGAAACACGAAGGACGGATACGCAGAATTTGACCTGACTTATGGTACTTGGTACATCAAAGAAACATCCGCTCCACAGGGTTACCGATTATCAGATGAAGTCGTAAAAGTTGAATACAACGATGCCGGCCTATTCGTCAATGGCGAGCTTGTAGAAGCCGGAGAAGAGGGCTACTATTCTATCGCTTATTTAAATACGATTCTTCCTGATGATTCTGTAAAAACAGATGACAGCACACCATTGCAAAGCTATTTAATAGCTATGTTATGTAGTTTGTTTGCATTTATTTTTATTTTGTTAAAGCACAGAAAAACTAGTGAGGTTAGATAACTAGCCTCACTTTTTTCTTTTTATTACATGGCAATTTGCCATGTAGAAAGGAAAAGAGTGTAAAAATATGAATAACAAAAATTCTTCTAATTCTGAAAAAGAATTAAAAATAAAGAGGCATGATACAAAAATTTCATACAAAAAAATCACTGGTATGAGTATATGCAACATCATGGATCTACTTAAAATTGAAAATGAAAACATAATTTTTCTTGATCCAAAACTGGAAATTCTAGAATTCAACGAGAAATGATGCTATAATTTGTTTAGAGGCAATCATTTATGGACATCAAGGGAAAATGCTTAAAATTTACTACAATTCCCACATAAAAAATAAAATGCAGGAATATGAACTTATAAAATGATTTACAACATGGCAAATTGCCATGTTTTTTTATTACCTGGCAATCTGCCAGGCTAGAAAGGAATATAAAAATGAATAAATTGAAAATTTTCTTTTATACAATCCCGGTATTTCTTGTTACCCCATCATTCAATGAAGATGAAGCAAGAAATACATTTAATGAATGGTTTACTCCGTTAACAGACTTTGCGCTATGGGCAATCCCCATTACTGGAATGTTTGTACTTCTGGTGTCTTACATAGGATGGCTTGGAAAAGATGAAAACGAGAAAGAACAGCGGCCATTCAAAAAAACAGGCATTACGATCCTTGTAACAACGATCATTGTTGAACTTATACCAACATTCTTTAAGATCTTCGGTCTTGTTGAATAAGGAGTTGAATTATGGATCTCATTATCGATGCTTTTCGATGGATACTATGGCTGTTTTTAAAAGGAATGTTCTTTATTATGGACTCCCTGTACAATGCTATGGAATCAATAGCAGCGTTCGATATCAGCTCTAGCACGACTTTATGGCAGTGGTGGGGAATCCTGTGTATCTTTATCGCTTTTCTTACTTTTGTTCGTGTCGTTTCTCTATATCTGAAAGTAAGTCTCAATGAGGATCTGCTGGATAAATTTAATCCATTTCAGATTATCGTAAAGATCGGTGTAATTTGTACCGTAATATTGTTTCTACCAATGACTGTTTCGTTCTTTACAGGATTTGCTTCAGATATGATCGAAACTTCATCAGAACTCTTTCAGGTTGAAAACAACGTTATCGAGTATGTGCCAGAACATACGGGAAATGAACTCATCGATGAATATATCGACGAGGTCTATGCGACCTATCAGGGCACCCCGTCTTATCTAATCTATTCGTCTGCTGCCGATGGCATCTACCCGCCTTATCAGGTGATTGATATCAATTCATCAACCGGTCTGGAAGGATGGCTGGAAGGCAATGTTCCTATCATCGGCGGAGCTTTAGCCTGGCTTCTTGGCGCCGACGGCGAATACTACTATTTTCCTGATACGACAGCATTGATTTTTCTGCTTGTCGAAGCAGCAATTGCCTGTTATGCTATCGTTTTAGTTTCACTTGAATTTGGCAAACGACTTCTTGATATAGGATTCAAGATTCTTATTTCACCTATACCAATCAGCGGACTCGTTTCTTTTAATGACGAGTCTTTTTCAAGATGGGTACGCCTGCTGGCAGCAGACCTGATGAATAACTTCCTTCAGATCCTGCTTTTTAAATTCGTATTAGTGATAACGTCATCAACGGCTATCGCTAATTTAGGTGTAATCGCAAGAACGATGGTATTTTTGGGCGGTCTGCTTTGTATCCTCACTGGTCCTTCAAGTGTTGCACAGATCATTGGCGGTGACGGCATGGGTGCTATGCAGTCAATGCAGGCAATTCATACAGCAACTTCGTTTGCCGGTGGAATCCGAGCAGCTGGAAGCATGCTCACATCAGCAGCTGTTACTGCCGGAGCGGCAGGCATCTATGGCGGTGGCCGTCTTCTTGGCGGACGAAGCTTAGGCGGTCATGACTCCGGTGACGGAAGCGGTGGAGGTCCTCTGCCTGGAGTATCCGGTACTAACGGTTTCTCGCCTTTTGGAGGAGGCGGAGGTGCAGGAGGATTTTCTGATGGAAGCAACGGTTCAATGAATAGCTCATATTTCAGAGATCCTACTGAAAAACAGATGAATGCAGCTAAATATATGGGAGTAGATCCAACGGGCATGAATCGCGGGCAGCCCTCCCAGGCACTCCATCAAGCCGGCATGGAACAATCCTTCTGGGGAGATCAGCCACGGACACAGGAAAGCTCGGCTCCATACGGTATGGGCAGTTTCAGCACTTCTGCCGGAGGAGCTAACTATTCATACAGCAATGCGGGGATTGTCGATTCCGGACCTGTACAGTCCGGTGCCAGCAATACTGAAACATCACAGCAGACAGCTAGTTCAGAAGCTCCGCGTCTCACACGAAGCAATACATTTGCAAGAAACTTCGCAAATCAGCATCCAACGGCCGCTAAATTCAGCAGTGCCATGTATGTTGCCTCAGCCAACAGAATTCTAGGCCAAAAGTCGGTTTCAACCAGAAGAGGCTACGTTACTAAGAATACCGGCTTCCAGACAGCAAGCAATCTTTATCATGCAGTTCGAGGTCCGGCAAACAATCCAGCAGGTATTTCTGGACAGAACCCAATAGAAGAAGGAGATGATTTTATTTGATAAGGTTTTATTCACCAAGCAATTTTAAAAAATCCCGTCTTATTGCAAGACGTTTTCGTATCATCGATCTCATATTGCTTATCGTAGGATGGACTTTTTCTATCGTGTCAAATTTATTCTATCTGACCAGCGATTTATCTATCCATCCTGGTATCTTTTTTCTTCTGCTGGTTCCGCTGGTTGCCTCTACTTTTCTGGTGGTTCCATACAGTACCTATCACAATATGATGGAATATATTATTTTAAAAATAAGAATTATGAAAGAGCCGAAGAAATATATATGGGAAGGAATTTATAAGTATGAAGAAAAAATTGAGTCCTGAAAAAGCAAAACAAAAAGAAATCAGGAAAGCAGAGCGCACAAAAAAGAAACTGGCTACATCCCTTGCCTGGAGTCATGTCGAGCGAATCAGAGACAATATGATTGTTCTTAAATCAAAAAAGACGGAAGAATATATTCTTGGCATTAAGCTGATTCCACGCAATCTTTTTATCGAAAACAGCAATGCCCAGTTTGTCGCCATCAATCAGATCCGTTCCGTTCTGAATCAAATTAACTTTAAGCTTTACTGGGCAGTCTGTCACAATCCTGTAAACCTTGATGCACATCTCAGCGAGCTTTCTAAACAGATGCAGGAGGAGGAAGATCCTGTAATCTGGGAAATGATCGAGAACGACTTTGAGAAAGCTGCTTGGTTTCAACAGACGCATGTAGAAATTGAATTCTTCCTCATGGTCAAAGACCATAACTATGAAAACTGTGTAAAAAAATACAATCAGCTCGTAGGACTGTTCCTGTCTACAGGATACCGGTTTAAAGAACTTGATGATTACGACTATGAAAATTTTCTTGCTTATCTGTATGAAAATCCGATGATCAATAATTTTTATTTTTCTCATGGAATCTTTTCCAGTCTGAAAGATGAAGATTATGAAGTCCTTCCAGGAAAAGAGTACGGATATGACACCGATGATAAAGAAGAACAGGAGGAATTGATAGATGATATGGAATAATGAACGATTAGTAAAGAAATCGCGTCTGACTCCGATGGATCTTGCCTTCAAAGGTACTTATTATATGATTGGAGAAAAATATGCTCGCAATCTGCTGGTAACACAGCTGCCGCGGGAATTCTCGTTAGGACTGCTTTCTCAGTATGCGGCCATTCCACATATCAAGATGCAGATCGTTACGGAAAGGCTGGACATGGACTGTGCATCGCTTCTGAAAAAAGAGTTCAACGATAAAAAAGAAGAATATAAAAATTCCGAAAATGACAGATTCAGACTGGAACAGCTCAGCGATGAACTGGCCTCCATGAATCAGTATGTCAATGAAATCATCAATTCAAAGGATATGACACAGAACGTAACAATCTGTTTTACTGTCATGGCAGATAATCTGGATGATCTGAACAAGAAGACAAAAGATTTCAAATCATCGCTTCAGACTCAGGGATTCAGTCTTTTTTCTGCCAAGCTGATGCAGGAACAGCTTTTTAAAGCTGCTTCTCCCCTGTTTACAGAAACCGGACTCCCGAAAGTAATCGAAGAAAATTTAGGTGTCCCTCTTCCCTCTCTAGGAACAGCCGGACTCTATCCTTTTGTATTTGAAACACTGAAAGATAAATACGGCTTCATCCTAGGACACGAGCATGTCAATCACGGAATTATACTGTTTGATCCTTTTAAATGGATCAACGAAGAAGATGAAGCAAAAAAGGAAGGAAGAAAGGCCGGCAATATCGTTCTAGCTGGCGATACCGGAAGCGGCAAAACAACTACCATGTCATTGCTGATCCGCTATTTTATACGAAAAAAAGCAAAGATCGTCTGGATCGATCCTGAAAACAAGAATGGAAAAATGATCCGAAAATACGGAGGCTCCTTTATCAACATGGGAAGAAAAGGAAACATTATCAACGTTTTCGATCTGAAGCCGAACAGCGTTGAAGAAGATGAGGATGCTTCAGTTATGTGGGATACGGAAACGTCCATTTATAACAATATCGATGATATCAAGATCATCCTTTCATATCTGTCGCCTTCCATATCCGATGACTCGCTTTCAATCGTTGGCGATGTCGTCATACGAACTTACGCAGAACATGGAATCACCTTTTCCGATTCATTTAAAGGCATGCCGTCAGACCGCTTCCCTACTTTTACAGATTTTGATAAAACTCTGAATCTTATGATCGAAGAAAATCTGAATATGGAAGGAAAAGAGAAAGTGGTATCTCTGCTGAACGATCTGAAGCTGAAGATCAAGCCTATACTC
This sequence comes from Traorella massiliensis, assembly GCF_900104665.1. Lineage (GTDB taxonomy): Bacteria > Bacillota_I > Bacilli_A > Erysipelotrichales > Erysipelotrichaceae > Traorella > Traorella massiliensis. The sequence goes on along the minus strand of NZ_LT629968.1, from coordinate 434,081 downwards.
AATGAATACAGCATCTATCTCAATGGACATACGACCATCAAGCCAAGTGACGGTGACCGCAATATCATCGGATTCGGTACAAAAATACTCTTTACAAAGGACGATAAGATCGTCAATGCTTTAACAAGAGTCATCTATCAGTATGCCTGGTCACTGTGTCTTGATGATTCCGAACTAAGCGCATTTATTCTTGATGAAGCCTCAACACAGATGCTTGAAGAAGTAATCAGCAAGCTTCTCGCACAGATGGTACGCCGTTCCCGTAAATACAATAATGTCTGTGTCATTGGTACACAGCAGCCAAGAGATTTCACTGACAAACGCATCATTACTCATGGAAAAGCAATCTTTGACAACTCGCCGTACAGAATCATTATGCATCTTGAAAAAGGATCGATTGAAGATTTGTCAAAACTGATCGATCTTAATAACAACGAGATGCAGTTTATAGAAAGCAGTCTTCAGGGAGACGCCCTATTCATCTGCGGTCAGCGGCATATCCCTATTCATGTCATACCGACTCAGAACGAACTCAAGGAAATGTAGCATGGTGAAGACTAAAACTATGATTTATGGATTTGCCGCAATCCTTGTTTTCTCTCTTATAGCAGGAGCTGTAGTTCCGTCTCTTTCCGGAGGAAACAGTTCCTTTGTAAAAGAAAGTATCATATCCGGCGATACGACCTCGGCTTCAGAGATCATGCAGACCTACTTTTCAAGCAATAACGGTACCGAAGATTATCAGAATTTCTACGAACCTTTCCTCAGCGAGCTTTATAGTGAAAATATATACGTTAACATTATGTGGCTGATTTTACCGCACTATCTGAATGATCAGCGTCCTACAGGAGAATCGCTTGAACAGTTAAAAAGCTTATTCACCAAGGAGGTCTGTGAAGATGAATCTCAGCAATCCTGTGGTTCTGTTATTGTATCCAGTGAAGAATATTTAGAAAATCTGAAGAAAACTGATTTCTATAAAGGTCTCGAAAATATAAGCGATGAGAATCTGATTCAATTCTTAGGTACAAGTCTTTATGATCCTGGAGATGAAGGAATGGGATCAATTGATTTTCCTGCAAACTATTATGGTGAAACCTATAGATCGCCATTTAATCCATTTTCAAATGCAGGCTGGACCGGTCAGTGTACATGGTATGTCTACGCAAGAGTTAATGAAGTCAATAACAAAAGATTTCAGGATCTTCCCCTTGGAGATGCAAGAACCTGGTATGAGACCGCTGCGGCAAAAGGTTACAGTGTAGGACAGGCTCCTGCTAAAAACTCAATCGTCGTATGGGGCGGAGATCTTCAGCATGTTGCTTATGTCGAATCATATGACGGTGAAACAATTACGATTTCAGAAGGAAATGCCAGTGGAACAAGCCTGTTAAAGTGGACAACACTGGAAAAGGCTATACAGAGCATCCGGATCAATTCCGGTGATATCAGCTGGCTGATAAATCGGCAAAGCAATGGCGGAGGCTATTTTATCGGCTTCATTTATCTTGATGGTGATGTTAACACAGATAATGAATAATACATGGCAATTTGCCATGTAAACCGAAAGGAGTGATTTAATGTCAGAATTGACCCCGCATTTTATTAAATATCTCGATTATTATTTTGATGGTGAAGGGTTTTCTTTTCCAAAAGATCCCGATCAGCTGTCTCAGCTTCAGAAAGACCTTATAGGTGATGGAACACACTACATAACAGAACGGTACCTTCCAAAAGAATATGCCTTTATTCCAAAACTACCCATCGGTGACCCGCAGGAAATCAATCTTCTTTCTATGCAGCTTAACATGATGAATCAATATCAGCTGAATACTGTGAAACAGGTGATCAGCAAAATGGATAGAGTCACAGCTGAAGATCTTATTGGAGTCTGCTTTCTGTCTGACGAACTGTTAAAGGATAAGGAAATTCAGCTTCCTTCTGTAGAAGATATGAAACCTGTTATCTTAAAAAATTATAAAGAATTTGAAGAATCACTTGACCGTTATTATGATAGCAAACTCAATGACCTGGAAGAAAGCGAACAGATTACAGAAATTCAGGCTGAAGCATTCCAGCAGTCCAGTAATAAAGAAGAACTCATCCTATATCTTCAGCAGATCGGTGACATCGATCAGTTAAAAGACGAAGACTGGATCATGACAATTAAAGATCTTTCAGATAAGCTGCAGATTGAACGTTCATATAACAGATAGGCACCAGACAGAGGGGAGTGATTATATGCTGAATCTATTCGTAATAGAAGGAAAAATAAAAAAAATAAGCAAATTGCAGCAAACAGAAAATGGTACCAAATTTTTAAAAATCAAAGTTGAATCTAAGAGAAACTTTACCAATAAAGAAGGAAAATATGACATAGACCTGATGGAGATAGAACTATGGCAATCCAACGCTGAAACTATCATGGAACACTGTAAAAATGGCGATCTGATCAGTATTCAGGGACGGATTCAGGCAACTCCTTTAAAAACGAAAGATAAAAAAGAGTATATTGCCTATACGCTTGTTGGCGAAAAGATAAATTACTTGAAATAACGGGATGAAAGCCAATTATGAAAAATATTTCCGAAGATTTATTTTACAGGAATTTTGATAAAATAAAATCAGATGTCTGTTCTGAAGACTATATAATATGTTTGGAAAAGCAAAACAATTCCAATTCATACTTGTTTCATTTTATAGGATTTCTATCATTTCTCGAATTAAAAGAGTCTCCTTTTTTTCCCGTAGTGATATATAATAATAACGTAATGATTTCAAGGAGATTTCTAATGACTCGTAAAATGCACTATTTTAAAATTCCCTATGGATCCCGAACAGAATATATCAAGACTGTACACTGGATTAACAGCAGACTATCAGAAAATGATCTTTGTTTATTATGCGTCAATAATATTCCAGGAAAACTGGATTCATTAGTTGCACTGGTTGCTGAAGACCAAAATAAAATTGAAGCAATCCGAAATTATTTAAATTCATGTGGTATCGTCCTTTATTCAGATAAAACATTGAAGGATCTATTTGAAGAAATGAAATCAAGGCTATGGAATTGCTGCAGCCTTCACCATAAAGCTGATGAAGAATATATTAGATTATCTTTTCAGGAACTCTTTTACTTTTTAGAAGATTCGGAACTAGAACAAAGAGGTTTTCATTTGACTCCTGAATATCAGCCAAAATTATTCATATCCTATTCCTGGAAAGATAATGAAATCGTTCAAAGGATCGTTGATCATCTTGAAGACATTGGTTTAAATATATGGATAGATAAAAAGAATATTGAAGGAGGAGAGCATCTTCATGAGGCCATTAGGAAAGGAATATGGCAATGTGATATGGTTCTGCTGATCATTAGCAAAAATTATGAAATGTCATTAAATGCAAAAGCTGAACTTAAAACCGCATTTGCAAATGTAGTTGCGAATAAAAAAGATTGGAGAATTCTAAAGCTGGATGATATTGATCCCGACAGCATATTCCCTTCTCTTTCTCAATATAAGTATTACTCAATAAATGAGGAAAATGAATTAATAGAAAGTATTCTTCGAGGTTTAGATAACATAAAGAATCATAAATAGTCATACCTGGCAAATTGCCAGGTAACTTTCTTTTAATATTTCCACTCAGCAAATTACATCGTTTTCTGTAAAAGATAAAAAAGAGTATATTGCCTATATGCTTGCTGGAGAAAAAATATCTTTTCTTTATTAAATTCCATAACAATATGTTTCATTGCATCTATAAATGAATTATGCTAAAATGCAGAAAAAGAGATCTATTATTAATAAGGAGGTGGTTTCATTGGCTAGATATCAGTTAAAGAAAAAAGATATGCTGCTTATCGAATTCGAATTAAATAAAAATGAATTAGGCGATTACTCTGTCAGCATAGTTTCAATGAGTGAGGCTAAAGATGACTATCCAGAAAAAGTTTATAATAACGATTCTCTTCTTGAGTGGCTAAGAAGAAGAATGATTCCGAGAAATCGAACTTTTGTTGAAGAAATCCTGTCTTCTCAAGGGCTGCAAAGACATGATCTGGCAGGTCTTCTTGATGTTTGCCTGGGACTTAGCGTCAATGATGTTTACTGGGTAACAAAAAAAGAATTCTCCGGTACTTTCAGAGAATATAATCTTTATGAAAACAGCTTTTCTGAAGCATTAAGTCTTGTTGCTTTTACAGGATACAGCGATACGATCAAAGAATTATCGCCAAGCCCTGAAATGACGACCAATGGAATGCTTCCTAAATGCTGGAGAAGGATCGACAGTTCCCTCTATCTATATAAAGGCGGTACAAATCCTTTAGAATTTTCAAACGGGGGCAACGAGCCATATACTGAATATTATGCGGCACAGGTTGCTGAAGCTATGGGGATAGAGCATGTCACATATAACCTTGAAAAATGGAAAAACATTCTGGCAAGCACGTGCCGTAATTTTACTTCTTTGGATCATTCATTTGTTCCTATTGGCAAGCTTCTGCAGGATGGTACGCTAACTTCCCTTGTAGAAGCAATCAAAAAAAATAATGCTTATGATTCATTCAAAGATATGATCCTTCTGGATGCTGTTTTATTGAATGAAGATCGTCACTTTGGTAACTTTGGTTTCCTAAAAAACAATGAAACAAATCAATATGAAAAGATGGCGCCTCTATTCGATCACGGGATCTCCTTGCTCTCGCATCTGTCAAATAAAGATATCCTGGATAACAGTAAAGTTGAACAGTATATCAAAGATCACAGTTATTCTGCATTAGGACGTCCTCATGATGAGCTTGTTTCGCTTTTCTGCAGCCGACAGGATATAAGAAAGCTACGCCAGTTATTCGATTTTCATTTTAAAAAGCATGATCTGTACAATTTTGAAGATGAAAGACTACAAGTGATCGAATCATTTGTACAGGAACGTTCAAGAGATCTCATTCGAGTGGTAGAACAAAATAAGACTGTAAATCTTAATGATCCGGTGCAGGATACAATTCGTGACGAACTTTTTGGCTACCAGTACGAGTATCGCGGCGATGACGAAAACGGCGGAATATGTAAAATTTATGACAGCAATGAAGGGTTCGTTGAAGAATTTGAGATTTCTAAATCCGATCTGGAACAGATGGATGCAATAACATTTATTGAAAACAAAATTGAAGTATTAGCTGAAGAACGGACTAAATGTAGATAACATCCAACTACTTTCTGTTGCTTTTCAATAAAATGAATATTTCTTTAACACTTATATACACTTTATCTATTCAATCAGCATGGCAGATGAAATGCCATGTTTTTTTCTTTATATTTACAAAGAAGTATGGAATATCGCATCCAAGTCGCTCGTCAAGCGTTGCCCTACGGCGTCTCGCACTAAAGTGCTTGCCGCTTGACTTCCCTCCTCGGCTGCTGATTCAAAGAAAGTGTAAGGTACATGAGCCTTACTTAAGTTAGCGGCTACCATACCGCAGAGGAGGAGAAATCATGGATAAAAACTTGCAGAAAAAAGAGGCGATTGAAAGAATCAAGCTTCTTAATCTCGACAAATGTGTAGAAGAAGCCTTTCTAGAAGGAGAAATTCTTCAATCCGTTCACAGCTTTCTTTTTGAAATCGAACCAGATTATACTAGCCTAATTCGAAATTGGGAAGAAACAACTGGGAACGTTGTTTATCACGTTATTCACAACTTTTTTGAATTTGGTGAATGTCTCTCACTTCTTTACATCAGCCAGCATATTGAAGAATGGTCAGACGACAGACAAGTATTGACAATGGGATACCCGTATGCCTATGTATTGAATTTAGACGATGATAACTGTTCAGAATACGGAGCAATCGGTATTGAGGAAAATATGGGAGGTCTATTAAGAACAGCATGAAACAAAGCAATATATTCCTAGAACTGGCACAGAAAATTGAAAAAGTGCTTGCTACTGAAGGCGACTGGAAATCGATTGCAGAAAATTATGAAAAATGCCTCATTGAAATTCTCGATGATATTCGTTCTTTCAAATTGTAAAATTATTTTCTTTCTATCAGAAATATACCTGGCAAGTTGCCAGGTAGTTTCTTCTAAGGTTCCAACATGGCAAATTGCCATGTTGTTTTCTATTAATCCTATGAAAGAAATATGGAATATCGCATCCAAGTCACTCGTCAAGCGTTGCCCTACGGCGTCTCGCACTAAAGTGCTTGCCGCTTGACTTCCTTCCTCAGCTGCTATTCGAAGAAAGTGTAAGGCACATATAAAAAGGTCTTACATCATAAACAGGGCAACCCCCTAAAGAAAGAGAGGTATTTTATGATTAACACATTTATTTTAGAAGGGAAAATCAGAAGTATTGGAGAAATGAAGGCAAATCAGAATGGAATCAGGTATTTGAATTTAGCCATTGAATGCGAACGAAATTATCGCAATTATGAAGGAATTTATGAAACAGATATTGTTGAAATCGAAGTGTTTCATGGAATGGCTGATATCATTTTTGAAAATTGTAAAGCAGGCGATTTTGTCAGCATTCAAGGAAAAATTCAGTCATCTTTGAAAAACCAAGACGAAAGAAAATACATTGTTTATAAATTTGTTGCTGAAAAGGTTTCTTTTCTTTCCTGAAAAGAAGCCTTGATACAAAAGATATCATGTTTATTTTAAATGACGATGAACACACTCTAAACGATTAAAACGAAAATGAAAGGAAGTGTTACTATTTATGGGTTTTTTTAGTTGGTGCACGAGCGATACAAGAAAGAGCATCGCAAATATATATGTTGATTCAAGTTTGATTAATTCATTAGGAAAGAATAAAGAATGGGTGATTATGCCTGGTGAAAAGGTATATTTGCTCAATCCGTTTGGTAAACCATATGAAGAGGATAGCTATGATGGTTATGGAAGATTCGATGGAGAGGATGTTTATGCACTGGTCGCAAAATGGAATGTACCAGATAGTTGCAAAGATACTAACGGAAACTGGCTTCCTGATGATGAAATAAGGAACATAGGCATTGATCTGGCATGCTACTATGAAGACCAGGTGAAATTAAAGTATCCGATCAAGATCGTTGAAAAACCGGTGCCTTATGAAGAAGCTGAAATTAGTCCGGGGTGTCCTTTACAGGGATATTTTTATGAGGAAGCAATAGATGGAAGAAGTCTCAAAAGTCGAATCGAGTATGAGTTCAGTAGACTTAAAGATATCAAAACTAATTTCCTGAATTTTGCAGAAAATTTGAATGAATCAGCGATGGATTCTAGCAAATCAAACGCAGATAAAGAAGATGAAAAAAAGCTATAAAGAAAAAAAATCTACAGAAAGCGGGTGGAAATACAGCCACCTGCTTTTATGTAGTATCGTTTCTCATTCTATCTAAGGTTCCAACATGGCAAATTGCCATGTTGTTTTCTATTGATTCGATGAAAGAAATATGGAATATCGCATCCAAGTCACTCGTCAAGCGTTGCCCTACGGCGTCTCGCACTAAAGTGCTTGCCGCTTGACTTCCTTCCTCAGCTGCTATTCGAAGAAAGTGTAAGGTACATGAGCCTTACTTAAGTTAGCGGCTACCATACCGCAGAGGAGGATAATTCATGATTACTAACATTTCTATCGACAAGCTTTATTCTCATCCGAAAAATCCTAGACAGGATTTAGGAAATTTAAGCGAACTGACTGAAAGCATTCTTGCGAATGGTGTTATGCAGAATCTAACGGTTGTTCCAAAAACAGATGATGACGGGTATTTTGTCGTAATTGGAAATCGTCGTCTTGCGGCGGCAAAAAAAGCAGGACTGAAAGAACTTCCTTGTGTTGTTTCCAATATGGATGAGAAGCAACAGCAGGCAACCATGCTCCTTGAAAATATGCAGAGAAGCGATTTGACACCCTATGAGCAGGCACAGGGATTTCAGATGTGTCTGGACTTGGGAATGACTGAAGATGAATTAAGCAAGCAGACGGGTTTCTCTAAGAAAACAGTCAAGCATCGCCTTAATATGCTTAAGTTTGATGCAGAAGAAGTCAAAAAAACAGTGGTAAATGGAGCATCCATCCAGGATTATATTGATCTGGAAAAGGTAAAAAACGATGATACCAAGAAAGAACTTCTACAGTATATGGGAACCACTGATTTTCGCTATCATTTGAACAGTGCTATTGAAACTGAAAAAATAGAAAAAAAAGTCAATCAGACTGAAAAGAAAATAGCCTTGTTTGCTAAAAAAGTAGAAGACAGAGATCTAGACAGAAAAAAATACACTTACCTGCAATTCTATAGATCACCAGAAGATGTCAAGGAAGAAGGCTTCAAAGAAAGAAAAGAATACCTTTATACAAGAAGTACCTATGGCATAAATGTTTATGGATCTGTCAGTGAAGAAGAGGTTAATGACAAAGCAGAAAAGGAAGAAAAACGAAATAAAATTATTACAGAACTAGAAAATCTATTTAAAACCGCACAACAGACGAGAATAGAATTTATCAAAAATATCTTAAACGATAAAACTGCTTCACATCGTGATGTTTTCTATACTGAGGCTATTAAAATTCTTTCAACAAAAAGTTATTCTTCATTCGATGCTAAACTTTTCAAGAAAATCATAGAATGCGATATCAAAGAATCTTTAAACAAAAACAACGCTGAGAAAGTATTTGAAGCTACTGTATTTGCTTCACTTGAAGAAAGTCATCCTCTTTCATGCTATTCTTCCTGGAGCGGAGAATACAATGAAAGAAAAGCACAACAGATGAATGAATATTACAAATTTCTGATTTCCATAGGATATCAGCCAAGCGAAGCCGAAAATCAACTCCTTGACGGCACACACAAATCATATCCTGCTTCAGCGGAAAAATAAAAAATTCTTAAAAATAACTACCTGGCAAATTGCCAGGTATGTTTTCTAAGGTTCCAACATGGCAAGTTGCCATGTTGCTTTCTATCAATCCAATGAATGAAATATGGAGTACAAAAAACTATCATTAAAATGAAATAATTTGACACATAGTAAAATGTACGTTATAATGTACATAGTGAGGTGAATGCAATGATTAACACAAATGCTACTAATTTTAGAAAAAATATGTTTAGTATCCTGGAGAATACAATAAAATATAACGAACCTGTTAATATAAGCACAAAGGAAGGCAATGCCGTGCTTCTTAGCGAGGAGGAATATAACGGTCTGATGGAAACCTTATACTTGTCTTCCATTCCTGGCATGAAAGAAGAAATCATTGAAGGAATAAATACCCCCGTAGAAGAATGTATCCCTTCCGATGAGGTTGAATGGTAATGTATGTATAAAATTGTATACACAAAAAATGCAGTGAATGCAATTCCTAAGTTAAAAAGTGCTCATCTGGATAAAAAGGCAAAAGCATTGGTCGATCTTTTAGAACAAAATCCATATGCAACACCACCAAGCTATGAAAAACTGCAAGGCGATCTGTCATCTGCCTATTCCAGAAGAATCAATATCAAGCATCGTCTTGTCTATCAGGTAGATGATGATAAAAAAATAGTAAAGATCATCAGCATGTGGACACATTATGAATTTTAGAAAGTTGGAATCTCCCAGCTTTCTTTTTTACAGGCATCTGTGTAATCTAAGATTCCAACATGGCAAATTGCCATGTTGTTTTCTATTGATTCGATGAAAGAAATATGGAATATCGCATCCAAGTCACTCGTCAAGCGTTGCCCTACGGCGTCTCGCACTAAAGTGCTTGCCGCTTGACTTCCT
>NZ_LT629968.1:0-424226 GCF_900104665.1 Traorella massiliensis | reverse complement strand
CCGGGGTGTCCTTTACAGGGATATTTTTATGAGGAAGCAATAGATGGAAGAAGTCTCAAAAGTCGAATCGAGTATGAGTTCAGTAGACTTAAAGATATCAAAACTAATTTCCTGAATTTTGCAGAAAATTTGAATGAATCAGCGATGGATTCTAGCAAATCAAACGCAGATAAAGAAGATGAAAAAAAGCTATAAAGAAAAAAAATCTACAGAAAGCGGGTGGAAATACAGCCACCTGCTTTTATGTAGTATCGTTTCTCATTCTATCTAAGGTTCCAACATGGCAAATTGCCATGTTGTTTTCTATTGATTCGATGAAAGAAATATGGAATATCGCATCCAAGTCACTCGTCAAGCGTTGCCCTACGGCGTCTCGCACTAAAGTGCTTGCCGCTTGACTTCCTTCCTCAGCTGCTATTCGAAGAAAGTGTAAGGTACACAAGATGTCTTGCAGAGACAGGGCAATCCCCTTAGAGGTAAGAAAATGAAAAAATTTAGTATTCCAGTAAAATGGGAAGTTTGGGACAAAGTAGAGGTAAAGGCTGAAACCATTGAAGAAGCTATTCAATTTTTAAAGAACAATATTGATACGATCCCTTTAGGAACAGAACCTGAATATATCGATGGCACTTATCAAATTGATGATGGTCACGATGGACAAGCTAGTATTGAAGAAACTGAAAAATATTTAAGAGAATATTGGAATTTAAGTGGTGGAATCGACGGAGAAATTTTAAACTAACACTTGACAATATGGAAATTTTTCCATATTATATAAATGGAGATAAAGTTGATGGAAAATTTTGAAGTAATTTTTTATAGAAAGAGAAATGGTGAGTGCCCTGTTGAAGACTTTCTTCTCTCTTTGGATAAAAAAATGCGAGCTAAGATAGTTAAAGAGATCTCGCTACTGGAACTCGAAGGAAATATGCTCAGACAACCTTTTAGTAAACATCTTGAAGATGGAATCTTTGAATTAAGAGCAAAAACAGGAACCAATATAACAAGAGTTTTATATTTTTTCTACATAGGCAGAAAAATTGTACTGACAAATGGATTTGTTAAAAAGACACAAAAGACACCAATTTCAGAAATTAGAATTGCAAAAGCATATCGAAGTGATTATTTACAGGAACAGGAGGAAGATAGGAAATGAAAGAAAGAAAATTTAGTGATTTCTTAAATGAACAGCTTCAGGATCCCGAATTTAAAAAGGAATACGAGAAACCTGATAAAGAACTTGACCCTATTTTTGAACTGATTCATGCAAGGCATCAGCAAAATATGACTCAAAAGGAACTTGCAGATAAATGTGGAATGACACAGGCGGACATCAGCAAGATTGAAAGTGGTCAACGACCGTTATCACTAAAAATACTGGAACGGATTGCCGACGCTTTGAACATGGATCTAAAAATTCAGTTTGTAACAAGAAAATAAGATGAGAAGCTATGATTTAGCTTCTTTTTTCGTATTATCATAAACTACATAATTTTATCCCTTGTCCTGTAATACAGCTTTTATGATTTAAGGTTCCAACATGGCAAATTACCATGTTGTTTTCTATTAATCCTTTGAAAGAAATATGGAATTTATATGTAAAGGGAAGAAGAAGTGTTGAGGAGTATCATAGAAAAAATAAAGAATTATTAAATGATTTTTATTGTATTTTTCTTTATTTTAGATTATAATTTAAGTAGAAAAGGAGTGATTCTAAATGTCACAAATGGTAAATGTCAATTTTAAGCTTAATGAAGATGTGAAGAAAAGCATGGAAAAAACTTGTTCAGAATTGGGAATGTCTATGAGTACGGCTTTTACAATTTTTGCAAAAAAAGTAGCAAGAGAAAAGCGCATCCCTTTTGAAATTTCTGTGGATCCATTCTATTCAAAAAGCAATATTCGTTATTTAGAAAAAATAGCTGAAGATATAAAAAACGGACAAGCACATTTTTCTGAACACGAGCTTATTGAGGAAGAGTAAATGAAGTTGCTATGGGAAGACCGTGCATGGGATGACTATCTTTACTGGCAAACACAAGATAAAAAGACTTTAAAAAGGATTAACACTCTTATCAAGGACATACAAAGAAATGCTTATGATGGCATTGGCAAGCCTGAAGCTTTAAAAGGAAATTTAAGCAAAATGTGGAGCAGACGCATTGATGATGTCAACCGTCTTGTTTATTATGAAGAAAATGAAATAATCTATATAGTTTCATGCAAAGGACACTATGACGATTAAATAAAATTATTTCATGCAACCATTTATTGTTCATACCAAAATGAATATTTACAGCAAGATAATAAAATGAGAAGCTAATGAATTTAGCTTCTTTTTTCGTTATATCATAAACAACTTAATTTTCTCACTATTCTGTAATACGCGACATTTATGATTTAAGGTTCCAACATGGCAATTTGCCATGTTGTTTTCTATTAATCCTGCAAAAGAAATATGGAATATCGCATCCAAGTCACTCGTCAAGCGTTGCCCTACGGCGTCTCGCACTAAAGTGCTTGCCGCTTGACTTCCCTCCTCAGCTGCTGATCCGAAGAAAGTGTAAGGTATATGAGCCTTACTAAGTTAGTGGTTACCATGCCACAAAGGAGGAAATGATGCATTATTTATTAGCGGTGATTCACTATAAGAATCAGAGTATCGAAGATTTAATGGAACCATTTTATGAAGGACTTCAAGTAGAACCTCATGTAATCAGAACAAAGGCAGAACTCATAGAAAAAGCCAAAAATTTAAAGGTAAGTATCTTAAAAAGAGAAGCAACAGAAAAATACAATCTAACCGAATGGGAAAGACGATTGATAAGTTGTAAAACAGATGAGGAGTTCTATAATGCTCTCAAGGATGAAGATAGCTTATATAACGAAAACGGTGATGAACTTTCAACCTATAATCCTTATTCTAAATGGGACTGGTATGAAATCGGAGGAAGATGGGATAATCTATTAAAAACAAAGAATGGAACAAAGACAAATAGCTGCTATCTAAAGGAACTTGATTTAGAGCCTGATACAGAGTTATATGCTGATGCCATTGCATACTGGAAAAAAAATATTGAAGGAAATTCAACGTTTAATGAATTTGATGCCATGAATGATGAATTGAAAAAGTGCTATGTAGAGAAGTATGGTTCAAAAGAAAATTTTGCAAGACTCAACGCCATCCTTTCAACTCATGCAGTTCTTGACTGTAAAGGGCAGTGGCACGAACCGGAATTTAAATGGGATTGGGAAGAACGGAGAAAAGAAGAAATAAGTTGGCATGTAAAGTATTATGACAATTTCCTTAAAAATACGGACAATGATTTACTTATTACTATCGTTGATTATCACATGTAATAGAAAGGAGCGAAACAAATGCCAAACTGGTGTACGACATATATCACAATCAATCATGAAAATGAACAAAAACTAAAGGAATTCGAAGAAAAGTTGAATAATCTCATGAGTAAGGACTATGAAGGAAACGGCTTTGGGAAAACATGGCTGGGTAATCTTGTTGGAAATTCAGGCATCGGCACCATAGATGAAAATAAAGTATCTGATTTAAGATGCCGAGGAGAAATCACATACATGGAAAATCTGGGAAATCAGCTAGTCATATATACGGAAACTGCATGGGTACCAATGCTGAAACTTTGGCAAAAACTTCTTGAAAAATATCTTCCAGGCGGCGAGCTGATATATTCAGCCGAGGAATGTGGATGCGGTATTTACTGCACGAATGACCCCGCAATGCTTGATTGCTACCTCGTAGATATTTGGGAAGATGTTGGTATGGTAAAGGAAGATTATTGTACAGATGAAACCGAAGAATCAGTTGTAGAAATGCTTCAAAAACTCTTAGGTTCAGATGCACAAGAAATCGGTGTATTGCTAGAAAAATTTGAAAACTCAGAATATACGGACAAAATGCTTATCAGAAAATGGGAGTTTGTCGATATAAACGAATGGGACTGATTTATCAATAAGAAGGCTGAATATTTACGCCTTCTTTTTTATTGTATCAATATGTTCTATGGTTCCAACATGGCAAATTGCCATGTTGCCTTCTATTGATCCTACAAAAGAAATATGGAATATCGCAGCTGCATCGCTCGTCAAGCGTTGCCCTACGGCGTCTCGCACTAAAGTGCTTGCCGCTTGACTTCCCTCCTCAGCTGCTGATCCGAAGAAAGTGTAAGGTACATGAGCCTTACAGAGTTCGTGGTTACCATGCCACAAAGGAGGAAAAAATGTATAGAGAACATGAAGTAAGGAAGAAAGGCACACTTTTACTAAAAGCGGACGGAAACTGGGACTATTATTTGTACAACAATACAGTCTATTCCATTGCAACTGATGAACAGTGTGATGACGGTTATTTCGGTGACATCACTCATATCAGAAAACTGGTAAAGAATGGTGTTCTGACTGGTATGATGACAAGCATTGGAAATGAATTGCTGAAATAATATGGAGGGCGATTAAAATGGGTAGAAAATATTATGATGAGTTTAGTAAATTGCCAGTAGACAAAATGGCACAAAGTATCAGTGATATGACTTATAGTTTTGAAAATACAATCGTTCCAAAAGAACATTATAAAAAAACGTTAAGTAAAGAACTTATTGAACTGATGAGCAATGAACCAAGCATAGAATTGAATTTATTGAAACCTTATTATGATATGCTTAATGAAATGCTTAAAGAAAATCCAAAGTTTTTCTTTAAGGCATTGCTATTGATAGACACTAAAACTAACTACAACAGTATTTCATCACCAATGGTAGACGCTTTGGAATACTGCTGGCAGGAGTTTTCCAAAATTAAGAAAAACACTATCATCAAAGATGAAATTGCTGAGGACTTTAAACGGATATCTTCTCAAGGTATGGACAGCATACTGGATATCATTGATGAAACCAATAAAGACCAGTTGAACTAGCAGAATCTCAACCGATTCTGCTTTTTTTAAATCTTCCCCTCTTACATGGCAAATTGCCAGGTAAATCGTTCAGTCTAATTCCAGCAGAGTTCCCATCATATTCCTCCGTTATATTCCTCCCTCTTTTTCTTTTAATGCCAGCAAAACGTGATACAGCCGTTTTGTCTAGTATTTTGTTACCAGGATAAGGAGAAATGTGATACATTCCTCTTTTTTGGACAATCGCCCAACGGGCGATTTCTTAATTTTAAAGGCTTTTTTTGTATCACGTTGTATCACAAAATTGTGATACAGTTTTTCCTTTGCTTTTTTCCTTCAATAAATTCCTTAAAAAGTCCTTATTTCTAGGGCTGATTTTCAATTTTTGTGCTTTTTTACTGTATCACGAAAGGAGCGTGCATATTTTTGGCAAAATCACAAAAATCTTACCGTTTCTCAAAAGAAACATTCGATAAATTAAAAATGCTTACAGACATATCTCAGCAGCAGGCAGAAACGCTTGGCTTAAAGGGACAAAGTGAAACAGAGATTATAGAAGAAGCAATAGACCAGCTTTATACAATGAAGATCGATGCTCAGGTAGGAAGTGCATACCTCAACAGAGTGGAGCTATCTATCCAGCGTGCGATCAACGATGCACTGAACATTCGTGATGAATCTCTCAATACGATTTTATTCAATCAGCATCAGATTCTGGAACTGCTTTATCTGTTTGCAAAATTCAATACAGATCTTCCTCGCGATGACAGCGTAATACGTGATGTGCTTTACAACAAAAAATCTGTATATGAAGACTACATTCCCAATGTTGTAAATGTAAAACTATCTGAAAAAAAATAACCTGGCAAATTGCCAGGTAATCTGAAAGGAGACTAAAATGGATTCAATTACTTGCGAACAACTTATCAAAATGATCATTAATCTAAACGAAGATGAAAAACTAATTATTTCAAGAGAAGGCATCAGGGTGGATAAAAATGAATAACTCACTGGATATCGTAGGCATCCGTCTTGTCAAGGAAAAAGAACTGGTTTCAGATAAGGCTATCAATTCCCCGCTTGAAGCTATCAATGTTATTGCCAATGAGCTGAAATGGCTCGATCGTGAAATGGTCATGTGTCTCAATCTGAATAATGCCAATCAGGTACTCAATGCTCATGTAATAGCTGTCGGCGGACTGGATCAGGCATTTATAGATTTCAAGAATATTGCAAAATCTGCCTTATTATCCAATGCAGCTCAAATCATGCTGATCCATAATCACCCTAGCGGAAACTGCATGCCAAGTCATGCTGATAATTTTACAACTGAAAAAATTAAAGAAATTTGCAAACTAATAGGAATCAAATTTCTCGATCATATCATCATTGGAAGAAAAGAATTTTACTCATACAAAATGGAAGATACTGCTAAATATTCGACTTCCCTGAAATACATGGAAGAACAGATGCTTAGCGGATCGCGAATATTTTTTGATATGGATGGCGTACTTGCTCATTTCAACAATCAGATCGAATCGGAAGAAGTTTTGTATCAGCAGGGTTATTTCAAGAATCTGCTGCCGCAGACTTCTGTTCTGGAAGCTGTGAACATGATGATCAACTGCTATCCGGAACAGTGCTACATATTGACGGCAGCGGTGGAATCTCCCTATGCAATACCTGAAAAGAAAGAGTGGCTTTCCACCTATGTTACTTCAAATCTGAAAAAGGACCACATTCTATTTGCGAAATGCGGTGAACCTAAGAGTCTTTACATAGAAAAAGGCATCCGGTCTTTTGACATACTTGTAGATGACTATACCAAAAATCTTGATTCATTTGTCAATGATGGCGGCAGAGGGATCAAAGTTGTGAATGCGATCAATGATACAAACAAGTCGTGGAAAGGCAAAAGAGTTTTTTATAATGATGAACCAGTCAAGATTTTTGAAGAACTCGAAAGGAGTCTTTTGGAATCAAATAAGAAAATGCTGGAGGATTATCTGAATTACACCATCGATTTAAAAGTCAGCACTCTTGCTGACAATACCGACTATGATACAGAACTGATCAGCAGCATATATCAGGACTGCAAAGATGAGATTATTTCTGCTATTGCAGAAAAACATTGTGACATGAACGCTTTTAATGATTTTCGGAATGAATTCATGAGCCATGACGACATTCTGCTGGAAGCTATTGATGAGATCGTAGAGACACACGGCCTACATCAAAGAATGTCACGCTGATGCTACCTGGCAAGTTGCCAGGTAGTAAATTCTAGCTTGTGCCGTCACTAAAATATCTTATTAAAAATTACTGGAGGTAGATAAATATGTTTGATAAAATTGGAAAAATAAGTCTAGAAAGAAAATACGGCGAAATTATCCCTATGCAGAAAGCAAAGGAAGATTATCGAGAATTTATGAATCGGAATGAAGCAAGCAGCTGGGGAGAATCTATTTATAAAGAATGGGCAAAAAAATACAAAGAGACGATGAGAAAAGCGGATGAATCCGTCAATGATCCTCTATATACTTCTGTACTTGAGTGCTATCTGGGAAATATGTATCGTGATATCAATCAGGTTCTGAGAAACAACGATCAGGAAAGCATCTATTCTAAATTGACTGATCTAATGAAAATCGTTGTCTGTTCTGCACCTAGAATTCCAGAAAATATCGTTGTATATCGCAGAGTCGATAATCATTTTACTGAAATGCTGGTTCAGGCAAACAAAACAGGAGCAGGATCTGTTTTTCAGGAGAAAGGATTTATGAGTACAGGTCTTGTGGCGAAAACACTGATCGACCGGAAAGGTGAAGTATTTTCAGAATATAAAAATATGCTGAAGATCTATGTAGACAAAGAAACAAAAGGTTTTTATGCTGATGTCATCCATTCAAGAGATGAACAGGAAATGGTGATTTATCCAAACAGCTATCTGAGAATGGTCGAATATCCCTATATGCAGAATGGCATCATGATCTATGAATGTGAGCTTATTACATTTGAAAACTAAAAGAAAGGATGTGTCTATATGAACAATCGATTGGAAGAATTCATTTACGAGAATGGCATTATTATAGAAGAAAACCCGTTTGAAAATGAACCAGCCGAAGAGGAAACGGAATATGAGTGCTGAATTAAACAAGGCACGTCAGCGGTTAGTCGATGAATACCTGAATGCTCTGCAGGAGGATGTGATTCCCTGGCATCAGGAATGGGCAAGCGGAAAAGCTATCAACGGCATTACCAAAAAGCCCTATAACGGAATGAATCAGCTTCTGCTCTCACATATCGCCTATATCAATAACTATAATGATCCAAGATGGATGACGCTTCATCAGGCAAACGAAAAAGGATGGCGTATTAAAGCAGGAGCAAAAGGAACACCCATAGAATTCTGGTCTCTCTATGATGAACTGCAAAGAAAAAATATTTCCATAAAGGAAGCAAATGATC
This sequence comes from Traorella massiliensis, assembly GCF_900104665.1. Lineage (GTDB taxonomy): Bacteria > Bacillota_I > Bacilli_A > Erysipelotrichales > Erysipelotrichaceae > Traorella > Traorella massiliensis. Next base: position 415,831 of record NZ_LT629968.1, on the reverse strand, counting down.
TTATCAGTGCAGATGAAAGCCGAAGAGCATTTATTAAATGGAAAGTTAGAAACTACACTGTATTCAACGGTGAACAGATTACAGGGATTCCAAAATATGAGGAACCGCTATACAAGATAAAGGATCCGCAGCCTTTCATTGACACACTCATTCAGGAAATGGGTGTAACCTATATTGAAGAAGGCGGGCGGGCTTATTACAGTCCTGGCGATGATTCTGTACACATTCCCCCATCAGAACTATTTGAAGATAATTATTCCTATCAGACAACCCGCCTGCATGAGTTATCACACGCAACCGGACATAGCAGCCGTTTAAATCGGCAATTGAGCAACGGATTCGGAACGACTGAATATGCCAAGGAAGAGCTAAGAGCAGAAATTGCTTCTTCATTCATTGCGGCTGATCTCCAGCTCCAGTTCGATCAGAAACACTTAAACAACCATAAAGCATACATACAAAGCTGGATATCGATTCTTCAGAATGATCCAAACGAATTATTTCGAGCAATCAAAGATGCTAATTCAATTTATGACTATGTAGCAAAAACAGGCCATCTTGAAATCTATCAGCTCAAGGAAGGGATCATAAATGATGAGATTCTTGAAGATAGAATAAATACACTTGTGGAAGACGGACTTATCGATCAAAATACAGCAGACCTTGTCATGACCGAACATAAAGAGGCAGTTCTTGAACAATTAAAAAAATGTTCGGTTGAAGAGTTAAAAAGCGAAGATATCTGGTTTGATGTAATTAAAGAGGTTGCTGAAGATATTCATATTTCTGTGAGAAAAGGCAGATAAATTTACCTGGCAATTTGCCAGGTATTTGAATAAAAATCAATATATCTATAAATTGTGATATAATAGTTTCAAAACAGGAGGATTCTTATGAAATTTCAAACCATTGAAGAATTAGATGATAAGTTAAGAGATTTCCGTATCTTGTTTGCATATAACTCTAATAAGATTGAAAACGACAGTATTACCTATCATGACACCAGAGAGATTTTTGAAAAAGGCAGAGTTATATCATTTACAGGAGAATTAAAAACCTTATTTGAAATTGAAAATCAAAAACAATGCTATAATTTTTTAAAGGAGAAAATTATAATTAAAGAAAAAATAGATTTAGGACTCATCAAAGCTATTCATTATGAATTAACAAAAGGTACTTATGATGAATATAGATACAATATTAACGGTGAAAGACCTGGTGAATTTAAAAAACATGATTATGTTACAGGAATCAACGAAGTGGGTAGCCGACCTGAAAATGTTGAGCAGGATCTCATGGATTTACTTCAGGAAATAAATTCCTATAACGGAAAAGATCATATCACTGTAGCGGCTTATTTACATGCAGCGTTTGAAAACATCCATCCCTTTGCCGATGGGAATGGCCGAGTTGGAAGAACTTTATTAAATTACTATCTCATGATTCATGATATTGATCCCATTATCATCTACGAAGAAGATAAAAAAATGTATTACAACGCTTTAGAAAAATTCGACCAGGAGGATAGCGAATTAACTCCATTAATAGATTTTATTTTATATGAGCAGAAAAAAACCTGGTCAAAAAAAGAAAACAGACAGCGAAACCAATCTTTGAATAAATGTTTAGATCAAAAAGCGCTTAAAAATTATGAAAATACAATCGATACTCTTGTTGAAAAAAATCTGATTAGCATTGAAAAAGGAGAACTAATAAAAAACAAATATATAGATGAAATTATTTCTTACATTCAGGAAAGCGGTCATTCTCTTTCTGAAGATGATGATCTTTGGATGGAGGCAATTGATCATGTTCTTCCTTTATCAAAAAAAAGATGAAAATTTTAAATGTTACCTGGCAATTTGCCAGGTATTTTATTTTAAAGACAGAATTGATTTCAGACAAAAGAAAGGAGTGATATGGTGCCGGAACTGATTGGAAAATTCCGTTTTCTCGAAAACGGAAAAGAAGCGCCGGAAGGAAGCCGATTCAAAGGCATACTAACAGCCTCTTCCCTTGTAGGATGGTTTAACTACACTTCAAGAGAAGATGCGGCAGACGAAAGAAAAGACAACCAGTGCAAAGGCGGTTTTCTTGGCTATACTTCTCATGGTGGAAGTGAAAAAACATATACGCATCTTGGATGGCTGAAAGATGAAAACTATACTGAATTCAGAAAAGAGGTTGCTGAGGCATTTTCGGAACAGGGAAATCTGGCATGGGATACTGTCATTTCTATGGAAGATTACGATCTGGCAGATAAATACAATATGCGAACGGTAGACGACTGGGCAAACGCTGTAAGCAAAGCTCTTCCCCGTTTCTTTAAAAGTATAGGTCTTGAACCTTCTAATATGATTTACTGGATGAACTATCACACAAATAAGGATCATCCCCATATTCATTTAACATTTCTTGAACGTACTCAAAGCCGTACTAAAGGAAAAATTACTGAAAAACAGCTCAATACGTTTAAACGCTTCTTTATTGAAGAATTAGGATTAAGAGAGAAACTGGCTGAAAGAGTCGGTACAACATCGGAGGAATATATGAAACAGAAAGACGCATACAGGAATAAAATCATCGAATCCATCAAAAAATCTATGATAGAAGTCAGAACTTTAGAAGGATTATATAAGATGCTTCCAAAATCCGGAAGGCTTCAGTATAACTCGAAAAATATGGCTCCCTATAAAAAACTTATTGACGAACAGATTGAAGAATGCCTGAAACTTGATGGCGTTCGGGAAGTTTATGAAAAATGGTGTGAAACAGTAAATCAGCTTGCATCAGCGATGAACGAATTCGCCGGTCATGATATACAGACCATCAAGGAAGCAGAAATAAAAAATCTTTATACTCTTGTCGGTAATGCAATTTTGAAGGATTATAAAGGCAGACTGGATTTCCAAGTACAGATGGAAGTTGATCCTTCATATATCAAAGAGAATGATTCAACTTTTGAGATCAAAGTACCTTTTCAGCCCATTACTGTGGAAGTCGATAGAAGCAAGATCACTATGCCGGAAAACGGAAATCCGGTAGTTTTGTTTGATGACATCGATTATCAGATTAAGGAATATGGCTCAAAGCAGGATATCTATGCTAACCGTTTACCGATTTCTACTGGCACTATAACGACAAAGGAAGTCCTGAACATATTTAACAGCATCTATAAAAACAAGATATATCGCACAAATATCACGCTTGATTCCCTACCTGGCAATTTGCCAGGTATTTTAATGTCCACTATTTCTACTGAAGAAATTGTGAAAACTGTTGAAGATGGAATTGTAGTCAGACTACCAGGAACTAAAAGCAGTTTTATGATACCAAAAGAAGATATATTTAAAACAGATGACGGGAACTACATTGTTCAGTTTACAAAAGATGAATATATAGTACGGGAACATGAGGACTCTGAAATTCTGAAAAATGACAACATTCTGGAAACACATACTGAATCAAAAGAAAGAATTTTTTCCAATTATCCTGCTCAGCGAACGTTCGATGTGAAGCAGCAGCTCGATACTGCTGAAGAAGAAAAGAAACTTTACTTCAAGCCGTCCATCAAGAAAATGAGATCCTATCGAACTGGACCAGGTTTCACAAATGCATTGAAAAAGGATGTGATGAGGTCTATGAACCGTGATATTGCAGAAAAAGAAAGAGACCTTGATGTCTATCTGCAGCAAAGAAAGGAAATTGGTTAGTTCATGAAAAAAATACTATTCATTCTCATAAGCGGAATCATCATATTTGCATTAAGCATCTTCTTAGGAATTCAGGCGATCAAATTCATATATCTGAAAGATCCAATCGGAATCTCGCTAGACCCCAGCCTTCTGTCACTGCGAGCTGGTGCGTGGGAGTTTACTCTTTTTGTCGGACTTCTGATATGGCTTGGAATCATCTATATGATTCTCACAAGCGGTTCACACAGTAAAAAGAAAAAAAGTAAAGATGATCTGGAAAGTTTTTCTAAATTATCTTCATTACACGAAGCTAAAAAAGGTACTACTCGTCTTTCCTATGATTCGGAAAAACTTTTAGAGCATTCTGCTATGGATGTTGTTGATCAGTGGCTGGATCCTTCCAAACGGCTGATCAACAGTTTTCTTACTCTGCTGCGTGTTGATGATGTTAAAAAACTGAATACAATCAAGACCTGGAATATCGAAGGCAAAAAAGTCCACAAGCGAGGCGGACTGCCCATTTATACACCTCTGATATTCAAGCACCACAGTTATGTAGACTCCGGCGATACGCACACAAAAATATTAGGTATGACAGGATCCGGAAAATCGTTCTCATTAATTCTTCAGCTCATTGAAAATCTGAGAATGACGGGAGAGTCTATGCTGATCAACGATATGAAAGGCGAGCTTTACGATTATACCGCAACTTCTCTAATTCGGGATGGCTATAATGTGATTAAGCTGAATTTCATCGATCCGAAGAACTCGGATGGATGGAACCCTCTAACCTCAATATGGAAAACCTATCAGGAAGCGTATGACCGGTATGAAAAAGAGCTGAAAGACTGGGAACTTAAAAAGGCGGGACTTAGCGGCGGAAGACTGGCCGAACACCTTCTTTCCAAGCCAAGACTTAATGTTTCGGAAGCAAATGAGCAGCTTCTTTCCCTGGCATCTACTCTTTGCTATGATGAAAATACAAAAGATCCTTTCTGGAAGGAAAAGGCAGCAGATCTGATTTCAGGATGTGCATCTTTTTTGATGGAAGAAGGAAAAGAAACGCTGATCAACTTTAAATCAGTAAAGCTGCTGGGACAGCTGGGTTTTGAAACAATTTCTAAAGAACTGCGACAGAAACTGGGAATCAATGTCACCAGTTATCTGAGCTATTACATCAAAAATTTTAGAAAGCCCGATGATTTTAGTTCGATGCAGCTTCGCGACACACTGGATGGTGCTGCGGATACAACAAAAGGAATTCTTTCTACCTTTAACCAGAAATTAAGAATCCTAACCGCAAATGAAGACATCATGAAAATGACATCGCAGACTACATTTAACTTAGAAGATGCCGGCAAAAAGAAAACAGCTATTTTTCTAATTGTTCATGATGAAAAGAAGATCTATCATCCACTGGTCACACTTTTTACTAAACAGCTTTATGAAGCTCTCATTAAAGTCACCCGTGAAACAAAGCATACCGGTGCCGGCGAGTTTCTGCCGATTCCTTTTAACTTTATTATCGACGAATTCGGAAACTGTCCGCCGTTTCAGGATATTGATTCTATTTTAACGGCTGGCAGATCACGAGGCATCCGTTTCTATCTTGCCGTACAGAATGATCAGCAGATTAGCGACAAATATGGTGAAAAAATGGCAGCAACGATTCAGTCCCAGTGTACAAATACTGTATTTCTGATGTCTAACGATCAGAAAACACTAAAGAATTTCAGTGATATGTGCGGTTCGCATCAGGTGTGGGTTCCATCGCAAAAACGATACGAAACAAGACCAGTTATTTCAACCGATCGTCTGCAGCACCTTAATATTGGTGAAGTAGTCATACATCGCCAGAGACGCAATCCATTTATCACGCGTATGCTTGCCTACAACAAATGTGTTTACTACAAAGGAAAGAGAGATTCCGGGCAAGCCTTCCCAAAATTTAAGGAAGTTGCTTACTACAATATTATTGATATGCTGATACAGCGCTTAAAAGAGAAAGGAGACTTAGAAGAAAGTTATGGAACTACAGTTTAAAAATTTTACTATGGAGGCAAAAAAGAAGGAGAATGACGGACTGATTAGCAGTATGACCTTTACTGAGGAAATTGTATCTAATATGGAAACTGAAGATATTGTCTATGACAAATGTATTTTCCAACGAATGAAATTCAGTGGTCTTAGTTTCAGCAATACCATTTTCTCAGAATGTGAGTTTAAATCATGTACATTCAGTGAGTGCAAGGGCCTGGTCTCATTCAATGAGTCAAAATTTGACGATACAAAATTTAATTCCTGTCAGATACCGGCCGCTTCATTTATAAAAGCAGTTTTTGCAAACAGCCAGTTCAACGATACGATTCTTAACAATGCAAATTTCACACTGGCTGATATTTCAGGAGCAGAAGTCAATCAGTGCGAGGTCGAAGGAACGATATTTGAAAAATACGAGAAGAATCAGGAGCAGATACAAAAAAGATTCAATCGTATGGTAAGCCGATGCCTTTTTGAACTGTTTGGTGTTTTTGAGTCCTTTGGAGATCTTTTAGGTGATGAATTTTCTGAGAAATATCTTCCTTTGAAAGAATATATTACTGAAATGCTGGATTCCCAGTTAAACAGCAGACTGATGACGATGAGCAAGGAAGAACTTGAAACAGTGCTGGATAAACACGAGAAAAAAGGAAGCTCCCTTCTTTTAAACAAAGCAAAAGCACCGGATTTTTCAGACCATGATTTTCATTCGTTCAACTTTCAGGATCGCAATCTTTCAGGAATCAATTTCAGCGGATGTGATCTAACCGACTGTATTTTCACCGGATGTGAACTATCCTACTGCAATTTTTCCAATGCTGATCTAAGCAATGCAATTTTGTATGGTGCCCATTTTTATCAGAATGTTTTTGACGGTGCCAAGATGAATGGAATTATACTTGATAAGAAAAATAAGGAAGACTTTATGAAGGCGGGCATCATTCCAAATGAATTACCTGGCAATTTGCCAGGTAGTGAAAGAATGTAGCATGCAGGATATCAAAGAAAAATTTAAAAACATTCCGTTCACCCCTGATCAGTGGCATGAACTCGATTTGGGAAACAGACATGGTATCGATGTAACTGAATTTGCGAATATTCACTTTTCCAGCGAGCAGATGAAAATACTTCGTGAAGCAAAAGAAAACGGTATTGATATTAAGGTCATCTGTTCTCCGGATATTCCCGCTGATGAAATGCGCAAAATTCTTGAACATATCTACAATGAAATGGGATTTTACAATGAACAGTATGAAAGGACTCGAAGAAAGTGGCTGAAAAATATTACCTGGATGATAGTATTGGCAGCATCGGTAATTGCAGTATGCAGTCTCGTCTATCTAAACAAAGACACGATTGCCTTATATTTTGAAAATCTTGAACTCGTTTTAAAAGAACAGGTTGTACAGCTTAAGACAAATGAAGCGTTTAACCCTGGCGACCAGGTAGAATCCTACAGTGAAGATGCTGAACTGCGGATCAATACGAATGACTTTGATTCAGGCACTCCCGGTACATATACGATTGTTTATTCTGTTACGAACGGAAAGAAAACAATATTCAGAAATCTGATCGTCAATGTCATCGATGGAGAGGCTCCCGTTCTCAAGCTTTCTGAAGAAAAAATAGAAATAAAGAAAGGAGATTCTTTCTCCTGTAAAGCCTACATTTCAGAAGTGCGGGATAATATTGATTCGCTGTCAAGTGAAGATGTTGAGTGCAGCAACGTTATAGACTGGGAACAAAGTGAACAGTATGTTGATTATAGTCTTACTGACACATCCGGCAATTCAGCAGAAGAGACACTTCTTGTGCTGATAAAAAAAGAATCTGAGACAGAAACACCACAGAATGGACAAATATCTTCGGGTGGAACAAATTCAGCTTCAGAAAGCCAGAATGAAAGCGGAGGAAGCAATAATTCTACTACAGTTCCATCTTCCCTTCCATCAAAAAAGTTTCTGTTTTCTGATGGCTACATGATGCCGGATCCGAATAATCCAAATGATCCGCTGGATGCGTATAATGCCTGCTCTGCTTATCGAGGAAATCATTCAGGTAAATGCAGCGTGCTTACCGGAGATGATGGCCTATTTATAGGATATGAATATACACCAAGCTAACAACCTGGCAAATTGCCAGGTTGTTTTATTTAAAAACAATTTTAGGAGGAAATTATGAGAAATGGCTTTTTAAGTGAAAAAGAACTCAAGACAGTTTTTTGGGAAAATTACAATCGTACAGGACGCGCACATCGTCACCAGTTTGAATGCCCGCTTCGTGAAGGAGGAGCAGACCTGGTTACTGTTGAACAGTTTCAAGGAAATTATCAGCTTAATGCTTTTGAATTTAAATTAGCTGATATCAAAAAAGTGATCCTTCAGGCAGAAGCAAATGCAGAATACGTCAACAAAAGCTGGATCGTCATTCCGTCCGATAAGGAAAATCTTATCAATGACAAATGGATGAGCTATCTTCAGGAAAAAAAGGTCATTGGTGTCATCTGTGTAGAACCTGGAGGAAGATATAAGATATTATTTCAGCCTCGATTCCAGCAGGTCATGAAATTCAATCAGTCTCTTGTCAATCTCATGATGAAAGGATACTAATTATGAAAGATATCATTACTATTTCGGTCGGGAACGATCGTATTCGAGGACGTGTCAAACAGGCAAACGGAATCGAATACAGTAAAAGAGTCGTACTGCCAAAAGAAGCAGGTATCTATGCTTCTCATATTCTGCTGATTCCGGAGTGTTTCTGCAAGCCTGATCCAAGACAGGAAGGATATACCCTGCTCTACTTTTACGCTGATCGTGAACTGGCTCTCAGCAAATGTGTAACCAACAAAAAAGGCGGAATCGAATATTTTAAGGTAACAACCACACCTCAAAAGCTTGCTGATGCCTTTGATGGAGTATATGTCAATAAAAATATAAATTACTCGGATGAATATGTTAAAAATCTGAAAGAAAATATCAATGTCCTGGATTTCATTCAGGAACGTACAGGATATTCATTTAGAAGACAGGGATCCAATTATTATCGATGCGAACAGCATGATTCCTTTGTTATTGACATGAACAAAAACTGCTTTTACTGGAATTCAGAAGGCAAGAGCGGAGATGCAATCAAATTTCTTACAGGCATAGAAAAGCTTTCATTTCGAAAAGCTATAGAAGAATTGGATAAGTATTATAGAAATCTTCCAGAAGAAAAACGAGAGTTTAAATATGAAGCTGAAGAAAGAAAACCCTTCGTTCTTCCTGAAAAAGCAAATACCAATTACAAGATCAAGGACTATCTGATCAATCAAAGAGGATGCGATGAAGAACTGATAAATAAGCTGATCAGCCAGGGGCTTCTTTATCAGGATAAAAACGGAATGGCCGTATTTGCCTGCAGGAACTGGAAAGGAGAAATCGATGCAGCCTTTACACGTTCGACTTATTCCAGTTTTAAAAATACACAGGAAAGCTCCAATCCATTTACAGGTTATTTTTTAGAAGTGTGTCCAGGAGCTACTAAGCTTGTTCTGACAGAATCCTATATTGATGCCATCAGCTATTATTCAATGGCAAAAGAGTTAAACAAGCCAATTGATTTTAATGTATTAGGTAGTGATTCGTGTAACTGTATCAGTGAAACATTCAGAATCAATTATCTTACAAGACCGGAGATCCACGACTATATCGATACTGTGATCATAGCTTCAGATAATGATAAAGCAGGAAGACAGGTTTATGATAAATTCGTAGAAAAATATCAGCCTTTTTTTACTCGAATCAAAAACTATACATCTGATATTCCTGAATCGAAAGACTGGAATCAGGATCTTATAAACTATAAAGATAATAGAAAGGAAAAAGATAAAACAATCTATTAAATTTACATTTCAATGACTAAACTTTGCTCTTTTTCTTCAAAAAATCCTCATTTGCAAAGAGGATTTTCATAAAAAACACATCCTGTATATTACAATACAGGATGTCAAGCTTTTGATATATGGAATGGTGACATTTTCGCTTAACGAAAGGTGACATTTTCCCTTAATGGCGACAATTGAAAGAATATATATTGAAAAAAAAGGCCAAGATTGCTATAATAATTACAGGTATTATCACTATGACCTGCTGAGTAGCAAAAGTGGTACTGTCTAAACATACTAAGTGACAGTATAATGATGTATGTGGAGTAGAGGATGCCTTAGTTCCGGCTTTAACTACAAAGAAGCACAGATTTTATTGATCTGTGTTTTTTTATTACATTTAAGGAGAAATTTTATGAAATTTTATACAATAAATAAAGAATACATTGATTATTTATATCAGATAGATCCACAGGTCATGAAAGACGATAAGGATAGATCAAGGTTATACGTTGGAATCATTCATCCTGTAAAATGGTTCAATTACCTTATTCCCTTGTCTTCTGCAAAACCAGATAAAGATTATGAAATTCTAGCTGATGGTACTCAGTTTGCAAGATCGGGTTATGACAATTCGGTTAAATACGTTGAATCGTTTTCTCGATATGATAAGCTCGAAGTCTGTGCAAAGCTTATGATGGGTAAAATGATTCCAGTACCTCGTTCAGAATTTAAAGCTGTTCAATTTGATAAAATCAATGATATTCAATACAGATCGCTTGTTATCAAAGAGTATGAATATATTCAAAAGCATAAACATGAAATAAAGAATTTCTGTGAAAATCAGCTTTATAAGTCCATAACCAAAGGAATCGATTATATGAATATCGATAAAGATAAATGCGTTGATTTCAATCTGCTGGAAAATCGTTGCCGTCAATGGGTTTATGATCTTAAAATAGAACAGGAAGATTTTAAAGAATTATTTGATGAACTTGAGTATATGGGCTACTGTGAACAGCAAATTGAAAATATAAAAAAAGACATTTTTTATGGATATGATTTTGATGATATCCGATATAAGATTGAAATGGATCTGTATAAAAGCAAATCAAGATAAAATTTGATTAAAAAATATGGATTTTTTTTTCTTCTTTTGCTATAATATCTATGGGAAATAATCCCGTATTAGTTATCAAAAGCACTACAAAAAACGCTTGCATCTATGTGAGCGTTTTTTGTATATCCTTTTTGTATATCCCATATATATTGAAATAACATATTGCTTATATTCTGTCTACTGTTGCCCTACGGCGTCTCGCACTAAAGTGCTTGCCAGGCAGACAGAAATACACGCAATATGCCTCTTAGAAAATATAGGTACTTCTCTTACCTATTATTGAAAAGGAGGCATATATATGTGCAATGTTGGTTATGTTCGTGTGTCAACCGACGAACAAAGAAAAAGAGGCTATAGTGTTGACGGTCAGAAACAGGAAATTGAGTCAATGGCTGAGCGAAACGAAGAAAAAATTGAGACCTGGTATGTAGATGATGGCTACTCAGGAACGAATGTTCATCGTCCAGAATTGAAAAAAATGTTGAAAGACTGTTCTCGTGGAATGATTAGGAAAATTTATATTGTCGATTCAGATCGTTTGACTAGAGTTCCTGTTCATCGCTATTCTTTTAACAAAGTGTTTTCTAGATTTAATGTAGCAGTAGTAAGTAACTCGTTTGACTGGGATACAAGCACTTTTCAAGGTAGTTTTTCCGGTGATATAAAGACCTTAACAGCATATTATGAAGTATCGCAGGTAAGACCGAGAACCTTGCGTGGCTTAAAGGAAAGCGCCCGTCAAGGAAACTACTCCAAGGGTGGACGCGCACCAAGGGGATATATTAGAGTAAAAAATCCAGCTTCTTCAAAGAGCGGGACAAAGCTTGATAAAAAAGAAGGATACGGATGGGAAAAAATAATACCTAGAATTTTTACTTTTATTGCATATCGTATAGATACAACTCGTTCATTAGCTAGAAAACTTGATAAAGAAAGAGCTGGTGGAATGCGTTGGGATGAAAACGCTGTTGTTAGAATCATCAGAAATCCCATTTACTGGGGATGTTTCGCTTCATGCTGGTACTATCAGGAAAATCATCAGCCTGCCTATGTAACAAAAGAATTAGCTGAATTAGCAAACTCATCTCTTGATTCAGTTACAAAAACAAGAAAATATGATTATGTATATGGTGGTCTTGTGAAATGTGCCGACTGTGGATGTTGGACAAGAAATGATGTAACAGTCAAAGTAAGAAAGAACGTCAAAAAAAATTCCTCCAAAAGAGTATATAAAATATACAAATATTATGAATGCCCCAATTGTTTAAAAAGAATCAATGAAAATAAGCTACACTGTATGGTTTATCCAAGATTACGTGCTGAATGGAAAAACAAGCCACAGGACTTAGAATTATATCTCGAACTTCAAGAAAAAGAAAAACGGCTATTTAAAAGAAAAGATATATTAAACCATGATTATGATAACAATCTTATATCAGATGATGATTACGAGCAAGAAAGAAAAGAGATACTAAAAAACATCAAAAAAATCAAAGCTCAGATCAAAAAAGCTGATAAAGAATATTTTTCGACTTTTTTTCCATTAAGTGAATTAGAGAAAAGATCTATATTTCAAAAATATTATTGTTCTTTAGAATACAGCTATAAGTTTAAAACGATCAATTTATTTAAATTGAATAGATCAAAAAAGAAAAATTAATATTTAATCTTTTTCACATATTTAAGTTTTTTAAAAAAATTACTATACTTTTTTGAACATTTATGATATTATATTTTTGCAAGAAAACTGCATGGACGAAATTTAGTTTCGGAATTGTGCAACTCACTGCTCCATTTACGAAATATAAGCTAATTCGTCCAGCGAATTAGCTTTATTTTTATATCTTTTCCTTACTTAGTAATTTAATGGATGTTGTAACTCATTCTTTTTCCATAAGAAAAATACTTAAAGTGATGAAAATTATAGAAGTTCTTTTTTCTCATATCGAATCATCGTTAAAGCTATCAATATTCCACTGATTACTATCGTTAATACGATCATCACCGGATTAATTGATGCATTGATAATTACATTACGAATATCTGCAAGGGTAAAAATTGACAGATATTTTAGAAACTCTGTGCTTTCTCCCATTTCCGATATAACATTTAAAAAATAACTTGCAAATACGATTCCTAAACTTATTCCAAATGTTTTCTTTGTTTTATGTGCAAAAGTTGATAAGAATAAACATAATGTAAATATGACTACTGAAGTAAATAATGGTGTCATACTTAATAATATGTATGATTTCACATCAAATTCCCCACTTAAGCTTAATCCTATAAAATTAAATATTCCGATCGTTACGATCATTAAGATAATATAGAAAAAACCACAAAAGATCTTATTTAATACGATACTTTTTCTTGTTACCGGTACACTATTTAAGTACTCAATTGTTTTATCACTTTCTTCTTTTACTAAAATATTTGATCCTAAAATACCACTATAAATTCCTGTAATCAAAAGTACAAATATAAAACCTTCTGTCTTAAGCCATCCAAAAGCTGTATCTATACTTGAAATATCCATATTAAATGCTTTTAAAATTTCCTCTGGAAATATTTTTATCATTTCATCGATCATTTCCATATTTTCACTATTTATAATAGATGGATAGACTAAAAACACGATTAAAAATAACCCTATCAAAACAGATGTCCATATTATATAACTTTTAAAATTAATTTTCATTTCTCTTTTAAACATCCTTGATCCCCCTCGTAATAATGTAAAAATACATCTTCAAGTGTTGCTTCTTCAATTAAGATCCTATCAATTTTGTGTTTTGAAAGCTTTTTTATCAATTCATCATGTGGTAAAACATTTCCAAATTTAATCGTATTCCCTTCTTCAAAAATAATATCTATTCTTAAATCTTTGACAATTTCTTTTACTTCTTCTGAAGTTATAGTAACAAATGTCAGACCCTTTTTAGACAAATCTTCTACTTTTTCTATCTTAATTAAATGTCCATCTTTAATGATTCCTACTCTGTCACAAATTTTAGAAACTTCATTTAAAATATGGGTTGAATAAAATATCGTATTCCCTTTTAACTTTTCTTCTTTTAATATATTATAAAATACATTTTGCATGATCGGATCAAGTCCGCTTGTAGGTTCATCTAAGATTAATATTTTAGGTTCATGCACCAAAGCTAAGATAATTCCTAATTTTTTTAAATTCCCCAAGGATAAGTCTTCTATTTTCTTCTTCTCATCGAGTTCTAGTTTTTTTACTAATTCAATTCTTTTTTTATGAATATCTTTTTTATAAAAACTTTCATGATAGTCTAACATTTCTTTAACGGTCAAATCATCATATAAATTAATTTCACTTGGTAAATAGCCTATTTTTTCCTTTATCTCTATATCATCTTTATTAAATTCTTTATTTTCTATCAAAACTTTTCCGCTTGTCTTATTAATTAAATTCATTACAGAGCGAATGGTAGTAGATTTTCCTGATCCATTAGGTCCAATAAAGCCAAATATTTCTCCTTCTTCTAGTGTTAAGGATAAGTTTTCTACTCCTTTTATCTTTCCATAATATTTTGTTAGGTTTTGAATTTCAAGAATCATCTTTTTCATATATTTTCTCCTGTTACATTCTACTCTCAAATGATTTGTTTATCGTATTAATGATATCATTCATAATCTATGCTATTGGAAATATCAAAATTCATTTCTTGTAAACATTGATGACAATATTCGATGATTGAATCTACATTTTCATTTAAATAATGATATAACCTATCAGCAGTGTCTAAAGCCCTGTCATATTCTTCTTTTGTAATGGTATTATCATCAAATGCCATTTGTAGTTCATCTTGATCAATTACATATATCTTCTTTTGTTTTGTTACTACGATATCTAAAAACAGATCATAAAAATATGGATTTTTTAAATCGCCAAAATAATTACCATTTGTAATATCAAAATATAATTCTATTAATTCTTCTTCATCATCATACATAGCAGTCAGCCAGAAATTTTGATTCTTAAAGGCAAACTGTAGCCATACATAATTATCATCAGCAATTTTAATATCTCCAAATTCATAATTTATAACTAATGGCGCAACTAGTTTATTAAATTTAGATAAGCTGACAATCCCTTCTAATCCATCAAATTCAAACTTTTGATATTTATATTCTTTTTCTAAACATCTGTTCAGTTTGTTTTACACATATCTTTTTTCTTAATTATCATAAGACACCTTCTTTATATTTTTAATTTTAAATAATTATCTAAATATTCTCTCCATTCAGGTACATTCTCTTCTTCAAAATAATGGTATAGAAAAGACACCATGATTTCATGACGATGCTTGGCTTCTTTTTTACCTGCTTCAGTCATCATCATTCCTTTTAATTTTAATAATTTTTCAAAGAAATGATTACAGCTGCTCTCAGAACACCTCTGAATATATGTATCAGCATTCAGATTTTCTATAGGAAAGACATCTTTATTGAAAAAAGGTTTACCCTTTTTCATACTATATGTGTAAGCTCTCAGGATACCGGTTGCTCCAATCGCATCACACATGTCCGCATCTGATACAATTCTCCCCTCAATCGTTTTAGGGCGGATCCCTTTTAAGGCTTTGCTGTAGCCAATACAGCTAAGAGCTTCTAGAACCTGTTGCTGGATCTCAGAATCAATTTGTACCTCCTTCATGATTCTTTTCGCATGATTAAGCTCTTGAGCCCCTTCTATTCCAAACAATTTATAATCATCTACATCATGCAATAATGCAATCAAAGCTGTTATTTCTTTATGAGCCTTTTCCTTCTCACAAAATTTTAAAGACAAGTTTAATACTCTTTCTATATGGTCCATACCATGTCCTGACTGTTCATCCTTTAATAATTCCGCTACCAGATATCTTACTTCTTCTATCATTTTTCCTCCTGCTGCCAGCTGTCTTTTATCCGTTATAACTTCATCCATCTGAATATCATATTCATCCGTTTCAAGTTCTTCATTCAAGATCTGTTCATCAAAACATATTCCTATTTTATATATCATTTTACCTTGAAGATAACGATCATAATAGCCGCCACCATAGCCAAGCCTATTCCCTTTTAAATCAAAGCAAAGACCAGGAAGGATCATTAATTCAATATCCTCAGCCTTCACTTTAATACAGCTTTCTTTTGGTTCTTTGATGCCAAAAGCATTTTGATCGATCATATCATCCAGCGTTTGAATTTCATAGAAATCCATCTTTTGTTTATTTACTACTTTAGGAAGATAAACATGTTTATGATCAGCTAAAGCCATTAAAATCATTTCATGAGTATCTGTTTCACTGCCAAAGGAGCTAACTATATAAAAATCAAGAGAATTAGATGAAAAAGTTTGAAAATATAAAATTTCTAGTTTTGTATGTTAGCTGGAGCTGTTCTTTGAAAAGTGAATAGTGATTTGTACTTTTTGGGCATGATGAAAACAACCTTGATGAAGGGAATTTCTAAAATTTGTTTGAAGTTAATTATTTATCTTAACAAATCAGGATTAAATGGCTGATTCGTAGTGACTAAATGATAGATAACTCTAAGCAGCTTTCTTACACAGTGTCCTTGAGCACAGCGATGTCCCTTGCCTTGAGAGATCTTAAGCTGATAGTATTCCTTGAATACAGGATTGCATCGAATAACTGTCAGTATGATCTGATACAAGGTCTTTCGAAGATACTTTGATCCTTTCTTGGCAATAGCTGTATGCTGTGCAGCAAACTGACTTGATTCGTAATGGTAAGGGGCCACCCCTGCAGCCTTTATGATTTTTCTTGCATTAGAATAGTTGCTTATATCTCCTAATTCCGCTAAAATAGAAGTACCAGAGAAATGAGAAATTCCTGGTATGGAGAGGATAGGAGAGTTTGTCTTGAGCGAGAACTCTTCTATTTTTTTATCTATTTCAGTAATTTGCTCATGGATCAATTCTATTTGATCGACCAGATGTCTGATCTGAATAACGTCTGCTGATGAAGGAATTCCAACAGAGGATTTTGCACGATCCTTAAGCATTTCAGGGGTTAAAGAAATACGTCTTCCTCTGCCTTTGTATTCAAAGCATCGACGAATCCTTCTTATATCAGCATTAGCGAT
This sequence comes from Traorella massiliensis, assembly GCF_900104665.1. Lineage (GTDB taxonomy): Bacteria > Bacillota_I > Bacilli_A > Erysipelotrichales > Erysipelotrichaceae > Traorella > Traorella massiliensis. The sequence continues at coordinate 398,985 of NZ_LT629968.1, read as the reverse complement.
AGCTTCAGCACTGCCAAAAGTTTTAAGCACCGCCATATATACACGGCTATATTTGGAATCAAACAGACTGTTGAATTCAGGGAATACAATATCAATACACCTTTGCAGGCGGTTTGAGTAGACATTGAGCTCTTCCTTCAGATTATGATGATGTCTGGTTAACTGTTTCTGTTCATAAAGATCGAAGCTGTTAACTTTCGTGATACGATACTGCTTTTTACGTTCTGGAGTATCCAGGACATCACAAATAGTCAAAGTGTCGAGCTTATCATTTTTGGTAATACCACCTTGCATTTTACGGGAAAAATCAGTGGTTGTAGGATTGATAAGAGCAACGGAGAAGTTTCTATCCAGAAGAAATCTCAACAAAGCAAAATGATAGTGTCCGGTATCTTCCATACCAATTAAGATAGATTTTTTAGAGTAAGGTTTAAGATTTTGAATAAGCAGATCAAAGCCATGTTTATCATTAGAGAAAGAAGCAGGGTGAACGATAAGTTCTCCGGTATCTTTATCCATGATACAAAAGAAGTGTTTATTCTTTCCAATGTCGATTCCAACTAATTTCATGATATAAAATCCTTTCTTTAAAATACGTGAAAATGGTATCCACAACACTTAAACCACAAAACCTGGTTCAAAATACGAATTCAAAGACTCATCTAACTCATCATTATTTAGGAATAAGGTGTGGTAAGAACCTCCTTAAAGTAGTCAAGCCACAAGGAATAATACAAATCCACATTCACATTATTCAATTTTACAGATTAACAAAACCGTAATCAACCACGGTTTAAAGGGTTGATAGAAAGGAAAAGTATACTGTAAATGACTATTAAATGAGTCATTTATAATATACCAGGAATAAAAAGCTATATGATTTGATTGCTGATAATTGAAATGATTTTTAAGTTTATTGGCTATCTGTAAAGATTTCATTGCTTTATCAGGAATACCCTTACGAATTTGTTTATATTTTTTCCTTAATTTCTGTTTCATTTTCTTACCTTGACCCTATCATCATCTCTCAAATAACCTACCAGCATTGTCGACGCATCATCGTGCTGCTTCATATTCTTGATGACCACTGATTCATCATAATTCGCATAACAATAGCGACATAGATGAGAACAGCAGTTATACGTTCCTATATCAGCCATTTCTACACAATTACACTTCTTTCCTCTTGCATTCCATCGTTTATATTTTTTATGTGTTAACTGAAAAGCCAATTCTTTAGATATACAGTCAGAACGGATAAAACCATATTCACATAAATGATGCTCCTCAGCACAGGTTTGTACGCTCATACCATGTGCTTTGGCACTCTGTGCAAATGAAAGACCAATTCTTTGATATTCATCTTCACCTAAAGGATGATCTTTTAATATATGCCGATTTTTTTGTACATTTTTATACTCATCAAGAAAAGATATAATGATATGTTCCACATAGCCATCAAGTAACGTACACATTCTCTCAAAAGCACGAATATGATAATCAATCGTATAAACATCACTGATAAAAATTGGATCATACCGCACATAGATATTTTCTTTAGGGATACTTTTAGAAAGCTCTTTGATTCCTTTGATGATTAATCTTTTATCGATTACATTCGGTTCAATATCTTTTTTATAAGGAGTTAAGGTTATATGAAAAAGAATCGGCTGATGTATTTTAGAAAGATGAGGCAGGATAGGAAGTGGATTTTTTGTACAAAACATGATCGCATCTACATTTTCAAAATAAATACGACTAACAAAAGTAGGATAAAATGGATTGCGTACATCAACAAATCCTTCTTCATATCGTTTCATAAACCAGTCTGTATAAAAAGCTACAATATCACATCGTCCACTGACATTCAGTATCATATTTTCTCCTTTAGATTAAGAAAAAAGCCTATTTACATAGACTTTATATCTTCATTCAATAATAAATCAGCTGCCATCCAGTCATCTAAAATATCAGCTATTTCACCAGTTTCATCCACAAATCCGCTCATTTCTAAAAAGTCGGCTATCTGACTTTGTTTCATCAATGAACGTTTAACCATACTTCGATCAGACAAAATCTGATCCTGTGAATAAGTTTTATTTTTCTTTATAAAAAAACGATCGCAGTGATTCTCTATTTTATCAATCAGCTCTTCTGAATATTTTTTTTCTAAATTATAAAAAATGATCGCTGTTGAAAAAAGATAGGAAGGATAATAAAGTTTATCATCATGAAAATGTTCCGCCATGTAATGAGCCCTGTTCAAAGAAGTTTCACAACAGATAAACCCCATGACATCCGGCTTTGGCTTTTTTTTAAAGAATTTCATAACTATGCCGTCAGTTTTTCTTTCACAAGAGCATCCACTTCATTAAAGATTTCTGGATTGTTCTTCAAATAATTCTTAGCAGCATCTCTTCCCTGAGCAATCTTTTCGCCTTTATATGAGAACCAGGAACCACTTTTCTGAATGATATCGTAGTCAACTGCCAAATCCAGAAGTTCCGCAACATAACTGATTCCCTGACCATACATGATTTCTACTACCGCTGTTTTAAATGGCGGAGCCACTTTATTTTTGACTACCTTTACATTTACCTTATTTCCAACGATTTCAGTACCATTTTTAATAGCTTCAGATTTTCGAATATCCAAACGAACAGACGCATAAAACTTCAAAGCTCTTCCACCTGGTGTCGTTTCTGGATTTCCAAACATGATGCCTACCTTTTCACGTAACTGGTTGATAAAAATGGCTGTACATTCACTGCGATTCATAACACCGGCTAATTTTCTCATTGCCTTAGACATCAAACGTGCTTGTAATCCTACATGAGCATCACTCATTTCACCATCTAATTCTGCCTGGGGCACCAAAGCCGCTACAGAGTCAATAACGACTAAATCAATCGCTCCTGATTTGATCAAAAGCTCTGTGATCTCCAAGGCCTGTTCCCCTGAATCTGGCTGAGACAAAATCAAATCATCGATCTGAACACCTAGATTTTGTGCATATACAGGATCAATGGCATTTTCCGCATCAATAAAAGCGGCTCTTCCGCCTTTTTTCTGAACCTCAGCAATCGCATGAAGAGCAAGGGTTGTTTTTCCGCTTGATTCCGGACCATATATTTCTATGATTCTTCCTTTTGGAAAACCACCGATTCCTAAAGCCTGATCAATTTTTAATGAACCGGAACTGATTGCATCCACATCTACGCTTGCACGATCTCCCAGTTTCATGATCGATCCTTTACCGTATTGTTTTTCAATTTGGGCGATCGTATCTTTCAATAACGCTTCGGATTTATCTTTTTCCTTATCTTTATCCATACTTATGAAACCTCCTACTCTTTTATATGCACTCTTTTGTCATATTTCCCAAAATTTCTTTAATTTTTTTTATACTTTCTTCAATTACACGATGACGAATCTCATTTCGGCTTCCTTTAAGCATATATTCAAAGCAGAAAACCTCATCTTTAAAAGCTACTCCACAATAGACACAGCCAACCGGCTTATTGTCACAAACATCAGGCCCCGCATTTCCTGTATAAGAGATGCATAGATCCACATTCATTAGCTTTTGCGTATGTATAGCCATTTCACGAGCTACCTCTTCACTGACCACACCTTTATCAGCAATCAGTTTTGGATCGACACCAACAATTCTTTCTTTGATTTCATTGCTGTAGGTAACAATGCTTCCTTTATAAACAGCACTAATGCCACTAAAATCACATAACATAGCTGCTAATAACCCGCCTGTACAGGACTCACAGGTAGCAATCGTAATTTTTTTTTCTTTTAACAGTTCAACAAATTTTTCCATTACATTGTTTCCATAATATATTTTTTCATCTGCATAAAATAACTAAATCCGCTGGCGACTGAAACAAGCATCGAAAACCAAAGCATAAATTCAGCCATCGGAAAACGCCATAATTCAAATGGCAAATTATTTAAAAGCACTAAAATAATCGTGATCATCTGACTGACTGTCTTGATCTTTCCAAGCATTCCCGCCGCAACGACGATCCCCTTGCTCGCTGTGCTCATACGCATTCCATCTACGATCGTATCACGCCAGATCATTACAATGACCGGTACGATAGGTACCATACCATAACATACAAACATGATCAGCATCGTATTTACAAGCAGCTTATCAGCAATAGGATCAATGAATTTTCCAAAAGAAGTCACCAGATGATTTTTTCGAGCAATTTGGCCATCTAAATAATCTGTAAATGAAGCTACACAAAACAGGACTAGCACCAAAATATTTTTTAACGAAAGACTTACGATTCCAAAAGTAAATTCAGGCATCGCAATATTCAGCTGGGCATACGGAAAGATCCACACAAGAACGATCAAAGGCACTAATGCCATTCTGAAACAGGAAAGTTTATTCGGCAGGTTCACTCGTATTTCCTCCAATCGTAAAGTTTATTTCTTGAACTCCTGTTGAATTAGCAATCGATTCATCGATCACTACTTCTTGATCATCAACAAACATCTTCGTACCGGCAAAATAACCAAAACGCAGATTTAAATCAGTATTGCTGGCTGGATCAAGCTCAATTTCAAGCGTTGTACCAGCATCATACACTCTTGCTTCCGGAGTGCTCAGTTCTGTGCCATCCAAAATAGCACGAAACCAGGAATTAGAAGCAAATTCTATTCTTAAGATGAATTTGTCTTCCGCATTCTCAATGACATAATCACCCACTTGTTCAGCCGCAACTGCTTCAATTTCTTTCACTTCTACCGGTTCCTCAGGCTGATCTACTTGTGGCTTGTCATCTGTTGTATCATCTTCAGGTGGAGTCACATCAGCAATTGGCTCATCATTTCCTGGAGCAAACTGTCGTGTTAAATAATAACCGCCTACTGTAGCCAGACAAATAATAACCAAAGCAATAACAGCAACAAAACTGATCAAAGAAAAATCAATCTTGCGTTCTACCTTCTTTGCAGGATTTCGTTTTTTATATTCATTGACCCTTTGCGTTGATTTCTCACGAATATTTTTTTCTGATTCGCTCTGTGCACGAAGCTGATCTGCCTGAAATGACATCGTATAACTATTGATACTGTCACTAAGCTGTGATTTCACTTCATGATAATCAATTCCTATCGCATTGCAATAAGATTGAATAAAAAACTGGAGATAGGAAAGATCGTCCTTAAAAGCATCCAGATTTCCTTCTTCAATCGCTTTGATCCTCACAGCAGGCATTCTTGTCTTTTCTGCTATCTGATCAATCGTGATTCCTTTTTCAAGTCTTTTTTGTTTTAAAAATTCTCCGATTTCTTTCATAGTCTACAATCACCTTTTTATTCCACAATATTATAACATGTCACCCTAGACATTTCAACGAACAAGACAGATTTGAATAGGAACTTCAAATTCTTTTGATTATTAGTATAAAATTGTTTTAATACGCAGTAGATTATATCATATTTTTTATTAAAATGATATTCTTTTTTTGTTTTTTATTTATATTTTTTCATTTTACACAAAAAAAACCTCGCTTGTGCGAGGCTAAATACCGACATTATATAAGCCATGTTCTGTCCTTCCAAAGGAAGTGGCAACCATTTATCTACACTTATGTGTCCGCTGCTTATTTCATTTCACTCGCAGCGATTCCCCTACCAAATTTGGGTTTCTCGCTTATGGGGTTTACCCGTTCCACCTGTATGTTTCCACACAGCTCGTCTCTGTGGCACCTTCACGGTCTCAACCATAGTTTCCCTTAGGCGTTGACCGGCCGTTAGATTTCTCTACCTGAACTTATGACTTCGTTCAGCATAAACACTACATTCATCTCAGAATGTGCGAGCATGGACTTTCCTCTAGCTTACGCCAGCGATTGCCCTAATGTCAGTTATTTTTTAAACACTTCTGCTTCAAGACGAGACAGTCTTCTTAGTACATCTAAATTTGATGTATTCGTTGATACCTCACTTTGAAGATTTAAACGAGACTGCAGATCGCTGATTTGATTTTTCAGACTCTCGATCGTGTTTTCATATTTCAACAGTGTATCTGTACACTCTTTTAACTTTTCATCGTACTGCTGATAATCATGGATAACAAGATCAAGAAATTCATCAACTTCCTGTGCGTTATACCCTTTAAAATCAATGTTAAACTGCTTATCCAGAATTTCCTGGACAGTTAATTCAAATGTCTGCATATCATCACCACCTTTATTAGTTTCTCAAATTTTCTTATAAAAAGCAAGCCAATTTGAAACATAACTAGATTTAAATATAAAAATTTTGTATAATGGTAGATAGGTGATGAAATGATTGGTTATCCGACAAAACAAAACCCATCCATATCAGTCTCTAACACATCCGCTAAAACGCTTTCTCACAGTGGCCGTGGAATGAGTCTGGAGAATGATATCAATGAAACAAATGAATATTATCTGGAAACAGATCGAGCATGTATTCATAAGAAACCTACACCGATTCAAGTAGTCAGGGTGGATTATCCCAATCGTGCTCATGCCCGAATCAGCGAAGCCTATTACAAAGTTCCTTCTACGACCGACTATAATGGTGTCTATCGTGGCAAGGCCATTGACTTTGAGGCAAAACAAACCAAAAATAAGGGAGGCTTCCCTTTTCAGCTGATTCATCCTCATCAGATTCAGCACATGAAACGAGTCATTCATCATGGCGGAATCTCATTTGTCATCCTGCGTTTTACAAGCTATAATGAAACTTATCTGATCGATGGACAAATTATGATTGATGCCTATGAAGATAAGAATCAGAAATCGCTCTCTTATAAAAAAATAAAAGAAGTAGGCAAACTGATTCAGGAAAGTTATATTCCTCGTCTTAAATATTTAGATGCAGTAGATGAAATGTATTTCCAAGGAGGTTGCAACAATGGCAAATAAAAAAGTAAAGGATCAAAATACACAAAGCAAATCCAGAAAAAGAAAAATTATCGATACGATCGGAGTTTTCGCATTAGCTTGTGTGGTAATCGCTAGTTTATTTGGTTATCTGACGCTCAATCAGATCCTGGCACAAAAAGATAAGTTCGATGAATCACTATTACATGGTGATGAACCGACAACGATCATGATGAAAGATGAGAATGGTGAAGATGTTCCTGCTATTCAGCTTTCCAGCGGTGACGGTATCAGAGAAAATACTACCTATGATCAGGTACCTCAAGTAGTTATCGATGCTTTTCTGGCAGTTGAAGATTCCCGTTTCTTTAAGCATAATGGTTTTGATTTACCACGTTTCTTAAAAGCATTGCTTGAAAATATAAAAACTTTAAGTTTTGGACAAGGCGGGTCTACCTTAACGATGCAGATGATCGATGTGACTCATGGCACAACAGATGAATCGCAAAATGCCATTGAAAAACTTTTTGCGAAAGTACAAGAAATCTTTCTTGCATTGGAAGCTGAAAGCTCTTTAAGCAAAGAAGAAATTCTGATGCGCTATTTGAATTATATTAATTTTGGCGGTGTTGCTCGAGGTGTTCAGAAAGGTGCAGAATATTATTTTGGAAAAGACATTAGTGAAGTCACCCTATCTGAAGCTGCTTTCTTAGCAGGTGTCATCAATGCCCCAAATGCCTATAATCCTTATTTAAATTATGAAAATGCAGTAGAAAGACGTGATACAGCTTTAGGGCTCATGCTTCAGCACGGTTATATCAGTCAGGAAGAATATGATCTGGCAATCAATACTGAATTAGCTTTCCAGCTGAATGGTACGACTAATTTTGAAGGTGATCCATTGCAAAGCGTGATCGACTATGTTCGTGATTACTGTGATGAGGAATTAGGTATCGATATCTATCAAGGAAATATGGTCATTTATACGACTTTTGATCTTGAAACACAACAGCTTTATGAAGCCATCATGAACGGTGAATATGGTTACTTTGAAGATGCCCCTTTAGGATTACAGTCTGGTAGCGCCTTGATCGATATTAGCGACGGATCAATTGCGGCAATTGCCGGTGGATTAAATTATTCAGGTGATATTCGTAAAAATTTTGGTTACTCTGTAGAACGACAGACAGGATCAAGTATCAAACCGTTGCTAGATTACACATTGGCCTTTGAATACCTTGGATGGTCAACAGATCAGATCATTGCCGATGTTCCTCAAGATTTTGGAGATTATATTCCTCAAAATGCAGGTGGTGCTTTCCATGGTGATGTTACGATCTTAGAAGCACTTGCTCGTTCATGGAATATCTCAGCGATTACTGCATTACGAGATGTTATAAATGTAGTTGGTCAGAAAAAAGTTGCAGAAACGATGGTTAGCTTAGGCTTAGATACTTTCCAAGATGTATTAGACGGTGAAGTCAATCTTGATTTAGGTATGGCCATTGGTGGTAGTGAAATGGCTGCAACACCGCTTCAAATGGCTGCTGCTTATGCTGCTTTAGGAAATGGTGGTGTTTATGTTGAACCATATGCCATTACACGTATTGAATTTTTAGATGGTGAACAAGAAGACTATGTACACGAAGTGGTTTCCCGTCAGGTATTCTCACCACAAGCTTCTTATCTGATGACTGAACTATTAGTACAGGCTGTAAGCAATTACCCAAGTTCCTTCCAGGGTGCAATGAGAAGCAGCTATCAGGTAGCTACAAAGACCGGTACAAGTGACTGGGCAGATGCTGGAGCTGCCTATGGTATTCCAACAAGAGCAGCTAAAGATAAATGGACAGTTTCTTATACAAGCAAGTATTCCATAGCGACGTGGATGGGCTTTGACAATGATGAAAATAACGTTCCTTATGGTTATTTGACTGATGCCATGATGAATCAAAATATACCAACAAAGATCAATAAGCTTATTTTTGATACCATTCATGCCAATAATTACCCGGATGACTTTGTTCAGCCAAGTGGTATTGTTACTATAACACATATTAAAGGTGCCTTTGACAACGGACATTTTGCAGTTCCGGATGGAACACCGGCTTCAATGATATCCACAGGAAAAGTCATAAGTGAATTCGCAACACTTAAAACACTGACTCCAGATGAGATTTCAAATTTAAACTCATTTACAGCGGTAGTCAATGAAAATGCGAAAACTGTTGACTTTACTTTCACTCCATATCCTGATAGTGAGGCTCTCAACGAATTTGATGGTTTGTATCATGGTGTTGACGGCTTCCCGGATTATACGGGAACAAAAGTTTTCGATAAAAAAGCTGTTTTTGGTCCAATTGTTTATAAGGTAGAAGTTTTCCAGAATGGTACAAGCCTTGGTGTCACTAGCTTTGACACTGATACTGGCAGCGATACCTTTGACATAACACCAGGAGTTGAAGCAAGAGTCTGCGGCTATTACGGATATCAAAACGATAGTTCTAAATCAAATCAGGTCTGTGTGACATTATCAGCTAGTGAAACAAGAAAATTAGGTTCTTCACAGACACCAGAAACACCTGAACAGCCAACAGATCCAACAGACGAAACAGATGATTAAAAAAAAATACAGGAATCACATCATGATTCCTGTATTTTATTTATGCTAAGAAAAATCGAGACTCATTCAGAAGTCTCGATTTGTTCAAGTATGTTTACCTAAAGGTTTATACAATTAAAAATTAAAGTAATGCTTACAGTTCTCATAACAAATGCCTTTTATGATCTTTTCAAGTGCTTTTTCATCATCTGGATATTCACCGTTTTCAACCCATGTTCCTACAAGATCACATAAGATCCTACGGAAATACTCATGTCTTGTATAGGATAAAAAGCTTCTTGAATCAGTCAGCATCCCAATAAAATTACCAAGAAGTCCCAGATTTGCCAACGAGGTCATTTGCTCAGTCATACCTGTTTTATGATCATTAAACCACCAGGCACTTCCCTGCTGGATCTTACCGGCTGCACTTCCATCCTGAAAACAGCCAATCAGTGATCCAATCATGGCATTATCATTTGGATTTAAAGAATAAAGAATCGTTTTAGGAAGGCAGTTATCATAAGCAAGGGCATTCAGATAACTTGCTAGCTGTGAAGAAGGTGCATAAGTAGAAATTGCATCATATCCTGTATCTGGACCTAATTTTTCAAACATTTTCTGATTCAGATTACGAGCTGCCCCATAATGAAGCTGCATCACCCATCCACGTCTATGATATTCTTTCGCAAGAGCACACATAAAAGCTGTTTTATAGGCACTTATTTCATTTAAAGAAAGTTCTTCTCCCATTAAACGTTTTTGGAAGATAGATTCTATTTCTTCTTCACTTGCTTCAACAAAACATACATAATCTAATCCATGGTCACTTACTTTACAGCCATGTTTTTCAAAGTGATCCATACGTAATCTTAAAGCCTGCATCAGTGATTTAAAACTATCTAATTTTATCTGGCTCACTGCTTCTAATTTTCTCAGATAATCGACATAATCATTTTTATCAATGTTCATCGCTTTATCCGGACGCCATGCTGGTAAGACTTTTACATCAAAAGAATCATCTTCCGCAAGCATGTGATGCCATCTTAAATCATCGATTGGATCATCTGTCGTACAGATAACTTCTACATTTGATTGTCGAATGATCCCACGTACGGACAGATCCTTTTCTTGTAATCGCTGATTGCAAAGATCCCATACTTCCTGAGCCGTTTCACCACAAAGATGTCCTTCATAACCAAAATAGCGTTTTAATTCTAAATGTGACCAGTGATAAAGTGGATTCCCGATCGCTTTTTCTAACGTTTCAGCCCATTTTTGAAACTTCTCACGATCACTGGCATCACCAGTAATATATCTCTCATCAATACCATTTGAACGCATCTGACGCCATTTATAATGATCTCCACCTAACCAAACCTGTGTAATATTGTCAAACTGAACATCTTCATAGATTTCTTTAGGATCGATATGACAATGATAATCAATAATTGGCATTTTAGCGGCAATATCATGATACAGTCTTTTAGCTACATCGCTATGAAGCAAAAAATCATCATCCATAAATTTTCGCATGATCTTACTCCGTATACTTTCTTAATGTTGCTCTTACAGCACCCTTACCGGCACACAATTCCTTTAGATAACCAATGACCTTTTCCGCAAGTCCCACTGTTTCTAAATCAACACCAAAAATAGATTCATTACGTAAAAGTTCTTCTACGATCTTTTCTATATCCACATCTTCTTCTAAAGATAGTTTAGAAGCAAGAGGTGTCAGTGTATCTAAAAGTGGATCCGGTGATAAATCAAAAGTTTCTCCCTGATCATCAATTCCCATCAAATAGCGAATCCAGCCAGCAAAAACAAGGGGAATCAGCTTAAGATCAGAAACATTCAAACTATCTGAAGCTTCATATTTTTTGATCGTTTCTCCAAAACGAATGGCTAGCTTTTGAGATGTATCTGTAGCAATACGCTGTGGTGTATCCGGCATAAAAGGATTCACAAGACGTACATTAATTACTGTATCAATAAATTCCTTTGGGTCAATTACTTTAGGATCAACGACAACCGGCAATCCCTCTTCATAACCAATCTTTTCAATGAGCTTTCTTAACTGCTCATCTTTCATTTCATCACAAATCTTCTTATAACCCAAAAGACAGCCAAACACCGCTAAAGAAGTATGAAGCGGATTCAGACAGGTACAAACTTTCATCTTTTCAACCTTATCAACCGTTTCACGATCCGTAAACATGATACCGCCCTTTTCCAATTCAGGACGTCCGTTTGGAAAAACATCTTCCACAACCAAATATTCACACTCTTCAGCATTCACAAATGGTGCTACATAGGTATTTTTTGAAGTAATGATGGGATCAAGGCCATCAATACCATCCTCATTTAATATCTTTTCTACTGACGCATCCGGTCTAGGAGTAATCTTATCGATCATGGTCCATGGAAAAGAAACACGTGTCTTATCATTGATATAGTTTTCAAATCCTGCTTCAACTAAACCATTTGCCACCCATTCTTTCACAAAAGCACTGATTGCTTCATATAGCTTATCGCCATTATGAGAACAGTTATCCATGCTCACCATCGCAATTCCTTTATCCGTATTACGATAACGCATATAAAGCAAAGATGCCACCTTACCAATATATGAAGATGGCTGTTCAGGACCACCCTTAAAATCTTCTTCTACGCTAGCAAGCAGATTTCCACTGCCATCCACTAACGAATATCCCTTTTCAGTAATCGTAAAAGAGGCCATCTGTAAAGAAGGATTCGCAAAGATTTCTTTAAGACGTGTAAATTCTTCTTCATTTGCGGAATCTAGAATACAGCTTTCTACAACACTTCCAATTACTTTTTTCTCAACCGTTCCATCAGCCTTTAACGTCACTAAAATCGAATAATCATCATGAGGACGATTCATCTTTTCAACGATCTCATAATCAAATCCTTCTGCAACGATCAATCCTCTATCTAAAACTTTCTCATTTAAAAGTTTCTCTACAACATTCGCCTGAAAAGCACGGAAAATATTTCCTGCTCCAAAATGAATCCACAAGGGATTTTTTCTTGTCAGTGCCGTAACTTCTTCACGATCATACTCTCCAAGCTGATATCCTTTATCTAGCCACTGCTCCCTTTTTTTTAATCCTTGACTGTTTAATTCCATTATCTTTTAGCTCCTTTATCAATAGCCTCCCAAAGACCATTCAGATAGGTAGCGCCTAATGCACGGTCATACAAACCATATCCTGGCATCGCTACCTCATCCCAGATCATACGTCCATGATCCGGACGAATGGGACCATCAAAACCAATATCATATAAAGCTTTCATGATTTCATACATATCAAAGCTGCCATCACTTGAAAGATGAGCTGCTTCCTCAAAATCACGATCAGAATTAAATTTCAAATTTCTTACATGTGCAAAATGAATTCTTCCCTTCAAAGAACGAATCATATCCGGAAGATCATTTTTAGGATTCGTACCATAAGATCCACTGCAAAACGTAACCCCATTATGTGGGTTATCCACCATTTTCATCATTCTTAATATATTTTCCTTATTGATAATGATTCTTGGCAATCCGAAAACAGACCAGGCTGGATCATCAGGATGAATCGCCATATTGATGTCATACTGATCACATACTGGCATGATCTTTTCTAGAAAATACTTTAAATTTTCAAATAGCTTTTCATCATCAATATCCTTATACATCGCAAAAAGTTCTTTAACACGTGCCATTCTTTCAGGTTCCCATCCTGGCATAACTGTTCCATTAGTATCAGAAGCAATTGATTCAAACATTTTTTCAGGATCCAAATGATCTACTGCATCTTGTGAATAAGCCAAAACGGTAGAACCATCTTCCCTCACACGTGCCAATTCTGTTCTTGTCCAGTCAAATACAGGCATAAAATTATAACATACTAAATGAATATCCTCTTCTCCAAGATTCTTTAATGTCTCAATATAATTAGCAATATACTGATCACGCTCAGCTGCTCCTGTCTTGATTGCATCATGCACATTGACACTTTCAATTCCGGCTACACGAAGACCGCTCGCTTCTACCTCTTTTTTCATAGCGGCAATTTCTTCACGGCTCCATACCTCTCCCGGCTGTTTATCATATAAAGTTGTAATGACACCTGTCACTCCAGGTATCTGTCGAATTTGTTTTAAGGTTACGGTATCAGATTTTGAACCATACCATCTCAATGTCATTTCCATATAAAACCCTCTCTTTCATATAAATTTTATCATAATATTATCAATATTAAATCAACAATTGCCCCTTTTTAGACACTTTATAGTGGTAATTTTTTATGAATGAAAGAAATCATCAGCAAGATGCTGATGATTTCTATATTTTCTATCTTGATTTGAATATATTTTGGATAAAATGTGCAAAACCTTTCTTTTTGGGTTTAACGATGACCTGTTTATGCAGACTTTGATCCATAAACACCTGCTGACTATCTACCAAGACCTCTCCGGCTTTATTTTTGCGGACATATGTGCCATCCGGCTGCAGCAAAGAAGCTTTAGAAGTATCGGCAAGCTGAGTCTGAAGAATGTGCAAGATCATCTCTTTTATATCGTTATCATAAATAGGAGCCGCAATCTCCACACGATGCCGTAAGTTACGTGTCATAAGATCAGCGGAAGAAATATATAGCTTCATTTCTTCTCCTTTACCAAAACAATAAATACGTGCATGTTCTAAATAGCGTCCAACGATACTATTTACCACGATATGATCTGTATGATCGATGATGCCCGGACGAATACAACAAATACCTCGAACGATCAGCTGCACATCAACCCCTGCCCGACTCGCTTCCGCAAGCTTTTCAATCATATCTCTTTCTGTAATTGAATTTACCTTGATACAAATATAACCCTCTTCACCTTTTTCAATCTGCTCATCAATAAGGCGGATCAAAGCAGGTTTCATTCCTAAAGGTGCAACCAGAAGATCACTATATTCACCCTCAAGATTTTCAATCATCATATTTCTAAAAAAAGCAGTTGCATCAGCACCTAAACGATCATTCGCACTCATCAGACTTAAATCGGTATACATGGCATTGGTCTTCTCATTATAATTACCTGTACCAATCTGGGTAATAAAACGGAATTTTCCTTTTTGACGAAGGGTGATCAGACATATCTTGCTATGACATTTATAATTTTCAAAACCATAAATGACTTTACATCCCGCTTCTTCCAGCATTGCCGACCAGGCAATATTATTTTCCTCATCAAAACGGGCACGCAGTTCCATCAAAGCTATGACCTCTTTACCATTTTCAGCCGCTCTGCATAAGGCACGAATAATTTTTGAAGAAGAAGCCAAACGATAAATCGTAATTTTTATTGATACGACATCTTCCCTGTCAGCGGCCTCATTTAAAAGACGAATAAACGGATCCACAGAATCAAAAGGGAAAAACAACAGTTTATCGGATTCACGTATCTGTTCGATCATAGAACTGTTCTTATCTAAGTCATTGGGCCATTTTGGAATATAAGAAGAATAACAAAGCGGTTCTTTGATTTTATCTGGTAATTTTTTAACCAATTCAAAAACATATTTCATATTCAACGGAGTTGTATCCGCATAGATCTGACGATTCTCGACATCGATGATTTTCAAAAGTTCCTTAGAAAACGTATTCGATATCTTATGACTCAATTCCAAACGAACAATCGCAAGGCTCGACCTTTTCTTCAGAATTTTCTTCATGTACGTACGAAAATCAGTATCCGCATCTTCAAACTTCTCTGGATCAAAGCTAACATCCGCATTTCTTGTAACAGCAAGAATACAGGATTCTATCTCTTTATATTGACCATAAAGTGTCGAAGCCATCTCTAAAAGAATATTTTCAATTCGAATAAAACGTTTCTCATCCGGTAACATGATGACTTGTGATAAAAGCAAAGGAACCGGTATGAAAGCAATTGACTTTTTATTGTCTTTTCCTTTTACAAGTGAAGCCACATATAACTGTTTATTACGAAAATGTGGTTTAGGATGCCGGTTATCTACAATTTGCGGTGAAAGAATCGGTAATATCTTTTCATTAAAATAACGCTTTACAAATTTCGCTTCACTCGCACTTAATTCTCCATAAGAAACATCTTGAATGCCGCTTTGCGAAAGTGTTTCACAAACAGCAGCATAAATATTTGCCTTTCTTTCTATCAATCCAGGAATCGTCTGATAGATCTGATGGAGCTGTTGTTTCGCCGTCCATCCTGTCTTATTATCAATATCATCTACAGCAGCCGATGAGATATCAAATAGACTGCCTACACGAATCATAAAAAATTCATCTAGGTTTGTGGAAAAGATAGAGATGAACTTCAGTCTTTCCAGCGCTGGTACGCTCTCATCCATCGCTTCTTCCAAAACCCGCTGATTAAACCGTAACCAGCTTAGCTCTCGATTTTGGGTATATAGATATGTCTGTTTCATTTCAGAACCTTTTGACAAAGATATCCCTCCCTGACACCATAATTACAAACCATGATTTTCTCAACTTGGAACTCAACTGCAATAGAATAAAGAATTAAAAAGCCAGGAATGATCGTATGAATACGTTCCGGAACAACTTTTAAAATTACATCTGCAGCCTGCTTTTCATCAGCTAACAGCACCTCTTTGATCTTATTCATATGTGCGATCAAAAGTGTCCGTTCATTTTCTGATACCAGTCCTAAAAATTTCGCAAGTTTCAATACAGCTCGAGCCGTTCCACCAGTACAAACTAACTGTTTTTGTTTTGTGAAACTATCAACATCACCTGACAACGCTTCATCAATCGCTTTTTCAATTCTTTTCAGGGAACCCTTCCCAGGCAAGATCTTCTTTACGCAGTCTTTATAAAGTTTTAACGAACCAATACGAAAACTTTTAGAAAAATGCAATTCATGATCTTTGAATACGGTAATTTCTGTACTGGCTCCGCCAATATCAACAAATACACCCTCAGATACTGCAATTTCCTGCATCACACCCATATACCCAAGAACTGCTTCTTCTTCACCTGAAATAATATCAAGATCAAAGCCCGTCTTTTCTTTGATTTGTGCCACTGCATCATCTGTATTGACGATATTACGCAATGAAGCAGTTGCGAAAACGTGAACACACTCATCTAAAGATAGCAGCTTTAACGTATTCTTAAATTCCAATAATCCATTACAAGCTCGCTGGATCCCTTCTTCACTGATGCATCCATTTTCCACATATCCTGCAAGACCTGCCATAAACTTTTCTTTAAATAAAATCTTAAAATTTTTTTCTTCTACCTCATATACTGTTAATCGCATCGAGTTAGATCCAATATCAATAACCGCTTCTTTCATTTTGACCTCCTATACCAAAAAGCAGCAGTTGTTTAACACCCCTGCTGTTTCTCTGCTTCTTTTAAACGATCTTTAAAAACTAAGATCGCCTTGGCACTTCCAGTAATCGAGAAAGTAATGAATTCATAACCTAACGCTTCCATTTCATTCGCTTTTTCTTCAATTTTTTTTGCCATTTTTTCTGCTTTTGGTGAATATTCGATAACAGCTGTTTTTATGCTCATCCTACTTCCTCCTGTATATATGCTATGTATACAATTTTAGTATAATGAAGCAATGTAAAACCTACTAAAATTTACTATTAAATTTATGTAAAATCATGACTTATGATGTCCGGGATTCTTATTTTTTTCACGACAGCTTTCAATAAATGGACATTCACTGCATTTTGGATTCTTCGCAGTACAAAAATACCTTCCAAAGAAAATAAACAAATGATGAGCTCGATTCCATCTTTGTCTATTAAGTTTTCGTTTTAATTTCACTTCCACCTGCAATACGCTATCCTGCTGCTTAGCAAATCCTAAGCGTTTGCTGATTCTTTCTACATGAGTATCCACTGCAATCGCCGGAATATCAAAAGCAACGCTCATCACTACATTTGCCGTTTTTCGTCCTACCCCACTAAGTGAAGTCAGCTGTTTCATATTCGATGGGACTTCTCCATCATAGTTTTCCACAAGTTCCTTTGCACAAGCAATGATATTTTTAGCCTTATTGCGATATAAACCAATATTACGAATGATATTTTCAACATCTTTTAGATCAGCCCTAGCTAATTCATTTGCCGTTGGATATTTTTCAAATAATGCCGGTGTAACCTTATTGACACTGGCATCCGTCGTCTGTGCTGAAAGAATGACAGCAATCAAAAGCTGAAAGGTTGATTCATGAATAAGCTCACAATGAGCTTCTGGAAACATGATCTCTAACTGATCTAAGATCTCATCACTGCTTATCTTCTTCATGTGCTCCGTTCTCCAAAATACGATTTATATAATCAAAATTCAAAATATTTCTCATGCTTGCATCACGCAAAGCAAAGGTAATCGATGTTTCATCATACAGATGAAGCCATTCACTGATTCTTTGAAGTTCACGAGAACTTAAAGGACGTTTAAATTCACTTTCAAATAAATCAAAAATATTTGATTCAAAATGAAGCTCATTTTCCATCTGAAACAGACCATCAATACTGATATCAAATCCTTTTGGTGTAACATCGATCTGTAAATAACCTTTCTGATGTAACTGATCTAAAAGATCATCGATTTCTTCTTCACTTTTATTCAATTTATTTCGTAAAACATCAAAACTAATCATGGAATGTGTTTCATTAAGATATTGAACTAACAAAATCAGACAAAGCTGCGTATGAGTTAGATTCAAATTCTCCATCTCTTCAAAGATCCAATACATCCGATTAAAATATTTTTTTTCATACCACTGTTTCATATCAAATTTCTCCTAAGATAATAAACGACTTCATAGGTATCATAATCATAATAAACCATCAGATCCCCTTCTTCAACGGCAAATACCATATTATCATAACCGTAACCAATATTTACCTCTGCATTCTCAATACCATAGTTTTCTTCCACAAGCGATTGAATATCTTCAATCATAGAAACATCATAATCCTTCTGCATGACAAGACCACCCTCATTATCAAAAAGATAAGCAGTATCATCATTTACAGCACTATAAGTCACATACTTAAAACTATGACGATAAAGCGAATGAATCAAAGGAAAGCGTTCCTGAACGACAGCAAGCACCGCTTCATCCTTTTTCATCTCATATCGAACGGGTCCACTAATATTTAAACCAATATTCACAAATATTAAAAAAACAACGAGAAAGAGTAATCCAGCTGTTAAAGCAATTTTTTTAATATTCATAATTTCACTCCTTAATGCATATTTTACCACATTTCATTTTTTTATAAAACACGTTGGCTTTTTTTTATAAGGAAAATATGGTAAAATGTCAGCGGTGATAACATGTTGAAAAAAATTCTCAAGATTGCAGCCATCCTTGTCGTTTTATTCTCATTGCTTTTGATCATATCCAACTTTATATCAGACTATCGTCTTCATAAATACAATAACAGTGTCGTAAACGAGGAAGTTTTTCCTTATAACCAAATTGACAGTATTTTTGAAAAGACCAACAGTGACACAATTTATGTTTTCCTGTATGATGAAGATTCAGATGACTGTGTCTATCTGGATGAAGTATTATTAAAAGAAATCAGCTATGAGCATAACGGAATTACATTTGAAAATATCTATAAGGTAAATTATGAGCAATCCTATCGCTCTTATATTCACCAAATCATTAAAAATACCTTTAATATCGATTCCTTTCCAGCTATCGTAGCAATTACTAAGACAGAGGATGGCTATGAGAAAGTAGATAGCTTTGAATATGTTGTCAATTCAGAAGAAAATCTTGAAAATCTAGAAAGCTTTTTAGAAAGAAATCAATTCTTTGAAATTTCTCAAAAAAACTAAAAGAGGCAATGCCTCTTTTTACTTTTCACAAGATATAAATCCGTTAGGACCTTATGTATTACAATCACACCATCAGCCTAAAGCCAATAATTGTGATATCTTTCTTATCATACCCATAAATCTGTGTCACTCATCATATAATTTCTTGCAAGGCTTTTTAAGTTATTAAAGAAATGAGAGAGTGAGTTTTTAAGCTTGATCTCTTTTTTTGCTAAAATTGTCGGTAATAATGTCGGCAATAATGTCGGTAATAATATTTCATTAAATAAAACAGAAAAGAAAGTAATTACTCTTTTAATTGAAAATGCAGAATATACAGCAGATGAACTTGCTTTGAAGATAGGTGTTTCAAAAAGAACGATTGAACGAACTTTTATTTCTTTACAAAATAAAAAAGTAATTGAAAGAATTGGTTCTAACCGAAAAGGAAGTTGGATTGTAATTAAATAAATTGATTAAACTTGTGGGTGCTATAGCTCGCAAGTTTTTTTGTTTTGATACAAAATGAATAAAGATGAGCAAAGAAAATTTATAGAACTTATTATTGAAGAAATACAAATTTATGAAAAAAGACAATCGAATAGTCAATGGATAAAAAGTATTGTTTTTAAGCTTCCTTTAATCGAGGAAAGTTTCAATGCTGGTTTGGACAATAATTTGCAAGTTGACATTAGCCTCTTCCTTTATTTCTATATTTTCACAAATTTATGTTTCAACCCTAATTACTTTTTGTTTCATAAATATTAAAAAAAGACAGATGGTAGAATTTCACATCTAACATCTGTCCTTTAATCAAATATATTATTTTTTAGAATAACGAGCCACGCATTTCTCACAGAATTGAGCACTTCGTTCACTGGCCTTTTTCGCATATTCCTCAAAATCCATCTCATTACCTTCTTTTACCGCAATATCGCTTAATGAACGGATCACCACAAATGGTACTCCATAATGAGCGGCACAGTGGGCAATTCCTCCCGCTTCCATTTCAGAACAAAGACTTTCAGGAAAATCGTTTAATATCTTAGAAATCTGTTCATCCTGACTGATAAACTGATCACCGCTGGCGATAAGTCCTACATGATAAGCAATCTTCATCTCTTCCGCAACTGTTTTAGCGGTATTAACAAGCAGTGGATCCGCCTCAAAAAAAGCTCCTTTGCCAGCTTCACCATCTAAGGCTGACGTATCAAAATCATGTTCAACAACAGAAGTAGAGATCACGCAGTCCAATACATTTTCATCTTCTTTTAAACCACCGGCTGTTCCGATATTTAAGATTGCATCTATCGGGAAATGTTCTAAAAGCAAAGTAGTGCTAATTGTCGCATTGACTTTTCCACACCCACTTAGACAACAGATCACTTTTTCATCACCTAAAACAGCTTCATAAAACTTTTTATTCGCAATCGTTTTTTCCTTTACATCATGACATAAGGCCAGGATCGCCTCATTTTCAATATTCATGGCACTAATAATCGCTATCATAAAGATTTCCTTTCACATACAAAAAAATATTTTTCACCCTCATGGATTCCTTGCTTTTTAAAATCAGTATATAGGCTCACCTTAAAACCCATCTTTTGACACCATTCACGAATCAAAGATGGATCATAGACACGCTGGATATGCTGTTCATAGCTTGGATGAGCCTCTTGATCAAAAAAGACAAAGTTCTGATAGATGCAATCACCGTGGGTTTCAATGCTCCATTCATACCCACATCCATCGATCACACCTTCTTCATAAAATTCATCTTCAAATTCTTTTAAACGATCTAAAGAATGAACATCAAAAATAAAGGTTCCCTGCTCATTTAGATTCATATAAGCATTATGAAGTACCTGTTTAAAATCATCTTCTTCAATCAGATAATTCATACTGTCACATAAACAAAGCACACAATCCACTTTTTCATTTAAAGGCTCCACCATATCATGAACCTTAAAATCTACCAGATGAGCATCTTCTTTTCTTTTAGCCATTTCAATCATGTCACTGGAAAGATCACTTGCTTTCACATCATAGCCTTTTCTTGCCAGAGCAAGCGTGATTTCACCACTGCCACAGGCATATTCCAATACACGTTGAAAAGAAGCGTGTGCTTCAATAAAATCAACCCAATCCTGTGTTGCTTTATCATCTTTCACAAGCGCATCATAAAAACGGGCAAGCACCTGATACATTTACATCACCCTTTCACAGTTAGCATAAAGTTTTTCAAGGGCATAGACCTCACGTTCATTCTCTTCAAAAATATGAATGACGATATCATCGCTATCTACTAAAAGCCATTTGCTCATATCATTTCCCTCGATATGGCGATACCCATGTCCATGCTCCTGTAAACTATCCTTCACATAGTCAGCCAAAGAATGAAGCTGACGAGTATTGGTCGCACTCGTAATCACGACATAGTCAATTAAAGGGTTTAACTCATGTACCCGGTAAACAACTGTATCGCTTCCTTTTGCTTTATCAATGGCTTCTAAGACATCCTTTAAGGCATTGTTCATACTTGTTTCTCCTTTTTTATATATTCACTCTGTACCTGTTTTACATAGTAAACAGCTTCTTTTAAATTTCTTTTCGCTAAGTTCAATTCATAGCTGGAATCATAACCTCTTAACGGTTCACATTTATCTGCAATGTAAACGATCTGTGCATAAGGATCATCACAATCTCCTTTGACATGATGATGAACAGCTTTTAAAATATGTTTTTCTTTGATCTTAAAAACTCTTTTTAAATAATGATCGGCCAGATAGCCATGCCAGATGGCTTTAGGTTCATCAAGATGATCTTTCTCATACACCTTCATAAAACGTTCACTTTTTTCATCATCCCAGCATTTACAGATATCATGTAAAAGACCGATCACATAGGCATCTTCTTCATTTAAATGATGCGCTGAAGCAAGTTCTTTGCAGACATTGGCCACGCTCACGCTATGACGATAGCGTTTTTCATTCATCGAATGCCGGGCAAATTCATGAAGATAAAGACGATGTTCCCAAATATAGTTACGCACACTTTCACTGACATCCTGAAAAGCTCCCTCACGTACCTTCGTTGATGAAATATCGATCCGCTCAAAAGGAACTTCTTTTAGATCATAGGGGCATTTGATCATTTCACTATCACGTTTAAACACCCGAAATTCTGCTAGTTTCATGCATTCCTCGATATCTTTCCACTTATCTAAGAGCTGTGCCTGATCATTACCAATATAAAAGATAAATTCATGATCATACTTCTCTTTCAATTTTTGAAGAGTGTATATCGTATAGCTTGGCATCGGAAGCTCTTTTTCAATCGTACAGACTTTCATCTTCTTAAAAGGTGCTATGGCTCTTTTGATCATTGCTACACGATCTTCAAAAGAAGTAGGCTTTTCATGCTTGAAAGGGGAAATCATACAAGGAATCAGCCATACTTGCGAGCATCCATCTTTCAAGATGGCCTTCGCCAAAGCAAGATGTCCTTTATGGATCGGATCAAAAGACCCGCCTAAAAGTCCAATTCTTACAGCTGACATAGATTCTTTTCACTCTTTCGATATAAAACAAAGGTATGACCAATGATCTGTACGATTTCACTATGCGTTGCACTCGCACACTGAATAGCTGCCTCACGCACACTGATCGGTGATGTTTTCAAACAGCTGATCTTAACTAGTTCATGAGCTTTCAAAGAATCAGAAAGCGTTGCACATAAAGTATCACTGACACCTTCTTTTCCAATCATGACAATGGCCTTTCTTGTCTGAGCCATTCCTCTTAATTTACTTTTTGCTTTTCCATCTAACATTTAAATCATCGCCTTTCTAAAGGTCACAGAAACTTTTTCATCTACGACCACATCTACTTTATTTACTTTTCCTCGGACACATACAAATCCTAATCCAAAAATAACGATATCCTGTCCATCGATATTCCCCTGATAAGTCATTTTCTTTAAATCAGACAAATCCTTTGAGATCGTAGGAGAAAGCTCTTTTCCTAAATGATTCTGCCAAAGTTCATCTGCCTTCTCACATTTTCCACGATGAATCTTCATCTCATTGGAAAAATAACAGGTAGCACTGACTCCTTCACATCCCCAAAGATCAACACGTGCATAGCCGCCAATTGAAAGCGATTGATTGCCCTTTAGCTGATACACGATCGGTTTGATAGGTTTGTGAGGAATCAGCTTTTTCAAGTCTGAATCATCACAATACGTTAAGACACTGCCATTTGCCAGAAGGCCTGGAGTATCATACAGTTTAAAATCTTCATATTCTATTTCGATCAGATCTAAGGTCGTACCTGGATGAGGACTTGTCGTAATCTGGGAGCGATCAAGCAAAGCATTTACAAGCGTGCTCTTACCTGCATTGGCCATTCCCATCATCACGACATCACGGTCCTTTCTTAATACCTTGATAGCTTCTACTAGATTTTCAACACTTGGATTGTTATCACTTTTCGCATGATGAACAAGATCCTCAACAACAACGACGCCCTTGAGATCAATTCCTTCTTCTTTACAGCGGCGAACGATAAAATGCGATATTTTATCATAGCCAACAGAGCGAGGAAGCAGATCTCTTTTGGTTGCTGCCAGAAGTATTTCCTTGTTTTTACTACGAGCCATGATCCTTGAAAACAGTCCTGCTTCAAAATCAAACAGATCAACAACATAACAAATCAAGGCATCTAACTGATTCACCTTTTGAAACACTTCATCTGCACTGATGCCCTGCCGATAACTCACCATCGCATCATTATAATGAGTCAGACGAAAGCAGCGCTGACAAATCAAAGCATCACTTTTAGGAGTATATCCAATTTTCTTTGCATCTTCACTTTGGAGCACAGCTCCACATCCTTGACATTTTCTCATAATCTCTCCTTTAAGATCCTATTTTCTATTTTCCTAGACAAGCGGGTATAAAAGATATCCGCCTCACTGATAGGTTTAACATAAATATTTTTTAACTTCATTCCCTTAGCACCCCATATATCTGTAAACAGCTGATCTCCAATACAAATGACATGCTCTTTTTTAAGATGATTCTTTTTCAATATTTTCATATATGTATGAGGAAGAGGCTTAAGGGAAAAACCATAGGCCTGACATCCTAGATCATCCGCAATCTTTTGAATCCTGCCCACATGATTATTCGATATCAAAATTACCTTCATACCCAGATCATGGGCCTTTTTAATCCATGCTTTCTTCTCATTGGAAATGACAAGTTCATCATGCGTACACAAGGTATTATCCACATCACAAATAATAGCTTCAATACCTTCTTTTTTTAATTGATCCAAGTCAACATCCAAAAGACTTGTCTTGATTTCATCCGGATACCAATTCATTTTCATCCTCCATATTATACTTGATTTTAAAAGAAAAAGTTATAAAATTACAACAAAAAGTGTTAATTTCATAACTAATCAATATAAATTCACTATCTTTCATCTTTTCAAGATTCCATTTCTTAAATTTATATGAAAAAAGTTCTCCAAACAATTTAGAGAGCCTTTCTTTGTTCGAAAAAGTCATCACAGAAACGATGCCATTTTTCTTCATATTCTTCTTTCGATAATAAAGGCATATCATAGACATGAAAAATACCTCTTTGTTGTGCTTCCTCCATAAAATCTTTCGCATAATCTCCAGCTTCTTCATAGTAACAGTTCACATGAGAGATTCCTTTTAACTGAGCAATTTTCATACGTGTATGACCATCAAGCGAAACCATTTTTCCATCTATCTTAGCTACTGGTATCAAAAATTCATTGACATATGGCAAAAGCCTCTTTATCTTTTCTTCACTCACATAAAATTGTGATACATAAATATCTTCTAATTTCATATCAAAAAATGAAACCTTATCATATTCTTTTAATATTTTTCCGTTTTGATCAACAAAACAGCTAATATGACCACCAAAGAAACGATATTCCTCAATCGCTTCATTTAAATCGTTTCTATTTGAAAATGTTACCCTACAGGTATCCCGATCTAATACTTGAAAAGCATACGTTTCATCATTGATGACATAAGCTCCATGCTGATCAATAATATCTTTCTCAAAGCGTTCATCATATTCCTCAATACGTTCAATTTTCATAACTCTTTAAATACCTTTCATATATTATTCTTTTTTTTAACTGATAATTTATTATCATCTCCATTATTATACTTAATTTTTCTCCAAAAAGAAACTGAGTCCAGCTTCATTTTGATTACTCAAAACAATTAACTACTCCATTCAATATCTAATAAGCATTTATCAAAAAAAGATAAAACGACTTCAATGAGTTGTTTTATTAAATATTGATTGATTGTTGAATCAGTATTTTAAGCACCCTATAGGAACAACATATAAACCATCATGACGGCGATATGCATAATCACCCGTTCCTGTTATAACCATAAGGAAAGACGGTGTATTCATCTTATCCGTATCGATTTTAGCTTTCATTTCTTTTAAATTATTTGCACCTTCTTCAATAAGTTTATCGCCACCAAGTTTTATTTCAATTAATCCATATTTACCATTTCTTAAATGAATAACTGCATCACACTCCAGACCATCTTTATCTCGATAATGATATACATCACCACCAAGAGCATCAGCAAAAACACGAAGATCTCTAATACAAAGTGTTTCAAAGAGAAGACCAAATGTTTTTAGGTCATTTAGCAGGTCATTAGGCCCAATACCTAAAGCTGCAGCCGCAATCGAAGGATCGTTATAATAACGTGTATCAGACGAACGAATGGCCGTTTTAGATCGCAAATTCGGATTCCATGCTGGCATATCATCAATAACAAAGATTTTCCGAAGTGCTTGGATATAAGATGCCACAGTTTCTTCATTCATCGACGCATCATCATTTATAGCAATATCTTTTGCTAGTACGGTATTAGGTACTTGTCCCCCCTGATTTCTTGCGTAAGAGCGCATCAGACGACGAACTCTTTCAGGATTCTTTTTCACATTGTTTGCCCGGTTAATATCCATACGTACAACAGCGTCATAGTAATCTATTGCCTGATCCAATGCAATTTCATCATGCATATCTATAGCTCGAGGCCAACCACCTCTACAAATGAGGAAAGCCAAACGTTCAATACTAAGATTGGAAGAACCGGCAATCTCAGTTATACCCTCAAATAATTCTTTCAAACTAACTTCACCTGTTGAATCACCAGACTCATACAAACTCATCGTTCGCATTGTTAACCAAGTGAACCGTCCTGTACCAGAATGAGTAATTTCTTGAGTATTAACAGGAACAGCAGAACCAGTCAGTATAAACTGTCCAAGTGAGTCACGATGATCCACTTCAAAGCGAATAGAATCCCACAATTTGGGAGCAAGTTGCCACTCATCAATAAGTCTTGGTGTTGCGCCTTTTAACAGCCATTTAGGATTCAAATCTGACATAGTAATGTTTTGTTCTTTTTTCTCAGGATCATCCATATATAAAACACTGGCAGCAATCTGTTCAGCAGTCGTAGTTTTCCCACACCACTTAGGACCTTCAATTAAAACTGCTCCTTTGCCTAACAATTTTCGTTTTAAAATATCATCTACTATTCTTTTTCTATATTTTTTCATTCGAAATACCTCATTTGCGTTTACACTACCTATAGTATATTCTATAATACTAAATTTCACAACCTTTTCCGACGATTGGTTTATTTTTTTTCCGATTGTTGGCATATTTTTTTTCCGACGATTGGCAAAAGTGAATTCGTTGAATGGATTTAGTATCTTTGTATCATTTTCATTGTGGCTTGCCTAAAAGCAACTGATTGACTTTCATGACCACCAAAAAAACGATACTCCTCAATCGCTTCATTTAAATCGTTTCTATTTGAAAATGTTACCCTACAGGTATCCCGATCTAATACTTGAAAAGCATACGTTTCATCATTGATGGCATAAGCTCCATGCTGATCAATAATATCTTTCTCAAAGCGTTCATCATATTCCTCAATACGTTCAATTTTCATAACTCTTTAAATATCTCCCCAATATATTTATCTGTTTTTTCATAAAGAACAAGCATGATCAAATAATTGCCTACTCCATGAATCAAATCAAAAAATAAACCTTTAAGCCAATAAGCCAGGGCTGCTTCAAATGAAAAGACAAGGTAAAAAAACGCAAAAAACATGCCAAAAACAAGTCCAAAAGCACCACTAAAAAGAGCAAGCTGATGTTCATTTTTAAAGATATTTTTTGTATGATAGCTGATCAAAACCAATCCATTCCACATGATAAAATACATGATGGACCAATCTCCAAAACCATATAAGATAATCTGTAAGAAACAAAAGATCGTAGCAATCAACAGAGAATGAGCAAGTTTAAAATGTCGTCCAAAAAGAATCAAAAGAAAACTTACAAGTTCGATATTCGGTAAAAAAGCTAAAATTTCTTTTGAAATCGTTAAGATCGCACTTAAAAGTGCGATCAAAGTCATTTCTTTGATTTTACTCATAAGCCTCTAGCGTAAAAGTAAAGTGATCTTTATCTTCTATCACAAGGACATCGGCAGCATCACAAAATGAATTTTTGACGCATTGAGCATTGTTCTCAGAATCATATGTCCAATATTTACCGCTTGCTTCATCTTGAACATAGAGCTCATCAACACCCATGCCTGTAATATACATCCCATAAGTGCTTTGTTCAATTTCAAGCAAAATTTCTTTTTGTTTCTTCATTTCTTCTAGTAATTCTCCAAGTGTTGCGCTATTCGTTTCAACTTGTTTATCATAAATAACATCATCTTCATTTTGAATGGTAATCTGAATTACTTTTGAATCATGATTTCCTAAAGTTAATTTATATATACCATAGCCTGCTAGCAGTAAGATCAGGAAGCTAACGGCGATGATGATCTTTTTTCTTTTGTTCATGATTTCTTCCTTTCTGCACTGTTTTTGGACGAATCAGACATTTCTTTGAAAAACCGATCAAGTCCTGACGTCCTGCTTTTGTGAGAGCTTCATACACGAGGTCATAATTAGCAGGTGAGCGATACTGCATCAAAGCTCGCTGCATTGCTTTCTCATGAGCATTTTTTGGCACATAAACAGGAGTATTATCACGTGGATCGATCCCTGTGTAGTACATGGCTGTCGACAGGGTACCTGGTGTTGGATAAAAGTCCTGCACCTGTTGTGGCTGATGATGGATATCTCTGAGATATTCTGCCAGTTCAATGGCCGCATGCAGATCACTTCCCGGATGAGAGCTCATCAGATAAGGGACAAGATATTGATTCTTATCGTATTCTTCATTCAGCCGATAATATTTTTCCACAAATTTCTTATATAAACCGCTTCTTGGTTTTCCCATCTTATCTAAGACCCGATCACTGATATGTTCAGGAGCCACTTTCAGCTGACCTGAAATATGATGCTGGACAAGTTCTCTGAAAAACTTCTCATCTTTATCGTACATGAGATAATCATAACGAATACCACTGCGTACAAAGACCTTTTTGACCTTTGGCAACGCTCTTAGTTCCTGTAAAAGCGAAAGATAATCCGTATGATCGACCTTTAGATTGTTACAAGGTTTTGGCCATAGGCACTGTCTGTTTACACAAGCACCATGGGTCAGTTGTTTAGCGCAGGCAGGTTCCCGAAAATTAGCCGTAGGTCCGCCAACATCATGAATATAACCTTTAAAATCCTCTTCCTCAGTAATTTTTTTAGCTTCATTGATAATACTTTCATGCGATCTTGACTGAATGATTCTTCCCTGATGAAAGGTAAGGGCACAGAAATTACAAGCTCCATAACAGCCACGATTGGATATCAAAGAAAAACGTACTTCTTCGATGGCCGGCACTTTTTCCTTATAAGAAGGATGATAAGTACGCATATAAGGCAAGGCATACGCATCGTCAAATTCCTGCTGGGTCAATGGACGATTCGGACGATTCTGCACGACATAACAATCCTCATAAGGCTCCACAAGGGTACGGGCATTAAAATGATCCGTATTCATATACTGAATCTTAAAACTTTTCGCATATTCCTTTTTTGAATTTTTTACACTATTAAAATCAGGTAAAATGATCGGATCATAAGCTACACTTAGATCTTTGGTCTTAAAGACCGTGCCATCTAAATATGTCAGATATTTTACATCTAATCCGCTATCAAGCGCATCAGCGATCTCAATGATACTATTTTCCCCCATGCCATACATCAATAAATCAGCACCGGAATCTAATAAAATCGAACGTCTGACCGTATCGCTCCAATAGTCATAGTGAGCTAAACGTCGCAGGCTCGCCTCAATACCGCCTATCAGAATCACCGCATCTTTATATGCTTCACGAATCTTGTTGCAGTAAACGATCACGGCCCGATCCGGGCGCTTCCCCATCACACCACCCGGTGTATACGCATCTTTTTTTCTTCTTTTTTTAGCCACCGTATAATGATTGACCATCGAATCGATATTCCCACTGGATACTAAAAATCCTAAACGTGGTTTTCCAAACCTCTTAAAATCATCTACGCTGCGCCAATCCGGCTGTGCCAAAAAACATACCTTGTAGCCATGACTTTCCAGCGTTCTACAGATGATTGCAGCACCAAAACTCGGATGATCGACATAAGCATCACCACAGACATACACAAAATCAGGCTGCTCCCAGCCTCTATCTCTCATTTCTTCATAAGTTACTGGTAAAAATCCACTCATACGTCCTCCTATCGATCATCCAAACTGCTCCCTATAAAATCACTTTTTATAATAAATCAAAACCATAGACATATACTTAACTGAGGTGAATCATGTTTGAAATGCTACAGCTTGGTTTTATGGAATTTTTAGGATTTTGCGGTTTTATTCAAAACAAACGCTTTAAAGACCCCTTAACAAAACAGGAAGAGCTGCACTGTCTTGAACGTTTGGCTCTAAAAGATGAGCAAGCCCGCAATATGCTGATTGAACACAATCTTCGTTTAGTCGCCCATATCGTTAAAAAATACGACATTAAGAAAATGGACAAAGATGATTTAATCAGCGTCGGTACCATCGGTTTGATCAAAGCCATTGATACCTTTAAGCTTGAAAGTGGTCATAAGCTGACAACCTATGCCGCTCGTTGTATTGAAAATGAAATTCTGATGACCTTACGTGTCAATCAGAAACATTCCCAGACCGTTTCTTTAAATGAAACGATCCAAAAAGATAATGATGATTCTCTTTCCCTTATTGACTGTTTAGCAAGCAATGAAGAAGATGTCATCGATACTTTTATGAAAAAAGAAAATATTGAGAAAATGATGTCCCATTTCAAAATTCTAGATGAACGTGAAAAAGATATTCTTATGAAACGCTATGGTCTTTTTAATCATGAAGAAATGACCCAAAAAGCAATTGCACAGGAATATAATATTTCCCGTTCTTATGTATCACGCATTGAAAAAAGAGCGATCATTCAATTATGCAAAGCTTTTTATCAATAAGGAATATAAGTCATTGGCAATTTTAGATTTGAAACGACTTTGACGATTGCTTTTTTAAAATCCTCTTTATCAAAAATAAAGACTTCAAAGTAAATTCTTTTTAACGCAATCCCACTGCCACAGATACGGGCAATTCCTAAATCATACAACAAATCGTTGAGTTCTTTTTCAAGAACTCTTTTTCTTTGTGCTTCCTCTTCATTAAATTCATCGATTTCAAGCACCAGAAAACCCACTTCTCCCTGCAAACGTGTGATCTGATTCAAAGAAGTACGCTCATGGTTCATGACCTCTACAAAATTTAAAGGCTGAATCGTAGAAATTAAGATACGATCATTTAATAATTCATCACTGACCTGATCCTCATCCAGTTTATAAACCGTATAGATCTGCGTACAATCACTATAAGTCTTATAATTATGAAGCTCCATAAAATCAATGATTTCATCATAGCCTTCTCTTAAAGGTACATATTTGACACCCTCTTTTTCACTCGATGAGCAATCGATTCGCTCCACATAACTATTGACGACTAAATCACCTAGGACATTTTCTACGAATGTAGAAGCAATGACTTCCTTTTCATTTTCATTCATCTTATCAAAAGCCTCACATACCAGCGATACGGAAAAGCTGTCTTGTACCTTTGGTGTCTCAATAAAACCAATCTTCATATCATCAATCGTATAATCTTTTTCTTCAACCTGAAAACGATAATGATAGATCTTTTCACTTAAAGGTGGAATACAGTCAAAGATGATCCAGTTATCTGAAAGAGTTTTAGGTGCAAACTTTTTAAGATAAACACAGATGATCTGACTTGTCTTATCTTTCATTGGTTCAAAAACTAAAAGATTTAATTCATCATCTTTTTCCAGCGAAAGATAGCAGCCAGCTGTCTTTAAACATTCATCTCCCAGCTTCTTTTCCCATTCTTTGATCTGATCTGAATCATTGGCCTGTAAAGCCTCTTCGATCTTTTCTTTGTTTTTTAAAAAATATGTCCAGAATGCTTTCGCATTTGTTTTAATACTCATAACATAACCTCACTTTTCCTTTATTCTATCATATTTTTATACTATAATGTTCACATGAAACCAATTTTATTAACAGAAACGATCAAAAATGAACAGATGTTAGATGAATGGCTCAATGACCATCTATTTTCTAAGAAACAGCGTCATCTTTTAAAGATGGAAAAAAGAATTCGTGTCAATCATCAGATCATCACTCATAATATTCATCTTTTCAAAGATGATCTTCTTGAAATCAATTGTGCGAAAGAAGAACAAGATGATCTTGAACCTATCGATCTTGATTTGGAAATCCTTTATGAAGATGATATTGTTTTAGTGGTCAATAAACCGATCCATATGATTGTTCATGAAGATGGTAATCATCCTATCACCCTTGATCAGGCAGTCGCCGGATATTTTCAAAAAACAGATCAAATCTGTCCCATCCGTCATATTCATCGCTTAGATAAAGATACAAGCGGCTGTATCTTATACTGCAAGCAATCCTATTTACAGCCCTACTTTGATCATGCCATAAAAACCAAACAGATCCAACGTACCTACTTAGCAATCGTACAAGGGAAGATCAATCAGGCAATGACCATCAATAAAAGCATTGGCAAAGATCGTCATGCCAATCGTTTCCGTATTTCTTCAAACGGCATAAAAGCCATCACTCATCTAAAACCATTGACCTATAAAAAGAATAAGACACTGATTGAATGTCAGCTTGAAACAGGTCGTACCCATCAGATCCGTGTTCATCTTGCAGGCATCAATCATCCCCTTATCGGCGATGAGCTCTATGGAACGGCTTCACCCTATCGCTGCATGCTTCATTCTTATTCACTTTCATTTATCCATCCTCTGACCCATAAAAAGATTGAAATTATCTGTGAAATGCCAAAGGATATGCGTTTATGTATGGAAAGCTGAAAAGTCACCAAAATAAAAGTGGAGGTGACATATATGGCACAGAAAACAAAACACAAACCTGGAAGCAATTGTACAGAAAGCGGTAAATATTCTGAATATACAGAAGATGGAACGCTCGTAAATGAAGACATTGACGTAGAAGAAGGAAGAAGATTCCCTCCAGCTCAGGAAAAAGGCAGTTATTTTCAAAAACAAAAAAAATAAATGAAAAAAAGAATCAAGACTTCGTGTCCTGATTCTTTTTATATTAGATATTTTTGATAAATGCCTTATAACCTAAATAAGCTTCATAAACATCTACCTTAGAAACGACTTCCCAAGGAGCATGCATATTCTGAACCGCTACACCGGCATCCACGACTTCCATACCATACTGAGCAGAGATATAGGCGATCGTTCCTCCGCCACCCTGATCAACACGGCCAAGTTCACATGTCTGGAAAGATACATTTTCTTTATCCATAGCATTAAATACTTCACTGAGATATTCCGGATTTGCATCGTTGCTTCCGCCTTTGCCACGTGAACCTAAGAATTTATTGTAGCACAGACCCTTTCCTAAGAAAGCTGTATTCTTCATTTCATTCACACTTGGATAGTTTGGATCATAACCAGCAGAAACATCACTGGAAAGCATCTTTGAATTGCTTAAGCATCTTCTCAGCTTTAACTCTGAATAATCATTTAAGACATTCATCAGTTCAGCTACTGTATTTTCAAAGAATTTAGAAGAAGCACCTGTTGCACCAATGCTGCCTACTTCTTCTTTATCCGTCAATAAGACAACACTTGTTTTATTCGCTGTATCACTGTCTAATAAAGCAACAAGTGAAGTATAGGCACATACACGATCATCATGACCATAACCCATGACCATTGAACGATCTAATCCATAGTCTCTTGCTTTACCGGCAGGAACTACTTCAAGCTCAGCTGTTCTGAAATCTTCTTCTTCAATGTTATATTTTTCTTTCAAAAGTGTTAAGATCGCTTCTTTTGATTTATCCTTCTCAGCACTCTTGCTTGGAATTGAACCAACCAAAACATTCAGATCCTCACCCTCAATGACCTTAGAAGCTGTTTTTGCCATCTGATCACCAGCTAAGTGAATCAAAAGATCGCTGATACCTATAACAGGATCACTTTCATCTTCACCAATCACAACATTGATCACACTGCCATCTTTCTTTACAACAACACCATGTAATGCCAAAGGCAAGGTTACCCACTGATACTTTTTGATACCACCATAATAATGTGTATCTAAAAGTACAAGATCATTATCTTCATACAAAGGATTCTGTTTGATATCAATTCTAGGTGAATCAATATGAGCACCTAAGATCTTCAATCCCTTTTCCAAAGGCTCTTTTCCAATATGGAATAAAGCCAATGTTTTTTTCATATGAGCAGCATACACCTTATCGCCTGCTTTTAACGTTTCATGATTCTGGATAACTTCATTTAAATCACGATATCCTTTGGACTTTGCTAAAGCGATGGCTTCACTGACACATTCTCTTTCTGTCTTGCAATCAGAAATAAACTTTTTATAGTTTTCGTTGAAATCAAATACAGCCTTTGTGTCACTGTATTTTTCCCATGCACATTTATTTTCCATAAATAACCCTCCTGGTATTATTATACTCCATTTTTTAATATTTTCTACTCTAAAGACTTAAACTGTGCCTGATATAAACGAGTATATAAACCATTCTTTTTCAAGAGTTCTTCATGAGTCCCTCTTTCTGTAATATGATGATTTTCAATCACTACGATCTCATCTGCATTTTTGATCGTTGATAAACGATGTGCCACAACAATTGTCGTTCTACCTTTACATAATTCATCTAAAGCATCCTGAATCAGAATCTCTGTCGCATTATCTAAAGCACTGGTTGCTTCATCTAATATCAGAATCGCCGGATTCTTCAAAAAGACACGAGCAATGCTTAAACGCTGTTTTTGACCACCTGAAAGCTTGATACCACGCTCACCGATCTGAGTATCATAACCTTCAGGAAGCGTCATGACATAATCATGAATATTCGCTCTTTTAGCTGCTTCCACAATTTCATCTTCACTGGCATTTAAATTACCATAAGCAATATTCTCTCTGATCGTACCTGTAAATAAAAACACATCCTGTTGTACGATCCCAATATTTTTACGCAACGACTCAAAAGAAATCTCTTTGATATTCTCCCCATCAATACGAATCTCACCCTGTTCTAAAGGATAAAAACGTGGGATCAGATGACAAATGGTCGTCTTGCCGCCACCACTTGGTCCTACCAAAGCTACTGTCTTTCCTGGTTCAATATTTAAAGAAATATCATGTAAGACTTCTTCACCGCTTTCATAATTAAAGCTGACATGATCAAATTCAATATGACCTTTCACATCTTTTAAATCATGAGCATTTACACTCTCCTGTTCAATTGGCTGATCCAAAAGCTCAGTAAAACGCTTAAAGCCTGTTGCCCCATTCTCCAACTGTTCCACAAAATTAATCAGCTTCTTGATCGGTGAAATAAAGTTATTCACAAATAACATATAAGTCACAAAATCCGCAAAATTGATCCAGCCATTAAACGTATAAATACCACCCGCCATCAAAACAACGACATTCAATAAATCAATGATAAAACCTGTACCACTATAAAAATAAGCCATTGCCTTATATGACAACTCTCTTGCCTTTACATAGGCATTATTCCCCTGTAAAAACTTTTCTTCTTCATAATGAGC
This sequence comes from Traorella massiliensis, assembly GCF_900104665.1. Classification (GTDB taxonomy): domain Bacteria; phylum Bacillota_I; class Bacilli_A; order Erysipelotrichales; family Erysipelotrichaceae; genus Traorella; species Traorella massiliensis. The sequence continues at coordinate 363,404 of NZ_LT629968.1, read as the reverse complement.
ATTATTAAAAGCCTTCGATACACGAATACCACTAATTGCATTATTTAAATTAGCATTAATGACACCCACCTGTACACGACTTTCATGAAAAGCAACATGCATCTTTTTTCTTGACTGAATCGCAATATAAACCAGAATAGGAATAAACGCAAAAATAATCACCGTCAAAGCTACATTAATCGTACATAGATAGAAAAAAGCCCCTAACATCATAATGACTGAAAGAAAAAGATCCTCAGGTCCATGATGTGCCAATTCAGAAATATCCTGTAAATCATTAACCATTCTTGACATGATCGTACCTGTTTCATGTTCATCATAATAACTAAAAGGAAGTTTCTGTAAATGATTAAACACCTCTTTACGCATATCCGCCTGCATATGAACACCTACCATATGTCCAAAATATGTCACAAAATAATTCAACAGCATTTTTACGACATAGATGACAAGAAGTACGATGGCACTGGTAATCAAAAGACGTAACTGCTGATTTGGAATATAATCATTCAACATATTCCTCGTAATGATCGGATAAATCAGATCACACATAGAAATCAGAAAAGCCGCACATAAATCTAAAATAAACATCTTCTTATGTGGCTTATAATACTGCATAAACCTTTTTATCATACTTTATCTCTCCTAAAACCTCTTTATTATACCATAATATAGATAAAACAAAAGTCACGCCATCCGGTAATACACAAAAAAATTCCCATAAAATGGAATGAATATCCATTTTATGGGTCATTTAATTTATTTTCTAATATCTTTACTGTGAAAAGCTGTATTCAAGCCATCCCCTAAAACGACACGATCGCCACGAATTTCTATTACACTATATTTGTGATTCAATACATCCGCAATCAGTTGAACACCTTCATAAGAATATCTTGAAGCGGGTGTGACCTTATCACCTACTTTAATTTCAATTGAATCAGTCGATCCACCTGCAATATCACCATCATTCACCCAGCATAAGCCATCATCTAATAGATAAGTAGATATACCATTGACTTTCAAACATCTGGTAATCTTTCCACTGTCACGCAACATCTGACTAGCTGGAATGTAGTTCCTGATAGCAGCTGCATCTGTAGATGACCGATAACAAGTCGTAAATCGTAGAGTTTCACCTAAAGTATGAGCAAACTCGTCATTAGTTTCTTCTTGAACATCATAATTCAGATAAGGCATCTTGAACCAGTGGGTCCAAGTCGTACGCTTATAGCTTGTATCTGGGTGATTTCCTTTGAAGTATGTAATGACGATCTTCTTATCAAAGGCTGCGGTTGCTTCGATGACCTCTCCATTTCCTAAGTAAACTCCAATGTGACCTGGCTGATAAACCATCAATCCTGGAATTTCAGGGATCGTATCAATCGTGCCTTTTTCAGTTGCTTCATTAAAGAATCCTGTTTCATTTTTATCAGGCACTTCCTTATTATAATAAGAAGCATTCTTTTCTGAATAATCATGCCACATAAAACATTTAATAAGACCTACGCAGTCAAAAATACGTACTCCGTTTTCATACCGTCCGATACCGCCTAAACGATAAGCATTTGCTTTATTCTTTTGTTCTTTACACCAAGATACTAAATCACTTGCACTCGTATAATCATATGCCATCTTATTTATCCTCCTTGTGATACATATCCATTTTTAACTCAACTTTATCCATTCTTGAATTAAGATGATGAATCTCTTGTCCATGCTTGGTAATTTTATCTTTTAAGACTTCACTATCCTTGATCAAATGTTCAATCGAATCATTCAATCGTTGAATCGCAATCTTTAATTCATTCAATGGACCTGTAAATTTCTCAGAGAAGCTATTCACAGCACCAATCAGTTTAAAGATAGAAAGAAGTGCTAAAACAACTGCTCCAATTGTAAATGCCTGTTCCATATATATTTATAAAGGCAACTCGGTATTTTCTACCTGTACTTCCGGTAAACCTGCAATCGATGTCAGCAACGATACGATACCTGCAAGAAGTGAAGCAGAAGCAACAACCTGCCAGCTCACATCAGAAATCATCACAGACGTACCAATAAGACCTATAGCACTCTGTGCCATCGTTTTAATAGCACGTATTCCAGCCGCCTTGATCCATTTGATCCAATAAGTTTTATCTTTCATATTCTTTTCCTTTCCGCCTTTTTTTTAAGTTATCAGGCAGTCCTGCGCCACATATAAACGGTAATATATGGCTGAAGATTGGAGTGAGCCCCACCTGATCCAGCACTGCCGCTCGTACTTGTGGATGCTTTTGCCGTTGATCCACTAGCCGCACCTGTTGTTCCAGACACACTATGTGTATGTGCTCCATTTGTACTCGTAACTGCATCATTTCCATAACCGGCACCATAGGCTCTGTGTGGTGAATAACGGGCACTGCCTGCTGCCGCATCAAAGTCATAAGACCAGTTATGAGCATGAGAACCTCCGCTGCTTGTCGTTGCACTAAATGAATGCTTATGTGAATTTAAGCCATGTGTATGTGAGATTGAATGCGTATGTGAAGGCATCTGTGAAGATGTTAGCGTAACTGTAGAAGAACCTCCTGTTTTCTGCACTGTAGAAAAATCACTTTGTGAAGTATCAACACCTACTAACGTTCTTCCGCTCGCAAATGCTACCCATGTTCCTCCAAACAAAGAAGAAGGATTCGTATTTACTACACTAATATAAATCGAGCCTACTGGGTAAACACTATCCAAAGTCGCAACCTTATAATTATTCACTTCCAGATCCCAATAACACTGCAGCGTATTCTCCTTTGTTGAAAATCCTCCAAAAGCCACACCTTTACCATTGCTTTTGATATTCATGACTCTTTCAGCAGTAGGAATAAAAGCTGTTACTGTAGAAGAATTGCCTAATCCATCCGTAATTTCTGCTGTAAGGGTATATGAACTGCCAATAGCACAATTCGCATTCATAATAAAAGAAGTACCACTGGAAAAAGTTGTATTCGATACACTATTACAGGTAACACTGCGACTAATCGTATTCTTCCCATTGACACTTGCATAGCTATAAGTACAATGAACCTTTAAATAAGTGCCACTTGAACTAATCGTACCATCTGAAGTACATCTTTGTGCTGAAACACTGATAGAAGGAGGAAAATATTCATATACCACAAATTGAGCTGATGTCATACTTGATGAAGATCTTCCACGACTATCTGTTACATATCCACTAAATGAGAATGTGCCTGTCGAATTTAATACACCTGTTGTCAGACTATTAGAAGATGAACGATACCCAGCACCACTCAGTGAATATCCACTAATGGAACTGCCATAAATTCCGCTTGCTCCTGCAATCGTTGCTGTTACTTTGGAATAGCCCTGTACATATACGCCCCATGAACTTGGAACGCCATTATCGACTCTGGTAAGAGTCACACCTGATAGAGTTGGTAATACTGAACCTGGCAGAGATAATGTCTGTGTCTTCGTTACAGCATTTCCTATCTGCGTACTGCCGCTATATGTCGTTACTCTGACTGTCAATGTACCACTTGTTGCATTTGGAATATGATTTGCCAGTGATAATGACGGAGTAAATGTTGCTGAAGTTGCAGCACTGCTTGTAGCAGTCGTATAACTGCTACCCGCAAAGGAATACTCTACTTTATGCGTAAAAGATGTACTGGCTCTTGAAATATTTACCGTAACGGAAGATCCCAAAGAACTTCCTGAAATGGAAGATATGCTACTTGATCTTGGAATGGTTGTTACACCACTGATCGTACCACTTCCACTTTTATTTCCCATGATATAATCATTCGTACTAAAGCTAACGCTTCTTCCTGGGAAAGTACCATCAGCATTATGACTTACTGTAATATCCTTTGTCTTAGAAAAAATATTTCCAGCACCACTTTTAGAATAGGCACCACTATACATCACCGTGCCATCTGTTACGAAATTACTATATGTACTGGCTATTTTTGTTGTATTTGTCGTATGAAAAGTAGAAGTTAAACGAATGGTTGAAGTATTATTTGCGATATTCTGAGAAACAAGTGACCATGTAACTCTATATGTCGATCCCCATGAACCACTCAATGTTCCTACTGTTCCTGATGTTGCCACGATTACTCACTTCCTTTCAGTAATAAAGAAAATCCCAGACTTCCTTCATCTGTAAAACGATAACTGCCCACACCAATCGCTGATGTGATAACAGCTGTTAATACATGCAATTCATTATTCGATAGCCATGCTACCTTATTGCTTCCCTGATAAAAAGCTAATTCAGAATTGCTGAGAACAGCTTTAAAAGTACTATTAGAAGCACCTAATTCAAGTTTTGATCCATCGAATCTGGCCCACTCTTGAACTTCCTGACCAAGTGAATCCACCTTTGTTTTATTAATTTCTAAACCTTCGGCTACCTGTTGGATCGAACTAGCTATTTTTAAGACCATCTGATTGATAGAAGTGTCTACATCTTCCAATTTAGTTTTTAAAGTAATACATATTGGAGTACTTTCTAAACTGGATTCATCCGTATAAGAAACTACTTCCTTTTGCCAAAGAAACTGATCAAATGTCCATATAGGCTTTTCATCTTCCCAGCCACTCAATGGCACTTCTGAATCTGAATCACTCACAAAATAATAAAGTGTTACAGCTTCAATTCCCTTACTATCTGCATTATTCTGAATGCTCAAGACTCTTTCATTACTATATAAAACCAAACCATTCGAATATGAAATAACCTGTCTTATCCATAAATAACAGCCATCCTCAATTTCCTCAGGCAAACTACTTTCCCACTCACTAGGAGATGTATCTTCATTATTAGAAACACCATATTGAACATTAACATCACTCACTGCAATTGACTGATCTGCCATCACTTCAATTTTCCGCATTTCTGTTCTAAACTGTTCACTATTTAACTCTAGCTCACCAATCTTCCCATTATTCTCTTCTACATTCTGTGCCAATACATTTAAAGAAGCATTATTCTGATCTAAGGTAGAAATGATCCTGCGTATTTTATTACCCGTAGAACTCGTATTCGTTTTAGAAGTATGATCACCATTGATTTCACCACTGATTTCTTGAATATCATAAGTAGCATTTAAATAAGAAGTATCAATCGACATTGCCATAAAATCAAAAAGATCATCATTATCAATCAATTCCCCACATCTTAATGTATCAATCGCAGCTATCTTAAAATTCCTGCAAGAATAAAAACTTAAATTATTCAATGATTCATAAATCAGATCCACATCACTTTGCTTATCAATATAAGGATTCATCTCATCTAACATATAAACATTCTTACTTTCATTACCACTTAAGATAGGTGTCAATCCATTATCTATTTTCACACCACTGATACTATATTCATCTGCTTTTTCAAACTGTTCGACATCTTCACTATCTAATACATACTTCACAGTTTTTGACAAAGGAACAAACTTATAGCTTGTATCACTCTGTGCAAATAGATTACATCCGCCAGCCTCTGCGATCCACCCTAAATGAGTACGCATCGTTTCACTGCTGTCATAAAAATTAACTTCCTTATTTAATAAACTGCTTGGTATTAAAGAGTGATCAATATCAATCTCCAAACATTCACTGATCTCATCTATGATATTTTCTACACTTGTTGGATATTCAAGTGAAGAACCATAATTCTCATTTGCCATGATCAAAGAATCATATAACTCCAAATTCAATTCCTTAGTCATCTTCTCTGGCTTTTCATAAACATAAAATGTACCCAATAATGTAAGATTCTCATCTTTCATAAGAAAAGGAAAGTCCAATAGACTATCGAACTTTCCATCACTATTATCCACCTTCATGCTTAATTCCATAGAAGGTGTATTACCAATCAGCTTATTCTCTTCAAAAGCAATATGACTGCTAACCTCACTGATCCACTCAGAAACATCCTGGTCATTCACATAAAATCTTATCTTCATACAATCACCTACATTTCCACAAAATCAAATGATAAATCAGCATACATACCATTCTTATAAAGCTTCATCACACTCTTACGATCACTGCGATACATTCTTTTGGTGATTCTTGTATCCGTAATAGGATCATAAAATTCAACACTGCTGCCACCATCCTGTTGAGCCGCTGTATTCTCCAAGATAAGATTCAACTGCTCAATCGTAATATTCACCCAAGACATCGGCAAAGTAACAACATCACTGCGTTTAGGATTCAGCTTTGTCTTACCACTGACCCATGAAGTTAAGGTAGAAGCTTGAACATCACTCATACTTAATTCAATATCATTGCTCACAGCCGGTAATTCAACACCATTACTTTTGATCACTGTATAAAATTTAATTTCATCTTCACTCATATTCAACCCTCCTAACCTTTCGCAAATACCGGCTTCCCTGTCCGAAGCATATGTCTTTCATTTGCCTTCATCAGCTTTCTTTCTGTAAATACGCCATCAATATAAACATCCACATACGTATCACCCCTGTCCATAACTCAAGCTCATACCTTCAATGATTGCATTTCTCATCGCACTCTGAATACCATCAAGGATCATCTGATTATTTACAACTGCCGTTCTTCCACCAATATTACCAATCAATTCAGGATTCCCCGGTTCATTCGCAATAAACAACTGTCCTACATTAGCAAAACCACCTCTAGCAAGAGTAGGAATTACAGGTATTGGTAATGGATTATAGCTCCATAAACCTAAGAATGGCTGACCAATCAAAGGAACATTAAAACTACGTATTGAGTTCAATAATCCATTCACTTTATTAAAAGGAACACGTATGACATCATTAATACCTCTGATGATTGAATTTACAATATTTTTAAACGCACCTGATATTCCATCCACAACACCACTGAATATTTTACCGCCATTAGCAAACAATCCTAAAATAGTATTCCAAACACCACTAACAATACCACTTAAGGTTTCCCAAATACCTGAGAAAATCTGTTTAACATTTTCCCAAGCCTGTGACCAATCTGTACTGAATACACCTGAAATAAAATCTATAATTCCTTTAAATACCCCAGTAGCAGCTCCAATAACAGTCGTTATGATGCCTAAAACACCATTCAATGTATTACCAATAAATGTTCCTAAAAAATTAAAAAACATCTTTAAGTATCGGTCCTAAAAATTCTAATAACTGTGTAATATATGGTGAAACAAAATTCCAGAAATCAAGTAATGCACTCATAACTACATCAACTAAATTCACAAATTCATTCCATAATGGACGTAAACCATTCTCCCATACTGAAATACACAAAGAAACAAGACTATCAAACAGTGGCTTTAAAACATTTTCATAAGCACTCAATAAAACAGCCTGAATATTTTCCCAAGCTAACAGCACACTGTTTCTAAACTCTTCATTTGTATTCCATAACTGTACAACAGCACCTATTACAGCCGCTACGATCAATGCAACAGCACCAATCGATACAACCGATGATAATGACATCTGACTAAATGATGTCGTAATATTTGTACACTTCTCCGCAATTGCCTCTGCACTAGGATCATTGGCAAGATTAGTTAAACCATTTTTAACATTTTCTAGTTGACTGCCAATATTTTGTGTATTATTCCCTTGAGTGCTACTATTATTTTTACTTTCATCTTTACTGTTTGAATTTGAAGATAAACCAAAAATTTTTTTAATTCCAGCATATATGTCCTTAACATTATCAAAACTTTTACTTATGCTTTTTATATTTTCATTCAATGATTCAGTAAATTTTTGAAGTGCCATTAACGGACTATTTTTTAACTGTTCCGTAAGTGCATTCATTCCCTCTGTAACTTTGTTAATCTTTTCAACACCTTTTTCTAAAGATGAAAAATCAAAAGAAGCAATCTGTTTTCTTATTTTTTCAATTAGTGTAGTTGTCTGACTTAATTTCATTTTATTCATTGAACTAGTTATTTTGTTTATTTTTTTATCTAGTTCATTCAAAGCTGATACAAGATAAGTTACTTCACTCGCATCATTCATATTTGTATTTGCCAATATAAACACCTCCTTTAAAAATGTTTTTTATGAATGCTAAAAATTTAAATTGTAAAACCATTTTAATTATTGTAGAATAAAACTAGAAAGAGAGGTTAATATGAAATTCTATCAAACGATATATTATCGTCATCGTAGGTCATGGACTGATAAAGATTCGCAACAATTAAATAATTTAATGAATGAAGTCGCAAAATTAGGCTTTCACCTTGTCAGTGCTGTAAATCATTCTCCTTCTTATGATGATGGTTTCGATGAAACAATTCTCTTGTTTTTTGAGATGGACATCCCTGACAAAGAATAACCATCTTGCTGGTTATTAATATAATTGCATTTATAATTTATAAAAGAACATCAGAGAATGTATTCCCTGATGTTCTTTTTATTAGGACAATAGCTGTTTAATCATCTTGTCGATTAATGAAGCGTTGACCTGTTTGATGTGACTGAGTGAAAAACCCATCACATCAGCTGTTTGCTGTTGACTAAGATCTTCATGATATCTTAATTTCAGCACTTCTTTTTCTTGTTCATTTAAGAGTCGATAACCTTTTTCATAGCTGTATATAATACTGTCGTATTCAGCGATTTGTTTTTCTAATGCTTTTTGTTTTGCATCTAGTATAACAGCGATGGAATGTTTTTCACTGCTCCCGCCATGTTTTGATTCACTGGCTGATTTTGTTCTGATAAGAGGATTTCTCTTTTTTACTTCTTCCAGTTCTGCCACTGCATCAATACGATTTTGTTTGATAGAATTGATCATTTTCATTCTTTCAATAACTTCTTTATGAAGATTTAATGTTAAGTAATACATAGTTATTTTACCTCCTTTCACTATATAGGCACTGTGAATAGGTCAAATTAGTCATTATTTTTATTTTTTTTCATTTTTTTAATTCTATAATATATCTGATGTTCACTTAGCCCTAATATTTCCGCAATTTCTTTATAAAGAAAACCTTTTTCCTTTAAATATAAGATTTGAAGAAGTAATGAATCATTTTTTAATAAATGATAAAGTCGTTCATCTTCAAAACTATCTAAAAATTCCTGAGCGTTTTCATACATAAAGCTTGATTCTTTTGAAGGATAGTTTGACAGATCATAATTACAAGTATGATTCTGATAGGATCTTTCCTTTTTAAACATTTGCCAGTCATATTGATAGAGTTCATAGATAACTTTTTCATCTATATGATTCTTTCTTAATATCTTTTCTTCTTCTGTTTTTATCTTTTGCCACTTTTTCTTTTTTTGACCATAGTTAAACAAAATTTCACCTCCCTTTCATCTTGAATCATGATGAAAGGAGGAGATCGGCAGTTAATCATAGAAATTTTGACCATTCTTCTATTATCTCTGAACTAAAAGGGTCAAAAAGCGATTTTTCCAATTTCCGTTATTTTTTTAATTAAGTGAAGGTTAAAGGGCAAATTTGGTCAAATTTAAGCGATTTCTTCTACTTTATAACTCAAAATATGAATATTATATTCCTTATTTTATTTCTTTAGTAGCATTGCATCAGTATATCTCTAAATTCCTGATCTTTTTGAAGTTCTGTCTTACTGGTTTTGTTATCATTTATGGAACGAATTGGCTGTTTTGGGTATTCCTGGATATCACTTTTCTTTTTGGCGAAGATGCCACTCAATACACTTGCTTGTGCCTGATAGCCGTAGAATCCCTCGAGCCATGCATTTTGATTGATACGATTGAAATAAGCTTTTTCATAAGCATGGAGTTCTATATCTGTCGCATACCAGAAATCATGAACATTCATACCACATTCCAGTGCCAAAGGAATTAAAATATCCCAGCATACTTCTTCAAAATCATGATATTCTTTGTCTAAGAATGAGATGGATTCGGAGACGTCTTTTTGTTCATTGCCTCCAGCTGGGTAAAAACCTTATCATGCATATCCATAAATTCTTCATACATTTTTTCAAAGCCTAATGTTTCTTCGATAGATGGAATGATTTCATCATAGTATTCTTCTTTCGTAATACTTTCATTTCCTTTAATGTTATGTAATAGGATATATCCTAATTCAATTGGATCAATATCACCGATATGATTCAGATCTTCTTTTTCTAATAAAGGGGCTACGATTCCCATTGCTTCTAAACGTTCATTTTCATCTAAATTAGGATCACTGAGCTTATTGATATAAGGAAGTGCTTTAGATATATTTTCATCAGCTAATAGCTGTAAGCTTTTACGATTTTCTTTATCTATTTCTACTTTTGCCTTATAGGAAAGACGAAATTCATAAAGCTTATCTTTTATTTGAAATTCTTTGATATTCAACATATTTTTCATGATTTCCTCCTAAAAATCATGCAGTCAAATTGACTGCATGATGAATTATTCTGTTGCCTGTGGTACAACGACATGAATCGTTGTTTCCCATGAAGCATAGCCTTCTTTTGTAGCTTTTAGGGCAACAACTCCACTTCCTGCACTCACTCCTGTGATCTTGACAGCACCGTTTTCAACGGTAGCTGTTACGACACCAGAAGCATTTGTAGAAGCTGTAACTGTGGCATCACTTGGATCACATGTAAAGGCAATCGTTTCTACACCTGTTGTTGTTTCCAGCTGTACATTAGCAGGAATACCGGAAGCAAATTTAGCGGTAGGCTTGCATAGACCATAAACATCATCAACATATTGAGGTTTTGTAAGTGGCGTGATCTTGATCGTTCCCTGCCATGCTTCATCCATCTTGGCACTATCTGGTGTGTAAGAAACAGATCCATCAAACGTAAATCCTGTTTCATCACTGCTTTTTGAAAGCAAATGTAATGTCTTTCCACTAACACTTTCAAGTACTCGTAAAACATCACGATGTAAATATACTGGTGCTTCTGCTTCTTCTAAAGTTCTTGAACCTTCGATCTTACTGATCGTATCTGAACTAGCTACTTTGATTTCCACTGTATTCAGTGTTTCTTTGATAAATGGTACTTCAATAAGTGGTAATAATAATGCATATTTGCCATCAGTTGCATCCTTACTGTAAAGTCCTGATCCTCTTCCAACTCTTGCACGATTTTCATTAAATATAAATTCCTGATTAATTCCTAACATATTTCATCTTCCTTTCTTTTAAAATAATACTTTTCTTAAATCATCTTGAATTGCCTGATAGACAACTGTTAAACGATAAACCCCATTTTGAACATCCACCGAAGGTTTCCAGCTTTCTCTTTTCATTCCAAAAATACCATCGATAACTTCATTACAAATATCGATCAATTCTTTTGCGACATCACTGCCCGAATACTCTTCTTCTCCATAATTAGTATTCATTGCATAAATATCCACTTCAATCTGAATGAAAGAATGTGAAATCATCCCATTTCCATCTTTGACATTCTGTGTATTCGATAACTCCTGTATCACTACTTTGGGATAAGTATCACTGCTATCCAGCATCTTTAAGACAGTGGGTTCAAAACGGTTTTCATTCAATACACTTTCAAGTGTACGATAGACATTTTCACTCAATGCATGACAAATCATACCTGCCTCCTTTCATGAAAAAAGAGCTATTAACAAGCTCCTTCTTGATCATTGTCATGGATCTTTATTCAAATACTTTTTCATAATTGCTCCTTTCTGTAAATATGATACAAAAAAAGCACCAGATCGTATGTATCTGATGCCTTATGTATGCTTTTTTACGATATTATTATAACATGATTTTTTAACTATTTTGTCTTGAAAAAAGTACCAACTTATAGATGTATCTTTATGAATTGCGAATCAAATCATAAAAATACTGATAAGCATATTGATAATCTGCATACATTTTTTGAAATATAGAATCTACTTTTCTTCCTTTTTCCACTTTTTCTGTTTTATTAAGTCCCCATATATCTCTTGACTCTAATTCAACTTCTTCATATTCTATTTTTGAAGAGGAAGGAAAATGTTTGGTCTCAATTTCTCCCCATCCACTTGACACACTTCCTTCTATCGTAATTCCATATCGATTATGCATATAAACCATTGCCAGATCATGAGCAATCTGTTCCTTTGTCATCATTGCTTATTCCTCCATTTTTCATATTTATTATACATGAATAAGAAAAAGAGTTCCATCCTTTATGAATGAAACTCCTTTGCTTGATTATAACAATGATTTATAAAGTTCTTTGATTTCTTCTACGCTTGTTTCTCTTGGGTTACCAGGACGGCAAGCATCAGCATAAGCAGATTCGCTCAAGAAATCCAGATCTTCTTCTTTTACGATATCTTTTAAGTTAGCAGGAATACCTACATCAGAAGATAATTTTCTTACAGCATCAACAGCAGCCTTACGATATTCTTCCTGACTCATACCTGTTGTATCAACGCCCATGGCTTCAGCAATATCTTTATATTTTGTTCCAGTAGCTGGAGCATTGTATTCCATAACCGTTGGCAGGATGATCGCATTGGCAACACCATGAGGTGTATCATATAAAGCTCCTAGCGGGTGTGCCATGGAGTGAACGATACCTAAACCAACATTCGAGAATCCCATACCAGCGATATACTGACCTAATGCCATACCTTCTCTTCCTTCAGGAGTATTTTCAACAGCACCTCTTAAGCTTCTAGAAATGATTTCAATAGCTTTCAGATGGAACATATCGCTCAATTCCCAGGCACCTGCCGTAATATAACCTTCAATGGCATGTGTCAAAGCATCCATACCTGTAGCAGCTGTCAAACCTTTTGGCATCGTACTCATCATATCTGGATCAACAAATGCAACTACTGGAATATCATGAACATCTACACATACCATCTTACGATCTTTTTCAGTATCTGTAATAACATAGTTGATCGTTACTTCAGCAGCTGTACCAGCAGTTGTTGGAACTGCGAAAATAGGTGTACATGGATTTTTAGTTGGAGCTACACCTTCCAGACTTCTTACATCCGCAAATTCCGGGTTACGATCAATGATACCTACTGCCTTAGCTGTATCCATTGATGAACCGCCACCGATAGCGATCATATAATCAGCACCAGCATCATGAAGTGCCTTTACACCATTCTGTACATTTTCAATGGTTGGATTTGGTTTGATATCAGAATAAACAACATAATCTAATCCTGCTTCATCCAATAAATCGGTTACTTTCTTTGTAACACCAAACTTGATCAAATCAGGGTCTGAGCAAACCATTGCCTTTTTAAATCCTCTGGCTTTTGCTTCTGTAGGGATTTCTTTGATTGCTCCTTTACCATGATAGCTTGTTTCATTTAACACAAATCTGTTTGCCATAAATTACATCTCCTTTACTATCCGCATTTATTTTAGCACTCTTGTGAAATTAAAAACAAGTGACAGATTTTATCGTCTGTCACTTTTCTTATGAATTTATTTATTCAAAAGATATATCTGTAGCTTCATAGGCATTGCTTCAATCAAAAGATGAGCAAATTCTTTTTCAGATAGTTTCATACCATTTTTTACCCATTCAAATGTCATATCAATACTACCCTTGCAATACATTTTCAATAGGAAATCAATTTCTCCATTTAATTCTCCTAACTTATCAAGAAGAATATGCGAATAAAATTCATAAATACAATCATAATCATATTGAAAAAGAGAATTTTGATCATCAGCCATAAAAGCCTCATAGAAAAAACGCTGATCTTTTTTCAAAAGTTCAAACTTCTTAATTAAGCCTTCTTCTAAATCAACACCATTCCCTAATTGTTTAAAAGACATTTGAGCGACTCTTTCAAAATACCAGTTCACACAATCATATTTATCTTTAAAATATCGATAAAATGTCTGACGTGTCAAATGAGCATTCTCTACAATATCCTTTACACTTATCTTGGATAAAGAAGAATGTTCCATTAGTTCTTTCATTGAATAAGCTATTTTTAATTTTGTTTTTTCATTAATATCCATAAATAATTTATATCATATTTTATTGAAAAAAACTAGACTGCCCGGCAATTGGCAATCTAGTTTTCATGAGGATACAAATATGAAAAAGTTATTTGTCAAATTTCTTTGACATATATAATATATTCCTCTATTGTGAAGTCAATGTGAAATTTTCAAGAATTTTTTATGAATTAAAATTGATATCATAAAAATGTTCATTCAACTTTATCCAGAAGTTTTTCTTATCATTTTTATAATAACTCAAAATAAAACAAGTTATAATAATTCCACCAACAAAAGCTACAAGCATATCCGTCATTGAATCATGGACTCCGCTCGTATAATGATTGATCGCATCATTATTTAAAAAGATCAAACATCCATATTCAAAAAATTCCCAAAAGACTGCAATCATCATATTACAGGCATTGACAAATATGATAGAAAGAATACGTTCGTTTTTTTCTTTTATCACAGTTGTTTTTTTCAGCCAGCAAAATACCATATAGCTTAATTCACTCAAAAATAGTCCACTGCAGAAATGTAAGACCTTATCAAAAAAAGGAAATGAATAAGCACCTAACATACTTCCTGCAATACTTGCGATTGCGGCAAATATGATATTGATCATATAAATCTCAAAAATTGGTGTTAAATGAAGAATTTTTAAAACTAAAGGTACCAGAAAGCAGGTAAATAGCGCTACAGCTCCCATCATAAGCCCTTCTTTTTGTGTACGATAACAATAAACAGCTGCTAATACAAGCAATATATAATAAATGGCGTAACTCACTTGAACAATCTTTTTCTGTTTCTGACTCATATCATCACCCTTATACTATTATACCTTCAAGTTCGTTTTCTACGCAATCCTTTCTTATTTTCATTTGATAAATAAAATCCTAAAAAAAACGGGATACTTCATTCTCCCGTTTTTTCATAAGACAAAATGTTGTTATGCATATCTTATCTCTTAAAAGTTACATTACCTCCCCAAATGCTTCCTTAAAACAGAATCAGACAGACATTTAAACTATTTCGCTTCTCTTTTTCTTCTCAGCAATACTGCCAGCATCCATGCACTCACTGTTAATAAACCGACATACACTGACATCATAGATTGATCGCTTGTAGATGGAGTTTCTGTTGTATCGCCTGGTTTTTCTTCACCTGTATCAGGTTCATCTGGTGTTGACGGTTCTTCTGGATCTGTTGGAACCGTATTATCAGCAACAGTGACTGTAATTGTCTTCGTGGATGTTCCACCTGTAGAATCTGATACTTGATATGTTACATGATAAATTCCTGGCTTTGTCGTATCAACATCATTTGCGATAACTTTGATATTATTTGTTAAATCGCCATCTTCTTTATCAGTCGCAGACACATTTGCCAATACATCAAATGTATCATTCACCTTTATGGTCTGGTCATTTGCCGTAATGACTGGTATAGCATTAATTTCAGCCATCTTAGGATTTACTGTAAGTGTCACAATTTCTTTAGTGACATTACCAGCAGCATCTTCCACTTGATATGTAATTACATAAGTTCCTATTTTATCAGTATCAATTTCTGGTTCCTCAATAATGACTAATGATTGACTTAAATCTGTCTGACCATCTGTAACACTTACTACTAAATCCATTGGATCAAATTCATCACCTTCACAAATTACTACATTCTTTTCTGTTAATTCAATGACAGGATTCGTTTTATCAATATTATCAACAGAAATTTGAACTTCTGAAGTATTACCTAATTCATCTGCAAAGATAACTGTTTCATTCCTGTTTTCATCATATATCTTCGTAGCAGTCAAACCATCTTCACTTAATGTCCAGCCTTCTGGCAAACGAGCTGGATTTAATGGTTCATCTGATTTTACAGTGACTGTCACAGAAGCATTTGTTGGCTGATCTGTCGAATATTCTACATCCAGTTCAGGTCCTGTTGTATCTATATTCTCAACTTTAATTTCCACAGATGTCTCATTTCCTGCAAGGTCTGTGATAGTAAGTGTTCCTGTAGTATTTTCATCAAATACTTTTGTTAAGGTCATACCATCTTCATTTAATGTCCATCCCTCTACTTCCTGTATTGGCTCATCCGCAGTAATTGTAACAGTTACAGATTGATTTGTTGGTGCTCCATTGTTTGATGTCGTAACTGTTGCATTAGGAGCTGTCAGATCTCTTTCACTTATCCTGTAATACCATGGTGAATAAGTTTTATAACTGTTGCTGGAAGCATAGAAATCAAAGGTTACATATTTATCTGTTGGATTAAGGTCAATCGTTCCCTGGAATCCGGCATAATAATTGGTATTTCCATCCAAAGGAGTAATATTAGCTAAATCAGTATATCTTTGCTGTTTAAGTTCTTCATTATAAGTTTTTACTTTTGCATGAATATTATCTCCATCTCTGTCAATACTGAAATCTTCAAATTTAGTACTTCCATTCGCATTTGGCAATTCTTCACCATAAACCGGATGTAATCCATCATTAATAAATTGAACAGTTAAACGAATTTTCTTTTCACCATTTACTTCCACAACTTCTTCTTTGACAACTTCAAAGTGTCCCTGATATTTTTTGGTAGAAGTTACTTCTTCATACAATCCGATATAATGATCTTCCAAAGTTGCTTCTTCTAGTCCCTCAACAGCTTTAATATATTCTTCATACCAGCCTTTCATCTGACCAACATTTCCAATTATTGAATTTTCCTCATAATTGTTATTCGTTCTATTATGAGTAATACCCCACATATTGATCACTGGTATTAATGAATCAGTCGTATATTTCATCAAATCTTCACTGCCAATTGTAGGACTATACATACTATTTAATTCTGAAACTAATAATGCATAGTAACTGCCTGAAAGCTGATCTACTTTCATATCTACCTGATCTTGAGTGGCATTAGGATCATCAAGAATCTTTTTTGCTTCCTCTAATTCTTCCCCAAAGTATTTATAATAGGAATCAGTACTTTCATAATCTTTCACATCATCATATAATGCCTGAAGTTTTGTCTTATCAACAGTTGGTGCAACAGTAACAGTAAATGATACTACTGCTCTCTTTTCACCAATATTACTTCTAGCAATAATGTTATATACACCACTAACGGTCTTGCCATCGTCACTTCCTACTAGAGGAATTTCGATTCTTGTATGATCACCAACGATTGGATTATCGCCTTCTTCATCAGACCAATATTCGTTATATTTGCCTCCAGCACCAGTAATAGTTAAGCTAGCCATGTTAAGGTCAAGACCTTCAACAACTGCTACCATAGTGCCATCGAATTGTTCATCAATAACAATCGAACCTTCAGAACCATATTCCCACTTATATTCATTACCATTAACAGTTACAGTAACCGTTGGAGTATATGTTTCATTACCACCATTTGATGGCCAAGTATCTTTATCACGATATTCATGAACGATCGTCCATTCACCATCAGGATTACGATAAATGATATGACCGGTATAACTGCTATCAGAGTCTACAGTAAAGATACGAGCATAGATCTCACTTTCAGGTAGATCATCAGTAGTTATAGTATATGTTTCATTATCAACATCAGCATTATAAGTCCATTCTACACCATCTTTTTGAGTAACATAGTTTGGATTATATTCACTATTTCTAATTTCATTGATAGGTACATCTAAAGTGATAGTAACTTCGTTACCAGTCCCTTCTACTTTAGTGAAATGAGATTCAGATTCTTCTACTTCTAGTAAAGCTAAAGCCTTTTCAAGTCTAGCAACGATAGAATCTACTTCTTCTTGAGTAGCTGCTTCATCATCATAAACTGTATGACCTTCTTCTCTTCTAGCAACTAAATAATCCCAATAAGTATCGATATACTTGATACCTAAGTTATCAGTTAGAGGATCTGCTTCATCTAATAATTCTTTTAATCTAGTCTTATCAACAAAATTTTCCATCGTATAGAATGAACCATAAGACTCAGTATCATCATCTTCAACACTCATTCTTATCGAATATTTACCTGGATCTACTTCTATATTCATCTGGAAGCCCTTATTGTAGTCAGCTTCTCCTTCTAATGGTTCAACATAATTCTTAACAGATTTGCTGCCTCTTGCTCCATCATATTCAGCATAATCAAGCCAGATTGAAAGCTTATTTTTAAGTTCATAATTTGTAAATTTTCCTAAATCTTCATTTGTAATGACATTGATACCATCATTGATATACTCAACATGAAGCATCAATTTACCATTTACTACTGATTCACTAAAAGTAAAATGTCCACGATACTTTGTTATACCGTTGAACTTATCAGCATTTGGTCCAGCCATTACTGAACGTGGATTTTCATCTAATTCAACTAATGCTTTTTCAGCTTCTACAAACTGATAATACAATTTTTCTAATTCTTCAGCTGGATATGATGTATTGGTATGATCACGAGCAACTACATAAACACCTACTACAGGAAGCGTAGATGATGCTTCATATTTTTCATAATCAAAATTACCGAGATTTCCATCTATAGGACGATATTTTTTTACATAACTGTTTACCTTTGATAGCCAGTATCTTTGATTCAATGTATCATAAGCTTTATCAACTTCTTTTTGAGTTGCACCATCATTATCAAGAACCGTCTTTGCATCGTTTAATACTTCTGTGAATTCAACATAATAGCTGTCATCACTCGTATAATCTTTCACATCATCATACAATTCTTGAAGTTTTGTCTTATCTACAGTTACAACATTGACCTTTATATTAAATGATGTGGTTTTACCCTTAAATTCGTCATCAGGAATATCCATACTAGAAACTGACGGCATCGTCACATAGAAAGAATAATATCCACTGGATAAACTTCCTGTATTATCTACTAAGTCAAAAGTAATCTTTTGATGATTACCATCGATTACCTGATTGCGAATTGTTTTCCCAGCAGGATCCATATAATTGAATGTTTTAAGATCAATTCCTTCCACAGTTACTTTTGCTGTTTCTCCTAAATTAACATCGATAGTAGGAATTTCATCGCCTAAATTATATTCAGGTATACTATAACTTCTATCACCCACTTGAATTGTAAGTGTTGGAATAACAGAGTCATCATTATCAGCTGGAATTCGCCCGTAAGTAAATTTTCCTTCGGCATCACGGTACATCCAATAATTTACATATAAATTACCATTTTCATCTTCTTGAGGAAGCTCAAAGGATACAACATTATAAAATTCCTCTCCAGCTGGAATTGGATCTGTCGCCTGTACAGCATACACTTTACCATTATCTTCTACATATCTAAATGTATGATATCCGGCATGAAGTTTTGTGAAATATCCTTCAGGTTTTGCAGATAATTCTAATTTGATTTTTCCTTCCTCTTCGGTTATCGATAAAATCTCAACATCAGTAACAGCTTCTTCAGTTGGTGCATATACCTCTAATTCATAAATTGAAACGGTGTTCCATGTTGGTTTTATTTGATCTGGATCCTCTGCTGTAAACGAATCAATATAAAGCCGAACATAACGAGCTTCATATGACTGACCTAAATCAATGATGTCATCTACTGATTCCGGACGAGTACGCTCTGTTACCGTCTGCCAGCTCTCTTCAACTAATGGATCGCTTCCATCCTGAGCAATTTGAATCTTATAGGCAGTAGCCTTACGATTCTCCCAAAATATTTTAACGGTCTGAACAGTTTCCGTTTTCCCTAAATCAACATAAATCCAATGAGGACCTGCACCTTGACCACTTCCCCATCTTGAATCACGAGATTCTGTATCGCCATCAACAGCATTTGAAGCCAGAACTGTATTTGCTTCTTCGGAGCTGGCCACTGCTGTTTTACCGTAGGCTAAGTTTTCTGAATCTGTAGCTGATATGCTCATGTTCAGTCTACTGTTGGCAACACAGGAGAAGGACATCATGATCGCTAAGATAAGTTTCAGAACAGTATAGTTCTTTCTTTTCCCTTTCATTTGTACCTCCTTGCATAGACAAAAAAAACACATGATGTGCAAAAGTATCACAAACTTAATAATCGATTATTATTTTTACACCCCTTTCCTATTGAATTGTATCAATATAAATTCTGTTTATCATACTTTCTATGCAATTTCATTATAGCA
Organism: Traorella massiliensis; assembly: GCF_900104665.1. Taxonomy (GTDB): domain Bacteria; phylum Bacillota_I; class Bacilli_A; order Erysipelotrichales; family Erysipelotrichaceae; genus Traorella; species Traorella massiliensis. The sequence continues at coordinate 343,303 of NZ_LT629968.1, read as the reverse complement.
CTTGTTATTTACGATTGAAAGCGCATTCTTAATAGGGATTTTTCGTTCATTTTCTTTAATTTTCGGTATATACCATATCGTGTGGTGTGGTTACCCCTATAACAGAAAATGTGGTTATGTGAAAATTATGTGACTATGTGGTCTGGTATAACAGTTTTTGTGGTAGTCCTATGACATTTCTGTGGTTTTTGCTTGTAAAATAAAATCCTCCTTGTCGTATAATGTGTGTGTTCAAAATCACTTTATACAGAAAAGGAGGTAGACATATTCATGTCCTTACATAAGTTTATCACAGATATGCTGAACATTAAACCGGATAATATTGATAAGATTGATTCCTTTGATCTTTCTGACGGTTCTGTAAATCTTAGAATCAGACTGAAAGCCAAGAAAGATATCTGCTGCCCTGTATGCGGCGGAAAAGTCCATATCCATGGCTATTCCTTAAGAAAACTGATCCATTCCACTCTTGTCAACAGAAAATGCACCATCTTTTATGAACGCAGAAGATTCAGATGTGATTCGTGTGAGATGACTTTCTTTGAAGAGAATCCTTTCATCAATTCTTCTGAAAATGTGACCTTTGAAACCAAGGTCAATGTTCTCAAGGATCTCAAGTTCGTCAATAATACCTACACTTCTACGGCTGCCCGCTATCATCTTTCTGCCACCAAAGTCCAGCGCATCTTTGATGCCCATGTCAATATCCCCAGAAAGCCTTTGCCGGAAGTCCTGTCTATCGATGAACACCATTTTCCTGAATCCAGCTATGATTCTCTCTACTGCTGTCTTCTGATGGATTTTGAGGACGGCACCATCATCGATGTGCTTCCTGACAGAAAAAAAGATTATCTTGCCGGCTATTTTACTAAAGTGCGGCTGGATACTTACGATGAAAAGACCGGAAAAAGCGAACTCGACAATGTCAGATATGTCTCGATTGATCTCTACGAGCCTTATAAAATCATTGCTCAGATTTATTTTCCTAAAGCTCTCATCTGCGCCGATTCCTTTCACGTTCTCAAACATCTCACTGAGGCCTTCAGAGCTGTCCGTCTGAGGTGCAGAAGAAACACCGAAGATGAAAATCTCCGGTATCTTCTTACAAAGTTCAAGTATATCTTCAGTCATGGCTTCAATCTCGACAACGATCCTAAGTACAATAAAAGATTCAAGCGCCGCATGAACTACAGAGACATGCAGACCATCCTGTTTGAGCGTTTCCCTGATCTGAAGAAAGCCTATGAACTGAAAGAAGGCTATATTCTCTTCAACGAGTCCTGCTGCGTGCAGAATGCAAAGGAAAAGCTTGCAGATCAGATCCGGCAGTTTGCAGATTCCGGAATCAGTGAATATGCTGGCTTCTACAATCTTTTGATTAACTGGAATGAAGAGATCGTCCATTCATTTTCTGCTGTCAGCGGCAGAAGAATCAACAACAGCTATATTGAATCAAGAAACAATCAGCTGGAAAGACTGATGATGAATGCAAACGGGTTTAGAAATTTCAAAAGAACCCGTAACAGAATACTTTACTGCCTGAATAAAAAAGACACTTTTAAAATTTAAAAACAGCTACAGTATATAACGATAATACAAGTGATTTTGAACAGAAAAGGCGATCGAACCGATCACCTTTTTCCTCATATAAACCACAGATTTGTCATAGTCATACCACACACTCTGTTATAACTTTCCACATGGTTGTGATAGCCTGACCCACACGCTGTTTATAGCCTAGACCACAGAATTATTTAGAATCCCTTAATTTTTTTCATCATATTGATACAAAAAAAAGAGTAATTTATAGATATCTTTTATCTAAAATTACTCAACAGTTAACCATTTATAATTCTATTTATCTTTATTATTTGCCATATAGGCTTCAATATCTTCAACACTTTTAATAATTTCTTCGGATAAATTGATACAGCCATCTTCTGTTACGAATACATTATCTTCAATACGTACCCCAATTTCTTCCTCTTCAAGATATAATCCTGGTTCTATCGTAAAGACATTGCCTGGGCGAAGCACATAATCAGAAAGTGTGACATCATGAGTTTCCAGTCCTAACATATGACTCACTCCATGCCAGTAATAATCGGAAACACGTTTACCATTTTCTAATAAACCAATCTTTGATAATTCTTTTTTATAAAATTCAATCAGCATATTATTTAACTGACGAAGTGTCTTTCCTGGTCTTACTTCGCTCATGATATACTCATTCGCTTTTAAAACGATATTGTAAATCTGTTTCTGACGAGGTGTAAATTTCCCATTCACTGGGAAGGTACGGGTAATATCAGCATTGTAATATTGATAGCTGGCACCCAAATCACATAAAACCAGGGTATTATCTTTCGCAACCTGATTGTTGTCACTGTAGTGAAGCACGGTTCCATTCTTACCGCTTCCTACGATACTTGGAAAAGAATGACCACAGTTATTCGTCTTCAAGACAAAATCAAAATATGCTTCTAATTCATTTTCACCCATATCAGCTTTCGCATGAGACATCATATTCAGTATTGCTTCATTGGTGACATGGATCGCTTTTTTCAATAAAGCAATTTCTTCCTCTTCCTTAACAAGACGAAGTGATGTCAGATAGGCAGCAGCATCATTGACATTTACATAAGGATACTTCTCACAAAATTCTTTCATAAAAATTTGTGAAGGTATGATTTGATCAGGTTCCTGCTTTGTGAAATCTGCATAGACATCTAAATGAGGTATCTGATCAAACTGATATGCCATGATCCGGTGAATAAAGGACCATTTTTCATCATCCATAATGATCTGATCAATACCACTGATGGCTCGTGCTTCTTTAGGAAGGATCTTGCCTCCGACCCATTTTGCCATCATTTCATCATAACGTTCAATGATCAAAGCATCACTTGGCTTGCCATCTTTTTTGATCAGTACATATATCATATTTTCTCTGTCAAGCCCTGTCAGATAATAAAAGCTACGGTTCACTGAAAAAGGATATTGCTCATCTCCTACACTATATACCGCATGTCCGCTCAAAATAAAAAGGAGCGCATTCTCAGGCAGCATAGCTGCTAATTTTTCTCTTCTTTTCTGATACATATAATCCCTCCATCAAGACAGTGAAACACTTAATTTCAAAGAAAAAAGCATTTCATATGATAATAGTTTACAACGTTTTCAGACAAACGGCAATACTCCTACTCTGATTAAATTTTATTGATGTGTCAATCGCTTTTTATAAACCAGCATAAATAAAATAAAAGCTAAAATGAAGTATATCACTAACCAGATCATATGAAAGCTTTGAATAGAAGTTAGATCCAAAGTATTGATCATTTCACTGATCTGCTGGGTATAGAAAAGAAAGCCAATCTTTTTAAATGATTCATTAAAGCTGGAAATCATAGGTATAAAAGAAAAGATGATCATCATGGGAATGCTCCATGAAGAAGCTTTCATTTGTGAAGAAGTCATGATACCTATGATACTTCCGATCATAACTGAAATCAGCATTCCTATAAGTGAGATCAGAAGAAAAATGATCATTTCCGATAATGAATAAGAAGCTATCAAGGACATCATGAAACATCCTATCAAACAGCCGCCTACAATATATAAGGCAATACCGCCAATATATTCTTTTCCCTTTACATTTGAATAAATCAGCATTTTTAAAGCACCACTTTCTTTTTCTTCTGAAATAATAGTAGAAGCAATGATAATAGGTGCCATGCCGATATACATACAGGCAAACATTTTAATGAAATAGTCATATGGCATTCCTTCGATCTGTATGGAGAAAGTCATAATAGCACTCATAAAAGGAAATAATAAAAACTGTATAAGAATCGCTTTATTATTCAATGTATCCTTGATTTGTTTTTTTAAGATAATTGTCATATTTTTCATACATCTAACCTCTTTCCTGTTAATTTTTTAAATATATCTTCTAAGGTAGGTTCATTGGAATGTATTTTTAATACTTTTTCTTCTTTTAAATAATGACAAATTTTATCTGCCTCTTTTTGTCCATTAAGATTGAGAATGTCATGATTGGTCAATTCAATCTGTAAATCAAGATTTTCATGATACTTCTCAACAATATCTTCTATTCTTCCTTCTTCGATCATACATCCCTCATATAAAAGACCAATGCGATCACAAAGAAGCATAGCCTCCTGCATATTGTGAGTCGTAAGAAAGATGCTCACCTTTTCTCTTTTTAATTCCAATAGTAATTCATGGATCAAATGCATGCTGCCGGGATCTAAAGCACTGGTAGGCTCATCAAGGAAAAGCAGACGGGGCTTATGAAGGATGGCTCGGGCAAGCACAAGTCTTTGACGCATACCTTTAGATAATCGAAAAACTTTCTTATCTGCTTCTTCATTTAAGTCGACTCTTTTCAGTACTTCATGAATTCTTTTACTTTCAATACGGTGAAGATCTGCGAAAAGCTTAAGATTATCAAATACAGAAAGACGTTCATACAAACCTTGTTCATCTAAAACAAGACCGATCTTCTCATAAGCTTGAAAACTTAGATGTCTGGAATCTTCATTGAAAACCAAACACTTTCCATGATCAGCATCTAACTGACCGATCATGATCTTCACCAAAGTCGTCTTGCCTGCTCCTGAAGGCCCTATACAGCCAAAACATTCCCCTTCTTCTATTTCTAAGCACATATCTTTTAAAATGATCTTATTTTGAAATGATTTTTTCAGATGACTGATTTGAATGATCTTCATAACGGCTCCTTTCCTTGAACTGTTCAAATAAACGCTGATATTCTTCATTTTCTTTTTTAGTCTTATAGACCATAAAACAACAAGCAATCGTAAAACATAACATAAAAGAAAGACCAAAACCCACCCATGCTTCCATTAAATCACTTGGAAACCAGTCAAAATAAATAATAAATAAAACTGCTGTCAAAGTAATCAAAACAACTCTAAGGATCGTTTTCCATAATACTAGCATCGAATGAAATAGATCAACGACCTCATTAATACATGAAACAGCTAATGAAAGCAAAAAACCTTGAAAGATCGTTTCAATCGCAATCCCCTGATTTCCCAGCTGATACAATGACATTTCTAAAGTTTCGCTCTCATTTCCCATAAACTGCGCACAAATAGACAATACTAAAATAAATACCGCAAACGCAATCAATGATCTTGAAATAATACGAATGATCCTATCCAGCATCTTCTTCACCTCTCAATACCGCTTTAAACTTCTGAGCATACTGTCTTGAAATACTAATACGTTCATGATTATCAAGATTACACATGAGCCTGCCTCCTAAATCTGCCTGTAACGAGCTGATCTTGTTTATATTTAAGATCGTTGATTTACTTACACGCAAAAAAGGTAAATGTAATTCATTTTCAAATTCATATAGGCGTTTGCCTGTTTCAAAAACATCCTGCTCTGTATAAATAAATGTTTTCTTATCCACACTTTCAATATAGAAGATATCCTGTATGTCAATACGATAAGTCTTTTTATTCTTCATTCCCAGTATCTTAGGATCTGCTCCTTTTAATAAGCCTTCTAACTTTTTTTCTTCTTCATCATTTTCACAAGTAATCAGATATCGTTTCTTTTTCAACCGTTCTACTTTCATAGCATCACCATTTGCATTATAGAGTTATTTTCAAATATAAACAACATCTTTATCCCAAGTGGTAAAAAAACACCACTAAGATGCAGGAATATGAAAAAAAGACTGCCTAAACAGTCTTTAAAATCTTAATGTCACAGGTTGAGTTTTTTGCTGTTTCATCCATGATGATCTTTTCGATCTGATCAGCCTCAATGATTCCGCTCTTAGGATTTTTAACACTCATGATACTTCCTTTGATTGTTGCATGTACACTGCTTTTTTCAAAAGAAAGATCACAATCGATCATTTCACAATCCTCTAATACTAAATCATCACAGTAACAGAAAGGCTGTGTACCGATGATCTTACATCTTACCAGCTTTAAGTGCTTACTATACCAGCCTAAATATTCACCCTTTATGACACTATCATAAACGGTAACATTTTTACTATGCCAGAAAGCATCTTTTGTATCCAATTCTGAATTTTTGATCGTGATCTCTTTAGTATATTGAAAAGAATATTTTGCTTTCATCTTAAAATGATCAAAAGTCATCCGTTTGCTTTTCATAAACGGATATTCACTGTTCAGATCACAATCATTCATTTGCACATCCTTACAAAACCAGCCAAATTCTAAAGAATGAATCTTAGTATCTGATATCTTAATATTTGAACATTCACGCAAAGCTTTGATCCCATTCATTTCACAATCTTTAATTTCAATATCTTTGTCATACCATAAAGCTGCCCGACAAGTTTCACTCATATGACATTGATCTAAATATCCATGTGTGACATGCCACAAAGGATAGCGAAGCTCAAAGTCTGTATTTAAAATATGAACATCCCGGCATTCTTTTAAGGCACTTTCTCCATCTTCAGCTCCTGCAAACTGACAATGATCGATCTTGATATTTTTTTGACCATATAAAGCTCTCTCTTCCCCAAAACGCTGATGATCATATACCATTTCCATAATACTTCCTCCTTTTTTAAATCTATTCTTATAAATTATAGCTCAACTGTTTTTTAAAATAAAGACAGAAGAAAACTCGCATCTGCGAGTTTATTTAAGTTTGTCGTAATCTTCATCACTTACCGGTTCACACCATTCATTAGAAGCACCCTCAGCAGGAACTTCAATTGCAACATGAGCAAACCAGCTATCCTTGGCAGCTCCATGCCAGTGTTTTACCTCACTTGGAATGTTGACGACATCTCCTGGATGCAGTTCAATCGCTTCCTTGCCCCATTCCTGATAATAACCTCTGCCATCTGTCACCAGTAAGATCTGAGCTCCTTTGTGATGGATATGCCAGTTATTACGGCATCCTGGTTCAAAGGTAACGTTCGCAACCCCTACTCCTTGATTGCTGGCACGTGGATTTAAATAACTCTGTCCAACAAAATACTGTGCAAATGCATCATTTGGTTTTCCTAATCCAAATAAACTCTCTTTTTCCTTCATCTGCTTTTCCTCCTTAATGATTTGCGGCATTATTGATGCATGTCAATGCATTCAAACTTCTTGGATATCCGATATATGGCAAACATACAGAAACGATCTTAATTAGATAATCTTTATCATTACCAATTTTCATATTTGCTCCGGCATGACTTGTCAGCTGTGGTTCACAGCCTCCCTGGGCAGCTAGAAAACAGAACGTAATCATTTCTCTTTGTTTATAATCCAGTCCTTTACGGGTGTAATAATCACCAAAACAGTTTGCAGCTAGCCAATAATTGATATGTCCGCTCTTCCAGAAATCACGCATCTGTTCACCAAAAATATCTACCTGAGTCTGGCTTCCCTTTTCACGACGATTTTCTGGATTTGTCGTTGACTGTTTTTCTAAAGGCAGTGAAATATTTCTCTTTTCTAAAACTTCATTGACAATTTCTAAGAATGGATATACACGTCCAACACCTAAATAAGCCGTAGCCTGATAAACGATTTCCTTGATTTCTATAGGTGTTACGCCTGCGTTGAGTGAACATTCCACGATTCCTTTAAAAGCTTCTTTTCCCTGGCATCCTAAAAGAGCTGCCAGAATCGCCATATATCGTGTTTTTTCATCTAAATCAATTTGATTTACAACTTCATCAAATGCGAAATTGGTAAACAAATCAGTAAATTCCGGATCGTTTTCGATCATCTTCTCATCAAAAAATGTTTTTGCCATTTCTTCTTTTGAAATATCACTCATGACGTTTTACCTCCTTTACTTTATAACGCAGCCATAGTGCATTTTCATCAATAACTTTTGCTTCCTTCAAGGCAAATTCAACCGGTGTATCATCTGAATACTTTTCTCTCATTTCAAAAAGTGTCGGTGTCTGATCAGAACCATCTGCCGCTGAAGCAACCACCAAGCTTACTTCATCACATAAACCCTGCTGGATAAAAGACCAGTTTAAGACACCTCCACCACCAAGCATCAGCGTTTCAATATGGAAGTTTTCTTTCAGCTTTTCAAGCATGACTTCAAAATCAATCGCATCTTCACCTACGATCATATAAGAAATATGCAGTTTTCTTAATAAAGCCTTATAGGCATTGCTCGCTTTATCTGTCAAGATTTCAATTACATGGGCTTGTGTATCTTCATAGACCAATGTACTATCTTCCCATCCAAGTCTTCCCTTAGGATCGATAGAAACATAGTACATCTTTGCCTGATCATCAGCGATATAATCACCTTCAGGCACTTGAGGTGCATTTTCATCGAGTTGCGGCTTTTTATAGAAAGTGAAATTGTCATCCGTCGTTACCCTTCCGGATAGCCATCCTTGATGATGATAATAAGGCTTTTTCCCAAAAGCAATATCATAAAATATATCTCCTGCTTTGATTCCCTGTGGCGTATCCATATAGTTTCCCATGATCTTACCATCTATAGAAATCAGCATATGACAAAATACATAAGGTCGTTTCATTTCTCACTTTCCTTTCTTTTCAATTCATGAATTAAATAATCAATATCATCTAACAGCTTTTGTTTATCATGAAGCTGATCCAAAAGGAGTGCACGCTGCTGATTTAAAAGAGTTAGCCGGCAGTAAGGATATTCCATAAAACAGCCAATTTTTTCATCACTAAAGCCTAGTCTTTTTAGAGTCATCATCAAAGCTATTTTTTTCATGTCTTCATCATCAAAGATTTCTTTTTCTGATAAAGATACCATTTTTAAATAAGCCATGACTTCTTTTTGACTCAGATTCAGTTTTTTTGTCAGCTCTATTTTGTCCATAAAAAAATGCAGATCCCTTTCGACATCTACATTTTATATCATCATTTTTATTATGTCTAATGCTTATATTTTATAATTCATCATTCATCTAACGTATGATAAACGTATTGAATAAATTCTTTTACTAAGGCTGACTGCATTCGATTTTTACGCCATATCAGAACCGTTCCATTCGCTAATTCGGGTTCAAAAGGAATAAAAGTCACTTTTTCATCACTATGTCCATAAAAGGCTCCTTCTACTGAAATAGCGGCACAGATCCCTTGAGCACAAAGGGGAATCGTATTAGAGATCATATCATGTGTTTCAATGATATGAATCTTTTCATAATCCTCTTTAAACCAGCTGGCCAGTTCACTTTTTAAAAGATTTCTTCTGACATTTCCTAAAGGTATTTCTAACAAGTCTTTTGATGTGACTTTGCTTTTTTGAGAAAGCGGATGATCCTTAGAAAGAATGATTCCCATTCTTTCATGATAAGGTAAACGGACATATTCATATTTTTCTAAATCTACCGGTTCAAGTACGATTCCAACATCAATCAAACCTGCTTCAATTCTTTCCTTGATCAAATCTGCATTCCCTGTATGCAAATCATAAGTCACTTTTGGATGAAGATGTGTAAAGGTTTCAATGACCCGTGGTAAAAAAAGATGAGAAGCCTGACATTCTGCACAGCCAATCGTAAGTTCACCTATTAATTCATGATCCTCTTTTCTCAGTTCACTCTCCGTCTTGCTGACAAGACTTAAAATATCTTCAGCTCGCCTTCTTAATAACATTCCTTCATCTGTAAGCGTGATCTTGCGCTTTCCTCTAAAGAATAGCGGCTTGCCAATTTCCTTTTCCAACTGCATCATTGCCCTAGAAAGAGTGGGCTGGGTCATATGCAGCATTTCAGCTGCTTTCGTAATATTTTCTTCCCTGGCTACCATTAAGAAATATTCCAGTGTTCTTAACTCCATATATTATCTCCTAAAAAGTTCAAATAGTTCCTGCTTCTCTTTTTCGCTTGCGAAAGAATGCTTAAGTGCATTTTGATTGCAAGCAAGCAGATCATCGATTGAAAAACCAAGCTTTTGAAGCAATACATCATATTCTTTATCCAGGTTCGTATCTGAAATCGTCATATTATCCGTACAGATACATACAGGAATCCCTCGCTCCATATATTCTTTGATCGGGTGCTCTTCATAAACAGCGATTGCTTCACTATGAATATTACTTGTAACACATACTTCCAGCGGGATTCTTTTTTCTTTTAAAAGTGCCATTACTTTCTCATCCTTAATTGCACTTGTACCATGTCCAATGCGTAAGGCCCCAAACGAAAGAGCCTTTTCAATATTGACCGGTCCATAGCTTTCACCGGCATGGATCGTATAAATCAGTCCAAGCTCTTGAGCCTTTGAAAACAGTCCCCTAAAATCTTCCATCGGTGCCATGCCTTCTGCTCCGGCAAGATCCACTGCTACAACTCCTTTATGCTGATATTCTTTCGCAAGATAAAGCGTTTCTTCATTGAGCTCATGCGTTAAACTTTCCTCTCCTAAGATCATCATACATAAAATAAAGTTCACATGCAGATGCTCACACTTTTTCTGTGCATCCTCACGTGCCCGGCACAAAGTATCCACCACTTGCTTTTGACTTAAACCTTGCTTGATATGCTGTTGCGGAGCAAAACGTATTTCCGCATATAATAATCCTTGCTTATCTAGTTCAAAAATCAAAGCCTTCATCGCTTCATAGAGATTGTTTTCACTTTGAAGCAGTTTTAAAGCCATATCAAAACGAGCTAAATAGTCATAGAGCGAATGACAATCCTGATCTACCTGCATGCTTTTGATAAAAGCTTCTTTATCACTCAGTCCAAGTTCTTTTTGAGCTGTTTCCCATGCCCATTCAATCGGAAGTGAACCATCAAAATGAAGATGCAAATCAACTTTCTTATAATCCAGCATACTATTACCTCACTTCATTGGTTTCATTATATCATATTTTTGTAGTGTTCATCAGCAATACCCCTATTCAATCAATATCAACTCCTATTTTTTGGTTATATGATCACTATTTTTTACGATCATAAATATCAAATCTGCCAATTTTTTTCTTGAAGATTCATATGATTTTAAAATTTCTTCACTTCTTCCGGCTAAAGGAATTTTTAACCTTAAATTATCAGAAACTACTAGCAAAGCTATCGCAGGTACTTCCATCAATTTCGCAATTTCATAAAAAGTAGCTGTTTCCATCTCAATCAGATCTGTATCAAAAGAATAGATTTCTTCTAAATGCGAATATTCCATGACGATAGAATCCGTACAAAATACTGACGCTTTTTTTATTTGATACTGATGATCTTTGGCTAATGAAATCATATGATCGATATAATTTAATTCAGGATAGACTTTTTCAAATGGAACATAATCTTTAAGACTTTCTTTTAAATACGTATTCGCCAATGTTGCTGCCACTGAATAAGACGGAGTACAGATATCTCCAATATGAAAAGATTCTTTCAGTGCACCGGCAGCACCTATAAAAATTAAATTCTTGAATTGTAATTCTCCGCAGATCAATAAATAATCCAGCATATTACAGCCTCCCGCAGCCGTTTTTATCCAGGCTATTCTTAAATGATCTTTTTCAACCTCATATCCTGTACAATAGCTTCTTGAACCCATTTTTGTAATTTTATAACTATCGTGGCTGATAATCTTATCTGGAGAATAGGAAGGTGCAACAATTAAGGCATCATAGATAATATCTTCTGCCAATCCAAAGTTGATATAGGCGATATGATCTGTATTATATTGATGTAATTTTTCTAATATCTGATTCAGTTTATCTCTCATGGCAATCTCCTAATTTTTTTATAATTATATCATATCCTTAGATGCCTGATATTTAAAAATGCAAAGCAAATGCTTTGCACTCTTGATGTTTTTTATTTCCAAGTAAAATTCTCTTTTCCTGCAATCATTTCAAAATGGTATTTTACGATTCCTAAATCAATTTTTGAATAAAAACCTAGTCCTGCCTTTGCATGAACTTCATTTCCATTTAACTGAAATGTGAACTTCTGCTGATTCATAGCTGTAGGCGCTAAAAGAGCAGCTTCCACTCCATTTTTAAACCACTGTGGCATTTCATGTGCATCACTCACATCCTGCACTGACTTGATTTTATGAGAGACACCTGATGTTTCCCCATAGCCAATTGCAATTACTAGATATAACTTTTCACCTTCATCAACTTTAAAAACAGCTTTTGATTTACTAAAAGTAAGAGCTACCCAGCAAGTATTCAATCCTAAGCTTTGGGCATGAAGTACGACCTTTTCACCATAATAGCCACACTTTTCATCAAAACCAGAACCTTTTTTAGCTACTACTGCAATATAGTTTTTAACGTTATTAAATTTACCATAATGAGCCATCATCGTAGAAAAACACATGGGTTCATCTACGATTAGCTGCATGTGCAAGTCACCTTCACGATTACACTGTTGAATAAATGCTTCTAAATTTTCTTTTACGTCACCTTCAATTTTTTTATCTGTATAAGACCGGACAGAATGTCTATTTTTCATCAAATCTAAAAGTTCCATATTTCCTCCTACAAACTCTCTTCACTACGATCTGGTACATATTTCATGATCTGTTGGATTTTTTGAAAAAGTAAGACCATGTTATCTATTTCACTTTTCTGTGGATCTAAATATAATATACCAATGTACCTTCTTTTCTAGACTTTACGATCCCTGCATCTTTTAAGATCTGCATATGATGAGATACGGCAGGTCTAGACAAATGTGTCTTTTTCGCAATATCTACCACTCTTGATCCCTGACATTCACCACTTAACATCATCAGTAAGATCTGAGCCCTTGTTTCATCACCTAATGCCAATAATGTCTTTTGATGTAAAGAGTGATTTCAAGTTTTCAATATCCAAAGCTGTATTCATCTCCACCTCCATCGTTTAACTGTTTAGATTATTGATTTTACCACAAAATGATCATAATTGTTCATTTGTAAAGAAAATCAAGACAATTCATTCTTCTTTTAGATAAAATAAATATTCAAATGATCGAATTCATCATGATGAAAAAACATTTTAATTCACCAATATTCATTTTATATCAATATTTTTGGGAAATTTGCCGATTTGATGGATATATAAGAGTGGAGGTATGTATGAGCAATCTCAACAAACAGTATGACACATTTTGTAAACAGATCCTCGCTCGTCCTATCTTTCTCGCATATATCCTTAAACGCTGTATTCATGAATTCAGTAATGTCGATGTCTTTATCATTGCCAGCAAGTGTATCCATGACATCTCTGTCAATCAGAAAGAAGTCCATCGTCTTTCACCTTTCATTACCCAGTTTGAAGATGATACTCTGGAAGAAGGAAAAGTCGTTTTTGATATCTTCTTTATGGCACATCTGCCTGAGAGTGATCAGGATATCGACTTCTACATCAATATCGAAATTCAGGATGACTTCTATCCCGGCTATCCTTTATCGGCAAGAGGAGTCTACTATGGCAGCCGTATGCTTTCCATGCAGTATGAGGATCAGATCAAAGGTTCCCGTTATGAAAATCTCAAGAAGGTCTATTCGATCTGGATCTGCCTCAATCCTCCCAAAGAAGAAAGAGGCAGCATAACGGAAATCTCGCTGGACAAAACGGTCCATGTTGGCTACAATAGAATTAGAAAAGAAGACTACGATAAGCTGTCAGTGATCCTGCTTTATTTAAGCAGGGAAAGCGAGGAAGAGATCCTGGGATTCCTGCAGACACTGCTGGATGAAACGATTCAAAGCGAGAGAAAGCTGGAAATTCTAGAAAAAGACTATGGCATCGTCATGGATAACGAAACTAGAAAGGAGATCAGAGAAATGTGCAACTTAGGTGATTATGTAGAGAATAAGGGTATAGCCAAGGGCATTGAAGAAGCAACCATTAAGTCCATTCAAAGTATCATGGTTCATTTACAAATTGATTTAAACAAGGCTATGGAATTATTAGATATTCCATCAAGTGAATTTTCTAAATATGAAAAATTAATCAAAAAAGCTTAATATCAATATCATCATAAAAACCTCCATATTCAATATAGAAAATGGAGGTTTTTATATGTATAAGCCATTTATTTCTTAAAAGACTTACATTTCTTTTTGTAGATTTTTAAAGGCTGTTGCTAACATCAGTTTGATACGATTCAGCTGATTAACTTCACTTGCTCCTGGATCATAATCAATAGCGACAATGTTACTTTGTGGATATTTCTTACGTAGAGCTTTGATAACACCTTTTCCAGTAACATGGTTTGGCAGACAGGCAAATGGCTGCATACAAATAATATTTGGACAGTCTTCTTCTATCAGTTCGATCATTTCTCCTGTTAGAAACCATCCTTCACCAGCCTGATTTCCTAAAGAAACGATTTCACTGGCTTTTTCAGCTAAATGTTCGATTCGGTTTGGAGCAGTAAAACGATTTGACTCATTTAATGCTTTGACCATATCTTTTCGTAAAAATTCTACCAGTTCAATACCGGCCTTTGTGATCCATTCACCTTTTTTCGTTCCATCATAATGTTCTGCCTTAAACTTCGCATTATAGAAACAGTAAAGGAAGAAATCAATCAAATCGGGCATAACAGCTTCTCCACCCTCTGCTTCAACTACATCGACTACCTGATTGTTTGCGGTAGGATGGAATTTCACAAGAATTTCTCCTACAAGGCCTACTCTTGGTTTTTTCACATCAATAAGCGGCAGTTCATCAAATTCTTTAACGATCTGAACGACATTTTTCTTGAATTCGCTCATACTGTTCGTACGGACATTTTCTTGCCCTTTCTTAACCCACTTATCATAAAGTGCATTCGCAGAACCTTTTACCTTTTCATAAGGACGAACACGGTATAATACACGCATCAAAAGATCCCCATAAAGAACACCGATAATGGCTCTTTTCGCAAGAGAAAGCGTCAGTTTAAATCCTGGATTGCTTTCTAAACCAGAAAGGTTTGCGGAAATGACCGGAACCTGTTCCATGCCTGCATCTTTTAAAGCTCGACGTATGAAAGCAATATAGTTTGTTGCACGACATCCGCCACCCGTCTGAGTAATGATCAAAGCTGTTTTATTGACATCATATTTACCACTATTCAAAGCATTCATCATCTGTCCGACAACAAGGATACTTGGATAGCAGGCATCGTTATTCACGTATTTCAAGCCTTGTTCTACCGCATTTTCATCGACACTTGGCAAGACTACAAAGTTATAGCCTTCTTCTCTCATGGCCGTTTCAACAAATTGGAAATGAATCGGTGACATTTGTGGACATAAGATCGTATAACGTTCATCTTTCATCTTTTCTGTATACACTACTTTTTTCACTGCATACTTATTTGAAAGATCAAGATGTTCTTCACCTTTTTCAATCGTTGATTTTAACGAACGGATACGGATACGAATCGCTCCCAGATTGCTTACCTCATCAATTTTGATCAAGGTATAGATCTTATTTCTGGCTTTTAGAATTTCTGAAACCTGATCAGCTGTTACGGCATCAAGGCCGCAGCCAAAAGAAGTCAGCTGAATCAAATGCAGATCGCTTTGTGAAGAAACGTAAGAAGCTGCTTTATACAAGCGAGAATGATAAGTCCACTGATCCACGACTCTTAGCTGCAGATGCTCTTCATCTAATTGACAGATGCTGTCTTCACTCAATAAGACAAAGCCTTCAGAAGTAATCAAATCAGGAATACCGTGATTGATTTCCGGATCGATGTGATAAGGACGTCCTGCCAGCACGATTCCCTGTAAATGATGCTCACGCATATAATTCAAGGCTTTTTTACCTTCTTCACGTACATCACTTTGGAAAACATCTAATTCTTCATAAGCCACTTGGATTGCATGTTTCAATTCACTATCTGAAATATTGAACTCTTTAAGCTCTTCCTTCAGCACTTTAAACATGGTCTTAGGATTATTCAATGAAATAAATGGATTTTTAAATATAATGTTATGCGACTGAAGATTGTCTACATTATTACGAATCGTTTCTGGATAAGAGGCTACGACTGGGCAATTATAATGGTTACCAGCATCTTTATTTTCAATTCTTTCATATAATACAGATGGATAGAAAATAAAGCCTACGTTCTTTTCAATCAGATTTTCAATATGTCCATGTGTGATCTTAGCTGGATAACAAACACTTTCACTTGGTATCGATTCAATTCCCTTTTCATATATTTTCTTTGATGATTTATCAGATAATATGACTCTGAATTTAAGATCTGTGAAGAAAGTATGCCAGAAAGGATAATTTTCATACATGTTCAAGACACGTGGAATACCTACACTGCCACGAGTCGCTTCTTCCTTCGATAATGGCTTATATCTAAATAAACGACGATATTTATATTCATAAAGATTTGGAAGTGTCTTTGATTTAACTGGCAGATCAGCCCCTCTTTCACAACGGTTTCCACTGACAAATCTTCTTCCATCTGTAAATTCAGTCACCGTTAATAAACAGTTGTTCGTACATTTGCCACAATGGCGCATCGTATGGGTAGAATGGAAGTCCTTTAGCTCTTCAGCACTCAATATCGTACTTCCCTTACCGTCATCTTTTTCTTTGGCAATCATTGCCATACCATAAGCACCCATCAAACCGGCAATATCCGGACGAATTGCTTCAATACCGGTTTCTTTTTCAAAAGCTCTTAAAACAGCATTATTATTAAAAGTACCACCCTGTACAACAACATGCTTACCAATCTGGTCTTTATTTCTTAACTTAATAACTTTATATAAAGCATTCTTGATAATTGAATATGAAAGTCCGGCAGAAATATCTTCAAGTGAAGCACCTTCTTTTTGAGCCTGTTTCACTTTAGAATTCATAAACACAGTACAACGGCTTCCAAGATCCAAAGGATGCTTTGAGCGGAGCGCTAAATCTGCGAAGTCTTCAATACCATATCCCAGCGAATGTGCAAATGTTTCTAAAAAGGAACCACACCCGCTTGAACATGCTTCATTTAATGTAATATCCTGGATCACACCCTCTTTGATCGTGATGGCCTTCATATCCTGACCACCAATATCCAAAATAAAATCTACATCTTTCTGGAAATGTTTTGCTGCCGTATAGTGAGCAATCGTTTCAACTTCACCATAGTCGATCTTTAAAGCGCTCTGTATCAATGCTTCTCCATAACCCGTAACACCTGCTTTTTTGATTTGGGCTCCTTGTGGGATCAGCTGATAGATTTTTTTCATGATTTCGATCATCAATTCCAAAGGGTTTCCATGATTTGAATCATAAAAGGAATAAAGGATATTACCTTTTGGATCGATCATAACAACTTTTGAAGTCGTTGATCCGACATCGATTCCTAAATAAAGATCACCCTGATAAGTTTCAAGACTTCTTCTTCTCGCACTATCTTTGAAGTGACGATTACGGAATTCAATCAGTTCCCCTTCATTTTCAAATAAAGGTTCCAAGCCCACGCTTTCACTTGGCTGAGCATTTAGATGTTTCAGCTTATCGATAACTTCATCGATCTGCACTTCTTCTGTATTCTCTTTAGCGCTTAAACAAGCTCCCATGGCCACGAATAGCTGTGAATTTTCCGGAAAGATCACATCTTCATCTTTTAAGTTTAAAGTTTCAATAAAACGGACTCTTAACTGATCCAAAAAATAAAGCGGGCCTCCTAAGAAAGCTATTTTGCCACATATCGGTTTTCCACATGCCAAACCACTGATCGTCTGATTTACGATTGCTTGAAAAATGGAGGCTGCAATATCTTCTTTTTGAGCTCCTTCGTTGATCAATGGCTGGATATCTGTCTTTGCAAATACTCCGCATCTTGACGCAATCGGATAAATACAAGTATGCGATTTTGCTAATTCATTTAGTCCGGAGGCATCTGTCTGCAGAAGCGTAGCCATCTGGTCAATAAAAGCACCTGTACCTCCAGCACAGGTTCCATTCATCCTCTGTTCCAATGACCCTTCAAAATAAGTGATCTTCGCATCTTCACCACCTAACTCAATTGCGACATCCGTTTCAGGTATATACTTTTCTATTGTCTTTGTACAAGCAATCACTTCCTGTACAAATTTTATATTTAATGTGGTAGAAATTGAAAGTCCTCCTGATCCTGTGATAACGGGATGGATTTCAAGATTTCCCAGTTGATTTCTGATTTCTTCAAGTAAAAAGAGCATCGTATTTCGCACATCAGAATTATGACGGATATAATTCTGATAAAGACATTCATCCTGCTCATTGGTAAGGTATGCCTTAACCGTTGTAGATCCAACATCAATACCTAAATAATACATATCTATCAGCCTCCTTTGTTTCCATACGATTGATTTTCATGTTCTTATTTTACGGATTTTAAAATAAATTGAAAATCAATTTGATTAAAATTTATACACATCTCATTTTTTGTATGATATTTCCCGGTTCTTTATAATCTTAAAAATTTTACAACTTATTTTAAACTTTGTATAACTATGTGTCAAGAAAATCATTCATTTCACATATTTTGCCAGTATCACTTCTTTATTGCCTTCTTTTTTTCAACATCGTATAATATAAGGAAAGAGGTGTATCTATGAAAAAAAAGATTTTTTGGCCCTTGTTCATTGGCACATCTGTCATTGCTGCTTCCTATACCTATGAAAGTATTCAAGAGAAAAACGATCTTCGTAAGATAAAATCTTATGGAAAACGGGTAACGACTCGCTTTGGTACGATGAATCTTTCTATCAGCGGTGAAAAAGGTCCTGTCATCCTTCTTTTAAGCGGTTATGGCAGTGCAGCACCTATTTTAGATTTTAAACCGCTCGCAGACCGTTTGAGCACATTTTCAAAAGTAATCACGATTGAATATTTCGGATATGGAGAAAGCGATCATTCGCTTCGTCCAAGAAGCGTTCAAAACATCTGTGAAGAGATTCATGCTTTAATGGAAAAACTGCAATGTGATCATTATTATCTGATGGCCCATTCAATCTCAGGAGTTTACGGTCTCTATTATCAGCACACCTATCCTCAAGAGGTTCTAGGAATCATTGGCATTGATCCAAGCGTTCCTCAACAAATTGATTATATAGATGCTTCCTTAGAAGAAAAACTAATGAAGCCGTTACGTAAGATCGGTTTATTACGTCTCATCGATAAGATCAAACCGGCTCTTCTGACACCGCCATCGGAAAACTATGATAAAGAATCTTTATTTACGATTCGTGCGATGACCTTCTCTGATAAAAATGAAACCTTGCAGAATGAAGGTCAATGGATCCATGATAATTTTGAACATTGCCGTGATCTTCAATATCCTTCAACACTTCCGATCCTGATATTTCTCTCATCAGAAAATATTTCTAGGGTCAAGTGGTGGAAAAAACTGCATGAAGAGCAAATCGCAAACTGTAAAAATGCTAAAATGATCGAACTGAAAGGTTCTCATTATCTTCATTGGACACAAAGCGATGAAATGGCAAAACAAGTTTATTCTTTTTTGGAGGAACAGAATGAAAAAGAAATTTAAGATACATTCATTTACCCGTGGCATCTTTGCCGGAGGATTGATCCTTTTTATTTTTAATCTCCCGCTGCTTTTTCAAATGACGCTATCTATCGGAATGATCGCTTCTTTGATACTGATGGCAATGGGAGGATTCATCATTTACAAAGAATACCAGAAAAATCCTTCTGCATTTACAGATATCCAAAATAAAGATAAAAAATAAATCAATCATGTAAAAGACCGGCGAAAGAAGCGCTCACTTAGGGATTGAAGAAAAAAAACTAAAGTGAACAGCTTCAAGCGGGGCAAAAAAGACCAGTCACAATCAGGCATGAATGCTTGAAGCGGCTGGTCTTTTTGTGTTTAGTGGTAATACAAAATATGGTCATTTTATGGAATTAAGTATAGCACCTTGCGGATATAATCTGGTCAATTGAAAGTATATGACCATCTTCGCTTATCCATTCATTCCTTTCAGAGGAATATGAAAAAACATAAAGTACAGGATTTTCTAGGCACTTTGTAACAACACATAATCTGTAAGAGTCCTTATTGTTGTTCATTTTTGAAAATTCATTTGGAGTTAACTCAACAGAAACCTCTTGACCTGCTAGTCCCTTTACTTCAAATTTTAATTTAATTTTCTTATAAACTGCTTCCAAATCCCATCCTAAGTTTTCACTTTCTACAGAAGTCACGGCAAAACCCCTTTCTGAGTATTCTCTGGTAACTTCTCTAATAGCGATATTCTCTATTTTCTTTCTTAGTTCTGCATCGGTTTGGCGGAAGATAGGAAGGCGACGCCTAATACTTTTCTTTTTTTCATATCTTTCTATATGTCTTAGAACTTCTTTCTTAAAATCCTCCATTTCAGGGCTATCAGCATACCAAACATTTGATTGACCCATTCCGCCTTTTACTCTTCTTGGTATTATCGGAAATGAGAACCTTTCATCTATACTCAGTAAAGTAGCATTGTCAGCATTAGCAACAACATAATATCCGATATATTCATTTCTAAATTTTCTTTCTGAAAGATTAGTGTTCTGATAATCTTTAAAAAACCTGGCATTCTTATACCATCCAACTATATACGTTCCGCCATTCTTGTGGGTTGCAGTGAAAATGACTAAAACATCATCTATGAATTCATCATCTTCACTCGCTCCTAATCTTTGAAGGTTGTTATACCCGCTTGGCTGAGCATAACCATATACCTTACCGCTAATTTTTTTGAAATTGAATATTTCGTGTCCATAACCATATTCTTCAACATAGGAGCCACCGCCATGTATTTCTTTATCATTTCCCAATAAACCTTCATATCTTTCCATCCAAGCTGTGTTTAAGAATATCATAGCTTTCATTGATTTACCTCCTTTCAGCTAGAAATTCACACAAATCACTCTGCTAATACTTCCTTAATAATCTGAGCCATCTGTTTGTTGTTTAACTGATCACGGAAATAAACAGTGTATCCATCTTTCGAGAACATACCAAAGAAAACACGAGCACAATCAATTTTTGCTTTTTCTGTACCACGTAAGTCGGATTTATTTTCTACGTCTTTTGTTTCGACTACAATGTTAAGCTCTTTCTCACCGGAAGTCCTTCTTACAACATACATGAAGTCTGGACTGTACATTCCACCGGTAATAGTCGGTATGGCAATGCTGCTACGTGGAATTTTTCCATATACAATGACTTCTTCGATGTCCGACATAATATTCTTTTGTTCCAACGGTGAGTCATAAGCGAAAGCATCATATAAATACTTCTCGCTTGGTGTTCCCGGAGCTATCTTTGTGCCGATACGTCCCTGTGCAATATCTTCACGTGGAGAACCGTCTGAATAGGTAAGTGCTGTGGCACCAACAGGCGTATTGCTTTTTGCATAATGGAATCGACCTTGCAAATTATTGCTTCTCCAGTCATGAAATTGTTGGATAAACATGCTGACAGAATTTTCATTAATATGTTCTGGATTTATAGTTCCATTCCTCTTAACATACTCACACAATGCCTCATGCAATACTTTAATTGGAATGTTTGTAGCATTTGTGATCCTCTTAAGAAATTCATTGTAGGGAATAGGTTTGGATACTATATATTGGGCGCCTGTATCTGAAACAATCATCATCTGTGAGCCATCGCTCTTAACGATATCTCTGGAGCTAGTCATGACAACGTCTGTAAAAACACCGGGTTTTTCCAGCAAGGATAAAACAACTTTAGCCATATCAGCATCCAGATCATCATCATAGAAAAGTAGATATCGTTGATTGATTGCTTCCCATAATTTGCGTATTTCACTGTAAACAGCTTTGCGGATTTTTACAGGTTTTGTTTTTGCTACATTTCGGTCTTTTACCTTACCTGAAGACAATCCTGTAGCAAAGTCCGGGTATTCTGCAAAGAAAGCGTCCCTTGTATCGGGTTTTATATTTAATCGCCTGTCTATGTAATGTTTATCATATAGTGCATCAAAAAGCTCATCAGAAGTCATGCCAAGCTTCTTGGCCACTTGTTCCAATCTTTCTTCGCTAATAGAAGAAGCTTGTGGAATTTCTCCGTTTATTTGGTCTATTAATCGATTAGCAAAGTCTGCCTCTGTGAAGTCAACAATATAATTAAGCTGGAATTCTTCATTGGAGATTCTATTACCATTCTCATCTACAGGTAGACGTAAACCTCGTCCAACCTCTTGCAGTTTACTATTTTCACTTCCGCTAGAACGAAGTTTAGCTATCGTAAATACATTAGGGTTATCCCAGCCCTCTTTAAGTGTCCATTTTGAAAATAGAAAACGTAAAGTGTTATAGCTACCGTCATTATTCTTGAAAGAGAGAAGGTGTTTTTTCCCATGAAGGATGGTTTCTACTTCTTTTGCTATATCTTCATCCGAATCGCTATTGTCCTGTGAAAAATAGCCTGCATGACAAGCAGAAATATCTGCAAGACTTGCTTCCAGATATGCCCGATATTCTGTATCATGCTCACTGAGGGTAGATAGCACCGATTCTATCCGTTCCTTAAGCAATCTCTCAAAAGCTTGTAATAGATAAGGGGTTTTACCTTCCTCGTTTGGTCGATATGATGATATATCATCGATAAAAAATAATGCCAATGTCTTGATCTTGAAATTGCGACCACAGAAGTTTGTTTTTTCTGTTTCAAAATGACGCTCAAGGGCAAGACGCATCATCTGCTCTTGATAAGAGGTCATATAGATATCCACATCCAATTCCTCACCAGTTGACTTTTGAATACCATTAGAAAACTCAACTGTTGATTTGCCAATAGCATGAACCGTAATTCCCTCAAAAGCTTCATTAATGATAGATAGTGAATCTCCAGTTTTAAGAGTAAATGTTTTAGTCGATTCATCACGCTTTTTATACTGAAAGGTAACAGAATCCTTGCTTGTGATGGAAGTGATTTTCACCTTTTCTTCACGCTTGGATACGGGTTCAAAATGCTCCTTCGTTACTCCCTTTATCAAATTTTGATTAAAAGATTCACAGGCATTTAAATCATAGAGCAGGTTTTGGTAGTCTTTTACGGTTATTTTGTTTTTTCCACGTCCACTTGTAGTTTCAGGGAAGGTAGCACCAAAGCGTATAATACACTGTGGTTTTATTTCATCAACGATAACCTTAAATACCTTCTGGTCACGAGAAAATCTATGTGGCTCATCAATAATAACAACAGGGTTTGTTGCACGAATAGCATCAAGTGGTCTATAAAAACCTTCTACTCCATAATCATAGTCGTCACGGCTAAGCATACCATTTGATCGGACAACAAGTAGTTGCATATTAACTAATAATACATAAATCTTCTTCGTGTTCTGGCAAGAACCTTTTACAAAGTCGCTCACAACACTCGGGAAATAGGAGCGTCCCTTTTTCTTGTTTTTTGGCGCTTCTAGTACTCCAACTTCAATCTCTGTACCATAGCCACAAACATCGGAAAAATGTCGCTTTACATATTCATCACGCAAAAACTGCGCAGTTCCTGCTTTAATCGCAAGTGAAGGTACAGCGATGATAAACTTATTAAGTCCGTAACGTTTATGAAGCTCATATATAGTATGAGTATAAACGTAAGTCTTTCCTGTACCGGTTTCCATTTTAATATCAATATTCAAGCAATCACCAACAGGCATACTGCTTCGATATTCTGCAGGTATATTTTTTTGAATTTCTCTAATATTTGCAGCTAGTTTAGGGTCAGAAAGAGAAATACTTGGATTTTCATAAAATTGTACAGGAGAAGCTATCTGTACCCCATTCAAAGCAGCACTTATTGCATCTACAGCTTTTTGTTGGTGTGGTAATCCTCGTTGTAGGATAAGTTCCATAACATACCCTCCAATCAATAACGGATATCGAAGTTGATACGCAAGTTTTTCTCTGTATCCTTCAACCGTTTCAAATTAATTTTTAAAGCTTCCATTTCCGTCCATGTAAAACTATAACCAAATAACACCACGTTCTCAGGATTAAAGCTACCGTCAGTTTCATATTTTACTACAATGGCTTCAATCGCCTTATTAGACAATTCCGGGTCAATTAGGTAAAGATGTTTTCCTATATAATAGCCATTGTATCCAGCAAAATTTAACTCCTCAGCATCTGCTGTAAGTCCATATCCATCTCTAACAAGCCACGTTGAAAGGACGGTAGGTTTTCCAAAATCACTAAGAATGTCTTTGTCAGCAAATAATTTATTTTCAGTTGGGTCAAACTTTTCAAGCTTGTCTAGAGTGTTTTGCTCAGGCTCAGCAAGAATAAAGTGCCTAAAACCGAGATCTACCTTAGTGTCTGGAAATTCTTCTTTTATCTTTTTTGCTGCCCTGATAATGCGTTCTATACCAATTTGATCAAGTGTATGAGGACGCCCATTTTCATCTAACATCTCTATAACATTTTTCCACTTTTCCTTTTCACTACTAGAAGCATTTGCAAAAAGATAATCAAGGTTTTCAGGCAATTGTATCATTATAAATTTACACTTACATCCTAATGAAAATTTGAGTGCAGAATGTGCCGTAGTTGCAGAACCGCTAAAGAAATCCAAAATAATATCACCGTCTTTAACATTAGCTAAGCTTATTATTGCATCAATTAATTGCGTTGGTTTGGGATTACTAAAAGCATTTTTAAATCCAAATAGCTCTGTTAATTCATCGCTAGCTTTTTGATTGCTCCCATAAATTTCGTGAATCCACCAATTAGTAGCACATTGCCCCTCTGCCTGCCTTTCAGTTTTGAAATATTTCTTTCGAGGCATTCCATCGCCACCACGTGGAAAATATATTCTATTGTCGTTTAAAAGAGATGTATATGTATCAAAGTCTCCCATCCATTCTTCATTAAGTTCAATCCCAGTTGGAGTAATAATAGTGTATCTAGTGCCAGATTGATCAGAACCTGCTTTCCAAGGTTTTGAAGCCCAGTCACCACGTGGGTCATTATCAGGATTTGAAAATTCTCCTGTAAGTGCAACTTTACCAACGCCTGCATCTTTAAGGTATTGACAATTTCTAGAGTATACAAGAATGTGTTCAGCAACAATTCCTATTAATTTAGTTTTATCATTCGGTTGATTATGTCGTCTTCTCCAATGAATGTGACCTTCAAAATTCTCCTCCCCAAACACGTCATCACAAATAAGCCTTAGATTTGCTTGTTCATTATCATCTATTGAGATAAAAATCACACCGTCATCCTTAAGTAAATCCCTAGCCAGTAAAAGACGTGGGTACATAAACATTAACCACGCAGAATGAGAAGCCGAACCACGCTTTGTTAAGTCTAAAATACGTTGTGCCTGTTCTTCGCTAATACTTAGTTTTTCCGAAAGCTCTTCCACAGTAAATTTGAACTGGTCATTATACACAAATCCATCTGTTCCAGTGTTATAAGGAGGATCAATATAAATACATTTAACTTGACCTGAATAGGACTTCAAGAGATGCTTTAATCCATCAAGGTTGTCGCCACTTATGTAGATATTTTCACTGTTCATATTTTCAGGTTTTGAGTTATGTTCCTCGTCTGGCACAACAACTGTTGTAGTATCAATTGAAGCCAGCAATCGGGCATAGTTTTTACCCAAAAACTTAAGTTCATAACCCTCTCCCGTTACAGCAATCTTATCACTTAAAAATTCCTTAAACCGCTCAATATCAAAGGATCCATCTGCCCTAAAACATGAGGGGAAATTTTCTTTTAATACAGCCATTTCTCGACTGTTCGGTGTTGCACTATCATTGGCATTCATAATATCCTTAATCATTGTTATCATTCACCTTGCCTTTCTCAATTTTATCAGGTACAAACTCTAAAATATCACAAATGTCACATTCTAAAGCTGTGCATATTTTTTGAAGTATTTCTGTATTTACATTTTCGTTTCTGCCAAGCTTTGTGATAGTTGCCGAGCTAACACCGGAAAGGCGTTGCAAATCTTTCTTTTTCATATTCTTATCAATTAGCAGCTTCCATAGCTTGTTATAATGTATTGCCATTTTTTGCACCTCCTACAAATATTAATAATTATATCACAAAAACACGCTATAAACAGTATAAATTTTTAATCTCACATTATTTTTCGTCTATTTCAATCACAATTTTCTATTTACGCATGAAATTAAAGGTGCTTAAATCAAGACTTTTAGACAAAAAAGTCTGTAAGTCTATTTGTAAAACCAAAGGCAAAGTTATAACATTAATCCTTCTTAAACTAAATATCACTTCCGCTCAAATTTGAGCAAAAGCATAAACATTACAGCCGTCTTTTCTGGAAAAAAGACAGGCTGTTTTATTATTTTAGGGGTTCGAATCAATAGAATTCTTCGCTTATGGATGAGGAAGAAAAATATTTTTCTAAAATCCTCAACTAATGTGTCCTATCAAGGCTATAAGGTGAGAGGAAAAATAATCCCCCAATGAAAGCATAGTTTTTCTCTCACTGCTCCTTGACAACTGAATACTCCGAAATGCAAGAGATATTTCAAGCAGAATATGCCATGACGATAATTCCGAGCGTATTCCTTGAAAGATAACGATGTTGTGTCAAACAAGGCAAACTCTCTGGAACAGTAGCGTTTCGGGTCATTAATAAAAGGCAAGGAGGTGAAGTAACTGAAAACAAAATAAATGAACTTGCCACAGGTGCTTAAAGATAAGCCACAGTTTTGCTGTTGGAAATATGAAGAACGAAGTGGTAGAAAAACCAAAGTTCCCTATAACCCGGTAACAGGAAAAAGGGCAAAAGCAGATAAGCGGAGTACCTTTAAAGATTTTAGTTCGGCGGTAGCTGCTGTAAGTAATTATGATGGTATCGGATTTTTGGTAGGTAATGACATTTGTGTTATCGACTTAGATGATTGCTTTGATAGTAGCGGTAAGCTTAAGCCTATTGCCCAAAGTATTGTAGAGGCTTTTAGTGGTTGCTATATGGAACACAGTCCATCTGGGAAAGGGTTGCATATTTTCTTTAAGGCCACAGGCTTTAACTTTGACAAAATAAAATACTATATCAACAACAGAAAGCTGGGAGTTGAGGTCTATGTGGCTGCAGCAACAAATCGTTTTGTTACCGTAACGGGCAATGTATTTGCAGATGGTGATATACCGGAGAAATCGAATGAACTACAGATGATACTAGACAAATATATGCTGCGTCCTGCCCCTGTGAAGCAACTACTGGATACAGAAAGTAAATCCTATCTGTCTGACAAGTCTGTTATTGAGAAGGCATTAAAATCGGCAAACGGAGAAAGGTTCAAAGCATTGTGGCAAGGAGATACATCTGGTTATGCTTCTGCTAGTGAAGCTGATTTGGCACTTTGCGGTATGTTGGCATTTTGGTGTGGCAGGGATATTGGGCAGATGGACAGACTTTTCCGAAAAAGCGGCTTAATGCGGGATAAATGGAATAGACCACAGTCCGGCAGTACTTATGGAATGATAACCATAGAAAAAGCTATCGCAAATGCTACTGAAATATACAAACCAGGTGGTAAGCGTTCATCAGCTACAGAAGATTTTGGAGAATATTCCCTTGCTGACTTTAAGCCTGAGAGTAACGATCGCTACCCTTGGACGGTTATTGGGGCAAGCAGGTTGTTTGCTGATTATTATAAATCTTTTGCCCGCTTTGTTCCCGAAAGGAAGATGTGGTTTTGCTATGAGAATGGTATTTGGATTCCTGATGTCGCTAATCTAAAAGTAATGGAAATGTGTAAATCATTGGCTAATCAACTGCTAACCTATGCTTTGACTATTCAGGATGAACATCAAAGAAAGGCATACATTGACTATTGCCGAAAGTGGCAGTCAAGAAGATACAGGGAAACGGTGCTTAAGGATGCACAGAGCGTATATCCCATATCAATGGCTGAATTTGACCAAAACCCGCTTATGCTCAATTGTGCCAATGGAACATTGTTTTTAATGTCTATGGATTTTCGTCCCCACAACAGCGAGGACAGACTCACAAAGATATCTGGTGTTAAGTATGATCCAGAAGCAAAAAGCGAGCGATGGGATAGATTTATTCATGAGATTATGAGCGGAGATGAGGAAAAGGCAAAATTCCTCCAAAAAGCCTTTGGCTACAGTATCAGCGGAGACACTCGGTATGAATGCCTGTTTGTTCTCTATGGTGCTACAACTCGAAACGGAAAAGGTACGCTATGCGAGAGCATTCTTAAGGTATTAGGCAGTTATGGCTGTACCGCAAGGCCGGAGACTATCAGTCTGAAAAAGAACAATAACAGTTCAAGTCCAAGTGAAGATATTGCCCGGCTTGCAGGAGTACGCTATGTAAATATCTCCGAGCCTAGCAGAGGACTTGTCTTAAATGCTGCACAGGTAAAAAGCATGACGGGTGGTGACACCATCAACGCAAGGTTTCTACATGAGAATTCTTTTGACTTTTCGCCAAAGTTTAAGCTATATATCAACACCAATTATCTGCCCGTTATTACGGATATGACGCTGTTTTCCAGTGGCAGAGTGGTGATTATCCCTTTTGAACGACACTTTGATGAAAGCGAGCAGGATAAAAACCTAAAACGTGAATTCGCCAAACCGAAGAATCAGAGTGCTATCCTTAACTGGCTAATTGAAGGCTATCAGCTGTTAAAAAAGGAAGGCTTGACTTTACCTGATTCCGTTAAGACAGCAACAGAGGCTTATAAGCGTGACAGCGACAAAATAGCATTATTTTTCGAGGATGCCTTGGAGGAAAGTCCTAATAGTGAGGTGCGGACATCTGAAGTGTATGCCCGGTATCAGCGTTGGTGCAGTGCCAATGGATGTTATTCGGAGAATGCAAGAAACTTCAAACAGGCATTAACAGCTATCGCCCGTGTAGAACGGAAACGACCACGTTCTGGTGGTGGAATGACCACAATGCTTATCGGATATAAGCTGACAGAAGAAGAATTTCTTCTTATTTAAACACAGTGTAGCAGCTTGTAGCAAGAAAAACAGGTTATATAAAAAATCGCTCTCGTATAGAGAGTTTAGTTTTTACCTGCTACATCTTGCTACAAAGCTTTAAACCACTGGATATGACTCCATGTGTTGATACCTGCCCCTAGGGGCAGGTCAAATCTCCACACCTTTTTATCTGGATAACGGGCGTGGGGCAACGCGTAAAAAAACGCGGTTTCTAACGGGGTATATACCCCACAATCCATTTTAATTTAGGAGGTAAACGATTATGGCAACATCAACAACTTATAATAGAGCGTTTTGGAATGTTATGAAAGGAAAAGAAGAAAACAATCAAAATCTAAGCGAGGGTTTTGATAATGCAGGAGCCTATGTCGCACCAGATGAGTTCAGAGAAGGCTTTAACACTGCTTTGGCAAAGGAAAATATATTCCGCAGATTTGCTACTGTTATCAATCTATCTTCTGCAGAAGGTAAAATTCAAGCGGTATCCTCAAAGGGGACAGCAGATTGGGTTGAAGACGGAGATCCAATCCCCGAAAGCGCCGATACATTTACACAGTTTCTGGTGAAATCATACAAGCTGGCATCTCTTGTCAAGCTAAACCGCTCATTCGTCACCGATATGAACTTTAATCTTGAAAAATATCTGATGGGTGATTTTGCGAAGCGTTTTGGCAAGGCTGAGGAAAATGCATTGCTTAATGGAAATGGCACAACACAGCCAACAGGTATACTTACGGCAGACGCAGATGTAACTACAGCAGATAGTGCTACCATCTCTTTTGACGAGATTATTTCGCTGTATTTTTCATTAAAAGATGAATACCGAAATAACGCTGTGTTTATCATGCACGATAATACAGCTATGCTCCTTAGAACCCTTAAGGATACAAGCGGCAGTTATCTGTGGAATTCTTCAGATAACACCATCTTCGGAAAGCCTGTAGTTACCTCTCCATATATGCCTACAGTATCAGCAGGAGCAAAAAGCATTGTAATTGGAGATTTATCATACTACTGGCTGATTGAGCGTCAACCAATAACAATAAAGAAATTAAGTGAATTATATGCATTGCAGGGGCAAATTGGCTTTTCTGCTTACGAGAGATTGGATGGGAAGCTAATTCAATCGGATGCTCTGAAAATATTACAAATAAAAGCTTAAATAATGGATTAGGCACTGGGTCATCAATTCGGCTCAGTGCCAGTTCCATCAAAACATCGGACAGGAGGTCACGATATGGAAAACCAAAGTAACAGCCGCACAACCAAATCCGATATCGGAGGTACGGTCTATGTGGTGGAATCACGAGTAAGTGATTCAGCAAAGGAAAGTGCATATTCCAAGCTGAAACGACTGATTACAGTCAACGCAAAAAACCTTTCAAAGTTATCAGATAGTTCATATAAACCCACGGAAATCAACTCGACTTCTTCAAGGTAGTACGGTAATATACATAGTACTAAACCGCTTGAAGACTGTCGGAAATGGAGGAAAAAAATGAATAGACAGTCAACATTTAGCACTATACGTAAATCAACATTAGCATTTGAAGAAGCGAAAATTACTGCTCTTTACTGCAGGCTTTCCCGTGATGATGAGCTTGCAGGAGACAGCAACAGCATAGTAAACCAAGAGATACTATGTAGAGGGTGGTTTCTCCCACCTAATACATATGACTGCGGCTCATTTGTGGTGAATGGAACAGCAGTTATAGGAAAGGAGTAGAAAAACCTATTAACCGCTGAAAATCAACACAAAAAGGAGCTGATTCTTATGAAATCTCTATTTGAGGAAATGGGTGTCACTTACCGACAAGAGGGAGATTATCTTATTCCCAATCTCTCGCTGCCGGAAGAACCGGAATACCAAATCGGCAAGTATGGGTGTATGCGCCGCAGCTATCTGAAGGAGCATCGTCCTGTTCTTTACGCAAATTTGCTCACAAGCGGAACGCTGCATCGTCACCTTGCCGAGATCGACCAAGCCTGCAATGAGCGTATGGAAATCATCGTTTCTGCAATGGCGAAGCGGGAAGGTGTGACCGAAGCACTCAAAGCCGCCGACCAGATGGAATGGGTGTGCCGCATGAACAACATCCGCAGCCGTGCGGAGGAAATCGTTCTGACCGAGCTTGTATATGAATGACAAATGCCCGTTATTGGCAGCATGGCCGATAACGGGCATTATCTTTATTCTTTAGGCGGTATAAACTTATACTTGCCCTTTCCAAAGCCACTGACAGGCTCAATCAAATCCGCATTTTTCAGTTTTGTAATGAGATTCCCTGCGGCAGTAACAGAATCCTTTGTGATAGCAGCGATATCGGATCGGCCAAAGACACCATCGACGCCCATATTTGCAAATACCGCTTTCGCCTTTGCAATCGTACCTTGGCTTGCGTTCAGCCGGTCAATCGCAACCTCAATCGCAACATTTTCATCTTCAATCGTAATCTTGGTTGTGTTTGCCGCCGCTCCATAATTCAGATTATAGAGCGTAACTTGGAACGAACTGGCATCGGAATAGAATTTTGGCTCCAGTTCGTCACGGTAATTGTGAGCGGCGCGGTAGGTTTCCGTGATTTTCTTAAAGCCGCTGCCTTGCCGCTCCATATAGCCCAATCTGCCGAAAATATCCGCAAGGATGGGATTGCGGCGTGTGGAGGAAATACTGGACAGATCCCGTTCCTGTATCCGTGTGCCGTCGGGCATACCACCGGGAGAATAGATGGTGAGACGGTCATCGTAAATATCAATGTGTACCTCGCTGCCCAAAATCAGATAATCACGATGGATCAGCGCATTGACAAGCGCCTCAAAAACGCTCCGCTCGCAGTAGTCGGGCATCTCAACACGGGAATCGGCGGTTTTCTTCCAGCGTGTTTTCATATTCCGCTTGACAAAACTGACACCCTCATTGAGCAGAATGATCAGGCTGCCGGAGAATTCTGCGCTGTCAAGTGCATCCACCATGCCGCCGCTTTTATCAAGGCCGTTCCAGCGTGTGCAGAACAGGCGGGAATGCCTGATGGGAGAATCATCTGCAAGCAAAGCGCCTGCATTGGTCAGCTTGCCGTGTTCGTCCCGCATATCGAAGGAATCGAACAGCTTTTCTTCCATGCTGTTGCCCGTCCAAGCCTTATACCGTTCGCGCAGCTTGGAAAAAGCGTAATCCTTGAAATCATACTCGGAAACCAGTTCGTCATAGGTGCGGTGCATCCCTTTGAGAATCAGCTGATTCAGCACATAGGACGGGGCAATCACGCTTTCATTGCCAATGCGGATATACGCCTCCATAATGCCGTCCGCTTTGTAGTAATACGGTGTGGAGCGCCCTGCTGACACAGACAGCACAAGAATATCCTTGCCGTCCTCCTGTTCTGGTGCGAGGATAAAACTCGGATAAGGCGTGATACGCTCTTTGATCAAGCGGCTGATTGCCTCCGCATTGTTCTGTGCGTCAGCTAAGCCGACAACATTTCTGTCATTATCAATACCGAAAAACAGCGTGCCGCCAATGCCATTTGCAAAGGCGCTGACGCTTTTGAGCCAGCTTTTCGGCTTCTTTACCTCCAGCGCGACCTTGAAATCGCATTCGGTCGCTTCTGCGATCCAGCGGTCAATCATTATTCTCACCGTCCTTTCCCTTATTCTTCCCTCTGCTCTTATAGACATTATACTGATTCTTGCACCGGGCGCTGCAAAATGCGGAATTGGCCCGGCTGCCGAGGAATACCTTCTGGCAGTGCTTGCACAGCCGCAGGGGTTTCGCATCATCAACCAGCATGAAGCTGAACATCATCTGGATACCCAGCAGCAGCGAATGGAAATCCCAATAGATCGTCGGTTTCTCCAGCAGTTCAATATGATAGCTCGGCGCAATGCCGCCGAAGGCAGCCATGGCCTTGCGGTAGAGATTTCTTGTATCCTCGTCAATGCTGTCGTAGTCATTGTAGTACAAAATAGAGGTAGTCAGCGTGAACGCCCAATCCTTGAACTGCTGCGCCACCCAATCATACGGTTCTGCATATTCCCGCTGGAAGCTCATGTTCTTTGCCATCGGCTCATCCATGAAGGTCATGGTCAGGGCAATCATCATATTATCCCCGGAAACATTCCAACTGGATTCCACGCCTTTTTTCACTACATCCAATTTGTCAAAGGGATAGAACAGGGCAAGGTAGTCCTCTGTTGCCATGCTTTCTTCCTTGATGAAGTGATTCTTCGGCAGATAGACTGCCTCATAGTCCATAAAGGACGGCGTGGTGGGCAGCGCCGTCATCAGCCCCAACAGACCGTAATGGGTCACAAAAGCCAGAATTGCCTTTTCCACCTCATCCTCCGGGCTGCGGTTCATCATCAGCATCCCAACATTCAGTGCCTCCAGCACCATCTCGGAGGACTCCTTCAGCGGGTTATAGACATCGGGCTTTGCTGTGTTCTCCGGCGTTATATAGCGTTTCCCATCCTTGCCGGTCTTGATCTCATAGCGGTCATACCGCACCCAATGGGAATGGGACTGCGCAAACAGATTGTTCATGGCGCTGTTCCTCTCAATTCGTAATCTATCTATATATTAACCATATTACTATTGTATCAACCGTCCTTGGCATCGTCAAGGGCGGCTTTCTTTTTTCTCGGCTTGGTTTTGTTCTCTCGGCGGATCACGGCATCCTTGCCCATGGTTTGCAGCAACGCCTCATATTCCTCTATAAACTCGCGTTCTCGCAGAGTAATGCTGTAGTCCTTCTCCTGTTTTTCGCTCAGATGCTCGTACATCCGCTTTTGCAGCTTTTTCTGAATGGTCATCCGCAGCTTTCGGATATTCCGGTCGGACTGCCCACGGATGGCAGCAAGCCTTGTAGTGCTGTATTGCTTGACGAACAGGTAGTACAGCACCTCCTTCTGTTCATCACTGAGGGTGAAAAAGAGCTTGGAGAGAAAACGGTTCGCTGTCAGCTCATGCAGCTCGTAGGGGCAGGAGAAGATGATGTCAAGAAAATTTCCCTGACAGAGCTGACGGAACCTCGGCAGATTCATCCAGAGGGGAGCAATCTTCGGATCAGGCACCGCCTGAAACTCCAAAGGAACATCCCCGCGCAGGTTTTCATGGTCACGCTCTCGGCGCTCCCGATTTCTGCCCAGCTTGTTCCACTCGTCTACCACAGTCAGAAAATCCGATTCTGTCCGTGCTGCTTCCTCCAGCCGCCGCAGAGCCTCGGCGCGAATTTCCCGCTTGAGCCGCTTCTCACTGGTAGGCGCGGCTTCTTCCTCCTCGTCCTCCAGCTCGGCATCATAGTCTCTGGGATGCTCGTCCTGCTCCAGTTCGCTCTCCAGCTCCAGCGTGCGTTCCTCTGCAAGCGCTTCCTCCAGCGGCTCATCCACCGGCGCACCGTCCGAGGAATCCTCCCAATCGGCAAAGCTGTCCGCAGCCATTTCAAGGCCGGTTTCCTCTATTTGCTCCTCGGCATCTTCTTCCTCATCGGAATAATCATCATCCCACAGCAGTTCATCCTCCCATGGTTCCACGACAGCTTCACCTCCCCGAAAAAGAATTTTCTTTTTTTCAAAAACAGTTCCGATTTACACCCCGTATTTCTCCTATTAGTGAGAAGTAATTTGACACTCGGTTACTCAGGTTACTTTCTCGGCGCAGAACAAAGGAAAAGGAGGAACGCAGAGTGCGGCAACGCCATGGAAAAGAGATATGACACATTCGGCTTACAATCGTCGGAACCACAATCAGTATACCAAAATATGATGAGTTTTTCAAGGAGGGACAGTATGGAGCAGAACAAACGAGAACAGTTTATCATTCGCCGGATCGGCGGCACCACCTACAAGGTCAGAGTCGTGTTCAACGAAAGCGGCGGCGAGACCATGGAGGATAAAATTTTACGGATTGTACGCAATGATATGGTTACAAACGACGGAACCTGTGGTATAATGGAGACACCACAAATGAGCCGACAGTCTGAAAGGAGCGCATCATGAGCGTGAAACAGACTGAAAGCAAAATTACCGCCCTCTATGAGCGGCTGTCCCGCGACGATGACAATGCCGGGGATAGCAATTCCATCGTGAATCAGAAAAAATATCTCGAAAGCTATGCCCGGCAGAGAGGCTACACTAACTGCCGACACTATACCGATGACGGCTGGAGCGGCGGCAATTTTGAGCGTCCGGCATGGAAGCAGCTCATTGCAGACATTGAGGCAGGCAAGGTTGCCCATGTGATTGTCAAGGATATGAGCCGGGCGGGGCGTGACTATCTGCAAACCGGATTTTACACGGAGGTGTTCTTCCGGCAGCACGGTGTCCACTTTGTTGCCATCGCCAACAGCGTGGACAGCGATGACCAGAACAGCAATGAGTTTGCCCCCTTCCTCAACATCATGAACGAGTGGTATCTGCGTGACCTGAGCCGCAAGCAGAAAACCGCCATCCGCGTCAAGGGAGAATCCGGCAAGCCTACCACCAACTGCGCCATCTACGGCTACAAGAAAGACCCGGAAAACAAATACCATTGGCTGATCGACGAGGAAGCCGCTGCCGTGGTACGGCGCATTTTCCGATTGACCATTGAGGGCAAAGGCCCCTACGACATTGCCCGTATTCTCTTTGAGGATAAGGTGGAAACGCCCGCCGTGTACTTCGGCAAGCAGGGCAAGGGCATCTGGAAAAGCAAAGAGGAATTTTCCAATCCCTATAACTGGAGCGGCTATGTCGTGGGACAGATCCTCTCCAAGCCGGAGTATATGGGGCATACGGTGAATTTCCGCTCCCACAAGCAGTCCTATAAAGATAAAAACGCCGTGATGAATCCCAGGGAGGATTGGCTCATCTTTGAGGACACCCACGAGGCCATCGTGGACAGGGAGACATGGGAGCTTGCGCAGAAGCTCCGCAAGACGCCAAAGCGCATTGACACGCTGGGAGAAGCGAATCCGCTGACCGGGCTTTTGTACTGCGCTGACTGCGGAGAAAAGATGTATAACCATCGCTCCAAAGGCGGCACAGAGAATAATCCGTACCCATCTGACTTTTTCGACTGCTCTGCCTATACCCTGGCGCATCAGAAACGGACAAGTGCCTGTTTTGGTCACTACATCTCCACCAAGGCTCTGCGCACCCTGATTCTGGACACCATCCGCACGGTCAGCACCTTTGCGATTTCCAATCAGGAGGCGTTCATGGAAAAGGTGCGCTCTGCCTCCCAGCTCCAACAGGCAGAAGCGGCCAAGGATGCCAAGCGAAAGCTGAGCAAGGACAAAAAGCGCATTGCCGAGTTGGACACCATCATCAAAAAGCTCTATGAATCCTTTGCCGTCGGGCGCATTACCGATGAACGCTTTGACCGCCTGCTGGCAGATTACGAAGCCGAGCAGAAAGCGCTGCAAACTGCTGTCGCAGAAGCGGAAGAAAAGCTGTCCGCTTTCGCAGAGGACACCGCCCGTGTGGAGCAGTTTTTGGAGCTGGCAAAGAAGTACACCGATTTTTCCGAGCTGACCACGCCCATGATCAATGAGTTTATTGAGAAAATCATCGTCCACGCCCCAGAGCGTATCGACGGCGACCGGGTGCAGGAGGTGGAAATCCACCTTCGGTTTATCGGGCAGTTTGAGCTTCCCGCGCCGGAGCTGACCGAGGAAGAAATCAAGCGGCAGGAGCAGCTCAAGCGACATCGCATTAAAAGCCGGGAACGGTATCAGAAAATCAAGGCTGGTGAACACGCTGTCGGTCAGCCTTTCATGCTGACCTGCAAGTGCTGCGGGCAGGAATTTGCATCCAAACGGACGAACACCCTGTTCTGCGGCCCCAACTGCCGGGCAAAATTCTACCGGCAGGAGGCGGCAGAAAGCCGCAGCCGGGAGTGTACCTGTGAAAACTGCGGCAAGGTGTTTCCTACGACACGAAGCAGCGTCAAATACTGCTCCGATGCTTGCCGGTATGCAGCACAGATCAAGCGGCAGGGCGCACGGAAGAAAGCCTTGCGAGAAGCCAAGAATGAGGAAGAAATCAAAACATCATAAGAAAAGACACAGACGGCGGCTTGCCCCAGATCGGGCAGGCCGCCGTTTTTGCGCAGAAATGGAGGTATCATGCGTATTTTTGAAATCGTAAAAGAAAACATCAATCTGCGGGAAGCGGCAGAGCTGTACGGGATCGATGTGAACCGATACGGCAAAGCCCTCTGCCCGTTTCACAATGACCGACATCCCAGCCTGTATGTGGCCGACGACCACTATTATTGCTTCGCCTGCGGGGAGCACGGGGATGTGATCGACTTTGTGGGCAGGCTGTTTCAGCTTTCACCCTACGATGCGGCACGGAAGCTGATGACAGATTTTCATCTCAGCCCGGACAAGCCGCCCAGCGCAGCAGCGCTTCACGCAAAACGCATCCGAACAGAAGCACAGCAGCTCATGGAAAACGAGCGGCTGTGCTTTTCTGTTCTGTCTGATTACGCCCGTGTGCTGCGGAACTGGAAGGTGCGGTATGCGCCGCAGTCACCTGATCAACCTGTTCACGCACGGTTTACGGAAGCCTGTCGCAAGCTCGATGAAACGGAATACTATCTGGATATTTTGTGCGCCGGGGATTCCCATGAACGCGCCGAAGTGGTGCAGCACCAGATGGAAGACGGCAAGCTGGACAGGCTGCGAAGAAGATTAGAGGAAATTCACAAGGAGGAATTGGAAGATGGAAATGACACCGCAGGCGTGGCCTGACTGGTACGATGGCAGGCATATCAATGAAGTGCTGTTCTGCCAGCAGTTTTTGGACAAGCACCCCATGAAATGTGTGCGCGGGCGGCTGTTCACGGTAGACGGGTTGATAGAGGACGAGGGGCAGATCGGCAATCTCATTCTGGAGGAAATCTCCGGTGTGCTGACCTCCGGACTGTCCAAAGTCGTGATAAATCTGCTTGCCAGCATCAAGCTGCAAGCCTATTCACCGCCGCTGCCCATTGAAACGGATCGCATCCATGTTGCCAACGGAACGTATTTCATGGATGGCAGCTTCACCGCCGACAAGAGCTACTGCAACAACCGGCTGACGGTCGCCTACAACCCAGACGCGCCTGAGCCAAAACGCTGGCTGCAATTCCTGTCCGAGCTGCTGCAACCGGAGGACGTTCCCACCTTGCAGGAGTTTCTCGGCTACTGTCTGCTGCCAACCACCAAGGGACAGAAGTTGCTCATGCTCATCGGCAAGGGCGGCGAGGGCAAAAGCCGCATCGGACTGGTCATGCGCTCGCTGCTGGGCGACAGTATGAATACCACCAGCATCCAGAAAGTCGAGAGCAACCGGTTCAGCCGCGCGGACTTGGAAAACAAGCTCCTGATGGTGGACGATGATATGGATATGAGCGCCCTGCCCAAGACGAATTATATCAAATCCATCGTGACTTCGGAGTGCAAGATGGACATGGAGCGCAAGGGCGTTCAGAGCTATCAGAGCCAGCTTTATGTTCGCTTCCTCTGCTTCGGAAACGGTGCGCTGACCGCCCTGCACGACAAGTCCGACGGCTTTTTTCGCCGCCAGATCGTGCTGACCACCAAAGACCGGCCCGCAGGCAGAGCGGATGATCCGTTTCTGGTGGACAAGCTGCTGCGGGAAAAGGATGGTATCTTCCTATGGTGTCTGGAGGGGCTGCACCGGCTGATTGGGAACAACTATCAGTTCAGCATTTCGGGCAAAGCCAGAGAAAATATGGAGACGGTCAAGCGCAGCAGCAACAATGTGATCGAGTTTCTGCAATCTGAGGGCTATATACGCTTTCGGGCAGACAGCGAGGCCAGCTCCAAGGCAATTTATGAAGCCTACACAAGATGGTGCGACGACAACGCGCAGAAGCCCATGTCTGCCAACCGGGTCAGCTCTGAGCTTGCACAAAATGAGCGGCTTTACAATGTAGAGGCCACCAACAATGTCCATGTCGGCGGTAAGCGGGTGCGGGGCTTTGTGGGTATTGAGGTGATCAATCCGCCGCCGTATTGAAAATAAGAAACGGACTTCAAAACTGCCGTACACGCCGTACACTCTGTACGGCTGTTTTTGATTTCATTCTTAAAAACCGCTTTTGCTTGTGAGCACCGTGGAGTATTTCACGTCAACGTGTAAAATCTGCCGCTGAACCGACGGCTGGTACACAAAACCGGCGTACAGAAGCGTACACAAGAGGGCTCTTCTGTACCGAGCCGTACACCGGCGGCTCAATCTTGCAGCCCCAAAATCAATGCTTGTGAAATCCGTGAAGATTTTCGCCGTAGGTCGAACGCGCTGCACCATCCGGTGATTTACCGAAGCGTGAAGCCGCCGCACTGGACTGTGGCATATCCTGCCATTTCGTATGCTTTCGCACAAAACGATGAAGCTGGTAGGGTACTGTTACGAACAGGGCGTCACGGACGGAAATCTGAGCGGATTTGCGGCACAGCAGATTTTTCACCACAAAGCGCACACAGTTCACTTACTCAAAAACCAATATCACGAAAATATGGAGGTAAAAGTTGATGAAATCCAATCTGAGAAATGAGATCAAGTCATACATCGTCCGTCAGGGCATGACCATGCAGGAGGTCGTTGATCTGCTGCGGGATGAACACGGCTGGTCTGACAGCGTATCAAACCTGTCCAATAAGCTCCAGCGGGAATCCCTGCGCTATGTCGAAGCTGTCCAGCTTGCCGACGCGCTGGGCTATGAAATCGTCTGGCAGAAACGAAGATAAGGAGGGCTTTCGCATGATGACAGATGCGGAAAAGAAACTGTTGCAGGCACAGCACCGGTTGGAAGAAGCGCAGGCGCGGGATCGGGTCAAGGAGCGCAAAGCCAGAAC
This sequence comes from Traorella massiliensis, assembly GCF_900104665.1. GTDB lineage: Bacteria > Bacillota_I > Bacilli_A > Erysipelotrichales > Erysipelotrichaceae > Traorella > Traorella massiliensis. The sequence continues at coordinate 303,518 of NZ_LT629968.1, read as the reverse complement.
ACGCAGGCTCATTCAGGAGGGCGCAATTCTGGAAAAGGTGCTGCCAGAAGTGCGGACGATGGAGCCGACTGTACTGGAGGATTATCTGATACAGAAGCTGCCGCAGCACGATTGAATCTGCTGGGAGGTCTCCGGGAAACCGGGGACCTTCCTCTTTTTTCTCCCAAAGGGCGCACTTACTCACCACCCTAAAGGGCAGTGGTATTTCCTGCGGAAATCGTGCGCTCTGCGAGGCGGATGCGGCTGCTGCGGCAGCCTCCAGACAATGCCACAGCACTTGCAGGGTGCTGCTGTCATCGTCTGCGCAGGTCGCAGTTGTTTCTGCTTTGGAAACAGCTTGCACCCTGCCCGCACAAACCTGCCACCGGCAGCTTTGTTTGCGGCTATGCCCGAAGCTCATCTTCGGGGCATTTTCTCTTTTGCGAAAGAGAAACAGAAAAAGGAAGAACGAGGTGAAGAAGATATGGCGATTTATCATTTGGAAGCGAAGGTGGTCAGCCGGGGCGCAGGCCGCTCCGCAGTAGCTGCTTCTGCCTATTTGAGCTGCTCCCGCCTGTATAACGATTACGACGGGATTCAGCACGACTACACGAAAAAACAAGGGCTTGTCTGGCAGCAGATGTTTCTGCCGGAATATGCCCCACAGGAATGGCAAGACAGAGAAAAACTGTGGAACGCCGTGGAGGAAGTAGAGACAGCAAAAGACAGCAGGCTTGCCCGTGAGTTTGTTGTGGCTCTGCCCATAGAGCTAAACCGGGAACAGCAGATCGAGCTGCTGCAAGACTTTATCCGGGAGCAATTTGTGTCCGATGGAATGTGCGCCGACGCTGCCATCCACGACACCGACGGTCACAATCCCCACGCCCACATTCTCCTGACGGTGCGCCCGCTGGATGAGCAGGGACGCTGGCAGTACAAGACCGAAAAAGAATATCTCTGTATGAGAAACGGTGAAGAACGAGGCTTCACCGCCGCCGAGTTCCGGGCGGCGCAGAACGAGGGCTGGGAGAAGCAATATCCCTACAAGGTCGGCAAAAAGAAGGTCTATATGACACCGTCTGCTGCCGAGGCGCAGGGACTCATCCGGGCTGACAAGCATCCGAAGAGCACCCGCTACGGCAGACAGAACCCCATCTCCGAACGTTGGAATAGTGAGGAGCAACTTGTGACATGGCGGGCTGCATGGGCGGATGTGACCAATCTCTATCTGGAGCGCGCCGGACGGGCGGAGCGAATCGACCACCGCAGCAACGCAGCCAGAGGTCTGGATGAGCAGCCTACCATCCATGAGGGAGTGACCGCACGGGCGCTGGAGCGGAAAGGGATCATTGCTGACCGCTGCGAGATCAACCGGCAGATCAAGGCGGACAATGCCTTGCTGCGGGAGCTGAAAGCTGCGGTCAGGAAGCTGGCACAGGCGGTAAAGAACACCCTCCCGGTTATTGCCGAGGCGATGGAAAAGCTGCGGGCAAATATGATTGTTTTCCGCTATCAGCTGCGGCATATCGGCCGGGGCAGGCAGCGCATGAAAGATTATATCCACGCGGTTCAGCCGAATCTGGTGCGCTATACCGAGCTGGTTCAGGAGATTCGGGGCAAGGGCAAGGAACGCAAGTCTTTGCTTGCCCAAAAGAAGGAGACACCCCTCTATCTCATCCCGAAGCAGTGTGAACTGTCCCGCCATATTGCGGAGCTGACCGAGGAATTGGAAGAGCTGAAATCCGAGAAGGATATGCTGCTGCACTCGCTGGAATGCAGTGACGATGCCGGTATCGCTGCTGTGAAAAAGGACATTTCCACGATGGAAGCCGCACTAAAAAAGCTGTCGCAACAGGAAGAAAAGTACACGGCTGAGCTGAACGACGCTTTGCAGCAGTATGCTGATTTGAAGACGCAATCGGCAGAATTCGACCCAGACGAATTGCAGGACGCAAGGCTCGACCTGCGTCCTGCAATGGAGCGCTCTGTGGTTGACCGTGTGCAGTCTGCTTACGGAGATAAGTACGATTACTTGATGATGTACGACAGCAAGCGGGATGTTGCTGATATACTTCATGAGGAAACGGAAGCTCGCTCCATCCGTGAACATCTGCGTCAGAAACAGCAGGCACAGCAGAAGCAAAACAAGAAGAACAGCAGAGACACTTGGGAACGATAATATATATATGCTACCACATTCTTGCGCTTACCTCTATCCCAACTATTGACATAGAGCCGCACAAATTTAAAGGAGCACGGTCGTGGCTGACCGTGCTCCTTTAGCATCGCTTGCGATGCATAGTCACAGATGGAATCTGTGTCAAAGGGGTTCGAGGATTTTATCCCAGACAGGCGATTTATAAGCCCCTGCTGCGGCAGGGGCTTATAAATTTTGCATGAGTGGGTACCGCCATGCATTGCTCGTTAAGATCGTGCCCAACTTTTTTACTTACGCCGCATCGAATATTTGCGAGATAACAGCCCCTGTATATGCGCCTGCTGCACTGGCAATTAAGTTCACAAGTTCAGATTTTGCTTTTTGCTCACTTAACTTCAACAATTCATCACCACGAGGAGAACAGTCGTATGCGTTAGCACCATGTGGCGAGCCACATTTCGTCATTTCATAGGCTCACTAAAGAAGAGAAACCATTATCTCAGCTTATCGTTTCGATTTCTCCAAGCAAATCATTTTTTCCTGAGTTGCTAATTTTATCTGCAAAATTGACTTATTTATGAAGACTATCATAATCTGCACGCGCTGGAACACAAGAGCAACTTTTTGAAATAACGTACCTTTGAGGAGTCTGGACTGGCTCCTCTTTTTTGTTGCACAAATTGTGCAGGCGGTGCTTGCACAATTATCAACCTAACATCTGCATTCCATACAATCTCGATATTGTCCTCCTGTTGTTCTGCGTTATGCTTTCTCCGTGCATTTTCGTATTATTTATTCTGCCATCTGACTTCGCCCTTGGACAGAAGCGGATAACAGATCAGCTGATCTGAATCCAGATTTTCCGCATGCATGTCAACCGCTGTGATCTGATGATTATCATAAGTCGTATAATAATAAATACCTTTTGCTGTATTACAACAGGACGTGTATATCGTGATCTCATATTTGCCTTCTGTCACCTCACAGCATCCACGCTGCTGATCTACGGATCCTAAGATATGGAAGAACTGGCTTACACTCTCATCCTCTTCTTCACCGGAGATCGAATTTAATTTTGTAAAGGCAACTTTCACAAATCTTGACTGGCTGGAAAGATCTCCAGGTATTCCCATTCCACCCATTCCTCTGCTATATGCATCAAGCTGTAATACTCCTGCAAAAGTACTCTCCGGCTGTTTTCTGGATACTCCGGCATAATTATTCAGTGCAAACATCTGACTCGGGAATGGTGGATTATTGGTAAGCACTCCTACCGGATTATCATATACATGCAGCCCATCTTTCATAGACTCAACAACGATACAGGAGTCTTTGTCTGCAATGATCCAGTGAAGCTGTGCTGTCGGCAGCTGTTCACTGAATGCTGTGCCTGTCAGTCTCATTGCTGCCAGCTTCTCTCTCGCCTCTGCTACAGTAGCACACTGTGTAAGGATCCATGGGATGAACTCGAACTGTGCCACCTGGCTGACTTCTGTTTCATCTTCCGGCAAAGCTTCTTCATATGCCGCATTGCCGACAAAATTAAGACCTGCCATTCCAAGGCCTTTTTCATTAACAGCATCATAATAAAGCGGATAACCTCCTGCAACAAATGCCATTCCGATCAAAGCATAATGGCTTTTTATCTTCCCGGCAAACCGGAAATCAAATTCGTAATTTCTTGGCGTTATCGTGATCTGTTCCCCATAGGAAAATTCATAATCAAGCGTTCTGCCCATATAAAAATCTTTTGTTTTGTAAGTTGCTGCTGTACACATATCGAACACCTCTTCTTTCTGCTATAATAGTCCTGCAAACAATCTCATAAACAACTGTCCGAGCCATAAATATGCACTCCGTCCTGTGCGGTACTTTTCGGTCACTTCCCTGCATTCATTCGAGGATTTTTCTTTACACAATAACTCCATATAATTACCGGAATCAGACAAAGCCGAAAAAAGAAAGAAGATTAGGAACCGTAATAATTCTATTCAAATTTTCTTTCTGATTCACTTCACTCTGCATGTACGGTCACCTCACTTTCCTTTTTTTTAGGCATAAACCAATAAAATATAACACAAAATGCTAAAGCAAACACAACACCAAAAACATTTTGACTCACTCTAAGACTAACCGCTCCTTGTAGTCCATATGTCTCTGCAGCAATGGCTAAAGCACCAAATGTGTTAAATACTGCCTGCCAGCCATATTGTGCTGAAAATCCTACACCGATTCCACCAAGAATTCCTATATATGCATAGATTGACGAAGGAAGCAGAAAATATAATACTGTAAAACATATAACACCTGCAATATTTCCGACAATCCTTTTACGGACTCTGTAGTGCATATCTTCCATAGACGGCAAAATCACGGACATGGCCGCAATACCAGCCCACATTGCACGTGGCATATTACAAAGTTCTGCAATGCAAAGGACAATCGGTACGCATAAAATCTGACATATCTGCCATTTTGTTCTGGAAGAAGTGATATCAAATTCTTGTATCAGATCTTTCAGATTTCTTTTATAAGTTCTGTTTTTATGATTTCGATAAAATACGAAGCAGGTAAGTGCTGCACCTAAAGCCATTCCGACTAATCGCATCTGATAGCTTTTTCCCGTAACATCATAACCATATAGCAGCAGATACCCAAGAACCAATGTAGATTGATTAAACATGGATGGATTATGGCATCCGAACAGAATCAACACAGCCAGTGCCGCAATATTTAACAGCATTCCCAATACCGGTGAAAACTGATTTGCTAAATGCGGACATACAGTCATAATTACAAAGAACAAAGCCAAAAGCATCGTAGATTGTCCGGTGTGGATCCCCAGATCCGCATTCCTAAACACCATGAGACATAATAAGACTACTACACCTACAATGCTGTTCTCATTTCCAAATAGGATGCTGAAAATACTAACAAAGAAAAAACAAAATGCCATTGTAGCAGCTATCTTCACCAGATATACCCACATATGATATAGTTTTTCTTTTAGTGTTTCACTCTTTTTCAACAGGTTTTTAGAACCTGCCTGATTTAACTGCAACTCCTGATAAAATGTCATATAAATACTCCCATCTTCTAATTTATCTTAAAACTAGATAATCTCATCTTTCTGCTTTGGCAGCTCTATAACAAATCTGCATCCACCATATTCACGGTTTTCTGCTTTGATTGTTCCTCCGGCACTATCTACAATCCGTTTTACAAGTGCAAGACCTAGGCCATTTCCTTCTGCTTTATGAGATCCATCTACCTGATAGAACTTGTCAAATATTCTGGATTTTACATCATCCTCTATTCCTGGTCCTTCATCTTCCAGAATGAACTTAACAGAATCCTGTTCTTGTTTCAGAAACATCGTAATTGTCCCCTTTGAAGGGCTGAACTTAATCGCATTATCTAAAAGATTTATCCAGATATGCATAAAAAGTCCTTCATTCGCAGTATATTTAACTTCCTCCAATTCTACCTGAAAACCAATTTCTTTTTCTGTCCATTTTGTTTCCAATGAAAGAACTGCCTGGCGGATCTGTTCATCCAGACGATTATCGTCAATAAACGCACAAACTATTCGAACGCCTGCTACATCATTGAGATATGTCTGTATTCTCGTCTGAGTTGCTTTGTACATTGGACAGCTCCGGTTTGCGGGTATGCAGCCGCCGTTCGATTGATTCGTGTAGAAGCTGAGATACAAGAGCCATTAACGGAATAAAGAAAATCATGCCAAGGACACCGAACAGTTTACCGCCCAGCAAAACCGCCAACAACGTCCAGAACGGGGATAGCCCTACACTGTTTCCCACGACGTGCGGATAGATGAACTGATTTTCAACAAACTGAGTTGCCTGATAGACGATCAAGCATAGGAGCGCCTTGTTCGGAGCCGCCAATAAAGTAAATAAAATGCCGAAAGCGCAGGAGAGAAATCCTCCAATATAAGGAACGAATGCAAAGGCGGCAGTTAAAACGGCTGTTAGCCCCGCATATGGAATCCCTGCAACAGAAAACGAAAGAAAGATCAATGTTCCAAGAATCATAACCTCGACACACTGACCAGAAAGAAACTTCGCATAGGTGTCATGTGCAAGTTTCGAAATATGGCAAATTCTATCTGCAACGGATTCCTTACAGTAGGCATACAGTGCCCGTTTGCTTTGACTGCTCAATTCACGCCATCCAATTAGCACATAGAATGTGATCACAAGTGAAATTGCAACATCAGCAATCGCAGATACCGTAGAGCCAGCAACATTGGCAACTGAGGAAATCACTGTGTTCATTTCGCTCGAAATGCTTTGCAGAATAGATTTCCAATCGAGCGCAGCAAAATGTGCCGACAGTTTCTCTGTGTCAATGCCGTATCTTTGCAATAAGCCGACCCAGTCAGGCCATTTTTCTTGAACAAGAGCAGCAATGCTTTTTACAGATGCAGTGAGCTGTGGAATCGCAATTACACACAGAAGAGCAATAATCGCAATAACACATATCAGCGTCAGTAACAGGCTTATCATGTCTATTTGCCGATCTGTAGCTTTAGTCAGCTTTCGTCGAAGCCTCTTTGCCAGTCCGCGCACGGGTACACTCAGAACAAAGGCCAGCAAAAGGCCTGATAAAATCGGAGCGAGCAAGCCAATACACGATTTTAGAAAGTTGGCAACATAGTTTAGATTGTTGAATGCCGCAAATAAGATCACCCCAAACGTGATTAGTAGAAGCGGCTTTTTGTAGGATTTATCCATGATTACATCCTCGTAAGAAATCGGTTTGTTTTATTATTGGGGAGTATCTTATAGGCAATCCACCAACCAAAGAAACAGACTGGCAATGCAGCGAGAACATCCATGATAGAATGCTGTTTCATAAAAACGGTGGAGAGACTGATACACACGGCGATTGATGTAGCAGCGATTTTCCATCCGACGCTTTGGAGCGCCTTGCAATCCCATAACCCAAACATCGCGGCAACAGAGCCTATTACATGAAGTGAGGGGCAAACATTTGTATTGGTATCGAAACTATAGAATAATTCAATAAAGCGTGTAAGTAGATTATTGCGTACAAATGCTTCTGGCCGCAAATTTTGGCAGGTTGGAAAGAACAGGTAAATCAAAACCGTGATCGTATAGGTGACTATCACAAAATACATCATACGCCGAAATGCAGGTACATCGACGAAAAAAGTATAAACCAACGTACCGATTAGAAAGACAAACCAAAATAGATACGGAATCAACGCCCATTCACAAAATGGTATTATATCATCGAGTCCACAATAGACGGGATAGTAATTTCGTTGCGGTTGCAACCGCTCAAGAAACAAAAACAGCAAGCCGAAAATTGGCCAGTAAAGCAATAGCCTGACGTGAGAAAATTCAGGTGTATTAAGTTTATGGATGCGGAACTCACGGTAATTAACTTCCGGCTTTATATGATTACTTTGCATGACTGTATATCCATTCATAGATTTTATCGGCTGCCGTACATTCCGTCTGCGACCGCATTGCCGCGCGCATTTTAGAAAGAAGCACTGGGGCATTTAGCGTTTTTATTGTGGTGTCTGCGATTGCTTTTGGCGTATTGGCTGTGACGGCCATTCCATTACGCAGAAAAAAATTCAGATTATGTGTCTCGCAGCCAGCCACTGCATCGATAAGCACCATTGGTAACTCTGCCGCCATTGCCTCAGATGTACTTAGACCTCCGGGCTTTGTCAGGAATAGGTCTGAGGCTTGCATGAGCTGCGGCACATTATTGACGGTTCCCAGAACATGAACTTGAGAATACTTTTCTGTCCTTTTTTGGAGTTTTTTGCGTAAATCATCATTTGTGCCGCATACAACACTAAGTTCTTGTTCTGTTGTGAGGTAAGGGCAGAGATACGATATAATCTCCTCCATTGGACCGCAGCCCATGCTACCGCACATCATTAAAATATGTTGATGAGCAGGAGAGATTCCGGCGTTGGCTTTTCCTGCTTCTTGTGACACACGCTGGTAGAATTGCTGCCGCACAGGGATTCCACTGGCGATCAGCTTTTGAGGTTGAAGTCCACATTGTTCAAACTCACCTAACAGCGAAGTGGACGGAATGAAATACCAGTCCAGCGCAGAATCCGCTGTGCAGGGAGCGCAGGTATAGTCTGTAGAAATGTGGCTCGTTACAAGCTGTAAGCATGGGTGCTGTCGGCGCATTTCTGTCAACGCCAAGGCTGGGAATACATGAGTACAGATAATATTATCGTAGCCTGCAGAGCGGATGTATTGATACATCCGCTCTGCGCCGGAGGAAAGTAGCTTATAGATCGGCGTTCCCTCACAAAAAATATCTTCGTGAGATTCCGCACGCTGATACCCAGCATCAAAAAGCCTTGGAGCATGGCGGTAAATTCGGGTATGCCAATTAGAAATAAACGTGGATGCTTTTTCTGAAATAAACTGCAAAGAATCTGTAATATTGCAGATTTCTCCGCGAGAGTGGTAGGCTTCCTGAACTGCTTGCGCACAGGAGTTATGCCCTGCGCCAGTGTTGCAGCTTAGAATTAGTGTTTGCATTTGAATCTCCTATTTTTTCCTTTGCTGCATAGCAAACAGCTTTTGCAGGCGTGGGCGATTATAGCGCTGGACAACAATAAACGGCAAATTACCCAGCACAATGTAGATAATCGTTATACATACCCCGCCAACACCGGACCATATTTTCAGCAGTCCAAGACCGGCGATAGACAACAGAATATGTGTCCACTCTGCCACGCAAGTTTCTTCTATCATGCGCGGCAAGTTCTCATAGTTTTCCTTTGTCAGTTTCTTTTCCGGCATGATTTTAACGAATATGCGGCTCATATCGGGGATCTTTGCCTGCCATTTCCGAACATGAAGCCGCTTCCATAGTTTTTGCTCTGCCGGGTGGCAGACCCAAGGAAAACGATCGGCGTGAAACCAATGCTTCGGGATCAAGCGCCCCACTACAAAGGAGAGAACCCCTAACGCCGCGATATATAGCAGACACATAAGAAAATGCTTCATAAAAACCTCAACATAGCGGTGCGAAAATACGAAGGACACCATCTACGACCCAGCGGCGCGAATAATGTTTCATATCATAGGGCTTTACCTCTTTACATTTTGCCTGTGTAGCGATGAAATCGTCCTTTATTGCTGCAATAATACTGGAACGATAAAAGAACGAATTGTTTTCAAAGTGGAGAAAGAGACTGCGGTAGTCCAGATTGACAGTTCCTATCGTCGCAACTTTGTCGTCTGATACAAAGCTCTTTGCATGAACGAAGCCGGGAGTATACTCATAAATCTTGATGCCGCCAGTCAGCAACACCTGATAAAAGCTCCGAGACATACGGAAAATCAGCTTCTTATCAGGGATGCCGGGCATAATGATCCGCACGTCTACACCACGTTGAGCAGCGGAAATCATTGCATCCATCAAGTCATCGCCAAGCATAAGATACGGTGTAAAAAACCATGCGTAATCCGTGCTTTGAGAAAGCAAGTCAATAAAGAGCTGATTACTGGTAGCTTCATGGTTAAGGGGCGAATCGTAGTAACTAAGCACATAACCATCAAATGTGTGCGGCGGCGCAGGATACCTTTTGGGATATGTGGGCATTGCAAGCTGTCCTGCTTCTTTTTCCAGCGAAAATGCGTTCCAAAAGGTCAAGAACATATGGGTAAAATTTTTTACTGGCTCACCAGTAATCCGAAAGCCTGTGTCCTTCCAGTGTCCATAGGGATGTTCCAAATTGATATACCGATCTGATAAGTTGATACCTCCGCTATAAGCAACTTCGTTGTCAATAATCAGCATTTTGCGATGATCGCGATAGTTTGCAGTTCCTTTTAAGGCAAGGAAAGGATTAAAAGGAATACATGGAATGCCTTTCTTTTTCAGTTCACGGACATTACTGAAATTGAACGAAGAAATACTGCCAAGATCATCGTATATCACACGTACATCAACGCCCTGCTCCATTTTTACTTCCAGTTCGTTCACGATTGCGTCCCACATATGCCCCGGCTCAATAATGAAGTATTCTACGTAAATCGAGTTTCTTGCATTTTTCAAATCGGCAAGCATATCAGGGAACATATTATCGCCCAACGGATAGTAACGAACCTGCTCAACTGCACACATCGGATATTGCGTTTTTTCTTCCAGCCACCGCACTGTTTGCCCCATGCGTTTTTCGCCGTCAAAGGGCGCTTCTTTTATTGGAAGAGGCTGCGGATTGCAACTCTTTTGAACTTGCTGCAAGCGCCTTTTTAGAGGGCGGGCCGTCCGTTTATTTCCAAAGAGCAGATATAGTAACGCTCCTACCAAAGGTAGTGACAGAATAACCAGCAGCCAAAGCAATTTATAAGCGGTTTCATCTCTCTTTATAATAATAAATACCACCAAGAAAAACGCTGCAACGGAAAGCAGTGACACAATAATCGGTGCGTAAGGGATCAGCCATTTCATCAACAGCAAAAGCCAGAGCGATTGTAAAGCCACCGCTGGAATAATTGTTAGAATGCGTCGAATGATTTTTCCCATATGTTTACCCCCCTCTATGTTATTTCTCCTCCGAAGATGCTTCCCAATCGCAAACTATTTGTGCCATTTCCTGTGGGGTTTCTTTATAGCCTCGTAATACCCACGCATTCATAAGCCCAAACAATCCATATGTAATAAATTGGATAAAGTAGTGCGTTTTGGCATCGGCATTAGCGACAATGGATGCCGCTTCTTGTAAATAGAAGTTTAGAATCACATATTGGCGATCAGCTGAGTAGAGCAGATCACAAATAGGACGAGTGGAAAGGCAAAATTCAAAAAACAGCCTGATGCCGTCATAACTACCAGTGGCGAAGTTGGTAGCACCGTGTTCGTCGGAAAAGCGCTTCCACAGACATGTGATTTTGAAAGACAGAACTTCATCTTTACTTTTGAAATAACGGAAATAAGTGGAGCGACCTACATCTGCCTTGGCAGTCATCTCCTCAATACTGATTTTTTCAATGGGTTTTTCTTTCATTAGTTCCAGCAACGCTGTACCCATACATTCTTTCAGATAGTCTGTTGTAGCCGTTGTCCTTCGCATAAGAAACGTCTCCTTTAATTGCGTATCATTGAAACAAGGATTGTCATTTGTTCCACTTTCGCTCGGACTATTGACAACGCCTGCTTCTGTGATATTCATAGCATCTATGATACTATCGTTTCATTTATACTATCATTTGCTATTTGCCCTGTCAAGCTAAAATGCGAGTACGACGAGCAGAAAGGAAAACTATGGGTACGATTTTTTCCCGTGTAAAACTCAGCGGAAAGCATGTGGCCGCCCTCTTGGCGCTGATGCTGCTCTCCGCTGTGACAGCCATGCTGCTGCCTACTGCCCTGGCCAGTATGATTGACATCGGAGTGGCCGGAGAAAACCGAAACACCATCCTAATCATTGCGGCGGTGATGGCAACCCTGGCCATTCTGCGGCTCTGTGTTTATTATATCTGAGCTATTCACAGTAAAGTTGGACATTTGTATTCAGCGGGAGAAAATAACCTTGACAAATCTCGTCTCAACAGTCTATCCTTGAAAAGTACGCAAAGGAAAACGGATTCAAAAATACCCGTGTATTTATTGACGACGGTTGGTCGGGCGTAACCTTCGCAAGACCGGCTTTTACAGAGATTATGGAGCTTGCAGAACAAGGATTGATTGCTAATCTTATCGTCAAAGACCATTCGAGATTAGGACGAAACCGCTTGATTGTCGGTCAGCTTTTGGAAGAAGAATTTGACCGATTGGGTATTCGATATATCGCCATTATGGATAATATTGATACCGCAAAAGGACTAAGCGACATTGTTCCTATGCAAGACTTATTCAACGAATGGCACGCAAAGAATACAAGTCAAAAGGTACGCAATGTTTTCAAGAACAAGGGAATGGCAGGCATACCACTTACCACCAATCCACCTTTCGGATATATGAAAAATCCCGAAAACACAAAGGAATGGCTGATAGACGAGCCTGCCGCAAAGATTGTCAGACAAATCTTTGAAATGTGCGTTTCAGGCTTAGGACCGACACAGATAGCAAAAAGGCTGAAATCGGATAAGATATTAACGCCGACCGAGTATTGGAACAGTATGGGAAGAAACTGCGGCAATCCGCCTGCAAGACAATTCAACTGGTGTTCGGATACGGTTGCGAGTATTCTTTCCAAACAAGAGTATTGTGGCGATACGGTAAACTTCCGAAGTACAACAAAGTCTTTCAAGAACAAAAAGAAGATTGAAAGACCGCAGGAGGAATGGCAGATCTTCCCGAACACGCACCCTGCCATTATCGACCGTGAAACCTTTGAGCTTGTGCAGGAACTCAGACAGCACCGCCGCAGACCGACAAAAAGCGGAATTGTCAGTATGTTTTCGGGACTTCTTTACTGTGCCGATTGTGGCGAGAAACTGTATTACAGCGTGACAAACAATTACAAGCGAGAGCAAGCCTATTTCTTCTGCTCTTCCTATCGTAAAAATTCCGAAGTGTGTTCTGCACACTATATCCGAGAAAAAGTGGTTGAGGAAAATGTTCTTGAGAATATGCGGCGAGTATTTCGTTATGTTCAGGCTTATGAGAAAGAGTTCGCCAAACAGCAGATGAAATGCTACGGAGAGGAAAAGCAAAAGGAACTTTCCGAAAAACGCAGAGAACTTACCAAAGCCGAGAAGCGTATCAAGGATATTGATTTGCTGATTCAGAAGATTTACGAGGACAATGCAATGGGCAAACTTTCCGATGAACGCTTTGCCACAATGTCAATGGCGTATGAGGAAGAACAGAAAAATCTCAAAGAAGCAATACCCGATATGCAGGCGTACCTTGAAACCGAAACGGACAAGTCTGAAGGCTTACAGCGTTTTATTGACAAGGTAAAACAGATTACGCAGCCAACCAAGCTTACTCCCGAACTGGTACACGAATTCATTGAAAAGATTGTGATACACGAACGGAGATACCTTGACGGAAAGCGTTATCAGCTAATGGACATCTATTACAACGGCGTTGGTGTGATACGAGGGCTTACCCCTGAAGAAATGGAAGAAGCCTTTCAGGAACACCTTGCCAAACGGAAGATAAACAAAGCAAAGACGGCGTAACCAATGGCTACACCGTCCAAAACAATCAATATTTAATTCAATTACAAGAGCGACCTTGGGGCACCTTCCTTACGGAGGGTGCCCCAAGCAAGCCACTTTTTTTCATCATCTTCTCGATATGCACGTATGACCATCATCGTCCTCCAAACACAATAAACAAATCTTACTTTTTACTTAATTTCTTAGAAATATATCTCTCGACCCTGTCTACTTCCTTTGGCATCGTCCATCCTGATCGTGAAAAAGCATCCTTGGCATAAGATTTAAATAGATACATACATGATAATAAAGCTTCACCCATTTCTAGAGTACTAGCTGTATGAAACCATTTATTCATCAACTCATGATCACGATGATCTATATATTCAAAAATCCTTTTATAACATTTTCCAAGTTTTAGTTTTTCTTGATGTTGAAGCTGAATATCAAAGCTCATCATCTTCAGGCATTCTTCCATGCAGATATGAGTAAAATAATAATTTGCATATAAAAGGTCATGGCGTAAAATTCCTTTTAGTACATAAAGTGAGATCCAGTAAAATTCATTGATGCATGCTAAAGCATCTGAATAAGAAAGCATTTCTATTTCATAAGTATGATTGATATAATCCTTTTGTAAACAAAGATTTCTCTTATCTAACAGAACATGGACATTTTCTTCATGCAAATAGGTTTCAAGATCCCAAAGAGGGGCTATTTTTAAATCAATACGATTCCCATCCTGAAACATCATTAAATAAGTTTTCGCATGTTTTAAACAAGCCATGGCTTCTGGTTTTTGAAGAATCATGATTTCCCCAAAATCTTCAATAAAAGTATCATCAAAAGTGTCAATATCTTCTACAAAATAAGTAATATCATAATCACTAAAAGCATCTGCCTCATTGCTATTACGGCTTCCCTCCTGGGTTACTAGTAAAATGCGTTCATCTTCAGCTTTAGAAAAGATCAGTTTCATCATTTCACTATGACTTCTCATAGAAAGCTCCTAGCTGCCTTATAACCATACTTTTCTTCGGTTTCTAATACTGCACGATTTACAGCCTTTCCTAAAACATAAGCCGCCAGTGTACCAACAACATCCGGGCTTGACTTTATTTTACCGGTTGCCAATGCATAAATTGAATCCCCATCCATGGAAGTATTGAGCGGGCGTATCGTACGTGCAAGACCATTGCTCGCCATAGCTGCTACCTTATTCATTTGTGTCTTATCTAAAGCTGCATTGGTTACAATGGCTCCAATCGTCGTATTAAAAGAGAATTTACTTGCGATCTGAAGCAATTTGACAGCTTCTTGCTCACTGCTAACCATACCATCTTTTTTCACATTCAAAAGACCTGCTAACTGATGATTGGAATCCATCTCAAAAACATCGCCTATGGCATTCACAACGACTATAGCTCCTACCTGCAAACGGCCAGTCTGTACAGCATAACATCCCAGCCCGGATTTCATCGCAAAGTTATCGCCACGTATCTTTCCTACTGTAGCTCCCATGCCGGCGCCAACATTGCCATTGCGCTCTAGATTTTTTTCACTATCTACACAGGCCGCATACCCCATGGCAGCATCTGGACGAACCTGATCATCCACACATCCTAAATCAAAGATACAAGAGCCAACAACGATTGGCACTAGTGATTTTCCTACCTTTAAGCCAATCTTATGTTCCTCTAAATACTTCATGACACCACCTGCTGCCTCCAAACCATAAGCGCTGCCGCCGCTTAACAATAAACCATGTATTCCATCATTGCTAGCTGTTGGCCTCAAGAGTTCAGTTTCCCTGGAGGCAGGACCGCCGCCACGCACATCAACACCACAGACCGCCTTTTTCTCACAAATGATCACACTGCATCCTGTTGCATGTTCTTCATCCTGGGCATGACCGATTCGAATACCTTTCATATCATGTAGGCTAATTTCTTGCCATTCACTCATTTTTCCACCTGCTTTCTTGCTTTCTTCTATATAAACTTATTCTATCATAAAACAGATATGGGATAAATCAGACATCAGAAAAACTATATTGACACCCTTATACTTATAATCATTTTTACTAGAATATTTATCCATGTTTTAGCTAATCAAAAAAGATGGATTAAAATCAGAGATCATGTATCCATCTTTTTGATCATATTCTATGCAATTAATAACTATTTTTATTTAACTTTCTCTTATAAAGAATACTACTGCTTAAACCTATGCATGACAACAGTGCGATCATAATCCACATTAAGTTTTTTGAATGATCCCCTGTATCAGGTGTTGAAGGAGTCACAGGACTCGTCGGTACCTCACCATTATCTGCAATCGTAAATTCAGTTGTAGCTTCACCCGTGACAGATATAATAGCCAGGGTATGTTTACCTTTGCTTAAAGTATTCAGATATTCCTCTTTAAGTGTTACAATGGTGCTTCCTTCCTGAACGATATAGTGTTCTGCCGCAACCTCATTACCATCGACCCTAACACTTAGAAAATGATCAAAGTCAGCATTTGAACGGAAAGCAAGACCTTCAGCTTCACCATTATAAATACTATTTGCACCCTCAATGATGACCGGATCAAAAGCCGTGTCTGTTTCACCACAAATCGTACATTTGCCGCCAACAAAATCATGACCTTTGGCCGTTAATATCGTATCTTCTAAATCAATAGCTTGTGTTAATGTTTCATCAGTAAAATATTGATTTAATTCCGGACAGTACCAATATTCAATATTACCGTCTTCCGTACATGTAGGTTCTTTCATTTCAATTTTAATCTTCGTTAATTCATTCCATTGTGCAGTTAACGTCTTATTAGAAGTCAAAGCGTAAACCTCACCTGCCTCAATGATTGAACCAGTTCCATCATCCCATCCTAAGAATAAATAGCCTGTACGATTTAAAGCTGGAAGTTCAATTTCACCTTCTGCTTCAGTCACAATCTGCACCATTTTATTCGTACCATCATTGTAAACTAACGTAGCAGTATATGAAACAGTAGAAGATCCATCATCTATCGCTGTAATGACAGCTTCTGAATCTGCATGATCAATAGTTTCTTGTAATGTAGAATAATATGTATAATAATCATTATTTTGTAGCTCATATTTTATTTCACTATCCACAAAATTCATCATCGAAAGATTAAATGATCCTCCGGAAACAGATATATTATTTATAGTATTCGATGTTGTTTTTTCTGTTATACCTGTAAATTCTCCTCCATCAATTATAATACTTTCCAATCCTGTATTAGTCACAGCTAAAATATCGCCATCAAAATTACCACCTATAACATGAATGACTGCAGGATTACCATAATTATTCTTATCGACATCTGCTTTAAGTGAAGCTGACGCACCAGAAAAACTGCCTCCTTCAATATTTACTTCTCCGCCAGAAGAATAAATATAAACACCATATCCTTCATTTTCTTTCATCAAAGATCCATTAGCTATATAAGTACCGCTTTTGATCGTTGCTCTTCCTTCATATCCAATACCAATTGCACAACGGGCCCAGGTATAACCGCCTGTAAAATCACCAGTAACAGTAAAATTACAATCAATAAAAGTCGTATTAGCGCCTGACATTTCAATACAAGGGCCTCGATTCGCTGTTATCGTAACACCGTCAAATACGACCGGGCTATTTTCATAGTCATAAACATCTACCAAAAAAGCTCTAGTGTCTACTTCATAAGTTCCCCCATTAACTTGCATATTAACCGTGTCAAATGTTTCTGCAACATAAAATGCATCATTGTTGGTTGTGACAGTTAAATCATTTAATTCAATATTAGCACCAGATGCTCCTTCTAGAAAACGGAAAAAAGCACCATTATTCGTATTGCCTGTATAATTACCACCATTAATAGTGAAATCAGAAACAGCCTCAACTTTAATAAAACCAAGAGCACTTGTATTTTCCTCAGGAATGATCATACCTCCCTCATCAGCAACAATAGTAAAACTATCTGTGTTTACACAAATAGGACGTTCATTTTCTACTCTGTTTGTAATAGTATAATCACCAAGATCAAGCACTGTTGACTTCGTAACATTAATGATCGAATCAACTTCTACATCTTGCAGCAATTTTACATTCCCTCCGGCTTCCAGGGCCTCTTTAAGAGTTGCATATTCTACTCCGTCTGCACTGGCTTCTCCTCCAGCTGCCGATACCATTGTTGGCATAAATGCAAAAGTCATACACGCTGCTACCAGAATGCTCCATAATTTCCGTTTCATCTTCAACATACTACCTCCATCCTTTCATCGAATTCTTTAAAAGAAACGAAAAAAAGCGCAATTTAACCCTAATTTAAAGGGCGCATGCACTTTATGATATAAAATAGTTTTTAACTTAAGCAGGATCATTGACATAGTTATTCTGTCTGTCATCACCTTTATCAAGTCCTTTCTGCATATATATCAATATACTTATTTTTACACCAGCAATGATTTTTGTCAATATCTTTTTTGTTCAACAATATCCCTCTTATTATTTATTTATATTTCATTCTTAACTATGATTTTTATCATAAAAACCATGCTTCATGATAAAAAATTCATTGATATAAATCAAAACAAAAATAAATAAAATACAGCTAAAATAAAGTATATGATAACAAATATATTATATTTTATACATCATCAAAACTTATTTTATTCTCAGATAAAATCATAAAAAAATATCTGATTATATTTAAAAGCAATTTAATGCATTCATATATTATTTAAACAAAACATCGCTTTTTATAGTTATATTAATCATTCCTAATATTATGTTTACCCTAAACATTCAATATACAAAATCAACTTATATTATATTGACATTTATCAGGAAAGGCATATAATATACTTAAAATATTTTATTTAAAATATTTTAAGTATTTAAGGAGGAGATTATGTTAGCAGAAGAATTCCAGAAAGTTTATGACATCTTCAAAATGAATTTCTATGCGTCTTTATGCCGTAATACAAAAGATTTAAACATGCAGGAAGCTTTCAGCTTAGATATTATTCATATGTTGAAAGAACCTACAATTCTTGAATATGCCAGCTATATGGGAATCTCACAGCCCAATGCTACCTATAAGATCAATCAGATGATCGAAAAAGGTTATCTGACTAAAGTGCCAAGCAAAGAAGATAAGCGTGCTTCACATTTAAAGGTCACACAGAAATTTATTGACTGTTATCGGGAAAATGATCTATATATCTCAAAAACGCTCAATCATATTGAAAAGATCTTTGACCCTGAAGAAGTGGCTCTTCTTGAAAAAATGCTTATTAAGATTGATGACGAAATGAAAAAAGGAGAACATACAAATGATTAAAATTATTACCGATTCTACATCCGATATTTCTTTAGAGCTTGCGAAAGAAATGAATATTGAAATCGTACCGCTGATCGTACGTGTTGACGGGAATGAATACAAAGACCGTGTTGAACTTTCACCAGAAGACTTTTATAAACAGCTGGAAGAAAAAGATCTGACACCATCTACATCACAGCCATCACCACAAGACTTCTTAAAAGTCTATGAAAAAGCTAAAGAAGCTGGAGATGAAATCTTAGTAATTACTTTATCTAGTGAAGTTAGTGGAACTTATCAAAGTGCCATGATTGCAAAAGAACTACTAGAATATAACAAAATTCAGGTTATAAACAGTGCCAGTGCAACATTTGGATTAAGAATCATTATTGAAAAAGCTCTTCAATTAAGAGATGAAGGAAAAACATTAGAAGAAATTGTAGCTTTCTTAGAAGATTATAAACAAAAAGTTCATATTTTTGCTTTAGTAGATACTTTAGAATATTTCTACAAAGGAGGCCGTCTTTCTAAAACAAGTGCTACTGTAGGAACTTTATTAAAGTTTAAACCTGTCGTAGGTATCAAAGACGGAAAGCTTGAATTATTTGCGAATTGTCGTGGTACTCGTAAAAGCATCTCTAAGATCATTGAACTGATCCATGAAACTGGTGATATTGATCTGCAAGAACCTGTATGTATCGGATATACTGGGAACAGCGAAGGATTAGATAAATTTGAAAATCTTTTAAAAGAAGAATTTCATTTTGAAAATGTGATCCATGGAATCGTAGGACCTGTTATCGGTTCTCATGCCGGGCCTGGTGGAAGAATTATTGCTTTTGTAAGAAAATAAATAATCATGGTGTTTTTAATTTCTTTTAAAAGGCATCATTTCTCAGATGAGAGATGATGCCTTTATTTATATAAAATCTTTTAGCTGAAGAAAATCACCAGAAATATTCAATTGACCCATCTTTGTCTTCTCAAATTCCCCATGACAATCACTGCCACAAGTGATCATTCTTTTTTTCTTATGACAAAATTCTAGACAAATATTTGTAATCTTTTCACTATGTGATGAATAGTAACATTCTACGCCATCAAAAGGGTGTTCCAGCAAACGCTCTAGATATGTCTTAAATTCATTGAGTGTATGATAAGGAATCGTCTTTCCTGGATGAGCAAGAATCGCTTTTCTATTTGCTTTATGAATTTGATCACAGACTTCATCAATTGACGGGAAATTTGCTTCCGCATAAGAATGATGATATCTGGCATAAATTTCAAAGCCATCCCAGATCGTTTCACAAATTCCCTTATCAGCAAAATAATGCAGAAGCTTCCAGCCTCCTTTTTTTCAATCATAAGAAAAATTCCGGTATTCCTGAAGTGAAAGTGCAGGATGATCACGTATCACTTTTTCAAGCAGCTTTACATTCACTAATTCAAGACGAGAATTATTTTCTTCGATAAACTTTTTAAATTGCTGATCATGAATATCAAAATTATATCCCAAAATATGAAAATCAATATAATCATCTACACTATCAATCTCAACACCAGGAAGAATTTTTACATCTAACTTTTTATTTTCCAATTCATCATAAGCTTCTATACAGCTATGATCACAGATGAAGATGAGTTCAACCTGATTTTCTTTTGCCCTTTCAATGATTTCATTCACCGTATATGTACCATCTGAATACATGGAATGTATATGCAAATCCACTTTTTTCATGATCATTTATCCAATTCTACTTTGCTTAAATATAAAACAGGCACATCATGAGTCAGCCATACATTGTTTACGGAAAGATAAAAATCATAACCATCCTTAGCCATCTTTTTAGCGTCTACTTTATAAATTACTACTTTTCCATGACGCTTTCCCACCTTTATAGCGGTCTCAATATCCCATGACAAATGTACATATAATCGAGCTTTCGATAATAAGCCCTGCTGATCGATCGAAGCAACATATTTTTCACCCGTTCCGTGATACAAAATTTCTGGAGGAGTTCTTTTCTTTAGTTCAACATCGACCTGAATCGAATGCCCTTGATTGGCCCTGATCAATGTTTTATCTGCATTAAAAGAATATCTTTGTTTTTCATCTGTCCTGACAATTTCTTCCAGTTCATTCATACCAAACGTCTTGCTCTTATTTTCTTGAATACCTTCAATCAAATCATTTACCTTTACCCAGCCGTGTTCGTCCATGTCCAAACCGATTGCTTCCGGGTGATGACGTAAAAGCATTGACATATATTTGCTGATTCTTGTTAATTTTATTCTATTTTCATCTATATCATTCAGCATCATTAATAACCTTTTCTAAATAATCTCTATCTTTGCTTTTCTTTGTCGGTATAAAGCGATTGACAAGATTGATCTTCCCTTTAAATTTAATATAGAAAAAGCCAAATACAGAAAAAACTGAAGCGCCGATAAAATTAACGATCAAGTCCTGCATCGTATCAATCAGCCCTATATCTAAATAACCATGAATAGGCAAAGCTGTTCCATCAATCACCACATTACCTATATCCCTAAAGGTCGTCATAGAACCATCAGCACTTATAGACACTGAATTCAAGATATGAATGATTGTATCTTTCTGAGTATCCATTCCAAATATCTGATCCATTCCAAATTCAAAAAATTCCCATACAACGCCAATCGTCATTGAAAAACAGAATGCGACGATAACAACAAATATAGGTGAAAGTTCAAACTGGATCTTCTCACTATCATTTAAAAGAGTAACTAATGAAAAGCCGATCGCTGCAGCCAAAAAGCCGTTTATCGTATGTAACATCGTATCCCAGAACGGAAAAAGAAGATAATAATCATCTATTTCTCCTAAAATTTCAGCCGCAAAAATAAACAGCAGAATAATAATTTCCAATGTTGTCGGTAATTCTACTTTAAAAGTAAGCTGTATAAAACTAGGAACCATTAATAGAATCAGCGTCAGGATACATAAGAAGACATTTTCATAATTGCCGTTAAAAAACTGCAGGATACCTACTGCAATGACTGCAAGACGCAATACAGAATAAACAATGAAGGTACTTTTATGTTCACGAATCTCCATTGCCAACGCCTTCATAAAACGACTAAATATTGATTTTTTCATCATATTCCTCCTAGTCGATCGTTCCTGCCGGTGCTGCATAGACCACAAATTCTTCCTCACCATCAAGTGCAAATGTTTCATTGCATTTATAATCATCAAAGGCCGCTAAACAACAAGTTCCCAGTCCTAAAGCACTGCAAGCCAGATATAAGTTTTGTCCTACATGTCCGGCATCGATCAAAGCTGGCCGATGGGCATAAATACCATAACGCCACTCACAACGATAAGCAACAAAAGACCAATAAAAAATCACATTGGCTTTGACAGCCCACTTTTGTCCAACAAGCGTTTCATCGATAATTTCTTCTGCATGATCTATATTTCCTAAAAATTCAAGTTCATGTGTCATAGGAAGATAATGATACTTTCCTGCTTTTAACCCCTCTACCTGATTTACAATCAAATATGTTTCAAAGCCATGACGGGCACCTCCACTAGGAACCGTACGCATCGTTGCATAATTTTCTCCTCGGATACCCTTGACTCCCTGAGTCATATATAATAAATAAGAAAGCTGAAGTAAAGTCATCTTTTTTTGAGAAAAAATACGGTGACTTTTTCTTTCCATTAAGATTGTAGTAAAATCTTTGTTGATATTCAAAGCATCGAAATCCTTTGAAAGAGCAATCAAACAATTGCCGGTTTTTTCTTTACACAAAGGAGGCTGTGGTTTTTTTAACTGCTGATCTGATATAAAATCACTATTTTCATCTTCAGCTCTGAATTTCATAAAATTCCTGCCAGCTTTGATCCTTCTCTTAATTTCTTTTTCGTCCATGTTTACTTCCTCCATGATAAAAGATTATATCATATCTTATACGGAAAAAGCATGACATTTCTGTTATCCTTCTTTTTGTTCATTTTTTAGCCAGCTATATTGCTGATAGAAAAATTGCCCTGCAAGACAAGTAATAAAATTACTGATGACCATCGCCCACCAGATACCGGCAGGTCCTAGATTTGTAAAATAATAAAACAGATAAATCATTGGAATTCTAAGACCCCATAAACGAAAAGTTGAAAGAATTAAGATGAGTCTTGTTTTTCCAGCTCCACTGAATACACCATGAATATTCTGAAACCACCCCATAAAAAAGATCGTCACAACAACATAAAAACAATATTCAAGTGTCATATTCATCAATTCATTAGAAGCATCACTGACAAACAATAAGACAAGATAACGAGATGCAAAAAGGCCTATGATCATTACGATGGCACTGCATATTGCTGTTAAGATCATGGCTTGTTTGAAACATTCCTTTGCTCTTTCACGATTGCCAGCTCCAATATTCTGACCAATAAATGGCGCTAATGCTCCACCAAAAGCATTAACAGGAATATAATACAGATCAGTGACCTTATTTCCTAAACCATATGCACTCATTGCAATTGATCCATAACCGACAATTGACTTATTCATCAAGACAAATCCAAAACTAGATAAAAACTGTGCTAATGAAGCTGGAATTCCTACAAAGATCAGTTCTTTGAATACCTGCCATTTCATTTTGCTCTTAAATGAACATACGACATGATCATGATCATGAAAAAGAATATAAAACACAAAAGGCATCACTAAGACTTTACTTAATACAGTCGCAACTGCCGCTCCCAAAACTCCCATATGTAAGGTAAAGATAAAAAATGGATCTAAGATCGTATTTAAAATAGCTGCGATTGCATTAAAAACAACAGCACTTCGCCCATCTCCATCTGCTTGTCGAATTGTTTGAAATATATTCAAAACAAACAAAAATAGAAAATCAAAAGAAATGCCAAACAGATAAGCAGAAGCATCCTGATAGATATCTGCAGGTGTCTGCAGCCAGTCTAAAATCAGCGAAGAAAATAAAAGACATCCAGCCCCTATTACAATGCCAAAAACCATGGCAATGACTAATAAATGAGTTGCATATTCATTCGCCTTTTCAGGATCCGAGCTTCCCAAAGCCTTCGAGATCATTGAAATACCAGCTGCACTTAACCCAACGACCAAAGCACTGCCACAGCCCATGATCGGCCCAATCAAGGCAACTGCCCCTACCTGCAATTCCCCCATCCTGCCAACCCAGAATGTATCAACGATATTATATAAAGAATTCACAAGATTAAGTACCATTAAAGGCAGGGCCAATTTCATCAACCCTGCTTTGATATCCCCATTTAATAAATATGACTTACTTAATCCGCTCATAGCTACTATTGTAGCATAAAAATTTATATTTTTTAAAAATTAATCACAAAAAAATAAATTATTTTTTTTAGGAATTTTATGGTTTTGATGCATATAAGAATAGTAGGAGGTAACAGTTATAATGAAACATAAAAGCTATGACTATCAAAGCAAATATGTTCTCTCACGCCCTCTCTTTCTTGCTTATATCCTTCACCACTGTATCTCAGAATTTAAGAAGATTCCAATCGGCATCATCGCTTCTGACTGTATCCATGATATCTCTTTCAATCAGAAAGAAGTCCATCGTCTGTCACCTTTCATTACCCAGTTTGAAGATGATACTCTGAAAGAAGGAAAAGTCGTTTTTGATATCTTCTTTATGGCACATCTGCCTGAGAGTGATCAGGATATTGACTTCTACATCAATATCGAAATTCAGGATGACTTCTATCCCAACTATCCTTTATCGGCAAGAGGGGTCTATTATGGCGGAAGGATGCTTTCCATGCAGTATGAGGATCAGATCAAAAGTTCCCATTATGAAAATCTCAAGAAGGTCTATTCAATTTGGATCTGTCTGAATCCTCCCAAGGAAGAAAGAGGCAGCATAACAGAAATCTCACTGGACAAAAAAGTTCTTCTTGGATACAATAAGCTTAGAAAAAAAGACTATGACAAACTGTCAGTGATCCTGCTTTACTTAGGTGAGGAAAGCAAGAATGAATGCTTAGGTTTCTTGCAGACATTATTTGATGGAAATATCAAAGAAAAAAGAAAAATTGAAGTTCTAGAAAAAGACTATGGCATTAAAATGAATGAAGAATTGAGAAAGGAGATCCGAGAAATGTGTAATTTAGATGAGTATGTGGCAAATCGAGGCAAAGCTGAAGGATTGGCTCAAGGCATTGAGAAAACAACCTTAAAATCACTTCAAAGTGTTATGAAACATTTACAAGTTGATTTAAAAAAGGCCATGGAAATTTTAGAGCTTCCAGTAGAGGATTTTTCAAAATACCAGCAATTACTAAAACACTAAAGCTTCATCGCCAAACCTGATAAGCAGTATTCAAATATAATGAATACTGCTATTTTATTATGAATAACGTATAACTTCTTTCACTCAATCATTTTTTACACAATTTCTACCCTTCAATCGTTTTCACATAAAAACTTCGATTACGTGGACCATCAAATTCACAAAAATAAATACCCTGCCAGATTCCTAGAATCAGCTTGCCTTCATGAACGATAAAGGTTTGATTACAGCCAAAAGCACTGCTTTTCATATGAGCAGCTGAATTCCCTTCCATGTGATGATAAAAGTCATCGTTTGTAGGAAATACTTTTTCATAACCATAGATCATATCATTACATACAGATGGATCGGCATTTTCATTAACACTAATGCCGCAGGTCGTATGTGGTGTATAAACCACACAAATACCCTCTTGAATATCTAAATCCTTTTTAACTATATCCGTAATATTGATTAGCTGCATTCTTCGTTCACTTTTTATTTCATGTTTAACTAAACTCATATCATTTCCCCACTTTCTTTTATTTTGCACATGATCCATTGATCGACATATTGTACACACTGTGATAATGTCAGATCAGAAATATCTAAAACATCTATTTTTGGCTGCGTAAGATGAGCATTCTCTTTCAGCCAGCGATTGAAGTGCAATGATGATAAGATCCACTTTTCATCATAAACCTCTCGTTTCTTAAGTCTTTCTTTCAAAACTTTTTCATCAGCTATGAACGCA
Source organism: Traorella massiliensis (assembly GCF_900104665.1). Classification (GTDB taxonomy): domain Bacteria; phylum Bacillota_I; class Bacilli_A; order Erysipelotrichales; family Erysipelotrichaceae; genus Traorella; species Traorella massiliensis. The sequence goes on along the minus strand of NZ_LT629968.1, from coordinate 277,807 downwards.
AGATAGTATACATTGAGAAACCACTTGCGTTGTGGCAGGCTTTCCATCTGCTCAGGTGTGTTACAGCCACATAAAACCACAGGCTTGCCTCCCTGTGATATAGCTCCACATACCCTCATCCATAGCTGACGATAAGCATAGTAGTTATCTTCAGGTGTATCATAAATCTCATGCCATAAAAGATCACTTTCCATGACAATATAGGCGCTTTCCTTTTTAAACAGCTCATTACATATCGTTGATTTTCCTACACAGGAATCACCCGTTATGATAAATAAAGGCTGTTTGTGAGTGATTTCCATGACAATTTCCTCCAAATAAATACTAATATTATTATACACATTTCATAAATAACTTTCATTATTTTGCTATCAAAAAAGAAGTCCTTACGGACCTCAATCGATTACTGTAGGAGTACGACCGATACCTACGACCATACTGACAAGCTTACGCCACGTATTACACCCGGCTATACCATCAGCACTTAAAGAATTATTACGCTGATAGCTAATTAAAGCATCTCTTGTATGTGTTCCAAAAATGCCATCCAGGTATTTTGTGCTGTAACCAAGAGCATTTAATGCATCTTGAAGAATAATGACATAGGTTGAAGTATCACCCATTCGAAGAAGCGGATAGCCACTTCCCGGATTACAGGCTCCCCTTCCATATCGTCGATCAAAATGAACCCATGTCGGTGTCATACTTAATGGTTCCACATAACCCCAGACACCTAAATCTGTTGCTATCTGATGGATACGATTCCGCTGTGCCTGGCTTAAACGCTGTCCAACATCAAAAGAAACTCCTGCATAATGCTGAGATTGCTGTCCATGCCCACCTTCCCAAATACGTTTGAAAGCATAACCTACTGGAATTGCTGATCCATATGTTCTTCTTGTTGCATTCCACGCTTCCATGGCCCGTGTTGTCGTATATAAAAGAGAACTGCGTGAGGAACCACGAAATTCTCTCACTAATAAAGTTCTTTCATAAGAATATGGCATTGGGCTGCTTTCCTCACGATTCAAGGTCATCATTCTGTTATCTGATTCATCATAAACGAGTATTTTTGTCATAAGAGCCTCCACTTTAATCTATGACAAAAAAATAAATATGTGAGTAAAGTCTTTTGATTTGTATATCCTCTATCTCTATGGTAATATTCAAAGATATGAAAGAATATATTGAATTCAGAAGAAGAAAGTCATGATATTCTTTTATGAAGGAGGCTTTTTATGAAAATTATTGTAGGAATTATTATATTGGTAATTGTACTTATCATCTATCTTTGGAGCAATTATACGATTGAACTTACACATTATGATCACACATCATCAAAAATCAAAAAGTCTTTAAGAATCCTTCATATCAGTGATCTGCATAATAATCAAATATTTATTCAACAATTAAAAAAGATCGTAAAAGATACGAAACCGGATCTTGTTCTTTTAACAGGAGATTTTGTCGCTGGCAATCATTATATGAATTCAGCTGACTTTTTTCAGGTACTCGCTGATATTCCTTCTTATTATATTGATGGAAATCATGAATTAGCGATGGATTCTTTTAAAAAGAAATTATTTTATGACAAATTAATGGAAAATAATATTATATTACTTGATCACAATAAAAGTATCTTATTTCAAGATCATATAAAAATTCTTTCACTTGATGAAGCGATCATCCGTTATGGAAATATCAGCGAAGCAAATATAAAAAGAAAAGCTTCTGATTTCAATATTCTGCTCATGCATCAGCCTGAAGTTTTTGATAAGTTAGATATTCATGATATTGATTTAATCTTTGCAGGACATGCTCATGGCGGTCAATGGCGGATCCCTTTCATCAATCAGGGAATATTGGCTCCTAATCAGGGACTTTTTCCTAAATATACAAGTGGGATCTATCAAAAGAATAACACCAGAATGATCGTTAGCAGAGGAGTTGGCACCATGGTCGTCATTCCTCGAATTTTCAATCGTCCGCAAGTAAATGTCATCGATATAAATAAAAGCAGAAATTCTTAAAGATTCTCTGCTTTCTTTGTTTTTATTCTAAATATAAAATAATACATATGGAATAGCCATACACATGCTAATACGATCTGTCCGATTACTACCTCATTCATCATCACAAAACCAATGCTCATCAAAACTGTTACTAGTGCCATGATCTTGATTTTATTTTTCAGAGTCATCTTCTTTTCATCTCTTAATGGAACGACCACTTTTTTATACATATTGGTTTCCACAAGCCAGTCATGCATCCTCTTTGAGCTTTTCGCAAAACAGATAGCACTTAATAGAAGAAAAGGGAATGATGGCAGCATTGGCAATACGGCACCAATCGCTCCGATTGCTAAAGTAATAAGTCCGACAATAAAGTAAATGATTCTCATATAATTATCCTCCAATAAAATGTCTGATTGTAAGTATAGGGTGGTAGAACAACATTCTTGGACCTGCATAACGCATGACTTTTTTGATTTGTTCCTTTTTATCAGGCTGATAGCAGTGAATGCTGCATTTTGAACAAAACATATTTTTATCCTTAAAAGGACACTTTTCTAAACGATATTGAGCATATTTTTTTAATTCAATACACTCTTCACATTGTGTACCGCCTCTTTTTTTATAATAAAGATCAATCATTTGAATAACAATGGCACTCTTATTCATTAACTGACTCTCCCATTTTCCATAGAGATCATTCGATCACACCAGCTGATAGTTGAAGGGCGATGTGATACAAGGATAATGATCTTGGAAGAAGCTTGTTCCATAAGTGCTTTTAAGATAATTTTTTCATTTAAGGAATCCAAGTTACTAGTAGGTTCATCTAAAAGCATGATGGCCCCATCGTGAAGGAAAGCTCTTGCCAGACCAATACGCTGCTTCTCACCGCCGCTTAAGGAATCACCACACTCACTTACAGGCGTGTCATAACCTTTAGGAAGACTCATGATAAAATCATGAATACTTGCTTTCTTACAGGCTTCTTGTACTTCTTCTAAAGTGGCATCTAGTTTAGCTATTTTAATGTTATTTAAAATAGAATCATGGAAAAGATGGGTTTTCTGAGTCATATAACTTTCATGATCCCGTAGTGATCGTGTTTTGATTTGTACAATCGCTTTTTGATCGATCGTAATCTTGCCACTTTCACTATCCCAGAAACGCATCAAAAGCTTTAATAAGGTACTCTTGCCGCTACCACTCTTTCCTACGATGCCAATTACTTCATTTTCTGATATGTGAAGACTCACATCTTTTAATATCTGATCCTGGTCATAGCTAAAAGATACTTGATGAACACTGATTTCTTTGCCATTGATCACTTCACCGGTTTCATTTTCAACGATCTGTGGCTTTTCATCTAAAATTTCTAATACTCGTGATGCTGCCGCAATCGTTGGCTGAATCGTACTTGATAGATTTGCAAGTGCCAAATAAGGTGAAAAAGAAGAAAACATAGCTACGCTGACAATGATCGCCTGTTCAGCAGTAAGCAGATTTTCAAATACAAATATTCCTGAAAGAGCAATCATTCCGATTGAAAGAAGGATGATGGCTGAAGAACTCAAAGAAGTATTTCCTGCCTGGACTTTTTTCATCTTCTTTTCGATATCAGATAGCTTTTCACTGCGCATCTTTAACTGTGATAGCTTGTCTTCAAAAGCATCATATTGAATAATTTCTTTTTGTCCACGAAGATTTTCAAGAACAAAACTTGATAATGATCCTGATTCATGACGCACTTGACTTCCTAAGCTGCCATAGCGATGATGTGTCCATAGAGGAATCACGATTCCTACAAGAGCATAAGCCATAAGTGCATATAATGCTAATAAAGGATGAAAAATACCAAAGAAAAACATCATAATGATACTCATCAGTAAAGCAATCATGACAGGTGAAATCGTATGAGCATAAAATACTTCTAAAAGTTCAATATCGCTTGTAATGATCGAAATCAGATTTCCCTTATCTTTTCCTTCCAGTTTTGCAGGTGCAAGTTTTCTTAAAGCAGCAAACACATGATCACGAATCAGTGCTAAAAGTTTAAAAGCGATATAATGATTGCAAGTCTGCTCTCCATAACGTAAGAAACCACGAATAAAAGCAAAAAACAATAAAATAAGAATGATCTGCGAAACAGCATCTTTCTGTATGATCTTTAATAGACCTGCTGTTGCCAGTACGGTCAAGAAGTTAGCACAAACAAACCCTAACACTCCTAAAACGATTGCCAGGATCATATAGACAAGTAAAGGCTTGACTAATCCAATCAGTCTGAATAATATGCTCACACTGTTTTTCTTCATAATGACCTCCCCTTCAATGTCTCTAATTTTTTCTGACTTTCCCATAAGTTTTGATAAGCGCCTGCTTTTTTCAGCAATTCCTCATGAGTACCATTTTCAATGATCCTTGACTTCTCCATGACATAAATCTGATCGCTTTTAACTACATTCATCAGCCGATGGGAAATCAAAAGAATCGTTTTTTCATCTTTCATTTCATCTACCAGTTTCATCAGATCATTTTCACTTTCTACATCGATATTTGAAGTTGCTTCATCAAAAATATAGATTTCACTGTTATGCAGCAAAGCTCTAGCAAAAGCAATGCGCTGACACTGTCCCCCTGATAAATTACTTCCATTTTCAAGTATAGGTGTATCTAAGCCTTGCTCATTTTCTAAAAAATCATAAATCTTTACTTTCTTTAATACTTCAATCATTTCAGAATCAGTTGCATCTTTTTTGGCCATCAAAAGATTCTCACGAACACTTCCCTTAAAAAGCAAAGCATTGCTTGAAAGATAAGTAATTTTCTTCATCCATGCTTTTCTAGAAAAATGAACTAATTCTTTATCCCCTACAAAAATACGACCCTGATTGGCTCTTATCTCTTTCATCAATAAAGAAGAAATCGTACTTTTCCCACAACCGCTCTCACCAACAATGCTTGTCATCTGATGCGGTTTTATTTCCATAACGATGTCATTTAAGACATTTTGGTCATTTTCATAAGCAAAGCTAACATGATCTAAGTAAATGTTCTGGTCAGTCTTAATATCATTTATCGTACCGTCTTCTTCTACTTTTTCATCTAAAAAACGAAATAATTTGTCACTCGCTGCTATCCCATTCATAGCAACATGAAATAAAGAGCCCAGTGTACGCATCGGAATAAAAAAGTCAGCTGACAATAAGATGATCAAGATACACTCTCCTATTGAAACAGCTCCGCTTTGAAATTCAAACAAAGCAGCCATCATACCGATACCGGCTCCTCCATAAGCAATCAGATCCATGATCGTAATTGAATTGAGCTGCATTGTCAAAACCTTCATCGTTACTTTACGGAAATTTTCAGCCTCTTCATTCATCTTTTCATGCTTATAACCATCTGCCTGATAAATTTTTAGAGTAGTCAATCCCTCAAGATTTTCCAAAAAGCTATCCCCCAGTGTCGTATATTGTCCCCAGTATTTACTTAACAGTTTCTTGGCAAATTTACTAACTAAAATGATCGTAACAGGAATCAAAGGGACACAGATAAACAGGATTAAAGCCACTTTGAAATTAACAAACGATAATATAATAAATAAAGTTAAAGGAGCCAGCATACTGTAGAAGAACTGTGAAAGATACGAACCATAATAGATTTCCAGCTGATCAATTCCCTCTACACACATCTGTACCAGTGATGATGTCGCAATTTTCTGATGATAACCGCTACCCATTTCATTCAGTTTTGTTAAAATCTTTTCACGAAGCACCTTTTTTACTTCCTTTGAAGCTCCATACCCATACATGACACTTTTTTTAGAAAGGATAGAACGTAGCGCTACAATCACAATTACCACTGTTAGATACAGCATCATCTGATTCAAAATCAAAGTATTTTTAAGCAATCCTTCCAGCGTCATCGCTATGAGCATCATCATAAGAATATTCAGAATCAGCATGAGCCATTGTGTCAATACATTTTTATAAATAAAGACAAGCGAACTTTTCATTTCCCGTATCAATCGCTTATTAATCATAAACCCTCCTTGTTAGCCTTATATAACATATAAGACAAAAAAATAAAATCTTTTTGTTAGTATTGTCTAACATAGTATAAAGGACTTTATATTGTTTGTCAAGGCTAACTGAAGAACCAAAGGCAAAGACATACATAGTATAAAGCGAAAGGAAGAGTACAAATGGAAAAAGTTTATATGGAAGCACCCAAGCAGGCTCGTATGTGGAAACCAGAGGATATTTCACCTTATGACTTTAAAGATGATTTACCTGTTAATTCTTCTTATGTCATGGATGATGAAAATGATGATGAATTTGATATGGAGGCCCTTCTTGATGAAATGAATAACATGGATGATGAAATGAATTTTGAAGACGAAGAAAACCGAGATATGTATGAAAACGGAAATATTGATTGGCAATGTAATCGTGATATGAGTCAAAGCAACTGTAGAAGCCTTTCAATGGAAAGAAAAACAGTTGTGGAAGAAGAAAATCCAAGAAAAATCACAACTACCTGGATGAGAGTAACGAAGCAATATTGACAAGTGACCCTTATTTTTCTATAATGGAGTCAGGCAAAGACGCTACTATGGAAGTAGTGTCTTTTTTTGGAGGTAATTATGGACATCAGATTTGAAAAAAACACTATTTTAAAAGAAAAACCTGATTTTGAACATTTAGGATTTGGAAAATATTTTACGGATCATATGTTTGTCATGAACTATGATGATCATCATTGGCATGATGCCCGTATCGTTCCTTATGCTCCAATTACTATGGATCCTGCCAGTATGGTTTTTCACTATGCTCAGGAAACCTTTGAAGGATTAAAAGCTTATAAAACCGAAAAAAATGAAATCTTACTTTTCCGCCCTGAAATGAACGCTTGGCGAATGATGAATTCTAATCAAAGACTATGTATGCCTCTTATTTCAGAGAATGACTTTATAGAAGCTGTGGAAGCACTCGTTAGAATAGAAAAAGACTGGATTCCTTCAAAAAAAGGTACCAGCTTGTATATCCGTCCATTTATGTTTGCCAATGAAGCCGGAGTAGGCGTTCATGCTTCCGAAAGCTATCAGTTTGTCATTATCGCTTCACCTTCTGCTTCCTATTACAAAAATGGTCTGGAGCCTGTAAAGATTTATGTGGAAGATGAATATGTACGAGCGGTCATTGGAGGTACAGGAAACATAAAATGCGGTGGTAATTATGCTTCAAGCATCATTGCCCAAAGCAAAGCAAAACAATTAGGCTGTGATCAGGTGTTGTGGTTAGATGGCATCGAAAGAAAATATGTTGAAGAAGTAGGAACGATGAATGTCATGTTTGTTATTGACAATATTGTTTATACAGCTCCTCTTAGCGGATCGATCTTGCCTGGAATTACCCGTGACTCCATTCTTCATATTCTAAAAGATCAGCAAGTTGAAGTTAAAGAAGAAAAAATAGATATTCATTTCTTAATGGAAGCAGCACATGACGGACGTCTCAGTGAGGCTTTTGGCTGTGGTACAGCAGCTCTTATTACACCTATTGGAGAACTACTTTATAAAAAACAAAATATAGTCATCAATAACCATCAGATAGGTCATATTACCCGTCTTCTTTATGATATTCTCTCGTCAATTCAATGGGGTGAAAGTGAAGATCCATATGGGTGGACAAGAAAGGTAAAATAAAAAAGTGCTTATGCACTTTTTTTCAATAATTGTAATTGTTCCATGACCTTTTCATAATCAGGTTCATTGGAGACATCCTCAACAATTTCTAGATAACGAACCATATCATTTTCATCCACAAGCAATACACTTCTTGAAAATAATCCAATCTCCGGCATTAATAATCCGCTTGCATCTGCAAAATCATGATATCTGAAATCACTAGCAGTAACGATATTCTCAGAAGCATGACTTTGACACCAGCGATCTAACGCAAAAGGTAAATCCATGGAAACAGAAAGAATCGTAATCGTTTCATTCTTTAGAATATCAATAAATTTTGCTAGTTCACGTGAACATACCGAAGTATCAACACTTGGGACCGTAAGGATGATTTTAATTCCCTTTAGATCATTACTTTTAATTTCATTCATCTTTGAATCTACAACTGTATATTCGCCTAAATGATCTTTTTCCTTTATATTTTCACTAAGCGGTGTATATTCACCTTTAAATTTTACTCTCATAATAGTAACCTCTTTTCTATAACATAACTATAAACCTTTTAGTGAAAAATACCATTTAAATGCTCATGTTCTTTTATTTTAAAGATGTTAAGGCTTCGCAAATTCCATTCATTCCCTCTTTCTGATTTTTGACTTTTGCACCCAGAGGATTATTGATCAAAGATATTTTAAGTTTTACATTTTCACTTTTTAACTTAATAATTCTTTGAGAAGGAAAAATCCCGTGTTTTACAGAAACACTTTCAATTTTGTCAAATGGCAAGCATATCTTGCCCTTGATCGTATCAATATTTAATGTTCCAACAATTGCAATGACCAAATAATGTTCACTTATCCCAAGATAACAATATGTATTGCTTAGAGCACCAAGAGTTAATACTTCAGCAGTTCCCGCCATGATCGTTCCCCATGCCTTTGCACGATAAGTTTCTCCTTTAGGACAGATTTCATTTAACATTCGATCCATATCTGTATCATTCATTAACAATGCCATCATTCTTACCTCCTATCATAACCATAATCATTTTATTAAAAATTCACAATCACAAAACAGTAAAATAAACGTAAAAAAAGAGCAAGCATATATTCATCTTGCTCTTAAATTTCTATTTACTTGCCTCTACCATCAATTCACAGACAGCATTAGAGAAAGCAATCGGATCTTCCAGATCAAAACCTTCAATCAATAATGCCTGATCATAAAGCAAATCAGCATATTTTGAAATCTTATCTTTATCTTTCGCATACACATTTTGTAATGCATTAAAGATTGCATGATTTGGATTGATTTCCAGGATACGTACAGCTTTCATACCATATGGATTACCATCTGGCATCTGTGCCAATACTTTCTCCATCTCAAAGCTAAGCCCTTCATCAGCACTTAAACATACAGGATGGCTCTTTAAACGAGTGGATAGTTTCACATCACTGACTTTATCCTTCAAGCTTTCTTTCAAAGCTTCCAATAAATCCTTATTTTCTTCTTTCTTTTCTTCTACCTGTTTCTTCTCTTCTTCGCTTTCAAGATTTAAGTCACCTTGTGTAATATTCTTGAACTTCTTAGAATCATATTCCTGAAGTACCTGAAGTGCAAATTCATCAACATTATCTGTCAGATATAAAATTTCATAACCTTTATCCTTTACAAGCTCAGCTGCCGGTAACTGATCGATCTTATTCACATCGTCACCACTTGCAAAGTAGATGACTTCCTGTCCTTCCTTCATTCTTTCTACATATTCTTTCAATGTAACAAGCTTCTTTTCTTTACTAGAAGTAAATAGCAGTAAGTCTACCAGCATATCTTTATGGGCACCAAAATCATTGTACACACCATACTTTAGCTGTAAACCGAAATTTGCCCAGAATTTTTCATATTCTTCACGTTCATTAGCTAACATCTTTTTCAATTCAGACTGAATCTTCTTTTCAATTCGATTGGCCATAACTTTCAGCTGGCGATCGTGCTGAAGCATTTCACGTGAGATATTCAGACTTAGATCCTGAGAATCCACAAGACCTCTCACAAAACGGAAATGTTCTGGAATCAGATCACTCGCTTTATCCATGATGAATACACCACTAGAATATAGCTGCAAGCCTTTTTCATAATCCTGTGAATAATAGTTATAAGGTGCATGACTTGGAATAAATAGAAGGGCATCAAAAGTAACTGCACCTTCTACATGGGTATGAATTACTTTTTGAGGATCGGCATAATCATTGAATTTATTTTTATAAAATTCATTATATTCTTCATCTTTGATTTCAGATCTCTTTCTTTTCCATAAAGGAACCATTGAATTCAAAGTCTTTTCTTCCACTACTAACTGTTTATCATCGCCTTCACCCTCATACTTTGATACCATCATCGTAATTGGATAACGGATGTAATCTGAATATTTCTTTACTAATGTTTCAATTTTAAACTGTTTCGCAAAATCAGAATAATTTTCTTCTTTTGTATCATCTTTTAAGAATAAAGTAATCGTTGTTCCACGATCGGCTTTATCACATTCATCAATACGATAGCCATTACTGCCATCACTCACCCAGCGATAAGCTTTTTCTTCATTATATTTTTTACTTTCTACAACCACTTCCTTTGCTACCATAAAAGCTGCATAGAAGCCGACACCAAACTGTCCGATGATATCAACATCATCTTTCTTATTTTCATCAAGTTCCTGTTTGAAAACCAATGAACCACTCTTAGCAATCGTACCAAGATTTTCTTCTAGTTCGCTTTCATTCATCCCAATACCATTATCACTAATAATGATTGTTTTATTTTGTTCATCTGTACTGATTTTAATTTTTAAATTCTCTCTGTCAATTCCTTCTTCATTGAAAGAAAGATAATTGAGTTTATCTAGGGCATCACTTGCATTAGAAATCAATTCTCTCAAGAATATCTCCTTATGTGTATAAATAGAATTAATCATCAAATCAAGTAATCTTTTAGATTCAGCTTTAAATTGTTTATTACGACTCATAATTACCTCTTCCTCCTTTAGCACTCCGACCATTTTAGTGCTAATAGTATTATACTCCACTTTTAGAAGATTGCAAGCACTTTTGTGCTTAGAGTGCTAAGATATTTATAATTTTATCTTATAAATAAAAAAAAGAAGAGGTTTACTCTTCTTCTGAAGCAAATGCTTGAACAAATGCTTGATAAATACTGCTTGTTAATGTGTTGATTGTTTCGGCAGAAGCATCATCTAATGTATAATTGACATAACTTTCTTTTGTTTGAATAACTACAGTATCTTCAAACACTGCAAAACGCACATAATTTGAATCAAGTGCAGAGTTTAAATCTATCATGAAATATGGTGTTCCATAAACCTTTTCCTAATCGCTTGATTCTTCAAGAGTTAAAGATTTAAGCGTATCTACCACAACAGTCTTAAGATCTGCTGAATCTGCATCTAAATAAGCCTCTACTAATGTCTTTGAAGTATCTGCTGAATCATTTACATAAACCTTAACAGTCTCTGTGTTTTCCAATTCATCTGCAAATGTTACAGTATCCAAAGTAGTAATAGCTGCTGGCTGATTTTCATTTGGTGTGTTTTCATTTTCTGCTGGAGCATTGCTACAACCTGCAACCACTAAAAGCAATGCAAGCACTGATAAAAATTTTTTCATTCTGTATCTCCTTTTTGTCTCACAGACGATGATTATTGTAGCACTTTTATGTATGAAATGCTATCTTTTTTCAATATTCTTTTACAAATTTTCACAAGCTTGCTTTCTATTTGCTTTATTACACTTTAAATATTAACTCATAGCCATTAAAATGGCATCCGTGTATTCACTTGTTGTAGCATTTCCTCCACAATCCTGTGTACGAACCTTTCCTTCTTGCAAAACCTTGTAAATTGCTTCCCGAATTTTTTCAGCTTTTTGATGTTCATCCAGATAATCTAACATCATACAAGCACTCAGAAGAAGGGCAGTTGGATTTGCTTTATTCTGTCCGGCAATATCCGGAGCGCTGCCATGAACTGCTTCAAACATCGCAATCTCTTTTCCGATATTAGCACTTGGAAGAAAGCCTAAGCCACCGATCAATCCACTTGCCAGGTCACTTAAAATATCTCCATATAAGTTAGGCATGACCATCACATCAAACTTTTCAGGATGCATGACCATTTGCATGCAGGCATTATCAACGATATAAGCATCTGCTTCAATATTTGGATATTCTTTACTGATTTCCTGAAAAACAGATAAAAACAAACCATCGCTCATTTTTAAAATATTGGCTTTATGAATACAGCTGACTTTTTTTCTCTTATTTTCAAGTGCATAATCAAAAGCTGCCCGAATGATTCTTTCAGAACATTTTCGGGTAATGATTTTTGTCGCATAGACAGTATCTTCATCTATCTTTTCTTCTTTGCCAACATATAAATCTTCTGTATTTTCTCTAAAAATTACCATATCTACATGATCAAAAGGACTTTTGACATTAGGAAGATTTTTAGCCGGACGGATATTGGCATAAAGATCATATTTTTCACGAAGCAAAACATTGCAGCTGCGAAATCCTTTACCAATAGGTGTTGTGATCGGTGCTTTTAAAATAACATGATTTTTTTCTATAGAATCAAATGCTTCTTGTGGGATCAATGCACCGTGTGCATTATATTCAGCTTCTCCAACATTAAATTCTTCAAATTCAATATCTGCACGACTTGCTTCAATGACTTTCTTAACAGATGCACAGATTTCAGGGCCGATACCGTCCCCTTTAAATAATGTTACTTTTTTCATTTTCCTGCCTCCTTTATCGTTCCTACATATTTTGTTGCTGGACGGACGATCTTATCACAATAGCACTTATCTTCTATGTTATGAGCCAGCCAGCCAACCATTCTGGCACAGACAAACAATGGTGCGACCAATTCAAAAGGAATATTCAGCATTTCATAAACAAAGCCGCTATAAAAATCAATATTGCTTGATACATGTTTATGCTTTTTCTCCCATAGAACTTCTTTCGCACATTTTTCAAAACGCTGATAGAAAGCAAATTCCTTTTCCATTCCTTTTTCTTTAGCTAAAATAGCTGCTTTTTCCTGTAAGATACAGCTTCTTGGATCAGAAAGTGTATAAACGGCATGGCCCATGCCATAAACCAAGCCTTTGCCGTCATAGAATTTTTTATCAACGATCCGCTCAATTAAATCTCTTACCACTGCTTCGTCTTCACAATAACCTATTTCCTGAATTACGGCTTTCATCATCTCCACGACCGCCTGATTAGCTCCACCATGTCTTGGCCCTTTTAAAGCTCCAACACTTCCCGCCATTGAAGAATATAGATCAGTTCCTGTTGATGAAATCACGACATTTGTGAAAGTGGAATTATTTCCACCACCATGATCGGCATGTAAAACCAGCATGCTATCAAGTACTTCAGCTTCTGTTTGCGTATACTTGCCATCACTTCGTGTTAGTCTTAAAATCGTTTCAGAGATACTCTCATCGGGTAATACCCGATGTATGATCAGTGACCGATCATCAAAGTTATGAATTTTTGTCTGATAAGAATAAGCAATGATGCTGGGCATCTTGGCCATTAAGCTTAAGCCTTGTATCAGTGTATTATAAGGTGTTATATCATCTGCTTTATCATCATATGCATAAAGCATTAAAATCGCTTGTTGAATCTTATTCATCAAATTTTTTCCAGGCATCCTTAAAATATTTAATTCTAAAAAATCTTGTGGAAGAGCAGTATTCTGACGATAATAATCTAGAAAAAGATCCATTTCCGCATCACTTGGAAGATGACCAAATAAAAGCAAGAATGAACATTGTTCAAAACCACGATGATGACTAAAATCAAATATTTTCATCAAATCACGAATTTCATAACCTCGATAGTATAATCTTCCTTCACATTCAATCTTTTTACTGTCGGCTCTTTCATAACCAACCACATCGGCAATTTGAGTCAGTCCTACTAAAACACCCGTATGGTCTTCATTACGCAAACCCTTTTTCACATTATAAAAAGAATATAATTCATTATCTATCTGGTTATCTTTAATAGCCTGTTCCAATATAGTTTTTAAAGTTTTTTCCATAGAATCACCTGTTTCATTTTTTTCAATTATTTTCATTATATTACATTTAGTATCTTGTTTCAACGAAAACTATGTTATAATCAAAAAGACGAGAGGTGATATTATGAACACAGTTAGTGAAAAAATACTTGCTCAACATTTAGTCAGTGGTGAAATGTGTGCAGGAAAACCTATTAAGATCAAAATCGATCAGACGCTGACACAGGATGCGACTGGCACCATGGCTTATTTACAGCTTGAAAGTATTGGTATCGATCGTGTTAAAACCGAATTATCTGTCAGCTATATCGATCACAATACGCTTCAAAGCGGTTTTGAAAATGCTGATGATCACGCATATCTGCAAAGTGTTGCTGACCGTTATGGCATCGTTTTCTCAAAAGCTGGAAATGGTATCTGTCATCAGGTACATCTTGAACGTTTTGCAGTTCCTGGAAAAACACTTTTAGGTAGTGATTCGCATACTCCAACAGCTGGTGGAATGGGAATGCTGGCCATGGGAGCTGGAGGATTAGATGTTGCTGCCGCTATGGCTGGACGTCCTTTTCAGATCATAATGCCAAAAATCGTAAAAATGGAACTTAAAGGTAAGCTTCAAAAGGGTGTGGCTGCAAAGGATATTATTTTAAAAGTTCTTTCAATGCTTAGCGTCAAAGGCGGCGTAGGAAAGATCATAGAATATACTGGGGAAGGTGTTTCAACACTCAGTATTCCTCAAAGAGCCACTATTACCAATATGGGGGCTGAATTAGGTGCCACCAGTTCTATTTTTCCAAGTGATGAAAAAACATATGAATTTTTAAAAAAGCAGCATCGTGAAAAAGATTATGTGGAAATCAAAGCTGATGAGAATGCTACGTATGATGAAGAATATGTCATTGATCTCAATGAATTAGAACCGCTCATTGCCCTGCCACATATGCCTGACAATGTCGTAACTGTAAAAAGCATGGCGGGAACGCCAATCCAGCAAGTAAATATTGGATCATGCACCAACTCTTCTTATCTGGATATAGTTACTGTTTCAAATATCTTAAAAGGACATGTCGTTCATCCAAATGTTTCAGCTTCTCTTTCATGTGGAAGCAAGCAGGTGTTATGCATGCTCTCACAAAATAATCAGTTAACGCCTATTCTAGAAAGTGGCGTAAGGCTTTTAGAGTGTACGTGCGGACCTTGTATCGGCATGGGCCAATCCCCTGCTACCAATGCTTTCTCACTGAGAACATTTAATCGTAATTTCTATGGCCGTAGTGGAACGCTTAGTGCTAAGGTAGGACTTGTATCATGCGAAACTGCTGCTTACAGTGCTATTCAAGGCGTCATCAGCGATCCTAGGGAATGTAATTATGAATGTGCTGAAGATTTAGAAATCTATACGATTCATGATGAAAACATCATTTATCCAAGCTGTTCAAAAGATGTAGAAATTGTTCGTGGGCCAAATATCAAGCCTTTGCCAATCAATACACCATTAGATGATCAGCTATCTAAAAAAGTAATCATCAAGGTAGGCGATCATATCACTACAGATGATATCATGCCAGCGGGAGCTAAGATTCTTCCATATCGCAGCAATATTGAAAAGATTTCTGAATTCTGCTTTATGAATCAGAAAGAATCTTTCCACGATGATTGTTTAAATAATAAGGGCGGATTTATCGTAGCAGGGCAGAATTATGGTCAGGGTTCTTCCCGTGAACATGCAGCTTTAGCTCCGATGTATTTAGGAATCAAAGCTGTTCTGGCAAAAAGCTTTGCCCGTATCCATCAGGCCAATCTTATTAACTTTGGTATCTTGCCATGTATTTTTGAAGATGAAAAAGATTATGATACCATTGATGAAACTGATGAATTATATTTTACTGATTTGCACAAGTTAAAACCAAATTCTGTCATTGAAGTTCAAAATACTACCAAAAATAAAACATATCGATTACTTCTTCCTTATAATGAAGAACAGATCAATATCCTTGAACATGGTGGATTATTAAATACACTTAAATAGACAAAAGCAGTGGTATTCATTGATATCACTGCTTTATTTTTGACATACATATATGTTAATGATCATGCATTCACTTTTTCATTCAATAACTTTAAATAATAACTCTTTTCCTCCGCAGATATCTGTAAAGCATCCATCGCTTCATCAACACTTAGCTTCAAGGTCTTTGTCAGACTTTGGATAGCTTCTATGGTTTTGTTCTCGCTTCCTTGTTTTAAGCCTTCCTTGATACCTTTTTCAATACCTATGCTCTCTACATATGCACCATAATCACACATCCGGCTAACCTCCTCTTCCTGTTTTTTCGTTAGTTCTACATCATACTTCTTCAGTCTTTCTATCTTCTCTTGTGATGACATATTATCTGCCAACACCCGCAAGATATTCATTGATACTTTTTCGCTTTCCTTATATCCTAAGTATAGCACAACGATCTGCTGCTTATCAAAATATTTTTCTTCCTCACATGTATCTCCAATAATATGCTCCTCCACCATCCGGTACCGGTTGATGCTACCCTGTTTGTACTTCACTGCGTTGAACACGATCCAGATCGACACCACCTTCACGATATCATCATAGCAGGCGTGATCAAACAGTTCCTCCACCTGCATCGATGTATTACGGGAATTATAGTAGTTAGCTCTGCTTAAGACATGGCTTCTTCCTTTCAGTTCTCCTTGAGCTTCCAGATTGAGGATCATGGCAATTTTGCCCTTGTTTTGTGGCAAAGAGGCATAGACAAGCGAGTCAAAGAAAATGCTAGTATCGTCTTCATTATTTTCATTTCTATGACCGCTTACGGTATGTTTATGTAAAGGCACATCCCCTTTTGGTTCAATGCATTCCATGATCTCAGGAATCGAATAGTTCATATATTCTTCTAGATAATCTTTCATGATATGAGCCAATACGATCTTGTATCTTAGAATATGTTTAAAAAATTGATCAATTTTATTTTTACGCATATATCCCTCCTACTCTTATATATGCGCAAAAGTTTCATTTTTCCCAATTTT
This sequence comes from Traorella massiliensis, assembly GCF_900104665.1. Classification (GTDB taxonomy): domain Bacteria; phylum Bacillota_I; class Bacilli_A; order Erysipelotrichales; family Erysipelotrichaceae; genus Traorella; species Traorella massiliensis. Next base: position 260,946 of record NZ_LT629968.1, on the reverse strand, counting down.
TATCTAAACTTTTTACTTTTTTTGTAAAGTTAAATTGATAATAAAATCTCTAGAGATTTTATCCGATTTTATGAATTCTTTGATTCAAGATCTTTAAATGTGCACCAATAATAGGAAGCTGATCCAATTGATCGATATCTACCCATATCACATATTCATCATTTGGTATTATTCCACTTTGATGCTGAAATATTTTCATTTTCCATATTTTATGAGAATATACATGCTTCATCTCATTTATATATTCATAACCATTCGTATCATAAGTTTCATATTGAGGAAGACGATAAAATCCTTTCATAAGACCATCACGATCATCTTTACTTAAAAGAATCTGATGTTTTTTGATGATCAGAAGTGTTTGATAATTAAATACAGGAGCTTTCTTTGGCTTTGTCTTAACAGGAAAGTTCATCTGTGTCTGATGTGCATAGCCAAGACATGTTTGATTAAGTGGACAATCTTTACAAAGTATTACCTGCGGCATGCATACGAGTGCTCCCAGTTCCATCAATCCCTGTGTAAAATCACTTGGATTGCTTCCCTGCATCATTTCTCTAACGATCGTTTTTACTTTCTTTACTGTTGTCTGTTTAGAAATATCATCATCGATCTCTAGAAGACGTGTTATGACTCGAAGTACATTGCCATCAACTGCGGGAGCAGGTATACCAAAAGCAATTGAGGCAATAGCCCCAGCCGTATAGGGTCCAATACCACTGATTTTTTCAAGTTCTTCCATATCAGCAGGAAGCTGGCCCTGATATTGTTCCACGACTTGTTTGGCACCCTCATGCAGCTTACGTGCACGATTATAATATCCTAGTCCTTCCCAGCTTTTTAATACTTTTTCTAAAGGTGCCGAAGCTAAAGATTCAATTGTAGGATAGTCTTTCATCCATCTTTCATAATAAGGCAGCATCGTTTCGATCCTTGTCTGCTGAGCCATGATTTCACTCACCCAGATGGCATAAGGATCTTTACTTTCCCGAAATGGCAGTTTTCGATGATTTGATACAAACCATGCACATAATTCATTTTTTATTTCCATAACTATACCTCAAATAAAAAGCTCATGATTGAGCTTTCTACATATGTTTGACACGATCTCTTTCTTCAGCCCGCTTTGCATCATTGAAACGGTCAACCGTACCTACTAAATAACCTGTGATACGTCGAATCTTTTCAAAAGACTCCGGTGCTAAATGAGTTTCCACATCAACATCATCGCCATTGAAGTTCAGCCTGACTTCATCAATTTTCTTACCCGCATACTTTTTCTGTGCCCATTCAACATAAGCTTTTCCCTCTTCTTCGCTTATTTCACAATTACTTGTCACCAGCACATCATTCAATTGAATTTTATAAATCATCCGCTTCACCTCCATATATCATTATTATAAAACAGCCCTAATCAAGTGTCGATTTATTTGACTGATTTATTTCTAATATTTTTTCAGATTGTATAGAATCAATACTTGATACCTTATCCAGTTTTTTCTGTATCTGTCGAGTACGTACTCCTACTAGATGATCTAATTCTTTCTGAGCCAGATTCAATTTGTTTTGCGTATTTTCTAACACTGTACCAAACTTTTCAAATTCACTCTTAACAGCTCCTAAAACTTCCCAAACCTCACTGCTTCTTTTCTGAATCGCAAGAGTTCTAAATCCCATCTGTAAAGAATTTAGAAGTGCGGCCATCGTCGTAGGTCCTGCAATATTGATCTTATAATCTCTCTGCAAACTTTCTACAAAGCCTCGACGTACCACTTCTGCATAAAGCCCTTCAAAAGGTAAAAACATGATCGCAAATTCTGTTGTATTAGGAACATCAATATACTTATCATGAATATCCTTTGCGCTTTTCTTAATAATAGTATCTAATTCTTTTTGGGCAAGAGCAATTTTAGCTGGATCACCTTCATCATAAGCATCAACTAACTGAGCATATTTATCCCCTGGAAATTTTGAATCAATTGGCAGATAAACCGTTGACCCGGAACCATCGCCAGGTAGTTTTAATGCAAATTCTACTACATTGCTACTACCTTTTTTAGTTGCGACATTTTCTTCATACTGCTCTGGTGTTAAAATTTCTTCTAATATTGCTTTTAATTGAATTTCACCTAAAATACCACGGGTTTTCACATTACTTAAAACCTTTTTCAGATCGCCTACACCGCTTGCCAGCGTCTGCATCTCTCCTAAGCCTTTATACACCTGTTCCAAACGATCATTTACTAACTGAAATGACTGACTGATACGTTTATCTAAGGTTTCTTGTAATTTCTCATCTACGGTCAAGCGCATCGCTTCCAGCTTTTTCGCATTATCTTCCTGTAAAGAAGTAATCTTATTTTCTACAGTTAAACGCATCGCTTCCAACTTACTTTCATTCTGTAAAGTTAAGCTATTCACCTTTTCTTCTAACTTGCTTGTTGTCTCCGAAAGCTGCTTACGTATGGATTCATTTGTCTGAAATGACATCTCATTCATTCCCTTGATCGTTTCATTCATCTCTTTTAAACGATTGCTCATCATATCATTACTGATTTTCTGTGTTTCATTCAGTGTCTGAATCTTTGAATGAATATTTCTCATTTCATCTTTTTCTTTATTTGGTTTTAATAATAAAACAAATAAAAGCACAATAATAAGTATACATAATATATATAAAACTATAAATTCCATTTCTTCACATCCTTATCTTTGTATATTGTAACACAAAAACTATTTCATTTATAAAAAAAGCTGCTAGCTGGTGGAATAGCAGCAAAAAAGTTTATAGATAAATATCTGATATGTGAGAAACAGATAAACTGTATATCAAATACTTATCTTCATCACTTTTTTATTTGATTCTATGATACAAAAAACTATAAGTAATTATTTCTAACAATGAGTAATTTTTTAAACAATCAGAATTCTTTCAAATATTTTTCTCACTTAATAACTTCAAATAATTCGCTCTTTCTTCAATAGGAATCTGTAAAGCATCCATCGCTTCATCAACACTTAATTTCAATGTCTTTGTTAAGCTTTGAATATCTTCAACTGTTTTGTTTTCACTTCCCTGTAAAAATCCCTGTTCCTTGCCTTGTAATATTCCTCTCTGTAATCCTTGTTGCAAGCCTTTCTCTGTGCCCATCTTCTCTACATAATCTCCATAGTCGCACATGCTTCTTACCTCCTTTGCCAGTCCTCCCTTAAGCCTTATATCGTACTTCTCTAATGCCTCATTCTTTGTTTCATAGTCCATCCCATTATCTGCCAATATCCTTAGGATGTTCATCGAAATATATTCGCTTTCCTTATACCCTAAGTATAGCACAAGGATCTGCTGCTTATCAAAATATTTTTCCTCCTCGCACGCATTCCCGATAATATGCTCCTCCACCATCCGGTAGCGGTTGATGCAGTTTTGCTTATGCTTGGGGGCATTGAACACGATCCAGATCGATACGACCTTTACGATATCGTCATACTGCGCATGGTCGAAGAACTCATTCACCTGCATCGATACATTGCGGGAATTGTAGTAGTTGGCCCTGCTTAAGACATGGCTTCTTCCTTTCAGTTCACCCTGTGCTTCCAGATTGATGATCATGGCGATTTTTCTTTTATCATCATGGGGCAGGGATGCATAGACAAGCGAATCAAAGACAACACTGACGTCATCTTCATTGTTCTCATTGCGATGTCCAGAAATAAGATGTGTATGTAAAGGGACATCTCCTTGAGGCTCGATGCATTTCATGATCTCACCGATAGAGGAATTTGCATATTCATCAAGATTGTCCTTCATGATATAAGCAAGGATCAGCTTGTTCCTTAAGATATTCTTGAAATGCTGATCGAGTAAGATTTTCTGCTTCATAAAAGAGTACCTCCTACTCTTCTATATGCACTCAATCTTCATTTTTCCCACTTTTTTGTAAAAATTTTATATATTTAAAGAGCTAGTCCATGGACTTGTCGGATACTTCATCTACATTATTTACATTCAATTCTGCGAACGATTCACAACTAACAATATAAGGTATTTCTTTCTTTTCATAATCATAAATTTCAATTTCTTGTATCGGTTCTTCTTGTCCTTTTTCCATTTCAATTCAATTTGGAAGATCACTATTATGAGGAAGATTACTTGTTAGTACTCTTCATCTTGATTATACCTCTATCAGTTCACTCTCCACGTGGAAAATTGGCAAAAAATTAAAAATTGCTGAAAACCATTCCATTACTATTATTTGTGTTTTATTTGTGCTATACTATAAATGTGAGATGGAAAATCGGCAAAATATTAAATAATTGCCAAAATCCCATGTTGGAGGTGTTTATCTTGACTCGTAATGAAGTAATTAATTTGATAAGAAATAAAGATAATTTTAGTCGAGAAGATTTAAGAACTGTAATCAGGGAAAAAGATCCTAATTATAACTTCAATAATCTTAGTAGTCTATTAGAAAGTTATTTGCAAAAGAATTTAATCAAAAAAGTAGATAAAGATAAATATGTTGTTACTTCCGATAAGAAGCTCTATACTTACAAATTGAGTGAAAAGCTGAAAGAAATTCATGATTTTTTAGAAGAGCAATATCCACTCATCAAATTACAAGTTTGGGAATTTACTCAATTAAATGAATTTTTGAATCATTTATTAGCTAATAAAACTTATGTTGTAGAAGTGGAATCAATTTTTGTGGAATCTTTTTTTGAAGTATTGAAAAAAAAGTATAATAATGTTTTGTTAAAACCAAATAGTGATGATTTTTACCATTACGCTACATGGGAAACGATTGTTGTTAAAAATTTAGTTTCAGAATCTCCTACTGAAATTGATACACCTCATCAAATAAGATTAGAGAAATTGTTGGTGGATCTAGTTGTTGATAAATTTACTTCTAGTTTAATCAATAATTCAGAGATTTATGATATATACGAATATTGTTTTAATCAATACCAGATAGACGGAAGAAAACTAATGCGTTACGCTAGAAGAAGAAATGCACAAAAGAAAATAAAAGAAATATTAGATAAAGTGAAGGGATAGAATAGATTATGATTGATACAAGTATTTATACAAGCGACTATATCCAAAATTTGACTGATGAAATAAGAGCAGATCGAAATCTTGTAGAAAGATCGCTATTTGCTTTTGGATTACTAGAAGCATTGGCTAGAGCTGAGATGCCCTTCATTTTCAAAGGTGGAACCTGTTTATTGTTGCTTTTAAATAATCCAAAGCGTTTATCAACTGATATTGATATTATTGTAGAACCTTGCATTGATTTGGATGAATATTTAAGAAAAGCAGAACAGATTTTTCCTTTTAAGCATATGGAAGAGAACAAAAGAAAAGGAAGAAACAAGCTTGAAAAGCGTCATTTCCGTTTCTATTATGATTCTCCAATACAATCAAATGAAACAAATATCATTTTAGATGTTGTTTTTGGGGAAAGTCCATATGCAAAAGTTATAGAAAAAGAAATCGATAATCGTTTCTTGAAAGTAAGTACACCTAAAATTCCAATACAAGTTCCATCAATCGATTGCATATTAGGAGATAAACTTACTGCATTTGCTCCTTACACAACCGGAATACCATTTGGCGTAGATAAAGAATTGGAGATTATTAAACAATTAAATGATATCGCATGTTTATTTAATGAACTTCAAGATTATGAAGCTGTCAGAAAAACCTATTTAAAAACAGCTGAAATTGAAATAAGTTTCAGAGGATTAGATATCGACTATAAAGAATGTTTAAGAGATACAATTCGTGCTTGTCTGTCTGTTATGGCAAAAGGAACAATATGCAAAGAAGATTATCAGCAGTTTTTAATCGGTATCCGTAAAGTAAAAGGACATATGATAGGATACAAATATAATCCAGATGATGCGCTAGATCAAACATCAAAGGTTTTGTACTTATGTTCTTGTTTGTTATCGGAACATGAATTTGAAAAAGATATTGACTTCAATGAATATAAAGAAGTTACAAAGTTACCGAACAAATTAAAATCATTGTTTTATATAAAGAGATTCAATTTCAGTGCATTCGGATATCTTTGTAAGTCATTGGAGTTAATCAGTCTTGAAGAATTGATTTAAGGATAGAAAATAAGAATGATAAAAGATTTTTTAATTCCTTGTTATTACGCTGAATTTAAGATAAAAAACGGAATAAGAACTATAGATTTCGAAATAATAGATGGCAAAAAAATACAAGATAGATTACATTTAATTTAATTTTTCATTAATGCTAAAAAAGAGTTAGTCATTCAACTAACTCTTTTATGTTATTTTGCTTCTCTTTTTCTTTTAATAAAGATCAATGCAAGCACGCATGCACTTAGAATCAGTAATCCTGTAAATACTGTAACTTGATAATTGTCACTTGTATTTGGTCCTTCCGGTTCTGTTGGTGTTTCTGGTTCACTTGGTGTTGTTGGATTCTCTGGTTCAACCGGAATTGCTGGCTCTGCTGGTTTATCTGTATTTCCCGTATCCTTCTTCACCAGTCCATTGATTGCATTCTCAATTGCTTTGGCCATGGCATCTACTTCTTCCTGTTCAGTGATGTTCTTGCCTTCTACTACACCTGCTAGTGCATCATTTAATGCTTTCACCGATTCTTCTGTATAGATGCTTAGATCTGCTGGCACTTTGGCTTTTGCCTTCTCTACAGCACTGTAATCAGCATCTTTAAACTCAAGAGTATTAATTGCATCTTCGATCGCTTTAGCCATTGTATCTACTTCTGCTTGATGCGTGATATCTAAATCCGGAATAACTGCTTCCAATGCTTTTTCTACTGCTGAGAAGTCTTTATACAAATTCTTATCTAAGTTCGTTGCTTTTAAAATCGCAGAATTCAAAGCTGTGTAATCAGCACCCTTATACTCAAGAGCATTAATTGCATCCTCAATCGCTTTAGCCATTGCATCGACTTCTGCTTGATGCGTGATATCTAAATCATAAACTACATTAGCTAATGCTTCTGCTACTCCTGAAAAGTCTTTATAGAGATCTTTATTCAAGCCATTGGCTTTTGTGATAGCTTCATCTACTGCTGTGTAATCAGCGGAATTGTATTTTAAACTATTAAAAGCATTTTGTAGTAGGTTGTATACATTATCAATATCAGTTTCAGTCAAATAATATTGCTGTAACATTTTTTTTGCTTCTACTAATCTTTCATTAAATATTTGCCAACTTTCAACTGTATAATGATCTTGAATTAAATTTTCACTATCTGCAATCAATTTTTCTATCTGTGTTGTATCAGGAACTTCTCTACCTAATATTTGAATCTCAGACACTCCTGCTGAATAATAGAAATCCTGGTCTGTATGATACCACATTTCTGTTTGTTGGAACTTAACAAATCTTGCTTTCAGGCTTTCACTTAAAACCGTTTCATATGTAGCCGCTACTCCACCAGTAAGACCCTCTTTTTTATCAACAAGAATCCATTCGTTACCATCCTGTGATATATAGATTTCATAACTTATAGGTTGATTTGTTAAAGATGTGATAATACGATCTATATAATATTCTTTTTCTAAATCAATTTTGATCCAGGCATCATCTTTATATTCAAGAGAAGTTCTCGTATTGAAATCATTATCTGTAACATGCTTCGGATCAAATTGCGGATATACAAAAGAACCATCATCATTAAAACCACCTTCTGGTCCACTAATTTCAACAGATTTACCATTTGATACATTTTCATATTTAACTAAACTGCCATAAACTTCTAATTCATAAAAATTACCAGAGTAATATTGAGCACCCGAAGCTTCAGAATACCACATTGCAGTCTGTTGATATCGCACATATCTTGCTTCTGTATATTCTTTAAATGTAACTTCATCGAGTCCAGAACTTCCACCTTCTAGATTATTTTTTTCATCTACTGTTTTCCAGTTGATACCATCTCTGGAAACCATCATCTTATAACCGACTGGCCGCTGAGAGAAATATGTTTTAATAGAATCTAAAACATAAACACTTCCTAAATCTACCTGAACCCATGCATCATCAGCATAATTTAAAGATATACGTGTATTCATATCACCATCTGTTGCATGTTTCGGATCAAACTGTGGATAAATAAGATTTCCGTTTTCATCATAACCTCCTTCTACCCCACTTACTGTAACAGGTTTATTTAAAGCTAGATTAACGGCCATCATGTTTTCTTTTGCTTCCTGAATCATATCAACGACTAATTCAATCTTTTTTTGTGATGCAGTTATATCATAATAAACTTCTTTTCCTTTTTCTAAAGCATCCAAATATATATTTACTAAATTAGAGTCATATCCTGTAATATCTATTTCTTCGTCAAGTAGTTGCTTCAAAATTGTTTTATCTGTTATCGGTATATCATAATTACCATTATAAAGTTTATCACTCAATTGTTGTATCGTATGAATGATATTTATGAGTTCTTCACAACTTCCATTATCCATTAAATCATTACAAATAGAAATACTTTCTTCAAGTTTAGCACGGATATCTTTATTTTCCTCCATCTCTGGTACAGATGTTAAACAATTTGTTGCTTTATCAAGTACTTCTTGAATCATTATGAAAGAAAGTCCATAAACTTCTATTTCTGAAATTCCTGCGGAATAATAGAAGTCTTGATCTGTGTGATACCACATCTTTGTTTGCTGATATTTGATATATCTTACCTTTTCACCATTTGTTAATGTATGCAATTCCGCACCAGAACTGCCACCTGCCAGTTCAGTTCTCGTATCCATAAGTTCCCATTTATTGCCATCTTCAGAAACATATAATTCATAACTTATTGGACGATTTGTGAATTGAATTTGAATCGTATCAGCAAGATATACCTCACCTAAATCAATTTCTATCCATGCATCATCTTTGTATTCTAAAGAAGTTCTTGTATTCGAATTACCATCTGTCACATTATCTTTATCAAATTGAGGATATACATAGGTACCATCTTCATTATAACCACCTTCCGGTCCGCTTATCATTACTTCCTTTCCAAGAGCTATATTTTCTATTGCTAATGAATTGTTTTCACTTTTAGAAATAACTAAAGATTTAATATATCCTTTTATGCCTGAACCTATTTTTTCAGTAGGGAATACAAAAGAACTGCTACCTTTTGTATATGCACTAACTTGATAATAATCTGCTTCAACTTGAAAACTATCTTCTGTTGACAAATATGTTCTCTCATCCTTACAAACTAAAGTATAATGTATCATTTCATTTAATGGTACTTCATAATCAAAAAGATATGTATATCCTTTTCTCTTAAACCCAATTTTACCAGTTCCATCTACATTATATATTAATTCTCCATCCTTACCAGAAAACATAAGAGCATTTGCTGGAGTATCTGAAGAGATATACATATCAAATTCAACTGTATATGGATAACCTACACTATTGAAAGGTAATGAAATATAGCCATTACCATCTAACTTCAAAGCATTCATTTCTTCATCAATGGTCAAACCATTAACTTTTGCATCATAGCCATTTTCAGAACAGTCTTCCATACTGTTACCAAAATCATATCTTGCGATAACTTCTGTTGTAGACTCAATATATCGTGCTGGATTCGAACCAGGAGCTGTATTGGCTAATTTATTCACACGATTCACAAATTCTTCTGAAGATTGTCCTTCACCCTTCCTGCCATACCAGTTTTTTTCCGCCATTAACATAATCTGATCTTTCGCTCGATCAAATAAGTCAAACTCTGAACATCCTGCTTTGGCATCATTCCAGATAGATGTTTCTGACCCTAGCAAAAGTGGGTGCCCCGGCATAATTTCCCCTTCACCAAATGACACAATTCCTGCTTCCCAGGTATCATACACTTTTTCTAAATTAAGAAAATCATTTGTTCCATTTACAACAACAGGAACAATATACAGATTCTGATACATATTATTAATCATTCTGTATTCGCCCTCTAACATCGTTGTCAAATCAGCAACAGCATCATTATAAAAATGAAAAACACCTTTGTTGGATACAGGGGTTTCGCCTGCATACCCCGTATATGGCTGATCACTTACTACATCATTCAATCCTGACCAAAGACGAGCCTCAATTCCTTTAGAATCAATATATTTGATCATTTCATCCATATAAGCTCGTACCTGTTCATTATTTCCAGGAGGGTATTCATCAACACCTACATTGAAAGCTTCTCCTAAAAACACTGGATTTTCTGGATCTAAAAATTCATCGTAAACGGATTTTACAAAATTCCTTGCTTCTTCATCATAAATATTCACATGGACGGTATCTATCATAATTGATGGATCGACATACCAGAAAGAGGTGGCATGAGCGGGTGTATCAATTTCTGTAACAATATCCACTCCTAATTTTTTCATTCGTTTCTGATAGTTAATATAATCTTCTTGAGAATAAATTTCATCCTCAGCCAATCCTGTATTCAATGCAGGAAACTTTTTACTTTCAACTCGAAATGCTGCATCTTGTTCACCACCACAATCATTGATATGCAGATGAATTTCATTCATCTTAAAAAATGCAGCATATTTTGTGATTTCTTCTACATAATCAAGTGGCATATAAAAACGTGCTACATCAAACATAGTTGAGCGAACTTCATATTGCGGATAATCTCTCATGATTCCACAAGGAATGGTCTGATTTGTGCTTTGCATGAACATTTGCGCTATTGTCGCTCCTGCATATACAATTCCCTGATAATCTGTTGCCTGTACAGTCATAATATCTTTAATATCAATCGTATACCCTTCTTTTCCTACAGATAGACTTTTATTATATTCAAGATATATATCCCCTGCTTCAGCTTTTTTCTGAACCACAGCTGTTTCTATATCCGTCATTTCATTAATATAATATGACACATAAGAAGCAGCTTCCTGTAGTGATTCATCTGCAATGACTATTTTTCCAGTAAAATGAAAATCACCTTCGTTACCTTTCCATTCACGTATTCCTGGTATAATTTCCGGACGATTAATATTCTTATATTCATCACCATATTTACCATTTACTACTACTTTAATAGGATCATCCATATGAAGACTCTCGTTTGTTTCAGTGTTTTCAATCTGATAAAACAAATAGACTTCCATATCTTCTAATGGTTGAGTTACATTTCCTTCCATATCGATAACAGCAGGATTACTTGTACCATATAATGATACTTCGTATCCTTCATCACAGGAAGGTAAAATAATATGTGTTTTATCTTCTGAAAGAAGAGGTGCTTCTGTTTTAATTTGCTGGTAATTTTCTAAAAGTTTTTCATCATCAGAAGTCCTCTCTTTCTCAATTGAAGTCGTAGTAAAATCTACCTTTTCAATTGTTAGAGGTTCTTCTGCTGAAGCATAAGCATAATTAACAGGCAGCACGCTTAAAATCATTGAAAATATTACCAATATAGAACAAAACTTTTTTTTCATATTATATCCAATTCTTAACCTTTCCCTTATATGGTCAATTCCTTTCTTATATTAAAAAAACATACTTAATTCATTTCTCAAATTATCATCAAACAATTCCTCACATATATACCAAAAACATACAGAATAAATTCCATTTAATCCATGTTCCCCCTCCTCTTTCAAATACTTATATCTGCATTATAGTACAATAAGCATTTATTGTAAACCCTTACAATTTTGCAACAATATCTATTTAAAGAGCTAGTCTATGGACTAGCTCCTATACGTTATTTTGCTTCTCTTTTTCTTTTGAGAAGTACGAATGCAAGCACGCATGCACTTAGAATCATCAGTCCTGTAAATACTGTAACTTGATAATTGTCACTTGTATTTGGTCCTTCTGGTTCTGTTGGTGTTTCTGGTTCACTTGGTGTTGTTGGATTCTCTGGTTCAACCGGAATTGCTGGATCTGTTGGTTTTGATGGATCCTCAGGTTTTCCTGTATCCTTCTTCACAAGTCCATTGATTGCATTCTCAATTGCTTTGGCCATCGTATCCACTTCTTCCTGTTCAGTGATGTTCTTGCCTTTTACAACACCTGCTAGTGCATCATTTAATGCTTTCACTGATTCTTCTGTATAGATGCTTAAATCTGTTGGTACTTTTGCTTTTGCCTTCTCTACAGCACTGTAATCAGCATCTTTATACTCAAGAGCATTAATTGCATCCTCAATCGCTTTAGCCATTGTATCTACTTCTGCTTGATGCGTGATATCTAAATCCGGAATAACTGCTTCCAATGCTTTTTCTACTGCTGAGAAGTCTTTATAAAGATCTTTGTTCAGACCATTAGCCTTTGTAACTGCATCATTGACCTTACTGTAGTCAGCTGAATTAAAAATTAAATTAGCTTTAGCATTTTCCAATGCGTCCTTTACAGTATCAATTTCTTCTTGTTTGGTAATATCTAAATCAGTTTCTATTTTTTTCGCAGCCGCATATTTTAATTCCAAATCGTTACGTGAACTTTCTGTATAGAATTTTTCATAATTTTTACTGTTTAGAATATTTTCTACCTCTGCTATCACTTTATTCAATTCTTCATAATCTGCTGACTTATATTCTAACTTATTAGCCTTGATTAAAGAATCATATGCAAAATCTACATATTTTTGAGATAAACTATCATCTTCTACTACCTTTTTAGCATCCTCTAAACTCTTTTTTAAAGCAGATAAAGAAGTTTCTGTATATAGATTTTCATCAGTTTTATTAAGTTTTGATTCAATTCTATTTATTAAATCTATTAACTGTGATTTATCTACATGGATACTTACTTCTATTTTTGCTTTAATATTGTCCTTATTGCTATAGCCTTCCGGCAATTCTAAAGTTCCCTCTAAAATAAAATCATTCGTTTCATCATTAAGATTCTCTAAATTCCAATTAATTGGCACATATAATTTTTCATCATTAGATAATAATACACTTCCACTCTTTGGCAGGCTGCTTGATACTTCATCTATATGATTTACATTCAATTCTGCAAACGATTCACAACTAACAACATAAGGTATTTCTTTCCTTTCATAGCCGTAAACTTCAATTTCCTGTATCGTACATTTACCTGCTGAACCGCCTTGCATCATTTTAAATTGCAAAGAAACTACATTTTCTAATGGTTCCTCAAATTTCCATTCATTAGCTTCAAAAATAGTATTTAAATCAGTTTGCCATTCAATAGTTTTAATACCTAAAGAGTGTGGTTCTTCTTGTCCTTCTAATATATAGAATAATTCATACTTCGTAGGACCAAATCTCTTAGCACAGAAAGTAAATAAATGAATATCTGTAATAGTTTGAGGTTTTTCCCATTTCAATTCAATTGTAGGAAGATCACTATTATAAAAAATAGTAAAATTGCTTCTGACATCCTGCATGATACCATCATTTATTCCTGCAATTGAAGATCTATCTTTAGCTTCTTTATCAGCAGATACGGTTGCATTTAGAGCGATATTCTCTTGAATATCACCTAGTTCTGATCCAATAGTATTACTTTCTATTGATCTCATCCAATACCCAATGTAAGGTGATATGATATCATATCCCTTTCCGCCAATATGAACTTCACCTGAATCATTATTGTAAAATGAACCTGAACTTTCTACATTTAGAATATCATGACTATATGAATATTCTTTTCCATCTAATTCTATTGTACCACTATATAAATCAATATATGGTATCTCCCATTTATCACAAATTTCTTTTGCAGTTTCAAAATAAGCAGACATATCTTTTGTATTGCCACCCCATGTCGAATTAGGTGTTGCATAGTTTATGATATATCCAATTTTTTTACCATAGTAATTTTTTGTTGTGTAATAAAATAATTCTTCTAATCCGCCAGCAAATGTAGAAGTATCAAAATCATTTATGTTATATGAATCACTCATTGATCCAACTTCTACGCTATCCATCGCATCATTGACACCGGCATGTAAAATAATATAATCATAATCTTTGTTACTATGATTTTTTAATTGATTAATTACACGATTCGATCCTCTGCTTGTTGATGCAGAAGCACCACTAACACCAGCGTTGATCCAGTTCATATTATTACTTTCACCAATTCTTCCAGCCCATCCGCTTAATTGATAGTCATCCTTAATAGCATTGGTAATACTGTCACCAGCAAATAAAACAGATTTACCAATTAAAACATTATCTTCATAAGGTATGTATGTGTCTGGATATTCCAAATTATTTTCTTCTAAGTTTTTAAAAACTTGAAAACGATCTTTAGTAGAAATATTTCCTAAAATTCTGACATATGCTGCATCTTCATTTGTTATTTTATATGAATACCGATATTCATTTACCGTCTTGTTTCCAACACCTGTAACGGTCGTACCTAAAGCCGTACTTTCAACTTCTTTAAAAAGTACCTGTTTAATAAATTGATGATCTTTATTATAAACTTCCATCACATAAGTTTCTTGTCCAAAACTTCCCCAATATAATGTATCACCGTTTTTTACTTCAATTGGATGTGTTGTAAATATATTTTGATAATTCGTTTCATTCACTAATTTATTACCATTGTTTGTCAAAGCATTATCCCAATTATCATAATGATTTTTATCATACAAATTATATAATTGACGATCTGATAGTTTTTGTGAGAAGAGCCAGTCAATCAATCCTTCTGTTTCAGCTGCTGTATTCCAAATGATATGATTGGCTCCTTCATAAGTGGTAAATGTTATTTTCTGTCCGCCAACAGCTTGAATAGCATCAACCATTTCCTTTGTTCCTGAATATGGAACAGTTGGATCACTTGTACCATGGAATGTCCAAATAGGAATATCTTTTAATATTTCTGCTTTGCTTGTATCAGCACCTCCACAAATTGGAATTCCTGCTGCAAATACATCACTATGATTCATCAGTAAATTCCATGTACCAAATCCACCCATAGATAGACCTATTGCATAAATTCGATCATTATCTGTAGAATATTGCATTTGAACAGATTCTAATATTTTCATTACGATTGCTAATTGTTCTTCTGCAATAGCATCACTATCATAGTTACCCTTTGTCCAGTCTGTTTCAACCCAGCGCTTCCCTGATGGGCATTGAGGAGCTATAACAATTGCATTTTTCATTTGTTCTTGTGTATCAAATAAATTTTGAATGGCATTGGCTAACTGTGATGTATTGTTATTACCTCTTTCTCCTGCACCATGTAAAAATACGATTGTTGGATATTCTTTTGTACTATCATAATCTTCTGGAATATATAAACGATATGGCATAGAACTTTCTCCATCTGAGTACACTAGTTTTTGCATATCATCAACATCAATTTTAGTATTAACTGCTTTAATATTTACTCCAAATATGTTGATGGACATTAAAAAAACTATCAAAAATTTGATTGCATTCTTTACTTTTTTCATATTTCTCCTCCTCTCTAAATAATCACAACTAATGTACAAAAGAAATATCTGAATTCTACATTCAAATCATATAAATTATTTTTGGTTATTTTTTAAGATTTATAGTTAAATTTTAAATTTTTTTTGTGTTCTATTTAATTGAATTCTTTATTAATGCTAAAAAAGAGTTAGTCATTCAACTAACTCTTATACGTTATTTTACATCCCTTTTTCTTTTGAAAAGTACGAATGCAAGTACTCCTGCACTCAGAATCATCAGTCCTGCAAATACTGCAACTTGATAATTGTCACTTGTATTTGGTCCTTCCGGTTCTGATGGTGTTTCAGGATCAGTCGGTGTTGTCGGTTCTGTTGGTTTATCACTATTTCCTGTATCCTTCTTCACAAGTCCATTGATTGCATTTTCAATCGCTTTAGCCATCGCATCCACTTCTTCCTGTTCAGTGATGTTCTTGCCTTCTACTACACCTGCCAGTGCATCATTTAATGCTTTCACTGATTCTTCTGTATAGATGCTTAGATCTGTTGGTACTTTTTCCTTTGCCTTCTCTACAGCACTGTAATCAGCATCTTTATATTCAAGAGCACGGATGGCATCTTCAATAGCTTTTGCCATGGCATCTACCTCTTCCTGTTGAGTGATATCTAAATCAGGGTTGACTGCTTCCAATGCTTTTTCTACTGCTGAGAAGTCCTTATAAAGATCTTTGTTCAGCCCATTAGCCTTTGTAACTGCATCATTGACCTTACTGTAGTCAGCATCTTTGTACTCAAGAGCATTGATGGCATCTTCGATAGCTTTTGCCATTGCATCCACTTCTTCCTGGTGTGTGATATCTAAATCCGGAATAACTGCATCCAATGCTTTTTCTACCGCTGAGAAATCTTTATACAAGTTCTTATCTAAGCTCGTTGCTTTTAATATTGCAGAATTCAAAGCTGTGTAATCAGCGAATTTATAGACTAAATTCAGCTGTGCATCATTCAAATATCCTAAAGCATCTGTTACATCTGACTGCATTGAATACTGGTCTTCTGCAATTTCCTTAGCATAACTCAATTCTTCCTTCAGATTTTCCCAGCTTTCCTTTGTATACAATGATTCATCAAGCTTTTCTAATTCTTCTATCTTAGCCTTTAATTGAGTGGTATCAGCTACTTCATATCCATAGACTTCAAGTTCTGTAACATTGACATTATTTCTTCTGTCGTCACTTCCAATTTGAACATTCGTTGTCAAGAGTTTAATATATCGATACTGTCCAGTTTCAATTACGTGAACATCTTCATCTTCATTTGGAAGTGTCTGGGTTGTTTTCTCAGCAAGTTTTTCCCATTTTTCTCCATCAAGACTACCATAAATTTCATAGTTATACCAAATTGAGGAACTTCCAAAATAAATTCTCAACTCATTGATATTATAAACATCTTCTAAATCAATGATATTTTCACCTGGTAATAAAGTATCATGATCATATGGCTTACCTGGAATACTTAAGCGTCCTGAATTCCAATTCGTTGATGTTGTTCCATCAACCATTCCTTCTGAATGACCATCCGGATCATTTGAAGCCTCAGTTGGCTTATTTAAAGCAACATTGTGAACATCACTAATATTTAATTCAACAATTGCATCATACAAATTCCAATAAGCCGTATTTACTGTGTCAGGAGATGTTTCTTCTAAAGCTGCATACGCATTTTCTAAAGCTTTCTGGAACTGTGCATAATCAGTATCGCTATTTATTCCTTTCTCGATTGTTTCTGCATAATCAACTAATCTCTGAAGTGCTTCTAACTCCGGAAGTCTTCGCTCACCATATGCACGAATTTCCTTGATTACCAATGTCTGATCAGATGAATTTCCTGTACCCACAATTTTAATATATCGATCTGTTGAACTTGTAATTTCATGTGTTACTCCTTCATCAGTTGCGATACTATCATCATCTTTTTGAGCGATAAGATGCCATTCTTTTCCATCAGTACTTCCATATATTTCATACTGATATGCTTTATTATCAGTACCATCAAGAATAACCTGAATTTTTGAAAGCTGGAATTCAGCTATCAGATCAACGGTCAATTCTGGATGATTGCCACTTAAAACTACACTTGTATCAATCATGCCATCATTTACCTGAGAAGCTTTTCCACTTTCAACATCACGACTCTGAACTTTCCGATTCAATGCAACATTGCCAATATTCGGATCTAACTCACCTGTAAATACGCATTCTTCTAATACACGATCCGCTACTCTCTTCAAGTCTTCCGGTGTATCTTTGGCTTCACGAGTATAATCCTGATCTCCGATAACCCATTTCCAATAGAATGATGCATATCCTGAAGTAGAAGTTGGCACTGTAATTGGAGTTCCATCTTTAATATTTGCTTCTACTTGATCAAGGTATTCAACCCAGCGGGCTTTGATAACATCGTTGAATGCTCCTTCATATGTTCTAAAGCCATAATCAATCAATGCATCTGTCGTACTTCCCCAAGTAGTAATTAAAGATTTTGCATTCATTTTAAATGCTGACATTGAGAAATCATCATAATTTTCTGCACGATCTTCAGCTTTTCCAATCCATTCTCCACCTAACCAGTCCTGCTGTGTTCCTGTAACTTCATTAAGCACATCAAAGGCATTCAAAAATTCTTCTTTTACTTTTTGGAATGCTTCTAAATCTTTAGAATCACGAGCATCAATTACTTCATGATACTTCAAAGTAATATAATTACTAGCTACCTGACGCATAATTTCAGTTAAATCATAGCGATAACCTTCACTATCTTTAAATGTATCAAAATCTTCAAGTAATAGACGTAAGGCAGTTTCTAAATCTGATGTATCATATCCAATAGTTTTCTTTCCTAATTTAGCTGGTATTCCTCCTGTTCTCAAACCTAAAATTTCAGGAGTCAATCGAACACCATAATCATAATTCGCATCAATAATTAGGTTCCATGCATATTCAGCATTCGTTGAAGTTGCACCATATCTTCTTTGAATATACTTCTTTACCCATGCATTTAAGTCAAAATTTTCATCAACCCATGCAAGATCAAAGATAAGATCATAAATCATTGGATTATCATAAGTTGCTTCCGAAATAATTCCAATTCCTTTCATATGTTTTGAATTTTTCTTAGCACTTAAAATATCATTTACCATTGTTTCAACTTCACCGTTCATTGTCGGGTTGCCACCAAAATTGCCTAATAAGCACCAAGCCCAGCTAGTACCTTGGAATTCATTCTTCTTATACTGAGCTTCCCCACTTGAAAGCAACGGATATTTAATTAAATCAACCACTAAAACATGATCTTCACGATATTCTCCCATACCTTCAAGCAATTTATCTGTTGGATTTGATTGCCAGCCTTGAACGGTCCAGACTGCATCCGGATCATATTTAAGCATAGATTCCAGAACTTCTTTAGAAATCACATCATCAGTTAATCCTGATGGTCTTCTTCCTCCTTCGTGGAATGGATCGACTGCATAATAATCTGTGGTATCGCCATAGACAAATTTCTGAGCTTCATAAAATTTCTCAGCAAACAAATCATAAGCTTCACTATCAGTTGCGATCATTGATGGACGATCAAATCCGCCCCAACTGCCTTGTACCGTAACATCAACATCATAAAAATCTGTAAAATTAGTCGGTACCATTCCTGCGTAGCCCTGCAATACAGTATCCATTCCTAACGACCTTTTCCAGCGTTGAGTCGATCTTGCTAATTCAACACGGTCAATGACATATCCATCAGGAAGAGGTCCGCCAAATACTTCCATATTTTGCATAAATTGCCATGCTTCATATCCCGGGCCTACTAACCAGTCTTTCGCATCATCAAATGAGTATCCAAAATTCATTAAGAATTTGATCCATGTGGCTTCCTGGCCTGCCAAATCAAGAACAACATTAACTCCATTTAATGCCAGCCAGTCATTTTCTCTCTGCCATTCTTCCTCCCCAAAGAATGCAAATGTGTAACTTAATGTACAATAGTTAAATGCATAACGCACTTCTATTGGTGTTTCCTTGCGGACTGTGGTACCAATTGGAACAATACTGTCAGGCATATTTACCTGCATTGTTTGTTCAGAAATCTGAACATTTACATAATTTTTATAATAGTAATTCAATCCTGTTGTTAAAGATAATCCTTCATTACCTTTAATATGAATCTTACCATTAACATCACTCAGTTCGAAATAATCATAATCATTTTCCGTGTTTGGAGCAATTTCAAATGTAAACCAATCTCTATATTCGGCTCCTATAGTACGATCAATGATACCATAAACATTTTCAATTGTTTCTTCTTGTGTAATTGGTGCTGCGTATTCTGTATCTTCATATGCTTGAATTCCTGTTATCTCTTCAAAAGTACCTTTACGCAACTCTTCAGTATTCGTATTTGTTTTTGTACCATGAACACGAATTTCAGATAAATAAGATTTTACATCGCCTTTTGTATATTCTAAATAAACTCGAATAATGCGGTATTGGCAACCACTTACAGAAATAACATCACCTTCAGCTGTTTTAGGTTCATCACTATGGTGCTGAAATATTTCATCATAATTTTTTCCATCATTACTTCCATACAATGTATAATAGATGACTTTGTTTTCAGGGAAATTTAGTACTATGTCCTCAATATCATAAGTATCCATTAAATCAACATCGACATATGACGGATAAAATTTTCCTGTCCATTGTGTTTGATTATTTCCATCATTAACATATACTGTCTGATCTTTTGAAAGATTGCTTCTTGTTGGTTTTTGATATGCAACATTATCTGTATCATCAGGATCTGATGTACTAACCAATGCATTTTTAGCTGATTCAAGATTAATATACATATCACGAATCTTTCTTGCGTCTGTCGGATTTGTCTGTACATATGCTTCTGCTTCACTAATTGCACTCTGTAAAGCAGAATAACTATCCTCTGAATAATTATCTGAAGAAATCAGTTTACATTCTTCAATCAACCCTTTTAAAGAATCCAATGTGATTCCTGTCTTTGAAGCAATAATTTTAGCTCCTTTATCACCATTGACATCTGTAGATACTGAACCACTCGTACGATCATGAATCATCAAAGATGTTCCAGAAGAATTTTGCCCAGTAATAAAGAAAGTAGCTTTTGTAACACCTTCATCAACCAATTTCTCAACTGCATGAGTAATGTCTACACGAACTAATTTTTCCGCATCTGTTTTAATTTCATACTCATCACCTTGTTCAATCGTAAAAGTTCCCATTAAATTAGATGAATTTCGATTTACTGATTCAGGTTTATTGTTCCAAGTAAGTGTAGTTTCATCCCAGTTTGTATCAGTTGTATAAAAGAACTGATAAGTTTGTGTTGGATTTGTGTTATAACCTGGATTTTTAAAGATATTAAATTCTAGCTCAAATTTATCATATACCTCTAAATCTTCACTAGATGGCAAATTAAACTTTAATAAAGTAAAAATTTCTTCACTACTCTGGTATTTAGAACTTAACGCTCTAATATTTTTTCCAACATACTGATCACCATGGCCAGACCCTATAGATTCATAATTATAATTCGTCGTTGATTTGCTTTGACGTACATAAGCATCTTCAGTAACTACATATTCAGCTTCCTGATTTACAGATGCTACTAATTTAGCGCCTCTATAAATGCCATCGTTACCACTCTCTTTGCTATGAATCATCAAAGAAGTATTTTTTTCCTCTTCCGCAACGACAAAAATCGTAATTGCACTGGTACCTTCATTTACAAGCTTTTCAATGGTATCGCTAACATCCACAGTAATTCTTTTTTCTTCATCTGTGAGTGTTTCATATCTAAAATCTTTAGCCACTGTAAAGTCAAATAAAAGATTTTCTCCTTCTATATCAACACTGTCTGGTTTATTATTCCAGGTAATCTCATTTTCCGACCATCCTGTATCTGTTGTATAGTAAAAATGATAGGTTTGAGGACCATTTCCATAATCTGGATTCTTAAAAATGTTAAATACAAATTCATAAGTATTATATCCATTTTCTTCTATTTCCTGCTGAGTAGGCAGAGGCAGTTTCATCAATCCTATTATTTGTGAATTAACACCGCCATTTTTAAAATTGATGACTTTATAATCCAATCCTACATAATCAGAACTATGATCCTTAGTAATATTCTCAAAATCATAGTTCTTTGATGAATTATTCCCATTACGAATATAAGCATCTTCTGTAATCTGATATTCATTTGTATTTTCATTTACTGCATGAATTTCTCTAGCAGTAAAACAGGAAAAAATCATCATAAAACATAATCCTAATTTTATGACTTTTTTTAAGTCTTCCTTAAAATTCAAACATAGATTCATATTTGCCCTCCTTACTTTTACGTTTTATAAGAACATTTATTTTTCTTATATCCATACTATACAAAAATCTTTTAGCTTTTTTTTAAGAATTATAGTTATATTTTAAATTACTTTCACTACATTACTCATTTTTATACTCACTAGGAGTAACCCCGGTTATTTTCTTAAATACTTTTGTGAAGTAATTCTGATTCTGAAAACCTACAAGTGATGCAATTTCTTTGATCTTAGCACCCTGATCCAATAACTCTTTCGCTTTATTAACACGATATTCAGAAAGTACATAAGTAAAGTTCTTTCCTGTATACTTAGTAAATAAAGAACTGATATATTGTGGTGTCACATCTAAATGTGCTGCTACATCATTTAATCCGATCGGATAACGATATTTCTTTTCAATATACTTATAAGCTTCTTTGATCAAGTGATGAGTATTTTTCTTTGTACTGTAAATGATAGGATCGATCATACTTTTCACTAAATATGTTAACTGAATATAGATATCACGAATATTCTGAGCCTGTGATATTCTTTTTAATTCTTTTTGTAAATTGTCTTTATCTAAAGCATGATCATATTTTTCCATACGTTCCATAAAAGTATAAAAGAAGTTTTCTAATATCGTATTCGCATCTTTACGATCATAAACTAAAAGCTGATCATAGATTTTCTTAGAAATATTCGTAGAAATATTTTCATTCCCAACTTTAATTGCTTCTTCAATCTCATCAATGATTTTCAACATTTCCTCATTGACAGATACACTGCTTTTTTCTTCCTGAAAAGCAACGCTATTATTGATATTTCCTAAAGCTTCTTTGAATGAATCATAATACTCGGAACATTTACTTTTTACTTTACCTACACCAATCACACTTTTATTGGCACATAACTTTATAAACATATTATAGATAAATACAACGCTTTGATGGGGTATGATCTCATCATAGAACACAAAAACAACTAAATTATCAAAATAAGTTTCAAAGATACAGATATAACCTGATTCTTTTAAGATAGAAACCACTTTATCAAGCCCATCAATATCTGTTTCCTTTCTTTTGATACAGAAACAGACAGCATTCTTCACATTCATATGTAAGATCTTAAAATAACGCTGAATATTTTTTTCAGAATCATTATAAAGAATTGCATATAATAAATCACTTTGTAAGATAGACTGTACTTGTCTTAAATGATAAGAAAGTGAAATCCCTTCTCCTTTTGATTCTTCTTCGATCATATCCATCATCTTTTCGATACGATTACAAATGTCTTGTTTTTTCGCTGGTTTTAATATAAAATCATCCACTCCAATACGAATAGATTCCTGAGCATACTCAAAATAATCATAAGAAGTTAAGATAATGCAGCGTGTCTTTGGTTTTTGTGTCTTGATTGCACGAAGGAGTTCCAAACCATTCATCCGTGGTATATTGATATCAGAAATAACAAGTTCAAAATTATTCCTCTCAAACTCTTCTAAAGCACTTTCCCCATTATTGACAGAAGTAACAAGCTGTACTCTTTTAGAAAAATATTCCGAAAATAAAGAAACTAATGCATCTCGTTCAATTTTTTCATCTTCTACGATCAAAACATTCATAATAGATCCCCCTAACTCATTGATGCCGGTAATATGATCAGGGCATCAAAACCACATTCAGGCATACTGCTGATATTAATGGCTGCCTCATCACCAAAATACATCTTTAAACGCCTTGCCAGATTATATAATCCATAACTATCTTCATATTTTTCATCATCTTTTTCAAAATTATTTAGAATCAGCTTTTCAACTTCATCTACATCCATACCTTTACCATTATCTTCTACACGTATATAAACATGATCATCTGCAAACGTAATATTGACAGAAATCTCACCACCTGATTCCATATCAGATAACCCATGGCGAATCGCATTATCAATCAATGGCTCAATGATCATTGATGGAATTTTTATATCCGGTACATTCTTTTCAACATTGAATTCAAATTGTATTCGATCTTCAAAACGTTTACTTTGAATAAATAAATAATTGCGAATAAAATTAATTTCCATATCTAAAGTCGTTGTTCTGCTTCGATTACTTAACGTATATCGCATACACTCTGTCATTTTTTCGATCATCTCAATCGTACTCTTGGAATTCTCTTCAAGAGCCTTCTGATAAATCATATTAAACGTATTAAAAAGGAAATGTGGATTTAGCTGATTTTGTAAAGATCTCAGCTCACTGCTTGCAAGAATTTCATCCTTACGTAAGCTTTCATTTTCTTTGATCAATAGTTTACGTTCAAGCTCCGTCTGCCTTTTTTCATTTTCCTGATTTTTTTTAACGGTCAGTGCCATATCTTGTAAAGCTATACATAAAATATTCATTTCATCATTCACAGAGGCAATTTTTTGAAGATTATAATTTCCTGACTTGATTTCATTAATATTTTGAACGATTTCATTGATAGGTCGAGTAATACTTCTAAAAATACTGTAAGTTAACCAGCTGATCATGATCAGACAAAAAAGAACGATAACCCATGAAATTCCTTGTAAAATACTTCTCTCTCTATCAATATCACTTCTTACTTCCGCAAGTTCATCTGTCAGCAAACGAAAATATTCATCACTTGTTTTAATGATCGCATTATTAATTTCAGTTAAGCGATTATAATATTCATCATATTCTTCATTTTTAACCTGCATCACAACCTGAATCATCGTTACATTTTTCTCGTAATTATTCACCATATTTTCAAGCAATTGAAATCGCCATAAATTTTCCTGATTTTCTAATCTAACTGTTATATGCTCTAAATTCTCTTTTGCTTTTTCTATATATCCTTCATATTCATCATAGATATAGCTTTCATTTGTATAAAGATAGTTTCTCAATGATTCGTGTGCCTGGTTCTGATTATCATAAAATCGGCTCATTTCATCATAAATTGAGAATGCTGAGTCATATTTATCAATCAGTCGTGTATTAATAAATTCATGAATCAATACAACTAAGATAATAGATGCTAATGAAACAAGCGTATAAAATAAAAGCTGTTGCCGATAACTTTTACTTCTCATTTCATTAATTCCTCCATATATGTATCTGCATTTTCTTTATTTACAACAAGTAATTCTACTGGCTGATTCACGGATGAAGGAACTTTGTTTTCTGTTTTATACTGATATAACATATATAAAGAATCATAACCATACTGATAAAACGAAGTAACGATGCTCGCATCAATATATCCTTTTTTTATATAATCGATCGTCGTTTCCATGTCATCGACCCCAAAGACAAACAATTGATCCTTAATTCCTAAATTATGAGCAATTTCACCACAAGCATGTGCGGATTCTCCTGCAAAACTAACTGAAAGATTAATCTCCGGATTTTCTTCTAATACACGCATCCATTCGCTTTGGGCACGTACTTCATCTGATTTGGATTCCGTAACACTGACGATCTCATAGCCTCCGGGATGCTTCTGCAATGCTTTTTCCAATTCTGCTATCTGATCCGTTGCGATATCAAAACCTAATTCTGCTACTTGAATAGCTACGACCAGCTTAACCTCTTTACCTAGATTTTTTTCCGTTTCTTCTACGATCATTGCTGCCTGTCTGGTAAAGTCTTTACCGAAAAAAGCAAGTTTCTCACTTTCAGGCATATTTGAATCTACTAATACGACTGGAATATTATTTTGTTTTGCTTCTTCAAGAATCTCCGAAGATACAACACCCTGTGTTATGATGCCATCAGCATTCTGAATGATGCCTTGTTTAATAACCTCTTCCATCGTCTCTGTATCAATAATCTTAGGCCCGATCCAGTCACACATAACATCTAATTCCTCGCATGCATCTTCAAAACCTTCCTTGCTGTGAAGCCAGATAGGATGCTCAGATAAAGGCGTTGCGAAAAGAAAATAACGAAAATCCTCTTCTGCTTTTGGTATTTCTTTTTGACATCCTGCCAGAAGCAGGATCATGATCATTAAAACTATTTTTTTCATGATAACCACCCACTTTAAACTAACGCTTTTTTTCTATACATTTTTAAGAAATACAGTATTATTTTAAACTTTTGAATATTTGAACGATATATCGTACATTATCATTCCAGTATAATTTAAATATATAGAAAGAGAAAATTGGATGTTTTCTCTTTTTTTAATCATATTTTATTACTAGGTAAAAGTACCGATATTTATTACACCCTATATTCTAACATAATTTATAACGAATAATGATACTAAAAACGCCTTAAAAGACGTTTTTACTATTTCAATCATTATCTATATTTCTCTTCCAATTCAGTCGTATCGATACCAAAAGTTTTTAATGGCTGATTCAAGAGCATTTCTGTATTTTCTTCTTTCTTCTGATTTTTAGCTTTTAATTTTCTATATAAAAAGCGAATAATCAAATAAGCTCCTCCTATTACGATCATCACTTTTATGACATCCCAACCTGTCATAGGCATATTCATAATAGATCTTGCGGTGGTTTCAAAAGTATTTGCTATCATTTCTTCAATTGATAGTGAAGTATCATAATAATTTTTCTCGAAGTTTGCCCAAAAAATTGTCAAAGCTTCCTCATCCATGATCTTATCAGCTTCAGAACCACTTAAATATAAAAATTCTCCATTCACTTCTTCTTCAGAATCATCTAAAGATGAAAAATAGGCAAGGATAATATGACCTTCATCACTGAATTTTTGATCATACAATTCTTCTAAATATTCACTAGCTGCCTGTGATTGAAAAGAATCCTGCCAGAATTCATCTGCGCTTTCCATTAATACAATATACGGTTGTATGCCAGTATCAGAATAGAAATATCCTAATCCATCTGTTAGAAGATCACCATCATGAATCCATCCTAGTTCATCCTCATACCAGTCTGTTTCCATTACAATTCCTTGCAAAGGTTCTCTTTTGGTCGTGTTATTTGGAATGTTTTCATCTGTTGATGCAGGAGTATAACCAAGAAAGTTCATTAAAATTGAGGCCAATATATAAAAGAGTAAAAAATATCCGAAAACTTTTAATAAAATCTTGAGATTATACTTATCATTTATTTGCCTTCTTGGTCTTTTTGGAATTGATTTTCTTGGCCTTTTCTGTGGCCTAACTCTTGGTGGCGGTACATGATAACTATCCCGACTTTGTGACACTGGTGGCTCTTCTATGGGATGATGAAATGACGGCTCATGATAATCTCTAGGTGGTGTATGAATCTTTTTGTCTTTAGGTGCTGAATCAGGTTTTCTTACAGGTGCTGGGCGTTCATTAGTAGATGGCCTTGTTGAAGATGAACTGGTGGACTGCTTCTGTGAAGAAGTATTTCCAGCAGATGAGCTTCTGCCTGATGTACGTCCACTCGCACTAAACCCTCCAGAGGTTCGTCCCCCTCCACTAAATCCACCAGTGGAATGTTTATTTCCTAAACCGCCACTGCTACGTGAACCACTGCTGCTTCGATTTCCTTTACTAGTACGTGTATTGTCAGAATTTTTACTGTTGCGTCCGCCACTATTTCTACTCATATTATCACTTCCATTTGTAATTCCTAATTAAATTATATAACTTTTTTTGATGTGAAAAAAAGGATTAATTTTCAAAAAAAGAGGCTTTTCGCCTCTTAGTGAATTTTCATAAATTGTTTTCTTCCACCTTTGTTTAAATATACAAAGAAAGCAATATCAAATAATAATAACACAAGATTCATCAAAACAACGATCATCGTAGCTGAAAGATATTCTGTTAATTGAACGCCTAAGAAAATAATACCAATTGCCACGACCATTCCGCCAATCGTCGTAATCCATACCGGCATCGACTGTTTCACAACAACAGCAGCATTATCCCAATCTAAACGATAGAAATGCAGATTCAGGATCAATCCTAAAGAGCTGATAAAGAAGCTGCTTGTCAAAGTCGTTAATACACATAATAGAAAATCACCTAATGATAAGTTCAAGAAGATGACTGCCATCACACTGCATATGAGTGCACAAGGGATGATCACGAGCCAATTCACGCTCATCTTAGCCATAAAAATATCCATCACATCAATAGGATAAGATTTCAAAGAATCAAAATTCTTGCCTTCCAGTGATATCGAAGAGTTCGTCGTACAGCTCATCAACGCTAATAATAAAATGGCTCCACAGAATACCGGCATGATGATTTCAGGCATCATATTCCGAACGATATTCATTTCTTCTCTCATGAAAATACACAGATATGCAAAACCGATTACTAATAAGATTGGCATGACTGCTGTATTCATGAAATAAACTGTATTTGAGAAATAAGTTCTCAGTTCTTTATTGAAAAGAGCTTTAAAAGATGAATTCGCTTTTGTTGCTCTAAGTTTAAAGTTTTTCACTTTGTATCCAGATTGAATCTGTGAATTTAATTTCATGAAATTCTTTGAAAATAATCCTACAAATAATCCAAATACAGCTACATTTATTAAAATACCTAGAAGATACTTCAATAGATCACCAAATACCATACCATCAAATAAGAAAGACATGAATGGAAGATATCTTTCAATATTAGATAGTAAATCTAAAAGCTGTCCTGCTTCTTGACCTAATAGGTTCTGATAAGCAAATATAAGGACAAATACAGCTCCCATCAGAATAATATAGAAAATATTATTCATAAGATTTTTATATTTAAATTTACCAGCCATGTACATAGACAGATATGCCAGAAGAGCCGCTATTACCATAGGTACTAAAGGAATGAGCAGCCATGCAACAAGTCCCAATACATAGTACATAAATCCATATTTACATACGATACCTACGATCACAATAGATGGGGCTAATAAGAAGAACCCATAAAAATATTCTAGAACCAAAAATGACAAGAATTTACTTACTAAAACTTCTGATTTTTTTATTGGCAACGACATCAACAGATCATAATCTTTAAATCCAAATAGATGTCCGCCAGCACTTTGATAGCCAAATATCAGTAACATAAATATTGTTACCATACCCATGATATATAAAGCTATATACTGATATCCTTCAGGAAATGCCATGACCATTCCTGAAACATATACCACTGACATATACATAAATACTACTGCCAGCAGTATCAGCATACCAAATCCTGCAGCCTTCTTTTTCTTATTACGGTGTGTGGTCGTTCTGAATAGAATGCCTTGGATCTGAATTTTCATCAAAAGCCATAAATTACTCATGTTCTGCTAACTCCAGGAAAACATCTTCTAATGACTGATCACCCACGACCTCTTCAACCGTACCATCTTTGATGATCTCACCATTTTTAATAATACAAACATGATCACATAACTTTTCTACTACTTCAAGAACATGTGTAGAGAAGAAAATGCAGCCACCCTGATCACATATCTCACGCATGATCATCTTTAAGATATGACTTGCTTTTGGATCAAGACCTACAAAAGGTTCATCTAATAACAGCAGTTTTGGTTCATGTATCAATGCTGCGATAATAGCCAGCTTTTGTTTCATACCGTGCGAATAAGATGAAATAGAATCACCCAGATTGGCTTCCAGTTCGAATGCTTCACTATATTTTTTGATCAATTCGATTCTTCTTTCACTGCTGACCTTATATATATCAGCAATAAAATTCAAATACTTGATTCCTGAAAGTCCATCATATAATTCAGGATTATCTGGAATATAGGCCATGATTGATTTACAGGCAATAGGATCTTTTTTTATGGATTTTCCATTAATCAGAATATCACCTTCATCAAAATCAAGAATACCGGCAATGCTTTTGATCGTTGTCGTTTTTCCGGCACCATTATGACCGATAAAGCCATAGATTTCACCTGATTCTACTTCCAGGTTAATTTTCTTTACTACAAGTTTATCATCATAACTTTTAGAAAAATTTTGGATACTTAACATAACATCCTCCCCCTTTGAACATGCTCAGTATATTCTTTTTCTGTTTTGCTTACAACCAGAATGACAAATTTGTTAGTCCTGATGAAATAATTTTTTCATAAAGAAAAAAGCAATAAAAAAACCACATATGATTCCAGTGCTATCAATCAGTACATCACTAATTTGTCCGCTTCTTCCCTCAATAAAAAGCTGAAGCGTTTCATCAAGGCAAGCAACCAGGATACTTATACCAAGACCTCTTTTCCGATAACCAAAAGATAAGAGGGCTAAACCTCCTAATACGGCATATTCACAAATGTGTGCACATTTGCGAATGAAGGTATGGAACAGTTCAAAATCAATAGGTAAGTGTAAAAAGTGATACAATTGATATGTCAGTCCTCCTGATAATTCACTTGATTGAGTGGCCGGAAGTAATGAATTAGCCCATATAAAACATATCCATATACAAAATAAAATAAAGATTTTTTTACTTTTCATGATTTTATTATATCATTTCAATCAATTATATATAGAATAAATTGAAAAAATAAGTAAAGTTGACTATAATAATACCGTTACGTTGCATCTTAAAGAGCGACAGTAAGGAGAAATTTATGTCACAATCTAAAAAAGTAAGACGTTTAGTTTTACTAAGCATGTTTATCGGGATCGAGGTCGTGCTTACGGTTACCCCTTTAGGTTTCGTACCTATTGGACCAATCAATGCAACCACTCTTCATATTCCTGTCATTATTATTTCTATTTTATTAGGTGTAAAAGAAGGAGCTATCTTAGGAGTTATTTTTGGAATTTTCTCTATTTTGACATCTACCTTCCGTCCTACTGCCTTTTCATTCTGTTTTTCACCTTTTTATTCGATTGGTGAGATACATGGTAATTTTTCATCCATCTTAATTGCGATGATTCCACGTATCTGTATTGGTCTTGGCAGTGGATATCTTTATAAATTTTTAAATAAAAAAATCAGTGAATCTTTTGCCATTACGATTAGTGCTGCGGCAGGTTCACTTATCAATACGATCTTAGTCATGTCTGGTATCTGGCTGTTCTTTGGAAGAGAATATGCTGCCACTGCCGGATTTGCTTATGAAACCTTTTTAAATGTCATTAAAGCAACCATCTTTACAAATGGTATCATAGAAGCCATTTTAGCGGCATTGATCTCTATAGCCGTTATTAAAGCCCTAAAGGCAAAAGGAGCACGAGTATGAAAAAATGTATCGTTGTTGGCGTCACCGGTTGTGTTGGTGCTTTTAAAAGTGTCCAGCTTGTTAGTGATCTAGTAAAAAAAGGCTTTGATGTTGAGGTTATCATGACAGAAAATGCTACTCAATTCATTGCTCCCTTGCAATTTGAATCACTTACGCATCATCGTGTCATGGTGGATACTTTTGATCGTCAGCACTCTTATTCTACACAGCATATTTCCATTGCTCAGAAAGCTGATTTATTCATCGTTGCTCCAGCAACAGCTAATTTTATCGCAAAGGTCGTCCATGGCATCTGTGATGACATGCTGACAACAACCTTTCTAGCATGCGACTGTCCAAAGCTGATAGCACCTGCAATGAATACCAAGATGTATTTAAATCCAGTTACCCAGGATAATCTTTGCTTATGTGAGAAATATGGTTATGATATCATCTCACCTGTCAGTGGTCATTTGGCATGTGGTGATTCCGGTATCGGTAAGCTGGCAGATTTAGATCAATTAATGGAAGCGATTGAAGAAGGTCTGGTGAAAGAAAAGATTCTAAAAGGTAAAAAAGTATTAATAAATGCAGGACCTACTCGTGAAAAAATAGATCCAGTTCGTTTCTTGTCCAATCATTCTAGTGGTAAAATGGGGTATGCACTTGCAAAGGCTGCTCGTAACCTAGGTGCTGAGGTAACCCTTGTCAGTGGTCCTGCACAATTAAAAACACCACGTAACATATCTTTTATCAGTATTGAAAGTGCTAATGATATGTTTCAAGAGATGTCAAAACGATATGAAGAAGCAGATATCATTATTTGTGCAGCGGCTATTTCTGATTACACACCAGAAAGTTTCAGTACTTCAAAAATTAAAAAACAAGAGAATGATCTTTCTTTATCTTTGAAAAGAACACCGGATATCCTTAAATATTTAGGAGAAAACAAAACACATCAGATTTTATGTGGTTTTGCGATGGAAACTGAAAATGAAATCGCAAACGGGAAACAAAAACTTTTATCTAAAAATTGTGATTTATTAGTTGTAAATTCTTTAAATAAAGAAGGTGCCGGTTTTAAACATGATACAAATATCGCTACTTTACTCACAAAAGAGGAACAGATCGATTATGATATCATGAGCAAAGATGAATTATCTTACCACATACTTCGTAAGTTGGAGGTTTTATATGCTGCTAGTCATTGATATAGGAAATACGAATATTACCCTTGGTATCTATAAAGATGATACCCTTATTGGTAATTATCGACTCACAACATGGTTCAAACGAACTTCAGATGAATATGGTTTTATGATCTTGAATTTTCTAATGGATAGCAAAGTAGAAGCTTCACAAATCAAAGATGTCATCATCTCAAGCGTTGTTCCTAAGATCATGCATTCCTTTACCAATTCAATACGTAAATACATCAACAAAGAACCTATTCTTGTTGGTCCTGGAATCAAAACAGGCATTTCTATCAAAACTGAAAATCCAAAGAAAGTAGGTGCTGACCGTATTGTTGACCTTGCGGGCTGTTACTATAACTATCAAGGTAATGCCTTAGTCATTGACTTTGGAACAGCTACGACTTATGACTATATTTCTGAAGATGGTGTCTTTAAATATGGTGTAACTGCTCCAGGTATTGGTATAAGTGCTGAAGCTCTCTCAACACATTGTGCAAAGCTTCCGGAAATTGAAATTGAAAAGCCACAGACTATTTTAGCTACAGAAACGATTACTTCAATGCAGGCTGGATTATTTTATGGATATCTTGGAAGTGTTGAATATATCATTCAAAAATTTAAAGATGAACTGCATCAGCCTGATATGCTAGTCATTGCTACCGGTGGTCTTGGAAAGTTAATTTCTCAAAGTACTTCTATGATTGATATCTATGATCGTGATCTGACTTTTAAAGGATTAAAAATTATCTATGATAAAAATAGGAACTAAATGTTCCTTTTTTTGCACTTATTGCCAGCTCATTTGCATTTTTTATTTACTTTTTTTATCCTTTTAGCTATAATGAAATCAAGGTGATCATTATGTTTAATAAAACATCAAACTATTTTTTTCAAAAATACGGAGATACTTATACGACTCTTCCAGTAGATGCCAGTGAATATCCTAAAGAAACACTCCAGATAGATAACAAAAAAGTTTCAACTGCTTTTTATAATGATGATGATATTTACATCTATGTGGATGATGGTATCGTCATGCTCTGTATTTCTAAGGAAAACAAAGCTGACACTTATGAACAATTTGTTATTCATCATACAATACGTTTAAAAAAGCATTCATATTTTAATTTTTTCGCAATCAGCGAAACAGCCATCGTTTCAATCTATAAGCGTCATGAAAATGTTGTCACAATTAAACGTATCAATGGTGAACATATCTTTTGTAAAAGAATTCTTCCAAGCATTGCCGTCAAAGAGATCCTTGTTTATTATTATCAAGTAAAAAACACAAACTATGTTTTCCCTGGTGAAATTCACCAATACTGGGAATTAACATTCATAGATAGCGGACATTTAATTACAGAGGTAGAAGGAAAAGAATATAAATTAAATCAGTATGACTGTATATTATATTCACCGGGCCAGTTTCATTCACAAAAAACAAATGACAAAGATGCCTGTTCTTACTTAACAGTAATCTTTGAAACCTCAGACTTCCCCGTAGAGTTATTAAACAATAAAGTTTTCCATGCCTCACGAGGAATCATTAACACATTACAGGAATTTATAAACGCAACTGAACGTGAAGAACCTTTTTATAAAGATCTTTGCATCTGCTATCTCAATCAGGTTATCATTCAGTTTTTACAGTTACAATCTACAAAAACTGTAAAACCTGCTTATTCACCAATGCAGCAGAAAATTGAAGACGAACTGTTAAATGAAATAATTATCTATATCAATGATAATATTTATTCACCGATTACCGTTGAACAGTTATGTCATGAATTTTCAACTTCACGTTCATCACTCCAGCAGCTATTTAATAAGAATCTAAATACAGCTCCAAAACAGTACATTAGTCATTTAAAACTTAAGAAAGCTAAATATCTTATTAAAGAAAATAAATATACGATTTCAGAGATATCTGAAAAACTGGGGTTTACAAGTATTCATTATTTCTCCAGGAAATTTAAACAGGAATTTAATTTAGCACCAAGTGATTATGCGAAAACAATATATAAATAAAATCAAAAACGCTATTGCAATGCAATAGCGTTTTTTCATATTAAAGCTTTTCCTGATGAGTGGCGTATAAATATTCATCAATCGTATTGATAACACGATCTTTTACTAAAGCTTCCGGATCATTTACAAGCTGTCCTTCTCTTACCTTTGTATACTGAATTGGCATGAACTGACTCATTAGATTCAAAGGCACTTCTGGAAGACTTCTTAAATTGCTCATAAGCTTAGCAATTGCCTGTTGAACTCTTTCGTTTGGTAAATAGTAACGGCAGCGGTCAGAGAAAGAAAATTTACGTTTGATTCTTAATTCATTTTCATTACCTGTATAATACTTCGCCCACTTATCTGGCTTTTCAAGCATTACTTCTTCTAATACATCAATCAAATGACTTGTTTCAACATCTGTTCCTTTAAAGGCTTCCTCTTCAATATATGCCAAAGCAAACAATCCTTCACGCATTGCGAAAGTTAAACCTGGACCAACCTTTAAAATACCGACGCCATCTTCAATTAATTCTTTAAGCTTAATCTTTGTCTGATAATCTGTTGAATGTCCTTCAAATACTAAATTTGGATATTCTTTAATAGCAGCCATCAAATCTTTTGCCTTTTCACGATCATATTCCGTACATCCAGCATCCTTTTCCTCAACTCCTGGCTGTACAACAACTGCGATAACATCTTTCCATGTTTTTTCAAGACCTTCTTTTTTGAAAGCCTCTTCAAATGCACTTACTGTTGCCTTGAAGTCCTCTACCTTTGTTACTTGGATACCTGTGTCTTCACTAGCTCCCTGTGCCCCACCTGGAATCGGTACTTCACTACCCACAACATAAACAGGTCGTACTGCATCAGGATTCGTTTTTAACAATTCCTGATAAGCATCTTCAGCAACTCTTGCCAGATGGGCTCCACGACGAGAAATGATTTCATCGCTCAAACGAGTGTTTGGATCATCATCAGCTACCTTCATAGATGTATCAATATGAATTTTAGTAAAACCAGCAAGTACATAGCTGCGAATCAGATCTTCAGCGTTCTTCATAGCCTCTTTTTCAGGCAAATGTGTCCATGTCAATGGTCCTAAATGATCTCCTCCTAAGAAAATACGTGAAAAATCATACTCGCACTTATCACAGATCTCTTTTACGAATTTTGTGAAATCAGCAGGTTTCATACCTGTATAACCGCCAAACTGATCAACCTGATTAGCCGTAGATTCAATCAAAACAACGGCATGATCTTTCTTTGCACGTTCTATTGCTGCCTCGATAACATAATTATTGGCACTGCAGCAAGAATAAATACCTACATGTTCGCCTGCTTTCTGCTTCGTAACAATTTGTTTTAATGGATTTGTATTCATAATATCCTCCCTTATTAACAAACTTATTTTACCACGAAACAAAGTATTTTTATATATATTAGTTATATTTTACAAACAAAATCATAATTTATACAAAGGAAAAGAGAAGCCTTGCGACTTCTCTTTATGAAGGTTTAGAGTTAATTTTTTAAAATTCTTATGCGTGCCAAGGAACTGAAATAGGAGTAGTATATTCGCCGGCAGCTCCACCGAAGATACCGAATACGCATCCTACGATACCAATTACCAATAGCAATAAGATACATTTTGTAGCAGACCAATTTTTCTTCTTGATCAGCCAGTAGCATAACAATGTGATAGCTAATGACAATGCTGCAGGTAATACACCATTCAACAGTCCCTGAACATCGATATAGTTAGCAACTGTTTCTCCAGCTTCATTAATAGCAGTACCATTAGGAATCATCATTCCTAAGCTTACGTTAGCATAGTTACATGTTAATGCACCTACTACGAATACACCCAGCATAGAAGCAGCACGAGTGAATTCTTTAGCGTTCTTAGTCAAAGTAGCAATAGCACTTGTACCTAAGTTATAAGACCAATACATCAATCCATAACGAAGTGCCATTTCAACACCGAAGCAGATGATGAAGTAAAGAATTGGTCCAAGCCAGCTACCTTCGATAGCCATATTACAAGTAATACCAGCTGTGATAGGAACTAAAGCGAACCAGAACAATGCGTCACCAATTCCTCCCAGAGGTCCCATAGCTGCAACACGTACTGAACGAATTGTGTTGATATCAGCTTTCTGCTGTTCTAATGAAAGAACGATACCCATAACAAATGTTACTAAGAATGGGTGAGTATTAAAGAACTCAAGGTTGTGTTCCATTGAAGCAGCTAAATCTTCTTTATTTGTATGGATTTTCTGTAATCCTGGTAAAATACCCCATAACCATCCTGCAGCTTGCATTCTTTCATAGTTGAAAGATGCCTGTAACTGACAAGATCTCCAAACCATCTTGTTTAAAGTTTTCTTATCAAGAGGAGCAGCAGGAGTTAAATCTTTATAAGTCGTAGCATTAGATGCCATCACTTACACCTCCGTTTCCGCTTCCGGCATTTTCCTTAATTTTTAAGTTTAATGTGAAGTCATTGATAGCAATAGCAACACCAATGAATGCTGTTAAGATCAAAGCAGCTCCAGAAGTAGCATCAACATTACCTAATACTGCAGCAGCAGCAAATCCGGCAAGGAAGATACCCCAAAGGTCGTTTGAAAGCATGATTTTCAATAATACGGCAAATCCGACATTACGCATCATACCACCAGCAGCACCTAAACCAGCCATTAGCCATGAGAAATCTTCTGAGAATTTAGTCAATGTTTCACCTAATGCCTGTCCACCAAAATAAGCAGCAACAGCCATAGCAGCGAACAATGCACCTAAGATACACATTGCGATGTTGTTAACCATTGTAATTCCACTAGGATTAGCTTCAGCAGCAGCTTTGTCTGCTTTTGCCATCATACCTGACATGAATGTAAATGTCAAAGTAACAGCATACTGTCCAAACAGTGAGAAGATTACAGCAGCACCTAAAGCTTGTTCTGTTGGTAAACCAACGTTTACAGCCAAAACAACACCAACAATACCACCAAGTACGGCGTTAGGAGGCTGAGCTCCACCAACAGGCATATTACCAACCATCATTAATTCATAAGTACCACCAACTACAAGTCCAGTCTGAGGATCTCCTAAAATAAGACCAATGATAGGACAAGCAACAATTGGACGATATAAAATTTCAGTTAATGAGAATTGGTCAATAGCAAAAATAAATGTAGCGATTGCTAATAAAATAGCTTGCATATTGTCTTTTCTCCTTTTTTAATAATTTAATTCTATTTAAATAATTTGTTTACGTCTTCTGCAGCAATATCAGGAACACGTCTAATTTCTAGTTCAACTCCAAGTTCCTGCAGTTTCTTGAAAGCTGCAACATCCTTGTCGTCAACAGCAACAGAAGTAGCAACCTGACGTTTTCCATCAGCCATGTGCATATTACCGATGTTTACTTTTTTAATAGGTACGCCACCTTCTACCAAAGCAAGTACATCAGTAGGATTGTCACATACGATGAAAATCTTTTGTGCATCTGAGGCTTTATGGATAGTGTTGATCGTTTTTTCAATTGTCCAGTAACGCGTCTGAGCGTAACTTGGAGCAGCCATATCCATCAAACCTTGACGAAGTGTATTGCCAGCTACCTCATCATTAGCGACAAGAATCAGGTTAGCCCCGATAACACCACACCACTGTGTAGCTACCTGTCCATGAATCAGGCGGTTGTCAATACGTGTTAATACGATATTTGGCATAAAGTTCTCCTCCCCTTCATATCATTTTGTAATTATATTAAGACCTCACAATCTTTAACAATTACATAGATATTGTAAAGCGTTTTCACTTATATTTCTTTACTTTTTTTGTTTTTTTATTTGCACTTTTTAATATTTATGATTTTTCATTTTTAAACATTTTATAAAAAATGTCTTAAAATATGTGAAAAAAAACGCAATTTTCCTAATTATGTTCTATTTTTTTCAATAAATATCTTTTCCCAGATGCAAGATCTTTATTCTTTTTTACAGTCAGTATTCCATAATTGTAAATATTAAAAATGAAAAAGACGGCTGCATACCGTCTTTCATTATTTATCTGCTTAATTTATTAAATACCTTCTTCGTCAGCAGTATCTTCATGCTTTGTAAGCACAAAATGTACGACCTGATCTTTTCCTGTATTCACAGCCATCTCTACCAAGGCATCCATATCACTGACAAAACCACGAGCCATTGAAATCTCAATGATCATACCTAAGTTGGTACCACCAAGAACTTCAACTCTTTCTTTTCTGCCAACACCTACTTCTACAGCTGTCTTAAAAGGTGAACCGCCAGCAAGATCAGAAAAAACTAAAATACCATCACAATCGCTCAAACGATCCATTGCAGCATTCAGCTCTCTTGTCAGATCATCTACAGAATAACTCTCTAAAAAATCAACCATTTCGTATTTTTCTGGCATACCGGCAATCAATTTTACACTTGAACTGATTCCAGTAGCAAAATTACCATGTCCTGTAACTAAAATTCCAATCATCTTTTTTCTCCTTCTAATTTTTTATTTTGAATACGGGTATAAAATAACACCCTTTACAACACGATTCACTTCTCCACTTGGGCATGGATTATCTGGAGTAATACCATAAGAGAGTGATTTATATAAAGCAACGCACTGAGCCACAGTAATATAGTCTAATCCTAAAAGAACATTATTATGTTTTTCACCATTAAATGAATAATAGTAATCAACAAGTTCTTTAACTTCAGGACGATCTGTATTTGTAACAGCAAAGATCTTATTGCCCTTTCTCTGGCCACTCATCTCTTTGATCAAATCAAGCTCATACTGATAAGAATAAGCATCATCGCTTAAATAAATAACAGTCAATGTATTATCATCAATAATTGACTTAGGCCCATGTCTGAATCCCAATGGTGTATCATACATCGTAGCTACTTTACCAGCTGTCAGCTCCAGCATCTTCAACGCACTCTCCTGTGCGACACCTTTTAAAGCATTAGCTCCTAAATAAACAATACGGTTAAAGTCATAATCTTTTACGATTTCATCAGCTAATGTAAAGTCTTTCTCCACAAACTGACTACCGCAAGCTACAACACTTTCTAATTCGCTGGCAATTTCATCCAGACGATCCAATTCAAAGCATAATAGACATGCTAGATACATGTTTGTAAATGAACTTGTCATCGCAAAAGACTGATCATGTGTTTCATCTGTCAAATTGATCGCATAGCAATGTTCTTCTTCATTCGCACGTTTTGACAATGCACCTTCTTTATTACAAGTAATAAATAAGTGATACAGGTTTTCACATACTACCTCAGCTGCATCGACAGCCCCTACTGATTCTGGTGAATTTCCACTGCGTCCAAATGAAATCAAAAGCGTTGGTTTTGTACGTGAAAGATAATTTTCAGGTGTGGCAACGATATCTGTCGTTCCATATGACTTACACTTGAAATTTGTTTTCTTATTAAGATAAGAATACAGGCTGTTGCCTACAAATTCACTCGTTCCAGCTCCAGCCAGCACAATATCATAATCTTCCTGTGAAGTCACCTGTGAGATAAACGCCTTCAACTCATCTTTGTGATCTTTGATCTGTTGAATCGTTTTTACCCATGTAGCAGGCTGCTGATGAATTTCAGTTGCTGTGAAAACAGCGCTTAATTCATCTAATTGTTCTTTTGTAAAATTGAATATCATGGTATCCCTCCTATTTTCACTTTAATTATAGTGTTTGAGTTGTAAGATTTCAACAAATTAGTTAAAATAGATAATAGGAATATCAAAATATACAAATGATTTTTCCTAAACTTGGTTTAAAATAAGTATAGGTATAAAAAGGGAGGAAAATTTATGATTATTCAAAGTAAAAAAGTATGGATTGCCAATCAGTTTATCCCTGCGCAAATTGAAATCATTAATGGCAAGATCGAAAGTATCTACCCTTATGAAAGTAAAAAAGTCGACCAGGATTACGGCGAAAAAAGAATCGTACCGGGCTTTTTGGACATTCACACACATGGAGCTTACAGCTGGGATACCAACGATGCTACTGAAAACGGATTAGAAACTTGGTTAGCCAATATCACACACGAAGGTGTTACCGGCTTATGTCCAACAACGATTACGCAAAGCGAAGAGGTATTGACCAAAGCTGTCAGCCATGTAGCGGAAGTTTATAAGACAAACCCAAAAGGTGCTGAAATTCTTGGTATTCATTTCGAAGGACCTTATCTGGATATGAAATATAAAGGAGCTCAGCCACCTGAACATATCGTTCCAGCTTCTATCGAACAGTTCAAACGTTATCAGGAAGCTGCTGATGGTTTAATTAAAATCATTACTTTAGCACCTGAGCATGATGAAGATTTTGCCTTGACAAAATACTGTTCACAACATGGTGTCGTTGTTAGTATGGGACACTCTAACGCAACTTATGAAGAAGCTGCTATGGCCGTTGCAAATGGTGCTAGAAGCATGACACACGTTTATAACGGTATGTCTCCATTCAATCACCGCAACAATGGGTTAGTAGGTGCAGCTTTCAGATTCAGAGATGTTTTTGGTGAAGTTATCTGTGATGGAAATCACTCTACATTAGCAGCTCTAAATATCTATTTTGAAACAAAGGGACGTGATTATGCAATCATGGTTACGGATTCTTTGATGGCTAAAGGAAATCCTGTTGGAAGCCGCTTTATGTTTGGTGGACATGAAATTGAAATCTATCCAGATGGAAGTGCTCACTTAACAGAAATCAATTCACTTGCAGGAAGTACTTTAAAAGTTAATGAAGGATTAAGAATTCTAGTTGAAGAAGCAAAAGTTCCATTTGATGCTGCTTTAAATTCTTGTACGATCAATCCAGCAAGACTTTTACGCATTGACGATCACAAAGGTAAATTATGTGTCGGTTATGACGCTGATATCGTAGTATTAGAAGATGATTATTCTGTAGCACAAACTTACTGCAAAGGAGAAGCTCAGTTATAATGGCCCAAAAGAATCAGCCGAATGTCTCTGGCTTTTCTATCTATAAAGATAGACATGGTCGAGATGTCTATTATGACTTTATCACTAAAAATGGCTATTTAATTCTAGAGAGTAACGTTAGTCAGTTTAATTTCTATCAAAAACGACTCATTATTCCTTTAATTGCTTTTGCGCTTCTTCTAAATTATCGAATTGGCAGCTTTTATATAGATATATATATGGCTACTGCTGTAGCTATCATCGTCTTACTTGCATTCGAGTTTTTCTTTCGCTTTCGTTTTTTAAAATCATTGACAGTAATTCCAAATTTTAAACCTGAAAGAAAAACAAGTTACCTTGAACAAATCAACGAGAAAAATGAAAAAAGCTCTCTGTTCCTTAAAGCGATTCTTTATATACTTTTTGGCGTATTGCTAGCAATATATTCTTATCAGAAAGAACTAAATGATATTGAATTTATCACTATGCTCATCATCTCATTGGTAATTTGTATTTATGGTATTATCTATCTGGTTGCATTAGCGAAAAGAAAAAAATAAATAAAAAGGAGCTATGTCAGTGAAGTAATTTTTCAAAAATTACAAAACTGAGCACAGCTCCTTTTTATTATGTTCTTCCATTTTATAGATCATTGATCTTCATTTTCTCTAAATCATCTTTTTTATTATTTCTTTTCATAAAGGCAGAAACTATAAATGTTACAAGAAGCGGACTGCCAAATGGGATTAACATGAATAAAACAAATATAAGCGTCCATAGTCCATAAGAAGCTCCATTTGTAGACACGATACTTAACATTAATATCTCCATGCCTATTAAAAATACTAAACATAAGATTGGCAATACATTATGCCATCAATATTTCTTCTTACAAATCCAATATTGCAACAAGCCTAGCGAAGCCAATGGAATCAGCATTTTTCCTAAAAAAGTAATTGCCATTATAATCCATACTGTCAATGTAGCCAATGTAGTTTGTAACATTCTATTTCTCCCCTTTCTTCTCTTTTCTATATTCCTGAATCAAAATTTTTGCTTCCTCATCTCCAATACGATCGTCTAACGCCATTTTCTTGATTAATGTAATATAAGGCTCTTCCTTATTTTCACTACTGATCTTAATTTTTTGAATCAGTCTATCTAAACGAAGTCGAACCGTTGGATATGTTACACCATAAATTTCTGCTATTTCTTTTAAAGAACCACTGGCAAGAACAAAATTCTTGATAAAAGCCAAATCTTCATCTTCCAGCGTTTCGATCCACTCCCTCTCTTTCATATAGAAGTCCTCTCTTTCTTCAATAATATTATAGCATACTTTAATATTTTTAAAATTATTATTATATATTTTTTAAATAAATTAAAAAAATCATGCATTGTATACATGATTATTTTTTTAAATATACCCATTCTTTATCATTTGAATAAGAAGCATCATATGTATATCCTAAATAGTCAAAATTTTTGATTTCTTCTAAATCTTCAATTTGATGCGAAGCCATATACCGTACCATTTCACCACGAGCCATCTTTGCCTCTGTTCCTTTCACCTTCAATTTTCCTTTATCCAAAGAAGCAAAGATGCAGGTAATCATTTTTCTATTTTCACCCAGATAAGGCTCAATACATAGTGAATATTCCTTAGAAGCCAGGTTTAAAACCAGATCATTATCATGAAACAGTTCATTCGCCAAATCATCCTTCCAAAAATCATATAAGCTTTTCGTTTCATTGATATCTAACTTTGTCTGCATCTCTAAACGATAGCAGCGGATACCATCAAAAGGACGAAGCAAGCCATAAAAGCCCGATAAAATCAATAAGTGTCTTTCAACATATTCCAGTTCATCCTTTGTAAAGACAGAAGGAGCCATATGCTGATACTGTAATCCTTCATAGGCAAAAAGAGCAGGTATCAAACCTTCATGAAGATTCATTCTCTGAAAACGATCATAATTTAAAGCTGCAATCTTTTGATTACACTTCATACAAGCAGCCAGCTCATCAGCATCCATTTTCTGAAGCTTCTCTTTTAAGATTTCAGTCTTATTCAAAAACAAGGGAAGCTCATGCCATTCGAAATCATCATGATCGATCATTTTTTTAGCGGGTGATATAATTATTTTCATATACTAATCATAACATAAAAATGGACTCAATAAGAGCCCATAATCGTTAAGAATTTAAATTTTAGTAATTTTCTACTTCAAGAGCGAAATAAGACTGAGGATGATCACATACCGGGCAAACAGCAGGAGCTTCTTTACCAATATGTAAGTGACCGCAATTCAAACATTCCCAAACAACTACATCATCTTTCGCAAAAACAACTTTACCTTCAATATTTCCAAGAAGCTTGCGATATCTTTCTTCATGATGCTTTTCAATAGCAGCAACGCCTTCCATCATCTTGGCAATGTCTTCAAAGCCTTCTTCATGAGCAACAGCTGCAAATTCCTTATACATATCTGTCCATTCATAGTTTTCGCCCGCAGCAGCATCCTTTAAATTTTCTACTGTACCAGGCATACCGCCATGCAGTTTCTTAAACCATAATTTCGCATGTTCTTTTTCATTGGCAGCAGTTTTTTCAAAATAGTTAGCAATCTGTACATAACCATCTTTTTTAGCTTTTGACGCATAGTACGTATACTTAATAGAAGCCTGGGCCTCACCAGCAAAAGCTGTCATTAAATTTTTTTCTGTTTTTGATCCTTTAAGTTCCATTGTTTTCATCTCCTTTGTCATCATTATACACACAATTCAATCAAATGTTAAGCTTTATGCAACAGAATGATGTATCTTTCAAGATACGCTATGCTTTTAATATGATACATGAAAAGTATCCAACAAGAAAAAAAGCATCTCTGTAATGAGAATGCTTTTAGGCTTCTAAAATGACACTAGAGAAGAAGCCGATGAAAAATGCTGCCACGATTGCAATAAGATTGAACATAATCAGGTCCTCCTTATATGTCCAGTATACCCATTAATACGACATTATTTATGTTTATTTAAA
Organism: Traorella massiliensis; assembly: GCF_900104665.1. Classification (GTDB taxonomy): domain Bacteria; phylum Bacillota_I; class Bacilli_A; order Erysipelotrichales; family Erysipelotrichaceae; genus Traorella; species Traorella massiliensis. The sequence goes on along the minus strand of NZ_LT629968.1, from coordinate 216,772 downwards.
AAACAAACTGATGAATCGTTACAATTCAGCGAGAAAGTGAGTGAAAAAAACCTAGCTAAAGATCTTTTCTAAATTAGCCAGGCTGCTTTCTTTTCTGATTTTTGATGTCTGCAGAATTGTCATCACAATGACTTTTTATCACATTGTTGAGGTTACTATTTCCCAAAATTTTTTTATTCTTTTTTGGGAAAAATAACCATTTCATGGATATAGAATAGTAGGTGTCCTACAAAGGAGGGAGTGAGGATCCATGACACCTATATTATTTGTATGGAGGGGGTGCAGTTGGGTTTTGAACTCATCATTCTTCTCCAGTTATTATATGAAAATGTAGTAGCTGTGAAAGAATGTTTGCGTTTGATCATACTGTACATCAGTCTGATTCAACGATAATCCGCAATCCTCCCTCCTAAATGAAACCCCAGTGCTAGCACCACTGGGGTTTCCTATTTGTATGGAGTTCATCCGTTATTATTCTAACATACCTTTTCCACTTTGTCGATAACATTTCATTTTATTGATAACTTATAAATTACTATTCAACTGTTACTGATTTAGCGAGATTTTTCGGCTGATCGATGTCACAGCCCATCTGGGCAGCTATATGATGAGCTAAAAGCTGATATGGTACGATTGAAACGATTCCCTGAAGAAATTCACTTACCTTTGGCAAGAAAATCACTTCATCAGCTTCGATGTTCTCGTGATACAGATCCTCACGAATGACTAAAAGTATCTTAGCACCTCTTGCTTTAACCTCTTTCATATTAGAAATACTTTTATCCACCAAATGTTCATCACTGATCAATACCATCACTGGAGTATCCTTTTCAATCAACGAAATCGTTCCATGTTTCAGTTCTCCTGCCGGATAAGCCACAGCCTGAATATAAGTAATTTCTTTGAGTTTTAAAGCCCCTTCCATCGATAATGCATAATCCATACCTCGTCCTATAAAAAAGACATTTTTCTTATTGATGATCGATGATACAAAACCATCTAATTTTGTATCACTGATGAGCTTATGAATATAAGTATCTAACTTTAAAAGCTGTTTTTCAATCATATGTATCTGTAAAGATGACAGATGATCGATACTGGCATGTAAAGCTAATAAAGCACAAACCGCTACCTGTGCGCAATATGCTTTTGTCGTTGCTACAGATATTTCAACCCCGGCAAGTGTCGGTAATACATATTTTGCTTCTTTTTCAAGCGAACTCCCTTTTACATTCACGATCGCACAGCTATCAATTCCCATCTTATTCACCATTCGTAAGGCCGCTAAGGTATCTGCCGTTTCTCCCGATTGAGAAATACAAACGACCAGTGTCTTTTCATCTAAGATTGGCGAATTATAACGAAATTCACTTGCCACCTCACAATTACAAGGAATACGAGCATACTTCTCTATTAGATTTTTCGCTAACAAACCTACATGATAAGCACTACCACAGGCAACAAAATAAAGATGGTCATATTTTTTTAAATCGATCATTGTCTTAGAAAGTTCATGTAGACTTTGGGTCATATAATGATGAATCGTATCCATGACCACTTTTCCTTCTTCATGAATTTCTTTTAATAAGAAAGAATCATATCCATTTTTTTCTATCGTTGAGATATCCATCTCACTGATTTGTGTTTTAAGTTCTATATGCTTTAAATCTTTATCGTAACATTCAATTTCTTTATTGGTGATTCTTACGATCTGATTTTCATCAATAACCGCATATTTGCGAGTAAAACGAACAAAGGCACTTAGATCACTCGCTAAAAAATTACCATCTTCACCGATTCCCAAAACCAAAGGTGAATCTTTACGCATTCCATATAGAACACCTTCTTCATCTTCGAACATGATTCCAAAAGCATAGCTTCCCTTTAATATCTTTGCAGCTTCTCTAAGTACATTTAACTTATTTTTTTCAGTTCGATATAATATTGCTAGACAAGCACAAGCAACTTCACTATCCGTATCACTTTTAAAAACAATACCTCTTTTCTCATAAGCCTTTTTTAAGGCGGCAGCATTTTCGATGATACCATTATGTACAAGGGTAATCTGTCCTACTTTATGAGGGTGAGCATTGATTTCATTGGGTTCTCCATGAGTTGCCCATCTTGTATGAGCAATGCCGCAAGTGGACTCAGGAACATCTTTGATTTTCTCTTCAAGTTCTTTTATTTTTCCCTTTGCTTTAACAATCTTAATTTGATCGCCTTGAAAAGATGCAATACCACTAGAATCATATCCACGGTATTCTAAAGCCTTTAGCCCACTCAATAAAACACCATGCGCACAAGGCTTACTGCCGGCATAGCCAATTATTCCACACATTATCATTTTCCTCCTATCAAATGAAATCACTTTTGTTTCAATGTTGATTTTGATTTTTGTATGATTTCTAACGATATTGGTATACCGCAGCAGTACCCGCCGAATCTTTCGATAATCTGCTGTCCTCGTCAACTAAACTAGTCCTGGCGCTCAACTAATATAAATCACGATCCTCCTCATTTATATTAATCTAGTGGTTATTATATCATAATGAATGTATAATTTAAAATAAAAATCATTGAGTTTTTTATGATTGAATGCTACCATGATTCTATGAAACTCAAAGAAATGATTCAAAATTACATCCCTTTTAATGAACAGGAAGTAAAAGACAAAGGCTTTATCTTACAGGCAATGGAAGTTCATGAAGATTTGCTTCATAGAAGCAATCCATTCATGCATTTTTCTTCTTCCTGCTGGATCACTAATCAGGAGCGAACAAAGGTGCTGATGATCTATCATAAAATCTATGATTCATGGGCTTGGTGTGGTGGTCACGCTGATGGTGAAGAGGACTTATGTGCGGTGGCTCTTAAGGAAATGAAGGAAGAAACTGGTGTCGGTCAATATCTTCTCTTATCTGATAAACCTTTCTCTTTAGAAGTTCTAACTGTTGATGGACATGTGAAAAGAAATAAATATGTTTCTTCTCATTTACATCTCAATCTAACCTATCTTATTGAGGCTGATGAAAAAACCCCTTTGATTCTCAACAAAGAAGAAACAAAGGGTGTCAAATGGATACCTGTCGACCTACTGAAACAAGAAGTAAGAGAAGTCTGGATGATGGAAAATATCTATCAAAAGTTAGTTAATAAAATGAAGGGAGCAAAATGATGAAAAATATTATGGTTGTCGCAACCGGTGGTACGATTGCCGGAATTGGTGAAAAAGGTAAGACGGTTGCCTATCATGCCGGTGAAATCAGTGTTGAAGACATATTAAAATCAATTCCCAGCGTTGAGAAAATTGCTCATATCCAAGAAATTCAATTATTTAATGTTGATTCTAATGAAATCGATGAAACGAAATGGCTTGTGCTTGCGAAAAAGATCAATGAACTGATTCAAAGCGAGAAGATAGATGGCATCGTTGTTACTCATGGGACAGATACGATTGAAGAAACCGCCTATTTTTTAAGTTTAGCCGTTCATTCTGATAAACCTGTTGTTATTACCGGAGCCATGCGTCCTGCTACTGCTACAAGTGCTGATGGTCCTTATAACCTATATCAGGCAATCGCATTAGCCGGCAATGAACAGTCAAAAGGACAAGGAGTCATGGTCCTCTTTTCCAATACGATTTATTCTGGAAGAGATATTCAAAAAGTCAATAACTATAAAATCGATGCCTTTGATCAAAAAGCCTTTGGCTGTCTTGGCTATATGCAGGATGAACATGTCTATTTTTTCTCTAAGACTTTTAAATATCATACATATCAGTCTATTTTCTCTAAAAACTTACCCGATGCTCTTCCAAAAGTGGGGATTGCTTACTTTTATGCCGGAGCTGATCCATACATCTTAGATTATCTTGCGCAAAACCATGAAGGTATCGTTATCGCTGGAAGCGGAAATGGTAACTATTCTCAGAAATGGCTTAACAGGATCAATGAGCTCTCAGAAAGCAAACAGATCATCTTTGTAAGAGCCAGCCGTGTTCCATTGGGCATCGTATTCAGCGATCATGTTTTTGATCCTCATGAACAATGTATTGCTTCCAATACATTAAGTGCTCAAAAAGCAAGGATCTTGCTATCCTTCGCTTTATCGATCACACATGATAAACAGCAAATTAGAGAAATCTTTGAAAATTATTAGCTGCTCAGCAGCTTTTTTTATTATCTAAAAGTCTTCTTGCAGCTGTTTCATTTCTAAAATATTCATCAAATACTTTTTTAGATTCACTTGAAAACAAAGCTTCAAACTTATTAAAATCAATGGCTTCCTTCTCATATAAAAACAAACATTTAGTAAGACCGTCATCCATTTCTTTTTCACCGATTTGTTTTTCTAAAGCAATAAGTGCCAATGCACCAAAAGAATAAGACAAGTCACCTAATTCTTCATCTGCAAAGGTATGAATCGGCATGGGCGAAACTTCATAAGTAGTCATGATATTCTGATAATCATGTAAATATGCCTCTTCGATCTCCTTTTTAGATCTGATATTTAACGCATCACATGCTCGATAAGTAAAATACTGTGTCAAAGCTTCATCAAAGAAACGTGCTCGCTGGATCTTTTTATCACACTTAGGATTCCAATGTGTATGAATCAGTTCATGAATCAATTGTTGAGCATCCTCACAGCCTTCTTTAGTTACAAACATCGTATCTTCTAATACAAAACTGCCATATCCTTCTGGAATGATAATGATTTTATAATCCTGGATCTTTGCTTTTTTATAACGATTCATAAACTGATTCGTATCATAAATGATTTTTTCAAGTCTTTGAAGCTTTTCTTTTTCTATCATTTCATAATAAACAGCACCAAAAAAACTCTTATATTCATGATAATTTCCAATTACGATCGTTGGATTAAATCCTCTTAACCAGCCATTCACTTCTTTTAGATTGCTTACAGCACAGCGTTGGTCTTCTACATGAACACTTACTTCAAACATATCCTCTTCCCTTGGCTCGATCAAATGCTGTATATAATCCTCACTATCCACTCTTATAAAGCAAGGATAATAAACCGTTTCATGCCGCAGGATATAAAAATCATCACTTGTCTTTTCTTTTACATAAGGATACTTGCCTGTTGTACCATCAAGAATCCCTTCATATTCTATTTCAAGCATTCCACTGATCTTTTCAAATAAAATGACTTTAAAATTTGAAGAAGTAGTTTCTTCCTTAAATATCATTTCTTTTTTATCACATAACAGACGATGAATATAAAAATCTTTATTAATAACAAAAAAATCCGTATCTTCTACTTTTCTAGTAAATGTTGCCTTGATCTTATCACTTAAATATAAGTTTAACCGATTCAATGATTATCACCTCTTATGCAAAAAGGATGAGTCAATGCTCATCCTTACTTACACTCAAAACCACTATTTTCTAATGCTTCTAATGTTTGTTCCAATGAAATATAAGTTACTTCTTCGCCACTGTCACTTGTAATCAGTCCAGCATCCATCAGCTCACTGAAATCTGTTTTTGTAAAATCAATCGTTATATTTTCAAAAAGCGTACTTCCATCATTTTCATAACTATATTCCACACCAGTTATGTCATAAGCTGCTTTATAAGCTTCTGCTGTTGCCGTTATTTCTTCTGCAGATATCTCAGATGAGCTATAATCTAACTCGTTTTGAATTGACTGACTTGTGATCTCATCACCATTTGATTTAAATGAATTCGTGATGTTGACCCCATTAATTTCTGCTGTACAAACCGTTGTTTTTGTGTCTTCCTCTGATGAACATCCAACCAGACATAAAACACATAATAATGCTGTTAACTTTTTCATATTTTTCTCCTTTTTTCTCTTTCTTAGAATATTTGTATCCTTAATCTTTATTATACACAAAATTGTAAAGAAAAAAAGGGAATTCCCCTTATATTTCTAGAGCGTGGTCGAAAACATTTTAACGGCTTGTTTACGCTCTTTTTTAATTGCCGTTTTTTTGAAATCCCCCCAACTTTTTTCACTTTTTGCTTGACAAATCGCCCTCGTTGCGGGCTCGCTTTGCTCGCCTTTCTGTAGTAAGTAGGTGGTGATCTTCAATGTTAATTTATTTCTCTTCGTCTCAAGATTACAAAGAATTTCTTAAGACAGAAAAGTCTTCTCTTTCAACTTCTGATCTTTTCAGACTTTCTTCTCCTAATTTTAAGTCTGCTATTCATAAGTTGTCTAAACTTGATGTCGACCTTGTCGCCGATATCATCTTTCCTTTATATTCTCCTTTGGGTCGTCCCGCTAACGATCCTGCTATCTATTTGCGTTCTGTCGTTTTGATGCTTCATCTTGGTTTTACTTCTCTTAAAAATTGGTGTTATGAAGTTCATCACGATAGGCTTCTTCAATATCTTATCGGTTCTTGGAATGTTCCTAACCATTCTTCTCATTACGATTTCATTAACCGTATCACTCATTCTTTTTCTCACCATAACGATCTTCTTCCTAAAGGCCTTTTTACGAATAAATCTAATTCTTCTAAACCTAAGAAAGGTGAAAAATTAATGAACTTCTCTAATGATGATACTTATTCTCTTTTCGATAATTACACTCATGATGGTTCTGTTTTTGACCGTGATCGTATGATTTATACTCTTCAATTACTTTTTAACGCTATTGCTGTCATTCCTTCTCATGACATGGGCTTTATTGATTCCTACAATCTTGTCTTTTCTGGTGATGGTTCTGCTTTTCATATTCATGCTTCTCCTTTTGGTCATCAAATCATTAAAGATGACAATATTTTAAACACTCATCGTTATAGCGCTAAAAACGCAGATTTTGGTTGGGACAGTGATCTTGGAATGTATTACTTCGGTTATACTCTCTATAACATTTCTTATCATAACCCTCTAATCCATACTGACCTTCCCGTCTTTATCGATTTAGAGAAAGCTTCTCGTCATGATGCTCTGTCTTCCATTTCCTCTACCGCTCGTTTCCTTGATATTAACCCTGAACTCTCTCCAAAATTCATGTGTTTCGATTCCGCAAGCGATTCTTCTGCCGTTTACCAATTTCTGCGTCACCATAATATTATCCCAATCATTGATTTCAATCAACGTAAATTGGGTAAAAATATTTATAAACACTTTGATTCTATTAGTGAAAACGGCAAACCAATTTGTGATTGTGGTGTTGAAATGTATCACTGTGGCTACGACTATCAAAGGCAAAGAAGAAAATTCCGTTGTCCTCTAAAAATGGGATTGATTGATTCTTGTCCACATGCAGATACATGTTCTCCTTCTCCATATGGTAGAACTGTTTACATTAACGATTCGCTTGATATGCGTCTTTTTGGCCCTGTTCCTTACAAAACAGATAAATGGAAAGAACTATACAAAAATAGAACTTGTACTGAGAGAATCAATAATAGAATTCTCAATGACTATCATCTTCATCAGATGAGAATTCGTGAAGACTCCAAAGCAGCTTTCTTTTCAATCTTTGCCGCCATCAATATTCATCTTGATGCTTGGATTAAAAATGAAACCTGATTTTCGCTAAATTTATTTTATTTCATTTGTGCACTTGTTTTTAGTGCGCTCATTTTTTTTATTTAACTTTTTTATTTAAAATCTCTTCTTTTTCTTTTCGATTAAGTACTACTTTTCGTCCTTACTCTTCTACATATTTTTTTAATTCATGAACCAAATGGCACATTGGCAGTCCTACGACATTCGCATAGTCCCCTTCAATTCTTTTCACAAACATCATACCTTTACCCTGAATGGCATAGCTTCCTGCTTTATCATAATGTTCCCGGCTTTTGATGTAATCATCAATTTCCTGATCACTTAATTCACAGAAAGTAACATCAGTTACTTCATAGAAAGTTTCATGAACTTCCTGATTGACAAGTGCAACACCCGTAATGACCTTATGTGTTTTACCAGATAAAAGTCTCAGCATTCTTCGGGCATCTTCACTGTCTTTTGGTTTTCCCAGAATTTCATCTCCGATAACCACGATCGTATCTGCGCCAATCACGAGATAGCCTCCATGGCTTTCATAAACCGCTTCTGCCTTTTCTTTCGCAAGTTTCATGACTCCTTCTTCTATACCGTTTGAAAGGTCAAGGTGTTCCTCGATCTTTGGGCTGGCACAGCTAAAAGGTATACCGCTTATATTCATCAGTTCTCTTCTTCTTGGTGATTCACTTGCTAATATTACACTTCTCATATTTTCACTTCTTTCTGATAAAAATTATAACCCTATTAGTTATCTTTTTCAATCAAATTCGCTTTTTTAAAATATCTTCGTATCCCATAACAAGAAATAAAAGTAATCGCAGCATAACAGATGATAAAGCCAAGTGCAATTCTCATGACCATGCCAAAAAAGAATTCCTCTGGAAACATATTGATCATCACAGATACTCTTGGATCTAAAAGCCAAAGATCATTTGTAAAGAAAACTTCATGGAAAACGGTCCAAAAACGATTAAAATCTACTAAAGCATAAAAAACCAAAAACGATACGACGATCACAAAAGCCAGCGTTACCTGCCGAAAGCCATCTTTTAATGACAGTAAAGCCTTCTCTAATGAAACATATCCCTTTTTATAAATAAAAAAGATAAATAACAAAGATGCTATTCCCAAAGCTGTCAAAAGAAAACAAACATTTCCGGCATTCTGATAAAGGGCCTTTACATCAACCATATGAGCCGTTTCCCGTTCATCAAAAACTTCCCTTTCAACACCATTGATCTCTTGTACACAGCTGATATCTTCTCTATTCCCTTTGATATAGCTCAAAAGCGCATCCGTAGCTTCAAAAAGTGCTTCATTGCTCATTCCAATACTTTCAGCCGTATTCAGCTTTGTATATTCACTTTCATAATAACTTAGATTAAACGCATGAAAATCAATATTACCAAAAAGACAAGCTGCCAATATTCCTACAACAGCAACGATGCCTGCTATCCTACTGCTTCTTTCCAACCTGATTCACCCAGCCTTCTACTTTACTTTTTACTTCGTCAAATGAAGCCTTTACACTCTCTGGAATTGAAATGACTTTTTCCTTCATTTCTTTTTGAAATAAAGAAAGCAATGTCTGAATTTCCACCGATCTGAAATCCTCATCTTCACTTAAAAGATTTTGATGAATACCAATGTTATATAACACAACATGATACATTTCTTCCAATGAACAATCATTCTGACAATATTCCATGAATTTATGAACAAACTTTTTCTTATTTTCTTCATCTAAAAGATTTACAAAATGATTGCTGACAAGATCGGCCAGTCTTGGAAGAATTGATTTTTTAGCTGCACTGACAAAATAACCATCTTTTTTTTCATAAGCCCATATCTGATGAGAATGATAAGCTTCTTCCACACTTGCTCCTTTATATATCGAAGATACCAATACAGGCTCTTTCACATGTGAAAACATTGAACTAATAGGATCATTTTCATTTTCAATACATAATATCTTATTTTTAAAATGAATATCCTGAATCCTTTTCTTATACTGCATCATCATATCATCATTGATACCAGGGGCATTAAACGTCACGATCTCATCAATCTGTGACATCTTTTCATCACTACAGGCAACGCCAAGAAACAAAGCGATATTACCGCCCTTCGAATGACCAATTAAATGCAATCTTTTCTGCGTATTTAACTCATTAAAATATTTCATCGCTCGAAGCTGCTGATTTGTGATCCCTAGCCAGATTTCTAGATTATCCAGCCAGTCTTCCCATCCATTTTCATGATTTACGGCATCATAGAGCTCACTGCCACGATAGATCAGATAGCAGTCATTCTTATCCTCCAGCTGATAAAAAACAAGCCCGCTATGATTGTTCTCATTGACATAGTTGACAATTTCCAGATCCATAAATTCATAAAAATTCTGTTTCATGACATATTCATGCAAACGCTGATAAAACTCATTTTCTTTGCACCCTTTAAGAAAACACTGTTCCACATAAGTAGAAAAAAGCATTCCCTTCCGGTATTCAGGAATATCAAGATAGGTCAAAGCACACAAAGATGCGTAATCCTCTGCTCTATACTTTAACATCTACTTCACTTCTTTCCTGACGGATCATCTGCATATTTTCAAGCGTATGAATGGCTTGCTGATAAAAAGACATATCACTGCATTCGGCATTGATCATCAGCATTTCATTCTCCTTAATACATTGCGCCTGCAAATAAAGTGTATTCGTTCCATCATGAAGTTCATGAAGAACACTTTTTACCCGCATCGCACCATCTTCAAAATCAAGGCTATCCATTGAGTCAACGGTATTTAAATAGCGATAAGCAAAGTCCATTTTCTCATTGCTCTTATAACCTGTAATTTTCATATTCAAAAGCGTTTCTTCTTCATTTACGATTTTTAAGATCATCGTATGTCCGTCAAAGCTTTGAATCGCATTTCCCTGGAAATATATAAACCAGTTGCCATAAACATAAAACACTTCATTCTTACGATAACCCACATCACCTTTTGGATACTGATCCACATCAAAGATTTGATTTTCACGATTTAAAAGGCGACATAACATTTGATATTCATCTATTGGCAATGGTAATTCTTTATCTAACTCATGAGCTTTTTCCAATGCAATACAAATTGATTTCGCTAAATTTAATGCCGCTTCATCATACAATGAATTTTCAAACAAACAGTCGCACCATAAGCTTACCAAAGCAGAATTACGATAGAAAAGAGCATCTTTTTCAACTTCATTCCAAATATAGAAACGACTGCAGGCTTCCTGCAATGAAACAGATTGACATTCATTTGCATATATATAACCAAATGGTGTAATCACACTTTTTGGTTTAGCAACCGGCAAATAGCTCTTATCATCCCAGGCATAAGTCGCTTCATCCTCTTCTTTCATCTTCGAAAAACTATCCATCAATCGATGCATATAAGGATAGAAAGCCAGATCTTTGATTCTATTTAGATCATGATCTTCCAGATAATCACACTCATCATCCAAAGACAAATAAATATGACTTCCTTTTTGGATCTTATCAAACAGTTCACATACAAAAGCATGATATCCAGGTCCTACAAGTGCAGTATTTGTTTTTAAAATGGCATAATAATTTGAAATATTCACTTCGATGACACCACATGGACATACATAGATAGAACCAATGCCATGATCTATTTCAAAAAGGACTTTATATTCATGACATACTTTTTCTATCTGATCAATGAGTGCATTTTCATCTTCTTTTGTTTTTACGATTCCTTCTAAACTTATATGTATCATAAATATTCCTCACATTCTTTTCTATTTTACTCGTTTCAGCCATAAAATACTAGGGGTGTGCCATGAAAACTTTACTTCTTCTCTGTTTCATCTTCTTTTCTGTTTTTCACTATCAGGCTATTATTCTTGAAAATCAGCAAACACTGACCTTCTTTATAGAACAGCTTCTCCCCAGTCTTTTTCTTTTATGCATCCTTGTCCAGATGATCTCTCTTCCCCAAAAAACAAATAAAAATTCTTTCATTCAAAAGTTTTTTCATATGGATACAGCTTCATTTTTTATCATCATAAAAGCAATCCTGCTGGGAAGTCCTGCTCAAAGCTATATGATCAATTCCCTTTTAAAAGAACATAAGCTTACAAAAAATCAGGCCCATCGATTCATTATTTGCACAGCTATTCCCTCTTTCAGCTTCATGATGATGAGCTTAGCCTTTATGACTTCACAAAATACGGCCCTTATCGTTTTTATGATTCATATCATAAGTATTTTCATCTTACTTTTTATGACAAGAAAAACAGCTATCTCTTTGAATAACACTCATGAGCCGGTTTCCCTCTATCAGGCTATTTCATTTTCACTCCATACCATGGCACTGATCTTAGCCTATCTTTTAATCACAGCTTCACTAAAAACACTTCTTTTGATTTATTTAAGACCTCTTGAAGATATGATTCAGCTTTTTATGGAATTTTCTAGCGGATGTGCTTATTATGCCCATCATCAATATCACATTTTCTATATTCTTATCTGTATTGGTTTTGGAGGCTTTTGTTCACATCTTCAAATCATGAGCGGCTGCAAGGAAAGCGAACTGCGATATCCTGATTATTTAAAATTCCGTTTCTTGCATATCTTCTTAAATCTTGCCTTATATTCTATTTTTCGTCTGTTTTTAATTTAAAGTTAACAATTTATTTGATTTTTTTATGTCATATTTCACAAAATGCCCCTAAGCGTGATATAATAAGGACTACGGGGTGATGAAATGCTTCATGATCTTTTTCCATTATGGATCGCATTATGTGCCAATGCTTTAGCACAGGTTATAAAACCATTTATTTATTATTACCGAAGCGGTAAATTTGATATCCACTATACCATTGCCTGCGGAGGCTTTCCAAGCAGCCATACGTCGACCGTAACAGCGTTAAGCATTGCCGTTGGTCTTGTAGAAGGATTCAATTCTACACTGTTTGCGATAACATCTGTTTTCAGCGTTATCGTAATCTATGATGCTGTTAATGTACGCTATTATGCGGGAAAAAATATTCAATTGACACAGCAGCTAGTATCAGATCTTGCGGAAATGATCAAACTTCCTTTAGATGATCCTATCTATCATGAAAAAATGAAACAGGTTTTGGGACATCGAATGATCGAAGCTGTTGGCGGTTTTGTATTAGGTGCTGTATTAACAGTGGGTGTTGCCTATATATTAGGTATATTTTAGGAGGAATAGGATATGAGCGAGAAAGAAAAAGAAATTATTGCGGTTTTAGAAAAAATCCGCCCTTATATTCAGCGAGACGGTGGAGATTTAGAATTTGTCAGCTTTAAAGATGGTATCGTCACCATTAAAATGTTAGGAGCCTGCAGTGACTGTTTAGCCTTAGATGATACGATTTCAATGGGTGTAGAAGCATTATTATTGGAAGAGGTAGAAGGAGTTGTCGGTGTTCAGGTAGCACAGGCTTACTAAAAAATCTTTATTATGTAAAAGCACTGTTTTCTAATGTTTAGAATTCAGTGTTTTTTTACCGTTATTATCAATACGGAAATATTTGCGGTACTTCTCCTTGGATATATTCTAATGCTAAAGGAATTTTTTCAGTAATAGATAGTTCATTTTTTTCAAAGCCAAATAAAACAATCCCTTTACATTCTACATTTAAAATGAGTTCAATAAAAGCATTATTGATACCTAAAGCAGTCGTTTTGATATTATAACGGGCGATAATACGATTAGATATTAAAAACGTTGCTGAAATATCAGGCCCCTGATTTTGAAAAAAGACAACTCCTGTAAAATAACCAAGCGGTATTGAAGCTTCATAAACATCAGGGATCGACTCATTGAGTTTTTCATTCACTTCGACGATCCATTTATTCAGTACATTTGCATTGATACTGACCTGATTGTCACTTTTGACTACAAATTCATCAGGGACAGTAATTTCTTTGATACTATTCATGATCTCACTGACAACCTGTTGGTGGAAGTAAGCTTGCGCCTGTATCTGAAAAACTGGCTGCAGCTGTATATAGAAGGCTCCTAATAAAAAGATAAAGATGCAAAGAATCATCAGCCATAGATTCTTTTTTTTAATTTTCATACATCAGCATTAAAGCTTTTTTACCTTTCATGCCAATTTCAATTCCTTTATCAATGGCTGACTGGTTCATAGCTTTAACTTCACTGTTTAAACATTCTTCATAGGTTGATGATTTCGACATGATACAGATACTTGCACGATTATGTTTAAATGCTTCTATACTAAGCTGATTACCGCATAGAAAACCTTTTGTATTAAAAACAAATATTAAAAGAGTAAACGGAAGCTTGATTTGTAAACCGATCACTCTTTCTGTTTCAATAACAATACTTTTTAGATCAATCATATCATATCCCTCTTTTTGATCTCTGTTCTACTATATGAAAATAAGTCTCATTTCAGAAGTTTAGAGTCAACTCTCTACTCCATGTTATGTACCTAGATGTTTTATATTTAGGCATTTGCCCAAAGAAAAAGATGGTCTTTGCCATCTCTAAAGCTTTTTGGTATAGGAATAATGGCTTTGAACCATTCCGTGTTTTTCATAAAAGGCATGAGCTTTTTTTCTTTTTTGATTTGTTGCCAGTTCTATCTGTTCACAGTTTTCTTTTAATGCAAATTTTTGAGCATAGTCGAATAATTGGGCACCGACTCTTTTTGAGCGAAAATGAGGATCTACGATTAATTCCATGATTTCCATGACCTCTTTATGATGATGCCAGGGATGTAGTTGTTGAAGATGAATCATGCCTAATATTTGATCATTTTCTTCATACACAAAGCAATGATGCCTTTTATCTTGTAAATCTCTAAGATATAGCTCATGAAATCTTTCTTCTGAAAACTTCGTTTCTTCTAATTCATCTAATAATTGAAGTATTGCTGTTTCATCTTTTATCTCTGCTTTTCGTATCATATCATTATCCTTCCCAGTTAAATACAGATTATCATATTTATCTTACAAACTCTCTTTATTATCAAGTTTCAAAATAAAGACTGTCCTCTGACAGTCTTTTTAACCAATTGAATCGCTCATATCAAGCTTTAGAAGCTGGTTAAGCTCTACGGCATATTCCATTGGAAGTTCACGAGTAAATGGTTCCAAAAAGCCCATTACGATCATCTGCGTAGCACTTTCTTTGGTCAGACCACGACTCATCAGATAGAAAAGCTGTTCTTCACTGATCTTAGATACCGTTGCTTCATGTTCGATCTGACTTGTTTCATTTTTCATGATATTGGTTGGTATCGTATCACTCGTTGACTGTTTATCAAGGATCAACGTATCACATTCTACCTTGCTCTTTGAAAACTGAGCCTTTGGTCCATGACTGACAAGACCACGATAATTGACTTTACCGCCATTTCTAGAAACTGATTTAGAAATGATATTACTAGAAGTATGAGGAGCTAGATGAATCATCTTCGCACCCGCATCCTGTAACTGATTTTTACCGGCAACTGCAATAGATACCGTAATGCCCTTAGCATATTCACCTGCTAATACACAGGCAGGATATTTCATATTAATTTGTGATCCAATGTTTCCATCGATCCATTCCATGGTCGCATTTTCATAACAGATAGCTCTTTTTGTTACCAGGTTTAAGATATTGCTTGACCAGTTCTGGACTGTAGAATAACGACATTTCGCATCTTTATGAACAAAGATCTCAACTACGGCTGCATGCAGGGAATCATTGGAATATGTAGGAGCCGTACATCCTTCCACATAGTGAACATCTGCTCCTTCATCAACGATGATCAGCGTTCTTTCAAACTGTCCCATTCTTTCTGAATTAATTCTAAAATACGATTGTAATGGTTTTTCAAGCTTGACCCCTTTTGGTACATAAATAAAGCTGCCTCCTGACCATACAGCACTATTTAGTGCTGCAAATTTATTATCAGCATAACTTACCAAAGTCCCAAAATACTTCTTAAATAATTCCGGATATTCACGAAGAGCACTATCCGTATCTAAAAAGATAACACCTTTTTCTTCTACTTCTTTCAACATGTTATGGTAGACAACTTCTGATTCATACTGTGTAGATACCCCTGCCAGAAACTTTTGTTCAGCTTCTGGAATACCCAGCTTATCAAAGGTATTTTTGATCGTTTCCGGAACATCTTCCCAATTTCTTTCCTGTTTTTCACTTGGTTTGATATAGTAGGTATAATCATCAAAATCAATATGACTCAGATCAGGTCCCCATTCCTGTAATTTCATGTTTTTAAACTGACGATAGCTTTTCAGACGATATTCCAGCATCCATTCCGGTTCGTTTTTCTTTTTAGAAATCAGTTCAACGATATGTTCATTTAAACCTTTTCCAGTATTATAGACACTTACATCTTCATCATGAAAACCATACTTATATTCTTCACTTGGGAATTTATTTTCCATGTCTTACTCACTTTCCTTAATCATTTCTTCAATGGCCTTCCAGCCAATCGTCGCACATTTAATGCGATTTGCCTGCTTTCCTACCGTATGCATGCACACTGCTTCTTCCAGCAGATCTTCATCATATTCTTTACCATCGATCATCGCATGATAGTTTTCAATGATTTTATTCGCTTCATCGATCGTCTTTCCTTTTAAAAGCTCACTCATAATAGAAGTGCTTGCTGTTGCGATCGTACAGGCAACCCCATCAAAGCGAATATCTTCAATGACATGATCCTTGATTTTCGCTTCTACATAAATGTCATCAATACATGAATCAGAAGCCATATGACGGCTCATATAAGCTTCATCATGAGTTAATTCATGATTACGTGGATATTCATAATGATCCATAATGATCTGACGTAAGATCATTGGATCCTGCATTAAATCATTCATAACGACTCCTTTCTAAAAGAAGACACCTAAACAGTTTTCAATCGTTGCCTGTGAACAAACCTCCACAAAGCGATCTACTTCTTCTTTTGTATTATAGAATGTACAGCTCGCCCGAAGCGTTGCGCTTGTCTCTAGTTTTTTTGTCAAAAGCTTCGCACAGTGATGACCTGCCCGTACTGCCACACCTTGTGAATTAAAGAAGGTTGCGGCATCCTGGGCAAACACATCTTTGACATTAAAAGTAATGATACTTGCATCTGCATGCGGATTGTATAAGAGTATATTTTCTAGTTTAGACAATTTTTCAATCGCATAGTCATGCAATTCTTTCTCATAAGCCTGAATCTCATCCATACCGATCTGACTTAGATAATTGAGAGCAGCATGAAATCCGATGACTGCTTCAATGGGCGGAGTACCTGTTTCATATTTATAAGGGGCTTCTTTCAAAAGCAAATTCCCACACATATCAAAGCGGGCATTGCTGCCGCCTCCAAGCATATATGGATCCATTTTAGATAACAGTTCATACTTTCCATACATGACACCTAAACCTGTTGGACCACACATCTTATGAGCACTAAAAGCCGCAAAATCACAGTCAATATCTTTGACATCTACTTTCATATGCGGAGCACTCTGAGCCATGTCCATCACTACGACAGCTCCTATCTGATGTGCCAAAGCACAAATTTCTTTCATCGGTGCTTCATAACCTAAAACATTGGTAACATGAGCTAATGCCACAACTTTGACTTTCTCATCTAACAAATCTTTTAAGCTTTCAATCGATAAACGTCCTTCTTCATCTAATTCAATATATTTGATGATACAGCCTTTTTCTTCAGCTACCCGCATCCATGGAAGAATACTGGAAGCATGTTCCGCTTCACAGCTTAAGATCACATCACCTTGTTTTAAAAAGCGGCTATAGCCATAAGCAATCTGATTTAAGGAAGCACTTGCCCCGGAAGTAAATACGATTTCTTTTTCATCAGCACCGATAAACCGGGCTACAGCCTTACGGCATCCCTCATATTCACTATCTACCTGAAAACTTAGTTCATAATCTCCACGATGTGCATTTGCACCTAATTCAGTATAATAACGCACGACTGCATCAATCACGCACTGTGGTTTGAATGTTGTCGCAGCATTATCAAAATAAATGAGATCATGACCTTGCATCTTTCTTTTCAGGATAGGAAAGTCTTCCCTAATTTTTTGTACATCGATCATGAAAGACCCACCTTCTTTTCTATTTTAGAGGTCAATTCCTCTTTTAATATTTCATCATCTAAAACAGAAGCAATCGGCATCAGATAACCTACTGTGATCAATCCCAATGCCTGTTTCTTCGTCAGTCCTCTTGTCTGTAAATAATAAAGCTGATTTTCATCGATCTGTCCGATCGTTGTTGCATGAGAAGCCTGCACATCATTTTCATCGATCAAAAGGATCGGCGTGATCTCGCACGTCTGATCTTCACTTAAAACTAAAGCTCTGCTTGACTGATGAGAATTGCTGCCATAAGCATCTTTAAGGATTCTACCCGTATCGTTCATCTTAAAATTTCCTTTTTCATAAACAACTGCATAATTTTCCATGTTGCTTTGAGTATAAGGTGCTTCATGAACACATTCAATTTCAAAATGCTTTTTTTCACTGACAGCCAGAGCACTTCTTAATTGAAGCTCGCTTCCTTCTCCCTGTAAGTAAATCTTTTGCGTGCTTTGAACTTCTCCACTATTGACTTCCCCAAGATTAAGTTCCATCTTTGCATCTTTTTTCGCCATGATCACACATTCACTGTTCAAGCTTTCACATTCATTCCAAAACAGTGCTTTGAGATGGGCATTTTCTTCTAAAGTGATGGAACATTTTAAATCTACTTTTGCGGATGTAGCTATATATAGAGAAGCCTCTGCATTTTTTTCTACATAAATTTCCAATTCTTTTGATTCCTGGATATCCATTTTTTCAAAAGAATGGTTTGTCAGAGTTACTTTCTCCATACTATGCCCCTTTTCTTACTTTAGCGGCACAGCTGCCTATAGATGTAACCCCTGTTTTGATAACAGGTGTTTCCTCATTAACATGAATGCCATATTCTTTCTCGATCCAGTCGTAACCTTCAGTATCGATTCTTTCCACTAAAGAAGCATCCCCGCTGACTACGATCTTGCCATCTACCAAAACATGAGCATGTGTCGGTTTCAACAGCTGATAGAAACGGGCATAGTGCGATACGACCAAAAGGGCCATATTGTTTTCCTTCTGGAGATCCACAATGGCATCAGCCACAATTTTCAAGGCATCTACATCCAGACCGGAATCAATTTCATCTAACATGCTGAATGACGGCTTCAACATGCTCATCTGTACGATTTCATTTCTTTTCTTTTCTCCACCGGAAAAGCCCTCATTTAAAAAACGGTGAGCCAGATCCGGTTTCATTTGCAGTTTGGCGATCGTTGATTCCATTTCTTTGATAAACTTGAATAACGGAATAGGTTTGTCTAAACGGGCATTGATCGCTGCTCTTATAAAATCAGAATTGGTAACTCCGGCAATTTCCTGCGGATACTGCATACCTAAAAATAACCCGGCACGGCTTCTTTCATCCGGACTCATACTTAATACATCTTTTCCTTTAAAAGTAATGCTTCCTTGTGTTACCGTATATTTTGGATGTCCCATAATAGCTGCCAGCAAAGTACTTTTGCCGTTACCATTAGGTCCCATTAATGCATGGATCTCATTTTCTTCGATTGACAATGATAACCCTTTTAATATTTCTTTATCTTCAATTGATACATGTAGATCTTTGATTTCTAATAATGCCATAACTACCTCTCTTTTCTTGCTTGTATATTATAATACAATTCTTATAATTCTTCACGTAATATGTTCTATTTATTTTTTCATCTGTCTCATATAAGTAATTTTGACCGATATTTTCATTTTAAAACTATAAACTTCATATTATATAAGAACATTTGTGTGAAGAAATCTTGAAGAAAACGTGAATTTATCTTGAACAGTTGAGATTAAATTGATTTTTAACCCTTTTTATTCTATAATAAACAAGTCTAAATACGAGGAGGACATTATGATTGAAAAGCTAAAAGAAAATTGGTTTGTCGTATTAGTTGCGGTCATTCTGATTGCAGCTGTCGGATATTATACATACGACACCAACAAAGGAAAACTCCCGGGTAAAAAAGTAGATGGCAAAGATGTCGTCGCATCTATCGGCGATACGGACTTTTTCGCTGATGATTTATATCTTGAGCTTTACGGAGATGAAAGCAGCTCAAGTTCAGCTGGTACACAAGTTTTATTCAGCTATTTTGAAAGAGCGGTCGTTGATGCTGCTGTGAGTGTAGATGATGAAATGAAAACAAACATTGCGACAGCCGTTACAAGCGTCAAGCAGAATTATGAAGGCCAGGAGTCAACGCTGCTTAGTCAGCTGCAAGCTGCCGGATATTCTAGTTTAGATGATTTAGAACTTTATTTTACCCATTCTTTTAAAATGCAGAAACTGATTGGTGATGCTTATGCAAAAGATCTTGATAATCTGTTCACACCAATATATGAAGAAAAGAATTCACGAGTTGTTTCACACATCTTAGTTACGATCAGTGATTTCAACAATATCACTGAAGAAGAACAGGCAAAGATGGATGCCATTGATCAGGCGCTGGCAGATGGTGAAGATTTTGCGGAAGTTGCCAAAGAATATTCCGATGATGGCAGTGCAAGCGATGGTGGAAATCTTGGCTATGTAGATTCAGACTCAAGCCTTGTAACAGAATTTAAAGAAGCTGCCTTAGCTGCTGAAAAAGGTGTTGTTACAGACTGGGTACAGACAGAGTATGGTTATCATAAAATCTTAGTAACTGAAACAGATAAAGAAGCTCTGATGGAAAATGAAGACATTCGAAATGATATCTATGCTGCAATTGAAAAAGCTAATCCGGATTTAAATGCTCAGATCATCTGGGAAACAGGTCAGGAATTAGGTGTTGAATTTGCCAATGAAAATGTTGAAAATGCCATTAAGTCATATCTTGGCATTGAAGATGAAAAGTAAGGAGGATCATCATGAAAAAATTATTAACAGTGTGTGCATTTGCCTTACTTGTAACATTAAGCGGATGTAAAGATGCTACAACAAGTTTAAGTGATGGTAATGATGCTCTGATTACTGTCGGAAATACGACCATTACTAAAAATGATGTTTATACAGGGTTGAAATCAGAAAATGGTGTTACCGCCATCATTTCAAAACTTACGGCTTATATCGTTGATCAGGAAGTTCCTGTAACAGATGAAATGATGAGTGAGGCACAGTCAACAATGCAGAGCTTTAAAGATACTGTTGGCGAAGAAAACTGGTCTACTTTCCTTTCCAGTATGGGCTATGAGAATGAACAGCAGTATCTTGAAGAAAGAGCCTTGCTTTCTGTTCGTGCTTCTCAGTTAACTAGTAAATATATTACTGATAATTATGATGAGATCAAAGAAAATTATCAGATTAGAAAGCTGAGAATTTTCCAGACAACAGATTCAAGTATTGCTGCTGAAGTTCAGGAAAAAGTTAAAAATGGTGAATTGACGATTGAAGAAGCTGTAAATCAGTATGATTCAGTAACTACGACTTATGATGGCAGTGAGCAGATCTTAACAAATGCTTCTGGCTTAGGCAGTGATATCTGGGAAAATATTATGGCTGTTACTGAAGATAATACTCTTTTGGATCTTTATCAGTATAGCTCGGATTTATCTAACTTCTATGTTATTGAAGTTGTCAGTGTTGATGTTCCTTTAGAAGAAGCACAAAGTACGATTGAAGGTCTTTCTACAATTGCTGATGATGCCTTTGCATACTATCTAGATAAATATAACTTTACAGTATATGATATAGATTTATATAACGGTATCCAGTCTCAGAAAGCAAGCTATATCGTCCAGGATAACTAATAAGCGTCGGCATAAAGCTGACGCTTTTTTATGATTGTTGCTGCTTAGGTGATAACTTCATCCTTTTAGATTTTTTAAGTACTAGATAAATACACCTATGCCATTAAATAGAATTTAGGCATTCGTAACATGACACAGACTTAATGATATTCTCCTCTTATAGACATGGTTTAGGCTGGATGAGCAAACTGATGCAGAGCCATGTCTTTTGCTATGTAAGTTTTAGATAAAAATATCTATTATTTTTGTATTATTTGTATTATAATATATAATACAAAGAGGTGGTATAAATGAAATGGTTTGTTTTAGGGGTCATGTTATTTATAGAGGCAGTGATTTATTATCAGTCAAAAAGTGATGCAGCGTATCGTGAAAAACGATTATTTTTGATATCAGTTCCTGAATATGCTTATGATAGTCAAGAAGTAAAAGAGCTTTGTCTTGGATTTAAAAAAGAAAGCCAAAGAAATTATTTTTTAATCACACTTTTAGCTCTACCAACGCTCTTTATATCAGGAATGATATATCTTGTTTATCTGATGGCATGGTTTGTACTTTTAGTCATTGGGGCAAATTTTGCTTTTAGAAAGTATCGTAGATTATTAAAAGAACTCAAAAGAGAAAAACAATGGATCGTCATAGAAGATAAAAAAATGCATGTTGATTTAAAATTATCGGCTTATATGGAAAAAGCAAAGACCTGCTGGTATCTTTTAGCTATCCCATTAAGTATGGATTTAGCTCTGTTCGGATTTGGAATTTACTATAAGCAAACAATCTTAGTCGCAACCGTACTAATCATGATCATGATTTTATGTGTTGGCAGTTATTTCATTTCTCGCATAGCCAATCAAACGTATACAACTGACACAGATTTAAATATCCAGTTAAATTTGGCCCGTAAGAATAGTTATTTCATGGCATTGTTTTATGTCGGGTGTGGTGATGCTTGTTTTAATCTGGGTTTATTAATACTGGATAAACAGTTTATAGCTGGTTTATTATGTTTAGGAATTGCGGTATGTTTTATGATCTTAATGGTGTCAGGTTTACTGTCTTTTTATCGCTTAAAAGAACGAATGATTCGTCTTCATGAGGATAAATTTTACTATCAGAATGTTGATGAAGCATGGCGTATTGGTTTGATCGGAGCCGTTTATGACAATCCGGCAGATCCCAGAACACTTATACCGAGTCCAAATGGCATGCAAATGATCTTTAATGCCGCAAAACCAGGTTATCGTTATTTTATGCTAACTGTATTTGTTGTGATATTCGTGTTTTTTGGATATATTTTTGGTTATCCTTATTATTTAGATCAACATCATGAACTTGCTGAATTAACATTAACAGAAACAACATTACATGTTGATAGCCCTTTTTATGAACATGAATGGACATTAACATCTATTGAAAAAATAGAGTTTAGTGATGACTTAGGAGAAGGTTTCCGTGTCAATGGAACAGATACCGGAGTTTATGGAAAAGGTCATTATCGTTTTGATCGATATGGCGACTGTGAAGTTTATTTAGCTTCCTTACATCCGTCCTATATCATATTGTATACTCAGGATGGAGTATATATTGTCAACGATGATGAACAGGAAAAAACAAAAGCTGTTTATGAACAGCTAGTAAAGAAGGTGGAATAAATGATTATTGAACTTGATTATGAAAGTGAAACGCCGATTTATTTGCAGTTAAGAAATGAGATCGTTCGTGGAATTGGCAGTGGTCAATTTAAATATGGTGAAACTTTACCAGCAGTTAGGACTCTGGCAAAAGATCTGCAAGTTAATACGATGACAGTTAGTAAAGCTTATAATCTTTTAAAACAAGAGGGTTATATCGTAACTGACCGACGTCATGGTGCTAAAGTTTGTCCAAACAGAGATGAAAGTGATGAATATCGTCAAAAATTAGAACAAGAAATTTCTTTAATTGCCAGCGAAGCGATTGTAAAAGGAATGGATAAAGAGGATTTTATGACACTATGCCAAAATATGCTTCAAACTATTTCCTTTACAAGTCCAAGACTTAAAAATCAGTCTTAGTTAAAAATAAGATATATCTTTTCTACATTTGTGATTGATTGTCAGACTGCTTATTTACTCATGATTTTGCTTATACATATATTTTCTTAAAAAATAATACAATGAGTAAAAATATCTATTGACATATAAGTAAAGTTTTCCTTTTTCCGATGTTTCATCAAGAAGCTGATTTAATTCTTTCTTCCATTTCTTATTACTTGAATAAAGAGATATGCAATAATGATAGAGTAATTTCTGATTCAACATTTCTATTGGCTGTAATTCATTTAAATGCTTCATTTTTACGATTTGTTTCTGTTTAAGATCCAATGCATAGTTTATTTTTTCATTTGTAAATAAATATATATATTCCATATCATGACTATCTAAAAGCTTCATGCCTCTTTCAAGTTTAAATAAAGCCTCTTTTGAAGTACTTCTTTTTACCTTTTTTCTGATTGCTTCAGCCTGATATAGCTGATCATAATTGAAGTGATAATAGAGAGAATAATATTCATTTTTCTTTAAAATCAGCCGGTCATTAAAATTAAACCCAAAATAAAATCCATCTGCTTCAACACTTTGAGCATGGTTTCTTATGATTTCATAGGTTCGAAATGCATAATGATTAGAATGATCGCTCTGATAAATCAAGTATAACTTTCCATTTTTAATAAATATGTCACCTAAGCGCAAAGATACATCAATCTTAAAATGAACTTTTGATTGACGATGGTTTTCACACATGAGCAATTTCCGCTGAATTTCATAGCAGTCATCATAATAAAGGGTAGTTAAATAACGTTCAATATGATCAATAGGAATTTTATAATAGCAGTTAAATTGAAAATATGAATCCTTGTTATCATGATAAATGCTTTGACGATAAGGATGATATTCATATGATTTTAGCCATGGCATTAATGAAGAAGAACATTGATAGCCATATACATATGTCCTATCTTTTCTAGCCACTAAAAAAGGCCTAGAGCGGTGACTCTCTTCAATTTCTAAGAGCATTTCATTGGACAACGGCATCTTTGCGAAAATTACATCTCCAGGATGAAGACGTTTGAAACAAGCATACTGTTCTGTATTATAGTATCTTATGGTTGTATCCAGTGATTCGTTTGTATGATATTTTCCTGTTGATTTATTATTTCTCATAATTCCCTCTTTTTTAATATTCTAACACATTTAAAAGAAGGATTATATTATTATTTTAAAATCTTATTTTTAGACTGTTGTCTCAATTGCTGATCTAATTTAGGCAATCCCATTTCTTCCGCAAGAGTTTTCTTTTCACTAAATAGGCTGACCCCTAATCCTAGCTGATCATTTTCAATTTCCACACCCATGGCACTCAGTATCGTAGGATAAAGATCAAATGCCGTAAAAAGACGTTGATGATTAAAAGCTGTTTTTTCCTGCGAATTGATAATCACATTCATTACCGTACGTTCATAATCTGAATCATATGTTTTATGAATATATTCAGCTGCCATGCTCGTATGATCCCCCATGATAACAATGGTTGTATTTTCATAAAAAGGCTGTTTCTTTAACCAGTCGATAAATTCACCGATTTTTTCTGAATTGCCTCGAATGATGTTTGATAACTGTTCTGGATATTTTTCTTTATATTGAGCATCTTTATAGCCATAAGGATGATGCGTATCAACGGTCAGCATCGTAAAATTAAAAGGCTGATCATTTTGTGACAAACGTAATATTTCTTCTTTCGCAAAACTAAAGAGCTTTTCATCTTCATATCCCCAGAAGACATGATAATCTTCAGGCAGCTTATGTTCATTATAGGCTTCTTTTAAATCAAAAATATGATAATTGCCATGCGTATCAAAATAAAACTTTCTACCGTCAAATAATGCATCAGAACCTATCAGATATTCCTGCTGATAACCTTCTTTCTTTAAGATATCCCCCAAAGCATATGCCCCTGGAAGAAAAGGCCGCCCTCTGAAAAACGTTGTGTTGTCAGAGGAATGATTAATGGAAGACCACTTGTAGAAGCAACGATTCCTCCGGTTGTCCATCCGCTACCAGCTACTACATGATAGCCTCCTAAACGGCTTTGATGAGAGAAATTGAGATGTTCTTCTGCAAGCTGAGTGATTTCTTCAATAAGATCTTCTTTATAATTACCACCTTTTTCTTTAGAGGCATAGGTCGTTTCCAAAGATTCCAACTTTAGCTGCTCCATATAAAATACAGATGACAAAAACACAAATAGATATCAAAGGAAAAATATTTGCATAGAATTCAAAAATATTGGGTATTAAAAATAACAATGAGATCAAAAATGCTTTAAGAAACATTTTTTAAACCAATCAGTGATAAACTGCGTATTTGTTCCTTCTAAAGGAACTTTTAAATGAAATATAATCTGTTCAAAACAGGATAATCCAAAATAACTAAATGCCCAGCCAGCAGAAACCGCTAGAGTTAATCCAATGAATATCATTAAAAAAGATCCTATCATATCACCTTTGTTTTCCTATTATACAACTCTTTTACATTCACTGCTAGAATTTTCATAATAAAAGATGGCTGATCAGCCATCACAATTATTTTGATTACGACATTCTTTACAGATACCTTTATACAAGACTTCAACCTCATTAACCTTAAAATCATCCTCAAGCAAAGTGTGACGTTTTTTAGAATAACGGGATTCTACATCAATCAGTTTACCACATCTTACACAGTAAGCATGATCGTGAGAAGACGTTCGGAAATCATAACGATCTTTCATATTCGACATCTCTATTTTACGAATCTTGCCTTTCGCTGCGAAAGTATTCAGGTTCCGATAAACCGTTGCCAGTGAGATATGCGGATCTATAGAAAGAAGTGCCTGATGAACCATTTCAGCTGTTGGATGATCATCACGATTCATAACAGCATTGAGTATCATTGTTTTCTGTCTTGTCTGTTTCATATGTATATTCTACTTGCAAGTACTAATGAAGTCAAGAATAATACCTAAAATGAACTTATATTTATGCTTCTTAGATTATTTTTTATAATTATTCTCCACGCCGCCATTTTATGAAAAGATACAAGGTAATGCAGAAAATAAGGAATGATAAACCCAAAAAAGGAAAATATAAATTATCAGAAAGAAGATGAATAGATGGATGACTTACAACACATAACAAAACAAAGATAATCAATAATAAAGCAGCTATAAATATATAAAACGGTTTTCGCTCTTCTTTTATTTCAACACTTCTGTATGCCGATCGCTTTCTCTCTAAGATCATACGTAATTCTTCTTCATTCTCATATCCCTTCATCATCAAATATGTCCAGCGATAAATCTGATCTTCCTTATTTTTGATCTTACATACAAGTGAATAATAGTTTGGATGCTCACGAAGATTATCTACTTGTATGATTTCAGCGGCTTCAGCAGGAAGCTGTTTATCCCTTTCCAATTCTTTTTTAACTTCTTCAAGCCTTTTTGCCGTTTCACTCACCATTTCAGCATGACCGAAAAGCCCTTTATGATAGCTTATGTACTTAGAAACATCAATAATATAAAGATGTTCCTGTTCCATACAGAAAAGGGTCGTATTCCTCTTAGAGCGTCTTCCCAGTTTTATGGCTAACCAGATCATAAATATCGTAATAAATAAGCATAGTAATAATGCAACGATTTCTTTGCTTTCAGATAAATAAATCATAAGAAAGGAACTTCCTATGACTAAGAGCAATGCTAGAAGGACAATACCAGCTATACCTCCTATTATCTCTATTGAATAATGATTTTTTTCTTTTATCTGTGGCGGCATCCAAATCTTCATAAGTCCTCCTTTTTTTTACATTATTATACTATAAAACAATCAAAAAGCGAGGGTTTCCTCGCTTTTATAAGATTATTCCTGTGACAGTTTTACTAAACGGTCATAGCGTTTCATTGCATCTTTCTTTGTCTTTTCAAACATTTCATATGCTGTTGTTTCGCCTTTAACCTTTGGTAACTGTGAATAACGTGTTTCACTCATCAGGAAGTTATTGAATTCATCAAAGTTAGGAGCCTTAGAATCAATTGTCAATGGCTGTTCTTTACGTGGGTCATAACGATAAAGTGTTACATAACCACATTCAACTGCTTTAGCCTGTGATTTCTGATGATTGCTTAAACCACCCTTGATACCGTGTTCAGCACATGGAGAGTATGCAATGATCAATGATGGTCCATCATAGCTTTCAGCTTCCTTCAATGCTTTCAACGTCTGAGCCTTGTTAGCACCCATAGAAATTGAAGCTACATATACATGACCATAAGCCATAGCGATCTGTCCTAAATCTTTCTTAGCTGTTGCTTTACCACCAGCTGCAAACTTCGCAATTGATGAAGCCTGACTTGATTTAGAAGACTGTCCACCTGTATTAGAATAAACTTCTGTATCCAATACTAAAATGTTAACATTTAAGTTATTGGCTAATACGTGATCCAATCCGCCGTATCCGATATCATAAGCCCATCCGTCACCACCAACGATCCAGATTGACTTACCAACCAAGTCTCTTTCATAGTCAACAAGTTCTTTTACAGCTTCATTAGCACTTGCTTTTACACCACTCATGATTGGTTCTACCAATTCTCTTTGAGCATCACGGTTGTTGCCAGCTTCGATATATTTTGTGAAAGCATCTTTTAATTCAGGTTCAACACTTTCCATGTTGTCTTCCATGATCTTCAAGATTCTAGCTTCTTTAAAGTTCTGAGCCAATGCCATACCATAACCATATTCAGCATTATCTTCGAACAATGAGTTAGCCCAGGCAACACCATTACCATTTTCATCATTAACAAATGGTGTAGAAGGTGTACTAGAAGAATAGATCATTGAGCATCCTGTAGCGTTAGCAACCATCATGTCTTTACCAAACAACTGAGATACCAGTTTATAGTAAGGAGTTTCACCACATCCTGGACAAGCTCCTGATACTTCAAAGTAAGGCATCATGAACTGACTTCCCTTAACTGTATCTGTTGAGAAGTACTGAGTCTTGTAAGGAGTATGTTTATAAAGGTAATCAGCCAAAGGTACCTGATCTAACTTCGCATTGACATCAACCATCTTCAATGCCTTATTGCCAGCTTTACCTGGACATTCAGTTACGCAAAGTCCGCATCCTACACAGTTATCTGGAGATACCTGAATACGATACTGTAAATTTTCAACACCCTTGCCCATTGCTTTAATTGTCTTAAATTCCATTGGGGCATTCTTCACTTCATCTTCTGTCAATAAGAATGGACGAATGGTTCCATGAGGACATACATATGAACAGAAACCACACTGGATACAGTTATCAGGTTCCCAAGTAGGTACCTGTACCGCAATCGTTCTTCTTTCTTCATAAGCAACATTGTTACGGATAGAACCATCTAACAAGTTATATTTTGTAAAGGCACTTACTGGCAGATCATAGCCTTCCAAATGATTGATTGGTGCTACATGATTATCGAAATATTCATCACCGATTGGCTTTCTTCCAGAATCATATTTCAAATCTGCCCATTCAGGCTTAACAGGAATTTCAACAAGTCCATCTTTACCAGAATCAATTGCCTTATAGTTTGCTAATACGATATCTTCACCCTTCTTAGAGTAAGATTTCTTAGCAGCTTCCTTCATCAAGGTTACTGCTTCATCATAAGGCATGATCTGCGTATTCAAAGCAAAGAAAGCAGATTGCAGAATTGTATTTGTTCTTCTGCCCATACCAATTTCCTGAGCGATCTTAGTCGCATCAATGATATAGAATTTTGCCTGTTTCTTCGCTAAAGTAGCTAATAAACGATTTGGTAAATGGCTTTCCAGTTCTTCTTTTGGGAATGTTGTATTCAATAAGAATGTACCGCCTTTTTTCAGGTTGCTAACCATGTCATATTTGAATACATAAGCATCCAATGAGCAAGAAATGAAATCTGCATTATTAATGTAATAAGTAGATCTGATTGGTGACTTTCCAAAACGCAGGTGAGAACGAGTTACCCCGCCCGCTTTTTTAGAGTCATAAGCAAAGTAAGCCTGAACATACTGATCTGTATGGTCACCAATGATCTTGATTGAGTTCTTATTAGCACTTACCGTACCATCAGATCCTAAGCCATAGAACAAGCAGGAAGTATAATCAGTCTTTACTTCAAAATCCTTATCTACTGGTAATGATAAATGTGTAACATCATCATTGATGCCAATCGTGAATTCATCTTTTGGTGCATCCTTAGCCAGTTCATCATAAACAGCTTTGATCTGATTTGGAGCTGTATCTTTAGAACCTAAGCCATAACGTCCACCGGTAATCGTAAGTTCTTTACGATCTTTCAATGCATTTAGAACATCTAGATATAGAGGTTCACGGCCACCCATTTCCTTTGTACGATCCAATACGGCAATCTTCTTAACTGTAGAAGGTAAAACAGCACTCAGATACTTCGTAGAGAATGGACGATATAAGTGAACTTTGATCAAACCAACTTTTTCACCGTTAGCAACTAAAGTATCAATTGTTTCTTTAATCGTTTCTGTTACTGACCCCATTGCAACGATGATACGGTCAGCATCTTCTGCTCCATAATAAGTAAATGGTGCGTATTCACGTCCTGTAACCTTAGAAATCTCTTTCATGTATTCAGCTACGATATCAGGAACTTTTGCGTAATGCTCATTCTGAGCTTCTCTTCCCTGGAAGAAAATATCATCATTTTCAGCACCACCACGAGTTACCGGATTTGAATGCGGGTTCAAAGCATTTGCTTTATAAGAAGCTAATGCCTCTCTGTCTAATAAACGATCAAACACTTCATAATCCATTACTTCTACTTTCTGAATTTCATGAGAAGTACGGAATCCATCAAAGAAGTGAATAAAAGGTGCATGCGCCTTAATAGCAGATAAGTGAGCAACGCCTCCTAAATCCATTGCTTCCTGCACGGAATGACTGGCAAGCATACAGATACCTGTCTGACGGCATGCATAAATATCTTCATGATCTCCAAAGATGTTAAGAGCACGTCCGGCAATGGCTCTGGCAGCCACATGAATTACGCCTGGCAGACATTCACCTACCATCTTGTAGATATTTGGAATCATTAATAACAAGCCCTGACTTGCGGTAAAGGTAGTAGACAACGCCCCTCCTTGTAAAGCACCGTGAACAGCTCCGGCAGCTCCGCCTTCTGACTGCATTTCTACAACTTTTACGACGCTGTCAAAAATATTTTTGCGGCCTTGAGTGGCCCATGCATCAACAACTTCTGCCATAGTTGATGATGGTGTAATAGGGTAAATCGCTGCAACTTCTGTAAACGCATACGCACAATGCGCCGCAGCGTTATTACCATCCATTGACATAAATTTCTTTGTCATGCTAATCCTCCTTAATTTCCTATTCTATTATAGACCTAAAGAGTTTATTTTAAAAGAAATTTTTTAGTTTTTTTATGTTTTTTAAATCTTCTCTATATTCCTTTTAAAATAATCATTTTTTATGTCTGATTCGAAAAAAAATATAATATTTCTTACAAAAAAGCTATTTTTGATTTCTTTTCTTCTAGAATCAGTTATAATACATAATATAGTAACCCAAGGAGGAATACCATGTTTATACGAGCTGAATTAAAACAGCGTGCTAAAGACAGCATTCATCGCAATATATGGATCGTCATCGGCACCTTTCTTGTTTTTTCCCTTTTGACTTCTTCCAACTTTGGAACAGTAGTCAATCTAGAAACAGGACAGTACTATTTTAGAATGGGGCTGGGAGATTATTATGTGATTTCTTTAGATTTCATCACAGTAGCTATCTCTACTTCCTTAGCCGTGATTATATCTCTATTAACACTGGCCTATTCCATCTTCATTTCCAATCCTCTTAAAGTTGGTATGAACCGCTTCTTTGTGGAAAATCGTCAGGAACCTAGACGTTTTGAAGTGCTGTTTTCCATGTTTACCAGTAAGACCTATCTTAATGTCGTCAAGATCATGTTACTGAGAGATATTTATACTTTCCTATGGACATTGCTCTTTGTCATCCCAGGTATCTATAAAGCCTATCAGTATTATATGATTCCGTATATCTTAGCTGAAAATCCAAACATGGATTCATCAGAAGTCTTTGAGATGACAAAGATGCTGACAAAAGGTGTCAAACTAGATATATTTATTCTTGAAATATCCTTCTTGCCATGGTATCTATTAGGCATCGTTACCTGTGGTCTTGCCCTCTTCTATGTCACTCCTTATCAGGAAGCAACTTTATGTGAAGCTTATATTTTCTTAAGAGATAAAGCGATCGATGATGGATATTTAGCACCGATCGATGATGAAAGCGAGGTAGAAACAGAGTATGTTGAACCAACAATCGAAGATCTTCATTAGCGGAGCCAGCGATGGTCTTGGAAAAGCTATTGCTTTAGAGATTGCTCATCGCACTCCTGCACAGCTGGCCCTATGTGGCAGAAATGAGAAAAAATTACGCAGCGTCATACGGGAAATCAACGATATCAATCCTGAAATCAAAGTACTTGCTGCCTGCTTCGATGCCAGCGATTCACAGGCATGTATCCAGTTTGCAAATCATGTATTAGATACCTTTCAGGAAATCAATATTCTGGTCAATAATGCCGGGGCCAATGTAAGAAAGGCTCCCGTTGAAAAAATCGATCTGGATGAATTACGTTATATGTTTGATTTAAACTGTGTATCTCATCTTGCCTTTATACAGACTTTTCTTCCTAAAATGAAAGAAAAGAAAGAGGGACTGATCATGAACATCCTTTCTAGCGCCTGTCTTTATGATAATGTCAACATGGCCGCTTATACCGCAACTAAACAAGCCATGAAAGCCATTCATAAAGCTCTTGTGAAAGAGGTTCGTGAAGATAACATCAAAGTCAGCGCTATCTATCCAGGCGGCATCAATACGAATTTCAGAGAACTTGATCGCCCTGATTATCTCAATGCCCAAAAACTTGCAAAGGTACTTGTTGATACGATGGAAATTGATGACGGTGTCGTTCATGACCTGATTTTACGTCCTATGGCAGAAAGTAATTTTTAAAAATCGGCAATTTCGCCGATTTCTTTTTAAATCGTTTTCGTTTATAATAGAGGAGGTGATTGTATGAAAAAATTAACGAATTATTATTTTCTTTTCATTATTGTCGTAACCGTCTTAGAAATGGTCAACGATAATATAGATCTTTTTATGAATCTTTTCATTGCTTTGCTCATTCTTTTTATTATGAAAATCATCATAAATTTTATAGAAAAGAAAATACATCCTGATGAATACAATCAACGTCTCAAAAATAAAGAAATGGAAAAAGCCTTATTATTGCTTGTGAAAAGTAGCGATATGGTTAAAGTCAGCAAATATATCAAGCTTCTGGGAAATGGCAAAAACTTAAAAGATGTTTTTATTGTCTATAAAGATAAAGAATTATGTTCTCTTAACGAATATAAGAAAAATTACGAGCACCAGTATCAGATCCTATTAGAAAAAGTATATCAGATATTCAATGATGCTTCTGTTCAAAATGTAAATCAGGAACTGATAAAACAGGAAGATAAAAATACTCAATTATTCAATGATACAATTTTGAAAATTGATAATCTTAATGAAGATATTCCTGATGAAGTTATTTCAAAGGCTTTGGATGAGTGCAGTTTCCATTTAAAAAAACTTCAGCAGTTGCTCGCTGATTACCCTCAAGAAAACGATAAGATCAAAAAGCTCCATCAGCATTATTTGCCGATCTTATTAGATATTCTTGAACAATACTGCAAGATTTCCCAAGTAAATGGTGATACTAAGCAATCCAAAGAAAATCTGATAAAAACGATCGATCTAGTAAATACAGCTATTCAAAATATTACTTCCAGCTTGTTTGAGAAAGATGAGCTTGATATGAATGTCAATATGAATGTTTTAGAAGACTTATTAAAAAAAGATGGCTTGATTGACGATCAGCTGACTTTATCCATGGAAGAATTATATAAGAAAATAAAGTAGGGGTGGAAGCATGAGAAAATATAAAATTCCTATTATTATCATAATGTGGGTCATATATGGGACACTCAATGACTATTTAAGCATTTTAGATCATGATCTGATCTCTTTGATTCCTGTTGTGATTACGATCTGCCTGATCTTTGATTTTTATCCAAGATCACTGCAATTTAATAAATATCGGAAGTTAGAAAAAAATGTATTAAAAAAATTAGAAATCAGCAATCCTTTAGATTTGAATGGTCATATACAGCTTGTTAAAAATGGACATGAATTTTCAGATATTGATGTGTATTATAATTCTGAAAGAATATGTGCTTTATCTGACTTTAAAGAAAAATATGATGATAGATATAAAGCATTATTAACAAATATCATAAATACAGAAGTCAAAATGCCTGAAAGAGAAATATCAAAAGAAAAACAGGCACTACCTTTTGAAAATACGATTGAAGCCATTGATTCTTATAACATCGATATTACCGATGAAGAAATCTCATTAGGGCTTTATAATTGTTCCAATCAGCTTAAATATCTTCAAAAACTATTACTAGAATACCCTTTGGAAAACGAAAAAATCCATAAGCTGGATCAATATTATTTACCTATCCTTTTAGATATTCTTCACAATTACTGCAAAGTAAGCAAAACTGATGAAGCTGCTGCCTTAAAGAAGAAATTAAATCAAACATTGGTTTTAGTCAATGAAGCTATAAAAAATATTACCCGTTCATTATTTGATGAAGAAAAATTGAATTTAAATGTCGATATGAGTGTTTTAGAGAATCTTTTAAAGAAAGATGGTCTGGTTGTTGATGAAATGAACAAAGACCAGGTAAAAAGCGTTTATGGAGGAGTAGCATGAGCAAGAATAACAATAAGGACCTTTTTGATACTATTGATAATTACTTCTCACAGATCAATGGAGAAGAAATCGCTCAAAAAGTTTCAAGCAGTGTTAATAACATTTCTAAAAATATCTCTGAAACCATTGAGGATTCTTTAAAAAACAATGGCTACAATAATTTTTCTGAGTTTGTTGATGGTGAGTTTCGTGATAAAAAAGGCAGCAAGCCTCACTTTTCTAAATTTTTAAAAGAATATTCTTCTCGTCTTGAATATGTCAGAGAAGCTATTTCTAGCGTTGAATATGAAATCAAATATCGTGGCTATTTTAAAGAAGGTCATCAGGAAGCATTACATGATATTCAATTGCTTTTAGATAGCTATACAAATAATTTAGATGACTTAGAAAAGCGTATCAAAGCACAAATCAAAGAAATCAAACTACGCAGTTCCCATTATAAAAAAGCGTACGTTAACGGCTATATTAATGGCTGTGAATATGTACAAAAAGCCATTCACCGAAGCAAACGTTTCATGATGGATAAGATTTTAAATGAGGTTTTATAAACAAAAGGCCGGTTACGATATCCAGCCTTTTTTTTATGCAACATTTCTTTAATTATACTCTTTCAATGATGATCTGATCTAAATATGCATGCACTTCCTCATAATTTTTAGGGTGGGCATTGGAACGCTGAGAAGCCGCTGCATAGCTAGCCCCTGCCAGACGCAATACCTCTTCATCTCTTAACCCGTTTTCAAGTCCTACAACAAAACCGGCTACAAAAGCATCACCAACACCTACCTTTGATTTAATTTCTAAATCCATTGGTGTACAATGCAAGATCTTATTTTTCGTAATTAAATAAATCCCCTGGTTTTCATGAGACACACATAACATTTCACAATTCTGACGGATAAAATTACGTCCCATTGAAGCAATTTCTTCTTCACTTAAACGAGCATCAATATGATTTAATTTTGCTAGATCAGCGCTCGTGATCTTTACGATATCCGGATGTGCTTCTAAAGATGGTAATAGATATTTCATACTGGTATCTAAAAAAACTAAAGCCTCATTTTCTTTTGCAATTTCAATGATCCTTTTATATGTATCTAAACCACAGCCCTTTGGCATTGAACCACTGATCACAAGAATACATCTTTCATCAAGATGACTTCTAAAAAAGTCTAACAGCGCTTCCAGCTCATCATTCAACACAAAAGGTCCTTCCTCATTAAATTCACTGACACCATTTTCATCAAATACTTTTAAATTTGTTCGTGTATTACCAAGTATTTCTATCATATGATGATCAATGTCTTCTCTTCGCAGAAGCATTTCAATAAAGGTTCCTGCAGAACCACCTAAAAAACCAACAGCAACTGATTTGTGATTTAAAGCCTTGATATCTCTTGAAACATTGATTCCTTTGCCTCCTGCATCATTTTCGATATGTGTCAGACGATTCATCTGATTCAGCTGAATTTTTTCAACATATCCCATTTTGTCAAGAGCAGGATTTAATGTACATGTATAAATCATAGACTTTTACCCCTCCCCCGATTATTCCCTATTTTATCACGTTCTATCAGACGTTTTCAACTCTTTCTGAAAATATGAGAAATCATGAATTAAATTTCAATAGTTCATGAAAAAAAACGCATGCACCTGCATGCGTACACCTTTACTTAAGTCGAAAGCTTTTCGAAGCTAAACGATAAGTCAGGATTAAGGCAATAATGATATAAGCAATGGTCAGACCAATGACCCATATACCAAAATAATGTGAATCAATTCGTTGCATAAAAGCATAACAAACAAAATAAGTAAAGGCTGTTATTACTGTATACAATGGATTTTTCATTTCTACTTCACTATTATACGGCTGAAGCAAGTAATAAAGAGCCAGATAATGAACTGAAAAGAAAATGGATAAGCAAATAATCGTTACCGGTAATATAACATAATCAAAAACATTTGTACTGCCACCGCTTACTACTAATAATAAAGTCAATCCCAATGCAATAACAGCCGCCGGACGCAGATTGATAAGAATCAGGCTCTGCAAACGTTCTTTAAACATTCCAAGTATTGCGGAAGGCTGACGATAAAAACGATAATGAAGCATCGCATTGTCACAATTGATAAACATCGCCTTAGTAGTCGATTCTCCACGATTGATCAAATACATAAGGAATAATGAATAAGGTAAAAAACTAATTAGATAAGTATTGATGCCGATTCTTACAGGCTCTACTAAAATAACCGCCAGCAAAAGAAAAACGATTACTGCTAATGAACCAAGAGCGATTCGATTCGCAGTTTTTGTCAGTAATCGTTTATGACGCTGTACAAAAATCTGGTTAAGATAAGCATATCCTTTCTTAGAAGTAGTAATATGCTCATATTCAATTTTCTCTGTGAAAACCTTATTTCCTTGTTTTTGGACCTGTGCCAGATCAAAAACAATATTATCCGGTTTTAATAATTCTTTATAAATAGACGCATATCCTTCAAACTTATATAAATAAGCTACTGCTGCTAAAGATACAACCAGCATGATTCCACATAAAATATAGTATATCTGCATCGACATATACATTGAAAAGAAAAATGGTACAAAGGCTGCCCCAAGAAAGATCAGACATAAAACAAGTTTTAAGATATCTCCTTTATTTTCATTATAAACTTTCTTTTGACTCTTTTTTAAGAGCAAGCCAGCTATAATGAATTTACATGCAACGACCAGTAAAGACAAACTGAGACAAGAAATAAAATCAAGCGGAATAAACATTTGGATTAAAAACGCCGCAATCCCCATTCCAGCTAAATTTTTTAACTGGAAATAAAGAAATTCACTCAAAGCTATTTTTTTAGCGTCCATTCTCATCAGACAGATTGCATAATATTTATCCTTGGTAGGATTCAAGAGTGATGTATTCAACAAGCCTCCAATCAATGTCATGAAGAAGAAAAGATGAAAAGAAGCAGCCAAATCAACAGATGTTTCCATCATCATCGATGGAATTGTAAATATTAAAAACAAATAAAGCAACTTCCAGATAAATAATGTCGCAAATTCATAAAGAAAAGCTAAACATTTCGCAAAGGTCTTTAACCCTTTTTTCGCATAAATATCGTTTGGTATCAAACGTTTGATCAATGGAAAACGTTTTAAATAATATAGAAAAGAATTTGTGCGATAAACATTTTTTAACTGAAATGAATAAACAAACTCATTCATCATCTTCACCCTTTAATTTAGAAATGATCATATCCTCAAACATATCCCGATTTTCTCCCTGACGATCGATTTTCTCTAATTCGCCATGTGTCAGAAGTATGATCTCATCACAAAGATCTAAAGCCAATTCCATGATATGTGTAGAAAAAATTAAGATATGTTCTTTTGATATATCTTTTAAAAGCTGTTTCATCTGTGCAGCTGCAACAACATCAAAGCTTGTCAGCGGTTCATCAAGAAGAAGGATCTTTGGATTAAAGATAATATGCACAAGCATCATTACTTTATTTTTCATACCATGAGAATAGTCTTTTAATAAACGATCCCGATCTTCCGGTTCAATACCTACTAAATCAAAATATTCATCAATGCTTTTTAAATTCGTTATTTTAGAACGATTGATGTCGATAAAAAAATTTAAAAATTCTCTTCCTGTTAGAAAATCCGGAACCTGTGGTGTTGAATATACATATCCTATATCATCCGCCATAAGTTTTCTTTCCTGATCATCTTCAATGATTTTCATTTCTCCTTTATCATAAGGAATATCTTCACTTATACAATTGAAAAGTGTCGTTTTTCCTGCACCGTTTCTTCCAAGAAGTCCATATATCTTTCCTTCTTCAAATTCAAAGGTAATATTTTTTAAAACTTCTTTTGATTCAAAACTTTTTTGAATTCCCTCTAATTTTAGTTTCATAAAGTCCTCCTGTAGTCATCTTTTATTATATCTTTATGCTTATTCTCATCAAGTTATATTTCTAAAGTGTCATCTGCTTGCATATGCGAATGAAAGAGACTATAATGAAGTTGAAAGAGAGGAACAAGAATTATGAAAGATGTAAAATTTTTTAGATGTAATCACTGCGGCAATATTGTAGAAATGATCAATGAATCAGGTGTTCCTATTGTTTGCTGTGGTGAAAACATGCATGAGCTAGTACCTAATACAAGTGATGGAGCAGGAGAAAAGCACGTGCCTGTTGTAAATGTTGAAAAAGATAATGTCGTTGTTCGTGTTGGCAGTGTAGATCATCCAATGCTTCCAGAACATTATATTCAGTGGATTTATGTACAAACTAATTTAGGTGGTATGAAAAAATATCTAAATCCTAATGAAGGACCAACGGCTTCATTCAAATTAGCAGAAGGTGAAAGTGTTGTAGCCGTTTATGAATACTGCAATTTACACGGTCTTTGGAAAACAACTCTATAAGCATAAAAAAAGCGAATCAATCCTGACTCGCTTTTTTTTCGTTCAATGTTTCATCGATTTGAATGGCAATATCCTGATTTTTTTCTTTAAATTCTTCAATCAGATTTTCATATTCTTCCATCAAATCATTAAATTCACCAAAATCTTCATCATCTAGTTTGATTGTTTCCATAATATGCTTCCCTTACCTTCTTTGCGATATGTCGTGCATCTATTTCATATTTGTCAAATAACTCAGCTGGCTTACCACTTTCTCCAAAAGTATCCTGAACTCCGATCATCGTCAGCTTAGCAGGATAGTTACGGCATAAACAATCAGCTACCGCACTTCCTAAGCCGCCAATAACAGAATGTTCTTCAGCTGTAAGGATAATCGAATGCTTCTGTGCCATTTCAATGATCGTTTTTTCATCTAATGGCTTGATCGTATGAATGTTTAAAATTGTTGGTATGATCCCTTCTTCTTTTAATAATTCACTGGCTTTTACAGCTTCCAGCACTTCCAAACCGCTAGCAATGATTAAAACATCTTTGCCTTCTTGGATCACATCGGCTTTTCCGTATTCATATTGATAACTTTCATCATGTACTTGTTCTGTAGCCAAGCGACTCATTCTTACATAACATGGTCCCTTGATATCCGCTATCGTTTCAATCAGCTGTTCACATTCAATCGCATCCGCTGGCTGAAAAACCTTCATACCCGGAATTACACGCATCAATGCCATATCTTCTATACATTGGTGACTGGCACCATCTTCCCCTACGCTCAAACCTGCATGTGTTGCACATATTTTCACATTTAATGAAGGATAGCCGATGCTATTACGAATCTGTTCAAAAGCTCTTCCTGATGCAAACATTGCAAAGCTGGAGGCAAATACGGTTTTGCCGCTTGCTGCTAACCCTGCTGCTACACTCATCATATTTCCTTCCGCTATTCCCATATTGAAGAAAACTTCCGGTTTTACTTTTTTAACACTTCCTGATTTTGTCGATCCTGACAGATCCGCATCTAACACAACAATATCATCTCTTTGCTGTGCTAATTTCATTAAAGCTTTTCCATAAGCTTCTCTAGTCGCTATTTTTGACATCCTACTCACCATCCAGTTCTTTCAATGCCAATGCACATTGTTCTGCATTTGGTGCCACTCCATGCCATGCAGATTGGTTTTCCATAAATGATACACCTTTTCCTTTGATCGTATGGGCAAAGATCAAAGTCGGCTGTCCTTTAATCGTCTTTGCCTGTGCAAAGGCTTTTCCTATTTCTTCATAGTTATGCCCGTCAATCTCAATGACATGCCATCCAAATGCTTTAAACTTCTCATCTAATGGTGATGGATCCATGACGTCATGTATACTGCCATCAATTTGCAAACCATTGTAATCTAAGATCACACACAAATTATCCAGTTTATAATGAGCAGCTGCCATAGCGGCTTCCCATACCTGACCTTCCTGACTTTCACCATCTCCCAATAAGGCATAAATACGGTGATCATTCTGATCCAGTTTGTTCGCCATTGCCATCCCTACAGCTGCACTAATTCCCTGTCCCAAAGAACCTGTCGACATGTCAACACCATCTACGGAAAGCATATTCGGGTGCCCTTGTAAGTTTGAATTGATTTTTCTAAAAGTCATCAATTCCTCTTCATCGATAAATCCTTTTTCACTTAATACCGCATATAATAGTGGTGACGCATGTCCCTTGCTTAAGACAAAACGGTCACGATCGATTCCTTTTACATTATCTTGATTAATGTCCATGACATTAAAGTATAAATAGGTGATCATATCTGCACTTGACAGGCTTCCTCCCGGATGTCCGCTCTGCGCACTTGTTACCATCTTAATAATATTCTTTCGAATATTTACAGAATGCTGTTTCAACTCTTGTGTTGTTAACATAGGTTCCTCCTCTAGCTTAGTACATTATACTTGATTCTGAGGATAAATGGTAGTCATATGAAAGTATTTTTCAGATATTCAATACTTTTTTCTATCTTTATTAAAAAAAGCATCTCTAAAGGATGCTTTAATTTTTTCCAATTCCTAAGATACTATATAATATAGATATACATATTGCTGTCAAAATGGTTAAACCAAATGATGCAATTTGAAAATCAGGTTCTAACACCATCACAGCTAAATATAAAATCACTCCATTGATGACCAGCTGAAACAGTCCTAAACTCATGATCGTGATTGGTAAAGCCAATACCGATAAAATAGGTTTCACAAACTTATTTAATAACGATAATACAATAGCTACTAAAAAGGCTATCGAAAAATCACGAACATATACGCCATCAAAAAGATAGCTCATCAGCATGATCACACCTGCTCCTAAAATAAGTTCTAAAACAAAACGAACAATACCTTTGCTCATAATATCACCCTCACTTTTGAGCAGTATTGTACCATAAAATCTGATGAATGCAAAGTTTATAACAATTTTGATATTATAAAAATTCAGATGAATATGTTATAATAATTCAAGGAGTGTGAAATTATGAAATATGATGTTGTAGAAGCGGTTGTGGAAATTCCATTCCGTTCAAGAAACAAATATGAAATTGATAAGAAAACCGGTAAAATCAGATTAGATCGTGTGCTTTATTCAGCTATGGGTTATCCTACTGAATATGGAATCATTGAGAATACCCTCGCACCTGATGGCGATCCACTGGATATTCTCATTATTGGCACAGAACCAACATATCCTGGCTGTATCGTTCCTTGCCGTGTTGTAGGCTATCTAACGATGATCGATAATGGTAAGGAGGACTATAAACTGATTTCAGTTATCGATTGTGATCCACGTTACGATGAAGTCCAGGAATTAAAAGATGTTTCCTCTTTTACTTTAAAAGAAATTCATAACTTTTTTGAAAACTATAAAACATTAGAAGATATCGAAGTAACGGTAGGCGAATATCACGGAAAAGAAGAGGCTCTTCAACTAATTGAGGATTGCAGAAAGGCTTATTTAGATAAATAATTCGATTTACAAAAGCTACCGTGAAGTGAAAAGTTAAATTCTACTTTAAAAAGCGACAAAAAAATGTGGAAATTAGTCGTTCATCATTTCTAAAATGAAATAGTTATCAGGACAGACGGATAGTTATTTGCTTTTTGTTATTGTAGGAATTACTGTTTCAGGTATATAATATTATTGACGATAACATAAAAAGGCCGCAATAAAGGATAGGAGAATTTAGAAATTTTTTTGGCTGGAAAGACTAAATTCTACTATGTTTTGTTTGAAAGACCGTGAAGCAGCTGGTTTTTAATTCATTATTTTTTCAATAAGTAGGGCTTTAGAATAATGTTATCTTTTTCGATTCTGGTAATTCCAAAATCGTTGAATTTCTTCATGAGTTCAGGATGAAGAAATTCCATCAGCTCAATGGGTGACTTTCCGTTGAGCTTTTCTTTTGACATCGAGTTAATATGCGACAGTGCAGTATTCAAGGCTTTCTGAGATGTTAGCCCCAGAGCTCTTAAATCTGTTTCTTTTGGAAAAATGTAGCGCAGTTCAATATGATTGTTTTCCAGGGTTGCCTTTTGTGTGGACTGCATCGGATCACAGTAATAGACACGGGTTCTTCTTGCTCCGTTTTCTTTTTTTTCAATTCCTTCTGCATCGGCCATTTCGCTTCCGTGGTCTGTCAGAAGAATTTCAACTTCTTCATGGAAAAGTTCGCTGCCTAAAAGATTTTCTAAAGCATTCACGCCTGAAACCATCGCTTCCTCTGTTTTCTCTTCGTGAAGGATGCCGAACAGGAAGCCGTATTTCACAAATTTGAATGTCTGAATAAATGGACCATTTGATATATCGTTGTATACCGTATCCATCTGTACGATTCTGGCGTCCTCATTCTCGGAGAGATAGTTACAGTAATCCTTATAGGTTCTCCCTTTCAGGAATCTTCTGTCTTCACGCTTTTTTAAAGCGGCTTTCTTAGACTTGAATTTTTTTCTGGATACCTGGCGTCTTAGGTCCATAACACTGATTCCGACAATACTGAATACGCCTGTTTCGATATAAGTATAGAGGGTTCTTTCAGTAATTCCTAATTCCGGATGAGCCTGAATGATTTGATAAGGGGACTGGCCCTGATCAAGAAGCGGTTTGACAATTCCGCCCATCTTTTTTGCCTCCTCTGTTGTCAGGTTCACGCCCA
This sequence comes from Traorella massiliensis, assembly GCF_900104665.1. Lineage (GTDB taxonomy): Bacteria > Bacillota_I > Bacilli_A > Erysipelotrichales > Erysipelotrichaceae > Traorella > Traorella massiliensis. Next base: position 173,767 of record NZ_LT629968.1, on the reverse strand, counting down.
CTCTTGAATCGACAAGCGTATTCCTGTACTCTCTGTGAGCTGTTTCGGGCTGATAGACATATTTATTGAATCTGCAGGAATGAAATTTTGAACAGCCATTGCAGGCCCCGGGACTTCTGTCTCTTCGTGAGCATTTAAACCGGATATAATCAGGGCATTCCAATTTACAGCTGTGATTATGAGAGCATTTGGATCGGTTCACACATTCCAGAGGAAGATTGCATTTATAAGTCAGGACCCGATGAAGCCTGATTTCCTTTCCTATGGTAGACTTGTCTTTACCGATGACTTGTGCAATGGCCGTATGGGTGGCACCATTACGAATACTTGATTCAATAATTTTTCTTTCATTTTCGGTCATATGTTTATTTTTATTTGTGGCAGCCATAAGGGCCTCCTTTCTTTGTGATTCTGGCTGCTTCCGGTCATTTTCAATATGACATATTGAAAGAGTAAATTCAACATGAATTTTGTGAAAGATTAAATTCATCTCTTCCTATATTAAAGTAGAATTTAACTTTTCACTTTACTTTACAAAAGCTACATAAAATTTATCTTGATTTTTATGCAAAGGATTGCTATAATATTAAAGCAATTCAAATGCGCGTGTGGCGAAACTGGCAGACGCACCAGACTTAGGATCTGGCGGTTCATCCGTGGGGGTTCGAGTCCCTTCACGCGCACCATATTGAAAATATTCCTTAAAATCGGACTTCCTGAAAGATTTTAAGGATTTTTTTTATTTTATTTTTTTACCACAATTTTGGCATTTTTCAGGTTTTTCCTAAAAATTACCACAATTTGCAAAAAAATCTAAAAATTACGCCCCAAAAAAATTACCACAATTTTCATTAAATTAGGCTGTCTGGCATGATATTCAACAGATTATTTGCAGAATCTACTTTGGACTGAAAATCTAAATGTGAATAAATATTGGCGGTTGTCGAAATGTTCGAGTGTCCTAGCCACTTTTGAACTTTAACCAGATTCTCTCCCTTCGCCAGCATTAGTGTTGCACATGTGTGGCGGAGATCATGAAAGCGAATATGTCTTGCACCATGTTTCTTAAGATGTTGATTAAAATGCTGAGTGATATACCCTGGTTTGATTCGATTACCTAATTTATCAACGTAGATATAATCCAAATATCGAGGATTGTAGCTTCGACCGGCAATCCTTTTATTTTTTTCCTGATCTGCTTTCATTTTTATAAGTAAGTCTTCAAATAATTTCACCAATGGAAATGTTCGTTCACTTGATATGTTCTTAGGATTATCTCTTTCTATTTCTATTACTTTTCCGTTAATCAGACCATTCGTTACAACACTGCGTATCGTCAGCGTATGGTTTTCAAAATCAATATTCTTCCATTTGATTCCTACAATTTCCTCTCTGCGTAGCCCATAATATGCTGCAAAATACACTGCTATCTCTAACGGATCACCTTTGAATATCTTAAATAATTCTGTTAGTTCTTCCTGTGAATATGAAGAACCTCCCGTAAATTTTACTTTTTTTGGTTTGATGACCCGATCTGCAGGTTTTTTTTCAATCAGCTCTAAATCGATTGCATATTTCAATGCCTGATTAATATTGTTGTGTCTTTTCAAAATAGTATTTGGTGATAACCTTTCAACTTCTTCTTCATATGCGTAATAGTTTTGTAAATCTATCGTAGACAGCTCATTCAGTTTAATATTCCTTTCTCTGAAATAGGGAGCAATCTTAGAATTTACTGTCATATAATAAGTACCATAAGTATTTAATGCTATGCTGTTTTTTACTGCTCTTAGCCAAATAAACAAAAAGTCAGCAAATAGCATATCTGATGTAATTGGTATAAATTTATTTTGTTCATCTTTTTTATGTTTTACTTTCTTTCCTGTTTTTGCTTTTTCTAGTTTAACTTTGTTTTTGCCTAAATCGCTATTCAGATACTTTTTTAGATTTAACTTTTCTCCTTCATTCGGAGTTTCAAAAAGATCAATTAAGTTTTCCATCAGTTTTGCAGCATTACGTTTATTTCCTTTCACTTTTAGTTTGGTAGATACTGAAGAAAATTTACGTTTTCCTTGGACATCATAATAAACGATAACGATATGCCAGATACCATTTATTTCCTTTATATATCCAGATACTTCCTTTTTGCCAGTTTTTTTATTCATTCATATCCCTCCTAACATTTGATCGTTCACTGGCAGTATTATTTTAGTATCAACCAGTAACAAAAGCGAGTTTACTATTTTTGATTTTGTACATTTTCGACTAAATTGATGATTTCCAGGTATCTCAAGACATGATACTTTGGAATATAAAATTTACGACCAATTTTAATATGATCAATTTTATTTTCATTAAGCAACTTATAAGCACTTTTTTTACTTATGCCACCCAACATTCTACATAATGTCTTTACATCAACTACATCAGGATATTCCTTAAACACACTGTTATAATTTTCTACGTTGATTTCCATAGTCAAACTCCTTTAAATTACATATTTATAATTAAATAAATCTAAATAAATATCAGGTCAGTAACTTTTACAATCTGATTTCTAATTCAAATTTAACTAATGATATATGCCTAAGCTATTTAATAGTGCCTTATCTACTTCTTTCATCTCTAATTCATTTAAAGAAGTAATCTTCGATAATATTCTTCTTTTATCAATCGTCCTTATCTGTTCTGCCATTACGATTGAATCACTGTATAGTCCATCTCTGCTTACAATGTATACATGAGTAGGAAGTGAAGGCTTATGATGTGATCTTTTCGTCAATACAGCAATAACCGTAGTATGACTGAAATAGTTTCCTACATCATTCTGAACAATCAATACGGGTCGAATTCCTCCCTGCTCGCATCCACGTGTGGTTCTCAAATCCGCATAATAGATTTCACCACGCCTCATAAATAGAATCCTCCTTTCACATCTATGTATGGAAAGCCAGATAAATCTGACTTTCCTTTTATAATATGTTTTCTGCAGTGCAACCGACTGCCTGGCTAGAGCAGTCCACAGGAATTTCACCTCCGGGATTCTCACCCAGATATTGTCACTGAAAATGGACGAATATGAGTATCATTATATCTGATGCCTTTCACGGCCTACTGGCAGCTACCGTTTTAAGATCAAGTATTTCTCGCAAGCGTACTCATCTAAGGGCTGGGACATCAACAACGTAATTGCACTGGTATTCAGTTTTCAAAGATCATAAAGGTTGCCCTTCACTTATTAGCCGACGAAAACTGCCAAAATATTGAAACTGCTGATTATTTTTTATTTTTTTTCTAATAACCCTTATACGGTAGCGAACAGTATCTTCCTTTAAGCCCATCATTTCAGCAATTTCCTTCACTGTATATCCGATTACCTTAAGATAAAGAATATCCATCGTCTGCTGATTGAGTTTTTTTAGGAAATCATACAGTTCTTCATCCTGAAGCTGATCCAGAATATCATGAAAATCACGAACAGGCAGAGAAGCTACTGGCGATTCTATCTGATTCATATAATCAAATCCAGTTACCTGTCTTTCCCTATATCGTCTTTCTTCGTTGAACTGTTTCCAGTCATAATCACGCAACTCATGAATCTCTTCTTCAGACAACCCATATTTTTTTAATAACTTTTCTTCATTATTTTTCCATTTTCTCCATTTCTTTTCTTCAGAACTTTTATTATAGGACATATAAGCCTCCTTTCTTTCCACTAAAGAAATGAAAGAAGGTGGTGCACGTATTCTGCACCAAATATTATCAGCAGGGTTTTCTTAAATTTTCTTTAAAGACTATACTGATTTCATTTATGTACGCAATAATATAGTTCTTTATACTGCTGAAGCATTGAAGACTGCAAATATTGAAGATGTTCCAATATAAAGTACAGTAAAATAAATAATGATTTTTATTTTTCATGTTTGTTTTCCTCCTGATGACGTATCTTCACCAGTAAGAATGAAAACAATATTAAAAAAATTCGGATTCTTTTAATTTTTTTTGTAGTATTTTTTGAATCTTTTTCTTTCGATCAAAAACAGTAGTATTTGGTATTCCAAGATACTCAGATGTTTCCTTTATCGTCATCTCCTTTAAAAATATGCAAATTGCGATATCTCTATATTTATCATTCAAATTATAGATTTCTTTTTTAGCCAATTCTGCAAGATCATGAAGATATATTTTATCAATAGGATTATTCTGTGTTTTATTATCCATAATAAAAAAAGTAGACTGATCAATATCCTTATAACTGATAATCGATCTTTCTACTTTAATTTTAATTTCATATCTAATCTTATCGTAACTACTTTTAAACAATTTATATACTTCTTCCGAAACTTCTATAAAATCATTACCTATTTTTATGAAAAACCTCTTTCTTTTTTTACAATCATCATAGAAAACTTTAAAATTTGATTTTTTTAAATTATTATAAATATTTGTTTCCTCTACTATTTTAAAAAATAGTTTGATCTTCATCAAACTATTCAATTTAACAAAATTTATTTGAAATTATCTATAGTGCTTTCTACGAACTTACTAGAATTAGTAAATTAGGATAATTTCTTAAACTTGTTTAAACTTTCTGGTTCTTTTACTTGCCCTAGTCCAAGTAAACAGGTGCTATTTACTGTATAAATAGTCAAAAAAGAAAGAACAAAGGCAAATGAATTACATAGTGTTTTAGTAATGATATTTTTCATAATCATATCCTCCTTATGCTTTTATTTTAAACTTCTAAACTAAAAAATAAACTGATAATGATTAAGTAACAATAATTTAGCATAACAAGCAATAATACTTTTAATTATAATATATAACTATACTTTTTTTATAATTTTAGTATATTGATATACTATTTTTAATCTTTTTATCAATTACATATCTATATTTTGCTTATAAAATCTAATTATAGATATTTGGAGGACATAATGGTTACTAATTCAACAAATGGAATTTACAAAGCTATACAATCAAAGGGACTAACTGAAGAAGAATTAGCTAAAAAAATAAAATTAGAAAAATCTATAATAATCGGTATGGAATCTGGAGTAAAGTTTCCTACTATCGAAACATTAAAACGGATGAGCATCATATTAGACAAAAGATGTGATGAATTATTAACTATTGAGGAGAAGAAGCCTTTAAGTTTAAATGGATTGACAGATGAACAAGTAAAAATTATCTGGTCCCTTTATAAAGAGCTAACAAAGGAGCTAACTATATAAAAATCAAGAGAATTAGATGAAAAAGTTTGAAAATATAAAATTTCTAGTTTTGTATGTTAGCTGGAGCTGTTCTTTGAAAAGTGAATAGTGATTTGTACTTTTTGGGCATGATGAAAACAACCTTGATGAAGGGAATTTCTAAAATTTGTTTGAAGTTAATTATTTATCTTAACAAATCAGGATTAAATGGCTGATTCGTAGTGACTAAATGATAGATAACTCTAAGCAGCTTTCTTACACAGTGTCCTTGAGCACAGCGATGTCCCTTGCCTTGAGAGATCTTAAGCTGATAGTATTCCTTGAATACAGGATTGCATCGAATAACTGTCAGTATGATCTGATACAAGGTCTTTCGAAGATACTTTGATCCTTTCTTGGCAATAGCTGTATGCTGTGCAGCAAACTGACTTGATTCGTAATGGTAAGGGGCCACCCCTGCAGCCTTTATGATTTTTCTTGCATTAGAATAGTTGCTTATATCTCCTAATTCCGCTAAAATAGAAGTACCAGAGAAATGAGAAATTCCTGGTATGGAGAGGATAGGAGAGTTTGTCTTGAGCGAGAACTCTTCTATTTTTTTATCTATTTCAGTAATTTGCTCATGGATCAATTCTATTTGATCGACCAGATGTCTGATCTGAATAACGTCTGCTGATGAAGGAATTCCAACAGAGGATTTTGCACGATCCTTAAGCATTTCAGGGGTTAAAGAAATACGTCTTCCTCTGCCTTTGTATTCAAAGCATCGACGAATCCTTCTTATATCAGCATTAGCGATAGCTTCAGCACTGCCAAAAGTTTTAAGCACCGCCATATATACACGGCTATATTTGGAATCAAACAGACTGTTGAATTCAGGGAATACAATATCAATACACCTTTGCAGGCGGTTTGAGTAGACATTGAGCTCTTCCTTCAGATTATGATGATGTCTGGTTAACTGTTTCTGTTCATAAAGATCGAAGCTGTTAACTTTCGTGATACGATACTGCTTTTTACGTTCTGGAGTATCCAGGACATCACAAATAGTCAAAGTGTCGAGCTTATCATTTTTGGTAATACCACCTTGCATTTTACGGGAAAAATCAGTGGTTGTAGGATTGATAAGAGCAACGGAGAAGTTTCTATCCAGAAGAAATCTCAACAAAGCAAAATGATAGTGTCCGGTATCTTCCATACCAATTAAGATAGATTTTTTAGAGTAAGGTTTAAGATTTTGAATAAGCAGATCAAAGCCATGTTTATCATTAGAGAAAGAAGCAGGGTGAACGATAAGTTCTCCGGTATCTTTATCCATGATACAAAAGAAGTGTTTATTCTTTCCAATGTCGATTCCAACTAATTTCATGATATAAAATCCTTTCTTTAAAATACGTGAAAATGGTATCCACAACACTTAAACCACAAAACCTGGTTCAAAATACGAATTCAAAGACTCATCTAACTCATCATTATTTAGGAATAAGGTGTGGTAAGAACCTCCTTAAAGTAGTCAAGCCACAAGGAATAATACAAATCCACATTCACATTATTCAATTTTACAGATTAACAAAACCGTAATCAACCACGGTTTAAAGGGTTGATAGAAAGGAAAAGTATACTGTAAATGACTATTAAATGAGTCATTTATAATATACCAGGAATAATATTAATATCATGAATATAGCAGAAAAAATAAAATATGTAAGAAAGAATTTACTTGGCTTATCTCAAGAAAAATTTGCTGCTAAACTTGGCGTATCACCTGCAAGTATTAAAAATTGGGAAGGAAGCATCTCAACACCAACTGTAGATCACCTACTAATGATATCTTTAATATCAAGCGTTTCTTTACAATATTTAGTTTTTGACAATTATCCAGAAGAAATAACGGCTAATAAGCTAACAGACGATGACTATACAACTATTGAAGCTGTAATTAATCGATTTAAAATAAAAAATAGAGGATCAAATAATGAAAAAAGATAGAATTTATGAATATCTATTAATGAATGGCATAAACATGGAAAAAGAAGTTTTTGACTACGGATTTATGATTTTTTTAACATATATGGAATATATATTGATTATTATTCCTATTTCATTGTTTTTGGATATATGTGAATATGTTGTTATTTTTCTTCTTCTTTTTATTCCTCTAAGAAGATATATTGGAGGATATCATATGTCAACAATGAAAAAATGTTTTATCGGAAGTCTTATCCTAGCTTTATCAATACCGATGATAGCAATCAAAATAGGAAGAATACCATTTATATTAAGCTGTTTCATTTTTATTATATGTTTAACTATGACTAATAGAATAGGAGTACTTGATCATCCAAATAAACGAGTTTTAGCAATAGAAAAAAAGGTATATGGAAAAAGAGCGGAATTAATTGAAATAATATATATTTTTCTGTATTTAATACTATATAACACAAAATACAACTATATTGGAAACATAATTACATTACTATTTATTTTTTTTATCATAAGTTTTATATTGTCGAAAAAGCAAAATAAGAACAAAATCCAGTAACTTGTCAAATAAAATTCATTGATGTAAAATACAAATAAGCAGTATTGTAGGGGGATTTCAAATAGTGAAGATATTAATATTTGAAGACAATGTATCAGATTTGAATAATTTATTAGAATGTATTAAAAATTTTTTTGCCATAGAAAATATACAATATGAAATAAAAATATGTACTGATTCTGAGCAAATTTATAAATATTCTATAGATTTTGATTTAGTATTTCTTGACATTGAAGGTAATACTGAAAACGGCATTGATATAGGTAGAAATATTAGAAAAATAAATCCAGATATTAAACTTATTTTTATTACTAATTATTCTAAATATCTAATAGACGGATATAAAGCAAATGCAAATCGTTATTTTTTAAAGCCTATAAATCAAGATATTTTTAACATAGAACTAAAAGATGTAATAAACGATTATTTATTAAATAATGTACAGTTCACTGACTATAAAATATATCCTAAAAAAATATATGTAAAAAATATTCTTTATGTAGAATATAGGGGTAGAAAAACATATCTACATCTTTTTTCTGGAGAAGTATTAGAAACACCATATTCGCTAAAATATTGGATTGATAAGTTACAATCGTATTATTTTGCACAATCTTATAAATCATTTTTGATTAATTTAAGGTATATCAGTAGTTTAACAGATATTGATATTATTCTACTTAATGGAGAAAAAGTCCCTCTATCTCGAACTTACAAAAAAAATCTAGAAGAAGCATTTCTAGAAAGTTTGAAGACTATGATTTAAATGAGGTTAGTACAATGATTATTAACATGCTAATTGGAAATCTTTTACTACTAATTAATTTAACTATTTTTTCGATGAAGGTACTTAGTATAAAAAATATAAATAAATATTTATTACCTGTTTTTATCTTCATAGGTATTATCATTCTATCTTCTAGAAGCTATCCTAGTTTAAAACTGATGGGGACTTTTTCAATGATTACTTATTATATTATTTTTGTTTTTCTGATATTTACTGGTAGTCCTTTAAAGAAAATCCTTACTTTAGTTTTATTTCTTTCTATTGCAACACTTTCCGAAGTCCTTTCTGCTAATATTATGAATCTAGTTTTTGGCTTAAATGAAAATAGTATAAATACTCACTTATACACCATTGCTTTATTACTTTCTTCTATTGTCACTTATACCTTACTAAATCTTTTAAGTAAATTTATCAATATATATATTAAATATCAGTTGCCAAAAAAAATATGGTTAATTTTTATATTGCCTCTAACCACGATACTACTTCTTATCAATTTAAATGAGTATTTTTCTACCTTCCGAACCAATGCTTTACTTGTGCCGATTATTTTAGGTCTACTAATAGCTAATTTGATAACAATCTATGTTTTCTTTCAGTCAATTAAAAGCATTCAGTTAGAAAGTGAAGTAAGAGAGATACAGTCTAAATATGATACAATTAACACTCTTTATCAAAATAACTTTGATTTTCTTCATAATACAATATGGAAATTAAATCAAATATATAAGAAAGCAGAAAATATTAATGATCTAGAATTATCAAAAGAAATTGATGAGTTAAGTAATGACTTATTAAAAAAATATAATATAATTAATACAAACTCATCTATCATTAGCTCAATACTGAATTACAGATTAAACGAAATTATTGAGAATAATATCCTAGTCAAGTGTGATATTACTTATAATAATTTTTCTTTTTTAAATAAAAAAAATGAAATCGAGTTATTTGCTACTCTAATTAATAATGCTATTGATTCATGTTTAGCAACAAAAAAAATAAAAAAAATGGTGTTAATATCTTCAAATAAAATCAATCAACAAATTCTTATAAAATGTATTTATTCATATTCAGACAGCTATAAAGATATTAACTTTAACCAACTGTCAATAGTCGGTCAAATATTAGAAACGAATAATGGTATTATGAATACTTTTAAAGATTCAGATAATTATTTAAAAGTGATCATCTCTTTCAATAAACCCAATATTACTATGAAATAATAAACTTATATTGCTAATATTAAATTTCTACTATATACTACATATATACAAATTATGCAAATTTATTATTAAAAATTGGTAGGGCAATTTTCTCCTACCAATCTTAAATAGTAAATCTAACATTATAATTTATATAAAAGCCAGTCAATCTATTTCTTATCATACTGATAAAGAATATTTATTATTCCTCCAATAAACATCAACCAACTCATAACATAAATTATATCCATATGATCATTCATGTATCCTTGCCATGTCAAAAAATTTTGATTAGTATTAGATATAATAGAATATGCAACATTTATTATTACAATGATGAGAATACCAATGATTATAAAAATATAATCTAATTTACTTTTCGAAATATTGTTAGATAACCTTTTTATGAATTTCATAATTTAAGCATATATAAAATTTTTTACTTCTTCCAATCCTACAAGAACCAAAGCGGTTCCTTGTCCACTTTTTATTCCTAAAAAGTATTCATCAAATGTATAAGTAGCAATTACTGGATGATACTGAATAACACATCTTGAAACACTCTTTCCATTATGTGTATACTCACATGGGACCTCATATGTATCAGAAAATGACACTGTTTCAGTTGTACTAAGACCCAACTGCATATTTACATCAGCACCTCCAATAGCCAACACCCCACTGATTGATGTTGTATAAGAATATTTTAAAGTTAAATGCTTAGTTGTACCTGCGCTAAAGCCTGACTGATGTACTAAATAACCATCAATAGAAGTTTTAGTATGTTTTAAATTTCTAATTGAATAACCCGGCATAGCATAAGGAGATAGAGATTCTTCATTAACATCAAAAGATTGAAGCACAGGCATAAAAGTAACAACAGTTGAATACTCTTCGTCTTCGTATAATGTTTGTGGTTTATATGGTATAAATTCAAATTCATCATTAGCTTTTATTGAATTTCCACAACTAAAAAATAAACAGAAAACCAATATCGGTATGTAAAATAATTTTTTCATATAGTCCTCCTTTTTCCATACGTTAATCAATAGTGAGAAAGCTTTAAAGATAAAAACACATGAGCAATTATCTCTAATTAGAAAATAATAAAAGATCTTTTACTAAATATATAATACATTCTTTTTCCCAATAATTCTATTTTAATTGCATAAGTGACAATTATATTGTATAAGTCGCAATTTTAATATAATATACAAAACTTTAATCGAATAATTGAATTCAGACGCTAATGTTTTAAATACAATATTAAATAGCCAGTTAAATAAAATAAATAATAATAGAACAAATATCAAAACAGTTATGAAGTACACTGATTTTAATTTTATGTCACTTTATGATCTAATGGATTTATTCTCTATTCCATTATCTTTTGGTATTTCTTCTACAAAATGTTTGAGCCACAAAAACGAAAGGTTATTTATTAAATCAATAGAAAAAGATAAGCATGTATTAATTCAAATGTTGTTTCCATTTAAGGAAGATTTTAATGCTAATAGCCTTGAAAGTGAATTATATGATATAGTACTGTCATATGATGGAATATTTTTCAGAAAGAAAGATTTTAATAAAGGTCTTATAAGTATTACCATTTTATTTGATAAGAACTAAATTAATTATAATATTAATAGATAAACATAAAACAACTATACATTTAGTTAATTTTTTTCTGCATCTTAATCAAAAAAAGTGCATGATAAGCAGAACATATTGTTTATGTTTTATTTACATGATATATAGTAATTACAGTAGAAATTATTAACAATTGCAAGAAAGGACATGAAATTATGATATCATATTTCATTGCGAACAATAGAATAATCTTAGAAATAAAATCAAACAAATAAATAGTATTTTTATTATAAATTATATATGTCTTTTTGACTATCTTTTTATATCTTCTTAAATGTCCGCAAAGCCTTATTTTATAGGCTCTACGGGCATTTTGCTTTTGTGGTAAACCTCACATATCTAGGTCTATCTTCTTATATTTTCGCTATCAAACGTGGTTAAAATCGTGGTAAATACTTCTTATGCGATTAGACGCTGAACCTCTGATTTTGCGGTATCTATGGACGCATGAGCGTACCAGTTCATTGTGATACTGATATTTGAATGTCCCATGATATACTGTAAATCTTTCGGGTTCATGTTCTTGCTTGCCAGTCTTGTGCAGAACGTATGGCGTAGCGTATGTGGTGTGATATGTGGCAAGGGGTTATCCTTATGGTGCTTGTTGTATTTCTTTACCATACGGACAAATAAGGCGTTGTAATCAATGGCAACTTTCGGCTTGCCTTTCTGATTGACAAATAGGAAGTTGCCCCGTCCGTCTATCACAAATGGTTCTGCCTTTGGGCGTTTCTTCATCACTCGTTGAAATGCTTGTATCGTTTCTTTGCTTAATGGCACTTGCCTTGTTCCGCTTTTTGTCTTAGGCGTTTCAATATAATAGCCTTGTTCCTTGCTCTTTAGTAACTGGTGGTCGATAACTACAACCTCATGGATAAAATCAACGTCCATGATTGTCAGTCCGCACAGTTCCGAGATACGAAGTCCAGTCTTTAACAGTATCAGCACATCATCATAATACTTGTGATACACATTGTCCGTCTTGATGAATGACAGTAGGACTTGTTCCTGTTCTTCTGTCAATGCGACTTTCTCTTTGGTATCATTTTCTAGGACTTCACTCAACTTGAAATCAAAGGGATTTTTCCTTACACAATCGTCTTGTATAGCGATATAGAATGACGCTTTTAATGAGCGTTTATAATTGTTAATGGTATTGTAGGAAAAGCCTTTGTCTTTCATGCGTAACGCCCATTCCTTAGCGTCAGAGAGCTTGATTGTGTCAATGCTCCTAGCACCTAACTTGTCCTCTTTTAATAACCGCATGAGTTGTTCCCGTTGTTTCTGTGTGCTTTTCTTCACGTTTGCCCTCTGTGCGTTCTGTTTGGCGTAAAGTTGGCAAAGCGTCATTTTCTTGCCTGTGCTGTCGATACCGTCCTCAATATCCCGTCTTATCTGCTGTTCCAGTTCTCGAAGTGAGGGTTTTTCCCGTTTTCCCTTTGGTGTCGGGTCTGTGGGTGTCAATCTCCAGGCATACACATATTTTGTGTTTCCAAATGCGTCCACATATTTATATAAGTATTTCCCGTCTGTTCGTTGGCTCTCTCCAGTATGCAGGATACGTCCTTTGCTATCCCGTCTTTTTTCTTTCATGGTGTCTGCTCCTTTCCTTGTTGGAAAGAGCCTTGATATGACTTGTGTTCATCATAACACATACAAGGCTCATTTGCATTAGATTGCGTCCAATTTATCAATGACCTTTTCAAACTGTCGGCGTTTAATCTGTATGCGGTTGCCATTCATAATGAGCCAGCCAGCGTCCTTGTTTTCCTCTGCCAAGCGTCTTAGCTTGTTTTCTCCGATACGGAAATATTTTGACGCTTCTTCAATGGTAAGGGTGTATTTTTCCCATACGGGAATATCGTTGTTATTCATCAGATACCCCCTTTCCCATGTTTCGTGTCATACTGGATATAGGGGATAAGGTCGGTGCGGTTTATCCTCTGTAAATGGGCGGTCAGTTTACTGGAAAGGGAAGTGCTGTATCTTGCCTTATCAAGCATAGTTCCCACCCGTTCCAGTCCACCTAATGCGTCATGTTCTTCCAAGAAATAAAAACTTTTGACAGCAGAAATCACGCCACCCTCTGTGAGCCATTGCTGTGTTTCCTCAAGGGAATTTTGCTGTTTTGGTACTTGCAGTTTCAAGACTTCCACAGCCCCTAAAAAGCGTTCCCAAAACCGACACGTTTTCCATCTGCTTTTATTACTTTCGTTTCTGTTTGGCACAACAAAGCGTAGGTTGTTTGCCAATAACCCGAAAGCCAGTTTCCCAAGTTCCAGCGGTCTGTCTTTGAATGTCATGGCAAAGACATGAGCCTTATCATCACGCAGTTGCATTTCTGTCCGTTTCCAACTGCCGACTTCATTAAGTGTCTTATTATGTTTTGAACATACTTCCTTATCCTTGTCATAAAAGCGGTAAGACAATCCCGATTTACCAGCACCGATATAAACAGTCTTTGCGGTGTCGAAATCATCAAACTTGCTTTCATCAAAGTGGTAGCCCTCACTATTCGAGATAAATTCCTCTTTTTCGCATTTCTTCTTTATCTGCTCTATGGTAAAGAATGGCTTTTCGTTCTTATCATCAATGGCAATATCAAGCCTTGTGAAATGGAAATTATCCAGTCCGTATCTTCGCTCACAATGTTTGAACATATCCCCAAAGGTATAATTCCTACTGTCGAGAATACGGAAAATATCATCACACCCTCTGCCAGTCATAACAAGATAACAGCCTAGCCCTTGTGGGTTGTCCTCTGTCTTTCTTGCGTCCCCTGATACATAAATATCTCCAATCTGCCAGCGTGCTTGATAAGTCTTGAATTTAACGCTTGCCGGATAGACATTGAAAATGTCAGTCGGTAAACCTAAAATGTGCATGATGACATCTTCTGCGGTTGCGGTTTCAAATACAATGCTGATGTAATCAATCTTAACGGATAAATTTTTGTGTGTAGTTATAGTGCATTACTCCTTTCGTACTTCCCGTTTTTTTGCGGGGTAAAAATCGTGTTTTTTCCTTTATTTATCACAGTTTCTAGGTACTATGACATGTATGCGCAGGGCGGTGTTACATATACGCCCTTTACGAACGCCTAAAGGCGTTCCCTTTCTTCCTGTGTCTGCCCCGTTCTTAACGCTCACGAGCCTTGTAAGGCTCGTGGCTAAACGGAACAGCCCCAGTCAGAAACCTTATTTTCGGTCTGATAGTCCATGCTTATTCATGCTATCAAAGTGAAAATATATATTTTATATGCTTACTCAAGCGTGTGATTGACCCTAGCGTGCTTAATCACTCTGTCTAATACGATAATAACTCCATTAGAATTACTTGTCAAGAAGTTTTTGTTGACTTTTAGATATAGATTAAGTATGATATGCTTATAAATACCAAGAAAAGCAACGAAAGGAGCGGTTATACTAAGTTATGGAGCATTATGAAAAGAAAATCAGTTTCTTAGGAGAAAACATACAGACCATAAGAAAACACAGAGGAATGAAACAACAGGAACTTGCGGACAAAATCGGTATCAATATGCAGAGCCTTTCCAAGATTGAACGTGGCGTGAATTATCCTACCTTTGATACGTTAGAGAAGATAATGGACGTGCTGGGTGTAACGCCCAATGAATTATTGTCGGGAGAATGGAAGTATATTGACCACACCGAGCCCTATATCATGGATATTATCAAACGGGAACAAGACTTCAATGTTTCCTTAGATTACCTGTCTGAAAATGAATTTTTCGATGATGAAAAAGAATGCACATTTTACAAGGCATATAAACTCATACAGTATATCCATAACTACATTACCAATGAGGTTACGGAGTTGGAAGAACTTATGGAAATCAAGCAGTTGATACAGCGTCAAAAACTGGAACGCATGATAAAAGTGCATAAGGAAATGCGAGGGTTAGACCGATACAGAGAACAGCCCAAAGAGTATAAATACCATGACCCTTATGATGATTGGATATTTCGTCAGCTTGCGGATATAGACAACAGAAACAACATTCCCGACACTTCTCCACAAGTAGACTTCAATGAAGCAGACTATGAAGATTATCTAAAGGCGAAATGGAACAGAGGTCTTTAATTTCCTCTTGCATGGAAGATACAGCAAACAAAAAGCCCAGTAAAGAGTGCAAAGCACCACCAATGGTGGCAAGGCTCTTGACAGGGCTTTTTCTTTTCTGTTGTGGGGTAATCAAGAGGAAGAAAGAAAAAGTGTGCATTTTTGTTCCATAAATGCTAAGGGTATGCTGATTTTTATTGTGGCGGATATATGGAACTGTTATAATATGGATATGAAGAAAGCGACAAATTTGAAAGTGTTAATAATTTTCAAACAGCCTCATTGCATGGAAATAAGAAACAGACTATCCTTAAAGTAGGAGGTGGCACAAATGGCAAATGAAGATAAAAAAGATTTTAATGCTATGTTGCATGATAGTAAGGATATGCCAAAATTTCAAATTATCATAGACCAGAAAAGTATTGAGAAATATGGTGGAAACAAAATGTATTTTGCTCCCCCGATTGACTATGACAAAGTAATGAAAAAAGTTCCGTATGGTAAAGTGATTACGGTTGGAAAAATACGAGAACACTTTGCAAAATTGAGTGGTGCAGATTTTACAGAGCCGATTACAGCGGGTATATTTGTTTCTATTGTAGCGTGGGCGAGTTATCAGCGTTCCGAAGATGAAACACCCTATTGGAGAACATTAAAAGCAAACGGAGAATTAAATGCTAAATATCCAAATGGTATTGAAGCACAGAAAGAAAAATTAGAAGCAGAGGGACATACCATTATTCAAAAGGGGCGTAAAAATATACGATACTATGTAAAGGACTATGAAAATTCTCTTTTTGATTTGAAATAGGCAAATTCTATTTCACAATTTCATATCTCTATACACAAAGCAGTTAGTCTTAGGATTGACTGCTTTTTTCATACCTAAATTTCAGATTGGAGTGATGAAATGGTGTTTGTTAGAGCTGTTCACTAAGATTATCGGTGCATAAAATTTTATTGTGGTGCAGATATGAAAATGATATAATGTGGATATGAAGAAACGGACAAACTAGAATTTGTCGAGCTGGTTAGTTCGAGATAATTTTGAGTTTGTTAAGATGTGGTGCACTTGATGGAATCACAGGTACGACATCATATTATGGAGGATGAAATAGATGATAGGTTTGATTGTTGCGAGGTCAAAGAATAATGTTATAGGCAAGAATGGTAATATACCATGGAAAATAAAGGGAGAACAAAAGCAATTTAGAGAGTTAACAACGGGTAATGTGGTTATTATGGGGCGAAAGTCTTATGAAGAAATCGGTCATCCGTTGCCTAATAGAATGAATATTGTTGTTTCCACCACAACAGAGTATCAAGGAGATAATTTAGTTTCAGTTAAATCATTAGAAGATGCATTATTATTGGCTAAAGGACGAGATGTATACATATCTGGTGGATATGGACTATTTAAGGAAGCTTTGCAAATAGTAGATAAAATGTATATCACAGAAGTAGATTTAAATATTGAAGATGGAGATACATTCTTTCCAGAATTTGATATCAATGATTTTGAAGTTTTGATAGGGGAAACACTTGGTGAGGAAGTGAAATATACGAGAACATTTTATGTAAGGAAAAATGAATTGAGTAGATTTTGGATTTAGGGTGTTTTCATAAATATATTGCTTTTTATGCATATATAAATTGTTGTAAGACAAATCCCAGTTTGACAATTTCATATCCATACACACAAAGCAGTTAGTCTTAGGATTGACTGCTTTTTAAAAAGACACCATTTAGGTGTAATGATGTCTTTTGGGTGTTATTTTATAGGTCATATCAAGGCTCATTCAATCGTGGTAAATTCGTGGTAAAATGAGTTTTTTCTATACTTCAAAATACTTGAAAGTATAGTGTTTATGCGGATAATCGAAAATTAGATATAAAATTTAGTAAAATTCTTTTATTTGTTATTAATCAATTATATACAAGTTGTTTGCTATTGTTAGTAATCACGCTGCAAAACATTTCTATTGATACCTTTATTTAAGATATTGAGAAAAATATATCGATAATATATTGAGGAGGTGCAAATATGAAAAAAATTAGTTCGATACTATGTTCTATTCTTACTGCTTTTTGTCTATGTGTTCCTACAACAATGGTCAATGCAAATGATTCAACACAAAATATCGAAACTTTAGCAACCAATTTTGTTTCTGGCGACGAAAGGTTTATTACTTCTATAAATAGTTCAAGTTTCATAATATTTAATGTGCATGTAGGTGCTAACGTAACCAGAGAAAATAACTTTTTAATTAAAGAATATAATGCTGTATATGCGAATGTTACTCAAGAAGATAGTCAAAACATTTCAGCTAGTGGTATTGTTAAAAATTCAATAACAGCAGATATTAAAGGTACTTATTTAAATATTACAGTTTCCTTTAGATATGATATACTTAACAGTAGCGGAATGTATGTATTTAAAGATAGAACAGCTACATATACAGTGAGAGCTGATTAAATACATAATTATCTAAAATGAATTATTCTTAGAGGAGTTATCATGAAACGAATACTACGCAGAGTAAAATTAGATCTCACAAAGAAGTTAAGTAAGACTTTTTTGAAATGCGTAGTTTTTATTGTCTTATTTTCAATGTTATTTTCTTCACTGTATATCCAGAATATCTCCAAACAATTAGAAAACAGTATTATTGGAGAATTTGACATCTATGCTGAGATCAATCCAAATATCCAAGAAGAAGGCATGGAATTAGAAACTTTTTTACAGGAAACAGCTGAATATGAAGAAACGATCCGTGATATTGCCACTCATACATCTCCTAGTTACTATGATTTCAATTTAACGAATAAAGCTTTCAGGTCTTTGATCAGATCCATAAAAATTGAGGGCGATAATGTAACACTATATGACAGTGGAGGTTCCTCACCTATCAGCAATGAAGAAATATGGGAACAAATCAACACTTTCTGGCTAATTTCATCAGATGTAAAAAGTGTACGTAGTAGCGTACCCAAAGATATTGAAATGAAAGCTGCAACTTTGGTTGCTGGAAGAACATTTAATGAAAATGAGCTAATCAATGGTGAACATGTCTGTATCATTCCAAATGGCTTTAGAGAATATAGAGATGGAAAAGTTTTATCTGTCTGGCTAGGTGATGAGATCGTACTTTCAGAATTTGTTCAGGATGAAAATGGAAATATCGTACATTATAAGGAACACACATATACGGTCATTGGTGTTTACAATGCTGAAAATGGTGTTTCAATGGAAACTATGTCAAATTTTTTGGAATCACCTATCTATATTCCTGAACTTGCTTTTGGTGAAATGATCGAATCTCCGCTGAAAATCGCAAATGAAACATATGATAATTATCTTGAAGAACACAGTGCATTTGTCGTTCATCCAACGATCTTCAAATTCTCTACAATTGATGACTTTAAAGGGTTTATCAACTATTTAGAAAACTATGCTGATAAATTTGATGAAGGATATACATACAGCACGACCATGGAAACACAGTTTTCTTCAATCAGTAATATTCTCTCTATTTCAAAATCAATATTCTACATTTCAGCCTTATGCTTCATTGCCTGCATCTGCATCACATTTATCCTGCTTTTGTTCGACATTGAAACAAGCAAGAAAGAAATTGGAATATTATTATCATTGGGTGAATCATTTAAAGCTGTTGTCATCCAATATATTCTTGAAATGTTAATCGTATCGTTGATTGCAATCACAGTATCTTTCGCTGTCACTCAAACTATCGGCGTCCGTGTAGCAAACCGCTTGGTTCAGGATCAGATCATTCAGGAAGAATCTGTTCAGTTCAATGATAGCAGCTATAAAATTGAAGTTGAGCACTATGAAGAAATCCTGCAGCCATTATCAATTACTGATAATATAAAGATCACATCTGTTTATATCATAGGTATATGTTTATTTGAAAGTATTCTTTTGATTTTCCTGATCAAAAGAATTGATCCAAAAGAATTATTGAAGGACAGTTAATATGAAAAGCTATTATCTAAGAAATGTACTTAATCAAATCATAAAGAAAAAAGTAGAAACCATGATCATATTTTCTATTCTTTTGATCATGTCTTTGTTCTTATCTCTGATACATTTCTTTGGATATGACGATTCAATGGAAGCAAATATTGCTAATACATTATCCTTGAGATATGAGATCGGCAATACCCATGTAGTAGGACCTGAAGGTTCAGAGATCACTCTGTATGATTATCATCATGATTACTTTGAAAGAATCATTACTTGGATCGAAGAAGTCGAGAAAGAGGAAGAAATCGATTATGCAGATTATAATATCCAAATGGATCTATACAGTGGCTATGATAAAGAAATGGGGTTTTTGACAGGATACAGACTGTTTGGTGTTTCAAATGAAAATTATTTGCTGGATAATCATATCGAGCTTGTCGAGGGTAGATTTCTTTCACAGGAAGAAATCGATTCAGGCGTTCCTTATATTATAGTTAGTAATGAAACATCCCTAAAAATTGGTGATCATATTTCCTTAGGTGAAGCTGATGATGAAAATGGCGGTATCCACAAAGATATCACTGTAGAAGTCATTGGTATTTATAAACACAAGAAACAAAGTATCTATTATGAAAAGAATGATTCATTTGTGAATTCCCAAGGTGTTCTTCTATCAAATAAAATACTCCATGATCTTTTATTGACAAAAGTTCAAAATGAAACCATCGACAGCTATCACTACTCGCTTAACCATATCTGCTTTTATCTAAAAGATTATCAGGATTATGTAGGCTTTCAGGACAAATTAGATTCCTTAATCAGAAAGTTTAATCGAGAAATAGAAGCTTTAGAATATATTCCTTCCAATCTCACGATTACCGAAACGAATACCGGAAGTATCATCCAGTCTGTTATGAGAATAAAAAATGTATATCAGGTCATATTTTCCATTGTTTTTATCATTACTGCTTTGATACTAATTTCTAGTATTTATTATTTATTAAAGAAAAAGAGTGCCGAGATGAGCGTTTATTATTCTCTAGGCCAATCAAAACTTAAGATCACTCTTCATTATGCACTGGCTTATATGCTGATTGGTGTAGTTGCTGTTTTAATCGGAATCGCTATCGGGTATTTCATATCCAATCAATTAAGTATCATGATGCTGAAAGATAATGTTGAGCTGCAAAGTGAATTACTTAAATTTACTAGTACAACTTTGGACAGCAGCAATATCAATGACAATATTCAAACCTTGTCCTTTAATGGAGTAAAGGCATTGTATGCAGCGATTGAAACATTAGCCGTTGTATTTATCAGTGTACTAGGTTCAATGATGCTGATTTTAAATGATCGTATTTTATCAAGAAATGGAGGCTGGAACTAATGGAGCACGTGCTGGAAGTAAAACATCTCAATTATTTTTATCCAGATGGTGATGGAAAAAGAATTATTTTTGAAGACTGTAATATCAGCTTTTCGTGTGGACGATTCTACGCTATTTTAGGTGATAGCGGATCTGGAAAAACGACCTTTCTTTCTGTGATTGCAGGTCTTGATAAGCGTTATGAAGGTGAAGTAATTTATGAAGGAAAAGAAATCAAAGAGATCGGACTGGATAAATATCGCCGAAGTGGTGTATCAATGGTCTTTCAAAGCTATAATTTGATTCCCCATTTGAATGCAATTGAAAACTGTTTGATAGCAATGGATATTTCAAGCAATGTATCATTTCTTGATAAGAAAAAAGTTGTTGAATTATTAGCTAAATATGGCATTGATGAAAAGAAAGCGAAACGTAAAGTGAATAGTTTAAGCGGTGGTGAACAGCAGCGTGTAGCTATCGTACGGACGATCCTTACAGAATCTAAAGTCATCATTGCAGATGAACCGACAGGAAATTTAGATCAGACTGCCAGTCAGTCAATCATGGATGCATTTCTACAATTAGCACATGAGGAAAAGAAATGTGTGATCATGGTGACACACAATCAAAAGCTTGCGGAAATGGCAGATGTTCAGCTTATGATCGATCAGAAGAAAATGATCAGCAAGGAGGAAAGAAAATGAAAAAAATAGCAGTTAGCTTACTCGCTTTATTTACGCTTGTAGGATGTCAAAAAGAAAGAACAATTGAAGTGAATATGCTTGATACAGGATATACGATCGAACCTGTTTCGACGATTGAAAACATACCTGTAAATACGGCAGCTTGGGGATGTACGATTGATGGCAAAGTAAGTGCTTGCATTGAAAAATATGATCAATATAATATTTTACATGGGTATGGTATTTACGATTTTGAAACAAAGGAATATAGGGAATCAGACACCAATCCTATTCAAGAGGATGAAACATATGGACATGTTTCTATTTCCACCAGCGAATATAATGTATATACCAAAGTAATCATTGATTATGAAAATCAGATGAATACAACTTCCTATTATGTTGAGAAAAACGGTCATTACTCCTTTCTTCGTGAGAACACTCAATCCGTAGATTTAACCAGTAACTATCGGCATTTATCTGTTTATGAAGAAAACGATAAGGCATATCTGGTTTATGATGAAGATAATGATCTTATCATCAATGAGATTACTTCAGCCGGATATAAAGAAATAGAGCGCAAGCCTCTTCAAATAGATGACTATACTTTAACAAATTATTACTATGATGATGCCCTTGTCTTGGAATATTCATCAGACCAAGATAATCTAGTAATTATCAATGATGAAGAATATTATTTAGAACACTATTCACATTATCTTATTTTTGATGATATTCTTTTAGTTTCAAACTACACAGAACCTGATGGCGGCAATATGCAGGATTTACTTAATACATATGTTATTGATCGTAACACAAAAGATAAGATTCAACTTGACACTCCCATCAAAACATTATTTTGGTTTCAATATGATGACTATTACTATTCATATAATGAAGCAGGCGAATTAGTAATCTTAAGATATTATGATTCCATTGACATCATAACTACATCGATAAATTATAATTCTGTAGATAATTTAAATACTTTAGCAATGAATAATGGTATCTATATATTTGAACAGGATTATATCAGTGAAACTATGACAATTTCCTTATTATCTTTGACATAAGAAGAAAAAACAGAATAAAATGAAAGTAAGCTTATCATTTAACATGCTATTCAACGATGAGCAAATATGATAAACCTATAGATTTCCTAATAAAAGGAGGCATAAAATGAAAAAGTCAATAATAGTTATCTTACTTTCTACACTTGTTTTAACAGCTTGTCACAGCAATGAGAAAAATGATCCTACAATAAATCTCGAATTAGCAAATACTCCATATACCAGTGAAAAATATGGATTAGATGAGGATAGAATTGGTGTTGTAGTCGCTTCTAAACTTTATGATACAGAAACAGAAGATGAAACAGGAAGAATCGTTATTTATGTACAAGGCAAGGACTGGCATAATGAAGTTTTTATAAGCTGGACAGAGAATCATTTAATTAATTCAAAGTGTAATGATAAAGATTGTTTAGAATATTTGTTATATGAGGTATTCCAATTACAAGAAGATAATTTTTTAAATGAAACATTAAACTATTTTAGTGCTTTTTATGAACTAGATGAAGACTTTATTCTTAAACGTCGAGAATTTGAGGGCTATGATGGTTTTATTGAAGTTACTATAAGTGAAAATAAAGAAGCTAACATATATTCAGACCCATTTATTTTAGTTGAACAAGGTAAGCAAGATCAACTGGTCATTGAATCTCATGTATATGAAATTCAATAAAAGCTATCTAAATAGGAGAATACAATCTCATGTTCGCTAACTTATTATCTAGTATTTTAAATTTCTTTATATTTTCTGTAACCTGCCAAAGTTTCTTTGAAATGAATATATCAAAGAAAAAATACATTTTGATTCAACTTATCATCGTTTCTTTTAAATCAATCATAAGCATACAAGGAAACCCTCAACTTAATTTTGTTTCATCACTGATAACAAGTATTATTCTTTTATTTTTTTTCAAAGGGACTTTTATTCACAAATCTTTACTTTTAATTTTCTATGCATTAATTAATGTCATCTGTGAATTATTATCACTTAAGATAAATACGCTCTTTTTCTCTAAAGAAGAAGTTCTTAACACCCAATCTATTGCATATTTTAGTGGTATTTTGTTAAGTAATTTCTTTTTAATCCTCCTCATTAAAATCCTTTCAATCTATATAAAGACATTTAAACTTCCTTCGCTTCCTAAATATTTTGGAGCTATCTTTATTTTACCAACAACAACCATACTCATGATTTTAGGTATCAGTGATTATTATGAAGTAACTGGGAGATCAAATTATTTCGTATTTATTTTGCTAGGCCTCCTTCTTTCTAATTTAATATGTATTTATGTTTTTTATCTTGCAACGATCAAAATCATCAACGAAAATGAATTAGATAAAAAAATACATAAAACAAAAATAAAACTAGAAACAGCCGAAAAAATACTTAATCAGCAAGATTTGTTTTTTCATAATATACGCAAACAATCGATAGATATGATCGAGCTTTTAGATCATCAAAAACTTACAGAATTAAAAGAGTATATTCAAAACATTTATCAAGATACTGCAAACACCTACAATATGATAAATACAAATTATGATCTTCTTGATATGATTATTAACGATCGCCTCTTTATCTTAAAAAATAATCAAATTGAAATTAAATCTATATTACAAACAACTCATTTTTTTGGTTATGATTCTTTTGAATTGGAATCATTTTTTTGCTATCTAATAGATTTAGCCATTCATGAATCATTAAAAAATGAAGCTGATTCAAGAAAAATACAAATAGTCAGTAAACCATTTGATCAGATGACACTTTTAACATTATCTTTTCAGTCGTATTCAAAAAATACAGAAGAAATAAAAAATAAGATTGAAAAGGATTTACATGATTTTATTTCTAAACAGCAATTAAACTATCTCGTTTCTTCTGAAATTTCTCCAAATATGATTTCTATAAGTTTTATTTTTAATCAATCATAAAATTAAAATAGCATATTTGAATAAATCGCAATAACTATAAAATTGATTTATTGCCGATTTTATGCTACTTTTTATGTAATAGTGGGGAGAAGAATATGAAATTTTTAATTATTGAAGATAACCAAAATGATTTATTAGAACTAATTGATCTAATCGACAACTATAATAAAAAATCAGAAATTGAAATATCTTATGATATCGAACAAGATTATTCAAGAATTCTTGATTCTATTGATCATTATGATTTTATACTCATGGATATTGAGCTCAACAATAATACCAATGGTGTTGATTTAGCTTGCAAGATCAGACAACAAAACAAAGATATTAGAATTATTTTTATTTCCGCTTTTACTAAATATCTGATTGATGGATATAAAGCAAGTGCAAACCTTTATCTTTTAAAACCAGTTTCCCAGGATACTTTTAATGTATCTATAGATTCACTAGCAAAAGATTATTTCTATCAAAATGCCGGTTTTTATGATGGCAGATATTCACAAGATAAAATCTATTATCACGAAATCACATACATAGAAATGATTGCAAGAAAACTGCATATTCATTTTGTAGATAAGAAGGAATTTATTAATAATGATACTTTATTAAAATGGTCAAATCATCTTAAAGACTATCCTTTTTCACAGCCTCATCGTGCTTTTTTAGTGAATTTGGAACACATTCAGACTTTCAATAAACACGAAATCATTATGACAAATGGCGAACATTTACCCATCACCGATATCTATATCGAACAATTTAGAAAAGACTACATTCACTATATGAATAGGGGACTAACAGCATGATTGGAAATCTAGTTTCAAGTATCGTTTGTATCGTAATATACACATTATGTTGCAGATTGTTTTTCCATTTCAAAGAAAAACAAAATCATCTTCTTTTTCTAGTTACTCTTTTATTACTGATACTTATCAAAACTTTAGCACCAATAAGAGAAAGTCTTCATATAAATTTTATACTTTCGTTTGGTACATATATCATCATTCTATATTTCTTTAAGAATACTCTTGCATATAAAGCATTTTTCTTTTTGTTTTATCTCATTTGTTCATCCCTTTGTGACTTATTTACCATGAGATTCTTTTCTTTATTTTTTCTAGAGAATGTCGTTTCAAACGATCTTGCATATATCTTGGGAATCATCGTCACTAATCTATTTCTTTTATTTTTTATGTATATCATATCGATCTATTGGAAAACTTTTTCATTAAAAGCTATTCCAAAGTATTCATGGATATTACTATGCCTTCCATTAACAACAGTTCTTTTAATTATCAATATTGATGATTATTACCAGGCAGTTGTCAACCAGACCTTTTTTATTTTCATTGTTATTGGATTACTTATTTCAAATTTAGTCTGTATTTATATCTATTACAAAACTGTTATTACAATCGCAAACGAAACGGAGTTAGAACTAAAATTAAAGAAGACAGAAATGGAAAATGAATCCGCGACTCAATTACTATCTCAACACAATGTATTCCTTCATGATATTCGCAATCAATCTATAGATATGATGAAACTTTTAAAGAAAGGAAAGTATACAGAACTAGAAAACTATATCAATGATATTTATAGTGATTCTATCAATATATACAATATGATCAATTCTAATTATAAAATTCTAGATGTCATCATCAACGATAGACTTTATATTATAAAAAATAATAATATCCAGTTAAGAATACAATTAGAATGTACTGTATTTCCTCCATGCAACGATATGGAAATGGAAATAATATTTAAATATGCCATTGATACAGGAATACAAGCATGTATCCAATCAAGTGCTGATCAGCCTTCATTAAACATTATAAGTAAAAAAATTGAGAAACAAACCATTCTATCTTTTTCTTTCACTTCAGCTAACAATGATGAGTTTCAATTATCCACAGACTTAAAAGATATGCTGGATCATTATGGAATTTATCATCTTATAGAAAATGATCCTTCACAATTGAAATGTACCATCAACTTCTTATTCTTTGAAAAAGATATTTCAGACAATAAAAAGGCATTTCAGACAATAAAAAAGTAAATAATATAGAATAATTGTTATAATATTTAAGTGCGGTGAATCGAAATGAAATTTGAAATAACATTAAAAAGTGAGAATATAAAAGAAATATCTAACATGTCACTTCCTAAATTTGTACTTGTTATATGCCGTATATTATTAATACTAACTATTCTTGTTACCTCTGCATGTTTTTTATTAGATAGTTATGTGAATGCTCTAATATACCTGATATTAGATATACTTATCGTTTTTTATCCATCACTCTTAAAACATATTATCTTTAAAAGAACTATGAATAAAATAAATGAGATAACACAAAACAAGGGTATCATCACATATTGCTATGAATTCAAAGAAAATAGCATCAATATCATAAACCAAACCATATCTGCTAATTATGATATAAGTTATGATAATATTAAAAATTGGATAGAAAGTGAACATTTCTTTATTTTAATCACAAAAGCAAGACAAACGATTACAATCAATAAAGATGAAGCAAATGAATATGATTTTTAAAAGAATTTCTAAGAGATAAATGCAAAAGGGGGAAATAATGATGAAAAAAAGACTATTACCATTTATATTTATTATCAGTACGATGTTGTGTGGCTGCACTAACAGTGCTACCCAGGAAGAAATCGATTTAGTGGAAGCTCTGTATGCTGATGAAGTATGGCTCACAGATGAAAATCAGCAAAATATTACGGATGAGTTTAAGGAAGAATATTTAGATGATTATCAGAATAAGAAATATCATGAAATCTATGAAGAAATGATGAAGTATGATCCTACTTTAATCATAGATAGCGATGGAAACAACATTAAAATTAACAATAAGTAGGAAAATGAAAACATGAAAAAGATTACTACTATTATTTGTATATTTATGACTTTCTTATTAACAGGATGTCACAATGAACCTGCTCATCAGATTATTGAAGAAGATCTATATTATGCTAATTTAGAAGATTTCTATTCTGATGAAATATTAGAAAAATCTTATACTGATTTAACTACATACTTAAATGATAGCGAGTTTGTGAAAGATAATAATCTTCAAATTCTTACAGACAATATGAATGAATATTCTCTTTCAATCTTAAGTGGTTTTGTTATCGGTGAAGAATTTGAATTAAATCTTTCTGATTATAGCACTTTAAACCAGCAAACAAATACCACGAATGAAGACGTGGTCATTATTCGCTTTGAAAAAGTTAATTATCCTTATATCACTTATTATGAGGGTCTTTATACGGATCAGCTGGTTCCTACAATTTTCTATACCTATGATAATTCTGACACTCTTGACAGAATCGATTTTTTCTTTTGTTTAAAGAATGATTCAGAGTGGCAACTCATGGAAGTCATTCATCATCCTGCATCAGCTAATTAAGGTATTCATTAAGAAAAATATTTAATATGAAGTATAAAAATAGAAACTAACTATTTTCTTAACTATTTATTGCATTCTTTTCAATTATATATAGCATTTCTTATATTTGAATTTTATATTAAATCTTTTTGATTTTCTTTATCATCAAATTTATAAATAAATGTTTCTACATAAATTATTTTTTTATTTCCCATTCTCACTAAAATTAAAATATGAATCGTATCATTTAATTTTTAGACAATAATATGGCATTTCAGACAATCAAAAAACAAATTATATAAATTGATAGTTATAATATAAAAGTGAGGTGGATAGTAATGAAATTTAAAACGATTGTAAAAAAAGAAGATCTTAAAGAACTAGTGAGAGCAGCATTAAAACTTAATTTTATTAAATTTGGTACAATTATATTAGTCTTTTTTCTTGTTTTACAGGCTTTTTCTTCAATAATTACTGATAATGATTATATAAGAGCATTCTTTCAGACATTTTATGCTATTGCTTTCCCAATAGGTATATTTTTCATATTTAAGTATATTATCAACCTGCAAATGAGAAGAATCGATGAATTGTCTCAAAGTAAAGGATTAATCGAATATATCTATGAATTCAAAGAAAACAGCGTGAGTATCATGAATTGCTCTACATCTGTAACTTTGGATATAAGTTATGATAATATTAAAAATTGGAAAGAAAGTGAACATTTCTTGCTTATAGTTACCAAAAGCAATAATTATTTTATAATCGACAGAAATGATGCAAATGAAAAAAATCTACAGGGATTTCTAAAAAATAAATGTAAAAGGTAAAATGATGATGAAACATTATAATGTCAGCAAAATTATATTCAGAATATTTGTCATGATAGCTATTGTATCACTTGGAGGTCTTTTATACATAAAGTGTTTTAAATCAGCCAATGTTGATATAGCTCAATCAGTTAACGGAACATATGAAGCCCTTCTCCAAGCAACAAGCACTCCTGCATGGTCATTTGGATCTCAGACAGGAAAGCTGATACTAAAAAAAGATGAGACAATTATTTCAAAGACAGATTTTGAAATTGCAAATGATGGGAAGTCAATGAGTGAAAAGAATTGGATCGTTTCATGGTATGATGATCGTGTAGAAATCATCTTGGTGGGTGAAGAGCAATATGATGAACTAGTAACACTCTATTATGATGGTCAAGTTGAACACAGCCAGCTTACAACACATCATGATATCTACAGAGAAAATGTATCAGATGATATAACATCTGATTTGCAGGTTGAATCTTCTCAGGAAGAAAAGCAGATAGTTGACGGCTATAAAGCAATATATGAAATCTATTCTGACTATCCTCTTGAAAATTTTAAAATATATTATGGTGCTAAGTTCACTTCCACAAAATGTATCTTATCTGAAAATGATGATACTACAGAATACTTGGTTTATAATGGTAAATCTAAAAATGAAAAATGTGGGTTATATGTCCGTTATCAAAATAAAAAAGATAATAATGGAACTTGGTCGGATGCCAATGCGCTAATCATAGATATTTATGCTTATGTATATGAAAATGACAGTGTAGTAAGTAGTGGCAAAACATATTGGGAAGATATTGCTTTGGAAGCTTTTCAAGAGGTTGCTGAAGAAAGATAACACTGTGATTTCATAACTTATTTAATGATTGGAGGAATTACTATGAAAAAGATATTATCCATTATATTCATCATTAGCTTAACTGCTTGCTCCTTTTCTAAATATGTCATGCAGGAATTAGATGAACCTGTACGTAATATCTACACTGAAAACTTCTATGCCTATATTTATAAACCAAAAGGGCATACGGATGAAGAATTTAAAGAATTTTTTAATATTGATCCTGATGTTGATATTTCTTTAGAAAATTTTCGTTTATTATACCTAGCAGTCGACTTAGATACGATACCTGATTTTAGTACAACACTTCTCCATTTGATTGATACAAAGGAAAATGATTATTATATTGCCTATTTATTACACCATCTCTACCAAATTAATGATGTCAATATCATCTTCGAACAAAGTGATGGTAA
This sequence comes from Traorella massiliensis, assembly GCF_900104665.1. Classification (GTDB taxonomy): domain Bacteria; phylum Bacillota_I; class Bacilli_A; order Erysipelotrichales; family Erysipelotrichaceae; genus Traorella; species Traorella massiliensis. The sequence goes on along the minus strand of NZ_LT629968.1, from coordinate 143,748 downwards.
AATAGTAAGGATTCAGTAATAAATCAAAAAATACAAAAAAGGTCTGTCAAACAGACCCTTTATTTATATTCTAAGCGGAAGCATCAGAACCAAAAATTCTATTTAATTCTTTCATCGCTTCTTCATTCGCAAAGGCCAAAATAGATTGACCTGGACGGATCATGGTCTCACCATGAGGAATAATAAGTGAATCTTCTTCATAAATAGCAATCAATACTGCCTGTGCAGGCAATTGAAGTTGAGCGATTGTTTTATTGGCATTCGGTGAATGATAATCTACACGTACCCTAACTATAGAATAATCACCCTTTGATAGTCTCATAAGTGTCATGATAGAACGATAGTTCATCTCATCAGCAATCATATGACCAATAATATCTGCCTGATTGATTTTCACATCAACACCCATACCTTCATTAAATAGCCATGAGTTTCTAGGGTTATTTACTCTTGCGATAACCTTAGGTACATCATATTCAAACTTGCCCATCATGGCTGCTGTAAGATTAGCCTCATCTGTACCTGTCGCACATACTAAAGCGTTGCATTGCATGATACCAGCTTTTTCTAATACCAAAGCATCTGTTCCATCACCTACCAAAATACAGTCTTTATTCAATCCATTCTTTTTAAGCGTTTCTAATGAACGATCTTTATTTTCAATGACTGTTACTTGATGATTATTTTTTAAAAGTAAACTAGCAATATATCCGCCTACTTGTCCACCGCCAACAATAATAATTTTCATCAGACTTTCTCCTTTCCCTACAGTTGCAGGATTTCCCTGGCTTTCAACACATAGTCTCTATGGATCGCTAAATAAAGCATATCGTTATATTCGCAAATCATATCTTCTTTAGGAAACAAAGAATGACCTTTCCTTTCTAATGCTATAAGATTCATTTTTCCATCAACATTTATATCCGTAAATTTTTTTCCCTCTAATCCGGCAGATACTCTTGCTTTTACCAGCTGGATATCACCATCACTCAGCTTACGAATGATTCTCCAGCTTCTATTATCTTCTAGATATTCCATAATATTTTCTACTCCTAAACGAGTAATCGATATTGTATATATACCCATAGATTCAAACATCTTGGCACGAATAGGATCATACATTCGAGCAATAACACTCGGTACATGATAAATATTTTTCGCAAGACTGGCAACTACTGCATTGATTGAGTCACTACTTGCGCAGCTGATCAATACATCAGCCGTTGCAATACCTGCTTCTTCTAAAACACTTCGATCATATGCAAAACCCGTGACAAGTTTCCCTGTAAACTCCTCACTTAATGAATGAAAAGTTTCTTTATTGTTGTCTACAACCGTTACATCATGATTTTGACGAACCAGATATTCTGTTACTCTAACACCAAACTTACCACATCCAATTACAATAACCTTCATTTTGATTGCTCCTTTCTTTTCTTACGCAAAAATGCTTTTCTTAACTCTTCTATTCCAAAAACAATAAATGGAATACAAATCAGATACAGCCATTCAATCAATGAAATTGGAGCTGTATTAAAAATACCATTAAAGAATGGAATATAAATGAGTGCTAATAAAAGAATCACTTCAACTACAATTCCAATATTGATATAGCGGTTTGAAAATAAACCTCTTTTAAATACTGATTCTACATCCGTACGATCATTTAAAACCATACCAATCTGCGAGAATACCACTCCTGCCAGCATCATTGTAGTAGCCTCTGCATAAACTCTGCTTCCTTCTCCTGCCAATTCCAGCACAGGCCATCCGTGTAGATAATTTGCCAGAAAATAACCTCCAAGTGCAAACAACGTACCTATAAGACCATACCATATAAACCCTACAAACATCACATTTCGATTCAAAAGACGTTCACTAGAAGAACGTGGCGGCTGATACATCACACTAGCCTCTGAAGCTTCTGCACCTAATCCTAATGCCGGTACCATATCTGTCCCAATATCGATCGTTAAGATCTGCATGATCGTTAATGGCAAAGGTATGAATCCTCCTGATAACAAATAAACCACTGAAGCTGCTGCTTCCGGTGTATTGCTATCAAAAATATAACGAAGAAACTTACGAATATTATTATAAACAGTTCTTCCTTCTTCAATAGCACGTACAATGGTTGCAAAGTTATCATCACTTAAGATCATATCTGCTGCTTCTTTCGCTACATCCGTACCAGTAATACCCATGGCAATACCTATATCTGCCTTTTTAAGCGCCGGAGAATCATTTACACCATCACCTGTAACAGCAACAATATTTCCCATTTCCTGCAATGTACAGACGATACGATATTTCTGCTCGGGAGCCATACGGGCAAAGACAACTTCACCCTCAAGTGCTTTCTTTAACTGAGCATCCTCCATTTCTGCCAGTTCACTTCCTGAAATCACCTGAGCATCCTTGCTCTTTATAATACCAATTTTACGGGCAATACTTTCTGCCGTCAAGCCATAATCACCAGTAATCATAATAATCTTGATTCCTGCATGATGACATAATTCAACAGCATCTTTTACCTCACTTCTTGGCGGATCTTGCATGGCTACTAAACCTATAAAAGTAAGACTTCTTTCAATATTCTCATTGTTATATTCACGAATTGAATCAGGCAAGGTATCATCCTCTTTACGCAAAGGACGATAGGCAACTGCCAATACTCTTAAACCCTCTCTTGCATATCGATCATTTGCTTCCATGATTCTCTCTCTATCAGCATCATTCATAGCACGTGATCTTGATCCATCGAAACAACGTTCGCACAATTCCATAACTTCTTTAGGTGACCCTTTGACAAAAGCAATACGATGTCCACCTTCAAAAGAATCTTTAAGCTGATGGATCGTTGTCATACGCTTTCTTCTTGAATCAAACGGCAATTCCATGATACGTGGATAATGTCTTGCCATTTCATCAAGTTTGACACCGCCTTTTTGAGCTACTACGCTCAAACAGGCCTCTGTCGGATCTCCTAATACCGTATAACGATCATTGCCTTCACTAGGGGCTATTAATTTAGCATTTGTACATAAAGCACCTCCACACAGCAAAAGTTCCAGATCATAACTATTTTTAACGCTCACGACAATATCACCATCAAGTATTTCACCCTTTGGCACATATCCTTCACCCGTGACCTTTAATTCTGAACGCATCATCCACAAGTGATTGACCGTCATTTCATTTTGTGTCAATGTTCCGGTTTTGTCTGAACATATCACATTCGTACAACCCAAAGTTTCAACAGCTGATAACTTTTTTACCAGTGCATTTTCTTTCGCCATTTTTTGTACTGCCAAAGCTAACGAAAGGGTAACTGCCGGCAGCAGTCCTTCCGGAATAAAAGCAACAATCATTCCTAAAGCAAACAAGAAGGCTTCCATTACCGGATCATTCACAAAGAAAACAGCCACGATGAAAAAGACAAGCCCGATGCTGAAAGCAATGAGGGCAATCTGCTTTGTCAATATGTTTAATTCCTTCTGCAGAGGCGACAAGGTTTTCTCTGTATTCGAAGTAAGATTTGCAATCTTACCAAATTCACTATTCATTCCCGTCGATACAACAAGTGCTCTACATGTTCCGGCAGCTGCCGAAGTACCTGAAAAGATCATATTATCTGCTTCAAGATAACTACATTCCTGTCTCATAGCATCACTGCTCTTTTGAATTGGATCACTCTCTCCAGTAAGAGTCGACTGATCTGTTTTAAAATCACTGCTTCTCAAAATTCTAGCATCCGCACTAATCTTATCGCCCTCTTCCAATATCATGATATCTCCGGGCACTACATCTCCTGCCTCTATCTTCTGTTCTTTTCCATCACGAACTACTCGCACATTAGCAGGCAGCATCTTTTGTAAAGCATTCGTTGCTTTTTCTGCTTTAAATTCTTGAACAAATGAAAAAAGTCCATTAATCAAATTTACACAAAAAATAGAAATTCCTAATTCAAGCGATCCTGATATGATTGCCATGATACCGCCACCCCATAAAAGCAGTGCCATTAAACTAGTAAAATTAGCAAAAAACTTTTTCACCATGCTTTCTGGTTTCTTTTGAATAATTTCATTTTTTCCATACTCTTTCAATCGTTTTAAAGCTTCTTGTGAAGAAAGACCCCTCATATCGGAGTCCATCAGTTTACAAGCCTCGACGGGATCAACATACAAGATCTTCATTTTGACATCCATACTCACTGTATTGGCATTTTTTTGTTTCTCCATATTCATTTCTCCTATCAAAAATATTTATCATGATTCATTCACATATCAAATATCAACACTCAATATACCTCACCGCCCAACATCTGCATATAAAAAAACAGACATGCTAGGGCTGTCTGTAGATAAATAAAAGGATATATAAAATCACTATTTATATCTAATTGAATAAATAAAGCAATTTCTTGCTTTATGACAGCCTCCACCACTTATTCAATCAACGGTGATTATAACACTTCTATCTAAGATGTCAATGGTATCAACCATTGATTTTACATGACAAAATCGTCATAAAAAGCGTCAGTTTTCACCAACGCTTATTTATTCATATTCCTGCATTTTTACGATAAATCAAAAGTGAAAGCAAATAACAGAAGATAAAGAAAATAATAATGACAAGAACACTTACAAGATACACTGAAAATAAAGAGGTTTGCATCAGATTACCTAAAGCTCTTACTGAGAAATATGAAGAAATACTCATAACTAATAATGGAGCAACATAAGCAAAAAGCAATTCATCCGCAATTGATTTTTTCAATGACTTTCTGCTGATACCAAGCTTTAATAAGATTGCATAACGCTCTTTTTCCTCAAAGGCGTCATTATATAGTTTCATAAATAAGATACAGCCTCCTGCAAATACAAAAACCATAAACATAAAGATCGATACACTATATAAGATTTTGATCCAGGCAATCTCTTCTCTTTCAGGATCGATCTTCACTAATCCTAAACAATGCTCACTTGACTGGATATCTTCTACAGAAGCTTCAAAATTACTTGCATCAGCGATCTTATAATTATACAGATGCATCTTCTGCCCATAAACCTGCAATTCATCATATACATGATCATTAACGATCATATAATCCATATTTTCTTGCATATAGCCTAAATAAGGCGTATCTATAGCAGCAATCGATCGATACTCTTGACCATTGATCGTATTGATATCTGCGACCATATCATTGGTTAATGACATCAGATATAAATGATTCAAAGAAATAAATTCATCATCGCTAGGCTCTTGTAAATCAAAGTCCATTCCTGTTTCTTCAGCCACTTTTTTTATTTGAGAATAAGCTAAAAGAGCATAAGGCTGTGAATAAGGATTATCTGTATAAGTAGAATCAATCGCCAAAATCTCAATATCTGAAGAAACATCAATATCATTGTTTTTCTCAATCAATGTCGCAAACTCCTGACGATAACCTGAGTCATCACTTAACACCTGATACGTATAAGTATTTTCAAAATGAACGATACCATCATATCTGTTTTTCATCGCAAATCCAAAAGCCAAAGCTGTCACTGAGCAAACCATCAAAACACAAACCATCGCATAAGTACGATAATTTTTACGAATCCGAAAGATCACATTATTGATCCAGAGGTTTCGTTCATGTTTATATAAAAATCGTTTATGAGTAGCAAGGCCTTGAAAAATAACTGGAATCAGACCTCCAAAAAGCAAATAAGTTCCGGCTGCAACGAGTACAACAGCAATAAAGACATTTCCCATGACCTCCATACCTGCTTCCTTGATAGCCAAATAATATCCTAATGCAAGAATCACAACACCTGCAATCGCCTTGAATACTAAAATTACTTTTTTCTGTTTCACATATTCATTTTGACGATTGGCTGATACCATCTCCAAGACACTGCTTCTAACAATGTTTACATAACCTTTAATAACAAACAGCAAGTAGATCAAACCAAAAATCAATGTCGTCGTTAATCCTGCCTGCAAAGAAAACTGAAAATGAATTTCAACAGTAATTTCTGAAATACGCATCAGGATCATCATAAACAATTGTGATGTCAAAGCCCCAAAACCAATTCCTAATATCAGTGAAGTCAAACCAATAAAAATCGTTTCGATTGCATAAAGCTTACCAATTCTCTGATTGGATAATCCCATAAACACGTAAACACCAATTTCTCTTTTTCTCTTGGTTAAGAACACATTGGTTGAATACCATACAAAGAAAAGCATGAAACAGCCAATCACAAAAGAGAGTACCTGAATGATGATTTCAACATTTCTCGCATTGCTTTCACCTAATTGATTCAAGATACCTGAATCTACCAGATTCATAAAATTACAAAGAATCATGATGGTAAAGGAAAGCGATATGATCAAAGAAAGATAACTTTTAAAGCTTGACTTAAAATTTTGAAAAGCCAGTTTCAACATGCTCATGAAAAATCACTCCCCATGGAAGCCTGCATATCAATAATACGATCATAAAATTCCTTGCGATCATTTCCCTTTGTCAGCTTACATTTGATCATCCCATCACTTAAGATATAAACATCTTTCGCATAAGAGGCACTAAAGGCGTCATGGGTTACCATCACAATTGTTGCCTGTCCATTATCATTCACCATCTTTAGACATTCTAAAAGATCACGACTTGATTTGGAATCCAAGGCTCCTGTTGGTTCATCCGCAAAAATAATTTCTGGTTCACTGATAAGTGCCCGACAGGTCGCTCCTCGCTGTTTCTGCCCACCTGAAAGCTGATAAGGATATTTATTCAAATGCTCCTTAAGCCCAAACATTTCTGCCAGCTTTTTGGTTTTTTGAATACATTCTTTGGACGATACGCCATTTAAAGATAGTGGTAAAGCAATGTTATCTTGTAAAGTCATCGTATCTAATAAGTTGTAGTCCTGAAAAATGAATCCTATCTTATCTTTACGAATCTGTGAAAGCTGGGTATTGCTGCAACGGGTAATATCTGCTCCATCTAGAAATATAGAACCCTGTGTTGGTTTATCAATCGTTGATAAAAGATTTAATAATGTTGTTTTACCAGAACCGCTCGGTCCCATAACAGCAATAAAATCATGCTGATAAATCATAAGATCAATACCTTTTAAGACCCGACTCTGAAAACCTCTTGTTCCATAGTTTTTCACCAGATTTTTAATTTCTAGCACTTTTTTCATTTGTCATTCCTCCTTACACACTTATTATAAATGAGTGAAAAGAAAAAATACTTACGCTCTCATTACAAAAACAATCTCTAACATTACTTTTTTGTAACTCAGAGATTGAAAAATTTCGCATTGCTTCTAAAGGTAATATGAAAACGAGTATAGTGATGAAATTCACTATCAACCTCAATTTCATGTCCTAGTTTATCAATCATCAGTTTCACCATATAAAGTCCCATCCCTGTCGATTTATAAAGACCATTATGGTGATTGCTGCCTGTATATCCTCTTTCAAAAATACGTGGTAAATCAGTATCACGAATACCTTCACCATTATCTTCAAAATACAAATGTATACATTCCTGCTGTTTTTCACACCAGATATGAAGTTTTGGTTCATCAGAAGCATATTTAATCGCATTACTAATAAGCTGATCTAAAATATAAGTCAGCCATTCACTATCTGAATATACTTCCTCATCTACATTTTCAATCTGTATATCAAAATGATTTTTTATGAGAAAATATCGACTATTTTTAATGGCTGTATGAATACAATTCTGTAAACAAAGCTTATTTATTTGAATATCATAAAGATTGCTTTGAACTTTACAGCCTACTAATGCATTATTCAAATACATATTGATCTTTTCTAACTGTTCTTTATATTGATCTTTTAATTCAGAAGTATTTTTCTCATTCATCATCATTAAAGCACTTAAAGGAAGCTTTACTTCATGACACCATTTCGCAATATAATCTTCAAGATTATGATTCATTTCAATCTGCTCATCAAGCAACTGTTGATAAATCCTTTCATCATGATAAGCAATATCTACATTCTCATACTCTTCCATTTCCGAGGAAATAATTTCTTCAGATAAAAGCAATTCTTGTTTTTTTCTTTCCTTTTTATAAAATTCATAAGCATCTATAAAAAGGATGAGAAGTACACATACAGCAAGCACGATATCAATATAGATCAAGGATTGCAGATCACTTTGAGGAATCAAAAAGATATAGTATAGATTATAGGATACCACTAAAAATAATAACAATAATAGATATTTACTCACCTTTCTTATATATTTCATTCTATGTAATAACCCTGTCCTTTCTTTGTCAGGATAACATCAACATCTGTTATCTCTTTTAATTTAGCTCTAAGCCTGGACATCAAAACATTCAATGTATTATCACTGACAAATTCATTCGTATTCCATAAAGCATCCATCAAGGCATCACGAGTTACAATAGAACCACGGTTTTCAATTAACTCATGCAGAACGATATTTTCTGATTTCGTTACTTCAATTTTTTGTTTTTTATAATACAAACAACCTGCTTCTTCATCAAAAAGCAAATCTTCTTTTAAATAGATTTTCTGTTTTATCTTATATTGATACGTTCTTCTTAAGATAGCTTCGATCTTAGCTCTCAATAAAGGAAGATTAAATGGCTTTTCAATATAATCATCCCCACCTTGTGCAATAGCCATGATCTTATCTCTATCGTCATTGCGACTGCTGATAAATAAAATTGGCACCTTAGAAAATTCTCTTATCTTAAAGCACCAGTAAAAGCCATCATAAAAAGGAAGATTGATATCCATTAATATTAGTTGTGCACCTATAGAAACAAAGTTTCCCAAAATATCTTCAAATTTATCTGCACAAATAGCATCATATCCCCATTTTGATAAATATTCCTTTAATTCTGTAGCTAAAAAAGCATCGTCTTCAACAATCATGATCTTCATTTTATCCATGCTTCCACCTCACATTTAATTATATAATTTACAAACTATTTTTCAACATGTGAGAGCTAACATTACAAAAATGAAACATAACTAAGAAAAATCAATAATCTTTTCAAATAAAATAAAAAGCGTCAACTTATTCTTCTTAAGTCAACGCCTTTACCTTTTATTTATCTATTATTTATAGAATTCCATCGGATAAGTCAAATATGAATGCGGTTCAAGCTGATCACAAGTTACATATCCGCTAGGTGCTTTTAATAATGATGGAATACGGTTGACGATTGTTGCACAAGTATGTTCAACCGTTGCCGGTTTAACAACATGGAATTCTGTATCAGGTTCGCCTGTCAGCCACCAGTCACACATATCACCATCTTCTGGTCCATATACCTTGCCAATCGTTTCTTCTTCAATCGTAATGCCCTGCATTGTGTCGATCGTTACGACTGCTGACATACCAATACATTTACCAGCTTTAATTGTTTCACCCAAAGTTTCACTATATACATCATGATCACTTGTATATGGTACATGCTTCTGAGTGATTGATTTGATCGTTAATCCAAGCTTGCTGCAAAGAGCTTCACTGGCATTCCATGCATATGAAGGTTCAAATTCTGTTGGATGAGCAATCTTTTCTTCAAATTCTTCTTTTGTCAGATTACATCCATGAGCCTTTGCTAAAGCCAAGCCATAATCTTCAACATTATAGCTATAAGCTCCTTTGATCTTGGTAAGCTTATGACAGCCGCTTGCAATCATTGCTACGCTATTGATCCAGAAAATATCCTGCATTCCTGATCCCGTAATCGTGCAGTTATTTGCTTTTGCCAAAGCATCTAAGCGATTGATTTGAGCTGCTGCTGTCGTCCAGGGATAGATGGCTTCTTCGCAAGTTGTGATCACATTAATACCACGTGATACACATTTTTCAACATGATCATAAATATCATTAATAAAGCTAAACAGGGTAACGATTGCCACATCTGCATCACATTCATCAAGCACCTTATCAGCATCATCAGAAATAAGGATACCCGTCTTAACACCAAGACCTGCAAAGTCACCGACATCCTGACCAACAATTGCAGGATTTACATCGATGGCTCCAACGATCTGAGCACCATGCTCATAGAGATAACGAAGCGTATATTTCGCCATCTTTCCACAACCATACTGAACTACTTTAATTTTTTCCATAAATTAACCTCCTTTTCCTGATCACAACCAGGAGTTTTCCTTATGACTTTAGTGTAAACTATCATCCAAGGTGAGAGTCAATAGAATTTGTGAATTTTTTATCTTTTGTGAAACTAATCGGAATTTGAAGCCTCATAAACATGCTTCGCTGTTCGCTGTCAAACACATTAAACTCAGTCATGATCTCACAGATATAATCTCCGGCAATCTGATAATGATGCTCTTCACAAAACTGTTTTAACTTTTTCGCATAAGCCATTTCATCATCATAACGATCTAAATATATACAGGCATACATACCACTCTCTACTACTTGTAAATGTACATAAGAATTTTGTTCATGACGATTGGTGAAAATAAATATTTGGTTAGCAACAAAGCGCTCATGAATAAAATCCTCTTTGGTAATTGAAGTACCGACATTATAAGAATGAATCTGTCGAAATTCATTTTTTTCTAAAGCAGAGCGCAATTCTAACAATACTTTTTCATAACCACTAATATCACTGTTGTAGAAATTAGAAGAACAAGGAATTCCCCAAATATAACGCTGATCGATAAATTCAAGTGATATCGTACCGGTAGATGGCGATTTGCGATAGCGCTCTATTGACATAATTGCTCGATCAACTGCATCATGACGAGCTTTTAGCTGACGCATTTGTTCATGTATCTGCTCACTCTTCTGCACTAGTAAAGATTCAATCATATCTAAATCTTCCTTTTGAAAGGCCTCTGCAATTTCCGAAAGACTCATACCTAATTCTTTCATATATGCAATCATATCCAATCGTGCATTTTGATGAATATCATAGTATCTATAACCACTATCCGGATCAACATAACGTGGTTTCAATAATCCTATTTCATCATATAAACGTAATGTTGGAATCGACACACGATTCAATTTTGCCATTTTGCCAATCGATAATAACTCTTCTTTCATAAATCCTCCAAAAAACTCTAAAGTATATATAGAGTTTAACATGAAATAAAAATCATTGCCAGCAACGCAAAAAAAACAAACCCTCCTTATGAGAATTTGTTTCACGATATCTTAAAAACCAGAAACATTTACGAATGATTCATTAATTTCATATACTTATGATATTCACTTTCAGGAATATTCAATAACTTCATGGCTTCATGCAAATCAATTTTCATATTCTTCATCAGTGAACTAAGTGACACAAGTCTTTCTTCTTCCTTGCCTTGTAATATTCCTCTCTGTAATCCCTGAGCAATTCCTTTCTCTGTGCCCATCTTCTCTACATAATCTCCATAATCACACATGCTTCTTACCTCCTTTGCCAGTCCTCCCTTAAGCCTTATATCGTACTTCTCTAATGCCTCATTCTTTGTTTCATAGTCCATCCCATTATCTGCCAATATCCTTAGGATGTTCATCGAAATATATTCGCTTTCCTTATACCCTAAGTATAGCACAAGGATCTGCTGCTTATCAAAATATTTTTCCTCCTCGCACGCATTCCCGATAATATGCTCCTCCACCACCGGTAACGGTTGATGCAGTTTTGCTTATGCTTGGGGGCATTGAACACGATCCAGATCGATACGACCTTTACGATATCGTCATACTGTGCATGGTCGAAGAACTCATTCACCTGCATCGATACATTGCGGGAATTGTAGTAGTTGGCCCTGCTTAAGACATGGCTTCTTCCTTTCAGTTCACCCTGTGCTTCCAGATTGATGATCATGGCGATTTTTCTTTTATCATCATGGGGCAGGGATGCATAGACAAGCGAATCGAAGACAACACTGACATCATCTTCATTGTTCTCATTGCGATGTCCAGAAATAAGATGCGTATGCAAAGGGACATCTCCTTGAGGCTCGATGCATTTCATGATTTCACTGATAGAGGAATTTGCATATTCATCAAGATTGTCCTTCATGATATAAGCAAGGATCAGCTTGTTCCTTAAGATATTCTTAAAATGCTGATCAAGTAAGATTTTCTGCTTCATAAAAGAGTACCTCCTACTCTTCTATATGCATTCAATCTTCATTTTTCCCACTTTTTGTAAAAATTATTAGAAAATTATAAATCATTTCTTTTAACACTTTGCATTCGATTTTGTAAATGAGGCTTACGTTCTACGCTCACCCATGAGATTCCATCTATCTATTCAACAACGTTATCCTCCGTGATTTTACTTCAATGATTTTTTCTTCCTTTAACTTTTTTAATTCACGGCTCATCGCGCTGCGATCTACTGCGAGATAATCAGCCATATCGGTATATGAAAAGGGAAGATGAATGATTCTTGAACCTGTTTTTTTAGAAAGAATATCAAAATATTCTAAAAGCTTATTTCGTATTGTTTTATTCGTTAAAATACGTATTCTTTCATTACGCTGAGTAATGATTCCCATATATATTTCTGAGAGATTCAATAAAAACTGATAGTGATACTCTTTATCATTTGAAAGATTACGAACGGCTGCTACATCAAAAAGAAGAATTTCACTGTCATCTTTTGCCAGAATCTCACATCCCTCATTAATTGAAAAAGAGATACTGCTGCCAAATACAGAATCTTTATACAATTCCTCTATGATGATATTATTACCGTAATAATCTGTCTTGACAATCTGTATATAACCTTCATTAATAATCCCTATTACCTGATTTAACCTTGTCGTAGAAAGACTTTCATTTTTTTTTAAACAAACTCGGTTGGCCTCTAAATTTTTTAACAGCATTGATTTATCTTCTGAATTTATTTTTTTAAATACATTAATAGCCATCGTTTTCACTCACCTTTATAAAAATATTAGCACGAATTCAATATTGTTGCAAATGCAACAGTATATCTTTTTCTATTGTGCTAAACTATATTTACACATAAAAAAAGAGGTACATATTATGAAAATTATTAAAAGAGATGGACATGTTGTCGATTATTTTCCTGAAAAAATTGCGATTGCTATTGGTAAAGCCAATGCGGAAGTAAGAGAGGATGATCGTGTTAGCGAAGAACAGATCAATGCAATCATCAAATATATTGAAAGTTTAAATAAGAAAAGAATTTTAGTAGAAGATATTCAAGATATCATTGAAGTTAAATTAATGGCTTTAGGAAAATATGCTTTGGCAAAAAAATATATCACTTATCGTTATACTCGTGAATTAGTTAGAAAAGCAAATACAACTGATTTAGCGATCAAAGAATTAATAGAAGGAGAAAGTGAATATTGGAACAGTGAAAATTCCAATAAAAATGCGAAGGTTGTTACAACTCAAAGAGATTATCTTGCAGGAATTACCAGCACGGATATCACACGTCGTTTTTTATTGCCTGAAGATATCGTTCAAGCCCATGATGAAGGGATCATTCACTTCCATGATGCTGATTACTTTGCACAGAATGCGTTACATAACTGTGATTTGATCAACTTAGAAGATATGCTTCAAAATGGCACAAACATCAACGGTGTCATGATTGAAAAACCACATCGCTTCCTTACAGCGATGACGATCGCAACCCAGCTGATCACTGCTGTTTCTTCCAGCCAGTATGGTGGAGCTACGATCACGATGACACATTTAGCGCCTTTTGTCAGAGAAAGTTATAAACGTTATTTAGAAAAATATCGTAATCGTGGTTTTGATGAAGAAATGTCAGTTAAGTTTGCGAAAGAGGATCTGGCAAAAGAAATTACTGATGGTGTACAAACCTTCCAGTATCAGATCAACTCTATGACAACGACCAATGGTCAGGCACCATTCTTAAGTGTTTGTCTTTATTTAGGTGAAACAGAAGAATATAAAGAAGAATTAGCTTTGATCATTGAGGAAGTGCTCAAGCAGCGTATGCAAGGTATGAAAAATGAAAAGAATGTCTACATTACACCTGCTTTCCCAAAACTTTTATATGTTCTTGAAGAAGACAATATCACAGAAGGAAGCAAATATTGGTATCTGACCGAGCTTGCTGCTAAGTGTACGGCAAAACGAATGGTTCCTGATTACATCTCTGAAAAAGTCATGAAAGAATTAAAAATTGACAAAAATGGTAATGCTGCCTGCTATCCTTGCATGGGATGCCGTTCTTTCTTAACACCATATGCTGATGAAAATGGCAAGCCAAAATACTATGGACGTTTCAACCAGGGTGTCGTTACGATCAATTTAGTCGATGTCGCATTATCTAGCGGAAAAGATCCAGAACTTTTCTGGAAAATCTTTGAGGAACGTCTGGAATTATGCCACCGTGCTTTACAGATCCGTCATAAGCGTTTAAGTAACATCACTTCTGATGCTGCGCCAATTCTTTGGCAGCACGGAGCTTTAGCTCGACTGCCAAAAGGTGCTAGCATTCATGATTTACTGCATAATGGTTATTCAACGATTTCTCTAGGCTATGCCGGACTTTACGAATGTGTCAAATATATGACCGGTCACAGTCATACTGACAATGGTAAAGGAAAAGAATTTGGTCTAGAAGTCATGCAGAAGATGAATGACAAGTGCAAAGAATGGAAAGAAGCTGAAAATATTGATTATAGTGTCTATGGTACACCAATTGAATCAACAACTTATAAATTTGCGAAATGTTTAAGAGATCGCTTCGGTAAGATCCGTGGTATTACAGATCGTGATTATATTACGAATTCTTATCATGTACCGGTATTTGAAGAAATCGATGCTTTCACTAAGCTAAAATTAGAAAGCGAATTCCAGAAACTGAGCCCAGGAGGTGCTGTTTCTTACGTGGAAACACCAAACCTAACAAACAATATCGATGCTGTTCTTCAAATTATTCAGTTTATCTATGACAATATCATGTATGCGGAATTAAATACGAAATCTGATTATTGTCAGGTATGCGGTTATGATGGTGAGATTTTGATCGACGACAATATGGAATGGTATTGTCCAAACTGCGGTAACCGTGATCACGATAAACTTAATGTCGCTAGAAGAACTTGCGGTTATATCGGCAGCAATTTCTGGAACAAAGGAAGAACCCAGGAAATCAAAGAAAGAGTACTTCATATAGACAATAAGGACGCATAATATGAGATATGCGAAAATAAGAAAAATGGACATTTCCAACGGTCCAGGTGTCAGGGTTTCCATATTCATGCAAGGCTGTGCTTTCCACTGCCCTAACTGTTTTAATCCTGAAACCCATGATTTCCAAGGTGGAAATGAATTTAATGAACAAACGATTCAAAAAGTGCTCTTTTTAGCTGAATCTGACAATATCGTTGGTTTATCTATCTTAGGTGGCGAACCGATGCATCCCGCCAATATTGAAGGAACCTGTGCCCTTTCTAAAGCCTTTAAAGAAAAATATCCAGCTAAATCCATTTGGTCATGGACTGGATATCAGTATGAAGACTTAAAAGATAAAGAAGTTCTCCAGTATATTGATGTACTTGTTGACGGATTATATAAAGATGAGCTTCATGATTTTCGCTTAAAATGGCGAGGCTCTTCAAACCAGCGAGTTATTGATGTAGCAGCATCACTAAAAGAAAATAAGATTGTTTTATTTACAGAATGACAGCGAAAGATGATACGTCTTTCCTGTCATTTTTTCTATACAAATAGATTTAAAACCATTATAATAAGACAAGTAAGAATAAGGAGATGATAGTAATGAATACGATTTTATTTGATTTAGATGGTACTCTGCTTCCTATGGATATAGAAGAATTTACTAAAAAATATTTTGGTCTGCTTGCCCAGACAATGAGTGAAAAGAACCGTGATGGAAAGATGATTCTTGATGCAATATTAAAAGGCACGATGGCAATGGTGAAAAATGATGGCAGTCATACAAATGAAGAAGTTTTTTGGAAAACATTTGTTGAGATCACAAAGATTGATCAAGATGAAATTGAGCCTGAATTCTATGAATTCTATGAGAATGTTTTTGATAAGATCAATAGTGGTATTCAAAGTGAAAATATGATTCAAGCCGTAAAAATTTTAAAAGAAAAAGGTTATCGTTTATATCTAACTACAAATCCTTTATTCCCACGTATCGCAACTTTAAAAAGAACACAATGGGCAGGGCTTGATCCGAATGATTTTGAATGGATCACTACTTATGAGAATTCTTCTTTCAGTAAACCTTCTGTTGATTATTATAAAGAAGTTATCGAAGGTCAGCACCTTGACGTTCATCAATGTATGATGGTTGGCAACGATGTCAAAGAAGATGGTGCTATTCAAACGTTAGGTGTACCATTATTTCTTGTAGAAGATTATATGTTGAATCATGATAACCTTGAAATTAATTGCAAATGGAAAGGAAGCAGTCTTGATTTCCTTAAATTTGTAGAAGAACTTCCTGAAGTAAAATAAGATATTTTCTAAAACAGTGTTCATCACTGTTTTTTTCTTAATGGGTATTTCCGTTGACACGTTATTTTTCTTTAGAATATAATTAAAATACAAAAAAGCTTAAGATTTTAAGGAGGAAATGAAGTGAAAATTGTAGTTGTTGGCGGTGTTGCAGGCGGTGCTAGTACTGCTGCCCGTATAAGACGTCTTGATGAACAGGCACAGATCATCATGTTTGAGAAAGGACCTCATGTCTCTTTTTCAAATTGTGCACTTCCCTATCGTTTAAGTGATTGCGTCAATAGTGATCAAAAACTAATCATGATGACACCTGAAAAATTTGCTCATCAATATAATATTCAGGCACGTTTGAATCATGAAGTGATTTCAATCGAAAAAGATGAAAAAAAAGTCAAAGTAAAAAATCTAATTAATAATGAAGAGTTTGAAGAAGATTATGATAAGCTGATTCTTGCACCTGGAGCCAGCGCTATCATTCCGAATATAAAAGGAATTGATCAGGCTCACACTTTTATCGTTAAAAATGTTGCGGATGTATCAAAATTATATGCTTTTCTAAAAGAACATAAGATAAGAAAAACCGCTGTTCTTGGCGGTGGGTTTATTGGTGTTGAAGTATGTGAGAACTTAATTCATGCCGGATATGAAGTATCACTCATTGAAGCAATGCCTCAGATATTACGTACATATGATGATGACATGGTTCAGATCCTTCATAAGGAAATGATGGATAAGGGAGTCAATCTGATACTAAACGATAGAGCCATTGGTTTTGAAGGATCCAATGTACTTCTGGAATCAGGAAAAACTGTTGAAAGTGAAGCGGTTATCTTAGCTCTTGGGGTACGTCCTGATACTTTGCTTGCGAAAAATGCCGGACTTTCACTCAATGAGAGAGGTGCGATTCAAGTAGATGCTAATTACTGTACAAGTGATCCAGATATCTATGCTGTAGGTGATGCCATTGAGGTATTCAACGCTTTAACTCATCAGCCAATGATGCTCTCACTTGCCGGTCCTGCTCAGAAACAGGCACGTGCGGCTGCCGATCATATCTATGGCCGCTCTGTAAGAAATCATGGTTATATCGGTTCTAGCTGCATTCAGGTATTTGACTATCAGGCTGCCTGTACAGGATTAAATGCTGCCCAATGTGAGGCTTTAGGATTCAGCTATGATTCTGTCTATATCATTCCCCAAGATAAAGTGGGGATCATGCCTCAAAGCTATCCATTGCATCTAAAACTGCTTTTTGAAATACCTACCGGAAGAGTGCTGGGAGCTCAAGCAATATCTAAAGGTGAGGCTGTAAAAAGAATTGATGTGATCGCAACACTTATCAAATTCAATGGAACCATCGATGATTTAAAAGACCTTGAGCTTTGTTATGCACCACCTTTCTCAACAGCCAAAGATCCTGTCAATTATGCAGGACTTGTCGCAGGCAATCTATTAGAAAAAGCTTTTCATCAGGTACATGTGGACAAAGTAAGAGAACTGGTAGAATCTAAAGCATATATTATCGATGTTCGTGAAGAACAGGAATTTGCCAATGGCCATCTTATCACAGCTATCAATATCCCTCTTAGTCAGTTAAGAAAACGTATGAATGAAATTCCAAAAGATCGTCCTGTCTATCTGCATTGTCGAAGCGGTCAAAGAAGCTATAATGCAGTAATGGCATTACAAGGCGCTGGCTATACAAATGTTTATAATATTTCAGGTAGTTTTCTAGGTGTTTGTCTCTATGAATATTTTAACGATAAGACATTAAATAGAATCCCCATTGTAACAAGCTATAACTTCAATTAAAATAAAAAAATGTGAATGATCATTTTCGAATCATTCACTTTCTTTTTTTTATTAATCCAGCGTTAAAGAAGGTGCTGAATAAGTACGTGACTTGTATTCATTATCAAGCATATACAGGCTTTTTGGATCTTTTCCAAACAATTCATATTTCGTAATCATATCTGTAGCATTCTTTTCTTCTTCACCTTGCTCATCAATGAACCAGTCTAGAAACTGCATCGTCCGATAATCTTTCGCCTCAGAGGCTGCTTCATAAATACGATAAATCAATGAAGTTACATAACGTTCATGTTCAAGACTTGCATGTAAAGCATCTCCAAAATCATTTAACACCTTATCCGGTTTAGCAATTGCTTCTAAAGTCACTTCATAGTCATTATTTTGTAGATACTTCATAAATAACATGGCATGATCCATTTCCTCTTTTGCCTGAATTTCATACCAGTTCGCATAGCCATCTAATCCTTTATTCTTATAATAGTTGGCAAAATCAAGATACAGATAGGCAGAATACATTTCTTTATTGATCTGATCATTCAATAAAGAACTTACTTTTTCATTTAACATCGTTTTACCTCCTTATTACCTTTAGTATAACTCGTTTCCAAATATTGTCAATGTAAACGCTACTAAAGATTTGTCCTTGTTTTATTTACATATCTAAGGTTTTGTACTCTCAATAAACCAGCGATTTTTTTCATAAAACAGTTTTCTTTCCTGATTTTGAATACGACAGCGGTATAATATACCACTACCTCCTACTTCACTTACAGCTTTACGAACTTCTAATATCCGATCGATCGGATATTGAACCCCATTATCCCATCTTAAAATCAAAGGGGTTAACTTACCCTGTTTATCTATCAACGCAACTACATCGACATATCTTTTATACAACATTAAAAATACCCTACAGGAAAAATAATATGATCATTTTTTGGATCAAAATCACTCAATTCTTTATCTAAAAGCATACTGCAGCGCTTTATACTTTTAAAACCATATCGCAAACGAATCTGATCGATCGTTTTTTCAAGATGATATTGTTTTTGAAGATGTATTTCATCCTCAAATAAAGATAGCTGTACTTTTTCATTTTCTGGCTGTAAATGGGAAAGAGAAACACTGACACTTCTTAACGGTTTAGAGAAATCATAATTTTTTCTCAATAGTTCCATCACTACAATCATCATTTCATCACTTAAATTCGTTGCCCTAGATAATGTTTTCTGACGGGTAAAGCTTTTTAAATCAGTATCTCTAAGCTGAATGCTGATACATCTGCCGGCCATACCGATTTCTTTAGCACGTGAAGCTATTGATTCACAAAGAACATAAAACACGCTCTGAGCTTCTCGCAAATGGTTCATATCTTTTGGTGTAGTAATTCCATTGCCAACTGATTTCACCTCTTCACAAGTATCTATATAGGCCACTTCACTTTGATCATAGCCATTTGCAAACCAATAAATAATTTCACCCATTTTTCCTAAATGACGTTTTAATATATCTAAATCAAACCTGGCTAAATCACCAATCGTATAAATACCGAAAAGAGATAATTTTTTTAAAGTAGCTCTGCCTACATATAAAAGATCCCCTACCGGCAACTGCCATGCTTTCTCTTTAAAATCATCCCTGCTGATTTCTACTAATCCCATAGGTTTGATCATGTCACTTCCTAATTTTGCGAAAATCTTGTTGAAACTGACACCAATCGATACACTTAAACCTATTTCTTCCCATACCCGTTGTTGAATTTCACGGGCAATTTCTAAACCATTACCAAATAAAGCCATGCTCTCACTCACATCAATCCATGCCTCATCTAACCCAAAGCTTTCCACTCGATCACTATATTCATGATAAATATCTTTTACTTTTTGAGTATAATAAAGATATTCTTCATAATGAGGATGAATGACTACTAGATCTTTACATTTCTGATAGGCCTCATATAAAGATTCTCCTGTCTGAATCTGATATTTTTTTGCATGGTCATTTTTCGCCAAGATGATTCCATGGCGGGATTCAGATCTGCCGCCTACAGCCATTGGTACATGACGCAGCTCTGGTACCATCATTTCTTCAATCTGGGCATAGCAATGATTAATGTCACAATGCAGAATTACTCTCTCTTTCATCTTTCCGCCTCCGCTTTCATTATTTCATCTTCAATATCATTTTACAATATATTTTGATATGTTTTATCTGGTAATTTTTTACTTCATAATTATTGTATTGCATCTTTGATTTTTTTTTGATATTATATAATAGAGGTGATAAAATGCTGCAAAATCAAATTATCAAACAAAGAAAAAAACAGTTAAAATTAAAAATAGATGATATCATGGAAGCCACAGGAGCTTCCCGTCCTAGCGTATGCCGCTGGCTAGCTGGGGATACCAAAAGAATTTCACCTGAAAAACTGCAAAAACTAGCCGATATCCTGCAAACAACTCCTGATCATCTTTTAGGGAAAGACAATATAAGTACGATGAAGCCTATTCTAGGTATTGTTAAAGCAGGGTATGATATGTATGCTGAAGAAAACATCATGGGATATGAAGAAGTCAGTGATGATGAAAGCAGACAAGGTGACTTTTATTTGCGAGTAAGCGGAGATTCAATGGTTAATGCCCGTATCTGCGATGGCGATCTGTTATATGTAAAATCATGTAGCGATGTTGATAGCGGTCAGATTGCCATTGTTTTGATTGGTGATAATGAAGCTACTGTCAAACGAGTGATTAAAAAAGATCATTTACTTATTTTAGAAGCTGCAAATCCGAATGTTGAAAATCGTTATTTCAATGAAAAGGATATTGAAGAACTGCCTGTTCGTATCATTGGTCGAGTTCTATATAATAAGGTTCGCTTTTAATAGGAAATTTTAGTAAAAAAATAGTTGACAATGTTTTTTCATAGTTCTATAATACGCATATGAAATGCAAAGACGCTAAATATGATGGAGTATTTTAGCGCCTTTTTCATTTAAGAGGGAGGGTAATTATGACCAAAATTCAAGAAACGTTTGGCAGTTTAGTATTCAACGATACTGTAATGCGTTCAAAGCTGCCTAAGGATGTCTACAAAAAGCTGAAAGCTACGATCAATGAAGGTAAGACATTAGATGTAAATGTCGCAAACACAGTAGCTAATGCTATGAAAGACTGGGCTATTGAAAAGGGAGCTACTCATTATACTCACTGGTTTCAGCCAATGACGGGCATCACTGCTGAAAAACATGATAGTTTCATTACCCCTGATAGTAATGGCGGTATCATTCTCGAGTTCAGTGGTAAAGAACTGATCAAAGGTGAACCGGATGCTTCTAGTTTTCCTAATGGCGGATTAAGAGCTACTTTTGAAGCAAGAGGATATACAACCTGGGATCCTTCTTCTTATGCTTTTATCAAAGACAACACACTCTGTATTCCAACAGCTTTCTGTTCTTTTGATGGAAGTTCATTGGATAAGAAGACACCACTCTTACGTTCTATGCAGGCATTGAATGATCAGGCATTACGTATCTTAAAACTGTTTGGTCATAATGATGTTACCCGTGTTACAACAACTGTCGGTTGTGAACAGGAATACTTTTTAATAGATAAAGACTTATATGAACAAAGAGAAGATCTTAAGCTCTGTGGTCGTACATTATATGGTGCCCTGCCTCCTAAAGGTCAAGAATTAGATGATCATTATTTTGGTATGCTGGATAAAAAAGCCAGTGATTATATGCGTGATCTGGATGAAGAATTATGGAAATTAGGAGTTTTAGCTAAAACAGAACATAAAGAAGTTGCACCAAGACAATTTGAATTAGCACCTGTTTTCACTTCCAGCAATATTGCTACGGATCACAATCAGCTGACCATGGAATTTATGAAAAAGATTGCGAAAAAGCATAACTTTACTTGTCTGCTCCATGAAAAACCATTTGATGGTATCAATGGCAGCGGAAAGCACAACAACTGGTCAATGTCAACAAATACCGGTGTCAATCTGCTTGAACCCGGTGATTCACCTGCTGAAAACGCTCAGTTTTTACTCATCCTTACGGCCCTTATCAAAGGTGTTGATGAGTACCAGGATCTGTTAAGGATCTCTGTTGCAACAGCAAGCAACGATCATCGTCTTGGAGCCAATGAAGCTCCGCCAGCTATCCTTTCTATCCATCTAGGAGATGAGCTCAATGCGATATTAGAAGCCATTGAAAAAGGAGTTCCATACAACAAGACTTTCAATAAAGTCATGGAAATCGGTGTAGATATTCTTCCTTCCTTCCCAAAGGATACCACCGATCGTAACCGTACTTCACCATTTGCTTTTACAGGTAATAAGTTTGAATTTAGAATGTTGGGATCGGCATTATCGATTGCCTGTCCGAATTTAATGTTGAATACGATCGTTGCAGAAGAACTTCAACAGTTCGCTGATATCCTGGAAACAGCTCCTGACTTTAATAAAACACTGAATGAATTGATTCGTAAAACGATCAAAGAGCATAAACGTATCATCTTCTCTGGAAACGGTTATACCGATGAATGGGTAAAAGAAGCTGAAAAACGTGGTTTATTAAACTTAAAAACTACCATTGATGCTCTTCCTTATTATACAAGTGAAAAGAATATCCGTCTTTTCACAAAACACAAGATCTTTACAGTCGATGAAATGTACTCAAGAAAAGAAATCCTTCTTGAAAACTACTGCAAGATCATTCATATCGAAGCATTAACGATGATAGATATGGCTAAAAAACAAATTCTTCCTGCTGTCTTAAAGACACAAAAAGAAATGACAGATCTTATATTAAATAAAAAAGCTGTATGTGACTGCTTCGATTGTTCAATTGAAATTGAAACATTAAAGAAGATGGATGCTTTAACAAAAGAAATGGTAGCAGCTATGACACGTCTAGAAGAAGAAAATGTGAAAGTAGATGCATTACCAACACACGAAGCTCAAGGAAAAGTTTATGCAACACTGATCTTAGAATGCATGGCTGATCTAAGAAAAGCCGCTGATACACTCGAAACATTGACACCAAAAGAAAATTGGCCTATGCCAAATTACACTGATTTATTATTTACAGAGTAATCTTAAAAAATGGTTTGATTTAACTCAAACCATTTTTTATATAAATTTATAATGTTCACACGCATAAACAATGCCATCATCATCACAGTTTTTAGTCACAAAATCACTGACTTCTTTCACCTGTTCTATGCTTTGTCCCATCGCTATCCCAATCGTCGCATGACGAATCATCTCTACATCATTGCTGCCATCACCAAAACAAACTGTCTTAGTAAGATCAAAGTATTCCAGACATTTTTCAATCCCTTTATATTTATGAAATCCTTTAAGTCCTAAATCAGCATAACAGCTATTACCAATATCAACATTTAAACCTTCTATTTCCTTTAAAGGTGTATAATCATAACCCTTAGGAGCATAAGCCATCGCCATTATAATTTTCATAGACGGATTATATTCTCCTTGATGAGGGGCTGTTTCACGAAAAAAATCATGAGTAATTTTCACATACTCATTTGGCTGCTGTACACAAAACCAGTCATTAACCGTTTCTAATGAGCACACGATTCCATTTGTACCACAAACATCAATAATTTCCCAAACTAAATCTGTAGGCATATATTTTGCATAAATTACTTCACCTTTATCATTTAATACACACTGCCCATTATTTAGTACCAAAGCATCAAATTGAACCTGCTCCAGCAATCCGCTCTTTTCTACTGAACTTAAATTACGGCCAGTAGCTACCACGATTTTATGACCCTTTTCTCTCAATTTTTCAATTGTTTCCAGCGTTCTTTTTGAAATAACATGGTTACTTGGATATAAAGTACCATCAATATCAAAACAAAAACAAAACTTTTCCATAAAACCACCTCGACCTCTATTATACTAAATATAAGTAAAGATTTCTATGCAGTTTATCACAAATACATAAATCACCATTCTATTGAAAATCATAGCATAATATGATATATAGTACTTGTAGAAGCTATTTAGGAAAGGGAACATATATGAAAAAAACAATAATTATTATTCTGATAACCTTATTACTTACTAGCTGTCATCAAGATTCATGGGAAATCGAAACAAAAGAAACAGGTTACACGATTACTTCTTTAGATGCTTTAAATAAGCTAAACAACGATACGGTCAATCATCTGCTTTTTTCTGTGCAATCAGAAAATACCTTAAATATTGATTATATCAATCACTCCTATGTCCATCTTCCATTGACAGCAGCTCAAGCAAATCATGTGCATTATACTTCAGATATTGCCTATACGAATTTCAAAAATTTTTATGAATTTAATTTATCTTCTTTTTCACTTACAGAAGCTGAAAATCTTCTAATAACCCATCCACAGCTCATTGAATATATCAAAACAGAAAATGGTCTTTATTATATCATTAAGGAAGATGAACGTTATATTCTATACTATGAGACAGGAAATGAAGTAAAAAAAGTGATAGATTTTTTTTCATATCATGATTTTTACCATCAGGATGGTCATATTTATCTAGAATATCAGAAGTATAATCAAAGCTCTTATACCTTATCAGAGGTTACTCAAGGTAATCAAATACAATTAAATACAATTGACAATGACATAAAAGAAAGTGAAGTTCTCTCTTATCTAAAAGAATTTCATTTAAACCAGCCATTCTTTGCTACTTATGAAATGATACTAGGTAAAGATGGCTTTGAGGTACTTACAAGCAATCATTCTACATTTTATATCGAACCAACACTCTTTTTTCAACCACTTCAAGACTACATCATCACTCAGAAGCAAACAAGTGAACGTATGTTGACTAAAATCATTACAATCGATGATGAAAAAGAATATGATATTGATATCAGTGAAAGAATTTACGCTGAAATTTTTCTTGGTGATAATACTTTTTTAAACAAAGAAGCTATCACTTATGATGAATATTCTTATAGCATCATTGAAATCAATGATTTTCTTATCACTAAGACCCTTCTTCCTTTTCAGGAATTCGCATATTTCTTTAAAATCAATGATCATCAGTTAATTGCTTGTATCACAGATGATATTAATACTGCTGAGTATTATCTAATTACTTTAGAATAAATTCTATATTTCCTTTTTAATGATTAAAATATATACATATTTTTTCTATGTATTATTGACAATGATATATCCTTCTGATACTATATTTTTGTGAAAATACTAACATAGGCAGTTATTCACAGGGGAAGATAGAGAAAATACATATAATGCTATGCGTTGTAACGATATAAAACTCAGGCTATCATACTTGCTTTTTCATGTTCCATATGAGTTTATATGTTAGAATACTACAAAAGGCATCTTGTTTGTTCAAGATGCCTTTATTATTATCAATATAGTGAACCCGTTGGGGAACATGATAAAGTAAAATTAACTGGATGCAATGCCATTGTAGATGTTTCTCTCATTATAATAGACGCTTTTGCTTGATTACCGCTTGTAGATGCTTTTTTTGTGAATAACTGCCAGCCACTGGAAACATTGGATACTGATACAGAAGCAGAAATACATTTTGATGTAGTGCCATTATACTCAAATGTTCCTGTAAGTGTTGCTGTCCATACAATTTTGCCATTTTTATCTTTATAATGATAATCCCTTCCACCTTTTTTTATAGATGAACTCCTTGTTTGTACAATTTCTATCTCATAAGTTTCAATTTCAATGGTATATTCACCTTCTTCGATTGTTTCATAATCGATTATGATTTTTTCATCTTCGTTTGCCAAAACTGTATCAATCTGTAAACCAAACATCAAACAACATAAAATACCTAAAACTATTTTTTTCATTCTTAATCCTTTCTCATCTCTATTTACTCGATAATTTCATAAGTTTCAATTTCATAGTAACAGTCTGGGCATGGTGGCTGATAATTCTTCACAAACTCCATATAGTCATAAGCTCTCCATGCTGTAAAACTAATAACCGCTACAGATATGATGCCAATAAAAGTATTACGTACAATATTACGTTTACAAATCTGCTGTTTTATGTAATCAAAGCTCACCGATTCATAATAATTGGCAATAATTTCCTGTGGTTCGCCAAAACGATCTCTACAATCATAATATGAAGCTGTTTCATCCATTTCATTGTTCATCGCATCAATCAGCTGTCTTAAGAACTGTCTCTCTTTCTTTCCATATACCGGAAAGAGTTTTCTAATCTTCCTAATATAGTCTTTTTTTCCGTATGTCATAATTAATCCTCTCGATCAACATAAATATGAGGTATGATATTATCGTTATAATATACCTGATAATCCCATTTCATATTCTGAAATTGAGCACCTATTAAAATCAAGGATATAGCCAGCACACCTAATAATAAGTATACTACTATTTTTCGATTCATCTGATGATATAAATAATCACTATCACTTTCATGGTAAAAGGAAGCGACTACTTCGTTAGGCGAACCAAACTGTTCTACATAATCTTCATAACTCATTGTTTCGTTTGCTGATTCTTCGATGCTTTCTGAAAATTGACGAATGAATTTTTTTACCTTTTTATCCCTCAAAGGAAAAATGTACTTGATATCATGAATATATTGCTCTTTGCCACTCATCCTATACACCTCTAAAACTTAATGATCTTTTCAATCTGTTCACACATCTTTCGATAATCTTCAACCATCTCATCAAAATACTGAATGCCCTTTTCTTCAAGATGATAATAAACTCTGACCTTGCGATTTACAACTTCTTCTCTGGTAGATACATATCCTTCTTCTAACATACGATAAAGTATTGGATACATGACTCCTTCTTTTACATCAAAAACGTCATCAGTTACCTCTCTTATCGTAGAAGCAAGCTCATAACCATAATAATCTCTATGTTTTAAAACACCTAAAAGAAGCATTTCAATTTTAAATAGATTATTTCTTTTGGACATATTCCACCTCTACAAGAATAATACAATAATATTTTATTATATTCAATACATATTTTTTATATGTACTATTGACATATAAAACTTTATAAATTATTATGTAATTGTAAAAGATCTTTACACCAAAAAGAGTAATATCTGATAATATTACTATATGGGAAGGTAGAGCAGATTTCAAGAAAGGGGATAAACTTATGAAAGAGGTATTGAAATTTATTTAGAACGTTTCCTATAACAGACAGCTACTGTTATGAGGAAACTAAAAATAAATGTACATTCATAGTACAAATCTAAAGAAAGAGAGCTTAGTAGAGGGACGACTCATGGACATATAAAATCATACACTAAAATAATTATTTACCTGTAATCAGATCAGGAGTCAAAATATAATGGATTTGAAAAACAATGTTTGCTTATCGGTCAGATAAAGTATAATATTTGACTGTTATCAATTTGTAATAAACGATAAAAAACTAAAAATTGTATACGGAAAAGCACATTTAAATTCATTTAATGATGGCTAATCAAATAAAAGCCAATTAAAACAGGACTTAATTTTACTTATTATAATTTGAATTTTATTCTATTATTTTTAATCTGGAGGAAATTAAAATGTCTATTAAGAATAAATTATTTAATCTATCATTAGTATCTTTTATTACGTTTTCATCATGTTTTTTCCCAAATTTAAACATAAATGCGACTTATAAATCAAATAATTCTGATAATTCAGTGATTTACTATGATTATATGCAAAACGAATATTTAGCACTTAAAAAAGCACATTTCGAACTAGAACAAGATCTTGTTCAAACACATTCTGTTTTGAATGTAGAAACTTTAGAAAAATATCATGATTTAACTGCTTCTATCGCTAAGTATAAAGAAAAAATATATGATTTAAAACTAAAAGATGATAGTTTTTTCAAAGCCTATAATTATACAGATTCACAAATATATGCAATTAAGAACTATGATGGTTCAGAAGAGATGACAATTCAAGCCGCATCTTATGTAATTGGCAATTTAAGTCTTACCAGTTTTAATTATAATAGCAGTCGAAATACTACGTCCATACATGCTAAGGCTACTGCAACTTGGATAGGAAGACCCATGTTTAATTTAAAAGATAAAATCGCAGTAGCTATAGTCTTTGGAGATGGAAATAATATTCCATTGTCAAAAATATGTTATGGAAAATATCAGCCAAGTAGTGGAAATGAGTTCTCTATTACATTACCAACAAGAATGGATAACACCTCTTTATTAGTTTGTGATTTGCCTTCTGAAAGATATAGCAGTGCTCAGCAAAAAACCGGTACTTTATCAAAAGCGGAATTATATTATTCTGCTGAAGTATCTGGAAATATTCGAGTAATGACTGGAAGAGGATTATATTTGCGTCAAACTTTTCAGCTAGATGATTCTATTGGAATTTCAATTGGTGCTGGTGGTACTGGATTATCTTTAACAATCGATCTAGAATATGATCCAATATGGGATTCTGATTGGATCAGAAAAACTAGATAGTTTAGAGAAGAAAACATTGGAACATTTCTCATATGATATAAAGCAAAAAGGGTTCATTCCTGTGCAATTTGATGAATCCTTGTTCCTATATAATAGATAAAAATAAAAGCTTTATAAAACGATTTGTGCAGACTTATGACCAGAAAAAGATAACTAGCACTTTATCAGCTCTATGATTGTCTATCTAGCTGAATTTGTATGGCGATTCAATAAATATTGCTATGGAAAGTAGAATCTAGAATCAACAGTACAGATGTCGATGAATATATATGTTATATTATTTCTTGATTTTATACCAATGATATCACAGATAAATACAGCATCAGGATTCAGATCATAAGAGAATAGTTTTAGATCGTGGTATACAGGATACACCTATGTTCAATCCTATTATCAAATTAAATACGGCATGACTCATTATGAAACTGTTTAATCTTTTCCGATCATGCTGCTACACAAGTGAAACTGTTATGCAAGAGAAGGAGTTATTATGAAAACCGCTTTATTCAATATTATCTTTAAAACTACTGCATTTTATATACTAACAGTAGGATTCATCATATTTATATTCCAAAGATTTATTACAACTGAAAACTTTTTTATATTTGCTCTTCTGACCATTTATTCTGGAATTATAATTAATATGATCGCCATTTGTATATATCTAATTAAAAACACAAAAAATTAGATTAACCTAATATTTCAAATATATCATAGTAACAACATGATACAACGATTTAATTATATTTTCTGATTTTAATAATCAAAATACGAGGAAGAAAAACATAAAAAAACCATCTGTTCATAGTGAACGGATGGTTTTATTTGATTAGTTACCCTTATATGCTTTTTCAAGAATATCGATCATATCATCGATCATTGGAAGTTTAGGGTTAGCTGGTGAACACTGATCTTCATAAGCCAGAAGAGCAATTTTTCTTTCAGCAGCTTTCCATGTAGCTTCATCAATATTCTGATCAGCAAAGTTCATCTTAATACCTACTTCAGCACCTAAATCAGCACATGCCTTAGCATAAGATTCAACTGCTTCAGCAGGAGTTGATGCTGGAAGACCTAATAACTTCGCAATATCCTGATATTTTTCATCAGCTTTGTAGTAGTTATATTTTGGCCATACAGAGTTCTTCTGAGGTTTTACACCATTATAACGAATTACGTGTGGTAATAGAATTGCATTTGCACGTCCATGAGGAACATGGAATTCAGCACCAATCTTATGAGCTAATGAGTGGTTAACACCCAAGAATGCATTAGCGAATGCCATACCGGCAATACAGCTTGCATTGTGCATCTTTTCTCTAGCTTCTGGATCATTCTTACCATTCTTCACAGCTCTTGGCAAGTATTCAAATACCATCTTAATAGCCTGTAAGCATAATCCATCAGTGAAGTCGTTTGCCAATGTTGCAACATAAGCCTCAGTAGCATGTGTCAATACGTCCATACCTGTATCAGCTGTAATAGAAGCTGGAAGGTTTGTTGTAAATGCAGGGTCTACGATTGCAATCGTTGGTGTTAAAGAATAGTCAGCCAATGGATATTTCTTATTAGCAATCTTATCTGAAATAACAGCGAATGGTGTTACTTCTGAACCTGTACCGCTTGTTGTTGGGATACATACCAGATTGGCTTTCTTTCCTAATTCCGGATAACGGAAAGCACGTTTACGGATATCGATAAATTTCTGTTTCAAATCATCGAAGTTAACTTCTGGATGTTCATAGAATAGCCACATTCCCTTAGCAGCATCCATGCTTGATCCACCACCTAAAGCGATGATCGTATCTGGCTGGAAGCTTCTCATAACTTCTACACCACGCTGTACAGTTGCAATTGAAGGATCTGGTTCTACATCACAGAAAAGCTGATACTGAACTTTGTTTCTTCTCAGGTTAAGCTGATCTGTAACTTTATTTACGAATCCTAAATCAACCATTGAACGGTCTGTTACGATGAATACACGGTTCATTTCACGCATATCCTGTAAGTATTTGATTGAATCTCTTTCAAAATAAATCTTTGACGGAACCTTGAACCATTGCATATTGTTATTTCTTCTCCCTAGTCGTTTGATATTCAGCAAGTTAATAGCACTAACATTGTTGCCTACAGAGTTGTGTCCATAAGAACCACATCCCAATGTTAATGAAGGAAGGAAGGCATTATATACGTTTCCAATTCCACCAAAAGTTGATGGTGAATTCCAGATAACACGGATCGCTTTTACACGTAATCCAAATTCTTTCGCAAGTGCTTCATCTTTTGTATGAATAGCAGCTGAGTGACCTAAACCGTTAAATTCAACCATCTGTTCAGCTAATGTCATACCTTCTTCTGTTGTATTTGCTTTTAATACAGCCAATACCGGAGATAATTTTTCACGTGTCAGAGGTTCTTTTGGTCCAACTTCTTTACATTCTGCACATAGAATAACTGTATTTTCCGGTACTTCGAATCCAGCCTGTTTAGCAATCCATGTAGCATCCTTACCTACCATGACACTGTTCAGCTTAGCACTGTCAACATCTTTTGAATAGGCAGTAACTCCAAACATATATTTTTCAAGCATTTCCTTTTCTTTTTTATTAACAAAGTAAACGCCATATGTTTTGATTTCCTTAACGAAATCGTTATAAATTTCTTTATCTACGATAGCTGCCTGCTCACTGGCACAAATCATACCATTATCAAATGCCTTTGATAAAACGATATCATTTACAGCCTGTCTTAAATTACAAGTCTTTTCAACATATGCAGGAACGTTTCCGGCACCTACACCTAAAGCTGGTTTACCACATGAATAAGCGGCACGTACCATGGCATTTCCACCAGTAGCCAGAATGGTTGATACATCCGGGTGGTTCATCAATGCATTGGTTCCTTCCATCGTTGGATGCTCGATCCACTGGATACAGTTCTTAGGTGCACCAGCAGCAACTGCAGCCTTATAAACGATCTGAGCTGCCATGATTGAACATTCAACTGCACTTGGATGGAATGAGAAAACAATTGGATTTCTTGTCTTCAAACAAATCAGTGATTTAAAAATAGCTGTTGATGTTGGATTTGTTGTTGGTACGATACCACAGACAACACCTACTGGTTCTGCAATTTCAACGATACCTTCAACATCATCTTCTTTGATAACACCTACCGTACGTGTATGACGCATATTGTTTACAACATGTTCACACGCAAACAGGTTCTTAGTTGCCTTATCTTCAAAGACACCACGTCCTGTTTCTTCAACAGCTGCCATTGCCAATGTTCCGTGCTGATCCAATGCCGCAACAGAGGCTTTCGCAACGATATAATCTACCTGTTCCTGATCAAGCTTCATGAATTCATCTAAAGCTTCCACTGCGTTAGCAACAAGCCGATTCACTTCTTGAACAGCAGGACTCACTTCTTCTTTTAATTCTTCTTTCTTTTCAGTTTTTTCAGTCATTTTTCTTCTCCTTTTTTTTCACACACAAAAGATACCATTTGTGAATGAACTTGTAAAGTATTATTTGTTATTTTTTTCACATAACCCAAAATGAAACCGTTTACCCCTCTTTTTTCATCACTAGATGAACCCTCTTTTTTATTACTTGTGAAAATTTACATCTTTATTTTTTTAGCACTTGTGAAATGAAAACACTTTCAGTTCACAAGCATTTAAAAAAGCCCTATTTAAAGGCTTTTTCTTTTGATTATGATTTCACAAGTATTATTTTCTTTATGATTTTTTTGTGAATTTCAAAGTTAATTCACAACCTATTGAAATAATGAAGCATAACGTCGATCTACTTCAATCTGATACTCCCAATGATCCTGTTTTTCTACACAAGAAAGAATATTCGCAAAGCGATGGATCTTGGCATTCAAATCAATATTTTCATAGTCAACACAGACTTCCAGAGTCATTCTCTCTTTACGTATCATCTCTACAACGGCCTCTAAAACTTCACTGATTCCTACACCCTTTTCAGCGCTAATATAAAAATGTCCTTTCTCATTTTTCTTGTATTCACATAAATCACATTTGTTATGAAGGACCCACATCGGCGTATTTTCTACGGATAGCTTCTTTAAGGTTTTCTGAGTCACTTCCATATGTTCAAGTACATTTTCATTACTTTCATCCACTACCTGTAAAATGAGATCGGCATCACTGACACTTTCTAATGTTGAATGAAAAGCATCCATCAATTCATGAGGAAGATGGGAAACAAAACCCACCGTATCTGACAATAAGAATTCAACTCCTTTATAAGAAACATGACGAATAGAAGCATCCAGGGTTGCAAACAACATATCCTTTACAAAAACCTGCTTATCTTCGTCTTTATCACAATAACGCAATATTTCATTCATGCAGCTGCTTTTCCCAGCATTCGTATAACCCACCAAAGACACCATCTTCAAATCTGAGCGATGACGCTTTCTTTTCATAGATGCCAAAGATTTTTTTACTTCCTTCAGTTCTTTTTCTACTTTTTGAATACGAATTTCATATTTTCTTCGATCCAACTGATACTGTTTTTCTCCCTCACCTTTATTCTTGCTGCCACCACGCATTCTAGAGAAATTCTGCTGTGTATGGATAACAAAAGGAAGTTCATGTTTCAACGTAGCTAATTCAACTTGCAGCTTAGCCTGCTTTGTATGTGCCCGTTTGCCAAAAATTTCTAAAATACAGTCATTACGATCAAATACCCGCACACCTAACATCTCTTTAAGCGTACGCATCTGACTCGGTGTAATCGGAGCTGCAATCATGCAGGCACTCGCCTTGGTTTCCTCAATCAACGCCTTGATTTCGCTAACTTTCCCCTCACCAAAATATGTGGCAGGATGAGGTGTCCTTCTTTTTTGAATGATCTCACCCACGATCTCATAGTCACAGGCTCTTGCCAGACCTTTCGTTTCTTCAAACTGGCTCTTTACATCTTTATCATTTTCTAAATACAATCCTGCACATACAATTTTTAAATTCATAGCATCACCTATGATTATTATACCATAGATTCTTGAAACTTCTCGCAAGTTGGATTATGATAATAAAAAAAGGAGAGAAAAACTATGTCATGTATATTCTGTAAGATCATTGATCATGAAATTCCTTCATCTGTTATTTATGAAGATGAAAGTGTCATTGCTTTTTTAGACTTATCTCAAGTAACAAAAGGTCATACCTTAGTTGTTCCTAAAAAACATTTTGCCAATATTCTGGAATGTGATCCAGATACCCTAGCTCATCTGATTCAAGTAACCCAAATGCTTGCGAAAAGAATCATGGAACGTACACATGCAAACGGTGTTAATATTTTAAATAACACCCATGAAGCTGCTGGACAGACTGTCATGCATTTACATTTTCATATCATTCCACGTTATGATGAAAAGGATGCAATTCAAATTGAATTTCATGAATCTGAAAAACAAAACCTTGAAGAACTTTGTGCATTATTAAAGTAAAAGGAGCTTATGCTCCTTTTTATTATAGATCATCCACCAAGGCGCTTGATTTCGCATAAGCACTCGAACGTGCTTCAAAGAAATCTGTTTTGATCATATTGGCATTGGCATAACGCAAAACCCATTCCATAGATTTAGGTTCTTCCTCATAACCCTCATATAAAATACCTAAACCAATACCCTGACTTCTTAAATTACCTAAATACTTGACATAATCATGAATCATCTTTGGTGTTAATCCTTCGATTTCATTTCCAATGGCATATTCGCCCCATTTGATTTCTTCTTCAACACCCTGACGGATCATATCCCGATATATTTCCTTTTTCTCTTCATCAAAAAGCTCAGGTTCTTCTTTCTGTAATTCCAAAAGAATATTTCTAAACAGCCAAAGATGAGTATTTTCATCACGATTGATATATCGGATCTCTTGTACCGAACCTGGCATTTTTCCATTCCTTCCAAGATTGTAGAAAAACATAAATCCCGAATAAAAGTAAATTCCTTCTAATATATAGTTAGCAATCATCATCCTGACAAGTGTTGCCGCATCTTTATGTTCTTGAAAATCATTATAAAGATCACCAATAAATTTATTACGATTCAATAGTTTCTCATCATTTTTCCATTGATAGAGAATGTCTTCTCTTTCCTGTGGAGCACAGATCGTATCTAACATATAGCTGTAACTTTGTGAATGTAGAGCTTCCTGAAAAGCCTGAATCGTTAAACAAAGATTGACTTCATTGGCAGTAATATATTCACCAACATTAGGAAGATTTGCTGTCTGCAGGGAGTCAAGAAAAATAAGAAAAGAGAGGATTTTATCATAAGCTGTCCTTTCAGCTTTACTTAAAAGACGATAATCTTTGATATCCTGATTCATATTGATTTCTTCTGGAATCCAAAAATTATTCATCGCCTGACGATACCAGTCACTTACCCACTTATATTTCATATTATTGAAATCATTAAGATTGGTCGTATTTCCATTGATCATTCTTCTTTTATTTACTTCTATATCACCATTTTCATTAAACAAGGCTTTTTTCTTTAGTTCCATGATTTCCTCCTAAGATGCACATGATTCACATTCTTCCACTTCCAGTGAGCGGGAGCGAACATAATACAGTGTTTTTACTTTTTCATGATAAGCCGACAGATACAGATTTAATACCTGCCGCATCGTAAATTCATTTGTAATATACAGATTCACAGATTGTGCCTGATCGATATGACGCTGACGGATACCTGCAGCTTTTATGATCCAGGATTGCTCGATCTGATGTGCCTGTTTATATAACCAAAAGGTTTTTGGACTTAGATCCGGAGCAATACGTGTAATGATGCTTCCCTTTTTCTCTTCTAAGAAATAGCGATTCATGATTGGATCGACGGCTGCTGTCGTTGCGGAAATGATCGAAGTTGAAGAAGTAGGTGCAATCGCTAAAAGATAGGCATTACGCAATCCATTCTGATGTACTTTTTCTTTTAATCTTTGCCATTTTTCATCTTCATAACCTCTTTTTTCAAAATAGAGGCCCGTATCCCAATCACTGCCTTTAAAAAACTCATAACTTCCTTTTTCTTTTGCTAATTCACAGCTGGCTTCAATCGCATAATAATTGATTCTTTCATACAACTGATCAACAAATTGAAGATGGGCTTCACTTTCAAAAGCAATTCCCTGAAGGGCTAGCATATGATGATAACCGCTCGTTCCAAGTCCGATAGAACGGTATCGCTGATTCGTAATCTGGGCAAAAGGCAATGGATAATAATTAAGATCAATGACATTATCTAAGGCACGTATCACGACATGAATGATCTCTTTCAGTTCTTTCTCATCATTTACATTAATTTTCCCAAGTGTTAGGGATGCAAGATTGCAGACTACAAAATCACCAGGGACATATTCATCAACGATCACTTTTTCACCATTCACTTCTACAATTTTTTGTGAACGATGGGTGAGTGCACTCATATTCTGAGCAATCTCTGTACAAAGATTGCTGCAATAGATCATACCTTTATGAGCATTTGGATTCGCCTCATTAACGATATCACGATTAAAAGCAAAAGGAGTTCCCGTTTCAACTGCTGACTTGATGATCAGCCGTACAAGATCTTTTAAGATAATTTCTCTTTTTGAAATACGGCTGTCAGAAACACAGCTTTCATAACGTTTTTCCCATTCAGCTCCATAAAAATCTTCCAGACAGTATCCTTTAACTTTTTCAATTTCATGAGGATCCATCAAATACCATGTCTGTGTGATATCCTCTTCGACCCTTTTCCAAAATAGATCCGGATAGCAGACAGCCGGAAAAACATCATGCGCCTTTTGACGATCATCACCATTATTGGTACGTAAAGCTAAAAACTCCGGTAAATCTTTATGCCAGGCATCCAAATAAACGGCCACCGCTCCTGAACGTACACCTAACTGATCGACAGCCGTAGCTGTATCATTCACTAATTTGATCCAGCGAATCACCCCTCCGGCTGCTCCTTTAAAACCACGAATATCTGAACCATTAGCACGCACCTTTCCAAAATAAAGTCCCATACCGCCACCATGCTTCGATACCTTCGCAAAATTATCCAGGCTCTTATAAATACCATCTAATGAATCATCCACCGTATCAATAAAACAGCTTGAAAGCTGATGATAAGGCTTGCGTGCATTAGCCATCGTCGGTGTCGCAACCGTTACCTTCAAACTACTTAATAATTCATAAAACTTTTTTACCCAAAAAAGACGGTTATTTTTTTCAGGAATGGCTAAATGCATCGCAATTCCCATAAACATTTCCTGAGGCGTTTCTAAAAGTTCATGCTGATGTGAACTGATCAGATAACGTTTATAAAGCAGATCTAAGCCACTATAGGTAAATAAATCATCATTTTCTTCTTTCAGACAGGTTTGTAGTTCATCCACATCCGCTTTTGAATAATTTTCTAAAATATAGCTTCCGTAATAACCTTCCTTTTCCAAATAACAAAGCTTATCATAAAAGCTATCAAGATGATGTAGCTTACACTGTTCATCTACTAAAAGATGAAGCTTCATATTTAAAAAACGAGCAGCGATCATTTCCCACTGTGGCTGTTCGACACTGATCAGCTCAACACTTGAACGCATTAAAATATCCAGGCATTTGATGATTCCCATACCTTCATCATAATATGACTGATATTTTAAAAACAATGGCTGTAGGGATATCTCTTCAAATTCTTTTTCAATTTTTTCTAATAACTCATATAATCGTTTATCTTGTATAAGAGTTTGAATCAATTTCTTCTCTTCTCGAATCTTTTGACGTTTTTGGCGATAAAGAATATAACTTTTCGCATCTTTAAAATATTGAAGTTTCATCAGTATTTCTTCTACCTGATCTTGAATATCTTCAACACTGCATGATCTGCCAGCTTTTTCTTCCTCTTCAACTCTTTTTCTTACAGCATGACAAATCTCTTCCATATGTTCTTCTAATATATTGTTTTGCGTACTATGAAAGGCTTTTTGAACGGCATTTCTGATTTTTGATGCATCAAATTCTTCAAGTCGCTGATCACGTTTTATAATTTTCATACTAGCACCTCGTACTCCTATTATATTGAAATTGGCCCTAGTATAAAGTAAAATGCCCGAAATCCTTCGGACACCTACATTACTTTTTCTTTTTTATATTTGTATAAAAGACAGAAGATCAGAATCGTTATGATCTCAACTAAAAAGACACCGATACCACCCTCAAGTCCAAAACTGCCACCACTGATCAAAGCATTTCCCACTAGCTCAAACTTAAATACTGAGGGTCCCATGCTCATGCCAGAAACCAGAATACCATAGAAATTTCCCTGTGCAAAATTCCACATTGAATGAGCACCGCTAGCCGCCCATATATTATCAAAATAAACAGCCATACAGCTAAAAGAAAGACCTGCCAGAAACAAATTAGCAAGAGCTAATGGCGAAACTCCTGGATTGCCTATATGAAGAGCCGCAAAAAGCAATGAGTTAAACATCATACTAAAAAATACTGAATGATTTTTACTTAACCCAAACATCATAAAGCCACGACACAGCAATTCTTCTTCAAATCCTTGAAACAAAAAGCCAACAAAATATAAAAGAAGTAAACCGATATTACTTAAATCAATACCTGCAAAACGTGCTCCACCAAATACATACGTAATCAGCATGGCTCCTGAAAGCGTCAAAAAGCCTACTGCTAATCCAATTAAATAATGCTTCAAAGCATGATGAGCACTCAAACCCATCGATTCAAAACTACGTCCATGCATCTTAATACCGACATAAAGAATCATCAGTGAAATAACGATCGTCAAATACAGATTATAAAGTGTCATGGTCTGTGAAGCCAATACTGTATCAATCGCCTCCACTGAATCAAGATCCCCAATTACTAATGGAAGAACAAGAATCGACTGTACAACACTGCCAATTAACATTACAGCCGCTACGATCAGACAGTAAGTAGCAGGTGTTTTTATTTTTGTAATCCCATCCTTATATTTACTTTCTTTTTTAAACAGTTCAAACATTGCTTATCTCCTTTTTCATTTCATAATATACAACATCATGTGATTTGCCTTTCCATTCAATTTCATTTTTTATTGTATGGGAATATTTCATGCCACATTTTTCCATTACTCGCCATGATCCAATATTTTCTTTAAAAGCAGCAGCTGAAAAAACATTCCCCTCATTTCTTTCCATCAGCTCGTATAAAACAGCTTTTAAAGCTTCACTCATATACCCTAGATTCCAATATTTAGAAGATAATGCATATCCGATCTCAATATTATCCTCATGACGCTGATTTTCAAAAATAATACCGATACATTCATGATTTCCTTTCAATTCGATTCCATAACTAAACAACTTTTTCTCAAAAAAAGTTAATAACCCATCAAAATCAAAATCATCAAATGTTGCCGCATAACGCCCTAAAAAGGTCTCGAAGACCTTTTCATCATGAAAGATATTCTGATAAACATCATAAGCATTACTTTTACTCAATTTTCTTAATAATAATCTTTTCGTTTCCATATTTCTATGATAGACCAATAGAAAGCTGTTGTCAAAACAAAAATTGCGCATAAGCTAGAGTATGATAAAAATTGGTATCCTTCCCCGTCTCAACGAAGAATTGCACCGCTATGTCTTTTCCTCTTATTTGATCGATAAGATGAGAACTTACACGATCTTACCCTTATTTTTATTTGATGAAAGCCAATTTCCTGAATGCGATGGTTTTATTCTTGCTGGAGGCGGTGACATCGATCCTCAGCGATATCATCAAGAAAAACATCCTAAAACAAAACTCGATGATTTCAAACTTGAAAAGATGGAATTTGCAGTAGTGAACTATGCCCAAAAACATCAGCTTCCACTCCTTGGCATCTGTAAAGGAATGCAAGTCATCAATGTGTATTTTGGCGGGACTCTCCATCAACATATTTCTCACCATCAGAATATCACTCATCCTGTCATCTTATCTGATGGAAGAGAAGTACTTGTTTATAGTGATCATCATCAGTGTATTGATAAGCTTGCTTCAGGTTTTGAAGTTCAAGCTTTTGATCATGATCAGATCATTGAAGCTATTCGAAATAAACAAATACTAGGTGTACAGTGGCATCCTGAAGTAGAAACAGAATCATCATTATTAACTTCTTTTTTTCAAGAAGTAGCGGCCCATAAAGTAACAAAGCATCAAAATCGATAAAATGCTTATATAACGATCAAATTGAAAATATTCATTCAAAGCAGCCGAAAAATAAATGAGAAGTAAAGAACGTATCCACCGGCAGCCACCATCTAAAAGCATAAAAATCCAGCGATTCATTTTCAAAATGCCTGCTGCATAAGAAAGTATAAAATCAGGAAAAGGAGAAAGGGAACCGATAATGATATATAAATAACCCATTTTCTTAAATTTCTCAACAGCAGATGCCATCATTTCCTCACTAACAAATTTTAAAGCAGCCTTCCTTCCATAATGATCACTGATCTCATAACCGATATGTCCACCAATACAAGTTCCTAGTCCGCTAAGCATAGAATAAAAAAAAGCTTTATCCGGATATAAAAGACAAAGAGGCAATAAGAGTGCTTCTAATGAAGGCAGCGGTAAAAAAGCTTTCAAAATTGAATAAATAAAAAGAAACAAGCCCGATTTCATATCTCACCTGTTTCATTTTATGTGTCTTTTATTGATTTAATTCATCGAGTCGTGAAATGATACGATCCGGATAGATCTTTAAACGTTCAATGTCTTCTTCATGATGAACACCGCTTAGGACTAAAATCGTTTCCACCTGTTCATTCGCTCCCAAAGCAATATCTGTTTCCAGATTATCACCAATGATGATACATTCTTCTTTAGAAAGATGATAATAATCTAAAGCTTCATGAAGAAAAGCACTATGTGGTTTTCCAATTTTCATCGATGTCTGTCCACTGGCATATTCAAACATCCTTACAATAGAACCATTTCCAATATGAAACGTATCTCCATGAGCTAAAAGACGATCATCATTCGTACCAACTAAAATAGCTCCTTTTAATAAATACTGTAATGCCTGGGAATATTTTTCATAGTTTCCTTGGCGATCAAGCCCTACAAATAAACATTGTGGTTCTTCACTGATTTTAAAACCACTGTTTTGTAAAGCTTCTGCCAGACCATCCATGCCAATCATCTGTGCCTTATCATAACCTTTTTTACGCATGATTCGTGCTGCCGCCATCGAACTGGTAAAAAAATGTTTCTCCTCAATTCCTTTAAAACCTAGCTTCTCCATATGTTCCACATTTTGACGTAGTGTTCGTGTAGCATTATTTGTCAAAAAAAAGAAAGGAACTTTTTTTTCTAAACAGTTATCGATAAACTCTTTTGCACCAGCAATATTGCTGTTTCCACGATACATCGTACCATCTAAATCAATCAGATATGTTTTCATTTTTCATCACCGCACCTACTTTACCATATTTTCTCATAAAATACCAAATAAGAAAAGGAAAAAGCGCTAGTGATGCGAAAATATACAAGGCAATATCAAATGAAAACCACGTTATAAGTCCTTGTCCCAATAGAGAAGCAATAAATCCGCTCATACCAAAATACACCGCAAACCCGATAATCTGTGAAGAAGCAATCAGATGAGA
The DNA here is from genome assembly GCF_900104665.1 of Traorella massiliensis. Lineage (GTDB taxonomy): Bacteria > Bacillota_I > Bacilli_A > Erysipelotrichales > Erysipelotrichaceae > Traorella > Traorella massiliensis. The sequence continues at coordinate 102,243 of NZ_LT629968.1, read as the reverse complement.
GGGCGTACAGCTAGCAATCAGCTTTTTAGAAAGCACTACGATGATCGGATGCGTAAAGATCTGAAGCAGGGATACAGCAACGATCATATAACTGACAGATACAAAACCATAAAGAGTAAATTTTATGGCACTCATCAATGTACAAAAAATTAACAATGTTGAAACCGAAAATTTCTGAAAGATCTTTTTTATACTTAAATACACCGGTATTTCCATCAAAGCCTGTAAAGCATATTTCAAAGAAATCATTCCTGCAGAAGCTTTCAGCTTCACCATCTTATCAACAACAATATACTGATCAGCAAACCCCATCAGCATCAAAAAGAAAAAAATCATTAAATAACCCACATATTCTTTGTTTTTCAATAAAAGTAAAAAATCCTGCATCTTAATTTCTTTCTTCTCTTTTTGCTCTTCCGGCCACTTATAAATCAAACAAATGCTAGCCAATGTTGAAAAAAGACATAAACTTCCCTTACCTATCGGCATCAGCTGTGCTGAGAGCAAAGATCCGCTGATAAGACCTAAGGCTCCCATGCTCTGATATTTTCCAAATGTTTCTGGCTTTGCCAATAAAACAATCGTTTCACAGCTACTCATCAATGTTCGTGAAACACCAATCAATCCTGCTAATGCCACTGCTTTAAAAAACATTGAATTCAGAAAATAAAAAAGAAGCATAAAAATGATATAAAGAAACGTACTGATATAAAAAGAAGGTTTGATTCTTCCTTGGGTATCACTCATTTTTCCTAGCCACAAAGACATTAAAAATGAAAATAAAGCTCCACTCCCAAGAATCAAACTTTTCTCAAAAGCAGAATATCCTACATCATTGATCAAAGGAATTAACTGAGAAACAATACACCCTACTGATACATATGAAAAATAAAGAAAAAAAGCAAGTCGAACATTTTTCATGTTTTCACCTGCTTTTAGTATATGACTACAATGTAGTTCTATGAATAAGGGAAGATAGAGCTACCAGCTGGTATGAGAAATGAATGAAAAGGGAAATTTAGTACCAACCTTTATTTAATAACTCTATCACAAGTATTATACCATAAAATCTACAGAATGGTTAAAAATTAACTAAAATTTTTCATTTTTTTCCTTACTCATCTATTTTTTTAAAACATATTTTAAACATCTATTTCATAGTTTTATATGTCTTATTGAATTTTTTGATACTCAAAATTATTTAACTCAAACCATTCGATAAATTTATCATAGTACCATTGAGGATATTCATAACCGGTTCTTGATGCAAAGGCTGGATGGAATGGATTAAATTCCTGATTGATAGCATAATCATAAACACCATAAGGATATACAGCATCCAGAAGTTCAAAACAATAATATTCATCATTATTTTTCAAAACCCCTCTAAAAGAATAAACCAGCCATGAGGAATCACCATTATCCAGTACATAAATAAGATCAGCACCCGGCAAAGTTCCAGATGGATTTTCACTATAAGTATGATACTGATAACCGATCAAAAGCAAATCATTATCCTCTAAATCAAGCTCTTTCGAAGATGTATAATATTCCCAAAAATCTATGAGATCAATATCTTTATAACTATAACAGTCATTTTTATTTATACTGACATCTGCATCAGTGAAAATAACTTTATCATTTTCAACTGTAAATGCGGCATCTGATCTGCTATACTCCTTATACATAATTAATTGATAATTTTCATCGCCATTATCAATAACAATAAAATCATCAGGACTTTTCATATCCGTATTTGTCATACAGGAACAAAGGAAAATGGAACATATCAATACAATACTGCATTTCTTAATGACTGTTTTCAAATCCATAAAGATAATAATCTGGCACTTCTACAGTACTTCTGTAAACAGCACAGGTTCCATTTCCTAAGTAATCTAACTCTACTGCACTATAATCATCATAGGATACCCATAATGCAGCTTGACTATGTACATTACTGGTATTTGTTACAGTAAGTCCTACACTAGATGATGTTGAAATTGAGGTTTCAACTCCTAAATCTATTAGTCCCTCTAATATAGAAACACCTGCATTAGTACTTATAGTTTGAATCATTTCCGCTGAAACTGTGTAAGAACTTCCAGGGAAGCATCCAATACTAAATAATCTAACGATTTCTAAATGACTGCCAGTATATGTTAAGTCTACATCAGATCCACTACATGGAACTACCTGTACCCTTCTCTCGGACTCTTCCGCAGAAACCTTCATCGGAACAATTAATAAAACCATTGATATACTTAAAAATATTTTAAAAATTTTTTTCAACATAATATTTTTTTGCTAACCAGCCCCTAAAATTAAGCCACTCCTTTCTTTAAAACAATTTTAGGTTTCATATTTGTATCGTAATCTATTAGAATATTTATATAATTATTTTAATTACCCATTGGTTTTACCTCTACTAGACGATCTTCCTTTTAAATTTGTACTTATTTCTGTACATCTGCTTTTAGTTTCCTCATAATGGTAGTCATCCACTACAGGAAACGATTTTGATAAATTTTAATACCTTTTTCATAAGACCCTCTCCCTTTTTATCTTCACTTTAATAATACCTTAAATTTTACGTGAAGTGAAAAGTTAAATTCTACTTTAAAAAGCGACAAAAAAATGTGGAAATTAGTCGTTCATCATTTCTAAAATGAAATAGTTATCAGGACAGACGGATAGTTATTTGCTTTTTGTTATTGTAGGAATTACTGTTTCAGGTATATAATATTATTGACGATAACATAAAAAGGCCGCAATAAAGGATAGGAGAATTTAGAAATTTTTTTGGCTGGAAAGACTAAATTCTACTATGTTTTGTTTGAAAGACCGTGAAGCAGCTGGTTTTTAATTCATTATTTTTTCAATAAGTAGGGCTTTAGAATAATGTTATCTTTTTCGATTCTGGTAATTCCAAAATCGTTGAATTTCTTCATGAGTTCAGGATGAAGAAATTCCATCAGCTCAATGGGTGACTTTCCGTTGAGCTTTTCTTTTGACATCGAGTTAATATGCGACAGTGCAGTATTCAAGGCTTTCTGAGATGTTAGCCCCAGAGCTCTTAAATCTGTTTCTTTTGGAAAAATGTAGCGCAGTTCAATATGATTGTTTTCCAGGGTTGCCTTTTGTGTGGACTGCATCGGATCACAGTAATAGACACGGGTTCTTCTTGCTCCGTTTTCTTTTTTTTCAATTCCTTCTGCATCGGCCATTTCGCTTCCGCGGTCTGTCAGAAGAATTTCAACTTCTTCATGGAAAAGTTCGCTGCCTAAAAGATTTTCTAAAGCATTCACGCCTGAAACCATCGCTTCCTCTGTTTTCTCTTCGTGAAGGATGCCGAACAGGAAGCCGTATTTCACAAATTTGAATGTCTGAATAAATGGACCATTTGATATATCGTTGTATACCGTATCCATCTGTACGATTCTGGCGTCCTCATTCTCGGAGAGATAGTTACAGTAATCCTTATAGGTTCTCCCTTTCAGGAATCTTCTGTCTTCACGCTTTTTTAAAGCGGCTTTCTTAGACTTGAATTTTTTTCTGGATACCTGGCGTCTTAGGTCCATAACACTGATTCCGACAATACTGAATACGCCTGTTTCGATATAAGTATAGAGGGTTCTTTCAGTAATTCCTAATTCCGGATGAGCCTGAATGATTTGATAAGGGGACTGGCCCTGATCAAGAAGCGGTTTGACAATTCCGCCCATCTTTTTTGCCTCCTCTGTTGTCAGGTTCACGCCCACTCTTGAATCGACAAGCGTATTCCTGTACTCTCTGTGAGCTGTTTCGGGCTGATAGACATATTTATTGAATCTGCAGGAATGAAATTTTGAACAGCCATTGCAGGCCCCGGGACTTCTGTCTCTTCGTGAGCATTTAAACCGGATATAATCAGGGCATTCCAATTTACAGCTGTGATTATGAGAGCATTTGGATCGGTTCACACATTCCAGAGGAAGATTGCATTTATAAGTCAGGACCCGATGAAGCCTGATTTCCTTTCCTATGGTAGACTTGTCTTTACCGATGACTTGTGCAATGGCCGTATGGGTGGCACCATTACGAATACTTGATTCAATAATTTTTCTTTCATTTTCGGTCATATGTTTATTTTTATTTGTGGCAGCCATAAGGGCCTCCTTTCTTTGTGATTCTGGCTGCTTCCGGTCATTTTCAATATGACATATTGAAAGAGTAAATTCAACATGAATTTTGTGAAAGATTAAATTCATCTCTTCCTATATTAAAGTAGAATTTAACTTTTCACTTTACTACCTTAAATTTTATTTAACTAAAGTCTATTATTACTAATATTGATATGATAAAATTAGATTATGAGAGAGCATTTAACTTTCTAAAAAATATTTATCCATCAAACTTTACATCCATCATGTGCATATCATTAAATGTTTGTTCAAGATAGGATCGTCTATTATTGTCTAGTCAATTCAAGCATTACTTAATGCTTTTTATCATTTCTACAGCATTTATCCTAACATTTCTTCAATATCAGAAAGCATAGATTGTATGATATCTGATATTTTTTTAGTAATTAAACATATTTATTTTGATCTTTTTTCATAGGCATCATAAAGACGTTTTAAAGCAATCTTTAATTGATCTGTAGGTAAAGCCAAATTAATACGCATAAAGCCTTCGCCATTCTTTCCAAAAGTACTGCCTTTATTTACGATAAAACAGGCCTCATCATATAGAAAAGCAAACATATCATCTTCATTTTCAAAATAAGCATTCATATCTACCCACATTAAATAAGTTCCTTGTAATTCACTATGCCATGCTTTAGGAAAATACGAAGCAAAGAAATCTGCTGCTGTTTTATAATTGATACCTACGACATGCATCATTTCTCTGATCCATTGGTCTCCACATCGATATGCACATTCAGTTGCTGCCATGGAAAGAGGGTTGATTGAAACATGATCTTCACCAATATAAGAAGTTCGAAGTTTTTCATCAGGAATGATGATATTGCTTGTCTGAAGTCCTGCTAAATTGAATGATTTGCTAGCTGCTGTACATAAAATGATTTGATCATAAACATTTAAAAAGCTTAAAATATTTGTATGTACATAACCTTCCATGATGCAGTCATGATGAATTTCATCTACTACTAAAATCAAATCATTTTCTTTACATATTGAAACAATTCTTGCTAGTTCCTCTCTGGTAAATACTTTTCCAATGGGATTATGTGGAGAGCATAAGATAAGTATTTTATTATCACTTTGTTTTGCTTGCTTTTCAAATAACGTAAAATCAATTTCATAACGCTGACCTTTTAAAATAAGAGGACATTCTACGATTCTTGTTTTATTCGATCGTGCTGCCTTAAAAAAAGGCGGATAAACAGGAGTAAAGATAATGACTCCGTCATTTTCTTTCGTATAGGCTTTTACACTGCGTACAAGTGCTTCTACAACTCCATGGCTAAGCACGATCCAGTCTTTATCTACTTTGACATGATGATGCCGCTGCATCCATGAAATGATGCTCTGCAGATATGAGTCACTCATAGCCTGATAGCCATAGGGATTCATTTCATCTACTGCTTTATGCAATGCATCTTTAATTTCATCCATGACTTTGAATTCCATATCAGCAACACTAAGAGGAATAATATCTTCAGAGTATTCTTCATTTTTAGTGTTGCGTACCATCCATTTTGATGCATATGTTTTCTTGCGGTTTAATTTAGATTCAAAATCGTACATATCTACTCCTCATTCAATAAACGTTTTTCATAATTTCCAATAACATGCAGACCTTCAGAAATAACTATAAAAGCATGTTCATCCAAATCTAAGACAAGCTTTTTCAAAGCTGATATTTCATATTTTGAAATGATCGTCACAATGATATCCATATCATGATCTGTATATGCTCCATATCCGTGCCAATAAGTTACCCCTCTACGAAGCTGAGAAATGATCTTTTTCTTGATTTCCTTGTTCTGTGAAAAAATCATGACATGGGTCGCAATATTTTGTGTATGAAAGCGATCAAGCGCCAATGTAAAAACAGCCACATAAAGAATTGAATAAATCGCTGTTTCAACATCAAATAAAACAGCACATATCAGATAAACGATTGCATTTAAGATCAGCGAAAGGCGTCCAACAGAACCACCTTTTGTCTTTAAGGCATAATACATACCTAAAATATCAAAGCCGCCACCGCTGCCTCCTTCTCGTAAGCATAATCCAATACCGATACCGCCAATCAGCCCGCCTACCAAAACACTTGTCAATGCATCTTCTAAAAGCGGTGTCTGAGGTATCGGAACTAATACCAATACAACAGACTGAACGATCGTTGAAAGAATCGAAAGATAAAAGAAACGATGTGATAAACTGCGATAAGCCATGATATATAAAGGTATATTCAATGCAAAATAAACATATCCCGACCAGTCATACTGAGACTGGCTAGGAATGATCAAATTAACGATAGATCGCAATACCTGCGATACTCCTAACAAACCACTGCTGTAAAGATTTAGCGGAACAACTAATAAATTGACCCCTAAAGCAAACAAACTTGACCCTAAAATAACTATTCCATAGGGCTTAAGCTGCTTCCAATTCATTTTTTCACCCTCTAACTATATTTCTTATGATCCTTAGCACGCTTCAGCTTTTCTAAAATATTTTCTTTTGATACATCTGCCTGATCTAAACTGTGGATATCAAAGCCAAGTTCCTTTAATAACATTTCAATAACTTCACGAGGATCTATATCTCTATACAGAGCATCATTTTCTGTATAATAAGCCTGATCTAAATCTTCCATATCATTACTTAAGATACATTCTATATCTAATGCTTCCGCAAAGTCATCTAATTCTTTCTTAAGCAAAGGATCACGCAGAAAAAGCTTCCGGTCTATACCATATTTTTGCCATCTTTCAAGCAATAAGTGATATATTTCATATATCATTGTTTTTAAAGAAGTACAGTAGATCCTGGTATCTCTAAAACCGTCTTCTGCATTACCAACAATGCATAATGTCTGCAGTTCATCTTTCTGAGGTAAAGTAATGACTTCTATCATTGCCTCGCCCTGACCTTTGGTATACTGTTTTTTAATTTGACTGATTTTTGGTTCATTCAAATAATCAATACGCAATATATTCATCTTACCTTCACAAACCTGAATACATTCATCCGATTTATATTCAATCATCCTGCCACTTTGATATTTGATCTGATTTTCAGCACAGTAAGTAATGACTTTCACATAACGACGTAACGCTTCCAGATAAATCGTTCGATATTCGTAAGGTATTTCCTGATTACTATTTACGTTAGCATAGCATAAAAATCCGCCATAAATGCCTACATTCAAATCAAAGTCATCCGGCTGATCACCGCTCATTCGCTTCAGCAGGGCTAACTCTATGCAATCATGATATTTAATGATGCTTTGTGAGGGTGCCTGCTGATTAATGCTCATATATTGAGCAAGCTTGTCAGCACTAATATGAAAATTCAATACGACATCTTCACTTGCATCACATCCCATATATACGATTCTATTACATGGCAGATGAAGCTTAACGATTTGATTATGCATATAATCCTGAAAATAACGTATTTTTATCAGTTTACTGATTTCTTTTTGAATATCTGTAACAAAACTGTTTTTATGTTCTTCACGAAATGCAGCTAACATTTTATTGATCCATTCTAAATCAGCCTCACTTTGCAGCTCTTCTTCAATTTCACTGCCTGCTCCTTCATAAAGATTTTTGCCAATTGCCTTTAAACATAATGGGACGACATCTGCCTGCATGTCCTTTTCAGCAGTAATTTTGAAATGAAGCTGATCTATCTTATCATAATAGTAATCAAAGCGATCCTTCTCTTTTATGCGAATCAATGTTTTATCAACATCGTTATGAGCATTTTTTTGTATCCATTTATCTTCAATATGAAATGTATAGGCTTCTACACCATCCAAATTAAAAAGAAGCTGAATCATGGAATGTAATTCTTCAAAAGTTGTTTTCTTAGAAACTAATATACGACGCATTACTGTTTTTTTCATTCCTGTTAAAGATATTTTTAGTTGAATTGCTTTCATGAATCCTCCTTTATCTCGAATACATTATACTATATTTTTATTAAAATACTTACTTTTTTTCAAATTCATCTCATCAATATAAAAAGAAGCAGAATTATCTGCTTTGGGTATAGATCATAACTTCATTTGGCATACATACAATTGGAGAGAGCGAGTCGCTATCATGCCATCCCATCTGTTCACAATTATGGTTTGGACATTCAACATCAACGACCCGGAATTTAGAATCCTTGACCTCCAAATGCATCACACCATAAGATCCTGAAAACTCATAAGTCCGATCAATATCTAAATCAAACTCCAAGATAATTTCATCTTGATATTCTACAACTCCTATATTGCCATGGTGGGTACTGCTGATCAGCTGATAAACAATCAAACCTGCAACAGCCACCACAAATAAACATACAATCAGTTTTAAATCTTTTTTATTCATCATTTTTCTCCAGCAATAAGATTATAGTTGATTCTTATAAATTATACAAATGTTTCTCTTATTTTTTTTCAATAAAGCTATCCACACAAAAAATAACGTGATAAAATAAAGATAATTAGGAGATATGCTATGAAAGATAAATTACCCGTATTAACATTAGAACCAGAAATTGAAGAAACTCAAGAAACAGTCAGTCAGCCTGATGAAATTGTTTTATCTAGTGAAGAGGAAAAGTTGGTTCAAGAATTTTCTGAAAAGATCGATATCAGTGATGCCAATATGGTACTTCAGTACGGTGCCAGTGCTCAATCAAAAATAAGTTCATTTTCAGAAAGCACTCTTGAAAAAGTCCGTACTAAAGATTTAGGTGAAATCGGTGATTCTCTAAGTGAGCTGGTCGCTCAATTAAAAACAAACGAAAAGCCTGCAAAAAAAGGATTGTTTGGATTATTCAATAAATCACGTATCGAACAATTAAAAGCAAATTATGCTTCTACACAGACAAACATTGATAAAGTGGTAGCTGTTTTAGAGAAACATCAAATTGCATTGATGAAAGATATTACAATGCTTGATCATCTCTATGAAATGAATCTTGAAAATTATAAAGAGCTGACACTATATATTTTAGCTGGTAAACGTAAACTGGAAACTGCCCGTCAGCAGGAATTGCCAAGACTCGTAGCAAAAGCCAGTCAATCACGTTTACCTCAGGATGCGCAGGCAGCCAACGACTATGCTGAATTCTGTAATCGTTTTGAAAAAAAGCTGCATGATTTAGAATTGACACGAACGATCAGCATTCAAATGGCACCACAGATTCGTTTAGTACAAAATAATGATACTTTGATGGCTGAAAAAATTCAGTCTTCACTGATCAATACGATCCCTCTTTGGAAAAGTCAGATGGTGTTAGCATTAGGAATCGAAAATTCCCGTCAGGCCATGGAAGCTCAACGAACGGTTACAGATATGACAAATGAACTTTTAAAACGTAATTCAGCAATGCTGAAACAAGGTACGATCGAAACGGCCAAAGAAAGTGAAAGAGGTATTGTTGATATTGAAACATTGCAGTCTACAAATAAAGACTTGATTGAAACATTGGATGAAGTCTTAAAGATTCAAAGCGAGGGACAACAAAAACGTCAGCAGGCAGAAGCAGAGTTAAGAAGAATCGAAAACGAATTAAAAGAAAAACTGACACAGACAGTAAAGGCGTAGATCACTGGATCTTACGCCTTTTACTTTCATCTACTAATTGCTGGATAGCTTTGGCCGGACATCCCTCAGCATGGGCACAACTGCTACAGCCGCTGCCACATCCCTTTTGTTTTCTGATTGACCTTATTGCGAAATATACACATATCAACAAGATTACTAATACAATTACAGTTGCCATAATCCACCTCTGTAGAAAGCATAGCACGATTCAAAGACACTTGCAAATCTTATGAATATCGATTAAACTATACATACAAGGAGGCATTTTCTATGAAATATGATCCGCATAAATCATCTTTATTTGATTTAGATGCTAATGTAGTGGCAATTCTAGTTTATCTTCTTCCATGGATAGTCAGCATTATCTCTTCTTCTTTGAGCGGTATTGCGTGGCTGATTCCTTTGCTTGCACTCATTTTAGAAAAGAAGAGCGATTTTGTTAATTTTCATGCTGCAAATGCCCTCGCTTTTTTTGTTATCGCTGCTATTATTTATTATATTACAGTTATCTTTGGCATTACTGCTATTTTAACTTCCTGGCTAGATAATATGTTTATATTGGGCATTTTCTATATGGGAGTACGGGGAATCATTTTTATCATATTAGGAATTATCTTCGCAATCGTTGAGATCTATCTAGGAGTAAGCAAAATATTTTCCATTATCAGAGCTTATGAATATCGAGATATCAATGTTCCTGTCATTGCCCAAATTACCAGATTTATTTTAAACCTTAAACGCTAGTTAAAAAGCACATAACGTGCTTTTTTATTATCTTTGAACAATTTTTTCTTCCATCACTTTACAATGGCTATTTCCTTGTTTAACAGCTTCAATCAATACTCCATGAGCCCTATCATTTTCACAGTCACGAATAAACTGTAAAGTTTTGATTTCCAGCTCATTTTTTCGCATTTCAACACAGATATCTACCAAACGATCGGCACGATGAACTAAATAGAACCGCCCTTTTTCTTTTAATAAACGATTTACGCTCGTACATAAAATATCTAATGTAAGATAACATTCATGACGGGCAATTCTTTTATAATCGCTCACATTTAATTGCTTGTCATTTGTAACTCTAAAATAAGGCGGATTACAGACGATCACATCTACAGGGTCATGAATAACATCTTTAATATCTGCATGAATAATTTCAAAATCACGAATATGATGTTCATTCAAATTCATTTGTGCCAGTTCACAAGCTTCTTTTTGAACATCTACACCAATTAATTTCCCTTGAGTATACATTGAAGCATAAAGCAAAAGAGCGCCATTATTTGTTCCAATATCCATCACACACTCATTTTCCTTTACTTTCATAAAATATCCTAATAGAGCAGTATCTGTATTCATACGAAACATATCTTTACGCTGATGCAGATAAATATCGGTTCCTGGAAGATAATCATAGGTCATATTCATAGCATCATATTATCAAAATTCAGATGGAAAATAAAGATGATTTTCGATATAATATTGACCATGAATCTTAAAAGTTATATTGGTGATAAATTTTTTTATAAACAGGTAGCTTCATTGGCCATTCCTCTATCACTTCAACAGTTATTAGGAAGTGCTATGGAGATGATTGATTCTTTAATGGTAAGCTGGATTGGTATGATCAGTGCTGTCGGCAGTGCTTCACAAATCATTATCATTGCTTCTACCATTACATGGGGAATTTTAAGCGGGACCAATATTTTTGCTTCTCAGTTTTATGGTAAAAAAGACCATCTCTATTTAAAAAAAGTATTTGGTCTGTCACTGTGCCTGACATCTATCAATGCCTTATTTTGGATATCATTAATTTCTTTATTTCCGGAAGCTGTCGTTCGATTTTATATCAATGATAATGAAATCATCATCCATTCTATAGAGTATTTAAATATTGCACGCTTTACGATTCTTCTTGAAGCTGTTTCCTTTACTTTCAGTTATCATTATCGCTGTGTAGATAAGGCTGCGCTTACTTTATATGTCAGTATTTTTTCCATGCTTTGCAATGTTGTTTTAAACTATATTTTTATTTTCGGATGGGGCCCTATCCCATCAATGAATGTTTCAGGTGCTGCATTGGCTACCCTGCTTTCACATTTCTTTTCAATTCTAATTTATCTTATCTATGGAATCAAAACAAAGCAGCCTTTTTTTGGCAGCTTTCATGAAATGTTTTCTTTCCATTTTGACTTTATTCGGCATGTTCTCCGCCGTGTCTATCCATTGATCATCAATGAAGCTCTATTTGGATTTGGAAGTTCATTGATCATTAAAGCTTTAGGCGGTCTTAGCCGAGAAAGTCTGGAAGCTTATTATATCGGTGATCAAATTGCCGCCTTCTTTTCTTTCATCATCTGGGGTTTTGGCGGTAGTGTTCAACTGATGCTTTCTTATGATCTTGGAAAAGGAAACCGAGAACAGGCAATCGAAAAAAGTCGTCATTTTATGGGATTAGCTTTAATGCTTGCGATTGTGCTCGCTTCTTTATTAGCGATATGTTCCCCATTCATCATGTCCTTCTATAACATTCAAGATGAAATCATTTATGCTTCTACAAAAGCCATTCTTCTCGTATTTTGTTTAAAAATCGCTTTTCGTTTATTCAATTTTACGATTTTTTCTATTTTACGCAGTGGCGGTGATTCCAGAATCATTTCTTTTCTAGATGCAGGTATCATGTATCTAATTGCTATCCCGTTATCTTTTACAAGCGTATATCTTTTTCATATTGAAAATGTAGCTCTTGTATATCTGATTACCCAAAGTGAACAAGTTGTACGGTTTATCTTGGGAATCAAAAGAATTCACAGTGGTATATGGGCGAAAGATCTGACGAATATCGAATAATAGATATATTTTAAAAAGAAACTATTCATAATGACAAGATTAGTGTAAAATAATATTATTAAGAGGAAATGAAAATGAATATGTCTAAAAAGAAAGATTTTATTATTAATTTTGTATTTTACGGCATCCTTTTGGGATTATTATATATTGGCTTTAAATACATAGCTCCGATTTTGATTCCCTTTATGATTGGTTTTATTATTTCATATCTGATCCAGCGTCCTGTACGTTATCTAAATCGGAAATTTCAGATCAATAAAAAAATACTTTCAATGACTCTTTTGCTGCTTTTCTATGTATTGATCAGTTTATTGCTTTTTCTGTTATGTATCAATGGTTACTCATGGATCATGGGCATAACAAATGAAGCACCTAAATTTTATCAGGAAGTTATTCAGCCAACAGTAAGTAATCTGATCAGTGAAATATTATCTTTAACTGAAAATATGAAACCTGAATTTAAAGCTGCTCTTGATGAATTTACAAGTATGATGCTAGATAGTTCAAAACAATTATTAGGAAGCATATCTAATTATGCTGTTTCTTATGTTGCGAATATCGTAAAAGGAATTCCCGGACTTTTTATCTCTTTTGTCATGACGATCATCTCATCTTTTTTCTTCATTATTGATTATGACAAAATCATTCAATATTTACTTTCACATATGAATCAGTCTGCTCGATCATTTCTATCTGATACACAGTATTTCCTGAAAAATAAGCTTTGAGTCATTATCAAAGCTTATGCTAAGATCATGACCTTAACATTTGTAGAGCTTTCGATTGGTTTAAGTTTAATAGGGATTGATCATTCAGTATTAATTGCACTCGCTATTAGTATCTTTGATATATTGCCGGTTTTAGGTACTGGTGGTATCATGATACCTTGGAGCCTGATTTGTCTTATTCAAGGAAATTTTATCTTAGGGATTGAACTTATTCTTGTTTATGTCATCATAACAGTAATCCGAAATATTGTTGAACCGAAAATCGTAGGTGCTGAATTAGGTATTCATCCAGTAGCTACTTTAATGGCTATGCTTGTAGGCGGACAACTGTTTGGCATTATTGGATTATTTGGTTTCCCTATTCTGCTTTCATTTATTTTATTTAAAACTGAAAAAAATAAAAATGAAAAAACAAAATCGATTGAATAAACGAGTTATAAGCAAAAGATGCTTATAGCTCATTTTTTTACCTTATCTTTCCGTAAAAAAATATTAACCTTTTTTACTCAAATTAAAAGGTATACTTTCAATTTTTCAGAATCTAAATACTGGAACCAGGATCTTATAAATTATAAAAATGAAGTACATAGTAAATTACCATCAGCAAAGCTGGTGGCTTTTCGTTGCCCTATAAGGGCCTCTTGCTTTGCGGCGTCTTAAGACGCATGAAAGGTTCTGACAGTCGCAATCCCTATTTTACTTTTTTAAATGGTTCATCGAATTCTTTGAAGCTTATTTGATCATACATCATATCTTCTTTTTCCTGATTTCTTATATATTCCTCTACTGCTTTTTGATTCAAGCCTACTGTAGATACATAATATCCTCTGGCCCAAAAATGTCTGTTCCCATGCTTATATTTCAAATTTGCATGTCTTTCATATATCATGAGCGTGCTTTTCCCTTTTAGATATCCCACAAATTTGGAAACAGCCAATTTTGGCGGTATGCTTACAAGCATATGTATATGATCTTTCATTGCATGAGCTTCTATGATTTCAACATTTTGATACTGGCATAGCTGTCGTAATATTTCTCCTATGTCTTTTCTCAATCTGCCATATACTTCTTTCCTTCTGCATTTTGGTATAAATATTATATGATATTTACAAATCCATTTTGTGTGTGATAAACTACTTTCGTCCATGGACATCCTCCTTTGCTTAATGTCGTGGCTGTCAGACCCACTCCATTATAGCAAAGGAGCTTTTTGTTTTGTTTATCGCTATCGCTTCTTTGTCTCCACTTGCATAGCAAGTGGTTTTATAGAGAATAAAAAGAATGAACTAAATCATTCTTTTTCTAAAAAATAATAATGTTTTTCCACAGTAAATACAATAGAATCAAAATGTCACCTTATAACTCGATTTTATCATATAAACAATATCATTGAAAGACTTTATTTTAGGTATATTTAAGTTATTATATAAGTGAAGATAGTAATGAAAAGGAGGATTCTTATGAAAGAGGTGTTAAAATTTATTTAAGTCGTTTCCTGTATAGGACGACCACCATTACGAGGAAACTAAAAGCAAATGTACGATAGAAGTACAAATCTTAAGGAAGATAGTCTAGTAGAGGAAGGGCCAATGGATATATTATAATTATTAAATATATAAAATCTGAATTATTGAACAATACACTTATGTAACCTAAAATTATTTTAAAGAAAGACAACTATATTTAAAGTCAAGTACTAAGCGATGAAAAAGTATGAAATATAAAACTAGACTTTAAAGGTTGTATTGATCTTTGAAATTGTAAATATGTGTACACTAAAAAGAACTATCGGAAAATAGCCTTTTTATACGATTGATTGTATAGACGGGTTATCGTAAAAGAGACGGATCAAATTCACATCCAGTTGTCAGGATATGATAGATGACTCTGAGTAGTTTTCTCACGCAATGCCCCTGTGCACATCGATGCGATTTTCCCTGAGATATCTTTCTGTCATAATAATCCTTGAATACTGGATTGTTGTTGATGACGGTCTGGATGATGTTGTATAAAGTGCATCTTAAGTATTTTGATCCCTTTTTTTCTAGCCTTGTTCGTGGCATACTATAGGTACCAGATTCATAGATATATGGATTGGTTCCTGACAGCTTGATGATCTTCTTAGCACTTTCATACTGGGTGAAGTCACCAAGTTCGGACAGGATGGACATCGCTGATATGTGTGAGATACCAGGGATGGCAAGGATAGGAGAGTTTAGCTGCAGACTGAATTCTTCTATTTTTTTATCCACTATATTCAGATTGGAATCAATCTTTTCGATCATTTCAACTGTCTGCTGTATCTCCAGATCAAGTGCTATATGGGAATGACCAATAGAATCCCTGGCAGCAGATTTCAGTTCCTCAGCCGTAATGGAAACGCATCTTCCTTTTGATAAAAGAGCTTTTCTAAGTGTCCGTATATCTGTATTGGCAATATTCTGAGCACTTTGGAAATCTTTAAGAATCTTTAAATAAGTTTTTGAGTATTTTGTATCAAAAAGTTTATTGAATTCAGGGAAAGCGATATCAATAAACTTCTGAAGACGATTCTTATAGCGATTCATTGTTTTCGAAAGGCTTTGATGATAACGCGACAGTTCACGGATCTCATGATAGGTAAAATGCTCATCTTCGATGATTCTATAAAGTCTAGGCATAGCTAAAGCCGAAGCAATTGTAAGAGAATCCAGCCTATCATTCTTAGCCAGATTGAAGGCTAAACGGATGTGATTGGTAGCCAATGGATTGAACATGGCAACCTTAAGATTCTTGGATAAGAGAAACTTTTGAAGATTGTCGGCATAGTGCCCAGTATCTTCCATGCCGATGATGAAATCATCCTGAATAAAGGAAGAAACAGAAGTAAAAAAAGAATTGAACCCGATGATGTCATTGTCAAAGTCAAAAGGTTCGATATGAACGACACCATCCTGATCAATTACAGCAGCCGTATGTTTGAATTTACTGATATCGATACCGATAAAATAGCGCATAGAAGCACCGTCCTTTCTATATATGCGTGAATGGATGAACCACTTGCAAAGTATTCGACTGATCCTGGTAATACGAACTCAAAGGCTCATCCAACTGATCGCAGTTCTGAATATTAGGAAGTGGCAAGATTCTTTCTTATGAAGTCAAAGCCTCTAGGAGATCACTCAAGTACACATCCACAATTTCAATTCTAACAGATAAACAAAATCCTGATGAATACTAGATCAGGTAGAAAGGAAAAGGTATATGCAGATTACTCAGTTGAATGAGCTAATTTATATATACCAGGAGATGCTTAATTTTAGGGGTTGAAAGCAACAGTTATTATGTTTAAAAAATTATTATTATCTGCAATCTGTTTTAGTTTTATAATATGTGGGCTTCCTACACATATTAAAGCTGAAGAAGTTCCTGTAACAGAAGAGTATTTGGAAGAATGGAAAGAAAAAATCGGTGAAACTGCTTATTTTATCTATACTCCACAAACTGAAGAAGAGCTTTTAAACTTAGGAGATGACGAAGTAATAGCTGTATTTGAGGGTGTGAAAGTAACCAAAAAATTACTTAATGAAAATTTAGAATTAGATATCGATAAAATTACAGTTAATGATTTTGCTACTAATGGATTATTACCATCTTTTGAAATAAATGGTCCAGTAGATATGAATCCAACTATTTCTCCAAACGCAATGCTTCCAAATATAGTTGGCACTGGTGGATATGATGGTTATTGCAATTTGCCATCTTGGGCAAATGGAGTAATTGTTTCAAGTACATATCAATTTTCAGACGGATCAAATATGGCAGAAGTAGTGTTTTATTTAAACAATAGTGACCTGAAGGTATATAGAGATGATTTAATCAATCTTAAAGACATGGTCATAGGATATGCATTAGATCAAATTGTATCAAAACTTTTAGGATATCTTCCTACAGTTCTAAACAGTATTTTTACATACCTGTCTCTTTATGAAGATTTTTGTGAATTATACTTTATGAGCCAAGTATCTAATATGTGTGATGCAGGAAAAAAAGGAAAAATAACAATATCAGGTTCTTATAAGAGTATCGTTGAATGGACAGATAATAAGTTCTATGCAAGAAATGGTTCATTAAACGGTTCTATATTTAAATCTGCTGTTAATTTTTTATCCTAATCAGGAAATAAGAGAAAGGTATTGCCTTTCTCTTATTGTAAATTTAAATAGGTAAAAAGAAAGGAAATATATTATAATGAATCGCTATTAAATGAGTTCTTTATAATATATACAGGTAATAATATGAATATTAAAAATTTTTTAAAAAAATATCGCATACATTTAATTTATGGCATAAATATGATTCCATCTTATTTATTATATTCAACATTTACTGATATTGTTTTTGACATAAAACATGAATATTCCTACAGAAATCAATTAATTGCTGTAGAATTGATTTTTTTGCTTCTTTCCTTTATTCTTATTTTCAGTTTATATAAATATTATAAAAGGAAGTATAAAAAAATTCTTATCGGCTTAATTATACTAAATATGGCTCTATTCAGCGCTATAATTATCAATACAATACGCATACTTCCTAATGATCAAGAAAGCTTTTATGGTTATACATCTTATTACATGTTACTAATATACTGGACAATACATATGTTTAGCTGGGGCTTTTATCAAAAACAGGATAAGATAAGACTGAATTTATTTAAAGATTCAGAATAATTTACGCACACACTATATCCTATCATACAGAGAAAGTATCATATATGTGGATTAGAGGATACCTTAATGATAGCTTTAGCTACAAAGAAATATAGAATCAATTATCTATATTTTGTTATCTTCATGATCATGGGAAAAACTATATAGAATAATATTACAATTACTTGCTTTATTGAAAATATAAAACAAAATTGCTATTATCCTATCTTTGACAGCAAAAAAATAAGAAACCTCAAGAAAATGCCAAGATTTAAGGCAATACTTAAGGTTTTTTTATGTAGCGAAATGCAGTATTTTTTTCTTTACTTATTTTTATCTCTGCATCTTTATCATATTAGATATTTTTTAACCCAAATCCTTTTGTAAGCTTTCTAATTTTTCAATCATCTGATTCATTGCTTTTACATCATTTCCTTGAAAAATTATAAAAGCTTCCATTAGAACCATCTCTGCCTGCATTTTATTTTCACCTAAAGAGAACTGCATCATCACTTCTTTTAAGCGAGCTTTTGTTTGAAACAGCTCATGCTCCTGCATAACTTCATCAAGTAGATCTTTTAATGACCATGATAGATTATATGGAGTAGATGCTACAAAAATTGCATTTATACCTTTAGATTTCAATTGTTTTGTAATCTTGCTCATCTTCTCTTCTTCATAATCATACATATATACAAAAGAAAGTGAAAGAGACATTTTTGTTTCTTCTTGATTACTTTGAATCACCAAATCGTTCATTTTTGTCTGTAAATCTTGATCTGAAAGGTAAGAATAATCAATTTCTAAATCATTCATCATTTCCTTGGAAATATTTGCGATAAGACATTTACTCATGTTTTTTCTCCTCATCATACGTATCTAAAAAATGATAAGTCTTTTCTTTATCAAAATAAGCTATGATCTGCCCAAGATTTACATTCGATGAACTTTTAAAAATATTTTTTTCAACATAAGGATTCACTTGATGTAACTGAGCAATCAGATCTTTGATTTCCTTTCGTTTAGAAAAATGTTCTACTTCATCATCTTCCGTAAATTTACAAGCACAGCGGATAAATGAAAGGTCATTATGCCTGCACCATCGTAATACATCTGCTTCACGTATTAAATAAAGCGGACGTATAAGTTCCATTCCTTCATAATTATCTGAATGCAGCTTCGGCATCATCGTCTGATACTGTCCTGCATAAAACATGCCCATTAAAATCGTTTCTATCACATCATCAAAATGATGTCCAAGAGCAATTTTATTACATCCATTTTCTTGAGCAATGCGGTAAAGATGCCCTCTTCTCATCCTAGCACAGATAAAACAAGGATTTTTTTCTAAAGTTGTTACATAACTAAATATTTTTACTGGGAAGATTTCTATAGGTATATCTAGTTTTTCTGCATTTTCAATGATTTTATTGCGATTTGTTTCATTATATCCAGGATCCATCACGATATATTTCACATCAAACTTAATTTTCCCGTGACGTTTTAATTCCTGAAACAGCTTGGCCATCAGCATGCTGTCTTTACCCCCGCTAATACAACAGGCAATAACATCATTCTCCTGAATCATATCATATTCACTAATAGCCCGTACAAAACGTGCCCATAACTCCTTACGATATGTTTTAACAATACTTCTTTCTGCTTCGTTCCATGCTCTCATGCAAGTTATTTTATCAGACTTTGCAAGTAATTACCACTATAAAAATAAGTAAATACTTTCTAGTTATAACTCATCAACAAAAGGAAACTTCTACAAATTTATCTTAGAGATTAAAATAACATTAGATCAATAGGAGGAAAGTGTGAAGAAAGTATGAAGAAAATAGTAGCCTTATGGATGTCTTTGTCCTTATTATCAGGATGTCAAGCCTCACAAAACAATGATTCTACCCTTAAACAAATTCCATCAGCATATACCCAGCCTACTCAGCAAGCAGGTACGATCGAACGTCTGAATTATACGACCTATGAATCGATGAATTATAATGAAAAAACACAGGAATTAATAAAAACTGCTTATGTCTATCTTCCTTATGGTTATTCCCAAGATCAGCAATATAATGTTTTTTATCTTATGCATGGCGGCTGGAGCAATGAAACGACAATGTTAGGCACTGATACCCAGCCAAGCATCTTGAAAAATATTATTGATCATGCGATTGCTAATAATGAAATGCAGCCTATGATCATCGTCTGCCCAACTTATAATAATACTTCTTCTGAAGACAGCAGTGATTATTCCCTGGCATTACGTCTCACTGAGAATTATCATAATGAACTGATCAATGATTTAATACCTGCTGTAGAAGGAAAGTATCGTACTTATGCGAAAAACACCAGTTCTGAAGAATTGCGTTTATCACGCAATCATCGAGGTTTTAGTGGCTTTTCCATGGAATCTGTTGCGACATGGCGTACTTTTCAATACTGTCTTGACTATTTTTACTATTTTATGCCGATGAGTGGAAGTCTAACCAATGATGGAACATTTATGAATCAAATTGTAGAACAGTCTGGATATAATTCAAACGATTTCTTTATTTATGCTATGTCAGGGAGTGATGATTTTGCCTATTCTTCATTTGCTAGCCAAATAGAAAACATGTTAAATCATGAGAATAGTTATTTTATAGATGCCAATAGTGAAAATGGTAATCTTCTTTTCCAAGTACAAGAAGGTGGCACACACAATGGTGACTATGCCAGCCAATATATTTATAATGGTTTATGTAGATTTTGAAATGAAAATTAATTTTTACATTCTTTATTGGTGAAAATGAAGAATGAATGTATATAAAATAGTGGGAGATGTATCTTTATATAACAATGGATACTTTACAGATACCTGCTGAAAAAAAGAATTATTATTTTACACATTGTTAAAGAACAAGAAAATGATTTTGTAATCAAAATCATATGCAAATAAGCGACTCCCTATCTGCATACCCACCTGCCTTTCTAGCGGCGTGGTTCCACCGGCACCTTCACATCTCCTTCTTTTGCTCCTCTCTGAAGCGTAAGGCATTGGCGAAATGTTCCAGTGTCAGCTTATTATTTTTTTCTGGCAGGATTCCATCCCTTTGCCATGCTTCCATCTTCCAGTGAATCGCATGACTGCCGGGTCCTGCTTCTTTTCTATCTGAACAGGCATAAATAGGGAGTTCTCTGACATTCCTCCAATGTCGCTTTCCCCAGATCCCTGATCACTTCTTTCCATTCCCTGTATTCATGATATTCGTTCGGTATCCTTTCCCGGTACCCTTCTCCCCTCCTTGCAATCACATACGCTGCACTGTGGTGGATGCTTAGCCCTAGCCGCTTCGCATATTTCAGCTTCCCGATCTGCGTTGTGTGCCTTGGATCCACCTTCCTTAAATATACTCCTTTTTCCATGCATTTCCTTTCGATCTTCTCCTCCAGCCTCTTATATGCAAATGTTCCCAGCATCCGGTTATAGTTCCTGTCCCTGTACAGGCTCTCTTCTTTCTTCCTCTCGAATTCTAAATCTTCCATGATCAGATTCTTTTTCTTGCCCGCACATTCCTCTACGATCCGTTTCACTGCCACATACCTTTCATATTCCCTCTGGTTCCTTGTTCCTCTTTCTTTCAACGGAATCCTCCATGCCTTTACCAGATTCCCTTTTCTGTCGGTTTCTGCCAGCGCTATATGATCCCTGTTGATATCCATTCCGATACTTCCTCTGCCGGATGGTAATACCGGCTCGCCAGGATATTCAGCAATTGCTTTGATGATAAAATATTCTCCATGATCATACAGCTCATACGCAATGGCCTTCCCGGGAGTATTGTGCTTCATTCTTACTGCTCTTTCTATATGCTCCCTGTGCTGATGAAAAACAACCGGCATCCTTATTTCCTGTCTGATTCCCCGGTAGACAAGAATCCCTTCATCGATATGATATTTGAAAAGATTATTGCCGTACTTTCCCTGCCTTCTTCCGCAGATCAGCATCCTTTTTCTGCGGTTATAGCGGTAGGTATCCATATCATGCTTCAGATTCTTTCTTCCTCCGAAGCATACGCTTTTCGGCTTTTCCATGAATCTTTCCTTTTTCTGCTTTTCTCCTGTTAACCGGTACTTTAATAGTTTGATCTGATTCTTCAGATTCTTTATTTTAGGATCGATCACAGTTGCTTCATACAGATAGTCCTTTTCTGTAGTTCCATGCAGTTTCGTTTTCCGGATCATCTTTTCCTTTTCACAGATGACCTTTTCCAGTTCCGTTTCCTTTTCTCTGATCTTCATTCTGATCCTATTCATTCTTTTATCTGTTTTCCGGATCAGTTTTTTATTCAAGGCAGCATTAGCCTTTAGCAGGGCCTTGGCTTCATGGACAGCAGACAGAGGGATATAGTCATTAAGATGAAACTGCTTTTTAAGAAGCTGATGAAGCTCGCTGTCCTTAAACGCGGCTCCCTTATAGGCACGATCGTAAAGACATTTATAGGCCTTATGAAGGACACGGTTGTAGACATCAAGATCATGAAGAACGGTGTTCTTCAGATCAGGGAATTCGCGGTAATAGAAACGGTTGGAAAGAGAAAAGACTTTCATGATGCCTCCTTGACAGAAATGAGATGTTTTGTACAGATATTATATCATATTAATAACTATAATGATACTATAATTTTATAATAATGATATATATTATCATAACATAAATCACACTTAACTTTTTTTATTTTCTTTTATCATCTTTCTATCAATCAAAAATGAAATTTCCTAATATATGAAAAAAGCGGGTAGTCAAGACCCGTTTTTCGTACATATCTTATAATGTAGAGGATAGTTTACTGGCCTCTTTTAGATTTGTAGCCATACCGGCATATTTCATACCATACAACCCTGCAAAACGTTTTATCGTATATTCGCCAGCCTCCAGCATCCATTTTTCAGGTGCTGCCCCTTGAAAAAGAAAATATAATGTTTTCCCTTGAAGCTCATCTCTTACCAGCCCATAAAAACGATCTAACAAATTCCGTACAGAACCACAAAGATTGTGCCAGTATAATGGTGAACCAATAACAATCACATCTGCTTCTTCCATCTTAGATAACACTTCCTGAAGCTGGTCATCATTAAAAGAATGCCCATAGCTATAAATTTTGTATGTCACTAAATTCAGTGTTTCATATTCGTGATCTTTCAATAATGTTTGAGCTAAATGCGAAGTATTGCCATTTTGATTTGGACTTCCATTTATAAATAATATTTTCATGATACTCCTTCTTTCTTTTAATCATATTATAATCCTTTTTGATCATAGAAGAAGTTCCATTTGGTTTTTCATTATTTACCTTAAAGTATTAACTATAAAAGAAAAGACAGGTTTTCCCGTCTTATTCTTTCGTTATGTCACAAATACGCTGGATATGCAACCCTAGATAACCAATCTCAATCCTAGGTATCGTACGATGCAATTCTTTACCAATTTGAATTATGATTGCTTCAGCTGCTTCATAAGCTAATGGAAAGTGAGTTCGCACATATTCATCCATATCCAAATTTAATTTTTCATTCGTTTTTATTCGTGCCAGCATATATTTCATATGTGTTAATAACCGACTATATGCCAATGAATGAATATTAATTGAAGTATTTAACTTTTCTTCAATCGTTTTAATACTTTCTTGTACGATCATAGCAATTTTCATGCTTTCATCTACTTTCTCATGGGTCGCTGCACTATGCAGATGTAAAGTAATATAGCCAATTTCATCTTCATTGATTTCATAACCTAATCTATTTTGAATAATTGATTTAGCGATACTGGCTATCTTATATTCATCTGGGTTCAGCATCCTTATTTCATTGGTAAATGGATTAGAAATTATAAGTCCATTTTTTATTCTTTCAATGGCAAAAGCAATATGATCACTTAAAGGCAATAGAATGTTATGATCAAGATTTCCTAGCTTTTCACTGGCATGTTTAAGAATCTGATGGGCAATTTCTAAAAAGATAGGATCGATTTTTTCAATGATTTCTTTATTACCTCTTTTAGTTTCACTTTGAAGCTGATATACAGCTTCAAAGGAAGCATTTTTAATTTGATCTTTTACTTTTTTTCCAAAACCAATTCCTTTATCTAATATCAGATATTCCCTTTGATCTTTTATGACAAGAATTGCATTATGATTTAAGATTTTAGTAATTTCAAACATTCTATTCCTCCTAAACTAGGATAAGCGAATGATCTCTTCTTTTGCTTGTACATCTCCAAGTTTTAAAAGTTCAAGATGCTGCTGATCTGAGAGATTTGTAAATACAATAACAGTTGCGCTACTTTTCGCATGTTCCTGT
This sequence comes from Traorella massiliensis, assembly GCF_900104665.1. Lineage (GTDB taxonomy): Bacteria > Bacillota_I > Bacilli_A > Erysipelotrichales > Erysipelotrichaceae > Traorella > Traorella massiliensis. The sequence continues at coordinate 77,839 of NZ_LT629968.1, read as the reverse complement.
ATATATTTTAAATCAAAAGAAAGCAGTTTGTCACCCTTTTTGATTTCTTGTTCAGCTTCACAATGTAATTCAAAGCCTTCTCCATTTAACTGAACAGTATCAATTCCTATATGCAGTAATAATTCTACTCCTTCTTTGCTTTCAATGCCTAATGCATGTTTCGTTGGGAAAATCATCTTGATCTTACCATCACAAGGAGCATAAACATTTCCATCATTTGGGAAAATCACTACACCATCTCCCATCATTTTTGTCGCAAAGGTTTCATCAGGCGCTTCTGTAATCAGCTTTAATTCACCACTAAGCGGAGAAACAAAGACATCTTTCACATCACTCACCTTTGTTTCTTCAATCACCTCAAACTTTTCATGTGCTGTTGGGTTATGAAGATAATCTTCAAGATTTGATTTGATGACCGTTACCTTTGGACCATAAATAATCTGAACACCTTTTCCTTTAAAGATCACACCTGCAGCACCGCTTTGTTTTAAGATATCTTCACTCACTTTAGAAGAATCAAAAACAGTTATTCTTAGACGAGTTGCACAGCAGTCTACATCTGAAATATTATCAGCACCACCAAGACCTTTTACAATCAAGGCACTCACTGATGTATCACTATTCCCTTGCTTTTTCGCATTCACATCAGCACGAGTATAGAGCTTTGTTTCTTCACTATCATCTTCACGTCCCGGTGTTTTCAAATTCATTTTCTTTATAAAGAAAGTAAACACGAAATAATAGACAATAAAGTAAATGATACCAATGATGACGATCCAATACCAATTGGTTTTCGCATTTCCCTGCAGGATACCAAAAAGTGAAAGATCGATCAGTCCTCCAGAGAAAGTCATTCCGACACCCACTTTAAAAATGTGCATCAGCATGTAAGCCAACCCAGCAAAGATACTATGAATGACATATAGAAGCGGCGCTACGAATAAGAAAGTAAACTCAAGAGGTTCAGTAATGCCTGTCAGCATAGATGTTAAGGCAGCTGAAATCAAGAGACCTCCTGCAATTTTCCTTTTCTCAGGTTTTGCACAACGATACATTGCTAAAGCAGCACCTGGAAGACCAAAGATCATCAGTGGAAATTTTCCAGCCATAAAACGTGTTGCTTCTGTATTGAAAACTGTAGTTGCTGGACATCCCAATTCCGCAAAGAAAATATTCTGAGCACCTTCTACGATCGTACCACAAACATTAGCACTGCCTCCTACAGCAGTCTGCCAGAATGGCATATAGAATACATGGTGTAAACCAAACGGTATCAAGGCTCTTTCCATAAGCCCGTATAAGAATGTACCGCCATAGCCTGAATTACGTACCAGCTCACCTACTGCATAGATACCATTTTGAATTGAAGGCCAAATATAAAACATGATGATACCTACAATAAGATAAGCAATCGAACAAATAATTGGTACAAAACGTGTTCCTCCAAAAAAGGAAAGAACCTGTGGCAATTCAATTTTATAAAATTTATTATGTAAATAAGCAACTCCAAGGCCAACGATGATACCGCCAAAGACACCCATCTGTAATGACTGAATACCTACGACATTTGTAATCGAACCGGCTGGAAGACTTTCTGCAATGCCTGTGACACTTAGCATTGCACTGATTGCTGTATGCATGACAAAGAAAGCAATAGCACCTGCCAATGCCGCAACTTCTTTCTCTTTCTTTGCCATTCCAATCGCTACTCCCATCGCAAATAGAATTGGAAGATTGGCGAAGATAATATCGCCACACTTATTTAAAACCGTCAAAATCGCATACATGAAAGTTCCTTCACCTAATATAGATGTCAATCCATAGGCTTCCACCATTGTTGGATTCGTAAATGATCCACCAATTCCCAAAAATAATCCAGCTACCGGAAGAATCGCTATCGGCAGCATAAAGCTACGTCCTACACGCTGCAGGACTTCAAAAATCTTGTCTTTCATATTTTTCCTCTCTTTCCGCTTTCTTTAGAAAATAAAAAGGCATTAACTAAAGAAAACTATCCTTATAAGACAATTTCATAGTTAATGCCTGCATCACCAGTAACACTCTACGCCCATTATATTAACCCAGAAAGCGCTTTCTGCCAACAAAAATATAAAAATTATAGTTACCATTGATGATATATATTATCATAACATAAATCACACTTAACTTTTTTTATTTTCTTTCATCATCTTTCTATCAATCAAAAAATGAAATTTCCTAATATATAAAAAAAGCTCCTTAGACAAAATGTCTTTGGAGCCTTTATGATTTTTAACTATGAAGTGTTTCAACAACCTTATACAGCGTTGTTTCATCACCAACATTTCCTGGGAAAACAACAACTGGCAAATTTTCAAATTTACTGCCTTCTAAGCAGCGAACTACACCAACATTCTGCTGAATCTGGCCTAATACCCATTCTTTTGATACTTTTAAACCTATTGTTAAGGCATCACTGGAAGTAATACCCCCTTTGGTAATCAAAAAGCGTGGACGAATCGTTAAACGAGAAAGAACACCAATGAGTTCACTAGAAATCGCTGTTGCCATTTCAAGTTGTTTTTCTGGATCATCACCTGGGAAATCGACCCTTTCTCTTCGTGTCGCAACTACCGCAACCTTATCTTCTTTCAGTACTTTTTCAAGTTCACCACTGACACGCAGGCTTTCTTCATGCAAGGTATTGTCTAATACCTTATGCTGATTAAATTCGATCCATACTAAATCTTTCGCATGTTCTTTTAAATAAGCTAATTGTGAAGCGGTTTTCTTTACATGACTGCCCACAAGGATCAGACCTCCAGTACCTTCCTGAACACAATCTTCTTTGGTTAGATAAGGTCGATCTTCGATATGAGCCAGCTCTTTCACAATACTAGCAGCACAACGGAACATATAGCGTTTCCTACACTTCTCAAAAGCACATACAAACTTTTTTAGATCATTCATACATGTACAGTTAATGATTACTTTATTGAAATCTGAAACACTGTTCAGTTTTTCTATAACTGTATGTTCATCATTTAAATCTTCTAATGAAATACTGATACAATCAGCTGCCTTATAAGCACCTTTTGTCTTTTCTTCCACATATTCCTTCAAATCTGAAGCATGATATGCGAAAGATTTATCCTTTGCAAATTCACTTTCACCACATGGCAGCCAGCCATCATCCGTCTTCACATAATGGATATCATTTTCTGTTTTGCGAATACCATCTAAATAAGGACAGATGATTTCACCGTCAATTTGTTGTCCATTTTCTTCTAATACCTGACGAATAATTTCTGTTTCTAACGGATAGTGACCACGAAGCGTAGAATCACCTCTTGATAAGATCATAAAGTCTGTCTTGCTTTGATTAGCAGCTTCAACAATCAATTGCGTTAATTCTCTATGGTATTCCGCTGTTTTTTCTTCACTAAAAGAGCGAGAATTTGTCAGAATATAGAAAAGAGATCCTGATGATGTCATAGCTTCCTTTAGATTATCAAGTGTTGGCTGAGTAATGACCAATACATCATGAACACTTTGAATACCTGTTGGATCATCATCAAGTACGATCATCTTTCTATTTTCCATAAAGCATCTCCTTAGCACGATCAATCGCCATTTCAGGACTTGTAAGCACTGGCTTAGAAGTTTCTTTCAAATAAGGAAGGATCGCTGTCATAGAACCTTGAGCTAAGACAACAACATCACATTCTTCACATGCCTTGTTGATTTCATTTAAAACAAGCTGATTATGCTTTTCAACATTTTTCTCTTTCATCAAGATATCTAAAGCGCCATTAACAAGATATTCTTTTACTTCAACTTCTTTTCCAGCTTCTTTAGCTTTCGTTCTCACTAAATTACAGCTAGGTTTCATCGTAGATGCAACCGTTGCGATCACAGCAATTTTCTTACCTAAAGAAACAGCCCTTTCTGCCATTGCTTCATCAATCTTAAGCGTTGGGATATCTGTACATTTCTTTGCGATATCAAAGGCTTCTCCAACACTTGAACATTGATTGAAAATCAAATCAGGTTTTAAAGAAGCAGCTGTCTGAACATAAGTCATCATACGTGAAATAATCGCTGGTGTTAAACCACCATTGCCCTTTACTTCTTCCAACAGTGAATCATCGATGATATTCACCAATTCAACATCTGGCATTTTTTCTTTTACTAATTCTTTTAAATCATTTAAAGAAACAGGACTTGTGTGAATCATTACTATTTTTTTCATCTTATTTACCTCCATATTCTTCTAAATCTTTCATTGCCTGATAAATCAAATCTTTTGTTACCGGATATGGCACATGTTCAAGTTCTGAATTACTTTCAGCCTTTTCCAATATATCTTCTAAATCATCATGAATATTTAATTCTAAATCTTTTAGACAAGTTGGCAAACCAATCTGCTTATTAAACTGATATGTCTTTTCAAGCATGTCTGTCTGCTTATCCATCATTAACTGAACCAGTGTTCCATAAGAAACGACCTCACCATGCAAATGATTCTTTTCGATATGCTTACGTACTGTTAATCCATAGAAAAGTGCATGAGCAAGTGCTGAGTTATAAGCTGCATCAACAGATAAAGAAACACTTCCTGTTGTAATTAAAATATTTTGAATAACTCTTTCAAGAGCCGGTGTTACAGCATGATTCTTTGCATCTTCTAAAGCCTGTGCTCCATCACGTAGCATTGGATAGTAGCAGTTTTCACCGATCTTAATACCTAATTCACTGGCATAATCCAATTCATCATTTCTAGCACTAAATACCGACTCAACATGCTTTGCCATCGTATCACCAATACCTGCCCATAAATATTGGATTGGGGCATCACAGATGATACGTGGTTCAATAAAGCAATGAACCGGAGGCTGTTTTAACTTTGGAATATCTTTGAATGAACCATCAGCATTATACATGATACTGATCTTAGTTACTGCTGCACATGTTGAAGCAATGGTTGGAATCGTATAAACCGGTAAATTCATCTTATCACCGACATATTTGATCGTATCCAGACATTTTCCGCCACCGACACCAATTAAAGCTTCTACCTGATCCATGCCTTCAAAATTTTGAATCATTTCTACATTTTCATAAGTTGCTTCATGACCATAGTTTTTTAAAACAACGATATCTAGCTTTGCTTCTGAAAAAGCTTCATCTAAATATGGTTTTGCAGCCTGATAAGCTTTATTGCCGTATAGTACTGCAACCTTTGTATTTTCTTTTAAAAATTCACTGATTGATTTGCAGGCACCAATGCCCATCGTAAATCGTGGTAAAAAAACACTATTCATAAAATTCCCTTTCTATAAAAGAAACCATGCGAAAGCATGGTTCCTATTTTGCTAGTAATTCATCAACGTAAGCTTTTAATTCAGGAACCTGGCAGCCTTCATTGAAGCATTCCAAAAATCTTGGAGATAATGCCTGTTTTACAATATCCTGATCGATAGCTTTTAATGCAGAGATTAAATCTTTGCCAATAGCTTCCTTCATCTTAAACAGATTAGCTGCGTTTCTATTCTGAGATTCTTTTCTACCTGGTTCATTTGGATAACCCATTCCTTTTGGAGAACCAAAGGCTTTTTCAAATATTGTATGAATATTTAATTCAGCACCCCAGCCAAATCCTTTTGCATAAGGAATAGAAAGAGCATTACCATTGTTGATCTGTAAGAACAAATAAGCATCACTTGGTTCAATGCAGTAACCACAAACAACACCAGGGAATGCATTTAAAGCCATCAAAGCACCCTGACCTGTTCCACATCCTGTTACTACAAAGTCAACAGCCTTAGAGTTTAATAATAACGCAGCCTGAACACCTAAGTTCAAATATGTCAAATAAGGATCATCGCCATCCTTACACATTCCTGTATTATATACAGTATGTCCCATTGGTTCTACGACATCTTTTAACTGTTCTAAAACAAGAGCATTTTTAGAAGCCTGACTAAATTCATTCATTAACGCAATTTTCATACTTTTTTCTCCTTTTCCCATTTATTTATATTAACGTGACAGCCATCCGCCATCTACAGGCAATGTAGCTCCACATACATAATCAGAAGCACTAGAAGCTAAGAAAACAACAGGTCCTTTAAGAACTTCTGGTTTTCCCCAATATCCAATAGGGATACGGTCCAATACTTCTTTATTACGTACAGGATCTTCCTGCATTGGTTTTGTCATCGGTGTATCCATATACCCCGGTGCGATAGCATTACAATTGATTCCAAGTTTAGATAATTCATTGGCCATCGATTTTGTTAAACCCATGACTCCGCTTTTACTTGCAGCATAGGCCGGTGCATAAATACCACCAGTAAATGAAAGCATACTGGCAATGTTGATGATCTTGCCTTTTGTCTGCTGCTTCACCATTTGGTTAGCAGCACTTTGTGACATGTGGAATACATTCTTCAAATTTAGATTGATCAAAAAGTCCCAATCTTCTTCCGGATAATCTAAGAATGGTGTACGACGATTTGCACCAGCATTATTTAATAGAATATCCAAGTGGCCATATTCCTTAACCACTTCTTCTACAATTTTATCAGATAAAGCCTTTGAAGGTTTTGACAGATCAGCGAAATAATAACGATATTGGCGTCCTGTTTTTTCAACAGCTGCTTTAATTTCATCATCATTATCATTACCAACATTAAATATATCCGCACCCGCTTCTGCTAATGCCATACACATAGCAAAACCAAGTCCTCTGTTGGCTCCGGTTACTAATGCAACCTTTCCATTTAATTCAAACATCCTTCTACCTCTTTCCTATTTTCTCAAAAATGAAGGTGGCTATAACAGCCACCTTTATTAAAACTATTCGTTACCTACAGTAACTGTTTCACCATAGATGTACTGGTCATTTGAACCAATAACACGAATATAATCTTTAACAAACTTTTTAATAGCAGCTTCTGCAACCATCATGATTTCAAGATAGTTCAGTCCTGGTTTTTCTTCCCAAGCAGCCTTCATAGCATCTTCTGCAGCATGGAAAGCATCAGTACAAACATTGATCTTGTTAATACCGCCAGCAACAGCCTTACGGATATTTTCTTCACCTGAACCTGAACCACCGTGTAATACAAGCGGCATATCAAGAGCTTTCTTTAGTTCAGCAAGTCTTTCGAAATCAAGAACTGGAACATAACCTTTCGGATAATTTCCATGAGCTGTTCCGATAGCAACTGCTAAAGCATCCACACCTGTATCTTTTACAAACTGAACAGCTTGTTCAACATTTGTATATAGATCATCTCTAGAGTTATCGCCATCAGCAGCCTGTCCTACGTGTCCTAACTCACCTTCAACACAGATGTTTTTAGGATGAGCTAAAGATACGATAGTTGAAGTTCTCTTAACGTTTTCTTCATAAGGATAGGAAGAGGCATCAATCATTACACTTGAGAATCCCCAATGAATTGCATCTACCATATCACTGAATTTCTGTCCATGATCAAGATTCAACGCTACTGGAACGTTTGCACGTTCTGCCATTGCTTTAATCATAGGAACCATTTCAGTTGGATGAGCCAGCTTTGCCATTTGGCCAACTCCAATATTGATAATAATAGGTGAATGTTCTTCTTCAGCAGCTTCAATGACTGCACGAGCCATTTCCATGTTTACACTATTTACTGCCATAACTGCATAATTGTGTTTATGAGCATGCATTAAGATATCTTTCATTGATACATACATAACTAATTTCTACCTCTTTTCCTTCCTTTTAATTTAAATATTTTATAGGTTAATGTCTAAGTCTACGATTTCTTCTTCGACTACATCTTCTTCAGCCAATGGTTTCTTAACGATGGCATATAATACACCAGTTACAACAGAACCAACCAGCAAGCATACAACCCACATTAATGGATTAGAAGATAATGGCATAACGAAGATACCACCATGAGCAGCAGGTGTCTCAATAGCTAACATCATTGCTAAACCGCCAGCAATACCACTACCGATCATTGAGCAAGGAATGAAGCGAACTGGGTCATTAGCTGCGAATGGAAGAACACCTTCAGTGATGAAGCAAAGTCCCATAAAGATACAAGAAATACCTGTGTCTCTTTCAGCCTGAGTAAATTTCTTTGGTTGTAAGAATGTAGAGATAGCAACTCCCAGAGGTGGAGTCATACCACCGATGATCTTTGCAGTTTCTGGTGCATAGATTCCATCAGTCATCAATGCGTTAGCAGCCATAGATGCAGTCTTGTTGATAGGACCACCCATATCGAAGCCCATGCAAGCACCGATAACAGCACCAACAATAAACTGAGATCCACTGTTCAGTGAAGTAATCCAGTCTAACAATAAATTCATAATCCAAGTCATTGGAGCCATTGCTACACCGAAGAAAACAACACCTGAAATAAATGTTACACAAACTGGAATGATCAATACTGGCATCAAGCCCATCATAGCTTTAGGAAGTTTGATCTTCTTAAATACATTTACTAACCATCCAATGAAGAATGCCATGACCATAGCACCTAAGAATCCAGCTTTAGCCTGGTTAGCAGTATAACCAATGATGAAACCTGGAACGATACCTGGACGTTCAGACATTGAATAAGCGATACCAGCAGCTAATACACCACAAGCAAAGCTCATTGCATAATCAGATAATTTAGAAATTGACCACCAGAACTGTCCCCAATTTAACATATTTAAGTTAGAGAAAATTGTTGCAGCTCCATCAGCATTAGGTGCCAGATCTCCTACCTGCCATCCACCAAGACCTTTAGCTAGTGCGCCAAGAATACCTCCGGCAACTACCATTGGGATCATGTAGGAAATACCGGTCATAACGTGTTTTTTAACAGTACTTATTGACATAATTTTACCCCTCTTTAAAATTTTTATTTTTTATTAGCTAACTTTTTTTCAATAGTTGCAATCAAACTCTTTGGATTTTTCATTGCAACAGTAATAGGAATGTCGACTACTGGTTTTCCAGCAAATCTTTCAACTCCTCCTACTGCGATGTCATGAGCTAAAATAACAACATCAGCAGCAGCAATGTCTTCAGCTGTTAACTGGCTTTGAGCACCAATCGTTCCCTGAGTTTCGATCTTGCACTGATGACCTGCTTCAGTTGCAGCAGCCTGGATCTTCTCAGCTACGATGTAAGTGTGTGCAATACCTGCAGTACAGCATGTAACACCTACGATTCTCATTATTTTCACCTCAACTTTCTAAATGACTTGCTTAACTACACTCATAATTTATCACTCGTAAACCCTTTCAGTAAAAGTTAAGTGGTAATTTTAATGTGGTAATTTTTGCTTTATTTTTATTTTGTGTCTAGTTTATGAGCATTTTTTGAATATTTTATTAAGAGAAATTGATATCAACATCAAAATTTTCATCTTCCTGATTATCCCCTGAATTACCAGTTTCCGGCTCATTCAAGATCACATCGATCAGCTCTTTCTTAGTTGTAACGTCCTGTAATTTCGCAACACGAGCATCATTTCCAAGTTTTCCAGCCAATTCAGCCAACAGCATCATATGATTAGCTGCAAAATCATTATCATTACTTACGCAGAACAAGAAAATGATATTTGTATCCTGGAATCCATCACTTGACATGCTGCTTTCCCATTTGATCATATTTTTTGTACGTCCAATGGCAATACCGATCTTCTTCACAGCATCACTTTTTCCATGAGGAATTGAAATGTGATTACCCATACCTGTAGGCCCTTCTGCTTCACGCACGTAAATGTCTGATACAAAATCATTCACATTTGTAATGTAATCATTTTCTAATAGTCTTTGACTTAAATTTCTCAATACCTCATCTTTTGTTGTTCCTTCAACTTCAAGATCAATAATCTTCTCATCTAAAATATCTATAAGTGCCATATTTTTTACCTCCTAATGCTTGCTTATTGAACCAAATATGTATAGAAATCAACATTTGATTCAATACTTCTTAAAATGTTGACCTTCTCATCGCTATCTACAAGCTTGATATATTGCTTATAAAACATCTGCGTTCGATTAGCCTCAAATTCATTTGACATTTTCACAACTAACAGGAAGACCACATCCACCTTTTCACTATCCCATAAAATAGGTTCCTGCAATGTTGCAATAGCTACTTTTGCCTCATTGATCTCATTCTGGTCTCCATGAGGAATGGCTACTCCATTACCAATTGAGGTCGGTGTAATATTTTCACGATCAAAAACCGTTTGAATATATTTATTTGTAACGTATCCCTTTTTCACTAGTTTTTTGCCAATCAAATTCAAAAGTTCTGCCTTATCCTTGACTTTCTGGTGAACAAATATCAGATCCGGTTCAAAAAGCTGGTGACAGGCAGCATCAAAATGTACCTTTTTTTCATTACTTTGATAATTAATCTGACGAATTTTTTCCTTCACCTTGTTAACACCTGTATCATTGAGCCAATCACTGATTTCCACGATACGAGGATCTTCCAGATATAAATGTTTGGTCGTAATGATCAGATTCACATCTTCACAGTCACGGATATTAAAATCATGCATGCTGCTGACACGAATCGTTTTCAGCTCATCACAGGAACGCTTTAGCTTATCACAGATCATTTGGTTTATACCCATGCTCGCATTTGATACGAGAACTGCAGTAATTGGCGCTGAATTACGATCCAGTGCTGACTGAATATAAAGCGCAATATAACTTAATTCGTCTTCCGTGATCTTTAAGCCAAAATCTTCTTCAAAAAGTACAGAAATCAGCCAGGAAATACGCAGTGTCTGTTTTAATTCACTTTTAATGTAACCTGTAAGTTCATTCGTATAGGTACGCTCATACTTCATTCTGAAAATCATTGGCCGCAAATGCAGCAATAAGCCACGATAAAGTTCTTCATCATTGGTTAGATCAACATTTGTAACATTGCTGACCACATCAATGACCTTTTTGACAAAAGCTTCCAGCTTAGAGTCATATTCTTCCAGAATCGAATGCAGACCGGTACCGTTATAACCTTGATCGATCATCCTGGCACATAAGATCTGAATAGATAAGAATGCAATATCTTCTACCGGAATCTCCAGGTCCATCGTTTCAGTAATCTTTTTGAATACCATTTCCGCAAGACGATATTCGCTGTACTGTGACAGCGTTTTTAGTTCGCTTTTTGAAATCTGCAGTGACTTGCGCTTATCCTGCATACATTCAAAAACGCTCATACAAGAGTAAATCAGAATTTCATTAAATGATTCATCTGCCAGATTAAAGCCCCATTCCTTTTCTGTAGAAATGATACTTTTTCGAATCAGATTCAAATTTAATCCCGGCATAAAATACAGAATACTGGCATCAATATCCGAAGTATTCTCCATTTTCATAATAAAATTCTTTAAAGCCAGGCGATAGCTAACCTCACTGCACTCAAGTTCTAAGCCTTTATTACGAATAATATTTAGATCAATAGAAAAAATCTTTAACCAGTCTTTACAGTCATTGATCACTTTCAATGCGGTCGGCACACTAAGATAGAGAGAATCTGCCAGCTGTCTTGTAGTTAAACTCGTCGTCCTATTCATTTTAAGAATTCTGCGCAAAGCCGCAATCATTCGTGTCTGATCATTCTGAATGACATCTCTGTTTGAACTCGTAATATTCATCAGAATCTTACTGCGCTGATATTCATCAGCATTCAGCCACATGCCGATTCGAGGCTTCTTGCAAATTTCGCCTAAACCATTTTCCATCAGCATCGTATTGATGGCATCGATCTTCGTGCGAATCGTTTTTTCTGACAAACCTATCTCACTTGCCAACTGATTGTTTGTCACCATATCATTTTCTAAAAAGGCTTTCAATATTTGCTGAGTGTAGTAATTCGATTTGTTATCGTTCAAGCTCTTTCACTCCTTTCATGTGTAATTTATCACAAGATTTCCTTTTTTCACTAAAAGAAACATGGAAACAAATGTGGTAATTTTTTATTTATTGATCCTATTATAACGATTATATTGATTTTTTTCAATTTTCTCACCTTACAAGAAAAGTGGAGAAATACTCCACTTCATTAAAATTATTTGGTTTTTTACTTTTTTATGAGTAACTTTTGATAATATCTTGTTGACATTATGAGTAACTTGACCTAAAATGTACTTGTAATCAAAGATTATTGAGGTGTAATGACTTTGATTTGATGTTTTTTGAAATAGTTCATGTATTTAGTTTCCGGAAGCTTGTCCGTAACCAATGCGTCAATCATTTCTAGTTCTGCAAAGCGATTGAAAGCTACACAGCCAACTTTACTAGAGTCACACATCAGATAGACCTGATCCGAACGTTCTATCACCTGACGTTTTAAAATTCCATCTTGTGGATCCATATTCGTCAATCCTCTTGTCAGTGAAAGCCCAACCGTTGCCAGAAAAGCCTTTGAATAATAGTAATGTGCATGGGTTATATCAAAGTTAAATCCACGGATACGAGGACAGTATTCACCACCGAGCAGAATCACTTTCATATCCTCACAATCTTTTAAAGCTTCCATTGCTAGGATACTATTTGTCACCACGGTAATATTCTTTGTCTTATCTAGATAAGGAATGATATGACAAGCTGTCGTACCTGAATCGATAAAAACAACATCGTTTTCTTCGATAACTTTTGCAGCTACTTCGCCAATGCGTTTTTTCTCTTCAAGATGAGAACTCATACGTAGCTTTATATCAATAAGGGTCTTCCCTTTCATGGAATCATCTTCATTGATAACGACACCGCCATATACCTTGCTGACAACCTTGCGATCTTCCAACTCTTTTAAATCACGGCGAAGCGTCTGCATGGAAACTTTAAAAATATCCAGCAGTTCTTCATTTGTTGATGACTTTACTTTACGAAGATAAGCTTCTATTTCATTGATTCGATTATATTTCATCTCATCACCATCCCCTCAACATTATAGCGATTCACTTTAATTTTTTCAATAAAGAATAAGGAAAGAGGTAAAAGGCAAATGAAAAAATTATTAGAGACTGTCACAAAATTTCCACAAACGCAAGTTTGGAATGATTCATGCAGCTGCAACGAACTAAGCTATGCAATCGAAAATGGTGCCGTAGGCGCAACGACAAATCCAGTGATCGTACTAAACGTATTAAAAAAAGAATTAAAAGAATGGGAACCAACAATTGAAAAAATCATTGCTGATAACCCGACTTTTAGTGAAGACGAAGTAGCTTGGGAAGTGATCAAATCAATGGGAGCCAAAGCAAGCAAGCTTCTATATCCTATATTTAAGGAAACAAATGGACAAAAAGGACGTATTTCTTTCCAAACGAACGCAAAATTCTATAATAATGCTGCCAAGATGGTTGAACATGCTTGTGATCTGGCCGCTACTGTTGAAAATTCACAGGTAAAAGCGCCAGCATCAAAGGCAGGTATTGAAGCTTATGAAGAGATGACCTATCGTGGTGTCAGCATCAATGCCACTGTTTCCTTCACTGTTTCTCAGGCCATTGCCGTAGCGGAAGCAGTAGAGAGAGGATTGAAACGCCGTGAAGCAGAAGGACTGCCAACTGATACGATGCACCCGGTATGTACGATCATGGCTGGACGTGTGGATGATTATCTGAAAAATGATATCAAAGCCAAAGGTATGCTCGTAGAACCTGAAATTTTGGAATGGGCTGGTGTTGCGGTTGTAAAACACGCTTATCAGATCTATCAGGAAAGAGGTTATCGTACACAGTTATTAGTTGCAGCTTATAGAAATCCTTATCACTGGCTTTCATTTGTCGGCGGTGACATTGTATTGACAATACCTTATGCATGGCAGCTAAAATACAATGAATCAAATTATGAAATCAAAGACTATATGAGTCAGCCTGTCAATCCAGATTATCTTTCTAAACTGATGAAACTTGAAGAATTCCGTAAAGCTTATGATGAAGATGGATTAAAGCCAGAAGACTTCGAACATTATGGAGCCTTTAAAGCAACGATCACTTCATTCTTAGGAGGCTATGATGACCTCTGTAAATTAATTCGTGGCTATATGGTGAAATAATTATGGCCCATACATTTTTAACTCCATCTAAGATCATCAGCGGTTCCAACGCATTAAATGATGCCCAAGCCACGATTGCATCATGCGGTACAAAAGCGCTGATCGTAACAGATGAAACGATGATCAAACTGGGAAATGCTCAGAAAGTCATTGATATTTTAAGTGCTAATGATCAAAAATTTGTTATCTATGCCGGTATTAGCGGTGAACCGAATGATATTATGATATCAGAGGGCGTTAAAGTCTATCAGGAAAATGAATGTGATTTCCTCATTGCCATTGGCGGTGGTTCTCCAATCGATTCCATGAAAGCAATTGCTATGATGAATCAATCAAAAGAACCAATTGCCTCTTACATGGGTAAAAATATTGAAATGGATCTGCCAAAGATGGTTGCAATTCCAACAACAGCTGGTACAGGTAGTGAAGCAACGATGTTTACGATCATTACCGATACTGCATCAGAAGTAAAAATGCTTCTAAAAGGTGCATGTCTCATTCCAGATATTGCTCTCATCGATCCAGCATTCTCAATGAGCGCCCCAAAATCAGTAACAAGTTTTACAGGTATCGATGCTCTCTGCCACGCCGTTGAAGCTTATACTTCAAAAAAGGCACAGCCACTTTCCGACACATTTGCACTGAGTGCGATCAAAAGAATCTTCAACAACCTTCTGATTGCATACAACGAACCTTCTAACGAAGAAGCACGTATTCAGATGTCACTTGCTGCCCTGGAAGCAGGTATTGCTTTCAACAATTCATCTGTAACGATCGTTCATGGCATGAGCCGTCCAATTGGTGCCCTTTTCCATGTACCTCACGGATTAAGCAACGCCATGTTATTAGAAGGCTGCATGAAATATGTAGTTGATGGTGCTTATGAACGTTTTGCTGACATTGCTCGCTATACAGGTGTATCAACCAGCACTTCAGATAAAAAAGCTGCCAATGACTTTATCAGCTATCTAACAGATTTCCTTGCCAAGATGAATATTCCTACGATGAGTGAATATGGCATTGATAAGGAAACATTTGATGGATGTATCGATAAGATGGCAAATGATGCCTATGCCAGCGGATCACCAAGCAACACAAGAAAAGAAATTAAAGTCAACGATATGATTCGCTTATATAAAGAAATTTATAAATAATAGAGGCCTCCTGTTTACTTACAAACAGGAGGCTTTTTTACAACAGATAAATTCGATAAGTTTCGATCTATATAAATAATACGATATAAATCATAATAAAATGTTAAACTTTATACAATCTTTTTCTCTAAATGATTTTTGGTCATTTCTAAGATCTCACAATTAATTTGCGAAACTTCCTCTAAATAATGACTGGTAAGAATTATCGTTTTCCCTTTTTTCTGTTCCTCTTGAATAAGCACAATTAATTTTTTCTTGACACTCTGATCCAAACCATTAAATGGTTCATCTAAAATTATATACTCAGGGTCTTCCATAAACGCCTGTATTAGACGTAGCTTTTGTTTCGTTCCCATCGAATATTTCCGATAAGTACGATCAATTTCATCTTTCATTTCAAAGATATCCGCCCATTTATATAGATCATCCTTATTACATATCTTCTTTATAGCTGCAACCATTTCTAAATTTTTAATTCCACTTAAATATGGAACAAAATCTGGACTATTGATACAAACACCTGCATTTTGAATAAAATCATATTCTTTTCCTAACTGTTTTCCATCAATCACCACTTTCCCAGAATCACACACCGAAAAACCACAAATTATTCTTAACAAAACACTCTTACCTACTCCGTTATCTCCTAAGATAACATAAGTTTTCCCTTTTTCAAACACATAACTAAAGCTATGAAATAGAGGTCTTTTTTTGAATCCCTTTGTAATTTCAACTAACTCAATACCCATAATATTTACCTATATTATTTCCTTTCTATAATTTAAGACCTGATAATAAATCGTGCTGCAAACAATCAAACTAATAATACCTTGTATCATACCAATCATTGAATCTGAAAAGAACAACAAATCTAAAACACCAAAATTAATATCCAGCATCATTATAATGATATAAAGGGTTAAAATAACCACTGTAATTATATTAACATTCAAACGAATTAGAAGCATTTTAGCCAAAATTGACATAAAACTATATACAAACATAAATTTTATACTAAATATAATAATCATGATAAAACTTATAATTGAGAATTTATAATCTCCAGTCAAAATCATAAAAAATAAACTCGCTAGAAAAACAGATATGAATATTATTATGAATTGTTCAATACTTTTTCTAGCTATCCTTTTAAATTTATATTCAATATATCTTTTCTTACTTTGATAACGATATATAATAAAGTTATCTAATCCAGCTTCATCTGACAACTCCATAAGCATACCAATACTTACGATTGTAAAAAATAATGAATAGAAAATAAATAAACGAATTTGTGCCATAGGACTTCTTGTGAAATAAAAAGATGCAGACTTTAATATTTCTGAAAATTCATTCCCTTTAAAATATAAACTTTGTGATTGTGCCTCAAACAAAATAAACAAAAATATAGAAATATATAGAATCTGAATCAAAATAAATCTAATTACTTTCATCATAAGCAATCTCTTTCCCTTTTGTAATCAGCCAATAAATTACTGCATATAGAAACAGATAAATAATAAAATGTGATATCTGCATATTAGGTCCATTAGGATATAAACCATATAATATATTTATTGATTGAAGAAAATCATTATTTGTGATAATTGATGAACATAATACCACTGGAAAGAAAATATAGGACCAATCTTTTTTACCAATCTTTTCAAAAAATATCATTATCATCACAAATAACATTGCAGTGAAACATTGATAGCAATAAACTTGAATAACTTCTAATATATTACACATACCAGTCACAAAAAGTATTAAACAAACAGAAATCAAATACACTAGGATCAGAACCATATTACGACAAATTCGATCAATAATATATTCTAACCAAAAAGTATATCTTGTTACCATCATTTCCATAGGCTCCTGATTGAAAAATAATAACATTAACTCACCCACATAAATGATTAAAAGAGGCTGAAAATTACTTCCTATGCTGTAATGCATTTCTCCGTTAAAATATCCCAAAACTTTTGTAATATCGAAAGCTAGAAAAAATGAAAAAAGAATCATGAGCCCAATGGTAATATAGTTAAAATAAAATGAAATTTTCTCTTTCATCATCTTGATCTCACTCCTCTAGTTAAATCCCATATAAAGCAAATACTTTATATGGGATTGCTTATAAATCAGATTATTTATACAATTCTTTCCTTACTTTTTTTAATATAATTGTATAATATTCCACCTAATACTCCCAAAACTATTACATGATAACATACCATATACGTTGTCATTATATACTGATAAGTAGACGGGGCTGTATAAGCTAATACTGAATAATAATCCAGCTCCCCTGATCCCATCAATGCACTGATGACATAAAAGATAAACGGGATCAATACGACCAAATACTTCTTATCTGTTCTTAATGATACATATATCGTCAGCAAGCCAAACTCCAAAGCAATCAAAAAATATGACACAAATCCTTCGGCCAAATAATACAAATGATAGTGTTCAATCAGTGTTTCCCTGCCAAATATATCCGCAAACATTGTATAACTGCCAATGATTTCTTCACCAAGCAAACTTCTTGACGGAAAATAGGCAGCTGCCCATTCAAATACGATGACATATCCTATGTAAACAGCCAAAGCGCCAATCAAGGCGGTCAATATTATATTTTTTATCAATTCTCTTGAATATTTATTTTTTCTTATTGCTGTAAAATGCATCACTTTATCTTTATAAACAAGAAATGAAAATACTGAATACGTTGATATAAGAGGAATCAGAATCTGCCATAAACTCATCCCCCACATAAAGGTTGTTTCTAAAGGTGTACACATTGCATAATATATTTCATTCGTATTATTTAATTCGTTCACAAAATACAGCTGTTCAGGAGTTGGCTCGCCAAATCTGGCAATCAAATAATCTTTAGTCTGTGTGTAAAACATGATCGCAGACAAAATAAGAAACAATACAAGTGTTTTCAGAAAATGTCGAATCCAAATCTTTTTCATAGTTTTATGGATCCATTAGAAATTAAACCTGAATCCCATATATTTTGACGTTTTGCTTTTACAGTATAACTTCCAGTAGTCATTATAAACGATGGTGTAAAAGAATAACTGCTATATGCTCCTTTACCTTTATATGCAGTAGATATTTGATTTCCTACATGATTACCTTCTTCATTGTAAAAATCAAAGTAAATATTTATCCAATCTGCTGTAGTTTCCAAACAATAAGTGATCGTTCCACTACTTGTAGATATGGATGGTTTTGTTAAACCTGTAACAACTGTTGTACCTGAATAAGTTATTGTTTTACCAGTCCAACTTCTAGTATTAGCTTCTACATTTGTAAGAAATATACCAGAAATCAATATGGCTGTTAATAAAATTTTAACCTTTTTCACACTTATACCTCCTCGTTTTTTTCTATGGTTTGAATTTTCCAGTAACTCTAATTGAACCAGCACTATCTAAAAGTTTCGCCTTTAAAGTATAATACTGTCCATCTATTGCGCCAGCAGTTACTGATTTAGAAGTAACATCTGACCATTGTGTCCACTGATAGATTAAATTATTTGTATTGCTATTATATACATAAAAGCAAATAATGACTCTACCTTCTGCTTCAAAATCAGTAATGGTAGTTTTCCCAGTATCTGTTTTTTTAATTTCTTTTGCAAGCGTTGTTAGCTGAGTTTCTGAAACAGTTACATTCTTAAAACTTCCATAATTAGCATTTACATTTTGCCCTATAACAGCAAATAATCCAGTTAATAAAAATATAGATAATAAAACTTTCCTTACTTTCTTCATATTGACACCTCTTTTCACTTTAAGACTCTTTCTATAAAATATTCTATTCTTTTTCAGTTTCCCTTTTCACTCCTCTCTTCTTTTAAAATCATCTAACTTGGATCGCACCCTGGTCCCGGGCAAATAACCATTTCAATAACTGTTTTGTCGGGACTGACAGCTTTACAGCCACTTCCACTAAACAGAAGTGAAAGTAATATTATCAATTTTGGAATCATTTGAAATCCCCCCTTATTTCTACTTATATTGTAAATAACGATGTAAACGATTGCAAGAAATAGAATAAAAAAGTAAAAATGCCCAATTTTAGGCATTTCTTATAAATTCATTCATTTTTTGATGAAAATTCAAATAGCTTTTTTTATGCTTTGTATTTCTTAAAGCAATCTTCTCCATCTCATATTCCATCAGCGACCAAAAGGGGTGATAATATTTCTGATATTTTAGCTGATCAGGAATTATACGCTTCATGATATATTCCACTAATTCATCATCGCTAGCCCCTTCTTTTACCATTAAAAAATATCTTAAATAATCGACATCATATCTTGTTTTTATATTTTCCTCACATAATTCTTTTGGATAATCCATTTGTTTATGCGAACAGATACTACATACAAATAACAATTCATTTAAAGACTGATGGTTTTTAATATTTTCCATAAATAATTGATAAGCAGTATCATATCTTTTATTCAAGTAATTATCCATACCAAGACTATAATTCATATTTTTCTTTAAAACATTCGGTATATCCTGTGTTCTTTTCATTTCTAAAAGCTTTTTAGCTTCTTTCTGTGCTAAAGAATCATCAGTATTTCGATAAATACCATAGATGCTTAATCTACATTTGATCTGCCAGTATTTGTTTTGTTGCTCTTCAAAAATATTTAAACTTTCTTTAAATAATTCTAATGCTTTTAGGAAGTGGCATTCATATTTATTATAAAAAGCCAATTGATATTTCATCATCGGATGATTTTCAAATTTCTGAATATATAAAATAATCTTATCTGCCAGCTTATAACTTCCTATAAAATCATTATTTGAACGAAACATTAAATCTAAAAGCAATATCTTTAATTCATCTTCTATGATATCTGTTTTGATCATAACTAGACAATCATTCACTTCCTCTAAACGCATATACTTATTCTCTCGATAATAACCAAACAGATATTCAAATACGCATATATATTCATGATAGATAGCAGAATCTTTATAGGGTGTAAGTTCTTGAATCATTTCATGATACAACTCATCAAAACGATCTTCTTCATAATATTCAAAGACATGTACTAAACGTATCAAATAATCACTGAGCCATTCTTCAAAGTTATCTTTGCACTTAAAACTTAAACCAAAGTAATCAAGATAATTGAGATAAAATTCATCGTTTTTGATTACTTTCCCTTTGGTCGCATAATGAAACGTAGAATAAGCAGATAATCCTTCACCCTCTATTTGTTTAATGTTGATTCCTCTACTAATGCGATAATAATCAAAAAGTTTCCCTAATCTTTTCTTTTCTGTTTCAGTTAACAACATTCTATCCCTACTTCCCATATACAATAATTATACAATAATGAATTTTCTCAGACAACTTCTACCCCTTCTATAAAAGTCATCTTATACGATATGCTCTATCTTCCCTCTTAAATAAGATATTCATAAAACGATGAATATAATATTTATATTTTTAAATCAATTCTTTTTATAATGATATTATGAATGGAAATTATGAAAAGAAAGTTATTGGTAAGCTTTTAGGGTTTTATAGGCAAAGAATGAATATTGATAAATTAGAGATCATTCAAATTTCTAATGGTAAAAAGATCTGTTCTTTAAAGACACTTAAAAAAATAGAAGAAGGAACCGTAGTAAGCGATCATTATTATGATTATCTTGCTGTCAGTTTGAATATGCATTTTTCTCTTGAAGAAAATGATGTGAAACTGCTTCAGCAATACCATGATCAATTAATCTCCTCTTTACATGTTTTCTCAAAATCATTAATGACAGAACTTCTTTATGATATCGAACAAAGTCTCTATCTTATGAATAATGTCATTTATTTTGAAGAAATGTTAAATCTCTTTCATGATATTCTAGATTATCATTTAAATGAAAACCTGCCATCCCGTTCAACAATTGATTTATATTTGGCTTTAAAAGAGATGGTCAATCATGAAGATAAGAAACTAATTCTTTATTTTTTATATCAGATATGTAATGTAGTTACATATTTAGACCGTAGCCAGATCCAACAAGAATGTCTTCCTTTTTATACAGATCCTTTGTTTATTCAAAATCACCTGCTTCATATAAGTCAAAATTTTATACCTTTTGATGCTTATCATAGAATTAAAAATTTTTATATCCAAATAAAGAACCAGATAAGTGATTATCAAAAAATTACTATATATAGTATCATGGCCATGATTCAGTTAAATATGAATGATGTAAAGTCTGCATACAAGACGATTTGTAAGATCCTCGCTTTGATTAAATCAAATCCTGATTATCCAGATCAGCTTCTATTAAGCCTTCATATGCGTGCTACGATTGTTTGTTATGCGATGAAACAATATGAGCAGGCGATTCAAAATGCTTTAATATGCTATCATGCTTCATATAAACAGCTAAATTATAATCATCTGCTTTTATTTGATGCTCTTGAAAAAACAAATCAGATTTCACTTTTAATAAATTTATTAAAAGACTCTCAGACACTTTCATTTCACAATGAGGTGGTATCTAAAATATTTAAATATTATCAAATTAAACATTTATGGCCTTTAACCCTCATTCAGAAACATCGTTTGTTAACAGATCTGATCTTAAATCAATTGATACCGTTATGTAAATATAGCGAACTTTATCAAAATATCTTAACTGAAGAAATGTTAGCCCATGTTGCCATAACCAGAGATTATAAAAGTTTTTATCATTTTCTTCAATCAAATAAATTTAATCATTTTCATTCATAATTATTAATATAAATTGAGATAACGCTGGATTAGTTAATTTTTTATACATAAATATAAAACACTGCGCACTAAATTCATATTTTTCATTTATTAAATAGTGGCGATATTTCATCCACCTTACCCCCTTTTACAAAGCGGTGCCTATTAGCACCGCTTCTTACCTATACGCCCCAGCATTCAGGTGAACATACGACATATGGCTGCACTATAGGTTCTTCTTCACAGACATATTCCAAATTCCCCTCTTCATCTTCTACATAGAAACAGACAATATCATCTTTATCCGGATCTTCTGTAGCTTGAATCTTTGTATTGAAAGATGTCAATAATGATAAAGCTCCTAAAACAATTAGTAATTTTTTCATATCATTTCCTCCTTCCCTTATATTTTACACGAAATAATTTTTTAAAAAGCGATTTTTCCATTTTTCGTAAAAAAGTTGCTTAAGTGTTGGAAAAGTGGCAAATTTGGTCATTTTTTGACGATTTCCAATACTATGATACTGTTTTTAGGAATATGTTATTCTATAAAAGGGCATAATAAAATTTATAATAAAAATAGGTGATAGTATGATTCAACAATTAAGTGAATTTTTAATGAGAGAATGCCGCAGACAGAATCTTACAAATCAGGCTTTGGCTGAGCGTTGTAATAATCAAATTAGTGCCGATTATATCGGAAAGATCAAAAATAAAGTACCAAAAACAGTAAGTATTGATACGCTCAATATATTGGCTGTCGGCCTTGGTATGACTTTAAGACAATTCTTACAGGAAGCGGGTATCATAGATTCTTTTGATAAGCATTTATTAAGTAATTCGGAAGCAGATAAATTCATTGAATCAATTTCTGATTTTATATCCCCTTGGGTGAATGTGAAAAAGATGAATGCATCTCAAAAAATTGAATTAGCAAACTATATCTATGATAATATTCGTATGGTTTCTTATAAATATAAATAATCATGCCTTATCATCATGAAAAACAGGCCATCGGTTTTTTAATTGGTTATTATCGGCAAAAGAATCATATTTCTCGCAAAGATTTATTAGAACAGGCTCAGAATACCTGTTTCTCATGTTCTCCTAAAACGCTTGTGAGAATTGAAAAAGGAATCGTTTCTAAAAATGAAATATTTTATTGCTCCTTATGTTATCAGCTTCATATGACATATGTGCTAAATGATAAGCTTTTAAGCGAGCTTTGTCATTATGGTAAGAGACTTTTAAAAATACTTCCTTTTGGTTCTAATTATCATTTAGAACTTCTTTTAAAGACTGTTAATGAAAAAATAGATCATTATGACCATGTGATTTATATCTATGAAAGATTATTACTTTATAAGGCTGTTTTAGAGTTATCATTATATGAAAAACTTCCTGCAAAAGAGGTTCTGGATATTTTCTATTTTTTAAATCATTTGCTTTGTAAAGAGGATAAAGAACTTATATTTTTTCTTTTTATGTATCCTGCCATTAGAAAAAAAGCTTTCAAAGATATTTATGAGCAGTGGTCTATATATCAGAATAAACCACTGTTTTTCGGTTATTATCTTGAATCAATCATATCTTCCCATTCACTTCTTGATGCTTATTGTCTGTTGCAAGACATTCAGCTGCATCACTCTCTTACAATTTTAGAAAACATTCTGCTTCTTAGCGCTATGGCTTTGCTTGAAGAAAAAGGCAATGATGCAGTTTCAGCTTATGGAACGATGAAAAACTGTCTCAATTATCTTTATCATGATTTATGTGATTCTCTAAAAGCACATGTTTTTATTCAAAGTGCTGTTTTGGCGTATGATTTAAATTTATATGAAGAATGTATCCAATACTTTTTATCAGTCATCTCTTTAAATATGATATTCATTAAAGAATCTTCGCTTCTGTTTTTCCATGTATTAGAAAGGACCCATCGTCAGGATTTATTAAAAAAATATCTTTTCAAAACAGATTTTTCTCAATTTGAAGATGAAACAACAAAAAAAATCTTTGCTTATTATTCCATGAAATATAAAGAAAAAGCTAGTTATGTTCAAAGAGAACAGATGATCTGTAATGATTTAAAACATTTAAGTCAGCAATTGCTGTATAAAGATATTTTATTAGAAGAATTGTTAGATATTATTTCTGTTACCGGTCATTATAAATGTTTATACCGTTTTATGATTTGATATAATAAACCAAAAATTACCACATTAAAACGATGTTCTTCTTGTGTAAGAGTAAGGCTTTTTTGATAGAATGAATTTGAAATAATGGATATGGAGGTAATTATGGAAATATTAAGTACAAAAATACATGAAAAGAAAAGCCGGCCAGTGAAAGTGCTGCAATTTGGAGAAGGTAACTTTTTGCGTGCCTTTATTGACTGGTTTATTCAGGAAATGAATGATAAAGCTGAATTTAATGGAGATGTATGTGTGGTACAGCCATTAGATTTTGGCCGAGTAGAAGAATTAAGAAAACAGGATGGTTTATATACACTGCTTTTAGAAGGTGTTAGTAATGGTGAAGTAATCCATCATAAACAAGTCATTGATGTTTTAAGTGACTTTATCAATCCTTATCAGGAATATGAGCGTTATTTGGATTATGCTAAGAGTGAAGATTTGAAGATCATTCTTTCAAATACAACAGAAGCTGGTATAGCTTATGATCCAAGCGATACAGATGAAACGGTAACATCACCAACATATCCGGGCAAGCTTTTAACTTTCTTAAAGAAGAGATTTGATTTCTTCCAGGGATCAAAGGAAGCCGGTCTATATATCTTGCCATGTGAACTGATTGATCACAATGGCTCAACATTGAAAGAATATCTTAATAAGCTTTCTTTAGATCGTCATTATAGTGAAGAATTTATTACATGGCTGAATGAGGCTAATCTTTTCTATAATACGCTTGTTGATCGTATCGTTCCAGGTTATCCAAAAGATCAGATCGAGCGTCTGCAGAAAGAGGATGGCTATATTGATAACAATGTCGTAAAAGGGGAAATATTTCATTTATGGGTCATTGAAGGTGATCCTGCTATTAAAACAGTATTACCAATTGAAAAAACTGATTTAAATATCCTTGTTACGGATAATGTGAAACCTTATAAGGAAAGAAAAGTTAAAATTCTGAATGGTTCACATACTTGTATGGTTCCTATTGCTTATCAGTATGGTGTCCGTGCAGTCAATGAAATGATGAATGATGAATATTTGAAAAATTGGCTATTTGCTTTCTTAAAAGAAGAAGTCTGGCCAACGATTGATCTTCCTCAGAGTGAAAAGGAACAATTTACAAACGATGTGATGGAACGTTTCATGAATCCGACGATCTATCATGAATTATTGACTATTTCTTTGAATTCAATGACCAAATATAAAACACGTGTATTGCCAAGTGCTATTGGTTATTATGAAAAAACAAATGAATTACCTAAGCATTCTTTATTCTCACTTGCTTCTTTATTTGTGATGTATTCTTTGAAGAAAGAAGATGGTACATCTTTAGTAATGGATGATCCGGCATTTATTGAAATGTGGGCACGTTTATGGAAGCAAAATGATGTTGCTGCTTTGGTTCAGGAAGTGATGTCAATGAAGGATCATTGGGAATATGATTTTACACAGATGAAAGGAAGCCTTGACTATGTAAGCCAGTGTGTGAATGACATATTAGCTTTGGGTATGAAAAAAGCCCTTGTCAAGCATTTTGGATAATATGAAAACATTACATATCAATGATAAAGACAATGTGCTGATTGCCCTTGAAAAGGGGTTGAAGCATGATGTCGTAAATGGTTTTGAACTTCTGGATGATATCGATGCCGGACATAAGATTGCCATGCGTGATATTCAGGAAAATGAAGATATCATTAAATATGGTGAATCGATTGGTCATGCAACTCGTCTGATTCATCAGGGAGAAAAGGTTCATTCTCATAATATGAAAACGAATCTTTCCGGTCTTAAAGAATATGTTTATACACCTGTTACCTTTGATAAACATACAGTTAAGACAAATCGTGAACTGATGGCATATCGCAGAAGCAATGGTAAAGTGGGGATCCGTAATGAGTTATGGGTTATCGTAACCGTGGGCTGTGTTAATTCGATTGCCAGAAATATTTTAGAGAATTTTAAAAGCCGTCATGATTTAAGTGACATTGATGGAATTTATACCTTTGATCATCCTTATGGATGTTCTCAGATGGGAAATGACCAGGAAAATACGATCAAGATCTTACGCAATATCGTAATGCACCCTAATGCCGGTGGTGTCCTTGTCTTAGGTCTTGGCTGTGAAAACAATCAGTTAAAGCCTTTCTATGATTCACTTGTGGATATTGATTCAAAACGTATCCGTTATATGAATTGTCAGGATGTTGAAGATGAAGTCAAGGAAGCAAATATCATCTTAGATGAAATCTATGAAGAGATGCGTCATGATGTGCGTGAAAAGGTTGATTTCAAGGATATTACATTTGGTCTGAAATGTGGTGGAAGCGATGGTTTTTCAGGAATTACAGCAAATCCGCTTGTAGGACGTTTTTCAGACAAGATGTTAACATTGGGGGCTAATTCTATTCTAAGTGAAGTACCTGAAATGTTTGGAGCGGAACATATTTTGATGAACCGTGCTGATTCTGAAGAGACTTTTGAGAAAATTGTTCATTTGATCAACGGTTATAAAGAATACTTCATGAGTTATAATCAAGTGGTTTATGAAAATCCATCACCTGGAAATAAAGCCGGTGGTATTACGACGCTTGAAGAGAAATCATTGGGGTGCATTCAAAAAGCAGGTACCAGTCCCATTGCTGATGTATTGAATTATGGTGAAGCACGTAAAAAAGCCGGAGTATCCCTTTTATATGGACCTGGTAATGATATGGTCAGTGTAACTGCCATGGCTGCTTCAGGTGCACAGTTAGTTTTATTTACTACAGGAAGAGGCACACCTTTTGGGGGATTTGTTCCTACTGTTAAGATTTCTACGAATACTGCATTATTTAATAAAAAACCACAGTGGATCGATTTTAATGCCGGTGTTCTTTTAGAAAATCATACATTGGATGAAGTAAGCGATGATTTAGTAGACAAGATCATTGATATCATCAATGGTGATAAGTGTCAGAATGAAATTCATAACTGTCGTGAAATAGCGATTTTCAAACAAGGGGTGACTTTATAAATGGAAGTTTTTTTGTTAAGTATTATCACTGCTTTGCTCGTTGTTTATGGATTTAAGGCTTATCGTCTCTATCCTTCTTATAAGCATAGTATTTTTCCTGATCTTATACCAAGCTTTTTAGAATATTTTTATCGGGTTACGATTCGTAAAGACGCATCGACAAGCAGCTTTCTAAAAAGTAAAATAGGTACACATCGAATGACTTTTACTACATTGCAGAATAATGATCACAAGATTACAAGCCGTTTTGTCATTCTTCTTTACAATAAAGGGATTGCCTTGATCAGCTGTCTTGATCCTAAAGGAACTGTTTCCGGTCAAACAAATGATAAACATTGGTTTATTCGTCGTGAAAATCAGACAGTTAAAATTGCAAATCCTAAGATTGAAAGTGATAAATATGCTATTCTGGTAAAGAAAAAATATCCGGATCTTCCTTTAACACAGTATGTTGCGGTAGGAAATGATAGTGATATTTCTAAAGTAAAATGTGATTTTATCGTTTGTCATAACAATGAGATGATCCGTCATCTTTTAGAAGCTTCTACTCCTTATGTTGAGGATGAAAAAATAATTGAAACTTTTAATAACGCTAATAAAAATGCATAGCTCAAGCTATGCATTTTTATTTACATTTCTACCAAACAATCACAGTAAATTTCATAGATATCTTGTTCTGTTAATGGCGCCCATGTCTTTTGGAAGTCGTCTTTATATGCCTGATGTGCCATTTCTTTTAATTTCTTATCATCAATACCAACCTTTTCTAAGGTCATAGGTAATCCGATAGAAACAAAGAAATCGTAAAGTTTTTTAATTCCTTCTTTAGCGGCTTCAATATCAGAGAGTGAAGAATTGACATGGAAGATTTCACAAGCAAAACGTTTTAACTGTGGGGCCGTTTTCTCATTAAGAATATGTTTCATCCAGCGAGGGGTCAAGATTGCGAGTCCTGCACCGTGAGTAATATCATAGTGGGCAGAAAGCACATGTTCCATTGGATGGCAAACCCAGATCTTAACTTTTCCAACCCCTGTCAGACCATTTAAGCCATTAGTAGAAGCCCACATGATATTGGCTCTGGCAGAATAATTATCAGGTTCTTTTAACGCAATGGGTACATATTTAACACATGCTTTTAATATACTTTCCGCAAGACCATCCTGAATATCTGCATCTTTTACCTGATCAAAATAAGATTCAAAAACATGACTCATAATGTCAGCACAGCCGCAAGCTGTCTGATAAGCTGGTACTGTATAAGTATAAGTTGGATCACAGATGCTTGCCTTAGGACGCATGACATCATTTCTAAATCCCAGTTTTTCATTTGTATCTAAATTTGTGATAACTGCGCCCCAATTCATTTCACTTCCTGTTGCTGACATTGTAAGAACTGTATAAATTGGCAGTGCTTCACCAATCAATTCAGGATGGGTAACTAATGTCCAGCAATCATATTCACTCTTACAAGTAACACTGATGGCCTTAGAGCAATCAATAACACTGCCACCGCCAACAGCAACGATACAATCCAAATCATGTTCACGGACAAGCTGAGCCCCTGCATCAACACTCTCTTTTCGTGGATTCGGATCAATACCGCTTAATTCTACCCATTCAATATCATTTTCTTTAAATAAGGTGGTCACCTGATCATACAAACCACTTTTTTTGATGCTTCCGCCACCATATGTCAGTAAGACTCTTCTACCTGAACGTTTCACTAATTCCGGCAAATGAACGATCTGTCCTTTCCCAAAATATATTTCTGTGGGCAACTTTAATTCAAAATTTTCCATAGTTCCTCCCTTTAGAAAAACAGCCCTATAGGCTGTTATCTTTGTACTCTTCCACTGGCATCTCCATTTGCCAGTGTCAATACTTCACTTTCGCTTACAAGGTTGAAATCACCTGGAATTGTATGTTTCAAAGCACTTGCAGCTACCGCAAACTCTAAAGCTTCACCCTGTGTTTTCATCGTTAACAAACCATGAATCAGACCACCAGAGAAGCTATCTCCTCCACCAACACGGTCAACAATAGGATTTACATCATAGTGTTTTGACTGATAGAATTCATTTCCATCATAGATCAAAGCACTCCAGCCATTATGAGAAGCACTATGACTTTCACGCAGTGTCGTACAAACTTTTTCAAAACCAAATTCTTCCTTCATCTGCGCAAAGATCTTCTTATATCCATCTAAATCTAATTTACCGCTAGAAACATCAGTTCCTTCTGGTTTAAAGCCTAAACACAGCTCTGCATCTTCTTCATTACCAATGCAGACATCAACATATTGCATCAAATCTTTCATGATCTTTTGAGCCTGTTCAGGTGTCCATAATTTTTTACGATAATTCAAATCACAAGAAACCTTTACATGATGACGCTTCGCTGCCTTGCAAGCTTCTTTTGTCAATTCTGCAGCCTTCGCACTAATTGCCGGGGTAATTCCTGAAAAATGGAACCAGTCAGCCCCTTCCATGATCGCATCAAAGTCGAATTCTTCAACCTCTGCCTTAGCAATGGCACTATCTGCACGGTCATAAATAACCTTGCTAGGGCGCATAGAAGCACCACTCTCTAAATAATAAATACCTACTCTTTCACCACCACGAACGATATAGTCCGTATGGACACCATATTTGCGTAATGCATTTACTGCCGACTGCCCAATTTCATGAGTTGGCAGCTTTGTCACAAAATAAGCATCATGACCATAGTTTGCTAATGAGACAGCAACATTGGCCTCTCCTCCACCATAACAAACATCAAAAGAATCACACTGCACAAAGCGTGTACGCTCTGGTGAAGAAAGACGCAGCATAATTTCACCTAAAGTAATAATCTTCATATTCTCTCCTATTTCTTCAATAAATGAATCTTAAATCCACCAATTTCTTTTTCAAAATAAATAGCTTTTAATGAATGATCATCATTATATGCCTTAGAGCTTTCATCAAATGTATAACCTAAGCTTTCATAATAACGAACAGCTCTTTCAACACTGTTGACCTTATAGGCAATATGACCATGTGTACCTAACTTATTCTTCATCACTTCAATGGTTTTACCTGCAAAGCAAGATTTAGAATGAGGTTCTGTTTCACACTGAAGCAAAGATGCAAATTCACCTGCAACATCTTCAGCACTCGTTTCATCAGCATTAACACCCACATGTGCCAATTCAAGTCCTAACATGGTCTTAACAGCATTCTGTGTTAATTCTTTGATACGATCAAAATTACCCTCTTTGATAGCCTTCGCATCCACCATCCAGGTACCACCACAAGCAACGATACGATCATAATCTAAATATTCTACGATGTTGCTTTCCTTAATGCCGCCTGTCGGCATAAAGTTTACGTTGACATATGGTGCTGCCAATGCTTTGATCATTTTTAATCCCCCTAGCGGTTCTGCAGGGAAGAATTTTACAGTCGTCAAGCCACAAGATAAAGCAGCTTCAATGTCGCTCGCATTCGCACATCCAGGTACGACAGGCACCTTTTTCTCAATACAATAACGAACGATTTCAGGGTTCAATCCCGGAGAAACGATAAATTTTGCACCTGCTTCTAACGCATCATCTACCTGTTCTTTCGTTAGCACAGTTCCAGCACCAAGAAGCATCTGTGGCAATTCTTTATTCATGATCTGCATTGCCTTTTTCGCATGCTCTGTTCTGAATGTTACCTCAGCTACTGGGAGTCCGCCTTCACAAAGTGCTTTTCCTAATGGAAGAGCATCTTCAACACGATCAATTTTAATGACCGGCACGATCCCAATTCTACTGATTTTATCTAATATCTCGTTCATGTTTCCTCCTACTTTTCTGGCCAGATCTTGCAGTTAGGATCTAACAGCCATTCGTGCTCCTTCACATTTTCAGCACCTGTCCAAGGATTATCATCAAAGTGACGGATGATCCAGAAATAATACATAGCATATCCCGGTGCCGTTACCTGTGGATGAGGCAATTTTTCAGTTACACAGATATAGCTATAATCTTTTACCTGATAAACATTATCTCCATAGAAGCTTGCACCAAATCCCTCAGGACGGTTAAAACGATAATAATATAATTCTGGCTGATCATGTAAATGAGGAATAAAAGTAGACCATTTACCTGGATAGTTGACAGTTTCCCCAAAAGCCATATTGCTCAGTGGGTTGATCTTATAGTCTACCATCGTTCTTACATTACGAGTAGCACATTCATTCCACTGTCCAGCACCACGGTCAACAACCACCACGTTTTCTTTTGTAAATAAAGTAGTCGCAAATTCTTTTTCATTTTCTGTCATAAACAACAGATATTCACTATCAGTATCAGCACTTACCTCTACATGTACACCTTTGCACACATGAAGTCCCACTGGCGCATCATCAAATACATTGACACGTTCGATCGTTGCACTCTTTCCTTCATAGCTCAATGTAAGCTTTCCTTCCTGCAAAACGATCAGTGTTTCCTTCTCACTATCATCATACGTTTTCGTTTCGCCTTTTTTCTGTCTTACCAGATAAGAATAAAGCATCATACCTGGATACAGATCACTACGATTTGTTAATTCAACAGTTGTTTTATCTTTTATGTAATTCATCATAATTCATTGTCCTTCCTTTCATATTCATTATATCTTTTTTTTTAGTTTTGTACTAATAAAATAAGGATATGTAATGTGGTAATTTTTTGTGTATTCACCTTTGAATATTTGAATTTTTACCACAATTATTTTTCTTTTAATTTTTTCTCAAATCATCTTCTTATCTCTATAATAAACATGAAACAATTAGGTGTAAAAACCTCGTTTTATAAAAACGGCTGATTCTTCCTCCCCATCACATATTCAGCCGTTTTTTTACTTGCTGAACATAACCATTCAAGTTATAATACTTATGTTATTACATAATATGAAAGGAAGTATTTATGCCAATCTCAATCAAAGAAATCATTACTTATATTGCCGCTTTTGCCGGTATCGCTATCGTATGCATCGTCAGGGTACGTTTTTCAAAAAGACAACTAAAAACTCCTGACAATGCTTATACACACGATGAAAAAAAGCTTTTATATACAGGATATATTATATTAGCCATTGCGCTTATACTTGCCTGCATACCAATCTATTAAAAAAACTACATAATGTAGTTTTTTTATTTATATAGATCTGTCGATAAATAACGCTCTCCCGTATCTGGAAGCAAAACGACGATGTTTTTATTTTTATTTTCTTCTTTTGCTTGAAGTTTTTTAGCTTCACAATAAGCTGCTCCAGCAGAAATACCACATAAAATACCATATTCCTGCGCTAACTCATTCGCACCGCTATAAGCTTCTTCACTACTGATAGTATCCACTCGATCAACCACATTCTGATCTAGATTTTTTGGAATAAAGCCAGCCCCAATTCCTTGAATCTTATGCTTACCGGCTTCACCTGTTGTGATTACAGCACTTTCTGATGGTTCTACGCCTACTATTTCAACATCTTTTTTATGTTCCTTCAAATATCGTCCAACCCCGCTAATCGTGCCGCCTGTACCAATACCGGCTACAAATATATCGATCTGACCTTCTGTATCTTCAAATATTTCAATGGCTGTTGATTCATAATGTGCCAAAGGATTATCACTATTTTCAAACTGCTGAGGAATAAATGAATTACTAATTTCATCATGAAGATGCATAGCTTCCGCAATGGCCCCCTTCATTCCCAAGGCACCTTCCGTTAATACCAGTTCAGCACCATATGCCTGAATCAGCTTTCTTCTTTCTAAAGACATGGAATCCGGTAAAACGATGACACACTTCATATGCAAGGCTGCACATACCATTGCTAACCCTACGCCTGTATTTCCACTTGTTGGTTCAATAATTACGGTGTTTTGATCAATTCTTCCTTCATCAAGAGCCTGCTGGATCATCTTATATGCAATACGATCCTTTACACTGCCTCCAGGATTAAATGATTCTACCTTGGCAAACAGGTGCTCATTTAACGCTATCAAAGGAGTATGCCCAATCGTTTCAAGGATACTTTTTTTTATGTTCATCTTATTTCCTCCCTAATGTTAGGATATGCATTTTTTTCTTCTAAGTCAACTCATTTGATTTGAAAACTGCGACTGATACAATGTCGCATAAAAGCCATTTTTCTTCAATAGTCCTTCATGGGTTCCCTGTTCGATCACTTTTCCTTCTTTCATGACAAGGATACGATCCGCATTTTGAATCGTACTCAAGCGATGAGCAACAATAAAACTTGTTTTATCTTTCATCAATTCCTGAAACGCATTTTGAACCTGCAATTCGGTTAAAGTGTCAATATTCGAAGTAGCTTCATCCAGTATGAGAATCTTAGGATCTTGTACCATGACTCGAGTAATACATAATAACTGTTTTTGTCCAATTGAAAGACTTGAGCTAACATCTTTCAACATCGTGTCATATCCTTTAGGCAAACGCTGAATAAATGTATGGGCCTTGGTCTTACGACTGGCTTCTATCAGTTTTTCATCACTAATATTTTTATGCAAAGTAATATTCTCCCGAATCGTTGCATTCTTGATCCATGTATCCTGTAAGACCATGCCAAAATGACTACGTAATGATTTTACGGTAATATCCCGATAGTTCACATCATCTAACAAAATATCTCCCTGATCAATTTCATAGAAACGCATCAAAAGATTGATCAAGGTTGTCTTCCCACACCCTGTAGGCCCTACGATTGCAATACGTTGTCCAGGTTGTACACATAGATTAAAATCACTAATTAAAGGTTTTGATTTGTTATAAGAAAAAGACACATGACGTAACTCAACCTTCCCCTTAACCTTTTCAAGTTCATTCGCTGTTGGGCCATCTAATTTTTCCACAGGAGAATCAATAAATTCAAATACCCGCTGTGCACATGCCAAAGCATTCTGCAACTCACTGATAACGCTTGTAATTTCATTAAACGGCTTTGTATACTGATTGGCATAATTTAGATAAATCGTTAACTGCCCTACGCTCATAGTACCGCCAATAACGATCAGCGATCCCATCAGTGCAACAGAAGCATAGACGATTGAATTAACAAAACGAGTACATGGATTTGTCAATGATGAATAGAAAATAGCTTTCATCGAGCTCTCTTTTAATTCTTCGCTCATCGCATGAAACTCATCTATATTTTCCTGCTGGTGTTCATAAGCAATACTTACTTTATGATGAGAAATTCTTTCATTGATAAATGCACTCATTTTCCCACGGTTTTTTGATTGTATCAAAAAAAGCCGATGTGTCTTTTTGGAAATAAAAGTCGCCATCACAAGGGATAATGGAGTAATCAATAAAACTAAGATACCCATTCGCAGATCAATCTGAAGCATGATGAACAAAGTAATAAAAATACTTAAAATACCTGTGAAAAACTGCGTAAAACCCATTAAAAGACCATCACAGAGAATTTCCACATCATTTAAAATACGACTGAGAAGATCCCCTTGATCATGATTGTCAAGATAAGAAATCGGACATTTGCTGATATGTTCAACCGCATCCTTACGAATTCTATAGGAAACATGATATGTCAATTTATTATTGATCCGATTCATCAGCCATGTCACACAAACATTTACAAGAAGGACGATTCCCATGCGTATCAAGACTTGAATAACTGCATCAAAATCAACATTTACCACTCCAATTGCATCATCTATCGCTTCACCAATACAAATTGGTAAATATAACGTTGTAACAACACTGATAAAAGCACAAACAAAAGATGCAACTACTAATTTTTTATCCTGTTGAATATAGAAAAGTACTCTTTTCATGACAGTTTTTCGATTCATGCTTTCACCTCCCGTATCTGTGAGGCATTAATTTCTTGATAAATAGCACAATTTTTCATCAACTCATCATGCGTTCCCATACCAGCCAGTCTTCCTTCATCCATTACCAAGATCATGTCGCAATCTGCTAATGAGGATATACGCTGAGAAATCGTAATTAATGTGCAATCATAATTTTGAGCAATCGCCTTTCTTAAGGCTGCCTCTGTTGCGTAATCTAAAGCACTGCTGCTCGCATCTAAAATCAATACCTCTGCCTTAGCAATCAACGCACGGGCAATCGTAAGACGCTGACGCTGACCACCGCTTAAATTCAATCCGTTTTGAGCAATCTCATAATCCAATCCCTTTTCTTCTACAAAATCTGCAATTTGAGCATTCCGACAGGCTTCCATCATTTCTTCTTCACTGGCATCCTTCTTTCCCCATTTTAAATTTTGCGCAATCGTTCCCTTAAACAAAACAGCTTGTTGGGGAACCAGCACAACTTCCTGATGAAGTTTTTCTAAATCAACATCTTTAATATCTGCTCCCTTATATAAGATCCTGCCATCGCTCACATCATAAAAGCGGCCCATGAGATGAACCAGTGTGCTTTTCCCACTTCCTGTTCCCCCGATAATACCTATACGGACATGCTTAGGAATACGGAAAGATACATTTTCTATCGTATCCATTTGATCATTTTGATATCTGAAAGAAACATGATCAAAGTAATAAATACAATCATCGATATAAGATATTTTTTGAGGATGATTTAAATAGCTTGTCTGCATTTCAAATATTGATTCGATACGTGAAGCACTGGCAATTGCTTTAGTTAAATTTAAAACAAGATTTACTAATTTAATCAGTTCAATCAAAATACTCGACATATAAGAAACTAAAGCTACAAGCTGTCCTTGTGTAATTCCGCCTTCAAATACCTGAAAGCTTCCTTTATATATCAATATCAAAATAGCTAAATTTAATATCAATGTAGTACCTGGATTTAAAAAAGCATTGATTTTTCCTACCAATATACTCGCATCAAAATAATTCTTATTTTGTGTTTCAAATTCCATTGCCTGTTCTTTTTCGATATGAAAAGCACGAATAACACGAACACCACTTAAATTCTCTGAAACCAGCTGGGTCATTTTTTCAATAAGAGCAGCTGTTTTCTTTACTAATGGAATACTCACAACCATAATAAAAATCACAACTAGAAATAATATTAGAATTGTCAATACAAATATGATTGCTAATCGGGGACTTATCGTAAAAGCCATCAGCATAGAACCAAATACAATAAACGGCGAACGTAAAAATAGACGTAAGAATAAATTAACACCGTTTTGTACCTGGTTGATATCATTGGTCAAACGTGTAATCAAAGTACTTGTACCTACTTGATCAATTTCTGTATAGCCAAAGCTTTCAATATGAGCAAATAAATCACGTCGCATTTCCTCGCTCATTCCAACAGCAGCCTTAGCACTAAAATATTGAGCGCTGATAGCACTGATACAGCCAATTAAAGCTAATAGTGCAAGACAGAATGCACATAACCAGATCAATGTCTGATTTTGCTGAACAATACCTTCATCAATCATTTTCGCAATGATTAAAGGTATAAAAAGCTCAAGACCTGCTTCCAGTAATTTAAAAAAGGGCCCAAGTATCGTTTCTTTTATATAGTTTCTTAAATATCGCAGCAATAATTTCATATTTTTTCCTTCCAGTAGTGTTATTATAATATCCCATTTCAATCAATTCAATATTTTTTAAAAAAAGTACTTGCATTATCTTAAGTGTCATGCTATTATAATTAAGCACTTGCCTAAATAGCTCAGTAGGTAGAGCATCCGGCTGTTAACCGGCAGGTCACAGGTTCGAGTCCTGTTTTAGGCGCCATTGATGGCTCGTTGGAGAAACGGTTAACTCACATGCCTTTCACGCATGCATTCACGGGTTCGAATCCCGTACGAGTCACCAAATTACTCAGAAAGCCCTATATTTAGGGCTTTTTTTGCATTTTCAAGAGGTCCGTTGAGAAGATTTTGAGAAGAACTGCTGATATGAGAAGTTACATTTCTCCCTAATAATTCATTTATGTTATTAAAAAAACATTACCGAAATCATATTTATCGGTAATGTTTTTATATGTGTTCTTTTTTACTTATTTTAATTTTTTTCTTACGACAGATATATTTACGTATTTCATATCTGAAAATATGACGTATTACGTAAGTATAGAAGCTTTAACAACAAATATACCAATCATATAAATAAAGTCAACTATCTGATTATAATTATTTATAGAAGTACTCTTTTGATTATGACAGTATTTCCTCACTCGCTTCAATTGCATACTTATTTAAAAGTTCAACCGTTTCCTTTAAATCTTTTTCTGTTGTTTCTGGGTGAATTGAACAAATCCTTAAAACCGTTTTTCCCTTTAATTGGGTAGTCAATACACAAGCAAACCCATTTTCTGTCATTTTATGTGAAATTGCCTCATTGATCTGATCACAAGAATGTTCACTTAATGATTTAGGTGCGTAACGAAAATTAATGATAGCCAGTTGTGCCGAAGTTACAATTTCCCAATTTGGTTTCTCTTTAATTATTTCTTCTAAACGCTGAGCATATTGGATACCATGGGTAACCATTTCACTAAGCTTATCCGTTCCTAACGTTTGTAAGGTCAGCCACAACTTTAAACTGCGAGCTGGCCGAGTGAGTTCAATTCCCCACTCCCAATAATTCACTTCATCATTTTCTGCCACGGCATCCTTCAGATATTCAGGATTAGAGCTGAAACAATTGGCAAGATCATGTGAATTTTTAAAAAGGATCATACTGCATGCGTACGTTTGAAATAACCATTTGTGTGCATCCCATGTAATACTATCTGCACGAGAAATCCCATCTAACAGATGATGATACTCATTTGAAACTAAGACAGAGGCACCATAGGCTCCATCAACATGGAACCATAAATCATACCTATCACAAATATCTGCAATCGGATGAAGCGGGTCGATGCATCCTGTATTCGTCGTTCCTGCCGTTGCAACTACTACAAATGGTTTTTTTCCTGCTTCAAGATCCTGCAAGATTGCCTTTTCCAGACTACGAGTGTCCATTCGTAACTGATCGTCACAAGGAATGATGCGAATCTGTTCTGTAGTCAGTCCCATAATACGCAGTGCCTTAGCGGCGGAAAAATGTGTCTGCTGAGAAAGGTATGCAACCCCATTGAAGTACATATCTTCTGAAAGTTTTGCATGACGTGCAACAACAAGAGCTGTCAGATTTGCAATTGAGCCACCCGAAACAAATAATCCTCCTGCCGTTTTCGGATATCCTGCTTTTTGACATAACCATTTGATTGTTTCCTGTTCAATGCAGCTTGCACTAGAACTTTCTAACCATGTCCCTGCATGTGGATTGTAAGAATCTGTCAAGACATCACCAATCCATGATAACGGAGAAGCCGGACTTGGTACAAAGGCAAAAAACCGCGGGTGCTGCATAATTGCCTGATTCGCATAAATAGTTTCAATCATCTCGTGAATCACTTGATCCAACTCGCGCCCTTCTTTTGAAAAACCGATATTTCTCAATTTTTGAATGACGTCATCACTAGCAATAGTCACCGCCTTCTTTTCACGTAAAGTATCGTAAAAATCTATGTACGTCTTTACTATTGTCTGTACAGAACGATACAGCTCTTCTTTTGTTATGCCTTCCATTTCAAAGCCTCCTCCTTCAAGCTCAATCAAATTATCCTTCCTGATGGAATCGAAAATGATACAAATCCATATAAGTACATTAAGCTTATACTTCTCCACTATCTACAATACCATAATGCCGATAACTAATATATAAGTTTAACTACAACTCTTCCCCATTTGTTTCGATTACTTTTTTATACCAATAAAAGCTGTCCTTTTTATATCTTTTTCCTGTACCTGATCCATCGTCATTAAGATCAACATAGATAAAACCATATCGTTTGCTCATGATGCCACCACCTTGTGAAATCAAATCAATTGGAGCCCAAGTGGTATAACCCATAACATCACATCCGTCATCCACCGCCTCATGCAAAGATCGGATATGATTTCGTAAATATTCGATTCTATAATCATCATGAACAGTACCATCAATCAATTCTTCCTGCTTTGCCATTCCATTTTCAACGATAAAGAGTGGTTTTCTGTATCTGCTATAAAACACTTCACAGGTATTTCTTAAACCATCTGGATCAATGATAAATCCCCAATCATTTTTGGTTAAATAAGGATTATCGTTATTTTTTGTACGATCTCCCCGACTGCTGTTTGATCTATCTCTCGAAATACCCGAGAAGTAGTAAGAGAAAGGTATATAATTACCTATTCCCTTTCTTAAGATAACAAAATCCTCCGGCTCTGTTTCAATATGTAATTGCTCTTTTTCAATCGTGTTTAACCATTGATAATTATATTCGCCATCACACATCACATCTAAGAATCCATACTGATATTCATTCATATCGACGATACTTTCATAGTAATCTAGCGGATCACAAGTTCTTGGATAGCATATAGTTGCGGAAAGGGATGCATTACAATAACTACCTGGAATGATCCGCTGTGATTCAATGACGCATCTGGCGTTTGCGAGCAATTGATTATGTGCAACTTGATAAATCAATTCTTTTTTGTTATCTCCATCCTCCAGATTTACACCACCGTTCTGATACAAATATCCAGTATTAAATATAAAGTTAATTTCATTGAAAGTAATCCAGTATTTTACCAAATCTTTATATCTTTCAAAGCAAGTCACAGCATATCGTACGAAGAAATCAATACATTTTCTATTTGCCCAGCCTTTATATTTTTTCGTTAGATTTAATGGCATCTCACAATGTGACAAAGTAACCAAAGGCTCTATACCATATTTACGACATTCTTTAAAAACATTCTCGTAAAACTGTAAACCGAGCTCATTAGGCTGTTCATCATCACCATTGGGAAAAATTCTTGACCAGCTGATAGATAATCGGAAACATGTAACTCCCATTTCAGCCAACAAGGCAATATCCTCTTTATAACGTTCATAAAATTGATTACCTTTATGTGACGGGTAATTTACACCTTCTCTTAGTTCTAAGGTGACGTGATCTCTATTGTGTTCTTCGATTGACAACACATCAATGATTGACAGGCCTTTTCCATCCTTATCCCATGCACCTTCACACTGATTTGCGGCACATGCACCTCCCCATAAAAAACCATCTTTAAATTTTTTCATGTATTTCTCCTTTATTATTTAGAGCGTGGTCGAAAACATTTTAACGGCTTGTTTACGCTCTTTTTTAATTGCCGTTTTTTTGAAATCCCCCCAACTTTTTTCACTTTTTGCTTGACAAATCGCCCTCGTTGCGGGCTCGCTTTGCTCGCCTTTCTGTAGTAAGTAGGTGGTGATCTTCAATGTTAATTTATTTCTCTTCGTCTCAAGATTACAAAGAATTTCTTAAGACAGAAAAGTCTTCTCTTTCAACTTCTGATCTTTTCAGACTTTCTTCTCCTAATTTTAAGTCTGCTATTCATAAGTTGTCTAAACTTGATGTCGACCTTGTCGCCGATATCATCTTTCCTTTATATTCTCCTTTGGGTCGTCCCGCTAACGATCCTGCTATCTATTTGCGTTCTGTCGTTTTGATGCTTCATCTTGGTTTTACTTCTCTTAAAAATTGGTGTTATGAAGTTCATCACGATAGGCTTCTTCAATATCTTATCGGTTCTTGGAATGTTCCTAACCATTCTTCTCATTACGATTTCATTAACCGTATCACTCATTCTTTTTCTCACCATAACGATCTTCTTCCTAAAGGCCTTTTTACGAATAAATCTAATTCTTCTAAACCTAAGAAAGGTGAAAAATTAATGAACTTCTCTAATGATGATACTTATTCTCTTTTCGATAATTACACTCATGATGGTTCTGTTTTTGACCGTGATCGTATGATTTATACTCTTCAATTACTTTTTAACGCTATTGCTGTCATTCCTTCTCATGACATGGGCTTTATTGATTCCTACAATCTTGTCTTT
This sequence comes from Traorella massiliensis, assembly GCF_900104665.1. Classification (GTDB taxonomy): domain Bacteria; phylum Bacillota_I; class Bacilli_A; order Erysipelotrichales; family Erysipelotrichaceae; genus Traorella; species Traorella massiliensis. The sequence continues at coordinate 36,709 of NZ_LT629968.1, read as the reverse complement.
TCTGGTGATGGTTCTGCTTTTCATATTCATGCTTCTCCTTTTGGTCATCAAATCATTAAAGATGACAATATTTTAAACACTCATCGTTATAGCGCTAAAAACGCAGATTTTGGTTGGGACAGTGATCTTGGAATGTATTACTTCGGTTATACTCTCTATAACATTTCTTATCATAACCCTCTAATCCATACTGACCTTCCCGTCTTTATCGATTTAGAGAAAGCTTCTCGTCATGATGCTCTGTCTTCCATTTCCTCTACCGCTCGTTTCCTTGATATTAACCCTGAACTCTCTCCAAAATTCATGTGTTTCGATTCCGCAAGCGATTCTTCTGCCGTTTACCAATTTCTGCGTCACCATAATATTATCCCAATCATTGATTTCAATCAACGTAAATTGGGTAAAAATATTTATAAACACTTTGATTCTATTAGTGAAAACGGCAAACCAATTTGTGATTGTGGTGTTGAAATGTATCACTGTGGCTACGACTATCAAAGGCAAAGAAGAAAATTCCGTTGTCCTCTAAAAATGGGATTGATTGATTCTTGTCCACATGCAGATACATGTTCTCCTTCTCCATATGGTAGAACTGTTTACATTAACGATTCGCTTGATATGCGTCTTTTTGGCCCTGTTCCTTACAAAACAGATAAATGGAAAGAACTATACAAAAATAGAACTTGTACTGAGAGAATCAATAATAGAATTCTCAATGACTATCATCTTCATCAGATGAGAATTCGTGAAGACTCCAAAGCAGCTTTCTTTTCAATCTTTGCCGCCATCAATATTCATCTTGATGCTTGGATTAAAAATGAAACCTGATTTTCGCTAAATTTATTTTATTTCATTTGTGCACTTGTTTTTAGTGCGCTCATTTTTTTTATTTAACTTTTTTATTTAAAATCTCTTCTTTTTCTTTTCGATTAAGTACTACTTTTCGTCCTTACTCCTTCTCTCTAACTACACCTTTGTTTTTCTATCGTTTATGTTCTTCAATTGCCTGAATTGTCGCATCCAAAATATTGTCTGCCTTGATCATGCCATAGTCAGTAACAGCCATATTCACTAAGACTGTATCTTGGTGAATATCTTTTTGGATTTCTTTTGTCAAATAAACAATTTGTGGAGCAATAAGTACTGCATCATATTGCTCTCCTGCATATTCTGATGTTTCTTGAACAGAGATTGCATGAACTTTACAATCATAGCCTCGCTTTTCCGCCTCTTCACGGATTTTCATCTCCAATATGCTACTGGACATTCCTAAACTGCAGATCAATAATAAATTAAGTTTCATAAATTTTATACGCGATTAATAATATATTTATGGAAAAATCATCAAAACACCTTATTGATTTGGATCGTTCGCTTCTTCTTTCAACTTCTGATTATCATAAGTTTTAAAGAATGGATAGTAGATGAGCATATCTACTATAATAAGAACGATTGCCAAAACCGACCCTGTCCAGCTCAATGTTGCTAAAAAGCCACCAATTGGTGTCCACAAATTCCATCCGGCAAAGGAAACGACATGCGGCACCAGCTTCAATGCAGTTGCAACATATGTGATAATGAAGTTAACACTTGTTGTAATCGCCATAGGAATGATAAATACCGGATTCATCATCAGCGGAACACCAAAGATAATTGGTTCATTGATATTGAAAAATGCTGGAAGGATTCCTAATTTACCAACTGTCTTACACTGTTTGGATTTAGAGAATAAAAATAATAACACCGCAAGACCAAAGGTTGCTCCACAACCACCAATATTTACAAATGTATAATACATACCATAATTTACGATGTATGGCAGCTCATAAATGTTCGTTCCTGCTGCATAAGCTGCCTGATTGGCATAAAATGCTGTCCAAAGGAATGGTGAGAAACCTGAGAAGGCGTTGTCATGAATACCGAACCACCATCCTAAGCTGCAAAGAAGACAATAAATAATCGTTCCAGCAGGAGATAGCAGAATGGATACTAAAGGTGACATGACTAAATCAATGACATTTGGAAATGCTACCCCGGCAATCTGGATGCATAGCGTATTTATGATTGCCCAAGAAAATACAATAATGGCACATGGTACTAATGTAACAAAGTTTTGGGTAATAGCGGGAGGCACTCCTGCACCACCAATTTTGATCTTTCCGACATTATGATTGATAAGCCAAGACAATGCCAAAGTAGATAATACTGATACGATGATACAACTCAGAAGACCTTGTCCTCCATAGTTTGTAAAGCCCTGAATTAATTCACCGTCATATGTAAATGTAGCAGTAACCAGAAATGCAACCAATGCGTTTACCATTGCTGACAATCCCTTGATACCAAGCTTCTGTCCCAAATAATAACCAATAGCTGCACTTGAAATCAGAGCAAAGCAATTCATGCTGGCAAAGCTGACCATTGTCAGAATATTACCAAGCGAGTTAGCTAAATCTGTCCATCCCTTGATAAACGTATAGATAATTCCCGGATCTAAAGTAGTGTAATCGACCGGTGGTGTACTGATTACCAGCGTCAACGATCCAATAATCATAAATGGAACTCCAGCCATCAGACCATTGGATATGGAGCTTAATATCTTATTGCTCTGCATCATACCAGCTAATGGGAGAAGCTTCTTTTCTAGTAAATTTTGTAGTTTATTCATTTTTTCCTCCTTTATTCTTTTTCGTTAAGCATCTTTTCATACAACTTGATCAGCCTTTTTGCAAACCGTTCATAATTCAGCGTTGTCATAAGATGATCCTGGGCATGCATCATGATAACACTATATTCTATGACTTCATTTCTCGCTTCGAAAGTAAGCATGCCCGTCTGTGCTTTATGTGCTGCCACAAGCGCTTTATCTCCTTCATGAATCTCTTTTTGAGCTTCTTGAAACTTTCCCTCCTCTGCATTGTCTAAAGCAAGGTTAAAGTGATTTAGCGCATCTCCAGAATGTGCAATCAATTGAAACGCTAATAACTGTACTTGTGATTTTTCCATATCTATCGCTTTCCTCCTTGGCATCATTCTATAACAAACACTCATGTTGTGCATTTTTGTTTTTGCGTACCCCCTGGTAAATAAAAAATTGAAATGAAAAAAGGATAGATTATAATATAAGTGGTGAAGAATATGAATCAATTTACAGATAGGCAACTGAAAATCATCCATTTGATTACAAATCAGAATGATACTATTACCTGCGAAAGACTATCGCAGCTTTTAAATTATTCAAAAAGGACCATTCAGAACGATATTGCATATATTAATAAAAAAACAAATTTAATCATAAATACACCGTATGGCTATAAGATCGATCCAACTGTGTTATCACAGATCGATCCTTCACTATTTGTCGAAAATACCAACAATACACATATCATTCTTCGGCGGCTGATCAAGAAAAATAAAACATACAATATCAATCAGCTTGCAGACAAGTTATATATTTCAGTAAGCACTCTTGAAAAAGAGATCAAAAAAATCAGTAAAATACTAGCGGATCATAACCTTGAGCTGAAACGTGAACGAGGATCCATCTCTATCGAAGGTAGTGAATATTACAAAAGAAAGCTGATCATGGAGCTGATCAAAGAAGAAACAAGTTCTACTTTCAATTCCATAAACAATATTTCAAAATATTTCGATCAACTGAATTTCACCAGAATACAAACAATTGTAAATGAGTCAATCAACAGACATGGCTATTATGTTGATAAAAACTACTCATTTAATTTATATCTGAATATTACAATTGCACTATTTAGAATGAAATCTGCCATCTATATTAAAGATCTGCCGAAAAACTATGTAGATCAGCAGTCTGTAGAATATCAGATTTCCAAAGATATTTGTAAAAGTTATTCCTTACACTGGAATATTCAACCACATGAAGAAGATATCATTTATATTGCCTTGCTACTGTCTGGACAAATAAAAAATCAGGAATATTTACATTCAAATGAGAAAACAAACCCTGTTTTAGCTCCAGATTTTATTCGTAGAATTGATCAGATTCTTTCAGAAACCTTTAACTATTATATGTTTTCAATTGATTATTTCAAATCCCTGCAAAACTTTGCCATGCATATTGATGGAATGATCAAAAGAATTAGAAATAATCAATTAATTTCAAATGATATCTTAGATACCTTAAAGAAAAATTGTCCATTTGTTTTTGAAGTTTCCATCCATATTTCAAAAAAGATAGCTGATGAGTTCCATATAGAGATATCTGATTCGGAAATTGGCTTCATTGCTGTTCATATCGGCCTTTTGATGAATGCCTCTGAAGTTGACCTGATAAAAGTGAAAATTCTATTGATCTGCAGCGATTATCTGAATTTGATAGATACTGTTTCTGCTCAAATATTAAAGTACCATAAGGATTATATCGATCTGACAGTTGTTACTCCCGATGAAGATGATATTAATATTGACTACAATGTAGATTTAATTATTTCAATCAAGCCAATCAACATTATTGGCAAAAAAGTCATCATCATTTCTCCGTTATATACGGTTGCTGATGAGTTGAAGATCTATCATGCAATCAATGAAAAACTGATTGAAAAAGATATTGCAAACAAAAATAAAGTATTATCTTCTTATTTCCATGAACATCTGTTTTTTAAGACAGATGCATATTCTACTAAGGAAAGTGCTATTCGCTTTCTTTGTGAAAAAATTATTGGTTTTGGTTTAGAAAAACAAGGATATACTGAAAAAGTACTCTACCGGGAAAGCCTATCAACAACCTGTTTCTTTCATACATTTGCTATTCCGCATTCGATGGATTTTTCTAATACGAAAACGATGTTTACGGTTTTGATATCAGAAAAAGGTATTCAATGGGATGATTCTCTTATTCATATCGTCTTGTTAATTACCATTTCCAAACAGGATAAGAAAATCTTTAAAACAGTTTATGACTCTATCATACGCTCTTTATCCGACACTTCAAAAATTCCTAAGTTGATTCATTCTAAAGATTTAAGTGAGTTTATCTCACAATTGTAAATCACTCTTACAGTATTTCTTCATGCGAAGTTCATATATTATATAATCAGTATTAATTTTGGACGAATTTATTTGCCTCGTGAATATCCACTGATATATAGTTTTGGAAAGAATTGCTGATATGAGAAGTTACATTTCTCCCTAATAATTCATTTATGTTATTAAAAAAACATTACCGAAATCATATTTATCGGTAATGTTTTTATATGTGTTCTTTTTTACTTATCTTAACTTTTTTCTTACGACAGATATATTTTCGTATCTCAAATCTAAAAATATAACGTATAACATAAGTAAAAACAACAAGGGCTGCTATCAATATCAAAAAAGTCATCCAAAAAGATTCTGTTCTTTGATAAAGACTATCTATAGAAAGAAACAGATCAGCCGCAAAGAAAAAATACATGATTAAATCAAGATTCCATAATAATTTATATAAAGAACCTTCAATTTCTAACGTATATACATTATTTTTGAAAGTAAACTCATGTTCATAAAACTCCATTTTTTTGATTATTTGAAATACTTCCATTAAAATCCTTCTTTCTTTTTTATAATAACTATTTCTATTACTTTAAACTACTGATAAACATTTTACCATTTATAATTTGGACCTCTTTATTGAAAGAGATAAAATCAGCATTTTTTTCATGACTGATAACTATGAATATCTTATTTAAATCTCGACAGCTTTGATTTATAAAATCATAATATCGTTGTTTTGTTGGCTGATCCAGTCCTGCCTCTACCTCATCTAAAATAATAACCGAAGATGTTTCAATTCTGAGCAAAAGTTTCATCAGCAATAGCTTCTTTTGTTGCCCAGCTGATAAAGACTGCCCATTATTTTCAATTACAGTATCCATTCTGACGTCAAAATGTGCAAACTGAGAACATTTATCAATTTTATTATTATCAATATTATCATTCGAAATGATTCTTAAATATTCTTCAATTGTAGTATTGAGAAATTTCTCTTCCTGACTTAAATAAAGAATTTCACTATTCAGACTTTCTTGAGTATAATCAGCTATGTTTCTATCGTTGATTGTAACCGACCCACTATCAGGTGAGTATAAACCTAAAATCATTTTCACTAGCGTTGATTTCCCACTACCATTTTCTCCTATAAGGCGTATACAGTCATTCTTTTTAAATTCACAGTTTATATTTTCAAAAATATGCTTTGAATTTTCTTGATACGAAAACGAAACATTATGAAATTTAATGCTTTCAATATCATTTAACGTTGTATTTTCTAATTGACGAGGCTGCAGACTTTTGAGCTTCTCTACATTTTCAAAACTAATGTATGATTTCATGATTTGTTGGATAAGTTGCTCTAGCTTTTGGCCCTCTTCCATGACTATATTTGATAATAATGTAAAAAATACTAAATTTACAATGGAACCATTTATTACAGGTAATGATAAAAAAGCCGATAAAGCTATTCTAAATAATGTATTATAATTATTCACCAGACCTGTAAAAAAGTATATAATCTTATCTTCTCTTTTAGCTGTTTGAATAAAGCTATGGATAGTAGAAGAAGTTTTGTTCAAAAAATAATCTAAAATATGATTTGTTTGATGCAACATCATTAAATCAATAAATTCATTCGTATCTGTGTTCATTTTTTTAATGCACTATTTGTATTGCTCGCCATCTTTGCGATAGTTTTTCTTGAAAAGAAAGAAATACAAAGACCTATGATCAAAGAAAAAAAGAGAAATAATGTAACGAGTGGATCATATACGACAGCTAATATCAATATAGCTACAATTACCAAAAGCGAACCAAACACAGATGGCATATGGTGTCCAATCACTCTAAAAACATCTAATAAATCGGCATACATGATATGCTTGATTCTATTAAGACTCAATTCATCAATTTTCTTTAATGATGTTTGAGAAATGGCTGTTTCCATTTCAAGTTCTAGATCCTTAATATATTGACCACCAAAATTATCCAAAGAAGCATACCAGATTATTTTAACTAGTGTACATATCAACAAATATCCCTCAAACAATATAAGTCCCATTATAAAATACTGCCAATTTCCATTCTCTATTAGAACATCTAAATATAAGCGAATTCCATAAGGAAGCACCATATTCATTATGGTCATGAGAAAAACAATTATAAGCGAAATTATAAATAAACGTTTATAAGATTGAATAGCGTCTATAAAATATCGATATATCAGCCTCATTGATCCCCCCCTTAATATTATATAATGTCTTATTTTTTACAGCAACTTATTAAATTCTATAATTTTTTGAAAATTTTTTCCTTTTTTGAGTTTTGGTGCATATAAGAATAGTAGGAGGAGCAGAAGTATGAAAGTATCTAAAAAGAATTCTTCTATTTTTAACGTTTTATTAGCTTTATTATGTGCTATTGGAACTCTTTCAAATGGCATTGCTGTAAAAGCTACCTCGCATCATGTTGAGATAAGCTTTCCTTTTGACGGATGGTATGCGAGCTGGGGAAATCAGACTGGAAAGCCAGCTTTGATTACGATTGATGGTGAAACAGCATTTTGTATTGAGCCTGGGCATATTGTCCATGTTGGGTCAAATAACGAAATTTCTTTTTCAAACATCATCGTGAACAATCAGCCTATTTCATTAGAAATGCAGAAACGTTTAACTTATATTAAATATTTTGGTTATGACATTAATCCAACCGAAGATAATTATGTATTGACACAGAATCTAATTTGGGATGAATTAGGTGGCAGAGAAGATGGAGGTCATTATCTTCATCCAACTAAATATCCAACTCCAAAAAGTATGGAGGCCTGGAAAAAGAATGTCCTAGATAAAGTCAATCAAATGGAAGTAAAGCCTTCTTTTGATGGACAAACTATTTCTTTGAACCAAAATGAGAGTATTACATTAACTGACACCAATCATATATTGGATCAATACACAGTATCAGCATCGAAAGGTCTAACCCTATCAAAAACAAATGATCAGCTTACTATAACAGCAGGCTCTGAGGCTGATGAAAATGCTACTATTCATCTGAAACAGAATATCATGTCATCAAGTATGGGGGTTTTATTTGCCGTAAAAAATATAGGAACAGATTCGCAAGCAGTTAGTACATTGAAGTTAACTAATTATGCAAGTGCCTCATTACATATCAATGTAAAACATTATGGTTCATTAAATATAGTTAAGCAGGATAATGAAGGTAATCATGTATCAAACACTAGCTTTAGAATTAGTTATAATGCTGATATGAGCAATCCAATTGGTACATATACAACAGGTAATGATGGCTCTGTAGCGATTCAAGATTTATTACCTCAAACAGTATATATCCAAGAAATTTCTGTACCAGAAGGCTTAGTATTAGATCCATCAATCAAATCAGTTATGATACAGTCGAATGAAACGGTTACTTATACTCAAACCAATACGATTGGTAAAGGAAGTATTATCGCAATAAAACAGGATGCTGAAACGGGAAGTGCGCCACAAGGTGAGGCAACTTTGCAAGGAGCCATCTATGAACTGGCAGTTGCAGAGGATATCATTCATCCATCAACTGGTGAAGTTGTTCTAAAATCTGGTACGATAATAGGGCAACGAACCACTGTATCTAATGGCTCCATGAATCCATGGGAAAATCTTTATGCAGGAAAATATATGCTCTATGAAACAAAAGAGCCGACTGGCTATCAAAAGGATACTGCAAGATATGAGGTAACGGTTACCACCGGTCATCAGGCAAATGTGATTGTCAGACAGACGGTAACCGATCAAGTAATCAAAGGAAGCATCAAGGTCTTTAAGAAAGATGCCGATAGCGGCAAGACAGTGACAGATGCTCCCGCAACATTTGAACTATTGAACTGGAATGATGAAGTGATTCAGACAGCTACAACTGGAACTGATGGTTCAGTTACTTTCTCAAATCTTCCTTACGGACATTATTCAGTAAGAGAAAAACGTACACCTGAAAAATACATACTGAATGACGATACTGTTTTAGAGTTTTTCATCAATGAAAATGGAGAGGTAGAAGAAGGAACCATCTCCAATCGGCCTGTTAAAGGAAGTATTACTTTGACTAAAGAGTTTGATGAAACTGAAACTGGAATGACGGGTGATGCTACACTGGAAGGTGTTACTTATGAGCTTCATGCCCATGAGGATATTCTTGATCCAGCTGATGGCAGTGTATTGTATGCGAAAGATAGCCTGATTCCTAACACAACGAAAAAGACTGATGTCAATGGACAAATTACTTGGACAGATCTGCATCTGGGATCTTATAATGTTCATGAAGTCTTGTCTAATGGAACTGTCGTAGTCAACACTGTAGATGTAACGGCTGATCTGGAATATAAAGACCATAATACTCCAAATGTAAGTGTTTCTGTAACGCACAAGGATAAACCGAATGAACAGGCATATAGTCTGATCAAGATCGGTACTGATGGCTCTACAGGCGAAACCCCTGCACTGGAAGGGGCAGAATTTACAGCTAAATTGAAATCAGATGTGGATGAAATGGGATGGGATCATGCACCAGCCTATGATGTTTCAACGACTGATTCCAAAGGATACCTTGAATCACAAAGACTTCCTTATGGAGTTTACATCGTAAAAGAAACAAAAGTACCGGATGAGCATTACAAAGTTGATGATTTCATTGTTACGATCACTGAAGACAGCGATGAACCTCAGCCTTGGATCATCATGAATGATGCGCCATTTGAAGGTATGCTGAAACTTGTGAAGAAAGATGCTGAAACCGGCAAGACTGTTTTACTGCCAAATACGACTTTCAAAATTAAGAATCTTGATACGAATGAATATTTGACTCAGTTTGTCTGGTTCCCTATTCCCCACACCGTAGACACATGGTCAACGACAGATCAGGGCATCGTTTATTTAAATGATGTTATCATGTACGGTAACTATCAGCTGGAAGAGATTACGGCTCCAAATGGCTATGTATTGAACACTGAGCCAGTAAAATTTACGGTTTCAGAGGATGGTGTATATGAAGCTGGTGAAGATGGTCGGACACCTGTGATCACGGTTGAAATGGAAGATATTTCTGTTAAAGGACAGATCACGGTATATAAAGAAGGCGAAGTCTTCACAGGCATCCATCAGAACGATGATGGAAACTATTCCTTTGATTATGAATCAAAAGGACAGTCCGATACAGAATTCCAGATCATTGCAGATGCAAATATCATGGATCCATCCAATGATGGCACCATTCTATACGAAAAAGATGAAATCGCAGAAACGATTACGACCGGAACTAACGGCTATGCAACATCCAGCAAGCTTCCATTAGGTGAATATAGAATTGAAGAAATCAAGGTACAGAATGGCATGGTACTGAACACTGAAATTCAAAGAGTAAAACTTGAATATGAAAAACAGAGCGTAGAAGTCGTTTCAGAAAAGATCAGTTTTAAAAATGACCGTCAGAAAGTATCAATCGAACTAACAAAGAAAGATGACGAAGGAAATTTATTATCCGGTGCCATCTATGGCTTATACACTAAAACGGATCTGGTTCTTGATGGCATTATTTTATTGCCGGCTGATACATTGATCGAAAAAGCTGTTACAGATGAGAATGGCAGGCTTACATTCAACGCAGATCTTCCAATTTCCTTAGATGATGAAATTCACTATTATGTAAAGGAAATTGAAGCTCCTTATGGTTTTCTTTTATCGGATGAAGTTTTTAATATTGATACCCACTTTAAAGAACAGATCCATGCTGTTATCAGCAATTCTTTTGAAGCGTTCAACACATTAGATACAGGTCATTTAAAATTTTCAAAGATTGGTGAAGTTTTTACTCATACTCTTCCATGGCAAAGTAGTGCCGGCACTGGGCAAATGCCACAATTTAATGAAGAGTTTCTCTCAGATGCCCAGATAACTATCTATGCAGCTGAAGACATTATTTTAGGTGGACATGTCTATTATGAAAAAGATGAAGCAATACAGGTCTTAAAAAGTTCTTGGGAAAGTGTCTGTTCAAAAGAACTTCCTGTAGGAAAATATTACTACATAGAAACAAAATCACCTTTAGGATATATAAGTAACACTGAAAAGCATGAGTTTGAAATCAAAACGACACATACAACAATTCCTTATGAAATTCACTCTGTTTTAAAAAATGATCTTCCAGATTATGACATTGTATTTACAAAGCTTCTAGAAGAAAATAATGCTTTAGATGAAAAAGCGTATGAAGATGTTTTATATGCAATTTATACTCGTGACTACATTTATGATCACAAAGGCAATGCTGTAATTGAACCTGATACATTAATTACTACGTTAGGTATCGATGAAAAAGGACAATTTCTTCATATTCCACGTCTTCCTTTTGGAAATTACTACTTAAAAGAAATCAATACACATCCTGCATATATCTTAGATGAGAAAGAATATGATTTTTCTATTGATCCGTCAAGTGAAGAAACAGTCAAGGTGCTCATCAATCAAGGAGAACACATTGTCAATGAATTGAAACAGTTTCATTTTCAAATCACTAAGATTCATGCACAAACTTTTCAGAAAATTTTGTCTGATACAATTAAATTTACACTTTATGATGATGTAGAATGTAAAAATAAAGTTATGGATATATTGCCGGATGAGGAAGGACGTATAGAAATGAATCTTCCTTATGGAACATGGTATCTTAAAGAAAGCCAGGCACCTGAAGGTTATCTTCTTAGTGATAAGATCGTTAAAATAGTAATTGGTGAAGAAGGGGTCTTTGTTGATGATACTCTTTTGAAACAAGATGATTCTTATGCAATTTCTTTTGCCAATATGCCTATACCATCAAAATCATCTGAAACCGGAGATATTTCACGATTCTCTTATGTTCTTCTATGCATCATTTCCTGTTTCCTGTTCATTCTTTTAAAGAAAAAATATGAGGATGCTTATTGATGCATCCTCTTTTGAAAAAACAAGCCTTTTACAGCTTGTTTTGAATATATTCATGAATAGAAGCCGCACACTTCTTTCCAGCTCCCATTGCCTGAATGACCGTTGCTGCACCACTGACAGCATCTCCTCCGGCAAATACACCTTCTCTTGTTGTCATTCCCTGTTCATCCACCAAAAGGCATCCTTTAGGATTTGTTTCTAAGCCTTTGGTCGTTGAGCGAAGCAATGGATTCGGACTTGTACCGATGGCCATGATCATGCAATCACAGTCAATGATAAAATTGCTTCCCTCTTTCACAATCGGTCTTCTTCTTCCGGAAGCATCCTCTTCACCCAATTCCATTTCCACACATTCAACACCACTGATCCAGCCCTCTTCTCCAATAACCTTCACTGGGTTTGTTAATAGTTTGAATTCAATTCCTTCTTCCATGGCATGTTCTACTTCTTCATGACGTGCCGGAAGTTCTTCCATGCTTCTTCGATAAACGATCGTTACCTCAGCTCCCAAACGTCTGGCACTTCTGGCAGCATCCATCGCAACATTGCCGCCGCCGACAACAACACATTTATGAGCTTTATAAATCGGTGTATCACTATCTTCCTGATAGGCCTTCATTAGATTAAAGCGTGTCAGATATTCATTTGCTGAGAAAACACCTTTTAAGTTTTCACCCTCTAATCCCATGAAATTAGGAAGTCCTGCTCCGCTGCCAATAAAGACTGCTTCAAAGCCTTCATCAAATAATTCATCAACAGTTTCACTTCTTCCAATGACACTATCACATTCAATATGAACACCCATTTTTCCCAAAGCATCGATTTCATGCTGAACAATCGCCTTTGGTAATCTAAATTCCGGAATACCATAAACCAGAACGCCTCCTGCTACATGTAAGGCTTCAAACACAGTAACCTCATATCCCAGCTTAGCCAGATCACCTGCACAAGTCAGACCACTTGGTCCTGCCCCTACAATAGCTACTTTATGTCCATTTGTAACAGGTTTTGTCATTTCTTCCTTTAGATTCTCTCTAGCCCAATCCGCTACAAAGCGTTCTAATCTTCCGATACCGACACTTTCACCTTTAATAGCTCGTACACAATATTTTTCACACTGATTTTCCTGAGGACACACACGACCACAGACAGCTGGTAAAGAACTCGTTGATTTAAGAATCCCATAAGCCTTTTCAAAATTCTTTTCCCTTACCTCACGGATAAAATCAGGAATATGAATCGACACAGGACATCCCTGCATACAAGGCTTATGCTTGCAGTCCAAACATCTGTTTGCTTCTTCTACGGCCATCTCTTCAGTATATCCTAAAGCTACTTCATCAATATTTCCACTACGTACTTTTCCATCCTGCACAGGCATCTCAACCCGTTTCAAACTCATGTTCGGCATCACTGCACCTCCTTATTTAGAAGAGCACATGTCTTTTCATAGGCATGCTTTTCAAATTCCCGATAGGATGTATTACGGCTTATCGCTTCATCAAAATCTACCTCATGACCATCAAAATCCGGTCCATCTACACAGGCAAACTTCGTCTTACCGCCTACGCTCAACCGGCATCCGCCACACATGCCTGTTCCATCGATCATGATCGGATTCATTGATACGACCGTCTTAACGTTGTATTTCTTTGTCATCAACGATACAAATTTCATCATCACAAGCGGTCCGATAGCAATCACACAATCAAAAGTTTCCTTTTCCAAAAGTCGTTCCAAAGCATTAGTAACGACACCTTTTTCACCTACGCTGCCATCATCGCTCATAATATAAAAACGATCGCTTACCTGCTTAAATTCATCCTCTAATATCAATAGATCCTTATTTCTAAAGCCAACAATCGTTGTAACATCACTTCCCTGCTGATGAAGGGCCTTTGCAGTTGGATAAGCAATAGCACAGCCTACACCGCCACCAATAACGCATACTTTTTTCAGTCCTTCAATTTCACTTGGTTTTCCTAAAGGACCCACAAAATCATGAATATAATCATTCTCATTCAATTCATTTAGCTTTTTCGTTGTTGCACCAACGATTTGAAAAATAATCGTAACGGTATGTTTTTCTGGATCCGTATCTGCAATTGTCAAAGGAATCCGCTCTCCTTTTTCATCAACACGCAGAATAATAAACTGTCCTGCTTTCGCCTTTTTCGCAATTCTTTCATGCTCTACGACTATCTGCGTCACGGTTGGATTTAGACGCTTCTTTTCAACGATTCTTACCATGTTGCTCTCCTCCTTTTTTCTTGATAATCATACCATAAAATCAATCATTTAAATCGAATAATTTTGGTCCATTTTTACTTACTTCTTTATAATCAGGCATATATTTCTCAATAATTGCATAAAATGCTTTTGAATGATTTGGCTGAATCAAATGAGCATATTCATGAATTACAACATAATCAATAAAACGCTCATTATAATGAATCAGCTGTGAATTCAAAGTAATCTGATTCTTTTTAGGTGTACAGCTTCCCCATCGACTCGTCATTTTACGAATTTTAAGCGTTGGCTCACTGATACCATAATCAAGATTCATTATTTCATATACCGACTTCATTTTCTGACTCAATATTTTTTGCGTCATTTCCTTTTCATATTTAGCCAATATCTTTAATTCATCTTCATTTTCTTTTTTATATATCATACAAATTCCTTCACTCAGCCGAACGCCACTAGTTCTAGATAAAACTGTTTTGATTGGATAGCTTTTACCTAGAAATAAAAAACGCTGGTCATCCTGAAGAATTTTCTGTTGTCTTTGGATCATCGCTATCTTTTCAAAAATCCACTGACATTTCATGCCCACAAACTCATCCACCTTCTTAAGTGGTACATAAGCATTGCAGGATACGACAATTTCGCCATTCCGGGTAATATGCAAATTTATATTTTTCACATTCTTGATAATCAGTGTATATGGAATTTCAAGATTGTTCACTTTGATTTTTCTTAACATGAATTTATTATAATGAATTTAAGAAGCAGATGCAAATATGTTATACTATTATCATGAAAAATCCATTTATCTATTCAAATGACAACAAAAGATACCATACATTTAATTATTATCTAAAAAATACTTACCATGAAAAAGTTTTTAAAGTTCCACTCGATGGTGGTTTTACCTGTCCGAATCGAGATGGCAGCAAAGCAACGGGTGGCTGTACTTTCTGTAGTGCATTAGGCAGTGGCGATAGTATTATCCATCATGAAGATATCATGACCCAATACGAGGAAGGAGTAAAGCTTTTACGAAAGAAATGGCCTCATGGGAAAGGAATGGCTTATTTTCAAGCCTATACGAACACCTATGGTCCTCTTGAAAAGCTGAAAGAACTTTTTGAACCTTTTGTTCAAAGAGAAGATGTTGTCGCTGTCTGTATTGCAACAAGGGCGGACTGTCTTAATGATGAAAATATTGCCTACCTTGATTCTTTAACTTCCTATAAAGATATTTGGGTTGAAGTCGGTTTACAGACCATTCATGATGAAACTGCCCAAAGAATCAATCGTGCTCATGACTTTGCCTGTTTTTTAAAAGCCATTGATAAACTTTCTAAAACAAACTGTAAGATCTGTGTTCATATTATCAATGGTCTTCCTTATGAAACAAAAGACATGATGATCGAAACGATTCAGACAATTGCTTCACTACCCATTCACGCTGTTAAGATCCATATGCTTCATCTTTTGAAAAATACAGTTATGGCTAACGAATATGAGAAAAAGCCATTCCATATCTTAACTTTAGAAGAATATGTGGAAATCGTTTGTGAACAGTTAACTTATCTTCCCAAAGAGATCATCATTGAACGTTTAACAGGGGATGGCATTGCCAGTGAATTAATTGCTCCCTTATGGACCATAAAAAAAGTTTGTGTCTTAAATGAAATTGATAAATATATGGCACGCAATAACATATATCAAGGAATGAATAATTCAAAAAAAATCTGTGACTAGATCATCAGTCACAGATTTTTAATTTCGCTATTCCGCCAGCGTACAGCTTAATTCAACATATTCTTTATCACGGACAACAGTGAAAGTCATCGTATCTCCAATTTTATGTGAGCTTAGAGCACTTCGCAAATCATCGCTAGTCGTTACTTGTTCGCCATCTGCTTCAACAATAACATCATTTGCCTGAATACCTGCAGCTGCAGCATTACTGTTTGGTGTAACTTCACTTACTAAAAGTCCTAATACATTTACACCATGTTCCATCGCTTGAGTAATGCTACTAATTTCATAATAAGTAATTCCTAATGTAATTCTTCCACTAACCTTGCCATTTTCCACAAGATCATTTACGACACTTTTCGCAATATTAATAGGAATAGCAAATCCTAATCCTTCAATATCACTACCACTTGATTTCGCATTAACGACACCAATTAATTCACCTTTAGAATTAAACAAACCGCCACCTGAATTACCTGGATTGATAGCAGCGCTTGTCTGAAGCAGCGTCATGCTTTGCCCATCAATTGTGATCTCACGATCCTTAGCAGAAAGAATCCCTTCTGTTACTGTGCCGCCTAATGACCCTAGCGGATTACCTATAGCAATAACACTTTCACCAACATTCAGCGTATCCGAATCACCTAAAACCACAGGTGTCAGATTCTCTGCATCGATTCTCAACACAGCCAGATCACTCTGAGCATCGCTCGCAATTAATTCAGCATCATATTCATCACCATTTGTTAATCTGACTTTAATCTCATCAGCACCGTCAATAACATGATGATTTGTAACGATCAAGCCTGCATCGCTAAAAACAACTCCACTGCCGGCACCGCTTGTTACATACTGCTGCAAGAATACGGTCGTTTCTGTTTTAGATGTCGTAATTTCAACAATACTATCTTTTACATTCTCAACAACATCCACAGTTGACATTTCATCAACAGCTTCACCATCTTCATTTGTTTGAACAACAGACTGGTATATCACATCTGTGTTGCTGCTGATACCTCCGCTTAACTGAAGCGTAAGGAAAGTACCGCCAATACCACTTACAAAGCCTACTAAAGCACAAATGAATATCCAAATTACTTTCGATTTATTCTTTTTTTCTTTTTTTTCTTCTTTTATTTCGGTTTCATGAACTTCTGTTTCTACAATGTTTTCATCATCCATACTAATACCTCCCTTGCAGTATTATACTATACACTTATGATGTGTCATAAAAATGATAACTTTGTGAAATATTTGTGAAGATTGTTTTTTTTGTGTTACAATAGAAATATCATAAAGGAGATTTTTATATGGATTTTTTGATAGAAATACTAAAAGCCATTATCCTGGGCATTATTCAAGGAATTACTGAATGGCTTCCAATCAGCAGTACGGGTCATATGATACTCGTAGATGAGTTCCTACAGCTCGCAGGCGGCGAAACATTTGTTGAACTATTTCTAGTTGTCGTACAATTCGGCTCTATCCTGGCAGTTGTACTTATGTACTTTAATCGTTTAAATCCTTTTTCAAAAAGAAAATCTATCAGCGAAAAAAAGGAAACGATTAACTTGTGGGTCAAAATTCTAATTGCCTGTGTTCCAGCCGGGATTATTGGAGTTCTGTTTAACGATCAGATTAAAGCATGGTTTTTCAACCCGCCCGTTATTTCAATTACATTAATTGTTTATGGCGTTGGCTTTATCGTTATTGAAAGGCGTAAAAGACGTCCTACTGTTAACCGTCTAAATGAGATCACTTCTGTCAAAGCTGCCCAGATTGGTGTCTTCCAGATGTTAGCACTGATTCCAGGAACAAGCCGTTCAGGAGCTACAATTATGGGAAGTACCCTTTTAGGACTCAACCGTAAAACAGCCAGTGAATTCTCTTTCTTCCTGGCAATTCCGGTCATGCTCGGTGCAAGTCTTTTAGATCTGATACGTTACGACGGTATATTAACGATACAAAATATTGCCGTTTTAATGGCTGGTATGATTACAGCTTTTATTGTTAGTATCGTTGCTATTAAAATGTTACTTTCTTACATCCGTAAACATTCTTTTGAAGTATTTGGTTACTATCGTATTATTTTAGGAGCAATTGTATTCATTTATTTTGTAGTCATTCCATTTTTCGTGTAAAAAAAGCTTAAACGCCCTCTTATTTGACAATCCATTCAAGATATATATTATATTCTCTAAGCCTGTTTTCTAAAAGCAGGCTTATTTTTGTTTCAAGTTCACTTACAAGCTGTTCCCTATCCGGTATCAGCGTACAAATACTTTGCGGATTATCTTCCTGATAAAATGGTTTATCTGTTGTTACTTCTGCTCCTTCTGCATAATAAAGAGCATCCGCTTCTTCAACATTTTCACTATCACTAGCTGCTACCCAATTCTGATATTGAGGAAATAGCTTTTTCAATGACTCCAATGGATCATTCATCATGACTTTAATAACAGGTATCTCATTAGTATTTTCATAGTCATCCACTGCCTGTAAAGCTGTATTGCCAATAGCTACAAGACCATCTGCATATTCATTTTCAGCTTCCTCGATTTCTTGTGTACAATCATTTTGACAGAAAACAACTTCCGTATTTTCAATTTGTAAGTTTACCAGTTCACGTTTATTTTCATCTGCCAGAATAATGATCTTAACGGCATCACTGTCAGATTCACGTATCAGTGTATACCCATTGACACATCCACTTAAACATAATAGTAATAAACAAAGAAAACCCTTTTTCATTGTAACCTGCCTCCCAAATGAAATAAATAAATAGGAAGTGTAATTCCCAAAAATACTTCCACAAGCGAATTTACGCTCATATAATGAGCTCCATATATTCCTAAAGCCATCCCATAGATTAACATAAGTATATAATCATAGGGAAAGATGGAATAAGATAAATGCAATGAAAATACCATCATTGCAATTACTGCCAAGATCATCAATAAGCCTATAAACGACAATAGAATATGAAATTGAGCCGATAGCGGATAGCTTTGCGGCAAATATGGCAATATTGAGGATCCCAAAAACAAGAAGGCACTAATCACGATCAAAGGAAATAACATCTTTGCATGAATGCACTTAGGAAGACATTTATAAAATCCAATTACCAAAGCTATTTCACACATCACTGCCCAAATAATAAAATAGGTATGCATTCCCTTCAAATTTCCTACATAGGAAAGATTCTCATGAATCAGTGATGCATGTGAAGCAAACCACAATGTATAGAATGGATAAAGAATATACAGATATAAAAATAAGCATATTTTCATGTTTCTATTTTAACATATTCCGTTATATAAGCGTATAAGAAAACCATTTTAATATGATCATGCTTTTCTTTTTAATTGAAAAAAGAAGCCTTAGCTTCTTCCATCAAATGAATGCTTACATATCGGACAAGTAATCGTTACTTTACCCTTGCCTCTTGGAATTCTTAATTCCTGGCCGCAATTCTTACAGTGATAATATTTATATTTCTTTTTATCACGTTTTTTATTTTTCTGAAATTTATATTTAATTTTATCTACAAAATTATAGACAGGTGACATCATATTTGTATAGATTCTATTTTCATTATAACGTTTACTGAAATTTTTAGAGAACATACGGAAATAGTTATAGATCATTGGTACTAAAGATAAGAATAGGATAATGTTGTTTCGTGTCAAAATACCAAGAATCACTAAAATAAAAAACAGCACATTTAGACCATTACTTAATTGGTCTACACCGTACCTTCCCGTCATAAACTTCCTAAATTTATCCTTCATGACAATCTCTCCTTTGGTTTTTTCATTATAACACACTTCAATCAAACAAAAATGTCAAAACTGTCACTTATGCATATTTACAAGTTATTTTAACGTGCTATAATGGTTCTGATTTATCTAGGATATATAAGTGAGGTAATTATGAAAATAGTTGTATGCGGGGATGGGAAAGTTGGTCAAACCGTTTCACTCCAGTTATCTAAAGAAGGACATGATGTCGTTATTATCGATAAAAATGAAAGAGTTGTCAGCCATACTACAAATACGATGGATTGTCTGTGTATTCAAGGAAATGCTGCCTCAAGAGATGTTTTGATTGAAGCAGGAGTAAAAGAAGCAGACTTATTAATTGCAGTTACCAGTTCAGATGAAGTGAATCTGCTTTGCTGTCTTTTAGCGAAAAAACTTGGAGTTAAGCATACGATTGCACGTGTTCGTAATCCTGAATATGCCAATGACATTCATTACATACAGACTGATTTAGGATTATCAATGTCTGTCAATCCAGAATTTCAAACGGCTGTTGAAATTGCTCGTTCTTTGCGGTTTCCAAGTGCTATAAAAAATGATTCTTTTGCGAAAGGACTTGTGGATCTTGTCGAGTTTAAAGTTAAAGCTGATTCAGTTCTCATTGGTACACCTTTAAAAAAATTAGAAAATATCAGTGGTGTCAAAGTCTTGGTATGTGCTGTCTTACGTAATAGCCAGGCAATTATACCTGATGGAAATTTTATATTCCAGGAAGGTGACAAAGTTTCTATTACAGCTAAGCCAACTGAAATCTTATTGTTCTTTAAAGCAATCGGCGTCCCTCGTCCAAAAATTAAAAATATCATGATCATTGGCGGTGGCAGAATTGCTTATTATCTGAGTAAGATGCTACTTGAAATGAACTATAATGTTACTATTGTGGAAATGAATGAAGAAAAGGCTAAAGAATTGGCATATAAGCTTCCAAAAGCAACAATTATTAATGCTGATGCGACAGAACCGGATATTTTATTAGAAGAAGGTTTAAATGAAACTGATGCCTTCATAACACTGACAGGTATGGATGAAGAAAATATTCTTTTGGCTTTATATGCAAATCGTGCCAATGTAAAGAAAACGATTGCGAAAGTAAATCGTATTGATTTTGGAGAACTCCTAAGTGATGTTGGACTTGATACTATTGTTTCTCCAAAGAAAGTAGTAGCAAATCAGATTACCCGTTATGTACGTGCTATGCATAATTCTATGGGAAGTAATGTTGAAACTTTAACAAAGATCATTAATGATGAAGTTGAGGCATTAGAATTTAAAGTTGCCGATACATTTAAAAAACCTAATGTTCCATTGAAGGATTTGAAAATCAAATCACAGGTATTGATTGCCTGCATTGTAAGAAATCGTCATGTTCTCTTACCAGATGGTAATGAAGTTATTCTTCCTAAGGACAATATTGTTTTGGTAACAACTCGTTCAGGTTTAAACGATCTGAATGATATTCTTGAGGGATAAGTATGAATAAACGAATGATATTACGTGTTTTAGGTATTGTAATGGGAGTGGAAGCAGCTCTTTTGCTTTTTCCTTTTGTTGTAGGACTGATTTATCAGGAATCTTGTACGGTATATTTCGCCTATACATCAATTTTTTGTCTTGCCCTGTATTTATTATCTTTAAAAGTTCCAATTAAAAATAAAACAATTTATGCGAAAGAAGGATTGGTCATTGTCTCACTGGCATGGGTTTTTATGTCTTTAATAGGTGCCATTCCACTTTTATTGACAAATGCAACTCCTACTTATATCGATGCCTTCTTTGAAATTGTTTCTGGTTTTACCACAACTGGCTCAAGCGTTATTGCTGATGTGGAATCTATTGCTCGTTGTGCTACATTCTGGCGTTGCTTCTCACACTGGATTGGCGGGATGGGAGTCCTTGTTTTCATTCTTTCTATTGTGAAAATGCAGGGAAATGATCATAACATGCATATTATGCGTGCTGAATCACCTGGTCCTATGGTTGGCAAACTTGTTCCGAAAATACGTCAGAGTGCTTCACTTTTATACATTATTTATACTTTTTTAACCATTTTATTAATTGCTCTTTTATGTTTAGCAGGAATGCCTTTGTTTGATGCGATGTGTAATGCTTTTGGTACAGCAGGAACTGGTGGCTTTGCGATCTTAAATCAGAGCATTGGTCAATATAATAATGTCGTTTATGAGGTTATCATTACTATCTTTATGTTCCTTTTTGGCGTTAATTTTAACTTCTATTTCTACATTCTTATATGGGATAAAAAAGCCCTTTTTGCTAGCGAAGAGGTAAAAGCATATGTAGGTATCACACTTACCTTTATTATTTTGATTACATTAAATTTATGGCCTTTCTATGGAAATATCTTAACAGCTTTGCGACATTCTTCTTTCCAGGTATCTAGTATCATTACTACTACTGGTTTCTCAAGCTATGATTTCAATTTATGGCCACAGTTTTCTAAAACATTGCTTTTAGTACTGATGTTTATTGGTGCCTGTGCCGGTTCTACAGGAGGCGGAGTGAAAGTCAGTCGCTGGGTCATCATGTTCAAAAAGTTTAAGAATACGATCAAAAAAACGCTTCATGATAGAAGTGTCAATGTCGTTACTTTTGAAGGAAAGGCTGTCAGTGATGAGGTTATCAGTCAAATATTTGTCTTTTTTATGGCTTATATTTCAATTTTCTTTCTTGGATTGATCATTGTATCTCTTGACGGATTTGACTTTGAAAGTACCTTCTCAGCAGTAGCTACCTGCCTTGGAAATGTTGGACCAGGATTGGGTATTGCCGGTCCTTTAGGTAACTTTGCATCTTTTTCAAATCTTTCAAAAATTATTCTTTCCTTATGTATGCTTTTAGGAAGATTGGAGATATTCCCTTTGCTGATCACAATGCTTCCACAAACATATCGAAGAAATACACATTTATAGAGAATCATTCTGATTCTCTTTTTAATTTATACTGTTAATGTTAAGGGAAAATGTCACCTATTGTGAAAAGATAAACAAGCATTGATAGAAGCGGGTTCTACTTATGAGAATGTAGATGGTTGAGTATTTCATGTAAATCTTTTTGATTTTCAGCGATATCCGATATCCTTTTTCTTCTATCCCTGACTATCTTCACAGGATACTTTTTCCCATAGCGTAAAACATACATTTGATTGTTGAATACATTGATACGGATATTGACGGGAGTATCATTGAGAATATGGATGATCTCTCCCTTTTCATCGATCAGACTGTAATAGATACCATTCAGACTGAATGAATCGTTCCTGATGATACGTTCATAGCGAAGAGTGAAAACGGAATCTATGTCATGTCCATCCAGAGGTACAAAGGCATCATGGGGATCTTTGGGAAGAAAGGCAAACTTCTGACGGATATATGGCAGATAGAATGTGTCAAACCATCTGTTGAGCGTATCATAATCTTTGATGCCGAACCGTATGATATCATTTGGAAGTCTTCTTTGTACGGTGCCGTTATATCTTTCGATGCGTCCTTTTGCCTGTGGTGTGCTGGCGAATATCATCTCTATTCCAAGATCATCCATCATCAGTCCAAATTGGGTAAGGCATCCTTCTTTGGAAGATCGGAAGATGGTATGCTTGTCAGAGTAGAGCGACATGGGAATTCCGTATTTTGTCAAAATATTATGCATGACATAGCAGTAGCCAAGCTGACGTTCGGTGGGCATGAAACAGCCTGCCAGAGGTTCGGTGGTGGCATCGTCCACAGCCAGATGTAAAGTCCAGTTTTCGCCGTTTCCCATCCAGTCGAAAGGCGTACCGTCAATCTGGATGAGCATGCCTCTTTGCGGAGCAGGGTCTCTCAAAGGATGTACGGCTCTGCCGTCCCTTCTCAGAGGCTTTCTGCTTTCGGGAGATTTCCATCCCTGCTGGATAAAAAGATTTCTGAACCAGCTAAAGCTGCGGGGCTTTAGGTGATACTGATGAATGATATCGGACATAGCAGGATTATTTAATATATCTTCAAAGAAAATATCACGAAACTGTGATATTGTAATAGAAGGATATGGCTTTTTAAGGTCAATAAGGAATTGGATTTCATCATGAAGAGCTTTATTGACAGGCTCTTTTCCTGCATTGGCATGGCGGCAAAGAGTCTCCATATCCGCACTGCTGCAAAGAGATTCGGATAAACGGATGAGCTGTCTTTTGGAGTAGCCGGTTTTCTCAGAGATAATTGGATAGGTCAAGGATGAATCATGCATTTTCTGCTGTAAGAGTTTTAAAGCAAGAAGCTTGTCTTTCATAAAAAATACCTCCTGTATATTACAATACAGGAAGTCAAGTTTTTAATATATGAGATGGTGACATTTTCCCTTAATGGCGACACTTTTTAATTTATACTTGCGTAAAGTTTGTGATTATGATAATATTATATGGCAGTTAGGGGTATAGTACAATGGTAGTATAACGGTCTCCAAAACCGCTGATGCGAGTTCAATTCTTGCTACCCCTGCCATAGAAACACAGCAAGGTTCATTAAAGCTCTTAAAATAAAGCTTCATGAACCTTTTTTATTAATATAGATAATAGTGAATCTTAAAAATCATAAGATAACGATACCCAAGCATTTTTTCAATTTTCATTTAATTAATGTGAGACTTTATCTGTAATATAATACTTTTTGTTGATATATTAAATAAATAAGCATATTTGAATTACAAAGAGCATCGAAGTAATTGTTAATGTACAAGAAAATGATTTTGTAACCAAAATCATATGCAAATAAGCGACTCCCTATCTGCATACCCACCTGCCTTTCTAGCGGCGTGGTTCCACCGGCACCTTCACATCTCCTTCTTTTGCTCCTTAGTGCTAGGATCGATCACAGTTGCTTCATACAGATAGTCCTTTTCTGTAGTTCCATGCAGTTTCGTTTTCCGGATCATCTTTTCCTTTTCACAGATGACCTTTTCCAGTTCCGTTTCCTTTTCTCTGATCTTCATTCTGATCCTATTCATTCTTTTATCTGTTTTCTGGATCAGTTTTTTATTCAAGGCAGCATTAGCCTTTAGCAGGCCCTTGGCTTCATGGACAGCAGACAGAGGGATATAGTCATTGAGATGAAACTGCTTTTTAAGGAGCTGGTGAAGCTCGCTGTCCTTAAATGCGGCTCCCTTATAGGCACGATCGTAAAGACATTTATAGGCCTTATGAAGGACACGGTTGTAGACATCAAGATCATGAAGAACGGTGTTCTTCAGATCAGGGAATTCGCGGTAATAGAAACGGTTGGAAAGAGAAAAGACTTTCATGATGCCTCCTTGACAGAAATGAGATGTTTTGTACAGATATTATATCATATTAATAACTATAATGATACTATAATTTCAAATTAATGATATATATTATCATAACATAAATCACACTTAACTTTTTTTATTTTCTTTTATCATCTTTCTATTAATCAAAAATGAAATTTCCTAATATATAAAAAAAGCTCACTTCATAATGAAGTGAACTTTTTATACATAATACTGAGCCTGAGCATTCCATAACTGCTGATACAAGCCCTCTTCTTCTAACAATGATTCATGGGTTCCTCTTTGAGTGATCTCACCATTTTCAAATACGATGATTTCATCACAGAATTTACATGAACTCATACGATGAGAAATAAAGATGGCTGTTTTATCATTAACTAACTGATTTAAATTCTCATAGATTTCAGCTTCAGCTAACGGATCAAGGGCTGCTGTCGGTTCATCCATGATCACAAAAGGAGCATCCTTATATAAAGCACGGGCAATCGCAATCTTTTGAGCTTCACCACCACTGATATTCACACCATCGCCCAGATCCTTGTAAAGACGTGTATGCTGCTTCTCTGGCCAACTCAATACCTTTTCCTTCAGTGATACTTTATCAAGTGCCTCAAGACACTTATCTTCGTCTACATCACTGCTACCGGCTATATTTTCATCTAAAGGTAATGGAAATAATTTAAAATCCTGGAATACAACTGAAAAAATATCTGTATATTCCTTATAATCGTATTTTTCTATATTGATACCATTCAATAAGATTTCACCCTCACTAGGTTCATATAAACGGCATAATAATTTAATCAAAGTTGTCTTACCAGCACCATTCTGTCCTACGATCGCTAATCGTTGATTCACTTTCAGTTTTAAATCTATGTTCTTCAATACATAGTTATCAGTATTTGGATATTTAAAAGAAACATTCTTAAATTCAAACTCATACTGATAATCATCTCTTTTTTCAATTGGTAGAGTACCTTCATAATGCATATTTTTAGAATTAATGAATTCTTCAAAATTACCCAAATATTCAAACCGATAAACTAATTGATTATACCCGCTGATCGCTTCATTAAAAGTCGTACTTAAACGGGTAATACTTCCCGTATAAAGCAATACATCACCAATACTGATATTTCCATCTAATACACTCAACCCTACATAAATATATACAAAGGCAGTAAATATCTGCATGAAAAAGGCAATGATTCCATAATAAGTACCCGCAGTATCCGCATATTTTTTAAACACTTGATTAATTTTTTTATTAAAAACATGGTACCAGTAATTGATCAAATCCTTCATACGATATAAACGAATATCTTTACCGTTTTGAACATCCAAAGCACTTGAAATGATATAAGCAGATAAAGAATTCATATGCTCATTGTCACGCTGCATCGTTACTTCAATTTTCGCCAGTCTTTTCTGCATATAATTTTCCATTGTCATAAAAGCAATAAAAACAAGTAATAAAATTATAGTATAAATAATAAAATTTGAAGAATTCCTACTTTGAATCAAAAGCTGTATCGTAAAAACGAGCGAACAAAAAATCGAAGTATAATTACTAACTAAGATATAAGAAGACGAAATCTGACTTTCAACACCACCACTGCCATTAGAACCGTTTTTAGCTCTTCGTATCTTATCCATCGTTTCCGTTTTTTCAAATTCTTCATATTCCATAACATAAGCCTTATGTGCCGTCTGTTTCCATACTGCATAATAACTAGATTCAGCAATAACGCTCATGCTTTGATAACAAGCTCTTTCGATACAGCTTAAAAGAAAGGTTGAAGCAAGAAGGATCATGATCTGCATCTTTGCTAATTCTACATCAGACGCTAATAAGGCATCTAAAATTTTACTGGAATAATATAAAGATATGTAGGGAATAAATCCTTTTAAAATTCCCCCAAGTATCACATAAAACAAAACTGTCGGATGATCTTTTCGGATCATACGGTAAAATTTTCTTACATAATCCCATGTTTCTTTAAGCTTCATCTTCGCTCATCTCCTTATAATACTGACTCTGTATATAAAACATATTGGCATATAAACCATTCTTTTCCATCAATTCATCATGAGTCCCACATTCAGCTATCTTTCCTTTTTCTAAAAAGAAGATACGATCACAAAAACGTGTCGATGATAAACGATGAGAAATGAACAGTGAAGTTTTATTCTTAACTAAAGAAGCATACTGATCATACATTTCACTTTCCGCAATCGCATCTAAGGCTGCTGTTGGTTCATCTAAAATCAAAAGATGGGCATTTTTATAAAGAGCACGTGCTAAAAATAATTTTTGTATCTGTCCCCCTGATAATTGAATCCCCTCTTTTTCTATATCCTTGCCAATATATGTGTTTTCTTTTTTAGACAAAGAAGCAACTTTCTCATATAAACCACTTTTCTTTAATACTTCGATAAGTTTATTTCGATCAATTTGATCATCTTTTAATCCTGTAACATTCTGAGCAATTGTATAAGAAAATAAAACAGAATCCTGAAATAATACAGCAACTTGATCAAAATATTGATTGATATCCAGCTCATTAAGATCAATGCCATTGATAAGAATACGCCCGGATGTCGGTTTATAAAAACCACATAGCATTTTCACAAGTGTTGTTTTTCCTGCTCCATTCACCCCTACTAAAGCTATTTTTTCAGAAGAATCAATTTTGAATGAAACGTGATTCAATATCAAACGATCACTGTCAGGATATGAAAAGCATACATCATCAAACTCAATTTCAAAAGTTTGATTCTGATCTGGTAAAACAACTTTTCCATTATCATGTAAATAGATATTTTTCATATCCAAATATTCACGATAATATCTTATTTCCATAAGGCATCTTGAAAGAGATGCAATACTCTCACTGATCTGACTAAACCAGCTGCCAAAACCACTGACCACTCCCAAATATAAGACAAATTCACTGATATTCAATCCCTGTGTTAATAAATATATTAAATATCCATAACATACGCCATCTCTTATTAGTTGTAGAACTAAACCTACAAAATCATATAAATAATATAAACTCTTTGTTTTGGCTTCCTGATGCTGATAATCCCGATTATAACGCTCAAAAATCGAAGTCAGCCAGTTTTGAAGCTGATAGATACGAATATCTTTACCATTTTTTACTTCGCTGCTACTATTGAAAAAATAACGCTGATGACGCTCTCTTTTTGCCTGTTCATTACGATGTGCATCATCATATCTTTTCGCAATAACATAGAAAAGATATTGAATCAAAGATAGAATTACAAGAAATACTACTAATAAAAGATGAATGTTTGAAATGATAAGAATATAGAGTCCTAAGCCCAATATACTCGTTAATAAAAGAATATTTTGATGATAAAAGCCTTCAATTCCACGTTGATTGAAATTAATTGCACTTTGGGCCTTACTCATACTATTCTGTACATCTTCCATTTCATATAAAGCATAATCCATATCCATTGATTTATTCATCAATAAAGGCCAAAAGATTTCACAGCGAATAAAAATATAATAAAACCAGTTTCTATTTTTAAAATAATTCGCTAAACCACTTAAGACACCCGCTAACGCAAACGCAAAAAGACAAGTAAAAATCAAACGCTGAACATCACTTCCTCTTTCAAGCAAACCCACGATCATCGAAGGAAAAATAACTCCTATAAGAGGTTGAAGAGCATTGGTAATAACTTCTAGGATATTATCAACAACAAGCCTAGGACTGTACTTCCACATATATGCATAAAGATATTTATAATTGCTCCATATCGAATATTTCTTCATTTTATCACCCCAGACTTATTATAAATAAAAATCATGATTACTTATAAAAAAGTGCACGAATGGTATTATTTCGTACACGTTTGGTTCATTGGCAGCATAATTTCTGTCACAAAAACTCCCGGTTCATTTTTTCGATTAATATAACCATGATATTTTTCAACTACTTTGTTGATCCTTTTTAAACCATGACCATGATTCCCTCTTTTTGTCGTAATATATTCCTCATCAAACTTTCTTACAACTTCATTAGTCGCATTTGTAATACTAATATAAAGCTGTTTCTTATATAACCCAATATATAAACGAATATATTTTCTATCATTGACTTTTTCACATGCCTCTATAGCATTATCTATTAAATTTCCTAATAATACGCAACAATCGATACTTGTTATTGACAAATTTTGAGGAATCGATACCTTCACTGAAACCTCAATATTTTGAGCCATTGCCAGTGAAAGCTTTGAGTTTAAAATAGCATCCACTTCAATATTTCCACTTTCCACAATCTGTTTAATATCATCCAGATCCTTTTCAAGATCATTGAGATAACGTATTGATTCTTCAACCTGATTCTGATTCAGTTTAGCTTTTAAAGACTGAAGATGATTATGATAATCATGACGCCAGCCTCTCATGGTCATATAAATATTTTGGACCTCTTCTACCTGATTTTTTAAAAGCTTGTTTTGATAACTTGTACTATAACTTTCAAAAGTACTATGCAAAGACATGTCATAAATTCTTAAAGAAATAAATAATAATGTCAAAAGTAAAGAAGTAAATTCATAAGCACTGACTTGATATCCTAAAAAGATAATCATAGCCATAACTGCTGCTTGTATGATAACAGGTACTTTGAATGTTTTTTGACAGTAAGAATAATAAAAAAGCTGAAGGATAATATTTATAAATAAAATCAAAAGTAATGCTTCCTTAAAATAAATATAAGCAAGCC
Source organism: Traorella massiliensis (assembly GCF_900104665.1). Taxonomy (GTDB): domain Bacteria; phylum Bacillota_I; class Bacilli_A; order Erysipelotrichales; family Erysipelotrichaceae; genus Traorella; species Traorella massiliensis. The sequence continues at coordinate 6,853 of NZ_LT629968.1, read as the reverse complement.
ATCCACTGACTAACGTTATAATAGAAAGAAAAAATATTCTTTTAAAATGTTGTGTCTTCCATTGAGAAAGCAGTGAATATAAAATCAAAATCAAGAGACCGATCATAAAAGACCTCCCTTAATATATTCCATAAAAGCTTCATTTACTTTTTTTTGAGAACTTCTACTAATAGGAATCATAGCCTGATTTTCTAAAAGACAATGATCTGCAATCACTGCATCGACATGGTTTAAATTCACAATATAAGAACGATGTGTTTGAATAAACGACTTTGGAAGATTAGAATATAGTTCATTTAAAGACATTTTAACTTCTATAACTTCAGAAGCATAGATACTGCAGTAATGACCACAAGATTCAATATATAAAATATCATCGCAGCAAATTTTCATTTTATTGACATACAGATACGTCTTTTCTTTCTGAATCGATGATTCAATCAAATCTAACAACTCATGACATTTCTTTTGATCTAAAGGCTTCAACAAGTAACGCATAGCATTTACTTCATAACCCTCAAAAACATAATCACGAATAGCAGATAAAAATACAATCACGACATTCTTATCAATGCTTCTAATTTTCCTAGCACATTCGATCCCATTCATTTTTTTCATTTGAATATCTAAAAAGATACAATCAAAAGGAAACTGTTCTTCACATTCAAACAACATTTCCTCTGCACTATGAAAAGATATGATTTTATGATTTTCATCATGAATTAAGATCATCGCTTTTAGGCTTTCACATTGACTGATATCATCATCACAAATACATATTTTCATAAAAATATTATAATGAATTTTATTTTAAAGTACAATGAAATTCTAAATCCTATTATTCACCAAAGACGTTATGTTATTCAAAATGTGATTTTTTATAAAAAATACGCCATCATCTCATCAAGTTCGCTTTGCCTTTTTTTCATCTGCTTCCAAATAACGCAATACTTGAAATTCACCTTTACTCTCATATGCAAGCAAAGCTTCATACACATCTTCTATCTCAATGAGATCGTATTCTCCATGTTTATCTGAAACAAGAATCAAATCATTCAGATTTTGTTGTTTTTCATCGATTCCTACCCTTTGATCATAAGGTGATAAATCAAATAAGGAGTACATCGACATAATCTCTGTCAAAAGGACATTCTTCTATTTTTGCGCAAACTGAGAAACAAGAACCAAACGTTCTTGCATCAGTTTTACTAGTGCTGGGTCCGTAATATTTTCAGCTATTCTATAATCTAGGTACTCTGATACATAACAGTGGTATCCACTAAATTTCATAAGATAATTTCCTTCATCATTCAATATAAAACAAGGAGCTTTCATTCCAAAATCACGATATCTTTGAACTAACATGTTTAATTCTTCTATTCGCTGATGATCCATTACCTTTGCACAATTCATTCGTAAAACATATTTTTATCAATAATTATATCGTATATCATCCTCACCATGAGACGAATCTATTTTTTTTCAATGTGTTTATATGACTCAATACCATAATGAAAAAGTAATTTTTGTAATTTATCGCATTCCATACTATTCCTCTTTTATTCCTCTATTTAATTAAAAGCTTAGAGAAACTCAATATCAATAATATCCTCAAAAAAAAGCTTTGTTTTATCATCAAAAGTCAATATATGAGAATCATGATCTATTTTTATGATCCTTACATTTTTTCTTATATATGAGCCACCCTCTTTTCGCTCATCTTTTTGAAAGTAAGTAATATCAACGAATGGTTTCATATGAATATGTTCTTTTAAAAAATGAAGCTTTTCATTTATATATGCTTTTCTATCTTCTGTAAGCATTATTTTTTCTTCTGTCATCCTCGCAGTTTCTAAAATAGCTGCTTCGTGCCCGTTTAAAGCTGCAAAAGGTGAAAACTGGGCAGCACGATCATATAATGACATATGAGCATGCTTTACCGAACCCTGATAATCAAAATACAGAATATCCTCATAACACTGTTTATATAAATTTAGATTCATAAGACCTCCTAAGCTTTATGACCGCCAATCTGCTGATTCCGCTCTTTAGCGGTTGCTCCCTCTTCAAGACTTGTTAACATTAAAACGGCATTCTTCCCGTATTTTTTCTTAATGGCGAGCATCGTTTCTTGGACTCTTTTTTCACGATCAAGTTGTTTTTGATAGGCTTCTTTCTTTTTTTCTAATACATCATAATCAACAAAAAGATCTAATTGTTCTGTTTTTTTTAAATGTCCTATCTCTTCTTTTGTCTGTAAATGATTGAAAGAGATATTTAATCGTCGTATTTTTAAATTTTTATCAGTAATCTTATCATAAAGTTCTAAAACAGCTGTTCTTATTATTTTGGTGGAAGAAGTAAACTCTTTTAAACGAATACTGCTATGTGCCGGTTTAGGAACCCAGCGTCCATAATGATCTTTTTTAACTTCACCTTTATATTTACTTTTTAAATTATCAATATCATAGCCAATGCTAAGACATACCTGATCAGTATTTAATCCTTTATCTACCAAACCTAAAACCAGTGAATCACACATTTCTTTTATGATGATCCTTGCTTTTTCAAAAGAATATGGACTTGTCAAGACCTGTCCTGTTCCCATGCTATTAGAGCGTGGCTTATAAGCTTTTATGTATTCCATCGTACAAGGTTCTTTCCCCCATGCATGATCAATCAAAAGCTCTGCATTGATCCCAAATAATTGATACAAAAGTTCTTCATTGACCAATGAACATCTCGCAATATCTCCCATTGTAAACAATCCATTCTCCTCCAGTTTTTTCGTATAACCTCTTCCTATACGCCAAAAATCAGTTAATGGACGATGATCCCACAAAAGCCTGCGATAACTTATCTCGTCTAATTCCGCAATTCTTACTCCATTTTCATCAGGATCAATATGTTTCGCAACGATATCCATAGCCACTTTACATAAATACAAATTGCTTCCAACTCCTCCAGCAGCGGGAATCCCTGTTTCCCTATAAATATCCTGAATGATCAAAGCACTCAATTTTCTTCCACTCATTCCATACATTTTTAAGTAATTTGTCACATCAATAAAAACCTCATCTATTGAATAAACATGAATATCTTCCTCTGCGACATACTTTAAATATATTTGATAGATTCTAGCGCTATATTGAATATATAAGGCCATCCTAGGTACTGCAGTAATATAAGAAAGCGCCAGATTTGGATTTTTTTTTAGTTCATCATCATAAAAAGATTCTCCTAAAAATGTATGATTCCAAGCCAAACGCTTTCTATTCTCATTCACTTCTTTAATCTTTTGCACGACTTCAAACAAGCGTGAACGTCCCGAAATTCCATATGCCTTCAAGGCAGGCGACACTGCCAGACAGATAGTTTTTTCACTACGCTCAACATCCGCTACAACAAGATTCACCAAAACAGGATCCAATCCTCTTTCAACACATTCTACAGAAGCATAAAATGATTTTAAATCGATAGCAATATAAACATGCTTCTTCATAAAACGACCTTCTTTCATATCTTTTAATATTTGATTATTTTTTATACCGGTACATATATATTATATCATTTTAAATAATGAAATGATATATTTATATTATTTTTTTTCATAAAAAAAGTTTGAATTTTATTCAAACTTTATCTTAATGCTTTTAATTTTCTTTTCTGCTTTTTAAGCTGTTCCATATCCGCCTCGATCTTTTTTAGCTTCGAAGAAAGATCAATAGGTGTCATCTTCATTCCTTTATCCACCCAGGAAATAATACAGCCTACGCAGCCCTGAGCTAAAAATTCACTGATAAATTCCTCTTCCTGATCATCTACATAATCATTTTCATCGATAACATGGATCGCATGAAGAAAAAGATTCTTAAAAATTGCAAAACAAGGATCAATAAATGATTTAGGCGTGGCATGGATCGTACGCATATAAAACTCTTGATCATTTGACATGATCATAAGCATTTTTTCAATTCTCTTTTCCCAGTTATCAATACCAATACCATGCGTTAACGGATCCAGACAATCATGCAGATAAACCCATTCTAAGCATTCATATTTATCTTGAAAATGATAGTAGAATGTTTGACGATTTAAATTACATTTTGAGGTAATATCAGAAACTGAAATTCTATCAAAGGGTTTTTCATGCGTCAATTGTTTAAGGGCGTTCCCTAAAGCTTTTTTTGTATGTGACATGTCATCAGCTCCCATTGTATTCTACCATATCTTTACCAAAAGAAAAAGAGATGTCTCTTATCTCTTTTCAGCAATTTTTTTATGAATCTCGATAAGTTCATATGCCAGTATACCAAATGTTTCTGCACTCATTAACTGATCCTCAGCATGGAGCAGCAGTAAAGATAACACACTGTTTTGACCATTGGCTTCCTGCTGGATCAATCCAGCATGAGCAGCATGTCCCTCAACAAACAATTTCTCACCTTCATCCATTAATAAATATGCTTTCTCAAATTCCTGATCTTTTGCCTGACGAATCGCTTCAATATATAGAGAACGTGCACAGCCTGCACTTGCAATAAGTGTAAAACAAATATGTTCCATTCTTTCCATACTAATCTTTTAAAAGAAAACGAACCTGTTTCACGATCGCTTCTCCATCCATTCTTCCATAGCTTTTCATATCGATTGCTTCCACCGGTTTATCAGGAAAAGCATTTTTTATTTCTTTCAATTGAAATTTTACCTGTGGGCCTAATAAAATCACATCCCATAAACTGCCAATCCCTCTAGCTTCAGAAATAGAACGGGCTTCTACTTGAATTTCATAATGTTCTTTTTCCGCTGCACTCAATATTTTCTTCACCAGCATACTAGTTGACATACCTGCTGAACACACTAATAGTATTTTACGCATCTTATTTTCCCTCTTTTCTAAGCATAAAGTGACTCCATGATCTTATCTCATCTAAAAGGATCCATTCTTTTTTAGGAATTGATCCTACTACATTCATCCTGCCATCATTTTCCATCGTCTGAAGAACTAGATGGACCTCACCTTTATAACGAGAAATCCTATCATTCATGATAATGACATCTCCCCGATATACTTGTTTTTTAGTATTATGAGGCGGTATTGAAACATCCCGATAGATTACCCTAGGCATTGTTGAGCGAATCATATATTCACTGATATCGCCTCTTGCAGTATGATTAAAATCATAAAGGATCATTTCCTCTAAAACTGTACTTGTGCCTGCCTCTACATTTAATGTCAAAGGCTGATCAGCCGCTTCTTTCATAGCTCTCAATTCATCCTCTGAAGCATAAGCATTGCCAATAATAATATCATCCACGATATCCATTGCTTTTAAATGCCTGACTTGTAATTCTAATGGTAAATCACGATGTTTTTCAAGTGTACATAATCCTTCATTGAAACAAGGACCAAAACATCCTATATTCTGTGATGTTACAAAAACTGCTGTTGATAACTGAAATGTTTTCATTTCCTGTGTTGCCTCTTTAAAAGATTTTATTCCTAAACCGGTGTATTTCAATGGATAATAATTATGACAAGTAATGAGTTTTTCTCTATCTGGCTGAAAACATAAAATACGATTGATCAAATGATCAAAGACAGAGGCATTTAATTCAATTTTCAAATTTAATGGATTATATGTCATTTCAGCTTCTTCTCTTCCACTAAAGCTTTCATCCATTCGAATACCATCAGCCATCAGCTCTTTAAAAAAAGTAAGATCCTGATAATTGATTTGTAGTTCTTTAAACTTTTGTGGTGATACATCAAAAATAATTTCAAAGCCTTTTTCTTTCGCATAAGTATTCAAATCATAAAACATCGAAACTACTTCAGAACGTGATCGTTTTGAGGTACTTAACAAACATACAAAAAGTCTTGTAAAACCATATTTTGCTGCTAAATCAAGATACTCTTTATCCTTTTGAAGGTTATTAGAAATCTCTGGATATAAAGAAATACCAAGTCTTTTCATATGCTTTCTTCCTTATTTAGAATATGATGTTCCATCGCTATTAACATTTTTTTCATTTTTTTAGCATTGAAATAGAAAAGAATAAAACTTATTATCTTATAATTCCATACATGAAGTTTTTTTGTTGAATCAAAAGTTTCAGTATACGTAACTCGGATATGGTCATCATCTATCTTTTCTATTTCATAGCCAATATGACTAATATTAGAGTTTAGCTGTATCTTACTTATATAACTTTCAGGACTTACATATTCGATAATTTCTACATTGCCTTCTAATTCTTTATTACCTGCCTGTTTGAATTTCTTTTTATACTGAAGCCCTTTTTTAATTTCATTTGTATTTTTGAACTTATCTGTATTTTTGAAAATATCGATTATTAATGATTGTGTTAGATAATCAAAGAAATCCTTCTGAGAGAGATTCATTTCTACATTTACTTTCATATCTTCTCCATAGTCATTACGACTTACTTATATTGTAATTATTTCCTGGGTAATTAAATACTTATATTCATTCTTCATAATCAATATGATAAAATAAAGCCTTACCCCATTGACTATTTTTAATTACTTTATCTGCAATCTCTGTTGCATGTTGCTGATTTCCATTAACTTCAAAATAAAGCTTCATCCTTTCTTGTTTTAGATAACAAAAAGTATGTCCTTCATAAGTAATTCCATTTAAAAGGCAAATTATTTCTTCTCTTTTTAATGGCATCTGTATTATAATCATCATTTTTCCTTTCCAAGAAAATGATTTTGTAACCAAAATCATATGCAAATAAGCAACTCCCTATCTGCATACCCACCTGCCTTTCTAGCGGCGTGGTTCCACCGACACCTTCACATCTCCTTCTTTTGCTCCTCTCTGAA
>NZ_LT629967.1:317623-661371 GCF_900104665.1 Traorella massiliensis | reverse complement strand
AGCTGGTGAAGCTCGCTGTCCTTAAACGCGGCTCCCTTATAGGCACGATCGTAAAGACATTTATAGGCCTTATGAAGGACACGGTTATAGACAGCAAGATCATGAAGAACGGTGTTCTTCAGATCAGGGAATTCGCGGTAATAGAAACGGTTGGAAAGAGAAAAGACTTTCATGATGCCTCCTTGACAGAAATGAGATGTTTTGTACATATATTATATCATATTAATAACTATAATGATACTATAATTTCAAATTAATTATATATACTATCATAAACATAAATAACATTTAAGTTTTTTATTTTCTTTCATCATCTTTCTATCAATCAAAAAATGAAATTTCCTAATATACAAAAAAAACAATAGCCTTCTCAAAAAGGATATCGTTTTTTTTAGATTTATGAATGGCGCGCCGTACAGGAATCGAACCCACAACCTTTTGATCCGTAGTCAAACGCTCTATCCAGTTGAGCTAACGGCGCATCCAAATACACTCATATCATATCATACAAATTTTTAAATTCAACCACTTATTCGATATTACATATTTTTTTCATCCAAATATGTTCCATACCTTCATCTAAATCTATATCACCATAAGGCTCATATCCCATGCTTTCATAAAAAGAAATTTTTGTGCATTGAGCATGCAAATGAATTTCTTTTATATGATATTGTTTTAAATACTGTTCAGCATATAAAACAATTTCTTTTCCTAAATGTTTCCCTCTATACTCTTTAAGAAGTGCTAAGCGTCCGAAAATCCAGACTCCTTCTTCTTCATCTTTAAAAGTTCTGATACATCCTATACAATGATTCTTGTCATAAAGAGTGATGAAAATACATTTATCATCAATTTCATCATATTCATTCTCAAACCCCTGTTCTTCCATGAAAACTATTTTACGTATCATAAAGCAGTCATCTTTTTGATTGATCTTGAAACTTAAATTCATTGTTATCACCAGCCTCATCATAGCATAGCCTCAATTTTTTTCAATCCCTGATATCATGAATCTTCGCACGATCCGTAAAAATTATTAAAAAAGAATTGCCTTTTTTTTATATTAGTGATAATATAGATTAGCAATAAGTGTCCACGTAGCTCAGCTGGATAGAGCATACGCCTTCTAAGCGTACGGTCGGGGGTTCGAGTCCCTCCGTGGACGCCATTTCTGTTTATACAGGCTTTCCTTGATGATGAGGAAAGCCTTTATTTATGTAGTTTTTAGCTATATAGTGATTTTTGCTTATTCAAGCTCGCCACTTTTTCGCCACTTTTTGAGGAAAAAATATCATTTACTACCTATTTTTTATATTCAGCTCCAATATGAGTATAAAGTAGGATTGATATAAGAAAATGGATATTCATACAAAGTTAGATGAAAATATTCTGATTCGATTAGACAAAACAAGTATACTATATAATCAAATGTTTTTCTTTTATCCGTTTTTGTGATAGAAAAAAACTCCTACTCTTCTTCAGAGAGGGAGTCGATTGTGTTTGCCGATGTATAATTGTTATGGATAGCTTTTTCATATAACTCCGAAGATACCAAAAATTCTTTATTTATTATTTTTCTATCTACTGCATTATTTATTTCATATATATATCTATGAATTCTTATATCATTTTGGTATATTTCATCATCTTCATTATCAGGATGAGGAAAAGGTATATATAAATTTTTAGTAAACATAAGCATTATTTTTTGAAAATCAATATCTGTTATCTTATTAGCTTCATACATGGAATTTAATTCTTTGATTCTTAAATTATTCCATTCATTATAGGTAAGATCATTTTGAACCATTTCTGGACTTAAATATTTGTCTTTTATACTTTTTAAGTATTCTAAAGTTTCTAACCTGCCTTCAGTTGTTATGTCTTTACAAATTTTAATTATTTCACTTAGAAGGCCATCTTTTGTGTCTATGTATCCATCACTTTCAAAACATTCCAATTCTTCTTCTGTCCAAATAGGCTGATAACCCTCTAAGCCTAGAATATATTGAGGGGGTAACCCCAGTACATCAGAAATTGGAATTAGAATATCTCTTTTAATCGTAGAATTATCTCTTTTAGTAATTCCATAAAGTGTGTTAATCGAAACACCAGACATCAGAGATAATTCTTTAATAGTTACATTTTTATCGTTTAATATTTGTTTTAATCTAGTTCCTACACCCATTTTATATCCTCCTACTTTCTTGATATTTCTATCATTTATTTAAAAAGTACATAAGTACTAATAAAATTATATAGTACAAATGTACTATTGTCAATATTTTTTAGCACATATGTACTAGTAAAAAAAGTGATTTATATGACTGTGATTTAGATTATAGCTTTACTTATGATGAATTCCGTGAAACCATTGAAAACCATAAAGAAATACATGATAATTTACCAAGAACATATTGATCTTCAGAGAAAAGCAAAAGAAGGAGATGTGAAGGTGTCGGTAGTTCGTCTTCTATTTTAAAACCTATAATTTTATTCTACCATATGACTTTTGTTCCAATGCCTAAATAATAAAATCCCAATGATTGAAAATATACATCCTAAAATAAAAGCATAAGACACTGTTATATCTGCACATTTTCCAAACATTAGATTTGTAAGAACACTTCCTAAATTCATTATCATAGAATATACCGATAATATCGTTGCTCTTGAAACTTTCGCATGTATATTCATTATCGTATCTAATAGTGGATAATACAATGCCTCGCATATTTGAAGAAGAGCAATGCCGAAAACAGATAAGATCGGTGATAATGTAACACTTAAAATTAAACAGGCGATAAACACAACACCATACAAAATGGTAATCAAAGTTTTCATATGTACTTTATGAATAAGCTTTCCAACACCTCCGTTAACAAGTGTACATAGAGTCATCAATGTATAAAGAATCCCGTACCATTCTACAGAAATTCCTACTTGTTCGTATTGTAACTGATTGTAAAAAACTCCTAATGTATGTGTTGTCTCCGTTAATAAAGTAGCCGCTATCAAGAAAAGAAACATTTTCTTTAATGACTTCAAACAATATGAAAAACCTTCTTTAGAAAAAGAAGTTATGTTATCATTTTTTCCTTTTACATCTTTTAAGAAAAATGTTAAGAGAAAAGCTAATGCATAAGGATAGATCGTCCATAACCCGCTTTTTAAAATATCATCTTTAATGAATAACGAAAACATTAATGATGCGATCATCATTCCTATCGTTGATGATGCGTGATAATATCCAAAAACACCCGCTGCCTCTTCTTTTCCTGTACTGACATAAATCAAGGCACTATCACAGCCAGATAACCCTGAAATAACAATTGCCAGTAAAATTCTTTCACAAAGAAACAGCATAAAACTATCGGCTCTCCAAAATACGATCTTTGATAAAAGATAAATGAAATTACATATGATCAACGTCTTTTTATAACCGATACGATCACAAACCATGCCCCATGGAACTTCTAATATCAGTATTAATATTGAAAGTACAGATTCAATGATTCCCATCTCTAAAAGAGTAATTCCTTGTGTCTGACGATAAATCGTTGAAACAGCACTATAAAAGACCATGCCTTGCAGAAATGCAATGGCACACATAAGAATTATATTTTTATTTTTCATAGATGTCACCTTTCCATTATAAAAAACACTACTTAAAGCTTATTTTCTAAATATGTTTTTTATTAATGCACAGGCACATACATCTAATAATCAACTCCTTCTTTTAGATTATAGATTTATAGTTATCTGTTGTCAATGGTATTGTAAGATAAACTTATATGATATATTTAAAACTTGAATTTTACGTGTTTTTCAACATTTCCCTTGTTTTATTTTCTAAATATGTTAGACTATGAACGAAAGCAGGAGGCTGAAAGGAGAAAACATGAATAATATTGAAGTAGCATTAAAAGGTAGTATTGAAAAAGCCGTTCAGGAATGTTTCAATATCACACCTGAGTCTGGTCTTGTCATGATTGAGATCCCTAAAGATAATTCTAATGGTGATTATTCAACAAATATTGCAATGAGACTGGCAAAGGTAGTCCGATCGAATCCTCAGGTTATTGCGAAAGCATTAGTAGAAAAATTAGAATCAAATTTAGAAAATGCTGATAAGATTGAAGTTGCCGGACCTGGATTCATCAATTTCTGGATCAAGAAAAGTGAACTTGCCAGTGTAATCAATACTGTAATTGATGCGAAAGATGATTATGGAAAAAATAACAGCGGCAACGGTTTAAAAATATTAGTGGAATATGTGTCTGCTAATCCGACCGGAGCTTTACATCTAGGTCATGCACGTGGAGCTGCATGGGGTGACAGCATATGCCGTCTTTTAAATAAATCCGGCTATGACTGTTTAAGAGAATATTATATCAATGATGCCGGACATCAAATTGATATGCTTGGAGAATCTGTTTATGCTCGTTATCTGCAGTCTTTTGGTATGGAAGCCACACTTCCAGAAGATGGTTATCATGGACCTGATGTTGTAGAAATCACTGCAGAGATCAAAAAAGATGTTGGTGATAAATATCTAAATTGTCCAAAAGAAGAAGCTATCAAATATTTCCGTGAAGAAGGAAAAAAGCGTGAGCTTGATCGTATCAAAAAAGATTTAGAGTATTACCGCTGTGAATTTGACTCATGGGTCAGCGAACAGAAAATCGTAGATGAAAACCGTGTAAATCTAGTTATGGATAAAATGATCAACATGGGATTAACCTATGAAAAAGATGGCGCTATTTGGTTTAAATCTACAGAATATGGTGATGATAAAGACCGTGTATTAAAGAAAAGCGATGGCTATTATACTTATCTGACACCTGATATTGCTAATCACATGTATAAATTTGAACGTGGCTATGAAAAACTTGTCAACCTTTGGGGAGCCGACCATCATGGTTATATTCCTCGTATGAAGGCTGCTATTCAAGCAATGGGTTATGGAAAAGATGCTTTAGAAGTTGACATTATTCAAATGGTACGTCTAGTTGAAAATGGCGAGGAAGTCAAAATGTCAAAACGTACAGGTAACGCCATTACTATTCGTGAATTAGTAGATGATATCGGTGTTGATTCAGCTCGTTATTTCTTTGTAAGCCGAGCTGTTGATACACATATGGATTTTGACTTAAATCTGGCAAGAAGCCAGTCAAATGAAAACCCTGTTTACTATGCACAATATGCTTATGCTCGTATCTGCTCAATTTTAAGAACCAGATCAGCACAGCGTTTAGAGAATTATGATCTTTTAACAAGCGAAAAAGAAGTAGATTTATTGAAGCATATCAATGAATTTGTAAACGTCGTATCAGATGCTGCATTTACAAGAAGTCCAAATAAGATTTGTAACTATATTCAAAAATTGGCACAGTATTTCCACTCTTTCTATGGAGCACACAAGATCATTGATGACTCTCAGCCTGAGTTGACAGCTCAAAGATTAGCGCTTCTGGAAGCAACAAGGATTACTTTAAAAAATGCTTTGGATCTTATTGGTGTAAGCGCACCTGAAAAAATGTAATTTTTACCGTCATTAAATGACGGTTTTTTTGATATTTAATAGAGATTCATGTATAATGAAATTAAGAGGGAATTATATTTATGAATCGTTATGCTACAATACAAGATCAGTTCTGCTCCAGCTATGATAAAAGAAAGCTGTGCAGCTTTGATATCGAATTTGTTGACAGGCCTACAAAGCCACTTTTACACCAGACTTCAAGGTTTTTATATTTTTTAAAAGGTAAAGGAACTATTAAAATAGATGGAATTAGTTATCCTGTAGTTCCCGATACTTTTATTGCGATATTACCATGGGAAACAACGGTCATTGATGAAGTAAAAGAACCTATGCAATTTATGAAAATTGTCTATAATTCTGATTTTATCACCCAATCAATGAAATCATCATATAATACTTCGAATGAGCTATTCAGTGTTTTAACACCAATTGGAAATACTCCTGTTGTTTACTGTACTCCTGATGAAGCTAAAATCATTAAAAACATTATGAATGAAATCAAAAATGAAACAGGTGTTGAATCTATTTATGATGTTCAAGAAGAAAAAGAATTAAGTAAAGTCTATGTAACAAATAAGCTCTGTGAACTTTTGATTCATTTTAAACGTTTCATCACCAAAAAAGAATGTGTTCAAATGGATGGCAGCAGTATTGAATTAGACCAAAGAAATGCTATTTTTAAATATATGTATTCACATTTAAATGAAAAACAGACATTAACAAAAATATCAGCGATGTTTTTCATGAGTGAATCAGCAATCAGTAAATATATCATGGATGTTACAGGATTGTCCTTTACTGAGTTACTTAATGAAATGCGGATCGTTAAAGCTATGGATCTTTTAACGTATACTGATCTTACTTTAAATGAGATAGCGAGTATTACTGGTTTTACTGACGCTTCCCATATTTCTAAAGTATTTAATGAACGTGTAGGTACAACTCCAAAAACTTATCAGAATATTTATCGTAATCTTCATGAAATATTTGGTGAAAAAGAGAAAAGTGTCAGCTATGAAATTATTACTTATATTTATGAAAATTATATGGAAGATTTAAAAATTCAAAATGTTGCTGATAAATTCCATATCAGTGTCATTGAGTTAAATCGTATTCTTCTTTTCCAGCTTGAAAAAAATTTTGAAGATCTGATTCATTTTTTACGTATCAATAAAGCCTGTGAAATGCTTCTAACAACGGATGCTGCAATTACTGACATCGGTTTTCAAGTAGGTTATAACACTGTTAAGACTTTTAATCGAAATTTTGTAAAGCTAAAAAATATGTCTCCTGGAAACTTTAGAAAAACAATTTTATTTCAAAAAGGCAGTGAAACCATCTTAGTTGAAAATTTACATCAAGAAAAAGAATAATTTTTCATTTTAGTGTTGACAAGTGATTTGTTTTGATTATAATAATGTCATCGACGATGAGGAAAAGTAACTATTCCTTCACCATCAGCGAGTCTGAACAGAGTGAGAGTCAGGCGGTAAGAAGCATAGTGAAACGCACCTTTGAGATTTTGATTGAAGTAATAGTAGGTCAAGACGTAGTTCGGCGTTAACGGATGAGGCGGCTTGCTTTTTATGCAAGCAAATAGAATGGTACCGCGATTAACATCGTTTCTATATAGAAACGATGTTTTTATTTTACAGGAGGGAAAAAGATGGTAAAAGAAATCAAACACGACTTAGGCTGGTTTAAATTATTTGATTGTTCACATAACACTTATGCAATTAGTGAGAATTACAAAAACACAACTTCTACATCTTATTTGATTTGTGGTGACAATCAAAGCATATTACTTGATACAGGATGTGGAATCGGACGTATGAAAAAGCTCATTTTCTCATTAACAAGTACCGTTCCTACTGTTTTAAATTCTCATGCAAGTGCTTATCACTCTTCTGCTAATAAAAAATTCCGTTTAGTTCATATCTTAAATGAAGAAAACGGAATCAATTTTCTTACACATGATTATTCAGATGAATGGATTTCTTCACAAGAAAAGTTAACTGAAGATGATAACACTTTTCTTCCTGCCCTATTCACAACCATGTCAAATGGTAAAAAATATGCATTAGGTAAAAAAACACTTGAAGTAGTCGCTAATGATAAGACCAAGGTCAATGGATGCATGCTGGCAGATCGTACAAATAAAATTCTTTTCTGTGGAGATATTTTTGATGAAGAATGTATCGCTGCCTTAGATGAGGAAACAAAGAAAGTGTATGCTCAGGGATGCAAAGAAATTATTGAAGAATTCAAAGATTATACTTGGTTCTTCTCTACCGGCGAATTATCGAACGAAGCAAAAAAACAAACATTGATCAAAAAATATGCATAAATGTAAAGCCCCTAAAATTTCCTATCTTGAGGAAAAGACATGCATCAAAGGTGATTTCATAAATAGTGAATATCAACATCTGGAAGGATCTTTTCAATTTGAATTTATAAAAATTGATGAATGCTTATTTAAAAATGTTATCTTTAAAGGGAGTTCTATTATCAAAAGCGATTTTATGGATGTAATCTTTGAAAATTGCGATTGTTCTAATATGAAGTTTTCAAATAGTTCTTTTCATCGAGTTATTTTCAAAAGCTGTCGCATGATTGGCTGTGATTTTACAGATACTTATTTAAGCGATGTGCAATTCTTAAGTACTCGTGCACAATTCATTAATTTTTCTGGAAGTAAAATTAAAAATTCTCGTTTTATTGAATGTGATTTTCGTGAATCACGATATGTCGAGACTGATTTTAATAAATGTGAATTAGATCATTGTAACTTTACACAATCTGAGTTTATTCACACTTCTTTAAAAGATCTTGATTTTAGTACAAGCGAAATCGCAAGTATTACATTAACTGCAGAAAGCATACCTGGAATCATAGTTAGTTCATTTCAGGCTGTTGAACTTTCAAAATTATTGGGGATTGTTATAAAAGATGAGTAAAGGAACAGTGCAGTGTACTGTTCCTTTTATTTAAATATGATTTTACCGTTATTAAAAGCTTTAATATCTGCCAATGAATATAAATCATAACCTTGACTAATAATATATTCATGACCTTTTTGAAATGATTTTTCTATGACGATACCCACTCCTTCAAGTCTGGCTCCGCTTTGTTTTATGATATCTTCTACCCCTCGAAAAGCCTCACCATTGGCAAGAAAATCATCAATGAACAAGACAATATCATCATTATTCAAGAAATGTTTCTCCATACAAAGCGTATAAGCTTTGTTTTTAGTATATGAGAAGACTTCAGAAGTAAGCGGCTGCCGCATTGTAGATGGCTGGGTTTTCTTTAAAAAGACTAGCGGCACTTGTAATTTTAGAGCACACATAAGTGATGGTGCGATTCCACTTGATTCAACAGTCAGTACTTTTGTGATTTTTCTATCTTTGAAATACTCAGCGAACTCAATGCCAAGTTTTTCCATTAATATAGGATCGATCTGATGATTCATGAATGAATCAACTTTCAATATATTTCCTTCAAGTATTTCACCTTTTTCTAAAATAACATCTTCTAACAGCTTCATATATTTTCTCCTAAGTAATTTTTATCATCTTATCATACACGTATCGGGTTTTCAAGATATAGCCAAAATAAAAGATGACTGCTTCTCACAGTCATCTCAAGTTAAGAATTACATTGACTCATGCATGGTTCTGCGAATGACATCATCCTGCTGCTCTTTTGTAAGTTTATTGAAATTAACAGCATATCCACTAACACGAATCGTTAATTGAGGATATTTTTCAGGATGAGCCTGAGCATCTAACAATGTTTCTCTATTGAATACATTTACATTTAAATGATGTCCGCCACTCTGAGCATAGCCATCGATCATCGTTACTAAGTTATCAATTCTATCAGACATTTTCTTTCCTCCTGTTATTCATCTTTTCCTAAAGCATTTGGCACGATTGAGAAAGTATTTGAAATACCATCTCTTGAATATTCATATGGAAGCTTAGCTACTGATTCCAGTGAAGCTACTGCACCATGTGTATCTCTACCATGCATTGGGTTAGCACCTGGTGCAAATGGTTCTCCGGCTTTTCTTCCATCTGGTGTATTTCCTGTTTTCTTTCCATAAACAACATTTGATGTAATTGTCAGAATACTCATTGAAGGTACACCATTACGATAAGTACGGTGTTCTCTGATCTTATTCATGAAATTCTTTACAAGATCTGCAGCGATCTGATCAACACGGTCATCATTGTTTCCGAATTTAGGGAAATCACCTTCAACTTCATAATCAATTGCAATTCCATCTTCATCACGGATTGCTTTTACTTTCGCATATTTGATTGCTGAAAGAGAATCTGCTGCTACTGAAAGTCCTGCTACACCTGTTGCGAAGAAACGTCTTACATCATGATCATGTAAAGCCATTTCTAAAGCTTCATAACAATATTTATCATGCATGTAGTGAATTACATTCAAAGTATTGACATATAATCCAGCCAGCCATTCCAGCATCTGATTATATTTAGCCATAACTTCATCATAATCTAAATATTCTGAAGTAATTGGTTCCATTCTTGGTGAAACCTGAATTTTCTTCACTTCATCCATACCACCGTTGATTGCATATAACAGACATTTTGCTAAATTTGCACGAGCTCCAAAGAACTGCATATCTTTTCCAACTTTCATGCAGGATACACAGCAGGCGATACAGTAATCATCACCCATCTCTACACGCATCAGATCATCATTTTCATACTGAATAGAGCTTGTCTCAATAGAAATCTTTGCACAGAAACGTTTGAAGTTCTTTGGCAATCTTGTAGACCATAATACTGTTAAATTTGGTTCAGGAGCCGGTCCTAAGTTTACTAGCGTATGAAGCATTCTGAAAGAATTCTTTGTAACTAATGTTCTTCCATCAAGTCCCATACCACCAATAGATTCTGTTACCCATGTTGGATCACCAGAGAATAATTCATTGTATTCTGGTGTTCTCATGAATTTCACAAGACGCAGTTTCATAACAAAATGATCGATCAATTCCTGGGCTTCTTCTTCAGTAATGAGTCCCTTATCCAAATCTCTTTGAATATAGATATCAAGGAATGTAGAAGTACGTCCTAAAGACATCGCTGCTCCATTCTGGTCTTTCACTGCCGCCAGATATCCAAAGTAAACAGCTTGCACAGCTTCTTGTGCTGTTACAGCTGGTTCAGAAATATCACAGCCATAGATTTGTGCCATTTCCTTTAAGGCATATAAAGCACGAATCTGCTCAGCTACTTCTTCACGTTCACGGATTCTCTCTTCAGTCATGCTTCCTAAAAGGATTTCCTTGTGAAGTGTTTCCTTATCTTTGATTAGAAAATCAACACCATATAAAGCAACACGACGATAATCGCCAACAATTCTTCCACGTCCATATGCATCAGGAAGACCTGTCAGGATAGCACAGCTTCTAGCACGACGCATTTCTGGCGTATAAACATCAAAAACCCCTTGATTATGTGTTTTACGATATTTTGTAAAGATTTCCTTGATTTCCGGATCAAGCTCATAACCATAAGCTTTTAAGGCACTTTCACTCATTCGGATACCACCAAATGGCTGCAGTGAACGTTTAAATGGCTTGTCAGTCTGGAAACCAACGATCTTTTCTAAATCTTTATTTAAATAACCGGCAGCATGTGATGTCAGTGAAGAAACCACCTTTGTATCTGCATCCAGTACTCCCCCTGCTTCTCTTTCTTTTTGATTCAGTTCAGATACCTGTTCCCATAATTTTTTTGTAGCTTCAGTAGCAGGTGCTAAGAAACTATCATCACCTTCATAAGGCGTATAATTTTTTTGAATGAAGTCACGGACATCGATTTCCTTGCTCCATTTACCTAATTCAAAACCTTCCCAGCCTTTATACATAAATACCTCTCTTTCATTAACGCAAGTATTGTATCATAAACCCCTTTTCAAGTCATCTATAAAACTCTTATTTTTAACTTGCTCTTTTTCCTGTTTCTTCCAGTTTCGCTTCAATGTAAAGCTCAAAGATTTCTTCAGGCTGATAACCTGTAATTTTTGATATTGCTTCGCCATAGCTTGTAAGCAAAATCGTTGGTACAACTTTGATATCATAATGCTCATTGATCTCATAATTTGAAGGACTGACCTCAACGATATAGACATCCATATCATTACGTTCTTTCAATTTCAAAACCATTGGAAGCATACTGACACAATTTGCACATCCTTCACCGCTAATCAGCGTTACCGCAAATCTGCTTTGTCCCAATACTTCCTTGAAATTTTCATTATTCAGCATACACCCAATATCTCCTTTGCTCTTTCAATTTCTTGCGCTGTACATACCTCTACGCCCTTGAGCGGATATTCCAGCCCCATCTTTTCGTATTTAACGATACCCATCGTATGATAAGGAAGCACTTCTACCTTCTCTACATTATGCAATGTATCAAGAAAAGCTCTTGTTTTCATAAGATCTTCTTCATTATTGGTATAACCATTAACCAATACATGACGGATCCAAACCGGTTTATTCCTTTCATCGAGATAGCGGGCAAAAGCCTGCGGCCGATCTGCAGACACTCCAGTCAGATCCAGATGCTTCTTAGTATCAATATGCTTGATATCTAATAAAAACAAATCACACACTTCTAAAAGCTGATCAAATTTAGACGTATCATGACAATCAAATGTAATACCACTTGTATCCATACAAGTATGAATACCTCTCTTTTTCAAAGCTTTAAATAATTCGATCGCAAAATCTATTTGCATTAAAGGTTCTCCGCCACTAAGAGTTACGCCACCATCTTTAATATAGTTTTTATATTTCATGATTTCACTGACAACCTCTTCAACACTGTATTCTTCTCCACCCTGAAAATTCCAAGTATCAGGATTATGACAATACTTACATCGTAAAGGACAGCCTTGCATAAAGATTACAAAACGCACGCCCGGTCCATCTACTGTTCCAAAGCTTTCAAAAGAATGAATTCTTGCCATGATCTCACCCCTCTTTGTTCAATCATTATAACACAGCGACTTTGCTTTTTTAACTCAGATGATTCAATAACTTTGTATCAAAAATTCACAAGCTGTAAATAGATATCAATCATTGATGTCCCATAAAAAAGACTCATCGTGATTCCTAAAGATAGAAAAGGTCCAAATGGCATATGACTCTTACGGCTCGCTCTCTTTTTGATCAATAAATACAATGCATATATAGAAGCACTCATGATCCCAATCAGACCAGCAGCCAGTGTTTTCGTCCATCCTAGAAGAAAACCTGCAGCTATCATCAATTTCACATCTCCACCACCGAATGAATGACTCACAATCAAATTCATGACAAACATTGGCAATGAGATGACTATCATACCTATCAAGCGATGAATCAAGGAAATTTCAGGATGAAACCAATAAGAAATAAACGCTAAAATCGCTAATGAAACATTTAGTCCATTTGGTATCATCATCGTATTAAAATCAATAACACTAACAACAAACAATAGCTCACAAATAAAAAAAATGATAAAAAAATCCACACTAAGACCAACATTCATAAAACATAAAAAACCTATTCCTACACTTACTATTTCAACAAGCGGATAACGAATAGAAATCTTATGATGACACCAGCGACATTTTCCTTTTAATAAAAACCAGCTAAAAATAGGAATCATATCCCTCATTCTCAGAGTATGATGACAGTTTGGACAGTAAGAACGACCATTTACAAAATTTTCTTTCTTTGGCAACCGATAAATCAGCACATTGGCAAAACTGCCTACACAGCTACATAAAATAAATACATAAAAATAAATCATAATTCATTTCACTCCTTTTTATATAATATGAGTCAAAAAATAATACTATTGAGCAAAATGAATAAATACTTATTTAAGAATACCATAAATCACAAGAAAAAAATAGCCTCCTTAAAAAAAGCAGTTCTTAACTGCCTCATAAGATAAAATTAATAAATATCCCTGTCAAAAAAGAAAATATGATAACATAACCAAGATATAAACAAAAATGACGCACGCCCAAGACGATTTTCAATGCTCCTAGATTGGTGATCTTCGTAGAAGGTCCTGTAAGCATAAAAGAAGCAGCACTACCGATGCTCATTCCTTCCCATAGCCACTGTTGAAGCAGAGGAATGGTTCCACCACCACAGGCATACAATGGAACACCTATCGTAGCTGCCATCAAGACACCTAAGGCTTCATTCCCGCCAAAAAGCATCGTCATCATTTCTGCAGGTACATAACGCTGGAAAAGTGCTGAAAGTAATATACCCAAAAAGAAATATGGACCTGTGGCTTGAATATTACGTCCTACATTTTTTAAATAACGTACAAACATATTGCTGTCTGTATCTTTATTTATAGGCTTTTCAAAACTGCTAAAATTGAAAAAAGATTGATCTTTGTATAAGAAATGAATCAGCAGACCTGCCGTAATACCACACAACAAACAAGATATAATACGTACGATCAAGACCTCTTTTCCCAAGGCGGCACTATAAATGATCAGCTGAGGATTTAAAAGAATTGAAGCCATCATAAAGGAGGCCAGCCAGTCATCCCGCATTCCTCCTTTTGAAAAAGAAGCAGCAATCGGAATGGTCCCATACATGCATAAAGGTGAAGCAGCTCCTAGAAAAGAGGCAGCAAATATACCTAAGATACCAATCCGTTTCTTCTGTAAATATATGAGCGCATGATGAAGATGATCCTTCGCAAATACCGAAACTGCTGAACCGATCATCATACCAATAATCCAGTAAACAAATATCTGTTCGAACTGAATACTAAAATAATACCAGATATAAATGAACTCCCGACGTAGAATTTCCATTCATCTCTTTGTTACTCATCAATATTGACTAATTGATAGGTTCTGCTTCCCAGTCCGATTTCTTGCGCATGTTCCAAGGTAAGCAAACCATTTCTTGATTCGATACGCTGAATTAAAGAAGCCCCATCTTCTGCGGAATATACAAGATCAATACATGCCTGGTCCAAAGCTACTGGATCAAAAGATGCAAGAATACCAATATCATGCATATCAGGTTCAGCTGGGCTTGAATCACAATCACAATCTACTGAAAGACGATTCATAACATTGATATATAAAATATTTCCATCTAAATAATCGGCGACTGACTTGCCAGCCTCGGCCATCGATTCTAAGAAAGCATCCTGATCACCACTCCACATGCTGCCACCTGTTCCACCGCTATGGATATGAGCTTTACCTTCAGAAGATGCAATACCAATTGATATATTTTTAATTGCACCGCCATATCCTGCCATTGCATGTCCTTTAAAATGGGATAACACGACATAATAATCATAATTGGCAAAATGTGAACCCACATAATTTTCACTTAAATGTGTACCACCACTTACCGGCAAAGTCATAGAACCTTCTTCATCCATGATATCTACATCCGCAATGGCAGTATAACCATGATCTTCCGCAACCTGATAGTGCATAGCAGTACTTGCTCTTTGTCCTCCATAAGCTGTATTACATTCTACGATAGTCGGATGATCAAAAGATTGTACTAAATCACCAATAAGATCTGTCCGTAAATAATTGCTCCCCGGTTCTCCTGTGGATAACTTAACCGCCACATTACCTTCAATCTGGGCACCAAGAGCATCAAAAATTGCAATCAAGCTATCAGAACTAATATTTTCACTCATATAGACAACACTTGTTTCCCCTTGAACGTTATCTTCAGGTTCTTCAATTTCTTCTTCCACAACTTCTTTTTGTGGTAGTATATTTTCTTCAGCTTCGCTTTTTTCAGATGAACATCCAGCTAAAATAAACAATGATATAACTAATATCCAACTTAAATAGCATAATTTTTTCATACTACTCTCCTAAATTTATTTTTATCTGTTCCACCCACTGTACTAACTGATCTGTACTAGGATCGCCATTAAGAAGTCCTCCTTCAATGAATACTGCATCCTTGACCATGATCGAAAGATCCTTTACAGTATTTCCCAGACCACTTCCACCAGAAGTAGCAAACAAGATAATTGTTTTTCCACTAAAATCATGACTTTCTAAAAAAGTACGAATTATTGCAGGAGCGATATACCACCAAATAGGAAAACCTAAATAAATTGTAGAATAAACTTCTAGTTCTAATTCTCGACTGGCAAGTTCAGGACGTGCTGAAGGATCTTTCATCTCGATCGTACTTCTGCTTTTCTTATCCATCCAATTTAAATCATTACTGCTATAAGAATTTTGGGGACAGATTTCATAAAGATCTGCCGTTGTCACATCAGCAAGCTTTTGCGCAACTCTTTTTGTTGTACCAGTAGCAGAAAAATAAGCCACTAATTTTTTATCCATAAAATCCCCCTTTATTCAACAGCATTGATCGTAATCGTTCCAGATATCTCTTGAATAAGTTCTTCACCTGAAACAATATGTCCCAATTCATATAACGATGAATTTGTATTAAAGTCACCATAGAACATAACAACATCCCTCCATGGCGCATAATAGGCTAAAACACCTGAACCGCCTTCTGCAAGAATGGCTTCGTCAGTATTCAATTCCTGCAATGGATAGAAGATTTTTTCATTTGTACTGAAATCTTCTGATTCAACAGTTAGTGGTAACTGTTCATAAAGAGAATCAGCCGCTAGACTCTCATTAAGCTCATAAATAATTACATGATCACCAAATTGTACAGAAATTTGACGTACATTATTTTCCTGTATAACTTCCATTTCCTGTGTATCCTCCGTTTCGTTTGTAGCTTCTTCATTTGTTTCAATTTCAGTTAAAGGCGAAGAAGTTTCTTCATGTTGAATATTTGAAGTACAGGCACCAAGTGAAAAAGCCATAAATGGTAATAAGAAAGAAAATATTTTTTTCATAAGAGTACCTCCTGTTTATTAGTATTATAAAAAGTATTTTTTCTAATGTCTAATACCTATATTTAATTCATTGCCATACATTTTATGCATACTTATTTCCAAGAAAATGATTTTGTAACCAAAATCATATGCAAATAAGCAACTCCCTATCTGCATACCCACCTGCCTTTCTAGCGGCGTGGTTCCACCGGCACCTTCACATCTCCTTCTTTTGCTCCTCTCTGAAGCGTAAGGCATTGGCGAAATGTTCCAGTGTCAGCTTATTATTTTTTTCTGGCAGGATTCCATCCCTTTGCCATGCTTCCATCTTCCAGTGAATCGCATGACTGCCGGGTCCTGCTTCTTTTCTATCTGAACAGGCATAAATAGGGAGTTCTCTGACATTCCTCCAATGTCGCTTTCCCCAGATCCCTGATCACTTCTTTCCATTCCCTGTATTCATGATATTCGTTCGGTATCCTTTCCCGGTACCCTTCTCCCCTCCTTGCAATCACATACGCTGCACTGTGGTGGATGCTTAGCCCTAGCCGCTTCGCATATTTCAGCTTCCCGATCTGCGTTGTGTGCCTTGGATCCACCTTCCTTAAATATACTCCTTTTTCCATGCATTTCCTTTCAATCTTCTCCTCCAGCCTCTTATATGCAAATGTTCCCAGCATCCGGTTATAGTTCCTGTCCCTGTACAGGCTCTCTTCTTTCTTCCTCTCGAATTCTAAATCTTCCATGATCAGATTCTTTTTCTTGCCCGCACATTCCTCTACGATCCGTTTCACTGCCACATACCTTTCATATTCCCTCTGGTTCCTTGTTCCTCTTTCTTTCAACGGAATCCTCCATGCCTTTACCAGATTCCCTTTTCTGTCGGTTTCTGCCAGCGCTATATGATCCCTGTTGATATCCATTCCGATACTTCCTCTGCCGGATGGTAATACCGGCTCGCCAGGATATTCAGCAATTGCTTTGATGATAAAATATTCTCCATGATCATACAGCTCATACGCAATGGCCTTCCCGGGAGTATTGTGCTTCATTCTTACTGCTCTTTCTATATGCTCCCTGTGCTGATGAAAAACAACCGGCATCCTTATTTCCTGTCTGATTCCCCGGTAGACAAGAATCCCTTCATCGATATGATATTTGAAAAGATTATTGCCGTACTTTCCCTGCCTTCTTCCGCAGATCAGCATCCTTTTTCTGCGGTTATAGCGGTAGGTATCCATATCATGCTTCAGATTCTTCCTTCCTCCGAAGCATACGCTTTTCGGCTTTTCCATGAATCTTTCCTTTTTCTGCTTTTCTCCTGTTAACCGATACTTTAATAGTTTGATCTGATTCTTCAGATTCTTTATTTTAGGATCGATCACAGTTGCTTCATACAGATAGTCCTTTTCTGTAGTTCCATGCAGTTTCGTTTTCCGGATCATCTTTTCCTTTTCACAGATGACCTTTTCCAGTTCCGTTTCCTTTTCTCTGATCTTCATTCTGATCCTATTCATTCTTTTATCTGTTTTCCGGATCAGTTTTTTATTCAAGGCAGCATTAGCCTTTAGCAGGGCCTTGGCTTCATGGACAGCAGACAGAGGGATATAGTCATTGAGATGAAACTGCTTTTTAAGGAGCTGGTGAAGCTCGCTGTCCTTAAACGCGGCTCCCTTATAGGCACGATCGTAAAGACATTTATAGGCCTTATGAAGGACACGGTTGTAGACATCAAGATCATGAAGAACGGTGTTCTTCAGATCAGGGAATTCGCGGTAATAGAAACGGTTGGAAAGAGAAAAGACTTTCATGATGCCTCCTTGACAGAAATGAGATGTTTTGTACAGATATTATATCATATTAATAACTATAATGATACTATAATTTCAAGTTGATGATATATATTATCATAACATAAATCACACTTAACTTTTTTTATTTTCTTTCATCATCTTTCTATCAATCAAAAATGAAATTTCCTAATATATAAAAAAATCCTCAAGATTAAATCTTGAGGATTTTACTACTGCAATTCATTTTTTGTCTGCATTGAAGCGTGTTTAAATGGTAATACTTTTGTACGATCAAGGGCTACCATCACTGCCGGTATCAACACTAACTGCATAATGATCCCTGGAATTGAATTTAATAGAGCACTGCTGATAAATACCTCAAATGTCAGCATACCTCCATTTACACTCAAAAGAATCATTTGTACGATTCCCCAAACAACTCGTCCAGCCAGCATTGCACAGATCATACAGCGATATAAAGCCTTGATGCACTGCCAAGGTGACTTTTCATATAAATGACCTGTAACAAATGCATAGGTTGCTAATTCAAACGCCATTGCTAATGCTGTAGGATAAAAAGGCGGCATACCAAATACTAAAGAACGTAATAATGGCAAAATAAAGGCCATAATTGTACCATATTGCCATCCACATATCAAAGCACATAGAAATACAGGCAAATGCATTGGAAGCAGCATGTTACCAATCTGAGGAATCTGACCCGTAAAAAAAGGCAATATCATCCCTAAAGCTAAAAACATTGCTGTTAAGGTAATATTTTTTACACTGTTTTTCATAAAATCCTCCTAATCATTTTAGACATTATTAGTATAACGAAGATTTCTTTTCATGTAAAATATTTATTTTACATTATCAGCCATGCATATATTGAATAGAAAATGATATTTTACCCTAATAGATTTATAAGTTCTTCAACAATAGTACAGGCTGGACAATCGCAATAAACTGCACCCTGTTGTTTGATAGCATTGCTATGTTCAACGATTTGCAAAGCCTTTTCTTCACCAAAATACTTTTTGCCATTTTCTGAACTAGCAAAACCAATCAATTGATCAATTGGCATAATATCTTCCTTTAATTTCTGAAGAAAGAGAGCTGTCTGCTTTTCTTCGTCCACCGTTCCTACTGCATGCAACCATGCTGAAGCTGCCTCTTTCAAATCAGCACAACATGTCGGAGCTTCAATCAGCTTCTTTGTTTTTTCGATAACTTGATTTAATAATTCTTTTTCCATATATTGCCTCCTAACAAACTCATAGTAACATAATTCTTTCACATTCTCAATTTGAAAATATAGATTCTCACAAGTATCAATATCTTTTAGATATATATATATATATTAAAAAAGTGCCTAATATAACCAGGCACACTTCGATAATCTGGTGGAGCTTAGGGGGCTCGAACCCCTGACCTCTACGCTGCCAGCGTAGCGCTCTCCCAACTGAGCTAAAACCCCATGTCATCATCTTTCGATGATGTCTTTAACCTTTAAGTCCTCTGGATTGGCGATCCATATCCTCTATAACAATATCATAGATCTCTCCAAGTGTCGAGCAATATTTTAATACTTCCCATGGCTCATTCGTATGAAAATGAATCTTAATCAATTCATCATCACCTACCGCCAATAAGCAATCTCCCTTGAAATGAGTTGTGAAATAATCATTGATTGCATCCTCATTTAAATTCTTACCTTCAATAAGAAGCTGTGTATCATATCTAAATTCTAACATCTTTTTCTCCTTTATTTCTCTTTTTCAATATACCATTTTTCACCTGTATCAAGACAATAAACACCTAAATTCATTCCAAAAACACATCCACAATCAATAGCTATATGATGATTTTTTTCAATAATTTGGCCTCTTTTTTTCTTATCGATAGATATCGTTGGTTTATGCCCGCTCACAAGATATTTATCCGCAAAATATACCAAATCATAATTAGGAGATTTAAAAATAACCTCTTCCAACTGATACTCTTCTAAAGGTTTATCGGGTAAAAAAGGATATAATCCAGCATGTACTAAAATAAAGTTTCTGCCATTTACACTAATTTCTTCCAATAAACTAAACTCTTCCAGATAATCTAAAATATCTAACTGTTCTTCACTGGAAAGCTTGCGAAACTGTTCTAAAGTAACTTTGCCTCCATCACTACACCAATGATAGAAATTCTCCATATCTTCTTCATCTAAATGTGTTTCTACATTCTCTTGAGTAATTTCAACACAAAACTTTCTCAATACAGTTAAAGCCATATATTCATGATTTCCTATGATTGGAAATACATTGCTTCGCATCATCATATCTTGCAAAAGCTTAATAGGTTCCTTTCCTCTATCTACTATATCACCCAGCACATATAGTTGATCATTCTCGTTAAAACCAATTACTTCCAATGCTTTTAAATATTCCTGATAACAACCATGCAAATCGCTCATTACGTATATCATATCTTCTCCTCTAAGACCATTATAGCATGAAACTTTACAAATCACTGCATTTTAACTATATAAATAATCCCATAAAGCTATGATCTGTGAACCACCATCTTCATATCCTTTCCAATACAGCTCACCTAATTTTTCCATATTTCTTTCAAGTCTTTTAATTTCAACCGGAAAAGAAGGAGCAATAACAAAGATTCTTTTTTCCTTTTCTAATCTATCTATTTCATCACATTGCTCATTATATCGGCAATCACTTGTTCCCAAAGCATGGGCAAACTCAGGGTAACCATGATAAAACTTTTGAGCTGCTAATTCAAGTTTCTCCATATCAGTATGTTTTCTAAAAGAAGCTTCTCGAGTTCTTACAACAACTATCTTTTCATATCCCTGATCAATGGCCCATTGATATGGAATTTTATCACTACATCCACCGTCTAGATAAGGAATTCCATCTATCTCCACCATTTTAGACACATATGGGAGACTGGAAGAAGCTCTTACTGCTTGAAATATATCGCTGCACTTTCCTTTTTCCAGATAGTCAGCCTGACCGTTCAAACAATTTGTAGCCACTGCCACAAATCTTCTATCATCATTAAAAAAGCGTTCTTTATTAAGAGGCTCTTCGTTGTCGATCGCATCAAACAAAAAATCAAAACCAATCACACCTTTATTTGTAACTAAGGCTTTTACGCCAACATAACGACTATCATGACGATATTTTAAATTGACTCTGCCACTTCGTCCAATCTGTCCAGCTACATAATTGATACCATTCATAGATCCGGCAGAAACGCCAATTGTTGTCCTAAAATTGATACCTGCCTGCATCAGAGCATCTAACACGCCTGCAGTATATAAACCTCGAAAAGCACCCCCTTCAAGTACAATACAGCCTTCTGTTATCTTATCACGAGCCATTCCATAAGGAAGCTGTCCTAATTTTGTATAAACTTTATTTTTCATTACAACTACCTCCTTGACTTTTCATTTTAACATCCATGAATTATATTTTCTCATTTTATAAATTTTTTTTCAATCACTTCATTAATAAATCAATTCAATTTTTTTCTTACCACTTAAGAAAACAAAGGGGCTGTAACGAATAAGTAACTTTTTAAGATTACTGAGAGCGTTATAGCTCTTTTTTCGTATTTGTAGTTCAGTTTCATTATTTTCCCTGACTATTTTGATTTTTGAGAGGTTTTTTGGGCGCACTAAAAACAAAGAGTTGTTTTTTCGTATTTTTTTTGATCTGTTTTTCGTCTTAAGCCATCAGTTTATGCTCATTCTGCTTTTTCCGTGTATGATATCTGCGTAAATTATGGCCCATGGATACCAGTAGAAGTTCTAATTTTACCCCGGGATTGCCTCGACGGCATAGTCTTGCATAATTATTGTCCTGCTTGATCTGACCGAAAATTCCTTCTGCCTGTATGCTTCGCTGTTTCATCAATTCTTTCCCTTCATCGCTAGAAAGATTAGTCAGTACCTCATTCTGATATTCTATGAGTTCTTCATTGATCGTTAGCGTTCGTCCCTGTTTTGATTTGGTGCATTTTGATCGGAATGGACAATCTGCGCAATGTTCATTCCTGTAATGTTTAAGTTTCTTTCTGTATTGTCCTGCTGTATCTATGGTTTCTTTTTCTAAAGTAAATTCCTTGCCTTCAGGACACAGGATCTGTCCATTTTCATCAGGCTGCATCCGATAACTTTTAAACCGATTCTTATCATTCAGCTCCTCCTGCTGTTTTCTTAATGTGCTGTACTTCATATACAGATCGATCTCATGTTCCTTACAGTATGAATAATTTTCAAAACTTCCATATCCAGCGTCAGCGGGTGTCTTGCATGGATATTTCCCGTAGGCCATATGATATCCTTCCATAAAAGGAATATATGTGTTGACATCATTGGCATCACTCGATACATAGATATGGCGGATATATCCTTCACTGCTTCCCATCTGTACATTATATCCAGGCTTGAACACATTGGTATGATTGTAGTAATCATATTTCATATGCATAAATGTGGCATCATGATCTGTTTTAGAAAAGCTGTTTCGTCCGTCCGCAATCGTATAATATACGGCATATTTTAAAATCTTCTCGGCATCTTCCTCAAATTCTTCTTTGAATCTTTGAAGAGGATGCTTGCGCTGCCCCTTGCCGCTTTTTAGTTCTATATTTTTCTGATTCATGATCTTCTCAATCGTTTTGGTAATTTCACAAATATATTCAAAAGAGAATTCTTTCAATACGGACAGCTGCACAGGAATAGATTCATTCTTACAATAGATATTAAAAGATATGATTCTCTTCATGATCTTCTTCCAGCGCTTTTCTCTGAATTTCCTGGTTGCCTTCATCCAGACAAAAGTCATTTTATTAGCGTTGGCTTCAAATTTTGTTCCATCAATATATAAAACATCCGTATCAATATCATCATGAGATTCAAAATATTTATTGAATTCGACGAACAGATCCTCAACAGGCATAAGAAGATCATCGTGGATAAAACGATGAAAAGCCATATGGGAAGGTGTCTGTCCGTTCATGATGAACTGGAAACGGATATCATACTTACATAAATCTTCAAGCTCGCGCACAGAGGCATAGCCTTTCAAAGCGAAAGCGAGCAAAACACATTCAAGCATTTTCATACCATCATATCCATAAGAGTTGCGATGAGAGAAATCGACATACTTTAAAATATTCACTCCTTCTACGACTTCTTTCACTGTTCTGGAGATATCATCTTTAGCGATAGAATCTTCATAAACAAAACTCAAAGGGAATTGCAAAGATGGCTGAATTGCGTTACAATTAACTAGGTATTGGTACACAAACAATTATACCAAAAAGACCGTAATATGAGGAGATTTTATCCAAATATTACGGTTCTTTTTTTGATATTTAGGACTTTTTAATAATCGAGAAATCAATCATTTCTCGTTACAGCCCCTTTGTTTAATCTTTCACTAATCATCGATATCCTTTTTTGATTTGATAATAGCTCCGGTAGTTCCATTGATCTCATATTCATATTCATAATTACCAGATCTAAAATCAATTTCATAAACAACAATCCCATTTTCACTGTCTCTTTCAACCTCATAGCCGCTTATTTGATCAGCAGAAAGAGATGCATGGTTTAAAACAATTTGTTTTGCCTGATCAGCAGTGATTGAAGAAGTTGACTGAGAAGTATTGCTTGAAGATGATGAATTATTTGAGGAACCAGATGAATAATAATGATCATTTTCCTGATCTCTTTCGGATTTAATAATTTCACCGCTTAAAGCATTAATTTCATAATCATATTCTGTACTTCCTGCATAAAACTCAATTTCATAAATGATATTACCGTCATCTCTGTCCATCTCTATCCAATAATTAGAAATATCATTTTCTGTAACACCGGCATTCTCAAGAACAATTTGTTTAGCTTTTGCTTCGCCAATATAAGATGAATTAGATGGAATATTTGTTTCTCCTGTTGCTTGTGACGGACTCGATTTCTGTTCAGATTCTACATGCAGAACATCACCTGTCAATGCATTGATGTCATAATCATATTCTGTACCATTTGCATAGAATTCTACTTCATAAACCATCGTACCCATTTCATAATCTAGATGAATATCACAATAGCTGACACCTGATTCTGAAACATTCGCATGTTCTAAAGCTATCTGTTTTGCTTTATCTTTACCTATATAATTCTTATCACTTGCTGATCCTGTTGAAGTAACATTGCTTACATTTTGACCATTGATCAATAAATTCAATTCATTAATCGTTAATTTAGAAAGGTTATCAAACGTATATAGCGAATTTACTGAAAGAACCTGCTGGATCAGCTGAGCCTTTCCCATCGTAATGCCATATTCCTTCGCAAGAGTTCTCAGTTCCTGATCATCTGTGATGCTTTGACTTAATACAGCTCCATCAAAATTATTCGTACTGATCAGCTGACTAATTTCATCGCTTAATTGTTGTTGAAGCTGAGCAGCTCTTTCCGGATCATTATTTTCAACACTGATCAATATAGAATTTGCCAGATCACTTAAATAACCATTACGAATCATAGATCCAATCAGGGCATTGACCGCAACATCCAAATCACTTCCTTTAAGATCCATATCACCGATTACCGTTGTCGCATCATCATTCAAAGGGATCACTTCTAATATCCGATCTTGTTCATTCACTTTCATCTCAATGCTTGGATTTACGTCAAAAGCAATCGTTGATACAGCTTTGTAATTCATTTCATAATAACTAAATCCAAATATACCCGCAGCTACAACTAAAACCATCGCTGCAAGTGCTAATCCTTTAAACAAAGGTGTTTTATTCTTTTTTTCCATCATGACCACATTTCCTTTCTGAGTTTCGCAATCAGAGAGTATAGAGTCGATAATATCCGGAGCAGTAATTTGCGAATATGCTTTTTTTATTTTCTTTTCTACTTCACGATTATTCATTTTCACCCTCTCCTACTCTAAACATGCTTTTAGTTTTTTTAATGCACGGTGGTATTTTGAAAGAACCGTTGATAATGGAAGTTCCATGATTTGTGAAATTTCACGATGTTTAAATCCGCTTACCGCATGCAGATAAACAATCTGATGTTCTTCATCTGAGAGATTTTTCATACAATCTTTCAACACAATCATATCTTCTGCCGAAACATCATTTCTGTCAGCAATATCATGCTCCCAATTTTCATAAGGATAATCAGCATTTTTTTTACGCTCTCGCATTTTTAACAAGCACAGATTTCTGGCAATCGCCATGATCCATGCCAACGGGCGCCCGCTTGAACGATAATTTTGAGTTGCTGAGAAAACGCTGACATAACAGTCATGCAGGATATCTTCCGCATCATGAGAGTTCTTCAAAATAGAAAGAATAAATCCATAAACAGCAGCACTAGTCATAGCATAAAGATCTGCCAGAGCATTTTTATTCCCATTTGCAATTTCTTTAATATATTGATCTAAAACAATATCATCTATATCTGTGCTGACTGATTGATTCAATGAAATCATATTTTCTTATCCTTTCATAATATTATTACATAAGCATTCATTTTTATTGCATCATTTTTTTATTATTTTATCATTTTTTATTTTCTTTTCAAATAAAATGAACTGTTTACTATCATTCTTTAAGATTGAATCATTAACTACTTACCTGTTTTTATGAAAAACATTACAATATCTAAAAAAATTAAGTCATCGTGATATTAACATAACATTAAAAATCTATACGCATTTTATAAAAATGTTGGCAATGAATCAGTAAACTTCATCAACCAAACTTCTCAAAATCTTCTCACATATAAAGAAAAAGCCTTAAAATAGGCTTTATTTTTACTTGGTGGAGCTGGCGGGAGTCGAACCCGCGTCCAGAAACAGTCCCACGTATAGACATCTACAATTTAGTTCATACTTGATAATCAGCAGGTAATGATGAACAAACTCCTTACTGATGTGTCTGATTTAAACTTCGATAATACTTCATCAGACAAAAGCATTATCTATCCTTTATTTCTGACACCCTGCTTATTCCTAAAGGAGAAAAATAAGAGGACGGCTGCGAACCAGTAGTTAGGTTAATTAAGCAGCGAAAGCAACTTCACGGTTTCCACCGAAGAAGTTAGCAAATTTGTTTCCGTTTATTTTTAATAGCTTTTACGTTAGCCACACGATTGCAGTCTACACCAAACATATCCCTGTCGAAACCATGACAGCCCCATGTTTCAGGTGAATGCTCACCTGTAATTTTTCATTGCTTTTTCAATTTCACGCTTTGCGGTTTTTTCTTTTTCGCTATTGCGTTTATCATGAAGATCTTTACCTTTCGCTAAGGCTATCTCCATTTTCGCATATCCGTTATGAAGATACATACTAAGTGGTACTACGGTATAACCTTTAAGCTTTACCTTATCACTTAATTTTCTGATCTCATCTCGATGAAGAAGAAGTTTTCTTTCCCTTGTTTCATCATGATTAAAGATATTTCCATATTCATAAGGTGAAATATGCATTTCTTTGATAAAGGCTTCACCATTTACAAAGCTGACATAGCTATCCTTCAGCTGTACATGTCCTTTACGAACTGACTTAATCTCAGTTCCCCTTAGAACAATACCGGCTTCAAAGCGATCTTCAATAAAATATTCATGATATGCTTTTCGATTTTCAGCCACTGATTTCTTTGCCATGACTCACCACCTTCTTAATACACGATTTCAAACTTGTCATTCATGACTTCTTCTGTTTTGTCAATAAAATACTGACGGGTAATACCTAACCGATGCTGTGATGCTAATTCATCTGTATAATCTTTCAACAGATATACTCGATAATCTCTCGTTCCTGCCATATAATCACCATATGAAATGTGATTAACTACCGGATACCACTTTACATTCTCCACAGTCGTTTCACCTGTATTGCCATCTTTACGAATATCAAACGATGCACAGCCTCCTAACATATTGAAAGCTTCATCCTGTGAAGAAAGAAAATTACCTAAGCTATAGATGACTAAGGTTAGGTTACCATCCTTACCTTCTATCCAATCCATAGGCTGAATAACATGAGGATGTTCCCCAATAATAACATCAACACCTAAGTCAGCCATATACTGTGCCAATTCCTGTTGCTCAGCATTTGGTGTTGTTGAATACTCATCACCCCAATGCATACTGACAAGGATTGAATCACAAGTTCCTTCTAAACGTTCTATATCCTCTTTGATTCTTTCTTTTGAATAAAGATTGACTAGATACTCCTTACCTTCTGGTATCTCAATACCATTGGTACCATAAGTATAACCTAAAACGCCAAATTTTACACCATTTCTTTCAATATATTTATTTGTTTGCTGTTCCTCAAAACTACGATTCAATCCTGTTGTTACAATATCAGGATACTGATCCCAAAAATTCAGATCTGAAATAATACCATCTTCAAATTTATCCATTGAATGATTGGAACAACTGGCAATCCAGTCAAAACCAGCATTTGCTACTGCTACACCAACTTCTTGAGGAGAATTAAACATCGGATAATGTGATAACCCTAGTTCTGTTCCACCTAAGATCGTTTCCTGATTGATATAGGCAACATCTTTTGACTCTACAAAATATTTGATTTCTGAATAAATATCATCAAATTCATAAGAACCATATTTCGCATAAGCATTTATATAGATGGCCCCATGAATCAGATTATCACCCACTGCCATAAAAGAAACGACACTATCTTCCTTTTCCTCAACAACAGGTTCTTCTACAGGCGCATCTACTGATGGCTCTTGCGTTTTTTGCTCAGCACACCCCACAAAAAGAAACAAACTTAATAAAACAAATAGCTTTTTCATCTTTACCCCCTAATCAGTTCAAAATCAACTTGCTTTTTAAACCGGCTGGCAGCGATGCATTTCACCTTTACCTTCTGTCCCATCGCATATCTTTTCTTTGTTCTCATTCCCAGTAAAGAGCGTGTCGCATCATCATATACATAATGATCATCATTCAATAATGATATATGCACCAAACCTTCTACTGTATTTTCCAGTTCTACAAAAAAGCCAAATTTAGTGATTCCACTGATCATACCTTCATACTTTTCACCGATATGCTTTTCCATATACTCAGCCTTTTTCATATCATCGACATCTCTTTCACATTCAATAGCTTTTCTTTCCTGAATGCTTGACTGCAAAGCAGCCTTTTCTACCCATGCTTCATCTTTTTTCATGACTTTCTCTTCGGGCATCTTTCCAAAACAATATTTTCTTAACATCCGATGAACGACCAAATCAGGATAACGACGAATCGGTGAAGTAAAATGTGTATATTCTTTCAAAGCTAATCCAAAATGTCCCAGACACTTTGCATCATATTTAGCTTTTGCCATACATCGTAAAAGTGATGTTGAAATAATCGAATATTCTTCTTTTTGTTTTGCTTCTTTTAAAAGCTTCTGACATTGCATTGGCTTTACGTTTAAAACATTACCCTTAAATTTAAGATGCGATAGCTGAGCAATATGTACAAACTCTTTCATCTTTTTAGGATCAGGCTGTTCATGAATACGATACATCGAAGGTATTTCTAACCATTTCATATGAGTAGCCACTACTTCATTTGCCTGAATCATAAAATCTTCAATGATACGTTCACTTTCTCCACGTTCACGAAGCTTTACATCTATCGCTCTTCCCTTTGCATCCAATATGATCTTACCTTCTTTGGTATCAAAATCAATGCATCCTAGACCTTCTCTTCTTTTACGGATGATCTGACTCAGCTTCATCATATCATCAACCATTTCAAGAAGATGTGCATATTTTTTACACATTTCCACATCCTGATGAATGATCTTATTCACATTTGCATAGGTCATTCTTTCCTTTGACTTGATAAAAGATGGAAAGATTCGATAATTCATGACTTCTCCCTGCATGTTAATATCCATGACACAAGAAATCGTACATCTTTCAACATTCGGATTCAACGAACAAATTCCATTACTTAAAAACTGCGGTAACATCGGTACGACACGATCACAGACATAAATCGATGTTCCTCTTTCATAAGCCGACTTATCCAAAGCACTTTTTTCTTTCACATAATGTGAAACATCTGCGATATGTACTCCTAAACGATAACCATTTTCAATCTTATCGATGCTGATCGCATCATCAAAGTCACGAGAATCATCACCATCAATCGTAATAATAAGCTGATCAGTTAAATCTTCACGTCCCTTTTTATCTTTGGCTGTAATATGATCTTCAATCTGATTTACTTCTTTCATGACTTCATCGCTAAATTCAATATCAACGTCATGTTCCAAAAGAAGTGAAGTAATATCAACTCCCGGATCATACTTATAACCAATCACCTTTTCAATTTCAGCTTCCAACGGCTCGTACTTTGTAATTCGTACAAGTACTTTAGAATCATTGACAAGCTTAAAATCATGAAAATTAAGAATACGAATACGCTGTGAAACAAGTGGACTGTCAGGAAGAAACTTAAAAGATCGACCTTCTTTTTTCTTAATCGTTCCCACCAAATGTTTCATATTGTGATGCAACACTTTTACGATCTTACATTCCGGCTGTTCATTTTCTTTATGAATAAACTGGGCTAATACTTCATCCCCATTCATCATTTTGCCCACATCAGCTACATAGCAGTGAAACTCATCATTTTCCACAAAGCCAAATCCTTTCGGATGAACTTTCAGAATACCTTTAAAATAACCCTCTCTGCTAGCTAGATAGATCTTATCTTTTATCTCAATGAAAGTCAGATCTTCGATTCCCTCATTGTATTCTTTCATAAAAGATATAAATTCTTGTGCGTTGCTTAAATCAAACATTGCTTTTAATTCTTCCAATGTCTTTCCTTTATATTTTGAAGACATCATGGTATCTATCAATATTTTTTTATAGTCCATTGCTTCACCTCCTTCTAAAATAAAAAGACCTTATGCGGTCTTATTGGAATCTCATAATTATTACAAGAACGAAGAACAATATTCCAACGATCATCGTCAGATTAGAAATCATCTTTTCAGGACCTCTTTCCTTTACGTTGGCAAAAAGGTTCAACCCCTCAGATCCTGTAAAAGCTCCTGATAATCCATCGTTCTTCCCGCTTTGCATTAAAGAGAGAATTATCAATGCGACCGATACAATCATTAAAACAATTCGCAGCATTTATAAATCCTCCTTTCTTTGGCTTTATTATTCTATCACAAACAAATGCAAGTTACAACTATTAAAATCCATGAATCCATTATTTTATCCACTTTTTTGCTGTTCAAAGTCAAAAAGAAAATGGCTTATAGCTTGACATCAAAGCGAAGATGACGTTATAATTTAACTAACAACGTTAGTAAAATCAAGGAGATCTATATGGATTATAAGGAAATGGCTCTTGACCTTTTAAAAACCCGAATTGATTTTCTTCATGTTCCTGTCAGTCAAAAGCTTTCAAATTTCATTAAAGGTGAATATTTTGTTTTAAATTATCTGCTTACCCATGGCTCGCAGGCACATCCAAAAGAGTTGAATCGTGAAATGGCTGTCAGTTCCGCAAGAATTGCTGCCTTGTTAAATCATATGGAAGAAAAGGGTCTTGTGATTCGAAAAGATGATGCAACGGACAATCGACAAGTCATTGTCTGCCTTACTGAAAAAGGAAATGCTTTGATCGAAGAAAGAAAAGCCGAACTTCTTCAAAATGTGATTCAGCTTTTGGAATATTTAGGACCTGAGGATGCTCAAGACTATATCAGGATCCAAAAGAAGATCATTCACGGTTTAGCAAAGTAATTTTTATAGGCATTGATTGCCTTTCATTTTACACAATTATCTAACATTGTTAGCAAATTGTGCTCACTGATTTATACTGGCACGAAAGGAGGAATATTATCATTTCTATCAACGAGAAATTAAAAGAAAAAATTCTGGAATCTCTTTTCAGTGTATTGCCAATTACATGTATCGTTCTTTTAATGAGTATGATCCTGGTTCCTATGGAGATCGGTACGCTTGCTTTATTTTTAATGGGAGCATTGCTTTTAACAGTTGGAATGGGCTTTTTCCAGCTAGGTGCTGAAACAACAATGACGATATTAGGACAAGGTATCGGTGGCTGGATGATCAAGCGTAAAAATATTTATTTGATCATCATTGTCAGTTTTTTAGTCGGTGCTATCATTACTGTTTCAGAACCTGATTTACAGGTGTTAGCAGCACAGGTAGCTTCTATTCCCAACATGGTCCTTATCTGGACAGTGGCTTTAGGTGTGGGAATCTTTCTAGTTATCGCTGTATTAAGAATCTTATTCAAAGTTTCTTTAAAAAAGATCATTACAATTTTTTACATTGCTCTCTTTCTATTATCCTTTTTTTCACCGGATGCTTTTACAGCAGTGGCCTTTGACTCGGGTGGTGT
This sequence comes from Traorella massiliensis, assembly GCF_900104665.1. Lineage (GTDB taxonomy): Bacteria > Bacillota_I > Bacilli_A > Erysipelotrichales > Erysipelotrichaceae > Traorella > Traorella massiliensis. The sequence continues at coordinate 629,646 of NZ_LT629967.1, read as the reverse complement.
AACAACAGGACCTATGACAGTACCCTTTATTATGGCTATCGGTGTTGGTTTATCAGCCTCTAGAAGTGATGCAGAAAGTGTCAGTGACAGTTTTGGTTTAATTGCCTTCTGCAGCATTGGTCCTATCCTGATGGTATTGCTTCTAGGAATGATTTATCACCCCAGTGAAGCAACCTATAATGCAGTAGAAATCGTTCCTGTAATCACTTCCCAGGATGTCATGTTTCAATTTCTTCAGGCTTTGCCACAATATATCCATGAAGTCATGATCAGCATTTTACCGATCATCGTTGTCTTTATTCTTTTTCAAATCATCGCAAAAAAATATAGTAAGCGTCAGGTCATCCGAATGAGCATAGGTTTTATTTATACAATTATCGGTTTAATTTTATTTCTAACAGGCGTAAATGTCGGTTTTGCCCCTGTGGGTAATCTGTTAGGAAGTTCTCTGGCTTCTACAAATTACTCATGGATACTGATTCCAATCGGAATGGTCATTGGTTATTATATCGTTAAAGCTGAACCTGCTGTTCAAGTATTAAATAATCAAGTAGAAGAAATCACCGGAGGAAGTATTTCAGCAAGTTCCATGAATCTATGTTTATCCATCGGTGTTGCTTTTGCTGTCGGATTGGCCATGGTTAGAGTATTAACCGGAATTAATATTTATTATATTCTTATTCCAGGCTATATTATTGCACTGATACTTAGTCACTTCGTAGAAAATGTATTTGTTGGCATCGCCTTTGACTCAGGTGGTGTTGCCAGTGGTGCTATGACAACAACGTTTCTTCTGCCAATGGCCATGGGTGCCTGTCTGGCAGCAGGCGGCGATGTTGTAAAAGATGCTTTTGGTGTCGTTGCCATGGTAGCCATGACGCCTTTGATCGCCATTCAAATCATGGGCTTTATCTATACGAGAAAAGCAAAACAGCTAGAAGCTCTTCCTGTGGAAGAAGTATCTGATGACATCATTTTATTAGAAGATGAGGAGAATGAAAATGATATATAGAGAAAAAGAAATTCATCAACGTATGCTTCTGATGATTACCCATGCTGATGATGAGCATAAATTAGAGAAAACTTTACGTGACCTGCATATTCCTATTTATTATCAATGTTATGGAAAGGGAACTGCTACTTCTGAAATACTGGATATGTGGGGCCTTAGTGGTACAAAACGTCTTGTTACTGTATGTCTGATGCCTAAACTTATTTCATATAAGATTCTTTTTAAGATCAATCAGATCATGGCTTTTCAAAAGAAAGGAAAAGGCGTAGCTGTGACAATTCCTGTTACAGGTATGCAGGATGGCATTCGTCATCTGCTGGATCATCAAAATATATATACTGAATCAGATATAAAAGAAGGAGAAACGATCATGAAAGAGAAAATAGAATATTCAGTCATCCTGACCGCTGTTAATCATGGTTACAGTGAGAATGTCATTCATGCCGCTAAAGGTGCCGGTGCTAAAGGTGGAACCCTCTTAAAAGGAAGACGCTTTGGTTCAGATGAAGTTGTACGTTTTTTAAGAATTACAATGCTTGATGAACAGGAAATGGTCCTGATCATCGTTCCCCAAAATAAAAAATCGGCTGTTATGTCCGCTATCTCACATGAATGTGGTATGAAAACACCTGCTAGAGGTATCGTCATTGCCCTTCCTGTAGAAGAAGTTGCCGGTTTAGAAGAACTGACAGAATAAAAACAAAGAACTGCACCAATTAAATGGCAGCAGTTCTTTTTTATAGCACTACACAGATTCATTTTATATTTTAAATAATTCCATGATATCATTCTTATCCATCTTTGCCAGACTTCCTTCATTATTCTCTACAAAGCTATCTGCAAGATCTTTCTTCTTCTCCTGAAGCTTTAAGATTTTTTCTTCAATACTGTTTTTCATCACCAGTTTAAATACTTGGACATTCTTTTCCTGTCCAATACGATAAGCTCGATCGGTTGCCTGATTCTGAGCAGAGATATTCCACCATGGGTCAAAGTGAATCACAGCCTGAGCCGCTGTCAAATTCAATCCAGTACCTCCAGCCTTTAAAGAAATCAAGAAGACTTCAGTATCATCATTTTGAAATTTCTGAATCAGCTCTCTTCTCTCTTCTTTGCTTGTCTGTCCAGTCAGCTTATAACTCGTAATACTTAATAGATTTAACTCTTTTTCAATCAGATCCAGCACACTGGTAAAAGAAGAGAAAATCAATACTTTCTGTGAATTTTCCTTTAAATTAACCACCAGATCCATACAAGCTCTCATCTTACTTGAAGAATGATAGATATTATCAAATAATAAACGTGGTTCACAACATATCTGACGCAGTTTTGTCAGCATCGCTAAAACAGCAATCTTATCTACCTTTTCATTCCCCATCATCGCATTCAATTCTTTATTGATACTTGCCATATGTGCCAGATATAGCTTATGCTCATCTTCACTAAAATCAATCAGCTGTACCTTTTCAATTTTATCTGGAAGCTCTTGTAGAACTTCTTTTTTATTTCTACGTAATATAAAAGGCGTTACTAACTGTTTCAGCTTTTTCTTCTTTTCCTCATCATCATTTCTCACAATATCATTTTCATAATGATTCAAAAAATAATGATAATTAAACAAATATCCCGGCATTAAAAAATCAAAGATCGACCATAATTCAGCTAAAGAATTTTCTATTGGCGTACCTGTCAATGCCAATTTATGATTTGCAATCAATTTTTTCACCGAAATTGCATTCTGCGTTTTCTGATTTTTAATATACTGTGCTTCATCCAAGATCACATATTCAAATGAATGATTTTCATACAACTCACTATCTCGACGCATATAGTCATAACTAGTAATATACAAATCTGCCTTTTCTTCTAACAAGTGACGACGATTTTCCTGATTACCAACAATACATATTGCTTTAAGCTTTTTCGAAAATTTTCCCACTTCATCCATCCAGTTATACACTAAAGAAGATGGTGCCACGACAATCGAAGGAAGCTCTGTATCCAGATCCTCGATAAGCGCAATTACCTGCAATGTTTTCCCCAATCCCATATCATCTGCCAGAATACCATTAAAATGATAACTATTTAATAGTTTCATCCACTTAACGCCTTCTTTTTGATATTCACGCAAGATATTTTCATATTGCGATGGAATCGTCATTTCATCCATGGCCTTCACACTAAATTTATCCAAAGCATCCTCAAAAGACTGACTACGTTCAAAAATGATATTTTTAGAAGCATTGGCTTCTTGTTCCACCGCAAAAAGACGATAAGGATTCAGTACAACCTCTCCATCAGCAATATCTTTCGCATCTAAATGGAAATCATCCATGATTTCACTCAGTTCTTCAATTGCCGGAGAATTTAGATGAATCAATTCACCATTTTTTAAACGATAAAATTTCTTTTTTCGCCGATATTGTGACAAAATAGATGAAATTTCTTCTTTTGGTATATCTTCACTCTGAATATCAATTGAAAGAAGATCGCTCTCATAACGCACTCCCACACTAATGCGATACATCTTACGCTCATTAAATCTTTTCAAAGCATCACTGATATAGACATCCCCATAATTCTGTAAGAAAGAAAAACCTTCTTCAACAAAATCCAGTGTTCTTTCATCATTGCTATCAAACAATGCAGTATTCTCTTCTATTCTAGCGGCATATTTACGGATATAGCTTTCTACCAGATCCTGTTCATAAGTAAGAATATTTTCACTGGTAAACCCTGGTGTATGGTGTTGATCACCATACAGATATTCAATATTGATTGCGACATCGCCCTCATCATTAATATCTCCAAAGATCTTGATTTTTTCAAGCTGACTATTAGGCAGTTCAAAAAGATTCGCAATATCAAAATAATCAGTAAGATCATTTAAGACATATTTATAAAAATCATTACGCTCTTCTTTTAATATGCGTATAGGATGTAAGAGCAATTCTTTGATCAGCATGATTGCCTGCCCTTTTTCATCTAACGCCAGCCTCTGAAACGAATAATGATTACGACTATATTCAATCGCATACATATGTCTGTTACCACAAACATATTCTGATAGATCGCTTACCAAAGAAAGCTCATCATATTTAGCTTTTTCCTGCCAGCGAAGCTCAATTTTCTTCTCTTCTATCTGACAAGTAAAATTAGCGCCCCCTTCTTCTTCATAAGTATCAAAGAAATCATCAATATTATTCGTTTCCAAATTGATAGATCTCCCCAACTGTGAAGCATAATAATAATCTTTACCTTTCAAAAGTCTTTCCATTTCTTCCATAAAATGAATTTGTTTCTGACCAAATTCATTAAATGATTCTAATTGATGTGTCATTTCTAACTGCTTGCCATAACTATGAAAAGCACGCTGACGTATCATTTCTAAAAAATTAGAGATATTTTTGATAACATACTTTTTTTCATTTCCTACTTTGAATGAAAGACTTAAATGACGACCAAACTCATCATTTAAAGTAGCTTCTATCTCATATCGCTCTTTAGTAATAATCCGTTCTAATTCACTTTGATAATCTTTCTTACGCAATTCAATGATATTTCTTCCCAGAGAAGTCATTTCCATCAAATGTGCTGATTCTCTTCTATCAGCACTGTTTTTTCTCTCTTCTAATATTTCATTTTCTAAATTTTGTTCATAGTGAAAAGGAAAATCCTCAATTTCTAACTGATTGATTTTCAACATGACCGCACCAATATGAGCACAAGGCTCCTGTTCACAATAAGGACATTCACATTTATATTCTAAAAGCTTTTTTTCTTCATCTAAGATGAAAGAAATATCAAATTTTTTACCTAGTACATTTACTATGGCATGTATATCAAAATGATTCTTTTGAACATCTATATCTAATAAAACAACATTATCATAACGCTCATAGCGGTGAGCAATAAGAAGACTCGTTTTATTTTTTATATACTTTTCTATTTCAAGCTTCATATTCTTCTCCCATGACATTATCCAGCAGTTCTATCAGTTTATGCTTATTTGGATTTAGTTTCTTTAAATAATAAATCATATATTCTACTCTTTCTTGATTTTTTGAAATAACAAGATACTCTTTTAAATAATCTGCAACCATTTCATAAGCATGAGTACTTCTTGCCATATTAGCAGCATTTACTGCCACTTCAAAAACTACTTCCACAAACAATTCTTCATCAGCTTCCTGAATAAGTTCTCCATAAGCATCAAAATTATCTAGCGTCGGTTCTTTATAAAGCATATAAAGAGCATATTCCCATTCATATTGCTGACGTATGAACTGCTCAAAGGAATAAGCATCTACCTTTTTTCTAACAAGATCATAAATATCATCCCTTATTTGTGACCAATCAGCTTTAAGAAGCTCCTTAGCCCGTATAATTTCACTAAAATCAGGATTCCAGTAACTAAGCTTATTCACAAATTGTGAAACATAACCGGCAGGATTACTTTGCATCCATGCTTTTTCATAAAGAGCATTCATTTCTTTCACAAGTGCCATATTTCGATGAGCATTCTGATATGAACGAATCATTTTCATTGCATCGGCATACTCTTTGTTATCCAATGCTTCCACAGCTTCTAAATAAACCATCGCTTCTGAATTTTTGAATTGAGCATATTTCTGTGCAAATTCTTTAAAACTTAATTGAGAATTTTCTTTTAAAATCATTAAAATATTTGAACAAAGAGCCTCATTTAATATAACAGGCATCTGCATCAGCAATTCATCACAGATACTTTGTATTTCTGCAGGATCTTTTTTACGAATCAAATTTAAGAAATAAGGCTGTAAATAAGCATTCTTATTCCATGATAAAGAATCAATTCCCCATTGAAAAATACTTTTCTGAAGTTTTTCATCTTTCATCAAAGTATTTAATGAACGAATCATTTGATGTACTAATAATTGAATACGATTTGATGGATAAGTAATACGTGGCAATTCTTCACAATAACCTTTGATCGTTTCCCATGAACCTTCTTTAGACAACGTAATCAAATGATTCAAAAGTTTTGTTTCAAATTCCTGATAATCTTTTAGTTTAGGCTTGGATTTACTTGAAACATAAACATTGTATAAATTGCGAAGTGTATCTTTTCTTGGCTCTTGTGTACCCTCATTCATATAACGAATAAACAAAGCAGCGCTATGAGGACATTCATGATATACTTTGGCATATGTACAATCACAGTATTTAGCATTTAGTTGCTTAGAAGTTCCAAAAACAAGCTTTACTTTATGTAACTTGTGATCCATGACTTTTCCTTCAACAGCATTTCCATTCACTGTAAGACTGCTAACTTTCATATTCTGATACAGTTTCTTTCCTTGCTGATAAATTGTATAACTGAATGGCCTTTCCATAAATACCTCACTTATTACCTAATAATAAGATTATATCATATTTTTCTTATGAATACTGTTTATATTTATTTCATTACTTTTTGATGAAAATAAAAAAGCGACATAACCGAAGTTATACCGCCATTCATCAAAGTATAAACTATTTATTGATGTTGTAGAAAGCAGATTTACCTAAGTATTTAGCGCTATCTCCTAATTCATCAGCAATTCTGATCAATTCATTGTACTTAGCGATACGGTCAGTTCTTGACATAGAACCTGTCTTGATCTGTCCAGCGTTGAATCCAACAGCGATATGAGCGATTGTCGTATCTTCTGTTTCACCTGAACGGTGAGATACAACTGCTGTATATCCAGCTTCCTTAGCCATTTCCATAGCATCGAAAGTTTCTGTCAATGTACCGATCTGGTTAACTTTGATCAGGATAGCATTTGCGATGTGTTTTTCAATACCTTCTTTTAAGATAGCAGGGTTTGTAACGAATAGGTCATCACCAACCAACTGAACCTTGTCACCAAGTCTGTCAGTTAATTTCTTCCATCCGTCCCAGTCTCTTTCACCAAGACCATCTTCGATAGATACGATTGGATATTTTTCTACCCAGTCTACATACATATCGATCATTTCATCAGTAGTCTTAGTTCCCTGACCTGATTTAGCTAAATCATAGTTCTTAGTTTCAGGGTTGTAGAATTCACTGGCAGCAACGTCCATAGCGATGCAGATATCTTCACCTGGAACATATCCAGCAGCCTTGATTGCTTCAACGATTAATTCTAGTGGTTCTTCGTTACCTTCACGGCAGCTAGGAGCAAATCCACCTTCATCACCAACGTTTGTGTTGTATCCTTTACCCTTTAATACTTTACGTAAGTTGTGGAATGTTTCAGCACCCATTCTTAATGCTTCGTTGATTGACTTAGCACCTACAGGCATGATCATGTATTCCTGGAAATCAACTGTTGAATCAGCGTGGCTTCCACCATTCAATACATTCATCATAGGAACTGGTAAAGTCTTACCATTGAATCCACCTAAATATCTGTATAAAGGCATTCCATAGTAATCAGCAGCTGCATGAGCACATGCCAAAGAAACACCTAAAATAGCGTTAGCACCGAATTTAGACTTATCTTTTGTACCGTCTAATTCAATCATCTTCGTATCGATAGCTACCTGATCTGTAACATCCATACCAATAATTTCATCAGCGATAATATCATTTACATTAGCAACAGCTTTTAAAACACCTTTACCTAAGAAACGAGACTTATCACCATCACGAAGTTCTAAAGCTTCTCTTTCACCAGTAGAAGCACCAGAAGGTACCATAGCGCGTCCAAATGCGCCTGAATCAGTTGTAACTTCTACTTCTACAGTAGGGTTACCACGAGAGTCAATGACTTCACGAGCGTAAACATCAATAATAATAGGCATAATTTAAAATCCTCCCTTGTTAATTTTTACACACAAAGTATATCACAAGCACCATTTAAAATAAAGGTTTAATTCTTATTTCTTCGTGGTTTTTGTTTCTGATTCATCATAAAAGCACCAGCTACGATCAGTCCTATCGGCCAGTAATGCACAAGTATATAATTCAACATCATCATGACCTCATCACTCTTAAAATCCGGCTGTATCAAAAGCAAGATACCACTTAGACACATTACAGTCCCAATTCTTTTTTTCATACATATTTCCTTTGAGAATATCATATACTGTCATAATGAAAAACAATGTCGATAAACCTCAAATATCATTTTAATCTCAAAAAAAGCAGGAATACCCTGCTTTTCTCTATTTCTTCATTATACCGTTTACTTTAAATCCATTTTGATTCAATTCTTTTTCTAATTCATCTGTTTCCGTTAACGTTGTTCTTAATATCAAATCAGCAGTAGAATCATCATTATTACGATAAACTGTAAAATTCGTGATATTTGCGTTATTATCTACGAATATCTTACTAATTTCTCCCAATATACCTAATGTATCCGGAACATTTACCTCAATACGGCTTCCTTTTCGCTGCCATCCTAATATATCTAAGAAAGCTTTAAACAAGTCATTCTGAGTCAATATTCCTACTAATTCTCCATCATCAACAACAGGAAGACATCCAATATCATGAGCCAGCATCAGACTCGCCGCTTCTTCCAAAAGTTTATTTGAAGATATTGTTACAAGATCTTTTAATTTGATCATCACCGTCTTCACACTGGTACGATTCAATAGATAATTTAATTCAAAAACACTCAAACTTGTAGCTCCGCCAACACCCTTCGATGTAATTAAACCTTTGGTAACAAGTCCTACTAACTTTCCATTTTCCATTACCGGAAGACGGTGCAAATTATTTTCGCTCATGATATCAGCTGCTTTTGAAATCACATCATCAGCATTGATTGTAATTGGATTTGCTGTCATTTCATTTTTTACGTACATATTAACCTCCAAGGTATGCCTTTTGAATTTCTTCAGAATTGCTTAATTCTTCTCCAGTACCACTTAAAGCAATCTTGCCTGTTTCTAACACATAAGCTCGATCAGCAATAGATAATGCCATACGTGCATTTTGTTCGACTAGTAACACAGTTGTGCCTTGGGCATGAATATCTTCTATGATCTTAAATATTTCCTTGACCAGGATTGGGGCAAGTCCCATGCTTGGTTCATCTAAAAGCAAGATTTTTGGCTTTGCCATCAATGCTCTTCCCATAGCCAGCATCTGCTGTTCCCCTCCTGACAAAGTAGAAGCGTCCTGAGAACTTCTCTCTTTTAAAATAGGAAAGCGTTCATACACTTTTTCTAAATCCTCTTTGATTTGTGCCTTATCCTTTCTGAGGTAAGCCCCCATCAATAGATTCTCATAAACACTGAGACCCGAAAAAGTTCTTCTGCCTTCAGGCACCTGGGTAATACCAGCCTCAACGATATTTCTTGTTTTTGCTTTAACGATATTTTTCCCTAAAAATAAGATTTCTCCTTGTGAAGGGCGAATCAAGCCACTGATCGTATGAAGCAAAGTTGTCTTGCCGGCTCCATTTGCACCAATCAGAGCTACGATTTCCCCTTCATTCACACACATCGTAACATCCTTCAATGCATGAATCACACCATAATATACATTCAAATTCTTTATTTCCAGCATTAGATTTCCTCCCCAAGATAAGCCTCAATTACTCGAGGATGATTCTTGATTTGTTCAGGGGATCCTGAAGCAATGCATTTTCCATAATCTAATACATAAATTCTTTCACAAATGGACATAACAAGCGACATATCATGTTCAATCAAAATAATCGTTACCTTAAATTTCTCTTTAATTTCATGAATCAATGCAGTCAGCTCTCCAGTTTCCTGAGGATTCATGCCAGCAGCCGGCTCATCCAAAAAAAGAATTTTAGGATGTGTTGCCAATGCTCGGGCAATTTCCAAACGGCGCTGTTCTCCATAGGGAAGATTTTTGGCGAATTCATCTTTTTTATGATCAAGACGAACGATCTTCAAAAGATTTATTGCTTCTTTTTCTACTTTTTCTTCTTCGGCATAGAAAGCAGGTAAACGGAAGATACCTGCAAGCACTCCATACTTAATATTTTTATGCATGGCAATCTTTACATTATCAAGTACACTCAAATCTTTAAACAGACGTATATTCTGAAATGTACGAGCTAACCCAAGTCGTGTAACAGCATAAGGTTTCATCCCCCCGATGCTTTTCATTTGACCATCTACATTCAACTCTATTTTCCCTGAACTTGGTTCATATACACCAGTCAAAAGATTAAATAAAGTTGTTTTACCCGCTCCATTAGGTCCAATCAACCCAATAAGCTCTTGCTCATCAATTTCCATATTCACATTATTGACCGCACAAAGACCGCCAAAATTTCTTGTTAGATCACTAACCTTTAAAATAGTCATTGAGAAGCCTCCTTTTTCTTAGTAAATCTTTTGAAAAGACTGGAAAATTTAAATTCCCTTGTTCCCAAAAGACCGCTTGGACGGAAGACCATGATCATTACCAAAGCAAGACCATAGATGATCATTCGCATATTTGAAAAACTTTGTAAGAAAGAATTGATAAAACCAAGTACGACTGCGGATATAACACTTCCTGTCATACTTCCCATGCCTCCAAATACAACAATTACAAGAATATCGATTGATTTGCTGTAGGTAAACATACCTGGATTGATGACATAGAAATTACCCGCATATAGAGCTCCTGCCCAAGAAGCAATCAAGGCTCCTATTACGAAGGCGATAACTTTATATTTTGTCGTATTGATGCCCATTGCCTCAGAAGCTATTTCATCTTCACGTATCGAGATGCAAGCACGTCCTGCAGCACTTCTTGTAAAATTAACTACAATGAGCAATGCCACTACCATGAAAACAAACAGAATCGTAAAATCAACGACTCGTGGTAAAACAAGACCAGCTGCACCATTGGTAATGTCCATATTTAAAACAATGATACGAATAATCTCGCCAAATCCTAAAGTGGCGATCGCTAAATAATCTCCTTTCAAACGCAAGGTTGGAATCGCTACGATCAAAGCTAAAACAGCATTGATCACCATTCCTATAAGAATTCCAATAAAGAAACCATTTAATCCCCCTATCTGCTTCAGCATCACTCCAGCACTATAAGCCCCAACACACATAAAACCTGCATGTCCTAATGAAAATTGACCTGTAATGCCAATAATCAGATTCAAAGAAATTGCTAAGATAATATTTACGATAATTGTCTGAATCACTGTCTGATTAACTGCATCGATAATACCGGCACTCATCAGTCCCATCAGCAGTGCATAGCCTCCGACACAAAAAAGAAGCCAATAGAGATTTGCTTTATTCAACATTTTCTTCATACTATACTTTCTCTTTCACATTCTTACCTAATAATCCTGCCGGTTTGATTACTAGAATAACGATCAAAATGATATAAACAACAGCATCCTTAAATAAAGATCCCCCATATCCGCTGACAATTGCTTCACAGATCCCAATGAAGAAACCACCAAACATAGCGCCAGGAATAATACCAATACCTCCAAACACAGCTGCAATGAATGCTTTGATACCTGGAAGCATCCCCATCAAAGGATTAATTGAACTATAATAAATTCCGACCAATACACCTGCAGCTCCAGCCAATGCTGATCCAATTGCAAAAGTAATCGAAATCGTCGCATCAACATTGATTCCCATCAGGCGTGCGGCATCACTATCCGTAGAAACGGCTCGCATGGCTCGCCCAATCTTTGTTTTCTTTACAATAAACTGTAAAATAAGCATCAGTACGATCGTCGTTACAAAAATATAGATTTGCTGTTCAGTGATACGCAAGCCCGCAATATTAAAAACCTGATTGTTTAATACTTGTGGAAAAGCTCGAACACTTGTACCCATCACCTGCTGCGTCCCAGCTTCCAAGAAATAAGAAACACCGATTGCTGTGATCAATGCAGCAATACGAGTTGCATTACGTAATGGCTTATAAGCAATACGCTCAATGACAACTCCTAGAATTGCACATAAAGCCATTGAAATCAAAATAGCTGGAAAAAAGCCGACATGAAGATACGTAATTGCTAAAAAACCAAAATAAGCTCCCAACATGTAAATATCACCATGAGCAAAATTAATTAATTTGATAATTCCATATACCATCGTGTAACCTAGAGCAATCAAAGCGTAAATACTTCCCAATGAAAGCCCATTAATTAGCTGCTGGAAAAATACTGTCATCATCCATCCTCCTTTTTAAACAAATAGGAGAAAGCTGGCTTTCTCCTATTGTATCATTTAAATTGTAAAATTGTCTTATTCAGGTGTTACAGAAACAGCTGTTTCCTGTACACCATCCACCAATTCAACAACCAATACAGATTTATTTGGAGTATGTGTTTCATCGAAAGTGAAATCGCCAGTAACTCCTGAGAATTCCATATTTGCGATCGTTTCATTCACTGTAGCCTTATCTGTGGTTCCTGCCTTTTCAATTGCTTCAATCAGCAGATTTGTTGCATCAAATGCTAAAGCAGCAAACATTGCAGGAGCTTCACCATATTCTTCTGTATAAGCATCAATGAAAGCTTGCAGTTTTTCACTGGCATCAACCGTTGTATAAGCCGTTGTGAAATATACATCATTCAAGTTATCAGCACCGGCAAGTTCAACCAAAGTATTTGCATCAAAACCGTCTGGGCCAATAATTGGACAATCAATACCTAATTCACGAGCCTGCTGAATGATCAAACCTGCTTCATTATAATATCCAGGAATATATAATGCATCAAATTCCTGAGAAGCTAAAGATGTCAATACAGCTGAGAAATCTGTATCACCATCCTGATAAGATTCATTTGCTACTACTTGACCACCTAATTTTTCAAGCTGTTCTGTAAAAGCAGTGTTTAATCCTTTGGCATAATCACTTGAAACCGATCCATAAACAGCCACTTTCTGAACACCTAAAGTATCAACTGCAAACTGTGCCATAGCAGCTCCTTGATATGAATCTTCAAAACAAACACGGTAAACATATTCATACACATCTGAATTTGGATCATCCGGATCTACAAGCGTCTGATTATTTGCTGTAGCACTAGGTGAAACAACAATCGTTTGTGCATCGTTTAAAATCGGATAAGTAGCAGCACTCGGAGCTGAAGTAGAGGGTCCTATAACGCCGACTACACCATCAGAAATCAATCTCTGAGAAATGGTAATCGCTTCATTTTCACTCGATCCATTATCATATTCAATTCCTTCATACGTAAACTGATAATCTTCATTTTCATTAGCCAGCTTTATGGCTAGCTGACTGCCACGCAATTCGGCATTTCCATAATCAGCTGCATCGCCTTTTAGCTCATAATGCAAGCCGATACTTACTTTTTCATCAGTCGTACCGCCTCCATCGTTCGAACAACCCGCCAGTGCCGTCAAGGACAAGGCGCCTGCCGTTAATAACTTAAAAAAATTTTTTGAATCCATATCCTATCTCTCCTTTGTTTTTGTCTGATGAACTTATTATAAAGCTTTTCATATAATTTTCAACCCCTTTTTCATATCTTTTTACATTCTTTTACACGAAATTGCAAAACCCTTACATCTGCATATCAAAAAAAGACAGCCTATATTTCAGACTGTCTACAATTCAATTTATCTTGTCTTTTCAATCAATTCTTTGAAAGAATCAATCTTCAATGAAGCACCGCCAACTAATGCACCATCAATATCTTCCATTGCCATATATTCAGCAATATTTTCAGGTTTAACACTTCCACCATACTGAATACGTACTTTATCAGCTGCTTCATCACCATACATCACTCTGATCTGATCACGAACGATATGACAGCAGTTCTGAGCGATTTCTTTCGTAGCAGATTTTCCTGTTCCGATAGCCCAGATTGGTTCATAAGCAATAACAAGATTTGCTACACATTTTGGACATAAATCAGCCAGGCTTCCTGTCAACTGATCACGGATCACTTTTTCAGTTTCACCAGCATCAAACTGTGCTTCTGTTTCACCGATACAAACGATAGGTGTAATACCAGCTTCAATTAAACGTTTTGCTTTCTTATTCACTGTTTCATCCGTATCACCAAACATCTGACGACGTTCAGAGTGTCCAATGATGCAGTATTTAACACCAATTTCTTCCAACATTGGTACACTAACTTCACCTGTATAAGCACCATTGTCTGCAAAGTGGCAGTTTTCAGCCGCAACGATCAGATTTTTAGCTGCCTTATTAGCTTCATTCAATGCCAAAAATGAAGTAGCTACACCATAAGTAGCACCATCATGGCATGCAGGATCAACAGCATTGATAAATTCAACCGCTTCAGCGATTGTTTTGTTCATTTTCCAGTTTCCAACAATAATAGGTTTTCTCATAATTACTTATCTTCAATTACCGCAATTCCCGGTAATACCTTTCCTTCCATGTATTCAAGTGATGCTCCTCCACCTGTAGAGATGTGAGAGAATTTATCACCAAAGCCAAGCTGAATAGCTGCAGCAGCAGAATCTCCACCACCGATAACTGTAGTAGCATCCGGCAATTCAGAAATAGCCTTGCATACTTCTAATGTACCATTTGCGAATGGTTTCATTTCAAATACGCCCATTGGACCATTCCATACAACTGTCTTAGCACCCTTCAACGTTTCTCTATAAAGCTCAACTGTCTTAGGTCCGATATCAAGACCCTGCCAGTCAGCTGGAATCTTATCAGAATCAACAACTTTAGTGTTTGCATCTTCTGCAAATTTATCAGCTACGACATTATCAATTGGCAATACAAGCTTATCGCCTGCTTTTTCAAGATATTCCTTAGCCATTTCAATGCGGTCTTCTTCAAGCAATGACTGACCAACTTCATATCCCTTAGCTTTTAAGAATGTATAAGCCATACCACCACCGATGATGACTTTATCAGCAATCTTCAATAAGTTGTCAACGACTGCAATCTTATCAGATACTTTTGCACCACCAATAATAGCAACAAATGGATGAACAGGTGTATCAACAGCAGCACCTAACATCTTCACTTCTTTTTCAACAAGGAATCCTAATGCACTTGGCAAGTGAGTAGGAATACCAGCTGTAGAAGCATGAGCACGGTGTACTGAACCAAATGCATCTTCTACGAATAAATCACCAAGGCTTGCCCAGTATTTACCTAATTCAGGATCATTCTTGCTTTCGCCTTTTTCATAGCGTGTATTCTGAACTAATACGATTTCGCCATCTTTCAAATCAGCAACTGCTTTTTCAAGTTCTTCACCACGAGTAACAGGTACGAATGTAACCTTTGTATCTACAACTTCTGCCAGTCTCTTGGCTACGACTGCCATATCGTTTTTCTTCTTGTCAGCTTCACACTTTTCAGGGTCTTTGTGATCAACCTTTCCTAAGTGAGACATTAAAATAACTTTTGCTTTGTTTTCAATTAAGTAATTAATTGTAGGTAAAGCGGCCATGATACGGTTGTCATTAGTAATAACACCGTCTTTTCTAGGAACGTTGAAGTCAACACGAACAATGACGCGTTTTCCAGCAACATCTAAATCTTTGACTGTTCTTTTAGCCATAACTAAAAATCCTCCTCTATTTCGTCCCTATTATACCACTAAAATTTTTTTGACTCAACATTTCAATGCATCTTTGTTATCAAAATCACATGCCTTCAAATAAATCTAATAATTCAGAAAATTGATTGATCGTCTTCCATGCTTTTTCTACCTTTCCAAAGCCGTAAGATGCATAAATCATCGGTATGCCGGCAAACTCACAAGCCTCAAAATCTTTCATCGTATCTCCTACATAATAAGCATGATCATAATGATTACGACGCATGATCAGTTTGATGTTTTCACCCTTTACAAGTCCTGTCCGGCCATGTGTTTCATAATCCTTAAAGTATTTTTTCAAAGGATGAGCTGCAAACATCGCTTCTACATAGCCATCCTGCGCATTGGTCACGATCATCAGATCATGTTTTTGAGAAAGCTTTTCAAGTGTTTCCTCCACTCCCTCATAAAGAATTCCACCATGTTTTGATATATATTTATTTTCATTCTCCAGACATTCCAAAGTCAGCTTCAATCTTTCATCACGATTTAACTGTGGAAAGTAGATATCTGCAATCTCTTCAATTTCAAGTCCCATGACCTGATTCATGATATCCTGATTCAAATAATTTTTGATCCCTAACTTTTTTTCAATCACTTCATTTCCAGCAGCAAGAACAGAGGCACTAGAATCCCATAAAGTACCATCCATATCAAAAATAATGCATTTTTTCATACTCACCTTGATGATATTAGTGCATTTAAAACACACTCCATCACTTTCCTTTCTATCACTCAAATCAATTATACTATTAAACGAAATCGAAAAACAATAAATAGAGGGCAAAACAGTCCTCTTCTTCATATATCACCATATAAACAGATCATAAAATCATTCAAACCATTAATTTTTATTATTTGGAAATAAGCCTAGTATCAAAATAACCAGCAAAGCAATAATGATAACTAATTCCAGTGCATTAATTATAAGCATATGATTCCTCACGATTCATTTTGTATCTTTTCTTAATTTTATTTTATCATGATGCTTACCTATAATCGTTATTAAACATTCACTAGCATTTTCAAGTTTGCAAACACCCTTTGAGATATGTTACTATAAAAAGCACGTAAAGGAGCATTTATGGAAATACTTAAACTAATCCTTCACATCATGGATACCCAGCAAAATATCTTTGTACCCAGTGATTGTGAAATTGAAAAAATGAATGAAGACATCTATCCTCATATAGAAAGCAAACTCAAAAAAATCTTTAATAGTCAAAATAAAAAAGAAGCTCATTTTCTCAACAGTCCTGTAGAACAATGGATCTTTGACTATAAGACAAATCCCAATGATTTTGTAAAGCTCTCCGTACAGATTGCAAATCATATTTTTGAAGAAAAAAGAAAATGGAACCTTTTTCAAACCAGCGATTTTATCTTTGCGGAAGTTAAACATGAAGATATTCGCTACCTGGTTGGTATCGATAATGTCAATTTTTCTAAACTTACTCATGCGACACATAGTGATGATACACAGATTCAAAATGACTTCATATTATATAAAACTCTTTTTTCAAGCAATATCATGAAAGAGGACAGAATTTTTATCGTAGAATATGCCACTTCTCATTTACAGCTCATTGAAAATCCTTATATTTTCCAGACTACAAAGCGTTATGTATTAGAAGATATTCTTTCATGCAAAGCAAAACCCAGCTATAAAGAAGCTATATCCGCCATTCACGAATGCGTTGAAAACCTTACAAATAAATATCAAATGGACGAATTAAAAA
The DNA here is from genome assembly GCF_900104665.1 of Traorella massiliensis. Lineage (GTDB taxonomy): Bacteria > Bacillota_I > Bacilli_A > Erysipelotrichales > Erysipelotrichaceae > Traorella > Traorella massiliensis. The sequence continues at coordinate 612,352 of NZ_LT629967.1, read as the reverse complement.
CCCTTCCTGCTTTAAAAACAGCCATTAAGGAAAGGGTTGAAGAAGGAAATCAAATAGAAACGAATGAGCTTGCGGAATTGTTATTTGAAAATCCTATTGCTCAAAGTGAATTTAAAGAAGAATTAAAAAAACAAGGAATTGAAGAAACAGTCAATGTCGAAAATATAAAATTAAGCAAACAGCAAAAAACTCAAAAAATCAAAACAGATAACGGCATTGAAATTACCATCCCTATTGATTATATGAGCAGTAGAGAATTTGTTGAGTTTGTTAGTGAACATGATGGTACTATTTCAATTCGTTTAAAAAATATTCAATCTATCATGAGTAAATAAATCATATCATCAATGAAAGAAATTCATTAAATCCTTTAAATAGAAGGTATTTTTGATTTTCTTTCATTTTTTTATATGCATTATGATTAAAATATAAATTATCATTGACATTCAATTGAAAAGGAGCATAATTCATCATTATCCGATTTAATACAGTATGAGTTCGGACAATCGGAGGTGAAAACTCTTGTGAAAGATAAACCAGATTATGAACAAGTAAAGCTCTTTCGTGATACCTATAAGGATTTAGAAAGTGTTTATGATACCTTTCCTAAGCTTTGTGGATTATCTACTACTGAATATTGGGCTTTATTAATGATTCATGAAGGTATTTCTACTCAGCATGGTATCTGTGAACATCTTTCTTTAAGCCGTCAGACAGTCAATTCAGCATTCAAACAATTAAGAAATAGAGGTTTGATTCGTTTAGAAGTTATGGATGAGGATTTACGAACGAAACAAATATTTCTTACTGAAGAAGGAGAGAAGTTTGTAAAGAAAGAAATTTCACACATGCATAAACTTGAGGAAGATGTTTGGAAAAAGATGAGTCATGAAGAACAAAAACAACTGACAGAACTTATTTATAAGTATAAAACGCTGTTATCAGCAGCAATCCAAAATTATAGAAATAAATCAGAATAGTTCATCGGAGGACTTGCAATCGCAATTGTAATGTCGAGAAGATGTCGAGTGCGTTCGGTTAAACCGGGCGTTTTTTTTGTAAGGAGGAATCAGATTATGAAATTAATGACGCAGTTTATCAAACCTTATCGTAAGTTACTGATATTTACGATACTGCTGATTTTTTTAGATGTTATAGGTGCTTTATATATTCCGACTCTTGTTGCGGAAATGTTGAATCAGGGAACGAGTGGCAGTACCATGAATAATTTGTATATGACAGGTATTCAGATCGTTATCGCTTCACTTGTTTCCGGAGTAGGAGCCATTTTAGGCGGTTATACTTGTGCTGTCCTTTCTTCTAAAGTCTGTAAGGATATTCGTGATGCTTTATATCAGAAATCACTAAAGCTATCGGTTTATGATTTTAAACAGTTTGGAACAGCTTCTATTACTACTAGAACCATTTCTGACGTTACGAATATTCAGACTGCTTTTATTAGTGTGATTCAGATGGTACTTCCTGTCCCAGCCATCTTTATCATTGCCATCATCTTAACTTTCCATTTAGATACAATGGCAGGAACTATCTTACTTATTGTATTAGCGATCGTTATCCTTGTAGCTATATGCATTATGAAAATGACTTCACCTTTATTCAAAAAGTTACAGAAGCTGTTAGACCGTATGAGTACCGTTATCTTAGAAAATTTAACTTGTGTACGTGTCATTCGAGCCTTTAATAAACAACAGGATGAACAAAATCGATTAGATCGATCATTTGAAGATTATGCTGGTACATCTATTAAGACAAACCAGATGTTTGCCAATCTTGATGGATTATCATTTTTTTCAATCAATATATTCATCATTATTATTTATTGGATCAGTGGTGGAAGAATTAGTAACGGATATTTCCAGATCGGTGATATTACTGCACTGATCGAATATGCGATGCTAGCCTTATTTTATCTGATGATGGCGCAGATGATCATCTTGACCTTGCCAAGAGCTTTAGAATGCTGCAATCGTGTACAGGCCGTTTTGGAACATACACCAGAAATCGTCGATCTTGTAACAACAGATACACAGGATGAAGCAAGTGAAGATGTTTTAACTTTTGATCATGTTTCTTTCCGTTATGCAGATGCCCAGGAAGATACGCTTCATGATTTAGATTTTTCATGTAAACGAGGACAAACAACCGCAATCATCGGTGGTACGGGAAGCGGTAAATCAACGGTAGCTTCATTGATTTTACGTTTCCATAATGTTACTCAAGGCAGCTTACGTTTAAATGGTAAAGATATCCGTGATATGACTCAGCATCACTTACGTGAACATATTTCATATGTTCAACAGCAGGCTTGGTTATTTTCTGGAAGCATTGCTGATAATTTACGCTATGGTAATGCAGATGCAAGTGATGAGGAACTCCAACATGCATTAGAGGTCGCACAAGCAAGTGACTTTGTCAGTTCTTTACCAGAAGGACTCAATAGTTTTGTTGCGCAAGGCGGCACTAACTTCTCCGGTGGTCAAAAACAGCGTCTTTCTATTGCCAGAGCTTTAGTAAAGAAACCAGAATTGTATATCTTTGACGACAGTTTCTCAGCTCTTGATTTCAAAACGGATGCTGCTTTACGAAAAGCATTAGCAAAAGAAACACAAGATGTTGCCGTTTTAATTATTGCTCAGCGTGTAAGTACCATTCGTCATGCTGACCGGATCGTTGTCTTAAATGAAGGCAAGATTGCTGGAAAAGGAACCCATGATGAGCTAATGGAATCATGTAGTGTTTATAGAGAAATTGTAAATTCTCAGACAAAGAAGGAGGATGAATATGAACAATAAAAAGTTAAATATTGATGCCCCTACAAATACAAAAAAGACTGTAGTACGCTTGTGTTCTTATTTAAAACCGCAGTCTTTACGTCTTTCAATTGTTGGAATATCCATTATCCTATATACTATTTTATCAATCTATGCACCATTTAAAAGCGCCCAGGTCATTGATGCAATCCTACAAAATGTAACTTCCAGTCAAAATGCTAATACAACATTTACAATTCAGTGGCAAACTTTAGGAAAAAGTCTCTTATCTTTACCTATCTTATATTTATTTACATGGTTATTTTATTACTTACAGTCTTTTCTTATGGCAAGTATTGCTGATAAACTGACACTAACCTTGCGAAAACAGATTGCCTCTAAATTGAATGTTTTACCACTACTTTTTTGATCAAAATAAATCCGGTGAAATACTTAGTCGAATTACAAATGACCTTGATAAGATCACTGAAACATTACAAACAGGTTTATTAAAGCTATTAGTAGCGATTGGTACCATTATTGGATCATTGGCAATAATGATTTATTATAACGTCTTATTAACCTTTATTTTCTTGATCTTTATGGTGATCTGTATCATTATTACTCAAGTTGTCGCCAACAAAAACTTGAAATATGCAGCATTACGTCAGGAAACGCTTGGTAGTCTAACAGGAGTTGTTGAAGAATACTATACTGGCAGAAATATTATTAAAGCCTACAATCATGAGAAAGAAAGTATTGAACAGGTCCAGCATTATACTGAACTAAACCGTAAAGCTACGCAAAAAGCTGACTTCCTTACAAATAGCGTAAATCCTCTTATTCGTTTAATTACAAGATTAGCACAAGCCATCATTGCGGTTATCGCAGGACATGCCATGTTAAGCGTAACAATGAGCGTAGGTGTCGTACAGGCTTTCTTCCAATATGTCAACCAGGCTGGTGAACCACTTACACAGGCTTCATTTATGATCAATACCCTTCAGTCAGCACTTGCTTCCGCAAAAACGTACATTTGAACTGTTAGATAGCGAAGAAGAAGTTGCAGACACAAAACAGCCAATAGAACTTGAGCGTGCAAAAGGTATGATTTCTTTTGAACATGTAAGTTTTGGTTATAGTCCTGACAAACTGTTAATGAAAGATATTAACTTTACGGTTCAGCCGGGACAGAAAATTGCGGTAGTTGGAAGTACAGGTGCCGGTAAAACAACGCTGATCAACTTATTAATGAGATTCTACGAAGTTAATAGTGGTAAGATTTTAATCGACGGTTTTCTTCTACCGACATGACTCGTAAAGGTCTTCGTCAGAATTTTGGTATGGTACTTTAGGATACTTGATTATTTGGAGGAACCATTGCGGAAAATATCGCTTATGGAAAAGCTGATGCAACCCGTGAAGAAATCATTGCTGCTGCTAAGGCCGCTAAAGTCGATTATTTCATCCGAACGATGCCACAAGGCTATGATACGATGCTGGATAATGAAGGAGCTAATCTTTCTGTTGGGCAGCGACAGCTCTTAACCATTGCCAGAGTCTTTTTATGTAATCCGCCAATGCTGATCCTTGATGAAGCTACTTCAAGTGTAGATACTCGTACAGAGAGTGAAATCAGTAAAGCAATGCAACAGCTTATGAAGGGACGTACAAGCTTTGTGATTGCTCACCGTCTTTCAACCATTCGTGATGCTGATATCATCCTTTTCATGGAACATGGTAATATCATCGAACAAGGAAACCATCAGGAATTATTAAAGAAAAAGGGTGCTTATGCTACTCTATACAATAGTCAGTTTGCTTAAAATTACTCTTTATTTTAAAGTAAAAAGTCTAGTATTCTAGACTTTTTGTAGTAATGAATTAACCCTGAAAACATTGTATATGATAGTTCTTCACTAATTCACTCTTAAAGCTATTTCATCAAAGTATAAATCTTCTTGGTGAAAAGCAATCATACAATCAATTCTTTACATATTTATTTTGATTTTATTTCTACAATCTCCTTTTTGCTAAAATATATATATTTTCGTATAAAGTTTTTTTCCAAACAGTCAATTCCAATGAGTATTAATATACAAAAAATAGCATAAATAATAAAATCATACCATCCTTCCGCTTTATTCACATGCATGATATATATAAAACTACATATAACCACGGGAACGAGCACAATATCCAGACTCCACAATAATTTATAAAGATTACCTTGTATTAGAAATTCATATTTTTTACTTCCTAATACAAAATCTTTTTGGAATATTGAGTGTTTTTTAATTGCTTCGAAATAATCTTTTTTCATGTTCTTCACTTCCCTCTAAATTATCTAAAATTTTTTTACTAAGTTCATATGTATATGCTTAAGATAAGTCTACTTTCCCTTTCATAATGTTTTTTCATTTTCTTATCCTCCACCTATATTTTACCACATTATGTAAGTGCTTTACAAAAAGTAACCTAATAAAATAAAAATGCCTTTTAAGGCACTCTTTTCTAAAAATGTTTACGATCCATAACTATCTTTACAATACTTCTTCTTTAATATATTGATAATAAGATCCGCTTGAACACATTCATTTTTTCACCTCAAATCTTTATTGTATTATCCAATAACTTCTTGTTATTCTCCCAGCACTATTGTATATACAACTGCAGGACTATCTATTAAATCCACATAATACCATTGACATAATCAAATTTCATTTACACTGATTCAAATCAAATAAATACACATTCAATCTTACCTGTGTATCCGATTCAATCATTATATATCATGACAACCTTCAATTCACTATATATACCAATAGGTTTTACAACTCTTTGCACGTCTATGTACTTCAATAAAGATAGTATAAGCAACACAGACAATCAATCTGTGCTGCTTTCTAATCTCATCACAATATCTTTGCAGATTTAATCTTTTGGTTTAGGATGATTTGGATTCATCCAATGAGAATAGGTATTAAATTTGACGAAGAAGATAATACATATCAGAACCAAAAGCAATACAATTCCTATCCTTGATATAAAACTCCCTATATCCGGATCATTCACTGCAAAGGTATTTACTGCATCATACACGATGTATATCAACGCTATCGGAATACTCAATAAAAACAAATATGTTTTTTTATTGATTACGATCAGCCATTTCTTTTTCATAATTTCCTCCATTTCTTATTTACGCAAAACGAATAAAAATATTCATAGGTTTAAATAATTGTAAAAATAGAATATATTGTAGATTTTCATTAGATAAAATTAAATAATGATATTTTAATTCATTATATACTCAAGATAAGTCTATCTTCCCTTTCATAATACTTTTTCATTTTACTAACACCACCTTTTCATTTATAGTAATCAAATTACTATTTTGAATCATTCTCCATTACCACACAAGGGTCCCGGACATATTGATTGATTTTGGTATGGAGTAGACTTATAAATAAATCCAGCTCCTAATACAAATGCTGCCAGTAAAATAAGTAATAATTTTTTCATATTCTTATCCTTCCATTTATATTTTACCACACTTTGTAAGGGCTTTATAAAAAAATGACGCTTGCGTCATTTTTTTATTCTTAAATAACTAAAGAACTGTCCTAATTTCTTTTTTTCGTTTTCACTATAAATTTGGTACATGAAATCCCCTTTCTAAAAAAGCACTGTCACCAGTGCTTTTCTTAACTATTCACCACAGAGTTCTCTATAGATACCTAAATAGAATTCTGCGCTTTGAGCCCATGAAACATCTTTTTCCATGGCATTCTTCACAATACCTTTCCATGCAGCTGAATTATTATAGTAAAGATCGATGGCTTCCCACAATACATGCATCATATCATTGGAATTGTAGTTAGCAAAACTAAATCCACAGCCTTCTTGTGTATATTGATTATAAGGTTGTACCGTATCTCTTAATCCACCCGTTTCTCTTACAAGCGGCAATGTTCCATAACGCATGGAGATAAGCTGTGAAATACCACATGGCTCAAACAGTGAAGGCATCAGGAAGAGATCGCTGGCAGCATAGATTTCATGCGATAAGGCTTCATTATAGCCACAATAGAAACAAACCTTACCTCTATTTCCCCATTCAGCTTCTCTAAGCTTTTCTTCAAGTCCTGCTTCACCACTTCCCAGTATCACTAATTGAATTGGCTGGTTACAGATATTAAACAACTGTTCAATGATCAAATAGATACCTTTCTGCCATGTCAATCTTGAAACCAGGGAAATCATCATGACATTTTCATCAACATTGAGTCCCAGTTTTTCCTGCAAAGCCTTCTTATTTTCAGCTTTTCCTTTTTTATAAGTCTTAAATGTATAGTTTTTGGTAATCAAGGAATCAGTTTCAGGATTCCACATATTCGTGTCGATACCATTGACGACACCACACAAATCAGCTTCTCTGAATCTTAGTACTGCATCCATTCTCTCACCAAACTGTGTTGTCTTAATTTCTTGTGCATAACTTGGTGAAACAGTCGTGATTTTATCAGAATATACAATACCTGCTTTCATAAAGCTGATACCGCCATCAAATCTAACATTACCATTATCAAACACATAATTGCCTAACCCTAGACAGGATTCCAGCATATCTGCACCAAAATTGCCTTGGTAAGCGAGATTATGAATTGTATATACATGCTTGATGCCACGATAGCGATAATCGTGATTAAAATTTTCCTTGCACATAGCTGCAATCATACCTGTGTGCCAATCATGACAATGCATGATTTCAGGAAAATAATCAATCTGATTCAACATTTCCAAAACCGCTTTCTGGAAAAATGCAAATCTTTCACCATCATCATCATACCCATACATAGCTTCTCTTTCAAAATATCCCTGATGTTCAATAAAATAATAAGTAACATCATGATAGATATAATAGAAAAGATTTACCTGTGTTTCTTCATAATTAATATTTACAGTATAAGTTCTCAAATAAGTAAACTTATCATGCCAGTTAATAGCAATTTTTTTATATAAAGGCATGACTACTCTAACATCATATCCACGAGCTTTAAACTCATTTGGTAATGACCCAATCACATCTGCCAAGCCTCCGCTTTTAATAAAAGGCAATCCTTCGGCAGCAACCATTAAAATTCTTTCCATTAAATACGGTCTCCCTTTCTTACATATGCCGGTGATCCACAGACACCTTGTACATTCTTTACTCGTGAAATATTTGCTTCTTTATCTACAACGATATTATTTAAATAAACGTCTTCACCAATAACTGTGTTTGGACAAATAACAGCATTCTTGACTACTGCACCCTTTTTTACGACGCAGCCTCGTCCAATGATTGAATTTTCTACTTCACCATCAATCATACATCCATTAGAAATCACACAACGGCGTACTTTCGCATTTTCTGTATATTTTGTTGGTGCAGAATCATTAGTACGTGTATAAATCGGCCAATCTTCTTTAAATAGCTCAACAGCTACTTCTGGATCAATCAGCTCCATATTAGCTTCATAATAACTTGTTAGATCTGTGATAGCTACCAAAAAACCACGATACTGATATCCACGAATATCTAATTCTTCACATTTCTCATTTAAGATATCTGTAAACCAATAAAGCGAACTTTCCTTTAATGCATCATCTACTAACTGCATAAATAAATTTTTAGATAATACATAGGTTTCCATAGAAATATTACGGGTCTTATAGTTACCACGATTTTTTCCAAAAGACAAAATACCTTTCTGTTTATTTAAATTTAATGTATCACAATCTATAAAACGTGTCTTTGCATCATCTACTGACTTATAAACAACCGTGATATCTGCTCCACTTTCAAGATGTTTTTTCAATAAGGTATCATAATTCATCGAATACAACATATAACTAGGAGCAATTACAACATAATCCTTTGTTGATTTCGCAATTGTTCGCATATTCGCTTTAAAACTAGCTATATCAGTATTGTAGAACTCTGATTCCGGAGAATTTTCACCATATAAAATACTTATACCGCCACGCTTTGAATTAATATTGTAATGACGTCCAGTACCTACATGTGAAAATACAGAACGAGGACGATTTTTCAAATAAATCTGAATTTCTTCAATTTCTGAATTTGTCATATTTGACAAAGGAAAGTCAATCATACGATACCGTCCTAAAAATGAAAATGCTGCAATAGGACGATAATCATGCATCCCTTTTACCCGGACATTCGATCCCGGAAAATTAACAATACCAAGTGCATTACACATATTTATTACCTCACATTCTTGGAAACCAATTCAATTAGTTCGCTGTTTGGATCGCCAACGACTGCATTTGGCGCTATCTTAATACCATTTGCGACTATAACACGATGCAATACAGCACCTTCACCAATTTGACAGTCTGGAAGCACTACAGAGTCCTTTACAAGAGCGTCCTTACCGATTTTTACATTTGTAGATACTACTGAGCCATCCACTTTACCATCGATTACGCAGCCTTGATCAATAAATGAATTGATAATATCTCCATGATCGCCCACATACTGCGGAACTGCACTCTTATCCTGCGTATAAATTTTCCAGCTTTGATCTTGAAGATCTAACTCTTTAGACCGATACAACAGATCCATATTAGCTTCCCATAATGAAGAAATCGTTCCAACATCTTTCCAATAACCTTCAAAGCGCCATGACCATAAACGTTTACCATCATTTAACATCGTCGGTATAATATCTTTTCCAAAATCATGATGAGAATCTGGATTTTTATCATCATCATTCAATAATTTTCGAAGCAATTTCCAGTTAAATATATAAATACCCATAGAAGCCAAATTGCTCTTTGGTTCCTTTGGCTTTTCTTCAAATTCAATAATCTGACCATTCTCATCCGTATTCATGATACCAAAACGACTTGCTTCTTTCATAGGAACCGGCAATACTGCAATTGTACAGTCTGCATTATTCTCCTTATGATGAGCAAGCATCTTAGCGTAATTCATCTTGTAAATGTGATCTCCAGAAAGAATCAGCACATACTCCGGATCATAAGAATCAATAAAATCAATATTCTGGGTGATTGCATCAGCTGTTCCTCGATATACATTAAACTCTGTATCTGCTTTTTCACGAGGCGGTAATACAAAAACACCGCTATCCTTCGCATCTAGGCCCCAATGTCCGCCTCCAGCAACATAAGAATTCAATTGAATAGATTCATACTGGGTCAATACACCTACGATATTGATTCCAGAATTGGCGCAGTTACTGAGTGGAAAATCAATAATGCGATATTTTCCACCAAAATGAACTGCTGGTTTTGCAACTTTTTTTGTCAATGCTTCCAGACGTGTACCACGTCCACCAGCAAGAATCATTGCCAACATTTGTTGTTTCATAAATTATAACCCCCTGGTATTTCTATATCTCTATTATAAATACTTTTTCACAAAATATCTACTACTTTGAGTAAAAAAATGAAAACGCTTACCAGTTTTTACCTGTTTTTAAGCTCCTGCTTACAATAATTCTATTATTTTTTTATCACCATCCTGTATTTAACGTCAACTTCTCAAAAAATTATACATCTATATAAAATGGATATGTTAATTATTAACTAACATATCCATTTGTTCATTTACAAACTTCCTGTATTCTTCTTCTGTTGCTCCCAGTGCCTTTAATATCTTCTTTTGCTTATTTGTCAGTCGATATCTTATATGATATTTCTCATCCGCTAATTTAGTTACTCCCAGCCGTTCATAATCTTTCAATACTTTCGGTACTGTGTACTCTTTTCTATTCGTTTTATACAATTCCTTTAATGACTGATAAATCTCATTCCTGATAATCAATGCTATGAATGATACGAACACTTTGCTTTCAAGTTTCTCTTCCGAATGTACTCTGAATACATCATTCCCTAAATATGTCTTTTCCATCCTGAATATCTTTTCCACCGCATCCCTATCCCGATATGTTTCCAGCGCTTCTTCTGCACTCATCTTTTTTGACGTCACTATCGCAAAATATCCCGCTTTATTTATCAGCTTCATGATTTCGTTATCTTTTCTTTGATAATTCATGAAGTATCCATTCTCATCAAATCCCAATCGATAATATTTCTCATAGCTTTTCACATCTTCTGCTTTCTTTATCTTTTTCTCTTTCTTCTTCTCTAACTCCTCATCCATCTTATTGAATCTGTTATTGATCGTAATCTTTTCTTTCTCCGCTTCTATTCCATTATAATATACATGCACATATTCTTTTTTTCCTGTATTGAATAAATCCTTCTCTACTGTCATCCCGTACAGTTTAGTGCTAGTATTAATTTAGGGCCAGTTAAACTGAGAAATTCTCCAAAGATCAATCTTGATTTTTAATAAAGAAAAGACTATCTTTATTGCGAGAAAGATATACAGATATTGTTTATAAAATTGAAAAGAGGTTTTGAATACTATGAGCAGTAAAAAGAAAGTCATTGATAAAGAATTTAAAATAAATGCAGTCAAATACAAAGAAGAACATCCTGATTTAACCTGTGAAGAGGTGGCATCAAATCTTGGAATATCTACAAGTTCTCTTTACAGATGGGTGAATGAATATGCTTCAACCGATGATAAATCGAATGTTTTTAGGGGCTCTGGCAATTTTTCGAGTGATGAAGCTAAGGAAATTGCACGTCTGAAAAAAGAAAACAGAGACCTTAAGGATGCTGTTGAAATATTAAAAAAAGCTATGAACATTCTCAACAGCCAGTAGCTGCCATCTATCAGGCAGTAAAGGAATATGTTGAACAAAATATAGGAATAAGAGGCATTTCAATAAGGTCAGTATGTAGGATTATCGGCATATCACGAAGTGGCTTGACCAGCTGGCTCCATCGAAAGAAATCAAAGCAACAGAGCAATAAGGAGAAAATCAAGAAGATGATCAGGGGAATTTATGAAACAAGCAAGGAAGTCTATGGAGCACCAAAAATAACATATATTCTCCGACAAAAAGGACTAAAAATATCACAGAAGACAGTAACCAATTATATGCATGAAATGGGCATAAAAGCGTGCTACATCAAGCCCAAAACAAAAACAACGATATCAAAAGATTTCAGCAGCAAACTCAAGAATATCCTCAAAAGGGATTTCAATCCTGAAAAGCCGGATGCAGCATGGTGTACAGACATCACGTATATATGGACATATACAGATGGTTTTGTCTATTTAACGAGCATCATGGATCTGTATTCAAGAAAGATCATAGCATGGGTGCTTACAAAGGACATGAAAGCCTCATCAGTTTTGGAAGTCATTAAAAGAGCCAAGAAGCGGCGAAATGTGAATCATCCACTGGTCATACATAGTGATTGCGGCATACAGTTTACATGTGAGGAATACAGAGAATTAACTAAAGATTTAAAGAGAAGTTATTCAAAAAAAGGGACACCATGGGACAATGCATGCATAGAATCATTTCATTCATTATTGAAAAGGGAGTGGATAAACAGATATAAAATATGGGATTATGAACAAGCGAAGAGATTAGTGTTTGAATACATAGAAACATTTTACAACACAGTGAGAATACATGGACATTGTCAATACATGAGTCCAGATTCATATGAAAAAGAATATTACAATCGTCAAATACAATCACTACAAAATTACAAAACTATCAATTTAACTGGTACTTTTTCTTGACATAGTACCAATATCAGTTCCAAAAGGTACAGGATAGAGGAATGCTTCAGGATAACAAAAAACGATTTTGTAAGCAGGCCCTATTATCACCGTCTGAAAGAGAGAATTATCGCTCACTTCATGCTCTGTTATACAGCCCTGCTGATCTACCGTCTGCTGGAAGTACAGCTTGACAGAAACGGGACACACTTTACGACAAGACAGATCATAGAAACATTGAAGAATATGAATGTCACAGACTTTGACGGATTCATATATAAATCGCTTTATACAGATTCCAGAACATTGCAGGCCATCATGAAAATCTATCCGCTGAAGCTGGATCACCAGTATTATTTAAAAACGACCCTGGATAAATTGATCGGGTAAAGACTTTATATACAACATTTTAAAATACATTCAAGGCCCCAAATCCCTTTTAAATATAGGACTTAGGGCCTTTCTGCTTCTTTAAAACTGTCGAAAACGGGATATTAAATATTATATCATATAAACCATATTAAAAATAGACTTTATTTTAGTTATATTTTAGGTATTATATAGATGAAGATAGCAATGAAATGGGGTTTTCTTATGAGAAATGTATTAAAATTGATAATATTCGTTTCCTGTATAGGATGACTACCGTTACGAGGAAACTAAAAGCAAATGTGCTATAGAGGTACAAATCTAAAGAAAGATCGTCTAGCAGAGGAAAGACCAATGAGAGATTAAAATAATAATATGCTAAGTAGCAAAAGTGGTACTGTCTAAACATACTAAGTGACAGTATAATGACGTATGTGGATTTGAGAATGCCTTAGTTTGGGCTTTAATTACAAAGAAACACAGATTTTTATAGATCACACTCTATTTTTCTTATATACATAAATCGTATATATTAAATGATATAATAATATTATAATCAAAGCAGGATCATTTTTTTCTCTATAATTCTCTATAATCATTACAATATATAAATTAAGAATAATAACTGCTTTGATTTCTATGGAAGGAGAAGTGTGAATAAAAATACGAAAAATAAACGACTTAAAAACAAGTAGGAAAAAAATATCAAAAAAACTTTATAAGTTGACTGAAATAGAAAAAATATCAATACCAGATTGTTTCAAAAAGTTTAATGTTTTTTCAACTGTTAGTGAATGGCTGTCATTTGCTTTTGGATTCATAAAGGATTCATAGTCACATGGATTAAATTCTTCTCCTGTAAGGATCATATGATAAATGCTGACCAACATCATGCGTGCAATCGCAATGATTGCTTTCTTATGACCACGGCGTTTCTTGATATTGGAATATTTCCTTTCAAAATAAGATGTCTTATCTTTGATGGTCGATAAAGCACACCGGGCAAGCAGTGGCTTGAGATATTGTCCAGCTTTTGAGATACGAACCGACTTTTTCATGCCGGCACTTTCGTTGTTGGCAGGAGAAAACCCGACCCAACAGACAAGCTGTTTATCGGATTCAAACTGCGACATATCAATTCCTATTTCAGAGACGACAAGAATGGCCGATAGAGCACTGATCCCTTTAATTTGTGTGATGTGTTGGAAAGAATCGCGCAAAGGATAGGCACGTTTGATCAATTCCGCTTCGCATGAATCGATGAGCTGATCTAAACATTCCATATGATCCAGAGATTTCTCTAGCTTGAATCGTTGATCCGATTCGATGCGATAGCCATGAAGAGAGTCTAATATCTTATCTTTGTTCTTACAGTTTTTGTGGATGAGCTTTAGTATCTTGTCATCGTCAATCACATTGGCCTTCATGACTTCTTCCATGATGTTGGAAGCGGTCTTGCTAAAAGGATCAGAGACAACAGAAGCTAAACCGATATTGGAAACAGTCATACAGTTCTGATAACGATTTTGTTCTGAAGTACGCATGCAGACCAGCTTGTATCGGTAGCGCGCGATCTCTTGCAGTTCTCGAATCTCTTTTGGAGGGATGAACGAGAATTTGATCAAGTCGTGTTTGAAGAGATCACAGATCCATTTGGAATCTTTCTTATCTGTTTTCTTGCCTTTGATGGCTTTGACATATTTGGGATGATTTAAATAAACATTGATCTCATCTTCAAGAATGTTAAAAATAGGGATCCAGTATTTGCCGGCAGATTCCATACAGGCTTCAGAACAATGATAAGATTTCAGCCAGTCTTTTAAACGATATAGATCCGAGTTTAAAGTGGAAAAGGATTGTTGAAAGTATTCCGTAATGTTGGTCTTTCTATCGGTAATTCCAACAGTAGCGACAATTACGTCTTTGTGAACATCCATACCACAACAGTTGAACCGAACGATTTTCATTGCCATAAAAAAACCCTTTCATACAAAAGGAGAAGTAGCATTGACTGTCATCAAAGCGAATCGACAACAGTTGATTGAACAATCATAAGTGTCCAGGCTCAAAGTCCTACTTATTTGTGCTTGAGATGATGACGGCAACTTATAATTATACAGGTATACAGGATATTCAATTGAGTAGAATTCCTGCTCTCCTCCGCGTGCTCTGTAGTGTACCACCTCTCTTATATGGTAACACGAAAAATGTGGCGTGTGAGATTTATTGATGAAATATTTGTGTCCTCGCGACTTTAGGCGAGGGGAAATGGAGGAAATTATGAAAAAAGCAATTAGTTGTTTTATTGCATTATTAATCGTTGTATGTATGAGCTCTTTTCATGCATTGGCTGCTAATTCTGAAAATTCAAACGAAGTTTCTTTGGATGATAATGAAACAAAAGTTTCTGAAGTAATGACTTTTGATGAAATGGCAGATTGTATTGCTGAAGATACTGGAATTGCAAAAGATGAAGCAATTAAAATACTTCTTCAAAATCCATCTTATAGTGTTAATTCTTTAAGTATAGCAACTCCTATGGCAGCAACATATCGGACTTTATCAAAATCCATCGAAGTTACATCCGTATATAAACCGACAGTTAACTTTTATTGTCAAACTAGCGAAGCAAGTACAATGGCAGGAATCCGTTATATTGAATACGCTTATATTAATAGAGGATATAATGGTATAAGCAAGCAGTTTGGTGGTACATTTTGGTACAAATTATCTGATATTAACAACATCTTTTTTATCGTTAATGGTGATTGGTATAATAATGGTACTACAACATATACTGGTGGTGTTTCTATTGGTGTAGGAGGATATGCAACTATTAATTTTACTGTTTCTTATTCCACAAATCATTATAAATATACTTGCATTGAAGATACTCTACGCTGGGGACACTAATCATTTTGGAGAGAAAAAATGACTACAAATACTAAAAGAATCATTCTTGCTATCATATATCTTTTATGTATCATCTTATTTAATCAAAATATCAATTTGTTTACAGAAGCAAATCTAATTAGTGCAACTCATATTGGTTTACTGATCACTGGTTTTTCAATGAGCACTGCATTAACAGTTGTATATATTATTTTGGATAAAATGCTGAAGGAATCAGAAAAAAAATAATAGAGATTAAAAAATAAGATGAAAATAAAGGGGTAATTTAAAATAGCATGTGAGTAAGTGAAATGCATCATTAAGATAGGGTGTGTTTCAGAAGCATGAAAAAGAAGAGATGTCAGAGGTGAAAATGATTTTCATAGGTCTGACATCTCTTTTGTGATATACCGAGATCTGAATATAGATTTAATGGAAAATTATAAGTTCTGTTCTTGATTTTCCTTCACCTTTGTCAGAATGATGCGTTTCTTTGATGGAAGAGTATACCTTTTGGATTCAGTGAGCGTGTGAAGCTGAAAATCCCTTTGAAAATGGTAATATAAGTCTGCAGCTGTCCGTTGATGTTTTCCGACAGGGCATTGCTGAACCTGCGTTACAGAAATATGGTTCGACTGAGCGATCATGAGATAAGTGTCATTGAGATTCCTAAGCTGTTTCATGACTCTGTCAAGAAGAAAGATAGAGTTTTTGAAGATAAAAAAAGTAAAGGGATTTTTACCAGAAAAGGTTCTGCCGCAATAAGGGCAGGACGGAAACGTGGGAAAAAAGGTAATGTGGAGCCGGGTTTCCGAAGGAAGGGATACTGCTTCAAGATCCCCGATTTCATTTTCTGTGATAAAATGAAACATGGCAAAGCCCTCCTTTGTGTTTTATGAGATCCAGGCAAAGAACTCATAGCACAAAGGAGCTTTTTTATGAAACACACCAAAACTTAAACCTGAAACAGCCACAACCACACGCCATTTTAAAGCGCGCTTTATTAGTACGTCAAAAAAAGACTAGGAAACTTTTGTGCAATTAACAAAAGTAACCTAGTCCTTTTTCGTTTTTTTATTAAATAATAATTTCTCCCATTGCTGTACCGCTAACAGCAGCAGCATTTGCTTCATCTGTATCAATATGCATCGCAAGTGCATATGAGTCAGATACACGTACTACTGTATCACCAAAAGTTGTTGTTCTGCCATCTGTTTCTACTTTAACACTCACGATTTGACCGTTTGTTACACCATAGTACTCAGCATCTTTTGGTGTCATATGAATATGACGTTTCGCAGCAATCACGCCTTCTTTAATTTCAATTTCACCACATGGACCTGCAACAACAATACCATTCGTACCAGCAATATCTCCTGATTCACGAATCATTGCCTTTACCCCTACGCTTCTTGCATCTGTCAGTGAAAGTTCAATCTGTGTTGCCTTACGAGTAGGTCCTAAAACACTTAACTTTAACTCACCACGAGTTCCTTTGATCGTTACTTTTTCTTCACAGGCAAACTGTCCTGGCTGTGAAAGATCTTTTTTAGGAGTTAATTTATACCCCTTTCCAAATAATGTTTCTAAGTCAGCGTCTGACAAATGAGCATGACGAGCACTCACTTCTACTAAAACTTTTTCTTTTGACATAACATAATCTCCTTACTTAACATCTACATTATAGAAGTTTCATTTTACTTTTTCAATAATAAAATGAAAGCAAAATCTAAACTTTCATCTTATTTATTATTTAATTTTTTACTTAGATAACTGCGAGCAAGTGAAATAAAATAAAGGGATCCACAGATGACCAAGACTCCATCTTTTTTCATTCCATCATCAATTGCTTCTCGATAATCTTTAATTACCTTTAAAGAAAAAGGCTGAGCTAAACGTTGAGCTTCATCTGAACGTTCATTTTCAAAGTCACAAAGTACGATATCATGACTGATACACATTAATTCTTTTATCATCTTTTCTCCTTCTTTATCTTTCAGACAACTAAAAACAAAATGAATATTGTCATAGTTCTGTAAAGAAGAAACAAGTGCTTGTATGCCGTCTAAATTATGTGCTCCATCAATGATGATCAGTGGTTCTGCTCGCATCACTTCAAAACGTCCTGCCCAATTTGTATGAAATAAACCATCTTTGATGATATCTTCCCTAATATCAAACTTCTTTTTTTCATTTAGATAATGAATCGTTTCAATTGCCAGTGCTGCATTTAAACACTGATAAAGAGCTTTTGTATTTAATTTATAGCTTTGTTTTTGATATTCAAAATGTAAATGATCATCTACATATATATGCTCAATAGAAGCAATTCTTATAAGATGAGAATGATGTCTTTTTGTTTCATGTTCAAATACATTCAAACAGTCTTCTCTGTCACTGGCACTGATGCAATCTACTCCATCCTTGATGATACCTGCTTTTTCATAAGCAATCTTTTCATAAGTATCTCCCAGATACATCATATGATCCATACCAATATTCGTAATCACAGATACCAAAGGTTTTCGAAGAACATTGGTGGCATCTAAACGTCCACCCATGCCCACCTCAAAAATCGCAACATCTACCTTTTCATCCCTAAAATACAAAGAAGCGATCAACATATCAATCTCAAACATGCTTAATTCATATTTTGTCCACAAAGGTTCTGTTTCATTAATATAAAATAAAAGTTTTTCATCACTAATACTAAGATCATTGATACGGATCCGATCATGATGACTAATCAGATAAGGTGAAGTAAAGGTACCAACTTTATATCCTGCTTTTTGTAAGATACTGCGTAAATAATTTACCGTGCTTCCTTTTCCATTCGTACCGCCTACATGGATGCTTTGAAGCTGGTCTTGCGGATCATGCAGCTCGCTCATCGCCTTTTTAAAAAGCTCAAGGCCTGAATGATGATGGCGACGCTTTTCAATGGCCGCTATGGCTTCTTCTACATTCTTCCACATCATTCATCAATCTGCCAATCAATCGGTGCATAACCATGCTGCTTCAAAAACTGATTTGTCTTAGAAAAATGACGACATCCAAAAAAACCATTATAGGCGGACAATGGTGAAGGGTGGGCACACTTTAATATTAAATGATGAGGATTTGTAATCATAGCGCTCTTATTCTGAGCATTTCTTCCCCACAACAAGAAAACAATAGGTTCACTTCGATCATTTAAAATGGAAATAATGCGATCCGTTAATATTTCCCATCCCTTATTGGCATGAGAATTGGCATGTCCTTCTCGTACCGTCAATACCGTGTTCAACATCAAAACACCCTCTTTTGCCCATTTCACAAGTTCCCCATGACTAGGTATCGTACAACCTACATCATCCTGTAATTCTTTAAAAATATTCTTTAAAGAAGGTGGCGGCATGACCCCTTTCTTTACAGAAAAACAAAGACCATGTGCCTGATTTGGTCCATGATATGGATCTTGTCCCAATAAGACAACTCGCACATCCTGATAGCTCGTATATTTTAGCGCATTAAAAATATCATACATATCCGGATGTATCTTATAATGCTTATATTCATACGCTAAAAAACGTCTTAACTGCTGATAATAATCTTTTTCAAATTCATCTTTTAATAATTGATCCCAATCATTTCCAATATGTACCATACTATTTTAACCATTCCTGATATTCTTCATCTAACTCATTCTGACAAGTTTCTATTTCTTCCAGATTACAAGCTTTCATCTTCTCAATCGTTGTATCTAAATAAAGAAAATCCAAAGCTCCGTCCGTCTTATTTTCAATACCAACCCAGTTTCTTGAAATTGCTCCATTTAAAGCAATTGTCTTTTCCTTGATATGTTCATTTTCAAAAGCAAACTGATCCAGCTGATCTTCTAAGATCAAAGGAATCAATGTATCATCATTACATAACAGCTGCATTCCTTTGACAGAGTGCATCAGTTTCACTAAATTCTTAGCTGCATTCGGATAAGCCGTATCCTTATTGATCACATAACCATATGAAATGGCCTGCGTATAAAGCTGATGTCCATTGATCGCTGGCAGCTTTTTGATCTGATACCTTCCCTGATTCACTTCTTCATCCTGGCTCAACTGCATATGATCTGTGACAAAACCACTATAATATGTGTTTTGTATGAACCAGTTGTCAAAAGAAGCAGGATCATCACATTCAATTAGCTCTAGAATCTTTTGATAATCACTGAGTGCCTCTTGAAAAGAAGCTCCCGTAAAATTAATCGTATTTTTTTCTTTCCCAGGAAGATAATTCAGATTAGAGGTAAGAAAAGCTGATGTAAAATAAATATCATCCATATAATAAAAGCCATGATCTAATTCAGCTATTTTTTCTATTTCTTCAAACGTATCAATAGCCACCCCATCACTTTCAATTTTATTTAAATCAAGAGCATAATAACTCATTCCTTGCGCCATCATTGGCTGATAGACTTTTTTAATCTTATCAAATACATCATTGAAATTCGTATTTAAACTTACCTCAACATCACTTTCAGGCTCTAAAAGATCATCTATGATCATAGGAATATATTCATCTTCTATCCAGTAAACATCATAATCTAAACTTTCATCATTCGTTATAGCTTCCGTTATATCTTCCTGGCTCACAACGCTGATTTCAAGCTTGGCATCCGGATAAGTTTCATTCCACAATTCATTTAGTTTTTCTTTATAAGTTTCATCATGAACGGCTACTTTTAATACGGCTGCTTCTTCATTTTCAATAGGACGACTGCATGAAGTCAGCAAAAAAACAGCCATCATGAACATCAATATCTTTTTCATTCTTCTATAATACCATATCTTTCATCATTTCTAAAGAAAAAGCAGTTTTTCAACTACTTGATTCCTTTCAATATACGTGCAATCAAATTATCCTCTACATACGGCATTGGATAATCCGGAAAGATCGTGATCATCCGATAAATATAGATGCCAAGCCATATAGCTAATGTCAATATCAATAGTCTTCTAAACCATTTTCTATTTTTAAAATAGGTATAGATCAGTGGAATTGACATAACAACTAAAAGATAGATAACCGGATTGAAATAAAATGCTTTTTCAAAATCTAAGCGAAGCAGATAATATGCAGCCGTTGTTATCATGCATCCCGGACAAGGAATACCTGTAATTCTTTCAAAAGGACATTGCCACATAAAAAGAACTACTAAAATGACAATTACCAGCAAAAGATTAATAATACTCTTTTTCATCGATACAGTGATTCATTTCACTGACCAAAATCAGCATACTGATAAACCCCAACTGTAAAACAGCAAGTATTGGGCATAAAAGGGAAAGTGAACTTGCTCTCATTCCTAGATCATACTGAAGATTTTCAATCTGTTTGCCTATTTTATAATACCAGTAAATATGATAGATACCACAGGTAATTACTGAAAGCAGCAGATCCATTGCCGGATCATTTCTATAATCATACTGTAATTCATTCATTTCTTTAGAAATAGCAAAAATGAGATACAAATAATATAAACCACAGGTAAATATCATAAGCAAGATTGTAGTAACAAGATTTCTTTTCATTGTGAACCTCCTTTGCGCAAAACAATGACACTCAATGGCTGTATTGAAATATAACCATTGACAATTTCATGATCGACACCACCATTATAAAAGAGAAGATCTCGAATACCCTCAAAAGAATAACTAAATTCCTGATTGCTAGGATTAAACATAATTGTCAGATCCTCCTGTTCATCATAAATGTGATAACACAATACTGTTGAATTGATATCGCTAAATGATACATGTTCCTGCACCATCTGAGCACTTGGATAACGTAGACAGGCATAGTTTTTTCTCAAACGAATGCAATCTTTTGTATAATCAACGATTGTTTTATACATATCTTTTCTTTCCCAGTTTAACCAATTAATATCATCCTTGCTGTTATAAGTATTTGCTTTACCATATTTCGTACGAGCAAATTCCTGTCCTGAATGAATAAATGGTATTCCCTGTGCAAAAAGAACTGCCGCAATACACATCTTCTGACGCATGATCCTTCTTTCACGTGTATCTTCTTTACAACACTCCTTCAATTTATCCCAGCATGTCTGATTATCGTGACACTCCACATAATTAATGACATTGACAGGTTCCATGAAATACCGATAAGTATATTGATCACTTACTGAAGCATTTAATACATCCTTCATCATCGTTAACTGTGACAAATCACCACTGCAGTAACCCTTCTGATACACTTCTTCAATTCTTGTCTGACCTTTGACCACATCTCGGAAACGATCAGAAAAATGTGCAATATGTGGCATCTTATAGTCATTAATAATCGTTGCACGCTGTTCTCCATCCAAAAAGCTTGGCATATTCCAGCCCTCACCATAGATCATGACATTCTTATCGATCTGATGACAAGCTTCATAGACCTGATTCATCGTATCTACATCTAAGATACCCATTAAATCAAACCGAAAACCATCGACATGATAAACTTCCATCAAATAGCGACAGCAATCAATGATATATTTTCTTCCCATCGCCCTTTTGGAATCAAAATCATTCCCACATCCGGAACCATTTGAATAATAACCTTCATTATTCATCTGAAAATAATAATTAGGAACGCTTTTGGCAAGTGGCATATCTTCCATTTCAAAAACATGATTAAATACAACATCAAATATCACTCGAATTCCAGCTTCATGCAATTGATGAACCATTTCTTTTAATTCTCTGATACGGGCATAAGGATCATTTGGATCACTGCTGTAGCTGCCCTCCGGTGTCATAAACTGTGCCGGATCATATCCCCAGTTATAAAAAACTGAAGGATTGTTTTCATCAACGCTTGCGAAATCCATGACCGGCATCAGCTGGACATGAGTTATTCCAAGATGTTTCAAATAAGTAAAACCAATATCTTTTTGTATCGTATTTTCATTTTCTTCCACAACGCCTAAAAATTCTTTAGAATGCTTAAAATCATGATTTTGATTCTGAGCTGTAAAATCACGTACATTCATCTCATATATGATCGCATCTGTATAATGCTTTAATTCAGGAAGCGATGGTTTTTCATCTTTGAATTTCTCAATATCTACGACAATACTGTAGTTTGAATTTGCCAATGAACTTTTCCCATAAGGATCTTCACATGCCTGCCAGCTGCCATCTACTAAAATGTAATAGCGATATGCCTTTTTTTCCATATCACCAGTTATGCTTACCTCATATACACCACGTTCTTTCCTAGTCATTAGAAAAAATTCCCCATCTAGATGCAATGTTACTTTTACAGCAGTTGGAGCCCACAATTTAAACACTGTCTTTTCTTTTGTATAGGTAGCTCCTAAATCATTACCATCATAACTAAATTGCTCGTCAAAAGATGCAAGCTTTGTAATATAGCCTGTCTTTAAAGGACATCTGCGAGCATATTCATGAAGTATATGGTAGTTTTTTCCAACTTCAATTGGATTTTTTGTTTTACAAGTATATTTATTGTAGTTCCTGCTTGTTGGCTCAATCGTTTGAATTTCAAGATTTTCCAATTTTCCATTCTCATCTTCAAGATAAAAAAGACGGCTATTACCTTCATAGCTTTGTTTTGACATATAGATGACGATCTTATCAAAATCGTCTAAATAAGCTTCAAAATAATTGATCTGTCTCATATCAAGATTATACCATACTTTTAGCTCTTTCATACAAGTTTTTATCATGATTCCTCTCGTGATAAAAACCCCAGTATCACTCATACTAGGGTTTCCATTTTATTATGAAATCTTTATCTACAATTTAAACCCATTCTATAACTTTAAATTATGAAATAATTGTTTATTATAAATACCAGTTACTCTTTATCATCATACTTTGTCTGATATCCAGGATTGTTTCCCGGGCGCAAAGCATTTGGATATTCAATATCACTTTTTACATCAAAGCTTGTTCTTGTCAACATTTTATAAACTTTTACTGGTTCATTAATACTGATAAAATCAATCTTGCCTGAATCACTCGTAATATGAATTGAGCCAACATGTTTTAGTTTTTCAATCAATCCCATCGTAATATTCACATGGTCAATTTCATGATGATCAATGCTTCGAACTTCAACTCCTAAAGCACCTCCCACTTGAATCACTCGGTGATCCGTCACAGCATATTGTACATTTTCCCATTCAATACGTCTTCTAATATAAGAAGTAAATACGCTGTAACATGGATAAAGATGAATGGCAAAGAAAGCAATAAGCAATAATAACATAGGCCCTGAAGCAACTTGTAAAAAGCTAACTATAAATACAATGTCAAAACAGCCCCATATAATTGCTATAGGAAGCATTCTCAATGATGGCAAGAAACAATAACAGAATTTATCTGGTTTCATTTGAGAAAGAATCGTTTCGTTATTTTTTATTAAATCACAAATATCTACTCTCTCATCCATATTACTCACCACTGATTGATAACTCATTCAACAGCAATGACGGTGAACTGATACCTGAAAGCGAATCATATGTGTCGTCACCCACAGCCTCAACTTTTTTCATCATATCTAAAAAATTACCAGCAACTGTAATTAAATTAACAGGACGAACGATTTTTCCATTCTTTACAAGATAGCCGCTTGCCTGCAAGGAAAAGTCAGTTGAAATCGGATTTAAACCTGCATGAAGTCCATTCAGTTCATCAATGATTAATCCATCTTCCATGATTGTTAAAAGATCATCAAAACTATTTTCTCCATTTTCAATATAGAAATTAGTAGGAGATATACCAACACTTGATGCATAACCGCTCTTAAATCCATTACCTGTTGATTTACACTTCATCATTGCAGCTGATTTTTGATTGTGTAAAAACATCTTTAATCTTCCATGATCCACAATTGTTTTTGTGAAACAAGCCACCCCTTCATCATCAAATGGAGTACTTGATAAGCCATCTTTCTTTAACGGATCATCTTTGATCGTAATCTTTTCATCAAAAATTATCTCACCACATTTATCCTTTAGCTGACTAATTCCTTTATAAACATTTTCTCCATTAAAAAGTCCACATAATGCACCAAGCAAACTACACATCGTTTCATTCTTTAAAATAACCTTATATTTACCACTCTTTACCTGAACTGCATTTAATTTACTGGTTACTTTATCTCTTAAGATTTTCACATATTCATCTACATCATAATTTTCAAGATCTCTCAGCACACGAATTTCATAAGCTGATTTATTATCATTTCCCTCATTCGCTAATACATTGGCATAGAAAACACATATTTCATCTTTCTTTGAAATATCCATTCCTAATGAATTGACAATTCTTGTTTCTGCTTTTTCACTTTCCATCATTGTTTCCATGACCTGAGCAATGCGTGAATCTGCTTTTAATAGTTTTTCTTCAACTTCTTTCAAAAACTTGATCTTATCTGCAGCACTTGTATCAGACATACAGCTAACACTTTTCTCAATTACAGGATAGGATGTATCACCCTGATAAATCATGACACTGTCTTCACTTTCAATCGCCTGGGCATTTGATTTGATCATTTTAATACATAAATCAATATTATCATCACTATCTTCTTCTAAAAAACAATAACCCATCTTTCCCTGATACAAACCACGAATCGCTAAACCACCGCTTTGTGCAATCGTAAAGCTATCAACTTTTTGTTCATAAACATTGATTGATTCTTTTTCAGCTTTCTGAATATAAATTTCAATCGTCTCAATGCCCGCCTGTTTTGCTTTTTCAATTAGTTTCTGTGTATTCATACGCTTACTCCCTTCCTCCTACGATCATACTGCTCACACGAATTGCAGGCTGGCCAACATCTGTCGGAATAGAACCACTGCTAGCTCCACACATCCCTTGTGCACGTGCCAGATTCTTGCCGACAAAATCAATCTTCAAGAGCGTTTCAGCCCCATTACCAATCAAACTCGCACCTTTTACCGGCTTTACGATCTTACCATCCTGGATCAGATATCCTTCCTGAACAGCAAAATTAAAATCGCCGGTACTTGGATTGACGCTGCCTCCGCTCATAGACTTGCAGTAAAGACCATAAGGAGTTGCTTTGATCATATCTTCAAGTTCATCTTCTCCAGCTAAAATAAAGGTATTGGTCATACGGGAAGTCGTTTCATATTTATATGACTGTCTTCTTGATGAAGAAGTTGAAGGCATGTTCATTCTTCTGCCATTCAACGTATCCACCATATAACCTTTTAAGATTCCATTTTCAATCAATAAATTACGTTTTGTGAAATTACCTTCATCATCAATATTAGCAGAACCCCAGGCATTTGGAATCGTGCCATCATCAACAGCACTTACTTTTTCATTTGCAATCCTTTCACCTAGCTTGCCACAGAATACGGACTGTCCTTTGGCTACTGAACTAGCTTCCAAAGCATGTCCACAAGCCTCGTGGAAAATAACGCCACCAAATCCATTATCAATGATCACCGGCATCGTTCCACTTGGACACTCATCTGCAAACAGCATTGTCTTAGCAATACGTGCCGCTTCTCTGCCTGCTTTTTCTACATCAATCTCATCATAGAATTCCATCCCTTTACTGGCGCCTGGACCATAAAAACCGGTTTCCATCTTATCGCCATCCATTGCAATCGCCTGTACTGCTAAACGGGTACGAATACGTGTATCACGAATATATTTGCCTTCAGTATTTGAAATCACTACTTCCTGTTTTTCATCTAAATAAGATGCCATGACCTTTTTAATCACTTCATCATAGTTCATCGCTGCCAGCGAAGCTTTACGGGCAAGCTCTATCTTCTCATTACTTGACACGCTTTCAGGATCAATCTTAATAGGATGTGCATTTTCATAAACAACTTCTTTTAATTCAAAAGAGATGTTCTTCTTTTCATCTTCAAATGACTGAGCTAAACTTTTAGCCAACCGCATCATATTTTCCATAGAAGTATCATTTGAATATCCATATACTGATTCTGTTCCATGAAAAATTCTGATTCCTGCACCATAAATCATACCACTATTGGCATTATCCACTTTCCCATTCAATAAAGAATACTGGTGCGTCACCTTTCTTTCTTCAAATATTTCCGCATGATCACCGCCACTTGATAAACAGGCTTCTAATATCTCATGCAATTGTTCTTTTTCTAGCATATCATCACCTCTTGCATTCATTATACCAAACTTCAAACGAAAGTATTTACTTTTCTCTTAAAAAGTTGTAATTTAATAAGAAGGAGTGATGCTTATCAAACGTAAAGTCAGAGCGATTATATTGTTGCTCATATGTGCGGCTATGGTCATTGGACCTATTATTGGTTATTTATTATAAAAGACTTCTGTTTTCTTTTATAGAAAACA
This sequence comes from Traorella massiliensis, assembly GCF_900104665.1. Lineage (GTDB taxonomy): Bacteria > Bacillota_I > Bacilli_A > Erysipelotrichales > Erysipelotrichaceae > Traorella > Traorella massiliensis. Next base: position 585,251 of record NZ_LT629967.1, on the reverse strand, counting down.
GAAGATTTTTTTGATATGATTATTTTAAATTTAAAGGAGAAACGTAATCAATGTCTATAAAGCTTATTGTAACTGATATGGATGGAACATTATTAAACTATGAAGATGAGATCAGTCAAGAAAACACTGAAGCTTTGATATCCGCTCAAAAAAGAGGAATTCAAGTCATATTGGCAAGCGGCAGAAGTCATCGACGTTTACTTCCATATGCCCAAAAGCTTCATCTAAGCGAATATGGAGGATTGCTGATTGAAGTCAATGGGATGGCTATCTATGATCCTAAAACTCAAAAACGTAAGATCTTTGAACAGTTAACTAAAAAAGCAGTATTAAGTATTTGTACATATCTTATTTCTTTTGATGTTGAAATACAGGTATACTTTGATGATGGTTTTTATTGTTATATTCCGGATGTCTTATATGCTTATAAAAAAGAAGAAAGAGAAAAAAGAAAGCTGCCTGATGATTATCCATGGGCAGGTGGTGCATGGAGCTGGGTCAGTGACAATCGAAGTGGCTATCCACACCAAAGAATAATCCAGGATTTTCAAATGATCGATAGAGATAAGCTGAATAAAGTAAATATCACCCATAATGCCGATTATCTGGATCAGATCGAAGCAAAGATCAAACATGATTTAAAAGATTATCAGGTAGTGCGGACTTGTCCTAGAATGTTAGAAATTACACCTAAAAATATTACCAAAGGAAAAACATTAAAAAGATATATGGATACTGTAGGATTATCTAAAGATGAAGTAATGGCTTTTGGTGATGGTGAAAACGATGTGGATATGTTTAAAACAGCCGGAATTTCAGTAGCGATGGAAAATGCCGAAGAAAGAATTAAAAAAGAAGCTAGCTATGTTACCAGCGCCAATACTCAAAGCGGGGTTGCAAAGGCCATATATCAATTTGTACTTCATGAATAAAAAGAAGGAAAGCTCCTTCTTTTATTTTAAATATTTTTCCATCCAGGCTGTTATTTCTTCTAGTCTTCTTATACGATGTTTTGGTTTACCGCTACGGCTAAGCTCATGATTTTCTCCATGGAAAAGCACAAAACGTGCTTCTATGCCTAAATCGATCATCGCTGTATACAGCTGTAAGCCCTGTTCCAATGGACAGCGATAATCCTGATCACTATGGATAAAAAGCGTCGGTGTCTGAATATTTTTAGCATATTTCAATGGTGAATGTTCCCATAATTTTTCATATGAATCAAAAATATTACCATGAATCTGATCTTGTGCAAAAGTATAACCTATATCACTGGTACCATAGAAAGAAAGCCAGTTGCTGATGGAACGCTGTGTGGCTGCACATCTAAAACGATTTGAATGGGATATGATCCAATTCGTCATGAAGCCGCCATAACTTCCACCGGTAACCCCTAATCGTTTCTCATCAATCGCCGGATATTTTTCCACTACAGCATCAGTAAATACCATTAAATCATCATAATCGATCGTCCCATACTTTCCAAAGATATCCATAAACTCATTATCTCTTCCATCACTGCCTCTTGGATTCGTAAAGAAAACAAAATAACCAAGATTCGCCCAAACCTGCATTTCATGATAGAATACCTTTCCATAAGCTGTTTTAGGCCCGCCATGGATATCTAGGATAGCCGGATATTTCTTACTTGGATCATAGTCTTTAGGTTTTAACACCCAGCCTGCAAAATCAATGCCATCATTAACAAAATGTACTTCTTCATAATCACTCACATATTTATTCTTCAAAACTTCTTCATTAAAATAAGTTTTCTGAATGATCTGAGAATTACAATACTCATAAACTTCCTGAAGCTTACCATCCTTCATACCCACAAATACAATTTTTCCATCATATACATCAAAACAATCAATACTGCCACTGATATGTACTGCTTCATAACATTCTTTATTAGCATTAATAGTCATCAATACACTATCTTCATTCTGTGTAGAAAGATAATAAAAATTTTCCTTATCCACTTTCATTGATTGTCCGCCACCATAACGGCAATCACTTCCTACAGTTCCCCAAACGCTTAATTCATTATTATAGAATAAGGAAATTCGACCACTATGATCTAATAGAAAGAAGCGTTCATTTTCACTCATTCCATGTTTCCATTCATAATTGCCAAGAAAAAGAATCTGATCCATAAAATAGAAAGCATCTGAGACATAATACTCTTTTTCAGGAAGTAAAACCGAAGCAGTTTTATTTTCGAAAGAATAAACCCATATTCCATTTTTGGACGTTGGTTTATTTAAAACTTCAGTCGCAACAAATAAAACTTCACTCTTATCCTCATTCAAATGATAAGAAGATATGTCAATTTCATCAGAAGTAATCGCACTTAATTCATTAAGATCCGCATTATAAAGATATAAACGTGTAATCGTATTTCCTAAAAAGCCGGCACCATTGAAATAGAAAGGAATCTTAGTAAAAACTTTATAATCATTTTCTTCTTTTTTATTTTTTAGATACTTCTCTTTGAGTGAAATATCATCACCATAAGAATAATCTTTATTATATTGTACAGCCAATAGATAGCGATCTTTAGAAATATGTTCAAAGGACGAAACTAAAAACGGTATATCAAATGCCTTTACAGCTTCTCCGCCATCTAATGAGATCTTATAGAATGAAGTTTTTTCTTCATCAGTCTCTTTTTCTTCACGATGGCTTATAAATAAAAGAGTTGTTAGATCGATAAACTGATACTGTCCATCTTTACCACTTTGTGTAAGTGCACGACAATTGCCATCTTTCAACATATACAAATTATTCCGATAACCATTCTCTTCTTCATCACATTCGCTAAGCGAAAATACACAAATGCTTCCATCCTCATTGTACTTTAGATGGCTAATAAAATGATACTTTAAAAAATCTTTTAATTCTAATCTTTCCATAATAAATCCTCTCTTTTTTATATTATACTATTAAATTTGTATGAACAACTCTGATTATCTCCAAAAAGCCCGGAAATACGGGCATTTCACGGGATATAAGAACTGAATTTACTACCGATTTACTACTTTCGGATTGAGCTTTGACACGCTTCTGCTTCCCGTGAAGCCCAGCGCCCAAATAGTGACACATCGAAAATTGAATACGACACCGCAGACAGCGGCGTTCTCTTTTCCCCTTTGGGGAGATCAGGACGCCGCTTTTTTGCGCCCAAAAACAGAAAGGAGGCGACCGCCTATGTACTTTACTTCCGGCAGCGACCGGGCCTTTGAACAGCTCATGCAGACGAGGCCGGGCGCAGATCATTTTGACAACGGCGAGGCCGGAGCGCCGGAGGACTGCGGCACCTGCCGTTTCTACCGCCCGCACTGGAAGTACCAGTTTTGTGTGTATGAGGAATGTCCCTACCAGCCGGGCAAGCTCACCGCCCTTGACGGCGCGGTGAAATTTCAAGTGAAAGGAGTGGACGACGAGATGGCAGTTTTTCGAGTGGAGAAAAACCGGGGCTATACGGTGATGTCCAACCACCACCTGCGGAACAAGGACTTGTCCCTGAAAGCCAAGGGGCTGCTGTCGCAAATGCTGTCCTTGCCGGAGAGCTGGGACTTTACGCTGAAAGGCTTATCCCTTATCAACCGGGAGCAGATCGACGCGATCCGGGCGGCTGTCCGGGAGCTGGAACAGGCGGGCTATATCGTGCGTTCCCGTGAGCGTGACAGCCAAGGCCGCCTGCGCGGGGCGGATTACATCATTTATGAACAGCCCCAGCCTGTGCCGGATTCACCTACATTGGAAAATCCAACATTGGATAATCCAACGCAGGAAAAGCCTACGCAGGAAAAACCAACGCAATTAAATAAAGATAGATCAAGTAAAGAGAAATCAATTACGGATGGATCAAATACCGATTCCATTCTTATCCTTTCCCCTCCCTCTCCTTTGGGGGAAGAAGCGGCTGCGCCGCCGGAACGGAAAGGAACGGGAGCGAAATCACAGAGCGCCGTAGAGATTTATCGGGAGATCATCAAGGACAACATCGAGTATGAACACCTTTGCCAGTACGCCAAGGGGATTGACCGGGATATGCTGGACGAGATCGTGGACTTGCTGGTGGAAACCGTATGCAGCGCCCGAAAGACCATCCGCATTGCCGGGGACGATTACCCCGCCGAGCTGGTGAAATCCAAGCTGATGAAGCTGAACAGCTCTCACATTGAGTTTGTCTTTGACTGTATCAGCAAAAACACCACGGAAATACGGAACATCAAAAAATACCTGCTGGCGGTTCTGTTCAACGCCCCAAGCACCATCAACGGCTATTACACGGCGCTGGTGGCCCATGACATGAACACTGGCAAAATCTGAAAGGAGGCCGACCCTATGAAACAGGGTGCTTTGATTTTTGACGAGCAGACAGACCGCTACGACATCCGCTTTGACCTTGCGGACTATTACGGCGGCCTGCACTGCGGAGAAACTTTTGATGTGATGGTGGGCGGCAGATGGAGGCCGACCCGCATTGAGATGGCCGAGAACTGGTATCTGGTAGGAATCCATGCCGACGACCTCTCCGGCCTGCGGGTGCGGATTTAAGCCATCCGCCTGCCTGCTGACTTTCCAAAGGAGGGATAGCAGTTGCAGGAAGAAGTAGACCAGAAAACCATAGCGTTAGCGGTTAAGACGGGCAAGCTCACCGCCCAAGTGCTGCAAGCGGCCATCCGAAAATATCTGTCCGCCCGGCAGAAAGGGACGGGTAAGGCCCATCACGGCCAGCAGAGCTTACGGCAGCTCAAAAAGGACGGTTCCGCCCTGTCCAACATTGAGATCACCGACGCCAACATTGGCCTGTTTAAGCCCTGCGCCAAGAAATACGACATTGATTTTACCCTGCGGAAAGACCGCACTACCCATCCGCCCCGGTATATCGTGATCTTCAAATCCAAGCAGGCGGACAATCTGGAACAGGCGTTTAAGGAGTTTACAGCCAAGAAGCTCCAACAGCAGGAACGCCCCTCCATCCGAAAAACCCTTGCCGTCCTGAAAGAAAAGGCAGCGGCCAGAAGCAGCCAGCAGGCCAAGGAGAAAATCAAGGAAAGGGGGCTGTCACGATGAAGCCGGAAATGAAAAAGCTGATAATCGCCAACCTGCCCTACCTGCTGTTTGTGTACCTGTTCGGCAAGCTGGGACAGACCTACCGGCTGGCGGCTGGGGCGGACTTGTCGGAAAAGCTGCTGCACCTTGCGGACGGCTTTTCCCTTGCCTTTGAAAGCGCCGCCCCCAGCTTCCACCTGTTCGATCTGGCGGTGGGCGTGGCCGGTGCGGTGGCATTGCGGCTGATGGTGTACTGCAAGAGCAAGAACGCCAAGAAATACCGCCGGGGCGTCGAGTACGGCAGCGCCCGTTGGGGAGGCCCCAAAGATATAGCCCCGTACATCGACCCGGTGTTTGACAACAACATCCTCCTGACCCAGACGGAACGCCTCACCATGAACAACCGGCCCAAAGACCCCAAGACCGCCCGGAACAAAAATGTGCTGGTGATCGGCGGTTCCGGCAGCGGCAAGACCCGGTTCTTTGTGAAGCCCAACCTCATGCAGTGTGTGTCCAAGGACTACCCGACCTCATTCGTGATTACTGACCCGAAAGGAAGTCTGATTGGCGAAGTGGGCCAGCTCCTTGTGCGGTGCGGCTACCGGGTAAAAGTGCTGAATACCATTAACTTTTCCAAGAGTATGCGCTACAACCCGTTTCGCTACATCCATTCGGAAAAGGACATTTTGAAGCTGGTAAACACGCTGATCTGCAACACCAAGGGCGAGGGCGAAAAGAGCGCCGAGGATTTTTGGATCAAATCGGAACGCCTGCTGTATTCGGCCCTCATTGGCTATATCTGGTACGAAGCGCCAGACGATGAAATGAATTTCACTACGCTGCTTGAAATGATAAATGCCAGCGAAGCCCGCGAGGACGACCCGGAATTTCAATCCCCGGTAGACCAGATGTTTGAACGGCTGGAAGAAAAAGACCCGGAACATTTTGCGGTGCGCCAGTACCGTAAATTCCTGCTGTCGGCGGGCAAGACCCGCAGCTCCATTTTGATAAGCTGCGGAGCCAGATTAGCGCCCTTTGACATCCGGGAGGTGCGGGAGCTGATGGAGGACGACGAACTGGAACTTGACACCATCGGGGATCAAAAAACGGCCCTGTTCCTGATTATGTCGGACACGGACACGACCTTTAATTTCATTCTGGCAATGGTGCAAAGCCAGCTTATCAACCTTTTGTGCGACCGGGCCGACGACAAATACGGCGGGCGGCTGCCCGTCCATGTGCGGCTGATTCTGGACGAGTTCGCCAACATCGGCCAGATTCCAAACTTTGACAAGCTGATTGCCACCATACGAAGCCGGGAAATCTCGGCTTCTATTATTTTGCAGAGCCAGTCGCAGCTAAAGGCCATTTACAAGGACGCGGCGGAAATCATTTCCGACAACTGCGACTGTACGCTGTTCCTTAGTGGCCGGGGCAAGAACGCCAAGGAGATCGCGGAGGTGCTGGGCAAGGAAACCATTGACAGCTACAACCAGAGCGAGAACCGGGGCGCGCAGACCTCCCACGGACTGAACTACCAAAAACTCGGAAAGGAGCTGATGAGCCAAGACGAAATTGCAACGATGGACGGAGGCAAGTGTATTTTGCAGGTGCGCGGCGTAAGGCCGTTTTTCAGTGAGAAATACGACATTACCCGCCACCCCCGCTATAAATACCTCTCGGACGCCGACAAAAAGAACACCTTTGATGTGGACAGCTACCTGTCGTCCCTGCGCCGGAAAAAGCGGCGCGTGGTAACGGAGGACGAACTCTTTGACCTCTACGACATTGAGCTGTCGGATGAAGATTTTGCCGCGGAATAAAGCGGCCATGGAGAAAGGAGCGTGACCGATGGGACACTCGGACGAATGGACATTTGCGGATTATTTCAAGCAGGAGCAGGCTGTTTTCCGTGGCATGATCTCCGCTGCCGTTGCATTGCGGTGGATGATCGAACACGATTTTGAACTGCCTGACGACGCCGGTTTGAAACAGATGGAGGCGGAAGTAAACCGTGAATTGTGTGAAGCATGGGGCGAAATTTTTTCGCTGGCTGTGCTGGAATGGCGGGACGGCCAGTAACTCCGGGCCGTCTGCGGATTGTGAGGCTGCCACTGTGTACGGCGGCTTTTTTTGCACCCAAACACCATCACAATCTGAATTTATGGAGGTAAATTTATGGAATTTTTCAATAGTGCAGTTGATACTTTGCAGACCATCGTTGTGGGCCTCGGCGGCGCGCTTTGCGTATGGGGCGGCGTCAATCTTTTGGAGGGATACGGGGCGGACAACCCGGCAAGCAAGTCACAGGGAATTAAGCAGCTTGTCGCCGGAGGTGGCGTTGCCCTGATCGGTATGACCCTTGTTCCGCTGCTGTCCGGGCTGCTGGGATAACCCCCATGTGTGTTAGAAAACCCTCCGCGCCCTCTCTGATCGGGGAGGGCGCGGGAAAGGAGGTGTCCCCACATGATCGGTGATTTAATCGGGGAATGGATCAAAGGAATCCTGATCGACGGTATCATGGGCAACCTGTCCGGCCTGTTTAACACAGTCAATACCAAAGTCGGGGAAATCGCGTCGGATGTGGGCAGTACCCCGCAGGACTGGAACGGCGGCATTTTCTCCATGCTGCAAAACCTGTCCGAAACGGTGATCGTCCCCATTGCGGCGGCCATTCTCGCCCTTGTGATGTGCTATGAGCTGATCGACATGATCGTGGAAAAGAACAATATGCACGACTTCGACAGCTCCATGTTCTTCCGCTGGATTTTCAAAAGCGCCTTTGCCATTCTCATTGTGACGAACACATGGAATATCGTCATGGGCGTGTTTGACGCCACCCAGCAGGTCGTCAACCAAAGCGCCGGGGTGATTATCGGAGATACCAGCATTGATTTTGACACGCTGCTGCCCGATCTGGAAAGCCGCCTTGAAGCAATGGACATCGGGCCGCTGCTGGGCCTGTGGTTCCAGACCCTTGTTGTGGGGCTGACGATGAACATTCTTTCCATCTGCATTTTCCTTGTGACCTATGGAAGAATGATTGAAATTTACGCCGTGACCGCATTGGGGCCGATCCCCCTTGCCACGCTGGGCAATGCAGAGTGGCGCGGCATGGGCCAGAACTACTTGAAATCCCTGCTTGCGCTGGGCTTCCAAGCCTTTTTAATCATGGTGGTTGTCGGGATTTATGCGGTGCTGATCCAGCAGATCGGAACCGCCGACGACATATCCGGCGCGATCTGGGGCTGTATGGGCTATACCGTTTTGCTTTGCTTCTGTCTGTTCAAGACCGGCAGCATATCGAAAGCCGTATTTACCGCACATTGACAGACAGGAGGAATACCAACCATCGAGGAAACACAAAAGAAAACCTACAACATCCTTTACGCCGACCCGCCGTGGAGATATGAGTGCAAACGGACAGGGGCGGCGGAACATCACTATCCCACCATGAGCATTGACGATCTGTGCGCCCTGCCGGTGGAAACGCTGGCGGGAAAAGACTGCCTCTTGTTTTTGTGGGCGACTTTCCCACAGCTCCCGGAGGCGCTGCGTCTGATTAAGGCGTGGGGCTTTTCCTTTAAGACCGTGGCCTTTGTCTGGCTGAAATTGAACCGCAAAAGCCCCACATGGTTTTACGGACTGGGCTATTGGACGAGAGGAAACGCGGAAATCTGCCTGCTTGCCAAGCGGGGCCATCCCAAGCGTTACTCCAAAAGCGTCCATCAGTTTATCATTTCCCCGGTGGAGGAACACAGCAAGAAACCAGACATTACCCGCGAGAAAATCATAGCCCTTGCGGGCGACCTGCCCCGCGCAGAACTGTTTGCCAGACAGAAAACCCCCGGCTGGGATGCGTGGGGCAATGAATTGGACAGCGATTTTTCCCTGTCCGTACCAGAAACGAGGTGACTTTTTATGGCTTATGTAACTGTCCCCAAGGATTTAACCAAGGTCAAATCCAAGGTAGTATTCGGGCTGACGAAACGCCAGCTCATTTGTTTTGGCGGCGCGCTGCTGGTAGGCGTCCCGCTTTTCTTTTTGATCCGGGGCCGCGTCCCGACCAGCGCGGCGGCGCTCATTATGGTGTTTGCCATGCTGCCGGGCTTTCTGCTGGCGCTTTACGAAAAACACGGCCAGCCCCTTGAAGTGGTGGTGCGCCAGATCGTAGAGTGCTGCTTCATCCAGCCCAAGGAGAGGCCCTACCAGACCAACAACGCTTATACCGCCCTTGTGCGGCAATCCCAAATGGAAAAGGAGGTCAACGCCATTGTCCAAAAAGCAAAAGAACGAAACGAGCGCAAAAGCGCCGGTCAAGCTCACCCGCGCCGAAAAGAAAGAGATTCAGGCCGTCATCCGAAAGTATAAGGGCGACGGCAAACCCCATTCGGCGCAGGCCAGTATTCCCTATGAGGCCATGTATCAGGACGGCGTGTGCCGGGTAACGCCCCGCACCTTTTCCAAGTGCATTGAGTTTACGGACATCAGCTACCAACTGGCGCAGGCGGACACCAAGACCGCCATCTTTGAAAACCTGTGCGACCTCTACAACTATCTGGACGCCTCCATTCATGTGCAGTTTTCCTTTATCAACCGCAAGATCGACCCCAAGCAGTACGCCAAGAGCTTTGAAATCCGGGCGCAGGGGGACGACTTTGACGACATCCGCAGCGAGTATTCCGACATTTTGCAAGACCAGCTTGTGAACGGGAACAACGGCCTGATGAAGCGGAAATTTATGACCTACACCATCGAGGCGGACAGCCTGAAAATGGCCCGCGCCAGACTGCGCCGGATCGAAACCGACCTTTTGGGCTATTTCAAGAGCATGGGGGCCTCCGCGTGGGGACTGGACGCCAAGGAACGGCTGGAAGTCATGCACAGCATTTTCCACCCGGACGGGGAGCCGTTTTCTTTTGACTGGAAGTGGCTTGCCCCGTCGGGGCTTTCCACCAAGGACTTTATCGCCCCGTCCTCGTTCCGCTTCGGCAATGCCCGGATGTTCGGGCTGGGCGGCAAATACGGGGCGGTGAGCTTCCTGCAAATCCTCTCCCCGGAGCTGTCGGATGAAATGCTGGCCGACTTCCTCAACACAGAAAACGGCATTGTGGTGAACCTCCATGTGCAGGCCATCGACCAGAGCGACGCCATTAAGACGGTCAAGCGCAAGATCACCGACCTTGACGCCATGAAGATTCAGGAACAGAAACGGGCGGTAAGAAGTGGTTACGACATGGATATACTTCCCAGCGACCTTGCCACCTACGGGCAGGACGCCAAGGAGCTGCTAAAGACCTTGCAGAGCCGGAATGAACGGATGTTCCAGCTTACCTTTTTGGTGCTGAACACCGCAGACACCCGGCAAAAGCTGGAAAACGATGTGTTCTGGGCTGCCGGGATCGCCCAGAAATACAACTGTTCCCTTGTACGGCTGGACTACCAGCAGGAACAGGGGCTTATGAGTAGCCTGCCGCTGGGGGCCAGCCACACCCAGATTGAACGCTCCCTGACGACTTCCAGCGTGGCCGTGTTCGTCCCCTTTGTAACGCAGGAGCTTTTTCAGGGCGGCGACGCCATGTATTACGGGATCAACGCCAAGACCGGCAACATGATTATGCTCGACCGCAAACGGGCGAGGTGTCCCAACGGGCTAAAGCTGGGGACACCGGGAAGCGGCAAAAGTATGAGCTGTAAATCAGAAATTTTGAGCGTGTTCCTCTGCACCCCGGACGATGTGTATATCTGTGATCCAGAGGCCGAGTATTACCCCCTTGTGAAGCGGCTGCATGGGCAGGTGGTGAAGCTGTCGCCTACCAGCAAAAACTATGTGAACCCGCTGGACATCAACCTGAATTACTCCGAGGACGAAAACCCGCTGGCCTTGAAATCCGACTTTGTGCTGTCGTTCTGTGAGCTTGTCATGGGCGGCAAGAACGGGCTGGAAGCCATTGAAAAGACGGTGATCGACCGGGCGGTACAGGTGATCTACCGACCTTATCTGGCAAACCCCAAGCCGGAAAATATGCCCATCCTTGCAGACCTACACAAAGCCCTGTTAGACCAGCATATCCCGGAGGCCGACCGGGTGGCGCAGGCCCTTGACCTGTATGTGTCCGGCAGCCTAAATGTGTTCAACCACAGAACCAACATCGACATTCAAAACCGCATTGTGGCCTTTGACATCAAGGAGCTGGGCAAGCAGCTAAAGAAAATCGGTATGCTCATTGTCCAAGACCAGATTTGGGGGCGCGTCACCCAAAACCGCAGCAAGGGCAAGGCGACATGGTATTTCTGTGATGAGTTCCACCTGCTTTTGCGTGAGGAACAGACGGCGGCCTTTTCCTGTGAGATTTGGAAGCGTTTCCGTAAGTGGGGCGGGATTCCCACAGGTGCGACGCAGAATGTAAAAGACCTGCTTTCCTCCCCGGAAATTGAGAACATTTTGGAAAACAGCGACTTTATCTGCCTGCTCAATCAGGCCAGCGGCGACCGCAAAATCCTTGCGGAACGGCTGAACATTTCGCCCCAGCAATTACGGTATGTTGACAATTCCGAACCCGGCGAGGGGCTTCTCATTTACGAAAATGTGATCCTGCCCTTTAAGAACCCCATCCCGAAAAACACCCAGCTCTACCAGATCATGACGACCCGGTTAGGTGAGGGGGCGACGGTATGAGCGCCTTAACACATTTCAGCCTGTTTTCCGGGATCGGCGGGATCGACCTTGCGGCGGAAGCCGCAGGGTTTACCACCGTATGCCAGTGCGAATGGGCGGATTTCCCGATGGAAGTTTTGAAAAAGCACTGGCCGCAGGTACCAAAATTCCGGGACATTACCACAGTGACAAAGGAGGCATTTTTTGAAAAAACAGGACGAGAAACCACCACACTTATTTCCGGGGGATTCCCCTGCCAGCCCTTTTCCAGCGCCGGGAAACAACGGGGATTTGAGGACGAACGGTATTTATGGCCCGAAATGCTCCGCGTTATCCGGGAACTGCACCCCTCTTGGGTGCTTGGAGAAAATGTTGCTGGCTTCATCCATCTGGGGCTCGACAAGACGGTTTTTGACTTGGAGCAGGCAGGCTACGCCGTTAGGGTTTTCGTACTTCCTGCTGTCGCCGTCGGCGCATGGCATGAGCGCAAAAGAACTTTCATCATCGGCCATGCTGCTTCCCACGCCCCTTGCCAGCGACACGGGGGATGTGGGGAAAACTGTCGATGTACGGATGACCCCGACCGGGAGCTTCCGAAAATACAACCCCAGCGGAACCGTATGGACGGCGCGGCTGTCATGGGCGGTTTACAAACTGCTGGGCAGCCCGCCGGGGGATGTGAAACTGAATCCCGACTGGGTGGAATGGCTGATGGGATTCCCCCGGAGATGGACGGACATTCCATGTGGGCCAAAGAACCGGCGCAAATCCCGTACTTAATCAGCGACCCGCCGGCGAATGTGGCAAAGCGGTTAAAGACTTTGGGAAACGCAGTTGTTCCCCCGCAGGTGTACCCCATCCTGCGCTATATTGCAGAGATCGAAACCGGGCGCTGCCGGAACAGACCGCAAGGAGGTGATGTTACATGAACCCATTGAAACCCCGCGACAAGGTAACGCAGCACATGACCCGCGACGGCCTGACGCTGGATAACCAGACCACCGGCGAAAGCGTCAATGTGTCCAGCCGGGAGGCCGAGCAGGAATACACCGCCCAGCCGGAGGGCGCGGCGGAAAAAATACTGGAACGGGCGGACGAACTGCACGACCGCCACAAGGCAAAGAAAGCGGCCAAGGACGCCGGGGAAACCGTGGCGCAGACCACCGGCCCCGTTTCCCGGTTGCAGTTTACCGCCGAGGAACGGGCCTCCCCAGAGCTGGCCCCGTATATCAAAAAGGCAGAAAAGCGGGCGGATAAGCTGGAAGCGGCCAAAGAAGCCCTGCCGAAAAAGCGCGTCGTCACCAAGGAAACCGTTTATGACGAGGCCAAGGGCAAGGCCAAAAGCAGGCTGTATTTTGACAAGGTGGAGAAAGCCCCTCCCCAGCTCAAACCAAACCCGGCCAGCCGTCCCATACAGGAAGCCGGGCTTTACCTCCACGGAAAAATCCATGAGGTAGAACACGAAAATGTGGGCGTGGAGGGCGGCCACAAGGGGGAGGAACTGGCGGAACGGCAGGTGGGCCGCATGATCCGCAGCGGCGTCCACCGCCACAAGCTCAAACCCTACCGGGCCGCAGCCAAGGCCGAGCGAAAGTCCATCGCTGCCAACGCCGAGTTTGCGTATCAAAAATCCCTGCGGGACAACCCGGAGCTGGCGCAGGCGGTCAAGAACCCCGTTTCCCGCTTCTGGCAGAAACAGCACATCAAGCGGGAATATGCCAAGGTAGCAAGGGCGGCGGGTCAGACCGCACAGGGGGCCGCAGGCACCGCCAAGACCACGGGTGCCGCAGCCAAGAAAGCCGCAGAAAAAAGCAGACAGGCCGCGTCCTTTGCCGCCCGGCACTGGAAAGGGGCGCTGATCGTCGGCGGCGTGGGCCTCATGCTCCTGCTGGTGATGGGCGGCCTGCAATCCTGCACCGCCATGTTTGGCAGCACCGGGACGGGCCTTGCCGCCACCTCCTATCTCTCCGAGGACAGCGATATGCTGGGAGCCGAAGCCGCCTATGCCGCGCTGGAAGCAGACTTGCAGCACGAACTTGACAACTACGAAAGCCTGCACCCTGGCTATGACGAATACCGTTTCGATCTGGACGAGATCAAACATGACCCCTATGTGCTGACCTCCATCCTCTCCGCGCTGCATAACGGCGTGTTCACTTTGGGGGAGGTACAGGGCGACCTTGCCATGCTCTTTGAAAAGCAGTACATCCTGACCCAGACCATCGAAACGGAAACCCGCTACCGCACCGAAACGAGGACGGACAGCGAGGGAAACACCTATACCGTGGAAGTTCCCTACACCTATTACATCTGCAATGTGAAGCTGGAAAACTTTGACCTGTCCCACCTGCCCATCTACATTCTCACCGAGGAACAGATGGGCTTTTATGCTGCCTATATGCAGACTTTGGGCAACCGGCCAGACCTGTTTCCCAACGGCAGCTATCCCCACGCCTCCACCCCGAAAGAGCCGACCTACTATGAAATCCCCCCGGAGGCGCTAAAGGACGAAGCCTTTGCCGCCATGATCGCGGAGGCGGAAAAGTATGTGGGCTATCCCTATGTGTGGGGCGGCAGCTCCCCAAGCACCAGCTTTGATTGTTCCGGCTTCATTAGCTGGGTTATCAATCATTCCGGCTGGAATGTGGGACGCCAGACGGCGCAGGGGCTTTACAACATCTGCACTCCCGTTTCCCCGGAGCAGGCCAAGCCCGGCGACCTTGTATTTTTCGTCGGCACTTATGACACTGCCGGGATGTCCCATGTGGGGCTGTATGTGGGAAATTCGGTCATGCTGCACTGCGGCGACCCCATTTCCTACACGAACCTCAATTCAAGCTACTGGCAGCAGCATTTTTATTGTTACGGGCGTTTGCCTTAAACGCCAGAAAGGAGTAAATCACTATGGCAATGAACAAATTGGAACGCATTGAAAAGGATATTGAGAAAACCAAGGGCAAGATCGCGGAGCTGCAAAAGCAGCTTCGGGAGCTGGAAGCGGCCAAGACCGAACAGGAAAACTTGCAGATCGTCCAGCTTGTGCGCGGCCTCAACATGACCCCGCAGGAGTTCGCCGCCTTTGTGCGCGGCGGCGCGTTGCAGGCGGCCCCGGCCCCGATCCCGGACTTTGAACAGGAGGACAGCGCCCATGAAGAAATCTAAACTGTTCCGCACCTTGACGCTGGCTGTGGCCGCTGCGCTCTGCATGGCGACCACGACCGTTACCGCCTACGCCGAGGGCGCTGACCCTGACCCGGTGCCGCTGCCGGAAACCACCGAGGCCCCCGCAGAAGTGCCGGAGGAAACCGAAGAACCCACCACCGGCGGCATGGAGCCGGAGGGCGTACCTGTCACCCCGCAGGGCAACGCTACGCTGGTGGATGATTTTTTCGGGGATAAGCAGCTTATCACCGTTACCACCAAGGCCGGGAATTATTTTTACATCCTGATCGACCGGGCCAACGAGGACAAGGAAACGGCGGTGCATTTCCTCAACCAAGTGGACGACGCCGACCTGCAAGCCTTGTTGGAGGACGGGAAAAAAGAGCCGGAGGTCTGCACCTGTACGGCCAAGTGTCAAGCCGGGGCCGTCAATACGGCCTGCCCGGTCTGTAAAAACAACCTGACCGCCTGCAACGGGCCGGAGCCGAAGCCCCAGCCGGAGGAAGAAAAGCCGCAGGAGGAAAAGCCAAGCGGCATGGGCGGCCTTGTGGTGTTCTTTGTGGTGGTGCTGCTGGGCGGCGGCGCAGCCCTCTACTTCCTGAAATTCAAAAAGGAAAAAGCCGACACCACAGGCAATGACGATCTGGCCGAGTATGACTTTGGAGAGGACGAGGACGAGGACGACGAGGACGAAGCCCCGGAGCCGGACGAGGATATGACAAGTGAAGATGGAAATAAGGAGGACGAAGTATGAGCTATCAGTTAGTAATTGCAGAGAAACCAAGCGTCGCCCGCAGCATTGCGGGCGTGATCGGCGCGGACAAGAAACAGGACGGTTACATGGAGGGAAACGGCTATCTGGTGAGCTGGTGTATCGGCCACCTTGTTTCCCTTGCCGACGCCGGGACTTATGACGAGCGTTTCAAAAAATGGCGCTACGACGACCTGCCGATTCTGCCGCAGGAATGGCAGTACATCATTCCCGATGATAAGAAAAAGCAGTTTGACACCCTGCGTTCTTTGATGGAGCGCCCCGATGTTACCGGCCTTGTGTGCGCCACTGACGCCGGGCGCGAGGGGGAATTGATTTTCCGTTTCGTCTACCAGATGGCGGGCTGCAAGAAACCGTTTCAGCGCCTTTGGATTTCCAGCATGGAGGACGCGGCCATCAAGGACGGCTTTGCCCATCTGAAACCGGGAACTGACTATGACAACTTGTATCAGTCGGCCCTTTGCCGGGCGCAGGCGGATTGGCTGATGGGGATCAACGCGACAAGACTTTTCTCCATCCTCTACCACAAGACCCTGACCGTGGGCCGTGTCCAGACGCCGACCCTGAAAATGCTGGTTGACCGGGAGGCCAAGATCAGCAGCTTTCAGAAAGAGAAATACCACATCGTCCAGATTGCGGCGGGCGGCATGGAGGCGGCCAGTGAACGCATGAGAAACGCAGACGACGCCAAGGCCCTGAAAGCCGCCTGTGAAACGGCGCAGGCCGTTTGTGTGTCGGTAACACGGGAGAAAAAGACGGAGCAGCCGCCCCGCCTCTATGACCTCACCACCTTGCAGCGGGAAGCAAACCGCCTGTTTGGATTTACCGCCAAGCAGACCCTTGACTATGCCCAGCAGCTCTATGAAAAGAAGCTGCTGACCTATCCCCGCACCGACAGTCAGTATTTGACCGATGATATGCTGCCAACGGCGGAAAGCCTTGTGTCCGGCCTGTGGCCGCTGCTTCCTTTTGCAACGGGGCTTGACCTGTCCCCGCAGTTTGGCCGGGTGCTGAACAGCAAAAAAGTGAGCGACCACCACGCCATTGTCCCGACGATGGAATTTGTGCAGAAAGGCTTTGACGGGCTGGCCGAGGGGGAAAAGAAACTGCTGTCCCTTGTGTGCTGCAAGCTGCTGTGCGCCGTGGCCGCGCCCCATGTGTATGAAGCTGTCACCGCCACATTCACCTGTGCCGGGAACACCTTTACCGCCAAGGGAAAAACCATCCTGACCCCCGGCTGGAAAGAGCTTGACCGCCGCTTTAAGGCGTCGTTCAAAACAGACGCCGACGACACCGCCCCGGAGCCTGCGCGGGAACTGCCGGAGATCACCGAGGGACAGACCTTTGACAAGGTAACTGCCGCCGTCACCGAGCATTTCACCGCACCGCCAAAATCCTACACGGAAGATACCCTGCTTTCTGCTATGGAGCGCGCCGGTGCGGACGATCTGCCGGAGGACGCCGAGCGGCAGGGATTGGGAACCCCGGCCACCCGCGCCTCCATCTTAGAAAAGCTGGTGCAGATGGGCTTTGTGGAGCGCAGGGGAAAACAGCTACTTCCCACCAAGGACGGCCACAACCTTGCCTGTGTGCTGCCGGAAGTGCTGACCTCTCCCCAGCTTACGGCACAGTGGGAAACGGAGCTGACAGCCATTGCCAAGGGGCAGGCCGACCCGGAGGGCTTCATGGCTGGCATTGCAGAAATGACAAGGGGCCTGATCGTGGGC
This sequence comes from Traorella massiliensis, assembly GCF_900104665.1. Taxonomy (GTDB): domain Bacteria; phylum Bacillota_I; class Bacilli_A; order Erysipelotrichales; family Erysipelotrichaceae; genus Traorella; species Traorella massiliensis. The sequence continues at coordinate 567,868 of NZ_LT629967.1, read as the reverse complement.
TACTCCCAGATCAGCGAGGACGCGCAGAAGTTGTTTCAGACCGAGCGTGTGGTTATCGGCAAATGTCCGCGCTGCGGGGAAAGCGTCTACGAGGGCAAAAAGAACTACTACTGCGGAAACCGAAGCTGCCAGTTTGTCATGTGGAAGAATGACCGATTTTTTGAGGAACGAGGCAAGGCGTTCACCCCGAAGATCGCCGCCGCGCTCCTTAAAGACGGAAAAGCAAAGGTAAAGGGCCTGCGCTCCATGAAAATCGGCAAAACCTATGACGGGACGGTGCTTTTGGCCGATACCGGCGGCAAGTATGTGAACTACCGCGTGGAACAGAGGGGCAAAAACTAAAAACAGCAAGCATAGGGAGTGTAGCCACACTCCCGGCAAAATTCCTGACCCGGCGCACCTGCCGGGCCGGGGATTTTCTCTTTGGGGAAGCCCCAAACCCTTATATTATGTGAAAGGAGCGATTCAATGAGCGAAGTGTTTTCCGTACTTCTTCATAACCGACAGCGTTATGAGCAAGGCAAAGAGGGCCTATGGTTTTCTCTGCCGACCACAACCGAAAAACTGCAAGCAGCCCTGCGGGAAATCGGAATCAGCACCGACAATCCACAGGACTTTTTTCTATATGGGTATAGAAGCCCACAGAAGCGACCTATTAAGCTGCCCCGTGATATGGTGCTGTCCGCAGGCATGGATGAATTAAACTTCCTTGCTGCAAGATTGGAAAAGCTGGACGCCGCCGAACTTACGGAGCTGAACGCCGCCCTGACAAGCCCGCAGAGTGATTTTCACAATATCGGCCAGATTATCGACTATCCCGAAAATGTGGACTTTTATGTGCATTTGCCGGATGTCACCAGCACAGGACAGTTGGGCGACTACTATCTAAACCGTTCCGGCATGGTGGATATGCCGGAGGAATGGAAAGCAGGGATTCTCCTGCCCCGTTTTGGCCTGCATATTGCCAACACAGAGCATGGTGTTTTTACCGATTATGGCTATCTGGTAAAAAGCGGCGACGAATGGCAGCGCGTCCATGAGGGCCAGCCAGTGCCGGAACAATACCGGGTGATGGCCTATCCTGCGCCGGAAATTCTGCGGGAGGAAAGCAAGGTACAGCCGGAGGCGGCAGCGCCTACAAAGGCCCCGCAGCCTGTCACCCCCATTCTCTTAAACGGCCAGAACAGCGCCGAGCGCATGAAAGAGATCACCGACCGGCTGGAAACCGGCATACAGGAGCTTTTCGAGAGTGAACGCTACAAAGCCTATCTCACCACCATGTCCAAGTTCCACAGTTACAGCTTCAACAACACCCTCCTGATCGCCATGCAGGGCGGACAGCTTGTGGCGGGCTACAACAAGTGGCGGGACGATTTTCACCGCAATGTAAAGAAAGGCGAAAAGGCCATCAAGATACTGGCCCCGGCCCCGTTCAAGGCGAAAAAGGAAGTGCAAAAGCTGGACGCACAGGGCAGGCCGGTGATGGGAAAAGACGGAAAGCCTGTTACCGAAGTACAGGAAATACAGGTTCCGGCCTTTAAGATCGTTTCTGTCTTTGATGTGAGCCAGACCGAGGGGGAACCGCTGCCCTCTATCGGCGTGGAAGAACTGACCGGCAGCGTGGAACGCTACGGGGAATTTTTCAAGGCGCTGGAACAGACCTCCCCGGTTCCCATTGGTTTTGAGGACATTCCGGGCGGTTCCCACGGCTATTACCACCTGACGGAAAAGCGGATCGCCATTCAGGAGGGCATGAGCGAATTACAGACCCTAAAGACAGCCATCCATGAGATCGCCCATTCCAAGCTCCACGCCATCGACCCGGAAGCCCCGGCCATTGAGCAGGCCGACCGCCCCGACAGCCGCACCCGCGAAGTGCAGGCTGAAAGCGTGGCCTATGCCGTATGCCAGCATTACGGGCTGGACACCTCCGACTATTCCTTTGGCTATGTGGCCGGTTGGAGTTCCGGCAAGGACTTGAAAGAGCTGAAAGCCTCCCTTGAAACCATCCGGGCCACCGCCCATGAACTGATTACCACCATTGACGGCCACCTTGCCCAGCTTCAGAAAGAACGGCAGGCCCAGCAGGAGCAGCCGCAGGCCGCGCCGCTGGAACAGGCCGCCGAGCAGCCAGACCCGGACAGCGTATTTTCCAAGCTGCCCCCGGAGCAACAGCAGGAAATGACCGCCAGCGTAAAAGCTATGCTGCAAACCCTGATTGACGCGGATTTGAAATCCACCGGCGAAGTGTCGCAGGGAACCAAGGAGGCGGCGCAGGTGCAGGGCTTTACCATTGCCGGGGATGGAACGCTGGAACAGGCCAAAGCCCCGCAGGAGGCCGCCTACCGTCTGGAAAGCGGCGATTACCTGTATATCCAGACATCGGAAACCGGCTATGATTACACGCTGTACGGCCCCGACTACAAAGAACTGGACGGAGGCCAGCTTGACAATCCCGGCCTGTCCCTTGTGGAAGCCGGAAAAGAAATCCTTGCGATCCATGAGCGACCGGCTGGGACAATGGAACCCCTGACCGGCGACGGGCTGGATGATTTTCTGGAAGCAACCGAACAGGCCAACGCCATTCCCCAGCCGCAGGCGTGGAATGGGATCGACGGCCTGTTGAATGGAAAGCCGTTCATGCCGGAGGCGTCCCCGGCTGACCGAGCCGCCGCTCTGATTGAACTGGCAGAGAAAAACGCCCCGCGTTTGGGCAGCGAGGAACGGCAGTTGATCGTGGCCTATGCCGAGGCCGTGGGCGATACCGACAAAGTAATCGGGCTTATCAACCGCCTGTGCGAACAGGGCTATGAGCTGCAAAAGGGCCAGATGGATTCCTTTGTGAAAAGCGAGATCGGAAGTGAGATTGCCGTTGCCAACGCCCAGCGGCAGATCGCGCAGAATCCGGCAGCGGAGCCGGTTGTCACGATCCTTTGGAGCGAAAGTCCCCATCTGAAAGACGGACAGCAAATGCCGCTGCATGAGGCCGAGGCCGTTTTCAAGGAGCTGGACAGTGCCAGACGCCATGAACGGGAGCAGCCGGGCTATACGGGCCATTGGTACGACAAGACCAAGTTCCGCATTGACTTTACCATGCAGGGCCAGCCGGACAGCTACGAGGGACGGCAGGACTTTGGCGACGGGGACGGTTCCCTGATCCAACATATCCGGGGCTACCACGAATACTATGCACAGGATGAAAGCTGGAAAAACCATGTGCTGCACCATGAGGGGCCGGAGGCATGGGAGGCGGACAAGGCCCAGCGGGATATGCTGCTGCATGAGTTCGTCCCATATATGGAACTGCATTGCAATCTGGCCGCTATGGAGCAGGAGGCCCGGCGTCCCCTGCGATCCGGGGAAACCCTGACGCCGGAACAGACCGCTTATTTCAACGCGGTTCTGGACTATGTAAAGGAGTGCCGCCCGCTTCTCAATCAGGGCCAGTACCATTTGCCGGAGCCGCCGCAGCTTGCCGATTTCGACCAGAACTTGCAGGACTACAAAAAACAGATCGAGGCAGAGCTGGAACAGGAGGCCGCCGCTGCCGGGCTGACGGTGGAGGAATATGTTGCCTCTGATTATGAAGCACCAGCGCAGCCCAACTTTTCCATCTACCAAGTGCCGCCCGGCCCAGAGGGGCGCGACTTCCGCTATCGTTCCTATGAGGACTTGCAGGCGGACGGGCTTTCGGTGGACAGGAAGAATTATCAGCTTGTCTACACCGCGCCGCTGGACAAGGACACCACACTGGACGAGATTTACCGCCGCTTCAACATAGAACATCCCTCCGATTACAAGGGACATTCCCTCTCTACGGGGGATATTGTGGTGTTCCGGCAGGATGGGAAACAGACTGCCTACTATGTGGACGAGGGGGCCGACTACCGGCAGGTGCCGGAGTTTTTCGCCCAGCCGGAAAAGCAGCTCACGCCGGACGAGTGCATGACCGGCGAACAAATCCAGACGCCAAGGGGCCGTTTCTATCTGACCGACAGGAGCCGGGAACAGATGGAGGCCGCCGGGTATGGATTCCACCACCAGTCGGAGGACGGCAGGTATCTTATTATGGCAAACGGCACAAGGGCCTTTGCCATCCCCGCCCAGCAGGAAAGCCATATCAAGACGGCGGAAATGTCCACCGAGCAGAACTACAACATGATCGATGGCATGATGAACAATGCCCCGTCTATGGAGGAACTGGAAGCAAGGGCAAAAGCCGGGGAACAGATTTCCCTTTTGGATGTGGCCGAGGCAGCCAAGGCGGAGGCCAAAAAGCCCAAGCAGACCCGAAAGACGACGCAGAAGCAAAAGAAACCGTCCATCCGGGCGCAGCTTGCCGCCGCCAAGGAGGAACAGAAAAAGAAACCCCCGGCGCGGGAAAAATCAAAAGAAATGGAGGTATGAGGAATGTATTTCACCGTGGAAGAAGAAAACCTGATCTGTCTGTACCACAACGCCGACCGCCGCAAGACGGCGGCAAATCTCCGGGCAGCTTTGCCGGACATGGACAAGGAAATGGCGGTGCTGGCCTGTCAGACCGCCGATAAGCTGGACGCCATGAGCGACGCCGACTTTGCGGCGCAGCGGTTCCACTTCACAGACGAATAAGCAAAACGCCGGGTGCGGGGGCTGTCAAAGCCTCTGCGTCCGGCGCTTCTTTTTTTGTCCATTTTCCCGCATTTAGAACCCCGTTTTGAGGGGAACAGGATAACTTTATCCACCTGCCTGCCGACCATGCGGAAAAACCCTTGATTTCCGTGGACTTTTACCGCCCTAAATGCGTAGACAGGAGGTATCTTTTCCGCTGGCGTTCCGCCTCTTTCTTCCGGCGTACCTGCACCGCACAATCCGGGCAGTATTTGGCCCGGTTGGAGTTGGGCGTAAACGCCGCCCCGCAGACGGCGCAGCGTTTGATCTCGTCCCGGCCTTTGGTGATCTCGGCGCACAGGGCCGCGTCCAGCGGCAGGACGGCCACCTTGAACCACCGGCACAGCAGCGAATAGGAAATACTCTGCACACAGACACATTCCTCCCCATCGTCCAGCAGGAGGCAGTTCCCGTTACAGTAGTTGCAGCACTCATGGGTGAGCCTGCGGGCCTTGCGGTATTGGGGGTAACTCATTCTCGGTATGTTCATCGTTCCTGCGTATGCTCCTTTCCCGGCGCTGTCCGCAAAATGCTGTCTACATTCTGTTTGACAATGCCGTATTCTTTCAACTTCTGTTTCGCTTCGCTGTACTGTGCGGACAGCCGTTCCCGTTCTGCGTCCAGCTTTTTATACTCGGTTTTGAGGGCGTACAGGTTGGGGAGCTTTGTGACCCCGGCCTCTTTGAGCGCCTTTGCCGCCGCCTCATACAAGATCAGTTGGCTTTCATGCTGCCGCCGGAACGCGGCCTTGTCTTTGGTATTTCGCAGTTCCAGCGCCACAGGCCGGAGCTGCTTGTAGGCGGAGAGGTTTTTTATCAGCAGCGCCATATCCCCAAGGCGGCGTTCTGCGTCTTTCAAGGCGGAGGCCGCCGCGTCGTTTGCCGCGCTGATCTCGGCCAGCCTGCTTTCCAAGCCCTCGTAGCTGTCGATCTGGTGTTCTGTGATGAAGTTTAAGGAATTGGCGGCCTGCTTCAAGTTGTGCAGCTTCGCCCACCGCGCATAGCCCGCCGACTGCTGGGCCTTGATACTGTCCTCCAAGGCGATCCGCAGGGAGATTTCCCCGGTGCTTCTTCTGCGCGGCCCCCGGTCTATGGAAATGCCCTTGATTCGCTGGGTGATCCGTTCCTCGGTGTAATCCTCCCCCAAGGTCTTGCAGCGGGTGAAGCGTTCCTGTCCGGGGGCGCGGAATGAAATAAACTTGCCCTGTTTGACTTCATAGCCCTGCGCCTCCATGAGCCGCAGAAAACTATCAAAGTCTTTGGCCTGCGGAATGGCCGCGTCGATAGCAATTTTCAGTTTTGCTTTCCAGCTCTTGCCCTTTTTCTGTGCGTCCCACTCGGCGTAGGTCTTGCCCTTGTCCTTGCCGGGCTTTACCACAGACAGGCCGTGTTCCTTGCACAGCCGGTCGCTGGTGCGCCGGATAAAGGCATAGCTCTGGCGGTTGGAAATGTACTTGCGCTGGTTCGCCATATCCACGGCACAGAAAATGATGTGGTTATGCAGATGGCCCTTGTCAATGTGGGTGGTAATCACATAGGGGTATTTGCCTTGCAGCACTTCATCGGCAAGCTGCCGCCCGATCTCGTGGGCCTGCTCCGCCGTGGTTTCCCCCGGTTCAAAGGCTTGTATCAGGTGGTGGGCCAGATTGTTGCCCTTTTGGTACGCCTGATCTAACAGCATTTGAAATTCAATATCCGCCGTTTCATAGGAACAGCCATAGGAAGAAACGAACAGCTTTTCATCGGTCTTGTCCGGGTTCTCGATGTAGTCCAGCGCTTTTTTCAGCGTTGACTTGATAGGATGGATCTTTGTAACTGCCATATCTGTGCCAGCGCCCCCTTGATGTCCTCCAAGTCCTGCGCGTACACAGTCCCGGTACTGTTGATACGCCTTGCAATCTGGTTGATGTTGACGCCGATTTTTTGCAGCTCTGCGGTCTGCGCCCGGACAGGGCCGGTGTCGATATGGACGATATAGCCGTCAATCAGCATTTTCCGGGCGTAGGCAGAAAAGTTTTTTGTGCCAAGCTGGGCCATCTTCTGCTGGATCAGCGCCCGTTCCTCCGGCGTCACCGGGACGCGCAGCACAAACTTTCGTTTTCGGTTTGCCACTTTCGCACCTCCATTCATTCAGGGGTTTGGGGATTTCCCCAAGATACAAACGGGAAGCCGTTTGCCGGGAGTGTGGCTACACTCCCTATGCTTGCTGTCTTTGTTCTTCTTCCCCTAAAAAGCGTTCTGACCCCAAAGAAATACCCGCAAAATCCCGGTTTTTCCGAAAAACGCATAAAAAAAGAGAGGGCGCAGCCTTGCGTCCTCCCAAAAACAAAACAGAGGGTTGTCATGCACCCTCCGTTTCGTCATTCTTCTGTTGAATTTGAATGGCCCCGTCAATCGCGCCCTCGATGATCGGCAGAAATTCTTCCGGGCAGAGTTTCAGCTTGTGGCTGACCCGCTGCCGCTGTGCGCTTTCCTCCCGCATGATCTCCGGGTTAAAATACCGTTCCACGGGAAGCCCGCAGATTTTAATAAGCTGTATGATAACCGGCAGGCTGGGAATCGTGCCGTCATTTTCGATGTTGGCAAGATAGCGCCAGTCGATATTGACCTGTTCCGCCAGCGTCTTACGCGATAACTGCTTGACTTTCCGCGCCTCTTTTACATCTGCGCCGAAAGTTTCAAAGCCGGGACAATCTTTGATATTTGCCATATAGCACCACCCATTTACATTGTATATTTCATATTTTCTCAATGGAATGTTGCTATATGCAGTAAGATTAAACTTTATAATTCATATCCCGAAACATAGGCAGAGGAAATTATTGCCACCCCCCTTTTTGAAATATTGACAAGATACGCCTCTCGTGTTATACTGTTATACAAAACAGCATAACAGTTAAAACACACGGAGGATGCAGCAATGAAACTGATTATTTCAAATGTATCTGGCATCCCCATATACGAGCAGATTAAACAGCAGATCAAGGCGGCTATTTTATCTGGCGAGCTTCAAGCCGAAGAAACTTTGCCCTCCCTTAGAACACTTGCCAAAGACTTAAAGATCAGCGTCTTAACAGTGACAAAGGCATACACAGAATTAGAGCAAGAGGGCTTTGTTAAAAATGTGCAGGGGCGTGGATGTTTCGTAATGGGGTCTGGTTCAGAACTGATTAAGGAGCAGCTTATTTGCAAAGTAGAAAACAATCTCACCGAAGCAATAAAAGCTGCAAGAATGGCAAATCTATCCACAGAGGAATTACATCGCCTTTTGGACATTTTAACGGAGGTAAAAACAGATGACTAATTATTTAGAGGTAACGAATCTTTCAAAATCTTTTGATTCTTTTCAGCTTCACAATATCAGCTTTACTTTGCCAAAGGGATATATTATGGGCTTGATTGGCCCGAATGGTTCTGGCAAAACAACGACAATCAAACTGATTTTGAATATGCTCAAGCGCACCGGTGGCACAGTCAAAGTGATGGGGCTGGATAATATCGCAGAAGAACAAAAAGTAAAATCAGAGCTGGGCGTTGTTTTCGATACAAATTATTTCAGTGATGATTGGAAAGTGTCGCAGGTTGAAAAATCCATTTCGGTATTTTATCCAAATTGGGACAGCCAGAAATTTGCGGATATGTTACGGAAATTTCACATTGCACCAACCAAAAAGGTAAAAGAACTTTCCAAAGGTATGCAGATGAAGTTAATGCTTGCCTGTGCGTTTTCATACGACGCCAAGCTGCTGATCCTCGACGAGCCGACCAGTGGACTTGATCCGGTTTCCAGAGATGAACTTTTGAAAATTCTTTCAGAGTATATTGAAGATGGCGAGCATAGTGTTTTGTTCTCCACCCATATCACAGGCGATTTGGAGCGTGCAGCCGATTATATTACCTACATCAGTTATGGCGAGCTGTACTTTACTGGCAGCAAAGATGATTTTGTAGATATGTTCCGCATTGTAAAAGGTGGAATTGAGGAATTGTCCGATGATCTGAAAAATAAGGCGGCTGGTATTCGTGCATTCCCTACGGGATTTGAGGCTCTGATGAAAACCGAAGATATTAGCGGTTTCCCTAACCTGACCGTTGATCCTGCCACCATTGATGAAATTGTAGTGTTTACAAGCAAGAAAGGTGACGATTATGAGTAATATTTTGAAATCCACAAAATTAGATATTGCATTGGTAAAACCATATTTTAAGACGATTTGCTTTACCCTGCTCCTGCCGATTGTGTTTGCCGCAATCAATCGTTCTTTGCTGACAGGGGTATCATTTGCTATGTGCTTTATTGCCATGACGACGGGATATACCTTTTCCATCACAGAAAAAAACAGCATGGATCGTCTGTTTGGTATTTTACCTGTTCGTAAAAGCGAGCTTGTGATCGGACGCTATGTTTTTGTCCTTGCAATGGGGCTTCTTTCCTTGATTATTTCTTTGATTGCACAGCCGCTTGTCTTGAAAGTGCTGGGTGAAACAGTTGGCGTATTTGATATTGTAACTGCCGCTATTGCAGGAGTATTCTTATTTGCACTCTATACCGTGTTCCAGATTCCGGGATATTACAAGTACGGCTCAATCAAAGGACGGGTATTTATGTATATTCCAGTGGCCGGTTTTTTGGTGACTTTACTTCTTCTCTCTAAAATGCCAGCTATCGGGAACTCAATTATTTCAGTCGTTGAATCTTCTCCGATACTTCTCGTTTTCCTTGCGGTTTTTGCTATTGTCGTGATGTATGCGGTTTCAATCTTCTTGTCCATTCGGGTTATGAAGAATAAGGAAATGTGAGGTGATTGTATGGATTTCACAATTTTGGCAGTTGTGCTTTTGATTGGTGTTGGCGTTCCTATCCGTAATAAACTCATACGGAAATATCGGGATAAGAAAAAGAATGATCGCAATTCGGAGTGAACAATATGGAGAAAACAGAGTTCATCCGCTGCCCAGTCTGCGGGAATAAAACACGCGACAAAATTCGGGAAGATACCGTACTTAAAAATTTTCCTCTCTTTTGTCCAAAATGTAAAAGTGAATGTCTAATCGACATTGAACAATTAGACTTACGATTAGCATTATGGGAATACCGTCGTTACTAATGACAGTATTCTGTTTGCTTTATGAGAAAATGCTCAATGCTGGAATGGGCAATAAATTTGAATTTGACAAGGAGATAATAATGATACCAATTTCTGATATTCTCATCCGCTCAATTAGTGGGTATGTGTTTATGGTTCCAGTCTTCGTACTGTATTTCTTGTGGCTCAAAAAATTGGGGAGAACACAAAGTTTTCTCCATACCGCTGCAGTGTTTGTTTTTGGTTATTATTTATTCGGACTTTTGACCGTCACAGGCATCGGCTTTACAAGCACAATGACCTTTCGCCCGAACATTTCTTGGACTCCATTTATCGGTATGATAACTGGGCCAATTGATACCATTCTGAATATTATTCTGTTTGTCCCGTTGGGATTTTTCCTGCCGCTGCTGTACAAGAAATATCATCACATGAAGACGGTTGCATTGACTGGCTTTCTGTTTTCTTTGGCTGTTGAAATTGTCCAGATGTTTGGCTGGGGTTCTTCCGACATCAATGACTTGATGACAAATACCGCTGGAGCCTGTATTGGATTTTTAGTTTATTGTCTGCTGTCAAGAATCTTGCCTGCCAATCTGAAAAAGCAACTTCAATCCAGCCGTGTCAATGCTGTGGCTGAAGTACTTCTCTTTGCTATTTGCACATTTGCCATTATGGTCACGGCTCAGACTTGGTTTGTCCATGATGTGCTGAATGTTCCATAAATTGTATCGGAAACAATCGGTCTCAGATATAAAAAAATAGTGTCTTCTGTTTGACACACCTGCAGACCGATTTTTCCGTATTGAACTTAGTCGCGTCAACGAAGCCACTACCTATGGAATTTCAATCTTTTCCTTCCTGTTATGCTTGGACAGATTGAATAATTCTCTTTGTGTTATATCTATTATTTTTAGGTAATAGTCCACAACGGCTTCTAACATGAAGGTACAAAAAATAAAAGTTGATCCTCAATCAACCCTATTATTGTACTCTTCAATTCATACTTTTCGATCTCAATGGTAGTATGGTTAGATAGACATCTGTTGCCGCTATCCCTTGGTAAGTTACCCGTTCAGCTTACCTACAAATTTAGAATACAATAAATGGCATCATTTGAACAGACTATATTTTTGGGATGAACTGTTCTACTATGAGAGCTTCGGTCTGTTTGCTGTGCTGATTCTGGTACAGTTGGCGGCCACCGGCGCAGCAGCGTTCCGCTTTTACTACAAACAAAGAAAAGGCTGAATAGAAAATAGGTATCATCAATCAAAAATATCATTGGAGGTATAACTTATGGAAAAAGAAACAATGGGAACTGTAATTTCAGTTATAAAACAATGGTGGTTAAAAGTGAATCGTAAACCTGCCCGCGTTCATGCGATGGATGGCGCAGCCTTTCCGCATACTATCAAGGTCAAATATACGATAGACGGCAAAGATTACATCTGCCGAAAATGGATTGGCGCAGGAAACAAAGTCCCTGACAAGGGAACAACGATTAAAGTTATCTATTGTGAAGATAAGCCATCGAAAGCAAGAATTGAACTCTAATTCAAATTGAATGACTAACATGGTATGTTTTGTGGCCTTTGCGGCATGAAACATACCTGCATATTCAAACATCTGCCTCCACAGCGGGGAAAAGAAAAAAACCGCTGACGGGCAGAGGATTTCGTGCGCTTTCCTGTATCACTGACGGATACGGCGGTTTTGAGTAGATCAAGGCCGCCGTTTCTTTTTGCTTCGACGACCCCTGCACCGTGTTCTGGCATGGCGGCTTTAGGAGGGAGCCGCCATGCAACGAAAACTACTTCGACAAATTCCGACAGGGGTTAGCCTGTCAAAAAAAGCCGTCCCCCGGCAGCGGGGACAAGCGGCTGTGCGTATGTACTATACTATGTAGGAAAAGAACATATTGCTTTTTGTTTCGCCCAGCGGGTCTTTGATCTGCCGGGCGAATTTTGTTATTTCCTGCGGTCTGCTATCCGGCGCAAAAAGAAATTTCAAAAAAGTGAAAAAAGGAGGCGTTTAGCGGGCAGCCAGAGAGATTCCATTCGCTCTATTGGCGGAAAGGGAGAGAACCACCACATCCCCCATAGAAAGGGGGTGAGAAGATGGAAGCGATCCCCCGCAAATACGGTGAATGGGGCCAGTTTGACCGCTACTGCAAGCTGGTTCTGTACCATGAGGCGATAGATTATCTGCGGGAAATGAAGTGCCGCCGCGACCGTGAAGTGTCGCTGGACGCTCTTTCCCCGGCTGATTGGGACAAGCTCTCGACCGTAGATCGGTATTCCTGCGACAGCTTTACATTCAGTTCGCATGGCTATGACCTACATATCGACAACGAGCTTGTGGCCGAAGCGTTTGCCAGCCTGCCAAAAGACGAGCAGAGTATTTTGATTCTCCGCTTTGTTCTGGATTTGACTGACGAAGAAATTGGCCGCCTGATGGGAATGTCCCGCAGCGCAGTACAGCGCCACAGGACAAGCACCTTAAAAGACCTGCGTGTAAAATTGATGGCGTTCATGCCGGAGGGAGGTTAAACGCGGATGAAGCAATCCAGTTACAAGGGCAAAAGCCCTCTGCCTGATTTTGTGATCGACGCGGCCTGCGCCGGTAACGCCGAAGCCGTGGAGCGTGTCTTGCAGCATTATGACGGCTATATCAATAAGCTGTGTACCCGGACGCTCTATGACGGCAGCGGTCAGCCTCATATCTGCATTGACGAGTATATGAAGCGCCGATTGCAAATCAAGCTGATCCATTCCATCGTTAGTCCCATTGGCGACTGACGGTTAAGGCCCCGGCCATAGACAGGCGGCTTTCCCTTTCCCCGCCTGCCTGTTTTCCCGGCGGCCCCTTTGCTCCTTGACAAATACGCCCGCAGGACAATGGCGGCGCGTCATAGGGCAGACGGATACATTCTGTCTGCGCCGAGCCGGGCGGCAGGTGCGCCAAGAGGTTTTCCCTCATTGGGATAAGCGGAGCGATTTTACCGGGCCGTAAAGCAGGTGTGGCAGCCTGCGGGCGACGACGCGCAGACAGGACAATGATACTCCCTTGCCGTCGTAGTCCGAGCGTTTGAAGCGTCGCAGGCAACGAGCAGGGCCGCGTGAGAACCACGCAGGGGTGAGATTCCCGTGGAGCTGTGCCAGCAGCCGTCCGTTACTTTCTGCCCACTTTCACAACAATAACCTTTGTTTTGAAAAGAAAGGGGGCCATGTTATGAGTAATAACGATGTGCCTATTTGGGAAAAATACACGCTCACCATTGAGGAAGCGTCTAAATATTTTCGGATCGGGGAAAACAAACTGCGTCGGCTTGCCGAGGAAAACCCCACCGCTGGCTGGGTGATCCTGAACGGCAACCGCATCCAGATCAAACGGAAGCAGTTTGAAAAAATTATTGATTCCCTTGACACAATATAGTGAAAAAGGGCCTTGCTCGTGTTATAATAGGTTATAAGCGTGTCAAGGCTCTTTCCGTCATGGAAAGGAGCATGACGAAATGCCAAGAAAAGAACGAGATGAAAAAAGACGGGACAACAAAGGCCGCCTTTTGAAGTCTGGAGAGAGCCAGCGATCAGATGGAAGATACGCTTACAAATACATTGACACCTTTGGAGAAACCCAGTTTGTTTACTCATGGAAGTTAGTACCTACCGACAAAGTACCTGCCGGGAAACGGCCCTGTCTTTCCCTGCGCGAGAAGATCAAGCAGATACAGAAAGACCTTGACGACGGGATAGACACCATCGGCAAGAAAATGACCGTGTGCCAGCTTTATGAAAAGTACACCCGGCAGCGCGGGAATGTGCGGAAAGGAACCCAAAAGAGCCGCCAGCAGTTAATGAAACTTCTGTCCGAAGATAAGCTGGGCGCGGCCAGCATTGACAGCGTGAAGCTGTCCGACGCAAAAGAATGGGCCTTGCGTATGCAGGAAAAGGGCGTTGCCTACAACACCATCTGCAACAGCAAGCGTTCCTTAAAAGCCATCTTTTATATGGCCGTACAGGACGATTGCCTCCGCAAGAATCCTTTTGACTTCCAGATCAATGAGGTTATCAACGACGATACCGTACCAAAGGTGCCGCTTACCCCTACACAGGAAAACGAGCTTTTGGACTTCATGCAGAACGATCCTGTCTATGCCAAGTATTATGACGAGGTGGTGATCCTGCTGGAAACCGGGCTTCGTATTTCCGAACTCTGCGGCCTGACGCCAGCCGACCTGAATTTTGAGAAGCGCTTTGTGAATGTAGACCACCAGCTTTTGAGAAGCACCGAGGACGGCTACTATATCGAAGCGCCAAAAACAGAAAGCGGATTCCGTCAAGTGCCGATGAGCGCAGCCGCCTATGAAGCGTTTGAGCGCGTGTTGAAGAAGCGCAGGGACGGCAGGTGCATTAAGGTTGATGGTTATAAGGACTTCCTGTTCCTGAACCGGGATGGCCTGCCCAAAACCGCCGTCAACTATGACGCCATGTTCAAGTGCCTTGCCAAGAAGTACAACAAGTGCCACAAGGAGCCGCTGCCCGATGTGATGACGCCGCACACCATGCGGCATACATTCTGTACCAGAATGGCAAACGCGGGCATGAACCCCAAAGCATTGCAGTACATCATGGGACACGCCAACATTGTAATGACGCTGAACTATTACGCCCACGCTACTTTCCATTCCGCACAGGAGGAAATGGAACGGCTGCAAGCCAAGGCAAAAACCACCACAGAGGCCAAGCCGGAAACTGCGGCGGAAAACGCCGAGGAAACCAAGGCGGCATAAGTAGTACGCAGAATTTACTACTACTTTTACTACTTTTGAGAGTGAAAACATGAGGGGTAATAAAAAGATTTGTGAGGTTCTTCCGATATGAAAAGTGCCGGAAAAGCCCGAAGTAACGGGCTATACCGGCATATAAGAACATCTAAAGAGATAATTAGAAATCTATTAAATTATTCTAATAAAAATATAGGTAGTATTCTCTTTGAACAATTTATTTTTTTTCATTTTAAATTCTTTTTCATCATAGTATTTTCTCATAGTATCTCCTCCCTCGTCTAACAACTGTATCGTAAAGACAAAAGTCTTTTTTGCCAATAACTTATTAGTTGAAAAGAGGAATTCAACTGATAGTTGAACCAAAAAAATCTCTATGTTTTCACATAGAGATCTATTTTACTGTAATCTTATTTAAATGCCAGATATCACGAGCATATTCTTCTATCGTTCTATCACTTGAGAAGTAACCGCTCTTAGCAATATTTACTAAACACATTCTTGCCCAGTGATGACGATCTTTATAGTGTTCACGGATGCGTGCCTGAGTAGCCTGATAAGCATCAAAATCAGCTAATAAGAAATATTCATCATTCTTAAACATTAATTCATCATAAATGATCTTGAACTCATCTTTGTTGTCTGACCATGTACCATCAATAAATGAATCAACGATTTTCTTTAAATGTGGAATATGGTTATAATAATCCCACACATTATAAGAATTCGCACGCTTCATCGTTTCAACGTCTTCTACCTTTAATCCAAATATCAAGGCATTATCATAACCAACACGATCAACGATTTCTACATTCGCACCATCTAAAGTTCCTAAAGTAATCGCACCATTCATCATAAATTTCATATTTCCTGTACCACTGGCTTCTTTTCCGGCAGTTGAAATCTGTTCACTGACATCAGCAGCATTCATTAAGATTTCCGCAATGCTGACACCATAATTAGGAATAAAGACAACCTTCATATACTGTGAAATATCAGGATCATTGTTAACTCTTTCAGCAATCGCATGAATCAGCTGAATAACTTTCTTCGCAAAAGTATAGGCCGGAGCTGCCTTAGCCGCAAAAATGAAAGTACGTGGGAAGATTCTAAAATTTGGGTCTTCTTTCATTTTCTGATACAAGTAAATAATATGCATGACATTCAGAAGCTGACGTTTATAAGCATGCAGACGTTTTGCCTGGACATCAAAAATAGAATTAACATCTACTTCAATTCCTGTTACTTCTTTGATATAAGCCGCCAAAATCTTCTTTCTTTCCAGTTTTACTTGTAAGAATTCTTCCTGAACCTGAACATCATCTACATAATTCATCAGTTTTTCTAAATCCTGAGGATGTTCGATATAACTCTCACCAATTGTTTTATCTAATAAAGCCTTTAGTTGTGGATTTGAATATACCAACCAGCGACGATGTGTAATACCATTGGTCTTATTATTGAATTTTTGAGGTCCGATCGCATACTGATTCTTAAAGACATCATTGATCAGAATATGTGTATGCAATGCCGCAACACCGTTCACAGAATGAGAACCAATGATGGCTAAATTAGCCATATGTACTTGTCCATCAATAATAATTCTTGTCGAATTAATCAAATCTGAACGATAATATTTATAATTCAAATCATAGCAGTAACGACGATCGATTTCTTCAATGATCATATAGATTCTTGGCAATAAAGTACGAACCATATTTACCGGCCATTTCTCTAATGCTTCTGACAATACTGTATGATTTGTATATGCAACTGCTTCCTGAACGATTCTAAATGCATCATCCCATTCATACAGATAATCATCCATTAAGATACGCATCAATTCAGGAATTGCCAATACAGGATGCGTATCATTTAACTGAATTGCATTCTTTTCCGCAAAGTTATCTAACGTATCATATACACGTAAATGAGCTTTGATCAAAGCCGTCAGTCCTGCTGACACAAAGAAATATTGTTGTTTTAATCGTAGATATCTACCAGCTTCAGTAGAATCATCCGGATAAACATTTTGATTGATTGCAATCACATCTCTGATATATTCACCGAATTCCTGTGAGTTAGAAGCATCTTCAGCAGGTTCAGCACTCCACAAACGAAGAGTATTCGTCAGATTTGTATTATGCCCCACTACTTCCATATCATATGGCACAGCACGAATGATCTGAGCACCTACATGATTGATCTTCGCCTTTCCATAGATATCCATTTCCATTTCTACTGAACCATAGAACTTAACATTAACTGCATGTTTTGGTTTTCTTACTTCCCAAACATTTCCTAGCTTTAACCACTGATCAGGCACTTCTACCTGCTTGCCATCTACAATTTTCTGTTTGAAAAGACCATATTCATAACGAATACAGTTACCATGTCCGGCATAGCCCAATGAAGCTAGTGAATCAAGGAAGCATGCAGCAAGACGCCCCAGTCCGCCATTTCCTAATCCAGCATCGCTTTCCATTTCTTCAAGTTCATTAATATCAATACCTAAGTCATTCAAACCATCTTTGACAATGTCATAAATTCCAAGATTCATTAGATTGTTTGTCAGTAATCGGCCAACTAAAAATTCCATAGAAAAATAATACATCTGTTTTTCATTTTTCTTAGCAATCTCTTCCTTGCTTGCTTTCCAGTTCATAGCAGCATAGTCACGGATCATTGTTCCAAGTACCATATACTTTTCGGTGATGTGGGATTGTTCAATGGAACGGCCATATTTTGCGATAATTCTAGTTTTAAATTCTTCTTTAAATTCTTCTTTGTCTTTAAATTTATATCCCATAATTACCTCCCATAGCGCTATGATTTTAACACTTTTTAAGCATTAAAAAAAGCCTTTTTTGCGATAAAAGGCTTTTCATATAAATTCTTTTCTAAAATTTTCATGCATATCATCACGATTCACTACTATCATCAATATCTAAAAATGATCCTCATTCATATTTTATATTGCAGATGGTACTAATAAGTTCATGACAATATCAACCATCATCTCTTTTTCCTGAGGCTTTGATTCTGCAATCATCAATGTTATCGCTACTAAAGCATCATTACTTAAAACCATATTTTTTTCTTCATCAAACAAAGCATGATTGCGATTCAAAAATTCAAGAAACAAAATAGCGGCCAAACGTTTATTCCCATCAAAATAAATATGATCTTTGACAAGAATTGAATACAGTTCTTTTCCAAATAAATCAGATTTCTTAGAAAACTTCATTGTTTAAAACCACTTTATTTATGGAAGTCTGGTTATTTTGGAGTTTCAATTCTTGCCATTTCCTTCTATATATTCATCAATCATATCTTCTTTAATTATTTCAGTATTATTTATTAAGTCTAATTCTTTTAGTTTAATTATAGACCCTGGTTTACCACCTAACGGATTTTCCACATGCGGATTATCCACATACGGAAAATGGGGATCTGGATGAAAGTCATTGTTTTGGTTGTTTTACTTGTTTTCACAGGAATCCAATAATTCATATTCATACATCATTTTCTTCCTTGAGGTTTTGTAATTCTTTGATGATCATAATCATCAAGCAGATCCAGTGCCTGTGAATATGCTTCGATAACCTGAAGAATCTCATCTGCTTCCAGTCCAGCCATATCAGCAAAACCACTTATAAGAGTTTGCTGCACCTCTATTTTTCTCTGCAATAGTGCCATTCTTTTTTCATTAACAGCATATCCCTGAATCATGTAATCTTTTAATATTTTAGTAGCCCATTTTCTGAAGGCAATGCCTCTTTTTGATTTTACTCGATAGCCGACAGAAATAATCATATCAAGATTATAATAATAGGTAGGCTTATCACTAAATTCGGAATTTCCGAATTTAGTCATAGTAGTTTCTTCTTCCAGTTCTTTGCTTTTATAAATATTTTTTATATGCTCATTTATCGTTGATGCAGCTCTGCCAAATAATTCTCCCATCTGAGTTTGAGTAAGCCATACAGTTTCTTCTTGCGGAGTAACCGTTACATCAAGTTTTAATTCACCATCTACGAACTGAATAATTTCATTTTTTATATTTATCTCGAACTCACCTCTTTTCATTCTAGAATCAGCCACTACTCCCTAAGCTTAAAGTTTTAAATTTAAACAATAAACGATACTATTTACATATAAATTATATCATATAATACAATATAATGATATATTTATTTTGCTATTTAAATCAAAAAGAGCTATTTTTCGGTATATACCATATCGTGTGGTGTGGTTACCCCTATAACAGAAAATGTGGTTATGTGAAAATTATGTGACTATGTGGTCTGGTATAACAGTTTTTGTGGTAGTCCTATGACATTTCTGTGGTTTTTGCTTGTAAAATAAAATCCTCCTTGTCGTATAATGTGTGTGTTCAAAATCACTTTATACAGAAAAGGAGGTAGACATATTCATGTCCTTACATAAGTTTATCACAGATATGCTGAACATTAAACCGGATAATATTGATAAGATTGATTCCTTTGATCTTTCTGACGGTTCTGTAAATCTTAGAATCAGACTGAAAGCCAAGAAAGATATCTGCTGCCCTGTATGCGGCGGAAAAGTCCATATCCATGGCTATTCCTTAAGAAAACTGATCCATTCCACTCTTGTCAACAGAAAATGCACCATCTTTTATGAACGCAGAAGATTCAGATGTGATTCGTGTGAGATGACTTTCTTTGAAGAGAATCCTTTCATCAATTCTTCTGAAAATGTGACCTTTGAAACCAAGGTCAATGTTCTCAAGGATCTCAAGTTCGTCAATAATACCTACACTTCTACGGCTGCCCGCTATCATCTTTCTGCCACCAAAGTCCAGCGCATCTTTGATGCCCATGTCAATATCCCCAGAAAGCCTTTGCCGGAAGTCCTGTCTATCGATGAACACCATTTTCCTGAATCCAGCTATGATTCTCTCTACTGCTGTCTTCTGATGGATTTTGAGGACGGCACCATCATCGATGTGCTTCCTGACAGAAAAAAAGATTATCTTGCCGGCTATTTTACTAAAGTGCGGCTGGATACTTACGATGAAAAGACCGGAAAAAGCGAACTCGACAATGTCAGATATGTCTCGATTGATCTCTACAAGCCTTATAAAATCATTGCTCAGATTTATTTTCCTAAAGCTCTCATCTGCGCCGATTCCTTTCACGTTCTCAAACATCTCACTGAGGCCTTCAGAGCTGTCCGTCTGAGGTGCAGAAGAAACACCGAAGATGAAAATCTCCGGTATCTTCTTACAAAGTTCAAGTATATCTTCAGTCATGGCTTCAATCTCGACAACGATCCTAAGTACAATAAAAGATTCAAGCGCCGCATGAACTACAGAGACATGCAGACCATCCTGTTTGAGCGTTTCCCTGATCTGAAGAAAGCCTATGAACTGAAAGAAGGCTATATTCTCTTCAACGAGTCCTGCTGCGTGCAGAATGCAAAGGAAAAGCTTGCAGATCAGATCCGGCAGTTTGCAGATTCCGGAATCAGTGAATATGCTGGCTTCTACAATCTTTTGATTAACTGGAATGAAGAGATCGTCCATTCATTTTCTGCTGTCAGCGGCAGAAGAATCAACAACAGCTATATTGAATCAAGAAACAATCAGCTGGAAAGACTGATGATGAATGCAAACGGGTTTAGAAATTTCAAAAGAACCCGTAACAGAATACTTTACTGCCTGAATAAAAAAGACACTTTTAAAATTTAAAAACAGCTACAGTATATAACGATAATACAAGTGATTTTGAACAGAAAAGGCGATCGAACCGATCACCTTTTTCCTCATATAAACCACAGATTTGTCATAGTCATACCACACACTCTGTTATAACTTTCCACATGGTTGTGATAGCCTGACCCACACGCTGTTTATAGCCTAGACCACAGAATTATTTAGAATCCCCTATTTTTGATATAGCTCTTCTCTTACTTATTCAGATTTTTTAGATTTAATTTCTTTTACTTCGAAGATGATACCACTGAAAGGTGCAATTTCAATTTCACAGCTGTAATCCAAAAAATTATGAGGTACTTTTTTTGTACGTAAAGCTTTTTTATTTCTAATATTGCTTCCGCTATAAATATCCGTATCTGTATTTAGTACTTCCTTTAGTGTTGAATTTTTTTCCACACCGATCCTGAAATTAGCATAGTGGTTTGGTGAGAAATTCAAAACAATAATAAATTTCTGATCCTCATTCATACGCTGATAGATAAACATATTATCTGCCTTATTATCAGCATCGATCCACTTAAAGCCTTCCCATGTATAATCCAGTTCATAAAAAGCAGGATTCTCAACAACGAGTTTATTTAAGTCTGCAATGTAATGTGAAAAGGAATCATGCATTGGATATTCTAACATAAACCAATCATTTTCTTTTTCTTCATCCCATTCTCTAAATTGAGCAATTTCATTACCCATGAAATTTAATTTCTTTCCTGGATGTGTCATCATATACATATACAATGTTCTTGCTTGGGCAAATTTCTGTTCATAATTGCCCCACATCTTATCTACGATCGTATGTTTTCCATGAACAACTTCATCATGTGATAAAGGCATGATAAATTTTTCAGAATAGAAATAAGCCATTGAAAAAGTAACCTGATTATGATGATATTGACGATAGATCGGATCTTTTTCAAGATATTTCAACGTATCATGCATCCATCCTAAATCCCACTTGTAATCAAATTCTAAGCCGCCATCCCATGCAGGTGCGCAAACTTTTGGAAAATCACTCGAATCTTCTGCAATTAAAAATACTTCCGGATGGAGCTTATGAAGATTATTATTCATTCGCTTGATGAAATATAAAGCTCCTTCGTTGACTCCCTTATCCTTATTTCCTTGCCAAAAGATCATATTTGCGATCGCATCCATGCGCAATCCATCTACATGAAAAATATCTAGCCAGAAATTGGCTGCTGACATCAGGAATGAGCGTACCTCTTCTCTCCATAAATTAAAGTTGCTGGTTCCCCACTGTGAATTTGCATCATTATCATTATCATATTCATATAAAGGGGTCCCATCAAAGTAATTTAATGAATAATTATCCTTAACAAAATGTACAGGTACAAAATCCATGATGACACCAATATCATTCTGATGAAGGCGATTGATCAGTTTCTTTAAATCATTGATCTTTCCATAACGGCTTGTCACTGAAAAATATCCGCTTGTCTGATATCCCCATGAACCATCAAAAGGATATTCATTTAACGGCATGAATTCTACATGCGTATAATTCATTTTCTTGACATAATCAATTAACTCATCTGCAATCTCATCATAATTAAACCACTTACGTCCATCTTGAGGCTTTTTCCATGAGCCAAAATGCATCTCATAAATATTCATTGGCTGATCAAGATTACGAGTACGTTTTTTCATCCACTTAGAATCCTTAAAAATCGGTGTATGAATCTCTTCGATCACAGACGCAGTATCAGGTCTTAGCTGTGAGTAAAAAGCATAAGGATCTGCTTTGTCAGCTGTATTGCCTAATGCCTGAATGATACGAAATTTATATAGCTGGCCTTTTTTAGCACCGCCAATAAATAATTCATACACTCCTCTCTCATCGATGCGTTTCATCTTTGATTCTTCACTATCTGTCCAGTCATTGAATTCACCGATAACATAAATATTCTGGGCATGAGGTGCATATGTTCTGAATACAACTCCGTCATTTTCTATATGTGCGCCAAAATACTCATAAGCGTTGCACATATTTCCTTCAAAAAATTCTTTTAAATCCATTGCCTTCACCTCTCTATTGGATGGCATCAGACATGGCCTTCTGATATGCTTCTGTCTTCTCTTTAGCCTCCTGAATGGAATTTCCTTTTACACAATAATAAAATTTACATTTTGGTTCCGTACCGCTTGGACGAACCGCTACCCAGCTGCCATCTTTTAGATAGAATTTTAATACATCTGAATTAGTAAAACCATTCAGATCCGTTTCCTGTCCATTTTCAACTCGTTTAAGTGTCTTATAATCCTCATAAGCCACAACAGCTGTTTTGGCAATTTCTTTAGGTGTATGTTCTCTTAAAGTTGCCATGATCTGTTTGATACGCATAGCACCTTCCTGTCCTGCTAAGGAAAGTGATGTCTGGCTTTCCTGATAAGTACCTAATTCAGCATACAAGCCATTCAGCACATCTACCAGTGTCTTGCCTTGCGCATGATAATAGCAGGCAGCTTCCGCAAGCATCAAACAAGCCTGAGGAGCATCTTTATCACGTACAAATGGTGAAATGAGTGATCCATAACTTTCTTCATAGCCAAAAACATATTCTTTTTCATGAGTCACTTCATATTTCGCAACCTTTTCACCAATAAATTTAAAGCCTGTCAACGTCTTTTCTGTTTCTACACCATATTTAGAAGCAATCTTCTCACCTAAATCACTAGTCACGACCGTATTAAACATAACAGCATTTTTTGGCATTCTGCCCTTTTCAGTTAACTGTGAGAAAATATATTCAATCAAAACAGAACCTGACTGGTTGCCCGTCAAAAGCACATATTCACCATTATGTTTAACAGCAACGCCCATACGGTCAGCATCCGGGTCACAGCTCAGTACAATATCTGCATCTTCTCTAACTGCATATTCTAAAGCTAAATTATAAGAAGATGGTTCTTCCGGATTAGGAGTTGGTGTATTTGAAAAATCAGGGTCTGGTGTACACTGTTCTTCTACAGCCACATAATGATATCCTGTACGATCATAAATTTCTTTTACCGGAATATTGCTTGTTCCATGCTGAGGTGTAAAAATAATTTTGATATCATCTTTATTTACATCTGGATTCAATTGAATCGCTAAGACATTCTTGTAATATTCTTCATCAACTTCTTTGCCAATGATATGAATCAAAGATTCATCTGCTTTATCCGTCTTAATTGCCAATTCATCTTCTACTGCATTGACAAGGGCAATCACTTTACTAGCCAAAGCAGGAACCAGCTGGCAGCCCTTTTCATCATAAAGCTTATATCCATTGTATTCTTTTGGATTGTGAGAAGCAGTAATCATGATACCGCCTGCACATCCTAAATGACGTACAGCAAAGCTCAGCTCCGGTGTTGGTCGCAGGCTTTCAAAAACATAAGTCGTAATTCCAAAGCTAGAAAGTACTTTTGCGCTATCCATCGCAAATTCATAAGACATATGACGATTGTCATAGCCGATTGCAACGCCTTTATCCTTCGCATCTTCACCTAACGATAAGATATAATTCGCAAAGCCTACATTGGCTTTACGGATCGTATGTACATTGATACGGTTCGTACCGGCTCCTAATAGTCCTCTCATCCCTGCTGTACCAAACTCAATGTTGGTATAAAAAGCATCATTTTTTGTTTTTTCATCCATGTTTAAAAGCTCTTCTTTTAAAGCTGGATCGATATTTGGATGGTTCACCCATCTATTATATTGTTCTAAAATCATATGATTCCCTCCTGATATTTTTATTATACAACATGTGAAAGCGTTTTAGTTAAACAATTTTCTTTTTTTGTCTTGTTTTCTTTTAAATCTATTCTAATTCAAGTTATATTTTTTGATATAATAATATGTTGTGAGGTGGAAATTATGAATCAATCTGCTAATTTAGGACAAGGATCAGTAGGAAAACTCCTATTTAAGCTTGCCTTGCCTGCCATTGTTGCGCAAATCATCAATGTTTTATACAACATGGTCGATCGTATGTATATCGGCCATATTGAAGGCATCGGGGATATAGCCTTAACTGGTGTTGGTGTGACGATGCCGATCATCATGGCCGTGAGTGCCTTTGCTGCTCTTGTAAGTATGGGGTCTGCCCCAAGGGCCAGTATCATGATGGGACGCAAGAAAAATGATGAAGCTGAAAATATCCTTGGTAATAGCTTTGTACTGCTGATCGTTATTGCTATCATCACTACAGCACTGATCCTAATTTTCGGCTGGGATCTGCTTCTTTTCTTTGGTGCGAGTGAAAATACTGTTCAGTACGGATGGAGTTATCTTCAGATTTATGCATGTGGAACTATCTTTGTACAGCTGACCTTAGGACTTAATGCCTTTATCAGTGCTCAGGGTTTTTCAACTGAAGCTATGAAAACAATTTTGATCGGTGCTATTCTTAATATTATTTTAGACCCTATTTTTATGTTTCCATTGAATATGGGAGTTCAGGGGGCAGCACTGGCAACAATTCTCTCACAGGCTGTTTCTTGTGTATGGGTCATCTTATTTCTATGTGGAAAGAAAACTTCACTGAAATTAAAAAAGAAATATATGACATTAAGACCATCTGTTTTCTTGCCTTGTATTGCATTAGGTTTATCACCTTTTATCATGCAATTTACAGAAAGTGTCATTACGGTTTGTTTTAATACTTCATTATTAAAATATGGCGGCGATATCGCTGTTGGGGCAATGACGATCCTTTCCAGTGTCATGCAATTTTCAATGTTGCCGCTGCAGGGTATGACCCAGGGCTCGCAACCCATTGTATCTTATAATTATGGAGCTGGAAATCTAGATAGAGTTAAAAAGACCTTCACTTATCTTTTAGTCAGCTGTATGATCTATTCGACAACTCTTTGGGCCATCAGCGTATTTACACCTCAATTGTTTGTCAGTATCTTCACTGATAAGCCTGAACTGGCTGCTTATACTCAACACGCCTTACAAATTTACATGTCTACAAGCTGTTTATTTGGGGCCCAGATTGCCTGTCAGCAGACTTTCATTGCTTTAGGAAATGCGAAAACAAGTGTATTCCTGGCTGTTTTACGAAAAATTATCCTGCTGATTCCATTGATCTATATTCTTCCAAATTTCTTTGCCGATCAGGCAATTGCCGTCTTCATGGCAGAACCGGTAGCAGACTTTTTAGCTGTATGCACGACTGTTACATTGTTTACGATTTATTTCAAACATTTATTAACTCAAAAAGCAAATTAACGTTTGCTTTTTTTTTACATTCTTAAGCACTCTGTAAGGATTTGAGCCACCTCCTGGATCTTTAAATGACAATTCTGATCCACCCATTTTTTCAAAGTAATCGTAAATCCTGCCTGATAACAGATAAAGCGTAATGCCATCACCTCTTCATCATAAATACCGCGATCATGAAAATAAGGTACGATTATTGCTTCCCACATTTCTTCTAAACCATCTTTTAAAGGAAAAGTAGTATTCATTTCAAAATATAGCTTATAAAAATGTTGATTTTCTTTCACATGCAGAGCAAAGATCTCATAAGAACGAAAAGACATAAATTCTATCTTTTCAGGTTCGTTGTCATACGTCTTTATTAACTGTTTAAATATGGAAGACTGTACATCTTCGATCAGTTCAACAATATCTTCATAATGCTGATAGAAAGTTGTCCGATTGATTCCTGCATGACGACAAATCTGAGCAATATTTACTTTCTTTTTTTCATAAATGATTTCTAAAAGAGTATCTTTAATTTTTTGATGTGTCTGCTGATAATGCTTATTCTTTTTTTGATTCATATTTCCTCCAAATAGTCAACACATGATGTATTTTTGATGATTGATGAATTCATTTTATGATTTTATAATAAATTTAGCAAGTATGCTTGATTAATGGAGGTTTAAAAAATGAGCAAAAAACTTGAGAATAAAGTCTTTCTAATTACCGGTGCCGCAAGTGGCATGGGAAAAGCAACGGTTACCAAATTTGAAGCTGAAGGAGCTTATATAGTAGCTGTTGACCGTAACACATCTGTTATAGAGGTATGGGACGGACATGATCAAATCACTCCTTTAATTGCTGATGTCACAAAGCTGGATGACATTAAAAATATGGCGAAAACAGTCAAAGAAACCTATGGTCATCTTGATGGAGTATGTAACATTGCAGGTATCAATGATTTAAGTTATCCATTATTAGAAACAGATGATGAAAGGTGGGATAATGTTATGAACATTGATTTAAAGGCACCTTTTAGAATTCTTAGAGAAATGATGCCATTGATGATTGAAAATGGCGGTGGAAGCATCGTCAACATCGGTTCTTACGCTGCTTTAAGGGGTAATCATGGTCCTAGCTATACGGCTGCTAAAGCTGGACTGGAAGGATTAACAAGAAGCATTGCCTTTAGTTTTGCGAAAAATAATATTCGCTGCAACATTGTTCATCCTGGTGGATGTGCTACAAATCTTACTCTAGGCGGTCAAAAATATCACGAAGCTCAAGCATGCTTATCAAATCTAATCAAAGCAATGCCAGTCAAAAGCTTTGGACAGCCTGAAGAAATTGCGAATATCTGTGCCTTCTTATGCAGTGATGAAGCGACATGGATCAATGGTGCAGTAATTTCAGTTGATGGCGGTATGTCTGCTTGTTAATTATATATAGTCCCTCTTTTAAGAAAAAAGAGGGACTTTTTATAAAAAATCTGTCCTAAGACAGATTTTCTGAAGAATTAACTTTAGGTTTTCTATAGTATATTATAGAAAATAATAAGATTGATAAACATCCAATCAAAAGTCCGATTAGAATATCACTCAGATATGAATATCCCAAAATAAGCTGACTGATTGCAGCAAGCAAGATCCAAGAAAAACTAATCATAGATAGAATTGTTTTTCTGTCTCTAAATCTTCTGGCAAATTCCGGTACCAGATTGATAAGCAAGATATCCGCTGTTAAAGCCATAGTAATAGAAGGAAAACTTCTATTCAAAAAACCTGTTGGCTCAAAAGAAAAACCTGACAAATACCATGGTTCAAAAACATTCACTGTTCCATCTAATCTACGAAAAGGTATTCGATCAAAAAAAGCAGTACCTATTAGTGTAATAAATAAAATCAAAGCAAAACTGCTAAGCCCTAACTTTGAAGCCTTCCTAAGTGCTAAAGCATCATGATCACAAATTAACTTTGTTACCATATAACAACATACAAATATGCCTATATCTATTGCCATTATCAAAGTGATAGAATAAAGTCCAAGATTATAAAGAAAAACGTAACCACAAAGAAAACCAAATACTGCTGTTAATAGAAAACCACCTGCTGCACTTAACATTGAATAAGCTGAATAATCCCTGCTGCGGCTATTAAAGATACCAGCACTGAAAAAAGCCATCAAAAGATATGCCGGCAGTTGTGCAAAGACATGAATGCTTCGGCATATAAGCGAAGAACGATTGTACAATTCTTCACTGATTTGATAATCAAAATAATATGAAACTACAAGAAGCATGACCAATATAACAAAGAATATTTGAAATTCTTTTCTAATTTTCATTGTAATCACCTGACTTAATAATAGGGAGAAAAGAAATAAATGTCAACCTAAACTGATTTATTTATGATCCGTACTTCCAAATCCTCCGCTTCTTTCACCTTCACTGCGATCATCATCCGCTTTCTGATATTTCATGAAAATCGCCTGCCCGATTCGCTCATGTTTAGAAATCATAACCGGTTCATCTTTGAAATTATAAAAAGCAAATTTTATTGCTCCATCGTTATCGCTATTCCCATAGTAATCTGCATCAATGATACCTATGCTATTAGCCATCACAAGCCCCTTTTTAAATGGATTAGAACTACGATTACATAACATCAAAAACTCATCTTCTGGCATATATGCTTTAAGACCTGTTTCCACCAAATAAGGTTTATCCCCTAATTTAAAAGGCATGATCACACAATCTTGCGCAGCTTCTATATCATATCCCGCTGATCTCTGTGTACTTCTTTGCGGAAGACAGATATTCATATCCTCAAACCCTTTCGCAACTTCAAATCCTCTATTTCGCATGTCGGCCCTTCTTTCTGTTCTTAAACTCCTGAAGTCTTTCTTCCAGCAACGGTCTTACTTTCTTCGAAACATAAACCTCATCATCACTTGTAAGCTTAACACGATATCCTCTTAAAAACTTCTTCTTATCTTCTATTTTTAATACACTGCGGTATTTGAACATTTTCCCTGCATAAAGAAAACCATTATCATATAATACAAGCGTACGTGTCAGAACTGATTCTGCAATAAACACTACACAAAAAAATGCTAAAACGATAAACATCATGCCATACAAATAATTCTGATCCATGAAAAAATAGATTCCAAATACGACCATTAACACAGCAAATACAACATATGCAAGAACTATATGCATATAATCTTTACAAATTTGAACATTTTCTTTATTCTTTTTAATTTCTTCTACTGTTTTACGCATTACAATAAGTCCGCTAAATGCTTCTTTACCTTCATACACTAAAAAAGCAGCGACCAGCAATATGATGATCAAACTGACAATATCCATAATAACCCTCTTTCCTAATGCTAATAATATATCATAATCACACTCAAAAATGTAGTTTAATTTTATAATTCAATGAAACGAATATTATTCATCTGTTTCATAAATCATATCCCCTTCATAACAAATCATGATTGATAATTCATTAAAGTCATTTTGTTTGGGAAGCATAAGATAGCCATTATATACTGCAAAGTTGTATCCATAACTTTCACCAATCACTTCAAAAGAAAAATCTTCATATCGCTTGAGAAACTCTGTCAAAGTCATTTTATGTCCATAAAATTCACCTAGTTTACCATTATTATTTAATAAATAAACAAAACAAAAATCAAGGTTGATCTTTTCTAAAAGAATCGTACCATCAACCTGTTTATATGGTTTTTTAGATTGTATAAAACCATGTTCAAAAAATAATTTTAATGAATGATCCATCACTTTCATTTTTTCTATTCGCATATCATGAAGACTGTATGGTACATCCGCTTATATCGTGTTTTCATTTTATAACCTCATTAAAATAAAAACATATCGAATCGATATGTTTTTATTGATCTTCTTTAATTATGCGATGATTTTCTGAGCACGCAGAATATCTTCGATAGCTGTCATAGCAGCTTCTTCATCTTCACCATTGAAAGTGATCGTAATTTCAGACTGCGTAGGAATACCCAGTGACATAACACCCATAATAGATTTCATGTTTACTTCACGGCCTTTAAAAGCTACGCTAACCTCACATTTAAATTTACTTGCAGCGCTTACAGCCACTGTTGCAGGACGTGCATGTAATCCAACTGGATCAATAACTTGAACAGTAATTTGTTTCATATTTTACATTTCCTCCTAAATAATCATCATTTGTATTTTAACCCAAATTGCAAACAGTTACAAGCATATTTTCTCATTTTCTTATTCAATTTCTTCACTAGAAAAACATCTGATTCCATTTTCTTCCAATAGCTGTGTACAAATTCCTTTTCCGGCAATCTTTTTTCCGCTAAAAGTGCCATCATAAACCCAATGAATACCACAGCTAGGAGAATTCTCTTTTAAGATTGCTGCCCTGCATCCATGCTCCTTTATGATCTGAAGAGCTTTTTCAGCGCCAAGATGAAAAGCTTCGTCAACGCTCTTTAGTGACTTTGAATATACTTTACCATCAATGATCTCACTAGGCTCACGGGGAATCGGCAAACCACCAAGACATTCCGGACAAATAGCTACAAACTCTTTATCCTTTAGATAAGCCATAATTTTCTCATCCTTACAATGACCGCCATCATATCGACAGTTCTCACCCAAAAGACATTTACTAACTGCTATCATTACATCACCTCTCAAATTATATCAAAAACTTAAAAATATCACGATTCAATAATTTTAATTTCACACTCTAACTTCTTAGATGTTTTTTCATAAACAATTTTTTGTACTTTCTGGATCAGCGTTAAAAAATCATGAAAGCTGGCATGTCCACGATTGATCAGAAATCCCGCATGTTTTTCTGATACTGCCGCATCACCTACACGATAACCTTTTAAATTGCAGTCATTAATAAGCTGGCTTGCATAAAAATCCGGACCTCTTTTAAATGTTGAACCCGCACTATATTGATCAAGCGGCTGCTTTTCGATCCTTTTCGCAATCAATTCTTTCATTTTCATACGAATCATTTCCGGATCGCCTTTTTTCAGCCGAAAAACTGCCATCGTGATGCATTCATCATTATCAGAAAAGATAGAGTGACGATATTTAAATGCACATTCTTCTTTAGAATATTCCTTTTTGATCGTTTTTACACGTTCAACGACATCACTGATTTCCCCGCCATAAGCTCCAGCATTCATCAATATTGCTCCGCCAGTGCTCCCTGGTATTCCATAAGCAAATTCCAGCCCACTTAAACCTTTTTGATAAGCAAACAGGCAGACATCCATAAGTTTCGCACCTGCATCAGCAATAATCATATCTTTATGACATTCAATATGATTCATTTGTGTCAGAATCATAGCTGTTTCAAATTCACGCTCATCACTGATCAATACATTGCTGCCATTTCCTAAAATGATCGGCTGATAAACCGCTAAGATTTTTTTTACTTCTTCTTCATTTTTGGGAAAGAAGATCTTTTTACATTTTCCTCCTATATGAAGTGTCGTATATTCTTTTAAATATTCATCTTTTCTTATTTCAATCTTGTCCATACTTTTATTATATGGAAGAATATGATAAATGCCTAATAGAATGCCTAAACCAATTAAAATATTTTATTTCTATGTACGCTTTATTTTGCATTCCTTCATAAGTGACATAAAATCTCTCAAAGAAGGATTTCCTTGCACTGATTTATAATAGATACCAAAAGAAACATCTTTGATACCCCTGATAGGAATACGCTGCACATTCATATCTGGCGGTAAAAATAAATCAGGTAAAATCGATATTCCTAATCCTGCCTGAACTAAAATTGTCACCGTTTCTGCACTCTCACAAAAATAGAAGTCCGAAGGCGTCCTGCCATCCATCAGCTCCCCTTGAATACGGGCAACATCATGCTGGGCTTTAGCAGGATCTAACAACACGAGTTTTTCTTTTTTTAAATCATCCATCGTAACCATCTTCTTTTTGGCAATCGGATGATCACAAGGAGCTGCACAGACAATAGATACTTTCGCAATCTCACGATAATTAGCACGTATTCTTTTTGAAGAAGATCCTTTAAAGCCAATAATTGCGTCAACATCATCTTCTTCTAACAGTCGATATAAATGTGCAAACGGAACAACCTGCAGACGTGGATGAAGCCCTGGATGAAGTTCTACTAATTTTTTTAAGATATCAGGCAAAAGAAATAAATGAACATAGCTATAACAGCCGATTGCAAGAAATTGAAGATGCTCATCACGGGGATCTTCAAATCTTTTTATGGCACGCTGAGAAAGTGCCACGATCTGCTTTGCATCATGAATAAATATTTTCCCCTCTTCTGTCAGCTTGACCGTACGTGTCGTCCGTTTAAACAGTTTTACATTTAAATCACTTTCAAGCGAACGAATCTGCTGAGTGACTGCCGGCTGGGTTACATGTAACTGTTCAGCAGCTCTGGCAAAATTTAAAGTTTCTGCTACCGCTAAAAAACAGGATAATTGAAAGGTATTCATCTTACACCCCCATTAATAAGTTTTCCTTATTAATAATAGCATTTTCTAAATTCGCATTCAAGCTTGTATCACTATAATAGTTCAATCTTCTTTTTTCCAAAAAATTATTAAAATTCTACAAAAAAAGACAAACCATTCTGGTTCATCTTTTCTACCATAATTATTATCATATTTACTTATTTGGCCGATACGTTTTAAAAGTAAAACCTTGTATCGTTTCTTCACCCATAACTTCTTTCTTTTTTATCGAACGATTCAGTGTCAATGTATTTAGATTAGTAAACCCTAATTTATGATATAAACGAAGTGCTTCAATATTAGCAGGAACAACCTCTAAATAAAGCGTTTCAAATCCTTGTTTTCGAATATATTCCCATATCCATTCAATGGCTTGTGAACCAATACCTTGACCACGATATTCTTCTCTTACAAAAATATCCTCCAACCAATCAATACCCGACCCACGACTTCCTAAATGAACAAATCCACACATAAGACCATCCACATAAATAAGAAATAATAGATGTCCAATACTGGTCCAATGTTTCAAGTCTTCCAAAGCATCACCTTCTGTTGGTTCGCAGTTGTGTGTTTTCCAGAAAGCTATGATATCAGCAATTAATTCTTTCTCATATTCATTCGTATATAATTTTAAATTTACTTCCATAATTCCCTCACTCATTTAAGATTGACTGTGTTTTCTGTGCAATTGCCTGTGACGTAAATAATTCATAATACATCCCTTTTAGCTTCATCAATTCACTATGCGTTCCCTTTTCCATGATCTTACCATGATCCAGTACTAAAATCATATCTGCATCAACGATCGTAGAAAGACGGTGTGCTACTACAAAGCTTGTCCTGTCTTTCAATAAAGTTGCAATCGCATTTTGAATCAGCTTCTCACTTTCTGTATCAATACTGCTGGTAGCCTCATCAAGAATTACGATGCGCGGATCAGAAAGTAACGCTCTTGCAAACGAAATCAATTGTTTTTCTCCTGTTGAAAGAAGATCGCCACCTTCACCTACTTGACTATCGTATCCTTTTTCCATCTTCATGATAAATTCATGAGCATGGATCAGCTTCGCAACTGCAATCACTTCCTCTTCACTGGCCTCTGGTTTTCCAAATCGAATATTATCTAAGATCGTTCCAGAGAAAAGTGAAGGTGTCTGTAAGACATAACCGATATTCGAATGAAGCCAGCCAATGCTACGATCCTGTACATTATGACCATCGATCCATATTTCACCTTTTTTCGGTTCATAGAAACGACATAAAAGATTCACGATCGTACTCTTGCCACTTCCTGTTTCCCCTACTAAAGCTACCATGCTTCCCTGCTTCACATGTAAATCAAAATCACGCAAGACCGGTTCATTTTCATTATAATAGAAATCAACATGGTTAAAATCAATATCACCATATAGTTTTTCATAGTTTTCCACCTTAGGATTCAACAAGGTTCCATATTTTTCAATAACATCTTCACGATCTTGTATTTCTATCGGTTCTTCAATCAGTGAGATAATACGTTCCCCATTTGCCTGTGCTACCTGAACCTCACTCATGATTCGAGCAATCTGTTTAAGTGGTTCAAAGAATAAATCAGCATAGTTGATAAACAATGAAAGAGTTCCAAACTCAATCGTTTGTAAAAGAACTTCCTGTCCGCCAATCGTCATCAGCATTGCAATGACCAAAGCTGCCAATAAAAAGACAATCGGCTGAAAGATAGAATTCAAATAAACCGCTTTTAAAGAATGTAATTTAAAAGAATGGGTCTTTTCCATGAATTCTTCAAAGTTTCTTTCTTCAACACCTAATGTTTTCGTAGTTTTGGCACCATTGATGCTTTCTGAAAATCCTGCTGTTACTAAAGAATTAGCTTTACGAGTCGCCCTTTGTTCCCGCAAGATTCTTTTTTGAAAATACAAAGAAACAACAAATAAGATAGGTACGATTGCCAATACTGCAAGTGCCATCTTCCAATCAATGATCAACATAACGATCGTCAATTCAACGATCAAAAAAGCTCCCCAAATCAAATCGACAAAGCTCCATGCCAATGTTTCCGCAATTCTGCTGCAATCTGAAGAAATCCTTGCCATGATCCATCCATTGGCTGTACGATCAAAATACGGAAAAGATAACTGTTGTACATGATCAAAACATTTTTTACGGAGATTCTTTCCAAAATCACTTTCCACATGTCCTGCATACTTAAAAAATGAAAACAGACAGAATGATTTAAAAGCAATCATACCAATATAAACAATACAAAAAACAGTTAAATTTGCATTTTCTCCTTTATTGATAGCAAAATCATTAATAGCACTTCGATTCAATAATGGAAATATGACATCATTGGCTGCAATAAAAATATTAAAAATAATGAGCCAGATTACCAGTCTTTTATGCTCCCATAAAATTTTAAATAGTTTTTTCCACAAAACTAAATCAAATTTTTCAGACGTATATTCTTTCTCCTTTAAAATACTACTCAAAAGAATCACCCCCTTCATTTTGAATTTCATAAATTCGCTTATAAATGCCCTCTTGATGAATCAGTTCATCATGGGTTCCCTGCTGAACGACACGGCCTTCATCTAAAACAATAATCTGATCAGCACTCTTAGCAGAATTGATACGATGCGTGATCATAAGTGTAGTAACCGGATAATCCAGTTCATTAAGAGCTTTTTGAATCGCTGCATCTGTTTTAGAATCCAAAGCACTCAAAGAATCATCAAAAACAACGATAGGACTCTTTAAAATCAAAGTTCTTGCGATTGCTACACGCTGTTTTTGCCCTCCTGAGAGCGTCACCCCTTTTTCACCAACTTCTGTATCATATCCTTGGTCAAATTCCTGAATAACATGATCGATACTTGCTGTCTTTGCGACACTGCGAATTTCTTCAAAAGAAGATGTCACAGCTACCCCAATATTATCCTTGATCGTTTTAGAATATAAAAACGGTTCCTGTAAAACGATCTGTACATTTTTTCTTAACCAGGATTTATTAATATCACGAATGTCGATGCCATCAATCGTAATACTTCCACTATCATAATCATAAATCCGATTTAACAAATGAATCAGCGAGCTTTTACCACTGCCTGTGGGTCCCATAATAGCCACTTTGGTATGTGCTTTGATACGAAAACTAATATCATGCAGCGTTGCAACTGTCGCATCCGCATAAGCGAAATTCACATGAGAAAACTCAATATCCCCGATAATTTCAGGCTTTATGCCACTTTCTAAATCCTCACATTCTTCATTTAATACCTCTTGAATACGGCCAATAGAAACGCTAATCTTACCCATATCAGAAATAATACGGCCCAACTGTCGAATTGGCCAGATAATCATACTTTCATAAGAAATGAAAACCGAAAATGTTCCTACCGTGATTTCTCCATTCATTGCCATAAAAATGCCAGCAAGCACCATGATAAAAATCTGAATCGTACCAATCAAATCACTCACAAACCAATAGATAGCCAAGACATGAATCATTCGATAAAGAAGATTTCTGAATTCTTCATTTGCAGTTTCAAATTTTTCAATTTCGTGAATTTCCTGATTAAAAGCCTTAACAATTCGTGTACCATTTAAGTTTTCCTGAATAACAGCCATCATTCTAGCTTCACTTTCATCACATTCAAGAAAAGCCTTCTTTGATACCTTATAAAAAATATAAGTAACAAGAAACGTTAATGGTGTCATACATAAAGCAATTAACGCTAAAGGTATATTTCTTGAAAATAAAACAGCAGCACTTAATCCTATAATGATAATGGAATATAATAATTCTGAAATCTGTCCAGATAAAAATCTACGTATCGTATCTATATCAGAAGTACTTCGCTGAAGCAGATCCCCGCTATCCTTCATCTTATGATAACGAAACGGAAGCTTCTGCATATGATTATAAAGTTCATTACGTGCATTCTCAGCAAACGTTTCCGATAAAATACCACAGTTTCTAGCTCGGCGATGAATTCCAAAACCAACAAGTGCATATGCAGTAATGACCAGTAATCCGCCAATCCACAGATTCGAACGCAGATGATCAATTCCACCTAAAGCATTCACAATATTCAACACCAGACCTTCTTCTAATGGAATTCCCTGAATCACATTATCAATCATATAAGAAAGAATTAATGGAGCTGCCAGAAGTCCTGAGACATAGATGACAACATCAATTAAAAGCGCTGCTACCTTAAACTGATGTGGTTTAGAAAACCGTATAATAAATTTTAAGTCTTTCATATTATCCCCCACTTACCTACAAAAAAAGGTGCACACAAGTGCACCCTATCTATACGATATCAAAAAATCAATGAGTCTTGACCTCAATCGCATATTGAAAAAATACACCTGAAAATTCAGTATCTACATAATTTAATTCCATCACTAATGAATCTTTAAACATGAACATGTATTTACCTCCTTTCCTGTGTACTTTATGTACAGCCTATTTCATCATACTATCAATTTGTTATAAATGCAACCATATTTTTCCACGATATATACATCTTCTGGTTTCCATTCATCAAAATAGTAGTAAATCACAAAAAAATAAAACAGATCATCGTATTTGCTGATGACCTGTTTAAATTGTTTTTTATAAGACTATGCTTCTATATACTCATTCACAACTTCGTTTTCTTTTTCTTCTTTTTTATTCAATTTTAGTCTTTTTTGAGGTAATGGAATCTCTACTCCTAAGATTAATTTAGTAGCCCAGTATAATATGAGAAAAACCAGAATTGGTATAAAACATGAAGTAATGATCATGACTGCCACCGTTTCAAGAAGATTGCTTAATAAAGCTTCTCCTTTATTTACCAGATCGCTGACACCACTCGTTAATGAAGAAATTCCATCACCAATCATATTTCCCAGATTATCCAGCCAGTTACCTTCTCCTTCTTCATTTTCAATTCCCTCACTTTCTTCCGTCAGTGAATCACTATCTTCAATATTCTGCTGGAGCGAAATTTGATGTGTTTGATCGATCAGCTTAGAAAGCTGTACACTCGTAGGCACCACTAATATCAAAACGACGCTAAAGGCACAAAGCTTTTCTCCAATCATTTTAGCCCTTTGACTTTTTAATAAAATATATCCTATACCGCAAACACTGGCAATAGGGATCAAGAAATTGAAAACAATGTATCCCGATATCGTAAGTAAATATTTTTCTATAAATATTCCACACAAAAATAATTAGAAAATATAGATTAAAATCCATTAACTGTTCAGCAATAGGTGCTCCTGCATCAGTGGGTATCAGGGATATAGCTGCCGAAGCAGCTGTTGTAGAAGCACTTAATGTAATAATATCACTACTTTTTTGATCGAGATAGATAATGCTTCCGGCATGCATGTCAACATTTGTAAATGCCGGTTCTAATACGAAAACTGATACCAGAATTCCTAAGATCAGGAATATGATCATAATTATTTCTGCTTTTGTAAGATTTTTTAATTTATCGAATAATTTCATACTACCATCTCCCTTTACATCAACAATCACTATTCAATAAAATTTGATGATTCTATCCCATTATTTTCCATGCTTCTACAACATAGCAATTCTATTTTTTCCCATTACTTATTAAACTTCTTAACTCTATAATACTTTCCACATATGTTTTCTCACTATTTGCTGTGGGTGGGGCAGGCATACCATGATCAAGAATCCACGTAATCAGGTTTATCTGTTCTTTCAATTTTGTGATTTTATTTTCTATAGCCTCCTTCCGTTGTAATAAAATCACCTTTTGCTCATCACTTGATACATGTAAAATATTTTTGATTTCTTTTAGTTCAAACTGTATTTCCTTATAAACTAAAATCTCCCAAATCCTTACAAGATCCTGCTGGTCAAAGATACGATGATTATTTAATGATCTTTCAACTAAAAGTAACCCCTCATCATCGTAATACTGTAGTGTCCTTCTACTTACACCTGTCAGCTTGCTAACTTCACTTATACCTTTCATTACGGCCTTTCCTTTCCCCGCATCTTAAGCTTACACTATCACGCAAACGTGATAGCAATACATGCGGCATAAAAGGACATGTAAATTCTGCGCATAAAAAAAACAATCCCACATGAGCAGGACTGTCCTCTTGTTGAATAACTCTTATTTTTAAATCAGATGCAGTTGAACAAAAGCATTATAAAGGCCATCTTCATCGACCCCATCTGTCACCATATCTGCCATGGCTTTAATTTCTTCACCGCCACTAGCCATCGCTACACCTAGCCGACAATACTCTAGCATTGGTATGTCTACCTTCGCATCACCAAAAGCAATCGTATCTTCTTTTCTTGCACCGATATGTTTTAAAAGTTTTTCAATTGCATAAGCTTTTGTCACATCTTTTACACCAACATCTCCAAATAAAGCAATTTCTCCTTTACCTCCCCATGTTGAACATTTTAAATCCTTAAATTCCTTTATAGAATCAAGATGATCCTGATAACTATTTAAAACAAAACTAATCTTACTAACATCCTCACGATATAAACAAGCTCCAAAAATCATATCCGGAAAGACATCACGAACACTTATCTTTTCAATATGATCTTTTCCTTTACGTCGGGAATACTCTTGAATTGCCGACCTTCCCCTTTCTTCAAAATTTTCACTGGCAAATAAGCCATTCTTACTTTCTAAATAAAATTCAAGATTCCTTGATTTCAGCCAATCTACAATATGTTTACATTCCTCATAGCTAAGTTTCAAATCTAAAATAGTTTTCCCATGATCTTCTATATAACCGCCATTGGCCCCAATCATACCATCTAAGCCAATATTCCAAATCTCGTCATAGACTTCCGCCTTGCTTCTTCCTGTACATATATAAACACGATGACCATTTCTTCTTGCTTTCACAATCGCTTCTTTTGCGGAAGCAGGAAGATTATTTTCATAATCCACAAGTGTTCCATCTACATCAATAAAAATGACCTTACATTCCATAAAAGCCTCCTAACCAGGTATATTATATCACCTAAACAAAATTAAATCAGTTTAAAAAAACACCTGAACGGTGTTTATATTATCATATTTATGCTTCAATAATATTTTCTTTAATATATTTAAAAATTGCTTCATCTAAACGTTCATACCATTTTCTTTTCAAACCTGCAAAGATACGATACTCCATCATCACTTCAACGATTGATGAAAAAGTATCCATTACATTTACGATCCATGCTTCTCTGCAAGTAGGTGGAATAACCGTCAGAGGCCACATATGTTTCTTTATAATTTCTTCTTCTATTTTATTTAATTGATAATCTTGACGAGCATTCACAAGTGCAAATGTAGGATGACGAAATCCATGGAACCGATGCCACTTCTCTGAAACATGCCAGTCATAAAGAAAATAGTCATGTAGAAGTGCTCCTCTGATCAGTGAAATTTCATCAGCCTTCAATCTGAAACGTCGGTTTAAACGCCAGCTGTAATAAGCCACCATCAAAGAATGATCTAAGGTCGTAATACTTCCATGCTGGATATAACGATGCATTACATGCAACTGTCCTTCACTCATTAATTGAATGACTGTTTTAGAAAATAATGTAAGCTGTCTATCTGACATCGAATCCCTCCTGCATGTTCTATTATACTTATTTTGTCGATAAATGCTACAGGATTTTTAAACCAGTTCACTTTGATTAACAAAAAACTTTTAAACATATTCAATGGCTTTTTTCCCTGACATATGTTCAATATCTATACGTACGATCAAGGCTGCCGGACCTGCTTTTCTTATTTCTTCATTCTTTAAATGCTCAGCAACATCTTTTGAATACTTATTAGCTAATGCATCAAAAGCTTTTCTACGTTCATCTTCATCATTAACGATCAATGCTGACCCATAAACAATGACACTTTTAAAATAAGTCGTAAACTTTTCAGGTACGATCGTATCATCATCCACAACACAAAAAGATACTTTAGGATTTTTTAAAATAGCATCAATCTTATGTCCGCTTTTGGCACAGTGAAAATATAATGTTTGATCAACTTGCACATAGCTTAATGGAATCGGATAAGGATAACCTTCTAGTCCATATACACTTAATATGCCATGAGTATTTCGATCGAGTATTTCAACAATTTCTTTTTTATCCATTTTCTGTTTAAATCGTCTCAACTCTTTCATAGTTCCTTCCTGCTTTCTTTTCAAATTTAATAATTCTGCTATTTCATCAACAACTTTTTCCACAAATAAATGGTATTTATTTTGACCATGATCTTCTTTAATTAAAAGTTCATTTTCTCCAGGCTCTTCAAGATCATAGAAAAATACATTAGAAAGATTTTTAGAAATACTGTCCAAAGGCTGAGATGCAATAAATTTCTCATGACTTTCATCACATAAATAAAAGCTTTGATCTTTTGAAATATCTTTATCATCACGACAGTATTCAAGCTCACCATCAGCCAGTGCATATGCATCGATCCACGCACAGCGTAGCTTACCGCCATGCTTACAAGCTAACTGTTGATAATAATTTTTCATTTCAATAGGACTTAATTCTTTTCCCTGGGGACTTTTCACATGTGAACCGACTTGTATCGGATGATCTATGGGAAAGTCCAGAAAAAGAAGTGAACTATCTAACGCTATAGCTGGAAGATTACTTTTTCTTGAATAATGATGTGCCTTGATCAAAGCATTTTCATAAGAAGTTAGACCATTTTCAACAGGTTCTTCAATTCCTAAATCTTTTCCCAAAACAAATTCACAATCATAATCCTTAAAATATTCTTCAAAATATATCTTCTTTGCCATTGAAGAACTGCCAACAACAATTTTCATTCTAATACCCCAGATTTTGATTTACACATATAATATGTATTCTTTTTTCAATAGCACTGCTCGTAATCAATGTATATTCACGACATATTTTTACCGGTGAATTACAATGAACACAGTGTCCTGCCTGTACACAGGGATTTTTCTTATTTAAACGGATATTATTTTTTACAGCTGCAACTTCCTCTACTCTTTTTACAGCTTCATCAATGTTTTCAACAATTTTATTAACACCTATAATTACAATGACCTTTTTAGGGCCAAAAAGCATGGCAGCTACACGATTTCCATTACCATCAACATTATATAATTCACCTTTTTTTGTAATGGCATTTGAACTTGTCAGATAAACATCCGCACTAAAACATTCACGATAGAGTTTTTGCACATCTTCACAGTTTTCACGATCCAAATAAGTAATATCTTTTCGACTTTTTAAAAGATCGATAATGCCACATTCATTTAAAGTTACGCTGCCGCCATGACTGACAACATCGCCTTCATGGATCATTTGATTCACTAATTGACAGCCTTCCTCTATCGTTTCCACATAATCAAAACCAAAACGATTAATTTCACAATTTCTTTTTAATTCATCAATAATCATAGCGCCCTCACATTATAAACATTACTAAAAACTGGGCAATAAAATACCCTAATCCCATCGATAACGCAAATAAAAGGATTTGTACCTGCACAGGTTTTTTCACATTACAGAATTTTTCGAACTGAATGCTGCTAAGTCCAATAAATGCAAATGCAAAACTAAATAAATAAATAAAAACGCTTAAGATTTTATATAAATTCATATCAAAACCTCCACATCATCATTATACACTAAAAATTAAACCATTGCCTTATAAAAGATTTTGGTTTTACCTCTGCCATACAAAAACTGTTCTTTACAAAACTGCCTTCTATTTTAATTCCTTTAGTATCTCCCAAATAGAAAAACAAGGTCGATTTATAAAAATAAACTTCACGATCCTCAGTCGTTAGTTCATCTACAGCATTTTCAAGCAATTCATAGAAACTATTTTCACCAACATGATCTAACATATCATTAACAAGATCAACAATTTCTTTTTTTCTTTCTATCAATTCATCTTCATTAGAATCAAAAACAATTATGAATCTCAAATCTTTTGATTTAGATTCTACAGGCATACTAAAAAATAAAAAACACAATAAAATTGATAAAATCGCTTTCCGCATAAGATCACCTAATTAGATATTTCCCCGGAAATAAAAAAATATACAAAAAGCATTCAATGATGAACATCAAATGCTTTGTTTTCTTAATCATATGGTTTATAAGTCACTTCTTTTGTATTAAAATCAATAAAAAGCTGAAAGGCATTACGATTCTCATCTTCATCCCAGATTTCCACAAACTGCGGCGTTACTTCTAT
The DNA here is from genome assembly GCF_900104665.1 of Traorella massiliensis. Classification (GTDB taxonomy): domain Bacteria; phylum Bacillota_I; class Bacilli_A; order Erysipelotrichales; family Erysipelotrichaceae; genus Traorella; species Traorella massiliensis. The sequence continues at coordinate 525,562 of NZ_LT629967.1, read as the reverse complement.
CAGAATTTCTGTATCAACATGAGAATAAGCATTATAACTTTGCCATAAATATTCTTTATATTTCTTTTCGAATACCCTTCCTTCTTCATCAACGACCAAGCCTAGATTTTTCGCAATTCCTTCTACTTGAACACCGTTAAAGCACATTGCTACTCGATTATTTTGAAAAAGCTGCTGTGTCTTACGGAAGTTCTTATCTGTCTTAAAATAGATCTTATCATTATAGAAAATACAGCTGACATTACGAACCATTGGATAATTATCTACACAACTTGCTAAAGCCATAATTTTCCAGTCACCTAATTTTTGATCCATCAATTTTTTTGCTTCATTAAATTCCATCATTTTTCACTCCTTTATTCTATATAATTCCCTGTAATGCTAGTACTACAAAGAATGCCGTAGCTATAATAAATAAGCCAAGAATTATAAATCCAGTATTACTTTTGCCATTATTATCCTTCTTTTCAACTAAGTTAGTATAACGCAAAGCTCCTACGATCGGTTTGTATAATAATAACGTAATACCTGCATTTAAACCACTTTTCAAAAGATTAAAGGGGATAATTCCTGGAAGCATCATGGCTACTACCGCTTCTCGAGGCATTCCATAATATATCGGTGTCACAATGTAATTCCAAATGACCATCATGACGGTCATACTAATAACCCCGGCTACTAATCCTATTAATGCACCTTTTTTATTATGCATCTTCTTATAGATAAAGGCAGCCGTACAGGCAAAGGCACAAGTAGATACCATATTCATCACAACATCTAATATCGTTCCGCCACGATACATTAATTCAAGTACAGATGTAATTCCGCTCATTAAAAGTGAAATCATTGGTCCATAGATAAATCCGCCAATTACGATAATGATATCTTTTGGATCATAACTCAAAAAAGAAACAGCTGGAACCATAGGAAAATGAATCAATACATTGATGACAACCGCCATGGCACATAGAATACCTATTGTAGTAATTTTCTTTGTATTCATCGTATCCCTCCTATCACAAAGAAAAACGTGCCTAAAATATCCTTCTAGGTACGTATACTTGCTATATAGGAATACAACAAAATACTCTTCTTTCATCCAGACTTTAACTGTTGCTATCGGAGTTTCACCGATTCGGCCAATCATTTGGTTCGCGGAGTATACCGCCAGTAGAGAATTTCACTCTGCCCTGAAGTTATTTTATGCATTTTTATAATACTCCTCTTGTAAAGAATTGTAAAGTACCTTTGAATAAAATTGAAGAAACTATTGAAAAAAAGAAATTAGAGAAGTACAATAATAAAGCAATCGGGATGTAGCACAGCTTGGTAGTGCGCTTGTTTCGGGAACAAGAGGTCGTCGGTTCAAATCCGGTCATCCCGACCATGAAATTACAAGTGGGTAGGACCCACTTTTTTAATAATAAAAGAGATCTCCAATAATAGAAATCTCTTTATAGAATTACACTTTTTTTATAAACTTGTAACAGGCATTACGATTGGCTGCCCATTTTCATCAAGTAATGGTGTAAAGCCAGCTACATTTCCGTTTCTATGAAATATATAATTGACACCTGTTTCTGTATCTACCCAGATTTCAAATACTTCAAGACTACCCTGCACATAAGTTTTCTTAAAACGGTCCATACAAATTACCTCCTGAATAAGGGTTCATGAACCTTATTTCTTTTCATATTATATTTATCTTCATCTTCATTCTCAATAAATCTCACATTTTTGTCATAAGTAATAAAAAAGGAGAATTACTCTCCTAAATTGTTAAATATAAATAACATTCGGTCTTTACCGCTCATATCTTTGATTACTTCTATACGGCTATTTGGAAAATACTGTCGTGCTAAAGCTGTTAGATTTTCCTTCTGATTATAACCCATCTCAAAAGCCAGCATACTTTTTTCTTTTAATAATAACTGACTTCTCTCAAAGATAACTCGATAAAACTTTAAACCATCTTCACCGCCAAATAAAGCTACATGTGGCTCATAATCTTTTACACTATGTTCCACTTCTTCATGAGTTGGAATATAGGGTGGATTTGAAACAAGAATATCAACTTTCAAATTCTGTTCAATGAGAGGTTCACACATATCACCTACTAAAAAACTCACATCAGCATTTAGATTTTCTGCATTTTTCTTAGCTGTTTCTATAGCTTTTTCTGAAATATCACTGGCTGTTACCTGAAGATTATTTTCTTCTTTTTTTAAGGTGATCGCAATGGCTCCACTGCCTGTACCAATATCACATAGCTGCACTTTTTTACCACTAAAATATTCATCATAGTAAGCCAGTACATTCGCAACCAACTCTTCAGTTTCAGGACGTGGAATCAAAACATCTTCATTAACAATAAACTTATAGCCATAAAAATATTCATAGCCTAGAATATGTTGTAAAGGTTCTCCCGTCAGCAACAGTTCAAATTTCTCATTAAATTCTTTAAGAACATCTTCACTGATTTCATCTTCAAATTCCATGTAAAGATCATGATTTTCTTTACCGGTAATTTCCATCATCAAAAGCATAGCGGCATTTTCTGAGAGATTTCTTGCCACCATCTGCTTTTTCGCATTCATCAGACATTCACGATAATTCATTTTTATTTTCCTGCCAGTTTTAATTTCTGATCATATTCTTCTAAGGCAGCTAAAATATCTCCTAACTTACCTTCCATGACACGATCTAACTGATTCAATGTAAAGTTGATACGATGATCTGTCACACGGTTCTGTGGATAGTTATAGGTACGGATCTTTTCACTACGATCTCCTGTACCGATTTTATTTCTTCTCTCTTCACCAGCTTTTGCTGCTTCTTTTTCCATGTGATCTTCATAGACACGGGCACGAATCAGACGCATCGCTGTTTCTTTATTTGCATGCTGACTTCTACCGTCCTGACACTTAACAACAATACCTGTAGGCTTATGAACGATACGTACAGCAGAATCTGTTTTATTAATGTGCTGTCCGCCTGCTCCGCTTGAACGGCAAGTTTCAATTTCCAGATCGTTTGGATCAATTTCAAAATCAGCTTCTTCTACTTCTGGTGATACTAATACTGTAGCTGTAGAAGTATGAATTCTTCCTGCAGATTCTGTCTTAGGTACACGCTGTACACGATGACTTCCACTTTCAAACTTTAAAGCACCATAGGCATGCTGTCCTTTAACCATAAAACTGATAAGCGAAAAACCTCCTGCTTCTGCAGGACTTTCTTCCATCACTTCTATCTTCCATCCAACAGTTTCTGCATAACGGCTATACATACGATACAAATCACCAGCGAAAATATTTCCTTCATCACCGCCAGCTGCTCCACGAATTTCCACAATGGCATTATTTTCATCCATAGGATCTTTTGGTATCAATAAAATTTCTAATTTCTGATGAAGTTCTTCTTTTTTAGGCTCCAATTCTTCAATTTCCATCTTTGCCATTTCTTTCATTTCTTCATCTTTTTCCATAAGTAATTCATGAGCTGCTTCTAATTCTTCATTTACTTTTTTATACTCAGCATATGTTTCAACAACTTGTGTCAAAGACGCTTGTTCTTTGGCATATTTTGCCATCAAACGATTATCTGATAATGTTTCAGGCTTCAATAAAAGCTCTCCCAATTCATTATATCGAGAAACAATGCTTTCAAGTCTTTCTATCATTGGATTCATGAACATTCCCTTCCTTTCTTATTAACAAAATTATAAATCACATTAAAACTAAGATTTTTCACCAATCGTTTTTTTCCCTGGAACACAATGACAATGACGACAACGTGCCTCATAAGATTCACTTGCTCCTACAAGAATTACCGGATCCTTATAATTTGCCGGTTTTCCGTTAATAATTCGCTGCGTACGAGTAGCAGGAGCTCCACATTTTGTACAGACGGCAGTCAGCTTCGTTACAAACTCTGCTTGCGTTACTAAACGTGGCATGATACTAAAAGGCTCTCCACGGAAATCCATATCTAAGCCGGCACACATCACACGTTTTCCCTGATCAGCAAGATAATTACAGATATCTACGATCCCTTCATCAAAAAACTGTATTTCATCAATCGCAATTACTTCTGCATCTTCACAAAGTTTTAATATCTCTGCCGAATCTTTGATTGCATAGCTTTCAATGCTTGTACCAGCATGCGAAACCACCTTATCTACGCTATAACGGTTATCAATGCTTGGTTTAAATACAACGATTTTCTTTTTCGCAAATTGTAAAACATTGATTCTTCGAATCAGTTCTTCCGTTTTGCCCGCAAACATGCAGCCGGTAATAACTTCAATCCAGCCCTCTTTATATTGTTGATACATAATTTCACCTCGAATACTCATACATTATACACAAAACTCAGGCAAGAAAAAAGGACTTAATGTCCTCTTTTTCTTATTTAAGTCCGTATTTCTTATTGAATTTCTCAATTCTACCTGCAGCAGCTGCAAATCTCTGTCTTCCAGTATAGAATGGATGACAGTTTGAACAAGTATCAACTCTTAATGATTTAGCAGTTGATCCTGTTTCAAATTCAGCGCCACATGAACTACATTTCACAGTAATGCGATTGTAAGTAGGGTGAATTCCTTTTTTCATCTTTCATTCTCCTTCCGCCTTGAGTGTCTTATCGACCCAAAGTAAGTGCTAATACATGATACCATCAAAAGAAAGTTAAATCAAGTATTTTTTATGATTTCATCAATAAGAAATGTTTAAATACAGATAGTCCGGAAGAGGCATTCGTGTATCTTCTTGATTCATCCGTAAAAAACCATGAACTGACCCTTAAACTAATGAACTCTCAAAAAAGAGAACAGATTGAAAAATTATTTGTTCACGCTACAAAAACATACCTTCAGGCTTTAATTGAAAATAAAGTTCATGATCTTTCACTTAATTATAGTGATGTTGAAGTAGCTCTTAACTTTTATGCCTTTGGCATAAGTGGTCTGTTACTGATGTATTGTCAGCAAAAAGATCTGGATACGAAAATTCTTGCCAAGCAAATATGTCGCTTCCTTCCATCTCAAAATCAGTTATAATCAATAAATATAAAAAGGCATCAGCTGATGCCTTTTAGTTTGCAGATACTATTATTCAAGATTTTCAAGCCATCTTCTGGTCAATTGTTCATAATGCTTATACAACAAACCAAAACGATAAGGATAGCGGGATTTCCATGGTTTAGCCCGACCACAGAAATGAAGGATCACCGTATGTGAAAATATCCAGTTTATATCTGTCTTTCCTGAACTGCGAGCTAAGTAGCTATTATATTTACGAGCGTCATAATTCCAGATCGAATCATCTAAAGGTAAAATTCTATGACCAAACATTGCATTAAGAATATCCTGATCAGGAAGTACCAGACTCATACGCCGAGTTGTGGAAAAGGTGATGACTTCCTCAGGTATGATTTCCTTTCGACAAGCCTCTAAATCTATTAAAAGAACACCTGAATTATAATAATCACTATCAGTACCTAAACGTAATCGATTCACATTATTAGCTAATTCTGTTAAACCTGTATGTGAAGCTGCCGCAAAAAGATTACCTTGCATTTCTGTTTCCCATAAAGGACGTAAATCATTGATAACGATAATATCAGGATCTAAATATAGTATACGTTTTAAGTCTTGCGGAAGAAGATGTGCAGCTAATAAACGATAATACATTTCCTGAGGATAACGTTTTGTTTCAGGAGCATTGCTAAAGATTGCAGAATCTACAGCAATTGAAAAAAATCCATAATCAAATGATGCACATTGTTTTTTTACACTTTCTAATTTTTCTTCAGGTATATCACTGTGCATCAGATAAATTTCCATTTTCTCTTGAGGATTATTTACTGCAATTGATGTTAAAAGAACTTGAAAGCGAAATAAATAATTTTGATCTAAAGAAACGAGGATTCGAATGATATCCTTTTCTGAACCTCTTTTATAGATCATCTCCATTCACCACACTTTCATTATCACTTTGAGATTGTATATCACAAGAAATCTTGAGTGATTTTCAATTATAGAATAACAGAAGATCACAGAAAAAGATACATAAACATTTACTTTTTTTTCTTTACAAAAATATAGTTTTGTCGTTCTTTTTTACATTTTTCAAATTCTGTTCATACAGATCTTTAAAACTGCAAATGGAACAATAGAATATGTTTTGATATAACATATTCATCGAAAGGAGCAAGACTCATGAAACTCAGTGAAGAAATATTTGCAATCAAGCTTTATGAACTAGAACAACAGTTTGGAAAATTGCAAAGCCAGCTTTATATCTGTCAGCAGCAAGATCACTCTAAAATCAAGCAGCAGCTTCAAAACATAACAGATGAATATCTCGAAAATGAGCTGTTATTAAAGAAAAGTGCAGCAGGAAGCCGATCATCGACAGTGACTTTATTGGCAGTAAAACCGTATGCGAGGCTGACCTAGAAGAAAGTATTGAGGTTGTTATTGCTGGATATCAGAAGAAAAATGCCATCTTAAGCGATAAAGAAAAGATGATCGTAGCTTATCATGAAATCGGTCATGCCTTAGTTGCAGCGATGCAAAACCACTCTGCTCCCGTACAAAAGATTACGATCGTTCCTCGTACTTCAGGTGCCTTAGGTTATACGATGCAGGTTGAAGAGGGTGAACATAACTTAATGAGCAAAGAAGAAATAGAAAATAAAATTGCTACTTTAACCGGCGGCAGAGCTGCTGAAGAAGTCATTTTCAATTCAATTACTACAGGTGTCTCCAATGATATTGAACAAGCTACTAAATTAGCCCGGGCAATGATTACACGCTTTGGTATGAGTGATGAGTTTGATATGACAGCTATGGAAACTGTCACAAATCAATATTTAGGTGGTGATACTTCCTTAGCCTGCTCCGCTGAAACTCAGGCTCAGATTGACAAACAAGTGGTAGCTTTAATTAAGAAACAGCATAATAAAGCTTGTCAAATATTAACAGAAAATCGTCACAAGTTAGATGAATTAGCAAAATTCCTATACGAAAAAGAAACAATTACCGGAGAAGAATTTATGTCTATCTTAAATGCATAAAATATCATATTTTTGATGTTTTTATTTTCAGATAATCTAAGATCCAAAATATCATTGGTTTAAACACAACATAAAAAATATACCCAATGATTCCTCCCATCACATTTGTAATGATATCTGTTATATCTGAAGCTCTGACATCACTGATCATAGGCTGCAGGATTTCTATACCTAAGCTCATCAGAAACACCCACAATATCGTTTTAGAAAATGAACCCTTCCTATTTTGTGTGATTGGAAACAGAAAACCAAAAGGTATGGTCATGATCACATTCAATATGATTTGTCTTAAAAAATCACCTCTTTCTTTTGAAACATCAATAAATGGCACCAGATTCATAGGTACATAAGAGTGATTGAGTATAAATGGGATAGAAGTTATCATTGGCATCAAAGTAAAATACAGAACGAAAGAAAGATATATATACATAAGCGTATTGACGAATAATACATCGTTACTTTTTCTTTTCCACCTTCTAAAAAAGACACAAATATACAATAATGTTAAAAACATAAAATCTATCAGATATTTCATCATAACACCTCATAAAATTATCTCAACATCTTATAAAAGAGCGAAAGCAATTAATGCATTCGCTCTAAAATTATGATCTAAATAAAAATAGAGGAGCGATTTTTTTCTTCAACTGACCATCGCCCATTTAAGATCACTAACGCAAATAAAGCCAGGTATCCAAATAAGATGGCAAAAGCAATCATATTCCCTTCATGAAGCTTCTGCCAGAGAAATATAAATTCATTCTCAAAGCTGTTCATCCATCTTCCCTCTGCAACAAACAGAAAATTCAATAAAGGTAATGCTAAAGTAAGCAAACACTGAACCATACTTGATATGATCAAGGAATGGTTTTTATTCTGATTTCCTTTAGAAAAATATGCAAATGATGTAAATAAAGCAATCATCATTAAAATCCAATATATATAAAACATAACTACTCCTTTATTTGATTTATCAATGTATTTAATGATGTCGCATCTTCTTTATCAAGATAAAAATAAACCATTCTGTTATCATTACTTCCATTACTATAAACAATATCTAAAGTAACACAAGAATCATTAACATAATAATATCCATTATTCATTTTATGATTTAACGAAGCCTTGTTTTGAAGCACTTCAATATAATCAAATAGTGCTTTGTCATTTTCATCCATATTCTTTACCAGTACCCGTACATCCTTATCAAGAATTTCCGTACAGCCATTAGCTTCATCGCCATAAAACTCAAAAGTAACGGCCCTATATTTCGAATAATCAATGACTTGACGATTAATTCCAAAAAATTCTGTATTTCTAGAAATAAAATTAAACCCATTAAACAATACCATTAAAATGACAAACTCTGCCACCATCATAGGCGTCAATCTCATGCTTCTTCTTGCGATTCCCTTAACAATAAAGAAAATGACAAACAAAGATACAACAATTAAAATATTTACTGTTAAATCATTGCCCATTAAATTAAAACAAAGTATCAAACTTGCAAGAGCTATATTAGAAAGCAATGGATATGTGACAAAATCTGTTGTCAGCTGTTCAGCACTTTCACCTTTTTTATTTTTAAAGATGAAATAAGCACCGGCAACTGCTCCGCAACCGAGCACTAGATAATAACCCATCATGATCCAGTCAACTTCTGAATAAAGAAACTTATTTTCAAATGGCAGCACTCGTACAATTGAACTTACTACAACCAGTCCATTCATTGGTGATAATAGTTTTAAGACCAGATCAGGAATGTTTGAAACCGAAACCATCCCATTATTTACTGTCTGTGTACTTAAAAAGATATTAACGGCCAAAAATACAAAGATCGGCAAAATCGTTACTGCTGCACTGATGATGCAGGCATCAAGAACATTGTTACATTTCAAAACAAAGAATGTATTGATACTATAAATTATAACAAATACCGCAAAAGCCATAAGAAGTATAAGCAGTAAATTAAAGTAAACATATACACTGCTGTGATGGTTTACTAAAAGAAGCAGTCCGCCAATAAGATAATTGATCAGGATTGGCACACATACCCCTAGTATTGGTGCAATAAAATGAGTTTTAAAAAGATGATCACGATTAATCGGAATCGCATAATACGTATCAACATGACGTTTCGTCAGTGAAAACTTAAATGTAAAGATAGGCAGCACGATCGCAAATATCCCTAATACAAATAGACAAACATTAAATATAAAGACGGTAATCTGAACATCGCCAACACCATTGGTAGTTAGTAAATTTGTAAACATGACAAAGGGATAAGCCATGAAACATACAAAGAAATATAGAATCAATAGCTTCTTTTTTCTAAGGAATAAGTTTTTAAAATAATTTGTTGTTACCTTATTCATTAACAAATACCCCCTTTCTTTCCATTTCATAAATAAAGATTTCTTCTAAATTTACAGGTAAGATATCCATCATTAATGGATCTAAAGATTGAATCTGATGCTTAATTTCTTCCAGATTACCTTTTACTACAAGGGTAATGATTCTTCCTGTTTTCGCATAATGCATAATATCCAGTGATTCAAAATCTTCACGATTCTTTTCTTCTCTAAAAGCAATCTGTATTTTATGAATAGCTTCTTTGGTATCATCGATCATACCGCTTGTTTCAATATGAGCATCTTCAAGTATCGCAAAAGCATCACAAATATCCTCTAGCTCTCTCAAGTTATGTGAAGAAATAATAATGGAAATATCTTTCTTCTCGATACATTCACTGATTGCTCTTTTAAATAATAGACGCATCATTGGATCAAGTCCGTCAAAAGACTCATCTAAAAGAAGGAGTTTTGGTGATATTGCCAATGCCATAAGAATAAAAGCCTGACGTTTCATACCTTTAGAAAAGTTATTCATGACCTTATTTTCATCCAATTTGAAGATTTTCAAATATTTCTGATAAAGCTGTTCATCAAACTGTGGATAAAAGATCTGATAGAACTCTTTCATATCTTTGATCGTTGCATTGTACATATAATATGGATCATCACTAAGATAAAGTATATTCTGTTTTAAATATTCATTTTCATGAATCGTTTCCCCATCTAAGGTAATACTTCCTTCATCACACTGATATACATCACAGATACATCTTAATAGTGTTGATTTTCCTGCTCCATTAGGACCGATCAAACCTAAAACTGAACCATTCTGTACCGTCAGCGAGCAGTTTTCAAGTACGGTTTTATTGCCAAGCTTCTTTGAAACAGCTTCAACCTTTAGCATATCCATCATCCTCCTTGTAGACCTTATTAACAACTTCCAGAATTTTCTCTTTTTTAATTCCGACGTTCTTACAATCTGCCATTTTTGTTTTTAATTCCTCCAGCTTATGTTCATACACCAGATCTGTGACATTTTCACTCTTTACAAAAACACCTTTTGCCGGTACGGTGTAAACATAGCCTTGCATTTCAAGATTCGAATAGGCTTTCGCAACGGTATTGGGATTGATACCAAGTTCTTTTGAAAGTGTACGTACTGATGGCAGCTGATCATCTTTTCTTAAAATGCCTAATGCGATATAATCTAAGACCTGATGCTGCAGCTGTATATACACAGGTGTATCATCTTTAGTTTGAATGACAAACATGTTTTTCCTCCTTCCGTCTTACTGTACTATTACAGTATTACAGTTTTATTATTTTGTCAATCCTTTTTATGAAACAAATGGAAATATTCACAATTTGGATTGTTTTATTTGCCTATTGATAACAATTTGTCTACAATATGATAGAGAGAGGTGATTTTATGGAACAAGAAGCTATACGTGCTTTAATACTCTCAACACTTGCCGGATTTTCTACAATGATCGGAGCACTGATCATTTTCTTTTCTGATCGAAAAAATGAGAAGCTAGTTTCAGCTTCATTGGGTTTTGCTGGGGGAGTCATGATCTCTGTTTCTTTCATGGAACTGCTTCCTAGTTCAAAATCTTATTTCAGTACATTTGCGAATGAACAGCTCAGTACGATATATATGGTGATCAGTTTGATACTGGGTGTATTGTTTGCTTCCTTATTGGATAAATTTATTCCCCATGAAGAAGAAAAGGATACACATGAGCTGAAGCATGAAAATCTTTATCGTGTTGGAATTGTCAGTATGATGGCGATTGCAATTCATAACTTTCCAGAAGGTATCGCAACCTTTATGGCAGGCTATGATTCTGGTTCATTAGGGATGGCCATTGCTATTGCGATTGCTTTTCACAATATTCCTGAAGGTATTACTGTTGCTTTACCAGTCTATTTCGCAACGGGTTCTAAGGGAAAGGCTATGTATTATACTTTTCTTTCCTCAATTTCAGAACCGATTGGGGCTTTGATGGCATTTTTAGTATTACGCCCATTTATCAATGATGTTACTTTAGGAATCATTTTTGGTATTATTTCTGGAATCATGCTGTATATTGCTATTGAAGAGTTGCTGCCTTCAAGCAGAGATTATGGCTATCCACGCCTTGCCTTATGGGCTGCTTTTGCCGGAATCTGTTTAATGCCATTGACATTAATGTTTTAGAAAAGAGACTCGAGTCTCTTTTTTCTTGTCAAAAAAATGAAAAAAGCGCATAATAATCTTAAAAAAAAGATAATCCAACTGACAGTTGAGTAAAATACAACGAAGCGTTGATAGATTCAACTGGCAATCTGTTCTCTTTTCCTCTTCTTAATTCTATAATGAAGGCATGAAAGGTGGTAGAAACTATGAAATACTATTATCATGAAGAAGAAGTCAGAGATGAATTGAAAAGAGAACAGGAAAAAATGATCGCAGCTCTTCTGAGAAAGGAAAGATAGCCATGAAAACACTAGGAACAAAAATTGCCGAATATCGCAAGCTTAAGAAAATGACACAGGAAGAATTAGCTTCTAAGCTGAATGTCTCCTCACAGGCAGTCAGCAAGTGGGAGAATGATCTAAGCATTCCCGATCTGCCGATTCTGATCGAATTATCGGATATTTTCAATGTATCTTTGGATGAACTGATCCGCCAGAAAGAGAATGCAGAAATAGCAAGAGTCGTAGAGCCCCAGCTAAGAAAGGATCCGGAGCAGATGATGGTGAAGATCGTGATCAATTCAAGCGATGGAGATAAGGTGAGGATCAATCTTCCCATTCCGCTTGTCAAGGCAGGGATGGCGATTGGAATGAGCATGCCCCAGGTAAACGGCAAGGAAGCATTGCAGGGGATTGACTTTGAACAGATCATGAAGCTGGTAGATCAGGGGCTGGTAGGAAAGCTGATCGAGATTGAAAGTGCAGATGGAGATCACATAGAGATCTTTGTGGAGTAATATGAAAATCTATATACATGAACCAAAAGAAGAGAAGGACATACGGCTTACAATCCCCAATGGAGTGATCTTCAACAAATTAGGAGCCATGATCGCCGGCAAAGTCATTGAAGAGAATACTCAAGAAAATACGATCACCAAAGAACAGCTAAAAATACTGATGAAAGAAATAAAAAGATATGTCAAACAATTTGGACATTTTGACTTGGTACATATCGAAACAAGTGATGGAGAAATCATTAAAATCACTTTGTAGGAGGTGTTTTATGATGAAATTAAAAGGAATTATAGAAACAGATTTTAGATTTGCCTTAGTACAGATTGCATTTGGTGAAAAAGATGGGAAAGATTTTGGACAAGTTTCATTCCCTATAATGGGTGATATGCATAACGATGTTGATGAAGCTAAGTTAACAGATACTACAGCTGATTTCATATTTGATATCAACGGAATGCCTAGCAATATTCATTTAGAAATAAATAATGACCAATAGCAAGGCACTTTTGAAATGAAGTCAATTTCATTAAAGTTAGACCTTACGATCAAACAAATCAGTGATGAACCAGATTTCGCAGAGCACGCTTATATCATTCCTCAAATCAACATAGAAAAGCTTCGCCAACACAATGAATATATAAATGAGCCTTGTAAGGAAATCTTAAAATATGAATTAAATAATCAAAAAGTATTTAATTATGTCAAAGAAAAAGGAATTGATGTTGAAAATCATCATAACTTTTCAACTGTTTGTGCTCTACAAAAAAAGGTGGCTGAAATCTACCACCATGATGGTGCTAACTATAGTCATGATAAGGAAAATATCGGTACGATTGCCCAAATTGAGTTTGCACAAAAACAAAATAATTATACAAACTGTCGAGGCATGGCAATTATTCTTTCTGGTGTTTTAAGAGCCTATGGTTTCCAGGCAAATGTTGTCGAATGCCATAGTGATGATGTTAACAGTCCGGAAATTCATGTAGTTTGTGAAGTCTTCTGCGAAGATTTAAATAAAACGGTTCTTTTAGATCCTTCTAATAATCTGATTTATTATCTAAACTCTCAGCCCCTTTCTCTTATCGAATTAAGAGAAGCTATTATCAATGATCAAAGTGAAAAGATTACCCTAAATGAAGATTCTTCTCATAATGGTGAAGATGTTTCAATTATTCAATTATTAGCTTATATGAGTAAAAATCTGATGTTTCTGGTAAAAGGAATCAAATCAGATGAAACTCATGAATTGCGTGATGAAAACAGAATCTGTCTGGTACCTGCAGATTATTTAGATAAAGATTATCCAAAAGCTTCCCTTCGTACAAATAATATTCAAAAGTTTTATATTTCGAAATAATACTAAAAAGCTCTTATCAGGGTATTCTTACCTCTAATAAGGGCTTTTTATTTTTCCTATTCAAATGCATCCACTAAACGAATTGCTTCTAATACATCATCTCTTTGAATGACCATCGGCATCCGATTCATGGAGTATTTTTTACTCATGCTATCATCGATCATTTCCAATAACTCTTCATCACTAACATCATCAAGACCAAGATCTTTCAAATGACAAGGTAACCCAACAATATGATAGAATTCCCTAAGCTCATGAATACTTTCATCATTTTCCATGAAAAGCTGTATTAACAAAGAAAAAGCAACCAGTTCACCATGCAAGGCTTTCTGACATCCCTTTGATAATCCATAACTCAAAGCATGAGCACCACTACCGCCACTATTCGCAAAAGATATTCCACTCATATAAAGAATAGCTTCAAAACACTTTGATAAAGCTTCTGACATGAGACCTTCTTCAAAATCGGCTTTTGCCTGGATTCCATACTTAAGAATCGTATCTTTACACATACAACATAATGTTTCGATAGAAGCAGGCAGTTTATAATGCCTTGATTCATAATAAGTAGATAATCCGTCTCCTAAACCACTGATAAAAAATCGTAAAGGTACCTGTGAAAGGATTACTTCATCTGCCAATACTTTTTGTGGACATCCACATTCAATATATTCTCCATCAATTACCGCAACCGAAGTACATGGGGCATCCGTAGCAGGACTTGTTGGTACTAAGATGCAAGCAGCATCATGCTGATGAGCCGCAAACTTTGCCTGATCCATCATTTTGCCTCCGCCAATACCTACAACAACATCACAGTCTTTTATATCTTGCATGTCAAACACAAACTCGGTATCTTCTCTCAATCCATTCACAATCGTTTTACGATATTTTTCAAATACATAAACATCTGCAAGGACACTTATCTTTTGATACTCACTTACATATTCTTTTAAATGAGATAAAAGTCCATCTTTTTGAATATATAAACCAACATTTTTTATTTCCATAGCAACTCCTTTTTAATAATATACCACTTTTACTTTTAAGATGATAGTGATAAAATACTCTCATGAAATATTGTGTTGAATGTGGTACAAAACTGATTTATAAAGAGCTTGAACATGAAGGAATGATTCCTTATTGTGAAAAATGTCATGAATATCGCTTTCCCATTTTTTCAAGTGCTGTAAGCATGATCATCTTAAATCCTCAAAAAGATAAGATCCTGCTTATTAAACAATATGGAAGACCTTTTTATATATTGGTCGCTGGTTATATTAATAAAGGTGAAAATGCACTAGAAGCTGTAAAACGTGAAGTTTTTGAAGAGGTTCACTTACATGTTCATGACTTATCATTTAATTCTAGCGAATATTTTGAACCGACAAATACCTGTATGTTTAATTTTTTATGTATTAGTGACAGTGAAGATTTTTCATTAACAAATGAAGTCGATGAAGCAGCATGGTTTTCTTTTGAAGAAGCACGTCAATTTATTAAAGAAAACTCTTTAGCTAAAAGATTTTTGATTCATTATTTAGATCATCAATAGTTATTTATTTTCTCGTATGATCCTACACGGATTGCCAGCTGCAATAACATTGGCTGGCATATTTTTTGTTACTACACTGCCGGCACCAATAATAGTATTATCACCAATCGTTATACCTGGAAGTATCGTACAATGACCTCCTATCCAGACATTTCTGCCAATAGTCACCGGTTTTCCAAATTCCACATCCTGTTCCCTTTCTTTCGCATTTAAAGCATGCATCGCTGTATAAATATGTGTACCCGGACCTATTAATGTATGTTCACCAATCTTAATAGGACATACATCTAAAAATACACAGTCATAATTTATCAGCACATTTTTTCCTAAATAGATATTATAACCATAATCACAATAAAAAGGTGGCTTGATCCAGAAATTACCCTCTGTATGCAATAACTTCCTCATTCGTCTTGATCGCATATTGATTTCATTCAAGGCTTTTTTATTGTAACGAGCACAGATGCGATTGGCTTTGGCACGCTCTAATACTAATTTGGGATCAGCAGCATTATAAACTTCACCTCGTATCATTTTTTCTTTTTCACTCATAATAATTTCTCCTTTTCGTATCTCTATTATATACGATAATACGAAAAAAAGCTCATGCTTCTTATTATCTGCATAAGCCTTTTATGATATTTGATCTTTGACAAATATATCATTGGTGTTTCTCACACTAAGTATTCAGCTAAGGGCGTTATTCTGTCAAGAGAACTGCGATTCCTTGCAAGCGAGCGACACTTACGCAATCACAGCTAAGCGTTAGCTTCAAAGCTCTGAATCCTCCTGGGACCAACGTTCAGGGACATAGGATCTTCCATCTGCTAATATAACCTTTGTGCAGTTTTCCCCTACTTGCACGATCATCCGGACTTATAGAACATTGCTGTTCATCAACTGCAAAGGGCTTATTTGGTATCTATAGCTAGTCACTGGCTACCACCCCATTAACATCACTACCCTACACATACACTGTACTGTCGGCGATGACCCCATCTGGATGATCTACATTACGATAATAACTGAACCCTACTTCAAACTTATTTTTGAGTGTTGTCACTCATCCAAAAACAACATTACTGGTGTTTTAACGATACCCTTTAAGAGCCTCCCCTTAAACTCATCGTTTCAAGCCTGATCCTTATAGGAGTGTCTCTCCTATCTTTCATAAGGTTCAATGATATATTTGTCAAAGATCAGCAGGATTTCCCTTGCACAATTATTATAAATTAAAATCAATAAAAATAAAATGGTCGAATACATTAATTCCACGACCCCATTTTATATTATATTTAAATATTATTTTTAGTTTTTTATATTGAAATATAACCCCTTTTTAGGTATATTATTCTTATGAGCGAAAAAATAAAAATATATCTTACAAATGAATTAAAAGAAACTTTATTAAAAGATGCTTCAAATTTTGGTTTTCTCAAATCTAATGGAGAAGTGAATATAAATAGCTTTCTCAATACTTTAATAGTTAACTATTATGATGAACATCAAAATAAACAGAAATATCTCCATACATTGATCCAAAATATCCTCAATCACTCTTCTCTTTCTACTGAAGAAAATCATCGTCTCTCAGAAGAGATTACACATCAGATTCAAAATGTTAAAAACCAGCGGATATCAAAAAAAGCATCTGTTTCTATTTCATTTAAACCTACTAAAAAATCTGAGACAACGATAGAATATATTGAAAGAGTTTTACTTCAGAATCAAAGCATATCTTCTTATTATGCTTCCATGTTTGCCTCATATGCATCATTGCCGCAAGATAAACGTGAACTGATTCTTTTCAAGGATTTAAAAGAAACCTTAGACGAAGCCATCAAGAAAAAACAAACGATCATTTTTACACTTAATAAAGGAAAAGATAAATACATGGCTGCACCTTACAGGATTGCCGCATCCTTTGAAGAACTACATAACTATGTTTTAGCAACCATCCTCAATTATAATGACACTGTAACATTACAGCCTTCAACATTCCGTCTTTCAAAAATTGAAAGATTAAGCATTCATGATCATAAACATGAATTTAGTGAACAAGAGAAAAATGTTTATACAAGAGCTTTACGTAATGGTGTACAATTTCTTTATCATCCAAATGATCAGCTCGTTAAGGTACACCTCAATGAGCCTTATGGAAGAAGAATGTTTGAACGTTTTTATGTCCATCGACCACTGCCACTCAAAATTGAAGGAAATGATTACTATTTTGACTGCTCTTATGACCAGCTCATCAATTATTTTGCACGTTTTGGAAGTAATGCAATCATTGAATATCCGGCTGATCTTGCTTCAAGAATGGGAGAACTGTATTTCTGGGCATCTAAAAAATATCCATATGAACCTAATAAATAGTATTTAAAAAGAGATTATTTTATATCTTTAGTGATAAATAATCTCTTTTTTACTATTCTTATGAAAAAATGATAATTAATACTGTAAGTGTAATAATACTGATGATCATACTTAATGAACTAACAGCAGCCGGTACAGGTGTTTTAGAATCAATCATATAAGAATAAACCGGGGCTACAGAAGAAATTGGCGCAAATAGACTTAATACGATCATCTGCTTAGCAGCAGTTTCAACAGGAAGGAAAATGAATACCAGAACTGATATCAGGATCATCAAGCCGTATCTTCCTATCAGAATATTACGAATTTTTATCACTTGTGATAAATCAAGTTTTATTTCCAACGAAATACCAATCATCAACATTGCCAGAAAAGCATTCGCATTACCAGCAATACTGGTGACACTGATTAATTGGGATGGCAATGTTAAATTCAATAATGACATGATAAATAAAATAACATAAGTACAAAACGGGACCGAGGAAAGAAGTCTTTTTATAAATTCAATAACGATCTTGATCCCTTTTGATTTAACCACCATAGAACTCGCTACAGAATAAGTGCCACCTAAACACATGATGGCATTTCCAGTATCAAACATAATAACATAGGCTAATAAATTTGATGGAAAAAAACTTTGTACAAAAGGTAAAGCAAATGTGCCAATATTATAGCCCGACATATTGATCATATAGATAGCTTTTTCTGTCAATGTTCCATTTTTAGCCATGATGAACCCCACAAGAATCGTTAAGATATTAGCACCAAATCCAATAACTAAGGCCATTAACAGAGATGATGAAATATCAATATGACCTACTGAGCTAAATAGTGAACATGGCAGTGTAATATTCATAATGATAAATGATAAAAACCGAGCATGTTCTTTTTGAAAGATTCCTTTTGATTTAAATATATATCCTATGATGATAATAAATATAAAACCTATTGCTTTAATCAATATATCCAGCATATTTTCACCCCATTTAAATACTGATTTATTTTACCACTTTCTCCATTAAATTTAAAATGAAAAAAGCAATCAAAGGATTGCCTTTTCCATTAATCTCAGCAATTCCTTGATTACTCCTTGATTTTCATTTGAATCAATCATTTTATCAGCAGCTTGTTTCGCTTCTTCACCTGCATTAGCTACCGCATAGCCACAACCAGCCATAGACAACATCTCTACATCATTTCCCCCATCACCAAACGCAATACATTCATCCAGCGATATATCAAGATCATGACATAGTTTCAAAAGAGCATTCCCCTTATTTTGTCCTTTGACAATTAAATCGATACATCCCTGACCACCGCTTGTTGGAACAATATGATCAGGTAAAGATAATTGACTCATCAGTTCATTTGTCTCATCAAAAGGACACATCAGTGCAAACTTTAATATATGATCTCTGACAATTCCTTCTTCAAAATTTTTGACTCGTTTTAGTTTATGATAATAACGATGGATTTGTTCATAAAAAACTAAACCGTCTTTCTCTAAAACATATGCCGAATTTTTACCACATACCACTATTTTTATTTGCCTATATTTCTGAAGTTCCGCCAAAACATCTCTAACTGTTTTAGGATCTATAACTCCACAATAAAGCTCTTTACCTTCACTCATGATCCATGCACCATTTTCCGCAATATAACTGATCTTATCACCATATTCTTCAAAAAAGCTTTTTAGCTGATAATACTGATTCCCAGAAGCAACGGCAAAGTGGCCATTCTTCTGATGAAAGTATTCAAAAAAGCGATGGAATGATTCTCGATCATATGTTTTATCATGGGTAAGAAAAGTGCCATCCATATCTACGGCAACAAGTTTTATGCTCATGCTTTCTTATCTTCCTCTTCTTTCTTTTTCAGATCACGCCCATAATATTTATCAATTTCTTCTTTCATGTTGTCAGGTATTTCTTTAGGTATTGGAATCACAAATGAATTTGCCATTTCACTTACAAATTCACAGATAAAAGAGGTGTCCTGAAGAAGCATTGATTCAGATAGATGTTCCATTACATCATAACGTGAATGAATTTCTCCAGTACCCGGTGAAGTAATACGTGCAAAAGATACTGCAGGTACACCATTATCTGCAAATGGTGTAGAATCACTCGAATAAACTCCCTGAGATACTTCAATCGGAAATCCTTTGATCTTTCCAAAATAATCCATATAATGAACAAGTGACATATCACTTGTACAAACTGCAATTCTACGTCCCATAATAGAACCAATCATATCAACATTGACACATAACTTGATATTTTCCATTTCTTCCTGGTGAGCTGCTACATATGCTTTTGATCCTAAAAGACCTCTCTCTTCGCTGCCACACCAGATAAGACGTAGATTATGTGCTAATTTTTTATCTTTTAATTCTTTCGCAAGTCCATACAGACAAACACTACCCGTCGCATTATCATAGGCTCCCTTTGAATGTGGCACAGAATCATAGTGGGCAGTACAAACGATCATATCCTCGCTTTCTTTTGTAATATCACAAATCAAATTGTGCGAAGATACTTTTTCAATCGTCTGTTCCACTACGATACGAACTTCACTAGCTCCCTTAGCTACCATTTCCATTGCATCTTCTACCCTGATATTGACACCTGGCAGGTTGCCAAACTCTTGTAAAGATTCACGCAATTCTCTTGGATCAAGATCATTTTCTTCTCTATCAATATTACCATTATAAGTAATAAAGCCAACAGCTTTTGCTTCTGTAATAGCTTTAAAAGTTTTCATACCTAAATATCCATTTACCAAAGCTATCTTACCACAAACCTGTTTCTTACTGACTGCGTTATCGCTTTCAAAATAACAAAGTTCTCCAACAAGCCCTTGCGTATTGACACAGCCCATATAAGCCGTTGCTTCATATGTTTTTTGATATGGTTTTAACACCTCTAAAGAAACCTTTGATACATGATTGGTTACTACATCAAAATCCTCGATATAACTTTCTAATCCTAATTGTTTCAATTCATCTTGAATGATATGACAAGCCTCCAGTTCTTTGTCAGTGCCACCTATTCTTTCAAAATATAACTTTTCTAATAATTTATATTCTTTGCTTTCCATGATACTACCTCCAATAATGCTATTATAAACTTATTTTATATAGCGGTAAACTACCAAAGTACAGTTTAAAGATACATTTTATAGGATATGTTCTCTTTTTTCATTCACAAGTCTGATAAATTCATCATTTTCTTTTAATGAAATATACATTGACTGATTTTTTGTTTCTATATAGATCCTATCTAACGAATTTGCGCTGGATGCGATAAAACTATGACTTTTCTTAATCGTTTTTATATCCTTCAACATAACCTTTTGCTTACTGAACATATAATGAAAAATAAAATAATCATCATATAATTCAATTTTATTATTTATCATACATGGAATAAAAATCAAATCACCAATCAAATAATAAATAACAAGTATAATCAGTAACCCAAGATCCCATGGCCAAGAAGCAAAAGGAATCACATTATATAAGATAAAAGTGAAATAAAACCAAACAGCATTTTTCCCTTTAAATGTCCTCATAAGATTACTCCTTTTACTGCTCCCATTATAGCACCATTTATTTTAAAAAGATAAAATCTGTATAATTTGTCACAATAAATTGAAATAAGCAAAAAAAACGCATTTATTATGCGTCTTAGGGAAATGAATTTCTCCCTCACTTATAGTACGATGTTAATTCTATTCTTTATTCATTTCTTAATTCTATTAACATATCACGTAGTTCTGCAGCTCTTTCAAAATCAAGATCCTTCGCTGCCTGCTTCATTTCTTTTTCCAGTGAAGCTAACAGTTTATCCTTCTCTTTCTTGCTCATCTTACTTTTCTTCTTCAAATAATTTGCACTCATCTGCTGAGTTTCTTTTGAATGCATGACTTCCTGTACAGGTTTCACAATTGTCTGTGGTGTAATATGATGTTCTTCATTGAACGCCTCTTGAATTGAACGACGACGATTTGTTTCCTCAATTGCTTTGCGCATACTTTCAGTCATAGTATCTGCATACATGATAACTTTACCCTGCGCATTACGGGCTGCACGTCCAATGATCTGAATCAAAGAGCGTTCACTTCGTAAGAAACCTTCTTTATCGGCATCTAAGATGGCAATGAGCGACACTTCAGGAATATCTAGACCTTCTCTTAATAAATTGATACCAATTAAAACATCAATTTTCCCTAAACGAAGATCACGAATAATTTCACTTCTCTCGATCGTTTTGATTTCATGATGTAGCCAAGCTACTTTTAAATCTAACTGTTTTAAATAATTTGTAAGTTCTTCAGCCATTCTAACAGTCAAAGCAGTGATCAGAACTCTTTCATTCTTCTGGATTCTTTCGTTGATTTCATCTACCAGATCATCAATCTGATGTTGAGTTGGACGAACCTCTACAATTGGATCTAAAAGTCCTGTTGGACGAATAATTTGTTCGATGACTTCTCCATGCGTCTGTTCAAGCTCATAATCTCCTGGAGTTGCCGATACATAGATGACCTGATTGATCTTTTCCTGAAATTCCTCAAAGCGCATTGGACGATTATCTAAAGCACTTGGTAAGCGGAAACCATAATTTACAAGTGTTTCTTTACGGGCACGATCACCATTATACATACCTCGTATCTGTGGTAATGAAACATGACTTTCATCAATGATCAACAAATAATCATCCGGAAAATAATCTAATAGCGTGTAAGGACGTTCTCCTGCCTTCCGGCCATCGATATGTCTTGAATAATTTTCAATTCCTGAACAAAACCCAAACTCTCGTAAAGCTTCTACATCATAACGGGTACGCTGTTCCAAACGCTGTTTTTCTAAAAGCTTACCTTGCTTTTCAAGTTCATCCAGTCTTTCCTCAAGTTCTTCCTCAATCGTATCACAGGCGTGAAGAATGATGCTTTTTTCAGTTGCATAACCACTTGCAGGATAAACAACATATACGGTATAAGCATTTAATACTTTGCCGCTCACAGGCTCAACTTCGCAGATGCGTTCGATCTCATCATCAAATAGCTCAATACGCAATACATAGCTATCTGTATGCCCTGGTGCAATTTCAATAGAATCACCTCTTACACGAAAGCTGGCTCTTTCTAAATCAATATCATTTCGATGATACTGTCTGTCTACTAATTTTTTTAATAATTCTTTACGATCGATCGTTTCTCCTACTCTTATCGTAAAAAACATATCCTTATACTGTGCAGGATTGCTGGCACCATAAATACAAGCAACCGAAGCTACGATGATCGTATCTCTTCTTTCCAAAACTGCATTCGTTGCAGCCATTCTAAGCATATCCAGCTCCTGATTTGTAGTTGCTGTTTTATCAATATATATATCACTGCTTGGAATATAAGCTTCAGGCTGATAATAATCAAAATTTGATACGAAATATTCTACACGATTATGTGGAAAAAACTCTTTTAATTCCGCATAAAGCTGTCCTGCCAAGGTTTTATTATGAGCAAATACCAATGTTGGTTTATTAACCGCTTGTATGACATTGCTGACTGTAAATGTCTTACCAGTTCCTGTCGCTCCTAATAAAACCTGACTTTTCTTTCCCGATTTTATACCTTCTACGAGTTTTTCGATTGCCTGAGGCTGATCCCCTTGAGGCTTGTAATTGGACACGAGTTGAAAATCCATATAACGCTCCTTTCTGATGAATGAGGCATAGATTAAATCTATGCCCGTTTTATTTATTTAAATTCTTCAAGTGCTCTTATTTTCTGTATATCTTTGCTTTCATCTACACGGCTGACATAAATAACCTTAGAGAGAATCACTGTTAGAAGTTCATCATCCAATTCATCCTGAGCTTCTAATCCATAATCTGCCTCGAACTGTCGCATTGCCTGTAGTGTTTGTGTAGAGAAATAACCATCTTGACGATCAATATCATAGCCTAAATAATCTAAATAAATTTGCATTACTTGGCAGGCTGTGGATACGCTATCTACACTTACTGCCTCAAAATCCTGAGGAGCAGCGGTTAAAAGAGCTTCTTCTGTTTCTACCAGAATATCCGGAGTAATTCCAACATTGTTGATTGAATTACCATTTGGTGACAGCCAGATTGCTTTTGTATACTTCAGCATGCTTCCATCACTAAATGGAATCGTTGTCTGAACCGTTCCTTTACCATAAGAAACATCTCCGATAATGGTTGCATTTAACGTTTCTTTTAAGGCAAGCGCTAAAACTTCAGCAGCACTAGCTGTATCCTGATTGATCAAAACTTCAATCTGATCATATTCATAGGGCTCTATATCTGAATTTGTTCTATCTTCAATAATATTCTTATCTTTATCCTGTTCCTGTAAGACAATACTTCCTTTTGGAAGGAAATAAGATGCGATATCAACGACCGAAGTTAAATAGCCGCCGCCATTATCTCGCAGATCAATCAATATTTTTTTGATTCCCTGTTCCTCAAAATCAGCAAGTATCTCTCCGACAACAGAGGCTGTATTATCCGCAACTGTCAAAATTTCCAATACACCGACATCTCCGCTGACATAACCATTCGCACTTGAATTTACATCACCACGAGTACACTCAAGATCAAGCATTTCATTTCCACGCTGTACAGTTATCGTTACCTGACTTCCCGCTTCACCTTTTACTGCTCCTGAAATGTCTTCAATCTCTTCAACGGCAACACCATCCACTTTGCGAATAATATCGCCTACTCTCATTCCTGCATTCTCAGCAGGAGAATCTTTAAACACTCTTAAAATAATATAGTCTTGGGTTGCTGTTGAATATTGAACACCTATGCCTACAAACGCACCTTCCATGCTTGAAAGAAACTGCTGTGCATATTCACTATCTAAATATTGAGTGTGAATATCAATTTCTTGTGTAGTAATACCATAAATCGCATCATCAAGCAATTCTGTAGAAAGATCATCGATCTCATCTCCGAAGTACCATAATTCATTCATAATTTTGAGAATCATATTTAATTTGCTGCTTGTAAGGCTCTTAGACTCTTGAGGCTGTGCTATAAGTGCTCCTGCTGTCATTCCACTTAAAAATAAAACAACCGCTAAGACGACACCAAGTGCTCTCTTTATATATTTTCTATGTCTAGCCTGTCTTTCATCCGGCCATTCGTGTTTTACTAATTTTACTTTTACTACTTTTTTTTCTTCGCTCATAACCATACTCCTATAACTTTTGTATTATACCACGAAATATCTAATTATTACATCCATACATAAAAAGAATGTCATTCCACATTCTTTTCTTTTACTTCTTTAATTAATCTTTGAACATTAAACTTATTAACGAGTGATTCATTAACTGAATGTAATATTTTAGTCAGCGGATCATTCGTATCTACCTTTTGATGAGTCACTGCTTCTCCATTATAAATCGATAAGATACATGCTTCTAAATCTTCAATATAATAATTATAAGCTTGTTCGATCGGATATGCATGAACTTGCAGACGTATCATCTGTGTAATTTCATTCATTGAATAAACCTGTTTAAAAATACATACTACAATCAAATAAGCTAAATGTGTTGTCGTATATCTTCTTTTTTTTGGTGCTTCAACAATCCCATGCTTAACGTAATTGTTGATCATTGATTTCGTAATTAATTTTTCATCACTGTGGGGGATAAAATCGAGCCATTCTTCTAACAAAGTCACTACTTGATCGATATATAAATCAATCACTGGTAATTCTTCCCACCGTGGTAAATGTATCGGTTTTTCCATGATTTCACCCTCTTTTGATATTTTATCATAGACTTTTCTATTGTCAACTATTGACAATAGAACATTTACAAGTTATTCTAGTATTGAATACTAGATAGTATAGTAAGGAGAACTTATGACACAAATAATCAGCGATACCTCAACTCTTTATAGTGTTAGCGAAGGTAAAGAAAAAAATTTAATCATTCTACCTTTACAGATTGCCATTGATCAGAAAACTTATTATGAGTATGAAGAAATTACTACACCACAGCTTCTTGAAAGAATTGAAAATGGTGCTATCCCTTCTTCATCTCAGCCTTCTATCGGCGATGTATTAAACGCTTATGAATCAAACCCTGATCAGCCATTATTGAATATTACGATGGCGGATGGTTTAAGTGGTACTTATCAAAATGCCGTCATGGCCCAACAGCAATGTCCAAAACAAGATATCACCGTATTGAATTCTAAAACTCTTTGCGGACCACATCGTTATCTTGTCAATAAAGCATTAAAGCTTGCTGAAGAAGGAAAAAGCAGCGATGAGATCGTTGCTGAACTCATGCCTTCGATCAATAACAGTATTTCTTTTTTGATACCACAGAATTTTGAATTTTTGAAAAGAGGCGGTCGTTGTTCTGCTTTATCTGCATCTGTTGGCGGTTTATTAAGATTGACCATCGTAATGAAACAATCTGATGACGGTAAGATCTTAGAAAAGCATGCTGTCGCAAGAACTTATAAGAAAGCTCTTGCAAGTATTGCGGAAGCCTTCAAAGAAAAAGGAGTGGATGAAAATTATATCATCACTATTTCACACGTAACTACTGAAAAACAAGTAATGGAAACAAAAAACTATTTCCAAAATGAATTTCCTCATACTGAAATAGAAGTTTATGAGTTAAGTCCTGTTTTTGTTACACAAGGCGGCCCCGGATGTTTAGCAGTTCAATGTATTAAAAAATAAGATTTCGCAAAATTGCGAAATCTTTTTAATATGGAATATAATCTTCAGGCCTTTCACGGCAGATAGGTGCTTTATTGCTGCATTCCCATCCATAAGCATGATAACTCATACCAAAGGTATAATTACCTGTATTACGCACATAATTGTACGCTTCTTCGACAGTCATAGAACCAAGATTATATAAGTCTATATGTACGTGTGGTCCCGTTGAATTTCCTGTTGAACCTCTTGCTGCCACAACCTGCCCCTGGGTTACGACCTGTCCTGGTGATACGGTAATTGAATTATACTGCAGATGCAGCATATGGATGGCATATGTCGTGCCATTCACTGTACCAATGATCATGACATTATTTCCTGTAGCTGGATTTTTCGTACCTTCTACTGAAGTTATGTTCTGTGCGATCGCAACAATACCATTAAAAGAGGCATAGACAGGTGTTCCTCGAGAACCTGCAATATCCATTCCAGAGTGTCTGGCACCACCAAAACTTGCTGGATAATACCATGTTCCGGCTGAACGATAACCTGAAACCACCATACCAAATCCAGTAGTGTCTGAAATATCACCATCTCCAACACTAAAAGATGGCATACTGTTACGTATTGAATTTACCGTTGATTCTAACCGGCTATATTCATCCATCAAATCAGCTTCTTTTTCATGTTGTTCAGCTATCAGCTGATTCTGATAGGATTCAAGAGCAGCAAGCTCACTTCTTTCACTATCCAAAACAGATTTTTGTGCTTCAACTCCTTCTTTTTGTACCTCAAGCTGGCTTTGATCCAGTTCAAGCTGGGCAATATCCGCACTTAATAAATCAATTTGCTCCTGTTCTGAAGCTGTAATCTGATTCATGATGCTGAATCTGCGAATCAGATCTACAAAATCAGTAGCTCCCATCAAAAAATCAATAAAACCAAAAGTTCTTTTGAATGTTTGTGTTTCAACCATTGTTTCTTTGATCTGTGCATCACGCTGTTCAATATCTTGCTGTTTCACAACGATTTCTTCTTCTAGAACAGCGATATTGCTTTCCAACTCATCGATCTGATTTTGAAGCGTCTGAATTTCACTATCCTTATCAGCAATCTGACTTTGGATTCCTTGCAAAACTTCAAATAAACGATCAATATCTCCCTGAATAGCAGCTATTTGTTCATCAAGACTATCCATGCTGCTTTCTACATTATTGGCTTTTTGCGTCAAATATGCATTAAATCCCTGACAAGATGCAATTAGATCCTCTGTAATCCGGCCATTACATACACTGTACCAGTAATCCTCATCCTCACTATAATCAACGGCATATACCTTTGAAAGTGAACATAAAAGCATTGCACCAACAACTAATATACTGATCTTTTTTTTCATCGCTTCCACCTCAAATACTTATTTACCGCAAAGAAACTTCCTAACATTCCAACAATCATTCCTGTTGCCAAAAGGGCTACAGAGACATAGATTGCAAATGGTATGACCGGCTGCATCTTAAACATGGAAATCAGCAACACACCATTCAATGCATTATATAAATAACTATATCCAAACAATGTAATAAGAATGGGCACGATGGCTCCAATCATACCGATGACCATTCCCTCTATCATAAATGGCATCTTAATAAAACCATTTGTAGCGCCTACATTACGCATAATAGAAATTTCATTATTTCTTGAATAAATAGCACTTTTTATTGTATTTGAAATCAAGAATATTGCCAAAACACTTAAAGCAATCACAAAGATACCGCCAGCGATACGGATACCATCCATCGCTCTTACCAGCATGATAACACTGTCACCGCCATAGGCTGCTTCTAGAATTTCTTCTCTTTCTTGTAAAGCTGCACTGACCTCTTCCAGGTTATTTCCACTATCAACTTCTATGATAAAAGCATTTTTTAGTGGATTCCCCTCTCCGCTATAAGCTTCAAACAATCGTTGTGAAGCCTCATCTTCATTATTTCCAATATAATTTTCTAGTTCTTGTTCTTTATCTGAAAAAGTAACATTTACTACATGATCCATCGCTTCTATTTCAGACTGCAGTACGCTTATTTCTTCTTCACTCACTGTATCTTCAATCGTCGCATAAATCTGTAAAGAATCCTCAATACTATATGTAAAGCTCGACACGTTGCCCGCCAACACTAAAAACACCATCAATAAAGTCAATGTCACACTTACTGCACTTGCACTTGAAAAAGTCAGCGCTAAGTGTCGGGCAATGCTTTTTAATGCCGTTTTTGTGTGATAAGGAAGTGATTTAAAAAATTTAATCATTTTTTAAATATCCTCCTTTCTTAATATCAGCTACGATATACCCTTCTTCAAGTGCAATCGTTCTTTTCTTGATATTGTTTACGATTGTTGAATCATGTGTAACCATAACGATCGTTGTTTTTTCTTTTTCATTGATCTTCTCCAAAAGTTCCATGATTTCCTTTGACATTTCCGGATCAAGATTCCCCGTTGGTTCATCAGCAATCAATACTTTTGGATGATTGGCTATTGCACGTCCAATCGTCACACGCTGTTGCTGTCCGCCAGATAATTCATTTGGAAATGACTTTGCTTTATCTTCCAGCGAAACTAGTTCCAAAACTTCTCTTACACGTCTGCGAATCGTTAGTTTATCTTCACCAATGCATTCCATCGCAAAAGCAATATTTTCAAAAACTGTCAGACTTGGCAACAGACGATAATCCTGAAAAACAATTCCTAAATTCCTTCTATATAATGGTACATGTTTATGCTTTAAACTTCCTACATCCGTATTTGCTACAACAACTTTTCCTTCATCAGGAATTTCCTCACCATCTAAAAGTTTGATCAATGTTGATTTTCCCGATCCAGTAGGACCAATAATATAAACGAACTCACCTTCATCAATATATAATGAAATATTCTTAAGAGCATTCACACCGTTTTTATACGACTTGGAAACATTCTCTAATAATATCACTCTATCACATCCTCCAGGTTATTATAACATATATTCTATTTTCATGAATTCTTAAAGCGAACTTTTTTCGTGGTAAATTGTGGGATAGATTTGTGATAAATTGTTCTAATAGTTAATTTTTTATCTTTATTTATATTAAAAAATGAAAAAAAGCATCATACAGATGCTTATCCCTTTACTTTCATTGTTCTTTATGATGAGGAGCAATTTTTTCAAGTTCTTTATAATATGTAAATCCATTTCCCGTAACCTCTTGTGCATCCTGTACCACTAAGAAAGCATTAGGGTCAATTTCATTTATAAGTTTATTTAATTTTGGATATTGTTTGTTATCAATAACGACCAAAACAACTTCCCGATCTTCTCGTGTATAACCGCCTTGTGCATGAAGCAATGTAGCACCACGATCAATTTCCGCTATGATTGCTTTCAGCATGGCCTCATAATGACTTGAAATGATCATCACCGATTTGGTCTTCTGGCCACCAAAACTAATAGCCTTATCAATCATAAATGAACTTGCATAAACTGAGATCAAACCAACAAGCGCAGCTTCCAGCGAATATGTGGAAATACCTAAAATCACTGTCAGTCCATCAATGATCAGACAAGCTGTAGATAAAGGAATATGTAAATATTTTTCCATTAATAAAGCCGGAATATCCATACCGCCTGTACTTGATCCGGTCCTAAAAACAATACCAACGCCTAATCCTACAAATATACCAGAATATAATGAAGCTATGATAGGACTATCGGTCAAAGGTCTTCCCTGTACCAAATAAGTCAGTAAACTTAAGAAAACAGGGTAACAAAGAGTACTTAGCAATGTTTTTAAGAAGAATGATTTCCCTAATAATAGAGATCCCACTAAAAACAAAGAGATCGTTATGATATTAATTAACAGAGTTGTATCGACAAAAGGAAAAATCGGATGTAAAGCAACGGCAACTCCGGCAACGCCTCCTGACAAGATTTCATTGGGAACAATGAAACACGCAACAGATAATGCCACAAAAAAATTACCCGCTAAAATTAATATAACATTTACAATTGTATCTTTCATCGACTTTCCTCCTTTAAAAAGAGTAGACATCGTCTACTCAATCTGCGATTTCAAATATGCGAAAATAAAGCCATCCAAATCACCGTCCATGACAGCCTGAACATTTCCAGCTTCATAGCCGGTTCTTAAATCTTTTACCATTCGATAAGGCTGAAATACATACGAACGAATTTGTGAACCCCATTCAATTCTCTTTTGTTCACCCTTAATAGAAGCAAGCTTAGCTTCCTGCTCTTCAATTTGAAGCTGATATAACCTTGATTTTAATATCAGCATTGCCTGTTCTCTATTTTCATGCTGGCTTCTTCCTGCCTGACAGGTGGCAGTAATACCCGTCGGCTTATGAACGATACGTACAGCAGAATCTGTTTTATTAACATGCTGTCCACCGGCACCTGAAGCACGATGGGTATCAATTTCTAAATCATTTGGATTGATTTCAATTTCAATTTCATTATTGAACTGTGGTACGACATCAACACTTGCAAATGAAGTATGTCTCCTTCCGCCACTATCAAACGGTGAAATACGAACCAAACGATGCACCCCTTTTTCTGCTTTTAAATAGCCATAGGCTAAATCGCCTTCTATAAGCATTGAAACTGATTTGATGCCGGCTTCATCTCCCGCTAAATAATCTAAAACGGTTACTTTATAGTTATGGCTGGCAGCATAACGTGAATACATACGATACAACATTTCCGCCCAATCCTGACTCTCAGTACCTCCAGCTCCTGGATGAATTTCTAAGATGGCATTAGAATGATCATATTCATGTGAAAGCAGCACCTTGATTTCAAAATTCTCAAAACTCTGTATACTTTCGGTATATTCCTCTTCCAAAAGATCCATCAGATCCTGATCCATCTCTTCTTTTAAAATAGCTGCCGTCTGAGAAAATGACTCAAATGTCTCATCTAACTTTTTATAAGCATTTACTAAGTCTTTTAAATGGTTACACTCATTGATGACTTTCTGGGCTGCTTTAGGATCATCCCAAAAGCCTTCTTGTTCCA
Organism: Traorella massiliensis; assembly: GCF_900104665.1. Lineage (GTDB taxonomy): Bacteria > Bacillota_I > Bacilli_A > Erysipelotrichales > Erysipelotrichaceae > Traorella > Traorella massiliensis. The sequence continues at coordinate 494,072 of NZ_LT629967.1, read as the reverse complement.
TCTGCATTTGAAGCTGTGATATCTTTGCCTCTTTTTTTTCAAGATCTAAGGATTCGCCCAGCTGTTTTAAACGTGAACAATAATGATCGATTCCTTGCCTAATCTCAAATAATTCCATTATTTTTTATACTCTCTATGTCTTACTTCAATTTTCATTCTATTGGCAAAGAATACAACTTCACGAGCAATATTTTCCATCATTTCTTCAAACATTGCATAACCTTCTTCTACATAAGCCTGCAATGGACGATTTTGCGCATAAGAACGCAAGTAAATACCACTTCTTAATTTATCCATAGAATCAATATGATCGATCCAATTACGATCCATATTCTTCAATACGATCGTTTTTTCAAAAGGAAGGTAATTCTCCTTTACATCTTCAATTTTATCATTGTAGAACTTCCAGTCTCTTTCAAGACATAAATCCACAACACTCTTCTGATCCTTACCATTGATCTCTTCCAATGTTACCATACCTTCAGGACATCCCAGTACCTTTAAACCAGCCAGAAGCTGTTCACCAATGACCTTTGAAGATTTTGGATCGGAATTATTGGCGACAACCTGGTTGAAGACTCTTGTAAACATTTCATATACAACAGAATGAACATCATCATTATTTAAAACATAATCTCTTTGTTCATACATAACTTCACGCTGCTGTCTTAAGACATCATCATATTCCAGCAATGACTTACGAATATCATAGTTTTGACCTTCAACACGTTTCTGAGCACTTGAAATAGCTTTTGTTACCATATTTGATTCAATCTGCTCATCGCCCATTTTTTCAAATAGTCCTTCCAGTCTTTCACTACCGAAACGCACCATCAATTCATCTTTCAATGAAACATAGAAACGTGAGAATCCAGGATCTCCCTGACGTCCGCTTCGTCCACGAAGCTGATTATCAATACGGCGTGATTCATGTCTTTCGCTTCCTAAAACAGCTAATCCTCCTAAGGCACGCACTTCATCATCGATCTTAATATCGGTACCACGTCCGGCCATATTGGTAGCAATCGTAACAGCTCCCTTTTCACCGGCATGCTTGATGATCTCAGCTTCACGAGCATGATTTTTCGCATTCAATACCTGATGTTTGATTCCTTCTTTCGTAAACATTTCAGACAATTTTTCTGAAACTTCTACAGAAATCGTACCAATCAAAACCGGCTGACCTTTTTCATGCAGCTGCTTGGCTTCTGCCATCAATGCATCAAATTTAAGTTTTGGTGTACGATAAACTACATCTGGATAATCAATTCGCTGAATTGGACGGTTTGTAGGCACAACCAATACACGCATGTTATATGTATCCAGGAATTCTTCTTCTTCAGTTTTAGCTGTACCTGTCATACCAGCAAGCTTCTCATAAAGACGGAAGAAGTTCTGATAAGTGATCGTTGCAAGAGTTGCTGTTTCTTCTCTGATCTTGCAGCCTTCTTTTGCTTCCAAAGCCTGATGTAAACCATCAGAGAAAGCACGTCCTTTCATGATACGTCCTGTAAACTGATCAACGATTACGATCTCACCATTGCTAACCACATATTCTACATCTTTAGTCATGATATAATTAGCTTTTAATGCCTGCTGAATATGATGTACCAGCTGAACATGCTTCAGATCATACAAGTTATTGATCTTAAACATCTTTTCTGCATGATCAACGCCTGAATCCGTCAAATTGATTGCCTTTGACTGAACATCAATTGCATAGTCTTCCGGAGATAATGACTTAGCAAAAATATCTGCCTGGCGATAATAGTCAGCCGTCTGTTTCTTACCACCAGAAATAATGAGTGGTGTACGTGCTTCATCAATTAAAATAGAGTCAACCTCATCAATGATTGCAAAATGCAGACCACGCATGACACGATCCTGTGGACGTGTCACCATATTATCACGAAGATAATCAAATCCTAATTCTGCATTAGTCGTATATGTAATATCACAGTTATAAATATCCTGCTTCTGATAGATATTCAGTTCTCTTTTATTAACACCTACCGTTAAACCTAAAAATTCATAAATCTGTCCCATCCATGCAGCATCACGTCCTGCCAGATAATCATTGACAGTAATGACATGAACACCCTTACCTTCAAGTGCATTCAAATACACACACATAATTGATGTTAATGTTTTACCTTCACCAGTTTTCATCTCGGCAATATCACCGCCATTTAAAATCAAGGCACCTAAAATCTGCACATAGAAAGGGAATTCTCCTAAGACTCTCTTAGCAGCTTCACGAATCGTTGCGAAAGCTTCAGGAAGGATATCATCCTTTGTTTCACCATTCTTTAATCTTTCTTTAAATTCAGCTGTTTTTGCTTTTAGTTCATCATCACTTAAAGCAGCCATAGCTCCTTCATAGGCAACAACTTCATCTGCCTTCTTTTCGTATTGTTTCATTATACGTTTTTCTTCATTAAATATATTGGTTAAAAATCCCATCTTTATACCTCCATGTCTATATAGATATAGCATTACTAATTTATTATATCAAAATTATAAACGCAATTAAACAAAAAAGTGAGACAATGCCCACTTTTTTTCAGTTATTTCTCATTTTTTTATAGTTTAACAATATTGTGAGCTTGCGGACCACGATCTGTCTCAACGAGCTCAAATTCAACGGCCGTATCATTTTCAATTGTCTTGTATCCTTCCATTACCAGCTGTGAATAATGAAAAAATACATCTTTGCCGCCTTCAACAGTAATGAAACCATACCCCTTTTCCTGGTTAAACATCTTTACTTTTCCTTGCATAATCTTATACCTTTCTATGAAGCAACTTCATACTCATCATTATAAATGTTTTTTAATTCTTTTGCAAACAAAATTCAGACAACACTTATTTCTTTTTTTACTACATTTTTAGCTTGCAGACCTTTTTCAATTTCAATCGGATCAAACTCTACCAAAGCACCCTCTTCAAGAGTTTTAAAACCTATAATTTGAATCTGTGTATAATGTACAAAATATTCCTTATTGTCATCTCCTACAATAAATCCAAATCCTTTTTCCTGGTTAAACCATTTCACTTTGCCTTGCATATTTACTCCTTTCTGCACTTTCAGTATAGAAAATTCCGATTTCACTTACAACTATTGTTTATCGCATATTTCGACAAAACGAGGATGTACGCTTAACACATATGCTTCAATCATTTCTTCTTTTTTCTTTAATAAAGAAGCCGCTGCTAACAGCGTATTCCCACTTGTAACCACATCATCAAATAAATAAAAATCTTTACATGGAAAAAATGATAACTGCATAACTGAATGAATCTTTTCCCTGTTTTGTGCACGTTGTAAGCTTTGCTTGTAATTTTTCGTTTTGATGAAACAATCGCATATCTCAACTTTGCTGCATGCCAGTATTTTTTTAAGATGATGAAATCCTCTGCTTTCCAGCTTCTCTTTACTGCTGGGCATGATAACACATTGATGCTGTCGAAATATGTCAACCATTTTTTTCCTTTGTTTCCACAAGAAGACATCCGCCAAAGCCACATCTCGTCCTTCTTTGAACTGATATAAAAGACTTTCCATAAAATCATCATACTGATAGAACGCATGAACTTTTAAATTTTTATATGTATAGATGCGATCATTTTTTATAAAGCGATGGCGGCAATGTCCGCAAATGATATCTTCTTCAAAAAGATATTCTTTCAAAGTGACTCCTTCATCCAGAGCATTCATGCAAATCAAGCAACGATTCATTCATTTTCTGCAATGCATAGATACATCTTTTTATCGCATGATTTTTCTTGTCAGCATATAGAAGTGCATGTCCTGTTGGATTATTTGGATCTCTACCGACACGCCCGACGATCTGTATCAGGCTCGACTCATCAAATACCGGATGAGAACTTTGTAAGACAGCAACATGAACTCCTTTAAAAGTAACACCTCTTTCAAGAATGGTGGAGGTAAATAATACAGTCAGCTGATGATTTTTAAAACGATCCAATATTTCTTCTTTACACAATGTTTTTGAAGTAAATGAAGAACAAGGCATGAAAACAGATAACCATTTTCCATAAGCATCAGCCATTGCGATCGTAGGCACAAAAACAAGCCACTGACCACCATGCCTTTTCATAAAGAACAATAAATGTATCAATTGAAAAAAGTCTGCAAGAATAATACATCGAGGAACGATTAACGGATGCCCATGCGGTCGAACAAATAATTCTATTATTGAAAGCTGACCGTTTTCTGCTTTTAGAAGCAATTGCCTAGAGGGAGTAGCACTTAACATCACTTTGACACCTTTACAAGCATTTAAAGCTATTGCTTCCAGCATATCGTTATTTTTATAAGGAAAAGCATCTACTTCATCAAGAATGAGAAGATCGAAAGTCTGATGATAACGATAAAGCTGGTGCATCGTACAAACGATCAGATCACCATCATCAACATCCGTATGACCTTGACAGACTGCAATCACTTTCAGCCTTGGATAAGCTTTCTTTAGTCTTTCGCAGATTTCCAGCACGACCTGTCTTCGAGGAATCGCAAAACCGATTTTCTTACCTGCATTAAGAAAAGCTGTGATCGTCTCAAAACAGATTTCTGTTTTACCCGCCCCACAACAGGCATATACCAAAGAATCAATTCCTTTAAGCGCATTCTCTTTCAGCTGAACAGAAGCCTTCTTTTGGGCATCTGTTAATTCAAAATTTAAATGAGCTTTTACACGGTGTTTCTTACACTTATAGGTTTTAGGCTGAATGACTTCATCAATATTGACCCTGCCAAATTGAATGCATTTACGACAGTAAATCTGATTTTCGTCCCGATAAAAATATTTTGGATCTTCATTCTTGCAGCGAGGGCACTGCATTTATTCACCTCCTACTATTTTATATGCACTCAATCGTCATTTTTCCCACTTTTCTTTAAAAATTTTTACTAAAATGTTTTTTCGCAACTAAATATGCCCCATAAACTGGCTTATATGTTTTTATAACTTATTTATAATTGCATGTTAATAAAATTTTAGAATGAATTTTTTAGTTAGGTATAGGATCAAGATAAAATCCATATAATTCATTAGTTTCTATTGACAAAGACCCCTAAATTAGGTAAATTTATACTATCCTTTGAGGGAGTAGTTGGCTATTTAGCGGTAATATCAACATACTGATGAAAATCTGGTGTTATCTTAAACGACAAGACTCATGGACAATGGTTCTTTTCTATTGTTCATGAGTTTTATTTTGGGAGGTTTACATGGACACATTTACTTTAATTACTTGCGCACTTGGATTATCAATGGATGCTTTTGCGGTTTCAATCTGCAAAGGACTTGCCTTAAAAAAAATCGATTTTAAGAAACAGCTTTTAGTAGGCTTATGGTTTGGTGGTTTTCAGGCATTGATGCCTTTGATCGGCTATCTTTTAGGAATCAATTTCACAGATTACATTACTTCGATCGATCACTGGATTGCCTTTATTCTTTTAGGGTTTATCGGGTTAAACATGATCAAGGAATCTTTGCAAAAGGATGAATGTGAAGAATGTGGTGATGATTCTCTTTCTTTTAAAAGCATGCTTATTCTAGCAATCGCAACGAGTATTGATGCTTTAGCTGTCGGTATCACTTTTGCCTTTTTAGAAGTAAATATCGTTACTGCAGTATCTTCTATCGGGATCATTACCTTTGTTCTTTCTGCAATCGGAGTTAAAGTTGGACATGTTTTTGGTTCCCGCTTTAAATCAAAGGCTGAGCTTGCTGGGGGAATCGTATTAATTTTATTAGGTGTTAAAATATTGTTAGAACATTTAGGGATATTATAAAAAGCACAATCCAAAATTGAGCATTGTGCTTTTTTTTTACATTTTTGAAAATATTAATTTTTTTGGGAAATTTACCGATTTGATGGATATATAAGAGTGGGTGTGTGTATGAGCAATCTCAACAAACAGTATGATACATTTTGTAAACAGATCCTCGCTCGTCCTATCTTTCTCTCATATATCCTTAAACGCTGTATTCATGAATTCAGTAATGTTGATGTCTTTATCATTGCCAGCAAGTGTATCCATGATATCTCTGTCAATCAGAAAGAAGTCCATCGTCTGTCACCTTTCATTACCCAGTTTGAAGATGATACTCTGGAAGAAGGAAAAGCTGTCTTTGATATCTTCTTTATGGCACATCTGCCTGAGAGTGATCAGGATATTGACTTCTACATCAATATCGAAATTCAGGATGACTTCTATCCCGGCTATCCTTTATCGGCAAGAGGGGTCTATTATGGCGGAAGGATGCTTTCCATGCAGTATGAGGATCAGATCAAAGGTTCCCATTATGAAAATCTCAAGAAGGTCTATTCGATCTGGATCTGCCTCAATCCTCCCAAAGAAGAAAGAGGCAGCATAACAGAAATCTCACTGGACAAAAAGGTTCATGTTGGCTACAATAGAATTAGAAAAGAAGACTACGATAAGCTGTCAGTGATCCTGCTTTATTTAAGCAGGGAAAGCGAGGAAGAGATCCTGGGATTCCTGCAGACACTGCTGGATGAAACGATTCAAAGCGAGAGAAAGCTGGAAATTCTAGAAAAAGACTATGGCATCGTCATGGATAGCAAAACTAGAAAGGAGATCAGAGAGATGTGCAACTTAGGTGATTATGTAGAGAATAAGGGCATTGAAAAAGGGCTGGCAAAAGGTATAGCCAAGGGCATTGAAGAAACAACAGCAGAATTTGCATCTTTTATTCAGAATATGATGAATCAGCATCATTTCACTGCTGAGGAAGTATTTGATATGATGCAAATTCCAGAAGAAAAAAGAAAGAAATATCGTCAATATTTAAAAAATCCTTCATAATCATTCTCTTTTAAATATTTTTTAGAATAAGATCTGTAAGACTGATATCTGAGTTTTAGAGATCTTATCTTTTTTTATATCACGATGAGCACTATAAAACCACTTGTCCTGGTTTTCCTCAGTTAACAGAAGATGAATATGGTTATATCCAATGTACTCGTTAGTATAAGCTTCAAAACTTTACAGAAGGCTGTTCTTTTTCATGATGACCAATTATTTTCTCCATCCAGATCATATCATACCAATGCCCAAATTTATAACCACATTGATGAAAGGTTCCTGCCTTTTTAAATCCTAAATGAGCATGAAACTCAGCACTGTTTTTATTCAAATATTTATCTTCAACCATTGGATAAGCAATACAGGCATAAAGGTTTAAGATGCCCATATCCTGTAATCGTTTTTCTAGTTCTTCATATAATTTCCTGCCTAGACCACCTTTTTGAACAGCAGGATCAAGGTAAATCGTTGTTTCACATGACCAGTCATAAGCATCTCTTTCTTTAAAGGGTTCTGCATATGCATATCCTTGAATTTTTCCATCTTTTTCAATAACTAGATAAGGATAACGCTGCATGATATTTTCCATGCGGTTTTGAAAATTAGCTAGTGTTGGAACATCATATTCAAATGTGATAGCAGTATATTCTACATAATAGGCATATATCTCTAATATCTGTTTTGCATCTTCAAGCGTTGCATTTCTGATTCTTATATCATTCATAAAATTCTCCTTACTCATTTCAAAAAAAGGCTCAGTCATCTGACTGTCAGCCTTCTTTTATTTAAACCAATGTACTCTTCCTTCTTTAATTTCTTTTTCTTTTGGCACTTCATTTGCATGACCTACAGCCAGTGCTCCCACAATGATCTTACCTTTGAGGGAAAGTTTCTGGAACAGCTCATCAAATGCAGGATCATCCACAACATCTTTCAGCTGATTGATCCAACAGCTGCCAAGGCCCAATGCATGTGCTGCCAGATACATCTGTGTCATCGCACAGCTGCCATCATGAGCCGCATATTTATTATCAGGATCACTGTAAACAACAATTAAAGCAGGTGCATGATAAAAGAATTCTCGTCCCATCAGCTTTTCCAGTTGTGTTAAAATTTCTTGGTCTGTAATTACACAAAGCTGGATTCTCTGCGTATTCATTCCACTTGGTGCCAATAAACCACATTCAACGATTTCTTTTAAATCTTCTTCTTTTACTTTTTCTTCAGTATAACTACGAATGCTTCTTCTGCTTTTAATCATATCGATCATAGATTTTTCACCCTCTTTACAAAATGATAAGCATCTTTACACATATCTTCCAAGTTTTTTGTAGCCTCCCAGCCAAGTTCTTCCTTTGCCTTTGTCGCATCTGCATAACATGCTGCAATATCTCCTGGACGACGTTCTGTAATCTGATATGGCACATCTACATGATTTACTTCCGCAAATGTCTCAATGAGTTCAAGTACGCTTGTTCCTTTACCTGTTCCTAGATTATAAACTAAGACCCCTGTTTCATCTTTGATCTTTTCAATAGCCTTGATATGCCCTAACGCTAAATCTACGACATGAATATAATCTCTGACTCCTGTTCCATCTTTCGTATCATAATCATTTCCAAAAACATTTACTTGTGGCAATTCCTTAATCGCTACCTTCATGATATAAGGCATCAAATTATTAGGAATATCATTTGGATTTTCACCAATCAAACCTGATTCATGAGCTCCTATAGGATTAAAATATCTTAAAAGAACCACCCCTAAATCTTTATCAGCATAAGCCAGATCTTTTAATATACGTTCAATAAACAGCTTTGTCGTACCATAAGGGTTGGTTGTTGACAATGGGAAGTCTTCCTTAATTGGTAAGCTTGCCGGATCACCATAAACCGTTGCACTTGATGAGAATACGATCTTATGACAGCCAAATTCCTTCATTACCTTTGCAAGAATCAAAGTACTATCCAGATTATTCTGATAATACATCAAAGGTTTTGCGACACTTTCACCCACAGCCTTATAACCAGCAAAGTGAATGACTGCATCAATCTTATTTTCACTAAAGATCTTTCTCATAGCTGCTTCATCACAGCAATCATCTTCATAAAATTTAAAATCTTTTTTTGTGATCTCTTTGATTTTATCTACAACATCTTTTTGTGAATTATAGAAATTATCCACAATGACAACCTCAAAATTTTGATTCAAAAGTTCTACTACGGTATGTGAACCAATAAAACCGCAGCCTCCAGTAACTAATATTTTCATAAATTCCCTCGCTTTACGTTTCCATTTTAACACTTGCCTACTTTGCAATCAATATAAATCGTTTTACTTTACTTTATCCACAAATCAGTTATGATGGTACTATGAAATATCTACAAAGAAAATATCAAATTACATACCCTTTTGAATCTGAAATAAGGTTTCATAATCAAACACCTTTTATCCATATTCAAATGTCCCATCAGTCATTTCTTGTATTAGCAGGTCAAAAAATCAGTCTGCTTCCATTAAACATCAAACCTATCCATCCAATTACCATTTTCCCTGACTGGCAAAAACCCAATGAAAATCAGCAAATTGCCTTTAATCAAGCTACAAAGAAAATCAAAGATGTACATTTTGAAGCTTTATGTATATTCGAAAACCAATATCTATGTATCGGCTATAAAAATCAACAGCCCATATCTTTAGTCATCCTGCATATTGAATTAAACACCAAAGGATATCATGAAATTCAAAAAATCGTAGACATATTAAAAGGTGAAGATTAACCCTTCACCTGTTTTTTCGGATCCTTTACAAAGGCTAAAAGAAGTGCACCAATCACCAATGATGGAATCAATCCTAAAATACCATACTCTGCTCTTTCTGTAATCGTAACTACGATCGTAATAATGAATGGTCCCAGAATAGCTGAGAACTTAGAAAAGATTTCAAAAAACCCAAAGTACTCATTTGTATCTTCTTTACTTGGAATCAATAGCGTGTAGTAAGAACGAGATACAGCCTGAATACCGCCTTGGAAACAGCCTACTAAAAAGCCCAATGCCCAAATTAAATTCGTATTTCTATAAATTTGTGAACCAACAAGTACGACGATAAAATATCCGGCAATTGCCGTAAAGATCATTGGTTTTCCACCAAATTTATCCGTCAGCTTACCAAAAATAATGGCTCCCGGACAAGCGATGATATTAATGAAGATAACGACCATAAGCGATACGACATCACTGACACCCATATCTGTAACTAAAGAAACAGCCATGGATATAACCGTATTAACCGCATCGATATAGAAGAAATAAGCAATACAGAAAATAAAGATATTTCTATTTTTCTTAATATTTCTAAAAGAATCTGCCAGACGCTGGAAACTCTTGCGAACAAAATGGTCTTCTTCCTCATGATAATGAAGCTGTTTCACATTTTTAATAAACGGACGGGAATGATAAGCCCACCAGAATACTGCCGCCAGCATTGAAATCATGATAGCCATACGATACGTCAGCGTAAAGCCACCTAGCACCAAATCACCATTCGCATCTCCAAAAAAAGTTACGATTGCAAATGGAATGATGAAAATACAGAATGGAATAGCACTGCCAATATAACCCCATGCATATCCTGCACTGCTCACCTTATGCATTCTTTCATCTGTAGTAACATCCACTAAAAATGCATCATAGAAAATATTAGCAGCAGTATAACCAATCATCGCAATGACATAAATAACAACACATGTGCGATAATCAAAGATTGGTAAGGCTAATAAGAAACCTCCAATAATTCCTACCGCTAAGAAAAACTTGAAGAATTTCATCTTCTTGTCCTTATAATCAGCAATCGTTCCTAATACCGGAGAAAGAAAAGCCAGAATCAACGCATAAATCGTATTTCCCCATCCGACCCAGATACTTCCTTCATTTTCAGGAGCAATAAATCCAATCAGAAGTGGGAATAGCACTGTCATCGTTGTCAATGTCTGTGCTGAATTGGCAACATCATAAAGAATCCAGCTGCTTTCTTGTAAATTAAACCCCATCTTTTTCAATAGTTTTATAAACATATTTTCTACCTCTATTCACATAATACTTTTTAATTTTATCATATTCATTTATTTTTAAACAGTATCCTTTTGCAAAGAATATGTAAAATCAATGGAAATAAAGGGCTTTCCAATGATTGAAACAGCTTCATCTTTGTGATATGATTGAAGAAGCAAAGGAGTGAGAAGATGAAGAATGCGTAAGAAAACATGAAAGTTGAATCTTTGTTTAGATGTTTTTTATTGCGCACTTTGTCATTCATACCAAAGGAGGTATGAAGATGCTCACTGTTAAAAATTTAACGATTACAAATCATTTAGGAAAAACATTACTTGATCATTTTGATATGGTTCTTAACGATAAAGACAAGATGGCTATTATCGGAGAAGAAGGTAATGGAAAAAGTACGCTTATGAAGGCTCTTTTAGGTATGGAGCTATCTTATGTCAATATAAGTGGAAGAATTGATCGGACACATGAAAATATCGGTTATCTTTCACAAGTGTTTGATCCTTCATGGAATCAAAGCACACCTTATGAATATTGTTTAAAAGAAAATGTGAATGACATCATTGCGCCAGAAAAATATAATGAACTTCAAAAAATCAAAGAATTATGTATAAAACTACATTTATCAAGTGATTTTGTGGAAAGAGAAACATTGATTCAGCATTTAAGCGGTGGTGAAAAAGTTAAGCTACAGCTATTAAAAATACTAATGGAGCCTGTAACGATGCTGTTTTTAGATGAACCTACCAATGATTTAGATATATCAACATTAGAATGGCTGGAAAATTTTATGATTGAATATGAACATGGTATCTTGTTTATCTCTCATGATGAAACCTTGCTTGAAAGATGTGCGACTGATATTCTCTTACTGGAACAGGTCAATAAGAAAACAAAGGTTCGGCATTCCTTTTATCATGGATCCTATTCTTCTTTTTTAGAAACAAGACAAAGATCGATTGAAAGAGAAGAACAGTTAGCTCATAAAGAGAAGCAGGAATATCTTGAGAAACAACGAAAGCTCAATGATATCATGAATAGTGTTCATCATTATCAAAATACGATCACTCGTCAGAATCCAGCAAAAGGACGACTCTTAAAAAAGAAGATGCATTCCTTAAAATCTATGGAAAAGCGTTATGAAAAAGAAGGTTACACAAAGCTGGATACATTAGAAGAAGCAATCGATGTCTACTTTGATCCTTTCGATTGGAATAAACAGAAAATCATCTGTGATCTACATTATGACTCTATTCATGCTGATGAGCATCTTTTAATTCAAGATGTCAATTTATTTGTCAAAGGAAATGAAAAAGTTGTGATCATTGGTGATAATGGCTGTGGTAAAACAACGCTCTTAAGAAAAATCTATGAAGATTTAAAAGATAGAAAGGATTTAAAGATTGGCTATATGCCACAAAACTATATTGAAAAGATGAATCCTGATGATTCACCCCTATCCTTTTTAGCTTTTGAAAAGACAAGTGAACAAATTACTCAAGCTCGTACGATGTTAGGAAGAATGAAATTTACTCGTGATGAAATGGTTCAAAAGATTCAAGAGTGTAGTGAAGGACAAAAAGCTAAACTATTTTTAATTCGTTTTATCATGGAAAAGTGTAACGTTCTTATCCTGGATGAGCCAACCCGTAACTTATCACCACTCAGTAATCCAATATTAAGAAATATTTTAAATGATTTTGATGGGGCTATTATTTCTGTAAGCCATGATCGTAAATATATTGATGAGGTCTGTGACAAGGTTTATCAGATAAAAAATGAAAGACTAATTCTATTGGAATAATAACAAGGAGATGTATTATGGAATATAATATTGATATTTTAGTTGCTGGATGTAATACGAGTTGCCAGCACTGCTATGTAAATGGAGGCTATGAAAAAATCATGTCCTTCAGCGATTATCAGAAATGTATTCAAAAACTAAGACCAGTTTTTGAAAAATTAAATAAATCTTGTTCTTTTACTTTAGATAATGAGTTATATAATCATCCACAAGCTCTAGAAATACTGCAATTCACCCATCAAGAAGTTCATGATTATTATTATCATCATGGTTCAACAACGGGAATTGCCTTAATGAAAAGAAAAGATAAAGATGATATTTTATCATTATTAGTCAAATACGGTACACCCTATGCTGGTTTAACTTTCCATGGTGGAAAGAAACATCACAATGAAATCGTTCATAACGAACAAGGATTTGATGTATTAAAAGAGACAGCTATTTATTTGCATAATAAAGGGATCAAAGTCTTTTTAAGCTTTATGATCAGCCAATATCTAATCGAAGATCTTGATGCTATCGATCAGCTTCTTCATGAAATACCTTATGATGATTTTTTCTTTGTGATTCCTAATTTTATGCCTACGACTCGTATGATAAACTATCAGAAATTACGTCTTGCACATGAAGATTATCCTATTTTATTCGATTTCATGGATCAAAGGCATATTGACAGCAGTGAAATCAAAAAACAAGTAACAAACTTTAATGAAAAGAAAATATTGGCATCACTAAGTGAAGAGTATTTAAAAGATTTCTTTGAAAATGAACCTAAACAGGCCTTTTTCAAAGTTGATCAGCAGCTTAACTTCTATTATGGCAATACTGGTGCTACTTCACAACTTATCGGTAACCTTAATGATTTAACATCTGAAGAAATTCTTCAGTCGATTCTACAAGCTAAACCTAACTACTATGACAGTAGTCATATTCATCTAAAAAATTATTCTTATGATCAATTATTTGGCTTGACACCTTCTGACAAAAACTATGTTTATCCGGATATTGCTAGTTGTCTCTATTATTTGCTTCTAAAATAAAATCGGCGCTTTAAAAAATAGCGGGGAAAAATAAAAAAACCTTTAAATATTAGCGGGGTGAATTTACCCCGCTGAAATTTTAAAGGAGCCTACTTTCATTCTAAAAATCAATCATTAATTAAAGGTTATTTATGTTTCCTATAGGTGCCTCTTTTGGCGCCTTTTCTTTTGACTTTTGTCTTCTTTTCAGTAATAGAGTAAGTTTCATATAGGTTCTGCGAATAAAGAAACTTGTTCCTTGCTCTCTCAAAATTAGTAAATCCGTTGGCATTGCTGATGATCTTTTTTATATAAGTATTCTTTCCTTCGATAGGTCCGTTTGATAAACGCCTTTCATCAATCCATACAAATGAATTTAGGATTTCCTCCTTCCAGCTTCGAAGAGTCCCCGCACATCCCTTCATTTCCTCAATGCCTGAATCGAGCATATCCTTGAAAAGTTTATTCAGCTCTTCTTCTTTTGTCTTCCGATTGGTGAAACGCTTCCTGTCGCTGCTGTTGAAGCGAATAAATCTTTCCTTTAGAAAATAAGCTGTTTTTAAATGGCTATCCATTTGAAGAAGCAGATCAGCCAGATCCCTTTCTGTGATGGAATAACCCAGAATCATATCCTTTTTCTTCTTTTCGAATTCCAGTTCATTTCGATTCTTCAGTAACAGCTCGTATCTGTTTTTCAGAAGGCTGTAGGAAAACATATCACCGTTTTCTTTCTTCCTGCGCATGATCCGTTTTCTCAGAGTGTTCAGTGCATCATTGACTCTTTTAGCAGCGTGGAACGGATCGATGCAGACAGCAGCATCGGGGAAATACACAGAGGCAATATCCCTGTAGTTGCGGTACATATCGATGATGATATACTTTACAGCTTTTCTTTCCTGCAAAGGGATGGAATAGAAATAGTCACTTAAATGTTGGACATGTCTGGATTCAAAAATATCGAGGATGACTTTCTTATGGAAATCCATCATGATGAAAGCATATTTATAGCGTGAGCGCCGGTTGAAATAGAATTCATCCCAGCACAGGATATCTGTTAAGTGTTTTCTTGGGATTTGGACATGTTTATCAAAGATATCGACAACCGTTCCGACCGAGAGTCCGTAAGTGGACGCAACAGAGGAAAACGTAGAGTTGTAAGGCTTCAGAGCTTCCAGCACGCTGATGATCGTGGAAGGAGCCACCGACTTGCGGGTGGAACCGAAAGGATGGTTTTCCACAAAAGACTTTCCACAGTGTTCGCATTTCAGACGTCTTCGCTTATAATAGACAATAGAATTGAAGCGAATAAAGATCTTCATGTGGAGCTTGCGGATCTTATAGTCCTTGATGGAACGAGTCAGAGAGCCGCAATTCGGACAGATATGGTCTTTGAGATTCAGAGTGATGAGGAAATCCTCATTATGAAAGGAAGAAACAGACTCAATGGAATCAATTTCTTCCTCTTTTAAATTTAAAGCATTAATGATAGAATGATTCATAGCTACCTCCTTTGATAAGAATGAAATAGACCAGTAAAATTCTATCAAAGCGAGGTAGTTTTTTTAACCCCATCTAAAATTTAAAGCGAGGAAAGTCTTATCCCACTCAAAATTTAAAGCAGGGATCATTTCCCACGATAATTTAATATACCATAAAATCCTGCTATTGGTTTATTCCAATAACAGGATTTTTTACTACAGTCCCATTTCTTTTTTCATTTTTTCAAGTTCATCTTCAACAGTTGCAGATGCACCTGAATATTTTGCTTCCAGATCTTCCACAGGATCTAATTCTTCATTTAATTCAGCCATAGCATTTGCCTGATCCAACATACGATCGGCTTTTTCTTCCATTCTTTCAAAAGCTCTCATAGAACTGCTTGCAGCATCCATTGAACCTGTAACCTTATTGATCTTTTCCTGTGTCTTCGCAACAGCTACCTTAGCCTTTACATTTGCTCTGCGCTGTTCAAGTGTCTGAATATCTTTTGTCAGTTTATCATGCATTTCACGCATCTTTGTAGCGTTCGCATGAGCTATATCATATGACTTTTGAATATCCGCACCATTTGTTACATATTCTTGCTTCTTTGTTAGAAGAATGCGTGCATCATCTTCATTTCCAGCAGCCAATGCCTTTCTAGCCATTGTATCATATTTTTCAATTTGTTCATTATTTTCATCCAGCATACGCTTTGTACGCTTTTCTTCGGCCATGACACCTGCTGTTTCTTTTTTCACATCAGCTAATTCTTCTGTTAACTGACGCATATATTCATCAATCATTTTTGCCGGATCTTCGCACTTATCCAAAAGCGCATTAATGTTGGCAGACATAATATCTTTAAATCTTGCAAGTATTCCCATAGTGTATGTTCTCCTTTCACTCACCATATTTTTCTTCCAGATCACTTGTATCTGTACCGAATGTTTCCAAAGGTTTCTCTAAAATTTCCTTTGTATATTCCTCTTTTTCTTTTTCTCTTTGATGCTTGCTCTTGATGATCTTATAAATTATAAAGACAACAAGAACAGCTCCACCGGCAATCACCACAATTTTCATAACATCCCAGCCATTAGTAGGACGACTCATGATAGATTCTCCAGTATCTTTAAAAGTTTCACCAATCATTTCTTCAATTGATAAGGAAGTATTATAATAGTTCTTTTCAAAATTTCCCCATAAAATTGAAATAGCTTCATTATCCATAATGCTGTCAGCAGCATAGCCACTTAGATAACGGAATTCTCCATCCATTTCATATTCTGAATCATTAGGACAAGAGAAATAGGCAAAAATGAAATGCCCTTCATCTGTAAATCTTTCATCATATAAAGTTTCCAGATAATTATCTGCCGCTGTAGGATCAAATGTACTTCCGTTCCAATATTCATCACTGTACCCAAGTAGAACGACATAAGGCTGAATACCTGTATCAGTATAGAAATCTTCCAGACCATCAATAAGCACATTACTGCTTCGTATCCATCCTAGTTCATCTTCATACCAGTCTGTTTTGTTGACAACTCCAGCCAATGGCTCTCTTTGTGTTGTATTCTCTGGTATATCAGATGAAGAATTGAACAATCCGCCTATTGTTAAAGTGCCAAATAACGTTATGATGATAAAACCAAGTATGATAAATGCTAGAATCGTGCCAAATATCGAACCGCCAGAACGATAATAACGTGGTCCCCGATATCGTGGCCCCCTTATAAATACCGGTCCTCTTGGTCTTGGCGGTGGCGGTGAATGATGATAACTATTTGAAGATCTTCCAAAAGATGACCTTCCAAAGGATGAACGTCCGCCTCCTCTGAAGCCTCCAGAAGAACGACCTCCTCTAAATCCGCCTCCGCTTCGGGACCCGCCGCCACTGCGGCCTCCACCACTTCTGCCCAAAACATCACCTCCATTTTTATGAATCAATTATATCAAAAATAAAATTCAAATACTATTTGAAATGACAAAAGTGTTATTGTTTCATCAGTGTTATATCTAAAAGAAAAGGATCAAAAATGATCCTAAATTTATAGAATTAATTTCCCAGTCACAAAATTCATCAACTACCAATGGCGTTACGATGATACTTAGTGAAATCAAATTTAGGCGAGCATAAAGACACACCTTTCTATTTCACCTCTAACTAACAACATGCCTTCTTTCTTTAATATAGCCAATCACAAATATGACTAAACTTATTATTAGCCAAAGTGAGGCTGTCAAAATCAGCGACGACGCCATAACACCACCTATGCTTTTAAATTCACCCCACCAAAGGTCAGTACCATAAACAATCATACTTGGAATATTTTTATATGGACCTGGCCAATTTCCTGTAAAAAACGGAAATAAAAGAATACACAGACTGACAATAGCACTTGCAAAGCGATTTTTAGTAACACAAGATAAAAAGCCTGTCATAGATGCCGTTGCCAATAAAGCTGTCAAAAGTACACCTATATTGTTTAAGATCAGCTCTTTATAAGTAAAAAGAAAGAACTGTGATTCTGAAACTAAATTCCAGTTTCTTATTGGTACAAGATATCTTACATAGCCTACTGCCATGATCACATACCCAATACAAATTAATATGGATAGAATCAGCATTGTGATCCATTTCGCAACATACACCTGTCGATTTCCTTTTTGTGAACAAGCTAATAGCTGATCGACATAATTTGATCTTTCAATAGAAAATACATCTGCACATAAAACAACTATCAACAAGATCAGCAGTAACCGGCTCAATACCATGCTCGAATCACCAATCATCCTATTTAATGTTTCTAAACCAACCTCTGAATCAGCATAAGTAGAATTTGATAAGAACTTATGGTTCAACCAGTTTACGTAATCTTCATTTAATAAGGCAAGCTCATCTTCTGTTATATACTCTGCCCGTAGAAAACCTGAATGAAAGTCAATACGACTACTATCATATTCATGCATCTCATAATTTTTATTTTTTATATCATTATAATTAATAAGATGTTCTTCTTTATTTGCCAGCATTTCATAAGAAGGACTAAATAACATCGACAATATTCTAGATTTATCCTGATTCTTATAGAATATATTTAATGAAAATGTTCCATCTTCATTATAATAAATATCTGGCCAATATACACCATATTGGATTTCAGAACTATCTTGTGCATCATATATTTTTTGTCGTAACTCTTCAATTTCACTTTCAGACATGCTACCATTCATTCCAGCTTCTATGATTTCAAGATAATTATCTCCATATGCCTTTTTCATCAATTCATCATCCAATTCATCCATTTGGAACTTTTCAATATAAGAGTTATATAAATCCTGCATTTCTTTAAGATAATTTTCATCTACATTTCCAGCATGAAGATGTTTGAACTCATCTAAATATCGCATTGTTTCGATATCACTTAAAGTTTCTCCTTCTAATGAAATATTTTCTCCTTCAAAAGGATAATAATGACGAGATGACTGTTCTCTTATCATATAGAAACATGTACCAAATATCAAAATCAACAATAACAGATTAAATTTACTTTTAAATATTTTCTTTAATTCGAATTGTATTAATTTTATCATAGTTACCTCACGATGTGTCTTTGTTGTTTTATATAACAGCCAATCATAAGAATAATTGAAACAATGATCCAGAATAGACAGACAAGGGTTGCGGTATGAATGATTGTACCGCCTAGATCAACAATGGGAGAAATTAAACCAGCCATACCATAGTTCAAACTAAAATACGTTGTGGTATGATTCATAATTAACGGCATAAGGGAAAACAATATGTTTCCGTTTGTGAACATTGGTAAAAACATCGGTAATACTACAAACATCATCATGAACACCGCACTTATAAAGCGACTTTTCGTAAAACATGATAGAAAAGCACTCAATCCTGCCACACACAAAAAGCTACAAAATATCAATCCCATTTGCCTTGCTAATAATTCATAACAAGTATACAAGATTACTGTCAATCCAGAATAAATGATAGAAAAACCATAAGATGCAAGATGAAGATTTTTGATTTGAAATGATGTTAAAACAGAAATAGAGTTTATAAATATGCTTAACAAGAATACTGTGAGGCTTAACAGAAACATCGTCAAAATTTTAGCCATTGTTATTTTTTTATACCCTTTGGAACATGCTAAGAGCGCATCCGTTTGCTTATCATTTTCACACACAAATAAATTCGAGCATACTACAATGAGCCATAAAAAATAAATTAAATTAATTATAAATTCACCAAATGCATGATTAAGAATTCCTGCCCCTATTGTAGTATCCATCAGAGATGGTACATTTTCACATTTTACATTTAACCAGTTTATTTGATTCATATTCAGCTGAGAAATAAGTTCATATTCAGGATGATCCAAATATTCCAAGAAACCTAAATCTTTGATTTCTACTTCACCGTCAATCTCGGAAGCTATTATTTTATGATCTTTTGATTGGTTAAGAATATTCAAATAGTTATTTTCATTTTCAAAGTTGGAACCAAAGTATAATTCTTTTAAGGTATATACATATTCTTCCATTTCAGACTCAAAATATAGATCAATATGAAAATTATGAGGATTTTCTTCAGAAAAAGATATCGGAGCATACTCTAAATTCAATTTCTGACTCCTTTCTTTTACAAAATCAACATAGGCTTGTACTTCTTCCTTATTCAATGTTCCATTTTCTCCTGCGATCATCATTTCTTTATAGTTATCACCATATATTTGAATCATTTTTTCCTTATCAAGAACTTCATCTAATTTATCATAATATTCATGTTTCCATTCATTGATATATTCATCATTTACAGTACCTTGATGCTGGATATAAAAATTATCATAATAAAGATACATATCAATTCCTGACAGAACAGTATTATCTTTCATTTGAAGAGTAGGATATTCAGAATTAAATACATATTTATTTAGCATAACACATTGAAAAACAATCGCTATGATCAGTAATATCAAATTAAATTTACTTTTAAATATTTTCTTTAATTCAAATTGTATTAGTTTTACCATAGTTACCTCACGATATGTCTTCGTTGATTTAAAAGACATAAGATACACAATACTGCATCTATCAGACACCAAAGTACACATGCACAGAAGGCTTTAGATACGATCATAGTGCCCACTTTCATCATATTGATACCCATGACACCATTCCAGCTTAGATAATTCATCGTTGTTAACATCATACCTGGAGTAAAGATATTTTTATATAAAGTCATCACAACAATTATAGATGAAACTAGCATGAGCCCTATAAATTTATTTTTGAAAAGCGTCGAAACAAATGCAGCAATACCAGAAGCAGCCAAAAATGACATAAATATCAAAGACATCTCAGTAAACAAAATTTCTTTATATGTATAAATACCTTCAAATATAAACGGACGATTTTCAATCCACTCAACATAAACAATATCCAGATTTCTTATAGGAACGATCACGCTGACAGTTATCCACGCTAAAAAAAGATAGATCAGAAGCAGTGCTAAAGGAATTAAGCACGCCGTTATAATTTTAGCGATCATAACACTGCTGTAGCCTTTTTTTGAACATAAAAGCATTGACTCCATTTCATAGTCATGATCAATTGTAAAAACCTGACAAACAAGGATGACAATACATAGAAGCAGTACAACTAAAAGTGGATTATTTTGAGTAGTTAATGCTTGTACAAACATCGTCGCACCTACTCCAGAATCAGTTCGCTCTGGAGCATTTAAATATTTCTGATTCTGCCATTCAATATATTCTTCTTCGATATCTTCACTTACACGCCAATAATTCGTATTACTAGCATTTCCTCCTACGATATAATTCTTTGTATCAGCAACCTTCTCTTCTTTATGATGAAGTAATTCTACTGTATATTCATTTGTATAAGATTGGCTTCCATATAAAAGAAGATTTAATAGATTTCGGCTTTCTTCTTTTTCATAAAAATATCTTATCGTAAATGTATGATCTTCTTCATTGACTTCTTCTATTCCATATTTTTCATAAGCAACCTCATTGGATGTCAAAATACATGATTCCGATTTACAAATTTCATTATTTTCTTTTGCTTTCTCATTGATTGCGAAAATTTCATGATCACTCATGCTTCCATCAATACCTGCCTGTATGATCTCTTGATAGTTTTTACCATACGTCATGATCATTTTTTCTTCATCAATTTCATCAAGCTGATATTCTTGAATGATTAAATTTTCTGCTTCTTTTAAATTATTGATATATTCATCATTAACAATACCTCTATGTTCATGAAAGAAAGTATCTACATATCGATAAACTTCTTTATTATTTAGAGTTTCTCCCTCAAAAGAAGCATATTGCCTGCTAGAAGATAATCTATTTGTATTTTTTATAAATAAAATTCCTAAGCAAAGAATAAATGTTAATAAGATCAAAAAACAATTAAATTTAATCTTCATTAGTTTTTTTATTTCAAAATAAACAAGCTTCCCCAATGCATTCCCCCCTTTCATGTTTCAAATTTTCCCATTTCACTCTACTCTATCTTCCATTTATAATTGATCACTTAAACGTTCCATCGCCTCATCCTGGAAATGATATAAATACAAGTCATCTAGTCCAGGTTCAACCGTTTGAGCATTTTCAATTGGCTTATCTGATACGATACGTAAAACATATTCGTCCTGATGTTTTTTCACATTGACAACAATATGATTCATCATATATTCTTCTGCCTGCTTTCGATTACAGCTTGCTTCAAAGACTTTGTTTTCCATTTCTAACAGAAGCTTATCCGGCTCATCATAATATAATACTTTTCCTTTTTTCATTAAAATAATCTGATCAGCAATGGACTCTACATCACTTACAATATGTGTAGAAAGTAAAACAATAGCTTCTTCACCAATACGAGAAATCATATTTCGCAGCACGATCCTTTCTTTTGGATCAAGCCCTGCCGTTGGTTCATCTAAAATCAGGATCTTTGGTTCATTTAATAATGCCTGGGCAATTCCTAAACGTCTAAGCATGCCTCCCGATAAGCTTTTGATCTTAGCCTTTCTCTTATCCTCTAAATTCAACCGTACCAAAAGCTCATCAATCTTCTTTTTATAAAATTCCTTTTTTAATCCTTTGACTACGCTCATATATTCTAAAAATTCCTGTACGGTAAAAGATGGATAAAACCCTAGCTGCTGTGGCATATAGCCTAAGTTTGTCACATAACTGTCATAATTTTTTAAAATTTCCTGATTATCATAATAAACATGACCTGTTGTTGGTGACAGTATCCCACAAATC
Organism: Traorella massiliensis; assembly: GCF_900104665.1. GTDB lineage: Bacteria > Bacillota_I > Bacilli_A > Erysipelotrichales > Erysipelotrichaceae > Traorella > Traorella massiliensis. Next base: position 471,522 of record NZ_LT629967.1, on the reverse strand, counting down.
ATTTTCATGATCGTCGTCTTACCGCTCCCATTCGCACCTAAAAGACCGATCACCCCTTTGTTGAGTTTTAGATCTACATGATCGACCGCTACTGTTTTTGAATATTGTTTTGTTAATCCTTCAAGAATAAGTTCCATAAATTATTTCCTTTCTCAATTGAAATTCGTGTTGAATGAACATAAATGCTTATGCAGTATATACCAAACGATATGAATAAAAGAAAAAGAATAAAAGCATTGCTGATGATTCTTACATCATATTGATTTAAAAACAACAACACAACTAAATAACTGCAGGCATAAGTAATGATCAATGTCATTTTATTACTGATCCTGTCTACGATCAAAAGAGCCAAACCACTAATAAAATAAAGAGGAATCAAGCTATATAAAAGCGTTGGTAAAAAAGAAAAGTTGTTTTGAACACAAAATATCACATTCAAAAATAATGTACATACAATGCTGACCAGAAGATATATATTTGATTTATAAACAAAAATCTTGGATGAGTTATACTTAACACATTTCAACAGTTCGTCCATTCCCATGATGCTTCCGTGTATATAATCATATAAGATCAGTGTTCCTAAAACACCAGCATTTATAAGACAAATACTGTAGCCATTCATTGGCTGAATAAATGAAATAAAACAGAAGAAAAGCGTTGATAAAACAGATAACCCGCAAAATTTCATGCTTTCCATCTTAAAGAAGCTCAGCCAGATCTGATGTGTATTTTCTTCATACATGACCTTTCGTTTAGAAAGTTTTAGCTTTGAAAGTTCAATCGTTTTTTTCATATGTTCTTCATCAATTTCAATAAACTGTTTGTATTTCGCTTTTTCTTTCATCCAGCACGCCTCCTTTCATCAATTCCTCTAATTTCATCAATGCTTGTCGATGTCTTGATTTAGCTGTTGATTCCGGTATTTTTAAAATATCAGCAATATCTTTAAATTTCATCTCATGATAATAGCGAAGAATGATAATTTCCCGGGAAATTTCACTTAACTGTGAGATATATCTCATCATGATATCGTGATTCGCTTTTTTCATTACGATCGCATGAGGATCTTCTTCTATAATGATCCTTGATTCATCCAATTCTCGATCATCCAAATAATTCAAGCTTTTATAATAATTGTTGGCAAGATTGATACCAATGCGAAATAGATAGTTGAGCAGCTTATCTTCTTCATTATATTGATCGATATTTTCCACAAATTTTAAGAATACCTCTTGGGTAATATCTTTGGCTCGATCATTCTGTTTCATCTTGCGATACAGAAAAGCATACACCTGTGGATACATTTCGGTGATAATTGTTTCTAATGCTTCCTGATTGCCATTTTTTATTTGTAAGATAAGCTTTCGTCTGTTCATATTTGTCCCTTCACTTATATAACAATTCTACCATGAAAAAAGTTTGGTTATTTTCTTAATTTTTGTCAAAAAATTGAGTCTTTACTTCATCTTTCAAAGTTGATAAGATAATAATTAATAAATGAGGTACTAAACATGGGAAAAATTGCGGCTTTTTTTGATATTGATGGAACTTTATATCGTGAAGGATTGATTACTGAAGTATTTAAAAAATTTATCACACATGAATTAGTAGATGAAAGACTTTGGCATGATGAAGTAAAACCAACGTTTATGAAATATGATCGTCGTCAGGGAGAATATGATGATTATCTCAATAAAATGGTTGATATATATAAGTCAACACTTATTGGTTTATCCAATGAACATATTCTGCATATTGCTGATACGGTCATCAAACAAAAAGGGGAACGTGTTTATACATTTACTCGTGATGAAATCCTCAATCATAAGAAAGAAGGACATCTTGTATTTGCTGTTTCTGGTTCACCCCTTGAATTAGTAGAGGCTATGGCTCGTAAATATGAGTTTACCGATTGTAGAGGTACGATTTATGTGACGGATGAGCATGGACGTTATACAGGAGATGTCATTCCTATGTGGGATCACAAAAGTAAAAAGAAAGCTATATTAGAGCTTGTTGAAGATTATGATATTGATTTAAGTCAAAGTTATGCCTATGGGGATACGACCGGTGATTTTACGATGTTTGAGCTGGTAGGTCACCCTTATGCCATGAATCCTACAAAAGAGTTGTTAGAGAAAATAAAAGCCTCCAAAGAGGTATCAAAGAAAATATCAATTATTGTAGAAAGAAAAAATGTCATTTATCAGATGAATGAGAATCAGTTAAAACTGTTATAATCTAGATTAAAAAAATTCACGTGAATTCTTTCATTAGAAATTCACGTGAATTTTTATTTGCATTTTATTTTATTCTGTGGTAACAACCTGATCCAATAGAAGCTTCATCTTCAAAGCTAATCCTTTAGCCTTCTCAACACTTAATGAACAGATACCTACACGAATTCCTTTATTGACTTGAACTGTAAAAATATTATTTTCCATTAAAAGAGTATGGTATTTTTCTTTTAAGTCATTATTTTCTATTTTGATCGTGACAAAGAAACCTTCCTTATATGGATATACCGGTAAATTACAAGCTTTAGCTTCTTCCATGAAAATAGAACTTCTCTTTTTTAATAAATGAATATATTCTTTCTTTTCATTTAAAAATTCTTCTTTATGATCTTTTACTACATTGACAAAATTGATCATAGCCGCATTATTGACATTGCTCCAAAGGGCACGAGCACTCTTTTCAAAAACAATTTCAGCTTCTCTTACGCTTTCTTTAGAATGAGCACAGATCACGGCTGCTCCACAGCGCAATCCATAACTTGTTAATGTCTTGGAACAGCTCATAGCAATTACCGCCATGACCTGATCGCTCATACCTTCAAACTCACGCATATAATCTCTTGAATGTTCAAGATCATAAGCATAATCGATATAAGCAATATCATTCAAGATGATACATGGCGTTGTCTTAGCCACTTCATTTAGAAAAGCAATCAATTCATGCCATTCTTGCTTTGTCATCGTATAGCCTGTTGGATTGTGACAAGGATCATTAATGACCACAACAATACGATTCTGCTTGCCAGCTAAGGCATTAACCTGTTTCTTTAATGAGTTTAAGTTGAAATGATCATTTTCAAACATTTCATAAGTGACTGCTTTCAATTGTTTATCCTTTGCCATCAAAGAATAACTTCCCCATGCGATATCTGGAAGGATCACTGTTTCATCGGTTTCTAAAAATTCACTCATCACTAAGGATACGGCACCTGTACCGCCCGGAGTTGCGATCACACTGCTTTCCAGATTGACCTTACCCTGACCTAACGTCCATTTCTTTACTAATTCTCTAAAATCAGGATTGCCTCTGAAACTATCGGCATAGGCAGCCTTCTGTGCAGCAGGTATCTGATCAAAGCTTTCAAATACACTATGGAATGCAACGATATGTCCCTGTTCATCATATAATGAACCTATGGTTGCATCTATGACGTTTTCATCCCCATACTTTTCCTTTGCTTCTTTTGCTTTTGCGACAATCGCAAACACAGTATCCACAATCGGTTTTTTGTCAGCACTTTCTTTAATAAAATTCATTTAACTCTCTCCTTTCACACATCCGATAATCTTTAACTCACAGTGTTTCCCACATTCTCTAAAGCAGGCTTGCACTCTTTCATCTGCAAGATCACCTTCGATCTCTACATAGAAATAATATTGCCATGACTGATTACGACATGCTCTTGATTTAATGCTTGTCATATTTAATGAATAATCCGCAATGATCTGCATGATTTTTGCCAGAGCTCCTGATTCATGATTGACCGTGAACATGATCATAATTAAATCGCCTGATTTTAAGCATTCATTTTCTATTACGATAAAACGGGTCACATTATCACTGCTGGAATTGATATTTTCCATTAGAATCTCTAATCCATATTCTTCAGCACTTTCCTTAGCAGCAATCGCTCCTATGCTTGGATCAGCACATTCACTGACATATCGTGCCGCCAATGCGGTATTCGCATAAGGAATCAATTCAAAATCAAAAGGCTTTAATGTTTCAGCACATTGTTCCAAAGCCTGAAGCTTTGAATACACCTTCTTGATATCACTTAAACGGCTGCCCTTGATCCCCATTAGATTCTGATCAACCTTAAGATCATAAAAGGAAGTTATTTTCACATCATACTTATATAATAGATCAAAAACCTCGCCTACTTCACCGGTTGTAGAATTTTCAAAAGGTAAGACGCCTTTTTCAATTTCATGATTTTTAACTCCTAGAACAACATCTTCAAAACGCAAATAGCTTTTTTGCTGACCGCTAGGGAATAAACGTGAAGTCGCAATCTGGCTAAAAGCACCTCTGACTCCCTGATATCCATAAATGCCTTGATGAAGTATGGCATTCTGATATTCTTTTGATATGCGCATCATCTGATTGAGACAATCTTTAAAATAAGGCTTTAATTTTTCATCATGAAGGAAAGAAAGATTTCTTTCAATTACCTGTTTTTCTCTTTTTTCATCATAGATAGGCAGATCATGCTTCATCTTATAACCAATAACTTCTTCTACAGCTTTCATTCTTTTCTCAAAGCTTTCCGCAATCTTCTGATCTGCTTCATTAATCTTTATTCTTGCTTTTTCTAATTCGTTCATAGTCACCTCATTGCCCTTATTATAGCACGATTTAAAAAGAGTAGCATTCATTTTCATGAATAGATTGAAAATGCGAATTAGCTTTTCATGAAAATCGTAATATTTCTTTCAAAAGGGCTTGATTTTATGTGAAAAAACGAGTAAACTAAAACCATGAATACATTTAAACAAGCATCTAGCTTTTACTTTTATCGTTAAGCCCCTAAACAAGCCAATTCATTGATTGGTACTTTTGTTTATATGGGGCAAGCGGCATCAGTAAAGTGATGCTTTTTTTATTCATTGGGGGTCATATGATGGAATTTACTGTACAGCTTAAAGATGCGTCAAGCCGTGTCATTATTGAAAGAGAAAGTCATCTTCATTTAAAAGACTATATCAATTTTAACTGTAAAGTCATGGTAGTCAGCGATACACAGATACCACTTTCTTTAAAAGAAGAAGTAATGGCACAATTAGAGAATGCTACATTAGTAGAAGTGGCAGAAGGTGAGGTTTCCAAAGGATTTGATACTTATCAGATGCTTTTAGAAAAACTCCTTTCACTTCATTTTTCAAGAAAAGATATGGTACTTGCTTTAGGAGGCGGTGTCATTGGTGATCTTGCAGGTTTTGTAGCGGGTACATATAAAAGAGGATGTCGTTTTGTTTCTATTCCTACAACGACACTTTCGCAGATTGATTCCAGCATTGGCGGCAAAGTGGCGATCAACTTAAACGGCATTAAAAATTGTGTAGGCTGTTTCTATCATCCTGAAACTGTGATCGTTGATGTTGATACGTTAAAAACTTTATCCAAGCGTCATTTCTATAATGGTCTGGTTGAGGCTTTAAAAGCCGGATGTATCCAGGACCCTGTTATTTTTGATTTGTTTAAAGAACATATTGATGAAATCGATGTTGAAAGTCCTTATTTAGAAGAAATCATCGAACGATCTTTATTCATGAAAAAAAGAGTGGTCGAAAAAGATGAAAAGGAACAAAATATTCGAAAGATCTTGAATTTTGGACATACGATCGGTCATGCCATTGAGAGTATCTATCATCTTCATGATTATTATCATGGCGAATGTGTCGCAAATGGGATGATCATGATCGAGGAAAATGAACAGATACGTCATGATTTAATTGAAATTCTTAAAAAGATGAACATTCCTTTTGTAACTTCTCTTGATTGTGAAGAATGCATTCGCTTCATTAAGAATGATAAAAAAGCAAAAGGGAATGAAATTGATATCGTCAAAGTAAATGAGCTTGGCAAAGCTGTCATCGAAAAAGTTAAAATTGATGATCTTCGTCAATATATCAGGAGGTCTTTATGAAAAGTGTCATTGGAAAAAATATAACGATTGCTTTATATGGTGAAAGCCATTGTGAAGCAATGGGGGTTGTGATTGACGGACTTCCTGCCGGTATTGTCATTGATCGTGAATTTATACAGGCACAATTAGAAAAACGTAAGCCTAAAGGGAAAATATCTACGCAGCGTCATGAAGCTGATGATTTTAAGATTACGAGTGGTGTTTTCAATGGTTATACTACCGGAACTCCGATCCATATTGAGATCGAAAATAAAAATCAGCGTAGTAAAGACTATCATCCTGAACTTCCTCGCCCTAGTCATGCCGATTATGTCGCCCATGTTAAATATAAGGGATATGAAGATTATCGTGGAGGCGGACATTTTTCAGGAAGACTGACAGCACCGCTTGTTGCAGCCGGAGCGATTGCTTTAGATCTTTTAAAAAGAAAAAAGATTCTGATTGGTACGCATATCTTGCAGTGCCAGGAAATTAAAGATCGCTCTTTTGTAGATCATGCCTTAGATATAGAAAAGTGTAATGCGTTAGATTTCGCAACATTAGATGATCCTATCGGTCAGCAGATGATCCAGCGAATTGAAGACATTGCGAAAGATCATGATAGTGTCGGAGGCATTCTTGAAAGCTGTGTTTTGAATATGCCTGTTGGCATTGGTGAACCTTTTTTTCATTCAATTGAAAGTCAGCTAAGCAGTTATTTATTTTCTATTCCTGCTGTAAAAGGTATTGAATTTGGTCTAGGCTTTGATTTTGTAAATTATAAAGGCAGCGAAATCAATGATGAATGGCAGATCGAAAAAGATAAGATAACAACACGTACAAATCATAATGGCGGTATCAACGGTGGTATTTCAAATGGCATGCCAATCTTGATCAAACTGGTAATCAAACCTACTGCTTCTATCTTTAAGAAACAAAATACCGTTAATCTGGGCACAATGGAAAATGATACCCTGACCTTAACCGGACGTCATGATCCTGCCATCTTTCATCGTGCAAGAGTCGTTGTAGATAGTATGATTGCCTTAGCACTATTAGATTTATGTGTTGAGCATTTTGGAGAGGAGTGGCTATGTTTATGAAAGTTGGACTGATTGGCGGAAAATTAGGACATAGCTTTTCTAAGATCATTCATGAACAGATTGCTCCTTATCATTATGATCTGATTCCCTTAAGTGAGGATGAATTTCATCATTTCATGAAGAAAAAAGACTTTGATGCAATCAATGTTACGATTCCTTATAAAGAAAAAGTCATTGAATATTGTGATGAGATTGATGATAAAGCCAAAAAGATTCATGCCATTAATACCATTAAAAATGTCAATGGTAAGCTCATTGCTACAAACACGGATTTTGATGGCTTAAAAAGAATGATCGAGCATCATTTTAATATCGAAAATAAAATAGTTGCTATATGCGGCAGTGGCGGTACGAGCAAAACTGCTTATGCGGTTTGTGAAGCATTGAAGGTCAAAGAAATTATTCAGGTAGCCAGAAATCGAAATACACCTTATATCACCTATGAACAAATGAAAAAACGGTATGATATTCAAATCATTATTAATACGACCAGTGTTGGCATGAGTCCGGATATTCTTTCTCAGATCGTGGATCTTGATGATTTTGAAAACTGTGAAGGTGTCATTGATGTCGTTTATAATCCGTTGCTGACAGCTTTATGTTATCAAGCAAAAAAGAAACATATTCCTTATGTCAACGGATTAGAAATGCTTGTTGCACAAGCAGTAAGTGCCTGTGAATTCTTTATTGGAAATCAGATTGATCCTTCTAAAATCGATGAATTGACAAAACAAATCTATCATGATAAACAGAACATCGTTTTGATTGGTATGCCTAGCTGTGGCAAGACAACCATTGGCAAATGTTTAAGTGAGAAAATAGGTTATGATTTTATGGATCTGGATCATGAAATTGAAAAATTGGCCCAAAAAACGATCCCTGAGATCTTTGAAGAGAGTGAAGAAGCTTTTCGTGATTTAGAAACACAGGTATGTTTAAAAGCAAGTTTATTAAATCATACTGTGATCAGCTGTGGTGGCGGAGTCATAAAAAAGGAAATCAATATGAAAGCTTTGTCTTTAAATTCATGGATCGTTTATATCAAACGTGATGTCAGTCAGCTTAGTGTTGGTAATGGACGACCGCTAAGCAAAGACTATGAGACTTTATGTAAGATGGAAAAAGAGCGAGAGCCTTATTATATAAAATATAGTGATGTTTGTATTGAAAATAATCATTCTATAGAAAATACTATAAATAAGCTTGTGGAGGTGTGGAATGAAAATACTGGTGCTTAATGGTCCTAATATCAATATGCTGGGCATACGAGAAAAACATATTTATGGAAGTGAGACTTTTGATACACTTATTCAAACCTGTTTGAATTGCGGCAAAGAGTTAAAAATTGAGATAGAGTGTTATCAAAGTAACCATGAAGGGGATTTAGTGGATAAGATCCAACAGGCTTATGGGAAAGTAGATGGCATCGTCATCAATCCGGGAGCTTATACCCATACTTCAATTGCTCTTTTGGATGCGTTAAAAGCAGTCAGTATTCCTGCTGTAGAAGTTCATATTTCTAAGGTTGAAGAAAGAGAAGATTTCAGACAGATTTCTTATGTACGGCAAGCGTGCTTTAAAACGATCAGCGGTCAAGGGATACAAGGATATGTTACGGGTATCAAAGCTTTAAAAAATAAATTAGAAATGTACAAGGGGGAATGTATATGATCATCACATGTAAAAAGGGTGCACCACAAAGTGAAATTGATAAGATATTGAGTGAATTTAAAACAAAGGGACTGGAAGTTAATCTGATCACCGGTACAAGCTATAATGTTTTTGGTATCGTGGGTGATACGACTGTCATTGATGATCGTCGACTGATGAGCAATCCTTGGGTAGAAAATGTTACCCGTGTGGCTGCTCCTTATAAAAAGGTGAATCGCTTGTTTCATCCTGAAGACAGTATCATTGATGTTGATGGCATCAAGGTAGGAGGTCATGAAAAAATTGTTGTTATTGGCGGGCCTTGCAGTGTGGAAGGATTGGATCAGATTTGTGAGCTGGCACAGGATGTGAAAGATGCCGGTGGCTGTATGCTGCGTGGCGGGGCTTATAAGCCAAGAACTTCGCCTTATGCTTTTCAAGGTCTAGGAACAGAAGGCATCATGGATATGGTAGAAGCAAAAAGACGTACGGGCTTGCCAATCGTTAGTGAGATCATGAGTGAAAACAAGATTGATGAATTCGTAAAATATGTTGATCTGATTCAGGTAGGGGCAAGAAATATGCAGAATTTTGAGCTGCTGAAAGCCTTAGGAAAAATCAACAAACCAGTTCTTTTAAAACGTGGTTTAAGCAATACTATCGAAGAATGGCTGATGAGTGCTGAATATATCATGGCCGGTGGAAATGAAAATGTCATTCTTTGTGAAAGAGGGATTCGTACTTTTGAAAAATATACTCGTAATACGCTGGATTTAAGTGTTGTACAGATCGTTAAAAAGAAAACTCACTTGCCAATTATTATTGATCCATCACATGCAACAGGCAGCTGGGAACTGGTAGAAAGCATGTCTCTGGCAGCGATTGCCGCAGGTGCAGATGGATTGATCGTAGAAGTTCATCGCAATCCGGAATGTGCTTGGAGCGATGGTGCGCAATGTTTAAAACCAGATAAGTTTAAAGCAATGATAGATAAAGCAAGAGCCATTGCTCATGTAATAGGAAGGGATTTATAGTTATGATCGTTACAGTAAAGAAAAATGCTGATCCTGCATTGATCAGCGAACTTATTCAAAATTTTGAAAGCCAAGGCTTCCAAGTCAATGATTCAGTAGGAAGCGATTATCATATTTTAGGTTTGATTGGTGATACTACCTCCTTAGATGAAAGAAAGATCAAAGCCAATCCGATCGTTGATAACGTTACTCGTATTGCTGCACCATATAAAAAAGCGAATCGTTTATTTCATCCGGAAGATACGATCGTTGATGTGAATGGGATTAAAGTTGGCGGACATGAAAAAATCGTTGTCATTGGCGGACCTTGCAGTGTAGAAGGATTAGACCACATCTGTCAATTAGCACAAGATGTCAAAGAGGCTGGTGCCTGTATGTTACGTGGCGGTGCTTATAAGCCAAGAACTTCTCCTTATGCTTTTCAAGGATTAGGAACAGAAGGAATTTTAGATATGGTAGAAGCCAGAAAGCGTACAGGATTGCCTATTGTCAGTGAATTGATGGATAGTGATCAATTAGATGAATTTGAGGAATATGTGGATGTCATTCAAATTGGCGCCAGAAATATGCAGAATTTCTCTTTGCTGAAGGCTGTTGGAAAGAGTCATAAACCCATTCTATTAAAAAGAGGGTTAGCTAATACAATTGAAGAATGGATCATGTCCGCAGAATATATCATGGCAAGCGGTAATCCAAATGTTATTCTCTGTGAAAGAGGGATTCGTACTTTTGAAAAATATACTCGTAATACATTAGATTTAAGTGTCGTACCTATCATTAAAGAAAAAACTCACCTGCCTATCATCATTGATCCTTCACATGCAACAGGAAATTGGAAATACATTGAATCTATGTCATTGGCAGCTATTGCAGCAGGCGCTGATGGTCTGATCATTGAAGTACATGAACATCCTGAATGTGCATGGAGTGATGGCGCCCAGTGTCTAAAACCAGAAAAGTTCAAACAACTAATAGATAAAGCTAGAAACATTGCCCATGTAGTGGGCCGTGATCTCTAATGAAAGCGATCATTCGCCCTTCCAAGTGTAAGGGGATGATAAAAATTCCTCCTAGCAAAAGCATGGCCCACCGTGCCATCATCTGCGCTTCACTTGCAAACGGGAAAAGTTATCTTTCTAATATTGACTATTCTGTAGATATTCAAACAACGATAAAGTGTATGCAGAAGCTGGGAGCAAAAATTGAATGTTTCAAAGATTCACTTATTATTGAAGGAATTGCTGATTTTGCACACCTTCAGGATCATCATATCGAATGTAATGAATCTGGTTCTACGCTACGTTTTTTAATCCCGATCTTTTCACTTACTAATGAAAAAATTACATTCACAGGAAAAAATCGTTTATTAAAACGTCCTCAAAAAATTTATGAGGATCTCTTTACCAAAATAGGTGCATACTTTGATCAGAATGATGAGCGAATCGAAATCCAAGGAGCATTCGTAAGTGGTGATTACACCCTTCAAGGAAATGTCAGTTCACAGTTTATCAGTGGTCTTTTATTTACACTTCCTTTGCTTAAAGGAAATTCAAGAATTCATATTCTTCCGCCATTTGAAAGTAAAAGTTATATCGATTTGACCATTCAAATGATGAAAAAATTTGGTATCATCATTGAATGGGAAAATGATTTGACATTATTTATTCAAGGAAGTCAAAAATATCAGCCGAAAAATGTTATAATTGAGGGGGATTTCTCACAGTTTGCCTTCTTTGGTGTGCTAGGTGCCATTAATGCAGAATTAGATATTGCAGGTATGGATCCCGCTTCTTTACAGGGAGACAAACAAATCTTAGATATTCTTCACGATTTCAATGGCTGTATAGAAGAGAATAATGGTATTTATCATATCCAGCCTGCTTCTCTTATCGCAAATGACATCGATTTAAAGAATTGTCCTGATTTAGGACCGATTCTTTGCATTCTAGCTATGTTTTCAAAAGGAATTACGCACATTAAAAATGCTTCACGCCTTCGCTTAAAAGAAAGCGACCGTATTGAAGCAATGGTCAACGAATGTGCTAAGATGGGATGTACAATTGAAGCCTATCATGATGAAATGATCATTCATGGTGGCTATCATAAGCCTGTGCTCCCTTTATCCGGATGGAAAGATCATCGTATTGTCATGGCTTGTGCGATTGCTTTAAGTGTATTAGGCGGTGAAATTGAAGGCTGTGAAGCTGTTTCTAAGAGTTATCCTTCTTTTTTCGAAGATTTGAGATCTATAGGAATCGAGGTGTCACTCTATGATGAAAGATAAAAAATTTCTAATTGTTGGATTAGGTCTTTTAGGCGGAAGCATTGCTCTTGGTTTAAAGAAATGGAATCATGAAATTTATGCGATTGATATCGATCCAAAGGCTATTGCCTATGGTTTAGAACATCATATCATTGATGAAGGCAGTTGCGAAACTGATCCTGAATTAATTCAAAGAGCAGATGTCATCATTTCCGGTCTTTATCCTACTACATTTATCAATTGGATCAGTGATTATCAACATCTTTTTCATCCAAATACTCTGATTAGTGATGTTACTGGAGTCAAAGGTGCTATCGTATATAAGATACAAAGCTTTTTACGTGAAGACTGTGAATTTATTCCTGCTCACCCAATGGCTGGTAAAGAAGTCAGCGGTGTACAATACGCTGATCCATCAATCTTTTTACCTGCCAATCTGATCATTACTCCTACACATCAAAATACTCAAGAAGCTATTGACTTCATGGTTGAATTTGGCAAAGAACTTCGATTTAATCATATTTGTCAATTAACTGTAGAGGAACATGATGAAATGATTGGTTATCTTTCACAATTGACCCATGTCATTGCAGTTTCCTTAATGAACGCCAATGATTCTACACATTTAAAAGAATATACGGGAGATTCCTTTCGTGATCTTACAAGAATTGCGAAAATCAATGAAAATCTATGGACAGAGTTATTCTTATTAAATAAAGAAAATCTCATCAAAGAAATCGAGTGTTTTGTCAATGAAGTAAATGATTTCAAAGACGCTCTTGAAAAAGAAGACATTAATAAGATGAAACAAAAATTCATTACTTCTACCCAGAGAAGAAAATATTTTGATCTTTAAGCATAGTTGAGCTATGCTTTTTTTATTCAGTAACCTCTTGACTTTCCTTTTCTACGTAGTATTATAATTCTGTTAGATTTGGTTAACAAGAAGGAGGATAAGCATGACCTTAGATGAATTGGAAGTTGGCGAAGAAGCCATTATTACAGCTGTAAATGGTGAAGGGGCTTTAAGAAGACATCTTTTGGGAATGGGATGTATTCCTAAAACCAGAGTTCAGCTGCATAAAGTAGCACCTATGAAAGATCCTATTGAAATACGTCTGCGTGGTTATCTTCTGACGCTCCGTGTAGAAGACGCTAAAAATATTGAGGTGAGCAAATTATGAATTTTGCGTTAATTGGTAATCAAAATAGCGGTAAGACCACTTTATTTAATCAGCTTACAGGAAGTAACCAGCACGTTGGTAATTTTCCAGGTGTTACGGTTGATAAAAAGGAAGGAACGATTATCGGACATTCAGACTGTACTTTGGTTGATTTACCCGGAATTTATTCATTATCACCTTATACCAATGAAGAGATCGTTACCCGTGACTATCTTCTAAGCGGGGAAGTCGACTGTATCATCAATATACTTGATGCAACAAATATCGAAAGAAATCTGTATCTGACATTACAGCTTATTGAACTGCAGATCCCTATGGTCTTAGCAATCAATATGATGGATGAAATGAAAACAAATGGCGGTACGATCAAAATCAACCGGTTTAAAGAAATGATCGGTGTTGACTGTGTTCCTATCAGTGCAGCTAAAAATGAAGGTATCAGTGATTTAGTCAATTGTGTCATTCAAGTTGCGAAACAGAAAAAACAGCCTGCTCGTCTTGATTTTTGCAGTGGAGCTGTTCATCGCTGCATCCATGGTATTTCGACGATGATCGAAGATCATGCACAAGAGATTCATATGCCTGCCCGCTTTGCAGCAAGCAAACTCATTGAAGGTGACAAGCCTCTTGAAAAGCAATTAAAGCTTACAGACAATGAAATCGATCTCATTGAACATTCGGTTAAAGAAATGGAACGTGAATGTGATATGGATCGTGAGGCTGCAATGGCTGATATGCGTTATACTTTCATTGAAAAGTTATGCAAGGATACAGTTATTCGTGCTCACGAAAGCAAGGAATATCTGCGTAGTGTTAAAATAGATGCAGTATTAACAAGTAAATATTTTGCTATTCCTAGTTTCATATTGATCATGGCGGCTGTTTTTTATTTGACATTTGGTCCGGTTGGTACATTTTTAAGTGATGGCTTTGCAATTATCATTGAATATATCGTCACTTTTATTTCACAATTTTTATTGGACTATGGTTTAAATGATGTTGTCTATTCTTTACTGGTTGATGGCGTATTTGCAGGAGTCAGCTCAGTCTTAAGTTTTATGCCAGTAATCGTTGTTCTTTTCTTTTTCCTTTCTATATTGGAAGATAGTGGTTATATGGCACGTGTGGCTTTTATCATGGATAAACCTCTACGTAAGCTGGGACTTTCTGGAAAAAGTTTTGTTCCTATGCTGATTGGCTTTGGATGCAGTGTTCCAGCTATCATGTCAACAAGAACTCTTTCGTCAAATCGTGACCGCATCATGACAATTTTATTGACACCTTTTATGAGCTGTACGGCTAAGGTTCCGATTTATGCAGTATTTTCACTGGCATTTTTCCCAAATCATGCAGCAGAAGTTATGATTTTATTATATACAACAGGAATTTTAGTTGGGATCATCGTTGCTTATATTATGAAATCAACGCTTTATACCGGAGCTCCGATACCATTTGTCATGGAAATGCCTAACTATCGTCTCCCAAGTCCTAAAAGTGTCCTTTTACTGATGTGGGAAAAAGCAAAAGATTTCATTACCAGAGCTTTTACCATCATCTTTTTGGGCAGTATCATCATCTGGTTCCTGCAGAACTTTGATCTGCATCTCAATCAGGTAGCTGATAGTGCTGATTCTATACTTGCTCTCATCGGTCAATCCATTTCCTTTATCTTTAAACCCCTTGGATTTGGTGACTGGCGTGCAGCTACTGCTTTGATCAGTGGCTTTACAGCCAAAGAATCCGTCGTATCTTCTTTAGCTGTTCTGATGCAGACAACAAGTGAAAACTTACCTGCTGCTTTAGGTACGATGTTTACACCAATTAGCGCTTACGCCTTTTTACTATTTACCCTTCTTTATTCACCATGTATTGCAGCTATAGCTGCTGCTAAGCGTGAAATGGGAATCAAATATACGCTTATCATGATCATCATGCAATGTTCTATTGCCTGGATCGTTGCCTTTATTTTCTATCAGAGTGCTACGCTCATATTATAATCAGGGTTTAAAACCCTGTTTTTTTAATGAATCTTACTTAAAACCTCTTCTTTTGGCCGATCACCTAAATAAACAATAAATGCGTTGCATTTATTCGGTTCCATGAGATTTTTTCCATCAGCGTTACAAAGATTTGCTTTTAAACGAATTGTCTGATCTTGAAGTTTTTTAGGTGGATCTAAGTAAAAGCAAAAACCATAGCAACGCAAGATCATATCATCTTCTATTCTCATCTTTTCTTCATGAAATAAATTGAAAGCATCCGTTAATTCAGTCGGTAACATCCCACTCTCTTCTTGTGGGCACATCTTAATCTGTACACCTACTACGATTTTATGTTTTTCTTCAATATTCGGAGTGCGGGCCTCTACACAAAAATCATAATCTTCAGTACATCCTTCTTCACCTTTTTTGATGATCTTATCAATGTATTTCTCCATGACTTCTTCAAAATACACATCATTAAATTCATCTAAATGTTCACACATCAATGCCGCAATACATTCTTTTTGTATAAATGTATTGCAAGATAATTTTAAAATAATTTCCTCAGTTAAATTTTTCATAAAAATTCCTCCTACTATTTTATATCCACTAAAACTTCATTTTTCCCAAAATATTTTTCATTTTTATCATAAATTTCATTCAACTATTAGTTGAATACCTCTTTTCAACTAACAGGTTATTGGCAAAAAGGACTTTTGTATTTACGATATAGGTATCCAGTCAAGGGAGGAGATACCATGAGCAAATACTATGATGAAAGAGAATATGAAAAAATGAAAAATGAACTGATCAAAGATGTGACAACTTTTATTTATATGACAAGGAGGAGATAAGAGATGAACAAGATAGGTAAAACCATTGCTGATCTGAGAAAAGCCAATAATATGACCCAAAGCGAAGTAGCCGATATCCTGGGCGTCAGCTATCAGGCTGTCAGCAAATGGGAAAGAGATGAATCGCTTCCGGATATTGCCCTATTGCCGCAGATTGCCGATCTTTACCATATTTCGATCGACCAGCTGTTGCGGGGCAGCTTTGAAATGAAAGAGGAAGAGGTCGAACAGGCCAAGGAGATCGTAGAAGAAGCCACACAGGACGAGCCTTATGAAACAGAGAAGTTTGATCCCGGGCGTTTTTCAGAAGATCTGACCAGCTATATCAACAAGGAACTGAATGATGCCTTTGCCAGTGCTTTTGAGAATCTGGCTCCCTTTATGAAGCCTAAAAAGATCCACAAGGTACTGAACAGAAGGAAGATCAAGCTGGGATCCTTTTCCAGAAACGCCTACGAGTACTTTGATTCCGATACGATCAGCGACATGATCGATTCGATCGGGAATGTAGATGAAAAAGTATTCGATCAGCTGCTGGAACTGCTTCCGATATGCAATAGCGAGAGCAAGGACAAGATCCTTGATCTGATCATAGAAAGCGACATGACAAGGCTGGATATCAGCGAGATGCTGCCGTTTTTAAATAAGGTTCAGATCAACCGTCTGCTTGAATCGTATCTTGAGAAAGAAGACCGTCAGAAAACACTGGAGAACATGGAAGAGTTTCTGCCGTTTATCAATCATGAAGGGAAAAAGCTCGTGATTGACTTTCTGACAGAAGGAAAATTAAATGAATTTGATCTGGAGGAATATCTGCCGTTTTTCAATTCGGAAGAGAAGTCACGGATCGTATCCTGGATCACATCGCAAAAGGAAGAAACCGATCTGGACGAGATCATACCTTTTTTAAATTCAGTGCAGAGAAGAGAGCTGCTGAGATGGGCGATAGAAACTATGGAGTACGATGAAATATCGGATTATGGACATTATATGGAAGAGGATATGATAGAGGAGCTTGTCAAAAGATATATCGAAGAGAAAAGAGAAGATGATTTAAGTGATTTCTATGCATTTATGAATACAGAAACAAAGAATGCGCTTATCAGATATTATCTCAGCAGGAAGATGAATGATGAGCTGATGGAATTGCTTTCGTTTATGAAATAATAGGGTAGAGGAATAAATTCACAGATTTACTGCCCCTCCCGTTGAACCAAACGTACGGTCCTCGTATTTGGCTCTACATTTATATCGAAACTACAAACTCTTAAGATAGTAGTTAAGGGGATTGACTAAACCCGGTCTGTCCCCTTTCTCTTTGCCTAGAACTGCTGGTGATAGTATGAAATTGACTACATCTAATCCACTTCTTCTGTACCATCCTAATCTTGAATTTGCGCATTTATAGATATCTTCTTCGTTAAATCTGCATTTATATTTAATATTTAATACCTTTAGATTTCTATAGATAGTCATAGGTCTTTTCCATTGCTTGATGATAATACATCTTATTTTATGGCGTAACCATTGTCCGAATTTTTCAAGAAATAGCTTTATGCTTCCTATCTTAAAACAGTTTATCCATCCTCTTACTATTTGATTGACCTTTGTAAATGTAATTGATAGACGTCTTGAAACAGCTTGTTTTCTTGATAAGACTACTTTTATCTTCTCATATAAACATTTCTTTCTATTTTCAGTAGGTCTGCATTTCCACCCCTGACTATCCTTATAAAAGGAAAACCCCAGGAACTGTCCTTTCATTGGACGTACAACCTTTGTTTTCGTGGCACTAACCTTCAAGAATAGTTTCCTTTCCAGCCATGACATCACTGTCAACAGCTTGTGGTTCACTACACTTGGCGGTAAATATCTGTGGTTGGTTTATCTCCAACTGAATTCATGCCATGCCCGACACACATAAAAAAGCTATTAAGAAAATGAACTTCTTAATAGCTTTTTATCTTTTAAAATCCACCCAAGTATTTTTGATGTGCTTCCATCATTTCATCTAAAATCACTTTTGCTTTATCAACATCCTGTACTTGTGGATTTGCAGTCATTGCCATTAAAGCAATATTTTTATCTTTCTTGACAGCTGCTTCAGCTGTTAATCTTTCAAAAGTCTTGATTTCTCGGCAAATACCTTCTACCTGTATTGGCAATCTTCTCATAGTAAGTGGAATAGGTCCCTGTTTTGTGATCACACAGCTGATTTCTACGACTTCATCATCGTCAAATGATGCACAACCACCATTATTCAAAGTATTTACTACCTGTATATCCTTTCGATCATTATAGATCGAATCGATAAGATTACATGCGGCATCACTATAATATGCCCCACCTCTTTTTTCAAGCTCTTTAGGTTTTACATCTAATGCTGGATCAGCATATTTTTTAAATAAATCTGCTTCAATCTTTTTAACGACCTGCGCACGACAACGATGTTCTTTCGCATCTTCCAGTACATGGGAAAGCATCTTTTCCTTTGAGAAGTAATAACGCAGATAGGGACTAGGTATACAATTCAATTTTCTTATGAATTCAGGCAAGTATGGAATAGATTCAAATCTTTCATCAAATGCCTTATCTTGATTATATTTACATAAAGCTTCAATCACTTGATCAGATATATCCTGTCCTTCATAATATGTTTTTAAACCAAACACCATATGATTTAAACCTGCAAAATCAATTCTCACTTTCGATGGTTCTAAGTTCATAAGCTCACATACATGATGACGAATCGTAATTGGAGAATTACACAAACCAATAAATTTTTTCCATCCCGTATATCTAAGAACCGCTTCAGCATTTAATCCAGCAGGATTTGTGAAACTGATGATCCAAGCATCCGGACATAATTCTTCACAATCTTTTACAATATCCAATAATACAGGAATCGTTCTTAAAGCATTGAACATACCACCAGGACCATTTGTTTCCTGCCCAAGCACACCATACTTGGCTGGAATCAATTCATCTTTTTCTCTGGCATCTAACAATCCCACACGAAATTGAGTCGTCACAAAATCAGCATCTTTTAGTGCTTCTCTACGATCCAAAGTCGCATGAATTTCAATATCCGCTTGAGCTCTTCTTACCATTCTTCTTGCTAAATCAGCAATGATTTCAAGTTTTTCCTTACCATCTTCAATATCCACCAGCCATAATTCCTTTACAGACAAACTATCAATTCTTTTTATAAAGCCTTCAATGAGTTCTGGTGTATAAGAAGATCCTCCACCAATCGTAGCAATTTTTAAGCTTTCTTTCATCTATGTACCTCTCTAGTTAAGCATATACATTATCTTTATTAAAAATGCATCATTTGTTATTCTTATGTCAAATTTGCAAAGCACATACAAATATAAAAAAGAAAAAATCCCTTTAACAACTTTTTGTAATGGGATTTAAATTCTATATCTTTATCTTTTCAAACACCTGTGTCAATACATCGCCACATTTCTCATGAATTACACAATCTGCCATATCATCATAAGGTGTCTTCTGCAAGTTGATCAAGATACACTTATTTCCTAAATAATAATTCATCAGATTTGCGGCAGGATATACATTTAAAGAAGTTCCTGCAACAATAAATACTTCACATTTTGAAACATAATCAATGGCTTTTTCAAAGACACCTGAAGGTAATGCTTCACCATAAAAAACGATATTAGGACGTATTAAGCCACCACAGGTACATCTTGGAACCCTTTCTTTTTTTAAAAGCTCAAATACTTGTTTTTCACTGTATTGTAAATGACAGTGATCACAGGAATAGGCTGCTGTTGTTCCATGCAGTTCAAGCACATTCTTACTTCCTGCCATTTGATGCAGTGAATCCACATTTTGAGTAATCACTGCTTTGCATTTACCTAATTTCTCAAGCTGTGCTAACACTTTGTGTGCACGATTCGGCAATGCATTCGGATGAATAAATTCATGAATATAGTAATCATAGAAAATATCCGGATGCTGACGAGCAAAATCAATGCTTAGACATTCTTCAGCACTGACATTTCGTCCATTACACATATACTGCTTTTTATAGATTCCCTGATCACTTCTAAAATCAGGAATACCTGATTCTGTAGATACACCGGCACCACCAAAGAAAACGATATTATTACTGTTTTTTATCCATTCTGTTATCAGCTCAATTTTTTCAACCATAAATCATCGCTTCCCTTATTCTGTTAAAGCTATAATAAGTACTGCCAGGATAAATACAACGACTACTACGATAATAGCAACTGAAAAGGCATAAACCAGAACTTTACGTGCACGATAAAAACTATCTGTTTCAGCTCTTTCATCAAAATAATAATTTCCCCGATAACGACGAATGACCCGCTGAGCACATAAACTGCGAAATAACTGTGTATTACCGGTTTCACTCAAGACCATCTCTTTAGGAATTGCATTATCTTTATCAAAAGCATGATATTTAGAAAAAACGCTTTTGATATCTGCTAATTTCGCATCCACATTCTGATAAGAAGACGGATCATCTATACCTCTGTCATTTCTAATATTACGAACAACACTTTGTATTCCAATAAAAGCAAAAATAATCGAAATAACATAATCCTTGATCATTCCTAAAATTAATTCATCTGAACTAAAAAACCACTTATAATAAGTCATATTTAATGCAAAGCCGTCTTTGGCAAGATAAACAAGCGGAATAATCACAAAATTCGCAACACTTACAACAATAAGCGTTATAAAACCTATGATCCAAATCGTACTCTTATTTACTGGACCATTTAACTTTTTATAGCCAGCGTACGCTCCACTTGCAATCAAAATGGCTGCTAATGAAGAAATCAGATTTAAGAATACATATGCCACGATCCATGGAATAGCCGCAATCAATCCGCCAATTAACGCTCCAACTATTCCACTAAAAATGTTCCCCTTATTTTCCTGCATAATATTATTCTCCTATACGTTTATAATATTGAATGGCAATACAGCCAATACCCGTATGACAGCCAACTGTGCTAATTAAAGGAATTAATTGCGAAGAAGCAGTTGGAAAAGCTTCTCTGATCTTATTCAGCATGACTTCACAATTACTTTTTTCCTTTACATAAGCAACATAAACATTATAGAAATCTCCAACACCCTGTTCTTTCATAAAAGATATGACACGATCCATGGCTTTATTTAATGTTCTTACTTTATCAAATACATCAATTCTGCCGTTTGTTGTCTGATCAATTCTTAAAATGGGACGAATCTTCAATAAACCTGCCAGTTTTGCCGCCATTGGTGTCAATCGTCCGCCACGCACCAAATGATCAAGATCCATCGGCATTAAAATTGTTGATGCACTTGCAATCACCTTATCCAACTCTTTGAGAATTTCATCAATAGATTTACCCTCTTCATACATTTTCTTCGCCTGTGTTACACAATAAAACTCTACTTCTGCTGTCACATGCGTATCAACAAAGATAAACTGCAATCCAGCCTCTTCACAAGCTAAGCGAAAAGCATTCCCTGTTCCGGATAATCCAGAACAGATAGGTACACAGAAAACAGTATCATACCCTTCTTTTTTTATTTGTTCAATCGTATCATGAATCATTCCCAATGGAGGTAAACTCGTTTTTAACGGTTCCTGTTTTGCAACCTTATCATAAATTTCTTCAATACTTTTATCTTCTAATTCAAGATAATTCGTACTTTCATCACTGATCTGCAGCGGACAGCTGTAAATCCCTAATTCCTTTAACTGTGCTACATTCCTTCCTGTACCACTGTCACATACAAATGCTACTTTCATAACTGCCCTCCTTTAAATTCTCTTAAATGCTTGAATACCAATACAGTCAAGTCCTGTATGAACAGAAATGACACTTACAAGAGGAACGATCCTGATTTCATGATTTGGGAAAGCTTCCTGTAGCTTTTCTTTCGTCAAAAGTGCATGTTCCATTCCATTACTTTGAGCTACACGAAGAATAAAGCTTTCATCAACACCACGATCCTTTAACTCTTTCACAACACGATCGACAGCTTTATTAAAAGTTCTGATCTTATCAAATACATCAATCTTTCCATCACAGCTGGCATCGATTTTCAATACTGGTTTGATCTTTAAAAGCCCCGCTAATGTAGCCGCCAATGGTGTTAGACGTCCACCTTTTTTCAAATGATCTAAATCATTTGGAATGACAAAAGTCATACCTGCATCCGCCATTTCTTGAATAACACTTTTAATTTCATAGATATCTTTTCCTTCATCATACATTTCTTTTGCACGTGTAATGGCATAAAGCTGTAATTCAGCTGTTGTATGAACATCTACATGGATATATTCCAATCCCATTTCCTCAGCTGATAAACGCAATGCATTGTAACAGCTGCTTAATCCTGGATTGATAGGAATACAGAAAACAGCATCATAACCCTCATTCTTTAATTCCTTGAATGTCTGATTGATCAATCCCAATGGCGGAATTGATGTACTCATCATGATTCCTTGTTCAATATATTCATAAATCTTTTCTAAAGGTGCATCAACAAAATCTAATAATGCATTTTCCTGATCTGGAAGTACAATCTGCAAAGGCAGACTGATAATTCCTTTTTCTTTCATCTTATCTGGATGAACCCCACATGAACTATCTGTAATAAAAGCAACTTTCATTCTATTTACCTCGTTTCTGCTCTTTATTATACACCAAACATTTCTTTAAATGAAGCAATTTTAAACTCTTTGAATGAAGAGCAGATTTTGTTATAATAGGGACATGCCAAGAATCAAAAAAGAAGTCATTCATGAATTTACAATCGAAAAAAGCCGCTTTATCACATATCTGGAACGGATTGAAAATGAAGAAGAGGCTAAAATGTACATCACCAAAATCAAAAAGCTGCATCCTAATGCGAATCATCACTGCAGTGCCTTTATTTATGGCACTCACAATGAATTTCAAAGAAGCAGTGATGATGGTGAACCCAGCGGTACAGCAGGTGTTCCTATGCTTGAATGTCTAAGAAAAAATGATATGCAGAATATCGTAGCAGTCGTAGTTCGCTATTTTGGCGGTATCAAACTTGGGGCTGGTGGTCTGATCCGTGCTTATTCTAAAAGCATCTCACTCGCATTAGAAGATGCTATCCTTGTTGAAGCTAAAAAGATGCAGGAATACATTTGCACTTTTTCTTATGATCTAATTGGACCTTTAGACTATTACTTTTCTAAAAATAATATTCAGATACTTGATAAACAGTATGAAGAAAAAGTTTCCTATACCTATATCTGTGAACATGATATTACAGATGAACTCATGGAAATGAGCAAAGGAAAAATCATCAATCTATATCAAAAAGAACGAACCATTGAATGCGAAATATAGCTATTTTTATATAACAAATGTACTTTGAACATCAAAAAGGAAATATGCAGCCTATTATTGAAGAACTTCCCGCACAAATCATTCATTCTCCACAGTATTATCCAGAATACTGTTCGGATTATTATGCTCTTTTTTTCAAAGATTCTGAAGGCATTGAATATGAAATTGTCAGTTTCAATAGAGGGCATTACTTTCCCTAATAATACAACTAAATCAAGCATAGGCAGGAAATCATAAAACAGATTTCCTGCTTTTTTACAAGACTATCGAATAAGATGATCAGGGGAAGCAGATCAAGAAAGAAATTATGCAAGAGAAAATTTTAAAATTTTTAGCACTCTTATATTGACAGTGCTAAATTGTGTGATATAATATAATCGTAGTTAAGGAAAAGCCTTAACTCAGGTATGAATTTTATATCCCAGCGTTATCACTGAGATCAAAAAGAAAGAGGCGATGTTTTATGAAATTCTACCCAACAATGAATACTGTATTTGATGATTTATTCTATGATCCGTTTATGAGCCGTTCTGGCAATAACATGAGAACTGATATTATAGAAAAAGAAAATGAATATGAATTAAGCATGGAATTGCCTGGCTTCAACAAAGAAGATATTCGTATGGAATTGAAAGACGGATATCTTATGATCAGTGCTAATAAGAATACTGATAATGATGTCAAAGATGATGAAGGTCATATCGTTCGTCGTGAACGTTATCAAGGCAGCTGCAGTCGTAGCTTCTATGTCGGTGATATGAAAGAAGAGGATATCAAAGCTTCATTCAATAATGGTGAATTAAAGGTATCACTTCCTAAGACTGGCATTAAGAAAGCTGAGGAAAAGAAATATATTGAAATCCAGTAATTAAAGCCAACTTATGTTGGCTTTTTGTGAAAAGAGGCGTCATTTATGTTTTATCGGGATTTTGATTTTGAAGAAGAATTTAAATTAAATTGGAATAGAAAAGTGAAAAGAATGCGTTGGATCTGTTTATTACTAGGTCTGGTGATGATTGCCATAGGTGCAGCTTGTATCTTTTATCCTATTCAAACATTTGATGTCATGAAAACGATCGTATCTGTCATCATTATTGGATTTGGAATTTACTCAATTATTAATTATTGTTTGACTTCTTCCTATTTTAAAGAGCCTATCAGTATTATTACAGGCATCATCAATATTTTATTTGGTATCTTACTGCTGAAAACACCTTCAGCAATAACTGCCGTTACTTTAACATTTATGTTTGCGATCATATTGATGTTTTATGGAGCTGAGAAGATTGCTTTTTCAAGAAGATTTAGTTTCTTTGGAATGATCAATACAAGTGCATATACTTTCAGTGGTATCATTACTATTCTTCTTTCAATTATCTTTCTTATCCTTCCATGGACATCTGCCATTATTATTAATTATGTTTTAGCGGCTTATTTGATTATTGATGGTATAACTTTATTAATAGATGCAATCAATATGAAAAAAATATATTAATTAAATTTTCTCATATAAAATATAATTCCTATCACTAAAAAACTGCAGGTAACTGCAGTTAATTATTATTTTGAGAGCATACAGCCATATCAACAGCTAATGCTATCAACAGACATAATTTTTCATTTATGTCATCATATATTGTCAGACAATACTGATCTGTAAATCGAAATAATTCCTTAGAAAAAGTCATGATCGTATTACCCTGACCATCAAATACTTCATAATCCAGACCGAATAAATCACCTTCTATACGCCAGTCATTAAAATCTAAATAATATTTAGGTCTAAAGAAAGAAATCTCTTTTACGATATTTCCAATTTTCTCATCATTTAAATAAAAGGAAAATTCTGGTTCAAAAAATTTGAAATGCTGTTCTACATGTCCAAACTGAACATCACCCTCATAAATTCTCAATTGATGAAGGATAAATGTAAAATCACATTTGGCAAAATATTTTGGATAACCCGATTCATCATAAATATCATAAGTATCCGTTAATGTTAGAAATTTCTGTTTAATATACAATTTTTTCATTCTCTATCTCCTATAATTTTATTATAACAAAATCATTTGAAAATAGAATTACATATTTGTTATTTGCGTTGCTTCAGATAAATTGCTAATACAGCTATATCAGCAGGATTCACCCCTGAAATACGACTTGCCTGTCCTAAAGTGAAGGGTTGTATTGCCTTTAACTTAGCTCTTCCTTCTAATGAAAGGTTTTCTACTTCATCATAATTTATATTGATGAGCTTTACTTTTTCCATGGATTGAAGACGAGCTGCCTCCTTTTTTGCTTTTGCGATATACCCAGCATACTTTACTTCAATTTCAATCTGCTTTGCTACTTCATCAGAAATCTCTAAATCCATATAGGGTGATAAGCCTCGAATCGTAATATTAGGACGTCGTAACAGTTCAAGTGCACTCATGCCATCATGTAAGGCATCAAAACCATTTTCCTGAAGATATTCAGATACAGAGGACTTAGGTGTAAAACGTATCATGGATAGTTTTTCAGTATATTCCTGGATATCTTGTTGTTTCTTTCGATAAGCATCAATTCTATGCTTAGGCAAAAGACCAACGGCATACCCCTTTTCACTCAGTCGGGCATCTGCATTATCATGACGTAATAGAAGACGATATTCAGCCCTAGAAGTTAAAAGTCGATAAGGTTCTTTTGTTCCTTTGGTAACTAAATCATCAATCAAAACTCCAATATAAGCTTCATCACGGTTTAAGATCAATGGTTCTTTTCCTTGTAGCTTTAAAGCACAGTTGATGCCAGCCATTAATCCTTGTCCAGCCGCTTCTTCATAACCACTTGTACCATTGATCTGTCCAGCACAGAATAAATTTTCAATTTCTCTCAATTCCAATGTTGGCTTTAACTGTAAAGGATCAATAGCATCATATTCGATAGCATAGGCATATTTTTTGATGCGGCAATTCTCAAGACCCGGTAAGCTTTTCAGCATTCTTTCCTGAACATCATGAGGCATAGAAGTTGAAAAACCTTGAATATAGGTCGTATCTAAATCTTTTGATTCAGGTTCTAAAAAAATCTGGTGTCTTTCTTTATCGGCAAAACGTACGATCTTGTCTTCAATAGACGGACAGTAACGTGGTCCCACTCCTTTTACTAAACCTGAATACATCGCACTTTTCTGTAAATTATCTTGAATGATCTGATGTGTTAAAGGAGTTGTATAGGTCAAATAACAATTCCATTGTTTCTCATAAGGAAGCACATCTTCTTTTTTTGTATCATAAGAAAAACAAACAAAGTCTTTTGTTCCCGGCTGTACCTCTGTCTTTGAAAAATCTATGGAATCTGTATATACACGTGCTGGCGTTCCTGTTTTTAAACGGAATGTTCGGATTCCCTGATCTCTTAAGCTTTGAGATAAGTTTTTTGTTGTTGGTTCATCTTCAGGTCCTGATTCAGTTGATGTATGTCCAACTAAAATATTACTGCTCATAAATGTACCGCTTGTTAGAATAAGTGCTTTACATTCAATTACACTGCCATCACTTAATGTAACACCTGTTACTTTTTTATCTTTAAAATTTATTTTTTCAACAATACATTCCTTCACTTCCAGGTTGTCAGTATGTAGACAAACATCCTGCATATATTTCCGGTATGCAAGCTTATCCGACTGTACACGCAATGACTGTACACCCGGTCCTTTATTCGTATTCAACATTTTTAGCTGTAGAGCAGTATGATCAGCTGCCTTACCCATTTCCCCACCTAAAGCATCAATTTCACGTACAACGATTCCTTTGGCAGGTCCACCTACACTTGGATTACAAGGCATAGATGCAATCATATTGATATGCATCGTTAAAAGCATTGTCTTTTGTTTCATACGGGCACACGCTAATGCAGCTTCTACTCCCGCATGTCCACCACCTAATACAAGTACATCAACCATCCAATCACCTCAACTTAGCTCAACTATCATACCACTTTTAGAATAGAAAAAAAAGTATGAAGTACAAAGCTATCCTATAGATCTTATATTATAGAACAATCTTTATATTCCTACTTTTTAATGAAACTATTCTACATTATAACCGATAACACTTAGGCATACGTTTAAAATCATTTTCTATTATTTCTTCAAAATTGTAGCCAAAATCAATCCTATGACTCATAAGTAATCCATCATAAATTAAAACGTTCTTAAATGGCATAATTGAAGTAGTAACTATATATGGTAATTGTTTATATGAAATAATATCATCTATGTTACTTTTCAATCCTTTTACCATATACACTTTCTCTCTATTCATAAAGGCTGTATATTCTAAATCATATTTGACAATCACAAATGTATCTCTAAAACCTTTTGCCATTTCACTTGTAGTTTTTAATTCTTCTTTACTAAATTTAAATGGATTTTTGAAACAGAATTCTATAATAATCGCTTCTTTATTATCCCAAAATTTTTCAATGATATCATTCATCACATATAAATCATTACCCATTTGATTATATATTTTTAAGAATGGCTTTATTTTATATTTGTTATTTGTAAATTCAAGTAAAGCAAAATAAATTTTATAAAATAGATCTGAGTCTTTTTCCGATAAACGGGCATTCTTTTGTTTTTTATATTTTTGATCTTTTTTTATTCTCATTTCAATAATCTTAGAAGTAATTTTTCTAGCCTCATTAGGCGTGAACCCATTCAATGCTCCAGAAGGCATTTCATCCATGGCTTCATCCATAAGTGTAAAGAAATCAGTTAAGTCTATATGTTTTAGTGCAGGTGTATTTTGAAATGATTCTTTTAAAGTACTTCTATCAAGATTTAACATGGCATACTCTCGAATTGGCTGAATTGCTGAAAATGAAAAGAAAGGCAAGTTATTCAATTCATCTAAAAACTTCTTTATCTTAGGATTTTCAATATCAAAATCATTATAAAATAATCTTCTATAAATACCTAAATCTATTTGCTTACCACCTGATAAACCCTGCAACTGTCTTTGATGATCCAATTCATCTTCAATTTCATAAAAATCCTGATGTACCGCAACCAAGATATCTTTGCCTAAACTTTCAATATCTTTGCTGTAAATAAGCACATAATAATTAAACAATTTATTACATAACATAAAATTCCATAATACTTCCTCTTTTATGCCTGTAATACTCGATCCAAGCGAAGCAACTGTCTGAAGTAAAGAAGAACCCTGTATTTTACAATAACCCACTAATAATTCATTCAGATCATCTACTTTCTTTTTCTCATTCCAATTGACATGATCAATAGCTTCTTTCACATTTTCCAGTATTTCTTCCGGAATTGAATAGTTATCCCTCCTGGAATATATTAAAAACTTCTTATATAGTTGAGTTCTTTCCCCGTCATATTTTTTCTTCATTACCTGTTTTGAATCTTTTAAGAGCATTTCTAAATACTTTAATTCTTTTGTAGTGCATATATCAATTATATTATGATAATTGCTGTAAACATCATAAATTTCATCTAACATCTTTACTCTAGATATCTTTTCGTAGTCTTTAAAATTTTCTACGATCCGAGTATATTGTTCATAAACAAAATCTTTTTTCAGATATTTTACTTCATCATGCATCTTCATAATTTTTACTCCTTGATTATTATATGTTATGAATTTTGTAAACCTAATTTAAGTATAACATTTTTATCAATAAGTGCAAATAATCAAGAAAATGATTTTGTAACCAAAATCATATGCAAATAAGCGACTCCCTATCTGCATACCCACCTGCCTTTCTAGCGGCGTGGTTCCACCGGCACCTTCACATCTCCTTCTTTTGCTCCTCTCTGAAGCGTAAGGCATTGGCGAAATGTTCCAGTGTCAGCTTATTATTTTTTTCTGGCAGGATTCCATCCCTTTGCCATGCTTCCATCTTCCAGTGAATCGCATGACTGCCGGGTCCTGCTTCTTTTCTATCTGAACAGGCATAAATAGGGAGTTCTCTGACATTCCTCCAATGTCGCTTTCCCCAGATCCCTGATCACTTCTTTCCATTCCCTGTATTCATGATATTCGTTCGGTATCCTTTCCCGGTACCCTTCTCCCCTCCTTGCAATCACATACGCTGCACTGTGGTGGATGCTTAGCCCTAGCCGCTTCGCATATTTCAGCTTCCCGATCTGCGTTGTGTGCCTTGGATCCACCTTCCTTAAATATACTCCTTTTTCCATGCATTTCCTTTCAATCTTCTCCTCCAGCCTCTTATATGCAAATGTTCCCAGCATCCGGTTATAGTTCCTGTCCCTGTACAGGCTCTCTTCTTTCTTCCTCTCGAATTCTAAATCTTCCATGATCAGATTCTTTTTCTTGCCCGCACATTCCTCTACGATCCGTTTCACTGCCACATACCTTTCATATTCCCTCTGGTTCCTTGTTCCTCTTTCTTTCAACGGAATCCTCCATGCCTTTACCAGATTCCCTTTTCTGTCGGTTTCTGCCAGCGCTATATGATCCCTGTTGATATCCATTCCGATACTTCCTCTGCCGGATGGTAATACCGGCTCGCCAGGATATTCAGCAATTGCTTTGATGATAAAATATTCTCCATGATCATACAGCTCATACGCAATGGCCTTCCCGGGAGTATTGTGCTTCATTCTTACTGCTCTTTCTATATGCTCCCTGTGCTGATGAAAAACAACCGGCATCCTTATTTCCTGTCTGATTCCCCGGTAGACAAGAACCCCTTCATCGATATGATATTTGAAAAGATTATTGCCGTACTTTCCCTGCCTTCTTCCGCAGATCAGCATCCTTTTTCTGCGGTTATAGCGGTAGGTATCCATATCATGCTTCAGATTCTTCCTTCCTCCGAAGCATACGCTTTTCGGCTTTTCCATGAATCTTTCCTTTTTCTGCTTTTCTCCTGTTAACCGATACTTTAATAGTTTGATCTGATTCTTCAGATTCTTTATTTTAGGATCGATCACAGTTGCTTCATACAGATAGTCCTTTTCTGTAGTTCCATGCAGTTTCGTTTTCCGGATCATCTTTTCCTTTTCACAGATGACCTTTTCCAGTTCCGTTTCCTTTTCTCTGATCTTCATTCCGATCCTATTCATTCTTTTTTCTGTTTTCTGGATCAGTTTTTTATTCAAGGCAGCATTAGCCTTTAGCAGGGCCTTGGCTTCATGGACAGCAGACAGAGGGATATAGTCATTGAGATGAAACTGCTTTTTAAGAAGCTGGTGAAGCTCGCTGTCCTTAAACGCGGCTCCCTTATAGGCACGATCGTAAAGACATTTATAGGCCTTATGAAGGACACGGTTATAGACAGCAAGATCATGAAGAACGGTGTTCTTCAGATCAGGGAATTCGCGGTAATAGAAACGGTTGGAAAGAGAAAAGACTTTCATGATGCCTCCTTGACAGAAATGAGATGTTTTGTACATATATTATATCATATTAATAACTATAATGATACTATAATTTCAAATTGATGATATATATTATCATAACATAAATCACACTTAACTTTTTTTATTTTCTTTTATCATCTTTCTATCAATCAAAAATGAAATTTCCTAATATATAAAAAAGATCCAATTAAGGATCTTAATGCTGTAATGACAATTTCTTTTTATAGAAATAGAAGCCTACACCTAATATAATTATCGCAATAACACTCACTGCAATTAAAGCTATTCTCATCATATTTAATTCATTGCTCATTTCATCTACACTCTCTTGTTTAAGGGCAGCAGCACCTGAGTACAGCTGAATGACACCTTCAGTAGATTCATACTGATACAGATGTATATCCCCTTTTTCATCCATTAAATATAACAAAGAATAGTTACTGAAAGTTTCATCTTCAAAGACCCATCCGTCATATTCAACATCATCTATCGTAATTTGCTGTTGGATAAGACCTGTCATATTTTTCATATCATCTGGTATTTCCAAGGAAATAAATGTTCTTCCAGCTATCGTTATAGGTAGATATTAAACCCTTCTAACGCTTCACTGCCATGAAAG
Source organism: Traorella massiliensis (assembly GCF_900104665.1). Classification (GTDB taxonomy): domain Bacteria; phylum Bacillota_I; class Bacilli_A; order Erysipelotrichales; family Erysipelotrichaceae; genus Traorella; species Traorella massiliensis. Next base: position 440,117 of record NZ_LT629967.1, on the reverse strand, counting down.
CTTGGATAAACTCCTAGCTCCATATTGTTATGCGTCAGAAAGACCTTTGGTTCTTCTTCTACATATACTTGAATACGATAAGTTTTTGTCGTACTTGTTTCAGAATGATGGGTCGTTAATTCAATAACATTATTACCTTCATGAACCTCATGCTCTCCAACACCCTGAATAGAAACTTCAGAATCAGCAGCAGTAGCATTGATCGTTACAGATGTTGTTCCCTTAGGTAATTCAACACTATAATCTACGGTATCACCTGAAAAATCTGGCGATAAAACAGCTCCATCCACCTGAATACTGCTAAGATTTAAATTAAATGTTTTTACTGGCTTAGAATTCGATGAACTTGGCGTTGATGGTCTTGATGAATTAGAAGAAGTTGGTTGTTGAATTGTTACTGAAACACTAGCACTACTTGTATCCGCAACAGCATTTCCCTGTGGATCTGATAGTCCTTCACCAGGAGTTGCTCTAACCCTTACAACCCCACTTGAACCTGCTGTAATCGTTACAGAAATAGAGTTATTTTCAATCCAAATCTGGCTCTCTGAAGCAGTTCCATTTTCAACATTGATAAAAACATTACCTGTTACATTTCCACTAAGTGTAACGACAAAGGTTCCTCCTGGAGAAACTGTATTTGTTGAAGCACTCATAGAAAAAGCTGCAGCTTTTATCGGCGTTATAGTCCCCAGATAAAGAAATACCCCTATAACTATTAAAACAAAATTTTTTACCCATTTCATTATGAATTCTCTCCCTCTCATGAATTTTTATTCATTATATAATTTTTAATTCTTACATAGTCTGTCGGCAATATTTTCCCATCTTCGTTATAATCAGCAGCTTTTGCATATGCACCATTCAACCTCGCTCCAGTTTTCATAATATGGTTTTTTATTAGCACATAATCGGTTGGTAATATTTTTCCATCGCCATTGACATCTCCCTTTATTGAAAGAATAAAGGTACATTTTTGTTCTGTTTCACCATTCTTAAGTATTACATCCATTTTGTAGCCAGTCATCAAGCATCCATTATCCAGCACATTTCCATTTGCATTCATAATGGTTATTTCGGCTGTTTCATCAGCTTTTTTCATTTCATCCACAAAGCTTCCTACCTGAGTATCAACAGAAATGTTATAAAGAATATTTCCTTCATTCTTATATCCTGTTTTTCCAATAAACTCCACAAATTCTGAAGGTATCTCTTCAATTTCCTGATCTTCTTCTGCCAATTGATCATAGATCTGTCCTACAAGCTGTACAAATGCTTCCCAACCCATCGTACCTTTTGTACCATCATTGATATTATGCGGACAGTTTTTATCCGACCAGTCGCCATGTTTACGTATCGCATCTCTTGGCATTCCATTCTCATAAAGAATCTGAGCTGTCAAATAAGCTGCATTTCTTTCTGCCTGAGCATAATTACCATCATTGTTTTCACAGATTTCAATCGCAATCGTATTCCCATTTCCCATCATGGATCCATCTCCTGCATGCCAAGCCACTTCATCCATTGGAACACTCTGATAGATTGAATGATCATCTACTTGAAAATGCCAGCTTGTCCAAATATCGGCTGAATTACGTCGATTGTATTGAATTTGTGCATGTGCCAAGGCATCTGCGCCATTACTGGTATTTGCAGTGTTATGTATCGTTACATATAAAGGTACATTTGAATATCCTGGTCGTACAACTCGATTATAATTAGGAATCATATAGCTAGTATTAACAGGAATGCCATTGATTTGGGAAACACTTAATGTCTGCACATCACTTTCAAAAAATGTAAATTTCCCACTTACATAGTTATAATCACTATCACGATTTGGATTGACCCATACATTCGTACCATCTTCTTTAACAATACCGATCCATCCAACACCAATCTTATTCACCTGATAAGTACCTGCTTTGATAATTTCACCAGTCTCAAAAGCATGGTATTCTAATGGTACCTTATGTCCCATGCAATCTTTTGTTAATGTGACTGTCTGTGTGTCAATAGATACCGCCTGTATTTCAACATAATCCCCATTATTCGGATTCTTAACGATTCGTAGCTGACTGCCATCTTTTTTTGTAAAGTATTTGACGATACCACTTCCATTCTCCCAGCGAACACTTAAATGAGTTGCTTCAATCAGCGTACGAGCAGGATCACTATCTTTGACAAGATAAAATTCCCCATCTCTTTCATGTCTTCCTTCAAAACGCAGCCTAGGATCTGTTACAAGTTCCCAATACTCATATCCGTTTTCTTCCCCCTCTTCTTCATTTGCGAAAGCATGACCTGTAAATAAAGAAATAACCAAACAAACACATAATAAATAAATGATTTTTTTCATACCTTCATTATAAAATAGTTTGCTTAAAAAGAAAACCGCATTTAAGCGGTTTTATCTTACAATACTTCCTTTAGGCAAATCACATGATGCTAATGCCAGCTTTTCATTATCTGATGTTTCACCTACTAAAATCATACCTTGGCTTTCAACACCTCTTAGCTTAGCAGGTTTTAAGTTAGTTACAACAATAACTTTTTTGCCTTTCATATCTTCAGGTGTAAAGTGATCGGCAATGCCACTGACGATCTGACGAACATCACCATTGCCACAGTCAATCTGTGAAACTAAAAGGCGATCTGCTTTTGGATGTTTTTCACACGAAAGAACTTCGCCCACCTTCAGCTCAAGCTTTGAGAAATCATCAAACGTAATCTCTTCTTTCTTTTCAGCTTTAGGTTCTTCTTGCTTAGGAGCAGCATGATCAGCTGCAATCTTTTCCAGCATTTCTTTTTCATCAATACGAGCGAATAGGATTTCTGGTTTTTCAACTACCTTGATGCCACATTCTAAGTTACCAAATGTCTCACAGCTTTCAAAAGTTCTTTGCTGGGTATTCAATGAATTTAATATCTTCTCACCTGTTTCTGGAAGGTAAGCACTCAGCTGAACAGCTGCGATACGGATAGATTCTAATAGATTATATAAAACAGTTGATAAACGATCTGTCTTGCCCTCTTTAGCCAATGTCCAAGGTGTCGTTTCATCGATATACTTGTTGCAGCGTTTCAATAAAGTAAAGATCTCACTGATTGCATCACCTACACGAAGCTCATCCATCTTCTTTTCAACCTTCTTAGGTGTTTCTAAAGCTAATTCAATAAGTTCATGATCAATTGCTTCACTGCATTGAGGATTGCTGATCACACCATCAAAATATTTGTTTGTCATTGAAATCGTACGATTTACTAAATTACCTAATACATTGGCCAGATCAGAATTAATTCTTTCGATCATTAATTCCCAAGTAATCGTACCATCCTGTGCAAAAGGCATTTCGCTCAAACAGAAGTAGCGAACAGCATCAACACCAAAATAATGTACCAGTTCATCTGCATAGATAACATTACCCTTTGATTTTGACATCTTTCCATCACCTACTAATAACCATGGATGTCCAAAGACCTGTTTTGGCAATGGTTCACCTAAAGCCATCAGCATGATTGGCCAATAAATCGTATGGAAACGTAAAATATCTTTTCCAATAACGTGTACATCTGCAGGCCAATATTTTTTATACTTTTCACCATGATTACCATCAGGATCATATCCAAGACTTGTAATATAGTTACTTAAAGCATCGATCCATACATAAACAACATGCTTTTCATCAAAATCTACAGGTACGCCCCATTTAAAAGTAGATCTTGATACACATAGATCTTGAAGTCCAGGCTTTAAGAAATTGTTGATCATTTCATTCTTTCTTGATTCTGGCTGAATAAATTCAGGATGAGATTCGATATGATCGATCAGACGTTGTGCATATTTCTGTAAATTAAAGAAATAAGCTTCTTCTGTTGCTTTTACAACAGGACGTCCACAGTCAGGGCATTTACCATCTACAAGCTGACTTTCTGTCCAGAAAGATTCACAAGGTGTACAATATAAACCTTCATATTTGCCTTTATAAATATCTCCTTGATCATATAGTTTTTTGAATATCTTTTGTACTGTCTTTACATGATAATCATCCGTTGTACGTACAAAATAATCATAATCGATATTCATTAACTTATAGTTTTCTTTGATGACTTCAGCTATAGAATCAACATATTCCTGTGGACTTACGCCTGCTTCTTTGGCCTTTTCTTCAATTTTCTGACCATGTTCATCCGTTCCTGTCTGAAAGAAAACATCATATCCTTGTTTTCTACGATAACGTGCAATCGCATCTGAAAGGATAATTTCATAAGTATTACCAATATGAGGTTTTCCTGATGTATAAGCAATTGCAGTTGTTAAATAGTATTTTCCTCTATTCATAAAATCTCCTCCATAAAAAAATAAAAGATTCCGTCAAAGGACGAAATCTCGTGGTACCACCTTTATTCGTGCATTCCTGCACCTCTTTCACTTAACGCGTGTTACGGCTTTCCCTCTTAGAAAAAGCGGTTCAGAAGCCATCTTCATCTGTTTTCTCACGCACTCTTCCACCACCCGAGCACTCTCTATGCTTTAAAAACAAACTACTCTTTTCGTCATAACCTTTCCCATATTATAGGTGAACTTTTTAGGTTTTTCAACCTTTTTCATTCACTTTTGGTTCACTCTTTTTTAAACAGCGACTGATTAAGATCGCTAAAAGTTTTTCATATTTGCTTTCAGCCTTAGAATCACCTAACTGAATCATCAATTCATTATCTCCATAGTAATCACTGCCACAGCTTACAAAGCAGGCACACTCACGGGCAACCTTCAGATAGCGTTGAATATCTTCTTCTTCATGATAAGCAGAGAAGATCTCCATTCCCTCTACACCTTGTGAAAGTATTTCCTTTAAAAGCTCAACATCATCACCACAGCTCTTCTTTGGATAAGCTAATATCGCAATACCATCAGCTGATTTGATCGTTTCTAGCACACTTTCCAATGACGGCAAAGGCGTATTCACATAACAAGCTTTCTTAGGTGCAAAATAATCTGCATATAAATGCTGATAGGCATTTTCATCATCTTCACGATAAGGTTTTAAGAATTCAACATCTTCATACAATGGATTTTTCAAGACTTCCTGAATGATCATCTCAGGAGTAATAATTCCACTTGTTGTTTGATTAATAAGTCTTGAAAGGTTCATGTCAATGCCACTGATCTCTTTAAACTTTTCAATCCTCTGAACAGATGCTCCACGCTGCAGCTTCAAATGCTCATTTCCCATCTCAACAAACAATGGATTCTTATAATCAATACCATACCCTAAGATCGTTAATGGATAACCTTTATATTCACAATCCATCTCAATACCTGAAATATAAGAAATACCATAAGGCTTACTTAAGACTTCTGCTTCAAAATTCGCCTTTACACTAAACTTATCAGCAATACTTAAAACTTCAATACCAAGAGCACTTGCCTTTTGAAAGATTTCCTCCACAGTATCCATACCATAGACACTATATTTAGAATGAGCATGTAAATCATAATGATAAAAGTTTTTACCTTTTTCCAATACGGGCAACTCTTCTTCGACTTCGTCTTTTTTTTTCGTATCATCTGCTTTTTCTGAAGTCACAGCAATACTGATTGGTTTTGTACGACAGATAAAATCAGCGATGCCTCTTGAATTCTTATCCAAAAGAATCACAATTAAATTTAAAACAATATAAATAGGAATTCCTATCCCATGATAAATATAGAAACATCCTAAAAATGCTAATCCGCCTAATAATTCACGAAGCATACGCTGTGCTGGTGAAGCCTTTTTATTCGACATAGTCAAAATATGAATATCAAAAACACTCTGTCCCAATGTTTTTCCATATACATACGTAATAAAAGGATTTGTAATGACAAAAGATGCATAGATGACATAACGGATGACATCATCTAAAAATGTCATGACCGATGCCGGCAAAAATCCAGCCAATACTATGAAAATGATGAGGTCCCACACTAAAAGAGGTATAAGAGCAATGACCAAATCAGTCAATGTTGCCATAAATCTTGAAAATATATTTTTTTTCATCATCAATCACTTCCTTTTATTATTATATACGATAGATGCTCATATTTCAAAACTATTCGTCCAAACAGCCCAAAATTTCAAGGATTCTGTTTAAATCATCAACTCCATGATAAGAAATCACAATTTGCTTTGCATCAATTTTAACTTTTGTCTGAAATTTATCTTCCAATCGATGATTTAAACTTTCTATAAACGGATCTTCTTTTTGCTCCGTTTTTTTCTTTTTTGGAGCATTCATCTCCTTAACCAATGCTTCAACTTTACGTACGCTTAAATGTTCTTTTATAGCCTGATTCGCTAAAAGAATCAGATCCTCCTGATTTTCTACTCCTAAAAGAGCTCTAACATGTCCCATTGACAATTTTCCATCTAAAACCATTTTCTGAACAGCTTCAGGAAGTTTTAAAAGACGCAGCATATTCGTCACATGCTCACGGCTTTTACCAATTCTCTTAGCTAATTGTTCCTGTGTCATATCCAGTTTTTCAATGATTTTCTGATATCCTTGAGCTTCTTCAATAGCATTAAGATCTTCACGCTGCACATTTTCCAGCAAAGCAATTTCCATCATTGCTTCATCATCAAAATCAACGATAATAGCCGGAATCGTTTCTTTGCCGGCCATTTTACTTGCACGAAGCCTTCGCTCACCCGCTACCAATTCATAACCGGATACTGCTTTTTTTACCAGGATCGGTGTAAATACACCATGGATGGCAATTGAATCAGCCAGTTCCTGCAATTTTTTCTCATCAAACTGCTTTCTAGGCTGATAAGGATTCGGCTTGATTTCATTGACATTGATTTCAGTTGCGGAAGTGCTGTTATGCTGAATATCTTCAAGCAAATCTGTAATGTTCTCACCAAAGATCGCATCTAATCCTTGCGTTGCTGCTTCCAGACCATGTCCAAGTTTACTTTTCTTTGCCATTCTATGCCTCCTTTTGATTCTGTTTTACAACTTCACTAGCAAGACCTGCATATGCCTTTGCTCCATCACATCTTACATCATATTCAAATATGGTCTTTCCATGAGAAGGACTTTCTGATAATTTTACATTACGTGGTATATAATTACGATATACTTTTTCTTTAAAGTGCTTGCGAACATTCTGTTGAACTTCCACACTTAAATTCGTACGTGCATCATACATGGTCAGCAAAACTCCTTCAATCACTAAATCAGGATTGAATAACTGCTGGACAAGACGAATCGTTAAAAGAAGCTGTGTCACTCCCTCTAATGCATAATATTCACACTGAATAGGGATCAGCACTGAATCAGCAGCTGTCAAAGCATTTGTATTCAATAAACCTAATGAAGGAGGACAATCGATGATAATAAAATCATATTGATCCTTAACTTCATCAAGTTTCGTTTTTAACAGCTTCTCTTTGCCAACTTCAAATTTTACCATCTGTAAATCAGCACCTGCCAGCTGAATATTACTTGGAACCAAATCAATAGGAGGAAAGTCTAATTTTTTTACGACATCTTTGACATGGAATTTCTCCATGATCAAATTATAAACAGAAAGCTTATTTCCCTTAGCACTGCCTCCCACTCCTTGAGTTGCATTTCCCTGTGGATCAAAATCAACCAGCAGCACTTTCTTTCCTAAATATCCCAAGCCTGCCGCTAGATTGATACTTGTCGTTGTTTTACCCACGCCGCCTTTCTGATTTGAAACTGCGATAATTTTTCCCATATGATCACCCTATTCCTTTGGAAAATGGATCGTCATCGTATATCCATCTTCATCTTCATACTCACTTAATTTAGCTTTGATCCCTGCCCGCTGAATCATAGCATAAGCCTGCCGTACAGTATTCAGCGCAATCTTAATTTCTCTTGTAAAACCTTTTAATTTTACTTTATCCTTTTTTTCCTGTTTGATCAGATTTTCAGTCTGTGAAACATTCAATCCTTTTTTTACGATCTTATCCAGCATTTCCTGCTGTTTCTTTTCATCCATGCCGACTAAAGAACGAGCATGACGTTCAGTAATGATTTTACTGCTGACGGCATTCTGAACATTTTCAGAAAGATTCAAAAGACGAATTTTATTAGCAATCGAACTTTGACTTTTCCCTAATTTCATAGCTAATTCACTCTGTGTACAGCCAGTGACCTTCATGATCTGTACAAAAGCCTTTGCCTCTTCAATCGCACTTAGATCTTCACGCTGGATATTTTCTACTAACGCCAAAGCGGCCATTTGTGATTCCTGCACATCCATGACATTCGCTGGAATCTCTGTCATGCCGATCATCTGACAAGCCCGATAACGCCGCTCTCCGGCAACAATTTCATAATAACCATCTTTTTCTTTTAATGTTACCGGCTGTATCAGACCATTTTCACGTATTGACTGTGCCAGATCCATCAGACTTTCTTCATTAAATTCAATTCTTGGCTGATATGGATTGGCTACGATCTTTTCAATAGGCACCATCAATATCTCTTTCATACTACTCACCTCTTAATGGATTCTTCTTCATTTTAGAAAATGTACGGGGATATTTTTTAGGTGTAGGTTTTACTTTTACACATTCAATATTGATACGGCTCATCCCCTCAAGTGAAGTTTCAAATATATTTTTTACTTCACAGCCTAAAAGAGTCAACGCTTTTTGACTTTCTTGTAATTCATCTCTGCCGTTAGCCCCTTTCATTACCACAAAGCTTCCCCCTAATTTAACTAATGGAATACAAAGTTCACATAATAAAGGCATATTAGCTACGGCCCTTGCTGTTACATAATCAAACGTTTCCCTCAATTCATGACATTCTTCTGCACGTGCATGAAGCAATACTGCTTCAATTCCTAAAGCATGACATAACTCATTTAAAAAAGTCACTCGTTTTCCTAATGTTTCTATAATTGTTACATCCAGTTCTGGATTCATGATCTTCAAAGGAATACTTGGAAAACCTGCACCGCTTCCAACATCACATAAACTTCCTTTAAAATTTATATCAAAACTTGGAATCAGTGAATCATAAAAATGTTTCATATAGATTCCTTCTTCATCTGTAATACTGGTTAAATTCATTTTTTGATTCCACTCAGTCAGCATAGAAGCATAAATTTCAAACTGTTTTCTCTGAATATCATTCAGGTTTATCTGATGTTCCTTTAATTTTTTCTCAAAGCGGTCAACTATTTCCATATATTCCTCCAGTCACCCTATTATACCAAAATTCCTACCACATCAAAATAGAAAAGTGATGATTTTACTGAAATCAAGTTTTTCTTCTTTTCATAAATATTTCATAAGAAACGTTATATTTCATAAAATATACGTTAAAATGAATTGATTTTTACAAAAAAACTGTTTATTTTACTTTTATTTTACATAATACTGATAACTATTTTAAATAAATTTGATAAAACATGACTGAAGGAATGATAAATTATGGATATATTTGACTTTTTAACAATGCTTGGAGGCTTGTCACTATTTTTATTTGGTATGAACATCATGGGACAGGCACTAGAGAGAAGAGCCGGAAGCAATCTTCGCTCACTTCTTGGAAAGCTGACTTCGAATCGAATCATCGGACTTTTGACAGGACTTGGTATTACTGCTGTCATTCAGAGTTCATCAGCAACCACTGTCATGGTCGTTGGTTTTGTCAATTCTGGTTTGATGACCTTAAAACAAGCGATCAATGTGATCATGGGAGCCAATATCGGTACAACGGTCACTGCATGGCTGTTAAGTCTTACTGGTATTGACAGTACTAATTTCTTTGTACAAATGCTGAAGCCTTCTTCATTTACACCTATTCTGGCTGTAATTGGTGTCATTTATTATATGTTCAGCAAAAATACGAAGAAAAATGATACCGGTCTGATCTTGCTTGGATTTGCGACACTTATGTTTGGTATGGAAACGATGTCTGGAGCCGTTAGCGGATTAGCAGATGTTGAAGCTTTCCGAAATCTGTTCATCGCTTTCCAAAATCCAATTTTAGGAATGCTGGCTGGGGCCATCCTGACAGGAATTATTCAATCCAGTTCTGCTTCAGTAGGTATACTACAAGCTTTAGCTGTTACCGGACAAGTTTCCTATGGAGCTGCTATTCCAATCATCATGGGACAGAATATCGGTACCTGCGTAACGGCACTGCTCTCTTCGGTTGGAACCAATAAGAATGCCAAACGAGCTGCTTTGGTTCACCTTTCCTTTAATGTTATCGGAACGATCGTATGGCTAAGTGTCTTCTGTATTATCAAGGTTTTATTCAACCCTGTATTGTTAAGTCAGCCGGCATCACTGGTAGGTATTGCCATAGCACATTCTGCTTTCAATATCTTATGTACGATGTTAATGCTGCCGTTATCTAGCTTCTTAGAAAAACTTGTCATTTTCCTTGTACCTGATTCTAAGGATGCCGAAGATGATCAGCTTGTTGAATTAGATGAACGTTTGCTTACTACGCCGCCTATCGCTTTGAAAAGATGCCGTGAAGTGGCTGCTGATATGTTTACATGCTCAGCGAAAGCATTAAAGAATAGTCTAAAGAGCTTAGATAAATACTCTTCAAAGCTTGCGGAAAATATACGTGAAAAAGAAGAACGTGTAGATTATTATAAAGATATTCTAAGTTCTTACTTAGTAAAGCTTAGCACCCATCAGATCAGCGAAGCTGACAGTGCAGAAGCCGCTAAGCTTCTCAAGATCATTAGCGATTTTGAACGTATTTCAAACCTGGCTGTCAATCTTTTAGAATCAGCAGAAGAATTAAAAAACAAAGATCTTCATCTTAGTAAATCTGCTGAGAACGAAATGAATCTTTTAATTCAGGCTATTGAAGAAATCTTAAATCTGACACAAACTGCATTCATGAAAAACGATCTCGACGCCGCTGAAATGGTTGAACCGCTGATGCAGGCAATCGATACACTTAAAGAAGAGCTGCGCACTCGTCATATCCAGCGTTTACAGCGTGAAGAATGCAGCATAGAAGCCGGTTTCGTCTGGACAGATGTTCTTACCAATCTAGAACGTATTTCCAGACACTGCTCAAGCATTGCCCGCAATGTGATTGATATTTCACTTGAAGATATCAACCTTCATGAATATCTACGCAATATGCGAAACAATAATGAAACTTTCAAAGAAAACTATCTTCTATATCTAAATAAATATTCCCCAGAAAGTGTAGAAACACAAACAGCTTAAAAGATATGTCAAACGACATATCTTTTTCATTTCATATATTATCCATAACTAACTATCAAAAGTTCCAATATAGAAAAAATGCATCTTTCGATGCATTTTCATTAAGCCTTGTCATTAGAACCAAATTCTACGATCTTAGCTTTTACTAATTCTTTGATTGCTTCAGTTCCTGGAGCTAACAATTTACGAGGGTCAAATCCTTTACCAACCTGATCCTTACCTTCTTCGATGTATTTACGAGTAGCTTCTGCGAAAGCGATCTGGCACTCTGTATTTACATTGATCTTGCTAACACCTAATGAAATAGCCTTAGCGATCTGATCAGCAGGAATACCAGAACCACCATGTAATACAAGTGGTTTACCATTTGTCTTAGCCTGAATCTGTGCTAACACATCAAAATTCAAACCAGCCCAGTTTGCAGGATATTTACCGTGGATATTTCCGATACCAGCAGCTAAGAAATCAACACCTAATGCCGCAATCTTAGCACATTCTTCTGGATCAGCAACTTCACCTGTTCCAATAACACCATCTTCTTCACCACCGATAGCACCTACTTCACACTCTACTGAGATACCTTTTGAGTGAGCTAATTCAATGATTTCTTTTGACTTAGCAACATTTTCTTCAAAATCATATTTTGATCCATCAAACATAACTGATGAGAAACCAGCTTCAATACAAGCCTTTGCACCATCAAATGAACCATGATCCAAGTGTAAAGCAACTGGAACTGTAATTCCTAAATAATCGATCAATTCTTTGACCATAGCAGCTACTGTCTTGTAACCACCCATGTATTTTCCAGCACCTTCACTTACACCTAAAATTACTGGTGAATTTGTTTCCTGTGCTGCCTGTAAGATTGCTTTTGTCCATTCAAGGTTATTAATATTGAATGCTCCTACAGCGTAATGACCAGCATGGGCCTTTTCTAACATTTCTGTTGCACTAACTAATGCCATAATTTCTTCCTCCTCTATTTTACGCACTTTTATTATACTCAATTTCCTTGCAAAGTTAAAGCAAGAAATTTAAAAAGTATCTTAATTTATAAGAAAATTGAAATATAGAATAAAGTGAATCACACTCATTCCAATATAAGTCATAAAATAACTTTGATTCTTTTTATATTGCTCAATGAATCGATAATATAAAAATGGTAATAAAAGATAAGACACCCTCAATAAACGTAATATCGTTCCCACGGTACTATCATTCGATACTTCACCAGATGCTATCAAAATAAATATAAATAAAATTATATTACATAAATAAAACAAAAAAACATTCTTTCTTTCAGTAAAATTACTCAATGCAATATAAGGATAAACAAGAATCACCAGCAATGATACCAAATAAATAAATAGATAAAATAATGCTCCAGCTTCACCATTAGCCATACCTTTCCTCCTTTCAATCAAACGATGATGACTTACTCTTAAAAATTATTTCATTATATTAAAGCTATCTTTTTACACACTTTCATTATACTCAATTTCCTTGCAAAGTTAAAGCAAGAAATAAGAAAAGCAGAGCTCTAACTACTCTGCTTATATACTTACTCATTAATATTTATCTTCTTCTTTTTCGTTTGTTTCTTCTTCCTCGTCATCTAAATCGAATTCATCTTCTTCATCGCTGTCATCATCCAAAAATTCTGCAGTATCAATGACCGTTTCACTAAAAGTATGACGACTTCTCAAATCCCATTTGTTTTCACCCATGTTTACGAAGCGGCTGTCTAAACATAAATCAGAATAGAACTGCGCAATCATATCTTCCTGTTGGGAAGGACTTAAAGCTTCGATCTGTGAAATCTCCTCCCATAGCTTTAAAAAAGGTGTGGGTTTCTTTTTCTTTGTCAGTAGGTTATACGCAATATCAAGCTTTGATGCTTTCATGTAAATCCTCCTCCCTTCCATTAACTTTTCTATATATACAACGCTTTACATGTGTTGTCAAGAGTTTCTTTTCGTAATAAGAATATGTGCCAAATTTCAAACTATACCACTTTTTTGATTTTAATGCTCATTCGATAAGATTCAATCACTTCTTCTTCATGCATGACATCATAAATCAACACGATCGATTCTTTTTTTTGATCATAATGACGAGTATAAAGATCAATCTCCATCATTCCATATTCACTTTCAATCTGTCCTTTTGTCTTTTGTTTTAAAACAAAATTCAATGTTGATTTATTCTCAGCATTACGGCTTATCGTACAGTTACTTTCATTTCCTTTTATTTCTACCTTACCATTAAATGGCTTTTTTTCTTCAAAAGAAAAATGAAAATCATACACATTTCTTTCCAGTTCCAGAATTTCATTACATAAAAGAGCCTCTTCTTTAGTATTTAAATTTTTTTGTTTCACTAAGACCTTATATTTCATGAATATCATTATAGCGATTCTTTTTCTGAATACAATATTTTTGATTAAGAATTTCTTTTTTTTCACATAATAATGATGAGGTGTTTTATGAAAAGAGCTATAAAATGGTTTTTGGGTGGATGCAGTTTTCTTTTTTTCATTCTTTTGTTATTTTTTTGCTGTGCTAAAATCATCCCTTTAGATCTAACATCTAAAAAAGAAAAGATTACGCTTTATGATATGAATCAGGAAGTATTTTATGAATCTAATTTTAATGAACAGTTAATATGGAAATCTTTGAATGATTTTCCTGATGAATTACTTGAATTTATTATCCAGATCGAAGATAAACGTTTCTACAGTCATTTAGGTTTCGATCCAATTCGCATTGCGAAAGCGATGATCACAAACTTAAAAGCCAATAAGATCATAGAAGGAGGAAGTTCTCTTTCTCAACAGATGGCAAAAAATCTTTTTCTAACGAATCAGCAGACATATTCAAGAAAGGTGCAAGAGCTTTTTTATGCTGCCCAGATGGAAATGCAGTATAGTAAAGAAGAAATATTGGAAAGCTATCTTAATACATTATACTTTGGGCATAGTATTTATGGTTTTCATGAAGCCAGTGAGTTTTATTTTAATCAGCCATTACAAGACTGTTCACAGGCCCAGATGGTCATGCTGATAGGAATTATCAATGGTCCATCCTTGTATTCACCGTTTATTGATTTAAAAGCTTCAACAGATAGAACCCATCTTTTATTAACTTATCTTAAAGATGAAGGAATTTTAAGCAAAGAAGAATATGAGAAAGCAATAAATGAAAAAATTGCATTAGCAGAAGAGAAATATGAAGATGAAGATGCCTCCTATTATATCCAGGCAGTCTTAGATGAAATGAATCATTTAAAAATCGATACTTCATCCGGTGTTGCTGTATATACTGCTTATGATCCTAAGGCACAGCAAGCACTCAGCACCTCTTTGCGTTTACATGCCAGCAATGATACCTGTGAGAGCAGTGGTATTATTTTAGATCCCGCAACAGGATCGATCGTAGCTATCAGTGGCGGTAAAAATTACACGACAAGCGAATATATCCGTCCTCTTTATTCGAAACGTCAAGTAGGTTCTACGATCAAACCATTATTGTATTACAATGCCCTTCGTGCCGGTTTTACACCCTCTACGCTTTTTATGTCATCACCGACGACCTTTCAAATTGATGAAAATACGACCTATGCTCCTATCAACTATGATAACCGATATCCTAATCGTGAAATTTCAATGATCAATGCAATTGCTGTTTCTGATAATATTTATGCGATGAAAACCCATTTATTCTTAGGAATGGATGTTCTAAGCGATTCTCTCAAAGCTTTTCATATTCAGGCAGAACCGCTTCCTTCATTAGCTCTGGGTACGGTTGAGATGTCCCTTATGGAACTAACATCTATTTATAATACCTTTGCTTCTATGGGATATTACACAAAGCCATCTTTTATTAAAGCTATTTATCAGGATCAAAACATATTGTATGAAAATGAATATACAAAATCGATCTATCTGGACAGTGATACCGTTCTTATTTTAAATCAGCTGTTAACAAGCACCTTTGATATAAAAAATAAAACGGTTACGATGCCAACACTTGTTAATACGGCACCGATGGTTAAAGTGGCTGCGAAATCAGGTACCAGTGATTTTGATAGTTTGATCGTTGGTTATAACCCCGACTATACGATTGGTATCTGGAGCGGTTTTGATGATGCACGTATATTAAAAGAGGAATATTTTCAAATATCAAAGAAAATATTCCAGAATACATTTAACGAACTTTATAAAGATGAAACAGTATCAGGCTGGTATCAAAAAAGCAAGAACATTGAAACTCGCACAGTAAATCCCATTACGGGTAAAGAATCACTTTTAGGAAGCGAATACTGGTATTTAAAATAGCCTTTATCTACATTCAAAGTCTATTTTCCCCTTTCCATCTTCTACCTGTAACTTCATGATAGCTCCATTGATCATCATCATTCTGGGACTTGTATGGCCAATATCACAATTTAATACATATGGGATATCTTCTAAGGCTAATTTCAAAGCATCCTGATAGCTCATACCTGTATGGCTGCTTTCAAAACAGGTCCGTCCGAATAAAACAGCTTTTGCATATTTAAAATAGTTTGCATATTTCATTTGAAGCAAAGTCAAATAAGTATCTTCAGCACTCATCCCATAGTTATCAAAATACCAGATAAAACCATCTTCTTTATATTTCTCTATGAAAGATGCAGTAGCATCATATTGCGTTCCTATAAGATTTTTAATAACTTCTAAACAGCCTCCGATACATCTTCCAAAAGTATGTATCTTATGTTCATGGATCCATGTAACCTTTTGATCAAAGATCAATTTATCTTCCTGGTAGTTTTTTTGTGACTGATACATCTCATAGCTTTTTTGTGTCTTTAGATGTCCTTGCATGATTTCCAGACATCTGTCTACATATTCATGATCGATATCAAAAGATGAACCATTCATACCATAGATACTTGCGATATCATATTTTGTCGTCAGGATATAAAGGATAGAAGTTGGATCAGAGTATCCTACATACCATTTTGGATGCCAAGAAATAAGATTCCAGTCAATATATGGCAATATTTCATAGAGAAAATCACCACCGCTCGCACAAAAGACCATCGATACTTCATCATCTGTAAACAGTGATTCCAGTTCCTGGGCTCGAATAGACGCTAAAGCTGATCGATAATCGCTATTACGTACACTGGAAGTTTCTTTAATCTTAAAAATTTTTGAAAGACGTTTTATAGATCTTTTATATTCATCCAGTTTTAATCCTGCGCCTTTGCTGGGAGCACTGATCCCGATGGTTTCATTTGGTTTTATAAATTTAGGATAGTACATAGATCCTCCTTTATTTTATCGGAAAGAAAGCTTTCTTATCCTCTTTTAGCTTTCCATGTACGATTGCCGAAACAATATCACTTACGACTGATAATTCCTTGATTTCACCATCTTCTTTTAAGATCCATATATTATGTCCTTCTCCGCTTTTATAAGGCTGATATGGGCGCTGTTTCGCCTCATCATGAATCACATAATATTCTGGATCATATCCAAGCTGGAGCACTCTTTTTTTGATTCTTTCCAAATCACTTTCATCAGATATCGTTTCATATTCAAATAAGTCACGATTTAATAGACGACGTGCTAAATCAGCTGCAATCGGATCATCTGATTCACTCAATAGTGTAAAGCCATATAAAGCTGCTGATTCATCCATCTTAAAATGATCTTCTACCGTATCCTGCTGTTTCAAAAAAGGCTGAAACATCCGAATATGATCTAATTTAAAAGGATCACGCTCATACAAATCTTTCAAACGTTTAAAAATGCTATGTAAGATAGCTTCATAACTCCGTGTTACCGGATGAAAATAAACCTGCCAGTACATATGATAGCGGGCCATGATATAATCTTCTACCGTATGAATACCACTCTCTTTCATTACGATCTTACTCTCTTTCACTCTCATGGTACGTAAGATTCTTTCTAAATCAAAATTACCATAGCTTGTACCTGTAAAATATGCATCTCTTAATAAATAATCCATACGATCTGCATCTAACTGTCCGCTAACGATCTGATTTAATAAATCATTGGGATGAGAATAATCAATGATTGAAGCAACTTTATTTGGGAAATCATTGGAAACATTACTTAATATACGATGTATTTGAGTATCCTCTAAAATGATCCTGCGTGTATAGGTTTCATGGGAAGTAGGCGTAATTGCCTCAAATGCATGAGAAAAGGGTCCGTGTCCCACATCATGAAGCAAAGCAGCACACATGACCGTTACCTTATCTTCTTCACTCAGCTCTTTCAATCCGCTGACCTCATTCACCATTCGTCTTGTAATCTCATAAACTCCTAAAGAATGAGCAAAACGTGAATGCTCTGCTGTATGATAAACCATATAGGTACCACCCAGCTGATGGATCCTTCTAAGACGCTGAAACTCTCTGGCATTGATACAATCCCATATCACTTGATACTCTACATGAATATATCCATGTACCGGATCACGCATAACTTTCACTTCATTTGTTTTCGCAAACATGACCTCACCTCACTTGAATATCTTCAATTGCCGCTTCGACACTTTCTACGATATGATCAGCTTCTTTTTTAATTGCTTCATTCGCACTTTCAACCGTATAACTTTCAAATTGACGAAGCATTCCTACATCATTATAAGAATCTCCTATGACAAATACCTCATCAGCCTGTGTATGTATGGCAATCACTTCAACTGCATGTTCTTTACTGGCGTGTTCTCCTACGATATCAATATAACTTTTATTAACATAAATACTACATCCAAGCTTCATTCCCTTAAGCTTTTCAGATAAAAGAAGAGCCTTTTCTTCACTTTCACAACTAATCGAACACATATAGATATCATCCTCAATTTCATGATAATCTTCTACTACGTTTCGTTTTAAAGAGCGATTATTCATCATATACAGCCAGTCATGAATATCAAAGTGAAAACTCTTATGAAATACCTTTGTTAAAGAAAGAATGCTCATTTGAGAAACATTTTCTTGTACCAGAGTTTCATATAGTCTATCTAAATCAATTTTTAAAGGGTCTTTATAAAGAAGCTGTCCTTTTGAATCAAGAACTCTTCCACCATTATAAACCGCTAAATAATCAGGCTGAAAACCAGTATTTTCAAATTTATGCATGACAGAGGCTGCATCTCTGCCCGTAACGATTGCAATAACATTCTTTTTTTGAAACGTACGTGCAGCTATTAAATTTTTTAAAAACAGCTTCCTATTTTTGAAATAAAATGTTCCATCAAAATCAGAGGCCAAAAGCTTCATGATCATACTCCTTTATTTTTCTACCAAAACACTGGCAATTGCCAAAACACCTTCTTCATGTCCGACAAATCCCATTTTTTCACCACGAGTCGCCTTAACACTGACACAATCCAGATCACATTCACAGACATGAGCAATATTCTCTCTCATCTTTTGAATATGTGGCGCCATTTTAGGTTTTTCAATATTAATCGTTGAATCAATATTCACCAAATGATACCCTTTCTCTTTCATCATTTCCACACACCCTTTTAAAATGAGCATAGAATCCATTCCTTCTGTACAGACAGCCGTATCAGGAAAATGTTTTCCAAGATCACCTAATGCTAAGGCACCTAAGATTGCTTCTGCTATTGCATGAAGCAAAGCATCAGCATCACTGTGCCCATAGCATCCTTTATCATGTTCAATTTCTACACCGCCTAAGATCAGCTTACGTCCTTCTGTCAATGGGTGTATATCCATCGCATTTCCTATTCTTATCATAAACTCTCCTCTTGAATGGTTTTATTATAACACTTTTTCTATTAAATTACTTTTTTTCGTATTTAACATTTTCAAATTAAAAAAAGAATATCAATTCAACTTTATGACTACTCTAATTGACATATTGTAAACTATATTTTCTTGCAAACAAATCTTACAAATTCTATACTACAAGTAGATGAAGGGAGCAATGATCTATGTCATTAGGAAAAAACATTTACACATTAAGAAAAGAAAAAGGCTATTCTCAAGAGGAACTTGCTCATAAATGCAACGTATCCCGTCAGGCTGTCAGCAAATGGGAAGCTGATGAAGTTATGCCAGACACCAATAATCTTTTAGCCCTCAGCAAGATCTTCCAGATCACAATTGATGAATTATTAGAAAATGAAGTTCATACGGCTAAACCTGATACATTTGATAAAAGTGTTCGTCTTGTCAGGAAACATTGGGCGAAAATTGGTTATTATTTAATATACACTGGTATTGGTGCTCTTGTTTTCTATTTTTTATCAAAAGCAATGATGTCATCATTCTTAGGACCCGAATTGATGTATGGTGACTTATTCGCAGATATCCCAAATCCGACATTAGATTTTTTTAACATTATGTCAGCCTTTGTACTTATCTTTGGTATCGGTTTGTTAGTAGCAGGATTCATTCTTGTTGTCTATGATTATCAAAAAAATAAAAAGAAATAGGGTAGAGGAATAAATTAAATTTATTGCCCCTCCCGTTGAACCGTACGTACGGGTCTCGTATACGGCTCTACATTTATATCGGTATCACAAACTCTTAAGATAGTAATCAAGGGGATGCACCAGACCAGGTCTATCCCCTTTCTTAATGTCTAGAACTTTTGGGGATAATGTGAAATTTACGACATTCATCGCACTTCTTCTATACCACCCTAATCTTGTGTTTGCGCATTTGAAGATATCCTCTTTACTAAATTTACACTTATATGTAATATTTAGATTCATTAGATTCTTATAAATCGTTTTTGGTTTCTTCCATTGTTTTATGATGACGCATCTTATCTTATGGCGTAACCATTGTCCGAACTTATCAAGGAATGTTTTAATGCTACCTATCTTGAAATAGTTGATCCATCCTCTCACAATCTGATTTACTTTCGTAAATGTTTTTGCTAACGGTCTGGAAACGGCATGTTTTCTTTTTAAAACCTTTTTGATTTTAGAATACAGTCGTTTCTTTCTATCTTCTGTAGGCTTACATTTCCATCTTTGTCCATTCTTATGAAAGGTAAATCCCAGGAATTGCCCTTTTGTTGGTCGGATTACTTTTGTTTTTGTTGCGCTAACTTTCAAGAATAATTTCCTCTCTAGCCATGATGTCACTGACTTCATCACTCGATTTGCACTCATCTCGCTTTTAACGAAAATGATGCAGTCATCTGCGTATCTTGCAAATCTGAGATTTCTAAGTTCCAGTTCTTTATCAAACTTATCTAGGTAGATATTGGTGTTCCTACCGTTGTGCTTTTGACTAGTCCATTATCTAATACTCCTGCTCTTAGATATGCCCGTACTAAATGCAGTGTTGTTGCGTCATTGACATTCTCTCTTAAGATTGAAATCAATTTATCATGATTTACCGTATCAAAGAACTTCTCGATATCTAAATCAATTATCCATTCATACCCTTCATTCAAGTTGTTTATTACTTCCTCCATTGCCATATGCGCACTTCGCTTTGGACGAAATCCATAGCTATGTTCACTGAATATTGGCTCATAGATTGTATTAAGAACCTGTGCCACGGCTTGCTGGATGACTCGGTCTACTACCGTCGGAATTCCCAAAGGTCTTTGTTTCCCATTCGGTTTTGGAATATAGACTCTTTTGACCGGCATGGGTCGATATTGCTTGTCCATTATCTTTGAAATCAGTTCTTCCCGATATTGTTCAAACCATTGCTCGACCTCCTGTACCGTCATTTTATCCACCCCAGGTGCTCCTTTGTTCTGTTTGACCTTCCTGATTGCCATTTCTAAATTCTCCTCACTGAGTATCTTTTCCATCAATTTCATTTGCTGCTCCTCCTCCATTCGTAAATTCATTTGGAACCATCCCCACTACCTTTGCCATCTATGGTTACGTTCCATAGTTCCAGACTATTCTCGTTTTCGGACTATCCAAACATTGCTTATAGCGATTCGCACTCTATAAACGTTTCAGCCCTTCGGTACTTCTACCTTAATACGGCTTCATCTGACTTCTTGTGGTAAACCTTTTAGAGAGTGGTACCATTGCTGATTTTAAAGCTTACCGGACTTCACCGTCCACAAGACCTCCCAGGGTAAGGCATATATCTTTCTCCTCATAACCTCCTGATTTACTGTCTTGGTTTTACGTTTACCTTTCGGACTTCGGTTTGTAATGCAACCTTATCCACCATTTAGCCTCATTAGGTTTCTATTCGTAGGCTCGTAAGATTTGCTACACCACTTCCTTCACCCATGGCATCACTGCCAACGGCTTGTGGTTCACTACACTTGGCGGTAACTACCCGTGACCGGACTCTCACCGGCTAGATATATGCCATACCTGGCACACACCTTAAAAATAGTGCCAGCTTTTTGCTGACACTATTTTTTATTCAACATTTATTTCTTTCGCATCTGAATCAATGACCATATCTTCAACTTTAGATTTAAATTCTTTTACCTTCTTATTTAAAATAAAAATCGTAATCAGATCACTGACACCGTTCACGATCAATGAGATACCTACAAACACGATTACTGACAAATAAACTGTAAATGGATAAAAAACCATCAAAAGTCCAAAAACAAGAGTAACCAATGCCCCTATCATCACAAGCCACCATCGATCATATCCCATTCTTTTTAAATCCCATGCATTTTGTATTTTCACAATACTATCGATCATGACCACAACACCTAATACTACCGGTAATGTTTCAATAAGTATCTCAGGTACTATGATTACATAGATACCAATTGCTAAACCAATGATCCCTTGTACTAGATCATAGCGATAAGTAACAAAGGGTGATTTTGTTCTTTGATATAAAACAAGATGAAAAATACCATATATAATGGTAAGTCCACCAATCAAATAACAGATGGCGTATCCGCTTCCTTCTGGAAAAAGCACAAGTATTATACCTAATATCAGATAAAACACGGCAAGCAAAATCATATTCTTCTTTAATTCCTTGATCATATCTAACATAGTATCACCTCTATTTTATTATATCCATTTTCTTTCATCTTTACCAATTTCTTTATACATTTTTACTGTTTTGGTGAAATAATGTTTTACATAAACTATAAAAAGAGATATTTCATTTGAAACGAATGAAATATCTCTTGCTTGTTTATCTTTATTTAGTTGCACCACAAATAGAACAGGTTTCAACTGTAATCGTTACAGTACGCATCTCAGTCTTCTCATAAGGCTCGCAAGGAACCTCTTCATACAGACCTGAAATAATGGAATGATCATTTAAATAAGTCGCATTACCATTACTGTCATATCCTTGAAAGAGCGGATTATCTTCAGGCCTATCATAAGGATTATAAAGTGGATACAGTTGTCCATCAGCACTGTGCGTCCATTCATTAAAACGGTTTGGATCTCGTGTTTCTTCCCATGTTTTTGTATTATACCAGTAGATACGATAAAGTGTATACTCCTTTGTTTCGGTACCCACGATTACAGTTACTGGTTCCTGTACAGTTTCAGTGTGACTGACCCATACATGTTCGTGAGAAGGTTTAGAACTGGAAGAACTGTTACTATTTGAATTGCCACTACTAGAATTATTAGTATTAGAATTACTGTTACTAGAAGAATTATTGTTAGTTTCACTTTGGTTTTCTTCTGACGTCTTATCTGTTGTGTCGTTTGTAGTAGTTTCGTCCCCTACTTCTGCTTCTTCTTCATTATCTGTAACAGTTACAACAGTACTGACTTTAATTATGATCGAATCTTTTTCCGTATCAAAAGGAACTTCTATATTTTCATCTTTTACAAACGTTTGTAGTTTTTCTTTATCAAATGTAATTGTGTAAATGACTTCATATTCTCCCTCTTTATTATAATCAACCTGACTATCATCAACATCAATACTTTTTACATAATCATCATTGAAAGAAACTAAATCTTTTAAATCAATTTCTGTACCTTTCACAACTTTCATATCTTGAATACCTGTAATGAGTCCGTTATCTTCAAGTATCCCAATGTCTTCAACCTTGACTTCCTGTTCTACAACATTATCTTCTGCATGTGGATTTGTTTTTGTAACTACAAAATAAATGCTTCCTGCAACAACTACTACAGCTAAAGCAGCAACAACCATTACAAGTATCTTATTCTTTTTAATAAAATCTTTTACTTTTGACATAATACTCAGCCCCTTTAAAAATCTTACTTATTGTATTCTATCACAATGTATTTTTATAAGCAAGAAGCCGGGTCTATCATAGTAATTCTACCAAAAACGTAATACATTAAATCTTACGATTGATATGAAAAGCTGAAAGTTTTATTTTACTTTCATCTTTTCATTAATCTCTACTGTTTTACCTATATTTAATGTAAATGTGAGCTGATCCGTATTCTCTACGGTTTCTTTACTAAAGTGGAATTCATTATAAACGATCTTTTCTTCCTTTGGATAATGGGTCATCCAATAAGTAGTGGTGCTATCATCTTCAGCAAAAAGTAATTGATTACTATCTTCTCTAGGAGTGATCTTCAAGTTAGCTGTGGAGATGGCGGTCATGATGAACGTGGTCGCAGCGAATAACAGCATCAATCCGGTGTCACTGGAACGACTGCGGGGAGAATGTGTCAAGGAAGTCAAAAGGCTGAATGGCTCCTTCTCTTTTGATGATGCGGTGAGCTGGCAGAAAGGATGGGAAGAAAACGAGTAGCAATTGAAAACGAATTGCAATCCCCGGTTCCTCTTGATATAATAATAGTTAGATATTACTAACTCGTTTGCATATTAGGAGGATAGATAGCCATGTCCGAATTTGGTATAGTAGAAGATACAATGTTTATTCCTATGGTGGGAAGGATTTACGCCACCGAAAAGTTTCCGGGTATTTTATATGATAAAAAAGCACTTTCATTAAAAGAAAAGTTGCCATCCGCACTGTTGGAAACAGGAAATCAAAGTCAATACACGCTTCTGGCTTCTGCATCCCGTTCCGCTAATATGGATCGGCATATCCAGAACTTCCTGAAACGTAAACCGGATGGTGTTGTTATACAGTTGGGCTGCGGACTGGAGACAACGTATGATCGCAATGAAAATGGACAAACCCAATGGTATGCTGTAGACCTGCCGAATGTAATCGAATACCGGCGCAGTTTGCTCCCGGAACCTGAGAAGGAAACTTATCTTTCAGGAGATGCTTTTTCAGACGGATGGCTCAGGCAGATCCGCAGGAACATGCCTGATACGCCTCTTCTGGTTACTGCAGGAGGTCTGTTCCATTACTTTCAAGAGGAAAAAGTTCTTGGCCTTTTGCAGATGCTGAAAGGTTTCGGGAATATAGAGCTTGTGTTTGATACGGTAAATAAAAGCGGCATGAAAATGTTGCAGAAGAAATATATGAAGCAGATGGGGCATGAAAATGCCCGAATGTTTTTTTATGTGAATTCGGCTGAAGATCTGGTTACCACCTTGGGTGGCGGTGTCAAAGTACTGGCGGATGAACCGTATTACAAGTTTATCAAACGAGATGGATTAAAAATCATTACAAAAATCAGTATGGATGTCTCAGATCGATTTGGAATGCTCAAAATGCTCCACCTGGAGTGGAGGTGAAGTGAATATGACGGTCATGATAGAAAGTTTAATCGGAATCCTGTTATTCACAATCCTGATTGTTCCGCTGACATTGAAGAATCCCCTTACCTCGGTGGGAGATTATCCCCCGGCCATACGGGAGAAATGTATGGAATTAGGATTGATCGAAAAAAGAGAGCAACGCTTTACCAGGGCAGATATCATCCGGAAGGGGATCGCCCTGCTTGTTTTTGTGTTCATCTTCGCTGTTATCCTGAAACGGTTTAATGGAGCGGATACATTCTGGAAAGGGTTTCGGGATTCCTACCTGATCTGGCTGATCATTGATTGGTATGATGCCCTTGTACTTGACTGCATCTGGTTTTGCCATTCGAAAAAAGTCAGGATACCAGGCACAGAGGATATGGAAGAATATAAGGATTACTGTTTTCATATTAAGCAGTCCTGTATTGGTATGCTTCTTGGCTTGCACGCCTGTCTTGCAGTGGGAGTGATTACAGCAATCCTCTGATCAGCCATCAAATGATATAAAACAGAATATGATTCGCATTCAGTAGGAAATCTCTTACTATGTCTCCTGCTCTTCCTTTACTCTAAAATGGAAGGAGGTTTCTCATGACCCGCCATGTCACTATCAAATGATTAACAGGTAAAAAATGAATTGCAATCCTGCATGTCTCCTGATATAATATTAGTTAGTTATGACTAACTTATTTGCGCATAGGAGGGTACATCCATGTTTACTGTTCGTCCATATAAGGAAAAAGATGCTGCGGCCTGCGGGGATTGCTTCTACGAAGGATTCTTTTCATGCTCTGTGGATCAGAACGATAAAATACTTTTGCGTGACTACGCACAGATCCTGATTGAAAAATGCAATTTCACCTATGTTGCGGAAACGGAGGATCATCAGGTCGTAGGATTCATCTGTGGAAAATATGATAAGCGTTTCAGCAAGGCTCTGGCAGCTCAGTATGAGACAAAAAAGCACTATGGCCGTTGGTGTAAAATGTTTCTCAAGTTCTATCTGAAAAGATATAAAATGTCAGCACCATTCCAGAAGCAGTTTGATGCCTTTTTCCGTCAGCTACAGGAAAGGGATAAGGAAACCGTTGGGAAATGCGATCTGGAACTCGTTGCCCTTTCGTCCAGAAGGAATTACAGAAAGGGGTTGGGAACCGCATTGGTCACACAATTTTTGAATCGGGCAAAAGCTGATGGAGCAGATCGTGTGCGGCTTTTTACGAACACTCTTGCATCGTGGGAGTTTTATGAAAAACGTGGATTTAAGAAAGTGGCAGAGAAGCCCTTTCAGGATGGCTCCGGCAATCAGTCCCTCGTTTATGAGTACGTTTTGAAGGAGCATGAATATGAAAAACACCATCTGTGAAAAACTGATGTGGTCAGCGATGACACCTGCTATTTTCAAATATATCGCAGCCAATTGCAAAAATACGGATACATTCAGGGTGAAGAAGAAATCACGTAAAAACTTTAAAGATATGTTGGCGAGGACACCCGACATAGGCGGTTTTACGAAAAATCCTCTGCGAATCTGTCTTTCCGGCGGAATTGTCTGGATGGCAGTTTATAAGGCAATGGATGGGGCGATGAGCCATGAGCAGTTCGGGGAAATGGTGACAGCCACGATGCAGGCGTCGCTCATTAAAAAAGCTTTCGGGAGTAAAAATCCATTTGATATGGAATATCAAAAAAAGAAAGTCAAGAAGGACAGAATTGCAAATGCCATATCCGACAGTGAATTCAACTGGATGACGGAGACGATTCCCGGAAGGGATGCAGACGAATACACCATCAACTATCACAGGTGCGGCCTGTGTGCGCTTGGAAAACAGGAGCATTTGGAAGAACTGATACCCTATATGTGTGCCATGGATTTTATTTCTGCTGATCTCATGGGCGGCGTGTTATACAGGACAGGTACACTTGCAGAGGGCGCAGAAAAGTGTGATTTCTATGTTTGCAAAAAGGACTCTAAATGGGATAAAGAAAGAAAATACGGACAGCAATCCAAGCTGCAAAAACAGGGAGAGTTGGGAAAGTGGAATATGTGACGGTTGCACAGGAGGGGTTCTATGGACTTTATCATGTCCCTGTTAAGGATCATGATCCCAAAAAGGTCGTCATCGTAGTAGGCGGCAGCGAAGGGAATGAAAATATCCCGATGAATGTGGGTGCTATGTTTGCCAGGTGCGGCATCGCCGCGTTAGGTATTTGTTACTGGAACGTAGACGGGCTGCCGAAAGAACTGGTTCGGGTGCCTGTCGATCCATTTGAAAAAGCGATCCTGTGGCTGAAAAACAAAGGATATGAAAAGATTATCATGTATGGCATTTCAAAAGGCGCTGAACTGGTATTGCTTTGCGCTTCTCTTATGCCGGATATCTGCGGCGTTGTTGCCCTCTCCCCGATCCACTGTATATGGGGAGGCATGTACGGGAATAAAAGCATGGCATCGAAAACTTTTTCATCTGCCTCCGAATTCACATACAGGGGAAAAGATTTTCCGTGTATGACAGCGCATCTGAAATATGGGCCGGCAATCCGGAACCTCATCCTCCATCAGCAGTTCGAGTTATCCTACATCTACGAAGAACCGCTGAAACATTTTGATGAGGATACAGCCATTCATGTGGAGAACATTCAGGGAAACATTTTATTTATTTACGCAAAGGAAGATCTCATGTGGCCCAGCAAAGAGGCAGTGGCATATATGGTAAACCGCCTGGAAAAACACCGGTTTGCTTTCCGGGTAGATGTCTTGGAATATGAAAAAGCAAGCCACATTCTTGTTCCATTAAATCCACCTAAGCTGAAAATGTTTAAAATTGAGAGACAATATCCGGAGGACTGCAGGCATAGCCGTGAAGACGCTTTTCATAAAACGATAAAATGGATATCGGAGGTGTAGCGAATATGGCGGTCATGATAGAAAGTCTGATTGGTATCTTATTATTCACAATCCTGATTGTTCCGCTGACACTGAAAAATCCCTTTGCCTCGGTAGGCGACTATCCTCCGGCCATAAGGGAGAAATGTATGGAATTAGGATTGATCGAAAAAAGAGAACAACGCTTCACCAGGGCAGATATCCTCCGAAAGGGGATTGCCCTGCTTGCTTTTGTGTTCACCTTCGCTGTTGTCCTGAAACATGCATTTTCTTAACTAGTTTAAATAAATTGCCAGTGAATTAAAACTATTTTATAAATAATTTAGAATGATCTCAATTAATCATCTACATGAATACTTAAACTTTTTATTTCTTATTATCAAAACATTATTTAGTGTTTTTCTAATTGAAATTATATCACATTTTATATATAAAAAGTCTAATTTTTTCTGTTTTATAGCTATAAAAATCTGCTCAAAATCTCGTTATTGTCTAAGTTATTTATTGAGAATAACCTTTTTTGTTGGAATGATTTTTAGGTTATTCAGTTCAAACACTTTTTTAAATATAGGACCAATTAGTGCGGATACACGATTTAGTGTTATGCTATGAAAATCATTGTCATACTTGTCAACTCTTCTTTTTCTTCCTTATGAAATGCATCATATCTTAATGATGCACTTCACTTATCCACACACTATTTCGAGTTACAAAAAAACTGAAAATAAAACTTATTGTTCTATCTTCAGCTTTTCATTTTCTTCATCATATTTACTTAAGATGACCTTGTGTTCTTTTAGTGATGCTTGTACATCAATAATACGCTGGTTCAATGATCCTTTGAATTTGAGCTGATAATGTTTTTGTTCATGAATAAAGCGTCCATCAACGAGTACATCTACATATTGAAGCAGTTCGAAACAATCTTTTTTTTCAAGCAATTCTTCATAAAGATAACCACTATAAGCCCAGATATTTAACTTCTTTTTCTTGGCTGCCTTGGCAATTTCTATAAGAGGCAAAGGCTGTTCAAAAGGTTCTCCTCCTGAAAAAGTGATTCCTTGTTGTAACTTAATATCATCTAATAACGCAATGATCGTTTCTATGTCTTCTTCAAAGCCACCCTTGTAATCATGGGTTTGTGGATTGTGACAAAAAGGACAGTGATGTGGACAACCCTGTGTCCAGACAACAATTCTTAATCCCGGTCCATCGACGATACTGTCGATATTACACTTGCTCGCTAATCTTATTTTCATCTTAGACATGTTTTACACGATCGTGTTCTTCCGCTTTTTTAGCGTCATTAAAGCGATCGATTGTTCCTACGAGATAGCCTGTAATACGACGAATCTTATCAAATTTTACTTCGCCCTTCGTTTCATCACGACCACATTTTGGACAGCGATGCCCTTCAATAACACCTGAATAACCACATACTGGATCACGATCCACCGGATGGTTGATGCTGCCATAACCTACACCGCTTTCCTTCATACAGCGCACAACTGCTTCAAAAGCTTCCAGATTATTGCATGGATCTCCATCCATTTCCACATAAGAGATGTGACCGCCATTGGTAAGTTCATGATATGGTGCTTCAATTTTAATCTTATCAAAAGCACTGATATGATAATAAACAGGCACATGGAAACTATTCGTATAATATTCACGATCCGTTACACCTTCAATGATACCAAAACGTTTTTTATCCATTCGTGTAAAACGTCCTGCCAGTCCTTCTGCAGGTGTCGCAATCAATGAGAAATTCAAATGATCGATATTCATCTGCTGATCCATACGTTCACGCATATGAGAGATGATCTTTAAGCCTAATTTCTGTGCTTCTTCACTTTCTCCATGGTGTACACCGATACAAGCTTTCAGACATTCCGCAAGACCAATAAAACCTAAAGTCAATGTTCCTTGTTTCACAACATCTTCTAAAGTATCATTCCAGCCTAGCTTATCTGAACCTCTCCATACACCTTGTCCCATAAGGAACGGAAAATTCTTGACTCTTTTATTTGACTGAATTACCAGTCTTTCTTTTAATTGCGCAATCACTGCATCAATTTTAGAATCTAATTCCGCAAAGAAACCTACTTCATCAAACTTTCCTAAAGTTACCACTCCATGCTTGATACCAATACGTGGCAAATTGATAGATGTAAAGGAACAATTTCCTCTGCCTGTAACGGTTGATTCACCATTGATATTACCCACAACTCGTGTACGGCATCCCATATAAGTAGCTTCTGAATCTACATTTCCTGGAATGTAATACTGTTTATTGAAAGGTGCATCTAAAAATGAGAAATTTGGGAAAAGACGTTTTGCGGAACAACGCATGCTTAACTTGAAAAGATCATAGTTAGGATCTTCTTCATTATAGCTGACACCTTCTTTTACTTTAAAGATAAGAATTGGGAAAATAGGTGTTTCACCATTTCCAAGTCCTGCTTCCTGTGCTAATATCAGATTTTTTGAAACCATTCTTCCTTCTTCTGAAGTATCTGTACCAAAATTAATGCTTGAAAAAGGTACCTGTGCACCAGCACGTGAATGCATCGTATTTAGATTATGAATAAAACCTTCCATTGACTGATAAGTCTTTCTATCTGTTTCACGATAGGTTTCATCATAAGCAAATTTTTCTATCTTTTTGATATCATCTTCAGATAACTGATATTTATTTCTTAATAATTCTTGTTGTTCATCCAAATATTCCTGAGGCATCTGGATCTTTGGATAAACACCCTTATTATTTTCAATTGCTTTTAGATCTTCTAAAACATTCACATCTAAGCCTTTCATCAGTTCAACGGCTTTTTTCATGTTTTGATAATATGTTTTCTTAAATGTTTTTTCAACACCTGGCGCTAAATAATAATCAAAAGCAGGAACACTTTGTCCACCGTGCTGGTCATTTTGATTGCTTTGAATCGCAATAGCCGCTAAGGCTCCATAAGACATGATATCCTGTGGTTCTCTTAAAAAACCATGTCCTGTAGAAAAACCTCCCTGGAAAAGCTTTGAAAGATCAATTTGACAACAAGTCAATGTTCCCATGTTCATAAAATCCATATCATGTACATGAATATCTCCATTTTCATGAAGCAGGGCATGTTCAGGATTCATCACCTGACTCATACAAAATTCTTTTGAAACCGCACTTCCATACTGAAGCATCGTTCCCATTGCAGTATTACCATCAATATTCGCATTATCACGCTTAAGATCGCTTTCGTTTGAATCAGAAAAAGTAATTTCCTTGATCGATCTCATCAGACGGGTTTTCATATTACGGATATTTGTTCTTTCGGCACGATACAAAATATATTTTTCACTCGTTTTCGCATGACCTGTTTCGATCAATACTTTTACGACTGCATCCTGTACTTGTTCTACAGAAGGAATCGCATCTTTGTATTCTCTATTTAAAAGAGATACAACTCGATCTGTCAGATATTCCGCAGTACTGTAATCTGCTTCTGTTCCTTCTTCTTTTGCCACCTGTGTAGCCGCTAAAAAAATGGCCCGTGTGATACGTTCAGGAATGAAATGATCTTCACGTCCATCTCTTTTTCTGATTTTAGTAATCATATTTAAAGCCTCCCAATTTCTTCCCTAAAATGTTCTTATCGATTTTATTATAGACTTTTTAAAAATCATTTACAATGTGTTTGACTATGAAAGTAGTTTACATTTCAATGGTCATTTTTTGATACTAAAAAAGACCGAAATTGGGGCACCCTCCGTAAGGAAGGTGCCCCAAGGTGGCTCTTGTATCTAAACTGAATAATTGATTTCGTTAAGCGGTGTAGCCATTGGCTATGCCGTTTTTGCTTTGCGTTCCGCCATATGCTTTTGGAACGCTTCTTCCATTTCTTCGGGAGTGAGTTCTCGGAGTATGCCAACGCCGCTGTAGTAAATATCAATGAGCTGAACTCTTTTGCCGTCAAGGTATCTTGGAGCGTGTACCACGATTTTATCAATGAACTCGTGTACCAACTCAGACGTTAGTTCCTTGATTTCGGTTATCCTCTTGACCTTATCAATAAACCTCTGTAAACTCTCGGCCTTGTCCGTTTCGGTTTCAAGATAGGTTTCCATATCAGGAAGTGCAGTTTTTAGTTCCCGTTGTTCTTCCTCGTAGGACATTGACAAGGTGGCATAGCGTTCATCGGATATTTTACCGATAGCGTTATCTTCGTAGAGTTTCTGTATAAGACCGTCAATCTCTGCGATACGCTTCTTTGCCTTGCTAAGCTCTCGGCGTTTCTCCACAAGTTCTCTTTTCTTATCCTCGCTGTAACATTCCATCTGTTTGCGGGCAAATTCCTTTTCAAAGGCTTGCACGTTCAGTAGGATACGTCGCATACTTTCCAATACATTTTCCATTACCACTTTTTCACGAATATAGTGGGCGGAACATTCATCGGAATTTTTGCGGAACGAGGAACAGAAGAAATATGCTTGCTCCCGTTTGTAATTATTTGTTACGCTGTAATACAATTTTTCTCCGCAATCTGCACAGTAGAGAAGTCCCGAAAACCAACTGACGATTCCGCTTTTAGTAGGTCTGCGGCGGTGCTGCCGAAGTTCCTGCACCAATTCAAACACTTCTCGGTCTACGATTGCCGGATGAGTGTTCGGGAAGATTTTCCATTCTTCCTGCAGTCTTTCAATCTTGGTTTTGTTCTTAAAGGACTTTGTTGTGCTTCGGAAATTGACCGTATCTCCGCAATACTCTTGCTTTGAAAGAATATTCGCAACGGTATCTGCACACCAATTATACGGAACGGCGGGCGGTTTACTGCAATTCCTGCCGATACTAATCCAATATTCCGTAGGTGTCAGCACCTTTGCGGCTTTGAGCCGCTTTGCGATCTGTGTCGGTCCAAGTCCTTCAACACATAGGGCGAAGATTTGTCTTACGGTCTTTGCCGCTTCTTCATCAACAATCCATTCCTTTGTATTTTCGGGATTTTTCATATACCCAAAAGGCGGATTTGTTGTAAGCGGTACACCCGCCATCCTCTGTATCATCGGTAAGCCTGCACAGATCGGGATGCATTTTAGCATAGGCGGTCAATCTGTTTTTGAGATCGGTATTGTACGTGCTTACCGTTATCCATCGGCTCGCTTCATCAAAGAATATCTCTGTTGTTTTCTGCGACTTTTAAGTCCTGTTTTCATCACTTCACGCTCCTTTCAAAAAATAGCTTAATTTTTCTTGTGTTTTCTAAGTAGGGCATTTTTTACCGATTTTTCACAGTTCAAGACTTGTGAAAAATACGGAATTTTTAATAGAAACACCCCGAACGATGCGGACATCGTCAAAACCTTTTCTGTTTGGAAAAGCACCGACTTTTACAGTTCAAGAGCCATTTTGCCGTTCTACCCGAATGTCGTTCCTGCCCCTGCGTTTTCAGCGGCGTTGTTTCGCTCATATCATCGCAAAATCATATCCCATTCGGACGGTTATTCAGTTGTTAAGTACAAGCGGCTTAATTTGCCCCTCAATAAGTAGCCAGCGAGAAGGGCTAAAAATCCAACCTTTTCAAAAACTTTTCTATCTAACGTCAAAAATCTTCGATTTTATGCATAGTTTTTTGAAAAAAGGCAAAACAAAAAAGCCACTACACAGACATCAAGAATCGGCGGGAGCTTTGCTCTCGCTTCAAAATGATGTTCTATGTAACGGCTTTGAAATTCAAAGACGGGACTGTTATCGCACCCATTCACTCGCTAACAGTACCAAAACGCATAGAGTGGTGGGTGACGGTATTTTCTCTTAGCATACCGACGGCATTGGGTGGCTTTGCTACATCTCAATCTTACATCGTATTCAATTGTAAACCCTCATTTAAAGGGATTATATTTTACTGTACGGAACGTATGTTTGTCAATGCTTTTTTGAAAAAACATCGAAATTAGTAAAGTGAAAAGTTAAATTCTACTTTAATATAGGAAGAGATGAATTTAATCTTTCACAAAATTCATGTTGAATTTACTCTTTCAATATGTCATATTGAAAATGACCGGAAGCAGCCAGAATCACAAAGAAAGGAGGCCCTTATGGCTGCCACAAATAAAAATAAACATATGACCGAAAATGAAAGAAAAATTATTGAATCAAGTATTCGTAATGGTGCCACCCATACGGCCATTGCACAAGTCATCGGTAAAGACAAGTCTACCATAGGAAAGGAAATCAGGCTTCATCGGGTCCTGACTTATAAATGCAATCTTCCTCTGGAATGTGTGAACCGATCCAAATGCTCTCATAATCACAGCTGTAAATTGGAATGCCCTGATTATATCCGGTTTAAATGCTCACGAAGAGACAGAAGTCCCGGGGCCTGCAATGGCTGTTCAAAATTTCATTCCTGCAGATTCAATAAATATGTCTATCAGCCCGAAACAGCTCACAGAGAGTACAGGAATACGCTTGTCGATTCAAGAGTGGGCGTGAACCTGACAACAGAGGAGGCAAAAAAGATGGGCGGAATTGTCAAACCGCTTCTTGATCAGGGCCAGTCCCCTTATCAAATCATTCAGGCTCATCCGGAATTAGGAATTACTGAAAGAACCCTCTATACTTATATCGAAACAGGCGTATTCAGTATTGTCGGAATCAGTGTTATGGACCTAAGACGCCAGGTATCCAGAAAAAAATTCAAGTCTAAGAAAGCCGCTTTAAAAAAGCGTGAAGACAGAAGATTCCTGAAAGGGAGAACCTATAAGGATTACTGTAACTATCTCTCCGAGAATGAGGACGCCAGAATCGTACAGATGGATACGGTATACAACGATATATCAAATGGTCCATTTATTCAGACATTCAAATTTGTGAAATACGGCTTCCTGTTCGGCATCCTTCACGAAGAGAAAACAGAGGAAGCGATGGTTTCAGGCGTGAATGCTTTAGAAAATCTTTTAGGCAGCGAACTTTTCCATGAAGAAGTTGAAATTCTTCTGACAGACCGCGGAAGCGAAATGGCCGATGCAGAAGGAATTGAAAAAAAAGAAAACGGAGCAAGAAGAACCCGTGTCTATTACTGTGATCCGATGCAGTCCACACAAAAGGCAACCCTGGAAAACAATCATATTGAACTGCGCTACATTTTTCCAAAAGAAACAGATTTAAGAGCTCTGGGGCTAACATCTCAGAAAGCCTTGAATACTGCACTGTCGCATATTAACTCGATGTCAAAAGAAAAGCTCAACGGAAAGTCACCCATTGAGCTGATGGAATTTCTTCATCCTGAACTCATGAAGAAATTCAACGATTTTGGAATTACCAGAATCGAAAAAGATAACATTATTCTAAAGCCCTACTTATTGAAAAAATAATGAATTAAAAACCAGCTGCTTCACGGTCTTTCAAACAAAACATAGTAGAATTTAGTCTTTCCAGCCAAAAAAATTTCTAAATTCTCCTATCCTTTATTGCGGCCTTTTTATGTTATCGTCAATAATATTATATACCTGAAACAGTAATTCCTACAATAACAAAAAGCAAATAACTATCCGTCTGTCCTGATAACTATTTCATTTTAGAAATGATGAACGACTAATTTCCACATTTTTTTGTCGCTTTTTAAAGTAGAATTTAACTTTTCACTTCACGAAACATCGAAATTTATTGAAAAATTGTTGACATTTACGTATAATGAGTATATAATAATACGATTTAGATTCAGTAAAATCTATTTGGGCGGCTTGGGATAAAAGGAGATATTATGATTATGCATGATTTCGAGTATGTTCCAAAAGAAGAATGGGAACCAATTAGAGATGAACTTTTGGAAATTATCCACAGATTACAGAAAGAAGTAAGAGATGATTTTACTTTTCAATATCATTTTGTGGGCAGTAGCAAACGAAAAATGATAACCCGTGACCAAAACTCTAACATTGGTTTTGATTTCGATGTGAATATTGAAGTAAATGACCCCGACGAAGACTATTCTGCCGAAGATATACGAAACATTCTTCATAAAGGTCTTGATAGAGTTACTAATCCCTATGGATATTCCATTTTCGGATATGATTACACCGAAGATTCCACTCGTGTTCTCACCATAAAAGTAAAGGATAGAGCCAACTCTTGTATATTGCATAGTTGTGACTTTTGCATTATATATGAATGCGGCGATGGACGGCAACAATATATTCGCTATAACAAAGAACAGCGCAGTTATTCGTGGGAATACCAGCCAAAAGGATATTATGATCTCCCTATCAAAATTGAGTGGATTAAAAAGCATAAACTGTGGCAGCAAGTCAGAGATAATTATATAGACAAAAAGAATACAAACACCGATGATAATAAAAAATCCAGATCAATTTTTGCTGAAACGATTCATCAAGTCTGTCAGCAAAATGGATATTATCGATAACAAAAGCGGAGAGTAAATTTTTATGTATTGTAAAAATTGTGGTAGAAATGTAGACGATACCTCATTATATTGTAATAACTGTGGGGCACGGATTGATAATAAGTCCGATGCAAATGTTTCTGAAGATAGTTCAAGTTTTGGGTTCGCTATCTTGGGATTTTTTATTCCGATTGTTGGTTTAATCCTCTTTCTCATATATGAAGGAAAGAAACCTAAACGAGCTAAATCGGCAGGCAAAGGTGCTTTGATTGGCTTTATAACCAAAATCGTTTTATCCATTATTCTTTTGATTCTGTATGTTGTTTTTGCTGCTACGCTTTTCACTAACATATCAGATGATATTGAATCTAATATACCTGCAATTGGTGATGTATTTAGAGAAGAAACGACAGACGAAATTTTAGAAAAATATGTTGATGTTTCTTTTGGAGAATTCAAGGTAACTAATAATGGATACTTCTCCGAAACGTCCCTTGATATCACAGTAAAAAACAAAGCTGAAAAACAATGCACTTATTACATAACGATTGAAGCAGTAGATACAAACGGTGCAAGAATTGAAACAGATATGATTTACGCTGATAGATTAGGTGCCGGACAAGAGATATATTTGAAAGCCTTTGAATATGTAGATCAAGAAAAATTAAATCAATTCAAAAATGCAACATTCAGAGTTTTAGAAATAAACAAATATGATTATTAATTTTTCAAGCGAGATACTATATGGGTAAGCATTTTTTTGATTTCGAGGACGGCGATTTTGCTCATTCTATCTCTGACAATATGGCAATAGATTCTGACGGAGATTTATTGATGAGGATGGGAGATAATATGGCAATCGACATGGATTC
This sequence comes from Traorella massiliensis, assembly GCF_900104665.1. Lineage (GTDB taxonomy): Bacteria > Bacillota_I > Bacilli_A > Erysipelotrichales > Erysipelotrichaceae > Traorella > Traorella massiliensis. Next base: position 403,102 of record NZ_LT629967.1, on the reverse strand, counting down.
AGGCGAATTGCATATTATATCCGGTTGTTCTAATGATGAAGATGATGATGATCAAAACAGCGGCGGCAGAGAGGTATAAATCTCCCTGCCGCCGCACTTCGATTACTTATAAATTATATCATTATTTACGATTTCAGTAGCTCTACTGCGGATATTATTCATCCGAGCAACCCACTCCATTTGGTTGTCTGCTTTGAGTTGTTCGGTAACACCCTCACGCTCTGCCATTTGTTTTACAAGCCGAAAAAGCATATCTTCAGCTTGTTTATCAATGTCTGCAAGATAGGCGTTTAACTTACCGCTTGTCAGCAGATTAGTGTATCTCACCTTGTGGTGTTGCTTGATGTACCGTAGGTGTCGCTGCCCCCATACACCAATAGGTTGTTCTTCTTGTTCGGCAGGCAAGAGATTAGGTAAATAATAATCTCCAACCTTTGTATATGTACCGCCCATTTGCTCAAATATAGTCTTTTTCATAATCTTAATCCTCCGTATATCTAATCTTAAATCTCTTTTGTTTTGCGTTAATGACTTTTAGCAGGACTTCGGCAACTGCATCGGTATATCGCCCTTTTTTTATGAGAGCATTCCGTTTGTCATTAAGAGCGTTGATGATAATTCCTCTTTCGTATTCGTCAAATACTATGTAATATTTTTTCATTATCATCACTCCTTCAAGAGATCCTCGAACGGAGCATCCGTTCCGATAAAGGTGTCATATGTAAATTTCGCACCTAACCGAAAACCAATTATGAAGCTGTCTAATGTTGATTCGCCGTTTACGACACTCCAAGCGTTTGCAAAATCAAGAAATAACTTCTTATTTTCATCATCTAATGCAGCCGTCAGCTTTTCCTCGTTGTTCATCAGAATTTCCATCTGCTTCTGAACATCCTTGTTTTGCTTTGTGCTACGTGCCTGTGGATCAAGATTTCCGTAGAAAAATTCTTCAATAAAGTTTGCCATTGTGTAATCCTCCGTTATGAATTGAATTATCCTTACAATTCAATCATTCTGGCTGACTACAAAAGCCAAAGGGAGACAACTTCCTTACGAAGTGTCTCCCTTGATTCGATCTTCTTTATTTATATTCGATGAGCACTTCCTACGACCTGCATTTTTTCCATGACATATTGTTTCACATATTCACGGCCTCTTGCACCATATTTTTTAGGATCGATCGTATCTGGATTTTCTGCTAATACTTCTTTGACTCCTCTTGTATAAGCAATTCTTAAATCGGTTGCGTAATTGACTTTACAAATTCCACGTTGAACACATTCTTTCACGACTTTATCATCAACACCACTCGTACCATGAAGCACCAAAGGAATATCTACGACTTCACGTATTGCACTTAATCGGTTTAGATCAAGTTTTGGGGCATGCTTATACACACCATGAGCTGTTCCTATGGCGACAGCTAAGGAATCACAGCCACTGCGTTCTACAAATTCTTTTGCTTTTGATGGATCAGTATAACCACCTTCGCCATTATCTAAGCTGTCTTCTTTACCGCCTACGGTACCTAATTCTGCCTCTACACTAATATTAGCTGCATGTGCTGCTTTTATTACTGCTGATGTCAAAGCAATATTTTCTTCAAAAGGCTTTTGAGAGCCATCGATCATGATCGATGTATATCCACATCTGAATGTCTGCATTGCTAATTCAAAACTATTGCCATGATCCAGATGAATGGCTATCGGAACTTCAGCTTTATTTGCTAATGCCTTGACATTGGCTAGATATAACTCAGGACTTGCATACTTTAAAGTAGAGGGCGTCGTCTGAATGATGATCGGTGAGCGCATCTCTTCAGCGGCTGCAATAACAGCTTGTACCATTTCCATATTTTCAACATTGAAGGCACCAACTGCATAATGATTTTTTTGTGCTTCAAGAAGCATTTTTTTCGTTGTTACTAACATAACACCACTCCATTTCAGCTTTTATCAGCCGTTCTCATTATAACGCAGTCACTTCAATTGTTCAACGAAGATACTAAAAGGATTTATGCGGCCCCTTGAGCGCCATCAACTGCATAAACAGAACCGCTCACATAGCTTGCCTCATCGCTTGCTAGGAAAAGGGCAACATTTGCCACTTCATCAGGCTTTCCAAAACGTTTGAACGGTATACTTGATGCAATTCCTTCTTCATGCTTTTTCGCATCTTCTAAAGAAAGATTTGTTACATTCCAGATATCCGTACGAATTGCACCAGGAGCAATGGCATTCACACGCACTCCCTTTTCAGCTAGTTCTATCGCCCAAACACGTGTAAAGTTTTCAACTGCTGCTTTTGCACCTACATACATCGATAAATTGGCAGCACGATGAGTAGCTCCAACACTAGAAAGGTTTATGATGCTGCCTTTTGCTTCTATAATCATTGGTAAAGCATGAATCGTCATATTTACAAGCGCACGAACATCCAGACTAAAAGCTTTATCATAGTCTTCAATCGTAATTTCGGTAATTGGCTGAACCGGACACCATCCGGCATTATTGATCAAAATATCTAAATGACCATATTTCTCTTTTACAGTTTCCATTACATGTTCAACGACTTCATCTTTTGTAATATCCCCTGCTACATAGCTGATTTTGTCATCTAAAGCTGCTATTTCTTTTAAAACCGCTTCTCTTCTTCCAACAATTACAACATGAGCTCCTTCTTTCGCATAACGCACAGCGATAGCTTTTCCAATACCTGAACCGCCACCGGTAACAATTGCAACTTTTCCATCAAGTTTCATCTTTGCTCCTCCTCTCGATACTTAAATTATAAAAAGAAGGGAATATTCATAGAAGTTTCAATTTGTTATTCAGTGTATACCAATAAGTAAATAGTTTTTTTATCAAATAACAAAAAATGATATTGTAACCAAAATTATATGCGCTCCTTATCGGCATACCCGCTTGCCTACTCTCTACACGGTTCCACTGACACCTTCACATCTTCTTTTTTTGCTTCTCTTTGAATAGGACATTGGCGAAACGTTCCAATGTCGCTTTTCCCAGATTCTGATCACTTCTTTCCATTCCCTTTCATCCTCTGCCTATCAATCTAAAGTGAAATTTCCTAATATATAAAAAACTCAAGCTCCTGAATTTAAATTCAAGCTTGAGTTTTTTACATTCAACCACAATTTAATGATTATAATTTCATGAATTTTTCAACATCCAGCACGAAGATCGTAGCACCGCCCACCTGTACTTCAACAGGGAATGAAGCAAATCTTCCGATATCATAAGAAGAAGTTGCAGGTACGACTTCTGTTCTTCTTGATGAATATTCACCAATGACTTCAATGGCTTTATCCACTTTTTCATTTTCACAACCAATCAAAAGCGTTGTGTTGCCAGCTCTTAAAAATCCTCCTGTAGTTGCAAGACGAGTCACTGAGTACCCTTCTTTTGTCAAGGCGCTTGATGCAGTAGGTGCATCATCATTTGACATGATAGCTAAAATAAGTTTCATTATATCACCTCTCTATATATGTATTATATCATAATTTTCTTTTCACCATGTGAATAAATTGTCATTTGTCATACATTAAATCTAAAATGCATAACATCGCCATCTTGTACCAGATAGTCTTTTCCCTCTATTCTAAGCTTTCCAGCCTCTTTAATCGCAACTTCGCTTTCATAGTGATCAATATCTTCAAAACGATAAACTTCTGCCTTAATAAAGCCTCTTTGGAAATCACTATGAATGATTCCTGCACATTCCGGGGCACTCATTCCTTTTTTAAAGGTCCAAGCACGGCATTCATCTTCTCCGGCTGTTAAGAAGGTACATAAACCAAGAATGTTGTAAGCTGCCTTTACGACCTTATCCAAACCACTCTCTTCAATACCAAGATCCTGTAAGAACATTTCTTTGTCTTCTTTATCCATTCCAGAGAGTTCCTCTTCAATTTTAGCGCTGATCGGAATAACAAGATTGTTTTCACTTTTAGCGTATTCACATACCTTTTGATAATATGCATTACTTTCAGGATCACCAATTTCATCTTCGCTCATATTCGCAACATAAATCATTGGTTTTAAAGTTAATAAAGAAAAGTTTTTTACCAATAGATATTCATCGTTATCCAGCTCAACACTTCTTGCAGCCTTTCCTTCTAAAAGTACGGCCTGTAATTTCTTTAATACATCCAGTTCTGCCATAGCATCTTTATCTCGTGTCGTCAAAGCTTTTCTTTCTACCTTGCCAATACGATTTTCCACTGTCTGTAAATCAGCTAATGTTAGCTCAAGATTAATGATCTCAATATCACGAATAGGGTCTACACTGCCTTCTACATGCGTAATATCAGCATCATCAAAGCATCGTACTACATGAGCGATCGCATCACATGTACGAATGTTACTTAAAAACTGATTTCCCAGACCTTCTCCTTTACTAGCTCCCTTTACAAGACCAGCAATATCCGTAAATTCAAATGTTGTATAAATCTTCTTTTTCGGATGAAAGATTTCCGCAAGACGATCAATACGTGCATCCGGTACCTCTACGACACCGACATTTGGCTGAATCGTTGCGAAAGGATAATTCGCAGCTTCAACCTGACTTTTTGTAATTGCATTAAATAACGTAGACTTTCCCACATTTGGTAAGCCTACAATTCCCGCTGTTAACGGCATACTTCCTCACCTCAGATTTCTTCAATTAGTTTAATCGTTTCCTCTTCATTATTCAAGAGAACTTTGACTTCTTTGTACAACTTTCTTACATTTTTTCTCAAATTCACTTCTTGGAAATAACACACTTGCTCCACATCCCTGACATTTGATACGAATATCGGCACCCATGCGAATAATTTTCCAATACTTACTTTTATGACACGGATGTTCTTTTTTCATCTCTACAATATCATTTAAATCGTATTCCATGTTTACCCCTTTCTTTGATAAGCAAAAATTAGATTTCGCATTAACATTGAATTAGTGACTACACCCACACCTTTTGGCACAGGTGATATTTTACCGACTTGATCAATGACATCATCAAAATCAACATCACCGCACATCTTTCCATTTTCATCATAGTTGATACCTACATCAATAACTACAGCACCTTTTTTTAACCAATTCTTTTTAATCATCTTAGGAACACCTGCAGCCGCAATAACAACATCTGCATGGGAACATATCTTTTCAATATTCAAGCTTTTTGAATGTACTACCGTAACACTGGCATGCTCATTTAGACACAATTGAGCCACTGGTCTGCCAATCACATTACTGCGGCCCACTACGACTACTTCTTTACCATCCAGATTCATACCACTCTCATGAATAAATTCCATGGCGCTTAATGCTGTACATGGCACAAAAGCTTCCTGGCCTTGATAAAAAAGACCTGTATTCAACGGATGAAGACCATCTACATCTTTCAAAGGATCAATTTCTAAAACGATCTTTTCTCGATTCATATGTGATGGAAGCGGCATTTGTAACAGGATACCATCAATGCTGATCATTTTATTATAGCCATGAATCGTTCTTATCAATTCAAAATCACTGATAGAAGCATCTAAAACGACTGTTTCCAGTTCAACCTTGACTTTTTCACACTTTTTTCGAAGACCTTTCATATAAGCAACACTAGCCGGATGATTGCCAATGGCAATGCATACAAGTTTTGGAATCCTTCTGCCTTTATTGCGGCACTCTTCCACAAATTCAATGGTTCGCTGATCCAGTCTTTCCGCAATTTCTTTTCCATATATACATTTATTTTCCATTGAATAACACCTCACTGTCCAGCATGATCGTAATTGGACCATCATTCAATAACTCTATCTTCATATCTGCACCAAAGATTCCTTCTTCTACACGAAGCCCTCTTTTTCTCAATGCCTCATTAAAGAAGTCATATAAATCATTTGCTTTTTGCTTATCAGCACTCATCTCAAAACCGGGACGTCTTCCTTTCACACAATCCGCATACAAGGTAAACTGTGAAATAGATAGGATATCTCCATGTACATCATCAATGGATAGATTCATTTTTCCATTCTCATCATCATTGATTCGCAAATGATAAATTTTATCGGCCATTTTGTCCGCTATCTTTTCATCATCCGTATGGGTAATGCCAACAAGAAGCATATATCCTCGTTCAATTTTACCTGTTATCTGATTGTCTACCCGACAGCTTGCATAAGCCACTCTCTGTAACAATACTCTCATGATATCACCTTTATCATTATACATGAAATTAAGCTTGAAAGAAACCGCTCACTACTTAAAAAGATAGATAAATTGTGTTAGAATAAACGCATGGAACCTTTAGCATACAGAATGCGTCCTGAACACTTAGATGAAGTGATCGGACAAAAACATTTAATTGGGAAAAATGGAATTTTAAGAAAATGCGTTGAACATAAAAAACTGTTTTCAATGATCTTATATGGTCCTGCCGGTTGCGGCAAAACTACCTTAGCTCGTGTGATCGCTAACGAATGCGAGCTCCCTTTTCGTTTATTTAATGCAGTTACCGGCAATAAAAAAGAATTAGACCAGTTATTTGAAGAAAGCCGCTTTTTCCCAGGATTAGTCGTTATCATAGATGAAGTACATCGTTTAAATAAAGATAAACAGGATTTACTTCTTCCCCATGTGGAAAGTGGTGCCATCACACTCATTGGCGCTACAACAGGAAATCCCTTATTTGTCATCAATCCGGCCATTCGTTCACGCTGCCATCTTTTAGAAGTAAAAAGTAATTCCGAAGAAGATATCATCACCGCTATCCATCATGCCATCCAAAGTGAGAAAGGCTTAAAAAAAGAAGTCACAATCGATGATGAAGCAGCACATATCATTGCCCGTCATGTAAATGGTGATATCCGCTATGCTTTAAACATATTGGAAGTATGTGCCCTTGCTTGTGAGAATCATACGATTACCAGCGAAACGATCCAGCAATTTACGCAGATTCCTAATTTTGCGATCGATAAAAATGATGATGGTCATTATGATACTTTAAGTGCTTTTCAGAAATCAATCCGTGGCAGTGATGTCAACGCTGCCCTTTACTATCTTGGACGTCTTATATTAGCAAATGATATGGATTCGATAGAAAGAAGACTCATCACTACCGCTTATGAAGATATCGGACTTGGAAATCCTGCAGCTGTCGCCCGTTGTGTTACTGCTGTGGATGCCGCTAAAAGAGTCGGCTTTCCAGAAGCACGGATCATCTTAAGCCAGGCTGTGATCGATCTTACCTTATCACCAAAATCAAAATCTGCCGAAGCTGCGATTGACAGTGCCTTGGCTTCATTAAAGAAACAAACCTTGCCAATCCCGGATTATTTACGTTTCACCCCTGTTAACATGCATGAAGAAATGAAATATGATTATGGGCGCAGTGATATATGGCCAAAGTTGCAGTATCTGCCTGATAAAATCAAAGATGCAAAGTTTTATATACCTGAAAACACCAGTACTTATGAAAAAACATTGGCCTCTAATTATGAAAAAATAAATCAAACCAAACGTACAAATCGCATAGATTTATTAAAAAAGAAATAAAATAATTGAAGGAGTTATAGTTATGATTGTCAATATCGTTCATTCTAAAAACAGTTATAGCGTAGATGTAGAAAAAGGAATTCGTGCTGAACAGCTTTATCTTAGTTTAAACGAAAAAAGAGAAAATAAAGTTTTGCTTTGTAAAGTAGATAACAGTTATCGTGACTTAAATCATAAAATAAATCAATCCTGCAGCATCGAATTCCTTGATATGAGTGATAATTACGCTTGGCTTGTCTATCAAAACAGTCTGATCCTTCTTTATGAAAAAGCTGTTTATGATATTCTTGGAAATGTCCAAGTCAATGTATCAAACTCTTTAAATAAAGGTTTATATACAACTATCAAAGGAAATGTTTCAGCTGATGATATCGCTAAAATTGAAAAAAGAATGAAAGAGTTAGTTAACGCTCAATTACCTATTATAAAAGAGCGTATTCAGCGCAAGGAATTATTGAAGCTTTCAAGCTATTTCAACAGTAGAGATCGAAGCCGCTTAATTCTTTCTTCTGAAAGTATTCAAGCTGTGGAAGTTTATTCACTTGACTCTTATAAAGAACTTTTTTATGGGCTGCTTGTGCCAAATACTTCTTACTTACAATATTTTGAACTAAAAAAATATCGGAATGGCATTTTGCTTCGTTATCCACACATCAGCCAGCCAAATGAAATGCCTCCTTATGAAGATCAAAAGCTTCTCTATGATGCTTTTTCAGAAGCAACCATATGGGAAAAATTAATGAATGTCAGCTATGTAGCGGATTTGAACGAAAAAATCAAAAATAATGATTATCAAGATCTGATCATGCTTCAGGAAGCTCTCCATGAAAAGAAAATCTCTGATATTGCCAATCAGATCAAACAAGAAAACAAACGTATTATCCTCATATGTGGTCCTTCATCATCCGGAAAGACTTCTTTCGCAAAGCGCCTTTGTATCCAAATGAGAGTCATTGGTTTAAGACCACTTTATTTAGGAACAGATGATTACTTTGTAGAAAGAAGTGAAACTGTCTTAGATGAAAATGGAGAAAAAGATTATGAAAGTATTCGAGCTGTTGATATTGACCTTTTCAATCAACAAATCAATGAGCTTCTCAACGGTCAGAAAGTTGATATACCGACCTTTGATTTCATAAATGGTACGAAAGTTTTTGGACAACGAATCGTTTCTATCGATAAAAATCAGCCTATCGTCATCGAAGGGATCCATGCACTCAATCAGATATTAACAAGAGATATCGATGATGCCGAAAAATTTAAGATTTATATCAGTCCATTGACTTCACTCAATATTGATCATATCAACCGTATTCCTACAACCGATGCGAGAATGTTAAGAAGACTGGTCCGTGACCACCAATTTAGAGGTCGCCCAGCCAGTCAGACGATTTGTGATTGGCCAAAAGTACGTAAAGGTGAAGATCAGAACATCTTCCCTTTCATCGATCAGGCTGACATCTTCTTTAATACCAATTATATTTATGAACTGGCAGTTTTAAAAAAATATGCAGAACCTCTTTTAGAAAGTGTTCAACCTGAAGAAAAAGAATATGCAGAAGCTCAAAGAATGCTTTCTTTCTTAAGATTTTTTGAAAAGATCGAAGATGATTCCGCTATTGCCAATCAATCGATCTTACGAGAATTTATTGGTGGAAGTATTCTATTATCATAATAGCTATGCCTTACTGATTTCTCTTAATGTTGTAATCAAAAGAAGAAGCATAAGTAAAAGCAAAATATTAGTTAATGAAATATTAGCTAAGCTAGAAATCATCATAACCAATGAAAATAGCATACATTCACATTTGATAAGACTTAAAGAAAGCTGACCGATCTTTTTGTAGGAAATGTAAGTCAGCAACAAAAAAATGATGATTCCAGGCAGCAGAAAAAAAACTGCTGCATTTTTTTGTGGCTGAGCATAAGCAATCCCCGCCATTACAGCCAAAAGCACCCCGCTTATAGTTTCATATACCTCATTTCTTTTCATGATCTTCACTCCTTTTCAGCGTTTTTTTCATGACACCTAAAAAGCCTTTGCTCGTATAATCCAATACACCTCTTTGATAAACAAGAGGTCCTTTTGATAAGATCAGTGCCATAAAGATACAGGAAATCAATGCGGATAATGACAATTCAATAAAACTTACATTTTGAATTAATAAACGACACGGCATAAAAAGCATATTTAAAAATGGAAAAAACGATAGGATAAAGCCAATCCCCTCACTCATTTGGTAAGGTGTATTAACAGATAAAGCAAAATAATAAATTCCTAAAAGAATCAGATAAAAGGGTCCTTGAACATTGCCTGCTTCTTCTATATTGGCAATAAAACTAGAAATCACTACTAAAACCATTTGTAGAAGTAAAATTCCCATCATTAGAAAAAATAAGATAAACAGGATCTTTACAATAAAATCAAATTCAATGGGAATACTGCTTAAAAATTCTAAGATCGTCTCTTGTTCGATCATAAACAAACCTAACTGACGAATTAAAAGAATCAATCCTCTTCCCTCATCAAAAAGAATACGTAAAAAGCCACCAGAGATAATATAACTTCCTAAAAGGAAGGCCTGTATCAAAATTGCCAGCCACCCAACAGCCATCTTTGATAAAAAATGGGTTTTTGCACTCACACTCGTAAGTATAAGCTCTAATTGACGTGTGCTTTTTTCATAAATCACTTCATTAGCAACCGATGTTGAAAAGGAAAGCATCGTAAAATAAATAGAAGTAATAACCATAAATATTAAATTCTGTTTATCACTATTCATCTGAATGCTTTCATATTCAACAACATTCTCAATCATATAAGACTGATTCATAGCTTCCATTTCTTCAATGCTTAACGATTCACTAAGCATCAGATTACGATGAACATCACCAACTAATGATTCTACAAGAGCCATCATTTCTTGGGGTACCTCATACTGACTTGCTAATTTATACCCCTCTTCATAATATAAAACATACGCCTTTGAATCTTTATCCAAGATTTCTTCACTTGACCTATTATCTGCGATAAAATCAAGCCCGCTTTCCACATTCAATAAAGCATTCTCAATCTTTTCATCAACATTCAAATAAATTCTCTGAACATCCAGCAATGATGGATTTACAAGTTCTATCAGCTTATCTGCAAATAAAACACCACATACCACTAAGCACAGCAATACATTCAACAAGATAGCAGCACTATTCCAAAAGCGCCTTTTTAGTGAAAACTTAACGAGTTCTTTCATGTAATGCCTCCCGTATCATCATTTGTAGAGAAACCATTTCTAGTGAAAAGCTGCTCACCTTTTCTCTCATCAATTTACGTACATATTGATTGGCAACATTCTCATTCTCAAGTTTTATATGATATTGATGACCAATCTTTTCCACACTGATCACACCGTCATCTTTTTCATCTATGATATCTTCATCTAAAACTAAAATACGTTGTGGATATTTCTTTTTTAAGTTCTTTAAATTTCCTTTGAAACAAGTATCACCTCGATCAAGATATACAACATCATCTACCAGATCTTCAATATTATTGTACTGATGAGAACTAATAAGTATAATGCGGCCTTCTTTTTTTAATTTCTCACATAGTCTTTTAAATAATCCAACATTTTCAAGATCAAGTCCATTCAAAGGTTCATCGAAGATTAAGATCTTAGGCTGATGAATCAGGGCACATGCCAGCTGCACCAGCTGCATATTTCCCTTTGATAATGAGCGTACCTTCGCATTACGATAACGTTCGATATGTAAATACGCTAACCAGTAATCCATCTGTGCCTCAATTTCTTCATTACCTATTTTTTTCAATCTTGCCAGATATGAAATCTGATCCTTCACCTTCAGATCACGAAGCATACTTTTCTCTTCAGGAAGATAACCAAAAAGACATTTATCTGAAAAATCAAGTAAATTTCCTTCATAAGTAATCTTTCCTTCATCTTTCTCGATCAATCCCAAAAGAACACGAAAAGTTGTCGTCTTACCACTGCCATTACTTCCAAGAATACCAAGGATCCTGCCTTTCTTTATTTTAAAAGAAAGATCTTTCACTCCTACTTTAGTACCATAATATTTAGTTAAATGTTCAACGGCCAGCATGTTTTACTCCATGAATCGCATCTAATATCAAAGGCTGTAGAGGAAGATCATAAACGACATAATGCAATACTTCATCAATGATCTGATTTAAATACGGATCATTTTCTTTGATTTCATCAAACTTTTCTTTTTTTTCATCTCCTAAATAATCAGAATATACTTTATACAATGTTTGCCGGCATCTTCTTTTTAATATATTTTCTTGCAGCATTTTTTATCACCTCTACTCTTATATATCCACTAAAAGCCTAAATTTCCCACTTTTCGACAAATTTTTTTGATATAATTTGAAAATGAAAGATATTTATATTATTTTGTCCGCTACTAACGGACATATGGGAAAATTTATCCGTAAAATAACGAATACCCCTTATAATCATCTCTCATTTTCTTTTCATGAAGATCTCCATGAGGTGCTTTCTTTTGCACGCTATTATTATTCAACTCCTTTTTATGGCGGTTTTATTCATGAGAGTAAAGAAAGATATGATCATGCCAATATAAAATTGTATAAAATATCTATTGATGATAACTCCTATGAAAATATTCAACACTTTATCACGGAAATGGAGGAGCATCCTCATGACTATTATTACCATACGCTAAATGCTCTTTTAAGTCCTTTACATAAAAGTATCAATATAAAAAACGCTTATACCTGCCTGTCTTTTATCAATGCGATCCTCCAGCAAAGCAATCTGACTTTTTCCTTTAACGATGTTCAAGAGCTTATGAATCATTTACAGCCGTATGTAGTATTTGAAGGTACACTCGATACATTCAAGCTTCCTGCTGATTTGACTTATATCAAATTTATTCCTTTCCATCAGATTATCATACTTAGTTTTAAACAGAACTACAGAATTTTAGAAAGTCTTATAAAAAAAATATCCTAGGATGCTAGGATATTTAATCTTTATACAGAATATAACTGTAAATCATAAAGTTTCTTATAAATGCCATTATTTTGAAGCAATTGTTGATGCGTACCCATTTCACGAATCTTTCCTTTATGCATGACAATGATATTGTCTGCATGCTGGATCGTACTTAAACGGTGAGCCACCATGATCGTTGTTCTTCCTTCCATCAGTCTTTCTAAGGCTTGCTGGATCAATTGCTCAGTTTCAGTATCAATATTAGCTGTTGCTTCATCCATGACCAGAATCTTTGGATCAAACGCCAATGTTCTTGCGAAAGAAAGCAATTGCCGTTGTCCGCTTGAAAGTGTCGACCCTCTTTCACTAACAGGCTCATGATATCCTTCTGGAAGCTGTTCGATGAAATGTGCTGCATTGACTGTCTGAGCACTCTTGGCAATCGTTTCATCACTGATATCTTCATTTAATAAACGAACATTGCTGCTGATATCACCAGTAAAGATAAAGACATCCTGCTGCATCTGACCGATCGCATCACGAATCTGGGCAATACTTAAATCTTTGATATCAACATCATCAATCAAAATCTGTCCTTTTTGAATATCATAATATCGACCAATCAAATTTAATATCGATGATTTACCGGCACCTGTTGCTCCAACAAACGCCACCTTTTCTCCTGGATGGATCACAAAAGAAACATCTCTTAATACATAATCATCTTTTTCATAAGCAAACCATACATGCTTAAATTCGATTTTCCCTTTGATTTCATCCAAAACAACAGGATTTTCTTTTTCCAATATCGTATTCTTCTCATCAAGAATCGTGAATATTTTTTCTGCACTGGCAAAAGCATTCTGCAATGTTGAAAACTGCTCTGCAAGATCCTGTATCGGTTCAAAGAAATTAGAAATATAATTGATAAACACATACAGAACCCCAATCGTAAGCGTACTATCCAATACATTCATGCCACCCATATATAATACGATACCTAATGCTAATTGACTTAAAAAGTAAATCAAAGGTCTAAATATCGCAAATACACTCATCTGTTTGATATTTGCACGATATAATTCACTATTTTTATCTTTAAATTCTTCATATTTCATTTTTTCATTCGCAAATATTTGAATAAGACGCATACCTGAAATATTTTCAGATAAGAAAGTATTCAGCATACTGATCTTTGTACGAATTTCACGATGAATCTTTCTAGATAATCGCTTAAATATAACAGTCAAGACTGCAATGACTGGTACCAATATGAATGAATATAACGCTAAAGTCAAATTCATACTTAACATAACAACAGCCAAACCAATGATTTTTATTGAATTTCTAAACAGACGTATTAAAATGTTCGCATACATCTCATGTAATGATTCCACATCATTCGTTGCTCTTGTCACAATTCTTCCTACAGGATGTGTATCAAAGAAACGTAAAGGCAGTGAATGTACATGGTGGAAAATTTCCCGACGGATTTCATAGATAATATTCTGTCCAGTCAACTGTAATACCCATGTCTGAACAAAAGTACAAATAAGATTCAGCACCAGTATGATCGTATAAAGGATACCAATGCGAACTATACCGTGGAAATCATTGTTTCGCAGAACTTTTAATTCATCAGCATTTAGTTTTTCTCCACTGATTCCTGCAATCACCATCCCACTATCAGTAACACTCTCAGGGCGAACATTCCCTTGACTGATTTCATACATTTCTTGACTTTCTTGAGCATTTAAATCTTTAAAGAAATAATACTCATCTTCATACATGATCAGCTGAGCAAAACTATCTGCTCCTTCTAGATTCTTAGAAAGATATTCTCCTTGAAATAAAAGATCACTCTTATCTACGATTGCATATGGCTGATTATATCCTTCAATATAAGTATCAATCGCATCACCGATCAAAATAGGACGAAGCAGCTCAAATACTGTGATCAATAAAACCAATATGATGGAAAGAACCATTTGTTTTACATATGGCTTCATATAAGTCAATAGACGTTTTGTAATACTGCCGGAGTATTCGGATTCGACTTTTTCTTCTACCATTTCTGCCATGTTACCCTCCTTTACTCAGCACTTAGCTGCTTTTCCAGCTGCTGTTTATCATACATTTCCTTAAAGATACCGCCTAATGCCATCAGTTCATCAAAGGTTCCATATTCCGCTTTCTTTCCTTCCTCAAGAATTAAGATATGATCAGCATTTTTCACCGTTGAAATACGATGAGCAATCATGATCGTCGTTTTATCTTTTCTTTTCTTTTTCAAATTTTCCAATATCTGATCTTCTGTATCGGTATCAACTGCACTTAATGAATCATCTAAGATCAAGATCGGAGAATCCTTTAATAAAGCACGGGCAATGGCACAGCGCTGCTTCTGACCTCCAGAAAGCGTCACCCCACGTTCACCAACAACCGTCTCATAACCTTCTGGAAAATCAATGATATTATCATGCACACAAGCCATCTTACATACTTCCACTACTTCTTCATGAGTTGCGCTACGTTTTCCAAAAGAAATATTTCTTTCCAGCGTATCGCTGAATAAATAACTATCCTGCGGTACATAAGCAATACTGCTTCTTAATACGTGTAGTGGTATTTTCTTGATATCATGACCATCAAATAAAATTTCACCCTCACTGATATCATATAAACGTAAAAGCAAATTGACCAAAGTTGTCTTTCCATCACCTGTACGACCTAAGATCGCTAATGTTTCGCCACGTTTGATTTCAATGGATAAATCACTTAAAGCATCCTGAAATTCATCTCCATAGCTAAATGAAAGATGACGGATAGAGATATCGCCATATAATTCCTTTATATCCAATGGATGCTCATCATCCACGATATCCGGTATTTCATCAAATACTTGATTGATACGTCCTATAGCTGCTCTTCCTTGAGAAAAAGAAGTGATGCTGTCCCCAAGAGCAATCATCGGCCATATCAGCATTCCCAGATATTGATTAAATGCGACAAAACGTCCTAAAGTAATTTGTGCTGTCAAAGCCAGATATCCGCCATAAATGATCGTAATAACATAACTGATCCCAATGATAAAATCCATCAGCGGCATAAAAGTAGCCATCAGCTTTACAACTCGCATATTCATCTTTTTATTATAATCATTTACTTTTTGAAACGCCTTATCCTGCTTTTCTTCCTGAACAAAAGCTTTGATTACACGCTCACCTGTAATACTTTCCTGGACATGATCGCTGAGTTTCGCAAATGCATCTTGCTTTTTCGCAAAACGGCGTTCAAATTCTTCTCCAAAATAATAACCTCCGATCGCAATCAAAGACATGGGAATCAAAGTCAACAAGGTCAGCTTAAAATCAACATACACCATCATCTGATACAATACTAAAGCCGTCATCACGATCGCATCAAAACTACTGATAACTGCAGGCCCTATTGAATTTCGCAAAGCCTCCAGATCATTCGTGAAATGAGTCATCAGATCACCAGTTTTATGCGTATTGAAATACGTCTGTGATAATTCTTCCAGCTTTGAAAATAAATCATTTCGCAATTCATTTTCAATTTTTCGAGAAGTACCAAAAATAAAAACACGCCAAAAAACGCGTCCTAACGTAATCAGCAAAGCTACTCCCAAAAGTGAAAGAATCAGTTGAAAAACTCCATTCAAATCAAGGGTAAAGGAAGCCAACCCATCTGTGATCTCACCTGTAATTTGCGGTATGAATAAATTAACATAATCAACCATCAAAAGAGTCAACAGACCAAGTAAATAAGGGATCTTGTATTTCCATATATATGCTAACAAAACACCCTTTTTTTTCATATATTCACCCCCATAGCTGCAATGAGTATATTGTAATTCTAAATGAAGTTTTTTTCAAGTGTCATTGATATTTTAAATCACTAAAAAGAAAGTGTTTTCATCTTTATGTATAAAACACTCACATCTATATCTTTATTTACACTTCTCTTTATGTTAGAATTACTTTTCAAAGGAGACCTACTATGAATAAAGTTGAAATAATAAAAGCGGTTTCTGGTGATGAAAAAATATTGGCTTACATCCAAACTCAATCGTGGAAAACTGCATTTCATCACATTCTTTCTGCCGAAGAGCTTGAGAAAAGTACCAATATTGATAATGTGGAAGAAATGTATCGAAAAGTCTTATCTCATGGCATTGTTCATTTAGAAATTGAACTTGTAGATGAAAAACCTTATTGTATTGCCGGATGGAGCCAGAACAGAAATCAGCTTGGAAGCGAAACTGCGGAATTGATCTGTATCCACAGTCTGGAAAATCAAAGACGACAGGGATATGGCTCTGTAATGATGAAGCATCTTCTTCATGAAATAAAGCAAGCAGGATATTCTGAGGTTATCTTGTGGGTTTTTGAAAAAAATCAGATTGCTCGGAATTTTTATGAAAAACATGGATTTGTCTTAACAGATAAAACAAAGGAAGCTCAGGGTATTGTTGAACTTTTGTATTCAAAAAAGATATAAATGACGTGACCAGAATATAACCGGCCATATTTTTTTCACCATGAATGGTTTTTAATTATACCTGAAAAATTCATGAAGAAAAAGAGCCAAAGCTTTTATTCATTCTAACGAAAACATCCTTGTTCAGCTTAACTTGCACCATGGCGATAGTAAATAAGGATGAATACTTTTAGAAGCAAATATCAAAAATAGTGGTAAGAATCGTGAAACATACAAGGAAAATCGAGTACCATTTCAGCAGTGCATATCCAAGACAAGATATATTTCATCATTATATGAAAAAGTGATGTTAATTTAAAGAATTAATTCAATAGTAAACGATGCAGGTATGGATCTGCCGTTTTTTGTGCAAAACCTTGAGTTGATGATTCACGATTCACCTATTAATTTACTTTCATGAATCATTCAGGTTAAATATTTATAAATCTAAGCTATTATCATCTCTTAAAAATTCTCTGATACTCATAGTGGTTATACCTTTATCATCACGTTTTAATTTAATATAATTACCTACAATTACAATTTTCTTAAACGAATCATTAATACTTAATAAAGGCCTTTCTTCTTGAACTTTTTTTTCGTTGTCAGGAAGAAAAAAAGCTGATTGGAAGCTCCTAACACCGAAAATTAGGTATCGTTACCATATTTTCGTAATAAAAATCTTTTATTATCAGATATACTTTTGACTGAAATATCTAACTCTCCTGATAAAACAAAAGAATGCAATCAAAAATAATCATGGATTTGTATGAAGAAAAGAGGAGCGTAAACTTCATCGAAGACTAAACATTTAATTATTCTGATTTCATGAATCATTCAGGTATTATCATGCTTGAAGAAGTAGAGTAGATAGTCTTATAAAAAGAAGGGTAGGTAATTGCTATGATTCATGTAGGTTATTCATATAGCTGATGCATAGTTTAACATGAATAAATAAATCCCCTTATTTACGATAATATTTAACCCATTCCATCAGCAACATAAACCATGTCTGGACATGACATTCTCTTGTTCCTGTACACTCACGTGCCAATGATAAAGCATGACTGCCTTGTTCATAAAAATGAGCTTCCCATGGAATATTTTTATCTTGAAGCATCTTTGCGTAAACAAGTGATTGCCCAATTGGAACCAGTTCATCTTTTGTCGTATGCCAGATAAAAGTAGGGGGTGTATTCTCATTCACCGTATTCACAGGACTCCACTCATCCATCATCTCTTTATTAGGATCGATGGTATTATAAAATGCCTTATACATCTTGACTAAACCAGGCTGATTCTTTTTCAGCCATATGAGATATTCCTCATCAAGTTTTGTTACACCGTAACATACGACCTGAAACCAAGGTCGAATGCCTTTTGATAATCCCGCTTTTTTCAATAGCCACTCCTCATTCCACCAGTTTCCATAGACTGCACTCAAATGCCCTCCAGCGGAAAAACCAATCGTTGCGATTTTAGAAACATCGACATGTAACTCATCCGCATGATCAACGATCATTTTCAAAGCCATAGCCAATTCAATAAGCGAGTTAGGATAATTTGAAGAAACACGATCACAATCATAAATAAGTTTTTCTCCTTCATCAATTGCTTCTTCATATGTCCAATCCGGATTCTTTTTCATCAAATCAGAAGTAATCGTTGAATAAGAAAAGACAAAAGCCTGAAAGTCGTTCGCATAAAAGGCCTCTGCTACCGGTTCTCCTTCATTAGTTCCTACAAGCATGTAGGCACCACCAGGAATGACAACAATGGCAGGTCTATTATCATTTGATTCATGAAGATAGGCTGTTAAATAAGCGCTGTCTTTGATTTCATACTTTTTTTGAATCATAACATTCTCCTCTATTTATATTTTTTCTACAAAATATTATAACATATTTATCTTTGTTCAATATTTAAGAAAGCCCTGTATAAAGAAAAAGAGGTTTCACACCTCTTTTTCTCGTTATTTAATAATTGCCGGTAACCAGTGTTCCGGGAGTTTAACACCTTATCAAATTAATGATATTTAATATAAGGCTTAAAATAAGCTTTTTTTAATGAAATTTTGTCAATTTTTATGTTTTTATATGTAGTATTTTGTGGTATTCTGTGTTATAATATATCTGGTGATATTTTATGCGTGTCAGTATCAGTAAATCTACAAATGCAGAACAGGTTTATATTATCCATTCTTTCCGTGATAGGAATGGAAAAAGTACTTCTAAAATCTTTAAAAAGCTTGGTTCCATGGATCAATTGCTCCCTCTTCATGATAATGACAGGGATAAGGTCATTGCCTGGGCGAAACAGCAGGCTAAACTTGCTACCGATTCCTATAAAAAAGAAAACGAAACCATTTCTATCCCTTTTCATCCTAATATGCAGATCAAATTAAACGAGCAAAGAAATTTCAACTGCGGCTATCTCTTCCTTCAGTCGCTATGCTCTGATCTGCGTTTCGATAATATTTGCCGGAATATCAGGAATCGCCATGATTATGAATATCCTTTTCAGGATATCCTGCTTGATATGGTCTATGCCCGTATCCTTTATCCTGCCAGCAAGAAGAGCACTTATTCTTTTGCACAGACTCTTCTGGAACAGCCTGAGTATGATCTTCATCACATGTATCGTTCTCTTTCTGTCCTTGCAGGCGAGTCTGATTATATCCAGTCCGAACTCTATCGCAATAGTCATTTCGTACACAGCAGAAATACGAAGATTCTTTATTATGACTGTACTAACTATTATTTTGAAATTGAAGAATCCGATGAATTGAGGAAATATGGCAAGAGCAAAGAACATAGACCTAATCCTATCGTTGGAATGGGACTCTTTATGGATGCAGACGGTATTCCTCTTGCTTTTGATATTTATCCAGGCAGTCAGAATGAACAGAAAACTCTAAAACCTCTCGAACAGAAGGTCATCCGTGATTTCGAATGCTCTGAATTCATTTTCTGTTCAGATTCCGGACTCGCTTCTCAGGACAACAGGCTCTTCAATGACATGGGCGGAAGAGGCTATGTAGTTACCCAGTCACTGAAAAAGCTGAAACAGGAATACCGGGAAACTGCCTTAGATCCAAAACAGTTCAGAAAGCCGGGAAGTAACGAATGGATCGATATTTCTGCTCTGGATGAGACGAATCCTGAAGTATACGAAACCATCTACTATAAAGAAGTGCCGATCGAATCAAAAAAACTGTCAGAAACCATGATCGTTACCTATTCGCCAAAATACAGAGCTTATCAGAAAAAGATCAGAGAGCAGCAATTAGAACGAGCAAAGAAGCTGATCGAAAGTGGAGATAAATTGAAGAAGGAGAGAAGGAATCCGAACGATCCTGCTCGCTTTGTGAAGAAGACATCAGTTACGGAATATGGCGAGGTAGCAGATAAAGAAATATATGAACTCGATAAAGACATGATAGACAAAGAAACTATGTATGATGGTTTCTATGCAGTGGTAACCGATATAGAAGGAGATGCAGCACAGATCATAAACATTAATAAGCGCAGATGGCAGATTGAAGAATGTTTCAGGATCATGAAAACAGAATTCGATGCAAGACCTGTATATTTGCGTAGAGAAGACAGAATCAAAGCACACTTTCTGATCTGTTTCATTGCACTGATGATCTTTCGATTACTGGAGATCAGGCTGGAAAAAGAATATACAGCCGAACAGATCATCAGCACACTGAAGAAGATGGAAGTATGTAGGCTAGAAGAATATGGATATATTCCGACATACACAAGAACAGAATTAACGGATAAATTACACGAAGTATTCGGATTCAGAACTGATACAGAGATCATCAAGAAATCAAAGATGAGAAGCATCATTAAAAAAAGTAAGGAAAAGCAATAAAATACTACATATCTTTACAAAACCAAAACCTCAGGAATAACCCTTAATCTCGGTGTTTTCTTGAGGTTTCTTACTTTTTAACTGTCAAAGATGGGATATTATAACATATTTATCTTTGTTCAATATTTAAAAAAGCCCTGTATAAAGAAAAAGAGGTTTCACACCTCTTTTTCTCGTTATTTAATAATTGCCGGTAACCAGTGTTCATCTGGTTCAAGACCTAACAGTTTCGCAACTGTACTAGCGACATTCGCTAATCCAAAGTCACCCTCTGCGATTTCTACATCAGCACCATAAATGATAAATGGAACTTTGTTTAAAGTGTGAGATGTCTTTGCCTTTAAAGGAGCTCCTTCTTTCTTTGGCTTTTCATACATTTCATCAGCGTTTCCATGGTCAGCTGTAACGATCAAAATACCATTCACCTTATCTACGGCTTTCTTGATACGAGCAAGATTTAAATCAACGCTCTCTACACCGATCACAGTTGCTTCATAGTTACCTGTATGTCCTACCATATCACCATTTGGGAAGTTTGTACGCAAGAAATCATATTTGCCGGATTCAATAGCTTCTACCAGCTGATCTGTAATTTCTGCACTCTTCATCCAAGGTCTTTCTTCAAATGGCACAACATCGCTCTTTACTTCTACCCAGTCTTCCAGTTCTTCTGAGAATTTCTGAGAGTTATTTCCATTCCAGAAATAAGTCACATGACCATATTTCTGTGTTTCACTGATTGCATAAGATCTGATTCCATGTTTCACCATAAATTCACTCATCGTATGCTTGATCTTTGGTGGATAAACAAGGAAGTTGTTAGGGATCTTCAAATCACCATCATACTGCAGCATACCTGCATACATAACATCTGGTTTTCTTACACGATCAAATTTATCAAAGTTTTCTTCATCGAATGCTAAAGAAATTTCCTGAGCACGGTCGCCTCTGAAGTTATATAATACGACACTGTCACCATCTTCGATCGTTCCAACCGGCTTGCCATCTTTCGCAATGACAAATGCCGGAAGATCCTGATCGATCACACCTAATTCCTTACGATAAGTTTCAATAGCCTCAGTAGTGCTTGCAAACTGTCTTCCTTCACCTAATACGTGTGTCTTCCAGCCGGCTTCTACCATGCCCCAGTTTGCCATATAACGGTCCATCGTGATCTTCATACGTCCACCACCACTAGCAATACATGCATGGAAGTGATCATCATTCAAGCCATTCATGAAATTTTCAATATCATCAACATAAGTTAAGGCACTTGTTTCCGGAACATCACGTCCATCTAAAAGAGCATGGACTCTTACTTCTTTTACACCATCTTCCTTTGCTCTTTCGATCAAAGCCTTTAAATGGTTGATATGGGAATGCACATTACCATCTGAAAGCAAACCGATGAAATGCATCTTACCATGATCCTTACATTTATTGATCAACTGTTTCCATGTATCTGTTTCAAAGATATCCTTTGTTTCAATAGATTCATTTACCAATTTGGCACCCTGAGAATAGATCTGACCGCATCCTAATGCGTTATGTCCTACTTCTGAGTTACCCATATCGCCATCGCTTGGTAAGCCGACAGCTAATCCGTGAGCCTTGATGGCTGTATACGGACAAGTATTCATTAATTCATCTAAGTTAGGCGTATAAGCATTTGCAACAGCATTTCCAAGCTTGTTGTCACTTAAACCAACGCCATCCATTACAACTAAAACTACAGGTCTTTTTGACATATATTCTCCTCCATATTTCCTTTACATAATATATCACTTTTTTTAAAAATTAGCACCTGATTTACTATTTTTTTCACATTTTTTCATAATTCATATTTGAATTGAATACACTTGATTGAAAAAGGAGTGAAATTATGTGTGGTATAGCTGGAATCCTAGATGAAAATCATCATCTTGAAAACCAAAAAATTATTTTTAAAGACATGATCCAATCAATGAAACACCGTGGTCCTACCAGTGATGGACTTTATTTAGAAGATCACATTGCTTTGATGCATACCCGTCTAGCAATCGTTGATGTGGAAAAAGGTTTACAGCCGATGCATATCGGCGACTATACGATCATTTATAACGGAGAGTGTTACAATACAGAAGAATTACGTTGTGATTTAGAAGAAAAGGGTATTGTTTTTCATACATCCTGTGATACAGAAGTCATTCTAAATGCTTATATTTATTATAAGGAAAACTGTCTTCATATGATCAACGGTATTTTTGCCTTTGCCATTTATAACTCAAAAGACAAATGTTTATTTCTAGCACGAGATCCTATGGGCGTTAAACCTTTATTTTATACATTTGTAAATCAAATATTGGTTTTTGCCAGTGAAATCAAAACATTACTGACCTATCCGCTTGTAAAACCGATCATTGATGAACATTCTATTCATCAAATTGCCTATCTTGGTCCTGGAAGAATTAGCGGCAATGGTGTTTTTAAGAATATTTATGAGATCAAAGGCGGTGAATATGCGACATATTCATCCTCTTCTTTTCAAATACATTCTTATTTCGAATTAAAAGCAGAGCCACATATTGATAGTTATGAAGAAACTGTTGAAAAAGTAAGATCTCTTGTCTTTGATTCCATTGAAAGACAATTAGTTAGTGATGTGAAAATTGGCGCATTCTTATCCGGAGGTCTTGATTCCTCTATCATTTGTGCTGTTGCAGCCAACCATTATAAAAAAGAAGGAAAACAGCTATCAACGTTCTCATTAGAGTTTGAAGAAAATGATCTTTATTTTATTCCAAATCATTTTCAGCCAACCAGTGATATTCCTTATATCGACTTGATGGTCAGTACATTTGAAACCAAACACACAAAAATCAAGCTGAAAAGCTCTGATTTGATCAATGCCCTCTATAAAGCCGTGGATGCCAGAGATCTACCAGGCATGGCAGATGTAGATACAGCCCTTTTATGTTTCTGTGAAGAAGTTAAAAAGCATGTCGATGTTGTCTTATCTGGTGAGTGTGCTGATGAAATTTTTGGAGGTTATCCTTGGTTTCAAGATCAAAACCTTTCTTACTTTCCATGGACTCAAAATCTTGAATATCGTCATTCCCTCCTTTTAAATCAATATCAAATCGACTATCATCACTATGTTGGCTCACTTTATCACAATTCAATTCAAAAAGCACCACTTCTTAAAAATGCTTCTACAGAAGATCTTGCCATCCAGCAAATGACCTATCTCAACATTCACTGGTTCATGCAGACACTATTAGATAGAAAAGATCGCATGAGCATGGCTAGCGGACTTGAAGCACGTGTTCCTTTCTGTGATACCCGTATCTTAAATTATGTCTATTCGATTCCTTGGGAATATAAAAATCATAACCAAAAAGAAAAAGGACTTTTAAGAGAAGCCATGAAAAATCTTTTACCTAAAGAGATCAGTGAACGTAAGAAAAGCCCTTTTCCTAAAACCCATCATCCTGAATATCTAAGAATTTTACGTCAGGAGCTTATTAAAATTTCTAAAGTGGATGAACCATTATGGAAAATTTTTAATAAAGAAGAAATATTAAAGCTTTGTGATGAAGAAAGCAGCATACCATGGTATGGTCAGCTCATGACAACACCACAGACGATTGCTTATCTCTTACAAATTAACTATTGGATAAAAAAGTATAAAATTCAGATTCAATAAGTCAGAAAAACGTGTATAATGAACATGGGTGATGACCATGGACATAAAGAAACAAGCGATAAGAATCGCTAAAAAGAAAGTGATGAAAAATAAGACTGCAAGAAAAACTGTAAAAGCTGCAAGAATCAGCGGATATCTTTTAGGAGGAAGCTTTCTAACATATATGCTTGCTTCTTATGGAAAAAAGCTTTCTGAGCAAGAAAACAATCTTAAATAAATGAAGGAGCATTCGCTCCTTTTTTCATTGCAATCTGTATAAAACCCTATATAATAAGGAGCGGTGATAATTATGAAATACTTTTTAGTATTCCTTTCAGGGGTTCTTTTAGCTTGTATGCAAAGCTTCAATGGACAGTTAAGCACTGTCATCGGTATTTATGGTACCAGTTTTCTTGTACATCTTATTGGTGCTATCCTGATGATTCTTTATATCAAAGTCATTAAAAAAGAAAAAATACGATTAGGTCCTATGCCTATCTATATCTATAGTGGCGGCTTATGTGGATTATTGCTTGTCAGCTTTACTTCACTGGCGATTTCTCATATCGGTAATGTGCTGACCACCTGTCTTTCAATTGCAGGACAAATCTTTCTTTCCATTCTATTAGATCATTTTGGTCTTTTTGGTGTTGTTCAAAATTCTTTCAACGTGAAAAGAGTTCCTGCTTTATTACTTATCATCTTTGGTATCTTACTTATTAATTTTGGAGGTTAACATGGAAATATTCTATATACTATTAGCTTTGCTTCTTGGCTGTCTTAATGTAATAAACCGTACTGTTAACTTTCAGGCAACCAAACATCTTGGAAATAATAGCGGCTGTTTAATGAATTATCTTATAGGTAGTATCGCATCTTTATGTGTCGTTTTAGCTTATCCGGAAGCAAAAACAGGTATGACACAGTTAACACAAGCTCCTTTCTGGCTTTATTTGGGTGGAGTATTCGGGGTCATTGCCTTCTTTTTAAATATTACATCATTGAATAAAATGAATCTCTTTCAATCAGCCATCATTATTTTGATTGGACAATTGATTGCTTCATTTCTATTAGATCTTGCATTTGGATATTCTTTCTCATTTATAAAAGTTATCGGTATTGTCATTATGACGATTGGAGTTATTTGGGATCGAAAAGTATCACTGACATAATAAAAGATGCGCACGCATCTTTTATTATAATTCTTTCCTAACCATGATGATACTATCATTTCTAAAGACTTCATAAAAGCCCTCTTTTAAAAACATCGATACCGAAGGATTATCAATCGCAATATCATCACAAATCGATCGATAACCCATCTTGCTCGCTTGATCACACAACAGACGTAATCCTGCTTTTCCATAACCATGATGACGATAGGCATCATCAATAATCACCGAAGCAATCATCTCATCATAACTTTCATCATAATGATAACTGATTTCCCCTACATAATCTTTCTCTTCTTCAGAATATAAATAAGCATAGAATTTTCTATCAGGATTTATAATCCAGCGCTCATACCACGATTCCCATTTTTCTTTGGGAAAAGGAATCGTTCCTCCCCATTTTTGATTATAAGCCATTGTTTTTTCATCAGTCAGCCATTTCTGACGATAGCTTAACTCATCAAATTTCGGTTTTACACAGATCAGCATAATTCCTTTAATTTTTCTATCAGCAAATCAACATTTTCTTTTGTCGTTGCCCAGCTTGTGCAAAGGCGAATTACATTCATGTCGCCTTTTCTTTCAATATGAGATACGACAAATTTCTCTTCTAGTTTCTTTACCTGCTCATCATTCAATAATACAAACTGCTGATTCGTAAATGATTCATAAGCCAGTTCAATATGATTCTCCATACAAGCCTGTTTAATCTTCATTGCCAGATCGATCGCATGCTTAGAAATATCAAAGTACAAATTATTTTCGAAAAGTTCATCAAACTGGATACCTAAAAGTCTTCCTTTTGCTAGCATACCGCCTTTTTGTTTGATCATATACCTGAAATCTTTCTTTAGATTATTATTTATAATTACTACGGCTTCCCCAAATAAAGCGCCTACTTTTGTACCGCCAATATAGAAAACATCACTATATTTCGCAATATCTTTTAAAGTACAGTCATTTTCAGGGCTCATCAATCCATAACCTAAACGTGCCCCATCAATAAATAACGGCAAATGATAGTGAGAACAAACCTTATATAACTCTTTTAATTGTTTTTTTGTATACAAAGTACCATTCTCTGTAGGAAATGAAATGTAAACCATTCCCGGCTGTACTGTATGTTCACGAGAAGAATCATGAAGATGACGTTCCATATATTCTCTAACCTGTTCTGCATGAATCGTACCATCTTCACTATCAAGTGCCAAAACCTTATGACCGCAAGCTTCCACAGCTCCTGTTTCATGAACGTTGATATGACCACTCACTGCACTCAATACACCCTGATATGGTCGTAAAACCGCATCAATGACTGTCAGATTGGCCTGTGTACCCCCTACTAAAAAGTGTACATCAGCTTTTTGATTTCCGATTGCCTTTTTTATTTTATTACGGGCGTTTTCACAGATCTCATCTTCACCATAACCGCATGTCTGCATCATATTCGTTTCTGTTAAACGTTTGATAATATTTGGATGAGCTCCTTCTGTGTAATCACACTCAAAATGAATCATTTTCCTTCCTCCTTCATTTTATCCATTGAGTCCTGTTTCACTCTTTCTCTTAATTTTTTAGTATATTCAAAAGTTTCACATTCTTCAATACCGTAAGTCAATTGAAGCTCTCTTTCTAAATCAAGCCATGTATCAAGACTCGCTTCATTATGCTGGATCAAAGCTTCTAGTTTATCTAAGCATTTATAAAGCTTCGCTTCCTTTGTTTTCATTTCATTGATTTCATGAAATAAGGCTTTCAATTCTTCATGAAACTCACCACTCACACAATTTATGAGCTGATTTTGTGCCTCTACTTCAACTGCTTCATCTTTATCTGTCTTTTCAAAAGAAGGAATATCACTTGTAATGCTCTCTCCTAAATCATGAACCAGACACATCTTGATTACCCGATTCATATCTAATTCCTTAAATTCATCACTTACCATCATAGCCATCAATGCCACACGCCAGCTATGTGCCGCAACATCTTCATGACGACCTTTGCTTGTCCAGCTATGACGGGTCACCTGTTTTAAGTTTTCTGCCATATGCATAAAGTTTAAAAATTCACTGATTTCCATGCTCTCTCCTATTGATATACTACTTCAAATTCTTCACATACAAGTTTCATATCTTCATTAAATTCAAGATTAACACTTTTTAATTCTTCCGTAAAGAATTTCTCATGAATTTTACGCCATTCTTCTAAAGTTCTTTTTCCTTCTCCTTCTTTATAAGCATGCTGTTCACTAATATTATGATAAGATTCAATGTAAACCCGTGTTGTTTTGATGATACACACAGCTTCATCTTGTGAATCTAAGATAACACTATACTCTCCTTCTTCAGGAAGTTTTTCATCCTCCAATTCATAAAAGACATACGCACTGCAAGTTGCTGTTTTAATTCCCTCAGCTACAAGTTTTGCCAGATGGTCCGGATCTCCTCCAAAGCTCCATGTATCATATGAAATGCTAGGATCTTTACAATATTTATTCCACATTTCTTCTGCTTTCATACCTTCATCCTTCCTTTTTATATGTATTATATCACATAAAAAGAGTCCTTTTCAGACTCTATTAAATCTCTAATATCTTACCTTGTTTATCTGCTAATAAGACACTTAATTTCAACTGATCCTTCACTACCTTGCTGATTTCATTCCACTGTCTACGAGTAAGATTTGTATCATTAAAGGCAATTGAATAATAAGTTTCGCCATCATCAATACGGGTAATCAGCTCACTAATCTTATTTGGCAATGTCTGCTTTCTTCCCCGTTTTACGCCTTGAACTTGAATGATCCATTTTCTTTCACCATTAGATGCTACCAGTTCATTCTTTTCTTCGCTGAATGTATATCCATTTTCATCCAGCCATATCTTTAATAGATTATTTAAATCTTCCGTATTACGCTTCATTTTCGCTTTCTTAGACGCTAATTTTTCCTCATAAGTTTTAGATGGTCTTCCTCTTTTCTTATTAGGAAAACGTTGAGCCCGATCTAAATCATCAACATTGAATCGTATAATTAAATGTGAGCCATACCCTGTTGTTCCCTTAGGTGTTTTAATGATCTCATCACCTTCCAGTGTCAGCTTATACATTGCCTGACAGCATGTTGGCATTGTCGCATGATTGGGTGATATTTCCTGGTGCAATGCTTTGCTGGAAATTTCAATCTCATGCAGTCCTGCTTTTTTTGCTTCTTCTTTTTTAGTTTCAATTGCATTTAAGTAATCTTTAATTCCTGGACCTTTCATAGAAAATCCCTCCTTCAATAAAAACATTGTAAGACTTTTCGTTTGTCGAAAACACGCACATTATGGTGCTTCTTTAATTTTTTTTGATTTTTGTATATAATAATGTAAGAGGTACCTATGAAAAAATCACAATTTAAGAAATATTTACATATTTTCGATAAAATAGAAAGTGATCTGCTTACTCGTGATACTGTTTATGAGACCTTTATCTCTTATATCAATGAGAAAGATTTAATGCTTACTAAGAAAGAATTTAATCATTTATTGAGTTTTCTTGTTGATTCGGGAAATCTTAATATATTGGAAAATGGCTTTGATCTTTCACAGCCTCTTTATATTTTCGCCAAAAGTTCACATGATTCAAAACTAGAAGCTTTATCTATATTCGAAACATTGATTCAAAGAAATGAAACTCTCTCCTATTTTAAAACCAATTTAAATCAGCCTTTATCCTTACGCTTTATAGAAGAAGAATTCCGTCCTATCGTCTTAGATACTCTTTTGATGAAAAAAATCGATAATATTCGCTTCTTTGAACCTAAATGGCTTCATGAATATAACTGGATCATAGAAGATACTGAAAAAGGATTAAATTGTTCTGATTGTTTAAAAACTCACTATACTCATGATTTATATAGTCATCAAAAATTACAATATCGCAATGAAAAAGTACCCATTGTCAATTATCGACATCTAAAAGATATGTTAAATATCTTTCCCCAAAAAGGGGTTCCTATTGATCGGGATTGTTCTAAAGATTTGCAGGTTTTTTTCAAAGACTGTCTATTTAATGAGTTTCATCATGCCTGCTGCATCTGTCAGGCTGCTTTGCCACATATGCTGATTGCTTCCCATATCAAACCTTTCCGTGACTGCGGATATTTGATTGAAGCCATGGATTCAAACAATGGACTTCTGCTTTGTCGCAATCATGATTATCTTTTTGATCAAGGTTATATCAGCTTTGATGATCATGGAAAAATGATCATTTGTGATGAACTTCAAGATAAAAAAGAAATCTATCAATTGAAAGATAATTTCATATTAGACAAGATTCATATGAATGAATCACGAAAAATGTTTTTAGATTATCATCGTCATCATATATATAAACTGATCAGATAATAAAACAAGACACCTAAGGTGTCTTATTTTATCATTCTCTTTATAATTTTTATTCTCCGTCATCCAATGCGAAAATCTGTTCGCCATCCTGAGAAATCAGAAGTTTTCCTCTTGCATAATTCATTGCATAGTTGGGATCCTGAAGCATTTCTTTCTGTTCCTCCAGACTCGCTGTTTCTTCATCGATCTGGGCTGAAAGTGTTTCTGCTTCGCCGATTTCATCTTTAATTTTCTTTGTTGTCGCTAATTCATTAACAACATTGAAAATGAACCAGAAGGAACAAGCAATTAACAAGATACTTTTTAAATGATAATTAAACTTTCTCATTTTTACGTTTCTTTTTGAGTTGCTCATTCTTTAGTTTCAACCTCCTTCTTTTTTCCCTTTGCTGTTTTATTATAACATAAAATTTCCTTTTCGCAAAACCAAGTTTTTTCTTAAGTGGTCGCAATACCTTTTTTATATAATAAAATAGGGGTAAAAGAAGTTCATAAAAAAAATGATAATAAAGATAAATTCCCCACATAAACACTACCATTAAATAAAAATGTGTCATACCGCCATTAATACAATATAAACCATAATAAAATACTACAGTACTAATCATTGAAAAGAAAACATAAAGCAGGCTTTTAAAAAAAGAAGTAAAAGAAACACTACATAAAGATAAAAAACTAAATAAAAATCCTCCAAGAGTTCCTGCAATCAGATGATAACCAAGAGAAATCATCTGCTCATACAAATTCATTTAAAAATTCTAGCAAACACTGATTCTTTATTTTTATGTGCTGTTGTATATTCAATGGCATCAATATTTCCTTTGATGATGACATCACCATGCTCTGTATCCAGCTTATTTAAAGATAATTCACTTCCTTTTACACACATCCAGCCTAATGTTGTTTCTAGTACAAACTCATTTTCATCAAAGCGTTCAACATTTTTCACTCCTGATAATTCAAGAAGTTTTCTTTCTTTACAAATAAAATTGTGATAAGGATTTGTTTCAAACTTCAGTGCATTTTCCATGGCTCACTCCTTTTTGTTCATTATATGAAGATAAATTAAAATCAGAACATGAATTTATAAATATATATATGATATAATATTATTGTAATTAAGACTGAAGCACTTTCTATATTTACCATTATAATACAAGGAGGTTCATTATGAAAAAAAGAGTCATTGATTTAATACTAGTGATTTTAATAGGTTTAAGTGTTTTATTTTATTCAACAATACCTTGGAATTGTATTTGTGCTATAATCGTTTGTGCTTTAGCTATTATAAATTTTAGATTTAGTCAATCCCAATATAAAAACATCTATATGTTAATTGCTATTTTATCAGGAGCATGGGTTGTCTTAATCATAGGAACGCTTTTCACAATAACATAAAAGT
This sequence comes from Traorella massiliensis, assembly GCF_900104665.1. Classification (GTDB taxonomy): domain Bacteria; phylum Bacillota_I; class Bacilli_A; order Erysipelotrichales; family Erysipelotrichaceae; genus Traorella; species Traorella massiliensis. The sequence continues at coordinate 371,539 of NZ_LT629967.1, read as the reverse complement.
GCTATATAAATTAGATAATAAAAATATCGATCTGTTTACAACCGCAAATCTTGTTAGTGCAATTTATATTAGTTTATCGATTGCTGGTCATTTTAGATAGAATGCTGAAAAATTAGAAAAAAAGTAAGATAAAAATAAAAGATGGCAAATATAAATTTGGTTTTATATTTGTCATCTTTTTCTAATATGTATTCTATAGCTATCTAATAAAAGTACTTTTAGGATTGACTTTCGCTTTGTTTCTTCTCACCAATACTTAATAGTAAATTCAGCAAGATACCAAAGATAGCTGCTCCAGCAATACATGGAATCTGGATACCAAAGAATGGAATATTACCACCAAAAGCATAGTTTCCACCAATACCGATGACCATAATTGCCGCAATGACAGCAATATTTTTTGAAGAAAACATATCAACTTTCTTCTCTATCATGATCGCAATTCCTTGAGCTGCAATAGCTCCAAACAAATAAATTTCAAGTCCGCCGATCACCGCTAATGGTATCCCATAAATCACTTGAATAAGTGGAGTAAAGAAACTAATGACCATCGCAAAAATTGCCGCAACAACTAATACTGAAGTAGAGAAAACTTTGGTAATTGCCATCGTCGAAATATTCTCACCATAATTTGTTCCTGCAGGTCCGCCGACTACCCCTGAAATCATGTCACAGATACCATCACCAATCAAATTGCGATCTAATAGATCGATAAGATGATATTTCTTATTAACTCCCTTGCGTTTTGCCACATTGTTTACATAAATATCTAATTGATACATATGGGCAGTTGATTCTGGTATCGTTGCGATTGCAATTGGCATGATGGCTGCTACTGCTGTCCATGAAACTTTTGGCAAAGAAAAAGCAGGAACAGCAAAGAGAGAACCATCTCCAAGTTTCCAAATAGAAGCTTCTAAAGCTGCGGCCGGCATTTCTCTAAAGAGATTTACATCTGCAACCAGATAACAGGCAGCGGCAAACAGACATCCGGTTAATGCGCCAAGCAATAATGGTAATTGTCCTAAAAAGCCTTTTAAATATTTGGAATAAAGAATCGTAGAAACCAAGGTTACCAAAGCTACAACAATCCAAAGATTACTTTCAATCGTAGCTGTTTCTACATTTGGAATAGCGTCACTCAATGCATTTCCTGCTAATGTTAAGCCGATGATCATAGCAACAGGTCCTGTAACTGAAGCCGGTAAAATTTTTTCTACTGCTTTACTGCCAAAGAAACGAACGAGTAAACCTGCCGCAATCGAAACAAGACCAGAAAGAATAATACCAAACTGAGCATACTGGATAGCTTCTGTAGGAAGAATGCCATCAACCTTCACAAAACCTTCAGCAGCACACATGCTAGATATAGCTGTCAGATAAGCAAAGCTTGAACCATAATAAAGTGGAATCTTTTTTCCTGTAATAACAATGAAAAATAGTGTCGCAAGCCCGCTGGCAAATATGGTAGTTGATACCTGAAAACCAGTTACCAAAGCTACAGTCACAGTAGCCGGGAACATGACAATCACTTGCTGGATTGCATAAAGTATCAATTTCCCAAGTGTAGGTGTCTCATCAGGCAGATAGCCTTCTGAAGCAAAAACTTTTTCTTTTCGCATCAAAGATGTCTCCTTTCTTTGAACCCATGCCCAATAAGTATTTTTGCTCTCTAAATTGGCTTAGATATAACTCTACGCCTCATTTTTACACAAAATCCCCCATAAACACAGAATTCATTTTTTCGATAATATCATATTTTTAAATAAAATTCTAGAATTATTTTATCTTTTTTCTTACATAAGAAAAGATGCTTTTAAGCATCCTCTTCTCTTTTCTTCTCTTCAATGACTTCAAACATTAGATTTGCCTGTTGCTTACTTACCTGTTTTGCCAGCATTAAGACACGAATCGTTAATTCTTTTTGTCCAAAGTATATCGTTAGAATATCATTTTCTTTAACTTCACTGCTTGGTTTCGCAATGCGGCCATTGATCAGTACACGCTGATTGTCTGCCAACTCTTTACCAATCGCACGCCTTTTTGATATTCTTGCAACTTTCAGATATTTATCTAAACGCATAATTCACCTCTAGATAAGTTTATCAGTTTATAAATAAAATTACAATTGATATTTGATAGATAAAAAGGCTGTAAAAGCTTCTACTTTAGGAAAATCTGTCTGGTTGCCGGAAACAATAACAAAGCTTCCCTGCCAATATCCTTCTATGACAATAGGATAAATGACACCATTTACTTCATTGACATCACTTACAAATATTTTTTCATTTTTAAATGAAGTAATACGATATACCTGGCATTTATTGATGAATTTTGAGTTCACGTCTTCTTCTATACCTAATGCCGAGTGATGAATAAAATATACTTTTGTTTTATAAATCTCCTGGAGTGTTTCACATATCTTTAAAATGTCATTTTCTTTAGAACTTAATGTATCATATTTTTCTAATATGATTTTTTCATTTTCAATATAAAATTCAATTGAATCCCCTTCTTTTAAATGATATTGCTTTCTTATCTCTTTTGGAATAACAAGTCTTCCCAAATCATCCAGTCTTCTTACGATACCTGTCGCTTTCATCTTCATGCCTCCATAACTGATGTCATGCTAGTAGTATCGGCAGATTGGGTAATTCTATACAAAATGTAAGATGAATTATGCTTTAAGTGCTTCTTTGCTTCTTTCGATAACTTCAATCACCGTTTCAAGCCATTGATTTCTCTTTGGTATTTTAAATTTCATCTTAGAATTACTATAACGAACAACTATTTCCCTGGAAATTGAGGTAATGATCTCAAAGAGTTTTACACCATCCATTTGATCAGAATATTGCTTTGTAAAGATCAATTCGACTTCTTTTGGATATTCTTTAAATGATTCTACGCCTTCTTCACTTACTAAGATATCCAATCTTCTCTTTTCAAATAAGTATTGAACTTCTTTTGGTAATTTACCAAAATTATCTTTGGTTTCTTCCATCATAGTCAATAATTCTTCTTTAGTCTGAATCTTATCAATATTCTGATAGAAAGTAATCTTTTCATAATCTTCATCACTAAAATGTTTTGGAATATAGGCATCTACCGATACATTGGTCTTAATGATCTGTTTAGGTTCTTCTTTCTTAATACCCTTTTCTTCATTGATTGCTTCATTAAGCATTTCGATATACATATCCATGCCCACTGTATCAATAAATCCTGCCTGTTTGTCACCTAACATATCTCCGGCACCACGAATCGTTAAGTCACGCATAGCAATTTTATATCCGCTTCCTAATGTCGCAAATTCTTTGATTGCTTTCAAACGTTTTTGCGCAACTTCACTCAGCTGTTTATTTGGTTTATAAAAGAGGTAAGCATAGGCAAGACGATCGCTTCTTCCAACACGTCCTTTGATCTGATAAAGCTGACTCAGACCAAAAGTATCGGCATTTTCAATAATGATCGTATTGGCATTGGGAATGTCAATTCCTGTTTCAATGATCGTAGTACATACTAATACTTTAAACTCATTGTTAACAAAGCGAACCATAACATCTTCAATTGATTCTTTATCCATTTGTCCATGTACGACACCTACTTCTACATCCAGATCCTTACGAATCTTACTTGCGACAGAATAGATATTGTTTACATTGTTGTAAAGATAGAAAACCTGTCCATCTCGAGCTAATTCACGTTGAATGATTTCATTGATCATTCGTGGATTCTTTTCAAGCACATATGTTTGAACGCTTTGACGGTTTTTTGGCGGTGTTTCTAACTGTGACAAACCACGCACCCCAATCAGTGACATTTGAAGCGTACGTGGAATAGGCGTTGCAGATAAAGAAAGAACATCGATACTACTTTTTAATTCTTTGATTCTTTCCTTATGCTGAACACCAAAACGCTGTTCCTCATCAATGATCAAAAAGCCCAGATCTTTAAAGACGACATCTTTACTTAAGATACGATGTGTTCCAATCAATATATCTACTTTACCTTCTTTTAGATCTCTAAGAATACGAGTCTGCTCCTTAGGAGTGACAAAACGATTCAGTACTTCAATATTGACAGCTTCATTTTGAAAACGATGCTTGAACACTTTGTAATGCTGTTGGCTTAAGATCGTGGTTGGACATAGAAAGGCTACCTGCTTTTGATCGCTTACTGCCTTATATGCACCACGAATAGCTACCTCTGTTTTCCCAAAACCAACATCTCCACATAATAATCGATCCATTGGTTTGCTCGATTCCATATCCTTTTTCATCTCTGCAACGGCTTGTTTCTGATCATCTGTTAGCTCGTATTCGAATTCATCTTCAAAACGCTGCTGATCTTCATTATCTTTTGAAAAAGCAAAACCAATATTTTCTTCACGCAATGAATATAAAGCTACTAAGCGTTGAGCTAGTTCTTTGATATCCTCACTGATCTTCTTTTTCGTATTCTGCCATTCCTTGCTTCCTAATTTATTCAGCTTCGGTGTAGCTCCTTCTTTTGAAATGAATTTACGTACTAATCGAAACTGTTCCAAAGGAACAAACAATACATCATCATTACGGAAGATGATTTGCAGATAATCTTTATGTAATCCATTAAATTCACGGGTTACGATACCATTATACATACCGATACCATGCTGCTGATGAACGACATAATCACCCTTCTGCAGCTGTTCATAACTTGTAAGGGCCTGTGCTTTATTAAATTTATTCGTATGTCGCCCAATGATCCTGCGTTCGTTAAATAATTCTTTTGAAGAATAGACGATCACATGTTCATGAGTACACGAAAAGCCTTCATATAATTCTTTTTTGACAATAAATAAGCCTTGTTTCAAAGAATCCTTTTCATCAAGGAAACCGGCTTTCTCATGCATGTTTTTTAAAGTTTCACTGACTAAGGCACTTTCTGTTTCATTCAAACATAAAAGCACCGTATTTTCTTTAGCTTCTTCAATGATCTTTTTAAGCTTTAATTCTAAAGAAAGATCGGCCATATCTAACTGCTGGATACCACTGATGATATGTCTGTGCATATCTACAAATGACTGAAATTCAACGACCTTCTTTGAACCCAATGCCTTTTGAAGTGAAGCAAATAAAGAATAGATCGGTAACGCTCTGCCCTCTTTAACTAATTCTTGTATATAGGCAATTGTTTCTTCCTGAATACGTTTGATCTTTTCTTCTACATCATCAATGCTACTTAAATAAATGGTCGCATCAAAATAATCTTTGATCGTTGTTTCATGAGAACACAAAGCATAATAACGATAATAATGATTCTCTTTGACATGATTCATCAAACCATCAAAATCAGCATTGATCGTTTCATCTAATGTTTGATTAATCAAATCACTATGATCTCTTTTTGCCTTTTCTAATTTTTCATTTCCGCTAGAAACGATCTGAGCAATATCATCATCACTAAATAATAAATCACTGGCAGGTATGATTTTAATTTCATCAACAAGTGAGATCGTACGCTGTGTCGTAATATCAAAATAACGAATACTTTCAATTTCATTATCAAAAAACTCAATACGTATAGGATCATTTTGATTCATAGAAAAGACATCGATGATCCCTCCTCGATGTGCATAGGTCAATGGCTGATCCACTCTGGCTACCAATTCATAACCTGCATAAAAGAGACGTTCTTTCAGCTCTTCCATAGATATTGTCTGATTGACTTTCAGATGAAGAGAACATTGTTGAAAAAAATCAACACTTGGTAAATAACGAATGAGCCCGGCTGCATGTGTGATCACGATATCTGCTTCCCCTTCTAACATCGCATTCATCGTTTCCAATTGAACGGCTTTACTTTCCGGAGAAGAAGCAATGGCTTCAACACGTAAGGAATCCTCCACGCTGAAAAGCAGCACTTTCGCTGAGGTAAGGGGGATCAGTCGATCCATCAGTTTTTGTGCTGTATATTGATTGCTTTTTACGATCAGCATTCTTTTTTTCTTCTGTTCATAAGTAGCAGCAATCAGTAAGGCTTCTTCAATGGGATTGAGGTTTCCAATCTCATTACCATCACGAAGCAAGACTTCAACTGCAGGATTATGAGCCAGCTTTTCTAATATCCGTTTCAATTGTATTCTCCCATAACTCGCTCAAACGGTTTCGATATAAAATCTACTGCCGCATGACTCGCTCTTTGTAAAGCATCTTCAAAAAGCGTCTGATCCTCTTTCGATATCTTTCCAAGTACATAATCCTTCGTATCAATCAGTTTATTGTTTCCTATGCCAATACGTATACGCTTAAATTCCTGTGTTCCTAAATGAGCAATGATATTTTTTAAACCATTCTGTCCACCACTGCTGCCCTTCATACGTAAACGAATCTTTCCGATAGGCAGATCCAGATCATCTACCAAAACACAAATATCCTCAATAGGAATATTATAAAAACGTACACAAGCTCCTACAGCTTCTCCCGAAAGATTCATATAAGTCTGTGGTTTCATCAAAATAACCTTTTCACCATTCACAAAACCCGTTGCTAATTCAGCCTTAAACTTTTTTGTATCAAAACGCAAATTACATGCTGCCGCAACCTTATCAATACACATAAAGCCTGCATTATGCCGTGTTTTCTCATATTCCTTTCCAGGATTTCCAAGCCCCACGATCAATTTCATCCTATCACCCCTTTCAAAAACAAGTCAATCAATACTCCGCTTATAAGTGCAACGATACCAATATATAAAACGATCAGCCAGTTCTCTTTCATATTTTTATTATTCTTAAACAGTACGGCCATACCTACCCCGGCACCACTGCACAATCCAGCAATCATACTTCCAAATGTCAAAGCATCAAGCATATACAACTGAACCAGTAAGATCGAAATAGCACAATTTGGAATAAAACCTACGATCGTCGCAATCACCGGCTGTAAATAAGGATGTACAGCCAACAAAGCACTTAATCGATCTTCACCAATAAAGTGAATAATGATTCCTAAAACCAAATTAATCAAAAAGATAAAGAAGATCGTCTTGGCTGTCTTATTCAAAGCATTCACAAAACTATTCGATGAACAGTCACACAAACCCTCTACTTCAATCTCAAAATCATCTTCTTCATTCACCTGCTTATGTATCACAAAATCAATCAGATAACCTGCAATCAAAGCAATCACGATCTTACAAATCAAAAATAAACCTAATTGACGATATTCACTTGGATTTGAAAGAAACATAGGCAGAGCTTCATCACTCGTTGATATAAAACAAGCTACCAGTGTACCAGCACTAATACCATTTTGTGCATATAAACTAGCAGCAATCACACTAAAGCCACACTGTGGAATACAACCCAATAACGCACCAAACAAAGGTCCCAAATGCTTCAAAAATAAAAAGTTCAACTTATACACAGAAGACTTCTTTTCAATAAAATCAAGCACAAGATAAGACAAATATAAAAACGGTACTATCTTTAATGTATCAATAAGTGCATCTAACAGAACATCTACCATAATTTCCTCCGACTGTCCTTATATTATAATCGTTTTTTCGACGAATTCAAATTATATTCTTAAAATAAGAAAAGAAAAGCTAAAATCTAGCTTTTCTTACATTAAAATATTAACGCTAATAAAATAAAAACTACAACCACCAAAAAAAACCATTTAATAATCTCATTACTTTTCTTTCTTCTTAATAAATCCTGTAATCTTGAATATTTCATAGCTCTCCCAGTATATCAGATACTCCCTACATTTCTACGATTTCAAAATTCTGATTATCCGTATTCAGCTTCAAAATCACATCACTCTGATTCGCAATCTTCTCTGAGTGTGTAACCATGATTACACACTTGTTCTGTTTATGGGCCAGTTCTTTAAAGATCTCGATGATCGTTTCGCTCGTCTTCGCATCCAGATTCCCGGTCGGCTCATCTGCCAGAACCACTTCCACATTCGTTGAGATCGCTCTTGCGATCGCTACCCGCTGCTGCTCTCCGCCGCTTAACCGGTTGATCCTTCTTGTCGCCTTGCTCCCATCGATTCCTACGCTCTCCAGGATCCTTAAAGCCTGTCCCTTCATATCCTTTTCCATCTCATTGTCTGTGATCGACATCGCTACCATCACATTCTCTACGGCATTCATATATGGAATCAAATTATAGCTTTGAAATACGATGCCTGCATTGTTTCTTCGATACTTCTCATAGCCTATTTCTGATAGACTTTTCCCCTCATACAGGATCTCTCCTCTTTCTGCCTTGTCGAGTGCCGCTATCAAAGAGAGAAAGGTCGTCTTTCCTGATCCGCTGGCCCCTAATATCGTATAGAACTTCCCCTTCTCAAAGGATACATTCACATCATTCAGGATCACCTTTCGTGCATCTCCATCAGGATATGTAAAATATAAGTCTTTTGTTTCCAGTATATTCATATTTACCTCACATCAATATTTTCTTAGGATCCTTTCTTAATGTATTCCATATTGGTAAAAAGCCTGAAATAATAAGTACTAATGTTCCTGTAACGTATATTCCAACGATATATTCTGCATTTATTTCAATTTTATATTCTTTTTCAATTGTGTTTAAATCAATTAAGTTTTCATTGACGATATCTAATTGAGCTAATTTTTCTTCAGTAATTTCTCTGTTTTTCTCTATTTGTGTCTTTAAGATTTCTTGAGACATCGCTTCACCAAGTTTACTGCCCGTAAATAAAGAGAGAGAAATTGCCAGGATTCCTACAAGATATACTTCTAATATCAATTGAAGCAAGATTTTCCACTTTTTCTCACCTAAAGCGGAATATAACCCTATCTCTTTACGTCTGTCTTTTAAGAATAGAGAAACAATGAGAGATAATATGATAAAGCTTACAACCAAAGATAAAAATAAAATCATCTTTGCAATCGTTGATAAACTCTCTAGCGGACCTGCAACTGCATTATATGTATCAGAAGACGCATTAACTATGATCCCTTTGATACCTTGCTGTTCATATGCTTTATTCATTTCCTCAGCCAAATATTCAACTTCTTCTGGCTCTGATAACTTCATTGATAAAGATTTTATCCCATAATACGATAAATCTTCAAAATATTCTTCTTCAGGATGTTCTTCTTTAAAATCCTTCACAAATGAAATATATTCTTTCACTTCATTTTCTACTGTTTTATAAGGTGTATATATATTATTTACCAAACTTTGATCTCTGACTTCAAAACCTATTTTGTCAAATTCATCAATATTTTTATAAATTCCTATTATTTCATATTCCACCTCTTCTTCAATCGTTTCAGTTAGATCATCTAATAGACTGATTTTTCTAGTAAAACGAACTGTATCCCCTACTTCCAGCGATTCTCCTTCATGCTGACATACATATTTATATACTTCTCCATAGTCATCTTTCACATCTGTAATACTTGCACAATGAGATGTAATATGATTAAACTCATCACTAATAATAATTACTTTTTCTCCTGAAGCCATTTCCTCTTCAGTAAAGGTCCTGCCAGAAACCAATATGATTTTATTTTCCCTCAACTCCTTGAAATCTGCCTCATTTTCCCCTATTAAACTATACATTTTTAAAGGTTCAAATTCTCTGCTATCATTTTCTTCAATCAATGATTCTCTTATATCTTTTGAATAAATTGCGGTATATATAACAGAATCCATATAACTTACATTTTCATTTTCCTCAAAACGATTAAACACTTCAATAATACTTTTATCATATTCAAAATGTTCTTCATCCTGAAAATTTCCCTCTAATAAAAAATCTAAATAAGTATCCACAACTTCTTCTCCAGCACTTAAAACAATAGTAGCACCTAATTCTGTACGAATATCACTTTTGATCGAATCAGTCGCTTGATTGATTGCGATAGATGCAGATATAAAATTCCCTAGCAAAAAAACAATTAAAAAGAATAATAAGGTCTTAAATTTGCACCTTTTTATACTACAAAACATTCTTTTTAAATAATTCATACTAACACCATCTTCCCATATTATGATTTATTCTTTACCTGTGATCTCAAAATTCTGATTATCCGTATTCAGCTTCAAGATCACATCACTCTGATTTGCAATCTTCTCTGAGTGTGTAACCATGATCACACACTTGTTCTGTTTATGTGCCAGCTCTTTAAAGATCTCGATGATCGTTTCGCTCGTCTTCGCATCCAGATTCCCGGTCGGCTCATCTGCCAGAACCACTTCCACATTCGTTGAGATCGCTCTTGCAATCGCTACCCGCTGCTGCTCTCCGCCGCTTAACCGGTTGATCCTTCTTGTCGCCTTGCTCCCATCGATTCCTACGCTCTCCAGGATCCTTAACGCCTGTCCCTTCATATCCTTTTCCATCTCATTGTCTGTGATCGACATCGCTACCATCACATTCTCTACGGCATTCATATATGGAATCAAATTATAGCTTTGAAATACGATGCCTGCATTGTTTCTTCGATACTTCTCATAGCCTATTTCCGACAGACTTTTCCCCTCATACAGAATCTCTCCTTTTTCAGGTTTATCTAATGCGGCTATAAAAGAAAGAAAAGTCGTTTTTCCTGATCCGCTGGCCCCTAATATCGTATAGAACTTCCCCTTCTCAAAGGATACATTCACATCATTCAGGATCACCTTTCGTGCATCTCCATCAGGATATGTAAAATATAAGTCTTTTGTTTCCAGTATATTCATATTTACCTCACATCAATATTTTCTTAGGATCCATTCTTAAAATATACATAATTGGTATAGCTGAAGATAATACAATAACGATCAGACTTGTTCCATATACACTTATGATATAATTCACATCCATTGTAAACGTTACTTTACTTGTTACATCTTCCATCTGAAGATTTTCACGATTCACAGAACCAATTTTCTCCAATTGACTATCAACAACTTCTTCCTCTTTAATCATTGCTGATTTTAAAACCTCATCAGATATAACCTTTCCCAATTTTATCCCACTTAATAACGATAAACTAACAGCAAGTATTGCCACAACAAACACCTCAAGAACGATCTGTGTGATCATCTTCCATTTTACTTCTCCTAATGATACATAAATACCAATCTCATGTTTTCTATCTTTAAGAAATAATACAATAACAAGCGTTAAAATGATGATAGACACAATTACAGAAACAATTAAAACGATATTTGAAATCGTTGATAAACTTTCAATTGGACCCGCAACTAAATTATAAGTATCCCTAGAAGTATAATATTCAAGATTATATAAGCCATTTCTTGAAAATAAAGACTCTACCGACTTCATAAATTCATCAAGCATTTCCGGATCATTTAATTCAATTGATAATGAACTTAATGATAAATTATTTGTTTTTAAAATTTCACTATTTTCTGAACGATACTGATCATCATATATTTGAAATTCATTGATATCTTCCATCATTGAACTGACAGGTATATAGGCATCACCATCCATTAAAGAAGTATAACTCATCGCTGGACTGCCATTAATATCTATATACGATGGACTAAAGCTATTATCCCTGTATTCTGTAAGTTCTTTATAAAATCCTATGATCTCATATTCCACTTGATCTTCATAATATACATCATAGTTCCCAAATCCCATCCATAAATCATCATTAGTTGATCGTAACTGCCTAACAAGTGTTACTTTATCACCAATTTCTAAATCCCTTTCATCTCTGTTACAAACATAATAACTTTCACCATATTCCTCTAAATACTCATATGAAACATATTCACAAGTATCATTTACTCCTTTAAACGCTTCATTCAATATAATAACCTTTTTCTGAGAAGCGATTTCTTCTTCACTAAAAGATCTTCCTTCTACTATAGATATTCTTCCATATTTAATATCTCCAAAATATGACTGACTTACACCCATGATCGATAAATTTGTAAGAGGATCGATATCTTCAACAACACTAATATTATCATATGCAGGATTAAATATTTCACGTGATTCATACTCATTATACCGATACATATAATCACTATACTGAACTTCATCACGATTACTTACTTCCTCAAAAACATCAACTACTTTTAATAGTTTACTATCTATTTTATTATCTCCAAATGTAATATAATCCACCAAATCCTCATTCATTTCACTATTAGCGTGAATCGTGATCAAAGCCCCTAATTGTTGTTTAATATCATTTTTCACCGAAACTGTCGCTTGCATGATCGCTTGTGATCCACATACTAAATTCCCAAGCAAAAACACAATCATAAACAACAGTAATGATTTAGAAGGTTTTCGAATTATACTAAGAACCCCTCTTTTAAAAAAATTCATATCCTTCCCTCCTCCCCTAATTATAGCTTTAACTCTTTATTGTTTACGCTTTCATTATATCATGTAAATATTTTCTTAACAAACATTATTTTAATGTCAATATATAAACTTAAAAGAAGAAATCTGTTTCATATAATAAACAATCTCTTCTTTTATGCTACTCGTTTCTATGATACAATTATATTTAAAGTATTTTTATGAATAATTATTTGATAATCTATACTGTTATAGATTTATCCTCCACTGTTCTCCATGTACTACTACCTGAGAATCTATACTGTAATGTATAAGTTATAGTTACATTTTTAGAACCTATAGTTCTATTTACATTAATAATTCTTCCATATATAACAGATGTTGAACTACCGTTAATTTTAACTGAAACACTACTAAACGCTAAATCTACATCCGATACACTATAGAAACCACCATTATTCGATAGTAAATAACTGCCTTCTAGTTTATAAGTAAATGTTACTGTATTGCCAGGATCTATGCCTGTATTATTTACTGTAATCGTTTTATCAACATTTCTGACTGTTACAAGCGCATATGGAGTAACATTTTCACTTTTGGCACTGACTGATGTTAAATTTACTGTGCAAAAAGTACCTAATGCTAAACATAATATACTAATTATTTTAACTGCTTTTTTTATCATGAAATATTCCTGGTATATTATAAATGACTCATTTAATAGTCATTTACAGTATACTTTTCCTTTCTATCAACCCTTTAAACCGTGGTTGATTACGGTTTTGTTAATCTGTAAAATTGAATAATGTGAATGTGGATTTGTATTATTCCTTGTGGCTTGACTACTTTAAGGAGGTTCTTACCACACCTTATTCCTAAATAATGATGAGTTAGATGAGTCTTTGAATTCGTATTTTGAACCAGGTTTTGTGGTTTAAGTGTTGTGGATACCATTTTCACGTATTTTAAAGAAAGGATTTTATATCATGAAATTAGTTGGAATCGACATTGGAAAGAATAAACACTTCTTTTGTATCATGGATAAAGATACCGGAGAACTTATCGTTCACCCTGCTTCTTTCTCTAATGATAAACATGGCTTTGATCTGCTTATTCAAAATCTTAAACCTTACTCTAAAAAATCTATCTTAATTGGTATGGAAGATACCGGACACTATCATTTTGCTTTGTTGAGATTTCTTCTGGATAGAAACTTCTCCGTTGCTCTTATCAATCCTACAACCACTGATTTTTCCCGTAAAATGCAAGGTGGTATTACCAAAAATGATAAGCTCGACACTTTGACTATTTGTGATGTCCTGGATACTCCAGAACGTAAAAAGCAGTATCGTATCACGAAAGTTAACAGCTTCGATCTTTATGAACAGAAACAGTTAACCAGACATCATCATAATCTGAAGGAAGAGCTCAATGTCTACTCAAACCGCCTGCAAAGGTGTATTGATATTGTATTCCCTGAATTCAACAGTCTGTTTGATTCCAAATATAGCCGTGTATATATGGCGGTGCTTAAAACTTTTGGCAGTGCTGAAGCTATCGCTAATGCTGATATAAGAAGGATTCGTCGATGCTTTGAATACAAAGGCAGAGGAAGACGTATTTCTTTAACCCCTGAAATGCTTAAGGATCGTGCAAAATCCTCTGTTGGAATTCCTTCATCAGCAGACGTTATTCAGATCAGACATCTGGTCGATCAAATAGAATTGATCCATGAGCAAATTACTGAAATAGATAAAAAAATAGAAGAGTTCTCGCTCAAGACAAACTCTCCTATCCTCTCCATACCAGGAATTTCTCATTTCTCTGGTACTTCTATTTTAGCGGAATTAGGAGATATAAGCAACTATTCTAATGCAAGAAAAATCATAAAGGCTGCAGGGGTGGCCCCTTACCATTACGAATCAAGTCAGTTTGCTGCACAGCATACAGCTATTGCCAAGAAAGGATCAAAGTATCTTCGAAAGACCTTGTATCAGATCATACTGACAGTTATTCGATGCAATCCTGTATTCAAGGAATACTATCAGCTTAAGATCTCTCAAGGCAAGGGACATCGCTGTGCTCAAGGACACTGTGTAAGAAAGCTGCTTAGAGTTATCTATCATTTAGTCACTACGAATCAGCCATTTAATCCTGATTTGTTAAGATAAATAATTAACTTCAAACAAATTTTAGAAATTCCCTTCATCAAGGTTGTTTTCATCATGCCCAAAAAGTACAAATCACTATTCACTTTTCAAAGAACAGCTCCAGCTAACATACAAAACTAGAAATTTTATATTTTCAAACTTTTTCATCTAATTCTCTTGATTTTTATATAGTTAGCTCCTTTAAATTAATTTAGCTGTTCTTATATATATCCTCGAACTCTATTCTAAAATCAGTCTTTCTAATTCTTCATAAGTTGATTTCATTATGATTTCCTCCTCCTTGTAATCTTAAAGATGATCGATCTATCTTTTATTTACGCTTACATTATAAAATGTAATTGTTTTCAAATACAAATTCATTTTCACGTGATATATATATCATAATTTTATTTAATTTCTTTTTAAAGTTACAAAAAAAGAAAGAAAGGTGTTATGTGTCCTTTATTCACAAACAATTTTCTTTCCTTGTTGGTATACAACATACACTTTTCACGTGAATTTACATATTTTCTAACAAAAATATTTTCTCTTTTTGATAGAAAAATCCTATTTTATATTCACTTCTTTTTTCTAAAAGTTCAATGACGATATCAATGCGTGTACACTCCAAATGCTTCTTTGTTCTACTTGACTTTTTGATTGCCATCTTTAAGTTCTCTTCTCTTAAAATTTCTTCCATTCGTAAATTTATTTGAAACCATCCTCATTACCCTTACAATCTATGGTTAGGCTTCATAGTTCTAGGCTATCCTCGTTTTTAGACTGTCAAACATTTCTTATGTCTGGAACACAGTCAAATAGGAATAAATTCTTATCGAAATTATTCCTATTTGCTTTAAGCGTTTCCTATACTTGCTACCTTCCATTCATCATCTACCATCTTTAATTCGAAAGTGGTGTGATTTGATCCTTCATTAAATGGTGAATACATGTCTTCCTTATGTTTAACATCGAACTCAACATTTACTTGTACTGTACCATCATCATTTTCCTGAAAATTCATATCAGTAATTTTTATTGATTCAAAGCAATTTATAGAAGCCAATCCTTCGGTTGATAATGGAATTGCTCTAAGTTCATTCAGTTTTTCAAGATTTCCTTTCTCTAAACAAGCAAAATAGTTTTCTATTACTGATTCAACCGTGGATTGTTTTTCACTTTTTCCCGAACAAGAAAAGAGTAAAAAACATAAAACAAACAATATAGCTTTCCTCATGAAATTTTCACTACTAGTCTTCTTCATACATGCCTCCTATTTCACTCTAAAACTCTTAATGTAAGCATAAAATCTTGAACTGCCTGATTTTTTGCTGCTTCGGGATAAACATATTCTTTTTTTATATTATTACTGAAATTAATAGTTACTTTATAAGGATCTTCTTCTATTTCATCAATTGCATATGTTTTCTGAACAAAACATGAAAGTACCAAAGTAAATATCAATAAATTACGAAATTTTTTTATTATCATATTTTCCTCCAAAATTTCAATTAATTATACTCGAAAAAATGAACATGATTTATACAATTATAGTTCTTATTTCTACGTCTTGCCAATTAGATTCTCCTGCTTTACGATACTGTAAAGTAATTGGTCAATATTACATTATTTGAATTATAAATCCGTCTAATCCAATATCAGTCTTTCTAATTCTTCATAAGTTGATTTCATTATGATTTCCTCCTCCTTGTAATCTTAAAGATGATCGATCTTCTTGTAATCTTAAAGATGATCGATCTTCTTTGTTTACGCTTACATTATAATATATAATAGTTTTCAAAACAAATTCGTTTTCACATGATACTTTACCTTGTTATTTTGTTTAATTCGTTTATAAAATTAAAAAAAAGAAAGAAATCTGTTATTTGTATTAAATAAACAAACAAATCTTCTTTCTTGTTGGTATACGTCATACACAATTCACGTGAATTTATATGTTTTCCAGTAAAAATATTTTTTCTTTTTGATAGAAAAATCCTTTTTCATAATCTTTTCTTTTTTCTAAAAGTTCTATCACAATATCAATATAAAATATTGATAACGATAAATCTTCTTGATTTTTATAGTATTCATATACTTTGATTGCTTTTTCTATCAATCGATCATTTGGTACTTTATCATATTGTGCTACGATCATTTCATATAGATTCCATAACATTTTTAATTCTCGATCCAAATCTAAACGATTCATTTTCACGAGCCATCTGTTCGCATTATTTATATCTCCTAGCTTATAATAACACCATATATATTGTAAATAATCTCTTTTATCTATTTTTCCATATTTGCATGCGATATCCATTTCTTTTAACGCTCTATTATAATCTTTTAATTGTATATATTTAAATGCAATTGTTGTGTGAATATCTAAAATTTTTTCTTTATTTTCATCCAATATCTCTAGTAGTTTTAAACGATTTTCATAACAACTAATTGCTTTTTGAAAATTGCGAAATGTCGAATAATAATTTCCTAATATCATTTCACAATCGGATACTCTTTTAAGTGAATAATATTTTTGAAAAACATTTTTCGCATCTATTAAATATTCCGCATCGGTTTTTCTAAGCCACTCATAGTTATACGCAAAGCTCATATGATAATGAATCATAGCGATTGTTTTTTCATCATATCGCTGAAGTTTTGCTTTTTCTAAATATTCTAAACCTTCCTTTGTTTTTTTCTTTTTTAATAAATAATAACCTTTATATTCATAGTAAATCTGTAGTATTTTTTGATCTTGAATTTCTTTTTTTTCAAAGCTACAAATTAATGAATTAACTTCCTCATTATTCCTATAATGAATATGATAAATCAATTCCATTACCATTATTTTATAATAATCATAATTTTGTTGATAACAATTTTTATTTTCTTGAATGACTATATGATATTTTTCATAATCTGCTTTTCTATAAAACAAATCATCTAATAAATTATCAAAGATCTTATTGATTTCCTTACTTGTTTCAATTACTTCTTCTAAACTGACATTCAGTGCACTTAAAATGAGCTGAAGTTTTTCTTCTGTAGGAACTTCAGCTCCGTTTTCATAGCGAGAAATGATCTGATGACTGATTCCAGTAAGTTCACCTAATTTCTTTTGACTTATATTTTTCTCTTTACGAGAGAAATGAATCAAATATGCTATCTCTTTATCATTCATATTCTTAATCATCCGGCCATTTGTCTTGGTAAGGCTCTACACACTCTTCACAAGTATGTGTACAGTTAACTCCATCTTCCCCGCATTCTTCTGTATGCACATGAGTACAATGTCCTGGAGTGCATATCATTGCTGTTAACAATAGAGTTAATAATGCTGATAAGTATTTTTTCATATTCGTGATCCTCCTTTGTAAACATGAGCGTGGTCGAAAACATTTTAACGGCTTGTTTACGCTCTTTTTTAATTGCCGTTTTTTTGAAATCCCCCCAACTTTTTTCACTTTTTGCTTGACAAATCGCCCTCGTTGCGGGCTCGCTTTGCTCGCCTTTCTGTAGTAAGTAGGTGGTGATCTTCAATGTTAATTTATTTCTCTTCGTCTCAAGATTACAAAGAATTTCTTAAGACAGAAAAGTCTTCTCTTTCAACTTCTGATCTTTTCAGACTTTCTTCTCCTAATTTTAAGTCTGCTATTCATAAGTTGTCTAAACTTGATGTCGACCTTGTCGCCGATATCATCTTTCCTTTATATTCTCCTTTGGGTCGTCCCGCTAACGATCCTGCTATCTATTTGCGTTCTGTCGTTTTGATGCTTCATCTTGGTTTTACTTCTCTTAAAAATTGGTGTTATGAAGTTCATCACGATAGGCTTCTTCAATATCTTATCGGTTCTTGGAATGTTCCTAACCATTCTTCTCATTACGATTTCATTAACCGTATCACTCATTCTTTTTCTCACCATAACGATCTTCTTCCTAAAGGCCTTTTTACGAATAAATCTAATTCTTCTAAACCTAAGAAAGGTGAAAAATTAATGAACTTCTCTAATGATGATACTTATTCTCTTTTCGATAATTACACTCATGATGGTTCTGTTTTTGACCGTGATCGTATGATTTATACTCTTCAATTACTTTTTAACGCTATTGCTGTCATTCCTTCTCATGACATGGGCTTTATTGATTCCTACAATCTTGTCTTTTCTGGTGATGGTTCTGCTTTTCATATTCATGCTTCTCCTTTTGGTCATCAAATCATTAAAGATGACAATATTTTAAACACTCATCGTTATAGCGCTAAAAACGCAGATTTTGGTTGGGACAGTGATCTTGGAATGTATTACTTCGGTTATACTCTCTATAACATTTCTTATCATAACCCTCTAATCCATACTGACCTTCCCGTCTTTATCGATTTAGAGAAAGCTTCTCGTCATGATGCTCTGTCTTCCATTTCCTCTACCGCTCGTTTCCTTGATATTAACCCTGAACTCTCTCCAAAATTCATGTGTTTCGATTCCGCAAGCGATTCTTCTGCCGTTTACCAATTTCTGCGTCACCATAATATTATCCCAATCATTGATTTCAATCAACGTAAATTGGGTAAAAATATTTATAAACACTTTGATTCTATTAGTGAAAACGGCAAACCAATTTGTGATTGTGGTGTTGAAATGTATCACTGTGGCTACGACTATCAAAGGCAAAGAAGAAAATTCCGTTGTCCTCTAAAAATGGGATTGATTGATTCTTGTCCACATGCAGATACATGTTCTCCTTCTCCATATGGTAGAACTGTTTACATTAACGATTCGCTTGATATGCGTCTTTTTGGCCCTGTTCCTTACAAAACAGATAAATGGAAAGAACTATACAAAAATAGAACTTGTACTGAGAGAATCAATAATAGAATTCTCAATGACTATCATCTTCATCAGATGAGAATTCGTGAAGACTCCAAAGCAGCTTTCTTTTCAATCTTTGCCGCCATCAATATTCATCTTGATGCTTGGATTAAAAATGAAACCTGATTTTCGCTAAATTTATTTTATTTCATTTGTGCACTTGTTTTTAGTGCGCTCATTTTTTTTATTTAACTTTTTTATTTAAAATCTCTTCTTTTTCTTTTCGATTAAGTACTACTTTTCGTCCTTACTCAACATTATAAATTCAAGTAAAATATACTACAAATTAAAATTCACGTGAATTTTATTCTATCGCAACTAATCTTACATTTACAACTCCATCCATGTCTGATAGACGCTGTAAAAGCTGTTCGATCGTTTCTAGCATTTCTCCCATATCGATGACTAATTCCAGACTTGCTCTTTTATTGATGATGATACTTTGACTTACAGATAGAATATTGACATTGACTAATAATAAATCATTTAATACTTCTGAAAGAATTCCTTTTTCATTTTTTAATAGTAATGAAATAATGGCTTTCTTTCCTGTAAGATCTTCTTGTGGTGTAAATACATAGTCTTTATATTTATAGTACGTACTTCTTGAGATCCCTACTGTTTTTACAGCTTTGCTGACGTCCATACCGGAATTGACCATATTTTTCGCATCCACTACTTTTTCAAAATAATCAGGTAATACTTCTTTATCAATAATCAAATATTTTTCAATCATATTTCTCCTCCTGAACACCCTTGGGTTCAATTCTTAAATCAAGACATTGCCATTTATTTTTTAAACGAGAAATTTCTTGAATTAATTTTTCTTTTGAATCTTGATAGATACAAATCAGCGTTGATCCTGAACCACTAATAAAGAAAGCTGTTTCTTCTTTACAGATTTCTTTTATTTTATCATATTCATCAATTAATTTTTTACGATAAGGTTCATGAAGTTTATCTTGTAAAGCTGCATGGATCATCTCTGTATCATTTGTTTCAAAGGCTTTGCATAGACTGGCAACTCTTGATAAGTTAAAGACTGCATCCTGATATTTTATTTGTTTTGGCAGGACCTCTCTTGCTTTTTTTGTGGATATTTCAAAATCAGGGATCAAAGCTAGCATCTTTATTTTTTTGGATGCTTGAAACTGTGTACAATAAACTTTATCACTTTGAAAGCTGGCACATAGATTACCATATAAAGCAGGTGCTACATTATCTGGATGTCCTTCTATTTCAGTGGCAATATCTAAACATTCTTCTTTTGATAATGGATAGTTTAAGAGGGTATTGGCACCCCATATCCCTCCTATGATACAACTGGCACTGCTGCCTAATCCTCTGGATAAAGGAATCTGTGAATCAATATGAATGCTGACTGGTATCACAGGCTGATTTAATTTCTCAAATACTTTTTTATAAGAATATAAGACAAGATTATTTTCATTTTGATATTCTTTTGGACAGCCGCTTATATTCATTTGCTGACTATTTTTAAAAGTAAATGTCGCATATAGCGTTAATGCACAGCCTAAGCTGTCAAAACCACAGCCAATATTGGCACTGGTTGCGGGTACTTTTATTTTAATCATAACTGACTCCTAATAGCTCACAAAGAACTTTTTTCATGTCTTTAACTTCTATGTTTTGATGATGTCTGATTTCTTTTTCTTTTAAATCTTTTAGATTACTAGGAATAGGAATTTTTATTTTTGTTTCACATCTTTTCATCATTTCAAATTCATCTGCTTTTTCATTTGTGATGCTTGTATAAACAGTTTCCATAAATTTATAAGGAGAAGCGGTTGCGCAAAGAATTGTTTTATATGAATTGATATTTTCTTTTTTAAAATCTTTGATAACTTTATAAGCAACAGCACTATGAGGATCCAGCAAATAATTCTCTTTTTCATAGACTTCATGAATGATTTGTTTTGTTTCCTCTTGAGTAGCATATCCACCATAGAAATCTTTCAATAATTTCTTTTTTACTAGATCATTTACTTCATAGCTTCCTTTAACTGCTAATTCTTCCATCATCTCTTTGATCATCTCATCATTTTCACAATAAAAATATAATAATCTTTCTAAATTACTGGAAATAAGAATATCCATGCTTGGTGAATTTGTTTTCTTAAAGGCTCGATGGATATTATAAACGCCATATCGAATAAAATCAGTTAAGACATTGTTCTCATTAGAAGCACATATGAATTTTTCTATTGGTAATCCCATTTGTTTAGAAATATAGGCCGCTAAGATATTTCCAAAATTTCCTGTAGGTACTGCGACATTGATTTTTTCACCCATCTTAATCTGCTGATTTTTGACCATTGTCAGATAAGCTTTAAAATAGTAAACGATTTGGGGAAGCAAACGTCCAACATTGATTGAGTTGGCACTTGAGAAGCGTTGATGATTTTCTTTCATTTTATGGATCAAGGTTTTATCACTTAAGCAAGCTTTGACCATTCTTTGGCAGTCATCAAAATTTCCATTAACACCGATTACATAACAATTATTTCCATTTGTTGTCAGCATCTGTAGTTTTTGAACTTCACTGACACCATCTTTGGGATAGAAAACGATTATTTTCATTTGTTCAACGTTTTTAAATCCCTCTAAGGCTGCTTTTCCTGTATCACCACTGGTTGCAGTTAGAATGATCATTTCATCTTTTGAATCTTGAATCTTTAATGATTCTTTCATTAGATGAGGTAAAAACTGTAAAGCAACATCTTTAAAAGCACTGGTAGGACCATGAAATAATTCTAAAACATCGACTTCTTTTAAATGTACCAAAGGTGTGATTTCATCTGTATCAAAGCTATGATCATAAGCATGATGAAGGATCTTTTGGATCTGTTTTTCATTAAAGTCGTTTAAAAAAGGAGCAAGTATACGTGCTGCCAATGTCTGGTAATCATCATTTAGACATTTTTCTAGTTCAAGATGAACGATCTTATCAGGGATGAATAAACCCTGATCTTCTGATAATCCTTGAAGTATGGCTTGTGAAGCAGAGAGTTGCCGATGAGCATTACGGGTACTGATATATTTCATAGAAGTCTCCTTGTTTTTGTGTTTTTATTATGATACAATGTTTTTCAATGAAAGACAAGTGTTTTTGGTGGAAAGACAGGTGTTGGTATGAAGATTGGATTGCTGGGTTGTGGTGTCGTAGGAAAAGAAGTGTTAAAGATGATCGATGCCATGCCTTCAGAAAAGGTGGAAGTTGTTCGTATCCTTACTAGAAATAAGCGTCATGAGCCTCGTTTTACAACTGATTTTAATGATTTAATGAATGATGATATTGATACGATCATTGAAGTGATGGGAGGACTTCATCCGGCTTATGAATATATCAAGGCTTCTTTGAATGCTAAAAAGAATGTGATTAGTGCGAATAAAGCTGTTATCGCAAAGTATTTTAAGGAATTTGCTGATTTGGCGATAGAAAATGAAGTATCTTTTAAAATAGAAGCCTCTGTGGGTGGAGGGATTCCTTGGATCAGAGAATTACAACGTATAAAAAGAATGGATACGATCCAGCAATTTTCTGGAATATTCAATGGTACGACCAATTATATTCTTGACAGGATGCATCAATATGAGCTTTCTTTTGAAACAGCCTTAATGGATGCGCAGAAAAAGGGATATGCGGAAAGTGATCCTAGCAGTGATATTGATGGATTTGATATTCAAAATAAGTGTGCTATTTCTGCTTCTGTTGCTTATGATACATTCATCGATGTCGATAAGATTCCTGTTTTTGGTATTGCTTCTATTTTAAAAGAAGATATCGATTATTTTAAATCAAAAAATTTGGTTTGTAAGCTGATGGGATTTTCTAGGCATTACGGTTCTTCAATCTCCCTTTATGTTTGTCCTGTTTGTCTGAATGGACTGATGGCTCATGTAGGTGATAATTTAAATATCGCTTCTTGTACCAGTCAGCAGTTAGGAAAATTAGAAATGATCGGACAGGGAGCTGGTGGATCACCTACGGCAACTGCTGTTATCAGTGATCTTCTAGACCTTTTCGAAAACAATACCACACCTTTTCTATTTCATCATTCTTTAGACATTGATAATTCTAAAGAACTTCATCATTTTTATCTTCGTCAAAGAATTGAAGATTTTCATGAAGAGCTGGCGTTATCCTATGAAAAAGATGAAACGTATATTTATATGAAAACAAAACGTATGACATTGAATGAATTATTATCTATTGTTTCTTCTAAAGATGTTTTTTTAGCTTTATTGGAGGATAAACATGAAAATCGTTAAATTTGGCGGATCTTCGCTGGCAGATGCAACTTGTTTTCAAAAAGTAAAAAATATCATAGAAAGTGATCCTTCAAGAAAAATTGTAGTTGTCAGTGCGATTGGTAAAAGAAAGAAGGATGACAATAAGATTACAGATCTTTTATATCTTTGCCATGCTCATCTTCAATATGGTGTTTCTACAGAGAATATCTTATCGATGATTGAAGAAAGATATAGATGTATTAAAGATGACTTGCATCTTTCTATTGATCTTCATCATGAATTTGAGATCATCCGGCAAAATATGATGAAAGAAAATATTGATTATCTTGTATCAAGAGGTGAATATCTTTGTGCCAAGATGATGAGTGAATATTTAGGATATCAATTTATTGATGCAAAGGATGTCATTCTTTTTGATTACAATGGTAAGATCAATATAGAAAAAACAAAAGAAGCTTTTCATAAATTTATGCCTTTACATACAGGGATCGTTGTTCCTGGATTTTATGGCAGCATCAATCATCAGCGAATCAAGATCATGGCTCGTGGCGGTAGTGATATTACAGGCAGTATACTGGCTGATTTATTTGATGCGACGGTTTATGAAAACTGGAGCGATGTTTCAGGTATCCTTGCTGCTGATCCGAAAATCGTACATGAACCAAAACGTATCGAAAGCATAACCTATAATGAACTTCGTGAATTAAGTTATATGGGTGCAAATGTCTTACACGATGAAGCTGTTTTTCCAGTAAGAGAAAAAAATATTCCGATCAATATCCGTAATACGTTTGAACCTGATAATCCTGGTACGATGATTCTTAATGATTGTAGTGAATTAGATAAAAAACATCCGCCTCATACGATTACCGGTATTGCCGGTAAAAAAGACTTTACTTCGATTACGATCTATAAAAAAGGAATTTCTAATGAATCAGGGATTGCTTTAAAAGCATTCCAGATCCTAGAAAAATATAAGATCAGTATTGAAAATATGCCTTGTGGTATCGATAGTTTTTCACTCATTGTTTCCAGCAGTAAAATCGCCGATTGTCTTTATGAAATGCTCTCTGATATCAAAGAAATTTTACAGCCGGATTCCATTCGTATCAGTGATTCTCTTTCTTTGATTGCTGTTGTGGGTCGTGGTATGGTGAAAAATACCGGTATCAGTGGAAAGATCTTTGGAGAGCTTGGCGCTCATCAAATCAATATTCAAACGATTTCTCAAGGTGCCGATGAGCTGAATATCATCGTAGGTGTACATAATGATGATTTTGAAAAAACGATTCAGGTAATTTATGAGAAATTCATAAGGAGGATTTCATGAAAACTTATACTGTCGCAATCTTAGGTGCCAGTGGTGCTGTAGGAGAAGCTATGATTTCAACTTTGGAAGAAAGAAATTTTCCAATAAAAAAATTAGTTCTATTGGCTAGTGAAAAAAGTGCTGGTCGAAAAATCTTATTTAAAGGAAAGAAGCTTACCATTCAAAAAACAGATGAACATAGCTTTGATGGCTGTGATATCGTTTTAGGTGCCGTAGAAAATGATCTATCAAAAAAATATGCTCCTTTTATTAAAAAAGCTCATGCCTTATTTATTGATAATTCAAGTGCTTTTCGACTTGATGAAAATGTTCCCTTAGTCGTTCCTGAAGTCAATGGCAAAGATGTCTTACAACATCAAGGGATCATTGCGAATCCGAATTGTTCTACCATTATTGGCTGTATGGCGGTTTATGCTCTTCATCAGCTTTCAGTGATCCAATCTATGATCGTTTCAACTTATCAGGCTGTAAGTGGCGCTGGAATCAAAGGAATGCGTGAATATGAAAAGCAATTATCTGATCTAGCACAAAATAAGGAAATAAACGTTGACGTTTTTCCTTATCAGATCGTATCAAATCTGATTCCTCAAATTGGTGATTTTAATGAAGAAGGATATACTAGCGAAGAGATGAAAATGCAGAATGAAAGCCGAAGGATCCTTCATGCACCTCAATTAAAAGTAAATTGTACCTGTGTACGTGTACCTGTCTTAAGAAGTCATTCTTTATCCATGACGTTACATTTTGAAAAAGAAATCTCTTTACAACAAGCCAAGGAGGCGATTGAATCAGCAAAAGGATGTCGTCTTATCGATGAACCTCTATATCCAATGCCTCTTGATACTTCAAACCAGGATCTTGTTTATGTTGGTCGTATTCGCAAAGATCTTACTTCTTCTAAAGGAATTACTTTATGGTGCTGTGGTGATCAGATACGTAAAGGAGCTGCTGTAAATGCGATTCAAATTTGTGAGAAATGTATTGAATTGGGGTCTTATAAATGAAAGAAATGGATGTTGTATGTGGTGCTATTCAAATTGATGATAAATTTTTGATAGCTCGACGAAGCAAGGGAGCTGATCCTGGTTTCTGGGAATTTCCAGGTGGCAAAGTTGAACAAAATGAAAGCAGAGAAGAAGCTCTTATACGTGAATTAAAAGAAAAATTAGATGTTGATGTAGAAGTGATTCAATATCTTTGTAGTATTGATGATCAAAGAGAAAATTTTATTCTTCATGTACATGCTTTTTTATGTCAAATAAAAAAAGGGACACCTTTATTACAGGTGCATGATGAGATGAAGCTTGTAAATGCTTGTGATCTTTATGATTATAAATTTCAAAAAGCTGATCTTGAGATTTTAAATCATATCAACAGGGAAGTGAATGAATAGATTATGATTTATTCATTCACTTCTTTTTTGTAAATTACTCATTATATTGCTTTTTTTATAAAAAGCTTCATTGTTTCCATAATATCTGAATATGTAATATTTTGTGCATATAAATTCTGTGATTGATATCTTCTCCATAAATCTTTTAGATAATCAGATTCTTTTATCGTTTTTAAAATTTGGTCGGTGTTTTCTAAAATTGATATTGATCCTCTACTTTTTGCAGTTGCAGTTATGGCTTCTTTTAAAAGGTTCCAATTTGCATTTTTATGATACAACCGATAAAGCAGATGTAAGTCATAAAAATCTCTTGCTCTCGTATTTCCTACATTTCTACGCATAATTGTTTCAAACTTTTCTGCCATTATCGTTTCCTGTGTATAAGCTTTAATTTTTATAGAGCAATCCTCAAACATTAATGGATATAAAAATTGAATTTCTTTCGGTGTAATTACATCTCCTGTTGTAATATCAATTTTCATTGGAATTTTCATTTTCCCATAACTAGCTTGAATAGATGCTCGATAGTTTTCATATTCATCTTCTTCTCGAATAGGCAATAAATCTAAAAGTTGAAACTCTATTTCATCACCCACTTTTTGATTTAGAATTTCAATAATGATATTTTTTATATTTTCTTTTTCCATCGACAACCCTTTTATTGTCGTATCCATATCCATCGTTGTACGCTCTTCTATTCCAAGAATAGCCGAAATCAAAAGACCCCCTTTTAAAATAAAGTTATTCTTATAAGGTGAAACAGAAAGGCGTTCTATAATTTTTTCAAACATATAAATTTGTAGGATTTCTTGTGCATGTATTCCTTTTTCTTTAGCTAAATTTCGAATAGTACCTTTCAATTGCTCTGGTGTTTTCACGTTAGCACCTCCATATACATGTATATATCTTCTTCAATATGAAACTGTTTTGCATATTCGATTAACTTAGAGTAATTATGATTCTTTAAAGAAAAATATTCTTTAATACCTTGTATAAATATTTGTGGATCTGTCTTCTTTTTATTTTTTATAATATCACAGATACATCTTTCTATGTCATAGACTAATATATTCCCTCCTTGTGGTGATATCATTTCAATAATTCCTAAATTCCACAAAGAAGACTTCACTCTATGAAATTCAACATTATTCAATTTCTCTTTCAGATAAAATACATTATAGTCTTTAGGAATGGTCATAGAGATTTTATCCGGAAAACGATCTGATAATCCATGAAAATATAACGCCGTTCCATATGAAAATATACCTTTCTTACACCTCTCTTGTAACAATACAAATTCATCATTCCACTCATCTGCGAAAGAATATATTCCTCTACTTTCTTTAACGATAACTCCTTCATTAAGATATTTTTTTAAATTTTCTCTGCGAATACCCGCATTCGTTACATCTTTTGTATATAAATATCCATTATCTCTAACAATTGACTTTAATTTTTCTAAATCATTCATATGATCACCTCTATTATGTATAAGTTTGATACTATTATATCATTTGGTATCAATTTTGTACATTATGATTATTTATTCTCTCCTACTATTATATATGCACTAAATCACCAAATTTCCCATATAATGAAAAAAACTTTGCTTTCACAAAGCTTTTTCATTCATTATTTTCTAAATTCTTTCTATAGGATTTATATCCTAAAACAGCTGAGCTTAATGCAATCAATACAATAAGTCCTTCCGCAATCCATATGTTTGATATCAATCCTCTTTGATTCAATAGAGAAGGAAGATTCATAATAAAATGGAAAATAAGGGCATAGATAAAATAACACTTTTCTTTTTTATAAACAGCCATATAAACAAATATTGAACATGAAAGATGGAAAATAAGAACACTGGTTCTTTCTATGATACATATCAGACTTTCCTGTATTCCATAATTCTGTAAGGCTGTTATCATCTCTGTGATGGCTATTTGCTGTGTTTCATTGCTGCCACTTAACATCGTTTCCATTCCTGTAGAATTAAAGATCATCCCAAACATCAATGAACTAAATAATGAAATACCTATGATCAGGATCATTTCAATGCCGCCATGACCAAGACCATAAGTTAGCGAATCTTCTTTTTGTTCATCTTTTAAAACATATTTGAATGCTATATAGCGGCTTCCTTCTTCAATAAAGGCAGCTGCCAGACAACTATAAACAATATAAAAAAGTGTATTGTTGAATAAAAATTCATTTTGAAAAATAAGTTCATTGAGGACACTTTCTATAATCAATACAAAGAATATATAAAATGCTGCACCTATGAAAAATGGTTTCATTGATTTTTCTTTTTTACGTGTCCATATGAATGCTGAAATAAAAGGCAATAGTGAACAAAATAATGCCGTAAATCCTAATGTTACAAGTGAAGATGTAGGTATCATAAATTCTCCTTTTCGCTATTATACCATATTTTGTGAGCATATGATTTGTTTTTAAAAGGATAAGGCGTATAGTAAAGATATAGAAACGAGGATATTATGAGTTATATAGATATTATTAAAAATAGAAGAAGCATCTATGATCTAAACGATCAGCTTCCAGTGAGTGAAAAGGTTGTCGTAAATACGATCAAACATGTAACGGTAGAATCACCTACTGCCTTCAATATGCAATCATCCCATCTTGTTATTTTAATGAATGAAGATCATAAGAAATTATGGGAAATCGTTACAAATACCTTAAAAAAACAAGTAGAAGAAAGTAAATTTGCTTCAACACAGGCAAAGATGGATATGTTTTCTAAAGCAAAAGGAACCATTCTTTTCTTTGATGATCGTCATGTGATTGATCAATTAAAAAAAGATTTTCCACTTTATCAGAATCAATTTGATATGTTTGCAGATCACAGCATGGGACTTCTTCAAGGAAATATTTGGAATGCATTAGCAGAATTAAAGATGGGTGCTTCTTTACAACATTATAATCCTTTGATTGATGATGAAGTCAAAAGACAATGGGAGATACCTGAATACTATCGCTTAACGGCACAGATGGTCTTTGGCGGTATTGGAAGCATTCCTGAACCTAAAGAAAAGATGGATGCGGATGACCGTGTCATCGTGTATTCAAATAATAGTTAAAAAAACAGTTGAAGCTGTTTTTTTGTTTTATTTGAATAAATGTCTTTTCTTTCTAAATTATGGTAGAATAAATAATGGTGATGGTTAATGAAAATTGTATTAGGACAAATGAATGTACTTGCCGGGCAAATGTCTTTAAATGTCAATAAGATGTTAGACATGATTGGAAAAGCAAAAAAAGAAAAAGCAGATTTGATCGTATTTCCTGAACTGTGTGTGACTGGTTATCTTTTAGCGGATAAATGGATGGATCAAAATTTTGTGGAAACAGCACTTTCTTATAATGAAGTTTTGAAAAAAGCGAGTGAGGGAATTGGCATTATTTGGGGAAATGTATCTACTTTTAAAGATATTTTAGGTCGTGATGGCCGCCATGTACGTTGTAACACTGCTTATTTTGCCTATAATAACAATTGGGTCAAAAAAGAAAATGATTTGTTTGATGGTCGTTACATCAAATGTTTAAATCCAGATTATCGTATTTTTGATGATAGTCGTTATTTTTTATCAGCTTTAGAACTTTCTAAAAGAATGAAATTAGATGATGTTGATTTCACATCACCTTTCTTATTTGAAAAGGATGATCATACTTATCGTATTGGTCTTGAAATATGTGAAGATTTATGGAGTCAGGATTATCAATTTGATCCTACTAGCCAATATTTAAATCAAAATGTTGATTTTATCGTAAATATCTCTTCTTCTCCTTGGACAAGAAATAAAGAAAAAGGAAGAGAGAAACAGATCCTTCGTTATGCTCAACATGACTTTGTACCTTTTGTTTATGTAAATGCTGTTGGTATGCAGAATAATTCAAAAACAGTCTGTGTCTTTGATGGTGACAGCAGTATCTATAATGAAAAGGGTGAACGCATTGCCAGTTGTAATGATTCTTTCCTTGAAGAATGTAAGATTATTGAACTTAATGAAACTTATTTAGCGGATAAATGTCAAAATAAACTAACAAAAGCTTTGATTACTGCCATTCGTGAGTTTGACCAGCAAGTATTTCAATCAAGATTTAAATGGATCATTGGTCTTTCCGGAGGCTTAGACAGTAGTGTAAATGCTGCTTTATTGACCTTAAGCCTTGGAAAAGAACGTGTCATTGGCTTAAATATGGCTACTCGTTATAATTCTTCAGCTACCATTGATAATGCTCATAAACTGGCTCATGCTTTAGGAATTGAATGTCGAGATGGTATCATCCAAAAATTAGTAGAAGAACAGATAGAATGTTTAAAACAATATACTCAAAAAGAAATCAGTGAATTTGCCATTGAAAATATTCAGGCAAGAATTCGGGGTTCAATACTTAGTGCTATTTCCCAAATTGAAAATGGTGTTGTTATCAATAATGGTAATAAAATAGAAGGTGCTTTAGGATATGCAACTCTTTATGGTGATACAATTGGCTGTTTAGCTCCTTTACAGGATGTTACTAAAGTAGAACTCTTTGAGATTGCCCGCAGTATCAATGAATCTTTAGATAAAGAAGTCATTCCATATAATTTATTACCGGAAGTTGAAAATGATCATATCAAATGGGAGACACCACCAAGTGCAGAACTTAAAAATAATCAGTTAGATCCAATGAAATGGTTCTATCATGATCAAATCATTCAAATCTTAACAGAATATCCTGGATACGGTATTGAAAAGCTGATGCAGCAGTATTTAGATAAATCTATCTATGAAACTGAATTAGGTAAATGGATACGTTATTATGGATTAGACGATCCTCAGAAATTTATTGAAGATTTAGAATGGGTTCTTCAGAAATTCCAGTTAGGTGTTTTCAAACGATTACAGACACCACCAATCGTCATGGTTTCAAGAGGCTGCTTTGGCAGTGATTTTAGAGAAAATCAAGTCAGCTATGAAAAATCAAATACTTATTTAGCTTTAAAGGAAGCAATTTTAGCTCATGCGAATCAATAAATATATCGCCTCCAGTGGTTTCTGTTCACGAAGAAAAGCAGAAGAATATATACTATCAGGAAGTGTTACGATCAATGGTAAAATAGCTGTTCTTCAGAGCATTGTTGAAGAAAACGATATCGTTAAGATCAATGATCAGCTGATCCAGCCTAAAAAAGAAACAATCGTATTGCTTTACAATAAACCTATTGGTATTACCTGTACGACTGAAAGACATATTAAAGGGAATATCATTGATGCACTTCATTATCCTGAAAGAATCTTTCCTATCGGTCGTTTAGATAAAGATAGCAGTGGCTTGATTCTATTAACAAATAATGGAGATTTAGTTAATGATTGTCTTAGAGTAGAAAATGGACATGAAAAAGAATATGTTGTTGAGGTAGATCATAAAATCACACCAGATTTTCTTAAAAAAATGTCAAATGGTATCAAAATATATAATCCTGTTCACAACTGTTATGTTACAACACTGCCCTGTAAACTTACTCAAATCAATCAAAGAAAATTTTCTATCATTCTGACACAAGGCTATAATCGTCAAATCAGAAGAATGTGTACTGCTTGTAATTACCATGTACGCTCATTAAAACGCATTCGTTTCATGAATTTAAATCTTGATGTAAAAGAAGGAGAATATCGCTTATTAACTGAAAAAGAAATTAATTCTTTAATAAAAAAATAAAAAACATCGTTTATGTCGCAAACACCTAAAGCTAATACACTTTAATGACTCGTTTACATATACGATGTTTTTTTTAAAAAAGAAGCTTATCAGCTTCTAGTGTTTATTTTCATCATAAACAATAACAATATGTCTTTCTTTTCCATCACCTTCGCTTACAGTGCGAATTCTTGGCATATTTATTAAATATGAATGAATTGCTTTTCTTTCATCATTAGGCATTGGATCCAAAGAAGCATTAATTTTTGTTTTTTGCACTGTTTTCGCAACTCTCAACGCCATAGAACATTCCTTGTGATATTTTTCTTCTTTATAACCATTGATATCACTAACAACGATCACTCTCTTTTTAAAGGCACTGGAAGCTGCTGCTTTCACTACATTATTGATATCCTGCAGTGTCTGACCTTTCTTACCAATCAGAATAGCATTGTTTTCTGCATCAAGCTCTACCTTAAAAAAATAATCTTCTTTTTTACATTTCACATCTACTTGCATTTCAATTCCATCGAAATAAGTACTTAGATATTTTATAATGAATTTTTCAATATCTCCATCAAAATAAGCTTCTATTTCAACTTTGCTTCCAAATCCAAACAGACCTTGTTTTTCAGAAAGTACGTTATATGTCAGATCTTCTTTGCTGCATCCTTTTGATCGAGCAGCATTTTCTAAAGCTTCATCTAAATTTTTTCCTTCATATCTTTCCATAGACTTTCACCCTAATCCTTCAAGAATACCTTGTCGATAATAATATTCTGGATAATACGAACCAGCGATGAAACAGCCCAATAATAAGACATCGCTACCGGCCATGTAAATCCGATGAAAGCAATCATTGCTGTTGAGAAGATCGTCATCATCGTCATCTGATCCGGACCGCTCTTTTTAGGCTGTGCGTAATTTTTTTCTTTGATACCTGATTTTTTCTTTCTCTGCTTAGCTAACCATGCTGGAACTTTCATACTCAAAAATTGAAGCAGGATCATAACACCAAAGATCAACAGATAAGGCCACTGCATCTCGCTCAATCCTTCACTTGGTGTACGTGTCAAATCAATACCTAGGAATGTTCCGTTTACGACAACAGCCGCTCTTTGAACAGCATAATAGAATGCCATCAATACTGGCATCTGAATAATAAGAATAAGAATAGATGAGAAAGGATTTACCTGATATTTTGCATACAAGGCTTGTGTCTCCTGAGCCATTCTCATTCTCGAAGCATCATCTGTCTTACCTTCATATTTTCTTTGAATTTTCTGGACTTCCGGCTGCATCATCTGCATACGCTGATTCTGTACCTGACTTTTGATCGACAATATCGCAATTACGATATTAAATAAAATTGTCGTAATTAAGATACCAATACCAGCATCTGTCAAATTTCCAAAGAAGTTGATGATCTGAGCTAATGGCCATACAAAGATTCCAGCAAACCATCCTTCATTAAATACTTCTGAAAAAGAAGTATTTGCATAAATAATAAATTCTTCTCTGACTCTATTTGTTTCAGGATCTACATAATTTGCACAGCCTGCTACAAAAATTAATAAAAATACACTTAACAGCAGTAATTTCTTTTTGTTTTTAAATAGGTTTTTCATTTTCTTCTCCTCGTGTAACATCGCCCTTATATTTTAACTTTTTTTAAGAGCATTTCCAATACTTTTTTATTCGATTCATAACTTTCTTCTATAAATTTATCACGAATTAAAATAATTGTATCAAAATTTTCATCAAAAGTATAGAGTTCCTGTACCATCATTCTTACTTGACGCTTCACTTTATTTCTAACAACAGCATTTCCAATCTTCTTTTTAACGGATATTCCGATACGGCAGACATCTTCTTTTTTTTCTCTCACATAAATCGTCATTACCGAAGAAGAATAAAAATGTTTATTTTTTATAATTTCAGAAAATTCCTGACTTTTTCTGATTCGATAATTTTTTCTCATCTTTATCTCCTATTTCAGTTAAATGATGTATTGCCTATGTATTATATCAGAAATATAGAAAAAAATCTGTGAATTAACAACGCTTTTATACAAATCCTTCTTATCCAAAAAAAAAAAACCACCTTATGGTGATTTTTAAGCTGATAACACTTTTCTTCCTTTAGCACGACGACGAGCTAAAACGTTGCGTCCTCCAACTGTTTTCATACGAGCTCTAAATCCGTGGGTTGTTTGGTGTTTTCTTTTACTTGGTTGATATGTTCTTTTCATAGAGCCACCTCCATCTTTTCTAATCTATAAACAAATAGAACATTGCTTATAGATTATACAAAACAATTGAATTAAAGTCAATTATTATTTATCTTTATCCTTTCTTCTTCCCAGGTATTAAGTCTTTTAAATTACTTTAAAAATGATTGATGATATGTGGTAATTCAGTTAAAAAAGATTTATAAATCATTCACAGTTTTTTTACATATTCTTAAAATCTATCTTTTATCTAATTTTTTTGTGGGATTATTTGATTCAATTTTACTTTTTATACACATAAATTGTGGATAAACAGTGGTTTTTAAATATTATTCAATAGTAGGTATGTGGAATTATTGAAAAGTCAAAATAAGCCTTATTTATAAGCTTATTATTTATATGTTCCTTGTGGATAATCCACTTGTTTTCCACATTATATTTCCACATTTTCCACAATTTGTATTTCCACACTCTACTTAACCACAGTTTTTCCACATTGAAAAGATGTGGAATTCTTATTTTTAAAGAATTTAAAGGATATTTATTATATTTAAACTGTGGAAAATTTTATTTTATAAAAAGTTGTCCTAGTATTTTACTATTTTTTGTTTTAGAATATATATGCTGAATTGAGGGAATAGAAATGTCAAATTATACTAAAAGTTCTTTACAACTCATTTGGGATCAGACACTGGATAAATTAAAAACCGGTGCTTTTTTTGATATGGCTATTTTCAATACCTATATTCATGAATCAAAACTCTATGATTTAAATCAAAATGGTGCAATTGTCATTATACCTAGCTTTGTATCCCGACAGATTTTTGAGAATAACAAAGCAGTCATTGAAAATGCATTAAGTGAAGTTATTGATGAACCGATTACCATTCAATTTACACTAAAAAAAGAAATTCAGAATTATACTGAATTAAACGAAGAAAATAAGAAAATCATTCTTGAAGACAAATTATTAGATAAATATACATTTGATAATTTTGTTGTTGGTCACTCTAATCGTGAAAGTCAGGCTGCTGCTCTTTCATGTGCAGTAAATCCTGGTGAATTTTTTAATCCTTTATTTATTTATGGTAATTCAGGTCTTGGCAAGACCCATCTGCTTCATGCAATTGGTAATTATGTGAAAGAACATTCACCTGAAAAAAAGGTTATTTACATATATAGTGAGGATTTTATATCTCTTATCGTTAATTCTATTCGTGATAAAACAATTGAAGAAGTAAAAAGAATCATTGAAGAGGCTGATTATTTATTGATTGATGATATTCAACGTTTAAAACAAGGAGAGAGAAGTCAGGAAATTTTCTTTAATCTCTATAATAATCTATTTTCTAAAGGTAAACAGATCGTTTTAACAAGTGATATTCATCCAAGTGAACTTAAAGGTATTGAAAATCGTTTGATTTCAAGATTTAATTCGGGACTTTCCGTAGGAATTGATTCTCCTGAATTTGAAACTTCATTAGCTATTCTAGAGAAGAAGATTGAGGAGAGAAATGAACATTTATTAATTGAAAGAAGTGTATTAGAATATATCGCAACGACTTATTCAAATGATGTGCGTGAGCTTGAAGGAAATCTAAATAAGCTCATATTCAAAGCCATTCTTTATAATCCGAAAGTCATTGATCTGGATTTTGCAATCATGGCATTTAAGGATGATCCAAACAATAAATCGCCTGGAGTGATGACGGTTTCTAAAATTAAAAAGGCGGTTTGTGACTTCTATGGACTCACAAGATCGCAGTTAGAAAGTAAGATGAAAACAAAGAATATTTCCAATGCACGTCATATTGCGATTTATCTTTGTCGTAAACATTTGGATATGCCTTTTGCAAAGATAGGCATGGAGTTTGGAGGACGTGATCATTCAACGATCATGGCCAGTTATGAGAAGGTTAACAAGCTGATCAAAGAGAAAGAATTGTTTGCCAGTGCAGTGATAAAAATAGAAAAGAAACTTGGTGTTTAATTCTTTCCCCACTGTTATCCACAATCAAAATAGTGTAAAATAGTACCTAAGAATAAGAGTATTTTGGACTTTTCCACATTTCCACCGTCCTAATTATTATTATTCATTAAATAAAAAGATATATAAAAGGAGGTTCCCATGAACTTTAAAATTTCTAAAACTGTTTTCTACAACGCCTTATTGATTGCTTCAAGAGCTATTTCTAATTTTTCACCGCTTCCTGCTTTTAGCGGTATTAAGATTGAAGTAAAAACAGACTGCATTGTTTTAGTAGGAAGTGATTCTGATATTTCTATAAAAACGATCATACGAGCAGATGAAGAAGAATCTTTACAAATATATGAAACTGGAAGTATCGTCATTGAATCAAAATATATTCTTGAAATCATTCGTAAAATGGATTCTGAAAATATTGAGTTTGAACTGATTGAAAATGCAAGTGCCAGAATCATTTCAGAATCGAGCGAATTTAAGATCAATGGTATGAGAGCAAACGAATATCCAAATATTGATTTTACTTGTCCGCTTTTAAAGTTTGATATGAAATCTGAACTTTTAAAAGAAATCATTTCCCAAACTTGTTTTGCAACGAG
This sequence comes from Traorella massiliensis, assembly GCF_900104665.1. Lineage (GTDB taxonomy): Bacteria > Bacillota_I > Bacilli_A > Erysipelotrichales > Erysipelotrichaceae > Traorella > Traorella massiliensis. The sequence continues at coordinate 334,702 of NZ_LT629967.1, read as the reverse complement.
TAAGAGTGAAACAAGACCTGTACTGACAGGGGTGAATTTTAACTGTTCACATTCTAAATTAAATTGTGTTGCGACAGATTCATATCGTCTTGCGAAAAAGACGGTAGAGCTTGATCAGGATCTTGATTTTAACATTACGATTCCGGCGAGAAATCTCAATGAAGTCATGAAAACTTTAGATCTTGATGAGAATGTCATGATTGCAGTTAGTGATAAAAAAGCACAGTTTGTTATTGCGAATACTTTAATTCAAACTAGATTGATTGATGGTGTATATCCTGAAACAGATCGTCTGATTCCAGTTAGTTATGCTTATGAGTTAGAAATTGATTCTCAAGAAATCACAAGTGCTATTGATAGAGCTAGCTTTATTAAGAATGATGGTGTAAGTGTAATTAAACTTTCTTTGGATGAAAAGGAATGTTTATTGTCAAGTCGTTCTCAGGAAGTAGGTTCAAGTAAAGAAAATTTGAAAAACGGTATTTTCAAAGGGGAACATTTAGATATATCTTTTAATGGATTATATGTTTTTGATGCCTTAAAGGTCACTCATAAAGGAAAGGTTCGTTTCAGTTTTTCTGGAGAAATGAAGCCTTTTATCATTCAAAGTGTAGATGATTCATCTCTTCTTCAGCTGATCTTGCCGTTAAGAACTTACGCTTAATTAAAGAAACAAATGATTTTAAATTTCTTGCGATTCTTAAATTTGAAGGTACTTAAAGCAAATGTACATACAATAATGAGAATCGCATTTTATTATGAAAGAAATCCTTGTTAATTGCCTTTTTTTTGTTTCAAAATCCCCAAATAACAGCATAAATATGTTATAATTATATAGATGAGATAAAGGAGTTACGAATGGAAATCAAGCTGAATAAAGAATTTATTACATTGGGTCAGTTATTAAAAGTTACAGATTTTATTTCTTCTGGCGGGGAAGCAAAATTTATGGTGAATGAGCTGAATATCTCTGTCAACGGTGAGCGTGAAAATCGTAGGGGAAGAAAGCTTTTCAGCGGTGATGTGGTCATCATTGAAGGAAAGAAGTTTGAAGTGATCTAATGTATATTTCACATTTACATCTGGTTCATTATCGAAATTATTTGAACCAGTCGTTTGAGTTTGGCAGGGGCATTAATTATATCGTTGGAAAAAATGCTCAGGGAAAAACAAATTTGCTTGAAAGTATCTATTATTGTTCGACAACGAAAACTCATCGGAATGTAGATGATGCTTGCTGTATCTATGAAGGATATGATGCTTTTCGTATTGATGCGGCAGTGATTAAAAAAAATCGAAAAGTGGATCTTACAGCCATCTTTAGTAAATCAGGAAAAAATTTATATCTATATCGAAATCCAGTAAAAAAAGTAAGTGATTTTGTTGGATTTGTGAATGCTATTATTTTTTCTCCGAATGATATGAATATTTTCTCAGCACAGCCTCGTTTTAGAAGAAGATTTATGGATATTGAACTTTCAAAGTGTTCTAAGACATATATGTTCACTTTGAATGAATATTATCGGATTTTAAAACAGCGTAATGCTTATCTTAAAACAGAAAATATTGATGGTGACTATTTAAGCGTACTTGATGAAAAATGCGCTGATTTACAATGCATTATTTTAAAACAGAGATATAAATTTCTTCATGATTTGACTGAAATTTCTCAGGAATTTTATGAAGAACTGGCGAATGACTCTACTAAGTTTTCAATCGTTTATAAAACCTTTGCTCAGATTGCTGATGAAAAGCAGATGAAAGAGGAGATAAAAAAGATATATAAGAATAATTTCCAACGTGATCTCTTTTTAAAGACAACAGAAAAAGGAATTCATAAAGATGATTTTATGCTGATGATCGATGGGAAGAATGCTGATGATTTTGCTAGTCAGGGTCAAAAAAGAACCATTCTTCTTTCTTTAAAAGTGGGCATCGTAAAGCTGATTGAAAAAATTATCAATGATGAACCAATTCTTTTGCTAGATGATGTATTTAGTGAGCTGGATGAAGAAAGAAGAAGGAAATTATTAGATTTATTGCCAAAAAATATTCAAATATTTATTTCTACTACTGAAAAGATTCATGAAAATTATGAACGTCCGATCAGGACGATTCTGATACACGATGGAAAGATAAAGGAGGAGCATCAAAATGGAAGAAAAACATGAGCTTTATGATTTAGAGCAAAAAGTTGAACATTCTTATGAAGCGGATGATATTCAGGTTCTTGAAGGACTTGAGGCAGTGCGTAAAAGACCGGGAATGTATATCGGTTCAACTTCGCAGAAGGGTCTGCATCATCTGGTATGGGAAATCGTAGACAATTCCATTGATGAGGCCTTAGCAGGATATGCAACGGATATTCATATTCGTGTGACAAAAGATCACGTTGTTGAGGTTGAAGATAACGGACGTGGAATGCCTGTAGGTATTAATAGTAAGAGTGGTATTAGTGCAGTAGAAACGATTTTTACGATTCTTCATGCCGGTGGTAAGTTTGGTGGAGGAGCTTATAAGGTTTCTGGAGGACTTCATGGAGTTGGAGCTTCTGTTGTAAATGCTCTTTCTAGCTGGCTGACTGTTTCGGTATTTAATGAAGGTAAAGAATATTTTGTAAAGTTTGTGAATGGCGGCAATATTGAAACACCGTTACATGTGATTGGTAATTGTGATCCTGAGAAACATGGTTCTTTAGTTACCTTTAAAGCTGATCCAGAAATTTTTCAGGAAACATGCGAATATGATTTTGATACTTTGAATCAGCGTATTCGTCAGCTGGCCTTTTTAAATAAAGGCATTCATATGTTCTTTCAGTTTGATCCGGAAGATAAAAAGGTTGATTACTTGTACAATGGCGGTATTAAAGAATATGTTGCTTATCTAAATAAGAATAAAGATCCTTTGCATGAAGATATCGTATATTGTGAAGGTGAAGATGAAAGTATTCTTTGTGAAGTAGCTATGCAGTATAATGATGGCTATATTCCAAATATTTATTCTTTCTGTAACAATATTAATACGGCTGAGGGTGGTACTCATGAAGAGGGATTCCGTTTGGCCTTAACACGTGTCATTAATAACTATGCAAGAGAAATCAATATGTTAAAGAAGGACGAATCTTTGTCGAATGATGATGTACGTGAAGGATTGACAGCAATTATTTCCGTGAAGCATCCTGATCCACAGTATGAAGGACAAACGAAGACAAAGCTTGGTAATTCAGAAGTTAGAAAGATCGTTTCTAATATTTTTGGAAAACAGTTAGAGCGTTTCTTCCTGGAAAATCCTTCAACAGCTCGTACGATCGTTGACAAAGCTATTTTAGCAAGTAAAGCACGTTTGGCAGCTAAGAAGGCCAGAGAACTTACAAGACGTAAAGGTGATTTAGATATTACCAATTTCTATGGTAAACTTTCTGATTGTAAGAGCAAGGATGCTAGTGAATGCGAAATCTTTTTGGTCGAAGGTGATTCTGCCGGAGGTAGTGCTATCAAAGGAAGAAACAGCATGACGCAGGCGATTTTACCTTTAAGAGGAAAAATTTTAAATGTTGAAAAGGCACGTTTGGATAGGGCGTTGTCAAATGAAGAAATTCGAACGATCATTACTGCTTTTGGTACAGGAATCGGAGAAGAATTTGATTTATCTAAGCTGCGTTATGATAAGATCATCATCATGACCGATGCCGATGTTGACGGCAGTCATATTCGTGTATTGTTATTGACGCTATTCTATCGTTTCTTTAAGCCAATTGTTGAAGCAGGACATGTTTATGCGGCTCAGCCGCCACTGTTTGTCATTAAACATGGAAAAAAGATCAAGTATGTCTTAAATGAGGCAGAAAGAGATGAATATCTGGCAACACTTTCACCTAACACAAAATATGAAATTAATCGAATGAAAGGTCTTGGTGAAATGGATGCCGAAGAATTAAATGAAACGACCATGGATATCAATAAACGTATCTTACGTCAAATCACAGTAGATGACGCTATTATGGCAGATGAGATATTTACAACTTTGATGGGTGAAGAAGTAGAGCCTCGTAGACAATTTATTGAAAACAATGCAACCTATGTAACAAATCTTGATATTTAAAGGGAGGGGGATTTGATGGATCGATTAGAGAAAAATAACATTGTAAAAGAAGTCAAGGATTCCTTTCTTGAATATTCAATGAGCGTTATTGTTGCACGTGCATTGCCTGATTTAAGAGACGGATTAAAACCGGTTCACAGAAGAATTTTATATTCTATGTATGAGAGTGGTTATACGCCAGATAAACCTCATAAAAAAAGTGCTCGTATCGTTGGTGATGTTATGGGTAAATATCACCCTCATGGCGATTATAGTATTTATGAGGCCATGGTAAGAATGGCCCAGGACTTCAGTTATCGTTATATGTTGGTGGATGGACATGGTAACTTTGGTAATATAGAAGGTTATGGCGCTGCTGCTATGCGTTATACGGAATCTCGTTTATCCCGTATATCTTTGGAATTATTACGTAATATCAATAAGAATACAGTTGATTTTGATGTTAACTTTGATGAAAGCGAAAAAGAGCCAAAAGTTCTTCCATCTCGTTTTCCAAATATTCTGGTAAATGGAACTTCTGGAATTGCAGTTGGTATGGCTACGAATATTCCACCTCACAATCTTTGTGAAGTGATCGATGGTTGTGTTGCATATATTGATAATCATGACATTGAACTTGATGAAATGATGAAATATATCAAAGGGCCTGATTTTCCAACAGGTGCCATTATTCTAGGGAATAGCGGTATTCGCAAAGCATATGATACAGGTCGTGGTGTCATCACTGTTCGCAGTAAAGCCCGTATTGAAGAAGAAAAAGGAAGAAATGTTATTATCATTGATGAAGTACCTTATGGTGTCAATACGGCAGAACTTAAAAATAAGGTTGCGGAACTGGTACATAACAAAACAATAGAAGGTATCGCAGATTATCATTCTGATTTAAAAAATGGTATTAAAATTACGATTACTCTAAAAAAAGATGCCAATCCACAAGTAATTTTGAATCAGCTATATAAACATACTTCTTTTCAGACATCATACGGGATCATTTTATTGATGCTGGATCATGGTGTTCCTAAGACATTAGGACTTCTGGACATCATTCGTAAATATATCGATTTCCAGAAAGAAATTATTGAAAGAAGAACACGTTATGATTTAGATATTGCTCAGAAAAGGGTACATATCTTAGAAGGTTTGAAAATTGCATTAGATCATATTGATGAAGTCATTCGTTTGATTCGTTCTTCTAAAAACGATGAAGAAGCTCGTACTGGTTTAATGACTCAGTTTGAATTATCTCAAGTCCAGGCAAATGCGATTCTTGAAATGAGATTACGTCGTTTAACCGGATTAGAACGAGAAAAAATTGAGAATGAACTTTTAGAATTATTTAAACAAATTGATACTTTAAAAGAAATTCTTTCAAGTGAAGCCAATATTTTAAAAGTCATCAAAGATGAACTTTTAGAAATCAAAGATAAATTTGGTGATGAAAGACGTACTGAAATCGATATGACAGCGATTGAATATATCGATGATGAATCATTGATACCGGAAGAAAAAATTGTGGTAACAATGACACAAACGGGATATATCAAACGTATTCCTCTTTCAACTTATCGTACACAGAATCGTGGAGGTAAGGGTATCAAAGGTTTAAATATGAATGAAAATGATGTTGTTGAGATGATGTTAAACATGTCAACGCATGATTATCTGTTAGTATTTACAAATAAAGGAAAAGTTTTCCGTTTGAAAGGATTTATGCTGCCTTCAGGAAGTAGGACTAGTAAAGGACTTCCAATCATTAATTTAATAAATATTGAAAAAGATGATAAGATCCAGGCATTAGTTGCATACTCACCAAGTGAAGAAGCGAAATATTTATTCTTTACGACAAAGAAGGGTATCGTAAAACGTACGCCAGTATCTGAATTTGAATCGATTCGTCAGAACGGTAAGATAGCCATTGTATTAAATGAAGGTGATGAACTGATTGATGTCAAGGGAACAAGCGGTAATGATGAAATCTTGATTGCTGCAACTAATGGTAAATGTGTTCGATTCTCTGAAAAGGATGTTCGTCCTATGGGAAGAAAATCAATTGGTGTCAAAGGTATGAATGTGGATGGTTCAGATGTTGTGGGTATGGCCCTTTCAACTGAAGGAGAATCTATCTTATCTGTAACAGAAAAAGGATATGGAAAGAAAACGCCAATTGATGATTATCGTATGTGTAAACGAGGTGCTAAGGGTGTATTAACGGTTAATGTTTCTGAACAAACAGGTAAGCTTACATCAATTCGTTCTGTTAATGGTGATGAAGATGCGATGATCATTACAAATGAAGGTATCATTATCCGTTTAAGTCTTGATAAGGTTGCAAACTATGGACGTAATACAAAAGGTGTGCGTCTGATCAATCTAAGTGACAGTGATGCTATTGTAAGTAAAGTTACGATCGTTGAAAAAGAAGAAGAAAATGAAGAAGAGATTGACAATTCTTCTCAGGAATGATTAAATATACTCGAATTAAAGCGATGATGAGGATAAGTAAATACTACTAGCTTGCAGAGAGATAACGGCTGGTGAAAGTTATCAGTGAATGGTATTGAAATCAACCTAGGAGTGAGCAGATGAATTAAGTATTCTGCTACGGTGGTTCCGTTATAACTATTGAGAGGATAAGTAATTTTACTTGTCAAAAAGGGTGGCAACACGAGGTATCGTCCCTTTAATACGATACCTCTTTTTTTATTCAAGGAGGAAATATAAAATGATTGATATTAAACTAATTCGTGAAAATCCTGATTTGATTCGTGAAAATATTAAGAAGAAATTTCAGGATCATAAACTTCCTTTAGTTGATGAAGTTATTGAACTAGATAAGGAAAATAGAAAGACAAAACAGGAAGCTGAAAATTTAAGAGCTGAGCGTAATAAAATTTCTAAAACGATTGGTGCATTAATGGCTCAAGGAAAAAAAGAAGAAGCAGAAGAAGTAAAAAAGAAGGTCAAAGAATTTGCTGGCAGACTGGAAGAATTGGAAGTGAAAGAAACTGAATTAGGAGAAAAAGTGAAAAATATCATGATGACAATTCCTAATATCATTGATCCTTCAGTTCCAATTGGTAAAGATGATAGTGAAAATGTTGAAGTTCAACGTTACGGAGAACCGAAAGTTCCTGATTTTGAAATTCCTTATCATACAGAAATCATGGAAAGTTTCAATGGTATCGATTTAGACAGTGCTCGTAAAGTAGCTGGAAATGGATTCTACTATTTAATGGGTGATATTGCTCGTTTACATAGTGCAGTTATTTCTTATGCCAGAGATTTTATGATTGATCGTGGATTTACTTACTGTGTTCCGCCATTTATGATTCGCAGCAATGTAGTAACAGGTGTTATGAGTTTTGCGGAAATGGAAAATATGATGTATAAAATTGAAGGGGAAGATCTTTATCTGATTGGTACAAGTGAACATTCCATGATTGGTAAATTTATTGATACAATTCTGGATGAAAAAGATTTGCCTTATACATTAACATCTTATTCTCCTTGCTTTAGAAAAGAAAAAGGAGCCCATGGTATTGAAGAACGTGGAGTTTATAGAATTCATCAATTTGAAAAACAAGAAATGATCGTTGTATGTAAACCTGAAGAATCAAACATGTGGTATGATAAGCTCTGGCAGAATACAGTGGATCTTTTTAGAAGCCTTGATATTCCTGTAAGAACACTTGAATGTTGTTCTGGAGACTTAGCTGACTTAAAAGTTAAGTCTGTAGATGTTGAAGCCTGGTCTCCACGACAGAAAAAATATTTTGAAGTAGGAAGCTGTTCCAATTTAGGTGATGCACAAGCAAGAAGATTACAAATTCGTGTAAATGGTGAAAACGGAAAATATTTTGCTCATACTTTGAATAATACTGTTGTCGCTCCTCCTCGTATGTTGATTGCTTTCTTGGAAAATAATTTAAATAAAGATGGTTCAGTTAATATTCCTGAAGCGTTACAGCCGTATATGGGTGGGAAGAAAAAAATTGAGAAAAAATAATGTTTCACGTGAAACATCTAAAAAACGAGGTTATCCTCGTTTTTATTATCTATTATTATCGAATATGGAATGATATAATAATAAAAATAGGAGGACCATATATAATGAAAAAAGATTATTATAAAGCTTATGATGATAGATATAAGCAGGTGCATGAACATTCACTTCAATGGGCATCAGAAAATCCTTCACAAATCGTAATGGATACTATTCTAAAATATCACATAACATCTGATGATAAAATTCTAGAAATTGGTTGTGGTGAAGGAAGAGATGCCATTTGTTTATTAAAAAAAGGCTATCATGTTTCCGCAACAGATGTTTCCGAAGAAGTTATACATTATAATCGTAAAAAATATCCAGATTACAAAGATTATTTTAAAGTCTTAGACTGTCTTCAAGATTCTTTACAGGAATCATTTAAATTTATTTATGCAGTTGCAGTTCTACATATGCTTGTATTAGATGAGGATAGAAATAAATTTTATCAATTTATTCATAAGCATTTAAAAGCAGACGGTCTTGCTCTCATATGTACGATGGGAGATGGCGAATTTGAAAAGAAAAGCGATATCAATAAAGCATTTGATTTAGGTAAAAGAATACATGAAGAAACACAAGAAGAATTAATGATTACAGAGACATCTTGCAGGATCGTCAATTTTGTCACCTTTACATCTGAAATTATTTCTAATGGATTAGAAGTGATTGAAAAGGGGATTACTCATGTAGAACCTGATTTTCCGATGTTGATGTATGCAGTAGTAAAAAAGTAAATATAATTTAATGTATATAGATGAATAGATAATGTAGTAGTATTCAAATGATTGAAGTTTAATCTTGTATATTGCTAGTCAATTATGTTATAATATCTAAGCTATCACAATGATATCTACTGAACCTGGTCAGGTCGGGAACGAAGCAGCCATAAGGTGGCGCTGTCATGTGTGGTAGCTTTTATTATAGGTGAAATATGGAAAATAGATATATGCAGCTCGCTTTAAAGGAAGCAGAAAAAGCATTTAAAAAAGATGAAGTACCTATTGGGGCAATTATCGTTCATGATGATCAAGTAATTGCTCGTGCGCATAATTTGCGTGAATCAAAGCAGATATCAACAGCTCATGCTGAAATACTAGCAATAGAAAAGGCTTGTCGCAAGATAGGCAGCTGGCGTCTGGAAGAGTGTGAATTGTATGTAACCCTTGAACCATGTCCGATGTGTGCAGGTGCTATTCTACAATCAAGAATAAAAAAAGTTATTTATGGTGCAAAAGATCCTAAAGGCGGATCGATTGAATCTGTTATGAGAATGTATGAAACGAAAGGATATAATCATTATCCTGAAACAATATATTTGGAGTGTGAAGAGTGCTCACAAATATTAAAGGATTTTTTTAGACAAAAAAGAATGAAATAGAGAATTGATAATGATATAATAAAAAGCAGAAAGCAGGTGTTTTATGGCTTATATTGCATTATATCGAAAATATAGACCAACTAGTTTTGAAGATGTTGCTGGTCAAAAGCATATTGTTAAAACACTTCAAAATGCTGTACTACAGAATCGTATTGCTCATGCTTACCTGTTTTGTGGTCCGAGAGGAACAGGAAAAACAAGTATTGCGAAGATTTTTGCAAAAACGATTAATTGTGAAAGTAAAACAGTTCGCCCATGTGGGAAGTGTGAAAATTGTATTGCTGCTCAGCAAGGAAATCATCCCGATATCATTGAAATCGATGCAGCAAGTAATAATGGTGTTGATGAAGTACGTGATTTAATAGAAAAGATCAAATATGCTCCTTTAAAAGGAAAATATAAAGTATATATTATTGATGAGGTTCATATGATGACTTCTGGAGCATTTAATGCTCTTTTAAAAACTATTGAAGAACCACCTGCTCATGTTATCTTTATTTTCGCAACAACAGAGCCACATAAAGTATTACCTACTATCATTTCTAGATGTCAGCAATATGATTTTACTAAAATCAGTATCAAAGATATGATGGAAAGAGTAAAGATAATATTAGAAAAAGAAAATATTCAATATGAAGAAGAAGCGGTACGCCTTGTTTGTCAATTAGCAGACGGAGGGATGCGTGATGCATTAAGTATTATAGATCAAGTAATCGCCTATTCATTAGATAAACTTAGCTGTGAAGCTATAAATGCTATCTATGGTATAGTTACTGTTCCTGAAAAAATAGAACTATTACAGATGGTGTCTGATCAAGATGCAAAAGGATGTATGAAAAAAATCAATGAATTCGTTGAACGTGGAATAGATATTAAACGTTGTACAAACGATCTGATTGAAATTCTAAAAGAAAGTGTGATTCATGATTATTCAAAAGATGCGTCTTTATGTACGATTTTAAATGAGAGTGAAATTCATGCCGCTAAGCTGCAACGATCTACAAAAGAAAGATTACAAATGATAGAAGAGTTGATAAAGACATATGATGAATATCGTTTTGCATCAAATATTCAGTCATATTTTGAAGTTTGTTTATTAAATATGATGACAACGGCAGATGAAAATAAAAATGTTTCACGTGAAACATTAATAATCAACAAAGAAAAGCCAACAAGCATAACAAGCGAAAATGTGAATATCGAAAACATATCTTTAACAAAAGATGACAGCCTATATACTGTAGCAAGCGAAGTAAAAACAGTTGAAAAAGATATCAACGAAGATACAGTTAAGTATAAAAGGGCTATAAAAAAAGAAGTAAAAGGGTTAGATCATGAATATCTTCTTTCACTACTTGTAGGTGCTAATAAAAGTTATAAACATGAAGATTTAACAAAAATAGAAAATATAGCTAATTACTATCTTAGTCCAGCATGGGCAAGATATGCAAATTTGTTAAGAGATATAAATGTGGTAGCCAGTGGTAAGGAATATATAATTGTTTCAGTAAAAAATGAAGCAATTGCCAATGAAATAAATGAAATAGATGCACAAGGATCATTAATGGATTTCATGGAAGTTCTGTTATTAAAAAAGAAAAAAGTATTTGCAGTTACAGACGAAGAGCAGAAACAACTTATCAATGAATTTATTCAGCGCCAAAGAAGTCATACTTTACCTAAAGCTGCAACAGTAAAATTAGAAGAAGATAGTTTAGAATTAGTAAAAAATTTATTTGGAGAAGAAAATATAGAAATAAAGGAGTAATAAAAATGAATGTACAAGCATTATTAAAACAAGCACAAAAAATGCAGTCTGATCTTAAAAAAATAGAACAGAAACTAGAAATGAGAACTTATGTAGAAGAAAATGACTTAGTTTGCGTAGAATGTGATGGAAAGTATCATATAACCGCAATCAAAATCAAAAGTAAAAATTTGGAGGATCTCGATATACTTCAAGATATGATTGCAGTTACAGTTAATAAGGTCATTGAAAAGGCAAAAACAGAACACGAACAAGAATTGGCAAAAATAACAGGTGGCGTTAAAATGCCAGGAGCATTCTAATGTATCCACCAATATTTGAAACACTTGTTGAGTGTTTTAGAAAATTTCCTGGTGTCGGTCAAAAAACTGCAGAACGTTATGCTTTTGAATTTTTAAAATGGGATCAGGAAGAAATAGATGACTTTTTAAAAGCCTGCTCTTTAGCAAAAAACAAACTCCATAAATGTAAGGTATGTGGTAATTTAGCTGAAGATGATTTATGTGAGATATGTAAAGATACTACAAGAGATATTACTACAATCTGTGTAGTTGAACAAGTACAAGACTTAATGGCAATGGAGAAAACAAATGAATACAAAGGTGTATATCATGTGCTTAATGGTGCTATATCTCCATCAAAGGGTATTTTGCCAGATGATATTAATATTGATGCGTTAATAAAAAGGTGTGATGATAGTATTTCGGAAGTAATTATTGCTACCAATCCTACAGTTGAAGGTGAAACAACAGCTTTATATTTATCAAAACTATTAGAAAAGAAAAATATTCATGCAACAAGAATTGCTCATGGTTTGCCAATGGGAGCACATCTTGATTATGCTGATGAAATGACTTTGATCAAAGCAATGGAAAATAGAAAGAAGATGGAATAAAATCAGAGAAATCTAATTATTTTGATGAAAGTTACATAATTATATTATTGATAAAATTGATAAAATAAAGAAAATTTTATTAACAATATTTTAATTATTGTTATATATTGGTTTCCCCTAAAAAAAACATTTTTGATTATATTTCAAAAATGTTTTTTTTTATTAATTTTATTAGATAATAATTAATATCTAATCATTCCATCAGCACCAATAGTTTGAGCTGTAACATATCTTGAATCTTCTGAAGCTAAAAATGCAACAATTGGCGCAATATCTTTATCAAGATCTCCCATACGTTTTAATATTAATGTGCTACAGATTGCTTTATATTGTTCAGGATTTGCTTCTGCCCATATTTGAGCTGGTTCTGTGAAAGCATTAGGTGTAATTGAATTACATGTAATTCCATATGCTCCATATTCAACAGCAGTAATTCTAGTTAATCCTCTCATTGCCTCTTTATTTGAACCATATGCAGAAAAACCTTCTTGCCCTAATGCACCAGTTGCGCTTGCTATATTGACGATTCTACCATATTGGTTTTTTTTCATGTGAGGTAAACAATATTTTTCAAACATGAATGCACCTAAAAAACCAGTTTCCCAGCATCTTTTTACCATTTCAATAGAAGTATTTTCAACTGTTGCATGAACATCGTTAGTACATTGTGCATTATTAATAAGAATATCAATATTGCCAAATGTTTCAAGTGTTTTGTTTACAGTATTAATTACATCTTCTTCCTTAGAAACATCACAATGAACAAATAAAACATTCCATCCATTTTCTTTGAATTCTTTTTCTGTTGATTTACCTTTAACATCGTCGAATTCTGCAATAACTACATTACCACCTTCTGATAAAATAGCTTTTGCATATGCTTTTCCTAATCCACCTCCAGCTCCAGTAATAATTGCCGTTCTGTTACTAAATCTCATTGTTACATCCTCCTTGACATTTATAATTTAATAATATACAATTTTTTCATATAAAAATACATTTATTATCATTTGCTATTTTTCAAGAAAAACGAAAAATATTTTAAGTCTTTATCAATGATCCACAAAGAACATATATTTTTTGATTATATTTCTGATAAAAATCTTTATTTTAATTTTTCAGATTTAGAAAAGGATAAAGTAATTTTTCAAGCAATTGCTTTGACTTCTATTATTTTTAATTGGGTCATTTCAAAAAGTAAACTTAATGAAAAAGAAATGGTTAATCTAATTATGTTATATATTTCAAAAGATACTTTAAAAATGATTCTTCCAATTTTTTTAAATGCACATTCTAAGTTATAGTTATATCAAGATTTAGTTATAGATTTCTGTGTCAAAATAATTACTTAGATTCTAAATATGTCTTCTTTTCAGCTGATACATTGATTGAAATTTTAAAAATTAATATGATCATGTAGATAATGTATTTCAGTATCGTGTAATTATTTACAAATATAATTATTTCTTTTTATATATATATAGTAAAAAATAATTTTATATAACATATATAAGCTAAAATTATTTAGAAATATTAAAAAATTTTTTCCAACAAGTTTAAAAATAATCGAAATTAATTATTCTTTATGGTCAACGTTATGACGCACGTGAAGAGCAAAACCAATAATGATATATTAAAGATTAAGTGCTAATTTTCTTTAAATGTTTTTCAGTTGTAATAGGCGCTTTAAAAATAAGGTTTAATAAAGTTTCCATCTTATACATATTGTTAGAAATTGTCCTCATGTTAAATCTCCAATTATATTCATCTATAAAAGATTCTAAATACCCCATAGAGATACCATGAAATATGCCTATTATTTCTGCTTTCAGGTTAGATATATAAGTATGTACCCATTCTAATGGATTCTTCTTTTCATCAAAAATCTCTGATTTTAGTTCATAATCGTATCTTTTTACTGGTTCGCCATTCTCTTTATATACTACGTTCCCATCAACGTCTTTTATTACTTGATTAAGTACACTGATTCCTTTTCCTCCATCTGAATATATTATGGTTTTAGGGGATATTGCACGTTTTACAAAGGTTGTTATTTCTTCTCCATTCTCTGATTTAATCAACTGAAATCTAGCTTTGCCTGGGAAACCTCGTTTTTTCACCTTTTTTGTTTTCCACCTCACAAATTTCGACAGATACTGCAACTGTCTGTTTATCAGATCCTAGTCCTCTTTTTCCACCTTGATCGACTCCACCGATATAGGCACAATCTAACTCAACAGTGCCTTTTAATATCGTTTCTTCATTCCCTATAGAGCAGGCAGCTCGTAATTTTCTTAGAAATAAACGAGCGGTATTTACATTCACATCCATTTGATTAGCTAAAGAAACACCATTTATACCGGATTGTTCAGAAATAAAAAGATAGATACCAAGAAGAATTTGAAAAAAAGAAAGTCTGCAATCCTGTAGAGCAGCCCCTGCAAGGATATGGATATGTCTTGAACAACGTTTACATTGCATACAATTTCTAGTGGAAAGCCAGCGATACTCTGTACCCCCACAATCAGGACAAACAAATCCTTGAGGGAAACGCATTTTAATTAAAGTTTTACGCTGTTCTTCTGGATTATTGTAATATTTTTCAAGAAACTGAATCATATTAAAGTGTTTTGCTGTTGAAGTAGAATGATTTCTATGGTTTTTAGTATACATAAAGGCACTTCCTTTCTTCTGCCTTTATCTTAATACCTATTGTTACATAATAGATGTAACAAAAATAAAATTATATAAATTTTTTTATTTTCTTACCAGTGCGTTAAGCCGTTGACCAAGTTATTCTTTTTATGAATAATCTCTATTATACTAAATTTAGAGAATAGAGTTGTTTTTATGGGAGCTTTATATAAATTGATTTCTTAGTATGGATTTAATTGAGAGTATTTCAATGGAAATAGACTTAAGTTGTAAATATTCTAATTAAACAGGACATACATATAGTTTTTATTAATTAGAGAGAGGTAGAAAAAATAAAGAATATAATTTTCTTTTATTTCTTATGAGGATTGCAGACTTGTATATAGCAAAGACACTTTATATGAGCATATATAGAAATATAATACTTTAGACGATAGTAAACGGTTGTCGTTCATATCAATTGTTCAAAAGAAAAATAAAAAAAGATTCTAAACCAAGATTTATCCAAACATTACAAAGTAAAGGATATTGATTTAGATCGTTAACTTAATTTAGTTTTATACATCTATAAAAAAGAAAAAATATAAATAGCTCAAATAGGTGATAAAATAAGCGTATTTGAGCTTTTCTGTTCGGAAAGAGTATGATATAATAGATGTATAAATATACATCTATAGAAAGGATGATTTTATGCATCAAAATCCTGTGGATTTACCTGAAAGAACAGTCATCATAAAAGGCAGAAGTGGCAGTTATGTGTACTTGACACAAAGGGTTAAATATTCGCCAGAATTAAAACAAACCAGACCAGTAAGAGTAGCTATTGGAAAACTTAACGAAGAAGGAAAGCTGATTCCAAACAGGAACTATTTTGAAATATTTCCATATGAACAGAATGAACCCGGAGATAAAGCAGACTTCGTTATTGCGGGACCTCATTTTGTGGCGGACAAGATAAGTGCTGGGAATGGATTAAAAGAACTGCTGGAGACGATTTTCAAAGATGATTCGGACAAGATCCTGGATATAGCGACATATATGATGATGAGCGAAAATAACGTAATGCAGTATTTTGAAGACTATGGATATAATCACACATTGTTCAGTGCAGAGAACTTCGATGATAATGCGATAGGAAGACTGTTTAAAAAAATAAAAGTAAAGGATATCGATTTGTTCATCAGATCGTGGGTACATATGCATGTTGAGAAGCAAATCTATATAGCTTATGATTCGACGAATATGAACAGTGCTGCAGGAAATCTTGAATTGGCAGAATACGGACATGCGAAGGATCGTGATGAATTACCGCAAGTGAATTTATCAATAGGATATAATCAGACGGATCAGGTGCCTTTATTCTATGAATTGTTTCCGGGAAGCATCATCGACAATACGGAATGTGAAAAGATGGTGGAGAGAGCCCGGCAGTACGGATGCAGGGAAATAGGATTCATACTGGACAGGGGATATTTTTCATTACGGAATATAAGGTATTTCGAAAAGCATAATTATGACTATATACTGATGACGAAGGGGAATGCAAAGTTCATACAGGAAGCGGCAGAAGAAGCAGGAGCAGTATTAAAGAACGGATATTCAAATTATATGCAGGGATACGAACTGTACGGGATGACAGTAGAGAAGGATTTATTCAATACAGGAAAAAAAGAATATGTGCATGTATATTATAATGGAATAGAAGCGGAAAAAGAAAAGATTACGATCAATAACAGATTCAATAAGATGGATGAGGAGTTAGAGAAGAAGAAAGAGAAAAAGATAAAGAAAGCAGAAGATGTGAAAAGCTATGAGAAATATTATCGATTGGGATTTGATGAGAATGGATACTTCATGAATTATCAAAGAAAAGATAACGAAATCATGAAGCTGATAAATAAAGCGGGATATTTTGCGATAGTGACGTCAAAAAAGATGAGTGCAGAAGAAGCGCTGGAAACATATCGGGATAGGGATGCGGTGGAAAAGATATTCAGGATGGAAAAGACATATTTAGGGAATGATGTATTCAGAGTACATTCGGAAGAGAAACTTGAAAGCAAAGTGTTCGTATCATTCATAGCATTGATTATCAGGAATGAGATTTATCAGTCATTAAAGGAATTGTATAAAACGAATAGAAAAGAGTACACAGTACCGAAAGTATTGAAAGATTATGAACGGCTGGGAGTAACTAAATTAGCGGATGAGAAATATCATATAAGATATCGACT
>NZ_LT629967.1:152241-317522 GCF_900104665.1 Traorella massiliensis | reverse complement strand
CGTTAACTTAATTTAGTTTTATACATCTATAAAAAAGAAAAAATATAAATAGCTCAAATAGGTGATAAAATAAGCGTATTTGAGCTTTTCTGTTCGGAAAGAGTATGATATAATAGATGTATAAATATACATCTATAGAAAGGATGATTTTATGCATCAAAATCCTGTGGATTTACCTGAAAGAACAGTCATCATAAAAGGCAGAAGTGGCAGTTATGTGTACTTGACACAAAGGGTTAAATATTCGCCAGAATTAAAACAAACCAGACCAGTAAGAGTAGCTATTGGAAAACTTAACGAAGAAGGAAAGCTGATTCCAAACAGGAACTATTTTGAAATATTTCCATATGAACAGAATGAACCCGGAGATAAAGCAGACTTCGTTATTGCGGGACCTCATTTTGTGGCGGACAAGATAAGTGCTGGGAATGGATTAAAAGAACTGCTGGAGACGATTTTCAAAGATGATTCGGACAAGATCCTGGATATAGCGACATATATGATGATGAGCGAAAATAACGTAATGCAGTATTTTGAAGACTATGGATATAATCACACATTGTTCAGTGCAGAGAACTTCGATGATAATGCGATAGGAAGACTGTTTAAAAAAATAAAAGTAAAGGATATCGATTTGTTCATCAGATCGTGGGTACATATGCATGTTGAGAAGCAAATCTATATAGCTTATGATTCGACGAATATGAACAGTGCTGCAGGAAATCTTGAATTGGCAGAATACGGACATGCGAAGGATCGTGATGAATTACCGCAAGTGAATTTATCAATAGGATATAATCAGACGGATCAGGTGCCTTTATTCTATGAATTGTTTCCGGGAAGCATCATCGACAATACGGAATGTGAAAAGATGGTGGAGAGAGCCCGGCAGTACGGATGCAGGGAAATAGGATTCATACTGGACAGGGGATATTTTTCATTACGGAATATAAGGTATTTCGAAAAGCATAATTATGACTATATACTGATGACGAAGGGGAATGCAAAGTTCATACAGGAAGCGGCAGAAGAAGCAGGAGCAGTATTAAAGAACGGATATTCAAATTATATGCAGGGATACGAACTGTACGGGATGACAGTAGAGAAGGATTTATTCAATACAGGAAAAAAAGAATATGTGCATGTATATTATAATGGAATAGAAGCGGAAAAAGAAAAGATTACGATCAATAACAGATTCAATAAGATGGATGAGGAGTTAGAGAAGAAGAAAGAGAAAAAGATAAAGAAAGCAGAAGATGTGAAAAGCTATGAGAAATATTATCGATTGGGATTTGATGAGAATGGATACTTCATGAATTATCAAAGAAAAGATAACGAAATCATGAAGCTGATAAATAAAGCGGGATATTTTGCGATAGTGACGTCAAAAAAGATGAGTGCAGAAGAAGCGCTGGAAACATATCGGGATAGGGATGCGGTGGAAAAGATATTCAGGATGGAAAAGACATATTTAGGGAATGATGTATTCAGAGTACATTCGGAAGAGAAACTTGAAAGCAAAGTGTTCGTATCATTCATAGCATTGATTATCAGGAATGAGATTTATCAGTCATTAAAGGAATTGTATAAAACGAATAGAAAAGAGTACACAGTACCGAAAGTATTGAAAGATTATGAACGGCTGGGAGTAACTAAATTAGCGGATGAGAAATATCATATAAGATATCGACTGACAAATAAGCAAAAAAAGATATTAAAGGCACTGGGAGCAACAGAAGAAGAATACAGGAAGTTTGTAAATGAACAAATGGATATGTTAGTTAATAATTAACATATCCATTTTATATAGATGTATAATTTTTTGAGAAGTTGACGTTAGATTTAAAAAACATAATTGTCGACAATTAACATAAATTGTTCATCTAATAAAAACTTGTTAATACAACAAGTTCTTTAATGAAAATATGAACAAATAAAGATAATCATAAATATATTTATGATTAATAAGAGTGGAACACCAACTTTAAAAATAGTTTTTTGTGTTTTATGATGGAAACAATGCATTGCGATCAATGTGCCTAAGCTTCCACCTAAAAAAGACAGTGTAAGCAGAACTTTTTCAGGTATACGAAAAGAATGTTTTTTAGCTTTTCTTTTATCTAATCCCATATAGATAAAAGTAATTATATTAATGATGAATAAATAGACAACTAGATAGATCATTTTGATTTTAAAGTCCTTTTTATTTTGCTGGCACAGTTTTTTTCATATTTTAAATTCACTTGACTTAAAATTTGATTAAACACTGTTATGCCATCATGATCACAAGTCTGTTCGTACTCGATTTCATAATCGGTAATGCCATTGTATTCGTTGATGTCAAAACAGAGCTCAGCTTTATCTAATTCGACAACAGCCCGATATGTTACACATTTTCCAAGTTCTATAAGTGGCTGATCTTTTATTAACTGATAAAGGATGTCTTTGATTTCTGAAGTTTTAAAAACTTCTGGTGAATTTTCTTTAACATAACATTCATATTCATGATGTCCTTTTGAGGCAGGAGTTTTAAGCGTAATTAAAAATGTATTATTTTTTTCACGGATTCTTAAGGCACATTTCTGATTTCTTAAGTTGAGAGTTTCTGTATCATAATAATAATTTGTCTGTTTTACAAACATCTTATCTTTATATAAAGCAGATAGTTTTTCAAAACTATCTTTGTTTACTAATATCTTATATTCAACTTCTAAATTATTTATCATTTTCATCACCTATATCTTTATGATACAATAGGGAAGGCAGAAAAGGAAGAAAGAAATGAAAAAGTTTGGTATTGTCGCAAAAAAGGATGAAGCATCGATTCAAATTGAACAGCATTTGAAAGAACAGTTGACTGAAAAAGGATTAGTTTATGATAAAACAAATCCAGAACTGATATTGTGTGTTGGCGGTGATGGAACATTTTTATATGCGGTACATAAATATCTCGATATACTTGAAAATTGTTGTTTTCTTGCCATTCATACAGGAACATTAGGATTTTTTACGGATTATACGGTAGATGAAGTGAATGAATGTATCTTTGATATCGTAAATAAGAATCCTGTGATTCGAAGCGTACCTCTGCTTCAAATAAATTGCGGCAAAGAGGTTTGTTATGCAGTGAATGAAATGAGAATTGAAAATGTAGTTCGTACACAGCTTTTAAATGTGAAAATTGATGGTGTTCCTTTTGAAACTTTCCGTGGCACAGGAATGTGTGTTTCAACACAAGCGGGTTCTACAGCTTATAACCGTTCATTGAAAGGAGCGGTGATCGAAGAAGGACTGAATCTTCTACAGCTGCATGAAATTACCGGAATTCATCATCATAAGTATCGCTCTTTAGGTGTTCCTTATATCATGAATCCTAAAAGAAGAATAGAATTTTTTAGTGATGATTTCAGTGATGCAATTTTGTGTTATGATCAAAAACATATGACTTTAGATCATGTGAAAAATATTGAAGTATCATTGAGTAAAAAAGAGATTCATTTTGCGAAATATCGCAATATTGATTATCTGGAACGATTAAGAGATCTGTATTAAAAAAGTGACTAGTCATAGACATAGTCACTTAATTTTTTTGCTTTAGAAGAAGCATTTAAGATAAAACCTAGAGCAATAAAATAGGAAAGCAGGGAACTTCCGCCATACGAGACAAATGGCAAGGTAATACCAGTGATTGGCAATAGACCAACAACCATACCTATGTTTTGAATTTGCTGATAAACAATCATACCTAAAAAACCACACATCATATATTTTTCAATAGCATTGTCTGATAAAGCAATGATACGATAGATGCGATAATCAAGAGCAAAACATAAGCTCAGTAAGGATAAAGATCCAATAAGACCAAAAGATTGACCAAATATCACAAAAATCAGGTCAGTGTTTGCTTCTGAAAGCTGAATGGTCGTTGGCTGAAGGCCAACTCCTGTGAGTCCGGCAGAACCTAACGCTAAAAGTGAAGTATAAAGCTGATGTCCATCTTCTAATACACTTTCTTCCGGATAGAACCATCCATCAAAACGACTTAGCTGATGATCTTGAAGAAATATATTTAAAATATCTCGTTGGTAAAAATAGAGATAAAGAAATAAAAGTACGATGATCACAATTGCCGTAAAGAAAACTAAAAACCATTCTTTACGAATCCCGGAACATAATACCATCACGACAACACTGATGCCAATGATCAAAACAAGACCTGTATCCGGCTGAAGGAGGATCAGAATTAAAGGAAGAGCACAAAGTTTTGCTACCTTGATAAATAGCTGAATATCTTCTTCATAACTGTTTTCTGTCTTATTTTCATTATGTTCATGAATGATCAGTGCAGTTTTGATGACCAAAACGATTTTCATAAATTCTGAAGGCTGTAAACTACCAAGTCCGGGAATGTTATACCAGCTGATAGCACCGTTGATCTGATCGATCAAACCACCAGGGAGATGATGACTGGTAAGCCGATATAAAACCATATCGATAAATAAGATAACTAAAAGGGCAAGCAGGATCTTATAGATAATCTCAATAAAATCATAAAGCGATTCATTACCGAAGTACAAAATGACGGCAACTGCTACTAAACTGATCAAAACCCAACGGAATTGTGTAAAAACAATATTTGACTGATAAGCTTGAAGCTGTTTTAAAGATGAATAAATGGCAACCAAGCTACAACAAACTAATAAACCTACGACTATGATCAAAATATAATCATACTTCTTTGGTTCTTTTACACGATGAAGATATTTATTCATGAAGTCACTCCTTCTTAAAAGTGTTGTTTGAACTGAACACTTAATAATGTTATTATATATGAGAGGTGATTGTATGTCAAAATGGCATTCATTATTAGAGATACTTCAATTTCCATTAAAAATGCTTTTTATTGGAACATTGTTGCTTGGTATAGGGACAGCTGTCCTCAATCCTAATGTCACATTTTTGTGGCAAATCGATCATCCCGTTTTAATACAGGTTTTTGAATTGCTTCGGTATATGGGGGCAAGTATTATTTATTTTTTTCCATTTCTTGTCTTTATACATATTTTATCACACCGATATGAATCTTCTATGCTTGTAATGATCGGCGTACTTTCTTATGTAGTTATTCATATTTCGATGGTATTCTTTTTAAATCCATCGTTACCAAGTTATTTCTATCAGTCAATTTTTAATGTAACCGAAATTGATTTCACTCAAATGAGCGGAAATCTATCATCGATCAGATTACCATATCAACTCGGTATTTTTGGTTATATCCTTGCCTATGCGGTTACTCATTTCTGTTATATTCGTTCAAGGAAATATTCTATTTTTGGAATTACTTCTTTTGTAGATCATGACACGATGGCTGGAGTTATGACACTTATTCTCAGTGTCTTGTGCGGGATAGGAGTTGCTTATGTATGGCCGCTGGCAACGAATGTGATGAATTCTTTTTTTGAAGTTATCGCAAGCGATATTTCAAATCCGGTAAATTTATTACTGTATGGGATGTATGAAAGAATTAGCGCAGTTTTGGGATTTTTAGATATACCACGACAGATTTTCTGGTTTAGTGATATGGGAGGCAGCTGGCTAAATAATGTAGGGCTGAAGTTTTCAGGTGATGTTGCGATATGGACAGCTCAGCGTCAGGCAGGTATGAGCACAATGACGTCAGGTACTTTCATTACACCTTATTATGTGATTAATCTGTTTATTATGCCGGCATTTTATTTGGCATATTATCGTCTTTGCAGTAATATTGAAGATAAGAAAAGATATCTAGGGTTTTTCATCATTGCTTTTTTACTAACGATTCTTTGTGGTAATCCATTACCTGCGGAAATTATGATGCTGATTTTATCACCAATGCTTTATCTTATATATATCGTTATTGTGGGGTTGTTATATGCCTTCTTACAGATGTTTCACGTGGTGGTTGGATATAACTTTTCAGAATTATTGATGCTGGCAAATCCAGGTAGCGGATTAGACTTATTGGAATATCTAAGAAATCCATATATAGCTTATAATGTTTATAAGCTTTTAGCGGTTGGACTGATCGTTGCAGTTATCTTTTATTTCTTAACTAGAATTTATTTTAAGAAGTATGCTTTAGGTTTATTCCAGATGGTAGATAAAGATAAGATCTGCGAAGAAATCGTAGAGAATCTTGGTGGACTTGATAATATTATTGAAGCTCATTCTACACCGGATAAGCTGACGATTAAATTTGTGAATCGTGAAATGGTAGATTATGATTCTTTGAGGAAAAAAGGTGCTTATTTATTGTTAGAAAGTAGAAATGGTTATTTGATCCGTATCGGTAATATTTCCACGATGATCAAAGACTATATCGTACGTATGAAAAAAGAGAGCATTCAAGAATTTCCACGTGTCCAAAATGAAACAAAAAATGATGAAACAAGCGAATAAAGACCTATTTTGAAAGGTCTTTTTTTGATATAATAAAATGAGTCAGGAGTGATTTTTATGAGTGAAGAAGTTAAATATACCCCAATGATGATGCAGTATCTGGAAGAAAAGAAAAAGTATCAGGATTGTATCGTGTTTTATAGATTAGGTGATTTTTATGAAATGTTTTTTGATGACGCTAAAACAGCAGCACAGGAATTAGATCTTGTCTTAACTGGAAGAAATGCGGGCGTAGAAGAAAGAGTTCCCATGTGCGGGATTCCTTATCATGCCGCAAATGGTTATATTCAAAGATTAACACAAAAAGGATATAAAGTTGCGATTATTGAACAATTGGAAGAGCCGACAGCAGGAAAGATCGTACAGCGTGGCTGTATTAAAATTGTTACTCCGGGAACATGGATGGAAGAAGGCGGTGATGAAAAAGAAAGCTATTTTATTGCTTCAATTGCTGATACGCAGTTTGGACTATCCATTGTGTATTGTGAGATCACAACAGGAGAATGTTATGGACAGCAAGCAGATCGCAGTGTTCAGGCATTGACACGTCTATGTTTAAGTA
Source organism: Traorella massiliensis (assembly GCF_900104665.1). Taxonomy (GTDB): domain Bacteria; phylum Bacillota_I; class Bacilli_A; order Erysipelotrichales; family Erysipelotrichaceae; genus Traorella; species Traorella massiliensis. The sequence goes on along the minus strand of NZ_LT629967.1, from coordinate 310,519 downwards.
AAAATGTACGAGAGATCGTTGTTTCGACTAAGTTTGATGCAAAGTTTAAAAAAGTTATTGAAGATCTGAATATCACCCTTTCGACAAATGATAATTTTTATATTCATGACGTATATGAGCCTTTAGTATCTCATATTGATGATGAAGGTATACAAAATGCATTTGCTCAATTGACTAATTATTTAGAAGAAACACAGAAAACGGTCATGTCACATTTAAGTAAAGTTGAAATGATCAGTGAAGAAGAAACGATGCAGATGGATTTTTCTACTCGACAGAATCTAGAACTTACACAGACACTTCGAGCTAATTCAAAATCACAGACGCTTTGGTCTTTTCTTGATCATTGTGAAAGTGCCATGGGTAGCCGAATGCTGAGAAGATGGATCGAAGCACCGCTTATTGATTTGAAGGAAATTAACAAAAGAGAAGATGCAATTGATTATTTAAATGGAAATTTTATTGTGAAGGATGAATTGAAAGAATATCTATCAAATGTTTATGACCTTGAACGATTATGTGCACGAGTAGCAATCTCAACAGCAAACCCTCGAGATTGTGTTCGCCTAGCACAGACACTTTCTGTCATACCTAAGATCTTAGATATTATCCAAGACTGTAAACCTTATGCTTATCTGGCTAAATGTGATCCATGTCAGCCACTTTATGAAAAACTAAAGGGTGCCTTTGTGGATCAGCCAAGTGTACATGTAAAAGATGGCAATGTCTTTGTAGTTGGCTATGATGAAGAACTGGATGAATATCGTCGACTTGGTAAAAGTGGTCAGGAATGGATCTTAGAGTTTGAGGCAAAAGAAAGAGAAAAGACACAGATCAAAAATTTAAAAGTAGGTTATAATCGAGTATTTGGCTATTATATTGAAGTTTCTAAAGGAAATGTACCATTAGTAAAAGATGAATATGGATATGTTCGTAAACAGACACTGACCAATTGTGAGCGTTATGTAACCCAGGAATTGAAAGATCACGAAGATGCGATCCTGCATGCTCAGGAAAGAGCCATTCGTCGTGAAGTCAATTTATTTAATGAATTGATTGCGCAAATTAAAAGTTATTTGCCAAAGTTACATGAATGTGCTCATGCTTGTGCGATCATTGACTGTCTGTATTCATTAGCGGTCGTATCTAATGAGAATGGTTATATCCGTCCTATATTTACTGATAAGCATGAAATTGAAGTGATTGATGGACGCCATCCGATCTTAGAAAAAATGCTGAAAGGAAATCGTTATATTCCTAATTCTTTAGTGATGAAAGAAAATGAGAATGTAAATATCATTACAGGTCCCAATATGGGTGGTAAGTCTACGTTTATGAGACAGATGGCAAGTATCGTGATATTGGCTCAAATTGGCTGTTTCGTCCCAGCTAAAAAAGCTTTGCTGCCGGTTTTTGATAAGATCTTTACAAGAATCGGTGCAAGTGATGATATCATGAGTGGGCAGTCAACCTTCATGGTAGAAATGATGGAAGCAAATCAGGCATTAACTCATGCTACTGAAAATTCATTGATTCTATTTGATGAAATTGGACGTGGAACATCTACTTATGATGGTATGTCATTGGCACATGCAATGATAGAATATATCAATCAGACCATTCATGCGAAAACGCTCTTTTCTACCCATTATCATGAATTAACAGCTTTGGAGGAAGAATATGATTCTATCCGTAATTTACATGTTGAAGTTCATGAAGAAAATGACCATGTAACTTTCCTTTATAAAGTACTTCCAGGTAAAGCAGATAAGAGTTATGGTATCAATGTTGCCCGTTTGGCAAAGTTACCAGAATCTATTCTTGAAAGAGCGAATCAAATATTGGCAGGACTTGAAAATCAGACCAAGCTTGATTTAAATCTGGCAGGACATTATGAATTTAAAAAAGAAGAAAATGTATTTGAGAAACAGCTTTGCGATCAGATTGCACAGATGGATGTAGATGCTCTTTCACCGAAGCAGGCACTTGAATATTTATATAAGCTTCAGGAAAAACTGAATCAGAGATAAGGAGGTCCTATGGCCAAAATAAGACAATTAAGTAAACATATTACGAATATGATCGCTGCCGGAGAGGTCGTTGAAAGACCGATGGGGATCGTTAAGGAATGTGTAGAAAACTCTATTGATGCTCATGCGACACATATTGAAGTACATATTATGGATGGCGGACTTTCTAAAATTACGATCATTGATGATGGTGACGGCATGGATCATGAAGATGCTGCTATGGCTTTTGAACGTCATGCGACAAGTAAAATCAGGGAAGAAAGTGATTTGTGGAATATACATTCATTGGGATTTCGTGGAGAAGCGATTCCTTCGATTGCTTCTGTCAGTGAGGTTACCATGAAGACAAATAATGGTAATGAATCTACGATGATCCAAGTCTTTTATGGAGAAAGAGTCACTTATAAAAAATATGCAACACCAAAAGGAACGCAGATCGATATTGAAAATCTATTTGCGAAAACTCCGGCCCGTTATAAACATTTAAAGACGACACAATATGAATTTTCACTGATCAGTGATGTCATTCAGAAATTTGCGTTAGGATATCCTAATATTTCTTTCCTTCTGACACATAATCAAATCGAAACATTTAAAACCGGAGGAAAAGGAAATCTACAGGAAGTGATCTTTCAGATTTTTGGCAGGGAAACAGCTAAGGGAGCCATTCCTATTTATGGAAAAGATGATGACTATACGATTGAAGGATATGCGATCCAGCCCAATATCAATCGTGCTACTAAATATTATATGTATGTTTATATCAATCAGCGTATGGTACGGCACCCCCGAATCTATAAGGCAATACAAGATGCGTATCATGCTTATATGCCATCTGATCGTTATCCGATCGTTGTCTTAAATGTAACGATGGACGCCCAGCTTTTAGATGTTAATGTTCATCCTTCAAAATGGGAAGTTCGTCTTTCAAAAGAAAAGCAGCTGGAAAATCTTGTTTATACAACGATTCAAAATGCATTGAAAAATAAACTGCAGGTTCCAGAAATGCAGCCTGTAAGAGAGAAAATCAAGGTAGAAATGCCGACTTTTGATATTTATCCAAATGAAGTATCACTTCATCAGGAAGTACATGAAAGCTTCGCAGGATATCAAAGTACAGTGGAAAAAGCACATGAAGAAGAAAAGATAAATGATGTGCAAGAAGAAGTAACAAATGATAATATTGAGGTATCACAACCTAAAGAAGAAAAAAGCATGGACTTTACAGAAACAGTGCAACCTGCAGTAAATCCATCTTTCCCAAATCTTAGCGTTATTGGACAGTTCCATGGCAACTATATACTTGCACAAGGAGATAAAGGTTTATATATCATCGATCAGCATGCAGCACAAGAAAAATATCACTATGAAGTATTACGAAACAACATCTTCAAGCCATGTGATATGCAAACACTTTTAATACCGGAAGTAATCAAGGTATCGCCAGCTATTCTTGTTCAATTAGAAGATATTAACAGGATGCTTGCACATATGCAGCTAAGATGTGAATGCTTTGGTGAAGATGCTTTGATATTGCGTGAAATCCCAATATGGCTCAAAGATACGGATATTACTAAATTTATGCTGGATATTTTTGACTATTATCAGAAAAATCAGCAGATTCAGGCAGAAAGCTTACGTAAGGCAGCCCTTGCGTCATTGGCTTGTCATTCCAGTATCCGTTTTAATCGAAAACTCAATATGGAGGAAATGAAACAAGTCGTAGAAGATCTAAGAAAATGTGAGCAGCCATTCTCTTGTCCGCATGGCCGTCCAACGATGATTTGTATCACCGATGAACAACTGATCAAAGAATTTAGCCGTTAAAGGAGACAATATGAAAAAAATAATCATTCTGGTAGGACCAACAGGGGTAGGAAAAACAAGTTTAAGTCTTGAACTGGCAAAAAAATATGATAGTGAAATCATCAGTGGTGATTCTATGCAAGTGTATAAAGAGATGACAATTGGTACCGCAAAAATTAAACCTGAAGAAATGCAAGGTATCGTTCATCATATGATTGATTGTTTTTCTTATAAAGATGAGTTCAATGTCAAAGTATTTCAAAGTGAAGCCAGAAAATATATTGAACAAATCAGCGCTCAAAACAAAGTAGCGATCATTTGCGGAGGAACAGGATTATATATTAAATCATTATATTATGATTATGAATTTGCAGATGAAGAAGAGGATGAAGAATTTAAAGTTTTCTTACGCTCCAGAAGCAATGATGAATGCTATGGAATGTTGAAAGTGGTAGATCCTAAATCATGCGAAACGATTCATAGAAATAATCGTAAGCGAGTTGAAAGAGCGTTGATGCGAGCTCATTTAGGAAACAAAAAAAGTGAAAAAGAAGAAGCTCAAAAACATCAGCCTATCTATGATGCATATGTAATTGGCTTAACGGCATCACGTGAAACACTTTATGAGCGTATCAATAAAAGAGTTGATCAGATGATGGAAGAAGGTCTTTTAGAAGAAGTGAAGACTTTGATTCATGATGAGTCTGACTGGCAGCTTCAAAGCTTACAAGGAATCGGTTATAAAGAATGGAAGAACTATTTTGAGAATCAAAGTTCACTTGAAGAAACAGTAGAACGAATCAAAAAAAATTCTCGCAATTTTGCGAAAAGACAATATACTTGGTTCAATCATCAGATGAAAGTACATTGGTACAATATTGAAGAAGAACATTATAAAGAAAAAATATTCAAAGACATTGAGAAATGGATAAAAAACTAGCTGTGCAAAGTGCACAGCTTTTGTATTTATAATGAATCCTAACATAGTTATTATAACATAGAAAAATGTAAAAAATAAGGCTAGTACAAAAAGTAAAATAAGATAATATATAAGTGTAATATAGTCATTATCATAATAATGAGAAAAGGGGAGAAGGTGATAATATGATGAAAAAAATACTCATTCTTTTAGGTGGCTGTCTGATAGTGATTGGTGCTTGGGGATTTATAAATTTCATCAAGAACCAGCCGGTAGAAGAGGGAACGATTTTTAATGATCCTGATGCAGGAGGCCAAATGACTTCAAATGAAGTCAAATTTGAATATATCCTGGAAAAAGATGAACGATATATTAGAGCATATTCTGCAGCAGGAAGTCCTTTAAACCATTATTTTTATGGTTTAGACTTTGTGGAAACAAATGAGCCGGCAGATGAAGAGTGGATTTATCGAATTACTTATAATAAAGATATTGATGGAGCTGTTGTCTTGTTAAGTGAAGATTCATTAAGCGTAGATGGTATCAAATATGTTGCAGATGTTGATGATCCTGAAGAGTATTATCAGCTCATATTTGATCAGATTGCTCATTTATATGAAAAGCTTGAAGAATATAAAGTGGATGTCAGGTGATATTATGAAGAAAAAAATTGTTTTAATTGGAATAGGGGCAATTGTAGTCATTGGATGTATAGCTTTTGCTTTACTTCAACGTCAAAGTCCAAAGAAAATGGATGAATCTTTATTTTACGATGCCCTGTGTTATAAAATAGAGTCTGCACAAAAAGAGGAAGATGTTTTTGTGACAAGAGCAGATGGGTTCTCAACAATCGATATTTTTGCTTCCATTTCTAATAATTTAGTAGTGACAGATGATCCATTTGAAGGAGATTGGATTTATAAGATAACTTTTAATGGGAATGATTATTGCGGTTCTTGTGAAGAAGTGATCGTTTTAGTCAATGAAACATCCATGAGCGTAAATGGAGAAAACTTTGTTCCTAATGATGAACAGGACGCAGACTATATGGATTATATATTAGAAAGATTATTGATTCAGTATGATTATTATTACGAATATAGTGAATAAAAAAAGTATGATATCTGATATGGATATGAAATCGGATATCATGCTTTTTATTTGTAAGAGGATCATACTCAAAATAATAAGTTATGATCTATTTATTTTATGATTTCAATTACATCAATAATTAAACGATATACAGCCCATATAGCTAGAAATAAATATAATGGAATTGATATCATCTTTCTTGTTTTTGTTAGATTTTTAAATCTATTTTTCACAAAATCAATACATACCCAAAGCATCAATATGTGAACGATCATATCGAGTATCATCTTCCATGTCATAATGTTAACCTCCATTCTTGTATTTCTATCGTAGGCATTGATCATAGAATAATTTATGATGTAATGAAGAAGTTTACTTTTGATGCATATCGATCCATAATTGGATCTGTTTTTTTACTGGTGGAGAAATATTATCAGGAATAGTTTCGATTGAAAAGAATTGTAGATCATCAACTTCATCTTTTTGAGGTGTAAGCGTACCTGAATAATGTTTACATAAGAATACGATATCAATATTTGACACTTCATCGCCATTTGGATAAATATAATGCAGATCTTTTCCACTGAAAACGCCAAAAAGTTCTAAGTCATGTGCAATCAGACCAGTTTCTTCAAAAAGTTCTCTTTTGGCAGCGTTTTCCACCTCTTCATCTAGCTCAACAGAGCCACCGGGATATCCCCAGCAATGATTATCCCTTCTTAATTGAAGCAAAATGCGATTGTCTTCATCTTCTACGATGACACTTGCTCCTACTTGAAGCAGTGGACGATGCCCAACTATTTTCCGTAGATCCATGATATAATCTGACATTTATTATCCTCCACTATACATCTATAATAAAGGATTCATGAAAAGATGTAAAGATATGGAAATAAATCAAAATACTATAAAAAATATCAAAACAACCAACAGTTGAGCTTAAAACAACCGTAAGTTGGCTGGTTCAACTGTGAAGTTATTTACTTTTATCTATATGGAATTTAAAATGAGGACAGAAAGAAGGGAATTACGATGGAAAAATTCAATATCTTATCAGCATTAAAAAAACAGCTTAAATTGATTAAAGAAGCAAATATGAGATATTTATATATATGTTATGTAATAAGTGCTCTTTTTGGAGGGATGATTCCTATTATTTCCGTTTTTTATGCGAAACTGATCATTGATGTTATTCAGGGGTCTAAAGATCAGCAGGAATTGATCATGAGAGTTATTGTACTAACTGTAACAAGCGTAGTATGTTTCTCGGTAAAGACAATGGTAGGAGGATATGCTGAAAGTAAGTATATTCGTTTAAGACAGAATGAATTTAATCGTTGTGCAATGTTTTATCATGATGTTGATTATAAATATATCGAAGATTCTCGTTTTCAAGACCATGTAAATGTAGGGTTTCAAGCTTTAGAAAGTGATGGCGTTGGTTTCCAGCATGTGTATCATATGTTAGGCATACTGGCAGCTGATTTTATAAGTATCATAATTTTCTTTATCTTGATCAGCCAATTTAGTATCTGGATCGGTATCATCTGTGTATTGGCAACTGTTATGATTACCTGGATCAATCGTTCAATTTCTAATTATGCACATTTAAGGGAAGATGATAAAGCAAAGGCTTTTCGTCAATCTCATTATTTCAATAATACATGTTCTGATTTTACTTATGGTAAAGATATACGTGTTTTTGAACTTAAATTTCCTCTTCTTAAAATTTATCAGGATAAATCAAAACAATATATTCGAGTCATTCGTGAAATTGAAGATAAAAAATTAAGAATTGGGCTTATGGAGTTGGCAGTGCTTTTGATTCAAGATGTTCTTTCGTATTATTTGATCGTGCAGGGATTTTTTAATGGCAGACTTGATCTGGCTTCTGTATCGCTATATCTCTCAGCAGTTGTTGGTTTTACAACAATCATGCGTACTTTTTCAGAAAATCTTTCAATCATGCTGACTGATCTAAAATTAAGCAGTACTTATTTTGAAATGATTACAGATCAAAGCTATTATAGTGAAGATCAAGGAAGAAATGCATTAGATGAAGAAATACCAATTGAAATAGAATTTAAAAATGTAAGCTTCCGTTATCCGAATACTGAAAGATATATTCTTAAAGATTTTAATTTTAAGATCCACGCTAAAGAGAAATTAGCCATTGTTGGAACAAATGGTGCAGGAAAAACAACGATCGTGAAACTGATTTGCGGTTTATTTGAACCAGAGAGTGGTGAAATACTTATAAATGGTATAAGTATGAAAGAATTTTGTAAACAGGAATATTATAAGATGTTTAGTGCTGTATTTCAGGATTTTGAAATTTATGCGGGTACGATTCTTGAAAATGTAATTGGTAATGATATAGATGAGTCATCAAAAAAGAGAGGAAAGATGTGTTTAAACCGGGTAGGTTTGAAAGAAAAAATAGAAAGTTTACCATCAGGTTATGATACACCTTTAGTAAAAAGTATTGATCCAGAAGGAGTTGATCTTTCCGGAGGACAAAAACAGAAGATTGCGATTGCTCGTGCTTTATATAAGAATGGCAATGTTGTTATTCTTGATGAGCCAACAAGTGCGCTAGATGCTTTAGCTGAAGCCGATATCTATCAGTCTTTTGACGATCTGGTATCAAATAAAACAGCAATTTATATTTCTCACCGTCTTTCATCTACAAAGTTTTGTGATAAAATTGCTTTCTTTGATGAAAATGGTTTGCAGGAATATGGCACTCATGAAGAACTGATGGCTTTAAAAAAAGGATATTATCATATGTTTGAAGTACAGGGACAGTATTATCAGGAAGGGGTTGAGAAAGATGGAAGAAAAGAATGTTTTGCCTAGATTTGTGAGATTTGCTTATCAGGCACATAAAAAATTTTTCTATGTCATGATGTTTTCTTCATTAGTAACATCAGCACAAACTATATTCAGCGCTTATACCATTTCGCTTCTCATTGGCTGTATTGAAAAGGGGCAATTAGAGAGAGCCTATCAGATGGTAGCATTAATAGCTGTTGTAGAAATCATCCTTCTTTTACTAAATAAATTGATGAAACGTCTCTTAGAAATTCATCGTGTAGCTATGCAGGAAATCATCAATCAAAAAACTTCAGAAAAAATCATGTCTTTACCATTTGCATATTTGGAGGATCCTTATTATATGGAATTAAAGAAAAATGTACAAATGGGAATTAATAATATGGGTGCCGTTTATCTATTGTGTGATGGATTTTTTAAAATCATATCAAATATTTTATCCTTGGCAGGGCTTGGACTTATTATCTTTACTTTCGATCCAGTCTTAGTAGCTATATTGTTGATTGGCATCCTTTTGAATATCATTTTAGTTAAATTATCCATGAGATCACAGATCCGGTTTTTTCATGAGCTATTACCGATCAATTATAAATATGGTTATTATATGGATACGATCATCTCAGATAAAAATGGTAAAGACTTTAGATTATATTCTCAATTTAATCTCTTATTTAAAAAATTTAATGGCTTTGCGGAAATCGTTGCCAGTTATTTCACTTCTTTTAATCTTGAACAGTCTTTCTATCAGACACTTATTTCTATTGTGCGTTATGTGCAAATGGCCTTTGTATATGCATTAGTAGGAATCAAAACTATTGTAACGATGACTAATATTTCAAGTTTTTCACTAACTGTATCGGCTGCCATCAGTTTTTCAGATTGTATCACAAATATGATTCAAGTCAGCAGTAATTTTATGCGTTCGATTGAATATGTAAAACCTCTTCTTGAATTATTGGATATTCAAGAAGATCAGCATGAAGGAAAAGTAGAATTGAAAGAAATTAGAAGCATTACCTTTGATCATGTCAGTTTTGCTTACCCAAATACAGATAAGCTGATATTAGATGATATTACGTTTACAATTTATAGAAATGAAAAAATTTCTATCGTTGGATTAAATGGTGCAGGAAAAACGACGATCGTAAAATTGATTTGTCGTTTATATGAACCAACAAAAGGACAGATCTTAATAAATGATGTACCTATTTGTGAATATGATCATCGTTCTTATATGTCAATGGTCAGCAGTGTTTTTCAGGATTATAAAATGTTTGCGATTACGATCAAGGATAATATATCTTTTCATATTGATGAAGAAAAGGCGAGAGAGCTTTCTTATGATACCGGAGTTGGAGAAGTTATTGAACAATTACCAAATAAGTGGCAATCAATTCTTTCTAAAGCTTATGATGAAAAGGGTGTGGAGCTTTCAGGAGGACAAAATCAAAAAATTGCAATTGCTCGAGCATTAGCAAAACCGGCAGATTTATTGATTCTGGATGAACCTACAAGTGCGTTAGACCCAATAGCAGAAGCAGAGATTTATGAAAATTTCAATGAATTGGCAAAAGAGAGAATGGCCATCTATATTTCACATCGTATGTCCTCTTCTATTTTCTGTGATCGTATTTTAGTGATTGATGGCGGTAGGATCAGTGATTTTGATACACATAAAAATTTAATGGAAAAGAAAGAAAGTCTTTATTATAAATTGTTTATGACCCAAGCGCAAAACTATGCTTTATAAAAAAAGAGTCTTTGAATTTTAATAATAATTTATATTATATTAAACGGCTATAAATATACTTCATTTATATTTATAGCCGTATTTAACTAGTTAGCTTCTCGGAATTGAATTTCGATCGTATAGTCTTCTTTGATCTGTGGTATCATCTCTAAAAAACTTCTGATCGCATTTTGAACACGAGTTGCTGCTTCGCTCAAAAAGCCATTTTCAATAGCTTCTTCTTCCACAACACTTTTTTGATTAGAAGCAAATGTCTTATAGTCATTGATACTAATAGGATTAAAGATATTTTTTGTTTCATCATAGACTTCAATACTGTCTTCATCGATTAAATTACTGATAATTTCAACATCAGGCAATAAAACGGTAATGTTTTTATCATCTACAGATATTTCAATATGGCTCATATCGATTCCTGCTTGAAGAGTTCCTGAATATGTGAGCAGAAAACTCTTCTTGGTAAGTGGAATATCCCATCCATTGAGTTCAAGCGAATTTTCAAACTTACCTACTTTGGTATAGTTGTACTCTAAGACCGCTAAATCCGAGATTTCTTGAAGCTGTTGTTGTAAAGAAGTAGAAGTGATTTCGGGTTCACTATTTTTACCAGCAAACATCATACCAGCAAAGAAAATGAGACAAGCTACGATTACTAAGAAAAGTAAACTAAAAATTGTTTTTCGTGTATTACGAATTTTTTCAAAAAATTTCATGAGACATCCCCCTTTCCCATCTACATGTAGAATTATACCATGCATTTTTATATTTCTTTACTAATTATTACAAATTCGTTAGAATTCAAATATATAAGTAAGATAGTCTATTTTATTTTACAAAATCTTTATATTTTTTTCATAGAATAATGATGAAAATTATAAAAGGAAAAGAATAATTTATCTATATTTTACATATAATTTACATAAAAATGAGTTTTTGTTAATAATTTACGTAATTAAGAGATAATTTTTTATTAGAATTTACAAATTATATATATACTTGAGAGGCCTTGTGGTAAAATAATGTATGAAATGTCATGATAAATATGACAGAAAAGGAGCATAGAATGTCGATTAGCTTAACAGAGTATCTTAATCAGCTTGCTGCCAATCCTGCACTAATCATTATTTCTATATTAACATTAGGGGTCGTATTAGTGAATGGATGGACGGATGCGCCAAATGCAATTGCGACATGTGTATCAACACGATCAATGACGCCACGGAAAGCCATTATGATGGCGGCTGTCTTCAACTTCTTGGGAGTCTTTGTGATGACCATGATCAATGCAACCGTTGTGCAAACCATTTATAACATGGTTGATTTTGGCGGAGATCCTCATAGTGCACTGACAGCGTTATGTGCAGCGTTATTTGCGATTGTATTATGGGCTACAGCTGCCTGGTATTTTGGAATACCAACAAGTGAATCTCATGCGTTAATTGCCGGATTATCTGGTGCTGCAATAGCTCTTCAAGGAGGATTTGGCGGAATTAATGGCAGTGAGTGGATCAATGTAATTTATGGTTTAGTGCTTTCATCTATCTTAGGATTTGCGATGGGCTGGATCGTCGTAAAAGGTGTAGAACTCATATTTCGAAATATAGATCGAAGGAAGACACAGGGATTCTTTCAAAAAGCACAGATTACCGGTGGTGCTGCAATGGCTTTTATGCATGGAGCACAAGATGGTCAGAAGTTCATGGGTGTGTTTATGTTGGGAATGTTTCTTGCCCAAGGACAGGCAAATGCCGAAAACTTTGTTATTCCGGTTTGGCTGATGATCCTATGTTCAGCTGTGATGGCTTTTGGAACCTCTATCGGAGGTTATAAAATCATCAAGGCTGTAGGTATGGATATGGTAAGACTAGAGAAATATCAGGGTTTCTCTGCAGATATTGCGGCAGCAGGGTGTCTTCTAATTGCTTCTGTAACAGGAATACCGGTTAGTACGACACATACTAAAAATACTGCCATCATGGGTGTGGCAGCTGCGAAAAGATTGAGCGCTGTAGACTGGGGAATTGTTAAAGAGATGGTTTGGACATGGATTCTAACATTCCCAGGTTGTGGTTTGATTGGATATATTATGGCACAAGTATTTATGTGGATATTCTAAAAAGGAAGGTAAAAAAATGTCAAAGAAAAAAAATAACTGTTACTTTGAAGCGTTTATTGAACTAGCTGATTATTCTAAACAGGCAGCTGAATTATTGAATGATTATGTACATCATTTTGATTTATCTAAAATGGATGAAAAAATTAAAGAAATGCATGAAATTGAAACAAAGGCTGATAGTACAAAACATGAAATGATGGATCGACTTTCAAAGGAATTTATTACACCCATCGAAAGAGAAGATATCAACCATTTATTCAATGTGATTGAAAATGTATCGGACACGATTGAAGATGTACTGATTAAAATGCATATCTTCTGTATATCAGAAATGCGTCCGGAAGCAAAAGAATTTGCGAATATCATTGTTAAATGCTGTGAATCATTAAAGAAAATGATGATGGAATTTCCTAATTATAAAAAATCAACACAGTTACAGAAATATATTATCGAGATCAATGATCTTGAAGAAGAAGGCGATAAATTATATACAGGCAGTGTTCATAATCTATTCTCTATCTCAAAAGATCCAATTGAATTATTAACTTGGACAGAAACCATGGATCGATTTGAAAAAAGCTGTGATTCAATTGAACATGTAGCTATTGTCGTAGAAAGTGTCGTCATGAACAATATTTAATTACATAAAATCATAGACAATAAAAAAAGGATATGATAGAATATGGGTGGATGAAACTCCACAATATAAAGAAACCCCAGTGTGGTAGCACTGGGGTTTCACTTTGGGAGGGAAGAGTCAGAGTCTTATCTGAATCGTAAACGAATCAGTCGAAGACATTCATTCAAAGCTATTATATTCTCATATAATAACTGGAGAATGATGATGGTTTCAAAACCCAACAATTACTCCTCCACAATATAAATACAGGCATCATAAATTTTCCCTCCCTTTCTATGCTGCCTACTATTATATATGCGCAAAAAGACAAAAATTCCCAAAAAAAAGTAAAAAAATAAAAAATGATTTATCAAAATAAATCTATACCCTTATGCTTCTATGTTCAGATTCTTCATTTATTATCAAAGACAAAAAGAACCTGAAGGCTGTTATCATAATTAGCAATTTTAACGATTAATTTGAATATTGTACAAATATTCTTTTTTTTTATAATTATTTACAGAGGAAAACATTATGAAATTATATACATTGTTATCAAAGTTAGAAGATAAATCCATTATATCCAGAAGTGATTTAGAAAGAGAACTGCATATTTCTGAAAGTACTCTTCGTAATCTGAAATCCAAAGCAAATGCAATTGGGAAATATCATGGATTTACGATTCAGACAATACGTGAAAGGGGGTATCATCTGGATGTTTGGGATAAAGAAAAATATGAAAAGTTTCTTACAAAAGAAAACTATCTGCCGACGGAAGGTCTGGATGCCGATAAGCGGGTATCATTGATGCTTTATATCTTATTGCAGTCAAATGAATATATTACATATGAAGATTTAAGTAATCTTCTTGATGTTTCCAAAGCAACAGTTATTCGAGATTTTAAGGAAGTTGAGAAAAAGATCAACGAGAGCAATCTTCAATTAGAGAAAAGGAGTGGTTATGGAATAAGGGTTATTGGAAATGAACAGGATATAAGAAAAGCTTTTTCAAAATATGTGATTTGTAATTCAGCTTATATACAACCTGTAAAAGGATATTTTGAGTTTATTAAAGAGATTGATGTTGATGAAGTTACTGAAAAGTTTAAAGAGCTTTTAAAGAAATATTCGCTAGAAGTCACAGATGCTTCATTAGCAAATATCGTAGAACATATCCTGATACTTCTTTATCGATCAAAACAGAAAAAATATATCAATCAGTTTGATTCATATCCGGTTGAACCATGCTTTACAGAGATTGCTCAACAGATTATCGACTGGTTACAAGAAAGATATCCGATTGTCATTGATCCAAAAGAGGTTGATTTGCTGGCAGCTCATATTTCCGGCAAGACGTTTTCGGATAAGATGATTTCTGATCAAAAAGAAGAAATTACAGATGGAATCAAAGATATCTTGAACGAAATTGATGAAGAATTTCTGACAAATACGAAAGATGATGAATTGTTGCTGAATGCCTTGATCATTCATGTTCTGCCACTGATTAATCGAATGTATCACAATATTCAGCTGACTAATCCGCTAATTGATAAGGTATATAGTGAATATGCAAATGTTTTTCTGTTAGCAATGAGATTTAGCAATCTGATCGAGAAAAAATATAACTTTAAGCTTTCAAAAGATGAAATTGGCTATATTGCCCTTCATTTTGCTACTCATTTTGAAAGGATGAAAAATAGCAAAAAAGAGCAATATAAAAAGATACTTGTTATCTGTGGAACCGGTGGAGGATCTGCACAGCTGTTGAAAATTAAGCTGAAATCGATCTTCCCTCATGCATCGGTATCGACGATTGCTGTGAATAATATGAAGGAAACGGATTATCACAGTTATGATCTTATCTTAACAACGATTCCGTTGGAAGAAGAATATAAGGATGTTCCTGTTATCTTCATCAAGGAGTGGCTGGATGAGAATGAAATCGCAAGAATCGAAGAGATCATCATGATGCGTGCGAAAGAGAATCAGATAACAACGACTATTCGTGATATTTGGGATTTGTTCCATGAAGACTTGTTTTATGTAGACGGAATCAGGGATTATAAGAAAATGCTGGTTCATATGGGTGATGATGCCATTAAAAAGGGATATGCCAATGATCATTTCACAGAGTTGGTGTTAGAAAGAGAAAATCGTTTTGCGACAATATATAAGAATGGTGTTGCAGGACCTCATCCGATGGTTTTTGAAGCAAAAAAAGATTCAATCAGCGTTGCGGTATTTGAGAAACCCTTCTTTTGGGAAAACAGAGAAGTACGTGTTATCTTTTTGATCAATCTAAGAAAAGGTAACTTGTATCTTCATAAAGAGATCAGTAATATCTTGCTTTTGCTGATTGAGAAAGAGCATCTATTAGATACGATTGCAAAGTGTAAGACATTCAAGCAGTTTATAGAAGAGTTAAAAGCTGCGGTGTTATAAATCAGGAGGTAATTTTATGAGTACAGAAGAGAAGATTATGACCATGATTAGCTATGCCGGAGCAGGCAGGATGAAGCTGATAGAGGCGATGCGCTTAGCCGGTGATCGAAAGTATGAAGAGGGACTTCAATTGGTAGATGAAAGCGACAAAGATATTGTGAAGTGTCATCAGGCACAGACAGAGATATTGTTTCAAAACAGTTCAGATCCCAGTGCGCCGGGCAGTAATATCTCAGTGCTGTTGATTCATGCCATGGATCAGGTCATGAATACGATGAGCATGAGAGATTTAGTATATGAAATGATTCATATGTTAGAAAGGAGGGAAAAACATGATTAATGTAATGCTGGTTTGTGAGTATGGTATCAGTACTTCAATGATGGAAGAGGCTGTTAGAAAAGAAGCTAAGAAACAAAATGTCGATCTTCAGATCGAAGCACATAGTATCACGGATATTGATAAGTATATCAAATCAGTGGATTATGTCTTACTGGGTCCACAGGTTGGATATCGTATCAATGAATTACAGAAAAAATATCCGGAGCAGGCAGGTATCATGCATATCTTAGATCCAAGTGACTTTGCATTGCTGAATAGCAAAAAAGTCCTTAAAGAGATCGTTTCTGCTGTGAACAAGTAAAAGAAGAAAGGAGAAAAAAAATGGAAAAAATTATTGAATTAATTAATAAGACGTTAGTGCCAATTACGATCAAAATAAAAAATATTAAATGGCTGACAGCAATTGGTGACGGTGTCATGGCTACCTTCCCGATTTTAATGATCGGATCATTTGGTACCTTGATTGCATATTTCCCAAATGAGGAAGTATTGGCATGGTTACAAACAACACCGATCTATCATATTTCCTTGACATTGGGAACATTGTCAAACGGATTGATGGGTTTGATCGCAGCTGTTGCCATCGCTTATTCTATGTCGAAACAGATTGACAGCGATGAGTTTACCAACTGTATTCTTGCAGTTATGTCCTTCATTATCTTACAGGGATTCACAGCCGGAAGCATTGCTACTTCAGGTATGGGAGCTCAGGGCTTATTCGTTGCGATGATCATTGGTGTCTTGATTCCGATGTTATCAAAATGGCTCATTGACAAAGGCTTTTATTTAAAGATGCCTTCCGGTGTACCGCCTATGATCGAACGGACCTTTGCGGCATTGGTACCGACACTGGTCGTCCTGCTGCTATCCGGTATCGTTGAATGGGCCTTCTCTTTAACGGAATGGGGCAATGTGATCACTGCGTTCTATACATTGATCCAACGTCCGTTTACAAGTGTTGCGGCAACGCTGCCAAGCTTTATCCTATGTATCGTTTGCGGTGTGCTTGTTAACTTTGTAGGTGTTCACTCAACAGCTTTGACAAATCTGTGGCTTCCATTCTTAACGGCTGCCGCTGCAGAAAACCTGGCAGCAGTAACAGCAGGAGCTCAGCCAACCAATATGGTTACGGAAATTTATCGTGCTTATTATGCTGTTGGTGGTTTTGGATGTTTCTTTGGTTTACAGATCTGTATGCTGTTTGCCAAGAGCGAGCGTGTCAAGGCTGTCAGTCGAGTTTCATTCATTCCGGCTATATTCAATATCAATGAACCGGTACTTTATGGTTTCCCAATCATGATGAATCCGATCATGTTAATTCCATTCCTTTTGGCACCAATCTTAAACTGTGTGCTTGCCTATGTTACGACTTTGATAGGATTCCTTCCGATTTCAAATGGTGTCATATCTTCTTGGGCTTTGCCGACACCGATTCGTGTATATCTGGCAGGTTTAGGATGGCAAGGAGTAGTGCTGACATTTGTCATGATTGCCATGGACACTGCGATTTATTATCCATTCTTCAAACTTGCCGATCGTCGCTATGCAGAAGAAGAAAATAGGAGCGAAGCAGAAGCTGCTTAGATGTGATGATTGTTAATAAGAAGGATAAGTGAAAGCTTATCCTTCATTTGTAAAGGAGTAAATATTCATGAACGAAAAATATCTTGATAAATATTTGAATTATTATACCGGTGAAAACAGAAAAGCCATGTATGTATTATTTGCGAAACTGGTGGATGCACTGCGTAGTGATGAATTAGATGTATTTGATGAAATTCTGACAGAGGATTGTATTGCAGAATACAGTACGGTTGGAAAAGCGGTTGGTATTGAAGCCATTAAAAAAATGTTGAAATGGCCGGGACCTGAATGCAATGTCAAGAAATCAACGATCTGGAGCTTTGTCGCAAGAAGCAATAAAGAGGGATTTGGTCAGCAAAGTGCTTATATCCAAAGCATCATGGCCATTGATGATGGTGTCAATATCTTCCCGTTTACTTTCGGAGGGGTTTATTGTAATTCATATGTAAAAACAGAAAAGGGCTGGCGTATCAGTCATATTCGCTTTGATCTATGCTATGGTGATGATAATAACGGCTTTGTAATGGGTAAATGGAATCTGATCAGTCCGGATCTCTATTCAGGACATGTACCTGTCATCGTATCTGAACTGGATAATCCATGGACCGTGATTCCGGAAGACTGCGAACCACAGTCAGATGTCGAACAGATTTTTGAATTGCAGTTTAAGAAGACATTTGGATTTGACCGCGGTGATTTCAACTTGCCATTAAGTGTCGCAACAGAAGATATGTGGCAGTTTACTGAAGAACCGGGCAAACGCAATTATGTCAATTTCTTAAAATATAAACAGCACAAAGAACCGAATATGGAACATGCCAACCGTATGGGAAGCTGTGTCATTACAGGAGATACAGCCATCGCATGGATGCCAAGAGGTGAGGAACACCGTTTAAGAGATAAGGTATATACGAGAGAAAACATTCATTCCATGGTCACGACAGAAGCACATAAGATCTATGCGAAAAAAATAGATGGTGTATGGAAATTATATAAGATACAGGCCGGTTTTGAACCGGTAGAGAAAATGCGTTTTATTCCTATGGAAGATGATATTGTATCCTTTGATGAATATATTATAGGAGGTGACTGTGATGACAGCTGTTTCATTGGTTAAGAAATTCTTTGATTCCTATATCATGAATGAGTCAGATTTATTGGATGATCTTTTGGATACGGAAATAACCATTGATTATTCGACATTGGGAAGTATAAGCGGAAAAGAAGCGGTAAAGAAAGCGTTGGCTTTAAATGAAGATTTTACATATCGATATAATATTTTAAGTAATCTGATTGATTATAAAAAAGAAGATACATCGGTTGTCATTTGTAATGTTTTCCATTTTCTTATCAAAGAATATTCTTCTTATAATGTAGCGTCTGCGACTAGCTCAGTAAACGGACAGGTATTTCCATTGGTTTATGGCGGTAAATATAAATTTATCGTGGAAAATGATAAGATCAAGGCAGTATCTTTTGATTTAGAAGCACAGATGGGCAATACTTATTGGGCAAAAAAGAATTGGCAGTGGCATTTGTATGATGAAACAAAACATGATGCGAGAAAGGTTCTTTTAGATGAAACAAGAACGTATGAAAAAACAGATGAACAACAAAATATCATCCGCAGAATCTATGAATTTATGTTACTGGTAGATACCCGTCAAAGTGATTTATTCAAGCAATATGTCACAGAGGATGGTATCTATTCCTATCGTGATGCAACCCGGCAGGGAATGGGAATCAGCGAAGATACGCGTACAAGAGTCAGTATCATGAATCTGGTGAATCATATCGACAATCGTGAATATCAGAGCCATCACAGCTGTCGTATCATTGATGTAAAGGTGGATGGTGATGAAGCTGAAGTAACCTTAGAAATGTTTGAACCGACTAAGTTAGGTTATAAGCATCTTTTCTCTAACAATGTCTATCAGCCATATTATAATGAGCAATGGAAATTAAAACTGGTGAAAAAAGAAGACTGGATAGTATCAAGTGCAGATCGTAAAGCTGTTTCTAAATTCCAGAAAGTATCTTATAAGACACTTTGTATCTAATGAAAGGAATCAGTATGTTTAAAAAAGATTTTTTATGGGGTGGTGCTATTAGCGCCAGCCAGGCAGAAGGAGCATGGAATGTTGATGGCAGAGGTATGAGCGTCATTGATGTGACAACAGCTGCTGCGCTTCATACACCACGACTTATTACTTTTGTCGATCGTGACGGAAATCCTCATGCTGTCAACCGGGCAGATGAAGTGGATGTCATGGGAGGTCATTATGCTGTTTTAGAGGGATATGATTATCCAAATCAAAAAGGCATTGATTTCTATCATCGCTATAAAGAAGATATTGCGTTATTTCATGAGATGGGGTTTAAAACATTCCGTATGTCTATTTCATGGTCACGCTTATATCCGACAGGACTTGAAGATCAGCCAAATCCAAAAGGTGTTGAATTTTATCGCAATGTATTTAAGGAATTAAGAAAATACGATATAGAACCTTTAGTTACCTTGTGGCATTTTGATACCCCTGCTTATTTAGAAGAAAAATACCATGGATGGAAAGACCGCAGGACCATTGATTTATTTGTGAAGTATGCGAAAACCTGTTTTGAAGAATATAAGGGACTAGTCAGATACTGGCTGACATTTAATGAGATCAACAACACCTTAAATCACTTATTAAGAAGAGAAGATGCGACAGAGGAAGAATATCAAAAGGCATACCAGCACCTTCATTATCAGTTTGTCGCAAGTGCAAAGGCAGTAAAGATCGGCCATGATATTGATCCTTTAAATAAAATTGGCTGTATGATCTGCGGAATCACTTATTATCCACATACCTGTGATCCTAAAGATATACTTTTAAATCGTCATAAGTGGGAAGAAAGCATCTTTTATTGCGGAGATGTACAATGCTTTGGAAAGTATCCTGTTTATGCACAGCGGTTATGGAAGAAACACCACATCACACTTGATATCACCCAAGAGGATATTGAAGCTTTAGCACAAGGAAAAGTAGATATCTATACATTTTCTTATTATATGTCGAATAATGTTTCAAGTCATAAAACAAAAGACCAGGTTGGCGGAAATATGGCATTAGGTGAAAGAAATCCTTATTTGGAATATTCGGACTGGGGATGGGCCATGGACCCAACAGGTTTACAGTATTATTTAGAAGTGATGTATGATCGCTATCAGCGTCCGCTGATGATTACTGAAAATGGTTTAGGTGCCTATGATAAGGTAGAAGAAGATGGTTCGATCCATGATGAATATCGGATTGAATATCTGAGAGAACATATCATCGCAATGAAAAAGGCCGTGGAAGATGGTGTAGATCTTATCGGTTATACGACCTGGGGTCCAATTGATATTGTTTCACATTCAACAGGAGAAATGAAAAAAAGATACGGTTTTATTTATGTAGATGCTGATGATCAAGGTAACGGTACTTATGATCGCTATAAAAAAGATTCGTTTTACTGGTATAAAAAAGTGATTGAAAGCAATGGCGAAGACCTTGGTTGATGAATAGAATATATGAAACTCTATATCTTAGATAATGGCTGGATGGAATGTGATGAAAACTGGATCGTTTGTCTGAATAGTTATAAGACAAAGACCAATCGTGAAGCAACAAGCAGATGGATCAAGATACCGGTATATTGTGTTTTGATCGACATAGGAAATGAAAAGATCTTATTTGATACAGGACAGAATCCAAATGAATATGATCGAAGCATCCGCTGCCCGTATTATTACAGAGAAGAACAATTGCTGATCAATCAGTTAAAGAGTCTCCATCTTGAACCAACTGACATTGATAAAGTTATATTATCTCATTTTCATGATGATCATTGCGGCAATATGGACATATTTAAGAGTGCGGAATTTTATATAGCACAAGATGAGTATGATTATGTCAAAGAGGCTTTGGATAATCATCAAAAGCCTAAAGGAGCGTATAAGTATGCTCATCTAAATATCGAAAAGATTCATTTAGTAAAAGAAGATATAAAGATCCATGATCATATTCAATTGATTAATCTTCCGGGACACAGCAAAGGTCTATTAGGGATGATCGTTCATTTAGAAAAAGAGGGTACTTTGCTTTTTCCAAGTGATGCAGTTGATACACACTTGAATTATGGACCACCGGCCATGCCGCAATATAGTCAATACAACTTAGAAAAATATTATGAATCAATTGAAAAGATTAGAAATCTACAAGAGAGGTTAAACGCTAAAATCATATTTTCACATGATATGGAACAGTTTATGACATTAAAAAAAGCTCCCGATTATTATGAATAAAAAATTTGAAATTATAGATAATTTTGAGCGAAGATGATAACATGTAAATACCCCAAATAAATAGAAACCCCAGTGGCCTAAACACTGGGGTTTCGTTTGGAGGGAGAGGTCACAACCTATTAACGTTTAGCTGTTCTGATATACAGAACAGTCAAACGAAGGCATTCTTTCACAGCTAGCCTATTTTCATAGTATAACTGGAAGAGAATGATGAACAAAAAGTTCAACTGCAAACCACCCAAACAAATAAATGCAGGTGTCATATTTTCTCTCTCCTACTTATGCCACCTACTATTTAATATGCATGAAATGTTAGAAATTCCCAAAAAAAATAAAGAATTATTACAAAAAACTGTATTTATTTGCTTTAATAATTGAATGATTTTTGTTTAAAACTTTATTATAAAACTCTTGACAAATGTAAGCGGAACCATTAGTATAAAGATGTAGATAAAAAGGATTGTTACTCTTTGAGGCTTTACCTTTCATAACATAGAGATATGTTTTTAAGGTGTGACTTGGAGAGTTTTTATTTTAGGAGGAAGTATGTTTAACTTATTTAAAAAGGTTGTTGAATCTGAATTGTATTCTCCAGTCAAAGGAAAGATGATTCCTTTAAGCGAAGTTAATGATCCGGTATTTTCTGAAAAGATGATGGGCGATGGATGTGCTTTTGTATTTGATGGAGATACAATCTATGCACCTTGTAAAGGTGAGATCATCTTAATCGCAAATACCCGACATGCAATTGGTATCAAAGCAGAAAACGGTGCAGAAATTCTGATCCATATTGGTTTAGATACCGTGAATTTGAATGGGAAAGGGTTTGAAGTGCTGGTAAAAGAGCATGATAAGGTGAAGGTTCATGATCCACTTGTTCGTCTTGACCGAGCGTTCATGAAAGAAAATAAGGTTGATCTGACAATGCCAATGGTAATCACAAGTTCAGATTATGTTATTGAATTAGACGAATATGGTGATAAAGAAGTAAGCAATAGAGTTCTTAAAGTTAAAAAGAAATAAAGAAAGGAGCTGCCATGAAGGTTATTAAAAATATCAATAATAATGTTTCATTATGTTTAGATAGCAATAACAATGAAGTGGTGGCTTTTGGAAAAGGAATAGGTTTCACAAAACCACCCTATGAGGTGGATTTGGATAAGATTCAACGTACATATTATGGTATTGATCCTACCTATATCAATATGATCAATGATATTCCTGAAGATATTTTGGATATTTCTGATAAGATCATCAATTACGCAAGAATGAAACTGGAAAATCCTGTAAGTTCTAATATTGTGATCACCTTAGCGGATCATATTAATTTTGCGATTCAGCGATATAAGGAAAATATGAATATAAAGCTGCCCATCGTTCATGATATTGAGTATTTATTTGATACAGAGATGGAGATTGGTGAATATGCATTAACCTTGATTAGAAAGACTTTAAAGGTATTTCTTCCAAAAGAAGAAGCAGCTTATATTGCTTTACATATTATCAATGCTGAATCAATGAATAAGAATAACAAACAGGAAAAAATGGATGAAGAAGTGATTGATGATATTTGTGAAATCATCGAAAAAGATTTCCAGATCAAGATCGATAAAACAGGTTTTAACTATTCACGTTTTGTTTCTCATATGCACTATCTTTTAAAAAGAGGTAAGAAGAATGAAATGGTGAAAAGTGAAAATCAGAAGTTATATGAATCGCTTGTAAATGCATATCCCAAAACATATGAATGTACACAGCACGTAAGAGAGTATTTAAAGGATCAGCTGAATTGGGATCTAAGCGATGAAGAATGTATTTATCTGATGTTACATATGAATAGACTTTGTGCTCGAGAGGATTGTTACCAGTAGGGCTTTACCCCTGACATAAAGCTAAGTAATGAATGGTTCATTCATTATTTAGTTTTGGTTTGGGGTTTTTATTTTAGGCAAAACCAATGGAAGTGCGCAGCCATTGTTTGCAGATAAAAGCTATAAGAGAAAGGAGATAGTTATGGCAAAGAAGAATTATGATGAATTAGCTACAAAGGTAGTTGATTTAGTTGGTGGGAAAGAAAATATATCTTATTTTACACACTGTATTACACGATTACGTTTTAATGTGAAAGATAAAGGATTAGTTAAAATTGATTCGATTAAAAAATTAAAAGATGTGATTGGCACACAGTGGCTTGGTGAGCAACTTCAGGTAATTATTGGTACAGATGTTCCGATAGTTTATAAAATGATTTGCGCTAAGCATGGTTTAAAACCAGAGGCAGCTATTGATGAGAATCTCGACATCAACAATAATAGTAATAAAGGAAATATTATTACTAGAATAATTGATCCCTTATCTAAAAGTATTATTCCTGTCTGCGACGTTATTATTCCAGCATCATTTGTAATGTTGATTGTCAATGTGCTTGGTCCAACTCAACTTAATGTCATTTCGGCTGAAAGTGATCTTTATAAGCTATTTACTTTTGTTGGTAATGCTGGTTTTTATTTCTTGCCAATATACATGGGGTTTAGTTCGGCAAAAACCTTTAAAGCATCTCCCTATTTAGGTGCACTGATTGGCGGTGTGATGATTCATCCAACATTAATTGAAATGGTAACAAATGGTACAGCATTTACAGTTTATGGGATCCCAATGACCCTAGTTAATTATTCCAGCACCATTATTCCTATTTTTATGGTGGTATGGATTATGTCGTATATCGAAAGGTTTTTCAAAAGATATATGCCTAAAATAATATCACCAATTTTTTCACCTTTATTAACTTTGCTTATTATGTTACCTATTGTTTTATGTGTTATAGGACCTATTGGTTCGTGGATCGGCACTGGTATTTTAAGCGTTATTACATGGCTAGCTTCAAAGGGAGCTATTGCAAGTTTCTTAGTTACGACGATAATTGGTGGCTTGTGGATCGTTTTAGTTTTGTTTGGAATCCATGCTCCTGTGTATGTTTTAGCACTTGGTATGTTTACTGAAGCAGGTATTGACAGTGTTATTTTTCCTGGTGTAATTTGTGCTTTCTTCGCCCTTATGGGTATTGCCTTTGGAGCTTTTTTGAAATTAATGCGATTAAAAAAGGGCGACGAAAGTGGAATGTGTTTAACCGACTTCATCACGCTAGCTATAGGAGGTATATCAGAACCTTGTATTTATGGCGTAGGTATTCGTTATAAGAAGAGCTTTGGATTCATGTGCATTGGTGGTGCAATTGGAGGAGCATTAACAGCTTTATTTAATATTTCTTGCTATTCGCCAGTAGCACACTCGGGATTATTTGCCATTCTTGGTTTTGCTGGGGGAACTTCAATGAATCTTATTATTGGTGGATCATGTGCCATTTTGGCCATGTTAGTATCCGGTATCTTAACTTATCTTTTTGGTATTGATGCCAATGATGTTAAATCGGTAGAATAAAAAGGGAGGAAACTATGCATGGAAACATTTAAAAAATATGGTTATGAAGTTAGAAAGATTTATGATAATACATATCGAATAATGGATAATGATGCATGTAGCAGTTATTTAATTATCGGAAGTAAAAAATGTATGTTAGTTGATACCGGTTGCGCTAGTGGTGATCTAAGAAAACTAGTTGATGAGATTTGTCAAAACAAAGAGTATTTTGTCATTAATACTCACGGACATGATGATCATGTAGCTGCAAATTATCAATTTGATAAGGTTTATATCGGAAAAGAAGACGAACAAATGATGAAGAATCTTTTCTTATATGAAAAGGAAAAAGAAATCTTTTATGAAGAAATGAAGACATATGCTTCGGCAACTGCGGATATTCACCATTTTTCAACTAAAGAATATTTCGATAATTTTGCTAATGCAAAGATTACTTTCAGTATTGAATATTTAAAGGATGGAATGTTGTTTGATTTAGGCGATAGCGAAATTAAAGCCATTCATATTCCTGGTCATACACCGGGTGGCTATTGTTTTTTAGATATCAAATACAGAAGATTATACGTTGGTGATGCGGTCTTAAGGCATGCCTCCGTTTTGCATGTGGGAGGTATGAAAATTTCAGATTTTATCAATGGCCTGAAAAAACTGAAAACATATGCCAGTGATTTTGATTGGATTATTGCTGCTCACGGTCATCGCCAGCATGGTTTTAGGCCACTTGAACCATTTTTTATTGATAAACTTATCGAGTGCGCCGAAAACATCGATGTGTCAAAATCAATCGAAAGACACGAAGCAGATGGTGATGGGTATGAGTATTATTTAAACGGAGGTCGCTATGAAGATTATGATAGTGTAAGCATAGCTTATAAATTAATAAGTCTTGATTAATAAGGAAGTAGAGTAAATAAAATGACGATACTAGAAACGGTATCGTCTTTCGGCGGAGTTAAGGAGGAATTAAAAGATGAGTTTTCCAAAAGGATTTTATTGGGGCGGTGCAACAGCAGCCAATCAGTGCGAGGGTGCATGGCAGGAAGGAGGTAAAGGAATTTCCTGTCCTGATATCTGTACAGGAGGAACAGCGACTCAAAGCAAGAGAATCACGCCTGTTTTGGAGGAAGCAACCTTTTATCCAAGTCATGATGCGATCGATCATTATCATCGCTATAAGGAAGATATTGCATTATTTGCGCAAATGGGTTTCAAGATGTATCGTTTTTCGATTGCATGGACAAGGATCTTCCCAAATGGTGATGAAGAGGAAGCAAATGAAGCCGGACTAAAGTTTTATGAAGGTTTGATCGATGAATGTTTGAAATATAATATTGAGCCAATGATTACCATTTCACATTATGAAGTACCTTTTGGTCTGACCAAGAAATGGAATGGATGGGCAGATCGCAGGATGATCGAGTGTTATCTGAGATACTGCAGGGCCATCTTTACCCGGTACAAAGGTAAGGTAAAATACTGGCTGACCTTTAATGAGATCAATTCCGCAACGGGAAAGATGGGAGGCTTTTTAAGTCAGGGTATTTTAAATGAGATCAAAACGATGGAGTTCATGGATCAGAAAGATGTTCCTCAGAATCGTTTCCAGGGATTGCATCATCAGTTTATCGCCAGTGCTTTGGCAGTAAGGATGGCGCATGAGATCGATCCGGATTACCAGGTAGGATGCATGAATATCATGGCAACGACCTATGGGCTGACCTGTGATCCGAATGATCAGATTGCGGCACAGAAGCAGAATCATCTGTTTAACTGGTTCTGCAGCGATGTACAGTGCCGGGGAGCTTATCCAAACTATATGCAGCGATATTTCAAAGAAAATAATATAAAAATCAAAAAAGAAGAGAAGGATGATGAGATACTGAAAAACGGCTGTGTTGATTTCTATACCTGTTCCTATTACATGTCAAACTGTCAGAGTGCCGATCCAACAAAACAGGATGCAGGGAAAGGGAATATATTGAATGGAGTGCCGAATCCATATTTAAAGGCCAGTGACTGGGGATGGCAGATTGATCCGATCGGCTTACGGTTTTCGCTCAATGAGATCTGGGATCGCTATCAGCTGCCGATCTATGTGGTAGAGAATGGTTTAGGAGCTTATGATAAGATCGAAGAGGATGGCAGCATTCATGATGATTATCGAATAGACTATCTGCGAAGACATATCGAACAGATGCATGAAGCCATATTGGATGGAGTGGATCTGAGAGGATATACACCATGGGGCTGCATTGATTTGGTGAGTGCATCTACGGGAGAGATGAGGAAGCGATACGGATTTATTTTTGTGGAGCGGTATGATGACGGAAGCGGTGATTATTCGCGAAGAAGAAAAGATTCTTTCTATTGGTATAAAAAAGTCATTGCCAGCAATGGTGAAGATTTAGATTAAGACCTCACTTAGGAGCAGAAATGCTCCTTTTTTGTTATCTATGTAAAATCAAAATTAAGTAAAAGTAAAAGATAAATCAATATTGATTGTCTATATTGACACCTCTAATATGCCAATATAAAATCAAAACATAACTGAACCATACTATTTTTACGAGTTATCATAATGATTTCATAAATACAATAAAGGCAAATATGAAACTCATAACAGTTACCCCAATTTTAAAAAATATGATACGTATTCTATAAATGAGAAAAGGAGTAAGTTTATGCAGAGCGAGTATCTGATCATTGAACAGGTCTATGCCGCAAAAGAAAGTATGCAGGCAGCGGATGAGCTAATTCGTGCATATCTGCCTTTTATCCGATCGGAAACATCAAAGTTTTTTTCACGTCCTTGTACTGAGCAAGATGATGAATTCAGTATTGCGATGATTGCTTTTCATGAAGCCATTCGAGGATATGAAAAAAACAGAGGAGCTTTTTTTACTTATGCTTCTATGATCATACGCAGTCGTCTGATTGATTATCAGCGAAAAGAATCACGTCATTATGGACATCTTTCTTTAGATGAAAAGAAGGATGAAGATGGTAAAACCTTAATGGATACGATAGCCAGTGATGATACTGTTGATGATTTTGTAAGCTTAGAAGCAACCAAACAGGAAATTGAGGAATTGGCATCAGTAATGAAAGAATATGGTATAGGATTTAGTGATGTATCTGAAAATTCACCTAAACAGGAAAGGACCTTAGAAGCTTGTAAAAAGGCCATTCAGTTTGCAGCGGATAATAAACAAATCTTAGATGAACTTTTGAGAACAAAAAAACTTCCATTAGCTCGTCTTGTAGAAGGCAGCGGAGCAGATAGAAAAACTTTAGAAAGGCATAGAAAATATATACTGGCAATGCTTCTCATCCAAACGAATGGATATGAAATTATTCGTGGACATTTGAGACATCTCCTAAAAACGAAAGGAGGTAATCTGGCATGAAGTATATGGTCATGGAATGTCATTTAAGTTATGCTGTTGTATTAGATGAAGACGGCAGGTTCTTAAATGTAGCAAATAGAAATTATGAAGTAGGCCAGGTTGTAAGTGACGTAGTCGTGATGGAAGAGAACTCTATCGAAATAGATGATAAACCAAAACCATATTTTAAATGGATTGCTTCCATAAGTGCACTTGCTGCATGTCTGGTCATTGCATTTACGACTCTTTTTCAATCAACCCCATCTTTGCAAGGATCAATATATATGACGATCAATCCTGAGGTAAGAATTGATGTTGGTGAAGAGGATATCGTTATTGATATCGAAGGCATCAATGAAGATGGTCATTTACTGATTGAGAATTATGATTATGAGAATAAAGAAGTGAATCTTGTCATGGATGAATTAATTGATCGTGCTATTGAAATGGGCTATCTCTATGAAGGAGGACAGATTACTCTTACATTAGATGCGGAAAGTGGCGAATGGATCACGAATAAGCAAGAGTCATTAGGGACTCATTTAAATGAATATCTAACAGATAAGCTTTCGGTTACGATCGAGATTACCAATCAGCCATCAGAAAATCAAGAAATTACGATACCAGTACCACCGAATAACTCTTCATCAAATGAAAATGATTCAGGATATGAAGAAGCACCTATTGTACCACCTGCATCTCAGCCAAATACTAATTCTCAAGATGATTATGATGATGACGATTATGGGGAAAATGATCCTTCGACAAATGATGATCCGGATAAAGATACAAATAATGATGGAGATAGTGGTTATGATAAAACAGAAACTGAAGCACAGTCAAATTACGGCGATTCAAGTTATGAAAAGAATGATGATGGAAATTCAAATTATGAATAAAATTTAAGTTTGACCCCAAAATCATCAAAGAATATCCGTAATCTTATAGTGTAAGGAAAAAATCTTACAGGGCTTCAAAAAAATTATTCTCTTACCCCGGTTTAGAAAGTGGGCTCACGTAATCTTTATATGTAAGATGAAAAAGAAGCCCGATAAAATAATGAAGGAGCTAACTATATAAAAATCAAGAGAATTAGATGAAAAAGTTTGAAAATATAAAATTTCTAGTTTTGTATGTTAGCTGGAGCTGTTCTTTGAAAAGTGAATAGTGATTTGTACTTTTTGGGCATGATGAAAACAACCTTGATGAAGGGAATTTCTAAAATTTGTTTGAAGTTAATTATTTATCTTAACAAATCAGGATTAAATGGCTGATTCGTAGTGACTAAATGATAGATAACTCTAAGCAGCTTTCTTACACAGTGTCCTTGAGCACAGCGATGTCCCTTGCCTTGAGAGATCTTAAGCTGATAGTATTCCTTGAATACAGGATTGCATCGAATAACTGTCAGTATGATCTGATACAAGGTCTTTCGAAGATACTTTGATCCTTTCTTGGCAATAGCTGTATGCTGTGCAGCAAACTGACTTGATTCGTAATGGTAAGGGGCCACCCCTGCAGCCTTTATGATTTTTCTTGCATTAGAATAGTTGCTTATATCTCCTAATTCCGCTAAAATAGAAGTACCAGAGAAATGAGAAATTCCTGGTATGGAGAGGATAGGAGAGTTTGTCTTGAGCGAGAACTCTTCTATTTTTTTATCTATTTCAGTAATTTGCTCATGGATCAATTCTATTTGATCGACCAGATGTCTGATCTGAATAACGTCTGCTGATGAAGGAATTCCAACAGAGGATTTTGCACGATCCTTAAGCATTTCAGGGGTTAAAGAAATACGTCTTCCTCTGCCTTTGTATTCAAAGCATCGACGAATCCTTCTTATATCAGCATTAGCGATAGCTTCAGCACTGCCAAAAGTTTTAAGCACCGCCATATATACACGGCTATATTTGGAATCAAACAGACTGTTGAATTCAGGGAATACAATATCAATACACCTTTGCAGGCGGTTTGAGTAGACATTGAGCTCTTCCTTCAGATTATGATGATGTCTGGTTAACTGTTTCTGTTCATAAAGATCGAAGCTGTTAACTTTCGTGATACGATACTGCTTTTTACGTTCTGGAGTATCCAGGACATCACAAATAGTCAAAGTGTCGAGCTTATCATTTTTGGTAATACCACCTTGCATTTTACGGGAAAAATCAGTGGTTGTAGGATTGATAAGAGCAACGGAGAAGTTTCTATCCAGAAGAAATCTCAACAAAGCAAAATGATAGTGTCCGGTATCTTCCATACCAATTAAGATAGATTTTTTAGAGTAAGGTTTAAGATTTTGAATAAGCAGATCAAAGCCATGTTTATCATTAGAGAAAGAAGCAGGGTGAACGATAAGTTCTCCGGTATCTTTATCCATGATACAAAAGAAGTGTTTATTCTTTCCAATGTCGATTCCAACTAATTTCATGATATAAAATCCTTTCTTTAAAATACGTGAAAATGGTATCCACAACACTTAAACCACAAAACCTGGTTCAAAATACGAATTCAAAGACTCATCTAACTCATCATTATTTAGGAATAAGGTGTGGTAAGAACCTCCTTAAAGTAGTCAAGCCACAAGGAATAATACAAATCCACATTCACATTATTCAATTTTACAGATTAACAAAACCGTAATCAACCACGGTTTAAAGGGTTGATAGAAAGGAAAAGTATACTGTAAATGACTATTAAATGAGTCATTTATAATATACCAGGAACTATTATGAAAAAAAGAAATTTAAAATCAATTTTATCGATCGCAAGTGTTTTAATGTTATGTTTGTTTTGTATGAGCGGATGTAGTGGAAATCCTATAGATACTACGACCCCTGACAGCAGCAGTGAGAATGTAGATGGCGGAGTTTTATACTTAAAGGTAAATCCGGAAATTGCCATTACTTATGATAGTGAAGGAAATGTAGTAAAAGTAGATGCACAAAATAGTGATGCAGATGCGATCCTTGCGAACTATACAGGATATGAAGGAAAAGAATGTAAGACAGTTGTATCAGAATTAGTGAATGCAATTGGCAATGCCGGATATTTTGTTGAAGAAGTTGAAGGTGAAAGCCGTCAGATTACCATTGAAATTGAAGCAGGTTCTAAGCTTCCAAACAGTACTTTCCTTGATGATGTTGCAGAAGAAGTTCGTCTTTGTGTAAGCAATAATAGCTGGCACAGTCCTGTAGATGTAGTAGGTGAAAGTGATTATGGGATTACTAATTATGTGGATACCGATTATGGAGCAAACAATGATGGTGTAACGGATTATAATGATACGGACTATGGAGCAAACAATGATGGTGTAACGGATTACAATGACACGGATTATGGGCCAAATAATGATGGTGTTACAGATTACAATGATACCGACTATGGGCCAAATAATGATGGTGTAACGGATTATAATGATACCGATTATGGGCCTAACAACGATGGCGTAACAGATTATAATGACACGGATTACGGGCCAAATAATGACGGTGTTACTGACTATAATGATACCGATTATGGACCAAACAACGACGGTGTAACGGACTATGATGATGGTAATAGTAATTACGACGATGGAAATAGTAATTACGATGATGGCAGCAGCGACTATGATGATTAAAGAAAAACCATCACTTAAACTTCGTCATGAGATTAAATATACGATAGATCCGTTAAACGATTGGATATTATCTCATCGCTTAAGAAAATTATTTAAACATGATAAAAATGCTGACTCACACGGGAACTACCGTGTGAGCAGTCTGTATTTTGATACACCGAATGATTCAGCATTACGACAAAAAATAGATGGTGTAGATCGTCGAGAAAAATTTCGTATACGTTATTATAATTCTGATCTATCATTCATCCGTCTTGAAAAAAAGATAAAAATAAACGGATTATGTAGTAAATACAGTGCCAGAATCAGTGCAGAAGAGACAGAAAGACTAATCAAAGGTGATATTCGCTTTCTTCTTGAAAGTGATGAGCCCTTATTTATTGAACTCTACAGTAAGATTCAAGGACGGCTTCTACGTCCTATGACAATCGTTACTTATGATCGTGAAGCTTTTTTATATGAGCCAGGTAATGTAAGGATTACCATTGACCGTAATCTTCGTACGGGAATGAGAAGCATTGATTTTTTAAATCATGATCTATATCATGCAGATGTATCGGAACAATTACCTGTCTTAGAAATAAAATATGATGAATTTCTTCCAGAAATTGTACGCATGGCTGTCAATATAAATCAAAAAGCAACAGCTTATTCAAAATATGCAGTTTGTCGTCGATATGACTAAACAGGAGGGAATATGGGTTTTGGAGATATTTTTAAATCAGGATTTTTAGAAAATGTTACTGCAATATCTGTTTTAGATATGGTTCTTGTTTTGATCCTTTCTTTTGCATTAGGGTTATACATTTTCTTTATTTATAAAAAAAGTTATGCAGGAATTATGTATTCTGCATCGTTTGGGGTTACTCTTATTGCCTTGACAATGATCACAGCTCTTCTTATTCTTGCGGTTACAAGTAATGTCATATTGTCACTTGGTATGGTTGGTGCCTTGTCAATTGTTCGTTTCCGTACCGCTATAAAAGAACCATCAGATATTGCTTTCTTATTTTGGTCAATTGCTGTAGGTATCGTTCTTGCTGCAGGATTTATTCCATTAGCGGTATTTGGCAGTTTCTTTATTGGTATCATCATACTGATATTTTCAAGATACAAGGGATTTGAAAGACCTTATATTCTTGTTGTTCATTGTGAAGATTCTACAGTAGAAAAATATGTGTACGATTATTTAAAACAAAAAGTAAAGAAAACGTCTGTTAAGAGTAAAAGTGTAGTCCCGGGTTGTATTGAATTGAATTATGAAATAAGACTAAAAGATGAAAATACAGATTTTATCAATGAACTGGCAGAGTTTCCGGGTGTCAGTCATACCGTCATGGTTTCTTATAATGGCGATTACATGAGCTAAAGAATATGTTGAAACATAAGTATATTGATAAAATTTGTATTGTTGTGATAGCGGCTGCTCTTTTAATTACTTGCTTATTTATCAATGGAGAAAGTTTAGGAATCACTTTTATGTCGTCACAAATGGGTTATGAAACAAGATTGTTTGAAAGATCAAAGATTCATGAGATCGATATTATTATTGATGACTGGCAAGGGTTTTTAGAAACAGCGAATGAAGAAGAATATCGCTCATGTACGATCGTGATTGATGGTGAAGCATTTTCAAATGTAGGATTACGAGTAAAAGGAAATAATTCACGACGACTTGTTCATGAATATGGTCTTGAGCGTTATAGTCTTAAAGTAGAGTTTGACCATTATGAATATAACAGTTATTATGGACTCGACAAATTTTCCTTAGATGCTTCTTTCCAGGATAACAGTTATATGAAAAACTGGATTACCTATGATATGATGGATCATATGGGTGTACCCACACCTTTGCGCAGTTATGCAAATGTTCGTGTGAATGGAGAAGATTGGGGCTTGTTTTTAGCTATTGAAGAACCTGAAGAAGCCTTTGCACGACGAGTATATGGAAAAAATCATGGACAGCTTTACAAGCCGGATTATAAGTCTTTAAACGATGAAAATGCAGATGTAGCTTTACGCTATACGGATGATGCTTTTGAAAGCTACGATAATATATTTAGAAATGCTAAGTTTGATATTACAAATCGTGATAAAGAAAGAGTGATTGAGGCATTGAAGATTCTTTCTACAGGCGAAAACTTAGAGTCTGCAGTGGATGTGGATGAAGTGCTTCGTTATTTTACAGTACAAGTATTTGTAGTCAACTTAGACAGCTATTTAGGAAGGACCGGACATAATTATTTCTTATATGAAGAAGAGGGAATTATCAGTATATTGCCATGGGATTATAATCTGGCATTCGCAACCTATTCCCTAGGTATGCCGGATCCTATTAATGATGCTACACTTTATGTGAATTATCCAATCAATACACCGGCTTCTGGAGAAATTATGTTAAACCGCCCATTGTATCACAATCTCATGAAAAACGATGAATATTTTAAACAATATCATCGTTATTTTGACCAGCTGATCAAAGAATATTTTGAGAGTGGTTATTTTGAGAAATTTGTTGAGGAAACAAAAGCTATGATTTCACCTTATGTAGAAAAAGATCCAACAGCTTTCTGTAGTCATGAAGATTTTCTATTAGCGGTAGAAACGATCAAAGAGTTTTGTCTTTTGCGTGCAGAAAGTATCCGAAGGCAGCTTGAAGGAACGATACCTGCAACTATAAGAGGGCAAACGGAAGATAAGAGCAACTTTGTAGATGCCTCTTCCATCTGGCTGCCAGACATGGGAGAAATAGCTGATTTAAAGGATGAATAAAGGTGTTTAAACAAATAGAATTTCACTGATAAATGTGCTAATATGAAAGTACTTAGGAGGAAAGGATATGCAAAATTTTCATTATAACATACCAACACAAATTTATTTTGGTAAAGGTCAGATTGAGAATTTAGGAGAGAATCTGAAAAAAATTTCTGATAAGGTGCTTCTGGTATATGGAGGCGGCAGCATTAAAAAGATTGGTTTATACGATAAAGTGTGTGAGCAATTAAAAAAGGCAGGTATCGAATGGCAGGAACTTGCAGGAGTTGAACCGAATCCTCGTATTGAATCTGTACGTAAAGGCGTAGAAATCTGTCATCAGCATGGTTTGACAGCCGTCTTGGCTGTCGGTGGCGGCAGTACGATCGACTGTTCAAAGATCATCGCAAGTGGCGTGTGTTATGAAGGTGATCCATGGGATCAGGTATTAGATCGAAACAAGATTACGAAAGCTTTACCTGTTGCGGCTGTTCTGACATTAGCGGCTACAGGCAGTGAAATGGATGGCTTTGCAGTTATTTCAGACTTAACCAAAAATGAAAAATGGGGATCGGGAAATGATCTGACAAAACCGGTATTCTCAATTTTGGATCCAGAGTATACGTATTCTGTATCTGCATATCAGACAGCAGCAGGAACGGCAGATATCATGAGTCATACTTTTGAAAACTATTTTAATCAGGAAAAGGGTGCTTATCTTCAAGCTCGTTTCTGTGAAGGTATCTTAAAGACTTGTATCAAGTATGCACCTATTGCTTTAGAAGATCCTAAGAATTATGAAGCTCGTGCAAATCTGATGTGGGCAAGTTCTATGGCCATCAATGGTATTTGTTCCTATGGGGAAAATACTGCATGGTCCGTGCATCCGATGGAACATGAATTAAGTGCCTTCTATGATATCACCCATGGTGTTGGACTGGCTATTTTGACACCAAATTGGATGGAATATGTTTTAAATGAAGACACATTGTGGAAGTTTGTAGAGTATGGGAAGAATGTCTGGGGAATCCATGAAGGAAGCGATATGGATATTGCGCATGCAGCAATTCAAAAAACTCGTGAATTCTTTAAATCATTAAATCTTCCTAGCTCATTACATGAAATTGATATTGATGAAACACATTTTGATGTCATGGCACAAAAAGCAGCTGATGGTGGACTTCAAAATGGTTTTGTAGCTCTTAGTGCAGAGGATGTAAAGAAAATATTTAAAATGGCATTATAAAAGCTGGCAATCGCCAGCTTATTTATTATCTTCTTCTTTTTGTAGTGTTTCTAGGATATGTTTTGATACTGCATAATCTTTGCAGCAGCCAATAATTTCATTCGCCGCTTTTTTAGCGGACTCCATACCATTTGACATCCCATAAGAATGTTTGAATCTTTCTAACATCTCTATGTCATTGCCGCCATCGCCATATACCGCAACTTCATCTTCCTGAAGATGAAGATATTCACATAGCCATGCGACAGCATTTCCCTTATTGACATTTTTTCCAGTAATTTCAAA
The DNA here is from genome assembly GCF_900104665.1 of Traorella massiliensis. Classification (GTDB taxonomy): domain Bacteria; phylum Bacillota_I; class Bacilli_A; order Erysipelotrichales; family Erysipelotrichaceae; genus Traorella; species Traorella massiliensis. The sequence goes on along the minus strand of NZ_LT629967.1, from coordinate 273,931 downwards.
AGCACCATTATCATAAGGAGCATTTACGATTTCATCTTTATGCTGATCAAGATAACAATTCATTTTTTCAATCGTTTTCGCATCACTTAAACGACAGTTGATCTTATAAATATCATGAGATAAAATATCATCAATACTTTGATCAAAAATACTATCTTTTATAAAATCTTCAATTTTCCATTTTTTTGCAGCTCTGTTCCAAATGCTAGACCGGCTAAATTGATCCAAATGTTCCTGGCGATTCGCACGGATAAAAACATGGTCTTTGCCAATACAGTCAAAGTCAATCTCAGGAAAAGTTTCTAATAAATCTTTGACAATTTTTTTATCCATTTTTCTGTCATAAATTATATTTTGAGAAGGATCTAATATCAAAGCTCCATTCATACAAACCATAAAAACATCCCGTTTTTCATATTTTAATATTTTTATTTGCTGAGCATGCATATGTCTGCCTGTCGCAAATGAAAAATATTTTCCTTCTTTAATTACTGCATCAATTGCATTAAAGATAATTTCATCAAATTCATGATCATCATTTAATAATGTTCCATCTAAATCACATGCAAATAATTTTATCATAAAGTCCTCCTCAACTCTTATATTATAAAGGAGAAATTCATAAAAAAATATCATATTTCATAAAATTTTATTGAAATTCCCGTAAAAAAAGAGATTGTCATTTTAGACAATCTCTTTACGAAGCCAGTTATATGAATACTTTCAATTTATAAGCGATGGAACCATATTCATAAAATTCATATAATCAACGTCTCTAGTTTTTAGATAACTCTGTCTTGAATCTTCTAAATACTTAGATCTTCATTGTTCATTCTTTATATGAATCCATCTATTGAAAAGCCTCCTTTATAAACATGGAATCATTTAATTTGGAAGGAAATATAATTACATTTGTTTGTTTGATTTCTATAGGAAGAACGACACATTAAACTCTCATTTATATCCAAATCATCGTTTTTTCTATTTTAAATCATTAAAACATTCTATAATTTATTTCTTAGAATTGTTTCTGACAATTCAAGTATGAAGCCATCTATATGTAAATCTCTTTCGATTTGTCAACGATGGGATCATCGATTTTTTTATAAGATCCTTAGGGCTTAATGAGAAAGTTATTTTATTCATTTTATATAATTTATTGAATATCTAACTATTTCTGTTTATAAGCACAGGGGGATTCGTTAGAATTCAATCATTATAAATTAATGATTTCTTACAACATTTCAATCATAAATAAGCCGTATCTATAAATAGATCATTTATCTATTTTTTCTACACTGCGGTAGACTTTTTATATATTCAGTTTTAGTTCTTCTCCTCTTCTCTGTCCATTGGTCTGCCCTCTCACAGAAAACACTTTCTTTTTAAAACATAAATAAGATTTTTAGTTTCCTCATGAAGTTCTGTCAGGCTTCATAGGAAACGAACTAAATTTCTTTTAAAACCTCTTTCATAAGACATTTCCTCCTTTCAGATGTTCTGTCTTTTTACACTTATATAATACCTTATTTATGCTATAGAAACAGTCTTATAATTTATTTTTTTTTGTGTTATAATAAATATGTTGGGGCATGATTCATGCCTTTTTCTTATATAGGAGAATAAGTGAATGAAATTATCGGTTTTAATGAATGACAAGATAAATCAAAACTGGTTTGAGAAGATGCTTGAAATGGATCGTAGAATTTTTCCTGCTGAGGGAAATGACTATTTAGAACCGGATTATATCCGCTCATTGTATAAACAAGTCAAAGAGGGACTGTTTTTTTGTGTAGATGAGGATGTAAATAGACTGGCAGGATATTTTACGGTGATTTTTCTTGATGAAAAGCAAAGAGATGAATATTTAAATGGTTCTCATTTTTCAACACTTTTAAATAAAGGAATGAAGAAAGGAAAAAACATCCTTTATCTATATACGCTTGCAGTGGAAGAAGATTATCGTGGTACTGCATGTATGAAGTTAATGGGAAAGGCTTTTGCCAGATGGCTTGATACAAAGATTCAGGAGGGTTATGAAGTAAGTGAAGTCTATGCAGAGGCTGTTTCAGAAGATGGAGCACGTTCTTTGAAGAATGGTTTTGGGATGACACCTATGAGAGGTGCTGATGAAAAGGGCATTGGACATTATGTCTCAGATGATCAATTGAAATCTTATATTATTAAAATGCTTTGATGATTAGGTATAGGATAAAACGCTTTTTATGTTGATGATGATTGTGGTATAATCATTTTATAAGCTGACAGGAGATATTTATGAGAGGATATTTTATCACGTTTGAAGGACCCGATGGGAGCGGAAAGACGACAATTTCAACAATTGTTGCGCAAAAATTAAAAGAAATGGGCTATGATGCCATTTATACAAGAGAACCGGGTGGTATTGAAATTGCGGAACAGATTCGAAATGTGATTCTTGATCCAAAAAATACAGCCATGGATGCGAAAACAGAGGCATTGCTTTATGCTGCGTCACGACGTCAGCATTTAGTAGAAAAGGTTATTCCAGCTTTAGAAAAGGGACAAATCGTAATATGTGATCGTTTTGTAGATTCTTCTTTAGCTTATCAGGGTTATGCACGTCATCTGGGTATTGATAATGTGTATATGATCAACCAGTTTGCGATAGATGGATATTTTCCAGATACCACGATATTTTTAAATCTTGATTACAATGACGGATTAAAACGTATTGAAACAAGAGCCTTTAAGGATCGTCTTGATTTAGAAACGAATCATTTCCATCAGGAAGTAAGTGAAGGTTATCGGCAGGTACTTGCGAAATATCGTCACCGTATGCGTGTGGTGGATGCTTCACAAGAGGTAGATAAGGTTGTAGAAGATGCGTTACAGATCGTTTTGGAGACGATTAGAAAATGAAAGAAAAGCTTAGAAAAAAACAGCCAGTTGCTTATCGGATCTTAGAAAATGCTTTACTGGGAAAAACTTCAGCACATGCTTATCTGTTTTTTGGAGATAAGGGATGTGGCAAATTTAAGAGTGCCATTTTACTGGCTCAAAGTCTTCTGTGTGAAAAAGAAGGCTTTGCATGTGAAAAGTGTGATGTTTGCAGACGTGTCGCAGAGAATAACTTTTCTGATCTGATCATTATTGACGGCAGTATCAAAACAATAAAAAAAGAAGATATCATGCATATTCAGGAAGAATTCAATAAGACGGCATTAGAAGCTACGGGAAAGAAGATCTATATATTAAATCTAGTAGAAAATGCTACAGCTGATGCAATGAATTCACTGCTTAAATTTTTAGAGGAGCCGGCAAGTGATGTGACGGCAATCCTTATCAGTGAGCAGCTGGATAAAGTGTTACCGACCATCGTATCAAGATGTCAGAAAATACCTTTCCGCAAACCGCCTGTAAAAGAAGGACTGGAATTTGCCAGAAATGAAGATATTGACGAACTGGATGCTTATTTGTGTTCTCATATAGCGGCAGATGCTGATGAAATTCTAGCGTTAAGTGAAGATGAAAATTATAGAAATGCCAGAGATTGGGCGATGGAGGTCATTGAACATTTTTATGATGATCCATATATGACACTGTTGACGATTCAGACTCAGGCATTTAATGAAAAAAAGGGAAATGATCGAATTCAGTTTACTTATTTTAATGAAATATTAACGATATTTTTTAGAAATGGGATCATGCAGAAAAGTGAATGTAAAGATGATATATGGAATAGGATGATAGGCAAATATTCAAAAGAACAATGTGTTGAATATTTAAATATTTGTGTCAGTACAAAAAATCGTTTCAGTAAATCTGTTAGTGTGAAATTGTTAGTTGATTCGATGCTGATCAGGATGAAGGAGGTAGCAGATGGAGAATAAAGACTATACACATATAGCGTTTGTAAGTTTTTCGGAATCAAACAAGCTTTATACATTTGGGACAAATGATGATACCTTGAAGGTCCATGATAAAGTTGTTGTTGAAACGGTTCGAGGGCTAGAAGTTGGTACGATCATGAAAGAAAATCAGCTTTTTGAAAATGTCTCCACTGAATTGGAAATCAAACCAGTTATCCGAAAGGCCACAGAAAAAGATTTAAAAGATGTGGAAGAGAATAAAGAAGCGGCTAAGAAGGCAATGGTGATTTGTGAAGAAGCCATTCAGGCACAGGGACTGGATATGCGTTTGATCGAAGCAGAATATACATTAGACCGCAGTAAGATCATTTTTGTATACGTTGCCGATGATCGTGTTGATTTTAGGGAGTTGTTGAAAGATCTAGCGACAAAATTTAAGTGTCGTATCGAACTTCGTCAGATTGGACCTCGCAATAAAGCAAAAATTGTGGGTGGCTTAGGTACTTGCGGCATGGAAACCTGTTGTTCAAGGTTTTTAAATGATTTTGATGTGGTGTCAATCAATATGGCTAAAAATCAGATGCTGGCTTTAAATGTGCAGAAGCTTTCAGGGCAGTGTGGCAAGCTAATGTGTTGTCTCCGCTATGAAGATGCACAATATAAGGAAATGCGGGCGGGTTTACCAAAAGTGAATTCACAAATTGAATATAAAGGTAATAAATATCGTGTGACAAGCATGAATGTACTGTTGAAACAGGCAAAAATAGAAAATAAGGAAGATGTTCAATTTCTGGACTTTTCAGAATTATGGCCAGATATTGACTGGTCAAAACGATGAATCGGCAGAAAAGCTTTGAAAATGAAAAAGCAACGTTATATCTGGTTGCAACACCTATCGGTAATCTAAGTGAAATGACACCAAGGGCGATTGAGATATTAAAGAGCGTAGATGTAATTGCAGCGGAAGATACACGTAATACGATGAAATTGTTGTCACATTTTGATATCAAAACGAGATGTATGGCACATCATATGCACAATGAATATGAAAGTGCCAAAGGATTGGTAGCATTGCTGGAGGAAGGTAAAAATGTTGCCGTTGTCAGCGATGCCGGCTATCCGCTTGTCAGTGACCCCGGTCAGGTAGTTGTGAATATGGTGGTAGAAGCCGGTTTTAATGTAGTGCCTGTATCAGGAGCCAATGCAGCGCTAAATGCTTTGGTAGCTAGTGGCCTTTCAGCTCAGCCATTTATGTTTGTCGGTTTTTTAAAAGTCAATGAAAATGAACGAAGAAAAAGCTGTGAAGAATTATCAAAGGTCAAACAAACGATGATCTTCTATGAAGCTCCGCACCGTATTAAAAAGACGCTGCATACATTTTTAGAAGTTTTTGGTAATCGTAAGATGTGTCTGGCAAGAGAAATTACTAAGAAACATGAAGAATTCCTTCGTGGAACGATCAGTGAAATGTTAGATATATGTGATGATCTCAAGGGTGAGATGGTACTTGTGCTTGAAGGATATAAAGAAGAAGAAATTGGCGATGATATTCCTTTTTCTATTTTAAATGAAAAAATACATTGTTATATCCAAAGCGGTTATTCAACAAATGAGGCAATAAAAAAAGTTGCCCGGGATCACGGGTTATCCAAAAATGAAATCTATAAACAATATCACAGTAGCTAGAGCTAATGCTCTGGCTTTTTAATAATACTTGTCGAAGATAAAAAGAAAAGCTATAATAAAAAGGAATTTAGGGGGATCAATATGAAAGATACAAATGAAAATGGTTTAGTACAATTTTTAGTGGGCATCGTTCTACTTGCAATAGGTTTATATATGTTATCTCAACGGGTGTATGTACATCATGGCTGGTCGGTCATACACTTTGGTTCTTTTAGTATCACATCTGGAATAATTACAATTCCCTTGATCATAGGTGTTGTATGGTATTTTTATAATCCAAAATCATTAGGGCCAAAGATTCTTATCATCTTAGGTGTCATTTTTATTGTAGTTTCATTGCTTATGAATATGCGGATTTCAATCATGCGAATGACACTGTTTGAATATATTCTCGTTTTTGGCTTCATTGCTTCAGGCTGTGGTTTACTTTTAAAAAGTTTATTTAAAATAAATAATAAATAAAAAAGAAAAAGATGTGAATCATCTTTTTCCTTTTTTAATTATGTGAAATGCTAGAACGACTAGCGATAGAATACGATTCCCCAAGCAGAAGTAGAATTTCCGGCATTAATGTGCTCTACTTCACGAGAAGTAATCGATTGTTTAGCGTTTGTGCGATTCTTGTTGAATTTCACAAAATTGATAGCCTTTAATAAGTTCTTCATATTTGTATCCTCCTTCTCTTTATCTTAACTTACACCCATATAATATACTGAAAAAAAGCTGAAATCAAGGGATTTATTTAACTTTTTGAAATTTTTTTCACTTTGTTTTTCTGATAAAATCAAGTGTTTTTGTAGGGCAAACACTGTGTTAAATTTACATAAAATTTCACATTATTTCAGAAATTTTCATTGAAATAAAACTTGACATAATGAGAATCTTTACATATTATATATATGAACAAATGTTCATATGAAAGGGTGTTAATATGGAAATTGAAAAATGTGAAATAACAGTTATCCATGAGGATGTTGTAAATAAGGTGAAAAAAGAGATGCCGGATGAAGAGAAATTAGTCGCAACGGCAGAACTTTTGAAAGTGTTTGGAGATCCGACAAGAATCAAGATCATTTGTGCACTTTTAAAAGCTGAAATGTGTGTTTGTGATCTATCTGCTTTATTAGATGTGTCTCAGTCAGCGGTTTCTCATCAGCTCAAAACACTAAAACAAGCTCGTCTTGTTAAATATCGCAGAGATGGCAAGGTCATCTATTATTCATTAGATGATGATCATATCGGAAGAATTTTTGAAGCTGGATATGAGCATGTGATGGAGGATTAATTATGGAAAAGAAATATATTCTTGAAGGGCTGGATTGTCCAAATTGTGCTATGAAAATTGAAAGAGCGTTAAATAAGCATGAAGATGTGGAAAATGCCAGTGTGAATGCTGCAACATTAGGATGCACGATTCACTATAAATCATATACAGAAGATATAGAAAAAGAACTTATTCATTTAATTGAAGATTTAGAAGAAGTTCATGTCGTAAAAAAAGATGGTCATATACATCATGAAAAAGCTTGTACATGTGAACATGAACACCACCATGACCATAGTTGCTGTAAACATGAGCATCATCATGAACACGAATGTTGTAATCATGATCATCATGAACATCGTAAAGAAGTTATGCGAGTTCAGCCGGCAGGTAAAGACTTAAAAAAATTGAAATGGAAAATTGAAGGGTTAGATTGTGCTAATTGTGCCATGAAAGTTGAAGATGCCGTAAATGAGGTGGAAGGAGTTGCATACGCTTCGTTGAATTTCACTACAAAAACATTACTGTTTTATGTGAAAAAAAATGCTGATGAAAATCATATCAAAGAAAAAGTCAGAAAAGCAATTCTTGATGCAGAAGAAGTTGAAATCATTGAAGGAAATGAGAAAAAAGAGAAAAAGAAGAATTATCAGGCTTATATTTTGGGTACAGGGATTGTCGTATTTGTTTTAAGTTTACAATTTGATTGGCAGATAGGAATTATCCTTTCTTACATTATGGTTGGCTATAGCGTCATCGTAAAGGCGTTGAAAAATATTCGGCGTGGTGAAATATTTGATGAAAATTTCTTAATGCTGATTGCAACCATCGGTGCCCTTGTTGTCGGTGAATATTTAGAAGCAGTAGCCGTTATGCTGTTTTATCAGCTGGGTGAATATTTTCAAAATAAAGCAGTTGAAAGATCAAGAAATTCAATTGCTGATTTAATGAATATCAAAGCAGAAATTGCTCATTTAAAAACTAATGAACAAATAAGTGATGTAGACCCTGAAGAAATTAAGATTAAAGATATCATCGTCGTGCAGCCTGGAGAAAGAGTTCCGTTAGATGGAGTTGTTTGTCAAGGGACAACAACCTTAGATACAAGTGCATTGACAGGTGAATCACTGCCAAGAGAAGTTAGCTTAGGAGATGAAGTGTTGGCAGGCTGCATCAATTTGCAGGGGGTCATTGAAATGAGAGTGACACATGAATTAAGTGAATCAACGGTCAGCAGAATTTTAGATATGGTAGAAAATGCTTCCAGTAAAAAAGCAAGAACAGAGCTGAAAATGACTCGTTTTGCAAGAGTGTATACACCTATTGTTGTTATTGCAGCCTTGGTTTTAGCAATCGTTCCTAACTTCTTTCAAACTCAGATCGGCTGGCAGGAATGGCTGCTTCGTGCATGTACCTTCCTTGTCATCTCATGTCCATGTGCCCTTGTTCTTTCTATTCCGTTAGGATATTTTGCGGGTATCGGAAGTGCTAGTAAAAAAGGAATATTAGTAAAGGGTGGAAATTATCTGGAAATTTTAAGTCAGATCGATACGATCGTCTTTGATAAGACAGGAACATTAACAAATGGTTCTTTTGAAGTAACAAATATTTATAGTGAAAAAGCTGATGAATGTTTACGTTTAGCAGCAATTGCGGAAAGCTATTCAACGCATCCGATTGCTCTTTCTATTCAAAAAGAATATGGAAAAGAAGTGGATAAAAATGAATTTAGAAATGTTGAAGAAATTGCAGGACATGGTATAAAAGGGGAATATCAGGGTAAGATATTACTTGCAGGAAATAAAAAGTTAATTGATCGTTTCCATGTTGCTTGTAAAGAAGAAGCGTCAACTGGAACACTTGTCTATATTGCTTATGATTCAAAGTATGTTGGTACGATTGAAATTAGTGATACATTAAAGCCAAATACGATCGAATCTTTGAGAAGCTTAAAAGAAAAAGGTATTAAAAAACTTGTCATGCTGACAGGGGACCGGCAGAAAACGGCACAAGCCATTGCCAATGAGTGTGGTATTGATGAGGTTCACTATGAACTGTTACCAACAGATAAGGTAGAGGAGCTGGAAAAGATCTTAAAATCAGCATCTGGTAAGGTAGCCTATGTTGGCGACGGTATCAATGATGCACCTGTATTAGCAAGAAGCGATCTAGGTATAGCTATGGGCGGACTTGGAAGTGAAGCTGCTGTAGAAGCCAGTGATCTGGTATTGATGAAGGATAATTTAAGTTCTTTGAGTCAGGGAATTGATCTAGCAAGATTTACGCAGAAGATCATGAATGAAAACATTGTCTTTATTTTAGGTATAAAAGCTATCATTTTAGGGTTAAGCATCTTTGGATATGCAAATATGTGGTTAGGCGTATTTGCTGATGTAGGCGTGAGCATCATAGCAGTCATCAATGCAATGAGAATTCTTAAAAAATGATAATGATTATCAAAATGAGTCTATTATTAAAGAAAAAATAAAATACTGATTGACAAAAAAGTAAGAAAAGATTATACTGGTGATGTATAAGACAAAAGTCTACAGAAAGGAAGTTAACAATGGAACTAAAAGGATCAAAAACAGAACAAAATTTAATGAGCGCATTTGCTGGTGAATCTCAGGCTAGAAATAAATACACATACTATGCCGAAAAAGCAAAAGAACAAGGTTTAAATCAGATTGCTGAATTATTCTTAGAAACAGCTAGAAATGAACAGGAACATGCTAAATTGTGGTTTAAAGCACTACATGGAGATAACATTCCTGAAACTGATGAAAACTTAAAAGATGCTGCAGCTGGTGAAAACTATGAGTGGACAGATATGTATGCTAAATTTGCTAAAGAAGCTAAAGAAGAAGGTTTCAATAAATTAGCATTCCAGTTTGAAGCAGTAGCTAAGATCGAAAAAGCTCATGAAGAAAGATGCTTAGCATTGCTTGCAAATGTTGAAAATAGCAAAGTGTTTAAGAAAGATGAAAAAGTAGTATGGCAGTGTGGTATCTGCGGTTACCGTGTAGAAAATGAAGTTGCTCCTGGTGTATGTCCTGTTTGTGGATATCCTCAGGCAGTATTTGCAAAAGCAAGCGATAACTACTAAAATGAAAAAGGCATGAAAATGCCTTTTTTCTTTTATGGTGAAAAATAATATAAGGCTTTATCGTAAAAGTAGAAAATTTGATTGATTTTTAAAGGGATTTGTGATAATTTTACAGATAATACAAGGAAGAGAGGTACAATTTTATGGCGAAAGTTTTAGAAGGTTTATCTCATACGTTTGGTGAATATCTTTTAATTCCCAATTTAACCACCAAAAAGAATATCGTTGCAAATGTGGATTTAAAAACACCGCTGGTGAAGTTTAAAAAAGGAGAACAACCAGCACTTAGTTTAAACATTCCGATGGTAAGTGCCATCATGCAGTCAGTATCAGATGATAAGATGGCTGTTGCTTTGGCGAAAAAAGGCGGCTGTGCTTTTATCTATGGTTCACAGACGATCGAACAGCAGGCTGAAATGGTACGACGTGTTAAGAATTATAAAGCAGGTTTTGTTATTAGCGATTCTAATATCACACCTGAGAATACATTAAAAGATGTATTAGATTTGTTAGCTAAAACAGGTCATTCAACAATGGCGGTTACCGAGGATGGTACACCGAATGGAAAATTGTTAGGAATCGTAACAAGCCGAGATTATCGTACAACACGAGATTCGTTGGATAAAAAAGTAAAAGACTTCATGACAAAATATCAGGATTTGGTAGTGGGGCATGATGGTATGACACTTACAGAAGCAAATGATTTGATTTGGGAAAAGAAACTGAATTCTTTGCCGATCGTTGATAAAGAACAGCATTTAAAATATATGGTATTCAGAAAAGACTATTCAAGTGATAAAGAAAATACAGATGCATTGCTTGATAGTGAAAAACGTTATATTGTTGGTGCTGGTATTAATTCAAGAGATTATGCACAGCGTGTTCCTGCACTTGTTGAAGCAGGGGTAGATGTTGTCTGCATCGATTCAAGTGAAGGTTTCTCTGAATGGCAGTATGACACAATTAAATGGGTAAGAGAGCATTATGGGGATACTGTAAAGATTGGTGCCGGAAATGTTGTTGATGGAGAAGGATTCAGATATCTTGCAGATGCTGGAGCTGACTTTGTAAAGATCGGTATCGGAGGCGGTTCCATTTGTATTACTCGTGAAGCCAAAGGAATTGGCCGTGGTCAAGCAAGTGCTGTTATGGATGTTGCGAAAGCGAGAGATGAATATTTTGAAGAGACAGGTGTCTATGTACCTATCTGTTCTGATGGTGGTATCGTACATGATTATCATATTACTTTAGCATTAGCGATGGGTGCAGACTTTGTCATGCTAGGAAGATATTTTGCTAGATTTGATGAGTCGCCAACAGCTAAAGTAAAAACAAGCAAAGGTTATATGAAAGAATACTGGGGAGAAGGAAGTAATCGTGCTAGAAACTGGGCACGTTATGACCTTGGAGGTAAACAGGAACTGACATTTGAAGAAGGTGTTGATTCTTATGTGCCTTATGCCGGTAAATTAGATGATGGTGTATCGATCACATTACATAAAATTAAATCAACGATGTGTAACTGTGGCGCATTAACTATTAAAGAATTTTATGAAACAGCACGTTTAACATTAGCTTCCAATGTATCTATCCAGGAAGGAAGCGCACATGACGTCGTGCTGAAAGATGATTTTAAATAGTTAAAGAAGTTGTCTTAAAGAAGCCAAAAAAAGGCTTCTTTTTTTGGTTATAATGTAAAATTTATGTAATGTTTATGTTAAATTTTATATCTAATTTGCGATTATCCGCATAAACACTATACTTTCAAGCACTTTGAAGTATAGAAAATTATTTAATTTACCACGAATTTACCACAATTGAATGAGCCTTGATATGACAATAAAATAGCACTAAAAAGACACCCTTTACACCTGAGTGGTGTCTTTTGTTAAAAAGCAGTCAATCCTAAGACTAACTGCTTTGTGTGTATGGATATAAAGTTGTCAAACTGGGATTGTATGTTGGAAATTATTCTACATCAATCACATCATCTTCACCTATTTCTATGAAAGTGGTGCTACTATCTGTTGAAACGTTTTTAGATACTGACATATTAAATATTATCAAGAGGATATTCAATAGCACAATTACTAGGAATATAACCCCAGCAATTTTCCAAATTTTTTTGCTACGCCTATTCTTAATTGCCATCTGTTCACTGATTTTTGCAAGTTGTTCTGCGATGACATCATTATCATCTTCATCAGGTATTGTTCCTCCAAGCAATACAAATTAACATTATAGTTGCATTACTCTTATATTGATGTAAAACTTAATATTCTATTGTTCCCAATATCACATAGAACCGAATTTACTACCACTATCTTATTTAAAAATGAAAATATCTTCTATCGGTGCATTGAGAACCCGTGAAATATCAATCGCCAGTTTTAGAGATGGATTGTATTGTGCTTTTTCCAACCTCATAATTGTTTCTCTACGAACCCCGACTTTTTCTGCCAGTTGTTCTTGTGTTAAACCTTGTGCTACACGATATACCTTTAAGTTGCACATGAAATCTTCTACCATGACTTATTCTCCTTTTTCGTAGCGGTATAATAAATAGTTGCTAAGAAAAATGACTAAAGCATAGATAAGTGAAACAGAAATGAGCATAAAAATTGCACACCATTCCACATTACGAGAAAACATTCCTATTGCCATAAGCCAAATGACTATAAAGAGAAGTTTAAATCCTACTTTATAGGCGTTTATTTCTGCTTTTCTTTTATTTTCTAAAAAAAGTTCATCTTCTAAAGTGTGAGAAAGTTTTCCTTCAAAGAAAAAGCCGAAAAAGCCAAAAAATATAAAGAATACAAAAGGATATATTTTCCCATATTCAAAATAAGTCCAAAAACCGCTAAAACCTAGAAATCCAAATATTCCACACAGTCCCCAATATGAAGATACTGTTCTTGAATAGTTTTTGTCTTTAAAATTTTTAGAAAAGGCGTTTTTAAAGAAGATAACTGTTACATATAAGACATAAATAGCTATCAAAGCACCGACTATCAACATTGGTATATCCTTTATGGAAAATACATAATTAGACATATCCATGTTTTTAACCCAGCGTGCGTCGTTAAATAATAAAGAGTAAATTATCCCTGCAATCAGTAATATTACACACCCTACTCCCATAAAGATAACTTGTTTCATTTGTTTTTTTGTCATAATCATCCCTCTTTTCAATGTGATGTTTTTGTATCTTTATAAGACAAATATATCACTTAATATAAATGGTGTCAACAAGAAAATGATACAAATACATCTCATATCGTTTTTATATAATTTACTACAAATCAGATTTTGTCCCTTTCTTCCTCTTGTCTGCCACAAACAGTAAAGGAAAAGCCCTGTCAAGAGCCTTGCCACCATTGGTGGTGCTTTGCACTCTTTACTGGGCTTTTTGTTTGCTGTATCTTCTACAAAGAGGAAAAGGGTTACTCGTCCTCATCATCAAAATCGTTATTTTTCAATACTTCCCGTAATAATTCCATATCTTCTTTTGAATTGGGGTTTATCATTTTTACGACTTGATAAGGTGTCCTATATTTATGTCCCTCTATGCTTTCACCGAACATATCCATGCTGTATAAATCATCATAGTGGTCTAACAGTTTTTGAAACTTCAAATGCTGGATAAATTCTTTGATTGGATAAAGGTCGGACGCTACAATGCTTTTTCCGTTGATGTAGTCGGTAATATATTCCCGTAACTTTTTCAACTCATATTCCAGCCATTCTTCTTCGCTGTCAAAGAAGTTGTCATAATGCCCATGTTTTAATTCTGCATTTAGTCGTTCTTCAATTCTTAAAAACTGGCAGACTTCCTTTTCGGCTTGATTAACATACTTCCATTCTCCCGACAGTAATTCATTTGGGGTTACACCCAGCACGTCCATTATCTTTTCTAATGTATCAAAGGTAGGATAATTCACACCACGTTCAATCTTGGAAAGGCTCTGCATATTGATACCGATTTTGTCCGCAAGTTCCTGTTGTTTCATTCCTCTGTATTTTCTTATGGTTTGTATGTTCTCTCCTAAGAAACTGATTTTCTTTTCATAATGCTCCATAACTTAGTATAACCGCTCCTTTCGTTGCTTTTTTTGACGTTTATAAGCATATCATACTTAATCTATATCCAAAAGTCAACAAAAACTTCTTGACAAGTAATTCTAATGGCGTTATTATCGTGTTAGATAGAGCGATTAAGCACGCTAGGGTCAATCACACGCTTGAGTAAGCATATAGAATAGATATTTTCACTTTGATAGCATGAATAGGCATGGACTATCAGACTGAAAATCGGGTTTCTGACTGGGCTGTTCCGTTTAGCCACGAGCCTTACAAGGCTCGTGAGCGTTAAGAACGGGGCAGACACAGGAAGAAAGGGAACGCCTTTAGGCGTTCGTAAAGGGCGTATATGTAACACCGCCCTGCGTATACATGTCATAGTACCTAGAAACTGTGATAAATAAAGGAAAAAACACAATTTTTACCCCGCAAAAAAACGGGGCATACGAAAGGAGAAATGCACTATAACTACACACAAAAATTTATCCGTTAAGATTGATTACATCAGCATTGTATTTGAAACGGCAACCGCTGAAGATGTAATCATGCACATTTTAGATTTACCGACTGACATTTTCAATGTTTATCCAGCAACGATAAAATTCAAGACTTATCAGGCACGCTGGCAGATTGGAGATATTTATGTATCGGGGGACGCAAGAAAGACAGAGGACAACCCACAGGGGCTAGGCTGTTATCTTGTTATGACTGGCAGAGGTTGTGATGATATTTTCCGTATTCTCGACAGTAGGAATTATACCTTTGGGGATATGTTCCGACGCTGTGAGCGAAGATACGGACTGGATAATTTCCATTTCACAAGACTTGATATTGCCATTGATGATAAGAACGAAAAGCCATTCTTTACCATAGAGCAGATAAAGAAGAAATGCGAAAAAGAGGAATTTATTTCTAATAGTGAGGGCTACCACTTTGACGAAAGCAAGTTTGATGATTTCGACACTGCAAAGACTGTTTATATTGGTGCTGGTAAATCGGGATTGTCCTACCGCTTTTATGACAAAGATAAGGAAGTCTGTTCAAAACATAATAAGACACTTGATGAAGTCGGCAGTTGGAAACGGACAGAAATGCAACTGCGAGATGATAAGGCTCATGCTTTTGCCATGACATTCAAAGACAGACCGCTGGAACTTGGGGAACTGGCTTTCGGGCTATTGGCAAACAACCTACGCTTTGTCGTGCCAAACAGAAATGAAAGTAATAAGAGCAGATGGAAAACGTGTCGGTTTTGGGAACGCTTTTTAGGGGCTATGGAAGTCTTAAAACTGCAAGTACCGAAACTACATAATTCTCTTGAGGAAACACAGCAATGGCTCACAGAGGGTGGCGTGATTTCCGCTGTGAAAAGTTTTTACTTCTTGGAAGAACATGACGCATTAGGTGGACTGGAAAAAGTGGGAACTATGCTTGATAAGGCAAGATACAGCAATTCCCTTTCCAGTAAACTAACCGCCCACTTACAGAGGATAGACCGCACCGATCTTATCCCCTATATCCAATATAACACGAAACATGGGAAAGGGGGTATCTGATGAATAACAACGATATTCCCGTATGGGAAAAATACACCCTTACCATTGAAGAAGCGTCAAAATATTTCCGTATCGGAGAAAACAAGTTAAGACGATTGGCAGAGGAAAACAAGGACGCTGGCTGGCTCATTATGAATGGCAACCGCATACAGATTAAACGCCGACAGTTTGAAAAGGTCATTGACAAATTGGACGCAATCTAATGCAAATGAGCCTTGTATGTGTTATGATGAATACAAGTCATATCAAGGCTCTTTCCAACAAGGAAAGGAGCAGACACCATGAAAGAAAAAAGACGGGATAGCAAAGGACGTATCCTGCATACTGGAGAGAGCCAACGAACAGACGGGAAATACTTATATAAATATGTGGACGCATTTGGAAACACAAAATATGTGTATGCTTGGAGATTGACACCCACAGACCCGACACCAAAGGGAAAACGGGAAAAACCCTCACTTCGTGAACTGGAACAGCAGATAAGACGGGATATTGAGGACGGTATCGACAGCACAGGCAAGAAAATGACGCTTTGCCAACTCTACGCCAAACAGAACACACAGAGGGCAAACGTGAAGAAGAGCACACAGAAACAACGGGAACAGCTCATGCGGTTATTGAAAGAGGACAAGTTAGGTGCTAGGAGCATTGATACGATAAAACCCTCTGACGCTAAGGAATGGGCGTTACGCATGAAAGACAAAGGCTTTTCCTATAACACCATTAACAACCATAAACGCTCGTTAAAAGCGTCATTCTATATCGCCATACAAGACGATTGTGTAAGGAAAAACCCTTTTGATTTCAAGTTAAGTGAAGTTATAGAAAATGATACCAAAGAGAAAGTCGCATTGACAGAGGAACAGGAACAAGCCCTACTCTCATTCATCAAGGCGGACAATGTGTATCACAAGTATTATGATGATGTGCTGATACTGTTAAAGACAGGACTTCGTATCTCGGAACTGTGCGGACTGACAGTAGCCGATATTGATTTCAAGAATGAAGTTGTGATTATCGACCACCAGTTATTAAAGAGCAAGGAACAGGGCTACTATATTGAAACGCCTAAGACAAAAAGCGGAGCAAGGCAAGTGCCATTAAGCAGAGAAACGATACAAGCATTTCAACGGGTTATGAAGAAACGCCCAAAGGCAGAACCATTTGTGATAGACGGACGGGGCAACTTTCTATTTGTAAATCATAAAGGCAAGCCCAAAGTTGCGATTGATTACAATATGCTTTTTGTCCGTATGGTAGAGAAATACAACAAGCACCATAAGGACAATCCCTTGCCACATATCACACCGCATACACTACGCCATACGTTCTGCACAAGGCTGGCAAGTAAGAACATGAACCCAAAAGATTTACAGTATATCATGGGACATTCAAATATCAGTATCACAATGAACTGGTATGCTCATGCGTCCATAGATACTGCAAAATCAGAGGTTCAGCGTCTAATCGCATAGAAGTATTTACCACGATTTTAACCACGCTTGATAGCGAAAATATAAGAAGATAGACCTAGATATGTGAGGTTTACAACAAAAGCAAAATGCCCGTAGAGCCGATAAAATAAGGCTTTACGGACATTTAAGAAGATATAAAAAGATAGTCAAAAAGACATATATAATTTAAGAAAAAATAAATAAAAAAAGTAAGTAATAATATGGTAAAAAAATTTAATTTCATTTAAAAAAATGAGTTATTATATTAGATGAAAGGGATTTCACAAGAAAAAAGGAGGCATATAAGTGAAAAAATTTCTTACAATGTTCTGCAGCCTGTGCTTATGCTTAGGTATGGCAACAGGATGCAGCTCAACAACAGATGACACCCCTACGGATGATACGAATGAAACAGGGGAAATCGACCAGACAACTTTTGAAGAATTGTTGGAAGCTGGCAAGGAAAACGGTAAAAAGGTTACGGTTTATTCCACTCATTCCGTTGTAGTCAGCGCTTGTGAAGCATTCAAAAACAAATTTGATCTGGATGTTGAATTTGAATGTACACAGATCGGGGATACAGATCAGATCACTCAGGTAGCAACTGAGGTTTCGACAGGGGCAGCCGGAGCCGATATCATCTTTATTCAGGATGGTGCTCGTGTTCTTACTGACTTAGTAGACGAAGGATATGTAGTTAACTGGTATAATCAAGAGATCTATGATGCTGTAGGTGAAGAACAGGCAGAGCCGTTGCTGGTTTGGGATTACTGTAATAAAGTATTCATTTATAATACTGATAATGTAGCTGAAGATGAAATTAATAATATCTGGTATGTAACGGATGAGAAATATGCCGGAACTGTCATGATGAAGGATCCTTTTACCGAAGGTGTTAATATGGACTTCCTGACAGTAGTTACTTCTGATGAAAATGCAGCTTTGCTTGAAGAAGCTTATAAGGAATACTATGGTGAAGATCTTGTATTAGATGATGATTGTCCGAATGCAGGTTATCAGTGGATCAAGATGCTTTATAATAACGGTTTGGTTGTTGGTACTTCTGATGGTGATATGGCACAGTCTATCGGTGCTGAAGGACAGACAAAACCATGGTCAGGTCTGATTACATTGAATAAATATGTAAAGAACTTAGAGATTGGTTACAAGTTAGGATATACTTCTGATGTAACTCCATTTGCAGGATTTATTTATCCGATCTATGGACTGCTGACATCAAATGCCGACAATCCTGAAATGGCAAAAGCATTCCTTTGCTGGCTATATACTGAAGATGGCTGGTTTGGTGATGGTGAAACAACATTGAACGATGGTTCTGTTTATGTTGGTATGACAGGGCGTCAGGGTGACTACAGTGCTAATACAAGCCTGGGAGTTGCTGATGGTGACCAGGAATTATCTGTTTGGAAAGATATCCTAATCGTTGAAGATCCTGAATATGCTGCTGAACATCGTGCAGATGTAGAAGATTTTATTAATTTGATCAAGTAGTTTTGAATCATAGAGAAGGGCTGTGGTGATACACTGCTGCCCTTGTCTTTTTTAGAGAGGTAAGATATGAAAAAGAAATTAAATCATTTAAAAACTTTTTTCAGTAAGCCTTATAATGTCCTGTTGCTGATATTTTTAGTAGTATTAGCCTATTTAGTGGTTGTTCCTTTATTTTCTATCGTTAAAGACACGTTTATTGTCCATTCAGCTGAAAAATCACGTGTTCATCAGGCGGTAGGATCCTTTACGCTTTATCACTGGAATCGGCTTTTTGTTAGTCAGTATAGTAATTCATTGCTGTATGAACCACTCATGCACAGCTTGATATGTGCTGTTTTCTCATGTATCGTATCCGTGCTGATCGGCGGAGGCTTTGCTTGGCTGGTAACTCGTACAGATATGAGATGGAAAAAGGTCATGACGAAATTGTTCATTTTCCCTTATATCATGCCTAGCTGGACATTAGCGCTTGCTTGGAAGAATTTTTTTAAGAATACTGCGGTTGGCGGTGCGATGGGAATCTTTACGGCCGCTACCGGAATTGAAACGGCGAACTGGTTCGCCTATGGAGCATTTCCGATCATTTTGGTGACCGGATTGCATTATGCACCGTTTGCCTATATTCTGATTGGCGGTGTATTAAGAAATATGGATGCCAATCTTGAAGAAGCGGCTGTAATCTTGAAAACAAATCGTTTGCGTATGTTTGCACGCATTACGATCCCAATGGTCATGCCGGCAGTCATGAGTACGATCATCTTGGTATTCTCAAGTGCGATGAGCTCATTTGCCGTACCACAGTTTTTAGGTCTTCCGGTTCGTTATTATGTATTGACGACAGAATTATATGCGGCTTTACAGGGAACGAATCCGGGTGTTGGTTATATCATTGCGATCCTGATGATCATTATCAGCGTTTTGATCATGATCGGTAATCAGTTGCTGATCGGTAAGCGTAAATCTTATGCAACGGTTACCGGAAAGAGTGCAAATGTATCCGTGTTCCATCTTAAGAAGGCCCGCAATATCATTTCCATTCTGGCAGGAGTTGTCGTATTATGTATGTCTGTCATACCGATGATATCATTCATGCTTCAATCAGTGATCATCGTGAAAGGTGATTATTCGCTTGCAAATATGACGTTGGATTTCTGGATCGGTATTTCAAAGGGTGGCAATGATATCATGGATAAAGCCGGTATCCTGATCAACAGCGATGTATGGAAAACACTTTTCAATAGTATCAAACTATCAGCGATCGTAGCTGTCGGTGCCGGAACTTTCGGCTTCCTTGCAGGATATTCGATCGTAAGAAGAAGAGGAAGCAAGCTGAGCCGTATTGTTGAGAATCTCACATTTATTCCATACCTGATTCCATCAATGGCATTTGCAGCTATCTATCTGTCAATGTTCTCCCAGAGCCACGGTATCATTCCTTCATTGTATGGAACATTTGCAATCCTGGCTTTGATCGGTACGGTGAAGTATTTGCCGATGGCTTCCAGATCAGGTGTCAATTCGATGCTGCAGCTTTCTCCGGAAATCGAAGAAGCCGGTATCATCCAAGGTATTCCATGGATCAAGCGTATGACCCGTATTATTGTTCCTATTGAAAAGTCAACGATCGTTTCGGGATATCTATTGCCATTTGTTTCAAGTATGCGTGAACTAAGCTTATATGTTATCTTAGTTACAGCAAATAATCGTGTGCTGACGACACTCTTGTTCATGTATGATGAAAAAGGATGGGATCAGTATTCCAATGCAATCAATCTTTTGATTATATTTGTTGTACTGCTTGTCAACTTTGGTGTTGAAAAGCTGACGGGTGCGTCAATCGAAAAAGGAGTAGGAGGAAGTAACTAATATGCCAACGATACGATTAGAGAATATCACAAAGAAATTCGGAAAAGATTCGATTGCTGTCAATCAGATGGATCTGGAAATCAAAGACGGTGAATTTGTTTCTTTATTAGGACCGAGTGGCTGTGGAAAAACAACGACGCTGCGTATGATCGCCGGTTTGGAAACGCCGACAGAGGGTGAAATCTATATTGATGGTGAACTGGTTTTTTCAGAAGAAAAAGGTGTCAATCTTTCACCGGATAAAAGAAATGTCGGTTTCTTGTTTCAAAATTATGCCTTATGGCCACATATGACCGTATATAAGAATATTTCATTCGGTCTTGAAAATATGAAATGGGAAAAAGCTAAAATTGATGCCCGTGTCAATGAAATTTGCGAAACGATGCGTATCAAAGAATATATGAATCGTTATCCTGCTGAGCTTTCCGGAGGTCAGCAGCAACGTGTCGCTATCGCAAGAACCTTAGCACCGAATCCAAGAATTTTATTGATGGATGAACCATTGTCAAATTTGGATGCTAAGCTGCGTAATGATATGCGTGCGGAATTGAAACGTTTGCATATGACAACAAAGGCAACCTTTGTTTATGTTACCCATGATCAATCAGAAGCCATGACCTTGAGCTCTAAGGTATGTCTAATGAAAGAGGGTGTTGTTCAACAGTATTGTCCGCCATTGGAATTGTATGGCGAACCGGCAAATCTCTTCTGTGCAGACTTTATGGGTAATCCTTCCATGAATTTTATCCAGTGCCATGGAAAAGCACATGAAAAGGGTATTGATTTAAATTGTAAACACTTTGCAGTACGTTTTACACCGAATCATCCGGTTGATTTAAGTGACGGTGAATATGTCTTAGGTATTCGTCCGGAATTTGTCGTCGTAGATGAGAAAGGTTCTATTGAAGGAAGAGTTATTTCATCATTGCCAAGTGGTATGGAAACGACACTTTCATTAGCTGTGAATGATGTGACATTCTCGGCTGTTGCCTTTGGAAGCATTGACTTTGCGATGGATTCGATCATTCATTTTGGTTTTTCAGGGGATCGCTATGTATTGTTTGATGCTAAATCAACAAAGATGATCACGTTGGGTTCACTGGAAGTATTGAGCGTATAATGAATACAACTGCCGATTCACTTTTTTGGAAATGGACATTAAGATTTATGGATATCATCCTGATGGGAACGCTTTGGCTTCTCACCAGCCTGCCTATTATTACGATCGGTGCCAGCAGCACGACCTTGAATATGTTAATGGGCAGGTATGTTACAGGGATAAAAGTAAATATTCTTAAGGACTATTTTCATGAATTTAAAAAGTGCTTCAAAAAAGCAACGATTATCTGGCTGATACATCTTGTGGTGTTTTTATTGCTTGCTCTCGATCTGATTTATTACTGGACAGGCAGTTCAACCTTTGATGTATTGGGAGCAGCTGTATTGGCCACATTATCAACGTTGATCGTATTTGAGTTTAATATGGTATTCATCATACTGTCCAGAAAACCGCATGCTAAGCTGAAAGAAATCATTTCAGAAGCTTTTGACTTATCCATGACATGTTTTCTGCAGGCTTTGTGCATTGCAATTTTAACGATTGGTCTTCCTATTTCCGCTTTCTTTTTGCTGCCGGAATTTCTTGTCATGATGCCGGGAATCATCTGTTATCTCAATTGGCAGATATTACCTAAGATGTTTGAGAAATATATGGTGAAAAAGACGGATAGAGAATATCATAAAAAACAAATTTCTAAATAAACAGGCAATGGAGTTTTGATTCATTGCCTGTTTCATGTATAATGAAGAGGGTGATCATATGGAAAGAATAACAAAAAAGAATGAAACAGGAATTGAAGTAAATAATATAGAAGAAGCCTTGGAAAGACTTTCGTTGTTTGAAGATTTTTATTTTGATCTCATCCGTCAGCAAGAAGAAATCAGCAGACAGATGAAAGAAATGCAGGAAAATGCACAGACAAGGCAATATCATTATCGTGAAATCAGTGCTCAGAAAGTAACGAATAATGTAATCATAAATATCTTAAAAAGGTATGGAATAAAATAAGAGGAAATGATATGTGTGGAAGATTTTTTATAAGGCTGGATGATTCAGAAATTGCCAGGAAAATTAAAGAGAGTCTCAAAGGAACTCAGTCATTTGAGTATGCTACAAATGAGGTTTTTCCTTCTCAGAAAGCAATCGTATTGATATTGAAAGATGATGAAATCATGGCTGATGTGAAAAAATGGGGAATTTCTGCTCGTTCACTTTTGATTAATGCACGTATAGAAACTTTACAAGAAAGAATCACTTATAAAAGAATTCTTCATCATCGATGTGCTATTATTGCGAATGGTTTTTATGAGTGGAATCATAAGAAAAAAATCTATATTACAAAAGAAAACGAACCTTATATTTATTTCGCAGGTTTATATAATGAGAATAATGAATTTGTGATTCTTACCGGAGAATCAGAAAATCAGATGAAACAAATACATTCAAGAACTCCTATTATTATGAATTATCAAGGAATGATTGATTATCTTCATTTTAAAGATATGCCTTCCGTTGATAATGAAAATTTGCATTTTAAATTATGTGAATAGTGAAAACTATTCATTTTTTAATATATAAAAACATAAATATAGATGAGGTGAATATGAATTCGCAGCTATTTAAAATAAAAAAAAGTCATATAAGAGATTTTCATGAAAAAGTAAAAAAAACAGAGAATGTACTAGATTTCACATTAGGTGATTCCAACGATCATGTAAATGATGAAATAAAAGAAGCAGCAATACAGTCACTTGAAAATAATGAAACACATTATAGTGAAAGCCAAGGCTTATATGAATTACGAGATATGCTTCGTTTAAAAGAAATGTATTATGATGTTCAGGAAATTTGTATTACAAGTGGTGCAACCCAGGGGCTTTTTGAAGTTATGATGGCTTTATTAAAAAAAGGAGATGGTTTGCTTATAGGAATTCCTGCCTATCCATCTTATATCTCTTTGTGTACATTGTTTGAATTGGATTTGCAGACATTTGTATTTGATGATGAATTTCAGATTAGTGAAAGTTCAATTAGAGCAGTAATTCAAGAAAATACAAAAGCCATACTCATTAATCACCCTCATAATCCTAGCGGCAGTGCACTTGATAGAAAATCCATTCAGACACTTCATCGTCTCAGTAAAGAATATGATTTATTACTGATATGGGATGCTACTTATTTTGAATGTAGTTCTTATCTTTCATTATATTGTTTATTACTGCACGAAAAAATAATTCAGATTCATAGCTTCTCTAAAAGTTCACTTATGTGTGGTTTTCGTGTTGGTTATGTATGTGCTCCACAGAATAAAATAAATGAGATAATAAAAGTACATCAGCTGATACAAAGCTGTTTGCCCGTTTTCACACAAAAAAGTGCTTTGGAAGCTCTGCATCATCCTTCTATGAACTATGATGAGCAGAAAACATATATCATACAACGATTACAAAATATGGGTGTAAAAGTAGTAAAAACCCAAGGCCCCTATTATGTCTTTTTTTCAATCGAAGATTTTCATATATCAAGTGAAGTATTCGCAGATCGTCTGCTTGAAGAAGTACATGTAGCAGTATTGCCCGGGAAATATTTTTATTATGAGAATCATATCCGTATGTCTTGCTGCATAGACTTAGTAAAATGTAAAGAAGGATGTGATCGCTTGGAAGCGTTTGTGAGAAGGTTATGAAGATTTATGAAGCTAATGGGAATCGTTTTATTTTAGGTAGTGAAGAAATTGATGTTGTTAAGATGTGTGAGGAATATAGATGTGATGGTTATTTAAAAATATTTTCTCATCGTATGAGCATTTTTAATGCTGATGGCAGTGAAGCCTTGTTATGTGTAAATGGGTTACATTGTTTTGCACATTATCTCTATGATGAAAATGAGAAATATGATGTATTTGCACTTGTAGTTCAAAATGAAATCTACAAGTGTGAGATAATCCAAAAAGAACCATTTATAAGTGTTGTGACTGTCAAGATACCTGTCATTTATCGAAATTTTGTAGATGTTGGGAATGAGCATATGATCTTACTGGATGAAAATATAGAAAATGCAGCTCAGTTGTGTAAACGATTTGATTGTAATATTTCTTATGTACGTATTATTAGTCAAAGTTGCATTGAAGTAAAAACATATGAACGAGGTGTAGGTTTTACACTGTCATGTGGTAGTGGCAATATAGCAAGCAGTTATTATTGTTATGTCAATGGATTATGTGATGCTCAAGTAAATATTTTGAATGAAGGGGGCGTATGCTTCATAGAAATAAAAGATCATGTGGAAATGAAGGCTATGAGCCGTTTTGTACAAGAAATATGAATATTATTCAAAAGATAAAAGAAAGTAAAAAAAAGACACTTGTTAGAGTATACTTAAATGAAGAATTTAAAGAATTAAAAAGTTATTCATACTCGGTTATTGGCGAATGGGGAAAAATTAAAGAGGTATTGACAAATCATAAGGTGAAAGATTATCAAGTAGAAACGATCTGTGTAAATAGTGCTTTATCACTTTTAGAACTGAAAGATATCGATGCCCGTATTGAATATGGGGCTATCATACGAGAAGGTGTAATAATTGGCAAAGAAGCGGTAATTTTAATGGGAGCCATCATTAATTCCGGCTGTATCATTGGTGAGCGAACGATGATTGATATGGGAGTTGTTGTAGGCGGTGGTGTCGTGATCAAAGAAAACTGTCATATCGGTGCTAATGCAGTGCTTGCGGGTATGGTCGAGCCTTATTGTGAACAGCCGGTCATCATTGAAAAGAATAGCTTTATAGGTGCAGGTGCAGTTGTTTTAGAAGGCGTGCATATTGGTGAGAATACAATCATCGGAGCCAACGCAGTCGTAACAGAAGATATTCCTGAAAACTGTGTTGCAGTAGGAATTCCTGCCAAAGTAATTAAAAGAAATCAAATAAAAAATAATATTATAGAAAATGATTTACGAGAAATTTAAGAGAACAGGGAGACTTGTTCTTTATTAATATTGATACTAAATTGCCCTGTTAACATTGTTTTTATATCCAAAATCAAGTAAAATAAAAGAGATATAAAAGAGGGTGGGAGTATATGTTAAATCGATATTCAAGAAAAGAAATGCGTGATATCTGGAGCGAAGAAAGCAAATTCGGTGCTTGGCTGAAAGTGGAGCTTCTGGCATGTGAAGCGTGGTCAGAGTTAGGTGAAATTCCAAAGGAAGATGTAGAAAAGCTATGGAAAAATGCAAAGTTTGATATTGATCGGATCTATGAGATCGAACAGCAGACAAGACATGATGTTGTGGCATTTACACGTTGTGTTTCGGAGTCATTAGGTGAAGAAAAGAAATGGGTTCATTATGGTCTGACAAGCACTGATGTGGTTGATACAGCATATGGTTATTTATATAAGAAGGCCAATGCGATTTTATTAGAGGATATTGAACGTTTCATGGCTATTTTAAAGAAAAAGGCCCTTCAGTATAAAATGACGCCAATGATGGGTAGAACACATGGTGTACATGCAGAAATTACTTCGTTTGGATTAGTGTTTGCCTTGTGGTATGAAGAAATGAAACGTAATTTAAAACGTTTCAAAGCTGCCTGTGAAGATATAGAAGCAGGTAAGATTTCAGGGGCGGTAGGAACTTTTGCCAACACACCGCCATTTGTACAGGACTATGTATGTGAAAAGCTAGGGATACAGTCTGCCAAGATTTCTACTCAAACGCTGCAAAGAGATCGCCATGCAGAATACTTTGCAACCTTAGCTTTGATAGGTACTTCACTTGAAAAAATGGCTACAGAAGTCAGACATTTACAGCGTACTGAAGTGCGTGAAGCAGAAGAGCATTTCAATCCTGGACAAAAAGGAAGCAGTGCAATGCCTCATAAACGCAATCCAATCGGTTCAGAAAATATTTGTGGATGTTCAAGAGTGCTAAGAGGTTATATGATGACTGCTTACGAAGATGTGCCACTGTGGCATGAAAGAGATATTTCACATTCTGCCGCAGAGAGGATCATTGCTCCGGATGCAACTGAACTTTTAGATTATATGTTGAATCGTTTTGGTAATATCTTAGATAATTTGACTGTGTTTGAGGATAATATGAAGGCAAATATCAATAAAACATATGGGGTAATCTATTCCCAAAGATTTATGTTAAAACTGATTGAAAAAGGTTTCTCAAGAGAAAAGGCATATGATCTAGTACAGCCAAATGCAATGAAGGCTTGGAATGAAAAAATCAGTTTCAAAGAATTAATGGAAAATAATCCTGAAGTAACAGCTCAATTAACACAAGAAGAAATTGATGACTGTTTTGATCCAATGCATCATTTAAAAAATGTAGATACGATTTTTAAAAGAGTCGGTATTGAATAGATCATGATATCATTCATGACATTATAATAAAGAAAAAAAGATAATAAAAACAGGAGGTAAAATGGCTAAGACAGATTTAGAAATCGCTCAGGAAGCTACGATGCTCCCCATTCAGGATGTAGCGAAAAAAGTGGGCATTCAAGAAGATGATATTGAATATTATGGAAAATATAAGGCAAAACTTTCTTTAGACCTTTTTAAAAAGAATAAAGAAAAAGAAGATGGAAAGCTGATTCTGGTAACTGCCATCAATCCAACAAAAGCGGGTGAAGGAAAATCAACAACGACTGTAGGGCTGGGTGATGGATTAAATCGCCTTGGAAAGAAAACGGTAATTGCTTTACGAGAACCATCTTTAGGACCTGTCTTTGGTTTAAAGGGTGGAGCTGCTGGAGGCGGCTATGCTCAAGTAGTGCCAATGGAAGATTTAAATTTGCATTTCACAGGGGATATGCATGCCATTACAACTTGTAACAATCTGATTAGTGCCTGTCTGGATAATCATATGCATCAAGGAAATGAATTGAATATTGACCCAGAAAGAGTTACCTGGAAAAGATGTCTGGATATGAATGACCGTACATTGCGTCAAATTGAAATAGGTCTAGGTCCTAAATCAAATGGTATTGAAAGAAAAGACGGGTTCAATATTACAGTTGCCAGCGAAGTAATGGCAGTATTATGTCTTTCCAGTTCACTTATGGATCTTAAAGAAAGACTTGGCAGGATGCTGATTGCTTATAATTATGATGGGGAACCTGTTTATGTCAAAGATTTAAAAATTGAAGGAGCTTTGGCATTGATCATGAAAGATGCAATTAAACCAAACCTTGTTCAAACACTTGAAAATAATCCGGCAATCGTACATGGTGGTCCTTTTGCTAATATTGCTCATGGATGCAACTCTCTTTTAGCAACTAAACTTGCATTAAAGCTTGGTGATTATGTTGTTACTGAGGCAGGTTTTGGTGCTGATCTAGGAGCTGAGAAATTCCTTGATATCAAATGCCGTTTTGGTAATTTAAAACCAAATGCTGTTGTCATCGTTGCGACGATTCGTGCATTGAAACAGCATGGCGGTGTAGAGTTTGAAAATCTGAAAGAAGAGAATGTAGAAGCTATGCTGGCTGGTTGTGCAAACCTTGAAAAGCATATTGATACGATTCAACAGTTTCATTTACCTTATATTGTTGCGATCAACGAATTTGCCAGTGATACACCTAAAGAAATTGAAGCACTTGAAAATTGGTGTAAAGAAAATAATCATCCAATGTCCTTATCACAAGTATGGGCTAAAGGAGGAGAAGGCGCTTTAGATTTAGCTCAAAAAGTAGCGGATATCTGTGAACAGGATAATGATTTTGCTCCTATCTATGATACGAGC
Source organism: Traorella massiliensis (assembly GCF_900104665.1). Taxonomy (GTDB): domain Bacteria; phylum Bacillota_I; class Bacilli_A; order Erysipelotrichales; family Erysipelotrichaceae; genus Traorella; species Traorella massiliensis. The sequence goes on along the minus strand of NZ_LT629967.1, from coordinate 245,735 downwards.
GCTTCAATTGAGTCTAAGATCGAAACAATAGCTCAAAAGGTATATGGAGCCAAAGATGTTGTCTTTACAGAGGAAGCTCAAAAACAAATTCAGATTTATAACGAGCTGGGTTGGGATAAACTGCCAATCTGTATGGCCAAATGTCAAACTTCATTAAGTGATAATGCCAAGATTTATGGTGCACCTAAAGATTTCACGATCACTGTTAGAGAGCTTCGTCCATCCATAGGTGCTGGTTTCATAGTTGCTCTTACAGGAAATGTAATGACCATGCCAGGTCTGCCAAAACATCCGGCTGCCCTTGATATGGATATTGATGAAGAGGGTCATATCGTAGGTTTATTCTAATATTCAAAAATCCGTTGGTTCTACTGACGGATTTTCTTTTATAAAAAATGGTAAAAATTTACATATTGAAAAAATAAGCAGAGTAGAATAAGATAAATTTAAGAAGAAAAAGGAGTTTTTATGATTTTTTTAAAGTCTTTTCATTTATTGCCTGAAATGGAAGAATACTGGATGATATGCCAAAAGAAAAATATCTTTAATAGTTTATATCCTTTAAAAATATTTCCCGAAAAAGAATTTGAAGATATTGATTTTGAAACGATTACGATTTTTTATGGGGGTAATGGTTCTGGAAAAACAACACTATTAAATATCATTGCGGATAAACTAGAAGCATTAAGAAAAAATCATAATAAATTAGGAGAGCTTTTTGATCGATATGTATTACAATGTGACTATGAACTCTATCATAAAGAAATATGTAATGAAATCAAATTTATTTCAAGTGATGATGTTTTTGATTATTTATTAGATTTAAGGGCCATCAATTTCAATGTAAATCGAAGAAAAGATGAATTATCAGAAGAATATCTTAAATCTAAATATGATAAGAATATTGATGAAACATTAGAGCAGTATGAAATTTTAAAAAGAAAAACAGATGCAAGAAAGATGACTCAATCTAAATATATACGTTCACGTCTTGTCAACAATAATTTGATTCAACAGTCAAATGGTGAATCAGCTATTGATTTCTGGCAAAAAGAAATACAAGAAAAAGCTATTTATTTAATTGATGAACCAGAAAACAGTTTATCAGCAGAAAATCAGTTAAAACTAAAACATTTTATTGAAGAATCTGCTCGTTTCTATGATTGTCAATTTATTATATCTACTCATTCTCCATTTTTATTAAGTTTAGAGTATGCGAAAATATATGATTTAGATTCTGTACCTGTAAAATCAAGAAAATGGACAGAATTGCCGAATGTTAGAACCTATTATCAATTTTTCAAAGAGAAGGAAGAAGAATTCATGAATTCCTCTGAAAATTAAAAACTTATATTATACAAACGTGTCCACCTAAAAAGGACACGTTTGGTATTTTAAAATTGTCCACCAAATCAAGACAGAGTTTGGTATTTTCATAAAAAGGATAAAAAAATATAATGATAGTGAAGAAAGGAGTACCTATATGGGATTGAACGAAAGACAAATTCTGATCCTTCGTTATCTTCTATTAAAAAATGAAGCAGTTAATTATAGTGAATTATCTATGCATTGTGGCTGCTCCTCAAAAACAATTCAGAGAGATATAAAAAAAATAGAAGAAACAGGAAAGGATTTAGCTTTTGAAATTAAGCGAAATGGTCAAGGAATCTTACTTGAATGTAATTCAGAAGCGCGAAATCGATTAGATGAATTAGTATTTAGTACAGATTCTTTTAGAAGCAATGATTCTGTAGAAGACAGAAGAAACCGGATCTATCTAGATCTTTTACTGAATTCTCCTAATCCGACCAGTATTCGCTCACTTTCAGAAAAATATTTCGTTGGAAGCAGTTCTATTGTGAATGATCTCTCTGCAGTGGAGCAGCGGGCTCAAGCGAATGGACTCACTATGAAAAAAACTCGTGAAGGTACTTATCTTCAAGGAAATGAACTCTTGATTCGTAACGAAGTTGCCTATTTATTAAATGAGATTCAAGTAGGCGTTGCAGATGTGCAAACAGCACAGAGCCGGTTAAATAAAGAGACTAAGATGGTGCTCGAAGGTATTTATGGAAGTGACAGTCTTGCAAGTGTTGAACAGTGTGTTTCTTCAATTGAAGAATCCATTGATGTAATACTTAGCGATACTTACTATGTTAACATTGTGACCCATATTCTGATTGCAATGGAGCGCATGAAAAATAAAAGGTTTATTAATGAGAGCAATGTTATTTCTGAAAAAGATCGTAATGATGTCATTTTTCATAAGATAAAAAGGTGTGTAACTGACTTTTCTAATCAGACAGGCATCTACTTCCCTGAAAATGAAGTTGATTATATCTACACGCATTTTATGGGATGCGGCGTGGGTGAATTGCCTAGCCGAGAAGTGATTGCTCAGACGCTTCAGGCATCGAATCGGGAAGTGCTAAGCTTTTGTAATGAGCTTATCCAAAATATGGAGAAAGAAACATCCTATTCTTTCGCCAATGATTCTAATCTTTTTTATTCATTGCTGCTTCATGTAAATTCGATGATAACACGAATAAAATATAATGTTCGCATTATCTGTTTATTAAAAGAGAAAACAATTAAAGAATATCCAAAGATGTATGCGACTGTGAAGCAGGTAACACTGGAATTAAAGAAAAAATATTTTAAAGAAGGATTTATATCCGATGATGAAATATGTTATCTTTGTCTGTATTTTCAATTAGCATTGGAAGATAGAAAATCCCCTCGAAAAGTATTACTGATCTGTTCAACAGGTGTGGGAACTTCTCATATTCTGAAGAAAAGAGTACAAAAAGTCTTCCCTGATTTGGAAATTACAGATGTGATCTCACTAAGACAATTAGAAAAGAAAGATTTATCTGATATTGATTTAATTATAACAACGGTGAATATCACAAAAGAAATACAATGTCCATCCGTGTTAGTTTCAGTGCTTATGGATCAGAGGGATATTGATGAAGTAAAAAAAGCGATTGTAATTGAGAAAAAGGTGAGGGAATGTTAGATATTAAGGAAGTTTTATTTGACGAAAATGTCTGTTTGAATCTCAATGCAACAACCAAAGATGAAGCTATTTCAGAAATGACAAAGATGCTGTATCGAAATCAGGTTATTGAGGATCAAAAGACATTTATAAAAGAAATATACGAACGCGAGAGTGAAGGAATCACTGGTATTGGTGATGGTATTGCAATCCCTCATGGTCGTTCTAAAACGGTAAAGAAAACGGTGATTGCAGTTGGCAGATCTAATGAGGGAATTCGTGACTGGGAGACATTTGATAATAAACCAGTCAAATGTATCATTATGTTTGCTATTCGTGATGTAGATATGTCACAACATATCATGTTGCTCTCACATGTGGCGGAATTGTTGCTTGATGAAGATGTAATTCAAGTTTTGCACACTGCACAGACATCAAGTGAAATTGTCAATGTATTAAGAAAGGATCATTAATATGAATATAGTTGGAATTACGGCTTGCCCAACAGGGATTGCCCATACATATATTACAAAAAAGAAATTGATTCAGGCTGCTGAATCAAGAGGACATCATTGTCGTATTGAAACACAGGGGACTATTGGTGTAGAAGATGAATTGACACCACAGGAAATTGCGGATGCAGATGTAGTTATTTTAGCAGTTGATGTGAAAATTCATGGTGAAGAAAGATTTAAAGGGAAACCGGTCATTCGTATTACAACAGAAACTGTGATGCAGAATGCATTAGGTTTGATTCAAAAAGTGGAAAGTCTTATTCAAAAAAAATAGGAGGTAAATATGAAACAACAGTTAACGATGGTTAAAAAGCACGTCATGACGGGTATTTCATTCATGATCCCATTAGTTGTCGGTGCTGGTTTATGTATGGCAATTAGTATCATTATCGGAGGCCCAAATGTGTCTACAGCAGAAGGAACGTTTGCCTATACGGTCAATCGTATTGGAAGTTTGGGTATGACATTAGTTGTTCCGGTAATTACAGCAGCTATTGCTTACTCAATCTCAGATCGTCCAGGTGTTGCTCCGGGATTGATCATCGGTCTTATTTGTACTGAAATCAAAGCTGGTTTTATTGGAGGAATTGTCGGTGCTTTCCTTGTAGGATATTTTGTAAATTGGCTAAAAAAATTATTACGCAATGTTCCTGAGTCTATTAAAGGTTTAGTACCTATTTTACTTATTCCGCTTATATCAACTTTTGTTTGTGGATTGTTAATGTTCTATGTAGTAGGCCAGCCTATTGTTGCATTTATGGATGCACTTACGAATTTCTTAATGAGCATGCAAAGCGGATCTAAATTCGTCTTTGGTTTCTTAGTATCAGGACTTGCAGGAACAGATTTTGGAGGACCAATTAATAAATCAGTTTCATTATTTGCTAATGGATTAATGGTAGATGGTATTCTAGAACCTGAAGCATGCAAGTTATTGGGATGCATGATTCCACCGATGGGAATTATCGTTGCTTATATTTTAGCAAGAAAGAAATTTACAAAAGCTGAAAAAGAAGCTGTAAAAGCTTGTCTGCCAATGGGTATTTGTATGATTACTGAATGTGTGATTCCTTTGGCAATGAATGATTTATGGAGAGTTGTACTTTCTTCAGTTGTTGGCTGTGGTGTTGCAGGTGGTTTATCTATGCTGATGGGCGTTGGTGCTTCAGTGCCACATGGCGGATGGTTTGTTATCCCTACTTTCCAAAATCCAGTAGGTTATGTTATCTGTATGGTTGTTGGTTCTTTGATCATGGGAGTTTTACTGGCTGTATTGAAACGTCCTTTGAAGGAGGATGAAGATAGTCTGGATGGTTTGGGAACGAGCAGCGGAAAAGCTGCAGTTAATTTAGATGATATAAAAATTGAAGAGATAGGTTAACATATGCTATTGAATTTAAAAGATATATTAGATATAGCTGAGAAGCATGATTTTACAGTAGGTGCTTATAACGTAACAGAAAGTAGTATGTTTGAGGCAGTGGTCAAAACTGCGGAAGAATATTCATCGCCTGCTATTATTGCAGCAGCTGTAAATGAATTTGAATTTGCGGGTGAAGACTTCTATGCATATGTACAAAAAAGACTGATGAAAAGCAAGATTCCTTTTGTTTTACATTTAGATCATGCTAAGAGTTATGAAGATTGTGTTAGAGCCATTCAAGCAGGATTTACAAGTGTTATGATAGATGGGTCATTGCTTAGCTATGAAGAAAATATTAAAGTGACCAGAAAAGTCGTAGAAATGGCACATGCAGTGAATGTATCTGTAGAAGCAGAAATAGGTACGATAGGTGCTAATTCAAATTCAGAAGAAGATGGTGTTGAAGGGATAACTTATACTGATCCAAATGATGTGGCTGACTTTATAAGTCGAACACAGATTGATGCTTTGGCAATTGCAATAGGAACTGCACATGGACAATATCCAAAGGGTTATACCCCTCATTTAAATTTAGAATTACTGAAAGAAATACGTTCTTTAACAAAAACTCCTTTGGTTTTACATGGTGGAAGTAACAACCCTGACAGTGAGATAGAGGAAGGATGTCGGCTTGGATTAAGAAAAGTAAATATCTCTAGTGATTTCAAACTAGCTTATTATCGTAAATTAGAAAGCTATTTAAATGAAACACATGATTTCTATCCGGCTAAGATTTTACCACATGGAATGGAAGAAGTAAGACGAGTCGTATCACATAAAATGGATTTATTTCATTGCAAAGGCAAGGCGGGTCTTTATTAGGACAGAATATAATAGAAAGATGGTAGATATGAAAATTTCAAATCTATCATTTTTTTTCAGTTACATTGATATTGCTTATAAAGCAATGATATGTTAACTTCCAATACTTAAAATGTTTAAATGAATATTAGACAAGAAACGATTACTAAAAAGTGTGCATATGCAAAAAAGGGAGTGTATCGTAGAAATCAAAAGAGATGTTTATCAAAGCAGTTGTGATATGAGTTCAGAAGAGAAAGAAATTTAGTTCTTTATGTAATATTTCTGTTCGTTCGAAAAATTATAATCGTTAATGGAAATAAGAAACCATGGCATAATGATGAAGGTTTTGTAATCATGGGGATGAAATATTTTCTTTTAAATGCAGATAGTTTAGAATTGTAAGTAGTAAATTTGTATATAAAAACTGAGGCTATTAAAGCCTCATTCTTTTTCGTCATTGTTTTGGATATAATTTTGGATCGTTTCATCACTATAACTTAATAATTTCCCAAAACGATAAGCAATTTCGTAACGATACTTTTCATATTCCTTATTTTCAATAACTTTTACTTTTAATTTTTTTAATGTCCTATATTCTTCAATATCATTTTCATCTTTATAAAAAATGATATTGTAAGTGTTCTGATTCATAGATGCAGGAAATAAATCAGTAATCAAAGGATCATCATCCAAATAATAATGAATCTGATACTTGACACAAATATTTTCTGCGAAAGGAATATACTGATCCCGGATTTCTTTGGTAGATGATGGGTGTGATAAAGCAATTCGCTTTAATCCGGCTTTTACCATTTCACTAAAACAATCCATGACTCCACATTGATAAGAATATTCATCAATTTGTTTCATACATCCTCCTATGATAATACTGGAATGGCTCGTTTTGTTGCTTTTAATACTGTATATAATAAGAATACATCAATAGGGAACATTAAAATATTTTTAAGAATTCTTGCTTGTACAAGAACGATAAAGGCATTGCCATAAAGCATATGTAGCCATAATGGTGTTAAAAGCATATTAATTAGTAAGACAACAGTTAGTCTAGCCGCAATAACACGTTTTATAGTAAGATCTTTTTTATAAAAGAAGAGTCCATAAATAAAACCTGTTAGAAATTCATTTAATCCAAATAAAGGCATATAAGGTCCGCTGGGGTTTAAAAAATATTTGATATTATCACAAATAATACCTGCAAAACCTGCCATGATCGGTCCATATGTAAAAGCACAGGCAGCTAGTGCTAATGAAGAAAAACTGATTTCCAGCATTTTAGGAATGACAACGATCTTAAAATAGCCTAAGGCAGCATTCATAGCTACAAATAAGGAAGTACCTACTAATGTTTTAACGTTTTTAATGCCTTGTCCGCTTTGACGGATCAAATGAGGAATTGATTTAAATTCTGTCAGTAAGTTATCCATATAAAAACCTCCTTTTCTACCATTGTCATGAAAAAGAGGCATTCTGCGATTTTCATGCAACAGTGGGATGCGAGATATATATCGCAAGAAAATCTTTTCGCCTAACTGACAACTCCCCGTTCAGTTAATACTTAACGCATATATCTCTACTCTGCTAACAAAAGTATTATAAGATGTATAACTGCTGAAATCAATCTTTCAACTTAAATTTAATATATAAAATTTAATAAATTAAAAATAAGATGAATGACTATAGTGTCATGGAATATTTTTGTACATATGATATACTGGACTCATACGAGGAGTTATGAATATGAAAAACAAAAGATTTATTTATGGAATTGCTGGTTCGCTGATATTAGCAGCTGTACTTTTTTTTATTTTCCTACCGCCGATTAATCCGACAAGTATTACTTTTTGGATTTATTTGTGGGTATCGTTGATTCCATTATTGATTGCAGTGATTGCCAATATGACTAAAAAAACAAATGTGAAAAAGGAGCAGGGAATCTTAGGTGTTTTTGCTGCTTCGATTGCAATAGTATTAGTAATTATGTTTGTATGCAGTCCGATTTTTAATGCAAATGAATATGCACAGCGTATTGATTTGGTCGAAGCAGATTTTAGTGAAATTGATGAAGTCGATTTTACAAAGACAGCAATCATCGATCGTGATTCAACGATGGTTTTAGGTGATCGAACATTAGGTCAGCTTCCTGAACTTATAAGCCAGTTTGAGGTAAGTGATATTTATTCACAGATATCTTATCAGGATACGATCGTACGTGTAACACCGCTTGATTATAACGGTCTTATTAAGTATTTTTCTAATCATTCAGAGGGAATACCTGGATATATCATTGTCAATGCGACTACGGGAAAAAGCGATCTGGTAAAATTAGAAGATTTAGGCTTAAGTGGCATAAAATATAGTGAAAATGCTATTTTATTTGAAGATCGTGATCGTCATATGCGTTTGGCATATCCATTTGATATTTTTTATGAAACAAATTTTGAAATTGATGAAGAAGGAGTTCCTTATTGGATCACTTCAACAATTTCGTATAAAGGTATTGGTCAGAAGCCAGCCATTACAGGTGTAATTGCGATGAATGCGATTGATGGCAGTATGAATAAATATGCCATAGGAGAAATTCCAGAATGGATCGATCGTGTTTATGCCAGTGATCTGATCATCGAACAGGTAAACCAGTCAGGGGCTTATGTCCATGGATTCATTAATTCGATCATTGGTCAAAGAGATGTTTATCAGACAACTGAAGGATATAATTATATCGTGTTAAATGATGATATATGGTTATATACGGGTATTACATCAGTAAATAGTGATGAATCGAATATCGGCTTCGTATTAGTGAATCAGCGTACTCAAGAAGCAAAAATCATTATGAGCAGCGGTGCAGAAGAATTTTCAGCTATGAGCAGTGCAGAAGGAAAAGTCCAGCATTTGGGCTATACATCTACGTTCCCGTTGCTGATCAGTGTTGGCGGACGCCCTACTTACTTGGTTTCTCTCAAGGATAATGCAGGATTAGTAAAGATGTATGCTATGATTGATTGTGAAGATTACCAGCAAGTAGTTACCGTAGATAAGGATAAAGGTTTAGAATATCTAAAGAGTCAATATATTGCTGCTATGAATATTGTTGATACAGATAGATTGGAAGAGAAAGAAATTACAGTTTCATCTGTCTCTTATATTAATATTTCCGGAGATACTTATGCTTATATTATGGATCAGGAAGGAAATGTTTATAAAGGTCATATAACGATTAATGAAAAGTTATTGCCTTTTATCAAAGAAAATGATGTTTTAAAGGTAAAATATACGACAGGTGATGTTAACAGTATCATAGAAATCAATAAGTAAAAGATGCTATTTTGCATCTTTTTTTCACTTTTTTAACATTTATCCAAAATTGTATAAAATAGTGAATACCTAAACATTGAGAAGGGTTTGATGATATGTTAGCATATAAAATATGAAAAAATATGCGATACTAACAGATTCATCATGTGATATTGACGATAAAACAGCAAAAGAGCTAGGAATCTATGTTCTTCGAATGCCTCTTACGATTGATGAGGAAGAGTTTATAGAAGGAGTCGATATTGATTTAACCAGCATTAAGCAAGCAATGCTGGATGGGAAAATAGTGAAAACTTCTCAGGCTCAATTAGGTTCACTTATAAAAATGTATGATCATTTATTAGAGGAATATGATGAAATCATTCACATTCCTTTATCCTCAGGATTAAGCGGAATGTATCAGACCGCTCTTGTACAGTCACAAAATTATGAAGGAAGGATAACTGTCATTGATGCGAAATGTGTATGCTATCCATTAACAAAATTATGTTTAGACGTAAAAGAAATGCTTTGTGAAGGGAAAACACCTTCTGAAATAAAAGAAGCGATTGAAAGAGTACCTTCAATGATGGAAGCAATCATTATCCCAAGTGATCTTAACTATCTTAAAAGAGGTGGAAGAATTACACCGGCAGCCACTGCTTTATCCAGTCTTTTAAAAATTGTGCCTGTATTATCTTTAAAAGAGGGTATCATTGATGTTTTTGATAAAGTCAGAACGATGAAAAAAGCAATTGAAAAAGGCATTGATGAAGCAGTAAATGTAGAAGATGCTTCACAATATTATTGGATGATCATCTCTGATGACTGTGATGATATGGTGGATGAAGTTAAACAGAAATTAGAAGAGAGAACCCATCAAAAAGTAGAGAGACATCCTTTTGGAGCTGTAATCCTGTCTCATACAGATCCGGGGGTACTGGCATTTGGTAAGATGAAAAAATTAAAAAAGATTCTTGACAATTAAAATTTTGTGTTTTATTATGATACCAACAATACAATAAAGACGATGAAAAGAAAAGTAATTCATTGAAAGTCTAAAGAGAGTTCTTGGCTGGTGTGAAAGAACGATGGAAGATGAATGAAAATGGCCTTGGAGTTGCATACCGAACCAAAATGGTTAGGCTATGACGGGTTCACCCGTTACAGTGATAGAGTATAATCCTTATAGGACGTACTTGATGAGGAAATAATCGTGAGATTATTTTAAACTAAGGTGGTAACGCGAATACACTCGCCCTTATATAGGGCGAGTTTTTTATTGTATTGAGTAGTGAGTAAATAAAGGAGGAAATAGACATGAAAAAATTACTCAGCTTATTAGTTGCAGGAGCTTTATTAGCCGGCTGCTCAAACACAACAGATACGGAGGATAAAACGATTACGATCGGGGCTACGCAAGTACCACATGCGGAAATCTTAAATGATGTGGTAAAACCAGCTTTAGAAGCAGATGGATGGACAGTAGATGTAGTTGAATATACTGATTATGTACAGCCAAATACAGCTTTAGAAGAAGGAAGCCTGGATGCGAATTATTATCAGACATTAGATTATTTGGAAACACAAAATGAAGAAAGCGGCTTGCATCTTGTATCAGTAGCAGGTATCCATCTAGAACCAATGGGATGTTATTCTTCTAAATACAGCAGTGTAGATGAAATTCCTGATGGTGCGACCATTTCTATTCCAAATGATGCAAGTAATGGGTCAAGAGCCTTGAAGCTATTAGCAGCAAACGGGTTGATTACTTTAAGTGAAACAGATGGTTTATATGATACGACAATGATTGAAGAAAATCCACACAATTATGAAATCGTATCTTTAGAAGCTGCCCAGCTTCCAAGAAGCTTAGAAGATGTTGATGCTTCTGTTATCAATGTAAACTATGCTTTGCAAGCTGATTTAAATCCATTAGAAGATGCTTTATTTATTGAAGATGCAACATCAGAAGAAAGTGCTGATTATGTAAATTACTTGGTTGTAAAAGAAGGTAATGAAGATACTGAAAAAACAAAAGCTCTTATTGAAGCAATGACAAGTGATGAAGTAAAAGCTTATATTGAAGAAAATTACGATGGTTCAGTAATTGCAGCATTCTAATATGAAAACAATTTATTTAGCTGGCGGCTGTTTTTGGGGAATTCAAAAATACATGGATCAGTTTGACGGAATTATTGAAACAGTCGTCGGCTATGCCAATGGATATTTAAAAAATCCATCTTATGAAAATGTGAAGAGTCAGCAAAGTGGTCATGCGGAAACGGTGAAAGTAGTTTATGATGAGCAGGTTCTTTCATTAGAAAAAATTCTAAGAAAGTTTTTACTTGTCATTGATCCAACTTCACTTAATAAGCAAGGTGAAGATGAAGGCAGTTCCTATCGAAGCGGTATTTATTATACAGATGAAAACGATTTGGATATCATTGTTCAAGTGATTCAGGATGAACAGAAAAAATATGCTCATCCGATCGTTGTGGAAGTGAGGCCTTTAATATCTTTTTACAAAGCAGAAGATTATCATCAGAAATATCTGGATAAAAATCCAAAAGGATATTGTCATATAGATACCTGTTTTTTTAAGGATAAGGAGTAGTTTTATGATAGAGATAAAGAATCTGAGTAAAAATTTTGGTTCTCTGAATGTTTTAGATGATATTTCATTTGAAATTGAAAAGGGAGAAATTTATGGGATCATTGGACAAAGTGGTGCCGGAAAATCGACGCTTTTAAGATGTATCAATGGACTTGAAACTTTTGATAGCGGATCGATCATTGTTGATGGGAAAATCATCAATACACTGACAAAAAAAGAGCTTCAGCACGTACAAAAAGAAATGGGAATGGTCTTTCAAAATTTTAACTTGTTGAGCCGTTTAAATGTATATGACAATGTGGCTTTGCCTTTACAGTTTTGGGGGCAAAGAAAAAATAGTCCGGAAAACAAAGAAAAAATCATGAATTTATTACGTCTTGTTGGCTTAGAAGATAAGGTTAACAGTAAGCCGGCACAGCTTAGCGGGGGTCAGCAGCAACGTGTTGCCATTGCCCGTGCTTTGATTCTTGATCCAAAAGTATTGCTTTGTGATGAAGCGACCTCTGCACTTGACCCTGTTATTACAAAAGAGATCTTAGATCTGCTTTTAAAGATCAATAAAGAGATGGGGATTACCATTGTCGTTGTGACTCATCAGATGGAAGTAATTAAACAGATATGTACCAAAGTAGCTTTTATAAAAAATGGAAAAGTGGTAACTGTTGGCAAACCGGAAGAATTATTCGTTGCGCCAAATCCTGAAGTTCAGGCATTTGTTGGTGAAAGTGTAGAAATACTTCCAAAAGACGGTGTAAATGTAAAATTGTTCTTTGCGGATGAAAACTCAGAATCACATCTGATTACGACATTAGCAAGGAAGTTAGATATTGACTTTGATATCTGCCAAGGAAAACTGGAGAATTTCCGAGGTTCTATTTTAGGAAGTTTGATTATTAATATTCAAGAAGAAGATCGTGATAAGGTTTTTGCTTTTTTGAAGGAGCATCATATTATCTGGGAGGAATTACAGCATGAGTGAAATCTTAATAGAAGCAACGCTTGATACGATATATATGATCGTTGGTTCAACGTTTTTTTCAGTAATACTTGGTTTTATACCTGCGATTATCATGACTTTGACAGCAAGTGATGGTTTGCGTCCTAATAAAGTAGTCTATGGTATCTTTGATTTCCTAGTAAATACTTTTAGAAGCTTTCCTTTCGTAATTCTTCTAGTATTGGTAATGCCTTTGACAAGAGCAATTGTTGGTACAACTATCAAGCCTACAGCAGCTCTTGTTCCATTGACGATTGGAGCGATCCCCTTTGTCGCAAGAGTCATCGAATCAGCTTTTCGAGAAGTGGATCATGGACTGATCGAAGCGGCCCGTTCATTTGGTGCCAGTAATTTTCAGATTATTTATCGAGTCTATTTTAAAGAAGCTTTGCCATCGATTGTATCAGGTATTGTATTAACGATGATTTCATTGATTGGTTATAGTGCGATAGCTGGTACTTTAGGTGCAGGCGGATTAGGTGACGTTGCTATTCGTTTTGGATATCAGGGATTCAAAACAGAATATATGGTAGTTACTAGTATTGTTTTGATTATCATCGTCCAAATTATTCAAAGTATTGGTAATTTCTTTTATAAAAAGCTTTCTTAATCATGAATTATTTTGGCGCTTTAAAAAATAGCGGGGAAAAATAAAAAAACCTTTAAATATTAGCGGGGTGAATTTACCCCGCTGAAATTTTAAAGGAGCCTACTTTCATTCTAAAAATCAATCATTAATTAAAGGTTATTTATGTTTCCTATAGGTGCCTCTTTTGGCGCCTTTTCTTTTGACTTTTGTCTTCTTTTCAGTAATAGAGTAAGTTTCATATAGGTTCTGCGAATAAAGAAACTTGTTCCTTGCTCTCTCAAAATTAGTAAATCCGTTGGCATTGCTGATGATCTTTTTTATATAAGTATTCTTTCCTTCGATAGGTCCGTTTGATAAACGCCTTTCATCAATCCATACAAATGAATTTAGGATTTCCTCCTTCCAGCTTCGAAGAGTCCCCGCACATCCCTTCATTTCCTCAATGCCTGAATCGAGCATATCCTTGAAAAGTTTATTCAGCTCTTCTTCTTTTGTCTTCCGATTGGTGAAACGCTTCCTGTCGCTGCTGTTGAAGCGAATAAATCTTTCCTTTAGAAAATAAGCTGTTTTTAAATGGCTATCCATTTGAAGAAGCAGATCAGCCAGATCCCTTTCTGTGATGGAATAACCCAGAATCATATCCTTTTTCTTCTTTTCGAATTCCAGTTCATTTCGATTCTTCAGTAACAGCTCGTATCTGTTTTTCAGAAGGCTGTAGGAAAACATATCACCGTTTTCTTTCTTCCTGCGCATGATCCGTTTTCTCAGAGTGTTCAGTGCATCATTGACTCTTTTAGCAGCGTGGAACGGATCGATGCAGACAGCAGCATCGGGGAAATACACAGAGGCAATATCCCTGTAGTTGCGGTACATATCGATGATGATATACTTTACAGCTTTTCTTTCCTGCAAAGGGATGGAATAGAAATAGTCACTTAAATGTTGGACATGTCTGGATTCAAAAATATCGAGGATGACTTTCTTATGGAAATCCATCATGATGAAAGCATATTTATAGCGTGAGCGCCGGTTGAAATAGAATTCATCCCAGCACAGGATATCTGTTAAGTGTTTTCTTGGGATTTGGACATGTTTATCAAAGATATCGACAACCGTTCCGACCGAGAGTCCGTAAGTGGACGCAACAGAGGAAAACGTAGAGTTGTAAGGCTTCAGAGCTTCCAGCACGCTGATGATCGTGGAAGGAGCCACCGACTTGCGGGTGGAACCGAAAGGATGGTTTTCCACAAAAGACTTTCCACAGTGTTCGCATTTCAGACGTCTTCGCTTATAATAGACAATAGAATTGAAGCGAATAAAGATCTTCATGTGGAGCTTGCGGATCTTATAGTCCTTGATGGAACGAGTCAGAGAGCCGCAATTCGGACAGATATGGTCTTTGAGATTCAGAGTGATGAGGAAATCCTCATTATGAAAGGAAGAAACAGACTCAATGGAATCAATTTCTTCCTCTTTTAAATTTAAAGCATTAATGATAGAATGATTCATAGCTACCTCCTTTGATAAGAATGAAATAGACCAGTAAAATTCTATCAAAGCGAGGTAGTTTTTTTAACCCCATCTAAAATTTAAAGCGAGGAAAGTCTTATCCCACTCAAAATTTAAAGCAGGGATCATTTCCCACGATAATTTAATATACCATTATTTTTATCAATAGGAACTCTTATCAGGAGTTCCTTTAATTTTTTCATATTTAAAGGGATCAGTGGAAAGAGATAATTATGATGAAGGATCGCAGGTGTAAAATAAAGTGTCAAAACTATTAAGACAAGACCACTTATAAAACCAATAATATTAAATGCCCAAGTAAATATTAAAAGCAATATTCTCCAAAGTTTAAAAGCATAGCTTAATTCATAGGAAGGCTGGGTAAAGTTCGCAAGAGAAACAAAAGCCATATATAAAAGAACTTCCGGTACAAACCAATGTGCTTTAATAGCAAACTCTCCTAATACAAGAGCTCCAATGACTCCAAAAGAACCGCTAAGAGCACTAGGGGTATTTAAAGAAGCCAGTTTGATCGCATCAATTAAAAATTCAACGATCAAAAGCTGAATAATGATAGGGACGGCATTCATTTCCTGAACCTGAAGAAAGCTAAGCCATTCGGGAAATAACTGTGGATTTTGAATATAAAGATACCAAAGAGGGGTTAAAAATAGAGTACAAGCAAAAATGATCAAACGTACCCAACGTAAGTAAGTACCAATAAGCGGAGGAAAATAGAAATCATTAGCTTCCTGTAGAAAATCAAAAAAAGAAGTTGGAAGAATCATTGCAGCCGGAGAATTATCTACAAGAATTACTATTTTTCCTTCATAAATATTTGCACTTGCGACATCTGGACGTTCAGTATAGCGTATTCTAGGAAAAGGATTCCACCAGTTTTTTTGAATGAGACATTCTGCTAATGATTCCTGTGCTAATGATAATGATGGAATATCAATCGATGTAATCTGTGCTTTAAGATCTGATATGTTTTTTGGATCAGCTACATTCTTCATATAACAAAGTACTACATCGGTTTTTGATTTCGTACCAACAGAATGTATTTCTGTTTTTAAATGCTCATCTCGTATTCTTCTCCGTATGAGTGCGGTATTAAAAACCAGCGTTTCCACAAATGAATCACGACTACCTCTTAATACACGGTCATCTTCAGGCTCACTAATAGAACGGTTAGGATAGGTTCTTCCATCAATGCTGATGGCATAGTCATAACCATCTATCAGACAGAGGATGCTTCCTGAAAGAATCTGGGTAATGATCGTTTCAAAATCATTGATTAATTCAACTTCAGTATAAGGAATAGCTTTCTTTTCAAATACATTCATTCTAAAAGGAAAATCATCAGGAGTAAGTTTTAAAAGAAATTCAAATATTTTTTCAAAAATCTCATCTTTCACAAATCCATCAATAAAATAAAAAGTACACTCCCTATTGCCTAGAATAAAACTGCGATTACATACATCAAAATTGTTTTCAACATCTAGCTTATGATTTAAATACTCAACATTCAGCTGATAAGCTTCTTTTAGTTTCATGACTCACCTCATGAATAGTATGAAACAAAAGAGATAAATCATGAATGTAGATTTATATTTATGAATAATACTCTAAGAATTTATTAGAAAAAAATGTGTGCATACACAAAAAAGGAGAACAAAATGATAATTAATCGAGATTTATATATAAAAAAATGATAAGTTTAATGAACAATGGAAGAGTTAAGATTATTACGGGAATAAGAAGGTGTGGAAAATCTTTTTTATATATTAGGAAATTTCATTTTTTGATTGATAGAAAGATGATAAAAGAAAATGAAAAAGTTAAGTGTTATTTATGTTTATGATAGTATTATTAACCAAAGTAATGGCAAGCAATGTTGGAAATTTAACCAATCCCAATATTATAGCTGATACTTTTAGAACGAAAATGAAAGCAAATATTAGTAAAGATACTGTTTATTCATATCTAAAATATCTGGAAGATGCATTTATTATTACGAAAGTAGACCGAGTGGATGTGCGAAGAAGAAAACATATAGGAGCTACATATAAATATTATTTTGCTGATCCAGGGTTAAGAAATGCACGACTTGATTTCTTGCATCGAGATGATGGGCATGTGATGGAAAATATTATTTATAATGAGCTGATAAGAAGAGGTTATTCTGTACAAATTGGTGTTGTTGAGGTGTTTTCTAAAAACAATGAGAATAAAACAGTACGTTCAATTTTAGAGACAGACTTTGTAGTATTTTTAGGTAGTCAATACTACTATATCCAGTCTGCTTATAAAATGGATACAATAGAAAAAGAAGAACAAGAAAGAAAATCATTGATTCACATACATGATTCATTTAAAAAAATAATTATTACTCGAGAATCAGGTCCCGTTCGTAGAGATCAGTATGGAATCGTTTATATTGGTGTAGAACAATTCTTATTAGATGAGAATAGTTTAGATTTATAAAAAGCGAGTCATTTTGGATTGACTTGCTATTTTTTTGCTTTTTTAAATAAGGTATAGTAATTCTTTTCCATCTGTTTCATGAGCATATCAGCATCTATCTGTTTGATTTCACATACCTTTTCAAAGGTAATATGAGTATATGCAGGTTCATTTGGTTTCCCACGGAATGGATGAGGTGTTAGAAATGGTGAATCAGTTTCCACAAAGATTTTATCTAAAGGAACCCATTCACATACCTGTGGTGCATCTTTTGCGTTTTTAAAGGTCAATGGACCGGCAAAAGAAATGTAATAGCCAAGATTTACACAGATTTTTGCTGTTTCAAGACTTCCTGAAAAACAGTGCATGATACCGGTACAAGGGTATTTTTTGAGTATTTCAAGAGTATCCAATGTAGCATCACGCATATGAATCAGTATGGGTAAGTCAAGTTCATTGGCCAATTGTATTTGACGAATAAATAAATCTTTTTGGGCTTCTTTGTTGTCTTTAGTATAGTGATAATCTAAACCAATTTCACCTAAGGCAATCATATGTGGATCGTTAAGAATTTTTCTTAATTCTGATAAATCAGAATCTTCAAGACGATCGACATCTTCCGGATGATAACCAAAAGCACAATCAAATATATCATATTGATTGGCAATTTCAATGGCCTTTAAAGCTTCTTCTTTTGTACAACAAACACATAAGATCTTTGTTACATCATGCTTTAAGGCATTTGCGACAATTTCATCTATGCGATCTGCAAGGCCTTTATAAGTTACGTGTGCGTGTGTATCAATAATTCCCATAGTTATTTCCCCAAACAGAAGTTAGAGAAGAGCGTATCCAATAAATCATCTCTTGAAACTTCTCCTAATATTTCTTTTAATTGTGTATAAGCGTCCTGTAAATCAATTGTTACCATATCAAGTTCGATGCCATTTTCTAATGATTCAATGGCAGCATTCATCGAATTACGGGCTTTCATAAGACAACCGATCTGGCGTTCATTGTTTAAGATAGGATTTTGTATTGAAATGAGTTCCTGTTCATAATAGGATTCAATTTCATGAATCAGATCATCTAATTCACCTTTGGCAGCACTGATGGATAATCCCTCTTTTTCAGCAAGATCACTTTTGTTATAAACGATGATACGTTTTTTATCAGCCGTCATGTCTAATAATAATTGATCCTGTTCATCGATCTCACTTGTTGCATCTAAGACAACAATGACTAATTCTGCTTCCTCAATAGCTTTTTTTGATCTCTCAATACCAATTTTCTCAACCGTATCAAGAGTATCACGAATACCGGCTGTATCAATCAGATTAAGATGGATCTGACCTAATTGAATGTGTCCTTCCACAAGGTCTCGAGTCGTTCCGGCAATATCACTAACGATTGCTTTATCTTCTTCTAATAAGGCATTCAACAAAGAACTTTTGCCAACATTTGGCTTACCTACGATAGCGGTTTTAATACCGGCCTTTAAGAGCTGGCCACTTTCACTTTTCTTTAAGATTTCATTAATTTGATTCAGCCATGAAAGACTCATCGGTAAAACACGTTCATTTGTGAGCATCTCTACATCATCATATTCCGGATAATCAATATTCACTTCGATCACAGCAATAATATTTAATAAATCTTCAATGAGTGGATCCAGCAGTTTTTTTACACTGCCACGGATACCGGAAATGGCCATCTTTGCATTCGTAGAACTATTAGCACGAATCATGTCATTGACAGCTTCCGCTTGTGTAAGATCAATACGCCCATTTAAAAAGGCTCGCTGGGTAAATTCACCTGGATTCGCAAGGCGAGCACCACAGGCTAAAAGAATCGATAAAATCTTACGAGTGATATAAACGCCTCCATGACAATTGATTTCTACTAGATCTTCACGAGTATATGTTTTAGGTGCTTTAAAAACACTAATAAGTACTTCATCAAGAATTTCATGTGTATGAGGATCTTGAAATGTAGCATAGCGGATCGTATGGGAAGGACTTTTGGTTAGATCGATACTACAGCATTGATTCACGATTTCAATCGCATCATCACCACTTACACGTACAATGGAAATGGCCCCCTCACTTAATGCGGTAGAAATTGCCGCTATTGTATCATTCAGCATAATATCACCTCCATGATATTGTAGCATAAAAATATAATCACTGCATGAAAACAGTGATTATGGAATAATTTTAATATTATTTTGATGATTGATTTCAATTACAGGATGTTTTTCAATATATTGACGAAGACATTCCACCATATCTTCCTGATATGCCATCAAAGGTTCACAATCCTTGACCATAAAGAAATCACCACCACAGGCAGCTCGATAATTGCTCATGACCATCGTAAAGGAATCTTCATCTTTTACAGGAATTCCATGACGGGTAAGTGAAATGATACGGGAACCAACAGGCTTGGATACTTGAATCGTATATTCCACGCCATCGACCATATCATAATTATAATGGGCAGGTTTAGGTGCAAGAAAACGAGGGGCCACGCCGATCTTACCATCTGTGAGTTCAAAATATTCCGCACATTTTTCTAAGTATTCTTTGAGTGTCTTGCCATTCATACGAACAACACATAAAGTATTTGGGTATACATAAGTAGATACTAAATCACGCATCGTAATGGTTGAATTAAAGCCTGTCGCATCATTAAATAGCGCAACACTAGATAAATCAGCTTTTGTGAAATCAAGCTGTACCCTGTTAAGAAAAGATACTAGCGGATGTTTATGAAGACGGGCTTCAAATGCATCATGAACCAAAAGATCACCACTTGCCAGCTTACCTAAAGGCTGATCCAGATAGATTTGTGTTGCCTTTTCTTCCTCTTCGATCAGAGGATAAAGTGTTTCATCCGCTTCACAATCAGCACTAATTAATTTCGCAACTTTTTCATTCGTATCTAAGTCCCATTCTATATAAGCCAATTCCTTTGCGTTAAAAGCGGTCTGGGTCACACAGGTATCGTGACAAAACTGAGCAATTGAACGATGCTGATGACCGCTGATCATGACATCGATTCCTTCAATCTCACTACACATCTTATAACCAAGATTTTCACCTGTAAGATTTTCAGTAGGCATGCCACTTTCTAAATCTTTTTCAAAACCACCGTGATATACCACTAAGATACCTTTTACATCTTCATTCTTCTTGATCTTATCAGCCGTTTGTTTCAGTTTATCAAAAACATTCTCAAAAGTCATATCAACGATATTTTTAGGCTGTTCCCAATTGGGAATATATTGAGTCGTAAGTCCTACGATAGCAATACGATTGTTTTCATCAAATTCATGAATCACATATTCTTTCCCAAAACAAACACCCTTATCAAATAAATTACTTGTCAGACAAATGGCATTTGTATCATGGATATATTTCCATACATTCTCTTTTCCAAAATTAAATTCATGGTTACCAAGATTAATATAATCATAATTCATAGCATTGAAACATTTAGCCATTGGATGAATTTGATCTTCAAATTTTAAATGATGAACATAATCAAGTGGAGATCCTTCTAAGACATCACCATTATCTATCAATAACGTATGCTCATCTTTGTGGATCAAAGAAGATAATTTCATCAGTCCCATGTTCATTTCTTTATGATCACTGTAACGATATGGGGTAATCGTACCGTGAGTATCACTTGTCGCATAAATCTTAATTTTCATCCTGATTCTCCTAACAAGTATCATTATTCAATGAATTTGAAAACTTGTCAATGATAAATATAACTTGAAAAACTATAAAAAACTATTAAAATTATCTGTATGTGGAGGTAGATATGGATATTTTAAAAATTGCAAATGAAATAGAGAAAATTGCCAGAAATGCAGGGCAACTCATCCTTCATAAAGAAGAACTTGAAATTAAAGAAAAAAGTGATGCCGCCAATATCGTAACGAATATGGATATTGCGAGTCAGCATTATATCATAGAGGAATGTACGAAATTGATTCCATCGAGCTGTTTTTATGCAGAAGAAGAGGATCAGCGTGAACTTGGTGAAGAATATACCTGGGTCATTGATCCCATTGATGGTACGACTAATTATGCGTATGACTATAAACATTCCTGTATATCGATTGCTTTATTGTATAAGAAAAAAGGAATCATAGGAGTGATCTATGATCCTTATTTAGATGAATGCTTTGTTGGAATAGAAGGGAAGCAAAGTACTTGTAATGGAGTGTCGATTCAAGTGGCAGATCATGATGCTGCTCATGCACTTGTTTTATTTGGCAGTGCTCCTTATAATAAAGAACTTGCGGATATTACGTTTGACAATGCGAAAAAGCTGTATTTAAACTGTCGTGATGTACGTAGAAGCGGCAGTGCTGCTTTAGATATCTGTTATGTTGCCTGTGGCAGGGTAGATGCTTATTATGAGGAACGTCTTTCTCCATGGGACTATGCAGCAGGATATGTCATTGCGAAACAAGCACAGGTAGAGATGATGGGACTTAGAAATGAAGAACTTGATTTTACTAAACCTATCGGTGTTTTATTTGCCAGTCCAAGCTGTTTTAAAGATATTAGAAAGATGATAGGTGAGTAAAGATGAATCGCTTTATCGGACATTTAACAACGATTACACGTCATAAGATAAAAGTGGGCAAGCTATGCTTTAAATGTGGTTTATATAAACAAGGTCTTCTGCATGATCTATCAAAATATTCATGGGTTGAATTTTCCGCAGGAGTTAAATATTTTCAGGGAAATCGTTCACCTATCGATAAAGAAAAAGAGGTAGTCGGTTATTCTAAAGGGTGGTTACATCATAAAGGAAGAAATAAGCATCATTGGGAATATTGGATCGATTGCAATGGGGAAGGGGTATTTGGTACAAAGATACCTAATAAATATATTGTGGAGATGTTTTGTGATCGGGTTGCAGCCAGTATGATTTATTATCCAAATAACTATACGACAAGCAAACCACTTGAGTATTTTATGTTGAATCAGCATAACTACTGTATGAATGAAGAAAGTAAGCAGACGTTAAGAAATATGCTTGAGATGTATGCGCAAAAAGGACTTGATGAAACGGTTGCCTATATTAAAAAAGAAATATTGAAATGAGGAAAATATGAAAAAAAACACTAAAACATTAGCTCATATCGCTATTTTCGCAGCATTGAATTATGCGGTATTCAGCTATGGAAAAATTGATATTCCATTGACTGGCGGTTCATCGGTGGCCATTCATGTTGCCAATGCAGTGGTTGTTGTTTCAGCGCTGCTTTTAGGACCCGTAGAAGGTGGTATTGCCGGAGCTGTCGGACTTTCAATTGCTGATCTTTTAGATCCCCGTTATGTCACATCGGCTCCCAAAACTTTTCTCTTAAAATTCTGCATCGGATGGATTTCAGGAACATTGGCTAAAAAGATGCATGTTTCTAAAGAAAAGGATACAAAAAAAGCTGTTTTGAATACAGCTTTATGTGCTGCTGCCGGACTTGGATTCAATGTTATCTTTGACCCAATCATTGGTTATCTGTTTCAGCGTTTCATTTTAGGCCTTGAAGCGGATGCAGCAGCCATTTTCTTGACATGGAGTGGCGGTGTTACAGCTTTTAATGCCATAATCTGCATTTTTGTAGCAGTACTGCTTTATATGGCATTAAGAAAGCCATTGGCGAATATCAATAAGAATTAAAAAAGTTTCATTTGAGATATAAATGATTCTTTTTTTATGGTAAAAAGAGTGAAATGGTTAATGATTTTATTTATCTATAGCTGATTTATATTGATCGTCTATTAAAAAAATCTGAATAACGAATGAAATAAAAAGTTATATAAATTTATTGTAAAAATACTTGACTTGAAGTGAACTTTAGGTTTTATATTATTTAGAGGTGATGTCATGGCTGATGCAGAGATCATGAGTTCATTAGATGAATCGGTAGTGATGATTCAACATGAAATCGAACGTCAAAAGAAAGAAAATTCATTGCTGATCATTGCGATTGATGGAAGATGTGCTTCGGGCAAGACAACGTTAGCTGCCGCTTTAAGTAAAAAGATAGGCTGTGAGGTAATTCATATGGATGATTTTTTCTTACAGCCATATCAAAGAACAGCTAAGCGTTATCAAGAAGCTGGAGGTAATGTGGATCATGAACGTTTTGAAAAGGAAGTGCTGATACCATTGAGAAAATGTGGGGCATGTACCTTTCAGCGTTATGACTGTTCTTTGCAAAGGCTAAGTGAGGAAGTGAGCATTGATGCTCAGTCTGTTATCATCGTAGAAGGTTCTTATAGTCTTCATCCATGCCTATATTCTTATTATGATTTAAAGATATTTTTAGATATTGATAAAAAGAAACAGATGGATAGAATTAGAAAAAGGAATGGGGAAGATAGGCTTGAAATTTTTCTTTCGACTTGGATTCCGCTTGAAGAGAAATATTTTAGTGTTTGTCAGATCAAAGAAAAATGTGAGCTTTGTTTTCAGTTGTAAAGAAAGGAAGATGTAAAATGGAAAAAGCAAAGGTTTATTTTACAAGTGAAGTATCTAAAGATAGTCTGGTAAAGATGTATGAAGCATTGGGTGTAGAATTACCGGGAAAAGTAGCGGTAAAATTACATTCTGGAGAACATGGAAATAAAAATTATTTAAAGCCAGAGTTTGTAGAGGCATTGGTGAAACGAGTTAATGGAACTGTTGTTGAATGTAATACGGCTTATCCGGGAGAAAGAGATACAACAGAGAAGCATCGTCATTTGATGGATGAGCATGAATGGACGAAGTATTTTGATGTAGATATCATGGATAGCGAAGGGCCTGATATGGTATTAGATATTCCTAATGGACATCAGATCAAGAAAAACTATGTGGGCAAACATTTAGCAAATTATGATTCTATGTTAGTCTTATCTCATTTTAAAGGACATGCCATGGGAGGCTTTGGAGGAGCTTTAAAACAGTTATCGATTGGCTGTGCTTCTTCTTATGGTAAAGCTTATATTCATGGTGCTGGTGATCCTGAAAAAGATATGTGGAAGACTGATCAGTTACAGTTTGTTACTTCAATGGGAGATGCTGCCAGCAGTGTTCATAAATATTTTGATGGTAAGATCGTTTATGTTACAGCTATGGTGAACATTTCTGTTGACTGTGACTGTGATGGCAATGCTGCTCCACCATGTATGGAGAATATCGGTATTCTTTCAAGTACGGATCCAGTAGCCATTGATCAGGCTTGTATCGATATTATCTATAATAGTGAAGATAAGGGCAAGGAACAATTAATAGCTCGTATTGAAGAAAAATTAGGTGTAAATATCATTCGAGTAGCTGAAGAAAATGGTACAGGTACTCGTGAATATGAGTTAATCAATGTTGATTAAAGGATAGAAGAGGAGCGGTAAAGCTCCTTTTTTTATGTACCTGGAAATTTGCCAAAATATAAAAAAAGGAGTACAATAAGTTTTGTGAATGAAAAAATCCCATGAATTGCTTGATTAAAAGCCCTTTCATGAGGGAATACTAGCAATAAAAGGGATGAAAAATTGGAAAAAGTGGGAAAAAGCATTAAATGTATGTTATACTGTCTAACGTTTTAAAAAGGAGGTTTTATGGTTAAAAGAAACCAATTGATTAAAATATTAGTTGTTGCATCATTATTATGTGGATGCTCATCAACTTCAGCGTTTCATTCAGAAACTCTAGTATTAAAGCAAATAGAAACAGAAGACCAGACACTGGAATTATCGATGGAAACCATCAATGAAGTATGGGAAGTCGGTGAAATGCCAGAGATGGTATATGCAGAATATGAAGAAGGCATGGGAGGTATCAGCTGGATCGCTTCTTATGTAGAGGGAAAAAAAGCCACAGTTAGCGAGGATTATGTTGTTACTTATGACAGTGAAGGCAACGTGATTTCTAAGACTGCTATCATAGGCAGCCGTCAGGAAACAGAAGCGGTAGCACCTAAGATGCAATTTGGCGGAAGTGTTAGCGTGGGTAGTGAATTTTATCCAACGATGGTAACTTATGGTATCGACTGTGCAGGCTGTTATGTATCACCAGAAGGAACAGGTGGAACGAGTGCAGGTGTTACTGTTGGATATCATTCAGTCAGACAGGCCAATGGTGAAATGAGAGAGGGAATTAAGTATGGTGATTACTATATTGTTGCTGCTGATCCAAGCATACCTCTTTGTTCAGTATTGACGGTTTATGACCATGGTTTTTCAGGAGAAGGATTGACACCAGGAGTACCGTTTCAGGCAATCGTATTAGATCGTGGCGGTGCGATCAAGGGAAGTATTTTAGATTTATTTAAGGGTAGTCAAGGAAATACAAATATCAGCAATGACCGCAGTGCCAATACCAAGGTCGTTATTGAACGAGTAGGCGGCAGAAGCGGTTCGAATGCCTGTAAATATTAGAAAGCGTACGCTTTCTATTTTTATTAGGATAGAAATTTGTTAAAATAGAGATATGAAAATAAAGGAAATTATTATCGTTGAAGGAAAAAATGATACTCAAAAATTAAAACGCTATTTTGACTGTGATACGATTGAAACTCATGGCATGCATCTTTCAAAAAAGACGTTGGAAATGATTCAACAGGCTCAGAATAAAAGAGGTGTGATCATCTTTACAGATCCTGATGCACCTGGAGAGAAAATTCGCATGAAGATCAATCAGCATGTAGAAGGATGTAAGAATGCTTTTATTGATAAGAAGAAAGCAAGGACATCTAAAAAAGTAGGTATTGAACATGCAACTGAGGAAGATTTAAAAGAATCGCTGGAACATCTTTTAACTTATTCAGAGAATTTACAGCCTACTTTGTCATGGAGCGAATTTCTTGAATTGGGATGTACAGGAAGGGCAGACAGTTCACAGAAAAGAAGGAAGCTGGAAGAATATCTTCATATTGGGAAAAGTAATGGCAAGACACTTTATAAGCGTTTAAATATGCTTCAGTTAAATCAGCAGGAATGCTTAAAAATATTAGAGGAAGAAGAATGAAAGTAATAGCTACACCATCAAGGACAAAAGAAATATTAGATAAATTTGATTTATATGCGAAGAAAAATTATGGACAGAATTTTCTTGTAGAACCAGGCATCGTTTCTAAAATAGCCCGTAATGCAGTAATTAGCGATCATACTGTAGTTATTGAAATTGGTCCGGGTATTGGTGCTTTGACACAGATGTTAAGCCAGTTTGCGAAAAAGGTCATTGCTTATGAAATTGATGAAAGGTTGCCTGAAGTATTGGCATATTCACTTGAAGATTGTGATAATGTCGAAGTTGTCCTTCAGGATTTTATGCAGGTTGATCTACAAAACCTTGTAAAGCAATATCCAAATGATGATGTCGTCATTGCGGCAAATCTTCCTTATTACATTACAACACCGATCCTTTTTAAGATATTTGAATCAGAAGCAGATATCAAAAGAATTACAGTTATGATGCAGAAAGAGGTAGCTGATCGTTTTGCTGCTAATGTCAATACGAAAGATTATAATGCATTAAGTGTCATTACACAGTATTTGACTCATGTAAAACAAGTGGTGAAGGTACCACGTAATGTGTTTAATCCAAAGCCCAATGTAGATAGCAGCGTCTTACAGTTTGAATTCAAGAAGAAAGATCTTTCTGTGAATGAAAAACTATTTTTCGCAATGGTCAAGGCTTGTTTTAAACAACGCCGGAAAACGATCTTAAATAATTTTGGTGAATGGCTAAAAGATAAAGAAAAGGCTAAAGAATATTTGAATGATGCTGGTATATCTGAGAGTCAACGAGCAGAAAGCTGTTCTTTAGATGATTTTTTGAGATTGTACAGGAGGATTGAACATGAGGACATTTGCTTATGCGAAAATTAATGCTTGTCTAAATGTCGTTGGCAAAAGAGAAGATGGTTACCATGAATTGGAAATGATCATGCTGCCATTAACGCTTTGTGACGATATTTCGATACGTTTTGCGAAAGCAGACTGGTATACATGGAATCTGAAGTATCGCATCAATGGTAAAAATACGATCGTAAAAGCGGTGAATTGCATGAGAGAAGCATATGGCATTCAAGAACATTTTCGTATTCATGTGCACAAACGTATTCCTACACAGGCAGGGTTAGCTGGTGGAAGTGCTGATGCTGCAGCAATTATGCTGGCGATTCGTGATCTATGTCATATTGATGCTGATAATGAGGAAATAGCACAATTATCAAAGCAAGTGGGTGCTGATGTACCTTTTTGTGTTATGTGTCAGCCAAGTGTTGTAAAGGGTATTGGTGAAATTATTGAACCATTTAAGATGAATTGTGATTTTGATGTTTTGCTTTTAAAACCTTATAAGGGTGTTTCCACAAAAGAATGCTTTGCATCAATTGATTTTAATACTTGTATCCATCCGGACATTGATAAAGTGAAACGCTGTCTTATTGAAAATGATTTTGATGCGCTTTCTTCGTGCGTTGCCAACACCCTTGAACAGCCTGCAAGTCAATTAGTTAAAGAAATTGGATATGCAAGAGAATATTTACAGAAAAAAGGCTTTGAAGTTGTTTGTATGTCTGGCAGTGGATCTACTGTATTTGCTTTAACAAGAAAACCTGATTTAATTGATCAAGTTATGCGTGATACAAATTATAATGGCTGGTTTCGGTATAAATGTAAGGTTTTAGGATAAGATGTTGAAATTATATCATGAAAAGACTTTAAAAGAGAGTGAAATTTGGGTAAAATAGAAGTGATATAAAAAAAGGAGAAAAAATTAAAATGGCAAGTGCAGATATTCAGCGGCTTATCGATCAGAAAGTAGAGTTCATCGATGCACAAAGAGTAAGCATTGGTGAAGATGTTGAAATCGGAGAGGGAAGCGTTATTTATCCTAATGTGACTTTATTAGGTCATACGAAAATTGGAAAAAATTGCAAGATTCTTCCTAATTGTTTTTTTGAAAATGCAACCATTGGCGACAACGTTACCATTGATTCTACAAAAATTTCAGACAGTGAAGTAATGGAAAATTCTACTGTAGGACCATTTGCTCATCTAAGAAATCACACAGTAGTACATGAGAATTGCCGTATTGGAAATTTCGTAGAATTTAAAAACTGCGACTTTGGCAACGGCAGTAAATGTGCTCATTTGACGTATCTTGGGGATTGTGAAGTAGGTGAACATGTTAATATTGGCTGTGGTGTTGTAACGGTCAATTATGATGGGAAAAATAAATTTAGAACTAAAATTGGCGATCATGCTTTTATTGGCAGTAATGTTAATATTATCGCACCTGTAACGATTGGTCATCATGCGTTATTGGCGGCAGGTTCTACGATTACTGAAGATGTTGAAGATGGCGCAATGGGAATTGCCAGAAGCCGTCAGACGAATAAAGAAAATTTTGGCACAAAATATTTAAATAAATAAGGGGGACTCATTTATGATAAAGGATACAGTTATTTTTGCTTTAACTTCCAGCGTTGATTTAGCGAACGAAATTGCTCAGCAATTGGGCATCCCTCTGGGTAATTGTGATGTTCGTCACTTTGCGGACGGCGAAATTCTCGTGCAGCTTGGTGAATCTGTACGTGGTAAGAGAGTTTATATTGTTCAATCTACATGCAATCCGGTTAGTAGTAATTTAATGGAACTTTTAATAGCTATTGATGCATGTAAACGAGCTAGTGCTGCTTTTATTACAGCTGTTATACCTTATTTTGGCTATGCTCGTCAGGATCGCAAAGCACGTCCACGCCAGCCGATTACTAGTAAGCTTGTTGCTTCTCTTTTAGAAAGAGCAGGTGCAAATCGTGTTATTACGATGGATCTTCATGCAACGCAAATCCAAGGATTCTTTGATATTCCAGCAGATGATATCGCATGTTTGCCGATTATCGCAGAGTATTTCCAAAATAAGAATTTGGATCAGATCGTTGTTGTTTCACCGGATCATGGCGGTACTACACGTGCAAGGGCACTTGCAGAACGTCTTCATGCACCATTGGCTATTATTGATAAGCGTCGTCCACGCCCAAATGTAGCGGAAGCAATGAATATCATTGGTGATGTGGAAGGAAAATCTGTTATTATTATTGATGATATCGTAGATACAGCAGGAACACTGATTGCTGGTATAGATTTATTATATAAACAAGGTGCAAAAGAGGTTTATGCTTGCTGTACACATGGTGTTTTATCGGGACCGGCAATCGAGAGATTGAAAAATTCAAATATCGTGGAATTTGTTTGTACAAATACGATTCCTCAGGCAGCAAAGAAAGCTCAGTTAGAAAAAATGACAGTTTTATCAGTTGGTAAACTTTTAGGTTTGATTATTAAGGGAATGGAGGAGAACCGTTCAGTAAGTGAAGTTCTTCAATCCTATAACAGTAAATCATGATAAGCTTGCTATTATTAGCTGAAACGAGTCAGGAAAGTGTTGCTTTCTTTGAGCACATCGTACAGATTATCGTGCCTGAAATTACAGGAATCATTGAATTGATGGGGATTATAGTCATCATCGTAGGTTCGATAAAATCATTTTATATGTATGGACGAAGTATTTTGAAACATGTGCATTATCCTATCAAACTTTCTCTAGGAAACTCATTGGCATTAGGTTTGGAGTTTAAGATGGGAGCGGAAATTTTAAAAACTGTGACGATTCGTACAATTGATGAAATCATGATTTTAGGGGCGATTATCGTTCTTAGAGCTCTTCTTTCAGTTTTGATTCATTATGAAGTAAAAAATGAAAAAGAACATAATCAAGATATAACCGATATTGAATATTAGCACTTGAAAGAGTGCTTTTATTATGAAATAAAATGAAACAAAATGACATAAATTTACAAAAATGTGTAAAAAAATTATTTTTTTCTTGACAATTGGTTTTTATTCGATTAATATGTTGTCAACATCGATGAAAAAGAGTAGTAGTTTTTGGAAAGTTATAGAGAGTCAGTGGCTGGTGAAAACTGATACTGGAAGGAAATGAAACGAGCTTTGGAGATGTTGCTGTATGAAAGTAAGGCAACTGTGTACTCGCATTAAGAGTTGAGAGGTCGACCAATTTGTCGGCAAATGAGGTGGCACCGCGCTATAAGCGTCTTCATAATGAAGACGCTTTTTTATTTTAGGAGGTAATTATGAGGAAACGACGACGATATTTTTTGTTGACTGTAGAAAATATATTATTTTATGAAAGGAAAGAAAGAGGTAAAGAAAAATGAAAAAAATGTTTAAAATAGCTGCTGTAGCAGCAATGGTATTAGGATGTAGTGCGTGTTCAAATACACAAGAAGAAACTACTTGGGAAGATCAGCTGATTGAAGAAAATAAACTTATTGTAGGTATCTCACCGGATTATCCGCCTTATGAAAGTTTGGAAAACGGAGAAATGGTTGGCTTTGATGTTGATATGATGGCAGAATTAGAAAAATATTTAGGTGTTGAAGTTGAATTCGAACAGATGACTTTTTCTACGATTGTTGATGCAGTGAATCTGGGTCAGGTAGATGTGGGTGTTTCTGGTTTTACC
This sequence comes from Traorella massiliensis, assembly GCF_900104665.1. GTDB lineage: Bacteria > Bacillota_I > Bacilli_A > Erysipelotrichales > Erysipelotrichaceae > Traorella > Traorella massiliensis. The sequence continues at coordinate 214,939 of NZ_LT629967.1, read as the reverse complement.
TATGATCCAGAAAGACAGGTATTGTTTTCAGATCCTTATTTAGAATCTGCTCAGGTCATTTTAACAAAAAATGATTCAGGTATTGAATCAGCGGCAGATTTAAATGGCAAAGTGGTAGGAGCTCAGTTAGGAACAACAGGGGCAGATGCAGCCGCAGAAATTGAAGGAGCGACAGTAGAATTGAATCAGGATGCGAATATTTTAGTTGAAGCATTAAAGGCAGGCCAGATGGATGCAGTTGTCATTGATATTTTGGTAGCTCAGAATTATGAAGCGAGTGATTCATCATTGGTTGTTCTGGAAGAGCCATTGATTGATGAAGAAAATGGTATCATTTGTTCAACAAGCAATGAACTATTGATGGAAGCTTTAAATGATGCGATTGCACAATTTAAAGACAGTGATGCATATGAAGAATTAAAAACAAAATGGGGGATGTAAGCAAATAAGATAAGAGAGGAAAAAATATGGATATACAGGAATACTTTGGAAAGTGTCTGGAAATTGCCAGTAATCCCGAAAATTATAAGACACTGTTGATTGGGGCAGTTTATTCATTGATCGTAGCTTCAATTGCATGGTTGATGGGAATCGTCTTAGGAATTATTGGGGCTTCCCTTAAATTGAATAAGAATAAATTTCTTCGCTTTTTAGGAAACTGCTATGTAGAACTGATAAGAGGAACACCAATGCTGCTTCAGATTTTATTTTTCTATCTGATCATGCCAACACTTATTACTTTGATTACAGGAAACGCTTTTCGTGTCAATAAATTTGTTGTAGGTACGATTGCGATTGGTATTAATTCAGGAGCTTATTCAACAGAATTGATACGTTCAGGAATTATTGGAATTGATGCAGGACAGTGGGAAGCGTCCATGTCATTAAACCTCTCACATTGGGATATGATGCGCTATGTTATTTTACCGCAGGCTTTTAAACAAGTAGTACCTCCGATGGTTTCTGAGTATATCACCCTGATCAAAGATTCTTCTTTGCTTTCTACGATCGGAGCAGTAGAGCTGCTTTACAGTGCACAGATCATGGGAGCTAATTACTATAATTATCTTTTTCCTTTAATGATGGCGGGTGTTTTCTATTTAGTTATGACATTTGTGATTTCATCAATTGCGAAAAAAGTTGAAAGGAGACTGGCAGAAAGTGATTAAGACAGAACACATTTCAAAAACATTTCAAAATGTAAAGGCATTAGATGATGTATCCTTTCAAATTCGCAAGGGAGAAATCGTTTGTCTGATTGGACCTAGCGGATCAGGAAAAAGTACGTTATGCCGGTGTATCAACGGATTAGAAATTCCTGAGTCAGGCAATATTTATATAGAAGGAAAGCTTGTTGATTATAGAGATGAAATGCAGGCTAAAGAGGCTCGCTCCAAAACAGGATTTGTTTTCCAGCACTTTAATCTTTTTCCACATATGAATGTGATGGATAATATGATTCTTGCTCCTATGAAGACATTGCATATGAGCAAAGAAGAAGCTATCGCAAAAGCAAAAGAGCTTTTACAGCGTGTTGGCTTAGCAGATAAAGAAGATGCATATCCAAAAAAATTATCCGGAGGACAGAAGCAGCGTGCAGCGATTGCCCGTTCATTGATGATGAATCCTCAAATCATGCTTTTTGATGAACCTACAAGTGCTCTTGATCCGGAAATGGTCATGGAAGTCTTAGAGGTCATGAAACAGCTGGCTGGTGAGGGGATGACGATGGTGGTAGTTACACATGAAATGGGTTTTGCGAAGGAAATTGCAAATCGTATTGTTTTTTTAGAAGATGGTAAGATCATTGAGGAAAATACCCCAGACTTGTTCTTTTCACAGCCACAGACGAAACGTGCTCAGGATTTCTTAAGAAAGGTACTTTACTAATGAAAATTCGCCCATTTAAAGTAGAAATATGGATGAATGAGCATGAAAATGAGGGCCTCTATAATCTGACAGAATCTTGTGTATCACCTTTAAAAATGGGTGAATTATTAGATCTTTTGAATATTAAAGAAAAGTATTTAGATACTTTTTTGGATATGAAACTTGACTATGGAGATATTAATGGCAGTGATGAATTGAAAAAGCAGATCTGTCAGTTATATGATACTGTGGAACCATGTAATATTGCTATTGCTCAAGGAGCTATCAATGCCAATGAAATGGCCATCATGGAACTGATTGAACCTAATGATGAAATCATCACATTTACACCTGGATATCAACAGATATCTTCACTTGCAGAAAGTTTAGGGGCTAACATCATTGAATTAAAGCTGTATGAAGATAAAGGATGGCAGATGGATTTTGATGAATTAGAAAGAGTCATCACAGAAAAAACAAAAGCGATCTGTGTAACTTTGCCTAATAATCCGACAGGAACGATGTTAAGTGGTGAACAGGCCGTACAATTAGTTGAATTAGCTGAAAAATATGATTTATATTTATTTGTAGATGAAGTTTATCGAGGGCTTTGTGTTGATGATTTTTGTTATCAGGGAAGTTTTTATGGTTTATATGATAAAGCGATCATTACTTCTGGTTTAAGTAAGGCTTATGGATTACCGGCTCTAAGATTAGGATGGATCATAGGTCCTAAAGATTTTATCGATAGGATCATTAACCGCCGTGATTATCATATCATTTCAATTCCTAAAATGAATGATCTTTTAGCAGTTGAGGTTTTGAAACAAAAAGAAAAGGTACTGTCTAGAAATTATGATATTTGTATGAAAAACAGAGCTTTTCTCAAAGAATGGATCAAAGAAGAAAAACATATTACAAATACGTTTACCTCAGGAACGACGCAGTTGATTCGCTATGATATGAAAATACCAAGTGAAGAGTTATCTTTGCGTGTCCAGAAAGAAGAAGGAATCTTCTTTGTTCCTGGAAGCTGCTTTGATTGTGAATATCATCTTCGTCTTGGCGGAGGTATCGATCCAATAATCTTTCAAAAAGGATTAAAAACCTTTTCAAAATGGTTAAGACAATTTGATGATATCTAGTAATAAAAAAACTTGATCGAGAATCTATTGAATATAGTATGTATTTAGAATAATATAAGTTATAAAAAGGTGAAACTCGATTTCACCTTTTTTAAACATCCGATTAATCTTTTAAACATCCGATTGGAATTACTAAGACTCCATCATCTCTACGATACCCATATTCTGTTCCAGTAAGTACAATTTTTAAATCTGGTAAACGAATAGGTACTTGCCTTTCTATTTTATTATGGTCATTTATTAGTTTCTCGATTTCACAAAGATGACGTGCACCGTCATCAATTTCATTCGCTCCTAATTTGATTTCTATCAATGCATACCTTCCATCTTCTAAATGTAGTACTGCATCAGCTTCTAGTCCATATCGGTCATGATAATAGGAGACTTTGCCATTACATTTAGAAGAATAAATAATTAAATCTCTGATACATAATGACTCAAATAGAAAACCCAGTGTCTTAAAATCTAAATTAAAATATTCAGGACTAAGACCTAATGCTGCTACAGCAATTGATGGATCAATAAAATTAATTTTATTGTAGCACGAATAGCAGATTTTGATCGGATTGAGGGACACCATGGATGAATATTTTCAATAATATAAAGTTTTTCTAAAGCACTCTCATAATCAAAAAAAGTTGATTTTGAGATTGAACAAGTTGCTTCAACATCTGCTAGTATTGTACTTTTTTTTGCTAATGTACATATATTTCTAGCATATGATCTTAATATTGTTTCTGACCACATAGGATTTCGTTTGACATCAGCAATGTTAGAAATATCTACTGTATATGTCTGTTTGAATAAATCCTTGGCAATTTCTAGTTGAGATTGTTTCGTTTTATTGTTAATAGCTCTTGGCCATCCTCCCCTGCAAATTGCGAAAATTATATCGTCTAGGTCTATATAGGACTGGCATCCATCAAATTGGTCAGGATGATTAAATAGATCAATCAAAGATACGCTTCCATTTGATTCTAGACTTTCATACAAACTCATAGGATACATTTTTAAGGTAGAAATTCTTTGGGTTCCCATATGAGGTGTGTTCACATTTTGTGATGTTGAACCTGTTAATATGTATAAGCCATTTTCTTGACGATCATCAATGGACTTTCTAATAGCCCCCCCAAATTTTAGGTGCATCTTGCCATTCATCGAATAATCTTGGAGTTTCACCTATAAGTAGCCTAGATGGTTGGTTGTTTGCGACTGCTAGTAAGTTATCGCGAACATCTTCATCTTGAAATTCAACGATGCTTTTTGCTTTCTGCTTAGCTGTAGTAGTTTTCCCACAGCCCTTTAGCCAACAATTAAAGCAGCACCAAAACTTTCTAATTTAAGATCTAACTATGCATCTACGATCCTATTTTTATATTCCACAATAATCTCACCATCTTTCTATTGTTATCATACTATTTTGTGTAATTTTACTAGACCAATTTGTGGGATTTTATTGAACTGTTTTGTGATGGAAATCACCTCATAAAGGGCGATTTGATATTTCAATCATCTTGGCCAATGAAAAAGAATATATATAGGCTTGGATCTTTTTATCTTTAAAAAGAATCTGGCAAGCATTTTTATAAGCCATAAGCTGAGAAGTATAGCGTTCGATCAATACTTTTTCCTCCCTCACCTCATCAGTTTTAAAATCAATGAGCGTAATCTTATCACCAATAGATAAAAAGTCCATATATCCATGTAATACAGTATTTCCATCTTGTACGAGGAATGGATATTCATGATATATTTTAGTATTTTGAAGTGATCGTAAAATGTCATTTTGATTTAATTTCATTAAATCTGAAAATATCTTTTCATCAATCTCAAGATGATATTGAGAAGATATTTCACGAATCATTGCTTTATTCCATTGTTTATTCGGCAGATGTTCCAAATAGGCATGATAAGTTGTACCACGTTTGGCAGCATCTTTTTTATTGAAATTTAAAGGACGAACTTCAAAATCAAGACTCTCTGTTTCACTGGGTGAAAGAAGTTCAATGACTTGTTCATCTTTATATATAGGAAGTGTTTTTGCTTCTTTTCTTGTTTTTTCTAAAGGTTTTGTCTCCCATAGATGATCCACATAATGAATCTTAAAAAGATGATCCTGATGTAAATGATTCATAGACTGAAGTATCCAGCTGGTCGTACCTTTACGGGCATTGATTTTAGAATAAGTGATGCCATGATTGATATCTAGCTTTGGATCAAGGAAATCTACGATATGCAGCTGTTTTTTTGCACGAGTAGTCGCAACATAAAGAATACGTAATTCTTCTTCAATTTCATCACGATTTTTCTTATGCTCGATTGCAATACGCTGATAAGATTTAAAAATATTACGATAAGGAAATTGCATGATGTTGATACCGATACCTAATTCATTGTCGCAGAGTACCATATCACTTAATTCCATTTTTTTCATATTACTTGTTGCCCATAAGTAGATGATTGGAAATTCAAGTCCCTTAGAGTTATGAATGCTCATGAAACGAACGACATTATCGTTTTTTCCGATCGTGCTGGTTTGAGCTGTCTGTTGATCTTTTAATGAATCTATATAAGTCAAAAAGTTGATACATTCACAGCTAGTATTTTGTTCATAATCACAGGCTAGTTCATAGAAATAATCACAGTTAGTTTGATCTTGAAAAGAGCAGGTATCATAAAACTGATTCCATTTGAAACATTCCTGGATCATTTCGTGGATCGTAAGAGAAGAATTTCGAATACGTTCAAATTCATCTAATAACTGAGGCATTTGTTCTTTTATACATTGATAATAAGATTTATTTTTCTTTTGAGATAGTTTTGCCAGGGAATCACTATCAAATTGGAAAAAGATACTTGTGAGGATAGCTGCAAAATGAAAGTCATTCTCCGGATCACAAAGAGCAGAGAGCATGGAAAGAAGAAGCTGTATGCTTCGAGATTCATAAAACCCGCTTTTCTGATTCATATAGTAAGGAATATGATACTTTTCAAAAACCTTCTTTAAGACTTCCATTTTAGCGTTGCTACGTACGAGTACCGCAAAATCTTTAAATTCATGATCTTTGCTCTGCCTTAAAATTTCATGAGCAATATATTCAGCTTTATAAATATCTTTATTGATTCTTTCATCTTCATAAGTTTTTAAATTTGGATCAAGGGCATGGAAAATGATTGGCTGATTATTTTCTTTTTGTGAATCAAGCCCAATCTCACTTAAATCTTCACTTTTAAACGGTAAAGAATCGAATCCTTCAATATTCATAAGAATTTCGTATAGGACGTTATTAAATTCAACAATCGTTGCATCGGATCGATAATTCTTATTAAAGCGAATAACTTTATTATAGGCATCTTCTTTTTCTTTATAAGATTGCATGATCTGTGGCAGGGCATGTCGAAAGCCATAAATGGACTGTTTGACATCACCTACACGGAAAACATTATCTTTACGGCAGATCAAACGAACCAGTTCATCTTGAACATCATTGCTATCTTGAAATTCATCTACCATGATTTCTTTAAATAGTGAACGGTAATGCTCTGCAACATTTGGAAATTCTTTTAAAAGTTTAAGAGCCATATGCTCCATATCCGAAAAATCAATGACTTCTTTCTCAATTTTAATCGCTTCATAATATTTAAAATACAGACGCACACAATCAATCAGTTCAGAAATGACATCAATGACTTCACTCGTCATTTTTTTCATAACATCTGTTGGAGGAACAGCCAATACTTCATCTTCGATAGCCATGATCGTTTCACGAGCTTCTTTATAAAAGATATTCTGTGAATCTGGAGAAGTCGGTAAAGCAAGACGGGCACAGCCAAGAATCTGTGTAGAAAATTCATCAAAATCTGATATCTGATGAACATCACGGATCCGTTCATATTTTTTATAGAATGCAGCTATTTTCTTTTCTTCATCAGGATAGTGTTCTTCAAACTGCTGGCGAATTATTTCAAAGGCCTGTTTATAAGTCTGAAGAACTCCTTTCCAGTAATCTAAAAAAGCTTGCTGGACTTTGGTTTCTTTTTCAAAAGTATCTGAAGCATAGCCCTCTAATGCTTCATTGAGCCACATTTCAGGATCACTTTGAGAATCGGCCATAGAAGCTGTTTTTAAAATGATATCTTTTACAGGCTGAAGATTTTCAGGGCGTGAAGAAAGCATGGCACAGAGCCGATAAAACGAATTATTTTTTTCTTGCTGCTTGATGGCCATAACTTCTTCTAAAGCTTGATTCTGATAGATCTTTTGGGTACTTTCAACACATAGGTTTGAAATTCTTTTAGCTGAAAGACCTAATAGATAATAATAATCTTTGATAATGGAGTAACAAAACGAGTGAATCGTTGAAATATGAGCATTTGATAGTTTAGAAAGCTGAGAAAAAAGATATTTTTGATTATTTTCATCTTTTTCATTTAATACTAACTGATTGATTTCTTTGGATAATCGCTTTTTCATTTCACTTGCTGCATCTTCAGAGAAAGTCATCGCAAGTATTTCATCGATTTCAATATGATCTAAAGTGACTAATTCAACTAAACGCTGAACTAAGACACCTGTTTTACCACTACCGGCACTTGCACTGACAAGAATGTTAGAATGTCGAGTTGTGATCGCTTCTTTTTGCGCTTCATTCCACTGTTTGCCCATGATCTTCCTCCTTTCTCATACATGGTGGCAGTTCCACCAATTGTTTTTTCTCTGTATAGCTGCCATTGAATCGACAGATAGGCCGATACTTGCAGAAAAGACATGCAGCTTCATTCGGTTCTAGACGTATATCTCCACTTAAGATATTTAAAGCAATCATTTTCATCATCTCTTGGATACAGTCGCTGATTTCATCAATCTTGAATACATTTGAGGCATAGATGCCTTTGCTTTTCGTATTTTTTAGACCCGTGACATGAGTGGCATCATCATCCATGATTTCTACATTTTCATCAAAGATCCACCCTTGTAATCGATTTGAACGAATCATTTCTTTTTGTATGGCTTCTGTGGAAATCGTTTCAATGAGCTTGGAACGGCGTGCTAGCTTTTGATATGGAAGCTCAAGCTTTCCATTTTGAAAAGAATAGTAAAAACCTCCTAAAGGACGCAATTTTAATTCATCACTCATTTGCATCAAATAAGTACAAAGCTGTAGCTGCTGACCTGAAAAAACAAGATCTTTCTGAAGTTTTTTCTGAGAACTCTTATAATCTAGAACTCTAAAGGCAGTTTCAGATGTATCGATGCGATCTACATAACCAACAAGGTGAAGATCAACTGTTTCATTGATAGGCAGGATGCGCTCCCATTTATATTCACAATATTGAGGTTTCATTGAAGAATGATCTTCCATTTCTTCAAGAATAAATAGGTTCATTTTCATGTTTTCAATCAATCGTTCACGAATCAGATCAAAGTTAATATGTGGAAATACGATTTTCATATCATGCATATATAAATCAATGATTTGTGTGATTTCATCCAAAGAAGCTTTGGCATAATCTTTCTGATGACGATTCACCAGAGTTTCTAAGACAGCATGATTCAAGGTACCAATTTTCTGCACATTAAATCCTACTTCAAGAGGTTCTTTGATATGACATCCATATCTTAAAAAATAAGCATAAGGACAGCCTACATATTTTTCAAGAGAAGAAATGGAACCTTTCATTTCATGGTTTTTAACGTAAATATGTCTAGCTGTATCTTCACTTAAAGGAAGAATCGTTTCTTGAATATCATTTGCCTGATCAAGTGGATAAGGGATAGATTCCTTTTGAAGAAGGGTTTCGATATCTAAGCTTGATTCATAGTTTTTACCTAGATAATTACTTAGCGGATAGGAGATAATGATACGCTGACCATTTTGAATCCTATCCAACATTTTTTGATGATCATGCTGATAACGAGTCATCAAAGAAGGAAATTTTTCAATATTAGCTACATAGTTTTCTCCAAAAATTCCACTCATAGGAGTAAAGTCTGAAAAGTGACTTTGGGTTGCGGAAATGACAAAGGTAATAGGCAGACATTCATTGATCTGTGAATAAGGAATGACTGTGACGCTATTCATACGTTGATCATTTTCAGCAATCTTGATTTTTCGAATTTCATCAATCAATAAACGTATATCTTCTTTTTCTTTTAAATAAGGAAGGCTATCTGTGAAAAGATTTTGTATCTTTCTCATAGCTGAATGAAAAGCAGGGTCAGGTTTATGAAAATGTCTCAATATTTCATCTACACCATATAAGATATTTTGAATGTCAGAAGACATAAGTGATTGACAATAAGGTATTATTTTTTGTTTTTGAATATTGGCTTTATGAATAATTGAAATAAAATCCTTGATTTCATATTCACTGAATAAATCACTATGAAAAGTTTGATTTTGTAAATCAGGATATGGCTGATCATAGGCATAAGGATATATTTTTTGTGCTTTGATAAGATTGCTCATATCCCCAAAACAGTTCTGTGTCAGACATTCATAAAAAGTTTCAGGTGTTGGATTTAAGGCAAATTCTAATAAACTTGCAGCTTGAAAAGCATAAGAAGAAGACTTTGATAAAGATAGATGATAAGGAATCTGATATCGGTCAAATACAGAAGCTAATACAGTACTGCTTTTTGGATCACATAAAGCAATCATGACATCATTGATATCCATTTTCTCATCGATGATTTTTTGGGCAATGCTTTCAATTTCGCATCTTGGATTATTCGCATGATAGTATTCATAAGCAGGTTTATTGAGATAAGGCGATAATAAATGAGCCTGATGTTCTACTAAGAGCTGAATATATTTTTCTTCCATGAGTGTTGGATGAACGATATGAATGTAAACATGGGAAAGATCACCTATGGATGAAAGATTCTCCTTATAACAAATAGAACGTGTTTTCAAATCATAAATACTTTCTAATATGATCTTAAGTTCCTGATCACTTTCTTTGATACAAGGCAGTTCATCAGGTTTTATTTCATAGAAATGAAGCAGATCAAGAAAGTTTAGACATTCATCGATAAAAGAAGATGACAAAAGACTGTTTTTAAAATAATGAAGCTGATTTTCGATGCCTTTAAAACGTTGATAACATTCATAGCATAATGTCCATTCAACGGTATTTGTCTTATCTAAAGACTGAATAAAACGGCCAAGCGTAGTTATCTCAACCCCTTTGACCTGTTGTTTTAGAATTTCTTTCTGTGTTTGACGCAGTGCACCTTGTGCAACAATTACGATACTATCATCAACATATTTTTTTGTTTCCATAATATTACCTGCCATTGCATATATTTTACACTAAAGCGGCTATGAAAAACAGTAAATCATTCAATAAAGTTTTTGTAAAAATTATTAAATGTTGATGAAAGCAAGTTCATTCTTTTATGATATAATTTTAATAATTGATGGAGGGAATAACTATGGAAGAATACATTCATTATTACAATGAAGAAAGAATCAATACAAAAAGAAAAGGTTTATCACCCCTACAATACAGGTATCAAACCTTATCTATGACAATTTAATTTTTTAGTCCAAATTTTAGGGTTCAGGACATTCTTTAACTGTTTAATAAAGAGATTGCTCTGATTTTAAACTTGCAGTAATGACAAGTTTGAGTAAAGGGTCATCACCGATAGATGAAGAAAGGGAAATACTTATCATTTCATAAATGTAATAAAGGATAATGTCTGCTTATGTTTTCTATAATCGTAGTATTTGATGCTGAATTATAATATATTTTGAGAAGTTATTTCGTTTTGCATGTGTATGCTAGAATACAAACAAATAAAAGTTTAAGGAGCTAACTATATAAAAATCAAGAGAATTAGATGAAAAAGTTTGAAAATATAAAATTTCTAGTTTTGTATGTTAGCTGGAGCTGTTCTTTGAAAAGTGAATAGTGATTTGTACTTTTTGGGCATGATGAAAACAACCTTGATGAAGGGAATTTCTAAAATTTGTTTGAAGTTAATTATTTATCTTAACAAATCAGGATTAAATGGCTGATTCGTAGTGACTAAATGATAGATAACTCTAAGCAGCTTTCTTACACAGTGTCCTTGAGCACAGCGATGTCCCTTGCCTTGAGAGATCTTAAGCTGATAGTATTCCTTGAATACAGGATTGCATCGAATAACTGTCAGTATGATCTGATACAAGGTCTTTCGAAGATACTTTGATCCTTTCTTGGCAATAGCTGTATGCTGTGCAGCAAACTGACTTGATTCGTAATGGTAAGGGGCCACCCCTGCAGCCTTTATGATTTTTCTTGCATTAGAATAGTTGCTTATATCTCCTAATTCCGCTAAAATAGAAGTACCAGAGAAATGAGAAATTCCTGGTATGGAGAGGATAGGAGAGTTTGTCTTGAGCGAGAACTCTTCTATTTTTTTATCTATTTCAGTAATTTGCTCATGGATCAATTCTATTTGATCGACCAGATGTCTGATCTGAATAACGTCTGCTGATGAAGGAATTCCAACAGAGGATTTTGCACGATCCTTAAGCATTTCAGGGGTTAAAGAAATACGTCTTCCTCTGCCTTTGTATTCAAAGCATCGACGAATCCTTCTTATATCAGCATTAGCGATAGCTTCAGCACTGCCAAAAGTTTTAAGCACCGCCATATATACACGGCTATATTTGGAATCAAACAGACTGTTGAATTCAGGGAATACAATATCAATACACCTTTGCAGGCGGTTTGAGTAGACATTGAGCTCTTCCTTCAGATTATGATGATGTCTGGTTAACTGTTTCTGTTCATAAAGATCGAAGCTGTTAACTTTCGTGATACGATACTGCTTTTTACGTTCTGGAGTATCCAGGACATCACAAATAGTCAAAGTGTCGAGCTTATCATTTTTGGTAATACCACCTTGCATTTTACGGGAAAAATCAGTGGTTGTAGGATTGATAAGAGCAACGGAGAAGTTTCTATCCAGAAGAAATCTCAACAAAGCAAAATGATAGTGTCCGGTATCTTCCATACCAATTAAGATAGATTTTTTAGAGTAAGGTTTAAGATTTTGAATAAGCAGATCAAAGCCATGTTTATCATTAGAGAAAGAAGCAGGGTGAACGATAAGTTCTCCGGTATCTTTATCCATGATACAAAAGAAGTGTTTATTCTTTCCAATGTCGATTCCAACTAATTTCATGATATAAAATCCTTTCTTTAAAATACGTGAAAATGGTATCCACAACACTTAAACCACAAAACCTGGTTCAAAATACGAATTCAAAGACTCATCTAACTCATCATTATTTAGGAATAAGGTGTGGTAAGAACCTCCTTAAAGTAGTCAAGCCACAAGGAATAATACAAATCCACATTCACATTATTCAATTTTACAGATTAACAAAACCGTAATCAACCACGGTTTAAAGGGTTGATAGAAAGGAAAAGTATACTGTAAATGACTATTAAATGAGTCATTTATAATATACCAGGGAATCACCATGATCGATAGGGTGTTTGAGTGTGGCTTTGAAGTATTAAAGAAAATTCAAAAAACACAAGTAAAGCAAATAGATGAAGCAGCGAAAATGATTGCTGAAGCTTTTATAAATGATCATACATTTTATGTTAGTGGAAGTGGTCATTCACATACAGTTGCGGAAGAGTTTTATGCAAGGGCAGGCGGATTAGCTTTTGTTGTTCCTATTCTAACAACAGAGCTGACATTGAATGAGCATCCTACCAAAAGCTCCTATCTTGAAAGACTTAGCGGATATGCCAAGATATTGGTGGATCTGTATAAAATCAGTGAAAATGATGTCGTACTGATAGCCTCTAATTCAGGACGGAATGCTTATCCTATCGAATTGGCATTAGAAGCAAAAGATAGAGGAGCTAAAGTGATAGCCATTACAAGTGTTCAACATTCCAATGCGACAGCTTCCAGACATTCTTCTGGGAAACATTTGCTTGATATCGCAGATATCGTGATTGATAACTGTGGAGTTTTAGGGGATAGTGCAATTCATTTGGAAGGGTTAGATAGTGCAATGTGTCCAACGTCATCAATGGCAAATGCCTTCATTGTACAGGCGATTTCTACGCAGTGTGCAGCTTATATCCTCAAAAAAGGTATAACACCACCAGTTTTTGTCAGTTTGAATTGTGAAGGTAGTGAAAATCTAAATCATGAATATTTTGAGAAATATACAAGAATTTATAAAAAATAAAGGAGAAAATTTATGATAGAAAAAATAATTGATACATATTTTGAAAATATTATTAATGAAAGTGAACAGTCAGGTTCAAAAGAATTAAAGGAAATAATTAAAATGGTAAAGCAGTTACCTGATGAAATTGCAATTGATTTTACACTTAGAAATTCTGTTATTGAAATTACGAACAGTTATTTGATACATCAGGCTGATGAAAAAGAAGTAGATAAATTGTTTACAAATTATTTGTATGAAAACTATCATTCAGTTATGAGACTTAGTGAAAAATATCTTTTTAAGGTTGAATTAAAAGGTTATGAGAAGAAATTAAATCGGTTAATTTCGATACCTTCTATGGCTTCTTTATCTGATTTAGGTATTAGTATCGTATTAGCTTTTCATGGTGATTTCTATCATTTGATGCAATTTACGATAGGCAGAAAAGTTTATGGAACCTTTTCAGAGAGTATTTTTGAAAATGATGATCGGGATGCCAGAGAATGGCACTTAAATGAGCTACATTTAAGAAAAAATAGTAAGATTCTTTTTGAGTATGATTTTGGTGAAGGGTATGAATTTACAGTAAAATATTTAGGAAAAGAAGAGGATGCCTCTTTATATCCTTATCCGTATGTGAAAGATGGTGAAGGATATGGTATTTGGGAAGACAATTATGGTGAATTGCAGTTATATTATGATGATCCCAATACATTGGTAGAAAATTATGAAGGAGAGATGATTCCTGTGAAAGACATGGTTGATTTTGATCAGGAAGAGTTTGATTCTGAAGAAATTAATGCTTATATAAGAGAATATTTTACAGAATGTAAAAGAAATTGTGACAATGAAGAATAAGAGAGAAGAAAAGATATTTTTTGAAAATGTAAAGAAAATTCGTGAATTTTTAGATAATATGGATTCAAAAAAGGCTTTAGAATTATTGATAAATGCACAGGTCTTTAAGGATTGGGAAGACTGTTATCAGACATTATGTGCAACACCTAGATATATGAATATCATCAATAAGCTTGTGAAACAAGATCTGGACATTCCTTATCTGACATTAAATGATTCGATGCATAAAAGAGATATTTTAGAAACAATATTTGAAAAAGTAATGAGTAGCATGGATATTCCTTTTAAACATTTTGAAATCATTCGTGATGCTTATCATAATAGAACCTATAATTATTTAAATTTATATGTCGATTATTATTTAACTTATCATTGTTGTAAAGACTGTATCTTAGATTTAATACATACCTGTGAATGTTTTTCTATTCAAAGATTGAATGATACGGTTTTTGATTTTGAAAATATGATTCATCATTATTTTATGTATGTGAAGCTTTGTAAATTAAAAAATGATGAAGATGAGAAACTATATATAAAGTTAAAAGCAGTTTTTTCTGATGTGGAAATGCCGCTTGTTTTCAGAGAAAAATCATTAGAAACGATAGATCTGACAGGACTTAACGCAGCTTTTAATGAAGTAAGGCCATGGAGCAATATTCTTTATGATACAAAAGAAAAAGAGTTTATATTTGCTGATATTGAAGATATAGATTTAGATGATTTGGAATGTGAGGAGAATGTAATCGGAATTAGTGATCATGATATCGATCATAGAGATATTCTTGAACGATTTATAAAACATGTAAATGTTGATGAAGATACATTTGAATTGCTTTATCATGCGTTTCATCAAAAAGGATCATTTAGAAGGTGTAAAGAATTGTTTAGAAAATTTGGTATATTAGATGACTATTATCAATATCAGGATAGAATGATCAAACTATGTGAAATTGGCTGGTGTATAAAAAATGGGTTTGATTTTAATGGTATCCATATAGAGGAATTATGATGGGAAAGAAAAGGAAGAAACAGAACATAATAGAAGATGTGTATGAAGAATGTGACGATGTATTTGCCTATATTGCTGGTCATACGGAAGGCGGTTTTCCTTATGGGGTAAGCTGGGAGGAAGCTGGGATTGATCCTGATTTGCCTTTTGATGAGAAAGTTATGTTATATTATGATATGAGTAATGATCAAAATGATATAGGTATAGATGAAGATGATTTGCCGTTTTAGGTAAAGCAAAGAGGGTGGTCTTATGATAGAAGCATTGTTGTTTGATATGGATGGTTTACTTTTAGATACAGAAAGAATGCAGGATAAGATATGGGATAAGGCAAAAGAGCATTTTCATTATGATTTTAATGAATCTTTTAAAAAAGAAATGAGAGGAATCAATATCCAGGCCAGTTTAAAAATATATGAGAAATATTTTGGCAAGAATTTTGATTATCAAACGGTGTTAAAATGGCGTAGAGAATATTTTATGGAAATGGCTAAAAATGAGGGCATACCGATTAAGAAAGGGGCTCTTGAATTATTACGATATGCAAGGCAAAAAGGTATTCACTGTGCTTTGGCGACCTCAACAGAAAGAAATCGATTCATGCAGTATATTCCTTATTTAGAAGAGAACATTTTTGATTTCTTTGATGTGATCGTTGATGGTTCAATGGTGCAACATTCGAAGCCTGATCCAGAAATCTTTTTATTGGCAGCAAATCAATTAGGTGTCGATATTAAAAATTGCATAATACTTGAAGATTCAATCAATGGCGTAAAAGCGGGGATTGCTTCAGGGGCAATGACAGTTATGATTCCTGATTTGATGCAGCCAACAGATGAAATTAAAGATAAGGTATATTGTATTTTAAATGATTTAAGTAAAGTGATTGATGTAATTTAGGAGTGTACGGATGTATACTTCTTTTTATAAAGTTTTAAGTATATTTAAAAGTTTGTCTCAGATCATGAATACTTTTAAATACATTTAAAACTTCCTTATTTTTTCAAAAAGTTTTAAATATACTTAAAAGTATTGGATAACAAGGGAAAGGATGATAAAATATTTATAGCTATATTGTTGACATTTAAGAGAATCATACAGGAAAAATATACTTGGAAATTTGAGAATATATAACACACATAATATTGTAAAAGTATGTGTAAGCAAGAAATGAGAAGTAAGAGAATCTGCGACATATGATTATTTCCATTTTATTTTAGATACATAATTTGATATAAAAGAAAATATGCGTTAAAATTAATTATTATATGGTGAAGGAAATGACTGATAAATTAACAAAGCAGAAAAGATCAGAAAATATGTCTAAAATACATGGAAAAGATACATCTTTAGAAATTAAGGTTAGGAAATATCTTTATCATCATGGCTTTAGATATAGAAAAAATGTTTCCGATTTACCAGGCAGGCCAGATATTCTCATTTCAAAGTATAGAACAGTTATTTTTGTGAATGGATGTTTTTGGCATCATCATCACGGATGCAAATTAGCCACAATACCCAAAAGCAATACAAAATACTGGAAAGATAAAATTGATAAAAATGTAAAACGGGATATTAGAAACATTCAGTTATTGGAACAAATGGAATATCATGTTATTATTGTATGGGAATGTGAAATAAAAGAATGTTTTGAGCTTAGGATGGAGAATTTGATTAGTGAAATCAAAGAATATGAATTGTTTATCAAACATGATATTTTGGATTAGAAGTGACTTATTGTTCGAATAAAAACTCAGGAGAATGATTAATTCGAATTAAAGATGGATGTATAAGCACTATATAAACAGGCAGGGAATTTAGTTTGCGTAGAGGTAACAGAAAATAATAAGTATTTAGTTAATGATCAAAGTTTAAAGAATCAAATTTATCATATACCGGAATAAATAAGTGTTACACACAAACACTTATTTTCTTTTATTTAAAAATATGTCATTAATTGACAGAAATAAAAAAATACAAAAATCATTATTCAAATATAATGAAATTGGAGGAAGTATGAAAGATTATATTAAGTTATTCACAATTAAAAGTGATGAGAGAAAAAGACTCATAATATATGAAAACACATATATGAATTATTTTATTGGTCTATTTGCAATTTTATCACTTTTATTATGCGTATTTAATAAGGTAATGTTCGCATTAATCGTCTTCTTCGTGTTTCTTGTAATATCTATTCTGAAAATTCTTAAATTTCATCAGATTTTAAGAAAATATCATCGATATCAATATCGTATCGAAGGATCAAAATATTCTTTTTCAAATGCACGTCACTTCATCGTGGAGGAGCAGAGCTTATGAAACAAAGAGAAAAAGATATCCTCAATTATTTAATTACACATCGACATCTTATTTCTAAAAAAGAATTAGCAGATCATCATCAAGTGTCTGTATCAACGATTCGAGATGAAATGAAAAATTTAAATAAATTTTTAAAAATTTATGATGTAAAGATAACAAGTGTACGAGGAAGTGGGGTAAAAATAGAGGGAAGCGATGAAAATATACATGAGGTATTGGATAAGATAAATACGAATAAACAGAGTCACTTAGATAGATGTTACTATATCGCATATTATTTATTAACACATAAAGGAAGTTATATAAAAGTAAGTGAATTGGCAGAACAATTTTACTTAAGCCAGTCAGCTATTCGAAATGATTTAGATCGATTGAATAAGTTATTGAAAAATGAAAAAGTCGTTTTAGAGTTTCATAAAGGTAAAGGAGTTCAATTAGTAGGAGAAGAAAAAGAGTTAAGGAATTTCTTGTCAAAAATACTTGCAATTCAAGCAGATATCTTAGATCCCTATGGTTTTAAATCATCATATAAAACCATTCAGGAAAGAATTATTTCAATATGTCAATTAGATATTGAGCCTATCCATCGTTATTTAAGAAACACATTAAGAAGAATGGGTTTAAGTTTAAGTGATAATTCGTTTAATACATTATTACTTCATATAGCGATTTCAATTATTCGAATAAGACAGGGAAATATATTGAAAAATGATGATCAGTTAGTGATCAGCTTTGAATCGATTTATCAACAGATTATACATTTGTGTAATAAGTTAGAAAAGACTTATGGTACTCATTTTTCAAAAAGTGAAAGACATTTAATTTATCAATATTTGATTACTTCAAATGATGTATTAAGCGGACAAGAAATTTATGAAGATAAAAATATTCGTAATACATGTCAATTACTTGCGAAAGAAATTGTTCAAATTGTTGAAGATACACGAAATATTCAGATTGATGATGAAAGTATTGTGGATAATTTAGTAGTTCATTTAATTCCATTAACCAATAGAATTGCAAATTCAGTAACCTTAAAAAATCCATTATTGAATCAGATTAAACAAGAATATCCAGATGCTTATGGTATTTCATGGATGTGTAACAGCTTATTTAAAAAATATTTTGGTCAAATGCTTCAAGAAGATGAATTGGCATATCTTGCTATACATATAGAAGCTATGATCGAACAGGAAAAAACATTAATAAGAACCATTATTGTATGTTCACAAGGAGTTGGCATATCACAGCTATTAGCCTCTAAAATTCAAAAGGCGTTTAATGAGATAAAAATTATTGATGTAATTGCAGAAAATTGTATTGATAAATATAAGTCTGATAAAATCGATCTTTGTATTTCGACATTTCCTGTAGAAACCAATATAAATCGTATTATTGTAAATCCTTTGCTTTATCAGCAAGATTATAAGAAGATACAAAGTTTCATTGATCGTTATTCATTAGACAAAATCAAACTCTTTAAAAAGATTCATTTGGAAACAATTCTTCATTGTGATTTAAATAAAGCAAGTGATGTCATTCATTATGTTTCTGAAATATTATCGTCTAAAGGATATGTGGAATCCAATTATGGAGAGGATGTCATAGAGCGAGAGGAAAAATGTTCAACGGCGATTGGTTGTAAGATTGCGATACCTCATGGTTATTTGGAAAGCATAAAAAAGTCGGCTTTATGTGTTGTCACTCTTAATCAAGATATTTTATGGGGACAAGATGAAGTAGATTTATTGATTTTCTTAGCTGTTAGCAGAGAAGATGTCAAAACCGTAAATTTAAAATTGCGACAATTATACCAATTACTTTATCAACAAGAAATACATGATCAAATATTGCAGGCAAAAACAAAAAAAGAGATAGAAGAGATATTGGATATATAGGAGATTTGTAGCTATGAAAATAGAAGAAGTACTTAATGAGAATAGTATCCATTTAGATAAAGATCTAACAAGTAAAAAAGAAGTTTTTGATTATTTGTGTTCTTCCCTTTATCAAAATGGGATGATATCAGATAAAAATGCTTTTCAGGAAAAGGTATATGATCGCGAGGCTTTGTCTGTTACAGGACTCATTGATGGGGTTGCGATTCCCCATGGAGTAAGTGATGCGGTGAATCAACCAAGTGTTGCCTTTGTAAGAACAAAAAAAGAGATTGAATGGGAATCTATTGATGGAAAGAAAATTAAATATATATTTCTGTTAGCTATTCCTAATAATACAAAGGATGATGTACATATAAAAATGCTTTCTGAATTAGCGAGATCTTTGATGGATCAAAACGTGATTTCAAAATTAGAGTATGTAGAAACAGCAGATGAACTGTTGAATCTATTAAAGAAAGGAGGTAGCCAGTCATGAAGATTGTTGCTGTGACGGCTTGTACAGTAGGGGTGGCACATACATATATTGCCAAAGATCGTTTAGTACAAGCTGCTGAAAAAAGAGGGCATCAAATCAGCGTGGAAACACAAGGAACAATCGGTTGTGAAAGCATCTTGACAGAAGATGAAATCAAAGAAGCGGATATTGTCATCTTTGCTGCTGATGTTGCTGTAACAAATGAGGAAAGATTTAAAGATAAACCGATTGTTAGAGTCAAGTCAGAAGTTGCTATTAAGCAGCCTGAAAAACTTTTAGAGAAAATTGAAGCTAAATTAAAGGAGAAATAGTATGAAATTGAAAGATGTTTATAAACACATATTAACCGGTGTTGGTTATATGATTCCGGTTATCTGTCTGGGTGGTATTTTGCAATCTTTTGGTACAATGCTTGGTGGTGCAACTGTAACAAGTAATACCGAGACATTTGCTTATATGTTATATAATGGCGGATCATTGGCCATGTCAATGGTTGTTCCTACATTAGCCGCTTATACAGCTTATTCTATTTGTGACCGGCCGGGAATTGCTCCAGGATTTGTTGTAGGATTATTATCCGTGAATAAGAATATTGGCTTTATTGGTGGTATCATCGGTGGTCTTTTAGTGGGTTACTTTATTCAGTTTGTAAAGGAAAAATTACCGCTTCCTGCAAGTTTGAAATCTTTACTGCCATTATTAATACTTCCGATTTTTGGAGGATTATTCTCAGTATTGCTGATGAATTATGTGTTAGGTCCGATTCTAGGTGGATTACAACAAGTTTTAATTGATCTCTTTACTTCTATGACATCAGGATCAAAAGTATTGTTTGGTATTGTTTTAGGTGTGCTGATGGGGGTTGACTTAGGAGGCCCGGTAACAAAAGCAGGAACGACAGTAGCAAATGGACTTGTTGCTGATGGTATCATTGGTCCAGAAGGTGCTAAAGTATGTATTGGCTGTGTAGCCCCTATTGCTTTAGGAATCCATGCTTTGATCGAAAAGAAGAAATACACTGAAGAAGAAAGAGAACAAGCAGTTTCAGCCATCATCCTTGGTTCTGCTCAAGTAGGAGAAGGGGGGTTGCCATTTCTAATTCGTGATCCATTACATGTTATGCCAGCAACAATTGTGGGTAGTGCTGTAACAGGAGCTATCGCCATGTATTTTGATGTCGGATCATCGGTAATGATGGGTGGTTTCTTCGCGTTTCCAGTTATGGAAAATGTATGGCCAGGAGCATTTTTAGCTATTGGTGTAGGTGTTATCGTAACAATGGTCGTTCTTCATTTTACTAAGAAAGAAGCCAAAGAAGGAAATCCTTTTGAAGATAGTGATGATGATTTCGAGGTAAATATCGAATGACAAACATTGAAAAAGTTGAACAAGATTTACTTTTATCAAAACTGATGTGTATTTTTCGAGTGAATGAGATTGAAGTTCAAACAATCGTAGAGGCATCAAAAGCTTGCGTTGAAAATGGTGCTAAGTTTATAGAAATCACCTATAATCATCAGGAATATGAAGATAAAACCTTCGAAGTGATTCAAAGTGTGAAAGAAGCCGTAGGTCAAGATATCTATGTTGGTTGTGGTACCGTTTTAACGATTGAAGAAGCAAAAAAAGCTATATCAGCACGAAGTGATTTTATCGTTTCCCCTATTTTAAGTTTAGAGGTCTTGAAATATGCTCATGAACATGATGTGTTTTATATGCCTGGTGTCATGAGTGCAACAGAAGCTTATGAAGCCTATCGAAATCATGCACATATCGTAAAGCTATTTCCAACGGGTGAATTAGGTCTTGATTATGGTAAAGCATTGATGAAACCTCTAGGATTTATTCAATATTTTGCTGTTGGAAAAATGACTCCTGCTTTTTATGAAGAGTGCTTAAGTGCAGGATTTGTTGGTGCGGGAGTTAGCAGTAGTATTAATTCACGTGAAATCCTAGAGAGTAAAAACTATGAATTGATTGGAAATAAAATTAAAGAATATGTAAGGATAGCAAACAAATATAATAAATAGTATAGAAAAACTCTATTAAGGGACCTTTCTTAATAGAGTTTTTTTTATCGCTTCTTATCTATTTTCCAAAATCTTTAATAATCCCTGAAGCTTACGAGCAGTAAGTGTTTCATCATAATGCATTCCTTCATAGGTGGGATGTAATACAGGATAGAGTGAATGCTTTGTTTTAAGGATATAATGACGATCGATGAGCCATTCTATGATCGTGATCACATCTTCTCTTTCGATTGTCTTAAGCTTGCCATATTCATTGATTTCATTTAGCTTCGCATTTTTAACTTTCTTGCTGTTAGCACCTCGAAGTACATCCGCAAGAACATTAATGCCATAATAGTGATGAATGCTGATATTTGATAAGGCTTGTAAAATAGTATAGACAATCTCATTTAAATCATTTCCTTGATATAATACAGACTGGATATCCGCTTTTTTTATTTCTGTTACAGATTCTTTTTTCTTAGATATATTTTCTTGAGAAATGATTTTTATAGGCTCTTTCTTTTCTTCAGTAACTGACTTAGATGAGGTAGAATCTGAAGAAAAATTCATCATGCTGTAATACTGTTCTTTCCAAATAACTCGTTTACATCCGCTGCCATCGGATTTATAGTTGGTGCATCCTAAGAAATAATTGCCATCTTTTGCTGGCTTTACCACAAGATAGCCATCATGACACCAGTCACATTTTAAGATTGAAAGTTTACCGGCTTTATACTCATTGGTCATAAATCCACAAATTTCCGGTTCATTGGTACAGATATACAATCTTAGACCATAAGAATTTTTATAACGATATTGCAGAGGATAGCCACAGATAGGACATACTTTTTTAGCGGTGTTATTTGGCTGATAGTCTTCATTCCAGTTGCCACGAAGAGATACATTTTTATATTCACGTTTGATCTCAAGTAAAAATTCTGAAGGGTTTTGTTCAGGAGCTATAAAATATACTCGATTCTTAGTACGTGTCATGGCGACATAAAATAAACGTCTTTCCTCAGCATAATCAATAGAACGATCTCCTTTGATAACAAAGGATAAAACCGGATCATCTTCAATTTTTGATGGAAAGCCATAGGTTTCATTCTTTCCATTAACGACAATTACATTGTCATATCCTAGTCCCTTTGATGCATGAGCCGTTAAGAAAGTAATGTTCATTTTAGGGAATCTTACGCTTTTCAGCTGACTTTTATATTGTGTAAATTCAAATAATCCGGACTTTTCTAAACGATCGGCATCAAAACCAAAACGTCCTATGAGAAGAATGGAAGAATCTTCCTCCTTTTCTTCTTGCTCATTATAAATCTGAATCTGTTCAAGAGCTGTTTCCACAGCATGAGCAATCGCATAATTAACACCACTACGATTATCACCATGAGCTTTTTTAGGGGTAGCATCATAGGTATAAATGATAACAGGATCCGTAATATTTTTAGGTGATATCAAGGTTTTAGAAATTTGAGAAGTATTTTTCTGGATGAAGTTACCTGCAATATCAATCACTTCCTGTGAATTACGATAGGTTTTTACGATCTTCAATAATTTCGCATATCCCATTTTTTCCGCAAATTGGGTAAATAGCGTAATATCAGAACCGCTAAAAGCATAGATTGACTGCCAATCATCCCCTACAGCCATGATTTTCGCATCACAGACTTCAGATAAAGCTTTTACTAGATCAAAACGCTGTCGAGAAATATCCTGATATTCATCAACAATGATATATTTGTAATCAAGTTTCTGTTTCATTTCTTTGACCTGTCGTAAAAGTTTCGCAGAATCATTGATCATATCTTGGAAATCAACAGCATGACTTTCTTTAAGCTGCCGTTCATATTCTAAGTAACAGTCATGTGTAATATTTAAAAAGAGTCGTGTACGTACATTCAGTGTAGAATGAAACATACGATTAAAATCATCTTCATTATACCCATTTGTTTTAAAATTCGTGATAAATCTACAAATTAGAGTAAGTAATCGGCGAATATATCGATTCTCTTCAGAAGATATGAGTTTTTCCATCACTTCTTTGTTCGAACGAGGACGCAGTTCAAATCCCTGTTTTTCTAATTCATCCTGTAAGTGTTTAAGTAATGGCTGATGATCATTATATTCGGAGAATGTGTAAATTAAAGGGGTCTTATGTCTTTTATGAAGTATAATTTTATCATTGATGGCTTTTTTATAGGCTTTTAATTCATCATCACTAAAACGATTGTTTTTACCGTTTTCAGAAACACCAAAATGTTCAAGATAAGCATATTTATTACCTTGCCATATCTTAAAGTCAGGTGTATAAGGTTTTCTGGCATGTGGGATATCATATTTATAAATAGGTTCATATTCATAATCAATATGATTTAAATATAAGAAATTGGCAATTTCAACTTCCTGGTGAGAACGCAAGATTTCATTTTGAATCGTTACCATTTTCTTTGAACGAATATCCATGACCTGTTTTTTATATTCATTTAAATCACTGCGCATCGTAGAAAAATTTGATTTTGCGATCTTATTGAAAAAATTACTTAGATCATTCTCATCCATTGGTGCATCAAAATAAGATGAAAAGAACAATATGAGATGATTAACAAGTGTTTCATTAGTAAGGATAGCATCTTTAAAATAATCCTGAAGAATGAAATAAAGCTTTGAAGAATCTACGATATTTAATTTTTCAGGTGTATGTTTTCTTAAGATGGCATTTCCAGCTGAATGGAAGGTTGAAATTGGACAGTCGATAGCGAGATCTTTATTAATTTTATCTGCTAATTCCTGAACGGCTTTATTTGTAAAAGAGACAACAAGTATTTCAGAGGGATCAATACCCCTTTTCTCTACAAGATATCTTACCTTAGCAGCAACAGTTGTTGTTTTACCGGCTCCTGCTCCTGCAATTACTAGACAATAATCCTCATCTGTTAGTACGACACGTCGCTGATCTTCATCCAATACAATTTTTGGATCCGATTCGAGAAGAATACGATCAAGATATTCTTTTTCATCTTTCATTGTTTTTTGAATGAAATTCTCATTATGCTCATCAATCAGTGATTCATAGTTTTGGTATTCATCTAAAGCTGTTTCAATTTCTTTAAAATCAAGATCATTTTTCTGACAGAAAATATCTAACATATCACTATTCTTTAATACAAGAAAAAATTGAATGACCTGATCGTTGGCTTCTAATTTTTCTTTAAAACAGCTTTTTGCTATATATTGGTTTTTAGAAAGCAAATGATCCATAAAATGCTTTAAGTCTAAAAGCTGTGGTATCTCAGTAATGTTATTTTTAGTTGTCTGTCTTTCGTTTGTTTCCATAATCAAACCCTCTTGCTAATCCCATTCATCAGCCAATAAAAAATCACGAATATTTCGATGTTTAATACCGTTTTGACTCATGTCATATTCATCTAGAGAAATGACATATTTTGGATAATTATCACGAATCGAATAATAAATATCAAATTCTCTATGAATCGTTTCCTCATTAGCTAAAAGATATGCTACTTGCAAATATAGTTTTTTTCCTTGTTTTTCACAAACAAAATCAATTTCTTTATCAGCTATTTTCCCAACAGTCACTTTGTAGCCTCTACGTAATAACTCTATATAAACAATATTTTCTAATACTAATTGAATATCTTTCATATTTGATCCATATACCGCTTCTCGAATGCCATGATCAGCAATATAATATTTTTCATTTACTGTAAGAATCTTTTTTCCTTGAAGATCCTGCCTCTTTACTTGATAAAATAAAAATGCATCTGTACAAGCTTTGATATAATTAAGAATGGTTTCTGTTGAAACATTTCTTCCTTCACTTTTTAAATATTTAGAAATAGAAGTAGAAGAAAAAGTAGAACCAATATGTGATGTGATAAAAGCAATAAGTCTTTCTAACATATCTGTATCACGGATATTATTACGTTTGATGATATCTTTTAATTCAACAGAATTAAATAAATCTGTTAAGTATTGTTGACAGGCCTCCTTATTAAAACTTAGATTTGCAAGATAAGGCATTCCACCGATGATGAGATATTGATTAAAACATTTACGTGTATCCGTTTGAGGATAAACACTCCGATATAAGTCAATAAATTCTTGAAAGGAAAAAGGATAAATAATAAACTCAACATATCTTCCTGCCAAATAAGTGGCCAGTTCACCAGAAAGTAATTTAGCGTTCGAACCTGTAATATAAATATCACAATCTATTTCTACTCTTAGAGAATTAATACATTTTTCCCAATCTAAAACTTCTTGTATTTCATCAAGAAACAAATAAACTTTACCATTTATTTCAGAGGATTGATGAATAATATGATCATGAAGGGCATTGGCATTACATAGATGATGAAAACTCATATTTTCAAAATTAATAGATATAAATTGATGAGAATCTACTCCGGATGAAATAAGTTCTTCTTTGATCAAATGAAGCATAACAGATTTCCCGCTACGGCGAATACCGGTAAAAACCTTAATTAAGTCGCTGCCAATAAAAGGACGAATCCGACTCATATATGATTCTCTTTTAATCATTATCATCACACCCTTTAACTTATTATGATTTTATCACAGTTATACTTTATATTCAATCATATTAAAAATTTTTATAAGTTATAGTTTATGAAAATTATATAATAGTTTCATTTGTTTGAAAAAACTAATAAAAACTCGAAACTTGAATGGTTCCGAGCTAGTATATATCTAAACTTCTTTTGCTAAATCAAGATCGATTAACAATGACACAAAATCAAGGATATATGGATCATTACGTATTCCTGTTTGAACGTAAATCGCATCACTGGCAGTTTTCAAACTAGTTTTACCATCCATAAAATAAGGAATGAGCGATTCAAGATTGTGAGCACTCATGAAAGAAATATCTTTATGAGCCTCTTTGAAGGTTTTTAAAATAGGCTCATATTTTTTATCTTTCGCAATATAGTCCTCCAAATCACGAATTGGACCTATGAATAAACGTTGAACTTTACGATTTAACTGCTTATCATAAAGACGAGTCTTTATGGCGTCAGGATGTTCACAAACAAAACGTTCTAAGACAGGTTTTGCCAATTGAGATAAGTAAGTTTCTTCTTTCAGGGCTATCTCTTTATTTAAATTGAATCGGCAAACATCAAAAGATGATTTTTGATAGCTTTCCGCAATATAAGTAAGTTTTAAATAGGTATCGGATGCCTTTTCATGATTTACATATGCCTGATTCAATATTTTTGAAAGATCATCCATCATCATGACCTCATGACGATGAAGCGTCAAAGCAGCATCTGCTTCATTTAAAGTAGCTAATGTATAAACATAACTGGCAGCAAAACTTGTAGAAAACGCTAAAACGAGAGGATCGATACATTCTAACGTATCACTGCTTGTATGATAATATTTATCAGGCCATTGACCAACCATAACACAAGGTGCATCAATGGTTGGATCACATAAGATCGTGTGATCACTGCCACCAGAATAAGAAGCTATACGGCTATTTACGAGGCTTGTGTATTCACCCTCAGCTAAGT
This sequence comes from Traorella massiliensis, assembly GCF_900104665.1. Taxonomy (GTDB): domain Bacteria; phylum Bacillota_I; class Bacilli_A; order Erysipelotrichales; family Erysipelotrichaceae; genus Traorella; species Traorella massiliensis. Next base: position 187,585 of record NZ_LT629967.1, on the reverse strand, counting down.
CAGGTACTTGCTTCTTCACTTCTTCTAAGATTAAATCAGAAAGAGCGTTGACTAAACTATGATTTGCATAGGGGGTACGTGTAATCGTAATCGGACCATAACTGCCATTTTGCCGTCCACCGATCATATCTAAATTGATACCGGCTTTGATCTTTGAATAATCATGGATGGTCGATAGATAACAATGAGTACCCGTAAATTCAGGAACCAGGATCAATCGAATTCCTCTTTTTAATGGCGATAGTTTCTTCTCATCTAATAACTTCTTCAATACGGTCATCACTTCTATACCGCCACTAACCCCAGAAGCATTATCATTCACACTGGTATTTGGATGACACAGATGAGCCGTCATTAAAATTTCATCGTTACTTTCGCCAGGTAAAAAAGCTTCTACGACTTCTACTTTGCCATCATATAAGGACGAATCGATGTAACAGGTCACCTGTGGATATAAAGGTTTAGAAGGATCAAGATGATGCTCTTCTTTCATTTTTAAACATAAAGCTCTTAACTCATCACCTAAACGTGGTGATAAGACAAAACCAAAGGTATGTGGTTCATCTTCTCGATGATTCCACCAGAAAGAAGTATAATTAAATGTATCAAAAGCTTCATAGCGGTGGCGGACACCTTCGACCTCACGCATAAAATCAGTAATGATTCCAACAGCACCATATTTCTTAATGGCACTTTCTACATAAGGAGCCGGCATCTCATGAATAAAAATGATCTTTCCTTTTAAATCTAATGAAGCCAAATATTCATCGTCATTTTTCTCAACTAATACGACATCTAATGGCTGTTGACGATAATCGCAAGGGTAGCTTTTTTGAATGATAGAACATTTTTCCTCACTAAAATCACAGAAACGTTTGATATGTTCACCTAATAAATCCAAATAAGCCTCTTTACAATCCCATTCCTGAAACATTTTTTGTTCCAGATACCATTGATCTGCTCTGGCATCAAATTCTAAAATGCGGCTTTCAATACCTCTATTTTGAAGCATTTCTAAAGCATGGTAGGCCGCTTTTCTAAAACCTGTGGAAGCCTGGATACGATGATAAGAAGAAATTTCTTTTACTCCCTGATAGAGCCTTTTCTGACTAACATTGTTTTTAATGAATGTTACATTTTCATAAAACATAAGATCACCTCACTAATGATAATATTATATCTGGAATGAAAGTAATTTACAATAAAATGAAAAAAATTACATAGAAATATCGTTTAATTAAACATAAATAATGTTATATTTTATTATAAACTATGATTGTAAATAAAGGAGATTATGATGGAAACAAAAGAATATCTAACACAAGTAGAAAATATTCTCAATCAAATGAATGAACAACAGTTAAAAGAATGGATCTATGCACAGGCAAGGATTGGTAAACTTCAAAATAGAAAAGCCTTTATTTCTAGTCTGGCAGGCAAAGAAATAAAAAGTAGTCTAAATTATGATGAAATCATGGAGTGGTGTAGAAAAATTGATGATGAAGAAATATATTTTGAAGCAGAAGAATATGAATATTATCCTGAAGGAGGATGGGAGAGTGATTATGAAGTTATCTATAAAGATCCTTTTAAAATAGGGAATATGATTGATAATATATTTGATCTTGGTTTTTCAATGATGATGTGTAAAAAATATGAGCATGCATTTCGATTGTTTGAATGCATACTGAATCATCATTTCCGTGTTTATCATGATGAATTTGGTTATGATGATGCATTAACAATAGTTGATTTAGATAAAGAAGATTTAATTAAAATAGATATGAGAATATTTAAGCTAACTTATCTTTATCTTTTAATTCAATCAAATCATGGCCAAGACCTATTTACAAAAATATATCATTGTTTCTTACAGCCGGATTTTGATGATATTAAGATAAATGATGTGATATGTTATGGGCCTGAGAAAATAGATAATGAAAATGAATTTATACAGAACTGGTATAACTTTCTTCTAAACAAGACAGAAAAAAGAGCAGCAGAATTGCTCATTGATGCCTGTATATATCTAAAAGATGAAGATTATCTTTTAGAAACAGCTCAAAAATCAAAAGATTTGTCAGGTTATCTTTATCAGGAATATTGCAATAGAAAATATTCGAATAAAGAATATCTACAATGTATAGAAGCCGCAAAAAAAGCTATCAAACAAATAGAAAAAAAGGAAAAGATACGTAGCATTATTTGTGATACTGCCTATCAGGCAGCAGCCATTCTTCACGATGATAAAGATATGAAATACTTTTCTTTAAAGGCATTTATTTCAGAGCCAACAGGGTATCGTTTAATGCAATTATATCAATCTTCCGATACTTCTATCCTTGAAACTGCCTTATCTGAAATAAAAACAAATAACAATCTTAGTAAAGATGATCAGCTTCTTTATATGTTCATGTTAAAAGAGATAGATCCTGCACTTGAAAAATGTAAAGAAGATCATTATTATCTCGGCTGGCGAAATAATCTTAAAGGGATCATACTACCGTTACTGCTTCTGCTTTTGAAAAAACACTCATCACATAAAACAAAAGCAGAGCAAACCTTAATGAATGAAATAAAAGGACGACTCAATTGTGGAAATGATCAAATGTTTGAAGAAGCATTTCCAAAGATGAAAGAACATATTCAAATCGATGATGAAAAAAGAAAAGAACTTATGATGTGGATTTTTGAAGAGATCGAGAGAAGATGTGAAAGTATTTTAACTGGAAATTACCGTAACAGTTATTATAAACCGGCTGTTTTAATAATCGTGTTATCTCATATTTTATATGAACAGGGTGATACGGCAAGTGATGATTATCTCATTCATCAATATAAAGAACAGTATTCAAGAAGAAGAGCTTTTATTAGTGAATTAAATTCTTATAAAATATAATTTTAAAAGATGATTGTAAATATCTCCAAAAAAAGATACTATGATAGTAGATATGTTTGGAGATTTTTTATGATGAATGTAAATCAACGAATTAAAGAACTAGAAAAAGAAAATGAATATCTCAAACAAGAACTGAAAAAAAGAGGGTATGTATTTATTGATAAGAGACGTACGTTAACTGCTTCAGAGAAAATAGACATTTTTATGGACTACTTTAAAGGTAGAAATGATATTTATGCGAAAAGATATTATCGCACAAAAAAACAGATATATGGCTGGTGTCCAGCGTGTACAAATGAATTTGGTAAAGGATGTGCAAAAGTTAAAGGAAAGGCCGACTGTGCTAACTGTAATGTTGCTCATTTTAAAAAATTAACAAGAGACATCGTTAAAAATCATTTTAATGGTAAAGAAAATAATATGGGTATTGGACTATATCCCTTAAATTTAGATAATTCATGCTATCTGATAGCACTTGACTTTGATGAAAATGACTGGTTTGAGGATATGCATAGTGTATACAAGATAGCTATGAAATATGGTATTCATCCTTTAATGGAACGTTCGGCTTCAGGGTTAGGAGGTCACTTATGGATCTTTTTTGAAGAAGCAATAAGTGCAATGAAAGCAAGAAATTTAATGATGCTTTTTATACAGGAGGCAATGGAAGTAAATAAACAATTAAAATTTGATTCTTTCGATCGTATGTTTCCTAATCAGGATAGAATGCCTCAAGGAAGTTTTGGAAATCTAATTGCATTACCTTTAAGATATGGTGCTTATATAAAAGGAAATAGTGCCTTTATTAATGAATATCAACAAGTGATTGAACAGCCTATTGAATATTTAATGACAATTTCTAAAGTGAATGAAACACTTGTTGATACCATATTAAGTAATCAGTCTAAAGAAGATTATTTTTTTGATAAGATGCAAATTGGCTTTAACTTTAATTTAGAAACAGCCTATACAAAACGAATTGATATGATTGAAAATACAATGTTGTGCATAGAAAAGAAAACATTGAATACATATACGCTTAATGTACTGAAACGCCTTGCTTCTATGTATAATCCTGAGTATAGATCATTACAAAATATGAAAAAACCAATATACAGAGGATCAACACCCAGAGTATTATGCTATTTTGAGGAAGATGATCAAAATTTGTATTTACCAAGAGGCATCAAACAAAAGATACATGAAGTGTTTCCTGAAGCTATTATAAATGTTGATGATCAGACCTCATGTGGTAAATCGATAGAGATTGCCTTTAAAAAAACTCTGCGTAAAAATCAAATTGAACCAGTCAATAAATTGATGAAATATGAAATGGGCGTGATGAAAGCTGTTACCGGATTTGGAAAGACAGTAATGGCTATTTACATCATGAGTCAAATCAAATTGAATACTTTGGTGATTGTTCCTACGAAAGAATTACAAAATCAATGGGTAGAACGTATTGATGAATTTCTAACATATCCTAAAACAAAATTGAAAAAAGATCGTTTCATCTGTGTATATAATGGAACAAAGAAAAGACTAAATGGAAATATAGATATTGCAACCGTTGCTTCTCTTGCTAAAATTGAAAATAGTAAAGAAATATTATCGAATTATGGTCTTGTCATTATTGATGAATGTCATCATGCAGCCAGCAATACTTTTATAAGTGTCTTGCGTAATTTAAGTGCCAAATATGTATATAGTTTTTCTGCTACTCCAGAAAGGACAGATGGTTTAGAAAAAGTTGTTTATATGTTCTGTGGCCCTTTACGTTATATTACAAATTCTTATGAGATTCAGGCAAACTATACCTTTAAACAGATACTCATACCTAGAATGACAACAATGCGTATTTTAGATCATGATTTAGAATACAACGGTATTTTAGATGAATTAATGAGGAACCAAGCTAGAAACTATTTGATTTTAAAAGATGTTGCAAAGGAATATAAAGAAAACGGCAAGATCATCCTTCTTACGGAAAGAGTTGAGCATGTATCAATTTTATATGAAATGATGCGTTATTTAGGTGAACATGTTTATGCTCTTAGTGGTGCTATAAAAGATAAAGAAAGAGCTGAAATCATAAAAAAGGTTCGTAACTTATCAAATAATGAAAATTATATTTTAATCGCAACAAGCAAATTGCTGGGAGAAGGATTCGATATGGCTTCCTTAAAAACTTTATTTCTTGTGATGCCTGTGTCCGCTGAAAATAGAATCATCCAGTATACAGGGCGTATACATCGAAATTATGAAGGAAAAGATATTGTAAAAGTATACGATTATGTCGATGTTAATATACCTATGATGGAAGCTATGTTTCAGAAAAGATTGAAACAGTACCAAAGAGAAGGTTACTATTTGCAAGAAGACGATGATGAGACAATTGAAATGTCACAAATGGTTTATGACTGTAATGATTATGAGCAATCATTTATAAGTGATATAGAAAACGCTAAAAAAGAAATCGTTATCATGAATGTGAAATATGAAGTATCAAAGATAAAAAAATATTTTCTGTTGCTTCAGGAAAAAGTACATCAAAACATTAAAATATATTTCATGGTAGATATTCAAAATCATAATGAAGAGATCATAAATCATTTGGAAGGATTAGGTGGTAAGATGATCAACTGTAAGCATCATAAACATTTTATCGTAATTGACCGAAAAATTGTATGGTACAGCAATTTCGATTTCTTTGGGAGAAATAGTTCTCAAGGTTACAGTACACGATTTATGGATGAAATGTTTGCGGAAGAAGTACTTAGTATGATAAGTGAAGAATCACAGAGAAATAAGGAGACCTATTATGGAAGATAAAGAGTTAAACAATTTGATAAAGATATATAAAGGCTTGGAACAACTTATGCTTCATCAGCACCAATATCATTTAGGTAAGTTGCCTCATATCAAACAATATAGGAATATACGTAAATTACACCAGGCATTAGGACAAAAAATGATTGATTTCTATCAGGATCATCCTGAATTACAAGAAGAGATGATTGAGAAGCTGAATAAGGAACAACGCTCACTTTTTTATAAATTAGAAAGGTTAAATCTATATGATGATTTAGATAATCGTTATTTTATTGATATGATACTCTATCCAAATGAGTTGGTTTATGATATGAGCACCTATTATCTCGATCATCATAAAGTACGCAGTGAACGAAATAAGGCCTTTGTCAAAGCAATGCAAGAAAGTTATATAAGCATCTTTAAAATTTTAGATAAAGATTGCAAAGAAGGAAAAGTCAGGGTTAAAGATTTAATAGATGGAAAAGAGTTTGAAATGATTGATGAAGGCTTAAGCTTTTCAAAATTAATTGATAAATATTATTTATGGCGGATCATTGAGTTTGAAGGAATTTACTTCCAAAGCGGTTTTACGATGATGTATGATCATGATGAATTGAAAAAGTGGTTAAGGAAGCATCGCAATCAAAAACTGAATGTTTATGATATTTATCTTCTTTATGAAAAATATAAAAAAGGGGAAAATATAAATCGTATACATCAAATATAAGAGTATAAAAAGAGCGAGAACTCATACTAATTAAGAAAGGAAGATGGTTATGTGTACAAGTATCATTTATAGAAATGGTGATAGTTATTTTGGAAGAAACTTGGATTTGGAATACTCCTATAATGAGGAAGTGGTCATCACTCCTAGAAAGATGCCTTTTCATTTTAGAATGAAAGAAGTACTTAAAAATCATTATGCTTGTATTGGAATGGCAACAGTTGTAGATGATATTCCTTTATATTATGAAGCTGCCAATGAGAAAGGACTAGCCATGGCTGGCTTGAATTTTCCAGGTAATGCAGTTTATCATATGGCGGTAGAAGATAAGGATAATATTGCTCCTTTTGAATTGATTCCTTGGATATTGGGGCAGTGTGCTAATGTACAGGAGGCAAGAAAATACTTATCAAAGATTAATCTAGTAAATATCTCATTTAGTGAAAAGATGCCATTGGCTCCGTTACATTGGATGATTAGCGATGATAAAGAAAGTATTATCGTTGAATCTATGGAAGATGGGTTATACATCTATGAAGATAAGATAGGAGTATTGACAAATAATCCGCCTTATGAATATCATCGATGGAATATAAATAATTATCAGCATTTATCACCAAAAAATTCACAGAATGAATTTAGTAAACAGCTAGATCTAAATCCTTATGCTCAAGGGATGGGAGCGATTGGATTGCCGGGTGATTTTTCAAGTGCCTCACGTTTTGTGAAAGCAGCCTTTCTTTTGAATAATGCAGTATCAGAGAAAAATGAAAATGCCAATATATCTCAGTTTTTTCATATCTTAGATGGTGTGGCCATGGTCAAAGGTAGTGTCATTACCCCTCAAGGGCATCATGATATTACTGTTTATTCATGTTGCATCAATTTGTCTAAAGGAATTTATTACTATAAGACCTATGAGAATAATCAGATAAGTGCTATTTCATTATTTCAAGAAGATTTGGAAGATACATCTATTACTCGATATCCTTTGATTCATGATCAACAGTTTTGTTATGTGCAATAGCTAATTTATATATTAAAATAAAAAATGTGATACAATAAAGAAGATCGAAGGAGATGTATCATGAGATTGAATTGGAACGATATCACAAGTGAAAAAAGAATACCGGAATCTAAAAGTAAAAAGCTGACAAATTTAAGAAGTGAAGTAGAAAGCGACTATAATCGTATCATTACGAGTGCATCTTTCAGAAGACTTCAGGATAAGACACAAGTCTTTCCTTTGGATAGCAGTGATTTTGTGCGTACTAGATTAACACATTCTCTAGAAGTTGCTTCTCTTGCGAAACTGATTGGAAAGCAGATATGCAGTGAGATTCAAGATAAAAAATTAGAGGAAGAAGAAATCAATGTCCATAATGTTGTAGAAACACTTAATTGTGCTTCTTTGCTTCATGATATTGGCAATCCTCCTTTTGGACACTTTGGAGAATCCTCGATTCGTGAATGGTTCAAAAAGAATCTTCCGGTGATAGAATATCATGGTATAAAATTAAGTGAGCTTCTTAGTGAACAACAAAAACTCGATTTCTATAATTATGAAGGTAATGCTCAGGCTTTACGTATCATTACCAAGCTTCATCGATTAAATGGTAAATATGGGATGCATTTGACAAGTGGTGTTTTAGATACGATCATTAAATACCCGGTAGATTCTTTAGAAAAAGTAAAAGAAGAAGAAAAAGAAAAGAAAGATCGCAGATTAATTGCGAAGAAAATAGGTTATTATGAGAGTGAAAAAGATATTTTCAATACCATTAAAGCTAACACAGGTACTTTTGGCTGTCGTAATCCATTGACCTTTATCTTAGAGGCCGCAGATGATCTTGCCTATACTTTTGCGGATCTAGAGGATGGCTATAAAAAGGGAATGTATACCTATGATGAATTAATGAGCGTGATTGATAGAAGTGGTGATGAAAATGGCAGGAAACAGCTAGAAATGAAGCTGGAAAGTGCTAAGAAAGAAAAGGTTTATGATGGTGTCGATCATGATCCCTACCGTCAAGCTATCTTTCAATGGCTGACAAGCAAACAATTGTATTGTGTGACTGCTGTGAAAGATGCATTTATTAACCACTATGATGAAATCATGAATGGAACATTTGATAAGGAACTTATCATGTGCAGTTCAGAAAGCAAGATCATACAGGAATTAAAAAAATTTGCTTATCGTAAAGTTTACTGTGATAAATCAATTTTACGTGTAGAAATCATGGGTAATGAAATACTGACCTTCTTTTTAGACCAGTTTACGAATGCTACTTTACATTATGATTCTGCTTATTATGAACCAAACGAAATTCAAAAGAAATATCTTGCTTTGCTTTCATTAAATTATTTAGAAAACTATCATGATGCTGTACAAAACAAAAGTGATCATGAAAAGATTTATGATAAACTTCTGTTAGCTGCGGATTATGTTGCTGGTATGACAGATGGATATGCACGATTATTATATCGAGAATTAAAAGGAATGTAGAAGGAGTGATTCGAAAAAGTCACTCCTTTTATATATTAGGAAATTTCTTTTTTTGATTAATAGAAAGACGATGAACAGGAAAATTAGAAAAATGTACATTCTTATTTCTTAAAAATGTACATTTTTAGGTTGACATTTATAAGTTTAACTAAAATATTAAAAAAATGGGAATTATTAAAATTTGATGCATATAAAATAGTAGGAGGTATCATTTACTACAGTGTTTATATTGATATATATTAACCAATATGTTAATATATATGCAGTTAAGTGATTAAGAGAAAGATGTATATTGAATATGGAAATTTGTATAAAAAGAGTGAAAAGCGCATTCAAAAACATTACAAGGAATTAAAAACATTAGACATGATAAAAAATCATATTCGACAATGTTCATCTTTTCATGAAATGAAAAAGAATCCTATTTCAAATATGTATGGTTTTGAAGCATTGAAATATGAATTGAATGGATATTATAGTTTTAATTTAAATAGAAATAGAGGCGTTATTCGTTTGATTTTGTCCATAAGAGATAAAGAAAATGTTGCTGTCTTGGAATATATTTCAATGAATCATTATGAAGATTTTAAGAAAATAAGAAAGGGGTGAGCATATGGGAAGAATACGTTTTGCAGATTATTTAAAAGAATATTTGGAAGTGAATCATATTTCAAATAAAGAATTTGCGAGCAGAATCAATATTACACCTAAACATTTGATAGATATTTTATCTAAAAAAAGTGAATTAAGTGCTCAAATCATTGATTCGATTTCTTTTGTTACAGGTATTCCTATTGACTATATCTATAGAATGGAATCCAATTTTCATATTGAAAATGAGATCGATCATTATTTAAAAAAAGAACATTTGAGTGAAAAAGAATATTTAAATAAATTTGATTATAAAACTCTTATAAAAAAAACATGGATACGTTTTACAGATATCTATGAACCCATTGAAATTATTAAAGATATACTTAAATATTTACGTGTAAGCAGTCCAGAACAACTCAATGATCTAGAATCCCATTTATTCTATAAAAGTAAAAATGATCGAAAGGAATTACTTTTACTCTGGCTTGAAAAATGTTATCGTGAAACATTGACACAGGATGTTAAGGATTACACAAAAGATAATATTTTATATCTTGTACGATATATTCATGAAAAAGCAAATCAGAATATATTCGATGAACAGGAATTAGTAAAAGTATTTAATGAAAATGGAATTGCATTGGTGATTCAGGAAGACCTTCCAGGTTCTAAAATCAGAGGTGCTTTTAAAGTACATCGTAATATGCCAGCCATTTATATTACCTATAAGCATAAAAGAATTGCAGACATTTACTTTGCATTGTTACATGAATTAGCTCATTGTAAAAGTGATTTTAATAAAGCAAGATCAATGAGCCTGATTTCATTTGAAGATGAGAGAGATATTGAAATAAAAGCGGATGAACAGGCATTTCAGTGGATGGTAGAAAATAAATACTATCATGATTTCGTAGTTAAAAAAGAATATAAGATAGATGATGAAATTAAATATCCAAAATCATTCATTGTATATAGGCTTGCTCATGACCATCTTTTAAAATATTCATCCCCTCTTTATCAGCAATATAATCGGCTTTTAAAATAAAGGAGGAAATCATGATTTATATTACAGGTGATTGCCATGGAGATTATGAAAGATTCAAGAGTGATATCTTTTTTGAATGTAACGAAATGACCAAGGATGACTATGTCATTATTTGTGGAGATTTTGGTTTATGGAATGAATCTAAGGAGCAGGATGAACGTTTAGACTGGCTGGAAAGCCGACCATATACTACTTTATGGGTAGATGGAAATCATGAAAATTATGATCTTTTGAATACTTATAAAACAGAAATGTGGCATGGCGGGAAAGTGCATTTTATTCGTCCATCCGTTATTCATTTACAAAGAGGGCAAATATTTGAGATTCAAGGAAAGACATTCTTTACTTTTGGCGGTGCCTCTTCTCATGATATTAGTGGCGGGATCTTAGAACCTCATGATCCTGATTTCTTTGAACAGTTAGAAAAAGCTCGTAGACAGCCACGTCCATTTAGAATCAATCATGTATCCTGGTGGAAAGAAGAATTACCAAGTGAAGATGAAATGGAAGAAGGCAGAAGCAATCTTAAAAAGGTAAATCATAAGGTTGATTATATCGTTACCCATTGTGCTTCCAGCAGCATTCAAGCTATTTTATCTTTTGGTATGTATCAAAGAGATATGCTGACAGATTATTTAGAAGAAATAAAGAATATGGTTGAATATCAAGTCTGGTTTTTTGGACATTACCATGATAACAAAAAAATTACAAATCAAGATATTTTATTATATGAACAGATCATTCGAATATTATAGGAGGCTATTATGAGTAAACAATTTATATGTGAACAATATGAAAACGTAGTCAGGAATCAATTAGATATGAAAGATCCTCAAAGCACATATGATACCTATCATCAATTATTGGAAAATGGATTTGAAGAAGAACAAGCGATTCAGCTGCTTACCTATGCGGTAGGTGTTCAAATAGGATCTATACTTGCTGATCAGCAGCCTTTTGATGAAACACATTGGAATGAAATGATGGGATTATTATCAAAAGAAATTCCTAAAAAAGGAGAAAGAATTTCCGATTATCAGCTTACAAAGAAACGTATTCGTGCAAAAAAAGAAGTTGGAATTTTTCAAGATGATCAAATTGATGAGTATCTGGATCAATTATATGTGATTGATATGGTCCTTTATCAATTCAATTCTATTTTTAAGCTATCTGGAAGAGAGATATTAAAAATGCTGGAAATTGAAATTGTTCGACAGTATGCTTATCTTCATCAGCAGTCATTTAATTTTGAAGATTGTGTAGATGAAATCATGATTTACTTAAGTAAATCATTAGGTCAGTCTTTTTATGATCAATATCCCGATGTTGAAATTGAAACGTATATTCAATGTTTAAATAAAGTATATAGCAGTGTTGAATTTTGGACAAAAGAATGGGGAAATGATGGATATATTGAATATATCGAAAAGTTTATCGTTTAGATTGATATTTCTCTAAAGTGTTTTGTAATATTTGGATCATTTCATTTCTTAAAGAAGCGGGTGTCATGATCTGACAGTGAGCAGCATATTGTAAAGCAAAATAAAGAATGCCTTGTCTTGAACTTTTCAGATAAACCTGAAAGTGATCATGGCCAGCTTTTTGAATCATGACATCTCTTCCAAAACGATCGATGATATCATCGAATATGACATCATCACAAAGAAGCGAAATCATTTCTTCATCCCCGCCATACATAAAAATCTTTGTTTTGGCGTATTCATAAGGATCAAAATCCTTACCAAGTTTCTTTAAAACTATATCAGTTATTTGTATATCTTGCATACGATCGATTCGATAATGCGATAAATTATCATAATGATCATTACGACAGATCAGATAAAAATTTTCATTCGCATAAATAATATGATAGGGATGAATCAAATATCTTTCTTTTCTTCTAGGTACTAGCTGTTTCTGATGATTATATTTCATATATAGAAAAGAAACAGCTTTTTTGTTTTGGATGGCTTCAAGAAGGGTTTCGACATTATAAAAGAATTGTTTATTTAAAGATTTACGCTCATTCTTTACATAGACATTATTATTAAAACTTTGTGAAACATATTTGCTTTGTGTATCCAATAATTTTTTGATTAATTTTTTTGAATCTGATTCGGGAATAAAATGTGAAGAATAGACAGCATTACATAATAGATGAATCTCTGATTTTTCAAATTCACGTGAATTTAGATAATATGCTTTTTTAATGCTATCATATTCAACTTCAATTCCATGCTCTGCTAACAGGTCAAAATGCTTTTTCAAGGTTTGACGGGTAATTTCTAGATCATAACGCTTTTCAAGAAGCTCTAATATTTTATGTCTTGAAATAGGATGCTCTTCATCTGATTCATGACACATGATTTCATAAATCGCTAATGTTATCTGTTTCATATTATCACCTGGTTTTATTCTAACATATTTTTGTGAGTGTTAAAATAAGTTAACAGGGAGTTTGTTATAATGATGGTGGGAGGGATATATATGTTTATTACCATTGTAGGTACAAGTCATTATTTTGGAACTGAGATTTTTAAGGTGGGACAGAATTTATGGTTAGAAAAAGATGTGAATAATGACTATGATGAAGAAGCCATCAAGGTCGTAACGGAGGCAGGAGCTACTGTAGGCTATGTTGCGAATAGTGTTTATTCAGTAGCTAAAGGGACTCGAAGTGCAGGACGTATTTATGATACATTTGAGGGAAGACAGAAAATTACTGTTTGCTTTATTGTGAAAAATGATGTAATTGCTCAGATTGATGATGAAATAAGTTTTTAAAAATATTTACTATCGAATCATTACATAAAATGATATACTAGCAATGAGGAAGTAAGTCATGAAAATAAATGAGAAATTATTAAAACCATTATCTGAAATCAATTATTTACGTGCTGAAAATGTTGAAAGATATCGTGTAATTATTCGATATTTTTATGAAGAGTATGAAAAAATTCATTACTGGATGCATAAAGAAGATGTTTATGAAATGATGATACAGACAGGATTATTTCCAGATTATACGCTTGAATTGTGTCAGTCGGATCTAAGTCAATTGACGGAATGGAAAAATCTTGAGGCTATGCAAGATACAACGAAGGTGCTGACGATTGAAGAATTTAAAAATCGTAAATACCGCTATCAGCTTAGCGACTATACCATTGAAATAGAACGAATGATGATTCGTCTTGAAAATTTAGAAGTAGAAGGAGCTTCATTAGAGCCTTCTTTACTTGAAAGGATTCATAAACGGATTTGTGAAATAAAAGAGATTTCTCAAAAAGATATCTCTGAAGTAAGTATTTGGTGGAACGATTTAAATAATGACTTTATTCGATTAAATCGTAATTATCAGGATTATATTCGAACATTGAGTAGTGCTCGTGCTGAAGAAATGATGAAAACCAATGAGTTTTTAATATTTAAAGATCAAATTATTTAATATCTTCGGAACTTTGTGAAAGGATTACAGGAACAGGCTCTTGTTTTAGAAGAATACATCAAAGAAGTCGATGAAACTTCTATCATGACGATATTTGATAAAGTTTGTGAATATGAAATATCAATTCCTAGAATTGAGAGAAAGATTGAAAAAGAAGAAATTTATGAAAATATAAAGGGAAGATGGCAAAGTATTCATAACTGGTTTGTTGGTGAAAATAGTGTTAGTGAAGTAGAAAGAATGAGTGATATTACAAGTGATATCATTCGCAAAATTACAAGATATGCCCAGCAAATCGGTGAATTGTATAATATAGGTGCGAATCGGAAAGAAGAATATCGTCATATCGCTCATATATTCGGCATGTGTCAAAATATCAATGAAGCGCATAAAATGAGCTCCATGGTTTTTGGAGTAGATACCTGTTTGCATTTGAAAAATCTAAATGTGAGAGAAACGGATAGTATTGATAGTGGTGTCTATGATGAAGATCCTACTTACTATGATTTGGAGCCAAGGATAAGAATCATAAAAAATAGAAGCAAACGTCTTCCAGCACAGGATTATACATTAGAAAAAGAAATACAGCGTCAGCAGCATCTCGATAGAATCAAAAATGATCAAAATATTATCATGGAACTGATGAAAGAAAATACGATTGATTTTTCAGAATTGCCGATGATTGATGGATATACCCGTAAATTGCTTTTAAATCTTTTAAGCAGAGGATTGGCTGATTTAAATCATGCAGGCAAATGTGAATGGGGAGCTGATTATTGGATTGATGACAGCCATCTGAAAATGTGCGAAGTAAAATGTGAAGATGGAGATTTTTATATGCCGTCTTTTCGTATTCACTTCAGAATGGAGGAATTTTATGAAGGCAATTGAGGAATTAATGAGTCGCAGATGGATTTTAAAAAAAGACGATTCGGCCTTATTTTACATGATCAAAGATAATCTAAAGGAAATAAAGAAATTCATGCAGGAGAAACTGGGTTATATCATCGTCATTAATCCCCAGATGATAAAACTTGAAAAGATACCAGGAAAAGCGGAAGCATGGATGGGAATTCAGGAATTTCAAAGTGTGCGTGAATATCAAATGTTGTGTTATGTACTGATGTTTTTAGAGGAAAAGGAAAAAGAAGAGCAATTTGTGTTGTCATCTTTGACAGAATATGTTCATGCGCAATTCAGTGAAGAATCTTTTGACTGGACAAATTTTACCGCAAGAAGACAAATTGTAAAGGTTATAAAATACTGTGTTTCTCAAGGAATGCTGATTCAGACAGAAGGGGACGAAGAACGTTTTACACAAGATATCTCAACAGAAGTTCTATATGAAAATACAGGAACGTCACGTTATTTTATTCGTAACTTTGTTCGTGATGTCATGGAGTATGAAAAACCAGAAGATTTCGAAAATAGTGAGTGGATCAATGTAGACGAAGATAGAGGAGTCGTTCGAAGACAAAGAATTTATAGAAAGCTTCTTTTATCACCTGGAGTCTATCGCAACGATGATGAAAATGAAGATTTTCTGTATATTCGTAATTATCGTAATCAAATCAGTCATGATTTTGAAATTTACTTTAATTCTACTTTACATGTACATAAAACAAGTGCCTATATCAGCGTTGATGAAGAGAGTTCAATGGGAAAAAGTTTTCCTGCTAATAATACCATTTCTGATTTGATATTGTTTGTAAATGAAAAGATTGTTCGCAAAGTAGCTGCTTATAAATTAAAACCTCTATCTGATGAGAAAATATATATGGAAAAAGATAGTTTTTTACGACTATGTGAAAATGCTATTCAGCCATATTTTGAAAAACTTCCTAAAAAATATCGGGAACAAGGGAAAAAACAGTTGGCAGTGAACGTAATGAAAGAAATGATCCGGTATGGTTTTATTGAAGAAAGCGATCAGGTATTAATCTATCCGATTGTTGGGAAAATAACAGGTGGTATGATGGAAAGAGAGGGCGAGATATGAAAAAAGCACAGTGGCATATGAATCGCTTAGGACTGGTTGATTTTTGGTATTATGTCAATGAGGAGTTTTACTTTAAAGATGGCCATATGCTTTTAAGGGGAAGTAATGGAAGCGGAAAATCAGTCACTATGCAAAGTTTTATTCCTTTGCTTTTAGACGGAAATAAAAGTAGTGAACGCTTGGATTCTTTTGGTACTAAATCAAGAAGAATAGAAAATTATCTTTTAGAAGAGGACAGTGATAGAGATGATCGTATAGGATATCTCTATCTGGAATTTAAAAAAGAAGATGTAGAAATGTATAAAACAATTGGTATGGGTCTACATGCAAGAAGAAATAAACAATTAGATGCATGGTATTTTGTAATTGAAGATAATCGACGTATTAATAAAGATCTGTTTTTAATGGAAAACCATTTGGCCATTACAAAAACGGCTTTGAAAAATAGAATAGGTGATCAGTATATTGATTCTCAAAGAGAATACATGGAACGTGTAAATAAGTCATTATTTGGTTTTCCAAGTCGTGATGAATATAAAGAGGCCATCAATCTTCTAATGCAGGTGCGCTCTCCTAAACTTTCTAATTCATTAAAGCCGACAATGATCCATGACATTTTAAGTAATTCCTTACAGCCATTAAGTGAGGATGATTTACGTCCGATGAGCGAAGCGATTTCAAGTATGGATGAGATAGAAGAGCAGCTGTTTTTGTTAAGACAAAGCTATGATTCTGCGAAATCTATTGTTCAGATCTATGATCAATACAATTCTCTTCAGTTAGAAAAAAAACTGAATGCTTATATGAAAGCCAAAGATGAATATGAAAAAAATGAAACAGAAATCAAAAGGGCAAATAAAGAAATCAGTGATACAGAAATAAAGCAAAAAAATGGAAAAGAAAAACTAGAACTGCTGATGAATGAAGATAGGATCTTAAAAGAAGAAAGAAATGTTTTAAATCAGAAAAATTTTGATGGTCATTTAAATAGGATTAATGATTTAAAAAGAGAAATATCTGATGATGAACACAATAAGGAAAAGAAAGAAGAACAAAAGGACCAGAAACGGGACATATGTAATCGTGCTAAAGAAAATATGGAGAAAGCCGATGGTCAAAAAAATGATCATTATCTTCAATTGGAAGAGTATTATCATGATCTTGAAAAGATCAATGATAATATACAGTTTACGGAACATATTGCTTTAAAACAAGAAGTCATGTTACATCCAGAAAAAGAATATGATTATACTTATACCAGATCCTGTATTCAACAGGAAATCAGAGATCTTGAAGAAGGAATAGAGTTATTTAAAGAGAAAAATAAGTCAAATGAATTAAAAGATGCACTGATTGATCAAAAAGAAGAACAACTACAAAATCAGGAAAAGGCTGAAAGAGAATATGAAAAACTGGTGCAGCTTTTAAATGAAAAAATTGATGATCAACAGGAAGCCTTTCATAAATGGTACGAACAAAATCAAGTACTGATCATGAGCAAAGATAAGATGATGAATATCAATGATGCCTTAAGAAGATACGATATCGAAGATTCTTATCTATATATTGAGAAGTTAATAACTGATTCTTACAATCAAGTATATAAAAATCTAATTGAAGATAAATATAAATATCAAAGTATGAATCAGCAGCTTGAAAAAGAACTAAATGAAGCTCAGTGTGAATTTGAAAAATGGAGGAATATGGAAGATCCTGTTCCAGAAATTGATGAAGCAATGAAAGAAAACAGACAATTTCTACAGGATAGAAGAATTTCATATCAGCCTTTATATACATTGTTAGAATTTGGCGATGAAATTTCAGAGAATACTAAAAATCAGATAGAAGAAGTTTTTATGCGTTCTCACCTTTTAAATGCTCTTGTAGTAGAAGAAAAATATCGTTTTGAAGTACTGACACATCGTAAGGGAATGGCGGATACATATCTTTTCACTACTAAAAACTTATCTGCTCTTAAACCTTATTGGATTCATGATGCAGATAAGGATCTTAATGAGTTTTTTTCTGCTATTGGAGTTGATATCAGTAATACTAAATTTAATCATTTCACTTATCAAAGTGGGGATATTACAGGAACAATTTCTGAATCATATTTGTCTTGTTTTATAGGAAAGAACACTCGTGAAAAATATCGGCAGGAAAAAATAAATGCTTATGAATGCCTTATCAATGATTTATTATCAAGACAGAAAGATGTTTTACATAAAATAGATGAAGCTGATATCAGTCTTGATATTTTGGAAAAAGAATATCATTCTTATCCCCCTAAAGATGAGCTAGATTCAATAAAACAAAAGATAACAAATAATGAAAAGGAAATAGAAACGATAGTAAGAAGTATTCAGAAATTTGAGGATGATATTAATAAATGTCAAAATGAAATCATTATGATTCAGCATCATATCAGTGAATTAGCGGATCATCTTGGTATAAATGCACTGCAAGATGTTTTTGAAGCGAGAAAAAAGGACTTTAAAGAATATGAAATGCTCCTTCAGGAATTTATAACACGACATCTTCATTATATTCATCAGTATGAATTATATGTTTCTTATTGCAGCCAATGTGAGTCGGCTGAGAATGATTTATTAGCGATTCAAGGCGAGATTTCTGCTCTTAAATTTTCAATTCAAAAGAATTGTCAGCTTTTAGATGTTCTTAAAAAGCAATTAAAAGACAGCGGGTTCGAAGAAACTATAAAACGTTTAGATGAAATTGAAATGAGATTAAAAGAAATAGAAGAACTTAAAGCTAATGAAAACCAGATGCTGGGGAAAATGTCAGAAAAACTGCAAAATGATAAAGAAAATTTATCAAAACTATATATCATTCGATCAGAAAAAGAAATGATTGAACAAAAAGCTTATCAAAGATATAAACAAGAAGCAAGTCTGGGTTATGTGTTAACTGATATATCGTTTGAACAGATCAGCGAAGCACATAAATATTTAAATGAAAAGAATGCTTCAATTAAGAAAAAGGATCTTTCAATTGATCTTCAGAATGTTTTTTACACGAATCGAGGCAATTTGCAGGAATACAATTTAGGAATCATTAATTTATTTGAAGAAGATGAAGAGGCAAAGCGTCTTGATATTCATGCTCGTTATCATGGAACAAAAATTTCGTTTTCTGAACTGGTAGAAAAATTGAATGATAATATTCAGATACAGAATAATTTATTAGCCGAGAGTGATCGCCATCTTATTGAAGATGTTTTGATCAATACAATTTCAAAGAAGATTAAACATCATATTCAAAAAAGCGAGGCATGGGTAAAAAATATGAATCGTTATATGAGTGAGATGAATACGAGCAGTGGGCTTAAATTGGGTCTGCAATGGAAAAGCCATAAGGCAGAAAATGAGGATGAATTGAATTCTGAAAAGCTGGTTGCTTTGTTATCAAAAGATGTTCATATACTTAAAGATAGTGATTATAAGGCTCTTTCCACACATTTTAGAAGTAAGATTTCGACAGCACGGAAATTGTCTCAGCAAGAGGATTCAAATGAATCTTTACATACAGTTATGAAAAAAGTATTAGATTATAGAAATTGGTTTGATTTTAGAATCCTTTATGAAAAAAAAGGTGAGAGAAAAAAGGAAATGACTAATAATGCCTTTTATTCTTTCTCTGGAGGAGAAAAAGCAATGTCCATGTATGTGCCTCTATTTTCAGCAGTTGCGGCCAAATTTGAAAATGCCAGAGAGGATGCTCCAGTATTGATTGCACTCGATGAAGCCTTTGCAGGGATGGATGATAAAAACATTAGTAATATGTTTGATTTAATTGCAAAGTTTAAATTTGATTATATTATGAATTCACAGGTTTTATGGGGTGATTATCCAAATGTTAAAGGACTGGCGATTCATGAATTATTTAGACCAGAAAACGCCAAATATGTCAGTGTAATTACCTATGAATGGAATGGCTATAAGAAAAGGCTGGTGAATATATGAGATCACCTGATGAAGAGTTGTGTATATATTTGAAGTCTGATCACTTTGATACATTTATGCAAGAGTGGAAGAAAAAAGTAAAAAAATATGGACATGCAGGCGGACAGATACTACTTGAGCTCAATGATGATAATCGAGAATGTATTGCCAATTTTTTAGGAATGAATTTTCATAAACAAACAATGATTAAAATACGATTCAATCAGGTTATAAAAGCCATTGAAAACTCTCGATTTGAGGGAGCGGATTTCAATATTGTGCTACAAATGTATTTTCAGGATGATTTATTATCAAATAAAAAGATCAGGCAAATAGAAGAAGAAAAAATACATCAGATATTTATAAATTTATCTGAAAAATATAAAAATACAAAAGCTGGTGAATGGCTTGAATATTGTTTGAATTCAAAAGATTCAATATACATCCAAATGGTCAAAAAGATTCATCAAGAACCAGAGAAATTTATTGCTGAATGTGAACAGGTCATGGATGCAATGAACAATTTTCCTATGTGGAGTCATCAAAATATGAAGATGTCGGTATTTGCCGCAAAAATTACAAGAGATCCTCACTCTTTTGACAATCATCGCTTTATGAATACTCTTTTGTATCATGGTGCTTGTTATTTTACTTCTGATTCGTATATGCAGAAATCTTTATTGGATAAGAACTTAACTTTTTATAAGGTAGGCCTTCTTCAGGAAAACATAAATAATTTTTGTATGATTGCTCATCTTTTAGCGTATGATAACGATAAAAAGATTCATTCGGGATGGCAAGGGTTTTATGATCGCTTTGAAATATGGAATGTAAATGCTTTAAATCTTAACAGTATTGATTCGATTGATCGTAAATGTTGCAAAAGGGTGCTTGTTATTGAAAATCCATCAGTTTTTCAAGAACTTGTACATGTTTCAAAAGTGAACATTATCGATCAATTAGGATTTGTCTGTACATATGGGAATTTAAATTACTGTGGATATCTATTATTAGATAAAATTTATGAGGCTGGAATAGAAATGCTTTATTGTGGTGATTTTGATCCTGAAGGATTACTGATCGCTGATAAATTAAAAACAAGATATTCTGATAGAATTCATTTATGGCATTATTCTTGTGAAGATTATTATTATTCACATCCATCAAAGAAGATAGATCAAAAAAGGATCTCTATTCTTGAAAACCTAACAAATTCGCAGACAAAAGATATAGGTAATTTAATAAAGAGTAAAGGATTATCTGGTTATCAGGAAAATATGTTAGATTTATATAAACAAGATATTATGCAATGGAAAAAAGAAGATGAATATTCAAAATCATAATGGTTACTATGTATATCTTCTTAAATGTGAGGATCAATCTTTATATTGCGGATAGACAATCTGATTAAAAGATTTAAAATGCACTTAAGTGATAGAGGTGTAAAGTATACTTAAGCACATAAACCTATTAAGATTTTTTATTATGAAAACTTGCTTTACAAAACCAGTGCAAGAAGAGAATTTGAGATAAAATAAAAAAGAAATTTAGATACTAAAAAGAGGAAATGATGCATTACAAGCATTTTCCTCTTTTATTACTTTTATTAATCGCTTATTGCTGAGAGTTTTTCACAATTTCTTTAATTTTATTGAATGTTTCTTCACTTAGGATATGTTCCATTTTGCAGGCATCATTTTCAGCAGTATCATGTGAAATGTTTAAGACTTCTTCTAGATAGCATGAAAGGATCGTATGTCTTTCATAAATTTTCATTGCTTTATTACGACCAGATTCTGTCAAATGTACATTGCCATACGTTTCCTGAGTCAGATAGCCTTGTTCCTTCAATACATTTACAGCTTTATTGACGCTTGGTTTAGATACATGCATTTGTTTGGCAATATCCACACAGCGTATCTTACCGACAGTTAGTTCTAATAAATACATTGTTTCAAGATACATTTCTAAGCTTTCACTGCTTTTTTCCATATTTCTCACCTATCTCATCATATTCCTTTTCATTATACCCTACAAGTACAAAATTATCACCTACTAGTAAAGGCCGTTTCACTAACATGCCATCACTGGCAAGAGCTTCCATTTTTTCATTATCACTCATTTGAGGAAGTCTTTCCTTATAATTGCCATTTCGATAAAGCTGCCCGCTTGCATTGAAAAACTTCTGAATGGGTTTGTTTGATAAAGGAATCCATATCTGTAATTCCTCTTTGGTCACACCTTCTTTAATGGGACGGTCAATAAAATCAACACCCATTCTTTCAAGATGTTTCTTTGCTTTTTGACATGTTGAACATTTGCTGTAATTGATAAAGTACATAAAATCACCTATTTCTATTATACAATATTTGCACATGTTTTCAAAATGATTTGCTAATGTGGTAAAATAGAAAGGGTGATAAATATGAAATTTAATGAATTAGGCTTAAGTGCTGAGATATTAAAGGCTTTAGATATATTAGAATATAAAGAAGTTTTACCTGTACAAGAGAAAGTAATCCCGATTCTTTTAGATAAAAAAGATGTAATTGTCCGATCAAAAACAGGAAGCGGGAAAACAGCGAGTTATGCTATTCCGGAAATTGAGAAGATCGACTGGATGTTGAATCAGCCTCAGGTATTAGTCTTGACACCAACAAGAGAGTTGGCGAAACAGGTGGCAGGTGAATTTAAAGCAATTGGTTCATATAAGAGAATCAATGCATTGCCGATATTTGGACAACAACCAATCAAAGGACAGATAACTGCATTGAAACAGAAGGTACATGTAGTTTGTGGTACGATCGGACGTATTCTTGATCATATTGAAAGAGGGACGCTTGATCTTTCAATGGTTCATACTTGTATTATTGATGAAGCGGATGAATGTTTTAAACTTGGCTTTTTAGATGACCTTGAGAAAATATTGCAGACTTTACCTTTATGTAATATGGCATTATTCAGTGCTACGATGAATGATGATGTAAAACAGATTGCCGGCAAATATCTTCATGATCCAGTTGAGATCCAAATCAAAGAGGCAAAGGAATATAATACGAATATTTCACTTTATTATGTTAAAGTGACTAAGGAAAATAAGATGGAAACACTTTTTCATCTTATGAATGAACATAAGCCTTCACAGGCAATCATTTTCTGTAATTTTAGAGAAAATGTAGAAACAGTATTTGATGCTTTTTATGATGAGGGATATTCCTGCTGTATGATTCACGGAGGTTTAGACCAGGATGAGCGGCTGTTAAATATGCAGGATTTTAAAAAAGGTATGTTTCGTTTTCTGATTGCCAGTGATGTTGCGGCAAGAGGTATCGACATTGAAAAAATCTCTCATGTCTATAACTATGATTGTCCAACAACCGCAGAGAATCTGATTCATCGGATTGGAAGAAGCGGCCGTGTGGATCGTAGAGGGGAATCCTACACGCTTGTTTTGGATACACAGATGAAATACATAGAACGAATGGAAGAAGAACTGGATACTCATTTTATTGAAACATATGCGAAGAAATCTGTAATGAGTAAGGAATTGGCAACAAGTGAGCGTGTTCATCTGAAAGATGAAAAATTAAGTGAACAGATCATGAAGCTTTATCTTAAAGGCGGTAAAAATAAAAAGATACGTCCAGGGGATATTGTAGGAGCTATTCTTGAAAATAAAAATGTGACATTTGAAGATATTGGAGTTATTGAAATATTAGAGCACCAAAGCTATGTAGATATATTAAACGGTAAGGGAGAAATGGTATTAGAAGATTTAAAAAAGCGTAAAATTAAGAATAAAATGATCATTGTTGAAAAGGCCAAATAAAATTTGGCTTTTCTTATTTTAGATGGTTGAATTCCATAGAGAAAGAGCGTAAAATAATTCACACATATGTAAAGGGGTGGTAAAATGGCAGGCGATCATTATCGCATTGATATGACAGAAGGAAAACTTTTGCCAAAGATTTTATTGTTTTCATTACCGCTAATTGCTAGCGGGGTATTGCAGCTTTTGTTTAATGCAGCGGATATTATTGTAGTGGGGAAATTTGATGGTCATGAATCTTTGGCAGCTGTTAGTTCAACAGGAGCTTTGATTAATTTGATCGTGAATATTTTTATTGGCCTTTCTATTGGAGCCAATGTTGTTGTTGCTCGGCATATTGGTGCTGATGAGCAGGAAGAAATCAGTAAGACGGTACATACAGCAATGATGCTAAGTATCATCGGTGGTATTATTCTGACGATATTTGGGATAGCAGCCGCAAGACCAATGCTGGAATGGATGGATACTCCGAGTAATGTTATTGATCTTTCGGTACTTTATTTGCGAATTTATTTTTTAGGAATAACAGCTTCATTGATTTATAATTATGGTGCAAGCATTTTACGTGCAAAGGGAGATACCAAACGCCCTTTATATTATTTGGCATTAGCAGGAGCGGTTAATGTGGTTTTAAATCTGCTGTTAGTTATAGTTTTTCATTTAGGGGTTGCTGGTGTAGGGATTGCAACAGTTGTTTCACAAATTATTTCTGCAGCGCTTATATTTATCTGTTTAACTCATGAAAAAGGTGGTATGCAGCTTCGTCCTAAAGAAATGCGGATTGATTTGAATAAGTTTTTTGATATCTTGAAAATTGGACTTCCGGCAGGTATTCAAGGATGTGTATTCTCATTATCAAATGTTGTGATTCAAGCTTCTGTAAATTCATTCGGTTCAACGATCATGGCAGGCAATGGTGCGGCACAGAATATTGAAGGTTTTGTTTATACGGGCATGAATGCTTTTTATCAGTCGTGCTTGACATTTACTAGTCAAAATATGGGAGCTAAAAGAATGGATCGTATCAAGCAAACACTTCTTTCTTGTCAGTTCTTAGTTATTGTTACAGGACTTGTGTTAGGAATTGGTGCCTGGTATTTTGGCGATATTTTATTATCTATTTATTCAGATGATCCGGCAGTTATTGCAGCAGGGATCGTTCGCCTTGGTTATGTATCTAAGACTTATTTCTTATGTGGTATGATGGATGTCATGGTAGGAACTTTAAGAGGTTTGGGATATTCAATTTTTCCAATGATCGTATCGCTTGTAGGTGCTTGCGGTCTGCGTATTTTATGGCTGGCAACAATATTTAATGTTTATCATACGATTGAAATGGTATATATTTCTTATCCTGTAAGCTGGATCATTACAGCGTTTGCTCATGTCATTACCTTTATATTTGTATTTAGAAAAGTTTCACATAAAATCAAAGAAGAAAGCCTCGCAAACTAAGCGAGGCTTTTATGATTTATAAATTCCTTTCAAAATAGCTTCTTCAAGAATATGTCCTTCCATTTTCCAATAAAGATCGTTGAAATAATGTTGTTCATCTAAATCAATCATACGATCCAATGCATAAACATGAAGTTCATAGGTATGATCTTTATCAGGAGGAGCCATACCGACATAATGTTTGTCCGTTTCTTTTGCAAGAGAATGATAGCCCGAAATAAAATCATCGGCACTTTCACTTTCTCCATCTTGTACTTCATCTCTTGTCAGATTCCATCCTACCCAATGAATAAAACTAAATCCACATACAGGAATCGCATCTTTGTCTTCAAATAGAAAGGCATAGCATTTTGTATTTTCAGGAGCGTCCTCGATTTTAAATGGGATGGAAATTTCAGCTCCTCTTTTACCATATTTATCATCAAAGATACCATTTTTTAAACCAATACTTGTTATTTTCATAAATATTGCTCCATAAAATATCCGATTTTTTCAATTGCAACTTTAATTTCCTCTATACTGTAGGCATAAGAAACACGAATAAATCCTTCACCCGCTTCACCAAAAGCGCTTCCCGGAACACAGGCGACATTCTGTTCTTCTAAAAGTTTCTCGCAAAACTCAAGAGAAGTCAGACCGGTTTTTTTAATACATGGGAAAATATAAAAAGCACCATGAGGCAAATGGGTAGGCAAGCCAATGCGATTAAAACCATTTACAATATAATTTCTTCTTAGTTTATACTGTTCTATCATTTCATCTACATATTTTTGACTGTTTTTTAGTCCTTCGATGGCACCGTATTGAGCAGCTGTAGGTGCACACATGATAATATATTGATGAATCTTTAAAATTTCACGTAAGAAAGTTTCATTTGTACATAAATAGCCAAGACGCCAGCCTGTCATTGCAAAAGCTTTTGAAAAGCCAGATATTAATATAACTAAATCTTTGATTTCTTCGAAATTTGCAGGAGAACAATGTTTTTCTTCATAACTTAATTCTGCATATATTTCATCTGAAATAACAATGATATTATGCTCTTTCAAAACAGGAATCAAAGGTTCATAGTCTTTTCTGGTCATAACCCCGCCTGTAGGATTAGATGGGAAGTTTAATATGATAGCCTTTGTTTTGGGGGTGATTGCCGCTAAAAGCTCTTCTTTTGTCAGCTTAAATTCATTTTCACTTTTCAGTTCGATAAATTTAGGAATACCGCCAGCTAATATGACTGCTGGCTCATAAGCTACATAACAAGGCTGAAGTAAAATAACTTCATCTCCTTTTTCAATGATGGCCCTTAGTGATAAGTCAATGGCTTCACTGCCTCCTACAGTAACGAGAACATTCTTATTAGGATCGTAATTAAGTTCATAACGTCTTTTTAAGTATTTGCTGATTTCTTTACGTAGTTCTAAAAGGCCGGCATTTGCCGTATAATGAGTTTTTTTTGATTTGATTGAATAAATTGCAGCTTCACAGATATTCCAAGGTGTAGCAAAATCAGGTTCTCCTACACCTAAAGAGATAACACCTTTTTTTGTATTAGCAAGATCAAAAAATTTACGGATACCACTTGGCTTTAATTCTCTTACCTGCTTGTTTAATAATTCTTCGTACATTATGGCATTACGACCATACGGTCATCTTCATCATCTTCATTATCCGAGAGAATAATGCCCGCAGTCTTATACTTTTTCAATACAAAATTAGTATTGGTACCCGTAACTCCTTCAACGACAGCAAGCTTAGCTCCAACAAAATTAGAGATTTCTTGCATTGTTTTGCCTTCTACCATAACAATGAATTCACTTTTGCCACTCATCAAATACATCGTTTCAACTTCACTGTAAGAATAAATCATGCTGGCTATACGATCATACCCATAATCTCTTTCAGGCTGACAGCTAACCTCTATCAAAGCACTGACACGGTCCACATTTGCTCGCTCCCAATTGATAACGGTATGATAACCGTTGATTACCTTTTCCTTTTCTAGCTGAGTCATCGTTTCCATGATGTTTTCTTCGCTTTCCTGAAGGATATCCGCCAAATCTCTTACTTCCCGGCGGGCATTTTTTTCAAGCAAAGATAATAGGATGCGCTCTTCCATATATAATCACCTCTTTATTTTTCTTATTTTACCAAAACCTTAAAAGAAAAGAAACCTTTTTCAGGTTTCATTTTATTTATGATAGAGTTTTTTAGTCTGATATACCGGTTCACATGTCAGATGAATACCAAGCTTTCTAAAAATGTTTAAATCAACATCGCTAAGAATAACGCTTGAATGAGCTTGAGCATCTCTTAATTTAGGAAGCTGTTTCAAAGCGGTATGACTTAATGGATTGGTCGTTGCGGAAATAGCTAGGGCAATCAGAATTTCATCAACATGTAAACGAGGATTGTTATTTCCAAGATTTTCTGTTTTTAATTTCTGTATAGGTTCAATGATGCTTGGTGAAATCAAGAAAATATCGTGATCGATTTTTCCAAGTACTTTTAAAGCATTTAAGACACAAGCACTAGCGGCTCCTAACAGCGAAGTGGTCTTACCTGTGATGATCTGTCCATCATTAAGTTCGATGCTGCAGGCAGGCTCTCCAGTCTCGTGAAAACGATCTAAACAGGCTTGCACACACTTGCGATCTTCAATAGATGTCTCGGCCTGTGACATAACCAATTCGATTTTAGAAATGGTATCTTCACCAGTCAGTCCCATCTTATGATCTACTAAAGCACTATAATAACGACGAATGATTTCCTCTTTAGAAGCTTGGATACAGGCATCATCATCGATAATGCAGTTACCAGCCATGTTGACACCCATATCAGTAGGTGATTTATAAGGAGATTCACCCATGATTTTTTCAAGAATCGTATTTAATACCGGAAAGATTTCAACATCACGGTTATAATTGACCGTTGTTTTACCATAAGCTTCTAAATGGAAGGGATCAATCATATTAATATCATTCAAATCAGCAGTGGCTGCTTCATAGGCAAGATTTACAGGATGCTTTAATGGCAGATTCCAGATCGGAAATGTTTCATATTTCGCATATCCGGCTTTAACTCCTCGCTTATTTTCATGATATAGCTGTGAAAGGCAAGTCGCCATTTTGCCGCTTCCAGGGCCTGGAGCTGTTACAACGACCAAAGGATGTGTTGTTTCCACATAGTCGTTTTTTCCAAAACCATCTTCACTAACGATAAGTTTCACATTATTTGGATATCCGCTGATTGGGTAATGCTTTGCTGTCTTAATGCCCAATTGATTTAAATAGGCAATAAAAGCATCAACGCTCGGCTGATTTTGATATTGTGAGATAATGACACATCCCACATAAAGACCTACTCCATTAAAGGCATCGATCAAACGAAGCGTTTCATCATCATAAGTGATCCCCAAGTCACTTCTTACTTTATTTTTTTCAATATCTGCAGCATTGATAACAATTAAAACCTCAACCTGATCTTTAAGTGTTAATAACATTTTTAATTTACTATCGGGCTGAAATCCCGGAAGTACTCGTGATGCATGATGATCATCGAATAGCTTGCCGCCAAATTCAAGATATAATTTATTATCAAACAATGAAATTCTTTCCTTGATATGAGCACTTTGCATCTCTAAATATTTTTGATTATCAAAACCGATTTTTTTCATAATTTCACCTCAACTTTTCTATTCTACCATAAATTTACATGAATTGGAGATAAATTTTTCATGAAGAAAAATTTATGATTTAAAGAAATTAAATTAGTCATTGATAAAAGGATATATATATTATAATAGAAATATCATATTAGAGCAAAGCAATATTATAAAAGCCAAAATTTACATTGTTTATAAAAAAATATTATAAACATAATCACTAGATATACAAAGATAAATAATATATAATGAGGATGTCAAGAAGAAGATATCTGAAGATGGGAGAATGGAGGAGGCAAAATGGAAGAAGTTATTAAAATTGAAGGCGGTAAAAAATTATCAGGAACGGTTCGTATTAGCGGCTCAAAAAATGCGACAGTAGCATTAATTCCTGCAGCAATATTATCAAGTGGTCCAGTTACAATTGTAGGTGTGCCATCTATTAGTGATGTTCAGTCACTAGCAATACTTTTAAAAGATTTAGGTGTTGATGTTGTTTTTAAAGCACATGATCATCTTATCATTGATCCTACCCGCATGCATAATAAACCAATGGTATCTGAAACAGTAGGTAAGTTAAGGGCTAGTTATTATTTTATGGGTGCACTGTTAGGTAAATATAAAAAAGCAGAAATGAAAATGCCAGGAGGATGTTATTTAGGACCTCGACCAATCGATCAGCACCTTAAGGGTTTTGAGGCTTTAGGAGCTACTGTAGAAAATCATCATGGCATCATGCGCATTGAAGCAAAAGAACTTATCGGAACAAAAATCTTTTTAGATATTTCCAGTGTTGGGGCTACGATCAATATTATGATGGCAGCTGTATATGCTAAAGGAAGAACAACGATTGAAAATGCCGCAAAGGAGCCGGAGATCATTGATGTTGCAACACTATTGAATAGAATGGGCGCTAAGATTCGTGGAATGGGTACGAATGTAATTACGATCGATGGTGTGGAGGAACTAGGAGGATGCTTCCATGAAATCATTCCTGATCGTATTGAAGCGGCTACGTATATTGTTTTGGCTGCAGCGGCAGCAAAGGAAATGACCATTGAAAATATCATTCCAACGCACTTAGAAGCTTTATTAAGCAAGCTCAAAGAAATTGGTATTGATATGGATGTCAATGTTGATTCAGTTACGATTCGTGAATCTGCCAATACTTTACAGCCAGTAGATGTAAAGACATTACCTTATCCTGGATTTGCGACAGATATCCAACAGCCTTTGACAGCCTTATTAACACAGGCAAATGGACAAAGTGTCATTACTGAAACGATTTATCCTGAACGCTTTAAACATTGTCACGAGTTAAATAAGATGGGGGCAGATATCGATGTTCGAAATCCATCATCATTTATTAATGGACCTACCCCGCTATATGGTGCACTCGTAGAAGCTACAGATTTAAGGTGTGGAGCGTGTCTGGTTATTGCCGGATTAATTGCTCAAGGAACGACAGAAATTCATAGTGTATATCATATCGATCGTGGCTATGAAAATTTAGATGGTAAATTAAAAGCATTAGGTGCTAATATATGGAGAGAAGAAGTGTGAAACAGGTGATGTTTGCAAGAATTAGTGCTGAGATGAATGGCTATGGAATGAAGGGTGGAAGATATTCATTTACACGTGCTGAAGAAATCATTCAAGAGAAGATTGAAAAAGGATGGTCATATAAAGGTTTTCTTCCCCTCAATATCAGAGGTACAGGTGAGATTGAAACGATATCACTTATATTTGAAAAGGATGAATAAGATAAAAACCAAGGTATTTTGACAGTATCTTGGTTTTTTCAAATAATAATGAAAAATAACATTAACAATGAATCTTCTTTTTATTTGTGATAAACTAGAAACATGAAAACAAAAATTATAGAAAGAAAAGAAATTGAACAGGCAATAGAATGTCTAAAGATGGGTGGCGTTGTGGCTTTTCCTACAGATACCGTTTATGGGCTGGGTGTCATTTATGATGAATTGGAGGCTTTAGAAAGATTGAAGCTCAGTAAAGGACGACCTGAAGAAAAACCAATTCCCATGATGATTGGAAGTAAAGAACAGCTGGAAACGGTGGCATTTACAAATGAGAAGGTAGAGAGGCTGATTGAAGCTTTTATGCCAGGAGGATTTACAATTATTTTAAAGAAAAAAGCTTGTGTGAGCGATCAGGTTACAAATGGCTTTGATACGATTGCCCTTAGAATGCCGGATGATGCATTTATTCTGGAGATGATCCGACGAATTGGTAAGCCGCTTTTGGTGACAAGTGCTAATTTGTCAGGACAGCCAACGGGTGTTTATTTTGATGATGTGAAGAAAGATTTTGATGGCCGGATTGATATGATTGTTAAAGGTGAGTGTAAAGGAAGTGTTTCATCAACGATTATAGATGCGACAGATGAGCAGTTGAAAATGGTTCGTCAAGGTCCTATTCATCAAGAAGATATAGTAAAAGAATGGGAGGGAAGAAAGTGAAGGACAAGCAAATTAGAGAAGCAATCATAAAAGAGGAAGAGCGACAATTGCATAATATTGAATGTATTGCTTCTGAAAACTATGTTTCAAATGATGTATTAGAGGCAGTAGGCAGTGTATTGACAAATAAGTATGCAGAAGGATATCCAAATCGACGCTATTATGGCGGGTGTCAGCATGTGGATGAAGTTGAAGAGATTGCACGTCAGCGTTTGTGTGAGTTATTTGGTGCTGAACATGCAAATGTGCAGCCACATTCAGGAAGTCAAGCCAACATGGCAGTTTATTTTACGGTATTAGAGCCTGGTGATACGGTGTTAGGGATGGATCTAACAAGTGGGGGACATCTTACCCATGGTCATCCTTTAAACTTCTCAGGTACCTTATATCGCTTTGTGAGTTATGGTGTAAATAAAGAAACAGAAATGATCGATTATGATGAAGTGCTGGAAATTGCGAAAAAAGAGAAACCAAAGTTAATTGTTGCAGGTGCGAGTGCTTATTCTAGAACGATTGATTTTAAAAGATTTAGAGAAATCGCAGATGAAGCTGGTGCATATCTAATGGTTGATATGGCACATATTGCAGGACTGGTAGCAGCAGGATTGCATCCTTCCCCTGTTCCATATTGTGATTTTGTAACAAGTACGACTCATAAAACATTAAGAGGACCACGTGGTGGAATTGTATTATGTAAAGAAAAATATGCTAAGGAATTAGATAAACATCTATTTCCTGGTATTCAAGGTGGACCATTGATGCATGTGATTGCGGGTAAGGCAGTATGTTTTGGAGAGGCCCTTCAGCCATCATTTAAGGAATATGCGAAACAGATCATCCGTAACTGTCAGGCATTGTGCGAAACATTAAAAGAGGAAGGCTTTAGAATCGTAAGTGGTGGTACAGATAATCATCTGATTTTAGTAGATGTTATGTCTTCTTTCAATGTTACAGGCAAGGAAGCTGAAAAACTATTGGATAGCGTATGCATCACTTGTAACAAGAATACGATTCCATTTGATACTCAAAAACCTTTTGTCACAAGTGGCATTCGTTTAGGAAGTGCTGCTATGACTACTCGTGGATTCAAAGAAGAAGAGTTTAAACAATTAGGACACTGGATTGGCCGTACAATTAAAAATAAGAATAATTTAGAAGAATTGAGAAAAATTAAAGAAGAAGTCCTGAAATGTACAAATCATTATCCAATTCGTTTTAATTAAAAAACCATCATATCACGAATAGAAAATATTTAAGAGTTGAAAATAAGGGAAATGGTCATGAATGATGATTGTATAAAATATAAGTTAAATGTGCTTTATAAAATAGCAGACTTATTAAATAAGGAACACATTTCATGGGCAGTGGGAGCTTCATTATTATTGTATTTAAAGGGTATTGTTCATGAATTTAATGATATTGATATTATGGTAACAGAAAGCGATGTTTTTCGTTTAAAAGAAATCCTGCTTTCTCTTGGCAGTCTTAAATCTTCAAAGATAAATTCAAAATACAAAACAAAATATTTTTTTGAATTTAACATTGATGGTGTTGAGGTTGATGTGATGGGGTGGATTTGTGATAGTAAATGGAGATAAGGAATATGATTGTTCTTTTTATGAAAATCAGGTAGTAGAAACGATACTGATTCAGGATACAAAAATTCCTTTACAATCTGTTGACTTGTGGGAAAAATATTACAAGCTGATGGAAAGAAAACATAAGGCTGAAGTGATAGATAGTTTTTTAAAAGAAAATAAGATATAAAAAAAGCCACAGCTTTATGCTGTGGTATTTCTAATGTCTATTGGATTAGAGAAGAACGACGTTTTTTGCCTGATCTCCCTGGTTTCCTTTTACGACATCAAAGGACACTTTTGCGCCTTCTTCAAGCGTTTTAAAGCCATCGCTCTGAATAGATGAATAATGTACGAATACATCTTTTGCACCCTCCATCGTAATAAAACCAAATCCTTTTTCACTATTGAACCATTTAACTGTTCCTGTACTCATTGTTAAGTACCTCCTATTTCTGTAATAAGTCTAGAGGTATAAAAAAACATATGTGAAACACGATTTTTAACCTTTTGAATAAACATACAGACTCGTATTTACATATGTGAATGGATATTTATTAGCTTGTTACATGCATACTTTACCATTAACCAGAAGCAAAGTCAACAACAATGCATTTTAAGATTTTAAAGACCATTAAATAGGAAGAAATGGACTATAACGTTAACTTAATTTAGTTTTATACATCTATAAAAAAGAAAAAATATAAATAGCTCAAATAGGTGATAAAATAAGCGTATTTGAGCTTTTCTGTTCGGAAAGAGTATGATATAATAGATGTATAAATATACATCTATAGAAAGGATGATTTTATGCATCAAAATCCTGTGGATTTACCTGAAAGAACAGTCATCATAAAAGGCAGAAGTGGCAGTTATGTGTACTTGACACAAAGGGTTAAATATTCGCCAGAATTAAAACAAACCAGACCAGTAAGAGTAGCTATTGGAAAACTTAACGAAGAAGGAAAGCTGATTCCAAACAGGAACTATTTTGAAATATTTCCATATGAACAGAATGAACCCGGAGATAAAGCAGACTTCGTTATTGCGGGACCTCATTTTGTGGCGGACAAGATAAGTGCTGGGAATGGATTAAAAGAACTGCTGGAGACGATTTTCAAAGATGATTCGGACAAGATCCTGGATATAGCGACATATATGATGATGAGCGAAAATAACGTAATGCAGTATTTTGAAGACTATGGATATAATCACACATTGTTCAGTGCAGAGAACTTCGATGATAATGCGATAGGAAGACTGTTTAAAAAAATAAAAGTAAAGGATATCGATTTGTTCATCAGATCGTGGGTACATATGCATGTTGAGAAGCAAATCTATATAGCTTATGATTCGACGAATATGAACAGTGCTGCAGGAAATCTTGAATTGGCAGAATACGGACATGCGAAGGATCGTGATGAATTACCGCAAGTGAATTTATCAATAGGATATAATCAGACGGATCAGGTGCCTTTATTCTATGAATTGTTTCCGGGAAGCATCATCGACAATACGGAATGTGAAAAGATGGTGGAGAGAGCCCGGCAGTACGGATGCAGGGAAATAGGATTCATACTGGACAGGGGATATTTTTCATTACGGAATATAAGGTATTTCGAAAAGCATAATTATGACTATATACTGATGACGAAGGGGAATGCAAAGTTCATACAGGAAGCGGCAGAAGAAGCAGGAGCAGTATTAAAGAACGGATATTCAAATTATATGCAGGGATACGAACTGTACGGGATGACAGTAGAGAAGGATTTATTCAATACAGGAAAAAAAGAATATGTGCATGTATATTATAATGGAATAGAAGCGGAAAAAGAAAAGATTACGATCAATAACAGATTCAATAAGATGGATGAGGAGTTAGAGAAGAAGAAAGAGAAAAAGATAAAGAAAGCAGAAGATGTGAAAAGCTATGAGAAATATTATCGATTGGGATTTGATGAGAATGGATACTTCATGAATTATCAAAGAAAAGATAACGAAATCATGAAGCTGATAAATAAAGCGGGATATTTTGCGATAGTGACGTCAAAAAAGATGAGTGCAGAAGAAGCGCTGGAAACATATCGGGATAGGGATGCGGTGGAAAAGATATTCAGGATGGAAAAGACATATTTAGGGAATGATGTATTCAGAGTACATTCGGAAGAGAAACTTGAAAGCAAAGTGTTCGTATCATTCATAGCATTGATTATCAGGAATGAGATTTATCAGTCATTAAAGGAATTGTATAAAACGAATAGAAAAGAGTACACAGTACCGAAAGTATTGAAAGATTATGAACGGCTGGGAGTAACTAAATTAGCGGATGAGAAATATCATATAAGATATCGACT
>NZ_LT629967.1:0-152140 GCF_900104665.1 Traorella massiliensis | reverse complement strand
CGTTAACTTAATTTAGTTTTATACATCTATAAAAAAGAAAAAATATAAATAGCTCAAATAGGTGATAAAATAAGCGTATTTGAGCTTTTCTGTTCGGAAAGAGTATGATATAATAGATGTATAAATATACATCTATAGAAAGGATGATTTTATGCATCAAAATCCTGTGGATTTACCTGAAAGAACAGTCATCATAAAAGGCAGAAGTGGCAGTTATGTGTACTTGACACAAAGGGTTAAATATTCGCCAGAATTAAAACAAACCAGACCAGTAAGAGTAGCTATTGGAAAACTTAACGAAGAAGGAAAGCTGATTCCAAACAGGAACTATTTTGAAATATTTCCATATGAACAGAATGAACCCGGAGATAAAGCAGACTTCGTTATTGCGGGACCTCATTTTGTGGCGGACAAGATAAGTGCTGGGAATGGATTAAAAGAACTGCTGGAGACGATTTTCAAAGATGATTCGGACAAGATCCTGGATATAGCGACATATATGATGATGAGCGAAAATAACGTAATGCAGTATTTTGAAGACTATGGATATAATCACACATTGTTCAGTGCAGAGAACTTCGATGATAATGCGATAGGAAGACTGTTTAAAAAAATAAAAGTAAAGGATATCGATTTGTTCATCAGATCGTGGGTACATATGCATGTTGAGAAGCAAATCTATATAGCTTATGATTCGACGAATATGAACAGTGCTGC
The DNA here is from genome assembly GCF_900104665.1 of Traorella massiliensis. Lineage (GTDB taxonomy): Bacteria > Bacillota_I > Bacilli_A > Erysipelotrichales > Erysipelotrichaceae > Traorella > Traorella massiliensis. The sequence goes on along the minus strand of NZ_LT629967.1, from coordinate 151,423 downwards.
AGGAAATCTTGAATTGGCAGAATACGGACATGCGAAGGATCGTGATGAATTACCGCAAGTGAATTTATCAATAGGATATAATCAGACGGATCAGGTGCCTTTATTCTATGAATTGTTTCCGGGAAGCATCATCGACAATACGGAATGTGAAAAGATGGTGGAGAGAGCCCGGCAGTACGGATGCAGGGAAATAGGATTCATACTGGACAGGGGATATTTTTCATTACGGAATATAAGGTATTTCGAAAAGCATAATTATGACTATATACTGATGACGAAGGGGAATGCAAAGTTCATACAGGAAGCGGCAGAAGAAGCAGGAGCAGTATTAAAGAACGGATATTCAAATTATATGCAGGGATACGAACTGTACGGGATGACAGTAGAGAAGGATTTATTCAATACAGGAAAAAAAGAATATGTGCATGTATATTATAATGGAATAGAAGCGGAAAAAGAAAAGATTACGATCAATAACAGATTCAATAAGATGGATGAGGAGTTAGAGAAGAAGAAAGAGAAAAAGATAAAGAAAGCAGAAGATGTGAAAAGCTATGAGAAATATTATCGATTGGGATTTGATGAGAATGGATACTTCATGAATTATCAAAGAAAAGATAACGAAATCATGAAGCTGATAAATAAAGCGGGATATTTTGCGATAGTGACGTCAAAAAAGATGAGTGCAGAAGAAGCGCTGGAAACATATCGGGATAGGGATGCGGTGGAAAAGATATTCAGGATGGAAAAGACATATTTAGGGAATGATGTATTCAGAGTACATTCGGAAGAGAAACTTGAAAGCAAAGTGTTCGTATCATTCATAGCATTGATTATCAGGAATGAGATTTATCAGTCATTAAAGGAATTGTATAAAACGAATAGAAAAGAGTACACAGTACCGAAAGTATTGAAAGATTATGAACGGCTGGGAGTAACTAAATTAGCGGATGAGAAATATCATATAAGATATCGACTGACAAATAAGCAAAAAAAGATATTAAAGGCACTGGGAGCAACAGAAGAAGAATACAGGAAGTTTGTAAATGAACAAATGGATATGTTAGTTAATAATTAACATATCCATTTTATATAGATGTATAATTTTTTGAGAAGTTGACGCTATAAGAAAAAATGATCTAAAATATAGACGGAATCGTCTATAAGCGGTATAATCTGATGGTGTCAACAATACCGTTCATAATAAAGGATGGATTGTTTGTGAGGTGAAGCTGTTATATCTGCGAATTTACTTGGAAATTTGTTATACAAATGGTAGAATATATTAAATGCAGAAAGAAGGAGAAGACGAATTATGTTAAAAGTACTTGATCATCCACTAATTACACATAAGCTGGCTATTATGCGTGACAAAGACACTTCTACAAAGGATTTCAGACAGAATCTTGACGAAATTGCAGGATTGATGGCTTATGAAATTTCTCGTGATTTTCCAACAAAGAAAATTGAAGTTGAAACACCTATGGGACCTTGTACAACTAAAGCTTTATCTAAAGATATTGTACTTGTTCCGATTTTAAGAGCAGGGCTAGGAATGGTTTCTGGTATCCTGGATCTTGTTCCGACAGCTAAGGTGGCACATATAGGTTTATATCGTGATGAGGAAACGTTAGAACCTCATGAATATTTTGCAAAATATCCTAAGAATATGGAAGACGCAGTTGTTATGATCGTAGATCCGATGCTGGCAACGGGAGGAAGTGCCAATGCAGCAATCACAATGGTGAAAAAACAAGGGGCACGTAACATTCGTCTGGTTTGCCTGGTAGGTGTTCCTGAAGGTGTTCGTGCTGTTGAAGATATGCATCCGGATGTAGATATCTATCTGGCAGCATTGGATGATAAGCTTAATGAAGTGGGATATATCGTTCCGGGACTTGGAGATGCAGGCGATCGTATTTTCGGTACTAAGTAGTGAGTGGATTTAAGGCGGTCTATCGATTTATGGCTCGTCTTGTCATCGGAAGTTTTATCGCAATCTGGCTAGGATTAAAGCTGGATAGTTTGTTGAATATATCTCCGATGATGCTGATCTTGTTTCTTGTGTATGTAGTCATTGGAAGTTTATATCTGCTTGTAAAGGAGTTATCTTGTGGAAAATAAGTTAAGAATGTTGAAAAAAGTTGGCATGATTTCTATAGGGATTACTATAGTTGTAATGCTGATATCACTGTTTTTTTGGGATAAAAGTGTTACAGTAGGAATTGGGCTTGGCTGTATGATAGGGCTCATTGGTTTTAATATGATTGTCCAATGGGGGTTTCGGGTCCAAGAAGCAAGTAGTGTCCGTTCGGCCTTTTTCGGCTACTTATTAAGATATTTCTTTTATGGGTGTATGTTTGTTTTAAGTTATTATATGGGAGCAAACCTGCTAGGATTACTAGTAGGTTTTATATGCCATAAAGTAAGCGTTTACATTTATTCGATATGTGATGGCGGGAGGTGATAATTTGTATGATGCTTTTGATGGAATCGTAATTCATTTGGGAAACTTTGAATGTGCGATTCATACCAGTGTGTTAGTCTGGTTATGTATCTGTTTTTTGGCAGGTATCGTGCTGGTAGCAGCTGGAAACAAATTTAAAAAAGCAGATATCAGCAAGGCGCCTAGCGGTATAGTACTTGTTTTTGAACAGGCAGTAGGTCTGATTACATTTATTGTTGGAAACTCGCTTGGAAAAAATACTAGAAAATATTTATGGTTTTATGGAACTTGTATGATTTTGATGCTGTTAAGCAATCTAAGCGGACTTTTAGGTCTTCAGCCTCCAACAAGTAATTTAAGCGTAAACGTAACATTGGCAGTGACCATGTGGCTGATCATTCAATCAACAAGTCTTAAGGAAAAAGGACTGATTGGTAAGTTAAAGGGATGGTGTGAACCGCTTTGGCCATTATTCCCGTTAAACGTACTGGGAGATTTTACATTGCCTTTATCGCTTTCCTTGCGTCTATTTGGAAATCTTTTAGGCGGTACGATCATTATGGGATTAGTTTATTCACTATTTAGTGTTTTGAATTCCTTTTTGAATGGTTTAGGAATAGCCTTATTTGTAGTTACCCCTTTCCTGCATGCATACTTTGATATATTTGCAGGATTTATTCAGACGTATATATTCTTTACTTTATCAACATTCTTCCTAGCTCAAGAGTTACCGGAAGAATAACCACATCGACAGGAGGTAAAAAAGATGGGAGAATTTAATCAGTATTTTGTAGCCGGTATGGCGGTTTTAGGTGCTGGCATTGCGATGATCGCAGGACTTGGTCCAGGTATTGGTGAAGGTATCGCAGCAAGTAAAGCTTGTGAAGCAGTAGGTCGTAATCCGGATGCAGAAGGAAAAATTCGTAATATGATGGTATTAGGTATTGCTCTTTCTGAAACAACAGGTATTTATGCATTGATCATTGCACTGCTGCTTATTTTCTTAAAGGCATAAGCGGTTTGTGAGGATATCATGAATATTAATATAGAGAATTATCTTCGGCTTAATTTTACAGACATGATCCTCATTTTAATATCAACTCTTTTAATTTGTCTTATTGCGAAAAAATATTTTTGGCATTATGTCTTAGAATATCTGGATAATCGTAAAAAACTGATTCAAGATGAGTTAGATAACGCTAAAAAGAGTGAACAAGAGGCTGAAGAATATAAGCAAAAATATGCTCAACAGCTGAAAAGTGCGAAATCCGAAGCCAATGCAATCTTAGATAAAGCCAGAGAAGAAGCAAATGTACAAAGAGATCAGATTGTTGAGAAAGCTCAGCTTGAGGCAAAGATGAAACTAGAAAAAGCACAGCAAGATATTGAAACAGAAGTGCATCATGCAAAGAAGCAGATTCAAGAAGAAATTACAGAGGTTGCATTTATGGCAGCCCAGAAGATTCTTGAAAAAGAAATTGATGAAGAGACACAGAAAAACTATGTTGAAGCGTTCATCAAAGAGGATAAATAGTTATGACAGATTCACTAGCAAAGGCGTATGCACTTGCTTTATTTGAAATCGCTGTAGATGAAGGTAAGTGCAAAGAATATCGTCAGATCATGCATGAGTTAAAAGAAACCTTTGATCAGAAGTTTGTTCAGCTTTTATCTCATCCAAAGATAAGCAGGAAAGAAAAGAAAGCATGTATTGATAAAGTATATGGGAAATCTTTGGATCCTGTATTTATTCATTTTCTTAAGGTTCTTATTGATAAGAATCGTTTTCAGTATGCAACAGCTATCTGTGATGAATTTGATCAGAAATATATCGAATATTTTAATATCATACAGGCTTTTGTTTATAGTGCCTGTAAATTGAGTGAAGATGAAAGACAACGTCTTGAAATAAAGCTAAAAAACAAGTATCAGTGTCCGATTGAATGTTATTATCAGGTTGATCCCTCTCTTATAGCGGGTATCAAGGTCGTGATTCAGGATGAGGTAATGGATAACACCGCAATCAATAGATTAAATAAAATGAAAGAGCACATCAATGTTAAGGTGAGGTGAACGCATGGGCATAAAAGTAGATGAAATCAGCAAGATCATTAAAGATCAGATCTTGCATTATGATGATAAATTAGAAGAAAGTGAAACAGGCAGCGTCATAACTGTAGGTGATGGAATTGCTCTGATTCATGGCTTGAGTGATGCGATGGCGGGCGAACTGCTGCTGTTTCCTCATGAAGTATATGGCATGGTGCTTAACCTCGAAGAGGATCATGTCGGAGCAGTATTGATGGGTAGTGATGTGCTGATTGGTGAAGGTGATATCGTAAAGCGTACAGGTAGAATTGTAGAAGTACCGGTGGGAGATGCTCTTCTTGGCCGTGTCGTAAATGCTTTAGGACAGCCGATAGATGGTAAGGAAGCGATTCATACAGATAGAACAAGACCGATAGAGAGAGTAGCGCCGGGAGTTATGACTCGTAAATCAGTACATCAGCCTTTACAGACAGGTATCAAGATCATTGATTCAATGATTCCGATTGGAAAAGGACAGCGTGAGCTGATCATTGGTGATCGGCAAACAGGTAAAACTGCGATTGCGATTGATACGATCTTGAATCAAAAAGGTAAAAATGTAAATTGTATTTATGTCGCAATTGGTCAAAAGGCAAGTACAGTTGCGCAAATTGTTGAAAAATTAAGACAGAATGGTGCCATGGAATATACAACAGTTGTCAGTGCAACTGCCAGTGAATTAGCGCCTTTGCAGTATATTGCACCATACAGTGGTTGTGCAATGGGTGAAGAATGGATGGAACAGGGAAAAGATGTGCTCATTGTTTATGATGATTTAAGTAAACATGCAGTTGCATATCGAACACTTTCACTGTTATTAAAGCGTCCTCCAGGAAGAGAAGCTTATCCAGGTGATGTTTTCTATCTGCATTCAAGACTTCTTGAAAGAGCCGCTAAAATGAGCGAAGAATATGGCAGTGGATCATTGACGGCCTTGCCAATCATTGAAACACAAGCAGGCGATATATCTGCTTATATTCCAACAAATGTCATATCTATTACAGATGGACAGATTTTCTTACAGAGTGAATTATTCAATGAAGGAATTCGCCCGGCAGTAGACAGTGGTTTATCTGTTTCTCGTGTCGGTGGCAGTGCTCAAGTAAAAGCGATGAAACAGGTAAGCAGCTCACTTAAGCTGGAATTGGCACAATATCATGAAATGCAGGCATTTTCTAAATTCGGTAGTGATCTGGATGAATCAACGAAGCAAATATTGGAGCATGGTGCAAAACTTACAGAATTGTTGAAACAGCCACAGTATGAACCAATGCCGCTTGCTGAACAGATTTTGTCATTATTTGCCGCAAAGAACAGTTATCTGAAAAAGATAGACGTAAAAAATGTACGTCGTTATGAAAAAGAAATGTTGAAAATGATGAGAAATGAACATTCAGAAATCTTAGATGAAATCGTAAACAAAGAAATGATTGATGATCAGTTGAATGAAAAGATCAAAGATGTTTTGAATAAGTTTACAGCTGATTTCATTTCAGAAATTGAGGCATGATCATGAGTGGTTCTCAATTAGCTATCAAAAATAGAATTCGCTCGATTGAATCAACGATGAAAATCACAAAGGCAATGCAATTAGTTGCAGCCAGTAAATATCAGCGTCAAAAAGAGCGAATGAGTAAAAATAAAGAATATGCGATTGAACTGAAAGAATTATTAGATAGTATCTTAGCGAATATTGATAACAGTGATCATCCTTATTTGAAAAAAAGAGAAGATGATCATCCATGTACAATCATTTATACAAGCGATATGGGATTATGTGGAAGCTTTAATGCCAATATATTTAAACTGATAGAAAATGAATGTTCACATGATGAAGATATGATCATGCTGGGAACTCGTGGAGCTGGATGGATCAAAAATAAAGATTATCATGTTATACAAACACTTATACAGTTAGAAGATGATTGTTATTCTGATATAGTTTCATTGGCAGAACAGTTACTGGAGAAATATTTGAATGGTGAAATAACTTCTATTCATGTCATATATACAGAATTTAAAAATCCAATAACATTTATTCCACATAAGATCAAAATTCTTCCTATAGAAAAAAAGAAAAAAGATGGATATAAAGCGGAAACAATTTTTGAACCATCAGAAGAAGAGATTCTTGAAAGACTCATTCCTATGGCAGTTAAAAGTATTCTTTATAGTTATTATCTGGAAACAAAAACCAGTGAACAGGCAAGTAGAAGAACATCCATGGAAAATGCGTCAGATAATGCTCAGGAATTAAAAGATACATTAACTTTACAGTATAATCAGGCACGTCAAGCGGCAATTACACAGGAAATTACCGAAATTGTTGCAGGAAGTGCTACCTAGGAAAGGAGCAATTATGGCAGAAAATATTGGAAAAATCGTTCAAGTAATCGGACCGGTTGTCGATATACATTTTGAAGGACTTCTTCCAGCACTATTAAATGCAATAGAAATTGAAAATAAGCATACCTCTTCAAAGCTAGTGGTTGAAGTAGCACAGCATATTGGAGATGATCGTGTTCGTTGCATTGCAATGGGTGGAACAGATGGTTTAGTCAGAGGAATGGATGCGGTTGATACGGGTGCTCCTATCAGTGTTCCAGTAGGTGAAGAGGTATTGGGAAGAATGTTTAATGTGTTAGGTGAGGTCATTGATGAAGGTGAACCTTTACCTGAGACCGTAAAGAAAATGCCAATTCACAGACCAGCTCCAAGCTTTGATGAACAACAGACAACAGCTGAGATATTTGAAACAGGTATTAAAGTAATTGATTTACTTTGTCCATATCCTAAAGGAGGCAAAATTGGTCTTTTTGGTGGAGCGGGAGTTGGTAAAACCGTATTGATACAGGAATTAATTCATAACATTGCGACAAAACATGGCGGTTTATCAGTAGTTGCCGGTGTTGGTGAACGAACTCGTGAAGGAAATGACTTGTATCATGAGATGAAAGATTCTGGGGTATTGGATAAAACGGTCTTGGTTTATGGACAAATGAATGAATCTCCAGGAGCAAGAATGCGTGTAGGTTTAAGCGCACTTACAATGGCAGAACATTATCGTGATGTCAATCATCAGGATGTACTTTTGTTTATTGATAATATTTTCCGTTTCACACAAGCTGGAAGTGAAGTGAGCGCCCTTTTAGGAAGAATGCCAAGTGCTGTAGGCTATCAGCCAACATTGGCTACTGAAATGGGTCAATTACAAGAACGAATCACTTCTACAAAAAATGGTTCGATCACTTCTGTTCAGGCAATTTATGTGCCGGCAGATGATTTGACGGACCCAGCACCAGCAACAGCTTTTAGCCATCTGGATGCGAAGACCGTATTGGATCGTTCAATTGCCGCACTAGGCATTTATCCTGCAGTTGATGCTCTTGATTCTACTAGTAGAATGTTAGATCCATTAATCGTGGGAGAAGAACATTATGAAGTAGCAAGAGGTGTTCAGGAACTCTTACAGAAATATAAAGAGCTTCAGGATATTATTGCGATACTAGGAATGGATGAATTAAGCGAAGAAGATAAGATCATTGTAAATCGTGCTCGTCGTGTTCGTAACTTCTTATCACAGCCATTCTTTGCTGGTGAACAGTTTACAGGTATGCAAGGAAGATATGTTTCTAAGGAAGATACCGTTCGCTCTTTCAAAGCCTTATTGAATGGTGAATATGATGCTTATCCAGAAGCAGCCTTTATGTTTGTCGGATCCATTGAAGAAGTAGTGGAAAAAGCAAAGAGTCTAGGTGAATAATATGATTCATGTAAAAATCGTAACTCCCAGTGGTCTTTATCACACATTTGAAGCTAGCAAGATTCATGCCTGTACGGCATATGGAGAATGTACTCTTTTGCCCAATCATATGCCCATTGTTGCCATGCTTGAAATATCAAAATTAACGTTGACAGTTGATGAAAATGAAAAGGACTTTGCGATTTCCAGTGGTATCCTTCATTTAAATGATAATCAGGCATATATTTTAGTAGAGACAATTGAAGGTAAAGAAGAGATTGATCTGGAACGTGCGAAAAGAAGTGCTGAACGTGCAAGAAAAAGACTTGAGAAGAAAGATGCTAATACTTCAATTCGAAGAGCAGAGGTATCTTTGCAACGAGCATTAAATAGGATCAATATTAAAAATAGTTAAATAACGATTCTCTTTGAAAAGAGGGTCGTTTTTATATAAAAAGACCTACTTTTGATAAGTAGGATCTTATAAAACAAATTTTTCAAGAATGTCTGCAACTGCATTTTCATCATGACTTAGTGGTGAAACATAATCACAAACTTTCTTTATATCTTCATGAGCATTAGCTACACAGGTGCCAATACCAGCTGTTTCAATCATCGATATATCATTATAGTTATCACCAATAGCTAGAGTATCTTCTAATGGAATATCTAATAATTGAGTCAATTCTTTTAAAGCAGCACCTTTGCTGATGCCTGTAGCAGTGAATTCCATATAACGATTACTTGAATAGGCAATCGTAGTATTGCTCTTGATTTCATCACTTAACTTTGATTCTAAAGAAAATAAAACATTCATATCAGCATGCTGATACATCACTTTAACAATTTCCTGATCTTTAAGAAAATCAATATTGTTATCGTTACATAAAACGGCATCCTTTTTAAACATTAACAGCCATTTCTTTTCATCTTCATTCGTATTAAAAGAATATACATCTTTAGAAGTAAATACTTGTACACATAGGTTTAATTCAAAACCTAACTCTATGATCTTTTCAGCAATTACATTAGAAAGTTTATGAAAAGAAAGTTCTTTACTATTCTTATTTTCAGTAATAATGGCACCATTATTTGAAATAACATACTCATTTTCTTTATTGTAGACATCTAAAGTTATTAATATATCATCAATATAGGAATAACCTCTACCTGTAGCACAAACAAACTTAACTCCTTTAGCTCTTGCTTTTTGAATGGCATCATTATCTTTTACACTTATTTTTTTATCACTCGTCAGTAATGTTTCATCTAAATCACATACAATTAATTGAATCATAATTTCTCCTTTATTTTGCACAAAGTCTATTTTACATATAAATAAGATAAAAAGGTAGTAGTAAAATCGTTTTCTTATATAAATTGTAAGCTAAAGATTGATAATGATGCTTTCGTTATATAAAATGAATATAAAAGGAGGGAGTATGATGAATATAACTTTCTGTGATCATATATATGATGCAAATGAAATATTGGCTTTATATGAAAGTGTTGGGTGGAATAACTATACGCATGATCTGAACATGCTTAAAAATGCTTATCAGCACTCTTTATGCATCATAAGTGCTTATGTAGAAAAGAAACTAGTGGGTGTTATTCGTGCTATCGGAGATGGATTTTCAATGATTTATATACAAGATCTCATCGTACACCCTGATTATCAAAAAAGAGGAATCGGGAAGGCATTGATAAATATGTTGCTTGAAAAATATAAAAATGTTTATCAGATCATTTTATTGAGTGATGAAGATAATACAGGTTTCTATGAGAAAACAGGATTTAAGAAAGCAAGTGATATGGGTTGCTGTACTTTTATAAAAATGAAGGGAAAATAAGATATGGATGTAAATGTATGTTTTGAGAAATGGTTAAATATTTTGCGTATAAAGAATCAATGGGATGTAAAACTAGAAATGATTAGTGACCCGGAGTTTAAAAAAAAGGTGATTTTAAAATAGACTGTGATGATCGCAAGGCTATTTTATTGTTGAATGAACGTAATCCACGTCAAGAAAATTTTGAAGAAGTCATTGTTCATGAACTTCTTCATCTTAAACTTTATCCTTTAGATCAGATTACGGAAGGACTTATTTATTCTAATTATGAAGAAGGCAGCAAGGCCTTTGATTTCGCATATGCTCAGTTTATGACATCTTTAGAAATCACTGTGGAAGAATTGACAAAGTGTTTTCTTATGCAATATGGGGATAATAAGGAATTGTCTTATGGACGATGTAAAGATATGAAAAGCTTTGATGAACTATTCGATGGGTTAAAGCCGTTGAAATAAAAGTGAGGACTTACATAGGTAGGTGTTATGGATTTTTGAAAGACCTAATGCCTCAAATATTTTATAATATGGTTGTGAGCTAGGTTACGGATTACTATCTCGCTTTCTATGCTTAATCGTTTTTAGAGGATGATTTATGTATATTAATCATTAGACACTTTTAATTCTTTCACTTAACCAGCACTATTTCCTTGCTCATATATGGTATAAATTCAAAAGTTTACTAGCCTCACAACCCATGGGACTTACATACTTTAGAGTAATGCCCGAATTATAAAATTGAAATAATCAGATTGAAAAATATTGTAGTATCTTTTATAATAAGGCTGTGAGATAGTTTTTTGGTTGGGCTATCTCGTTTTTTTATATACAGATAGCTTTATCATCACTTCAAGAAGCCGTCTTACTGCATGAATCAGTAAACGTAATTCTTTCATCAGATTCACTATATAAAGTACCTTTACCTTCCTGCAATCGATAACCTGTAGGCTCAGGTGCTTTATTCTACCTCACAAGCCATGGGACTTACATACTTTAAAGTAATGCCCAATTGTATTTAGCTTTATGTCCCCCTACTATTATATATCCATCAAAAATTCAAATTTCCCACTTTTTCTTAAAAAAAATGCTTTTTTTAATAATAACATTTAGAAATAAAATTAGATGTTGAAGAAATGGGATACTTGTGGTAGAGTAGTCATGGGAATGATGTTCTCCCTTGGCTTTTGCCTAAACCGCAACTATGCTGATGACATCTGTATGTTTTTTTCATACAGTTCATCAGCTTTTTTTATATATTAGGAAATTTCATTTTTTGATTGATAGAAAGATGATAAAAGAAAATAAAAAAAGTTAAGTGTGATTTATGTTATGATAATATATATCATCAATTTGAAATTATAGTATCATCATATCTATTATTATGATATAATATCATCATTTTCTTGTGGAGGTATGAATGTGTTATTAAGTGTAGGATTGATTTTGATCATGGGGATGTTTTTTGGGGAGTTATTTAAAAAACTAGGTTTACCTTCCTTGATTGGTATGCTTCTATGTGGAATCTTGTTAGGTCCATCTGTATTTAACTGTTTAGATACATCCATTTTAAATATATCGGCAGATATACGAAAAATTGCTTTGATCATTATATTGACACGTGCCGGTTTAAATTTAAGTATTGAAGATTTAAGAAAAGTGGGTCGATCTGCATTTTTAATGTGTTTTGTACCGGCTTGTTTTGAGATTTTAGGAATGGTTATAGCAGCACCTTTATTTTTAGGAATGAATCTTCTTGATTCATTGATTTTAGGAAGTGTGATTGCAGCCGTATCACCGGCAGTGGTCGTACCAAAGATGTTGAAGCTGATGGAAGAGGGGGCAGGAACGAAAAAGGGCATTCCACAATTGATCATGGCTGGAGCAAGTGTCGATGATGTTTTTGTGATAGCGCTATTTACTTCATTTACATCATTGGCTAGTGAGTCTGCTTTTTCATGGAATCATCTAGTGAATGTGCCTATTTCAATTATAAGTGGTATTTTAGGGGGTATCCTTGTAGGAATCCTTATCGCATGGATATTTAAAAAATGGGAATTGAATCGCATGATGAAAATTATAATGGTATTAGGATGCTCACTTCTTATGGTATCTTTGGAAGATAAAAGCGGATTGCCGTTTGCCTCTTTGATCGGTGTGATGAGCATGGGGGCTGCACTTCAAAGAAAAAGTGAAGTGAATGCGACTTTATTGTCTAAAGATTATTCAAAGATGTGGATCGCTGGTGAGATTTTCTTGTTTGTACTTGTAGGTGCAGAGATTGATCTTCAGTATGCTTTAACACTTGGCTTTGCACCAATATTCTTAATATTGGCAGTTCTTTTATTTAGAATGGCAGGAGTCTTTATTTGCCTGTTGAAAACTAATTTGAATATGAAAGAACGACTGTTCTGTATGATTGCTTATTGCCCAAAAGCAACAGTACAGGCGGCTATTGGATCAGTTCCTTTAGCAATGGGACTAACTTGCGGACAAAGCGTTTTAACGGTAGCTGTATTATCTATTTTGATCACAGCACCTCTAGGAGCATTTGCGATTGATAAAACATATCAGAAGCTTTTATGATCATTTAAAAAGATATGCAACTAATGGTTGAATTTGTTTATTTCGATAGACAATAAAATAAAATAAGAGTAAAATCTTACACATAGGAGGGTTGATATATGCAAGTCAAAATGTCAGAATATCTGATAGAAATCAAACCTAAAATCAAGGAATTGATCACTCTTTTAGATAATGAATTTGAATATGTTAGTGTATTATGTACTGATGTATCGGGTACTAGCTATCGTGTAGGACAACGACAGACAAATGTTGGTGATTATGGTTTTGGTGAAAGAGGATTTGTCGTACGTGTCTATGAAAATGGAAGCTACTGTGAATATTCTTTCAATGAATGTGAAGATGTGAAAGCATGCGCTAAAACAATTGCTTCAGTTTTAAAGGATGAACTTAGAGCATTGGAAAAGCTAGGAGTTTCTAAGATGGAATCTCCATTGATTCATGAAGAAGAAATAACTGAATCGATGGTCAATGAAATTGAAGTGAATCCAGAAGAAATGAGTGCTGAGGATATATTGGCTCATTTGAAGAAGATCAGTGATGCTGGCGCCAAGCATGAAGAAGTCATTGAGTTTCAGGCAGCGATGCAGTTTGCTCATGTCAACAAAATGTTTTTATCTGATAAAAAGGATCTGATGCAAAGCTATGCTTATGCAGAGGGAATGGCTGCAGCAATAGGAACCAATGGTGAAAAGACAGAAGTGGCTTATGAATCTTTTTCAGGGCTGAAAGGTGCTGAAATTTTAGATGAAATGGATAATAAGGTAGAAAAAATCATTCAAGATCTAAATGATAAGCTGAATGCAGAAGCGGTAGTGCCAGGTATGTATGATGTGATCACAACACCAGAGGTTACGGGTTTGATTGCTCATGAAGCATTTGGACATGGTGTCGAAATGGATATGTTTGTGAAAGAGCGTGCTTTGGCGAAGGATTATATTGGTAAGCAAGTAGCCAGTGATATTACTTCAATGAGAGATGGAGCTTTAAGTGCTTCACAGGTCAGCAGTTATTTGTTTGATGATGAAGGTACATTGGGCAGTGATACTACGATCATTGACCATGGAACTCTTGTTACGGGTATCAGTGATATATTAAGTGCAATGCGTTTAAATACGAAACCTACGGGTAATGGCAAGCGTGAAAGTTTTGAAAGAAAAGCTTATACGAGAATGACTAATACTTTGTTTACTACGGGTACAGATTCTTTAGAAGATATGATTGCTTCTATTGAACATGGTTATCTATTAGAAGGTATGGATTCTGGAATGGAGGATCCAAAGCATTGGGGAATCCAATGTGTTGTAGCTATGGGCAGAGAAATCAAAGATGGTAAACTGACAGGAAAGGTAGTGGCTCCAGTTACCTTAACGGGTTATGTACCGGATTTACTGAAGAGCATTTCGATGATTTCAAATGATTTTGCAATGTTTGGCAGTGGAGCCTGTGGTAAAGGACATAAAGAATGGGTCAAAGTAAGTGATGGTGGTCCTTATTTGAAGTGTAAAGTGAGGTTAGGCTAATGAAAAAAGAACTTTATTCAATATTAAAAGAAAGTAAAGCCAGTGATTTCATCATCAAAGAAATTACGACATATTCACAGGAAGCCTTCTTTATTGGCCAAAAATTGGATATGAGCCGTGCCAAAGAAGTGACTCATACGATGGTAACGGTCTATGTAGATAGTGATGATAAAAAATATCGTGGCAGTGCTACTAAGGAAATTCATCCAACATATAGTGTAGAAGAAATAAAAAAAGAAATTGATAAAGCTATTTTTGCTGCTCAGTTTGTTTTAAATCCATGGTTTCCATTAGTTGCTGATCAGCAAAGTGAAGGCAGTGACTTAGATGTAAATCTGACAGAAGAACTTGTAAAGATTTGTGAAGCCATGCAGAAGGTGAAGGCAGGTAAGAATGAAAAAGTCAATTCTTATGAGATCTTTGTTAATAAAAAGAAAACACATATCCTTAATTCTCAAAATGTAGATGTTACTTTCTATGGTTTTGACTGTGAAGTAGAGGCTGTCATCAATACAAGTAAGGAAGGTCATGAAATTGAACTTTTAAAAGATTTACGTTTTGCCAATAAAAAGAGCGAAGAAATCACATCTGAAATAGAAAAGATGTTTATTAGCGGTGAAGCTCGTCTTAAAGCTGTACCAACAAAGAAAAATGAACATGCGAATGTTATCTTAAGTGGTGATGATGTCGTTCAATTCTTCCAGTATTTTACTTCACATACCAATGCCTCAAATCAGTTCATGGGCGTTGCTAAGGCTAAGATCAATGAAAAAATGACTGGTGAAAACGCTGATGATCTAACGATCGAGTTAAAGGCCACTATGGATGGTTCTACAAAAAATGATGCCTATGATATGGATGGTAATCCAATAAAAGATCGTGTGCTCTTTGATAAAGGGGTATGTAAAGCATTCTGGGGAAGTGTCCAGCATGCTCATTATATCCATATGGAAGATACGACATCGATCAATAATGTTATCGTACATGGTGGAAGCATGAGCATGGATGACATGAAAAAAGAACCTTATTTAGAAGTTACGGATTTTAGTGCTTTTATCATGGACCCGATTAGTGGAAACTTTGGCGGTGAAATTCGTTTAGGATATGAAAAAGACGATAAGGGTGTCTATCCGATCGTTGGAGGATCAATATCCGCTAATTTTTCTAAAGTATTAAAGAATATGAAATTTTCAAAAGAAACACGACAAATCAATAATTATATCGTACCTTGTGCCGTATATTTACGTGATGTAGTCGTAGCAGGAGAATAAATATGAATCAAAAAATTTATGAAGAATATGCGAAACTCGCAGTTGAAATTGGAATTAATTTAAAAGAAGGACAGGATGTAGAAATTACGGCATCTACCAAGTGTGCTGATTTTGTTAAGGAAATCGTTAAAGTTTGTTATGCTGATAAAGCAAGAAGTGTGAAGGTTGAATGGCTCAATGAAGAAATTGATAAACTTCGCTGGTTATATGAAGATGAGAAAGTCATGTCTGAAGTATTGACTTGGCAGGAAGAGAAAGCAAAACATCGTGCAGAAACACTGCCTTGTAAGATTTATGTAGATGATGCTGATCCAGATGCATATAATGGGATTGATTTAAAGAAATATGCAGCTGTTAGAAAAGCTCGTTATTCTATATTGAAAAAATATAGTGATATGGAAGATAACAGAAATCAGTGGGTAATCGTTGCCATTCCTTCTGTTAAGTGGGCAAAAAAGGTATTTCCTGCATTGAGTGATGATGAAGCTGTCAGTAAATTATGGGAAGCAATTATTAAAACAATGCGTCTTGATCAAAAGGATCCCGTTCAGGCATGGAAGGATCATATTGATGATTTACAAGAAAAAAGCAATAAATTAAACGAGATGAATCTTGATTATCTGGAGTATAAATCAAGTAATGGAACAGATCTGACATTAAAGTTACAGCCAAATCATTATTGGATCAGTGCTCGTGAAACAAATATGTTAGGAAATGATTTTACAGCGAATATGCCAACAGAAGAAGTATTCACGATGCCAAAACGAGATGGTGTCGATGGTGTTGTGGTATCTACGAAACCTTTATCTTTACAGGGACAGTTAGTAGAAAACTTCAAGGTTACTTTTAAAGATGGTAAATGCGTTGAAGTTACTGCAGAAAAAGGACAGGATGTTTTAGAAAATATGTTGAATATGGATGAAAACTCTCGTCATCTTGGTGAAGTAGCTTTAGTACCATATGATTCACCGATTAATCAGACAGGTCTTCTTTTCTCAAATACTTTATTTGATGAGAATGCCTGCTGTCACTTAGCTTTTGGTGAAGCCTTCAAGAATAATATTCGTGGTTATGAGAACATGAGTGAAGAAGATTTCAAGAAAGTTGGTTTCAATGAATCTATTAACCATGTAGATTTTATGATTGGCAGTGATGATTTGGATATCGTTGGTGTTGATCATAATGGAAATAGATATCAGATCTTTAAGAATGGTGTTTGGGCAATATAAGATATATAAGAAACGTTATGTGTAAAAGCATGACGTTTTTTCGTTTTGCCTCTTTGCGGTGCAAATTTAATGAATTTTCTTTAAAGTTGCATAACCCTCGTGCAAGAGTGAAGCTTGAAAGATAGCTTTATTTCAGAAATAATGATATCAGAGGTGATAATGTGAAAGAAATGAAATATCCAAATTTATTTGCTCCTTTACAAATAAATGGAGTCATGTTGAAAAATCGAATTATAGCTGCACCAATGGGAGTGCCGAAGGCTATGCTGGTTTCTTCCACGTATTATGGAGGCATTTCATTGCCAGACAAAGCTAGGGGAGGCAGTGGTGCAGTTGTTGTTTCCAGCTATGGTACTGCAGATATTGCGAAATGTTCGAGTCCTTTTGATAAATATGCTCGAGATGTGACAAGAGAAACATGGTCACTTCTTGAGGAAGGTGGTGCTGTCGGAGTCATGGAGTTTAGTTTTCATCCGTTAAAAAATGATGATGGAACGATTCAGGCACCGAGTGATGGTATTGCTTATACATGTGAAAAAGCAAAGGCCATGACTCATGAACAGATGCATATGCAGATTAAAGAATTATGTGAAGAATGTAAAAAGGCAAAAGAGTTTGGGATTCGAATGATCATGCTTCATTTTGGTCATGATTCACAATGCTCAATCTTTTTATCCCCTGTATGGAATCAACGTAATGATGAATATGGGGGCAGTGTGGAAAATCGAACTCGTTTTGCCAGAGAAGCGTTGATGGCAGTTAGAAAAACAGTAGGTAAGGATTATCCAATCATGGTACGTGTTTCACGCCAGTTAGTAATTCCAGAAACTTATTCAGAAGATGATATGCTTTATTTTATCAATTCTGTAAAAGATATCGTTGATATTTTTAATATTTCTGCAGGTATGGATTGCTATGGTGGCGATGTTGATCATTATGAAGCAAATGTATATACGCATACGACAATTTTTGAACCACGATATTATAATCTTGCTTTTGCTCAAAGAGTAAAAAAAGAAACTGGAGCTATGGTGTGCCTTGTTGGAGGGATTTCTGATCCAAAAATTTGTGATGAAATGATTGGTGAAGGTAAAATTGATGCAGTCATGCTAGGAAGACAATTAGTTGCGGATCCATATTGGCCACTTAAAGCAGAAAAAGGATTAGATGAAGATATCGTTCCTTGTTTACGCTGCCTAAATTGTTATCATATCGCAACAGAACATGCGAATGTTCAATGTTCTGTAAACCCACGTTTTCGCCGTGAAAATAGGGTACCTTTAAAAGAAGAAAAAAGTGAGCATCCAAAAAAGGTCGTTGTTGTAGGTGGCGGACCTGCGGGCATGAAAGCAGCATTAAGTGCAGATGCAAAAGGACATCATGTACTTTTGATAGAAAAGGCAAATGTTTTAGGTGGTCAGTTGAATGTTGCTGATAAAGGCGTTTATAAAGAAGATCTGCATAAATTTAAAGAATATCTGATACATCAAATTGAAAAAAGTCATGTTGAAGTAATGCTTTCTACTTGTGCTGATCGTGAACTTTTAGAGTCACTTCAGCCAGACGATGTGATCATTGCGATAGGTGCAGATTATATAACACCTCCTATCAAAGGTGTTGAACAAGCAAGACAGGCAGTGGATGCTTATGAAACTGGTTTAGAGAACATCTATGGTAAAACAGTTGTAATTGGTGGAGGAACAATAGGAACTGAATTAGCGCTAGAGCTAGCGGAGCAAGGAAAAGAAGTCCATATTGTCGAGATGGGTGATACTTTATGTGCAAAAGGGAATAAACTTTATCGTATTGCTTTACGACATCATATGGAAAAATGTGAACGATTGTATAGCCATTTGAACTCACAAGTAATTGAAATAACAGATAAAGGAGTCTTGGTAGAGAATAAGGAAGGAAAACAGATTTTCATTGAGGCAGATCATGTATTCCTTAGCGTTGGCTTGCGTTCAAAGAAAAAAGAAGCCTTTGATTTGTATGGTGTGACACCAGAAACAACGATGATAGGAGACTGTCGAAGTGTTGCAACGGTGATTGAAGCAGTTAATGACGGATATTTTGCAGGAGTAAATGTAAAATGACTTTAAAATATCCACATCTTTTTGAACCGATACAAATTAACTCATTACGGTTTCCAAATAGAATTGAAATAGCACCAATGGGAAATGGTGTACCTGAAATCTGTGAAGAATTTGGTCAGTCAGGAGCCTCTGTAATGACTCTTGGCAGCTGGCAGATCGATGATGAATGGTCACAGCTGATGGGTTATCCTAATCCGTTTATCAAACCTAAAGGACAGCAGGTACATGGGTTAGAAGGTCCTAAAAAGCTGCGACAACAGATGCTGGCTTTACAGCGTTATGGCATGTATGCTTCAGTAGAACTGATTCATGCAGGACGGTACGCTCACAATTTTCCTAAAGACTCAGGAAAAGAAGGACATGCGATCGGACCGATCACGGAAACATATCTTCATAAAAAAGGATTCATGATTCATGTACAGGGAATGGATGAAGCTATGATCCAGCACGTTGTAGATAATTATGCGAAAGCGGCTGTAAACTTTAAAAATTTTGGCTTTGATATGATCATGCTTCATTTTGCCCATGGATGGTTACCTTATCAGTTTTTATCACCGACTTTCAATAAGCGAACAGATCAGTATGGCGGCTCTTTTGAAAACCGTGCACGTTTTCCCCTTTTGATATTAAAAAAGGTTAGAGAGGCAGTGGGAAAAGACTATCCGATCGAACTAAGAGTCGGAGCGAGAGAATATCGAGATGGTGGTTTTGACATAGATGAATGCATTCGTTTTGTTCAGCTTGCTGAACCCTATATCGATTTAGTGCATGTATCAGCAGGCTTAGACTCAGAACCAGAACTATTCCATCATTGTGTATCTAAAAATTTTAAACCACATCTTGATAAAATTGATTTAGCACGTCAAGTGAAACAGAATGTAAAAGTCCCAGTTGTACTTGTAGGTTCAGTGATTTTGCCAGAAGAGGCAGAATATGCAATTGCATCTAAAGCCTGTGATCTTGTGGCAATCGGACGTGAAGCAATGGTAGATCCGGATTGGCCTAAAAAGGCATATGAAGGCAGACAGGAGGATATTTATCCATGTTTAAGATGTGCTAGCTGTAGTGAACAAAATGGTATGGGCTGTGCCAGCAATCCAAGGTATGGAAACTATTCGTGGGTAGAAAAAGACCTAAAGAAAGCTGAAACTAAAAAACATATCGTTGTTATTGGTGGTGGACCAGGCGGTATGCGGGCGAGCATTACGGCTGCACAGCGAGGACATCAGGTAACACTGATCGAAAAAGAAGGAGAATTAGGTGGACAGATCCGGCATTTTCAAAAAGATCGCTTCAAAACTGATTTAGATATTTTCTGTAGATTTCTACAGGGACAGGTAAACAAATATCCGATCAAAGTTCTTTTAAATACTAAAGCAACTCCCAAGATGGTACAAGAATTAAATCCAGATGCCTTGATATTGGCTTTAGGGGCAGAACCCATATCGCCTACTATCAAGGGATTAGAAAGTACTCAAGCTAAGGTAATGCAAGCCATTGATGTATATGCCCATCCTGAACAAGTTGAAGGAGAAGTAGTAATTATTGGTGGCGGTGCTACAGGAATTGAAACAGGTATCTATTTAGCGGATGAGGGACATCATGTCAGTGTGGTAGAAATTGCCGATCAGATAGCAAAACAGGAACAAGATATTAATTGGCGAAGCCAGCTTGATTGGATCTTGAAACAAGTTGATTGTACGCCTTATACCTCATCTAAGGTGGTTGAAATAAAAAATAAAAGTGTCGTCATTGAAAAAAATAAAAAACTTAAAGAAATCAAAGCAGATACAATTGTCCTTTCAGTAGGCTTTAAACCAAGATCTCAAGAGGCAGACAGTTTTTATGGTATTACATATCATACATTTAAAATTGGCGATTGTTATAAAGTAAGAAAACTGGGACAGGCAACAAATGAAGGATATTTTCGAGTAATAAAATTATAGGAGGAAGTATGACATTAAGAAAAGATTTTTTATGGGGCGGTGCAGTAGCCGCTAATCAGTGTGAAGGTGCATGGAATGTAGATGGTAAAGGAATGAGCACTGCGGATTGCATGGTTGCATCACACCATGGCGTACAGCGTGAATTTACAGATGGGATCATAGAAGGCAAATATTATCCGAATCATGAAGGTATTGACTTCTATCATCATTATAAGGAAGATATTAAATTATTTGCGGAAATGGGTTTTAAATGTTTCCGTTTGTCAATTGCCTGGAGCAGGATTTTCCCAAATGGTGATGATGAAACACCTAATGAAAAAGGATTAGAATTTTATGATCACGTGTTTGATGAATGTTTGAAATATGGTATTGAACCTGTTGTTACGATTTCTCATTATGAAACACCTTATGCCTTAGTAGAAAAATATGGTACATGGCGTAATCGTAAAATGATTGATTTTTACTTAAGATTCTGTGAAACAATCTTTAAAAGATATAAAAATAAAGTGAAATATTGGATGACATTTAACGAGATCAATGTAAATGGCTTTTTTCCAGAAATGACAATGGGATTGCGTATCAAAGAAGATGAAAATCGTAATCAGGTAATCAAACAGGCATCACATTATGAATTTGTAGCAAGTGCCAAAGCAGTAAAAATGGGACATGAAATCAATCCGGAGTTTAAAATTGGAATGATGATGATGTATCCGACCTTTTATGGTGAAACTTGCAAACCAGAAGATCAGCTTTGTGCTATGGAACAGATTGATAAGCAGTATTATTTCTCTGATGTACAATGTCGTGGCTATTATTCAAATAAGGCAAAGGCATCATGGAAAAAAGAAGGCGTTGTTCTTGATATAACTGATGAAGATGAAAAAGCATTAAAAGAGGGAGTTGTAGATTATATTGCCTTCTCCTATTATAATTCTAATGTGGCATCTTCCAGAGAAGATGTAGAATGTACAGATGGTAATATGGTAAATGCGGTAAAAAATCCTTATTTGAAAGCAAGTGACTGGGGATGGCAAATTGATCCGATTGGTCTAAGAATTGCTCTTAATAATTTATATGATCGTTATCAAAAACCAGTATTTATCGTTGAAAATGGATTAGGTGCAAAAGATCAGGTTAAAGAGGATGGAAGCATTGATGATGATTATCGTATTGAATATTTAAAAGCTCATATTCAAGCTATGAAAGATGCGGTAGAAGAAGATGGTGTAGATTTGATGGGATATACACCATGGGGACCTATTGACCTTGTTAGCTGTGGTACCGGTGAAATGCAGAAGCGTTATGGATTTATTTATGTAGACCGTGATGATCTAGGCAATGGAACCCTGAAAAGAAGCAAGAAGAAAAGTTTTGACTGGTATAAAAAGGTCATTGAAACAAATGGTGAAGTATTATAATCTAATTAAAACTGATAAAAAAACACTCACTTTTTAGTGAGTGTTTGCCCTTTCTCAGGGCAAAAGATGAAATAGAAAAAAGTCATATTTTATTTGATAATAAAGTTAGAAAAGAGGGTCAGAACATGAAATATAAAAATTTATTTGCTCCATTAAAAGTAAATAGCATGATTCTGAAAAACAGAATTATTGCAGCTCCTATTGGTGAAGAATTTTCTGAGAAGGCACTTGGCGGTGCGGCACTTGTTATTTGCGGACATACGATCGTAGAGCCTGGAAGGAGCAGTTTTGCCAGTGGGAATGAACAAAGCGGTTTTTTTAAATATGAAGTGGAAAAAACACAAGAAAAGATTCGTCAATGTCATCGTGCAGGTGCTCGGGCATCAATTGAAATTTTTCATGCAGGACAATATGCACGAGTATTACCTGGTGAATATGCAGTAGGACCATGTTCATTTATACGTGAGGATGGTGTTGAAGTAAAGGCTTTAGATAAAGAAGGAATGGAAAGAATTGCTAATTTATATGCCCAAAGCGCTTTGGATGCGAAAAATTTAGGGTTTGATGCCATATTCTTGCATTTTGCTCATGGATGGCTACCAGCTCAATTTATTTCACCTTTATTTAATCATCGTAGTGATGAATATGGTGGAAGTCTTGAAAACAGGGCTAAATTTCCATTAATGATTCTTGAAAGAATTCGTCAGACAGTAGGTCCAAATTATCCGATTGATATGCGTATCTCAGGTGAAGAATGCGTTCCTGGTTCGATTGAATTTAAAGACACGTTACAATTTATCTTAATGGCGGAGCCTTATATTGATTCAGTACAGATTTCCGCAGGTCTTGACATCAATCATGAAGGTAATGTTCGTATGGCTACAACAAATTTCTGTGAACATATGCCAAATGTTAAATGGGCAAGAGAAGTAAAGAAACATGTGAAAAAAATTAAAGTTGCCGTTGTCGGGGCAATTATGAATCCACAGGAAGCAGAAGATCTGATTGCTAATGAAGAAGTAGATTTAGTTGCTTTTGGACGTAGTTTTATTGCGGATCCATATTGGCCAAACAAGGCAAGAGATGGAGAAGCAGAAGACATTGTTCCTTGTATTCGCTGTTTACAATGCTATCATATTTCAACAAATCGGCGTAATGTTGGCTGCTCGGTAAATCCACGTTATCATAATGAACGTTTTATAGAAAAAGAATTAAAACCATGTGAAAAGCAAAAAAAGGTCGTAGTGATCGGTGCAGGGCCAGCAGGCATTATGGCGAGCATTACAGCTAGCAAACGAGGACATCATGTTATCTTGCTAGAAAAGGAAAACAAGGTTGGAGGTACTTTGAATTTAATTTCTAAGGAATATTATAAAGAGGATATTCGTGCTTATCTAGATTATTTGAAAAATCAGCTGGCTAAGTCAACAGTCGAAGTACATCTTTCATGTGAGGCTGATCCACAAATGGTAAAAGAAATGAAGCCGGATGCTTTAGTCATTGCTGTTGGTGGTAAACCTGTGTCAATTCCTATAAAAGGAAGTGAGCAGCACCATGTGATCAGCTATGTACAAGCTTTGGAAAATGAATCTCTGATTGGTGATTCACCACTTATTATAGGTGGTGGAACGATTGGTGCAGAATTAGCATTAGAGTTAGCGGAATTGAAAGGTAAGCACCCAGCAATCGTAGAATTAACGGATACATTGGCAGCACAAGGCAATATGTTGTACCGAATTGCTTTACGTCAGAAATATGAATCATTAAAAGAACCGATTCAGATTCATTATCAAACAAAATGTATTGAAATCAAAAATGATGAAGCAGTTCTTCAACATCAGGATGGTTCATTGGAAACTATAAAAGCAGATACCGTAATCATGTGTGTGGGCGTGAGAAGTGATCGTAGTCTAGTAGAATCTTTCTATGATATTACTCCAGAGATATATGAAGCGGGAGATGCTGTAAGAACAAGAAAAATACAGGAAGCTGTATTTGAAGGATACGGTATTGGTGCTATTATATAACACAAAAAAAACACAACTTATGATATTTGCCCTCCTTGCTGGCTAATCCAGAAAGAAGGGCATTTTTCATTAATCCGCTGTGCTTTTTTCTTCTTTATTTTTTTGTTCAAGTAAATACTGAGTAACAGCATTCATTCTTTTTTCCATTTTTTTACGATAACCTTTTTCGCTCCATGCACCAATTTTCTTTTCTACATGATTATGATCATATTTTGTTTCTCGATATGTGACCTCACATGCGTCTTTTCCTTTCGGGAGAATGGTATAACGAATCGTGTTTTTACCAGATTTAGATATATAGTCTAATTCGATGATCTTAGGATAGACATAATCAGTCACTTTAACCTTACACATTTCTGTTTTCATAAATCCAGTGTTAAGACTTTTTTCAAAAGTAAGACCTTTTTTTATTTTTTCATTGCTTCCAGATACTTCAAGACTTGTTTGAACGGTTGAAAGAACAAAATCGAAATAAGATTTCGCATCAACATTTGCCTGAATCGTCACTTCCATACTACTTCTCCTTTGATTCAATAACGAATGTGCCTGCAATTTTATCATGAATCATTTGTCCTAGTGGATCTTTGAAAAGCATGATAATTGAAAATAATGATACAATACAGAAAGCATAATAGAGATAGACAATGAGCTGGTTATCAATGACCATCCCTAAGACACTATGTAAAACAAATGAGGCGTTATTGAAGGTTTCCTCAACTAAAATAATACCGACAATCGTTCGTAAAAACATTGTAAGAGAATTAACTTCTTTTCCATCAACTCGAACGATACGGATATGCATCACTATCTTTCCTAAGGATTGTCCCATGTATTTAGGATTTATCCATTGAGGCATCATGTAATATATATAAACAAGTATAATGCCAAGAATTACTGACGTCAAGGCGTATAAAAAAGGAAGATTAGAAACAGTGGGATCGATTGTAAGAGTTCTTTGATTTATACTGGCAAAAAGGCATATTGAAAAAGACATGCATAAGGCGCTTAAATACCAGTCAATAAAATAAGCGATAAGACGTTTTATGGGTGATGCAGCTATTTTTTTCATATTCAACCTCTTTTCTAATAAAACGATACAAGTGAATTGATAAATTCATCATAGGTTTTAATGCTCATAATCTTTTTAAAAATATGCTCATCTTTTAAAATTTGTGTAATAAATTCAAAGATATCTGAAAATAAATCACGGTCTTCTTCTTTTAAAGAAAGCATAAAAACAAGATTGACCTGATTGATTCCCCAAGAGATAGGTTCTGGGTTTAAGCTAACAGCAATCACACTTGATTTAGCTTTGTTATTTAAAGGATGTGGTATTGTGATATTGCCGTAAGAACTAGGAGATATTTTTTCATGAGCATAAATTTCTTCTTTATAAGAAGTATCAACATATTGATGAGAAATCATGATATCACACATAGTTTCAATAGCTTCAACATCATTTTTAAATTTTTTATCAGTGAAGAATAGATCTTCATGAAAAAAGTACATGATTTTATCACGAATGATATTTTTGATCTTATTGCTTTTGATATCATCAACGATAGTGAAGATATTTCGAATATCGGTTTCCGTTACAAAAGGATTTAAGATATAGTGTCGAATCGGAATCGAAGTATCGATAGGCTCGGTAGAGAGTATAAGATCAACACCATATAAATCGGTATCATTACGAATCGATGTGAGAACATTACTGATTAAAAGATTTTCAGAATAAATGCTAGAAAGTTTTTTAGATATTTTTTGACCTAGTGAGTAATAATTCGGACAAATAATAATTGCATTTACTTTATCTCGTAAAGCTTTATTTTCATCCATGAGCACACCGACATGAAGGGCAATATAAGCAATTTCATCTTCTGGAAGTACATAGCCGCTGAATTTATAGATGATATTTGAAATGTGTACAGATATGGCATAGATTAGCGGATAGTCATTTTTGATACCGCTGAATTGAAGATTGGTAATTTCGATATGATGTTCAAGACGAACCAATAAATTTTTTAAGTGGAAAGCAAAACGTATAAGAAAGTTTTCATTTCTTAGATTTACACAATATGTATCGTCTACAGAAGCAACGATCATTTCTAATAAATCGCTGATATCTTTTCCAAGGATTGATTCGATCTGATTATAACTATCTGATTATAACTAATCGATGAAACATGATTAGAAACGACACGAGTCATCATCAATACGCTTGCCTGGTAAATATCTAATAAAGAATAATCAGTGTTATAGATTTCTTTTAGTTTTAAGTAAATTTCATTAACAATTTTTTGAACATGAGGGGAACCGAGCTCCATTAAAGCTTCTTGTTCAATAGGAGAGCGGACATCTTTCATATCCTGACGGTTTCCTCTCAGTTCAATTGTTAAGGCAATATGCAGCACATAGTTGAAAAGTGAATAGGAATCTAGAATATATTCATTTTCGGTAAGGATTCCGGTTACAAGTTTTTCGATTTTTGTGAGGTCTACCGTAGTGAATATGAGCTGCACACGATCTAATGAAAAATATGAATTTTGAATTTCGTTATTAATAAGATCAAGGATGATTTTTCTTTTATCTTTAGATAATCCTGTAATAGAAACAATATCATTTCGGGTATGAACATTAAGATGATACTTAGAAATTTCTGTTCTGATCTTAGATAATTCATTCTGTAGTGTAACCGGTGAGATACAAAGGCGTTCAGATAATTCGCTGATTGTTGGTCGCTGCTTCTCTAAAAGAATAGAGATGATAATTTCTCTTTTACGTTCCTCATAGTTACGGGGAATGGAAGAACTGGTATGAACATTCAGTATGGCACGTGCTTGTTCTTTATCAATCTTATAGCCTTTATTGGAAGAAAGGATCAGCTTTGGGTATTCTTTATTGATTTCTGATATACAGTATTTGACACTGCGTACCGAAATGTCTAGGTAATTTGCAAGTGTAGCAGTAGTTGTCCAGTTTGTCTGATTGTTAAGATATGAAATTGTCTGCAGTTTTTTGTCCAAATTGGTCATAGTGATTCCTCCATTACAATTGTATCCAATTATTATAATGAATTGTTTTTATCTTTTGCATAGTCAAAGGGCAAAAGCTGAGATTGAAAGGATTTTTTTGTTTGGGTAAACTGAAAATGTAAATGAGAGGTGAAGTGTATGACGATAGAAGAAATCAATAATATTGCCTGTCAGATCATTGCACATGCAGGTGATGGAAAAAGTTATTCAATGGAAGCTATTGAAAATGCAGAAACAGGAGATTTTAAAAGTGCTGAGGAAAACTTGAAATG
This sequence comes from Traorella massiliensis, assembly GCF_900104665.1. Lineage (GTDB taxonomy): Bacteria > Bacillota_I > Bacilli_A > Erysipelotrichales > Erysipelotrichaceae > Traorella > Traorella massiliensis. The sequence continues at coordinate 123,904 of NZ_LT629967.1, read as the reverse complement.
CAGTGATGAATCCATTCAGAAAGCGCACGAGATACATACAGATCTTCTGGTTCAGGAGGCAAGAGAACCAGGATGTGTAACAGCTACTATGATGCTGATTCATGCGTCAAATCATTTGAGTACCGCTGAATTGACAAGAGATTTGGCTGAAAGATTTGTACGTGTTTATAAAAATGTACAAAAGTAAAAGAGGTGAATGAAATGTATAATATTATTTTGGTTTGTGAACATGGTGCAAGTACTGGCATGCTGACAACACGTATGCAGGATGCTGCGAAGAAATTAGGGGTTGAAGCGACGATCAATGCTTATCCTTATACCAAATTAGATGAGCTGATCGATGGCGCTGATATTGTGCTTTTAGGGCCACAGGTACGTTTTAAAAAGAAAACATTTGAAGAGAAATATGCTGATAAGGGCATTGAATTCATGGTCGTTGATACAGTGGACTATGGAATGATGAATGGAGAGAAAGTTTTAAAAACAGTACTTGAGCACCTGAAAAAATAAATTATTATTAAAGGAGGAAATTATGGAAAAATTAATGGATAAGATTTCAGCTTTTGTTGAACCGCTTGCTGAATGGGTTCACAAGATGAAATTCTTGCAGGCATTAGCGGAAGCTATGCAGGTATTGCTGCCGATTACGGTAGTTGGTTCTTTTGCTTGTTTATTTGCGTTTTTAGATATAGGAGGATGGCAGCCTTTCTTGGCAGAACATCCAATGATTGCGACTGTATTTATGAATGCCCAGTCCTGGACGATCAGCTGTATTGCCTTTTACACTGTATTGGTATTGCCTTACCTTTATGCAAAAAGGCTGGAAGTTGATGAACCATTGTCATGTATTCCACTGACAGTAGCAGCTTTCTTGTTATTAACACCAACAGAGTTATATGCATCTATACCAACTTCCTGGCTGGGTCATGCAGGTATGTTCTCAGCGTTTATTATCAGTTTTCTGGTTGTGCGTTTTGTAAAACTATGTGCTGATCATAACGTTACGATCAAAATGCCAGCTGGTGTGCCTCATTATATTGAAGCAACATTCGCAGTATTGATCCCTGCATTTATCATCGTATTTGGATGTTCATTGATTGGTCAGGCAATGGCCGCAACAGAATTTGGTTCGATTCATCAGTTGATTTATACATTCATCCAGACACCATTGCAAGGCTTAGGTACAAGCTTTGGAGGCTTGCTTGTTACTGAATTAGTAATGACACTGGCTATGTTCTGTGGTATCCATGGTTCAAGCGTTGTTCCTTTTATGGATGCATTACAGATGCCTGCTAATGAAGCAAATGCCGCTGCTTTAGCTGCCGGTGAAGCACTTCCAAATATCTATGGTACAGGATTATTGAATTCAATTCAGATGGGTGGTATCGGTGCTACCTTAGGATTAGCCATCGTATTATTCTTCTTTGCAAAATCAAAGAGATATAAACAATTGGCAAGAGTTGCCATTGTACCACAAATTTTCAATATCGGTGAACCATTATTATTTGGTATTCCTATTATGTTAAATCCTATGTTATTTATTCCTTATATGGGTGGCGTTATCGTAAATACCTGTGTAGCTTATTTTGCAATGTGGTCTGGATTGGTTGGACGTCCAAATGGTGTCAATCCAAGCTGGACGATGCCAGGTGTAGTACAAGGGTTATTAGGTATATCAACACCGGTACAAGGAGCTATCTTGCAGGTTTTGATTATTTTGATTGATATGGCAATCTGGTTCCCATTTGTGAAATTGATTGATAAGCAGGCTCTTGAAGAAGAAAATGAAACTGCTGAAGCTTAAATAGAAATTGAAAGCAACAGTGTCTGCATTGTTGCTTTCTTTTATAGATAGAAAGGAAGGAAAGTATGCTACAGATTGGAAGTCCAAAGGCAAAAATTTTAAATGAAAAATTAAATGGTCTGGAATGGGAAGGTATTCATTTTGAGGTCATATCGTTACAGGGTCTTACTTTGAAAGTAAAACATGATGGAGAAAGTGATGCTGTAGCTAAAGCAGCTTTGAAAAAGTATATCGCAACACTTCCTGAGCTTAAAAATGCTTATACCAATATACAGCTAGTTGATGAGCAAGGAAGAATCTTATAATGAATCAGAAATTTTATTTGGGTGATCCTGAATTTAGTCGAAAAATGCGAAAACTATATAGCTGGATCATACCCTGTGTATTTACAGTGATGTGTCTTCTTTTTTTGATTGAAAGAGCCTGGCTGACAGCTTTATGCTTTCTGGGAGTGGTGCTGGTAAGTCTGCCTTGGCTCAGATCGTTTTTTGAGAAACTGCATATTGGTGGAGTTTTGAAATTTGTGATCTGTGTTGTACTTGTCGTATTAGGAGTTTTGAGTACAGGAGTATATATATGAAAGTTGAATCATTATTTTCGCCATTAAGAGTGAATGGCATGATGCTGCGGAATCGTATCGTAGCGGCACCTATGGGAATCATTGCCTCGCATAAGATCATATCAAGTACCAATTATGGGGCGATAAGTGCCTGGGATCGTGCGATGGGGGGAAGTGCGCTGGTACACATTCCGGCTGAAGGTATAGATATTTTCAATAAATATGAACTAGATGTAACAAAGGAACAGATCAATGTAGCAAAGCAGGATGGTGCTAAGGTAGCCTGTGAAGTTGGTTTCTTTTCCATGGTACCGGATGAAGATGGATATGTATATGGACCGATGGATGGAGTCCGTTTTGATGGTTTTAAAATGAAGGCTTTTACGCATGAAAAGATGCGTGAATTGGCAGAAGAAACAGCACAGTTTTGCGTTAATTGTAAAAAAGTTGGTTTTGATGCGGTAACGCTTCATTTTGGACATGATTCTTTAGGCTCCCAGTTTTTATCACCGGTATGGAATCAACGAGAAGATGAATATGGAGGAAGCCTTGAAAATCGTTGCCGTTTTCCTAAAGAGGCTTTAGAAATCATTCGTCAAGCAGTAGGAGAGGATTATCCGATTATTGTTCGTCTGTCTCGGCAATTGATGGTACCTGAAACGTATCCGGAAGAAGATATGCTTTATTTTATTAAAGAAATTGAAGGTTTGGCAGATATGGTGAATATCAGTTGCGGTATGGATGTTTATCATGCGGCTAATGTACATGCGGTACCTACTATTTTTGAGCCTCATAATTATAATGCTTCATTTGCGAAAAAAGTAAAGGAAAATACGAATCTTTTAGTATGCCTGGTCGGAGCGGTGATGAACCCCGAAGAGGCCAATGAATTGATTGAAAAAGGTTATACGGACTGCTGCATGTTTGGACGTTCTTTGATAGCTGATCCATATTGGCCAAAGAAGATCATGAATGGTCAGAAAGAAGATATCGTTCCTTGCATTCGCTGTATGCATTGTTACCATATTGCAACCAGTCACTGGAATGTACAGTGTTCTGTAAATCCACGATTTAGAAGAGAGGATCGTATGGCCTTGACACAGCCGATCAAAACGACAAAAAAACATGTTGTGATCGCAGGTGGCGGTGTCAGTGGCATGGTTGCGTCTTTGTCTGCCAGTGAACAGGGTCATCATGTAACGTTGCTGGAGAAAGAGGATCATCTTGGAGGACTTTTAAAGTGGGCCAGTGAAGGACCATTTAAAGAAGATCTAAGAGCTTATCAGAAATATTTGATTCATCAGATAGAAAAATCATCGATAGATGTTCGTTTGAATACGAAGGCTGACAAAAAGATGCTGGAAGTATTAAAGCCAGATCGTTTGATCGTTGCAGTGGGATCAGCTTCAATGAATTTAAATGTTCAAGGAGCTGAAAAAATGATGGATTCACTTGATGCGATCGAGTCAAAAGAAAAAGTAGGTCATAAAGCAGTGATCATCGGTGGCGGTTCCATTGGCTGTGAACTAGGATTAGAACTATCTTTAGAAGGACATGATGTAACAATCGTTGAAATGGCAGATGATATTGCCCTGAATGGAAATATGTTATATCGGATTGCCTTGAAACAGCATATGGATAAACAGGATCATCTACATATAGTTACGAAAGCCTGCTGTAAGAGAGTCGAAGATAATCAGGTTATCGTTGAAATCGATGGCAGGGAAGAGAAGATAGAATTTGATACGATCATTAACGCTGCAGGAAGAAAACCTCTAAAAGAAGAAGCAATGTCATTGTATGGAGTATGCAAAGACACTGTTATGGTGGGTGATTGTGAGCGTGTCGGATCTGTAGTCGACGCAGTCAATATTGCTTATTTTGTAGGAAAAAGTTTATAAAAGAATACTCGTCTACTTCGTTAAGAATGGACGGGTTTTTTATGTATAAATGTTAGTAATCGGAATAATAGAGTTTAATTAGAGAGTAGAAACTAAATATAAATGCAACGCAGATACTTTGCGTTGCATTTGTGTTTGATAGCTTGTAAAAAATGTTAACAATAAATATGAAATTTGGATTAAGGTTTTATAAGAGATAGTTGTTTCATGGGCTGTAATTCAGTTTTTATTCGGTTGTAATCGAATAAAAACTACAAAGAGCAAATATATTGTAGTTCATTTGGAAAAAATGTAAATAAATAAAAACGATTAGGAAATTTGACGTTGAAGTGCATATATAAATAGTAGGAAAGAAAAGTTAAATTATTGTCGCAGTTAATAAACCATGAATTTGACAAAATGGAATATATTCCATATAATGGAGGTGTATATGTATGAATTCGTTTACTGTTGAATTTTATGAAAAGAGAGATGGAAAATGTCCTGTGCTGGAATTTCTAAATACGCTTGATTTAAAGAAAGAAGCGAAAGTGGCAAGAGAAATTACTTTATTAGAAATATTTGGCACGGATCTTAGAGAACCACATTGCAAGTATATTGATGATGGTATATTTGAACTTCGAGTTGTAATAGGAAGTAATATTTTTAGAATATTTTATTTTTTTCATTTGAATAAACGAATTATCATGACAAATGGATTTATAAAGAAAACAAATAGAATACCAAAAAGAGAATTAAAATTGGCTAAGAATTATCGAAAAGATTTTTTACAACGGGAGGGAATTTAATGACAAGGAAGTTTGATGATTACTTGAATGAAAGGTTGAAAGACGATAACTTTAAAGAAGAATATGATAAATTCGATGATGAGTATTCTTTTGCGATTGCTTTAATTGAAGCAAGAAATAAAAGGAAATTGTCGCAAAAACAACTAGCGGAAAAGACAGGTATGACACAGGCAGATATAAGTAAGATTGAAAGTGGGAATCGTAATCTATCAATAAAAACATTAAAACGGTTAGCAGATGGTTTGGACATGGATTTAAGAATTCAATTTGTGTCTAGAAAATAGCAAGATGAGAAGATTTGTGAATTATGTCCAAATTGTGTATTGTAAAAAAGTGATAAAATAAATAAAAACTCATTGACAGCGTTTACACTCTGTGTTACCATTACTATGTAAATAAATAAGCAAGGATTGTAACTCTCTGAGGCATTACCTTAATTGGTGATTTCGGAGAGTTTTTCTTATATTGGAGGTCTAAGATGTTTGGTTTTTTTAGAAAAGAAAGTAATGAAATTGTTTCACCAATAAAAGGAAAATGTATACCAATCGAAGAGGTAAAAGATCAGGTATTTGCGTCAAAGATGATGGGAGATGGATTTGCGATTATACCTAGTGGAAATAGAGTGGTATCACCAATAGATGGAGAAATTGTTCTGATTCCTGCTTCAAAACATGCGATAGGTTTGAAAACAAAAAGCGGTATTGAAATATTAGTACATATTGGACTGGAAACAGTAAATCTTAAAGGAGAGGGATTTAAAGTTTTTAAATCCAAAGGAGATAAAGTGAAGGCAGGAGAAGCGCTAATAGAATTTGATTCAATGTTTATGAAAGAAAAAGACATTGATATGACGACAATGGTTGTATTTACAGATGGATATGATAAAGAGATAAAATTGGATTGTTATGGCAAAGAAGTGAATGCAGGTGAAGTTTTGATTCATTAAAAGGAGGTGCTTTTCATGAAAATCATAAAAAAGATCAATAATAATGTAGCTATTGGTCTTGATGGACATGGACGGGAAGCAATAGTCTTTGGGAAAGGAATCGGATTTGAAAAGATGCCATATGAACTTAAAGATTTATCTAAGATTGATCGTACATATTATGATATCGATGAACGATATATAGGCATGTTAAACGAAATAGATGAAAAAATATTTTCTTTGGTTGCTAGGATGTGTGATATTGCGAAAAATAGGATAGAAGATAATTTAAATCCTAATTTAGTTTTTATCTTAGCCGATCATATCAGTTTTGCAGTTACTCGGTATCAAAAAGGTATGAATGTAACGCTTCTTTATTCCTATGAATTAGAATATGAATATCCTGAAATAACAAAGATTGCGAAATGGTTTATCAAAAATATCAATGAGAAATTAAAAGTACATTTAGATAAAGGAGAAGTTACAAGCATTACCATGCATTTTATCAATGCGATGGAAGGAAGTAATAAACACAATCATGCTAAAGCGACTGATAAAACATCTCGTATCATTCGTAATGTAACAAAGATTGTAGAGGATTACTTTAATATGATTCTTGATAAAAACAGTTTTAATTATTTTCGTTTTAAGAATCATTTAAAATATTTTGTTCAAAGAAAAGAAAGAAATGAAGAATTTACAGATAGTAATTTAGATTTATATGAAGGTATGAAAGAAAAATATCACGAAACCTATGAATGTGTTTCTAAAATAGAAGAATACTTATTTCAAGAATTTAATGAAAAATGTACGCATGAAGAACTTTTATATCTTATGATCCATGTAAATCGTTTATATACAAAAGAGGATTGTAACCGCAAGGGCATCACCCCAGAAAAATAGTGTAACACTAAATTTTTGGGGTTTTATTTTTAGAGAAATTTAAAGATCGTTCTTTGAAATATGAATAATGATTGTAATGTAAAAGAAATTCTATAGTAACTTAGAAATAAATTAAATATAAGAAAGGAATGAATTTAAAAAATGAAATTATTAGTAAAAGGTGATGATTACGGAATTACAAAAGCAGTTACATTAGGAATTATTGATGCTTTTGATAATGGAATATTAACTAGTTCAGGAATGTTTACTAATATGGAGATTGCACCATGGGCAGCGCAATTTGTAAAAGAACGTCCATCTTGTTGTTTTGGGATTGATTTTAATTTAGTATGTGGTCCTTGTGTTGCTAATCCACATTTAATTCCTCATTTAGTAGATCAAAATGGTCGATTTATTAGTTCGAAAAAAAGAGTGAATGAAGAGAAATGGAATACTTTAGAAGGACAAGAAGAATTACTTCCATATGAAGAAGTATATATAGAGGTAAAGGCACAATATAATCGATTTATTGAATTATGTAATAGAAAGCCTGCATACCTTTGTGGACATTCGATTCAAACAAAATCTATGGAAAAAGCATATCGCACTTTGTCAGAAGAAACGGGTGTGCCTTTTTGTGATGATGTATATAGGAAGTATAACATTATAGATTTTCGATATATTCCAAAAATAAACTATTATACAGAAAAAGAGAATAAAAAAATTACTGATGTGATTCTTCAATTGAATCGTAACCCAATGAAAATATTTTTTGACAATTTGGATTATTATAGTCGATTTGAATATATCTTGCTAGTATGTCATCCTGGATATTTAGATGCGGAATTATTGAAGCTATCGTCTTGCTCTATCGAAAGAATAAGAGATTTAGAATTTTTTCTAGCTCCGGAAATGAAGGATTTCGTGAAAGAAAATGACATAGAACTTTTGTCTTTTTTTGATTTTCAATAGGACTTTGTATAGATGAATTAATTAAAAGGATATATTACTAATTGTTATTTAAATATTTCAATAAGATCTTTAAATTATTTAAATGTTAAAAATGCCAAAACGATATGATAGGAAGGTGAAAAAAATGAAAAAAAAATATGATGAACTTGCTGCTAAGATACTTGATGAAATAGGTGGCAAAGATAATGTAATTAATGTTTTTCATTGTGTGACACGATTACGCTTTAATTTGAAAGACGAAAGTATTCCAGATACTGATGAGATAAAAAAATTACAGGGTGTTCTGGGAGTGAATATTTCAGGGGGACAATATCAGATTATCATAGGTCAAGATGTTTCAAAATTATATAAAAAAGTTATAGAAATAGGGGATTTTGAAAATCAGGATGCAATTGATGAGACTTTAGATGAAATTAAGCCTAAATTGAATGTTAAACGAATATTTAGTTATTTTTTTGATTATATGTCAGGGGTAATGTCACCAATGATTCCAGCTTACGCAGCCGCAGGTTTATTTAAAACAATTGCAGTAATGTTTGGCCCAGATTTGTTTGGAGTTTGGTCGGCAACTGATGATTTATATCTATTATTTGATTTTGCTTATAATGCATGTTTCTATTTTTTACCTATCTATTTAGGATACACTGCTGCTAAGAAATTAGGAGTTAATGTAATTTTAGGTATGTATGTTGGAGGAATTATGCTGGTTCCTGGGTTTGTGGAAATTGCTACAACACATGAATCATTTACTGTCTTAGGAATTCCTTGCATTTTAGGAACATATGGAAATACTATTTTTCCAATTATATTGAGCGTTTTTGCATTAAAATACGTTGATAAACTCTTTGATAAGATTATTCCGCAGGTATTATCAACTTCTTTTAAACCTTTTTTAGAGCTTTTAGTTATGCTTCCGCTTGCTTTGTGTTTATTTTGTCCGATTGGAACATTGATAGGCGAAGGAATAGCTCAGTTAATATTAATGTTAAATAATGCACCGATTATAACAGGCATTGTTGGCGGATTATGGCCTTTTTTGATTTTGACAGGTATGCATATGCCAATATTATATGCAGTAATGTTGCCTAATTTATATTCAGTTGGTTACGATACAACTCTTATGGCAGCCACAGCATTGACAAATCCGGCATTATTGGGTATGACTCTTGCGGCGTTGCTTCGAATTAAAAATAAGCAAGAAAGGAATAATATATTTGGTATGTTTATTGCTCACAATGTGGGTGGTATAAGTGAACCTGTATTATATGGAATAGGTATTAAATATAAAAAGCCGTTAATTGGCTTGGCAATAGGTGGTATATGTGGTGGATTGTTTGTTACATTTACTCATGTAGTTTATTATCTAGGTCCCAATATTCCTTTTATTTATACTAGTTTGTCCTTTTTTCAAGGAGGTACAATGAATTTTATTTTATATTTGATTGGTGCTATTATAGCATTTGGAGTTACTTTTGTTATAACATATTTATATGGTTTTGATAAAAATGATCCAATATTAAAAGAAGAAAAATAGCTTTTATGACGAGGAGAAAGTATGATAAAAAAGTTTTCGATTTTAATTGCAGGTGGAGGAAGTACCTATACACCAGAAATACTAATTCTTTTACTTGAAAGTAAAAAAAGTTTTCCAATTAGGAAAATTAAATTCTATGATAATGATGAAAAAAGACAAGAAATTATCGCAAGAGCATGTGCGTTGATTTTGAAAGAAAAAGCTCCTGAAATTGATTTTACATATACAACAGATCCTAGGAAGGCATTTAGTGATGTTGATTTTGTAATGGCACATATTCGAGTTGGTAAATATGAAATGCGTGATAAAGATGAGAAAATACCTCTTAAATATGGAGTTGTAGGACAGGAAACTTGCGGACCAGGTGGTATTGCATATGGCATGCGTTCTATTGGACCAATCATAGAGCTTATTGATTATATGGAAAAATATTCGCCAAATGCATGGATGTTGAATTATTCAAATCCGGCATCAATAGTCGCAGAGGCTGTCAATCGTTTAAGACCAAATTCTAAAGTTATTAACATATGTGATATGCCAGTTGGCATAGAAGAAAAAATGGCGAAAATTGTTGGGTTAAATTCTCGGAAAGATTTGACTGTCAGATATTTTGGCTTAAATCATTTTGGATGGTGGAGTGATATTCGGGATAAAGATGGAAATGATTTAATGCCGAAAATTAAGGAATATATAAAAGAATATGGTCTTGATACATATAAATTAGATGGGAAAAAAGAGGATGAAAGTTGGGAAAATACTTATCGAAAAGTGAAAGATGTCTTCGATACTGATCCTAACTTCATTCCTAATACTTATTTAAAATATTACCTTTACCCTGATTATGTTGTTCATCATTCGAATCCCAAATATACAAGGACAGATGAGGTTATTGAAGGAAGAGAAAAGAGAGTATTTGATGAGGCAATTAGACTTATTAAAACGGGTGATGTGGCACATTGTAAATTTAAGGCAGGTAATCATGCAAGCTTCATAATAGATTTAGCTAGAGCTCTTTCATATAATACACACGAAAGAATGTTGTTAATTGTTCCCAATCATGGTGCAATAGAAAATTTTTCATATGATGCGATGGTTGAAATACCGTGTATAGTTGGAAAAACGGGTTATGAGCCATTGTCAATCGGGAAAATTCCTATTTTTGAAAAAGGGCTAATGGAGCAACAGGTAGCAGTTGAAAAACTTGTTGTAGATGCGTGGATAGAGGGAAGTTACCAAAAACTTTGGCAAGCAATTATGATGTCTAAAACAGTCCCTAGTGCAAGTGTAGCGAAAGATATATTAAACGAATTAATTGAAGCAAATAAAGAATATTGGCCTGAATTAAAATAAAGTAATCATTGCCAGCAATGGCGAAGATTTAGATTAAGACCTCACAAAAAAGTGATTGTTTCATTGTTATGATTCAATCACTTTTTAAATATCTTATATATCTTTAAATAAATCATTCAAGGTATAAAGAATTAAAGTATCATCATTTATTTCTTCAAAATCCGTTTTTGAAAAGAAACCGTAGCGATAACAGTTAAAACCAGTATCTTTTACTTGCTCAATTTCCTTGCGAATAGTATTCATGTCAATTTTAGAATTTTTAAATTTTGCTTCATAAAAGGTATAACCTTTTCTATCGTAGGTTACAAGATCAAATTCGCCATTTTTCTTGTTAATAGGATCATCATAATAATATTTTCCTATTTTTTCAAAAGGTTCTTCAATCAGACCTTTGCGATTTAATCGGATTAAAAACTGTTTGCATATGTTTTCAAAAATAAAGGGAACATGTTGAGTATTAAAATCCTGATCGATATATCTTTTATAAAAGACTTCGCTATCCATGACATTCATTTGTGAAGCATATCTAAATATATATTTGTAGTAAAAAAGAGAAAGATTATCACAAATAAAATATCTTGATTTTTTGCGATTATGCTCCTCATTAATGGGTGTTTCTTTTGTGACTACTTCCATTTTAATAAGTTTATCAAGCACATCAATTAAAGTAGGTGCACTTGATACATGTGATTTAGATAGTATATCACTATATTTGCTTGCACCCATAGCCATCGCCTCAAATACTTCATTAGCATTGATCATTTTAGATATTTCTGATTTTAAATACATAGATATTTCTAATTCGAGCCGAGCATTTGGTGAGGCAATTAAGTCAATGATATTTTCTTTTACAGATTTATGGGAATCAATAAGTTTATTATAATGAGGGATACCACCAAAAACACTGTACAATTTTACTTTGTCTTCATTTGAAAAGTTTGGATAAAATTTTGAAGATTCATAATAATCCATTGGTTTTAAATCAACGATTTGTGTGATACGACCATATAAAGGATTGTGGATTTCAATTAGAGATTTCATGATATCTACATATGATCCACATAGAATAAGTTTTAATGTTGATACTTCTTTGTATTTGTCAATTAAATTTTGTAAAATGCTATCGATTCCTACAATTGTTTTTCTTAAATAAGGATATTCATCTAATACAAGGATCATTTTATTTTCAATAGCTTTTTCAAAGAGAAAAGAAAGCAGTGCTTCCAAATTTGAAAAAGCAAGTTTTGGATAATGAAATTGTTCTGAAATGAGTGAAGCTAAACTTTCGACATTGTTTATTTCTGTGGTTTGTTTACACTCATAATAGATGCTTGTATCGTCTATTTCTTTTAAACACTGTTTGATCAATTCACTTTTCCCAACTCTTCGACGGCCATAAATTAGAATTGTTTCAGAATAATTTTTATTAAGCGTATTGATTAGTTTTTTCTTCTCATTTTCTCTGCCAATAAATTTCATTTTATTCGACTCCTTCCGATTCGATTTTGTTCGAATAAATTATATGGTATTAATCTCGCTTTGTCAATTTTATTCGGTTATAACCGAGTCGAATTAAATCGAATAAAAATACTGAAGAAATTTGATGTTGAAGTGAGTACGTAAATTGAAAAATGAGAACAATTTAAAAAAAGTGGAAAAACGAGTGAGGAGGAAAATCAATGACAAGGAAGTTTGATGATTATCTGAATGGAAGGCTGAAAGACGATAACTTTAAAGAAGAATATGATAAATTAGATGATGAGTATTCTTTTGCGATTGCTTTGATTGAAGCAAGAAATAAAAAGAAGCTATCACAAAAACAACTTGCGGAAAAGACAGGTATGACACAGGCAGATATAAGCAAGATTGAAAGTGGAAATCGTAATTTATCAATAAGGACATCACAACGATTAGCTGATGGTTTAGATATGAATCTAAAGATTCAATTTGTGTCTAGAAAATAAATTAGATAATTAAAAAAATAGGTTATCTTAGTGTTTGGTATTGAAAAAAACGTTAGCTTTGAAATTGAAAAAAAACTTGATTTTTAGGGATATTTTGTTTATACTTAATGGGCGAGTAGATACTTTTCGTATTTGCTCCTTGCTCAACTACTCTTGGGCCAAAAGACCATAAGGAGGTGTACTCAATGAAAAAGTACGAAATTATGTACATTTTAAAAGCTAATCTTGAAGAAGCTGTTCGTCAGGAAACAATTGACGGATTGCATGCTATCATCACTAGCCACGAAGGTACTGTAGACAATGTTGATGAATGGGGACTTAGAGAGTTCGCTTACGAAATCAACGATGAGAAGAAAGGATATTATGTTGTTATCAAAGTTACTGCTAACAATGAAGGTATTCAGGAATTCGATCGTTTGGCTCGTATCAACAACAATGTTGTACGTTTCTTAATTGTGAAAGAAGAAGCTTAATATGATCAATCGTGTTGTATTGGTAGGACGCATTACACGCGATCCAGAACTAAGAAAAACAAATACGGGTACTTCTGTTGTAAGTTTCACACTTGCAGTAAACAGAAGATTCTCCAGCAATCAGGAAGGCGGACAGGATGCTGACTTCATTAGTTGTGTTGCATGGAGACAAAGTGCTGATTTCATGGCTAATTACGTAAAGCAGGGAGCTTTGCTTGGAGTAGAAGGCAGAATCCAGACACGTAATTACAAAGATCAAAGCGACCGCACTGTTTATGTGACTGAAGTAGTCTGTGACAGTGTGCAGATTCTAGCACAAAAGCGCGATCAACAGACGGCATCACAGTCAAGCTATCAGCCTTCTACGCGTAATGATGCGTACCAGCCTGATGTGCAGTCCTCTTATGAGAGTGACTTCGGTAGTGATACGTTAGATATCGCAAGTGATGATTTACCATTTTAGGTAGGAAAGGAGAAGCAAAATGGCATTCAAAAAACAAAGAATGGGACGTAAGAAAGTATGTTACTTTACAAAAAATAAAATCGAAAAAATCGATTACAAAGATACTGAATTATTAAAACGCTTCATCAGCGCAAACGGTAAGATCATTCCTAGACGTGTGACTGGTACAAGTGCTAAATACCAGCGTATGCTTGCAACTGCAATCAAACGTGCTCGTCAGATGGCTTTACTGCCTTACGTTGCAGATTAATTAAAAATGACCTCTATCTAATGTGATGGAGGTTTTCTTTTATAGGAGGATTTATGAAATCGGAAACGCATAAAATTACTGAAGGAGCCATGATAGTGGCAATGATAGGGGCTTTTCTTACCGTTGATCGACAAATGGCAAGTATGTTAAGTTCTCAATTGAACTGGCTTTTAAGTATTCCTATGATCATTTATGCCGCTCGATGTGAGTGGAAATATTCATGGATGGTTTTTTTTGCGACAATTATCGTTTCATTGATGATATCGCCTCCTCAAACCATTTTCTATCTTTTCAGTGCCCTTGTTTTAGGGATTGTGTATGGCGAAGGGATACGTTTAAAATGGAATCAGAATAAATTGCTTCTATGGACAGTTGTTTGTACTTTTATATCTTATCTATTTTCAATGTATATCTTTGCAGGTTTTTTTGGTTATGATTTGGCTGCAACTCGGAATGAGTTCATTGAAATGTTAGAAAATACTGAAATATTTAAAAATATAGTTGTATTTTTTATTGATGCACACACTTTGTTTAATATACTCGATATTGCTTCTTTCCTTTTGATTGTCATTATGGAAAGCTTATGTGTTCATATGCTTGCACACTTGATTTTTATTAAATTGAAGATGGATGTCGAAAGAATTAAAATAGATCTTAATTTCAAATATCCTAGGTTCTTGGCTGTTGGTGGTATCATTAGTAACTTATTATTTTTTGGGATGAGATATATTCAAGTGAGCGAAACTGTCAAATTTATACTTGCTTTTTTCTACCTCACACTGTTTATCGTAAACTTGATTTATGGTATGATAGTAATAGTAAGTATGCGACGGCTTCCAAAGTGGAGCTTGGTTGTATTGCTCATTCTGCCGCCTGTCTGGCCATTTGTCATGATATTAGGGATCGTAGATGGTCTACTGGGTGGGACTATCCGAAAGAGAGGGCTTTATGGACAAACTAGAAAATTTTAAATTGCAGCTAGTGATATTGTTAGCTTGTGAGATATTAATTTTAGGATTGCTGGCAATCTTGGGGATGGACTTCAATTTTGTCCTGATGATGGCTGGTGTCGTAGGTTTTAATGTCTTTTTAGTAATCTGGGTCATGATTCGTTATGATAGAGATAAAAAAAGTCGTGATCAAAACCTGGCAAGAATTTTAGGAAATGATGCGAAAGACGCACTGCTTTTTGGAGAAGTGGGAATTCTTGTTTATGATGAAAATCTGATCGTAACATGGTTTAATGACTTTTTGGCTGATCGAGGTATTAATTTGATTGGCAAGAAAGTCAGTTCATGGAATCCTAATATTAATGATTTGTTTATTGACAAAGCAGATGTAGTAACGATTGAAGATGGGGATTATGTTTATGAAATTACTCGTAAAGAGAATTCCACTGTTTTGTATGTGAAAGATGTTAGTGATTATGAAAAACTTAGAAAAGTTTCTCAAGAAGAAAAAACAGTATTAGGTTTGATTCAATTAGATAATTATGATGAAGTCAGCCAGTATGAAGATGAATCGATGAATTCTCAGTTGAATATGAAATTGAGACAGCCGGTTTTTGAGTGGGCCAAGGAGAATGGTATCGTCATTCGTCGTGTAAAAAGTGATCGTTTTTATATGGTATTGAATGAAAGTATTTATCAGAAAATTTTGAATGAAAAGTTTTCTATCCTTAATATAATTCGTAAAAACAGTGAAGAAATAGGTGTTAATGTAACTTTATCTATGGCAATAGCCAGAGGAAATAAAAAGCTGAGCGAATTAGATGAAATGCTGATTAACTTAATGGAATTGGCACAGAATCGTGGCGGCGATCAGGTAGCAGTGAAACTGAATGATTCTGAAGTAAAATATTATGGTGGTAATAGCGAAGCTACAGAAAAACGTTCACGTGTTCGTGTCAGAGTTATGGCAAAGGCAATTCGTGATGCTTTTAATGAGGCTTCAAATGTGTTCATTGTTGGGCATAAGAATATGGATTTTGACTGTATGGGCGCAAATTTATTGCTGAGCAGAATTGCACAAGGTTATATGAAAAATGCTTATATTGTCAGTGAATCCGGGGGTATTGAAGAGCAGTGCAAGGAAGCAATGAAACATTATGCACCTGAAATGAAGAATCGTCATCATTTTGTCAATGAAGTAGAGGCTTTGAAGCTGATGAAAGATGATGATCTTGTCATTGCCGCTGATTTCCATAATCCTGATCATTGTAATGCACCTGGTGTATTAGAAAAGGCAACAAAGGTTATACTGATCGATCATCATCGTCGTACTGATAAGTTTATTGATAATCCGCTTTTAGTTTATGTTGAGACAAGTGCTAGCAGTGTTAGTGAATTAATTACGGAATTTTTGCCTTATATGTCACATAAAGTACATGTTAATGCTCAGGAAGCAACGATTGCTTATTTAGGTATCCTGATTGATTCTAATCGTTTTAAAGCACGTACAGGAGCACGTACTTTTGAGGCTTGTGCAGTTTTAAGAACATTGGGTGTTGATCCGAATGAAGCTGAAGATCTGATCAAAGAAAATATTGAAGAATTTGAAGAAAGAAGTTCGATCATGCGCTATGGAAGGGTCATTTTTGATAATATCATGATTGCACCGGTAAAAACAAAGTCAATCATTACTAAAACAATGATGAGTAAATGTGCTGATGCGATGCTATCTATTAAAGGTATTGAAGCAAGCTTTGTTATTGGTTATACTAAGGATAATACCGTGGCGGTATCTGCAAGATCAAAAGGAAAGATAAATGTTCAAAAATTAATGGAAGAAATGAATGGTGGCGGACATTTCAGTGCAGCGGCGCTTTCTAGAGAGAATGCGAGCGTTGAAGAAATTGAATCCGAATTGATAGAGACGATCCAAAAAAGTAAACAGGAGGAAGAAGAAAATGAAAGTAATCTTACTGAGTGATGTGAAGAAAGTTGGTAAAAAAGGAGAAATGGTTGAGGTTTCGGATGGTTATGCCCGTAACTTTTTGATTCGTCAGAAGCTAGCAGTGGCAGCGACTGAAACAAGCCGTCAGATTTTGAATGAGCAAAAAGCCAAGGAGGCGGAAAAAGAGGCTGAATTGGAAGCTCAGGCAAATGAAATTAAGAAAAAACTAGAAAATATCACGCTTGAATTTAAAGTTAAGACAGGTGAAGGAGGACGTGTATTTGGTTCTGTTTCATCTAAGCAAATCTGCGAGGAATTACAGAAAAAATATCAAATTCATGTAGATAAAAGAAAATTTCTTGACAATGAAAGCATTAATTCTTGTGGAGTGACTTATGTGAAAGTTGATCTTTACCGTAACAAGGTTATTGGTCAAATCAAAGTTCATGTAAGTGAGTTATAGGAGGAGACATGGCATTAAGCACAAGACAGCTCCCTTCTTCTTTGGAGGCTGAACAGGCAATACTGGGCGGTATGCTGGTATATCCCAAAGTAGTAGGAGATGTAAAAGATCATGATCTAACAGCTGATGATTTCTTTCATGAGAATCATCAGCGTCTTTTCCGTACCATGACGTATTTGATCGATCAGGGACAGCCGGTAGAACCCGTTGGTTTAATTACCCGTTTAAATGATACGCATGAGCTGAATCTTGTCGGAGGTGCTGACTATATCTTAAAACTGACAGAGAATGCCATTAGTAGTGTCAATGCAACGACATATATTGAAGTTATCAAAAGCCGTGCTCAAGTTCGTAAACTGATTGAAACAGCACAGAAAATTGAAGCGGAGGGTTTTGAAAATATAAAGTCATTAGATGAGCTGATGGATGATGCGGAAAGAAAGATATTAGATGTAACACGTCAGCGAAGGACGACTGATTTTAGAAGCAGCGGTGATATTTTAAATACCGTCATGGATCGAATTCAAATGCTTCGTTCCAACAAAGAAAAAATTACAGGTATCAAAACAGGTTATGTAGATTTAGATCATACGACAAATGGTTTTCAGCGTGGTGATTTGATCATCTTAGCGGCTCGGCCATCTGTTGGAAAGACAGCATTTGCTTTGAATATTGCATTGCAGAGCAGTTTGCGTAATCCAGGAGCTGTTGCGATCTTCTCGCTGGAAATGCCTTGTGAACAGCTGATGCAGCGTATATTAAGTGCCAAAAGTGAAGTCTATGGTGATAAGATCAGAAGCGGTTATATCAGTAATGAAGAAATGGTACGTATTCAGGAAGCCTGCAATGAGATTAGAAAAACGAAGATTTATATTGATGATAGTGCCGTGATCAAAATGGGAGATATTTTCTCTAAATGCCGTAAGCTGAAATCGGAACAGGGACTAGATATGATCATCATTGACTACTTGCAGCTGATTAGTGCTTCTTCACGTTCTAATTCTGATAACCGCCAACAGGAAGTAAGTGAAATTTCCCGTTCATTGAAGGCACTGGCAAGAGAATTAGATGTACCGGTGATCGCTCTTTCACAGCTATCACGTGGTGTTGAATCACGTCAGGATAAGCATCCAATGCTTTCTGATCTTCGTGAATCAGGATCTATCGAACAGGATGCAGATATCGTTATGTTCTTATATCGTGACAGTTACCAGAAGAAAGAAGAAGAAGCAGAAAATGCAGTGGATCCGGTAGATGTTGACATTGCTAAGCATCGTAATGGAGCTACTCGCCGTTTCCAGCTTATGTTTGCGAAGAATATTAATGCATTTTTTAATCCCGAAAAATAAGAAGGAGTTGAAGGTATGCTTAAAAAGATCGGCCTTTTAGTCGGCCTTGCTGTTGGAGCAATGGCATTGACGCTTTTACTTCCTAGCGATACTCTGCAATATGATCTTAATGCAAAGGATCTGGAAACAGACGGTATCATTTCGCAGAAATATGTAAGTGAAGGTGAAGAAAAAGAGGTCCTAACGATTTATTATAAAGATCAGCTTTTAGGTATTGTTCATGATATTGATGAGTATGAACAATTTTTAGAGCGCATTTATGAAGAAAAATATGCTGAAGATTTTCCAAATACAGAGGTTGGCTTAGGTGAAGATGTTCATGTAAGCAAGACAGTATCACAGCTAGAAGTGGAAGATAAAGATGAAGAAATATTTGCCTATCTTGAGGAAAATAATTTCTTTTCTATCATGGGATATAAGATTGAATTTTTAAATGGCAGCATTGCTTATGTGAAAAATAGTGATGATTTTATACGTGCCCGTGAAGACTTTGTATTATATTTTTTAGAAAGTAATGGTGTGGATCCAAGTGAAATAAAAAAACTTTTAGATACTCATCAAACAACACCTTACTCTAGTGATGAACGTCAGGATATTTCTTATCGTTATCTAGATAGCGCTAAGATTTCGAATGAATTAGTGCCGATTGATTTGATCTTAAAAGATTATGATGAATGTATTACATGGCTTAGCTTTGGCTATAGCTATGAGCCAAACTATTATACAGTTGAAGAAGGTGACATGATTCAAGGTGTTGCCAGCAAAATGGGTGTCTCAGTTATGAATTTACTTTCTGTAAACTCTGAGACTTTGAAAAGCGAAACTCAACTGCTTCAGGTCGGAGAAGAATTAAATGTAACACCGATCGATCCACCGGTCCAGCTTGAAGTAGTGAAAAACCGTATCGTAGAGGAGACGGCTTATCCTGAAAGTACACAATACATATATGATGATACACTTCGAGAAGGACAGCGAATCGTCGAGCAGTCTTATAAAGAAGGAACTTATAATGTTCAGTATCAGGAAACCTATATCAATGGTGAACTGGATGAATCTCAGACAAAGGAAATTTCTCGATTACTTACAGAAGCACCTCAGCAGGAAATTGTACGTATAGGTACGATGGTAATTCCAAATGTCGGTTCTGGTTCTTTCCGTTTACCAGTAGACAATGCTTATGTATCTTGTGACTGGTTATGTTACTATGGACATACAGCTATTGATGTGCAGAACCTTTACAATAAATATGGAAGTGTTAAAGCGGCAGACCGTGGAACTATCGTAGAAACAGGCTATGGCCCGGTAACAGGATATTATGTCATCATTAACCATAATAATGGTTTCTGGACATATTATGGTCATATGAGTCAGCCTTGCTTTTATAGCGTAGGTACAACAGTGGCAAAAGGAGAAGTCATTGGACAGATTGGTATGACTGGAAGGGCAACAGGTCCTCACGTTCATTTTGAAATTCGAAATGGTCCATACTATGCGGATACGATTTATCCGTGGCCATATATAGGTGGTTAAAATGAAATTTTCATTATTGGCATCCGGTTCTAAAGGAAACTGCTGTGTGATTTCTAATCATGATACTAAAATAGTGATTGATTGTGGAAGTACACAAAAATATCTAAAAGAAAGCTTTAAAAAGATCCAATGTGAAATCACTGATTTAGATGCCTGTCTTATTACCCATACTCATACAGATCATATCTCTTGTTTAAAAATGTTTAATCATCTTCCTATATATAGTGAAGATGAACTGAACGTACCGATGCAGATCAAGATCCATGAAGATGAATGCTTTCAAATTAAATCAATGAAGATTGAAAGCATTCGTCTTTCACATGATACAAGATGTCTTGGTTATATCATTCAAGATCAAAAAGATAAACTGGTATATATTACTGATACCGGATATCTAAAGGAATGCTACTATGAGAAAATAAAAGATGCTGACTATTATATATTTGAAAGTAATCATGATTTGAAAATGTTAATTCAATCAAGACGTCCGGAATATGTGAAAAATCGCATTCGAAGTGCTAATGGGCATTTGTGTAATGAAGATTGTGCCCGTCATTTGCGTAAGTGCATTGGTGAACATACAAGACAGATCGTCTTAGCTCATATCAGTGAAGAGGCAAATTCAAAAGAAAAGGCTTTGAGCGTAACGCAAAGTGCCTTGGCAGATATTCAATGTCGTCCTGAGATTTTGGCAGCGCCTCAGTTTGAAATTGTAAATGGAGGTCAGGATGATTAAGATCATAGGTGTAGGGAAAATAAAAGAAAAAGCTTTACAAAGCTGTATTGATGAATATAAAAAAAGAATCACGGCTTTTTCAAAAATAGAGATCGTAGAAGTAGGTGATGAAAGCATCCCTGCCAATCATTCTGAAAAACAGGATATGATTATCAAAGAAGCAGAAGGCGATAAAATACTTTCTAAAATCAAAGATAAAGATTTTATGATTCTTTTAGACTTAGCAGGAAAAAGTTATTCTAGTGAAGAAATAGCTGATAAGTTAGGAAAAATTATGACTTATGAAAGCTCTCAGATCGTTTTTGTGATTGGCGGATCATTAGGATTGAGTCAAAAAGTCATTCAAAGGGCTAATATGAGATGGAAGTTATCCGATTGTACTTTCCCTCATCAGCTTTGCCGATTGATATTATGTGAACAGATTTATCGGGCATTTACGATCATGAATCATTTGCCTTATCATAAATAAAGTCGAAACAGGTAGGCGTTTTAGCTTACCTGTTTTCTTCATCAATAAAAATTGTTGAAAGGCATATAATAGGATATGAAAATAAAAATTAAGCTATTAAGTTGTCTATTCTTTTTTATAGCTTTTCTATATTTATTAATACCGCCCTTGACATCACGGCTGAATATCGAAAATCAGATCAGCGAAGATGTGATTGTCTCAGTATCAACGGTAAATGGACAGCTTGAACTTGAACTGGAAAACTATCTGATTGGAGTACTGGCTTCAGAGATGCCGGCTTCTTTTGAGCTTGAAGCATTGAAGGCACAGGCTGTGGCTTCAAGGAGCTATGTCTATTCACGAGAACTTATTGTTGATGATACAACAAGCTCACAAGTATATCAGGGATATGATGTCTTAAAAGAAAAATGGCAGGAGGCATATGATGTAAATCTCGCAAAGATCCAAGAAGCAGTTATGTCTACAAAAGGTCAGGTATTGGTCTATGACCAGCAAATTATCCACGCTTACTTCTTTTCATCCAGTAATGGTAAAACAAATAATTCTGAAGATTATTGGACGACACCTTATCCATATTTAGTTAGTGTAGATTCTCATTATGATGATATTAAACTAGATAATAAACGTACAAAAGCTTTTACATTTGAAGAACTATCACAATTATTTGGTGAGACATTTATTTCCATGGAAATAATATCGCATTATGAGAGTGGCTATGTAAAAGAAGTACGTGTAAATGAAAAAATTTATTCAGGAAGAGAAATAAGAGAAATGTGTATCTTATCTTCTTCTAGTTTTCAAATTGAAAAGAATGATCAAGAGATCGTGTTTACGACATTAGGGAGCGGTCATGGTGTTGGTATGAGTCAGTATGGAGCTCAAGGTATGGCTTTGGAGGGGCATAACTATATCGAAATATTAAAGCATTATTATCAAGGAACTGAAATTGTGAATAAGTGATTCTTAGATGGGCATACTCAAAGTGAGGTGAACTTATGATAGCTTATGAAAGAAAAAATAAAAAAGCAAAAAGAAGGTTTTATTTAAGTCTTGGATTTCTCGCAGTATTAGTAGCAGGGGTTATAGCTTATCAAACATTGATGCCGAATCAGACAATTCCGGTATTTAATGATTTTCCGGTGCTAAAGCTTCCGGATACAGAAGAAGAGCAACAGGAAGAACCAACTGCTGAAGTAAAAGATACGATCATTCTTCCTTATAAAAAAGGTAGTAAGGTTGTTGATTACTTTGATGGTGAATCCAGTGATATCGTAAGCATTGTTGAATTTGAAGGTGTTTATCGTCCAAGTCAAGGTGTTGATATTTCGAATTCCGGTGAGGCTTTTGAAGTATTAAGTGCAGCTAATGGGACGGTATTGGAAGTGACAAGTGATCCGCTTTTAGGAAATGGGATACGTATTCAAAGTGATCATTTGATCATTACCTATCAGTCGCTTGATAAAATAACATTAAAAAAGGGTGATAATGTCGTCCAAGGTGATATGATCGGAGTGGCAAGTACGAATATTTATCAGGCTTCTTTGAAGAATCATCTTCATTTGGTTGTAGAAAAAGATAATGTTCGTGTTGATCCAAATACGATATTTAAATTTGAATAGTACTTCTTTGAAGAGGTACTATTTTTAAAATATTTGCCTTTCCCTTTTACTCAAATGTGATATAATGTAACTGCGTAAGTTTAGGAGGATTCGTATGGGTTTATTTACAAAAGAAATTGGAATCGATTTAGGTACTGCTAACCTGCTGATATATGTCAAAGGACAAGGAATTGTTATTGATGAACCAAGCGTGGTAGCAATTGATGCGGATACAAAGAAATGTTTAGCGGCTGGACAGGAAGCAAAAGACATGCTTGGCAGAACACCAGGCAGAGTTTTAGCGATTCGTCCTTTAAAAGATGGTGTTATTGCAGATTTTGAAGTAACAGAAATCATGTTGAACTTCTTTTTGAAAAAGTTACAGTTAAAAGGTATGTTCCAGCGCCCAACAATTTTAATTTGCTGTCCAAGCAATATTACAAGTGTTGAAAGAAATGCGATTCGTGACTGTGCTTATCGTGCAGGTGCAAAAAAAGTTTATATTGAAGAGGAGCCAAAGGTGGCAGCTGTTGGTGCAGGTTTAGATATTTCTAAGCCAAGCGGTAACATGGTACTTGATATCGGTGGCGGTACGACAGATGTTGCAGTCCTTTCTCTTGGTGAAATTGTCACAAGTACATCTTTAAAGATTGCTGGTGACACACTGGATCGTGATATCATCAAATATGTTAAAGATGAAAAGAAACTGTTGATTGGTGATCGTACAGCTGAAGAATTGAAGAAGAATATTGGAACAGCATGGAAAGGCTTTAAGACAGAAACGATGGAAGTGAGTGGCCGTGACCTTGTAACAGGTCTGCCAACATCTATCTTGATGACTTCTGAAGAACTTGAATTAGCCATGAGAGATTCGTTGCAGAGCGTTGTGAGCGCATGTCGTACAGTGCTTGAAAAGACACCGCCAGAATTAGCAAGTGATATCGTTACACGTGGTATCGTATTGACAGGTGGTGGAGCATTGCTCAATGGTATCGATGAACTTTTAAGAAATGAATTGCATATCCCGGTTTATGTTGCTGAAAATGCTTTAAAATGCGTTGCTGAAGGAACAGGCATTCTGTTAGAAAACTTACATATCGTCGGTTAATCAGAGATTATTATGGAATGGCTGAAATATCTGCTTTTACCATTTGTGATCACTTTGGTTGCGACGCCTGTTGTCATGTGGATTGCAAAGTATATCGATGCTTATGCAAAAA
The DNA here is from genome assembly GCF_900104665.1 of Traorella massiliensis. GTDB lineage: Bacteria > Bacillota_I > Bacilli_A > Erysipelotrichales > Erysipelotrichaceae > Traorella > Traorella massiliensis. Next base: position 99,779 of record NZ_LT629967.1, on the reverse strand, counting down.
TTAATGAAAGAACGATTCATACTAAAAAGAATATTGCCAGAATTGGCGGAGTTGCGATATATGTAGCTTTTATGATTTCAATGACTTGTTTCATGAAATCAGATACGCAGATACGAGGAATGCTTCTTGGAGCTAGTATCATGTTTTTTGGCGGATTGATTGATGATCTGGTGGATCTATCTCCAAAAAAGAAATTTGCTTTTCAGGTCGTGGCTTCTTTGATCGTTATCTTTTATGGAAATATCACATTGGATAAGATTTTTCTTCCGCTTGGAATTGTCATTGATATGGGGTTTATATCAACGATCATTACATTTTTCTGGCTTACAGGAATTACGAATGCAGTTAATTTAATTGATGGGTTAGATGGTTTAGCAGATGGGATTTCTTTGATTATTTTAGTAGTGGTTGCATCGCTAAGCGTTATTGATAACCGGCCGGATATCATGCATATATCATTGATTCTTGTAGGAGCATTGGCGGCTTTCTTGATTTTCAATTTTTATCCGGCTAAAGTATTTTTGGGAGACTGCGGAGCACTCTTTTTAGGATTTATGATTGCAACGATCTCACTAATTGGATTCAAGTCTTCGACGTTTATTACATTAGGATTGCCGATTTTAATGTGTGGGGTACCAATTGTAGATACATTAAGTGCCATCATTCGTCGAAAACTGAGTGGCAAGAAAATCGATGAAGCTGATAAGAATCATCTCCATCATGTATTGATGAGAAAATTTGGTCACAAAAATACTGTCCTGATTCTATATGCAGTAACGATATGCTCAGGAATTGTGGCTTATATTTATATTTTAAACAATGAGTTAGGATTGTTATTATTATTTATTGAATTGATCATTTGTGAGATATTTCTTGAAAAAACACAGATGATTGCTTCATGGTTTCATCCAATGACAAGCATCGTAAATTTTTTGAAAATGAAAAAGGAGAACAAGGAAAAGTAACTTGTTCTTTTTTTTGCGTATCATATAAAATATGCTTATAATAGTGTAAGGAGGTGCATTATGCTGGAGTCATTACAAAATGAAAAAAAGTTGCTTCCAGAAAGGGCCGCTGAACAAATTATCAAGCTTATTATGGAGAATGAATTGAGGGAAGGAGATCAGCTTCCTAATGAGTTTGAAATGGCTAAACAATTTCATGTAGGACGGGGTACGATCAGAGAAGCAGTAAAAATACTTGTTTCCCGGCATATTCTAGAAATTAGAAGAGGCTGTGGTACTTATGTATGTACCAATCCAGGGAAGATGGAAGATCCGTTAGGATTTACCTTTATTTCAGATAAAAAGAAACTGGCACAAGATCTTTATGAACTTCGTATGATGATTGAACCCAATATGGCTGCCTTAGCAGCTGAAAGAGCCAGTGAGGATGAAATTGTTTCATTACAAAAGGTTGCGGATGAAATTAAAGATTTAATTGAGAAAAAAGAGGATTATTTGGAAAAGGACATTGAATTTCATACATTGATTTCACAGCTTAGCAAAAATAGTGTTGTTTCAAATATCATTCCAGTACTTCAATCGGGGATTTCGGTATTTATTCATATCACAAATAAAAGTTTGATGAAAGAAACGATCGAAACGCATCAGTTGTTGGTGAATGCAATTGCTAGTCACGATTCTAAAGGTGCAAAAAAGGCGATGGAAAAGCATCTTGAATTTAATAAAAAGAAGATGGATGAGATTGCTGATTTGTATGAAAAGGAGGTTGACGGGAAATAAAAAGGGGCGTATGATTGAATTAGACGTATGATGTCTTATGTCATAGATAATGATGAAGAAAAGGAGCAAATCATGAAGCTAGAAAGTCAGAAATTACGTGAAATAGCACCAGAGCTGGATCCATTGCGATTAGGAAGCGGATGGCAGCTTGAAGATCTTAGCAAAGTACAAATTATCGTAGAAAGTACTTTTGGAGATAGTCATCCAGGAAGTGTCCACCTATTAGAATTAGTAGAAAAAGCTCGGGAAGGAATTAAAAAAGCAGGAGGACATGGCGCTCGATATTTTACTACGGATATTTGTGATGGTGAATCACAAGGGCATGATGGAATCAATTATTCACTTGCATCTAGAGATATGATTGCCAATATGATTGAAATCCATGCAAATGCAACCCCTTTTGATGGCGGTGTTTTTATCGCCAGCTGTGATAAGGGAATGCCAGCACACTTAATGGGATTGGCACGTGTCAACATACCTTCAATTATGATTACCGGGGGTGTTATGGATGCTGGACCGGATCTTTTGACATTGGAACAGATAGGTAAATATAGTGCGATGTATGAACGTGGTGAAATCACTAAGGAAAAACTCGATTATTATAAACATCATGCTTGCCCATCCTGTGGCGCATGTTCGTTTATGGGAACTGCCTCAACGATGCAGATCATGGCAGAAGCATTAGGATTGATGCTTCCGGGAAGTGCTTTAATGCCCGCAACAAGTCAGGATCTGCGTGACATGGCTGAAAAGGCTGGAGAACAGGCAGTATGGCTTGCAGAACATAATTTAAAGCCCAAAGATATTGTTACTCTTGAATCTTTTGAAAATGCCATCATGGTTCATGCAGCTATTTCTGGTTCTACCAATTCATTGCTTCATTTACCGGCAATTGCGAAGGAATTTGGCATCCATATTGATAGTGATACATTTGACAGACTTCATCGTGGCGCCCATTATCTCTTAGATATTCGTCCTGCGGGCCGCTGGCCGGCACAGTATTTTTATTATGCAGGTGGAGTTCCACGAATTATGGAAGAAATCAAAAGCATGCTTCATCTAGATGTCATGACCGTTACGGGTAAGACGTTAGGTGAAAATCTTGAAGATTTGAAAAAGAACGGGTTCTATGACAAGTGTGATGAATATTTGAAAAAGGTAAATCTTACTCGTGAAGATGTAATTCGCAGCTTTGATCATGCTTTTGGCAGTGATGGCAGCATTGCCATTTTAAAGGGGAATTTAGCGCCGGAAGGAGCGGTTGTCAAACATACGGTCGTACCTAAAGAGATGTTTGAGGCAGTATTGACGGCTCGCCCTTTTGACTGTGAAGAGGATGCAATCCATGCTGTGCTGACACATCAGATCAAGCCAAAAGATGCGGTATTGATTCGTTATGAAGGACCGAAGGGAAGCGGTATGCCTGAAATGTTTTATACAACAGAAGCTATTGCGAGCGATCCTGAATTAGGTGCTTCCATCGCCCTAATTACAGATGGACGTTTTTCAGGTGCTTCTAAAGGTCCGGCAATTGGACATGTATCACCAGAAGCGGCTCAAGGCGGACCCATTGCTTTAGTTGAAGAAGGTGATCTGATTGAAATCAATATTCCAAAAAGACTTCTGCAAATCGTGGGTATTCATGGAAAAAGACTTCCTATGGAAGAAGTGGAAGCTGAATTAGAAAAAAGAAGAAAAAACTACGTACCACGACCATCAAAATATGAAAGTGGCGTGTTGAAATTATTTTCCGAAAGAGCTGTCTCTCCGATGAAGGGCGGTTATATGAAATAGGGGTGAAAAAAATGAATTTATTTGATATTAAAGGAAAAAAAGCAATTGTGACAGGAGGAACCAGAGGACTTGGTTATGGTATGGCAGAAGGTTATCTGGAAGCAGGCTGTGAAGTAGCCATCGTCGGTACCAGTGATAAGGTATATGAAGTTGCACAGGATTTTTGTAATCGTGGATATAAATGTCACGGTGTAAAAGGCGATTTAGGAAAAAGGGAAGAAATTTACCGTGTCTTCCAGGAATGTCTAGATAAATTAGGTGGTGACTTGGATATTCTATTAACTTCACATGGAATTCAAAGACGACACAGTGCTGAAGAATTTCCTATAGAAGAATGGGATGATGTTCTTTCTGTTAATCTCACATCAGTATTTATTCTCTGTCAGTTAGCCGCTAAAGTGATGCTTCCAAAAGGTTATGGCAAAATCATTCTGATTGCTTCTATGAATTCCTTTTTTGGGGGACAAACGATACCCGCTTATGCAGCATCAAAGGGCGGTATTGCTCAATTGACCAAAGAACTTACCAATGACTGGATGGCCAAAGGTATTAACGTTAATGCGATTGCACCGGGATATATGGAAACGGAAATGAATAAAGCACTTCTTGATCCGGCAAATCCTCGCTATGCGACTATTACAGAAAGAATACCAGCTAAACGTTGGGGAAATGGCAATGATATGAAAGGAACAGCAATCTTTTTAGCATCTCATGCCAGCGATTATATAGGAGGAGCTATTTTTCCGGTTGATGGCGGATATTTAGCAAGATAATCTAAAAAAATTATGCAGGATGTTATTCATCTTGCATTTTTTTAAGAAAAGAGATGAGCGTTTTCTCCTGTTTTAAAGAAAAAGTCCGAGGAATCCATAATCTTTTATGAGCGATCTTTTTTTGATGAGTACCATAAGCATCACAAGTTTTTTTTATAAAAGTACCTTTGATCCATAAGGCTCGTCTTTTTATGATCAGTGAATCAAGATGAGTTAATATAAAGGAAAATTCACTGCGCTCTTCCATGCTGCCACTATAGCCGGCATAGATAAATTGATTCTCATGAATATAAATCCGCTGTACCTTTGAAGTGCCACTGCAATTCAACCAGTAAATCAGCAATGGTAAAAAAGCTAATAAGCTAAAAAGTGCAAGAGCTAAGAAGATCGTCCGAAGAACTACGATTATTCCTGAATACAAATGATTTTTTGTCAAAAATAATACAATGAATGAAAAAAGGAGTATTGCCGGACATACAAACAAAAATAAGACTTTAGGTAAACGTAAAAATTGTTGACGACAGACAGGATCACTTTCAATAACTAAATAATCTGAATCAATAGCCATTTCTTTATCTTGAACCAGTTTCTTTTTATGAAGGCTTTGATCTGTATGATATTTGGAAATAAATAAAAGGATCAAAGGAAGGATGATCAGCATGAGCAGTGTCAATGTAATCGCAAAAATGAAGCCATTGCTGATAGAATCAGAAAGAGGGGCAAATGTTACGATACAGCTAAAAAGTGTTAGTATTTCTAAAATCAGAAAATAGAAACAAACAGGCATAAAGATATTCAAAAAATGTCTGATTTTTAAAGAACGTACTTCACTATGACTCATATGACGCAAACCTTTGTTTACTAAGTTCGCTTCAACAAGGTCATAAGGTTTTTGAAAATCTAAAAGACGGCCCATGAATAAAAATGAGATGGCCGTTAAAAGAAGATGACTACCTTTTTCGACAGTATGTTCATCCTGCTTTCGAAAGGTTTTGATGATTTGAATGATAAGCATTAAATAGAGGGGACCAAGCACCATAAAAAACATACGCAGATTATAGTAGATCGGTTGTGATGATTGGGGCAATAAAGACATGAAATAACCGATAACAATGAAAACTATGTAGTATATGATTACTTTGATCAACCAGTTTTTAAAACGATTCATCCTTCTATCCTTTCTGAATGGCTAATAATGTTACTTTTTGAGAAAAGAAACAGCCAATGGTTACAGCGAAAATATCACTAATGGTCCTTAGCGCCAGATCAGCAAGATTGGTCAGATATACCAAAGGCATAAAAAAGTTAAAAAGTGTTAAATTCATTCCAAATAAGAAACAGCCTAATAAAATAGAACGCTTAACTATATTTCTTTCATCAAGGTAATCATTGAATCCCATGATAACACAGCTTACGACACAACCACTGATGATGCACCACCACAAAGTACTCAGCGGATATGTATCAAAAGAAGAATAAATGCCAAAGAATAAATATAAGACATAACGGGCTAAAACAAAGCAGCTGGTTATCGTTAGTATTGATATAAGTGAATGATGGGAATGGTGTACCGGTAATGGTTTATTTTCACCTAATAAATAACCGCATAGCAGCCCCATGATTATAAGGGTAAGCGAATCCACGATCAGATAGTAAATGCAGTCAAGAAAAGCTGCATGAGGTAAAGGCTCTAAAAGATAAACGATCCATATCAAAGAACAAGATAATCCATATTGAAATCCTTGAAGTAGCTTATTACCATTCATTTTTTTAGAAATAAATAAAAACATGGAAGCAATAAGTGCATAAGCAAATAAACTGTAAATTGTGAAAATAAAAAGTATGGAACCGTTTTGAACAAATTGGCTAGGTAATAGAATCATTTGTTTTCCTGTAGGAATGAATAGTTGAGCAATGATACGGAAGATATTTGTAACAAGCGAGATAAAAATAATTTTTAAAATCTTTGTTTTCATGCCTGTAGTTCCTCAATGATCACTTTCAAAGCATCATAATCCATAAAATTTACTCTTTTATTATAAGTTTCAACTAAAGCTTTATCTTCTGAAGTCAGCGTATCAAATGGTTTTTTTGATAATGATTTGTATAATAATTTCATCAATGTGTGATCTTTGAATGAAAGCTGCTGATAGTCGATGGCGCCTCTCAGGTGAAAGATCTTAGAATGTTCAAAAAGCTGATTACCTAACAATTGTCTTAAATTATTTTTTATATTTGTACAGTTTTCTTCGATTGTGGGATCGGCAAGTCCTACGGTAACAAGAATGAGATGTTGGTCATCTTTGATTTTACGTATGAACTTAGATAATCCTAAAACACCACCTGCATATAAACTTCCTATATATATAAACGTATCTATATTTTTAAAAGAAGGTGCCTGTTCAAAAGAAAAAGCGGGAATATTTGTCTGCTCAGAAAGTTTTTCTGCATAGTTTCGGCTGCTCCCATACTTACTTCCATAAAGAATCATTCTTTTCATTATATCACTTCCTCATTAATGCTTTAATTATATGATGATTGAGTTAAAAAATTATCATCGCTTAGTGAAGAGTCTGTAAAGTTTGTGTAATTGATCAAAATATCATTTTTTATATCTAATTTTTACCTGTACTTAACATAATTATGCAATTGTGTTTTACTGATCAGATTTATAATCATCATATAAAGAAGATATATATTGAGAGCAGATTTGAGGTGGTGAAAATATGATAAAACATTGGCAGTCTCTTATTCGTATTACAGGGATTTTATCATTAGGATGTCTCATTCTTATGATTATTTCTCATTTTGTTTCTAATGATTCTATTCAAGAAGAAATACTGATTCGATATTTATCCATTCCTTTTTGGATATCCATTTGTTTATTGTTAATTTTTATAGCTCTATATTTATTTATGATTGCTCATAATCGTGCAGTGATATCATCAACATCCCTTTTGGCGATACTTATACTTGCATCAGGAGGATTTATAGGATATAGGGAAATCGTTTGTCCGCTTCTGGATCTTTCACATGTAAATGATCCACAAGTGATTCGTTTAGATCATCTTCAGTTTTATTACAGTAATCTTGCTGATTCACCAACGATTCAGCTTTATGGATATGATCAATCGGGTGAAGAAATGAATTTTGAAATATCTTATGAGACTTATGAGCAAGGGAAACAATTATATGAAGAATTACAGGAGATGAATGGCAGTTATAATATCATAGCTGATATCGAGTATTTACCATATTCAGAAATGGTTACGGATATTCGTATGTGGATCGAAGAAATGTGAGGAGGATATCATGAATAAAAAATTATTTGAAGAAAATAAACAGATAATATACGGATTCGTTTTATTTCTATTAGGACTTATCTTAATTTTTATTTCAAGAAATAATTCAGGTTCCCATTTTCAGGATTTTGTTACAGGTATCTTAATGGGACTTGGTGTAGGAGTACTATTCGTTGGAATCGTTTTAATTCTTTTATCGATATTTAAAAAAATTAGAAATGAATAGATGATCGTATGCATTCATGCGATCATTTTTATAAAAAAATAAAAAAGTTTTATGAAATTTTGGGAAAAACTGAATTTGTGTGCATATTAAATAGTAGGAGGTATTTAATATGCAAGTAAAAGATATTGAAGCGTTTTATGATGTATGTATTAGTCAAAAGGAAAATGTGATCCAACAGGAATGGGAAAAGCTTTGGAATTGGTTCATTGAGGAAAAGAAGGATGAATATGCCAAGATAACTTATAAAGAAGGGGTTCAGCGGTTAGTTAGCGAAAAAAATTATAATACACGCCGTAACATTCCTTCATCAAAGGCTTTAGGATTCACGATTGAACCTGGAGATATATGTTATACAGATTTTGGTCAGGCTTATTTATATGAAGCAGGCTATCAGCATTTTGGGCTGGTGATTGCAATCGTGCATTTTAAAGCTTTAATTATTCCGATGACGAGCAATGAGCGCACATATAAGAAGTCACTAACGAGTGAAGGTACATATTTATTTCCGCTAGGCACGATCAATGGATTATATAAGGAATCAGTTTTATTTCTAAATGATGCCAAATTTATCAATACAGCTCGAATCATTGATGTGAAGGCACATGTGCCAACGAACTCGAAACTTTTTATGGACATTAAAAACAGATTCAAAAGTTTGATTTTGGAGTAATTTCGACAAGGTATCCTTTGTAAATCATTTATAGTAGCACAAAAGGGGGCTTGTATGAGAACACTGAGTGTACAGCATGATAATGTCAAGACTGATTGGAAGCCATTTTTCTTTTTGATATTAGGTCTGATTATGACTTTTTCATTTTCCTTACAACTGCTGATTGCAATGTTTCCATATGTATTTATGCGATCCAATAAAGAAAAATTGGCTTTTCTGATACCGACGTTCTTACTTTATCTGGTATCACCGCTGTCGTTGATTCAATTTTGGATCTTTGTGATTGGTTATCATTTGTTTGTTTACTTTGTTCGCCTATGTAGGGGAAACATGATTAATGCTTCTAGATTTTATGTTGCTTTGTGTTCTTTTAGTATTGCTTATTTTAATACAAATGACTTAAGAATTGCTCTTTGCTTTTTCGTGATTCAAATGATCTATTATCATGAGACCATGAAATCGTTTGAATGGATGAAAAAAGATACGCATATGCCATCACCCATTTATTCGTTGATCGCAATTGGTATTGTTTGTATGATAATTCAGTATATGACTGGCTATGTGGAAGTATTCATGACTTTAGGTTTAATTTTTATTTGTTTTGGCTGTTCTCCATTAATTAGCATTACAAGTTTCTTTTTATTAAATCTGATCATGCCAGCCATTAGTTTTGAGATGTTTGTCTATATATTTTTATTGTCTCTTTTAAAGGAACAGCTGGGATTGATGATCCTTGTTTATTTTGGATTATTTATGAGTCAGGTACAACAGATTGAACAGCTTTTGATTTTAGGCCTTTATTTAGTATTTCTGCTTCTTTTAAGTAAAGAAGGGATACCGGTACTTAATGAGATTCATTCGTCAAATTCAAATGTATTCTTACATAAACAGCTGATGAATTTCTCATTGATCTTTGATCATCTGGGAACGTATTACGAGAGTGTGTCTAATATCGAATCTAACTTTTTAAAAAGTATGTCAAGAGCATTGCATTATACATCTAAAAAATGTATTCAAGATGATCGCTCAGCGGATTATATTCGAAATCAGGTACTTTCTATTTTAGAAGGATATGATATTGGTTATGAAGAAATTAATGTAGCGGTGAATGAAAGTGGACATATTCAAATTGAGTGTTTATTGACCCATTTTGGCAGCAGTGAAGTAAAAGAAGTCCTGCTGCCGCTTTTAAATCATATTCTGCCAACACCGATAGAATGTTCCTCGATCCGGCAATCATTTCTTCATCCGGGTGTTCTGCATGTAGAGTTTATATCAACACCGCCTATCCAGATCGATGCTTATGCTGATCATGCACCTACTACTTGTTGTGGAGATTCCTTTTCTATTTTCCATCATTCACGTAATGTTTATTGTCTGATCAGTGACGGTATGGGAAGCGGGAAAGAAGCCAGTAAGATTTCTAAGTGTATCGTCAATCTCTTTCAAAGAATGATTTTTTCAAATATTGATGAGATTGAAGCGATGAACTGTATTAATAAGCTCTTGCTGAGTGATGCTTATGCTACCTGTGATGTATTGTCGTTTGACCGTTATAAAAAAAGTGTGGTCATATGTAAATCAGCAGCCAATCCAACTTACCTTATTCGAAATAAGGAATTATTTGCGATATGGGGTAATTCATTACCAATTGGGATCGTAGCTCATATCGATGTAGACCATATTCATGTGGAAGTGGAAAAAGGGGACTGGTTTGTGATGAGCAGTGATGGAGTCCATGTGGAAGAGATATTAAGATGGATGAAAAATAGTGAAGATCAAAGTGCTCGTAAGGAAGTGGAAAGTTTTGTGGAAATCATGAAAGAAAACAAACGAAGTGACGATTCTACCATTTTACTTGCGAAAGTACAGTAAAACTGTGGTATAATCTATATACTATGAATAAATACTGTGTAGCCGTATCCGGCGGATGTGATTCGATGACACTGTTAGATCAGTGTGTCCACAAAAAAATGAATATTATCGTAGCTCATGTCAACTATCAGAAAAGAGAATCTGCGAAAAGAGATGAAAATCTTGTGCGTGATTATTGCGAAAAACACCAGATTCCTTTTTTTGTACGCTATTGTGATCCTCATTATAAAGGGAATTTTCAGGCTTATGCACGCCGCTTCCGATATGAATTCTTTAAGGAACTTTGTGAACAGGAAGGCTGTGTCAGCGTGCTGGTAGCTCATCAGCAGGATGATCTTTTTGAAACTTATCTGATGCAGTGTCAGCGTAAAAGCGTGCCTTTGATTTATGGGCTGGCAGCGAAGGTCAAACATCATGGTGTCATGATTGAAAGACCTCTTTTAAATATGAGCAAAAAGGATTGTTATAATTATTGTTATGATCATGAGGTTTTTTTTGGTGAAGATGAATCGAACTTCAGTAACAATTATCTGCGCAACCGTTTAAGAAGAGAGGTTGTTGATACTTGGAATGAAGAAAAACGGAAAGAAGTATTGGCTGAAATCAATAGGCGCAATGATGAGATGCAAAGGTATCAGAATGAAATTAAAAAAATTGCGGAAGATCTTGGCGAGGATATTCTGATTGCAAAGTTCAAAAAATTGGAACATCCGAAAGATGTATTGCGTGCCTGGCTGAATCATCAGGGCGTGGGTTTTTCATTGAGCGAAAGAAGAATAAGACGCATCTGTGAAACCATCCTAAAGGATGAGAGTCGTTATGAGTTTGAAATTGATTCATATAGGCTTGTGAAAAGTTATGATGTGTTACAGTTAGTTAAAGATATTGAATATTCATATACGTTTGATAAAATTGAAGAATTTGATTGTGAATATTTCAAGATTCGTAAAAGTGGCAGCAGTGTTGAAGCGGTAACTTTAACACCTGAAGATTTTCCAATTACGATTCGTTCGCCCAAAGAAGGTGATCAGATTCAACTGAGATTTGGGAAAAAGAAGCTAAATCGTTTCTTTATAGACAGAAAAATATCACACAAAGAACGTAAAACCTATCCGGTTGTTGTGAATTCTGTGGGAAATATTGTTTTAGTGCCTAAAATAGGGTGTGATGTGAAACATTATACTGTCAAACCAAACTGTTTTGTGATAAAATAGCTATATCGTTTTGGAGGATGTGCGATGCATAAGGATGTAAAGAAGATTTTAGTTAGTGAAGAAGAAATTATTCAACGCTGCAAAGAACTTGGTGAAGAAATAAAAAAGGATTATGAAAAGAAAAATGAACTTCCATTAGTAGTGGGACTTTTAAAAGGAAGCGTTCCATTTTTGGCAGAGCTTGTCAAACATCTGGATATGGATATCTGTTATGAATTTATGGATGTATCCAGTTATGAGGGAACGGAATCGATTGGTGATGTGAAGGTAAATCTGGATCTTCGCTCTTCGGTAAAAGGAGTACCTGTTCTGTTAGTGGAAGATATTATAGATACCGGAAGAACTGTTCAGGAAGTAAAGCGTCTTTTGAAACATAAGGGCGCAAGTGAAGTGCGAGTTGTTTCACTTCTGGACAAACCGGATCGCCGTGTTGTAGATATTGAGGCCGATTATGTTGGCTTTAAAGTTCCAAATGAATTTGTAATCGGTTTTGGCCTGGATTACAATCAGAAATATCGCAACCTGCCTTATGTAGGAGTATTAAAAGACGAATGTTATCAGTAGATGAAAGTGAGGAAAGCTAAATGAACAGGAAAAGATTTATTAATGTAATTCCTTATATCTTAGCTCTGTTTGTATTTTTAAGTTTGACGAGTGTTTCGAGATTTAACAATACGGAGTATTTGGCTACAAATACCTTTATTAATCAGGCAGAAGACATGACGTTTAAAGATGTCAATATTTCAGTTGGAAGCGTGATTGTTAGTGTAACAGGTGTCTATGAAAAAAATGGACAGGATGTATCTTTCTCAACGAGCGTTCCAAATACAGATGCCAATATCCAATGGCTGCAGGAAGTTCTTAATGAGGGAGAAAATACAGTAACGATTTCAGATCCTTCAAATACTTCAAGATGGATTGAAATGCTGATGCCAATTGGTTCAATAGTGCTTCTGGGTGGTGTAACTTTTTATCTTTTTTCTAAAGTAATGCAGCAAGGAGGAGGCAATAAGCAGGCCTTTGAATTTACAAAGTCCAGACATCGTGTTGAATCGGATGTAAAGGTTCGTTTTGATGATGTAGCGGGATGTGAAGAAGAAAAAGAAGAAGTTAAAGAAATTATTGATTACTTGAAAGATCCTAAGAGATTCTCAGATATGGGAGCACGTATTCCTAAAGGAATCCTGATGGTGGGACCTCCGGGAACAGGTAAAACATTGCTGGCAAAGGCTGTAGCCGGAGAAGCTGATGTTCCTTTCTTCTCCATTTCAGGTTCAGACTTTGTGGAAATGTTTGTAGGTACTGGTGCTAGCCGTGTACGTGATATGTTTAAGAGCGCTAAAAAGGCAGCTCCATGTATCGTTTTTATTGATGAAATCGATGCTGTAGGACGCCAGAGAGGCGCTGGTATGGGTGGCGGCAATGATGAACGTGAACAGACACTGAATCAGCTGCTTGTGGAAATGGATGGTATGACGCAAAATAATGGAATCGTGATTATTGCGGCTACAAACCGTCCGGATGTGCTGGACCCTGCATTATTGCGTTCAGGACGATTTGATCGTCAGGTAACAGTCAGCCTTCCAGATAAGCGTGGACGTACAGAAATTCTGAAAGTACATGCTAGAAATAAGAGATTGGCAAGTGATGTATCGTTAGAAAATCTTGCGAAAAGATGTCCGGGATTCTCAGGTGCTGATCTTGAAAATGTATTGAATGAAGGTGCTATCTTAGCAGTGCGTGAAAATCGTAAGGAAATTACGATGGCAGATCTTGGTGAAGCTATCGACCGTGTTATGATGGGACCGGCTAAGAAGAGCAAAAAATATTCTGAGAGTGAGAAACGTTTGGTTGCTTATCATGAAACGGGACATGCAATTATTGGTTTAAAACTTGAAGGAGCGAATATCGTAGAAAAAGTAACGATCATTCCAAGAGGTCATGCTGGCGGATATAATCTAATGCTTCCAGAGGAAGAAAAGATGTTCCCAACTAGAAAAGATTTCATGGATCAAATTACCGGTTATTTGGGTGGACGTGTCTGTGAAGAAGTTGTATTTAATGAAATCAGTGCTGGTGCAAGCAATGATATTCAGGAAGCTACAAAGATTGCGAAAGCAATGGTTCGCTCTTATGGTATGAGCAAGCTGGGACCCATTCAGTATTCTGATGATTCTGGCAATGTTTTCTTAGGTCGTGATTATTCAAGCAATGGCGCAAATTATTCAAGTGAAATTGCTTTTGAAATTGATAAAGAAGTACGTCGTATCATTAATGAATGTTACGAAAACTGTAAACGTATCATCATGGAAAATCGTGATTTGATTGATTTGATTGCTGGCAAGCTGATTGAAGAAGAAACGCTGACAAGTGAACAAATCAGAAATCTTGTTCAATATGGTACACTGACAAAACCTGAAGAAAATATTGAAGAAATGCCTTCGACAGAAGTCAGCGATGGTGTTGAAGTGGTAGATAGCATGGACCATGTTCCAAATTCTGAAACGATTGAAATCGATGAGGAAGGAATGGTAACGACACCTACAACTGAGATTGAAGGAAATGTTGTGGCTGATGACGGGGAAGATAAAGATCCTGTCACGCCAAAAGAATAAATAAAAGGTGCAGCAGTGATGCACCTTTTCTAGGTCAAGGAGCAAGTATGAAAGATGAATTAGTAAAAGCGTTAGTTTGTGGAGAAAGAGTCCGTGTGATCGTCAATTCCACAACTAATTTATGCGAAGAAGCAAGAAGAAGACATGACTGCTGGCCAACAGCGGCTGCGGCGCTTGGACGTGTACTGAGCATTGGTTCTATCATGGGCAGCATGCAGAAAAACGAACATGAAAAAGTAACGATTCAAATTAATGGCGGTGGTCCGATCGGAACGATCATGGTAGATTGTTTTGCCAATGGTAATGTTCGTGGCTTTGTTGGTGATCCACATCAATTTTATACATATAATGATACGGGTAAGCTGGCTGTTGGTGTTGCAGTTGGAAATCAGGGAACATTAAAGGTGATCAAAGATTTGGGATTAAAGGATGATTTTGCAGGTACCGTGCAGCTTCAAACAGGAGAAATCGGAGATGATTTTGCTTATTATTTTACGGCCAGTGAACAAATTCCAAGTGCTGTTTCTTTGGGTGTATTAGTAGAACCTGATAATTCAGTCAGTGCTGCAGGTGGTATGTTGATTCAGATGCTGCCAAATGCGACAGAAGAAGATATTGATAAGGTAGAAGGAATTTTAAAACAGATCAAACCAATGTCACAACTGATTCATGAAGGAAAGAGTTGTGAAGAAATTATTACGGAAACATTTGATGATGCACTTATTTTAAGTCATCAGGATATCAAGTTTGAATGTCATTGTTCAAAAGAACATATGAAAGAAGCTTTATTGACATTGAGTCATGAAGAAAGACAGGCGATGATTGAAGAAGATCATGGCTGTGAAATTATCTGCCACTGGTGTAATACTCGTTATCAGTTTACAGAGGAAGAGTTAAGAGAATTAGAAAAATGAAAATAGGTCATGTAGAAATAGAAAATCCTATTGTGGTTGCGCCAATGGCAGGAATTACCAATCCTGCCTTTCGTCAGATATGCAGACGTTTTAAAGCAGGGCTTGTTTATACAGAGATGGTTTCTGATAAAGCGATTTGTTTTGAAAATAAAAAAACTTTAGGAATGACAGAAGTATTAGAGGATGAACATCCTTTGACGATGCAGATCTTTGGTCATGATATTGATAGCATGGTACAAGCGGCTAAATTTCTGGATACGCAAACAAGCTGTGATATCATTGATGTGAATATGGGATGTCCGGTGAATAAGATCGTGAAATCAAATGCTGGCAGTGCTTTGATGAGAGATGAAGACTATGCTGCTGAACTGATGCATGAAATCATTATGAATGTCAAAAAACCGGTAACGGTTAAAATGCGTATTGGCTGGGATAGTGAATCTAAAAACTGTGTTTCTTTAGCGAAGAAATTAGAAAAAGCTGGTGTCAGTGCAATTGCAGTTCATGGACGTACGAAGACACAGATGTATGAAGGTAAGGCAGATTGGTCTTATATTAAAAAAGTAAAAGAAGCTGTTCAAATACCTGTCATTGGCAATGGAGATGTACGCAGTGTTGAAGATATGATTGCCATGATGGATGAAACGGGTTGTGATATGGTCATGATCGGACGAGGAGTCTTAGGAGACCCATGGCTGATTCAACGCTGTGTTCATTATTTGAATACGGGTGAAATTATTCAGGATACAGGTGTTGAAGAAAAGTTTGATTTAGCTTATAATCATGCTGTAAGCCTATGTGAATTAAAGGGTGAAAGAGTCGGCATGAAGGAAATGCGGGGGCATGCGGCGTGGTACATGAAATCATTAAAGTATTCACACCGAGTGAAAGAAAAAATTTCGATGATGTCTACGTTGAGTGAGTTTCAAGATATTTTGATAAATTATAAAAGCTCCTTGGAAAATGATGACTGGAAGTGGCTGGAAAGGTAGGAAAGAATGGAAAATCATGAGTTGAATTTAACGGAACAGGAAATTGTCCGTCGTGAAAAGTTAAAGGATCTGGAAGCAAAAGGAATTCTTCCTTTTGGTGAGCGATATGATCGCACACATAAGTCTGGTCAGATTCGTGAATTGTTTGAAGATAAGACAAAAGAGGAATTAGAAGAATTACATCAAAAAGTGAAGATTGCCGGAAGGATCATGACGAAACGTCTAATGGGTAAAGCAGGTTTCATGCATATTCAGGACATTGATGGGCAGATTCAGATCTATGTACGTAAAGATATGATCGGCGATGATATGTTTGATGTTTTCAAAAAGGCAGATTTAGGTGATATCGTAGGTATTGAAGGAGTCGTGATGAAAACAAATCACGGTGAATTATCAATCAAAGCTGAAGTATATACGCATCTTTCTAAAGCATTACGTCCATTGCCTGAAAAATACCATGGTTTAGTAGATGTAGAGGAACGTTATCGTAGACGTTATGTCGATCTGATCATGAATGAAAATGCTCGTAAGGTTGCGTTAATGCGTCCAAGGATCATTCGTGCCGTCCAGCGATATTTTGACGGCAAGGGACTGATTGAAGTTGAAACACCTGTTTTACAGCCAATTTTGGGTGGTGCAAATGCTCGTCCATTTGTAACGCATCATAATACATTAGATATGGATTTCTATTTGCGTATCGCAACAGAATTACCATTAAAGCGATTAATCGTTGGTGGCTTGGAAGGTGTTTATGAAATTGGACGTCTATTTAGAAATGAAGGAATGGATGCCACACATAATCCGGAATTTACTACGGTAGAAGCTTATGTTGCTTATAGTGACTTAGAAGGTATGATGGATCTGATCGAAGGTCTGTTGAATTATGTAGCACAGGAAACATTAGGTACAACTGAAATTACATATCAAGGACAAGAAATTTCTTTAAAAGCTCCATTCAAACGTATTCATATGGTAGATGCTATCAAAGAAGAGTGTGGTGTTGATTTCTGGCAGCCAATGACTTATGAAGAAGCAAAGGCATTAGCAAAAGAACATGATATCGAAGTAGAATCTCATCATACAGGTATTGGTCATATCATTAACTTATTCTTTGAAAAGTATTGTGAAGAAAAGATGATTCAGCCAACTTATGTATATGGACATCCAGTAGAAATTTCACCATTAGCAAAGAAAAATCTAAAAGATCCACGTTTCACAGATCGTTATGAATTATTCATCTGTGGACATGAATATGCAAATGCATTCTCTGAATTAAATGATCCAATCGATCAGCGTGAAAGATTCGAAAAGCAGGTTGAGGAAAAGAATAAAGGGAATGATGAAGCCTGTGAAATGGATGTTGACTATGTAGAGGCTTTGGAATATGGTATGCCTCCAGCAGGTGGTGTAGGTCTTGGTATTGATAGACTTGTCATGCTGTTAACAGATCAGTCAACGATTCGTGAAGTGCTCTTATTCCCGCACATGAAGTTAGTTGGCGGTGCTAAGGCTGCACAAAAAGTAAGTGCTGTTGAAGCTTCTCAGCCAAAAGAAGTAGCTGAAATAGATTTCTCAAAGGTAGAAATAGAACCTTTATTTAAAGATTATGTAGATTTTGAAACTTTCAGTAAATCTGATTTCCGTGCTGTGAAAGTAAAAGAATGTCGAGCAGTGCCAAAGAGCAAAAAACTTCTTGAATTTGTATTAGACGATGGAAGTGGAACAGATCGTACGATTCTGAGCGGTATTCACGATTATTATGAACCAGAAGAATTAGTAGGAAAAACACTGATTGCCATTGTGAATCTTCCTGCACGTAAGATGATGGGGATTGATTCTTGTGGTATGATCATTTCCGCAATTCATAACGAGGAAGGCGAAGAGCGCTTAAACCTTTTAATGGTGGATGATCGTATTCCTGCAGGGGCAAAACTTTATTAAAAAATCAGCTCATGATAGTGTTTGACTATTATGAGCTTTTTATATGAATTCTATAGCCAAATACATCTATAAAATAAGTCCAAATACATTTATAATATATGTCCAAATACATTTATTCATATTGATAAAACAAAAAAATATTGGTAAACTATAACTAAGGAGGACAATTGTTATGGGAAAATACATGACAAGAATCGCTGACAAAATAATTATAGACCGTTTAGAGGCTAAAGGTGCAATTTTAATCGAAGGACCTAAATGGTGTGGTAAAACTACTACAGGGAAACATCTTGCAAAGAGTGTTATTGAAATGGATCGACCTGATTTAACTAAACAATATCAACAGATGGCTGAATTAAATCCTTCAGCTTTATTGGCGGGTGAAGTGCCACATATGATTGATGAGTGGCAGATAGCACCTAATTTATGGAATGCGGTAAGATATGAGGTTGATCAAAGAGATGAATTTGGGCAATTTATTTTGACAGGTTCCTCAGTTCCAATAACTTTGGATTCATCAATGCATACAGGAACTGGACGAATCGGCAGAATGAAAATGAGACCTATGAGTTTGTATGAATCTAAGGATTCAAATGGTGAGGTTTCATTATCGGCTCTATTCAAAGGGGAGATAATTAATGGAACGGATACACATAATCTTGAATCAATTGCATATTTAATTTGTCGTGGAGGATGGCCAAAAGCAATTGATGCTTCTGAAAAAGTTGCTTTAAGACAAGCTATTGATTATTATGATGCGATTGTATACAATGATGTTGATAGAGTCGATGGAATAAAAAAAGATAGTGAAAGAATGAAGAAATTATTAAGATCATATGCTCGTAATATTTCTCAACAAGTATCATTAGAATTAATTCGGGAAGATATTCTTGCAAATGATATAGAATCCTTTGGACAAAATACACTATATTCATATTTGGATTCTCTAAAAAAAATATTTGTAATTGAGGATTCTCCAGCTTGGAATCCTAATTTAAGATCAAAAACAGCCATAAGAACAACAGACACAAGATATTTTGTTGATCCTTCTATTGCATCAGTATCTTTAGGATTAGGACCTCAAGACTTGATCAATGATCTTAATACAATGGGATTGATTTTTGAAAACTTATGCATTCGAGATTTAAGAGTATATGCCGATAGTCTAGATGGTCAAATATATCATTATCGAGATAAGACGGGATTAGAATGTGATGCTGTTGTTCATCTAAGAAATGGAGAATATGGATTGATAGAAATTAAATTAGGGGGAGATAGTTTGATTGAAGAAGGTGCTAGATCACTATTAGCTCTTTCAAATAAAATCGATACGAAAAAAATGAAAAAGCCTGCATTTTTAATGGTATTATGCGGAATAGCTCCCTTTGCTTACCGAAGAAAAGATAGCGTATATGTCGTTCCTATAGGATGTTTAAAAGACTAAATATTGTTTGATATGTCATATATTGAAATCAAGAAAAAATAAAAAGGTGAATTCTATGACGACGATCGAAGAAACCTTTGTCAGGCTAAATCAATCTACATTTAGATCAAAATTTCATTTATCTTTAAAAGATAAAGAATATGTTCATGAAAAAGGAATGAATGTTATTCGTTCTCACTGTGAAGATTTTATAAAAGAAAGGCTTGCACCGTCAAATCCTAAAAACGATGGAAAACAGACACCAATGCGTGGCCATCCTGTATTCATTGCCCAACATGCTTGTGCCTGCTGTTGTCGAGGCTGTCTAGAAAAATGGTATCGGGTACCTAAAGGAAAAGAGCTTACTAAAAGACAGCAAGCTCAAATTGTAAATTTGCTTATGGCATGGATAGAAAAAGAGATGAATCAATAATATAAAATTCTATTTACAAAGGATTTCAAAAGACTCTTTATCCATTGTCTTTTTGACAATATTCCAAAGAGCCGCTTTACAGTCTCCATTGAAATGCAAGCCATTTATATTCTTGTTAAAGGTATCTATTGTACAATAAAGATAAGAATACCAGTTTGCATTTAATTTTTTACCTGCACAAGCTGTAATATATAAGTTTTCTAAAAGGAATTCAAAGGCTTTATTAAATGTTTTTGTATCCATTTCAAGTCTTTTCCTTATATCCGATTTATCTGCATATTCAAATTTAGATAATTCATTATAGACTAATTTATTGTCTTCACTTAACGGTTTGATATTTTTTATTTGTTTTAATAACTGATAACATTTTATAGATAGATAAATGGGTCTTTTCCCAAAAGCTTTAGTGTAAAATATCTGATGATTTTCAATTAAATATACAAGATTCTGCATATTATATCCAAGACTTTCTATAGAAGGAAGGGTTGGATGCTCATTCATTAAAAGAAAACCATTTTCTTCAAAATAATCAAAAAGTTCTAAATTTCTTACGTTATTGATATTATCAAATATTTCAGGTCGTTTAACTTTTTGCATGATAATACATCCACAATCTTTACATAGATATGTTTCAATTTCAGAAGATTGGGATTTGCTGTGATATGCATAAGGATCAACAAATAGCTGACCATTTCCTAAATGATAGCCAATACCGATATTTGAACTACCACAATAAGGACACTTGTTAATTTCTGATTTATTCATATTTTGTAACCTCTTTTGATGATAAATTTATTGTAACACATAGAATGGCAAATTTATTCATAATATGTAAGTAAAAAAAATGTTGAACTTTCAACATCTTTTGTATATAATACAGAAGTTGAGTTTTCAACATCTCAACTGAAAGGAGCATAGGATCATTATGATTACTTTGAATTTTAGATCAAAGCAATCATATGATCTGATTTTTATGATGGTAAAATTTAATATTAAAAAATTACTTGTAGGTTTTCTGATCGTGGTTTTAGTTGTAGTAGCTGGTGCTGGTATAGGGGTATATGCTGTATGGCATAATGAAATCAGTACCTTTATGAGCATTGAACTTTTACGTGATCGTAATGATGAGCATAACGATGGAGCGGTTTATGCCATGTATGTAAAGGGTGGTTTCTATCTTGATGAATTTGTTGCACAAGGTGGTGTAAGCAATGATCGTGAATTAATTGATTTTGTGACAAATAAGATTACAAAAGGTCTTATTCAAATGAATATCAGTGAATCTGATATTGGTTGTGCATCGTTTACGGCAACAAGCAGTGATGGTGATGCTTTATTTGCGAGAAATTATGACTTTTCTAAAACAAATACAATGATTGTTTTCACAGAAGCTAGTGAAGGACGTCATGCAACGATTTCAACTGTTGATTTACAGTTTTTAGGAATTGATGTAGAACAAAATATAGAAGGTTTCATGGATAAGGTAACTACTTTAGCGGCACCCTATGCACCTCTTGATGGTATGAATGATGCAGGAGTAAGCGTAGGGATTTATATGACATATCAGGGTGAAGGTGAAAAAGCAGTGCCTACAAATCAAAATACAGAGAAACCGGATTTTACTTCTACAACACTTATTCGCTTAATTTTAGACTATGCGGATGATCTTGATGAAGCTATAGAGATTGCCCAGTCATATGATCTGCATGATTCAGCAAATACGTCTTATCATTATATGGTAGCTGATTCGAGTGGCCGTAGTGCTATTTTAGAATGGGTAGGTAATGATGATGCCAGTGATAATGATGGTTCAGCACGTGAGCTTGTTGTCACTTATAACGATGATGATGCACATATTGGTGAAATAGAAGGAAGTACAGACTATCAGGTCGTTACAAATTTTATCATTCAGCCAGGCTATTATGATAACTCCCTGACAGAAGATAAAAAGGGAGCTGATCGTTATGAGAAGATTTATGAGGAACTAAATAAGACTGATGGAATCGTAGCTGATGAAAATGGTGCCATGGATATTTTGGCGATGGTAGGTAGAAGAACATGGGATAATGATGATGAAAATGGCTGTACCGTTCATAGTGTTGTTTACAATCTGACTAATAAATCGGTTTTATGGGTATCTAATGAAAACTATGATGACCCAAATGCAGTATTTGAATTTAGTTTTAATGAATGAGATAAAAGTGTTTTGCAGTGTTTCTGCAAAGCATTTTTAATATTAAATTCATTGACAAGCAATTTGTTACATGCTAGAATCTAGCGTGCGAAAGCTATAGATTTCCTTGTGGATGAGATAAACAAGGCAGATATAGCTTTATTTTTTTTGTCAGGAGGTAAAACATGCAGAAAACATTTATGAAAACAAAACCAGTGCTTTCTTTAGTGCTATCCATGTCATTTCCAATGATCATATCAATGTTAGTATCGTCTCTTTATAATATTGTTGACAGTTATTATGTTGCACAAATTAGTGAAGATGCAATGACCGCTCTTTCACTTGTATTTCCAATTCAAAATCTCATTAATGCAGTAACGATCGGCTTTTCTATTGGAGCAAATGCTGTAATTGCCTATCATTTAGGAGCCCAAAATTATCAAAAAGCAAATGCTGCTGCAACACAAAGTGTAATTTACAATGGTCTTCATGGTGTTCTATTGACAATTGGCTGTATCTTGGTCATGCCATTCTTTTTAAATCTTTTTACTTCAGATGCCCAGATCATTGATATGGGTATCCGTTATTCACGTATTGCTTTCAGTTTCGCAATCGTCATTGCAATTTCCATGTCACTTGAAAAAGTGTATCAGGCAGAAGGTAAGATGATGATAACAATGGTTTGTATGCTTTCCGGCTGTATTGCGAATATTATTCTTGATCCACTCTTTATTTTCGGCTGGAAGTTTATTCCTGCCATGGGAATTGAAGGAGCTGCCTGGGCAACAGGTATAGGCCAAAGTCTTGGTTTGGTTATTTATTTCATCTGTTATCGTGTTGGACACTTTCAAGTGCGTCTTGGTCTGAATAAAGATACTTTTGATAAGGAAATTACGATAAAAATGTATAGTGTAGGAATTCCGGCTGTTTTTAATCTGGCACTGCCTTCACTGCTGATCTCGGCTTTAAATAGCATCCTTGCAAGTTTCTCAGATACATATGTTCTTGTCTTAGGTGTTTATTATAAGCTGCAAACCTTCCTATATCTCACAACGAATGGTATCGTACAGGGAATGCGTCCAATCGTTGGTTACAATTTTGGTGCCAAAGAATACACCAGAGTCAAGAAAATCATTTTTGTTTCACTCACATTAAGCGTTATTATTATGACTGCGGGTACTCTGTTATGCTGGCTGGTTCCGGATAAACTGATCGGTCTGTTCTCATCTAATACTTCAACGATTGTTTCCGGTAGTATTGCTTTACGCTATATCAGTATTGGCTTTATTATCTCAACCGTATCAGTCATCATTAGTGGTGCATTAGAAGGTTTAGGACAAGGCTTGCCATCGCTAGTCATATCTTCTCTGCGTTATGTCTTCATCATTATTCCAGTGGCTTTTGTTTTAAGTAAGATCATTGGAGCCGAAGGGGTATGGCATGCATTCTGGATCACTGAATTTATCGCAGCTGCTATTTCATATATCATTTATAAAAGAATGATGCTTTATCCGGAAGAAGTATAATTATATTTAAAAGCGCAAAAGGCGCTTTTTTTATAAAATTATTGTAAAACAATAATTTATATGATATAGTATGAGTATGAATTATTGTTAAACAATAATATTGGAGGAAATTATGAAAAGGAAGACATTTATAATTATTTCTATATTGATTATGTTTGTTGTATTAGTGTTATCTTTATTATCAAATCAGGAGTTTACAGTGCTCATGAATATAATAGTGAAACCTATGGCTATATTGGGTGAAGGACTTAGAAATTTATCACTGAGTGGAACTTTTGGTAATCTACTTGCATGGGTGATATATTTATTGATTTCCTTATTACCTATATTTTTATTAGGCATCTTTTATCATAAATATCATACTTTTCATCATGAAGATATCCTTCTTCTTATTCTAAGTATCATATTATTTATCAGTATTTATTATATGATCAATCCTCATAAACTTTCACTGATGACTTATTGGAGCCTTTCTCCTTTTATCATGATGCTTATCATTGCGTATGTAGCTTTGAAATTCTTAAAAATGGCAAATCAGGCTCATAAAAGAAAGCTGGCTAAATATTGTTCCTATCTTTTATTTCTCATCGTAGTAAGTTTTCTATTCACATCAGCCTACTTATTGATTTATTGCAGTATAAAAAGCATAGGCAATATCCAAAATGATATGAATACTATAGCGAGCAGCCTAGACATGACAAAAGCAATCATCATTATCCAATATATGATACAAGCTTTACCTTATTTTTTAGGAGCAGTCATCACAAATCAGCTGATAATATTATTAAGCTTCTTTCAAAAAAATCCTTATGCTTCCGATATTGTTTCTCTTTTACAACATATCACTCATTTATCATGTCAGTCAATTGCCTTAATGGTCATATTACAGGTGATCATACAAGGTATCTGTGTGATTGCAGGAAATTATATTACTATCAACAATGTCCAATTCTTTATTCCGCTAACTCCTCTGTTATTTGTACTGGCTGTCTTATTGATGAGTAAGATCATTTATGAAAATATCCAATTAAAGAAAGATAACGAGTTGTTTATTTAATATGGCAATCAAAATACATTTAGAGGAAGCATTAAAGAAAAAGAAAATGACTTCAAAGGAGTTATGTGGATATATTGGAATCACGGAAGCAAATCTTTCAATATTGAGAAGCGGTAAAGCAAGAGGGGTGCGTTTCAATACGCTCAATAAAATATGTTACTACCTGGAATGCAATGTAGAAGATATTTTAGAATTTGATGGGAATTTGGAGGAAGAAGATGAAGAAGTTTAAATGGATTGCAGCTATATTAAGTCTCATGCTGATGGGTTGTCAGCTGGCAGAAGAAACAAAGCAAAATGCTCCGGATCAGATGAATGAAATCATTGGATTTATGGTAGTATCACAAGATCAGATGAATGGGGCTGCTAGATATGATGCAAGCTGTGATAGGGATACAAATGGGGATTATTTATGTTCTTTTGATGGTTTAGATGGTTATCTGACAATATTTACATATCCAATTGATGATGAAGGATATAGTTATAGATTTAAAGATGAGAATATGAGTGCTCTTATCGGTAAAACAAATCTTAATGTAAATGAAACAGATACGATATCTACAGAAAGAACATTAAATATCATTGCGGAAAATAGAGAAACAGATATTTTATTCAATATAATGCCTATTTATTTTAATCAGGGTGAAATATATTCATCCACAGAAACACCTGGTATAGGTTTTGCACGAGATCATGTAGGATATCAGGCAAGTCAAAGTTTAACTTATGATGTAAATATCAGTGGGAAGGTAGAAAAAATAGATATTACTGTTCATTTTAATACGATGTATCAACCTGAAAAGCATTTTATCTACTATATGAATAATGACAATCAGGTAATAGAAAGCAGTAATTATGAACCAGAAAATATAGATGATGAAATCAATGTGCCATTAGAAACAGCGTATATGATCATTGAAACACAGAGTAGAGATTTTGATGGTCAACTCATTTCTAATCGTCAGATCATTGATCGTGACAGTGAAGCTATGACAACATATTATGCTTATGATGATATCGTATGCAATCCAAAAATAACGACATTGAATTGGAAATAAAAATACAATCAGGCACCCTTCATAAGGAAAGTGCCTGATGTTTTTATGTAAAAGATTTATTTTTTTATGATTGGAACCCAAATCTCACTGTGATAATCAAGACTATCCATATCACCTTTAGGATAAGCTTCTATATCCATTTCCATTGTTGGCTGATAACCTGATGTGGGAAAGAATTCAGTAACGATCTTGTGCCACATATCTTGAATCGCTTTAGGCATCATACCCTTACATTCAAATACTGCCCAAGATCTTGCAGGAATAGTAGTTTTTCTAAATCCTTCTGGTACCGCTGTATCTTTATCACATATGGCAGCAATCGAATAATCAAATGTCTTGGCTGTTTCCTGGTCATTTCCGTAACATATACCAAAGATATAGGTCCTATCAGCAGTAATATCTAATAATTTTTTTACTGTACCATCATTGTGTGATCTTCGCCAAAAATCAGGAATGCTCTTTACATTTTCTGAGTTCTCTACAGTGTGTTTCTCTACCTTTTCAATAATATCAAAGGCATCTTTTTCAATAATCTTGTAATCCATCATATTACCTCCGCTTAATGTGATCTTCACAAAAAGTCGGGAAAAAGATCTTAGCTTAGAACCCTCTTTTTTCGCTTCAGATGGAGTAATTCCGTGAAATCTTGAAAAAGCTCTTGTGAAGCTTTCAGGACTTTCATAACCGTATTTTAAAGCAATATCAATAACTTTACTATTCGCTAATTTCAGCTCATTGCCGGCAAGAGTGAGCCGTCTATTGCGAATATAATCTCCAAGAGTCATTCCGCATAGAATACTGAAAATTCTTTGAAAGTAGAAGCTTGAACAAGCTGCTTCTTTCGCAACTTTATCATAGTCAATTTCTTCAATCAGATGTTCTTCAATATAATTAAGCGCATTTTGTATTCCGCTTAGCCAATCCATAATATCCCTCCTTTCTGTGCAAGTACATTATAGAGTGAAGTTCATTTAAATTCCTGATTTTAATTGTTCGCTTCTGTAAGAATTAGCATGTCTTTTAACATGAAACATAAAATCAAAAGAAGGCAGCTCCCTTATGAAGTGCCTCCCTTATACAAGTATGAATTAGCGTGATTCCTTTACAAAATAATGACGTTTTAACCAGTTTGATAATCCATCAAGATCAGGGAAAATAATACGTTCATTGATATTTAATCGATCTAACATATCACGAATCTCCCATCTTAAATCTTTGTCAATGATATACTTCATGCTCTTATGTGTATATTTATCTAAAAAATCTTCAATACAGCCTATATTTTTAGGAACCACTGAAAAGTAAGAATACTGATTGATGATACGTTCATCAAAAGAAGGTGGCTCAATAAATACCATTGATTGATTTGACATATCTTCATCATAGCTTTCTAAATCATGAACGATCGAACTCATCATATCCGTTGTAAATAGATATGCTTTTTCACGATTTAAAGCATCTTGATATTTCTGAGGTAAAAGTGAATTTAATTCTTCAATATCAATTTTCCAGATGATCCCATTATGCTCATCCATCTCATGTAAATGCTCACCACTCGTCGCAAAGTGCATAGCAATCAAAGGTGAATAGGTCCAGTCTAATAAACGGGTAGGAAGACCATGATGCTGTCCAATAATAAGCTGCTTCCATACAGAATCTTTTAAATCAGGCATATGCAAAGCTGCATATTTTGCGAAATTCCTAAGAATTGATTTTTCTAATTCGCTCCATTTATCCTTGCAGTTTCTTTCAATACTTGTTGTCAGAGTAAATGCATCATTAGGAAGACCTCGATAAAGAAATGATGAACGATGACGGTCGATTCTAACATCATATTTTTGATCCAGCACGATGCCGATAATATCTTCTATTTTTTTTATATAAACTTCTTCTGCCATATAGCCTCCATTAATTACGGCAATATTTTACCATAATCAATAAAATAAAACAGCCTTATTCAGTATAAACAGAAAACTGTTCTTTATCTACCATGCATATAGGGCATACCCAGTCCTCACCTAAAGCTTCCCACTTAGTATTAGGCGCAATATTATTTTCAAAATCTCCTAAAGCTTCATCATAAATATATCCACAGACGTCACATACATATTTCATTGTATTCTCCTTTATAGGCATTCGCCATTTTATTATATGAAGAGCAAACGAGAAATAATCCTTGATTCAATTGCATAGCTAAGAAAACTTAACTATAATTTTAGACAAGGAGGATTTATGGACAAAACAGAAAGAGTAGAACTTACCGTATTATGTCTTTTATATAGAAAAAATAAAATTTTGCTTCAGAATCGTATAAAAAAGGATTGGCAGGGATATGCGTTACCTGGTGGGCATGTGGAAAAGGGTGAAGCGTTTACGGATGCAGTGATTCGTGAAATGAAGGAGGAAACAGGTCTTGATGTCCTAGAACCTGTTTTATGTGGAGTTAAACAGTTTCCTATTGAAGATGGCCGATATATCGTATTTCTTTTTAAATCTAATCAATTTAAAGGAGAACTTGTTTCTTCTGATGAAGGTGAAATGGAATGGGTCAATCGTGATCGATTATCAGAAATTCAATTAGTGGATGATTTTGAAGAGCTTTTAAAAGTAATGGAAGATGAAAAGCTTCATGAGTTTCAGTATATAGTAGATGGTGATGAATGGCAGGTTGTCTTAAAATAATGATATTTTTATAAAAAAATGGGCACTCTATCAATGAGGTGTCCTATGAAAAGTGAATGGATCAAAAACAGAGAAACAGGAATTAAAAAATTAAATCAGGATCTGGAGTGTGATGTGCTAATTGTTGGTGCAGGAATGAGCGGGCTTTTATGTGCTTATCAGCTCCAGGATATATTTGAACATATCGTTATCATTGAAAGTGATGAAATTGCCAGTGGTGCCAGTGGCAGAAATACTGGTAAGCTTACTAGTCAGCACGGGTTTAATTATCAGGAAATACTCAAGATTCATGGAAAAGAAAAAACACGTCTTTATTATCATGAAAATGAAAGAGCGATTCATGAGTTAAAAAGAATCTGTGAGCAATATGATATTGATTGTGAATATTCAGAAAAAGATGCTGTGATTGGATGTAAGTCTGTTTATATGACAAAACGTGTTGCCGATGAAATGAAGGCTTATGATACATGTGACATTCCATATGAAGTTATCAGAGAAGATGAAGTCGAAGGAATACGTTATGGGGCTAAGTTTTTGAAACAGGCAAGCTTTGATCCTTATCAGTTTTGTATTCAGTTAGCTTCACATTTGAATTGTGAAATCTATGAAAGAACTCCGATGATGCATATTCATGATCATGTGGTAAAGACAAAGGATCATGCAATTCGATTTAAGCATTGTATTCTGGCTACACAGGACATGCCTTTTCAGTTTAAGTTTTTTTATACATTAACTGCTCCGAAACAAACCTTTCTAGCAGCATTAAAACCTGCAGATAAAAATAGTTTAATGATATTAAGTGAAGACGAAATTACAAAAACAAAAAATAATATGAAAAACTTTATGTTAGTTGGCGGTTATGATCATGCATTAAGCGATGATTCGAATTTTAAATGGCAGAGCTTTAAACGTGATTTAGTGCTTGAATATCCAAATTATCGTTTATTAAGTACATGGAGCTCACAAGATTATCAGGTTACCGATTATCTGCCAATCATTGATCGATGTGATGATTTTATCGTTATTACAGGTTTTAATAAATGGGGAAATACGAATGCTTATGTCGCTTCTTTGACCGTAAAAGATATTTTAGAAGAGAAAGTAACAGAAAGAAGAGAACTTTTTTCATTAAAAAGAAAAAGTCTTGTTTTTAGTAAGAACTTTATTAGTGAAAACTATCAGGTGCTTAAAAGCCTGATTGAATCTAAAATACATGATTCAAAACTTATGATACCTGAGAATCATCAGGCCATCAGCTTTCAGCTGGATCGTCATCCTTATGGAATCTATCGTCAGGATGATAAATTGTATATCGTCGATACGTTGTGTCCCCATCTAGGTTGTACTTTGAAATTTAATGATCATGATAAATGCTGGGATTGTCCATGCCATGGATCAAGGTTTTCACTACAGGGTGATATTATCAAAGGACCGTCAAGCGTAGGTCTGCATCATAGTGAATGTCTTGTTAGTGAATTAAAAGTAGATAAATAAATGAAATATGGTAGAATGAATATGGGTGATATTCATGAGATACAGTGCAGTGATACTGGCAGCAGGGTCAGGAACGAGAGTGGGTCTTGGCTATAATAAACTGTTATATAAAATAGATGAAGAAACAATTATTGAAAAAACAGTCAAGGTCTTTGAACAAGATGCTTCCTGTAGTGAAATCATTTTAGTGATATCTAAAAATGATGAGAAAGATATGAGAAGTCTTTTTGGAAATCGTGTACAATTTGTTTTTGGTGGCGCTACCCGACAGGAAAGTTCCTATCATGGAGTCAATGCTGCTCATGAAGACATTGTCATGATTCATGATGGTGCACGGCCTTATGTTTCACAGGATGAACTGAATCGCTGTAAGAAAGCTATGGAAAGCTATGATGCGGCTCTTCTGATGGTTCCTGTCAAGGATACGATTAAAGTGGTGAAGCAGGATGTTGTCGATCATACACCTGAACGATCAACATTGATGGCAGCTTTAACACCACAATGTTTCAAAAAAGATCTGATATGTGAATGTTTGAAAAAGGCTATCAATAGTCAGGATGTATTTAGTGATGATGCCAGTGTCGTAGAAAGGTTGAGCAATACGAAAGTACATGTGGTGATGGGTGAATATACCAATATAAAAATTACGACAAAAGAGGACTTGTAATCCTCCAATGGCATGAACTTAAGAATAATTTAGTTTCTTAAGTTTGTGCTTTTTTATTATTATGATCTAATCAAAAACAAACACGAAAAAAAAGCGTAAAAAAACCCCTATCGAAATTTATGAATTTTAAAAATTTTCAGTTGTTTTTTATCTCATGTTGTTTTATCATTAAACTGATGATGGAAAAGAAATTTTCCTATACTACAGGAAGCCGGATTAATGATTGGTGGTCACAAATCCGGTTTTTCCTTTTGCTACCGGCGGATTCCTGCGCCCGTCTATTCTATGCTTTGTCCTTGGTATGCTTTTTAAAAATTTGTTCCATCTCTTGTAATGCCGCCCCTTCCTGACAGGAATTTTTTCTTTTGATCCTGCTGCTATGATTTTATCTAAAATTTCATCTGCGGACTGTTTTTTAAAGCTTGTCATGAAATTATTATGATGAAGTAAATTGATAATATGCCTGTTGTTTGGAATATATTCATATTTGCATTTGTCATTCTGCCTGATTCTTTTCCTTGATTCTGTAAAAATTATCTGTTCCATGTTATAGAAGATGACTTTCCCCATTGTTTCATTAATGATGCCAATTGGATGATGCGTGTTGTACTGTTCAATATCCAGATTGTTTTTTAGAACGTCATATGCACCTTCCACATTCCATCTTTCATGATGATATAAATCAACAATATTCGACAGATCGAATTTATCATCAAGATTTGTGAAATATTGAGTTTCGACAGTGATTTCCCGTTCCTTCTTTTTATTTTTTTCAATGTATGAATATGTTCCTTTTATAACACGTATGTCCATTTCCGGATTTTCAATAATGGATGTTCTGATTTCATCATCTTTGATTCTTCTTATCCATGCTTTGTCAAATTTAATATGAATATGGAAATCCTTTTCTTCTTTATGCTTTTCAATATAATGCTTGAAGAAATTTTTCTTTGCCCGAACGATGTATTTGATATGATGCTTTTCACAGTATCTGAACAATTCTGCTGAACCATAGTATCTGTCTGCCAGCAGAATTATTTTTTTATGCCTGAAAAATTCCTGCAGCTTTTTCAGGTGTTCAAAAAGAAGCGGAATCTCGGATGTCCTGTAATGAGAAATAGAAAAATCCAGAATGACCCTGTTAAGCACATCATAGATCATTGAAACTTTTGCCTGCGGCTTTTTGATATCCTCTATCTTCATTTTTGAAGTCTGATGACCGCCAAAGCAATGGTTCAGAACGATATGTGGCGGAAGATCAAGAAATGAACCGTCAACGGCAACGATTATATAATCTTTGATATTGAGAAGCGGCAGCTCATTATATATTTCATTTCGGAATCTGTCCATGATAGAGTCCCATACATCATAGTTAAGGATTGAGATTCTCTTGATCATGGCCTGTCTGGTGGGAATATCGAAATTACCCAATGCCCCAAAGTAGGAAACAAGATCTTCCGAAAGCACATTATGATTTCTGAAGATAAGGTAACCCAGCAGATTATCAAGAGAAATTTTACGTTTTCTGGTAAAGGAGCCATGAAGGATCTGCGCATTTCCAACAAGTGACTTATCATGAATGATGCCCGACAATACAGAGATAGCCTGTTGAGCCAGCATAGTCTTTACTACAGATCAGTCGTCATAGACAAGACGAGGCTTCTTTTTTGCGAAGGCAGCTTTAATATAGGGAACCTGATCATCATCAAAAAGTCCAAGATTTCTGACTGTACGATGCTTTACCTTTCCATCTTCACGATAAGATTGAACAATTGAGATAAAAGAGGTATGTGGGCGTCCTCTATTGTTTTTTACAACTTTTACAAACATAACATCACCGTCCTATACTACAATTATACAATTAAACATTTATATAATAAAGTGATATTAAATTTATCCTATACTACAATCTGAAAAAATATGAAATTCTATCCAAAAAAAAGGATATATAATAAAAAAGCATGAACTTAAAATTATATCTTAAGTTCATGCCATTGGAGGACTTGTAATCCTCTTTTTTCATATACTGTAACAGGTGAGAAATGAAAAAACTACAACAAAAAATATTTAATTTAGGCATGGCTTGTGTTTTTATTTTTGTGGGCATGCTTTTATATCGTGAGCCTGCATCTGAATCTGTTTTTATAGAAAAGAAATATGTGGCTTTGACATATGATGATGGGCCTAGCCGGTTAACAACACAAGCATTAGTTGAACTTTTGAATAAATATGATGCTTCTGCTACTTTTTTTATTAATGGAAATCATGCAAATGAAAATAAGGAATTGGTGAAGCATATTTATGAAAATGGTAATGAGATTGGCAATCATACTTTAGATCATGTCTGGCTGACAAAAGCAAGCCAGGAAGAACGAGAAAGACAGATTTATGGTAATGAAAGTCTATTGCAGTTTTTAAGCGGACAGCAGGGAGATATGCTTGTACGTCCGCCTTATGGCGACATTGATGAAGCTATCTTAAAGGACTTTGATTTACCCTTTATTATGTGGAGCGTTGATTCAAGAGATTGGGAAGTTAAAAATGCTGCAAGTATACAAGATAATGTTTTTTCTCATATAGAAGATGGGGATATTATTATTATGCATGATGGATATACTTCTACTATTGAAGCAACAGAAGAAATTTTAAAACGTATGAGTCGTGAAGGGTTTGAAGTTGTAAGTGTGAGCGAATTGTTTGAATTGAAAAATAAAGAAATTCCGCTTCATGAGAAAGTTAAGCATTGCAGATAATAAAAAAAAGTGATAGAATACTAGTGCTATGCCGACGTAGCACAGTTGGTAGTGCAACGCACTCGTAACGCGTAGGTCGGGGGTTCAAGTCCCTTCGTCGGCACCATATGTAAAATACTGCCCTAAAATAAGGCAGTTTTTTATTATATTTTGTTTATGGCGGAATTTTGGTGTGAATTTTAAAATAAGTTTTTTTGTGCCTTTAAATTCACTATTGAATTATATTCAATAACTGTTACTCAGAAGGAAATCTGCTAAATGCACGATTTTTACACCGTTGATATTTCCCGTAGCTAATTCATCCAACGTTACTATATATTTTGGGTAGTGGTCTTTGATTTCAAGGAGATTGGTAATTTCTCGATCTGATTCTTCTGGTAGATTACGGCATACCTGTACATAAATACGCTCATCGCGTTGTACTGCTACAAAATCAATCTCTTTCGTTTCATTTTTTCCAATATAAACGTTATATCCTCTTCGTCGTAGTTCAAAGTAGACAATGTTTTCCAGCATAGCGGCAATTGATTTTGGATTAAACCCCATAATACAATATTTCAGAGAAGTGTCTGCTAGATAAAATTTTTCTTGTGTTTTTAATACGGATTTTCCCTGCAAATCATATCGCTGACAGCGATAGATGATAAATGCTTTTTCTAACCAGTTGAGATAGTTGTAAACTGCTTCGACTGATAGGGAGCGTCCCTCACTTTTCAGAAACTTTGCAATAGCATTGGCTGAAAAGGTCTTGCCGACATTTTCGATGATAAACTTTACAACACGATTAAATAAATCAAAATTCATAATATTATGTCGTTTTGTAATATCATTTGTAATAACAGAGTTATAGATTCCTTCTACAATCTGATAAGCGGAGCGTTCATCAAAATTGCCTAGCGCTACTATTGGGAATCCTCCAAATCGAAGGTATTCGTTTAATAATTCCTTTAAAGATTGAGAATCATTTTTTTTGAACTCCAAATATTCGGAAAATGACAGAGTATACACCGGAATAGAGACATATCGACCTGACAAGTAGGTAGAAATTTCGCTTGACATCAGTTTCGAATTGGAGCCAGTTACATAAATATCTGTATTGGCATTTTCAAGCAAGCTATTAACTGCTTTTTCCCATCCATAAACCTCTTGAACTTCATCTAATAGCAGATAGTAACGTCCCTCACTGGTTATGTATTCTTTAATTCCATTATACATTTCTTTGTCAGTCATTCCGTCATCAAAATCCTCTGATGTATAACGCATACTGATAATATGGTCTTCAGGAATCCCGCTTTTCAACAAATCTTCTCTTAGCATTTCCAAGATCGTAGATTTGCCACATCTTCGAATCCCAGCCAATATCTTAACAAGCGAAACATCACGGTAGATTTTTAATAAGTTTAAATAATGTGGTCGGATGATCATATTGATTGCCTCCTTATCTTATATGAATAGTATAACCAAAAAAATCTTATATATCAAATAGTTTTTACTTATAATCCGTAAAAACTTCTAAAAATAAAATAGTTATTAATGAAAATCAGAAAATATTCACATTTATTATCAACAGATAAATTTGGCAGTTGGATATTTAATCATTAAAGTGAACAATTATAGATTATGGTGAATCTTGCATATCGATCAAAGGTGTGGTATAAATAGTAAGGATAAAGCATATGTTATTGCTAATAACATATAAAGGAGGCGAAGGACAATGTTAGGTATGACAAAGATTTATGATCGTATCAAAATGCAAGATGCTTTTTGTCGTACCATTGTTTTCACTGTTTTCCTTTCTAATGGGACGAGTGCGTCCAAAATACGGGAAAACAGATAAAGCAGAATTGTACTTTTGTCAGTATTGATGATAGTTGTCCAGCTCTGCTGGACTTTTCTTTTTCCCGTTTACATGAGAGAGGAGAAAGAAAATGACGATACATATAAATAATATAACTAAAAGATATAGTGACGAAATTATACTGGATGATATTACTTTAAAAATAAATGATGGCGAGCATATAGGAATTGTAGGAGAAAATGGATGTGGAAAAAGTACATTTCTTAAGATACTGGCTGGAAAAGAAAAATGTCAGCAAGGACAGATCATTACAACGAAAAATACAAAAATTGGTTATTTGGAACAGAATTTTAGAGAGTTTAAAGGAAGCGTTCATGATTATTTAATGAGCAGTCGTAATGACATTTTGAAAATGCAGAATCAGATGCATTGTATGGAAATAGAAATTTCCGATCCTGATCATTTAGAGTGCTTAGATGACTTATTGAAAAGATATGGCAATTTATGTGAAAGGTTTGAAATGGCGGGCGGTTATGATTTGCTTTGTAAAGTAGATCAGATGACACAGGGGTTAAGGATCGCTTATCTTATTGATCATGATTATGATACTCTGAGTGGTGGAGAAAAGATGCGTGTTAATTTGGCTTACTTGCTCATTCAAGATTTAGATGTGCTATTGCTGGATGAGCCGACGAATCATTTGGATCGTGCAGGAATACAATGGCTTGAAAAGTATATGAGTTCTTTACGAAAAACAATGATCATTGTTTCCCATGACCGTTTTTTCTTGAATCATACCGTTTCTAAAATCTATGAAATTGAGAATGGTGAAATTGTGATGTATCCAGGTAATTATGATGACTATAAAAAAGAAAAAGCGTTGCGTTTCGAACGCTTAAAACATGATTTTGAAGAGCAACAGAAACAGATACTGAAATTGAAAAACACGATTCGACGTTATCGTCAATGGGCGTATGAAGGTGATAACGAAAGCTTCTATAGGAAAGCAAAACAACTAGAGAAAAAATTATCGCAAATCGAAAGACTTAAAAATCCAGAGTATGCGAATCGAAAAATGACTATTGCTTTACCGGTATGTGAAAGAAGCAGTAAAGAAGTTCTGTCAATCAAGGAGCTATGTAAGAGGTATGGTGATAAAAATCTTTTGGATCATATTGATCTTACGATATATTGGCAGGATAGAATAGCTTTGTGTGGGGATAACGGAAGCGGTAAAAGCACTTTGATCCGCATTTTGATGAATCAGCTACAGGCGGATGAGGGAAGTGTGAAAAAAGGCAATCATGTTGATATTGGGTATTTGCCTCAGATAATCATATTTAATGATGAAAAACAGCGCCTTTTGAACAGCTTTTGTTATGAAGCGGCTATGAGTGAAGAAAAAGCTAGACTCTATTTGCGTAAGTTTGGTTTTGATGGTGATGATATGGCCAAAAGGCTGGAACATCTCAGTGGAGGTGAAAGAGTACGTTTAAAACTAGCCATGATATTCGTCAATCATATTAATTTTATTATTTTTGATGAACCTACAAATCATTTGGATTTTTCAAGTATTGAGATCGTTGAATCGATTCTTGAGGAATTTAAAGGAACATTACTGATCGTTTCTCATGATCGCTATTTGATCAAAAGGTTAACAAAAAGAAAAATGATACTTGAAAAAGGTAAATTAATAGAGTGCCAGAATGCTTTTTAAATAATACTATCTTACTTTTTTGTTAGCTATTATGTATAATAGAAGATAGAGGTGACTTATGAAAAAATTATTACAAATATTTTTAGTTTTATGTACAAGTTTCTCTCTTTTTGCTTGTAATCAGACGGATGAAAGCAGAGAAAATCCTGAAACACAGGCACAGTTTGAAACTTACTTAGATGAATTGTTTGAAGAAGAAGTAGGAGCTGATTTTTTGACTTTTCATTATACGCTGGCCAATCCTGAAGAAAAAGGCTATGAGAAACCAGCGGTAAACTGGGGAAGTCTGACTTTGGAATCTACTAAACAGGCTATTGAAGATTCAAAAGAAGAATTGGATCAGCTTCATGAATTTGAAAAAGAAGAGCTTACTGGGGATCAGCAAAAAATTTATCGATTATTAGAAATTCAACTGGAATATAATATCGAATATGAAAATTATTATATGGATTATGGTTTTTGCTTTGGTGAAAATAAAGTAAATGATAATCTGATTACGAATTTGACGGAATATCGTATTTCGAATAAGGAAGATGTTGAAGATTTTATTACTTTATTGAATGATGTAGATCGTTATATCAGTGAGGGCATCGAAGCTACCAGAGAAATGGCAGATAATGGCAATATCCAGAAAGAAAGTGAAAAAGAAGCGATTCTAGAACAGTGCAGGAATTTTTTAGAGAGCGAAGAAATCGAAAAGTATTTTCATAATGAAGTCATGCAGTTAGAAGAATTGAGTGATGCAGAGCGTAGTGATTATGAAAATCAGGTAACTGAAGCTGTCGCAAATAATGTAAAACCAGCTTATGAAAAAATCATTGCTTTATATGAAGAACTGCCGGTGGCTGATAATCAAGGTTCTTTGGCCGAAAGAGAAAACGGTAAAGAATATTTTGAATATCTTTTGAAAACACAGGTAGGAAAAGAGCGTAGCGTTGATGAGTGGATCAAGATCGTTGAGGAAGAAGTTGATGATACCATTTATAGCTGGATCAATGTCATGTTTAGCTCAGATATTGATGCAGAACTGGAAAATATTGAGCTTCCGGCAGATAATGCAGAAGATTTAGTACATTATTTGGAAGGTTGTCTGGATGAAGAATTTCCAGCCATTGACCAGGTGACATATCGTGTTGATTATTTAGATGCTACTGTGGCGAATGATCTGGTTTCAGCCTATTATGTGATACCGCCGATCGATGCGCCTGATTTAAACGTAATCAAGGTAAATCCGTCTAATACGGATTTAGTAGACTTATTTTCGACACTTGCTCATGAAGGATTCCCTGGACACCTTTATCAGAACAACTATGCTGTACAGAATGATCAGCCGGATATTTATTATCTTTTAGATAATTTGGGAAGTAGTGAAGGCTGGGCAGAATATGTGGGCATGGATGCTTACCGGATTGGTAATATAGGGTCTGAGGATTTTCAGGAATATATGCGTTTATATAGCTATCTAAATAGAATGTTAAATGAATATATTGGTTTACAGGTGAATTATAATGGCTGGCAAAGTGAAGATATTGCGAATTATTTAGATGAGATGGGTCTTGTTTCAGATATTGCGCAAGCACTTTATGAAGATGCTGTTTTACGTCCGGCAATGTATGCTCCTTATTCTTTAGGAACATATGAAGTACTTTCATTAAGAGAAGAAGCCGAAGATGCCTTAGGTGATAACTTTGATGCACTTTCATTTAATCAGGCATTGTTAGATGCAGGTACAGTTCATTTTGAGATCATTGAACAGGAAATTGATGAATATATCGAAAATAATAAATAAAAGCCTCGAAAGAGGCTTTTATGCTAGAGAATATAGTAAAATCCCACTTCACATAGCCCGCTTATGACCATGACCAGAATCGGATTCCATTTATATTTGCGTAATAGAAATAAAGCTAAACAAAAATTGATAAGTGATGTGAGTTTAAATGTTGAACCATCAGGGAAAAAGCTGGAACTGATGATGAGCAGTCCTGCACAAGCAATTAAAGCAATGACAGCAGGACGCAGAGCTTTTAGAATCGTTTGGATGATACTTAGATTTTTATATTTGAAATAAAAATATGAAATAAGACCTACGATGATACAGCTAGGCAGAATGCAGGCAAGAGTTGCGGTGATGGCTCCGGAAAGTCCTGCTATTTTAGTACCTACAAAGGTAGCGGAATTTAAAGCAACCGGTCCCGGTGTCATCTGTGAAATGGTGACAAGATCATTAAATTCCTGAAGACTTAGCCAATGGTGTGTGGAAACCACCTGTTCTTCGATCAAGGCGATAGAGGCATAGCCACCGCCAAAAGAAAATAAGCCTACTTGAAGGAAACTAAGAATTAATTGTAAATAAATCATGTTTTTTTCCTCCTTTTGCTAAGGATGATGCCTAGCAGGATACAGAATAAGATAATATAAGCTACATTGATATCAAAAAAGTAATTAGCAATAAAAGCACCGATTAGGATCGCATAGGAAAGCAGACTTTTATCCATGCCGATGACCATATCAATAACAACGCTGGCAATCAAAGCGCCTACTCCGGCCTGCATGCCAGAGAGCAGCAGCTGGATCAGCAGGTTTTCGATAAACATCTGATAGAAAAAAGAAATGATG
Organism: Traorella massiliensis; assembly: GCF_900104665.1. GTDB lineage: Bacteria > Bacillota_I > Bacilli_A > Erysipelotrichales > Erysipelotrichaceae > Traorella > Traorella massiliensis. The sequence continues at coordinate 60,321 of NZ_LT629967.1, read as the reverse complement.
GATAAAATGATCAATGGCGGCAGTGCACAGCCTAATACCGCAATCCCGGCACCTGGGATACCTGCTATCTTGTAACCGACGGAGATAGCACCGTTGATAGCAATAGGACCTGGAGCACTTTGGGCAATTGCCACTAGATCAAGCATTTCATCTTCTTCGATCCAATGCAGTTCATCTACAAATTTTTGTTTCATAAGGGTGACGATCACATAGCCACCCCCAAATGTAAAAGTACTTAAATAGAAAGTTGAATAAAATAATTTGAATAAAACATCTTTTCTACGCATATTTCCTCCACTGCAGTATCATACCACTCCTTATGATATTTATAAACAAGAAGGATGTAAAAGATATGCAAAATCAGATGGATTGAATTGAAAAGCTCATATTTTCATTATAAAATGAAAAAGCAGGAGGGATAACATGTTAACAGATTATCATATGCATACTTCCTTTAGTCCGGATTCACAGTTTGATATGGAAGATGAAATTCGTTGTGCCATTGAAAAGAAAATCCAGGAAATTTGTTTTACTGATCATGTTGATCATAATATACTGGTGAATCAGGACTGTCCTTTAAAAGAATATCGAATGAGATATGAAGCATGTAAAGAAAAATATCAAAATCAGATCGTTTTAAAATGGGGTGCAGAATTTGGTGTTCAGACGCATACGGTTCCTCTTTTTCAAAAAGATTTTGATATGTATGATTTTGATTTTATCATCCTTTCATGTCATCAGATACAGGATCTGGAATTCTGGAATCAACAGTTTCAGAAAGGAAAGAGTCAGAAAGAAATTAATGAAGCGTATTATCAGGAAATTTATCAGTGTATGCAGTTATATAAAGATTATAGTGTATTAGGTCATTTGGATGCAATCAAGCGTGATGATCCTTATGGTGAATATGAAGATGATCAGGTAGAAGATATTTTGATGGAAATATTGAAAAAAGCTATTTCAGATGGCAAAGGAATCGAGGTCAATACTTCGAATTTCAGATATCATCTTTCGGATCTGACTCCATCTAGAAAGATTTTAAAGATGTATTATGATTTGGGCGGTAAAATTCTGACCTTTGGGAGCGATACCCATCAAAAAGAACATGTTGGTTATAAGATTGAAGAAGTAAAAGAGATCGTTAAAGACATGGGTTTTAAAGAATTTGTGACATTTGAAAAAATGAAGCCGATTTTTCATTTATTGTAATTTTTTGAATTTTTTTGTGGAATGAACGATCATTAGGATCGCCATGATAAAGATGCTTAGGCATACAGTACTGCCAGTAATGCCATTTAAAATCAAAATAGATGATTCACCATTGCCAAATTGCACAAACATGGCGGTTTGAAGTGCTAAGATAGAAATAAGAGCATTTGCAAGACTCAGAATTTTAGCGGCAGAAAGGATGGGGCGGTTGATTGAACGATAACGGATCAAATTGATCGTGGCACTGATTAAGGAATAGAAGGTATATGCAGCAAATGCATATATGAGAGTTCCGGGATATTCATAGTATTTAGCGTTGTGAATCATTTGAAGGACAATAGCAGTCACGGCGATATTTAAAAGAAACATGAGATAACCACAAAAGCGGTAAGTTTTAAGTTCTTCGATGATCTTACGATGAAGCTGCTTTTTAATTTTGCGATCTTTTCTTAAAAGCAGAAAACGCATGATGCTGAGTATCATATAATAGAAGGCAATACTAATGAGCCAGCTGGATTGAAAATAATAACCGCTTAAGCCTTTAAATAGCGCATAGATCAGATTTAAAAATAAGGAAGTAGAGAGAGAGCTGTACTTTGAATTCATGATCATGGATCAGTTTATTGCCCCATGGATGCATTTGAAGGATATGATAGAACTTCTGAATATTTTTATAGATTGCGATACATAAAATGATCAGTGAATAAAAAGAAAGAATATAAGTTGAATAAGCAAATGCTGTATCGCTTAAATCGTAAAGAAAGATAAGTGTTAAAAGTAAAGCGGATATGAAGGTTAGCAGGAAGGTAATAGTTAGAGGCGGGAAGAGTAGGGCAGGGAAAATATTATGATATGTTTTTGTTTTTATACGGATATTAAATTTCATTTTCATATTCTTTCCTTTCTTGATGATCTTTGTTTGATTTGAATTGTATCAGATCATTGTTAGAGAATTGTTAATGGGGAAGATTGTTTTAGATTGAAAATATGTTTAAAAATATCGAATAATTATTAAAAATGATATTTTATTCTATTTTATTTATTTTATGATATAAAATATGATATAATAATGATGTTTTATGATATCTTTGGTGTTATTTGTCTGATTTTTGAGGTTTTGTTAAAAGAGTCAAATATATTTCAATGACGGATAAACTGGGGTATAATAAGAAGGAATTTGGAGGATGCTATGTCGAATGATAAGATAGTTATAAAAGGTGCCAGAGAGAATAATCTGAAAAATATAGATGTTGAGATTCCACGTAATAAATTTGTGATCATGACTGGTGTCAGCGGGAGTGGTAAGACTTCACTGGCTTTTGATACGATTTATGCTGAAGGTCAACGCAGATATATGGAAAGTTTAAGTGCCTATGCTCGACAGTTTCTGGGTAATAGTGAAAAGCCTGATGTTGATAGTATAGAAGGGTTGTCACCGGCGATTTCGATCGATCAGAAAACAACGCACAATAATCCACGAAGTACTGTAGGAACGGTAACTGAGATTTATGATTATTTACGTCTTTTGTATGCACGTATCGGCGTGCCTTACTGTCCGGATCATAATGAGCCGATTGAAGGGCAGACGATCAAACAGATGGTAGATCGCATCATGGAGATTGAAGATAAAACACGAATCATGATTTGTGCTCCGGTGGTTGTTAATAAGAAGGGAACACACAAAGATCTTTTAGAGTCATTGCGCTCTGAAGGTTATGTGCGTGTTCGTGTTGATGGTGAAATTAAATATATTGAGGATGTTAAATTATTAGATAAGAATATTAAACATACTATTGATGTCGTTGTGGATCGTATTGTGAAATCAAACGATCGTTCACGTTTGAATGACTCATTGGAGAGTGCTTTGAAATTAGGAAAAGGAATGGCACTTGTCTGCTATAACAATGAAGAAATTCTTTTCTCTGAGAATTTTAGCTGTAAGATATGCGGATTTAGCGTACCTACGCTAGAACCCCGTCTTTTCTCATTTAACGCACCTTTAGGAGCTTGTGAAACATGTAAAGGGTTAGGTGTTACCCAGAAGGTGAATTTGAATTATCTGATGCCAGATAAGACAAAAACGATACGTCAGGGTGGTATTGCTTACTATAAGAATATTATTGTAAAAGAGAATATCGAATGGTTACGATTTAAGGCATTATTGGATCATTATCATATTGATATTGATAAGCCGTTGAATCAAATGACAAAGAAAGAAATGAGGATTATCTGTGAAGGTGCAGATGAGCCGATTTCTTATACGATTACTTCGAAAAATGGCAATAGTTATAATAAAACAGAATATATCGAGGGTGTCTGTAAGCTGATCGAAAGAAGATATGCAGAGACGACATCTTCATTTTCTAGGGAATGGTATGGCAGTTTTTTAAGTGAGTCTACTTGTCCGACTTGTGGAGGTAAACGTTTGAATCGCCAGGCTTTAAGTGTAAGAGTCGGTGGTAAGAATATTTATGAGTGGACACAGATGTCGATCAAACAGGCATTAGAATTTATGGATCATTTGGAACTAACACCAAAACAGCAGGAAATCAGCAAATTGATTTTAAAAGAAATCAGGGAACGTTGCCAGTTTTTGAATAATGTCGGGTTGAATTATCTGACACTTGATCGATTGGCTGGAACGCTGAGTGGTGGAGAAGCGCAGCGTATCCGATTGGCTACTCAGATTGGCAGCCATCTTTCCGGAGTTCTTTATGTTTTAGATGAGCCGAGCATTGGTTTGCATCAGCGTGATAATGCACGTTTGATTGAGTCGCTGAAAGCGATGCGTGATCTAGGGAATTCGCTGATTGTCGTGGAACATGATGAAGAAACGATGATGGAAAGTGATTATATCATCGATATTGGTCCGTATGCGGGAATTCATGGCGGTGAACTGGTTGCTTGTGGTACCCCGCAGGAAATCATGAAGAATGAAAATTCAATTACCGGAAATTATCTTTCTAAGAGATGGTCGATCCCAATTCCTGAAAAACGTCGTAAAGGAAATGGTAAATATTTAGAGATCGTAGGTGCTACACAAAATAATTTAAAAAATATTGATGTGAAAATACCTTTGGGAACTCTTTGCGTTGTTACCGGAGTGAGCGGCAGCGGTAAGAGTTCATTAGTAAATGAAGTTTTGACAAAGGGAATTCAGGCGGCATTAGGAAGGACACGTGTTGAACCGGGGGCATGTAAGAAGATCAAAGGACTAAAAAATATTGATAAGATCATTGATATTTCACAGGATCCGATTGGGCGTACACCACGTTCAAATCCTGCTACTTATACAGGTGTTTTTGATGATATTCGTGAACTTTTTGCTCAGACAAATGATGCCAAGATGCGTGGTTATGATAAAGGAAGATTTTCATTTAATGTCAAAGGCGGGCGTTGTGAAGCTTGTCAGGGAGATGGTATCTTAAAAATATCAATGCATTTCCTTCCTGATGTTTATGTACCATGTGATGTTTGTGAAGGTAAACGATATAATGAGGAAACTTTAGCTGTTACATATAAAGGAAAGAATATTTATGATGTATTGGAGATGAGCGTTGAGGAAAGTGTGGAATTTTTCAAGAATGTTCCAAAGATTGCTCATCGTTTAAAAACATTGCAGGATGTTGGTTTAGGTTATGTAAAGCTTGGACAAAGTGCAACAACGCTTTCAGGAGGCGAGGCACAGCGTGTCAAACTGGCGAGTGAACTTCAGCGAAAGGCAACTGGTAAGACACTTTTTGTTCTTGATGAACCAACGACAGGGTTGCATACACATGATGTGAAGAAATTAATGGAAGTGTTGATGCGTATTGTGGATAATGGTGATACGGTCATTGTTATTGAACATAATCTTGACGTTATTAAATGTGCAGATTACATTATTGATTTAGGACCAGAAGGCGGCGATGAGGGTGGTCAGCTAATCGTTAGCGGAAGTGTTGATGAAGTGATTGCCTGTGAAAAGAGCTATACTGGACAGTATCTGAAGAAAGTCATGGAGGGATAAGATGGGAGAAAGAAAAGTTACTGTAAAAGATTTGAAAGAGCATTTAAATTATGTTCAAGTGACTGGTGATGAACTCTCTTTAGAAAGGGAGATTCTCGTAGCGGATACTAATCGTCCCGGATTGGAATTGACAGGTTATTATCTTCATTCGCAACGTGAGAGGATCGTTATTTTGGGTAATAAAGAAATGGGGTATATTCAGGGCATGAGTCATGAGGCTCAATTCACGAGCTTTGAATACCTGACACAGGATGAAACGCCTTGTATCATCATTACTCATGGAGCTCAGTGTCCGGATCTTCTTCGTGAAATTGCACAGCGAAAAAAATTTCCAGTGTTATGTACACATGAAGAAACCTATCGTGTCATCATTGATACTGTTACTTTTTTAGATGAAAAGATGGCACCTATGACTTCATTGCATGGAGTTTTGGTACAGATCTATGGGAAAGGCGTACTGCTCACAGGAGAGAGTGGTATGGGTAAAAGCGAAATCGCCCTGGAACTAATTAAAAAGGGTCATCTTTTGATAGCCGATGACCGTGTTGATTGTTTTTTGATGCATCAGGAAATTATCGGTCAGTCACCGCCTGTATTAAAAGAAATGTTAGAAATACGTGGTGTTGGAATTATTAATGTATCGAAGATGTTTGGTGTCAGCAGTGTATTAGATAAAACGAAGATAGATTTAAATATTCATTTAGAACCATGGCAAGTCGAAAAAGATTATGATCGTGTAGGTATAGAAAAAAAGAAATATAAGGATATTTTAGGTGTTTCTATTCCAAAGCTCGAACTTCCAGTCAAAGAAGGGCGTTCTATGGCAGCAATCATTGAGTCAGCGGTGACGAATTATCTGCTTAGCAGCATGGGGCAGGATAGCGCTAAAGAGTTCGAGGAAAGGATTCTTCGCTATATTGAGTTCAACAAGAACGGAGGAAATGAATCATGAGTTTTTTTCCAACAAGACAGATTTTTCTTGAAATTGGTCCCTTGTCAATTACGTGGTATGCAGTGTTAAGCATTTTAGGTTTTATCGTTGCATATTATTTGTCACGGCATACTTTATTAAAGATGAAAGTTGATAAAGAAAAGATCGAGGATTTTCTTTTCTATTTATTGCCAGTTGCTTATGTTGGGGCACGTCTTTGGTACTGTGCGTTTGAGTGGCAGCGTTATGTAAAAGATCCGATCTCTATATTATATATCTGGGAAGGCGGACTTGCATTTCATGGCGGTGTATTTGCGGCAGTTATATTTTCAATATATTACTGCCGGAAAAATAAGATCCATCTTTTACGCTTTGGAGATGCGATATTTCCAAATGTATTAATTGGACAGATGATTGGCAGATGGGGGAATTTTGTCAATCAGGAGGCTTTTGGACCTGTTGTAAGTTCTGAAAGCTTAAATTGGCTGCCGGATTTCATTAAAGATGGAATGTATATTGATGGTGCTTATCATATGCCAACCTTTCTTTATGAAGGTATAGGAAACCTGATCGGATTTATTCTGATTCGTTTTATATTTAATCGTTATGGGCGAAAGAAACGTGGAGACCTCATGTATGCTTACTTTATGTGGGAAGGAATGATTCGTTTCTTTATTGAAGGTTTTAGAACAGACTCATTGATGATTGGTCCGCTGAAAACAGCTCAGCTTGTTTCTGTGGCATTGATTCTGATCGGTCTGTTAGGTCTTTTAGGTGTATACGACCGTGTCTTTAAGAATTATTATCCGTTTAAGAAAGAAAAACCAGTTATTCTATTTGATGTGGATGGTACCCTGATTGATACGATACCTCTGATAACGGCTAGTTATAAGCATGTGATTGAACGTCATGCTTTACAAAAGGAATTAAGTCCTGCTGAGTATAAGAATTTATCGGGACCGCCTCTTGAAGTAACATTAAAAGAATTATATCCAGAAGCTGATGGAGCGACGATTGATCAATATGCACGGGAATATCGGGAATATAATCTTGCTCATCACGATGAAATGGTCAAGGTATTGCCGGGTGTCGTAGAGATGCTGGATTACTGTAAAGAAAACGGTTATGCGATAGGTGCTGTTTCTAATAAAGTGGAATCAACAGTGAAACATGGATTAGCTTTCTGTGGCATTGATAGTTACTTTGATGTTGTGGTATGTAAAGAACAGATGGAGAAGGCAAAACCTGATCCAGATGGTTTATTAAAAGGATGTGCTCTTTTAAACAAAGGGCATGATGATTTAATTTATTGTGGTGATTCGCCAAGTGATGTAATGGCCGCTAAAAATATGGCTGCTTTTTCAGTAGGTGTTGTTTTTGACGAAGAAAGAAAAAACGCTATTGAAAAAACTCATCCTTGCGCAATTATTACAGAATGGAAACAGTTTTGTGAACTGTTGAAGGAGGAAAGAGAATGGAGCGACAATTCGACCTTGTTGTGGTAGGTGGTGGTCCAGCAGGACTAAGTGCTGCCATTTATGGTGCAAGAAGCGGTCTGTCTGTAGCGGTGTTAGAATCATATGCGCCAGGTGGAAAGCTTGTGAAGACAGCACATATTGAGAATTATCCAGGTATTGAATCAATGGAAGGGACAACGCTAGCCATGAATCTATTGAATCATGCGACTCATTTAGGTGCTGAATATATTGTTGGTGAAGTCAGCAAGATAGAAGGGAAAACGGTTATCTGTACTGATGATAGTAAAATTACGGGTAAGGCACTGATTCTTGCGACGGGGACATTAGAACGTAAGTTAAATATTCCAGGCGAAGAAAAGAATGTAGGTCGTGGGGTTTCCTATTGTGCGATTTGTGATGGTGCATTTTTCAAAAATAAAGTGATTACCGTTATCGGTGGAGGAAACAGTGCTTTAGAAGAAGCTTCTTATTTAACGCAGTTTGCAAGCAAAGTTAATGTTTTGGTAAGAAATGAGCTGCGTGCGGATAAAAATATTCAGGATGAAGCCTATGCGAATGATAAGATTGAAATCATGAAAAAAATCGTTCCTTTGGAAATATTGGATGATGGCAAAAGAGTGAATGGGATCAGAGTAAAAAATGTTGTGACAAATGAAGAGTATGTTATGGAAACAAGTGCAGTATTCCCATATGTAGGTTCAGATCCAATTACATCTTATGCGAAAGATCTGGGTATTTGTGATGAACATGGTTATATTGTAACTGATGAAGAAATGGCGACGGCTGTTGAAGGAATTTTTGCGGCAGGGGATGTTCGAAAGAAAACGATTCGCCAGGTGGTAACAGCAGCAGGCGATGGGGCAATTGCAGCTCAGAGCGCCTTCCATTACATTAAAAAGCATGATGAAAGCAAATGATTATCAAAAACAGGCGTTGCGTACGCTGAATCCGTCACTCTCAAAATCTGAAGTGTTGATTAATGGCGTTATGGGGCTTTGCGGAGAGTCTGGAGAAGTGATTGATCTTGTGAAAAAACATTTGGCACAGGGTCATGAACTGAATCGTGAAAAGTTAGCGAAAGAACTTGGAGATGTAGCGTGGTATCTCGCAGAAACGGCTTATGCGCTTGATTATGATTTAGAAAGTATTTTTCAAATGAATCTGGATAAGCTTGCGCAAAGGTATCCTGATGGCTTTGAAAAAGAAAAATCAATGAATAGAAATGATGAAACTGACTATGTGAAGTAAATTACTTTACAGGTCTGAAAAACTTTTGATTATATTAAAAAGGTGATTTTATGATCACCTTTTTTTGACAAAAATAATAGGTTTGATTTAAGATTCGATCCACTTAAAATGCTTACAGGCATTATATAATCCATCATCTTCAATTCTCTCTGTTACATAATCAGCAACATCCAGACATTGTTGACATGCATTTCCCATCGCAATACCGATTTGAGCATTTTTCAACATTGTTATATCATTTTCACCATCTCCAAAAGCTACGGTGTTCTCACGATTATAGCCATAGTATTCCGCAACTTTTAAAATAGCACTGCCTTTATCGGTATTTTCTTGTGTGATTTCATGAGAAATATTTAAATGAGTAACTTTAGATTTCATAAATATCTTATCTAAATCATTGTTTTGTGATTCTTTATAAGGATAATATTGAAGATGTATCACTTTTTCATTTTCATATTTTTTTCTGGTGGTATCATGCCATACTGATACTTAAATAATCCACGTACAAATTCAGTCGGTCATTTTTTGCGGACAGTTCATACATGCTATCCTTTTCTGTTCTCTGCTCCTGCGTTTGCTCTCGTTTGATTTCTCCCTCCGTATCTTCTTGGCACAAGCAGGACAATACCTTGATGCACCAGAGCCCGGGACATATTCAACGCCGCACACCGTACAATTTTTAGCGGGCATTGCTGCCCACCGTTTTGTAGGTATGATATGTAATTCATCGACAAAGCCGATGAATTTATAGTAAATCTTGATTTCCTGCTTCACTGTTCCGTCTGCCATCTTCTCACGCTCCGAAACAAGTATCTTGTCTATGAGTGCGTTTATAACTGTTGCATCCAGTTCTTTTAAGCCTTGATAATTTCGGATAAGGGCGAGGAAGTCACGGATTCCCCGTGATTTCTCGTAGCTTTCATTAAGAGTTTCCGTCACCTCTTTCAGCCTTGCTTCAATTTCAAGCTGCTCTTTCTGGTATTTCCCCGACATCATCTCAAAATTCCGCTCGGTAATACGCTCCATGACCTTATCCTCGTAGAGAGAGGAAAACAGCCTGTCCAGTTCCGCAAGGCGTTTGTTCAGCTTCTTACGTTCTTTCTCTAATGCTTTCGCCCTGCTCTGGTCTGTTTCCGTGAGCCGCTTTTCTATGGCCCTGACCGCCTTTTCATCATTCACTGCCATATCCGCAAAACAGTTGATGTCGGCAAGAACGGCATTGAATAAATCCCTTGCTTCTATATTGTGGGCACTACACTCGCTTCTTCCGTTTCTTGCATAATTATTACATGAATACTGTACACAGTCGATAATCTCTGGGCGTTTCCTCCTGTGTACGTTCATTGCCCGCAGAGCACATCCGCAGTCCACACACTTGATAACGCCTGCAAAAATATTTACAAATCCTCCCTTGTTCTGTGGAAGCCTACGACTTGTAATAAGCTGTTGGACAATATCAAATTCCTCCTGCGTGACTATTCCCTCATGGGTATTGGGTATCACTTCCCATTCTTCGGGCAGCTTAGAGGGGCGTTTCTTGCTTTTCATATTGGCGGCAATCCGTTTGTAGCCTACAAGATTTCCCGCATATATCGGGCTTCTTAAAATGCTCCTCACGCTGTTCCCACTCCAAATATAGCGTTTGTCCTCGTTCCCCTCAAAATGACGTTCAAAGCCTGTTTCGCCACGCTCCGCCGCATAAGCGGCAGGGCGTAGGATATGCTGTTTATTAAGATGTCTGCAAATTTTGGCAACTCCATTCCCTTTTAATGCAAGGTCGAATATCTCTTTTACAACATGTGCCACTTTATCATCTATCAGCAGATGGTTGTGGTCGGCAGGGTCTTTGATATAGCCATAAGGGGCGGTAGTTCCCATGAATTTCCCCTGTTGAAACCTCGCCCGATATGCCGATTTTATCTTAACAGATATGTCAGCGGCATACATTTCGTTTAAAATGTTGCGGAAAGGCGTGATGTCCATAGCAGATTTATTCAAGGTATCTACGCCGTCATTGACCGCTATATACCTCACGTTATGCTCTGGGAAGAAAACTTCCAGATATAACCCACAATCAAGATAGTTTCTCCCCAGACGGGATAAATCTTTCGTAATCACGCAGTTTATCAGACCGCTTTCAATGTCTTTTATCATATTCTGGAAACTTGGTCTTTGGAAATTTGTACCAGAATAACCATCGTCCACATACGTTTTTGCTATGTGCCATCCCTGCTTTTTCACATAATCCGTGAGGATGGATTTCTGTGTCGCAATGCTCGCACTCTCGTTATCCGTACCATCGTCTTTAGATAAGCGGCAATAAATGCCGACTAAATAGATTTTCTTTTCTTCTTTGATTCCTGCCATACTGTAAAACCTCCGTATCTGTCCTATCTGTTTTCATGTCCCATTGCGTACATTCTAAGCGGACAGCCCCTCATTGTCGAAGGTGTCGCCCTCGGCAATCTTCTTCCGAATATCCTCGGAGATAATCGGGACAAACGCTTCTGTAACGGTCTGTGTGCCGACATATTCACGGCTGATTATCATCTGCACTGGTGCTTTTGGCACGATACGCTTTCTCTTTTTATCTGCTTTCTTATCCTCGCCCATACTTAAATCTTCCTTTCCAGACAGGGCAGGGAAGAGTTTGGAAATGTCCCCGCCCTGCCAATCAGATACCATTAATCCTCGCTGTTTAATTCTTTCTGTAATGCTTTAAGGAGTGCCGCCGCTTCATCAGCGTTCAGCGTGATTCCCTTGCCGCACTTTTCACGGTTCGGGGAAAAGCTGCGGATGTCATACTTCGGCTCTTTCCCATTCCATGAAATGAGATTGATTTCCTTTGTGTAGCCACTGTCGCCCGTAGACAATACTGCGATTTCCTTTACGATTTCATACTGGATTTCTCTCATTCTCCATACCTCAACTCTCTGTATTTACTTCCCGAAAAAAGAAGATTAGCGGCTGTCACGGTTGCGTTTCCTCTGCAACTCACGCTCCAAAAGTTTGATGATGGTTTCCTCCATCTGCTTCGGCGTTGTGTTCTTCGGAAAGTATTTTTTCAGCTTGCTTGTGTTGATTTTCAAGGTTTCTTTCTGGTTGCCCTTTTCCTCCGTCATAATCGCAAATATCGTATCCATGTCAAGCCGCCCGCTCTGGCTTAACTGTTTCATCCGCTGTGCCTGTGAGAGTGAGGGCGTTGCTTCTTCGCTCTCCATCGTGGCAAAGAGGTTTTCCTGCTCGTCTTTCTTCAAGAAGGACAGTTCCACCGCAGGCGTGAGGGCGATTTTCCCCTCGTCCACCATCTGCAAAATCGGCGGTATCAGTTCCGTCAGGCGGATAAAACGCTGCACGGTCATCCTGCCCACGCCGAAGCCCTGTGCCACCTTGTCGTCCGTCCGCAACTTCGTCACAACTTGTGACGAGGTTAAGTCTGTGCGGAAACCCTGCCGCTTCATGGCTTCGGATTTCATCTTGTAAGCAAACGCCCGCTCCGATGGCAGGATATTCTCACGCTGCAAATTGCTGTCTACAAGGGTGATGATGGCTCGGTCACGGTCTAAGGGCAGGACAAACGCAGGCACGGTATTTATCCCTGCAAGTTCAGAAGCACGGACACGCCGCTGTCCTGCAATCACTTCATAACCGTCCCCGTCCTCTTTCGGGCGTGTGATTATCGGCGTGACAATGCCAAATTCCTTGATGCTTTCCGCTAACTCTGACAGTGTTTCATCTTCTGCCACATGAAACGGATTGTCGGGGAACGGGTACAAGTCTTTGGTCTTTAACACCTTAAAATCCTGTTTCTTCATTCACATATCTACCTTTCTTTCGCTCTGCTTCTATGATTTTTCTGCAATTCTTCCAACACTTCGGGCGGTATTTTTGACAGCAGCCGCCCCATCTGCTCGTTGGTTCTCTGCAATTCAAATATCTTCTGATTCGCTTTCTGCACCTTTAGTTCCTGCTCGTACTTTTCATCACGCATACGCCCCGCATAGTCTGATTCCTGCCCAATTCTCTCTTTCAAACTGTCGATATACGCCTGCTGTTTCCCGATTTCCTTAGAGAATTTCTCCACGTCTGGCAGCCATGCAGAGAGTAAATCTAACGCTTTATCCCTTTTCTTCCCTGCGTTAAAGGCGTTGATGTCGGATAGGGCAGACACGATTTCTTCATACTGTTTATCAAGCCTGCCGCCTAATTTATAGAGCCATGTGGGGACGTGTTTCCGCTTGGTTTCCATTGAGGACTGCCCCCGTTCAAGCTGATTCCACCGTGAGGACATCCGCTCATGGTAGGCGGTCTGCCACTCGGATAATGATTTCTGGTTGCCTAAGATAGCTTTCGCTGACAGCTTATTGTCTGGCGTAATCGGCACAAAGCAGAGGTGCATATGGGGCGTTCTCTCGTCCATATGGACGACAGCGGAGAGGATATTCTGCTTTCCAACACGCTCCGAAATGAAGTCAAGAGCCGTCTGGAAATACGCTTTTTGTTCTTCGGGCGGTAACTGGTTCATAAATTCTGGTGAAGCTGTGATGAGCGTTTCCACCATCATCACGCTGTCTTTCCTTGTCCTGCACCCCGCTTCGGCTACCATGCGGTTAATCTCTTTCTTGTAGGTGTACTTTGGTGGTGCTATGAGATGGTAATTGTTTTTAGAGCGTTCCATATCTATATCTGGGTTGCTTTTGTAGGCTTCTTTCTTCCGCTCGTTGTGGCGTTCACAAGCCGCAACGCCGCCCGCTTTTCGTTTCTGGAAACGCAGGATTGCATAAGGCATAGGCGGATTCCTCCTTTCTTTCGGCGGGTGACCGTCCTTTGGGGTGACAGCGGTGACGGTGGTGACAGCAGTTTTGGGATACCCCCTGCCGACTGCCGCAACTGTCACCCTCACCCCCTGCATGACGGTCATGTCGATGATGACGGTGTTTTTGGGATACCCCCCTCGCAAGAGCCGTCACCGTCATGCCGCCATTCTTTTATCCGAAGCCGTAAGGCGTAGGATAGCAGGGCACAGCCCTGCCTTAAGGGAGTCCAGAGGGAACGTCTGGCACACGACTTTGCAGGGCAAAGTGTAGTGTGTTACACCCTGTAAACGCAGTCGGAAAAATCGGAATGATTTTTCTGACCGCAGGGGTGGTTTTACACGACCGAAAAGGGCGAGTAAATCTCACGCCTGCATTTTGCGTTTACGGGGTGTTCTCCCGTAGGGATGACAGCGGCAGGGTATCCTAAAATCACTGTCACCACCGTCACTGCTGTCACCCGCAGGGCAGAGCCGCCAGCTTTACATGGCTTTAAGCGTCAATGACAGTAACAGGGGGGTATCCTAATATCGCTGTCACCACCATCACCGCTGTCACCCGCCCTCCTTGCAAGGGCAATCCGCCTGCCGTCTTTCCTGCGGCTGTACTGGTAGCAGATACGGTTCTCGCTTAAAAATGTGGTGCGGTATTCATTCAGCCATTTCGTAATCACCGTGGGTATGGTTTCCGTTTCCCCCATAGCGGCTAACAGTTCCGTTGCCGTGCCTATCCATTCTTCCTTATCCCTCATAAAATCCACCAACCGAAAAAGGACATCTGGTATCGTTTCTTTCGCAAGCTGCTCCTGCGTTTTCCGCTCCACAAGCTCCCAACGGCAATCACGGAAACGCAGCGTGTATTCCTGATAAGGCGTGTCCCTGCCCGTCACATACAGCTTGGCGGTGTCAGACGCACGTTTCTCCTTTTCCAGAACAAAGGTAGCGTCCGCACTCCCCGTTAATCCTGTCGTCCCAGACACCTTGTTGAACACGTCGCTGTCATTCTGCTTTCGGATGTGGTGTACGACAATGACCGCCAGAGAGTGCCTGTCGGCAAAGTCTTTGATGAGGGAGATGTCCCCATAGTCGCTTGCATAGGCATTGTCTTTTGAAGCTGTACGGACTTTCTGCAAGGTATCAATGACAATGAGCCTGCTGTCTGGGTAATCTTTCAGATAATCTTCAAGCTGCACGATAAGACCGTCTGACAGCTTGCAGCTTGCCACGGCAAAGTGGAGCCGCCCGCTTGCTTCGTCCGTCAAACGAAATAACCTGTCCTGTATGCGGCAGAACGTGTCCTCAAGGCAGAGGTAAAGCACATCGCCCTCCATTGTCGGCATATCCCATAAAGGGATTCCCTGCGACACGCATAAGCATAGCTTCAGCATGAGCCAGCTTTTGCCTATCTTCTGTGAGCCGCAGAACAGCGATAAGCCTGTCGGGATAAGGCTGTCCACCACAAAGGATGGTTTCTCAAGCGGTTCATAAAGGAGCGTTTCGGCGTTGACTGTCTGTAACTTCTGCATGGCTTTCCTCCTTTCGGGCGGTGTCTTTGTTTTCGTTGCACATAGGCGTTGACCTCCTTAAAAATAGATTTACTCCCACGGAAAAAAGTGAGAGTATGTAATGCCGCCAATCCCACACAAATAAAAAACAGATTTCTTTTTCGGGCGGTGTCGGTCACGGTTGGAGATATTTCTTCAATTTCCGCCTTTACTTTCTCCTTTGCAATCGCAACAGATTTCTGTATTGCCGAAGCGGTGCAATGCTCCATAGCGGCGATTTGGTAAAAATTGAACTCATACTCGTAGTAGAGCAGGAAACGCCGCCTTTGTATCTCTGGAAGGCTCCCAACCGCCTTATAGAGCGTTTCATTCCGTTCTTCCTCAACCATGCGTTCATCAAGGCTCTTAGGCACACGCAACGCCCGTCTGTAAAGGGTTTCGTCCCATACCTCGTTAAACTCCCTGTGCCGCTCGTCCCATTAGAAAAGATTCCTGTTCCTGCGCTCCATCTGCCGAAACTCCATAAAGAACTGTTCCGACACTTCCAACTCGTGGGATTTGCCCTGCCCGTCCTTAAAGCTGATAAAATACCTTGTGCCGCTTTCCGTGGATTCCTCCCGAAGCGTGTATGCCTTAACCCTGTATGCCATCCTGTTGTCCTCCTGCAAAAAATGAGTGAGGGGATTTCCATCCCTCACCCAGTAGCCCGCAGGATGGCAGGCTGTTTTAGAAGCTATAAAATTTTCCGCAGCTTCTTCCGCAGATGGTCTAACCTCGCATAGATGGCACCAGTCGTCAAATGCACAAGCGGGGCAATCTCCTTTGTGGAATACCCCTGCATTTTCAGCAGGACGATTTTCAAGGTACGCCCGTCCACCGTGACTAATACTTGATAGAGATTTTCGCTCTCAATCTCTTCCAGTAACTCCGCAACCGTACCCACTTCCGCCTGCCGCTCCCTGCCTGCCATGTCCTCAAGATATTCCGCAACGTCATTCGTCCATCGGTAAAACCGCCTGTTGGAATTGAAGTCTGCCCTGTCCGCCATGCGTATCTGCTCAATGGTCGCTTCATCAACGCCGCACTCACGCAGCAGCTTTTCCTCCGCTTCTTTCCAGATACGCCATTTCCTGTCCTCCCGTCCGTGGTTGTATGCCATTCTTACTTCCTCCAATCAGAATTGATTGAGAGGGCAGAGAAAAGCCCCCTCATCTTCCCAAAGGAAAAAACAAGGGGGCTGAACGCCTTAAATTTTAATTTTCTATTATCTTTCTTAGTTTTATTAGGATTCTGGCTTTGCGTTTGTTTACAACGCTCTGGGTTATGCCCAACCTCGCCCCGACTTCACGCTCGGAAAGTCCGTCAAAAAAGATTGCCTGTATCAGCTCCTGTTCACTATCCGACAGCAAAGGCAGGGCGGCTTTCAGCCTGTCCACCATGACCGCATTGACAACGGTTTCTGCAATGTCCACCGCTTCATCAGTGATAAAGTCCAGAGGATTCCCCTCGCTGTCCGTAAATCCGTCGAGAGATAGCAGTCTATTCTTTGTATCTAATTTTTGCAGATAACGCCACCGTTCCTTGTCACGGTAGAAGTCTGTGTATTGCTCCCTCACGACTTCAAGCAGACAGCCTTGAATGGGGATAAACAGCTTGTCCATATAGGTCTGGTCGGATTCCCTGCAACGGCAGAACTCCGTGTAGGATAATTCCACATAGCCGCCACTTTCTCTGATATATACCTTTCTTGGTGCATATTTCACCATAAATACCTCCCATCTGAATTTTTGAAATGTAAAAAATCCAGATGGAGAGGCGGAGAACGACACCGCATATCAGAAACAGCCCTACGGCACTTTCCAACAAAAATCGACAAAAGAAAAACCGCAAAGGCTCTGTGACCTTTACGGTTATAGGAAATAGTAATTCTATTGTATGGAGATTGTACTTCTACTTTCAAGGTGAGAAGTACCGTTGCACTGGCAGAAATTTTTTTAACTGGTTTCCTGCCGTTCTCTGATATGCTATGTATTGATAAATTTTGCTTCGTATGAGCAGATAGATAACTGCCCGAAAAAAGGACATAAAAAAATCCCTCCAAATTTAAAAACAAATTCAGAGGGTAATTTAGGGTATAACAAAATAACCCACCCGAATATCGTTTTTTTTATTTGGTGAGTTTGTTCTTTCAAATACGAAACAAAAAGAGCCGATGATTCGTGAATTGTTCCACAATTTCATCGGCTCTGCGTCTTAAGCGTCTGGCTCTTTGATGACAGTTATCTTCAAGTTGTCAACTTTAATCAATCTTTCTTGTCTGCATTTTGGACAATAAAGGGGATAATTCTCCAAAACAGTGTCCTTCCTAATTTTATTACGGGTTTTGCTCCCACAAACAGGACACAATATCCATTCGCATTTCATCATAATTAGTCTCTAATCCTTTCAAATCTCATTTTATATGACTTTTGCAAGCTGTTAAGCTAACTTGTGGAACATATGCCGAACCTTATCTATACGGCTATTCGGGCGGCGGGGTTGGCAAATAAATTTACCAATAGCTGGCTGGTATCCTTTTAACTCTGTCAAGCAGACTCCCTGCCCATTTGTGAAATAAGTTAAATCGTTCCTGTATTCTTGAATACATCTAGCAGGGATTTCTCCTTTCAGAATGACCTCGTCATTCTTTATCTGAGTACTTACAATATCTGCACAATACCTTGGAGCATCATGATACGCCCGTGAGAGATATTCCTGCGGTGCATAAATTTCAAAGTGGAGATATGGCTCTAATAGTTCTGTCCCTGCTTTTTTTAAAGCCTGCTCCAATACGATAGGGGAAAGCAGCCGAAAGTCTGCGGGGGTACTTACAGGACTATAATACAATCCATATTCAAAACAGATTTTACAGTCTGTCACTTTCCATCCATACAGCCCCTGCTCGCAGCCATAAAGAACCCCCTCCATAACCGCATTTTGGAACGATTGATTTAAATATCCAAGTGAAACTCTGCTTTCATACTGCACTCCGCTTCCAATAGGGAGCGGCTCTATGGACAACCCGACAGAAGCCCAGAAAGGATTTGGCGGGACTTCTATGTGGATGGTATATTCTGCTTTTCTAAGCGGTCTTTCCATATATATAACAGTAGGCTCTTTTATTTCTGCCTCCACATGATATTTTTCCTCAAGGATGGCACAAATGACTTCCATCTGCACATTCCCCAAAAAAGAAAGTATAATCTCATGCGTTGTAGTATCCACATAATATTTTAAAAGAGGGTCGCCATCTGAAATTTCTGTAAGTGCCCCAAGCAATATTTCCCGCTGTTCAGATTTCTTTACTGCAATCGTTGTTTGGAGCATAGGGAGAGGATTTTCAATAAATTTTCTCTGCGGCAACAGTATTTCGTTCCCCAAAATACTGTTTAGCTGCAAAACATCATTTGGTAAAATTACAATATCACCAGAGCAGGCTGTATCGGATGAATATAATTCACCGTTTGTCGGAACACACATCTCTGTGATTTTTATTTTCTCTTTTTCAGATATTCTAATAACATCCCTCAAATGCAATGTTCCGCTATATATACGCACATAAACAAAACGCCGCCTTTTCTCTGAATATTCAATCTTAAAAACCTGCCCGCATAGTTCAGATTGACCTTCAGGCGTTGATGAATAAAATTTACTGGCAATTACTTCTATAAGCTGCCGAATCCCCAGATTGTTTTTAGCGCTTCCGTGATAAACGGGAAATAACGTTCCGTTTTGGAATCTCCTGTTTTCTTCCTGTTCCAGTTCTGACATTTTAAACGGTTTCCCTGACATATATTTCTCTAATAGTTCATCGTTTCCCATAATTACCGCATCCCACTGTTCCATATCGTCATTGTCCGTTACATTTATATGGGGATGCTGCCCAACCTTTTGCTTCACTATAATTTCCGAAGAAAGCTTTGCTTTCATTTCCCGATATACCATTGGCAAATCAATCCCCTCTTGGTCAATTTTATTGATGAAAAAAATTGTCGGAATCTTCATTATCTGTAGTGCATGAAACAGTATACGGGTCTGTGCCTGTATGCCATCCTTTGCAGAAACTAATAATACTGCTCCGTCTAATACGGATAAAGAACGGTATACTTCCGCCAAAAAATCCATATGGCCTGGCGTATCTATAATGTTGACTTTTACATCCTCCCACTGAAAAGATGTCACTGCTGTCTGGATAGTGATTCCCCTTTGACGCTCCAAATTCATTGTATCTGTCCTTGTTGTGCCTTCATCTACGCTCCCTAGTTCTGCAATTGCACCACTGGTATACAATAAACTTTCCGTTAATGTTGTCTTTCCTGCGTCAACGTGAGCCAGAATGCCTAAGTTAATTATTTTCATGTGATTTTCCTCCTATCAACACCCAAAAAAGGGCATAAAAATACCCAGTGATAAATACTCCTATCACTGGGTAAATAACTCCAATAGCCCCAAAACACTTATATGTTTTCGGGCATATAAAATTACATGATAAAAGTATTCTTAAACTGGGTACAAAAAACTAAGCCCCATATTAAAAGTGAAACGGGACTGCTACTTTTTGTTCCCACTATCAAATTGACAGTTTATTTAAGAATACCTTGCCGCATATTTATTAACTCCTTGTATAATACTGAATCTAATTATATTCCTTAACCCTTTATTTGTCAAGCTGACAAACTAAAGCAGAAAAAGCGGCAGGATTTCCCCCTGCCACTAATCATCTGTTTATGCAAAAATAATTTCCTTTTCCACAATCTCCCTCGCACAAGCCCTTATGTTATTGAGGCATCCTGTCCATTCTAAGGCGTTTTCTGCCTTTAGCTGTTCCGTTATGCCCTGTGCCTGTTTCATACCCTCTATGAGCCTTTCAAAGCGTTCCTGTGCCTGTCTGTTGATGTCGGCAAGGTAGGCGTTTAGCCTGCCGCTTGTAAGAAGATTGGTGTATGTAACTTTACGGTACTGTTTTAGATAATCTAAATGCCGTTGCCCCCAGATGCCTATTGCCTGTTCTTCTTCGGCGGGTACAGTTAAGCACGGTATCAAATAATCCCCTTGCCTTTCGTATTTGCCGCCCAGTTCCTCAAATAATGATTTTGCCATTGTCTGTTACCTCCACATTCTTTTTTATTTTGAATGTCCGCAAAATCCGTCCTACATCAGTGGAATTATAAAGGTAACTTTTTTCATCGGCCGTTACATAACGATAGGGAATCTTATTTTGATCTAAATATTTTATAGCTTGGCAAACTTCATCATGATTTACTTCATGATAAAAATCTTTACCATCTATAGTAATATGTCCGCCAGCCAAACGAATGATCGCATTAAACATATTCAGAAAAGATTTAGGTAAATGAATCATTTCATCACTGCTTCTACTAGTACAGATACAACATTTTTTTCCTTTTTTTCTTAATGCATGAATTGTTGAGATTGTAGATTCAGGTGATGCTTGAATATCGTTTCTAAAGGTAGTGCCATCAATATCAAAAAAGAATATCGTTGGATCAATTGGATCAATTAAGTGATGATCTACACAAAAAGTGTAAATACCAGCATTTTCAATTGGATCACAAATATAATCAGCCTGTTTTTTTAATTCATCTTTACCATTTCCTACAGCTACGCCCATTCCTGCAGCTTTGATCATACTGATATCATTGATGCCATCACCAAAACATAGAATTTCCTTTAAGTCTAAATTATATAATTTACTAAAATACTTGATTCCATATGCTTTATCAATATTGTTAGGATTAATATGACCGTTGTTTCCCCAAATTTCTAAACCTTTTTCACCCACGAGGTCAATAATTTCCTGTGTCTGCTTTTCGTTTGCTCCATAATAGACAATATTACATAATGCCTCTTTATTCCATTTTTGAACAGTCGGGCAGTCTTTTGCCCATTCTAAATGATGTTTTTTTATATTTTCGCTAGGCTCGCTGGAGAAATGAGGCTGTCCTTCCACAGGTGTCCACAAATAATATAAACTATCTTGTTGATCAAGGTAATTTATATACTTTTGTGTATCACTCTCATTTATTTTTTCTATATGCAGTATTTTCCCATCTCTAATATAAATAGAACCTGTTCCTGCTATTATTAAGTCAAAGTCATCAAAAATATTTTCAGGTAAAGAGCAGAATTCTCTTGGAAAACGTGATGTACACATTCCTAAAATATATCCATTTTCTTTCAGTTTTTTAATAGTATACTTTGTAAGCTCAGGTATTCTGTGCTGTTTATGTGAATATAATGTATCATCTACATCAAATAATATTCCTCTGATACTCTTCATAAAAACCTCCAGTAAAATAATAAATGTTTTAAACTTTGAAGTAAAGAGAATTGTTTTTGTTTTGATTGGAATATTTTTAATCAAAAAACGGTATATTAAATTATCGTGGGAAATGACCCCTGCTTTAAATTTTGAGTGGGATAAGACTTTCCTCGCTTTAAATTTTAGATGGGGTTAAAAAAACTACCTCGCTTTGATAGAATTTTACTGGTCTATTTCATTCTTATCAAAGGAGGTAGCTATGAATCATTCTATCATTAATGCTTTAAATTTAAAAGAGGAAGAAATTGATTCCATTGAGTCTGTTTCTTCCTTTCATAATGAGGATTTCCTCNTACATGGACATTGTCAATACATGAGTCCAGATTCATATGAAAAAGAATATTACAATCGTCAAATACAATCACTACAAAATTACAAAACTATCAATTTAACTGGTACTTTTTCTTGACATAGTACCAAAGCGAAGACGTCTGAAATGCGAACACTGTGGAAAGTCTTTTGTGGAAAACCATCCTTTCGGCTCCACCCGCAAGTCGGTGGCTCCTTCCACGATCATCAGCGTGCTGGAAGCTCTGAAGCCTTACAACTCCACGTTTTCCTCTGTTGCGTCCACTTACGGACTCTCGGTCGGAACGGTTGTCGATATCTTTGATAAACATGTCCAAATCCCAAGAAAACACTTAACAGATATCCTGTGCTGGGATGAATTCTATTTCAACCGGCGCTCACGCTATAAATATGCTTTCATCATGATGGATTTCCATAAGAAAGTCATCCTCGATATTCTTGAATCCAGACATGTCCAACATTTAAGTGACTATTTCTATTCCATCCCTTTGCGGGAAAGAAAAGCTGTAAAGTATATCATCATCGATATGTACCGCAACTACAGGGATATTGCCTCTGTGTATTTCCCCAATGCTGCTGTCTGCATCGATCCGTTCCACGCTGCAAAAAGAGTCAATGATGCACTGAACACTCTGAGAAAACGGATCATGCGCAGGAAGAAAGAAAACGGTGATATGTTTTCCTACAGCCTTCTGAAAAACAGATACGAGCTGTTACTGAAGAATCGAAATGAACTGGAATTCGAAAAGAAGAAAAAGGATATGATTCTGGGTTATTCCATCACAGAAAGGGATCTGGCTGATCTGCTTCTTCAAATGGATAGCCATTTAAAAACAGCTTATTTTCTAAAGGAAAGATTTATTCGCTTCAACAGCAGCGACAGGAAGCGTTTCACCAATCGGAAGACAAAAGAAGAAGAGCTGAATAAACTTTTCAAGGATATGCTTGATTCAGGCATTGAGGAAATGAAGGGATGTGCGGGGACTCTTCGAAGCTGGAAGGATGAAATCTTAAACTCATTTGTATGGATTGATGAAAGGCGTTTATCAAACGGACCTATCGAAGGAAAGAATACTTATATAAAAAAGATCATCAGCAATGCCAACGGATTTACTAATTTTGAGAGAGCAAGGAACAAGTTTCTTTATTCGCAGAACCTATATGAAACTTACTCTATTACTGAAAAGAAGACAAAAGTCAAAAGAAAAGGCGCCAAAAGAGTCACCTATAGGAAACATAAATAACCTTTAATTAATGATTGATTTTTAGAATGAAAGTAGGCTCCTTTAAAATTTCAGCGGGGTAAATTCACCCCGCTAATATTTAAAGGTTTTTTTATTTTTCCCCGCTATTTTTTAAAGCGCCCAAAAAACATGTGCAAGATCTAATTAAGATTTTACACATGCTTATGAGTTATAAATATAATATTAGCTTATATTAAACGTTTTGTACGTCACTGTCTTTGATAACCATCTTTGTGATAATAAAGCCGGCTACATAAGAAATGACAAGTCCAATAAAGTAATTCATCATACCGCTAGTACCTTGCATCAATGGTATAGCAACCATACCGCTAGGCCCCCATGCGTTAGCGAGTACCTGTGTAAACATGATATAGGCACCGCCAAAACCTGCTCCTAAACCAGCAGTAATAAACGGTTTAAACATTGGAAATGTAACACCGTAAATCAATGGTTCGCCAACGCCTAAGAAACCAGCTGGAAGGGCACCGGTAATGATCCCTTGTAATCGTTTGTTGCCAACTCTTTTCGCAACTATATAGATAGCGATAGCTGCACCAACCTGACCTGCACCAGCCATTGCCAGTACTGGGAATAAAGATACACCGCCCATGGCTTCAAGCTGTACGGCATATATAGGAATCAAACCATGATGTAATCCAAGCAGCACCATCGGCAGGAAGATGGCGGATAAGATAAAGCCACTAACGATGCGGATAAATGGATTGGTTGAGTTAATGATAATGCTTAAGATCGAAACTAAGCCATCACTGACAAAACCGGCTAACGGCATGATAACAAAGATAAAGATAATGCCAGCGATTAGAAGGCTTGTAAATGGTGTGATAATAAGATCTAAAACATCAGGAACTCTTTTACGAATATTTTTTTCAACGATGGATAAGATCCAGACACCGAAAATAACACCAATAATTCCACCTTTGCCTGTTGTTAAGACAGATTCTAAAGGAACGGCTTCGTTATATAATCCTAACATCATGGAAATATCTACTAAAGCAGCACCAATGCTCATACCGCCAATCATACCGCCAAGGGCTGGGGTTGCCCCAAATACTTCAGCAGAACGAATTCCGGTGAAAATAGCAAAGTACCCTAAGAAGGCAGTACCAAACAGTGAGAAAATCAGCTGAATCATTCTGAAAATATCACCTGAGAGCATGCCATCACTGATCATTTGACCAATAAGGGAAGCAAAGCCATTAAATAAGCCAGCGGCAATAACAGCTGGTATCAATGGAATAAAGATTTCCGCAATCAGCTTCATACCATCTTTAAGACGGTTGTTTTTTTGAGATTCTTTCATGGCTGATTTATTTTCTTGCCAATCTGTGTTTTCTTTTGGAAGATGAAGCTCTTGAATACAGATATCAGTAATTTTTTTAGCTTTTCCAGGGCCTAATACGATCTGATAACTATCATGATCGATGACAAGTCCTAAAACACCTTCGGTATTTTTTATTTCTTCAGTATCTACTTTTGAAGCATCTTTACATACAACTCTTAAACGAGTCATACAGTTTGTTGCTTTGACGACATTTTCTCTGCCGCCAAGTAATTCCACAAGTCTTTTCGCAAGATCCATGTTTGACATATTTATTCCTCCTCGTCAATTAAATCCTGAATACGTCCGTTTACTTTCAGTAGGGCTTCTTTAGCCTGCAAAGAGTCACAGTCAAGCAGAATCATAACGATTGCAAGGCGGACATTTCCTTTAGCTTCTTCCAGCGCTTTTAACGCTGTTTCTTTTGTGCAGCAGGTAACGCTGCAAACAATGTTTGTGCCACGTGAGAACAGCTTCTCATTGCTCATTTTCACATCTACCATATAATTCTGATAAATTTTCCCAATACGGATCATACTGATCGTTGAAATCATGTTCAGCACCATCTTAGTAGCAGTTGCTGCTTTTAAACGTGTTGAACCAGTCAATACTTCTGGTCCTGGTACAATTTCAATCGTTAAAGGAGTGATTTTCTTAATTTCACTATGCGGGTTACATACGATTGCACATGTTGCCGCATTTATGCTTTGGGCATATTTTAAGCCTCCAATAACATAAGGTGTGCGACCACTTGCAGCAATCCCAATTACGATGTCATCTGCACATAACTGAATTTTACGTAATTCTTCTTCACCCAGTTCTTTAGAATCCTCAGCCCCTTCAACAGCCTTTACAAAAGCTGTTTCACCACCAGCAATCAAACCAATAACGGTATTCGCATCGACATTGAATGTTGGAGGACATTCGACAGCATCCAAAACACCTAAACGGCCGCTTGTTCCGGCACCCATATAAATGATGCGTCCTTTATTTTCAAGAACATTACTAGTCAGAGCAATTACTTTCGCAATCATGTCATATTGACTTTCAATACATCTTACGGCATTGTAGTCTTCTTTGTTCATGATCCTGACAGCTTCCTGAATACTCATGAAACTAAGATTCTGTGTATTAGGATTTGCCTGTTCAGTCACCATCTTAGATAAATCAATCATCAGCTTTACCTCCTGCCTTCACTATAAACATAAACGCTTACATTTACAATAAAGTGCCACAAGTTTGAAACAAAGTACCATCGATTGACATGAAATAGCTGCTAAGTTCCAGTTTTTTCCAATAATTTATTAGTAGATATGATTTTATCCATAGAACGTTCATGTACCTTAGTTAGATAAGTATGATAAAGAATATCTACGATACAAAGCTGTGATATCCTGCTAGAACTGGCACTGATCCGCAAAGATGCTTCACTGTTAGGAACATATAAATTATAATCACTCAAAGAAAGCAGTTTGCTGGTACCATATTTCGTGACCGCAATCAAAATACCGCCTCTTTCTTTGATATTATGAGCAATCTCAAGCATTTCTTTTGTCAATCCAGAATATGAAAAAATAATACCTAGGTCCTTCTTTTCAAAGTTAGTAGAATGAACTAATTGTAAATGAATATCTTCATAAAGAAAGGTTTTCTTGCTGATACGTTCAAATTTCTGCTGGAAATCTTTAGCAACCAAGAAACTGGCACCAATACCAAATAAACTGATAAAAGGTGTATTGACTAAAAGACGGATAATAATTTCTAGTTCATTCATGTCTAAAAGAGCATAGGTATTTTGTATCGAACGTATGTTTTCATTGAGTACAAGAGGAATCACTTTTTGAGTACTGGTCAGGTTTTCAATTTTGCTTTGCATCAATTCTTCATTAAATTGTAAATCATTCATTAATGCCAGCTTTAATTCACGGAATCCTTTAAACCCGTTTTTCTTGCATACACGTACGATCGTTGAAGCACTGCAATAGTTTTGTTTCGCCAATGTGTGAATATCCATTTCAATCGCTTCACGAGTATGATTGAGAATAAAAAGCAGAAACTCACGCTCACTTTCAGTAGCATGCTGCTTATAATAGATTTCAAGGCGATATAATGTTTTTTTCATAAGAGCCTCATCTTTCAGCTTCATTATATCCTGAATCATCATAAAATACCTTTATGCTGACTGATGAAAACAAAATAAAAGGCAGGTAAAACCTGCCTAGAGACGTTCAAAGAAAGCTTTGCGTAATCCTGTAATATATAACATTCAATTGCATTATATGGATAAAACTTAATATCATAACTTTTTCTTTGCTTAAAATTTTGTAACTCGTAGCACTTTTCTGTTCTTCTTTTCTCATTTCTTAAAATGTGCTAAACTAACTATATGAAAAGAGGGTGAGCCAATGGAAGATGTTAATATTGTACTGATAACAGGGATGTCAGGTGCAGGGAAAACCACTGCAATGTCTATATTGGAAGATATGGGGTATCACTGTATTGACCAGTTTCCTGTTGAACTGATTCATGAGCTTGGGAAACTATTGAAAGGGAAAAGTGATGTCCGTTATCATAATGTAGCACTTGCGACAACAGCTTTAGATTATACTAAATTTTTAGTTTATTTTGAAAATATTGGGATGAATGTAAGGGTCTTGTTTTTAGATGCTAGTAATGATAGGCTTTTAAAACGTTATAAATTTACTCGCCGTCAGCATCCTTTTCTGGTGAATCATATGGCAAATACCTTAGAAGAAGCAATTGAGTCGGAGAGAGAGTATTTTAACGCTATTAAAGAAAGAGCTAGTATTTATCGGATCGATACGACTTATCTGCCAGTTGCACAATTGAAAAATCAGATTGAAGATTATTTGAAATTAGGAGAAAAACCGTCTTTTAGTATTTCTTTTGTTTCCTTTGGTTATAAAAATGGAATTCCAATGGACAGTGATTTATTATTTGATGTGCGTTTTTTGCCAAATCCCTTCTATGTGGAAGAATTAAAAAATCTTACTGGAAATGATTTAGCGGTATATAGTTATGTGATGAAATATGATGCAACTCAGGAGTGTATTCGTCATATTGTTGAATTTTTAGATTATGTGCTTCCAGAATATGAAAAAGAAGGTAAGAATCATTTAACTGTAGGAATTGGCTGTACGGGCGGACAGCATCGTTCAGTGACGATTACGAATTATTTATATGAACACTATTCTAAAAAGTGGAACTGTTATAAGTCGCATCGGGAAATAAAGGAATAAATTATGAAAAATGTAGTAGTAATTGGTGGCGGCAGCGGACAGTCTGTCATCTTAAAAGGTTTAAAACAGGTAGCGGATATCAATATTACGACGATTGTGACAGTGGCTGATGATGGAGGCAGTACGGGAAGACTAAGGAGGCAATTTCATATACCGGCTATGGGAGATATCCGTAATGTCATGTGTGCCTTAGCGAAAGAAGAAACGCTTTTTACGCATCTGATGGAATATCGTTTTGAAGGTGAAGATGATGTGGGTGGTCATAATCTAGGAAATTTGATCTTGACAGCCTTGACGGAAAAAGAAGGCAGTTTCATGGATGCGATCAGTGAGATCAGCAAGATTTTGAATGTGAAGGGAACGATTCTTCCTGCGACAACACAGGTCATTACGTTATTTGCGAGAATGAGTGATGGAACGGTAGTACGTGGTGAAAGCAATATTCCTAATTTTGATAATCGCATTCGGGAAATTTTTTATGATGAAAAAGTAGAAGCGAATCCTGAAGCAATGGATGCGATCATTCAGGCGGATGTGATTTTTATTGGTATTGGCTCACTTTATACGAGCGTTATTCCATGTCTGATCATAGATGGTATCTGTGATGCGATAAAAAAATCAAAGGCTACCAGGTATTATATGTGCAATGCAATGAGTCAGCCGGGTGAAACAGATTATTATTCGGTTGAAGATCATGTAGAAGCTTTGGAGAAGCATACTTTTAAAGGGATTGTTCCAAATGTGATCGTAGCTCCTAATAATGCCAGTGACAGCTTATTGAAGAAATATGAAAATAAAGGATTTTATCCTGTGAAAATCAAACAGAATAAGCATGACTATAATATTATTTTAGAGGATCTTTTGGATGTGAAAGGTGATTTTATCCGTCATGATCCAGTCAAGATTCGAGACTTTGTTATCAAATTGTTGAAAGAGAGTTGATTCGATGTCTTTTACGGCTTCGGTAAAGAGCGAGGTTGCTGCCAATGAGCTGAAGGATTGCTGTGCTAAAGCTCAGTGCAGTGCTTTGATTAAAATGTGTTCGACACTGAATATAAATGCACAAGGAATGTATCTGACGATTCAAAGTGAGAGTGCTCCTACAGCTAAGAAAATCTTGAAGCTGTTAAAGGAGCATTATCAGATCCATAGCGAGCTTTCTGTTATGAAAAAAATGAATCTGAAGAAGAATAACATTTATGTTTTGCGTATTTTTGATAATACGCAAATGATCTTAAATGATCTTGAAATCATGGATAAAAATGGTCTTAGAAGCCATCCGACAGCCAAGATGGTCAGTAAAGACTGTTGTGCAAGGGCTTTTCTAGCAGGAGCTTTTCTGGCAGGAGGAAGTGTAAATTCACCGAATAAGACTAACTATCATTTAGAGATTGCCACGAGTGATGAAAAACTGGCTAAGTTTATTCAAAAACTGATGGAGCGTTTTTATCTTCCGGCAAAAATTATTGCTCGTCGAAACCAGAAAGTTGTATATTTAAAATCAAGTGAAAAGATCGCTGATTTTCTGAAATGTATCGAGGCAACATCTTCCGTCTTTGAATTTGAAGATGTACGTATCCAGCGTGATTTTATGAATTCATTGACACGTTTGGATAATTGTGATTTTGCCAATGAAATGAAATCATTAGCAGCGGGCAAGAAACAATGTGAAGATATTGAATATTTAGAAAATTATGGTGCATTGGAATTTTTGCCATTCAAGATCAAGCAAGTAGCACTGCTTCGAAAAAAACATCCGGAAGCCAGCTTAAATGAGCTTTGTGAATATTATGAACAAGAATATTTAGAAACGATATCTAAGTCGGGAATGCGGCATCGTTTGAATAAAATGGCTGAGATTGCTGCGACATATCGAAAACAAGAGAATTAAAAATAAAAAAAGACTCAAAATAACTAAGGTGATCTTATGTGGGTGAGTCTTTTATTATGGAGCAGCGTTAGTCTTGTACGCTGTGATGAAACACAGCTTCTATTTATGAATGAAGAAGTACAAATACAGACTGATTTTTTTAATGTTCTTTTTTATGAAGAAGAAGGGCGTCAGAAAGCATGCGAATACTTAGAAAAAGCAGAAGTGATCCAGCTGGAAGAAGAGATAATGGCAGAGAATGCATATTACATATATACCGATGAAGTTCTACTACAATCAAAACTGATTGATGAAGGATTAGCAAGAGTCAATATCGAATTTGAAGGCTACTTACATAAGCTTCAAAAGGAGGAGGTCATCGTTGTTGCACAAAGTGAAAAAATAAAAAGAGAAAATCCTTCTATATGGGTCATTTCAGGACTGTTCTTATTATGTATTTTATGCGCTTTTTTAGCGATAAAGCTATAGTCTTTGTGTCAAAAATGTAATATACAATTTTCAAAGTTTCATGTATAATTGATGCAGGTGATGAAAATGAAAAATTATATTACGATTTTTATATATGGTATTATTATTTTAGCGGTAATCGCATTTTTTATAAATTTGCTTCCTATCATTCTTCCGGTTGTTGTAGTTTTGATGGTCATAAATTATTTTAGAAGAAAAAAACGTCAGGATAGTTATACAAGCTATTATTCTTCTAGAGGTTATGAAGATGAATATGAGTCTAGAAACTATCAGACAAGAGGAAATATCAAAAGTGACGTCATTGATGTTGAATATAAAGAAACAGTAGAAAAATAGGTGAACGATCATGATTAAAGAAGCGAGTGAAAAAGATAAGAGTGCTATTTATAATTTATGGCAAAGCAGTTTTTCTATCAAAAATAGTGAAATGATCAACTGCTTTTTTAATTATGGTATGAATGAGGGGAAAGTAATTTTATGTGAAAAAGATGAGAAACTTGTTGCAAGTGTTTTTATGCATGATATGAATATCATGTTTCACAACCGTCTTTTGAAGAGTGTTTTTTTGTCGCATATTGCAGTGCATCCTGATTATCGCAAGACATCTTCGCTTGATGAATGTTTAAAGAATGTAATCGATGAATGTGAAAAGAAGGCTCTGTTTACATTTGTGGAAGCTACTTCTTATAAGTTTTGGGAAAATTATGGTTTTCAGGAAGGTACGCTGCATCGCTATTATGAATTGAATGAACGTCATTTTGAAAATGTAAGTCAAAATGATGTGTTTGAAGATGCCTCAGCTTTGGAAATGAAAGAGGTTTATGAGGCATTCATGAAGCATTTTGATGGTTATAAAGTGCGTTCGCTTCATGATTTTGAGCTGATGATACAGGAAGCAAAAAGCATGAATGAAAGGATTCTGATGGTTCGCCATCGTGCTAAACCAATGGGTTATATCCGTTTTTCAACAGAAAAGAAACAGGTAAAAGCAAAAGAGATCATCTATTTAGGAAGCAATGCCTTTTTGCGTTTATGTAAGGCGGCTCTAGGTACTAATGATCTGATCATTTTAGAGCTAAGCGAGGCTGAACATATCGAACGGCTTTTTCCTCTGGCGATCCCTCGAAAAAGGGTTGAAGTGATGGTTCGCTGTAACAATTTTCCGCTTTTCAATAAACTTTATAACGCCCGTGTCAAAACGAGCAAGGAAGCTTATGCATTGACAAAAAAACCACGTTTCATGAATGAAAAATATTGAGAAAAATATAAGGAAATCATTGGTTTGTACATCCTTTGGTGAATGTATGCGCTTATATTCGCTTTTCGTTCATGATGATGCATGAAAAAGTGGATAAGTGAAAGATTTCTCAATTGACTTTTCTATTAAAAATTGTATAATATGATTGTTTAGAAGGAGGACTTTAAAAAAATGACAGTTAAAGTTGCAATTAATGGTTTTGGACGTATTGGACGTCTTGCATTCAGACAGATGTTTGGTGCAGAAGGTTATGAAGTTGTTGCTATCAACGACTTAACAAGCCCTAAAATGCTTGCTCACTTATTAAAATACGATTCAGCTCAGGGAAGATATGCATTAGCTGACAAAGTTACTGCTGGTGAATCTTCAATCACTGTAGATGGTAAAGAAATCGAAATCTACAAAGAAGCTGACGCTGCTAACCTTCCTTGGGGTAAATTAGGTGTAGATGTTGTATTGGAATGTACAGGTTTCTATACTTCTAAGGAAAAAGCTTCTGCTCATATCAAAGCAGGTGCTCGTAAGGTTGTTATTTCTGCTCCAGCAGGAAACGATCTTCCAACAGTTGTTTACAACGTTAACCACAACGTATTAACAGCAGAAGATACAGTTATTTCAGCTGCATCTTGTACAACTAACTGCTTAGCTCCTATGGCTAAAGCATTAAATGACTTAGCTCCTATCCAGTCAGGTATCATGACAACTGTTCATGCTTATACAGGTGACCAGATGACTCTTGATGGACCTCAGAGAAAAGGTGATTTAAGACGTTCAAGAGCTGCTGCTGTAAACATCGTTCCTAACTCTACAGGTGCTGCTAAGGCAATCGGTTTAGTTATTCCTGAATTAAATGGTAAGCTGATCGGTTCTGCTCAGCGTGTTCCTGTTCCTACAGGTTCAACTACGATCTTAGTTGCTGTTGTTGAAGGAAATGTAACAGTTGACGAAGTAAATGCTGCTATGAAGGCTGCAAGCAACGAATCTTTCGGTTATACTGAAGAACAGTTAGTATCAAGCGATATCATCGGTATCACTTACGGTTCATTATTTGATGCTACTCAGACAATGGTTAAACCTATGGATAACGGAACTACTCAGGTTCAGGTTGTTTCTTGGTATGACAACGAAAATTCATACACTAGCCAGATGGTTAGAACAATCAAATACTTCTCTGAATTAGCTTAATTTAAGATAAGAGATAAAACCGGGGCAACCCGGTTTTTTAATATACTTATAATAGATGTTCATATATCATATATAATAACGTTAACGTCATAAAAAAGGATTTTATAAAATTTGGAAATACAGTGCTCTGCATATAAAATCTGTTTACATTTCATACAAGTTGTGGTATAAAGAATGGGAAAACCGATGATGGAGGAAAGAGCATCCATAGAATAACTTCAGAGAGGCTTGAAGGGTGGAAAAAGCTGTTAGGAGTGGATGAAATGCACCTTCTAGGGACTTTAACTGAGTACGTGGATGGCGTTAACATAAATGAGTGGATATATTCAATTAAAGTGGAACCGCGTGATCAAGCGTCTTTAAGAGATGCTTTTTTTATTAGGAGGGAAAAAATGAAATTATTTAACAGCTACACAAATAAAATGGAAGAGTTTGTACCAATTGAAGAGGGAAAGGTTAGTATGTATGTGTGTGGACCTACAGTGTATAATCGTCCGCATATTGGGAATGGCCGTCCGATTATCGTTTATGATACATTAAAGAAAACTTTTGAAGCATTGGGATATGATGTTACTTATGTATCTAATTTTACAGATGTGGATGATAAGATCATTAAAAAGGCAAAAGAAGAAGGTATTACTGAAGCTGAATTAACAAAAAAATACATCGATGGATATAATGAGGATCGTCGCAGTTTAAATGCTGATATACCGGACATTACACCTAAAGTAACAGAAACGATGGATGAAATTATTGCTTTTATCGCAGATCTTGTGGATAAGAAAGCAGCTTATGTTGTTGAAGGTGATGTTTATTTTAGAGTAAATGCGGTTGAACAATACGGTGCTTTAAGCAAGCAGAAAATTGATGACTTGATGGTGGGTGCTAGAATTGATGAAAATTCATTAAAAGAAAATCCATTGGATTTTACGTTATGGAAAAAGACCGATGAGGGTATCAATTGGGATTCGCCGTGGTCGAAAGGACGTCCGGGCTGGCATACCGAATGTGTTGTCATGATCAATAAGGAATTTAAAAGCCATCGTATTGATATTCATGGTGGTGGTATGGATCTAAAATTTCCTCATCATGAAAATGAAATTGCCCAAAGTGAAGCTTGCTATCACACGCATATCGCAAATTACTGGCTTCATAATGGAATGTTGAATTTAGATGGTGTAAAAATGTCTAAATCTTTAGGCAATACTCTTTTGATCAAAGATATGGTCAATGAAATTGGTGGCAATGTTTTAAGATGGGCATTCTTATCGGCTCATTACCGTGCACCTTTGAATTTTAATGATGAGGTTGTAAATAATGCTCGCAGTGAATTAAATAAAATTATGAATTCTTATAAGCAGGCTTGTGTAAAAATGCAGCTGGCTCACAAAGAGTTTGGAACAGAAAAACATGATAAATTGTGGAATTCTTTCCTTGAAGAAATGAGTGATGACTTAAATACACCAAATGCATTCAGTGTCGTTTTTGAAACTGTGAAACAGCTGAATGGTGCACTTCGTGTTCGTGAAATTGATTATGATACAGTGTCAAAACTAGTGGCGGCACTTGAGGGCATGATGCATGTATTGGGGATTCATATTGATCGTACGATATTGGATGAAGAAAGTTTTGAATTGTATCAGAAGTGGAATGATGCAAAAGCTGTAAAGGATTTTGAAAAGGCAGATAGTTATCGTCAGAAACTGATGGAAAAGGGAGTTCTATAATGGAAATTATCCCTTATAATGGTACGACATTAGCTTTTATTGGCGATGCGGTCATGACCCTTTGGGTCAGAGAAAGGCTTGTCAGAGCAGGTTATCAGAAACCCAATGATCTTCAAAAAATGACGTCTCATTATGTCAGCGCAAAAGCACAGGCAAATTATCTGAGTGCTTTGATAGAGAAACATTTCTTCGATGAGGAAGAAATGGAAATTATCAAACGTGGCAGGAATGCTCAGACCAAGACGATTGCGAAAAATGCGGATGTGATTACCTATCGTATGGCAACTGGTTTTGAAGCAATCATCGGTTATTATTATTTGAGCGGGCAGTGTGGAAAACTTGAAAAACTGTGGAACGAAGTTATTGAGCAGGGAGAGCAATAATATGGCACAATATATGTATGGCAAAAATGTCGTTCGTCAGCTATTGAAGGGCGATAAAAAAATCTATGAAATTCTTTTGGTAGAGGACTTTAAAGATAGAGAACTGGAAACACTGGCTTTAAAGAAACAGGTTTTAATTAGGAAATTATCTAGAAAGAAAATGGATCAGTTATTAAAAACGACTTATCATCAAGGTATTGCCGCAAGTGTTGATGAGTATAAAACGTATACGCTGGAAGAATTGCTTACAGCAATTCCTGAGTCAAAGCAGCCACTTTTAGTGATGCTGGATGGGTTAGAAGATCCACAGAATCTAGGAGCTATTCTTAGAACTTGTGACTGTATTGGTGCTGATGGTGTTATCATCGGAAAAAATCGCAGCGTGCAGCTAAATGCAACAGTTGCGAAAACTTCGACAGGTGCGATCGATACCGTCAAGGTGGCAAGTGTGACCAACCTAGCACGTTCAATTCAGACATTAAAAGAAAAAGGTTTCTGGGTCGTAGGAGCGGATATGGAAAAGGCAATCGATTATCGTGACATGCAATGTGATGTACCGCTTTTGCTGGTGATTGGAAGTGAAGGCTTTGGTATTTCATCTTTAGTCAAAAAGAATTGCGATTATATGGTAGCACTGCCAATGGTGGGGTCAGTAACATCGCTGAATGCTTCCGTTGCCTGCGGTATCCTTCTTTATGAAATTTATTCAAAACGCCATCCCCGTTAGCTGACGAACTCGGGAGGGTTTATGAACGATTATGAATTACTTTACTATATCTATCAGAGTGATGATGAAGCGTTAAAGATGCTGATGGAGAAATACGAGAAAACGATCTATTTTACAGTCAAAAAGACAATTGAAAAATATGGATATGTTTGTGATACCAGTGATGAATTTGATGAAATGCGACATCTGGCAACGCTTGATTTCTATCAGGCTATTTATCGGTATTGTGATGATGGAAGATGCTCGTTTTCTGTTTTTGTGCAGAAATGCATAGAGATGGGGATAAGAAAATATATTCGATCACGTCGCAGCCAGACAAACACGAATATGTCTAAAGCTTTTCGACTGGATGATAAAGTGAAAGAAGAAGAGGGGCTATATTACGTAGATGCCATTCCAAATGTAAATCAGGATTTTGAAGGTGAAACGATTACCAAATGGTATCATGAAAAAAATCTTTTTACTTATTTGAGAAGTGAATTAAGGGATGATGAATTCATAATCGCACGATTAAAATTAGAAGGATATAATCAAAGTGAAATTAGCCGTATTTTGTCAATCAATAACAAAAGAGTAAGCTATGTATGTAAGAAGATGCGAAAACTTTTGTTGAGTTACATTGACTAAAAAAAGGTATTGTGATAAAGTAAATAAGCAGTTAGCGAGGTGAGAGTATGCAAGAAAAAATTATTTTGACTTGTACACAGTGTTTATCCCGTAACTATACGACTTATAAAAATAAAAATACGCATACGCAACGTATGGAATTGAAAAAATTTTGTCCGAAATGTAATTGTCATACAATTCATAAGGAAACAAAATAGGAGGGTACTTATGAGATGGTTCAGTATAAAAGGAATTATTGAAGAAATGAAAAAAGTACACTGGCCTAAAGCTGGTGAATTAGCACGTTCTTCATTTACAGTTATTTTATTTTCAGGAACTTTTGCGGCATTCTTTATTTTATATGATTTTATTGCTGCTTGGTTTTTTAGAACTATGGGAATTTAGGTGAGTGCGATGGCAGAAGAAAAGAAACAATGGTATGTTGTCAACACTTACGCTGGACATGAAAATAAAGTAAAAGAAAATCTTGAAAGGCGTATTGATACAATGGGACTGCAAGATGCTTTGTTCCAGATCGTAGTTGCGGAAGAAACTGAAATTGAATACAAGAACGGAAAAGAAGTTGAAAAAACATATAATCTTTTCCCAGGGTATTTATTTGTGGAAATGATCATGACAGATGAAGCCTGGTATGTTGTGCGTAATACGCCGGGTGTTACTGGATTTATCGGATCAAGTGGTGGAGGTGCGAAGCCTTTCCCGGTAGCAGAAGCTGAAATTGAAGCGATCCTACGCCGTTTAGGAATCAAAGAAAAACGTATTCAGGTTGATTTCAAAGTGGGTGATCGTGTTAAGATCTTATCAGGATCATTCAATGGCAGTGAAGGAACGGTTGAGTCATTGGATGATGAAAATCAGACTGCAAAGGTGCTGCTGATCCTATTCGGAAGAGAAATTCCGACAGATATCAGCTATTCAGATTTAGAGAAACTGGAATTCTAAAAAGAATTCCTTTTTTTTATTGTTTTTAGAAAAAGGAAGATCTATAATGAAGATACAAATGAAGGAAGGGATATAAATGAGAAAAACAGGAATTGTAATGCTTACTATTTTGATGCTTGCAGGTTGTGCGGGTAAGACAAAGGATACCTCTGTAATAGGGTATATCAATTATCGTAAAACGCCAGTAAACAAAGTGGTAGATGATTATCAGGCAGAACAGGCTTATTTGAGTGATGCCGGTGAATACGAAACACTTCTTTTGGAAATCAAAAAATATGATAATGGTTTAAGTGATGATGATTATACAGGACAGGAAATGTGTATTCATGACCGTGGATATTATGAAAAAGGTGAAATTGTTGTACAGTTATATAGTGAACCTCATATCTATCATCCATATATCGTAGATATTACATTAAAAGGTGAATCAGCTAAACATGAGCGAATCTATATTGACGAAAATAGTTATGATGATGTAGTAAGTTTATTGGAAAGTAATGGTTTTGTTCGACAAGAATTCAAAAAGTGAAAAAAACACTTGATTTAAAGGCTTTTATGGTGTAAAGTAATGGAGCACGTATGTGCTCTTTTGTAATGCGTGGAAGAATGCGCAACCATTCGTACCACTGCATAAGACAACAAATATAGGAGGTGTGTCTTGTGAGTAAAAAGAAAATTGTAAAAGTTGCGAAGTTGCAATTCCCAGCAGGAGGGGCTAAACCAGGACCGGCTTTAGCAAGTGCCGGAATCAATATGCCTCAGTTCTGTAGTGCATTTAATGATGCTACTAGAGACCGTGCGGGAGATATGGTGCCAGTAATCATTACTGCGTACGAAGACAAGAGTTTTGATTTTGTGTTGAAAACAACACCAGCTGCCATCTTGATCAAGAAGGCTGCTAAGATCAGCAAAGCTGCATCAAACCAGAAGCAGATCGTAGGTACGATCACAGCTGACCAGGTAAGAGAAATTGCTGAATACAAGATGCCGGACTTAAACGCCAATTCAATCGAGGCTGCAATGAGAATCATTGCTGGTACTGCTCGTAATATGGGTGTTAAAGTAGAAGGTATGGAATAAGAAAGGCTCGGTAAAGTAAAATGGCAAAAGTAGGAAAGAAATATTCAGAAGCTGCTAAATTAGTTGACCGCAGCAAGACTTATACGATTGAAGAAGCAGTGGCTTTAGTAAAAAAAGTAAGCTTTGAAAAATTCGATGCTTCAGTAGAAGTATCTTACAACTTAAATGTAGATCCTCGTCATGCTGATCAGCAGATCCGTGGTGCTATGGTACTGCCAAATGGAACAGGACGTACACAGCGTGTTTGTGTAATTGCAAATGGACCACAAGAACAGGAAGCTAAGGATGCTGGTGCTGATTATGTAGGTGGTAAGGAATTGATCGAACAGATCTCTAAGGGATGGTTCGAATTTGATGTATTGGTTGCTATTCCATCAATGATGGGTGAACTTGGTAAACTAGGACGTCTTTTAGGTCCTAAAGGTTTAATGCCAAACCCTAAGACTGGTACAGTAACGATGGATGTTAAAAAAGCAGTAGAAGACATCAAAAAAGGTAAAGTAGAATATCGTGTTGATAAAGAAGGTAACATCAACTTGCTGATCGGAAAAGTATCTTTCGATGAAGAAAAACTGGTTGAAAACTTCAAAGCGATCAATGATACGATTCTGCGTGCTCGCCCGGCAGCTGTAAAGGGTGCATTTGTTAAGAACTGTACGATCTCATCAACGATGGGTCCAGGTGTCAAAGTTGGCGCTTAGTCTTGACAAATAAATAGAATTTGTTTAAAATTGGATTGTTCTCAATATATACCAAAGACAGCAACGGCTCAGGCTTAATCAGGTTGCCGAGGTAGAAAGAGTAATTTTCGTAATCTTTCAACTCACGCTGTCACTGCGTGAGTTTTTTATGGATATATATTGGATCAATATAGAAACAGGAGGTGTAATTATGAACCAAGCGGTCATCGAATCAAAGAAGGCTGTCGTTTCTGAAATCACAGAAAAACTGAAAACTTCAGAATCAACAGTAGTTGTTGAATATCGTGGATTGTCCGTGAAGGAAATCACTGATCTACGCCGTGCTTTAAGAGAAGAAGACGTTGAAATGAAGGTTTATAAGAATAAGCTTTCTCAGCGTGCTGCTACTGAAGCAGGATATGAGGGATTGTGTGAAAGTCTTACTGGACCAAATGCACTTGTATTTGGTAAGGACGCAACAGCACCAGCTCGTGTTTTAAGCAAGTTTGCGAAGGATCACGAATTCTTAGTAATGAAAGCTGGTACTGTAGAAGGAAAATTGGTTGATTTCGAAACATTGAAATCAATTTCTCAGCTTCCAAATCGCGAAGGTATGTACTCAATGTTATTAAGCTGTCTGCAGGCACCTGTACGTAACTTTGCTTGTGTTGTGGAAGCTGTTGCTGATGCAAAAAGTGAATAAAAAATAGGAGGAAAAGAAAAATGGCTAAATTAACAAACGAAGAAGTAATTGCTTCTTTAAAAGAAATGACAATTTTAGAATTAAATGATTTGGTTAAAGCAATCGAAGAAGAATTTGGAGTTACTGCTGCTGCACCTGTAGCTGTTGCTGCTGTTGCTGATGCTGCTCCTACAGGACCAAGTGAAGTAACTGTAACATTAACGGATGTTGGAGCTACTAAGGTTGCTGTTATCAAGGCTGTTCGTGAAATCACTGGTCTTGGATTGGTTGAAGCTAAAGGTCTTGTTGACAAGTGTCCAAGTGCTATCAAAGAAAACATCAAACCAGAAGAAGCTGAAGAAATCAAGAAGAAACTGGTTGATGCCGGTGCAACTGTTGAAATTAAATAGTTTTTAAACAGATCGAATAACAATTAAAAAGGCGCAAGCCTTTTTATGTCTGAAAAGGTAGGCGATATTATGAGTCATTACTTTACAGATAATCGTCAATTAGCACAAAACCGAAAGGAGATATCTTTTCGGTTTTCGTGCTTTAATTTTGTATTCGTATCCGATAATGGGGTATTCTGTAAAGATAAGATCGATGAAGGATCTATCGCTTTATTGAAGACACTGAGCGAATATCAGCTTGGCAAGCGAATACTGGATGTTGGTTGTGGATATGGCGTTATTGGTATCACCTTAAAAAAATGCTTTCCTGAAAGCACTGTTGATATGGTTGAAATCAATCCGCGAGCTGTTGAGCTGGCACAGATCAATGCAAAGAAAAATAAATGTGATGTGCATATTTTTGAAAGTGATATCTATTCTAATGTGAACTGTTTCAATTATACCGATATTATTACCAATCCGCCCATTCGTGCCGGAAAAAAAGTGATTTATAAAATATTTGAAGAAGCTTATGATCATTTGGATAAAAATGGGGCATTATGGGTAGTGATTCGTAAAAGCCATGGGGCTCTCAGTGCCTGCCGTTTTATTGAAGGCATATTCGGAAACTGCACGATTCTGAACAAAGAAAAGGGCTATTACATTTTGAAATCTGAAAAGAAATCTGAAAAGAAATAATTGACAACTTGACACAAATAAGATAATATAATAAATTGCATAATAGTATAAAAAATATAATGGCAAAAGTGTCCGATTTGGGCACTTGTCATGATGAAAGGACGTGTGTGTATGGAAGAAGAAAAAAAGACTTATAAGATCGTACCTTCAGGGAAGAAAGCAGAACGTCGTAACTATTCAAAAGTAAGCGGGAGTCTGGAATTGCCAAATCTGGTTGAAATTCAGACAGATTCTTTTGAGTGGTTCATAAAAACGGGAATCAGAGAAGTATTTGAAGAAATTTATCCGATTTCTAACTTTGGTGGGAATATTAAACTGTATTTTAAGGATTATGAATTTGAAAAACCTAAATACACTGCCGAGGAGTCACAATATCGTGAATGTAATTTTGCTGCACCTTTGAAAGCAACTATGGAACTTGAAATTGTTGACAGCAATACGGGTGAAGTACTGACAAAGCAGGAAGAAGTGTTTCTCGGCGATTTTCCTTTGATGACGGAAACAGGTACTTTCATCATTAACGGTGCAGAACGTGTTATCGTATCACAGATCGTACGTTCACCGGGAGCCTATTTTGATAGTGGATTTGAAGAAAAAACAGGTAAAGAAACTTATAGCTGTGAGTTGATTCCAAGTCGTGGAACATGGCTGGAATTTTTTACCGAAACTAAAAAATCAGCTAATGGAAGAGCTCTTACTGTTAGTGTTGACCGTAAACGTAAAATCATGTCGACAGTTTTATTTAAAGCTATCGGTATGGCCTTAGATATGGATCGCAGCGATGATCCAATGGACACCAAGCAGATTACGACTTTCTTAAATGCTTTAGGAAGAAATACGAATTTTGATAAGCCTGAAATAGATGAAAACAGGGAATATCTAGATATTTATCTTACTTTATATGGTGCTTATTTCGGCAAATATGAAGATATTGAAAATACATTGGTTAATGATAAGGTAAAGACGACGCAAGAAGCGTTATTGTCAATTTATGAAAACCAGCGTCCGGATGAAAATCCAATTCTTGATGGTTCTATTAACCTGATGAATGCGAAATTCTTTGATCGCCGCAGATATGATCTGACTAAAGCAGGACGTTATAAATTAGGTAAAAAGCTGAATGCCATTAATCGTATTGAACATCATGTATTAGCTCATGACATCATTGGAGCTGATGGTAAAGTGTTCATGAAAAAGGGAACTCTGATCAACCGTGATGAAAGAGAAATCTTGAAACCGGAATTGAAAAAGGGTATCTATGTAAAAGCTTTCCCATTCAATCCATTATTCGTTCATGATGATGTGGTGGCTGTAGAAACAAGCTGTAAACGAGGCCTTTTAGGACGTATTCTAGCAAAAGATGTTGAATGTGCTGATGTCACTTTCTATGAAGGCGATATCATTACTGATAGTGTTTTAAGCGTGCTTGAAAAAGAATGTGAGAAAGTAAGCATCTATGCTGGAGTGATTGCACAGCCAGTAAAATTAACACCTGAAAATGTTAGTGCTGTATTAAATTACGGACATCGTTTATATGAACTAGGCTGTATCACTGATGAAAAAGGTAATGTTGTACCGGCAAACGATGGCGGAAGCTATACTGAA
This sequence comes from Traorella massiliensis, assembly GCF_900104665.1. GTDB lineage: Bacteria > Bacillota_I > Bacilli_A > Erysipelotrichales > Erysipelotrichaceae > Traorella > Traorella massiliensis. The sequence goes on along the minus strand of NZ_LT629967.1, from coordinate 18,251 downwards.
GGATTTATGCCTCGTGTTAAAACGAATGCGTTAAGCAGTGATCTTTATGAAGAATTAGTCAATCGAGTACATAACAAGGAAAATCTTGTTGCATGGCTGGTTGGTGCTGCAGTGCAGGAAGTGATGATCCTTGATTCTGAAGGTCATGAAATTAAAGTAACTGGAAATGATCCTTTTGCCAATAAGCACACAATTACAATTTCCGATATGTATGCATTCTATGCATATATGCTGAATGTGATGGAAGGTGTCGGTGAGACGGATGATATCGATATGCTTGGCAACCGTCGTATTCGTTCAGTGGGTGAACTGATTCAAAATCAATTTAGAATTGGTTTATCGAGAATGGAAAGAGTTGTTAAGGAAAGAATGTCAATTGCGGAAATTGAATCGTTAACACCGAAAAAATTGACAAATATTCGTCCATTAACAGCGGCTATTAAAGAGTTCTTCTCTTCAAGTCAGCTCTCTCAATTTATGGATCAGCAGAATCCATTAGCAGAATTAACGAATAAACGTCGTATCTCAGCTTTAGGTCCGGGTGGTCTGAATCGTGATCGTGCAGGATTTGAAGTGCGTGACGTTCACTCATCACACTATGGAAGAATTTGTCCGATCGAAACCCCAGAAGGTCCAAATATCGGTTTGATCAATTATTTGACTTCTTATGGTAAGATCAATGAATATGGTTTTATTCAGACTCCTTATCGAAAAGTGCTGAAAGATGGTACAGTTCTTGAAGATGCTGTATATCTGTCAGCTGATGAAGAACAGGATTACATTATTGCACAGGCCAATGAGGTCATCGACAATAAGCTTGTCAATGAAAAAGTAGTTGCAAGATATCGTGGTGAAACGATCTTAGCAAATCGTGATCGTGTTGAATTGGCCGACGTTTCGCCTAAGCAGATCATTTCGATTGCTGCAGCTTGTATCCCATTCCTTGAAAACGATGATGCTTCTCGTGCCCTGATGGGTGCTAACATGCAGCGTCAGGCAGTTCCATTGCTTCGTCCACATGCTCCATTTGTTGGAACGGGAATGGAATACCGTGTTGCGAAGGATTCTGGAAGCTGTGTTGTTTGTAAGGAAGATGGAATTGTTGAATATGCGGATGCTGCTCGTTTGGTTGTTGCTCAAGACAATGGTGAAAAGCGTGAGTATCGTTTACGTAAGTTCCAGCAGTCAAATGCCGGTACAACGATTAATCAGATTCCAATCGTTAATAAAGGAGAACGTGTTGAAAAGGGTGATATTCTGGCCGATGGTCCATCCATGGAAAATGGTGAATTGGCTCTTGGGCAGAATGTAACAATTGCCTATATGACATGGAATGGTTATAACTATGAAGATGCGATCATCATGTCTGAAAGACTTGTACGTGATGATGTATATACTTCAATTCATATTGAAGAATATGAAATCGATTGCCGTGAAACAAAGCTCGGTCCTGAAGAAATTACCCGTGATATTCCAAACGTTGGTGAGAATGCTTGCCGCAATCTGGATTCACGAGGCATTATCATGGTAGGTGCTGAAGTACGTGAAGGTGATATCCTTGTCGGAAAGGTTACGCCAAAAGGCCAGAGTGAAATTTCACCAGAAGAAAAGCTCTTGCTGGCAATATTTGGTGAGAAATCACGTGAAGTTCGTGATAACTCATTAAAGGTTCCGCATGGTGGTGCCGGTATCGTTCATTCTGTACGTGTATTCAAGCGTAAAGATGGACATGAATTGCCACCTGGAGTAAGTGAAACAGTAAAGGTTTATATCGTTCAGAAGCGTAAGATTTCTGAAGGTGATAAAATGGCTGGACGTCATGGTAACAAGGGTGTTATTTCTAAGATCCTTCCTGTGGAAGATATGCCATTTATGCCTGATGGAACACCGGTTGATATCATGTTGAATCCATTTGGTGTGCCTAGCCGTATGAATATCGGACAGGTACTTGAAATCCATTTAGGATTTGCAGCAAAGAAACTAGGTGTTAAGTTTGCAACACCAGTATTTGATGGTATCAGCAATGAAGAATTGGAAGACATCATGAAAGAAGCCAATATGACAAAAGACGGTAAGATGGTCTTGTATGATGGACGTACTGGTGATGCTTTCGATGAACGTATTTCTGTAGGTGTCATGTATATGATCAAGCTGGCCCACATGGTTGATGATAAGCTACATGCTCGTGCAACAGGTCCTTATTCTCTTGTTACACAGCAGCCATTGGGTGGTAAAGCACAAAATGGTGGTCAAAGATTCGGAGAAATGGAAGTTTGGGCTCTTGAAGGATGGGGCGCTGCTCATACGCTTCAGGAAATCATTACGATCAAATCTGATGATATCGTTGGCCGTACAAAAACATATGAAGCCATCATCAAGGGCAAAGATATTCCTGAGCCGGGAATTCCAGAAGCATTCAGAGTTATGAAGCATGAATTACAGGCTTTGGCACTGGATGTGATCTTGCTTGATGATGAAGGCAATGAAGTTGATTTATCAAAGATCGATGGTGAAGATTCGCAGCCGTCTGTAAAACCACAACCACAGCCTATTACGGAACCAGAAGAAGAGAGCGAGGTAGTGGAGGACGATCATTCAGAATCTATTGATGATTTAGAAACGCCGTTATTTACAGATGATGAAGAATAAGGAGGAAGAAAGATGAGCGTAAACAATATTAGTTCTATACAAGTTCAATTAGCTTCTCCTGAACGTATTCTTGAATGGTCACATGGTGAAGTAAAAAAACCAGAGACAATCAACTATCGTTCGCAAAAACCGGAAAGAGACGGATTATTCTGCGAAAGAATATTCGGTCCAAGCAAGGACTGGGAATGCTACTGTGGAAAGTACAAAAAAGTTAGATATAAAGGGGTTGTATGTGACCGTTGTGGTGTTGAAATCACTAAGTCGAGTGTTCGTCGTGAAAGAATGGGACATATCGAACTGGCAGCGCCGGTGGCTCATATCTGGTATTTAAGAGGAATTCCTTCAAGAATGGCTCTTCTTCTGGATATCACTCCAAAACAGCTGGAAGAAGTTGTTTATTTTGTTAGCTGGGTCGTAACTGATCCACGTGATACAAAGCTTATGTATAAGCAGATTCTTTCAGAAAGAGAATATCGTGAAAACGTCGCTATCTATGGTCCAGGGTCTTTCAGTGCCCAAACAGGTGCTGAAGCTGTTCAGACCTTGTTGAAAGAAGTGGATGTTGAAAAAGAATTTAAGACGATTACGGCTGAGCTTGAAAATTCTCAGGGAGAAAAGCGTAAGAAACTGTTGAAAAGATTGGATACAGTAGATGCTTTCCGTAATTCTAACAATAAACCTGAATGGATGGTATTAACAGTACTGCCAGTTATACCACCTGATTTAAGACCAATGCTGCAATTGGACGGTGGTCGTTTCGCTACAAGTGATCTTAACGATTTATATCGTCGTGTCATTACACGTAATAATCGTTTAAAGAAGCTTTTAGATTTAGGAACACCTGCTATTATCGTTCAAAATGAAAAGCGTATGCTTCAGGAAGCAGTAGATGCTTTGATTGATAATGGACGTCGTTCTAAACCGATTACTGGTGCTGGCGGAAGAGCGTTAAAGTCACTTTCACATGCACTAAAAGGAAAACAGGGACGTTTCCGTCAGAACCTGTTAGGGAAACGTGTCGATTTCTCTGGACGTTCTGTTATTGCGGTAGGACCAGACTTGAAAATGTATCAGTGTGGTATTCCTCGTGAAATGGCTTTACAGTTATTTAAGCCATTCGTTATTAACGAAATCGTAAATAAAGAAATTGCTAGCAATCCAAAGACTGCTGAAAAACTGATCGATCGTTTAGATCCACGAGTATGGGATATCGTTGAAGAAGTTATCGATGGTTATCCAGTATTATTGAACCGTGCTCCGACATTGCACCGTTTAGGTATTCAGGCTTTCAAACCAAAATTGGTAGAAGGACGTGCAATTCGTCTGCACCCATTGGTATGTACGGCGTTCAATGCTGACTTCGATGGTGACCAGATGGCTGTGCATCTTCCATTAAGTGAAGAAGCACGTGCAGAAGCCTTAGTATTGATGCTTGGTTCTAATAACATTCTTTCTCCAAAAGATGGTAAACCAATCGTTACACCTTCTCAGGACATGGTGCTTGGTAACTATTATCTGACAATGGAAGAAACAGCTGAATCCATGCGTGAAGAAGCCCAGCGTTATCGTGATGTTGATTGTGAAGAGCAAGCACTTGAATGGGAACGCTATGCAGATAATGAAGGACATGTATTCAAGGATGTTAACGAAGTATTGATGGCTTATGATCAGAAAGTCGTTCACTTGCATTCAAGAATTGCAATTCTAGCAGGTTCTTTGAAAAAGACAACATTTACTCCTGAACAAAATCAGATGTATTTGATGACAACTGTTGGTAAGATCATCTTCAACGAAATGTTCCCTGAAGACTTCCCTTATTTGAATGAAGTTTCAGATGAAAACTTTAAGGCTACACCAGAGAAGTTCTTTATCAAACAGGGTGAAAATGTTAAAGAAATTATCGCTGCACAGCCAATCGTTACAGAAGTTAAAAAGAAGCAATTGGGATTGATCATTGCGGAAATCTTTGCAAGATATTCTACTAAGAAGACTTCTGAGATATTGGATGCAATTAAAGATATGGGATTCAAATATTCTACAGTAGCTGGTATCACCGTTGCATTAAGTGATATTCAGGTCGTAGAAAATAAAGGTGAAAAGATCGAAGAAGGTAAACGTAAAGCTGAAGAATTGATGCAGCTGCGTCGTAAAGGTAAGCTGACGATGCAGGAATGGGAATCTCACCTTAACCGTTTGTGGGATAACATTAAAAATCAGATTGGTGACGAATTAATGGCAAATCTGGATCATAAGAACTCTATCAATATGATGGCCGATTCAGGTGCCCGTGGTAATAAGTCAAACTTTACGCAGCTTGCTGGTATGCGTGGTTTGATGAGTAAACCAAGTCAGTCAAAGTCTACGAAGAGTTATCAGCCATCGATTATTGAGGTACCGATTTATTCTTGTTTCCGTGAAGGACTAAATGTATCTGAGTTCTTTATCTCTACTCACGGTGTACGTAAAGGGTTAACCGATACGGCTTTAAAGACAGCTGAATCAGGATATTTGACACGTCGTCTTGTTGATGTTGCACAGGATATCGTTGTTCGTGAAGATGACTGTGGAACAGATAATGGTTTCATGGTTGAAACTGTCGTTGATCGTAAAACGAATACAGAAATCATTCGTTTGTATGATCGTTTAGTAGGACGTTTTACAAAGCAGACGGTAACTGATCCTAAAACAGGTGAAGTCATTATTGAATCAGATGAGTACATTGATGAAACGATTGCGAAAAGAATCGTTGATGCCGGTATTAAACAGGTATTGATCCGTACAGCATTTACATGTAAGTCTATTTACGGTGTATGTAAGAAATGTTATGGCCGTAATATGGCAACTGGTAAGATCGTTGAAGTCGGTGAATCTATTGGTATCATGGCTGCCCAGTCAATTGGTGAACCAGGTACTCAGCTGACCATGCGTACGTTCCATACCGGTGGTGTGGCTAGTGCTGGCGGTGGAGATATCACTCAAGGTTTACCACGTGTTGAAGAACTTTTCGAAGCACGTAATCCTAAGGGTGCAGCGGTACTTGCTAAGATTTCGGGTGAAATTACTTCAATTACTCAGACAAACACTGGTTATGAAGTTGTTGTTACGAATGAACATGAAAGTCAGGTTCATAAATTAGGACCTACACAGGTTATTCGTTCATGGCTGAAAGAAGGAAGTATGATTGAGGCTGGAGATAAGATTACTGAAGGTCCAATTTATCCAAAAGAACTTCTGGAAGTTGCTGGTGTCTTAGAAGTTGAAAAATATATCCTGAAAGAAGTAAAGAAAGTTTATAACTCTCAGGGTATTGATATTTCTGACAAGCATATTGAAGTCATGATTCGTCAGATGCTTCGTAAGGTCGTAGTTATTGATGGCGGCGATACAACATTGTATGCGGGTGTTCAGATTTCACTTGTCGAAATTACTAAGATCAATCGTCGTGCATTATTGTCAGGATTACGTCCTGCACAGTTCAGACCAGTATTATTAGGTATTTCAAAGGCATCTGTAGAAACAGATTCTTTCCTATCAGCAGCTTCATTCCAGGAAACAACAAAAGTTCTTACAGAAGCAGCTGTTAAGGGTAAGGTCGATCATTTGATCGGATTGAAAGAAAATGTAATTATTGGTAAGCTGATACCGGCAGGAACAGGTTATAGTGATGAAAGAGAGACTTCTATTGAAATCAATAAACTTGCAGCTGAACTGAAGGCCAAACGTAATGCTAGAAATCATGTTGAAGAAGAAAGCGAAATGATGAATTATGTATCAAATGATTCAGTAAATGAAGATATTATTCAAGACATGATTGATGATGAACAGCTAAGCGTAAAAGAAAGTATAGAATAAAGTGAGAGAAATCTCACTTTTTTTCGTTCAGTTGTGTTAAAATATATAAGGTTAATTAGGGGGAATAAGATGAATAAAACATTGTTTATAGGATCTGTAGTATTGGATATGATCATTCATGTGGATCATTTGCCAAAATTAAAAGAAGATATTAATACAACGAATATTAAATTTTCTATAGGCGGATGTGGATATAACGCTAGTAGTATCGTCAGACATTTTCATCTTCCCGCAATATGTTCATCTCCGATAGGAACGGGAAGATTCGCAAATATTCTTAACGATTTATTAACTGCAAAAAATTATCATCCACTGATAAAAATTGAAGAAGAGGATAATGGCTGTTGTCTTTGTCTAGTAAATTCAAGCGGTGAACGTACATTTTTATGTCAGCATGGTGCCGAATATCGCTTTAAAAAAATCTGGATGAAAGATATTCAAAAAGAAGAATTGGACTACATTTATGTGTGTGGCTTAGAGTTAGAAGAGAAAGATGGCGACGAGATATTAGATTATCTTGAAGAAATGCAAGTCCCGGTTTTCTTTGCGCCAGGCGCCAGAATTATGAATATTCCTGAGGAAAGAATGAGAAGAATATTATCGTTACATCCCATCATTCACTTAAATGAAGATGAAGTAACAGCATATACAGGCTGTGAAACGATCTCTCATGCTGCATTACGTCTTTATGAAAAGTCAAAAGAACTGGTAATTGTAACTTGTGGTGAAAGAGGTGCTTATTATACAGAGGGAAGCACGGGAAAACTGATTGCGGGATATAAAAACAAGGTCAAAGATACGATTGGAGCAGGAGATGCTCATGCCGGTGCGTGTATTGCAGGTCTAAAGATGGGAATGAAAGTTGAAGATATAGTAAAAATGGCTAATAAAGTTTCTGCAAAGGTGGTTGGTGTTGAGGGTAGTGAATTGAGCGAAGAAGAATTTAATAAGATTTCTTTATAAAATGTATGTAAAATCAAAAAATAAACTCTTACAAAAATGACAAAATGTTCACATTTTTGTTGACATTTAAAGGCTCAAAATTATAGAATAAATACGTTAACGAAGTGTAACAAGGAGGAAAAGAAAAAGTTTATGAAAAAACTTGCAAAGCTGTTAGTTGCTTTTGCGATGACTGCCAGCGTAGCTGCTTGTTCTGGTAATACAGGAACGACAGATGAAGCGACAACCATCACAATCTGGCACACTTTCACTGAAGATCAGGAAGCATTGCTGGAACAAATCGCTGATGATTTTGAAAGTGAGCATGAAAACATCACTGTTGATGTAAAAGGAGGCTATGAAGCCAGCACGTATGAATCAGTAGTTACTGATGCTATCGCAAATGGAGTAGGTCCAAATCTGGTATTTAATTTTGCGACGTTTGCTAAGAATTTTGATGGTCAGGATAAGTTGATTTCCTTTGATGATTACTGGGATTTTAATTATGCTGATATCACTACACCAGTTATTTATGAAGAAGCAACTGGTTTCTCTGATGAAAAAATTCATGCTGTACCTATTTACACAGCAGGACCAGTTCTATTTGTAAATAAAGCTATCTATGATGAAGTAGGAGTAGAAATTCCTACAACTTGGGATGAAGTAAAAGAAACTTCTAAAAAGATTTATGAAGAAACAGGTGTTGTAGGTTTAGCTATTGACTCATTAACTGATTTTGCTCAGCTTTTGATCTATCAGTCTCATGAAGGACAGATCGTAGACCTTGAAAACAATGAAGTTGCTTTCAATGATGAAAAAACTTTAGAATGGGTTGAATGGTGGGCAGAAGGTGTTAAAGAAGGATATTTCCAGGTTGCTGCTCAGGGTGCTGACGGATACAATTCAGGAGATATGAACAGTGGCTTGATTGCATCTTATATCGGTTCATGTGCAGGTATGCCTTATCTTGATCTTTCAGAAATTAACGGTGATCTTCAGGTTGTAAGAGTACCAATGATGTCTGATGCAGAATACGAAAATGCTGGTTTGATCTGGAACCGTGCAGCTATCGGATTTAAGGGAACAGAAGCACAGAATCAGGCAGTAGCTGATTTTGTTGAATACTTCATTGGCCGTAATTCTGAATGGGTACAAGCAGTGAGTGCAAACTCACCTTACAAAGCAGTTCTTGAAGATGAAAGCTATCAGGAATTCCTCGCATCTAACCCTGCCTTACAGGCTTTAGAAGATCAGTTACAGGTTTCATTTATTGCACCGGTATTTGCTGGTTCAACTGAAATGCGTACTCAATTAGAAGAATTATTTAAAGGCCCGGCTGATCCATCCTTCGATGCCGCAACGGCTTTACAGAAAGCTGCAGACAATACAAATGCAGCAATGCAAGCTGAATAAAATTTAAAAAGGTTGAAGGAAATTTTTCCCTTCAACCCTTTTATTAAACAAAATGAAATGATATCATAAATTCCGCTATGTTGAAAGGAAGGGATGTTATGCGAAAACTGCTGGTTTTTTGCTTAGATGCACTATGTACGATAGATTTGGAATATATGAAAACACTGCCAAATTTCAAGTTAGCATTTGAAAAAGGCAGTATGGTCAAACATGTTGAGCCTGTATATCCAACATTAACTTATCCTTGTCATTGTTCCATATTAACAGGAAAAACAGTTAAAAATCATGGAATCATACATAACGAAATAGTCGATGTTGAAAATCCAAGAGCTCCTTGGTATTCGCTGCGTTCGCAGATCAAAGGAGAAACACTTATGGATATCGCAAAGTTCAATGGGTACACGACTTGTTCACTTACCTGGCCTGTATCTGGTGGGGCTGATATTGATTACAATATGCCGATGATCGTTCCTATCGATTATCAGGGTGATGATCCATATCAATTTTATGTAAATTATTCAACTCAGGAACTTTTGGATCGCTATTACTGGAAATACGAACATTATCTTAAAGGAGAAGACAAAAATTTGGATGAATTTACAATGCATCTTGCTCTTGACATTATAGAAGATTATCATCAGCCAGATGTCATGCTTGTGAAAATGTGTGATTTAGATACAGTCAAACATTGTGAAGGCATCAATAATGACGAAGTAAAAAAACAGCTTAGAAAGCATGACAGACAATTTGGACAAATTTTAGAAGCTGTCAAACGTTTTGGTGATTATGAAAATACAAATTTTGTAATATTAGGTGATCATGGTCAGCAAAACATTAAACGTCATATCAATTTTAATTTGTTATTGAAAGAAAACGGATTTATTCAGACAGATGAGAATAATCACCTAATTGACTGGCAGGCATATTGCCATTCAGCATCAATGTCAGGCTGGATTCAGTTAAAAGACCCTAAAGATGAAAATCTTCGTCAAAAAGTTCATGATTTTTTAACGAAAATCAAAAAGGATCCTCAATATAACATAGGATATGTGTTTACAAAAGAAGAAGCTGATGAAAAATTTGGTTTAGCTTCTGAAAAGATCGATTTTGTAATTGAGGGAGATGAGCCGATGACCTTCGACAGTACACTTTCAGGAAAAGACCTGTTTGAAGAATATTTAAAACCTGGCTGGCATCACTCGCTCGCATCTCATGGCTATCTGCCATTTAGAGACGAAACAACTGCTTTTCTGGCATTTGGAAAAAATGTAAAAGAAGGGGTCGTCATAGAAAGAGGTTCAATGTTGAATGAAGCAGCAACGATGGCTGCTATGCTTGGGCTGAAAATGGAAGATACAGAAGGCATACAGTGGCAAGAACTTATAAAATAGGAGATAGATGATGAAAGTTACAATACAGAATTTAACGAAATGTTTTGGAGCAACAACAGCTGTAAATGATTTTTCAGCAGTAATTGAATCTGGAGAATTGATTGCTTTGCTAGGACCTAGTGGTTGTGGCAAGAGTACAATGTTGAATATGATATCTGGAATCCTTTCGGTAACAAATGGTAAAATTTTCTTTGATGATGAAGATGTTACTGAGCTGAGTCCTGAAAAGCGTGGTGTCGGCTTAGTTTTTCAGAACTATGCTTTATATCCACATATGACCGTATTGGAAAACATCTGTTTTCCTTTGGAAATAAAGAAAGTAAAAAAAGAAGAGCGAGTAGCCAGAGCAAAAGAAATGGCGAAATTAGTTCATGTTGAAACGTTATTGGATCGTAAACCCAGCCAGCTATCAGGCGGTCAGCAGCAACGTGTGGCAATTGCCAGAGCTTTAGTTAAACATCCACGTATTTTATTATTGGATGAACCTCTTTCAAATCTGGACGCTCGTTTAAGAATTGAAATGCGTGAGGAAATTCGTCGTATCCAACAAGAAACAGGTATTACGACGATCTTTGTTACACACGATCAGGAAGAGGCTATGAGTATTTCAGATCATATTATCTTAATGAAAGATGGTTTCCTTCAGCAGATTGCTCGTCCACAGGAATTATATGATGAACCGGCAAACTGTTTTGTTGCAGATTTTCTTGGAACACCGCCAATCAATAAAACATACGGTGTCGTAAAAAATGGTCAGATCGTACTAGAGGGAGATTGTGTGGTTGCGTTAGAAGCTGCAAAAAAACTTGATGAAGGACGTCAAATAATTCTTTCTATGCGAGCTGAAGCAATTGTTGTAAATGGCAGTGACCGATTAACTGAAGGCATCATTGATGAGGTATATGTCATGGGCAAAGAAGTCTTGGCATATGTACAGTTAGGAAGCAGAAGAGTTAGAGCTTATGTTGAAGCAGATAAAGAATACAACAAAGGTGAGAAAGTAAATATTGGACTGAAAAAACGAGGGGTATTTGTTTTTGACAAAGAAACAGGGGAGCGTTTAGTATGAACCGCTTACCATCAAAAAATGTTTCCAGATTTTCTTTTGAAAAGTTAAAGAATAGATCTGAATGGCTGATATATTTAGCCCCATTTGCTGTAGGGGTCATTATCTTTACACTTTATCCGATCATTAATGTATTTCTGACTTCATTTAAAGAAAATTTTGATTACATGACAAAAGAATTTAGCGGATGGGGGCTTGGCAACTATACTTATGTACTACAAGATCCATATTTCCATCAGGCATTGAAAAATACCTTTTTCTATGTATTTATTGTAATACCAGTCTCTACTTGCTTAGCCGTTTTAATAGCTACTCTTTTGAACCAAAAAATTAAATTTAGCGGTTTGTTTCAAACAGCTTACTTCTTGCCGATGGTTACATCAACGATTGCTGTTGGTTTAGCTTGGCGCTTTATGTTTAATTACAAATCAGGTGTTATTAATTATTTTTTAGGTCTTTTTGGTATAGATGCTATCAATTGGCTCCAAGTAACAACAGGTAACTTTCCTGCGTTATGTATTTATGGTGTCTGGGCGATTTTGCCATTCACAATTATCTTACTTTTATCTGGATTGCAAAATATTGACCCAATGTATTATACTGCGGCAAAAGTTGATGGTGCGGGACCAATTCGAATCTTTTTTAAGATTACAGTTCCATTATTAATGCCAACTATTTTTCTTGTCATGATCGTTAATACTATCAGCTGTTTTAAGGTGTTTAATGAATTGTTCCCGCTATTTAGCGGTCCGGGCGTTGCTAATAACTTATATACAGCTGTATATTATATTTATTATCAATTTAGAATTCAGATTCCGAGTCGTTATGGCTATGCTACAGCGGCAGCAGTTATTCTGTTTGTGATTATTTTTGTGTTTACGATGGTTCAGCGTTTTGTTGAAAAGAAGTTAAAAAATTAGGAGGAGAAGATGAAAAAATTTTTTAAACATCTGACAATCGGAAGAGTTTTAACTTATGTCTTTCTAATAATTGGTGCGCTTATTATGGTGTTCCCGTTTTATTGGATGATAACTGGTGCTTTCAAGACATCATTAGAAATTCAAATGTTCCCTCCTCAATGGCTGCCATCATCATTCAGCTTTGATAATTTCACAGAGGCTTTAGAAAAAGCTCCGTTTGCAACTTATTTTTTAAATTCGGTAATTGCTATGGTATCAAGCGTTACTATCTGTACAATTACGACAATTTTAGGAGCCTTTGCTTTTTCAAAGCTTAATTTTCCAGGAAGACATATTATCTTCGGACTTCTTCTAGGACTTATGATGGTTCCATTTGAAATGATCGTAATTACAAATTATCGAACAATCATTGACTGGGGAATCTACAATACAATTTTGGCGTTGATCATTCCATTTACTTCAAGTATTTTCTATATGTATATACTGAAAGGATTCTTTGATAGTATACCGGATAGTTTGTATCAGGCAGCCAGAGTTGATGGATGTAGCAATTGGAAATATCTATGGAGAGTGATGGTTCCGATTGCAAAACCCTCATTAGTAACGATCATTCTTTTGAATGCTATTGCTTCGTGGAATAGTTTCCTATGGCCGATGTTAGCTGTTGTTGATAAAGAATTGCGAACTTTACCATTTGGATTATATGCCTTTGTATCTGAAGGAGGAGCTAAAACAGAACTGATGATGGCTGCTTCTACTATGATTGTTATTCCAATGATCATCTTATTTATTTTCGCAAGAAAACAGATTGTCAATGGCGTAGCTCGTGGAGGAATCAAAGGATAAAAAATTGTTTATGAAACGATAAAAGATATGATGAATTTCATATCTTTTTTTTTGTAGATTAATATTAACAAAAAGTTAAAACACATAGAAAACGGGCATATATAACGATGTAAGCGCATATCAAAATGGCACTAAAAAAAAGAAAGAAAAAAAAACAAAAAAAAGTAAAAAAAATATTGACAGAGGGAGGGGGAGGTGGTATTATATACAAGCACTCGCAAGAGAGCGCACGGTCTTTGAAAACTGAACAAGAAACGTCAATTTCGAAAGAAACAGAAAAAGGAAACAGCGAACGCAAGTTCGTTCATAAAGAGTCAATCAAATGGAGAGTTTGATCCTGGCTCAGGATGAACGCTGGCGGCATGCCTAATACATGCAAGTCGAACGCCTGAAGGACAGAGCCTGCTCTGTGCGGAAGGAGTGGCGAACGGGTGAGTAACACGTAGACAACCTGCCTGTGAGACCGGGATAACGGATGGAAACGTCTGCTAATACCGGATAGGTAGAGAGGAGGCATCTTCTTTCTATTAAAGTCGGGACACGACGCTGACAGATGGATCTGCGGTGCATTAGCTAGTTGGCGGGGCAACGGCCCACCAAGGCGATGATGCATAGCCGGCCTGAGAGGGTGGACGGCCACATTGGGACTGAGACACGGCCCAAACTCCTACGGGAGGCAGCAGTAGGGAATTTTCGGCAATGGGGGGAACCCTGACCGAGCAATGCCGCGTGAGTGAAGACGGCCTTCGGGTTGTAAAGCTCTGTTGCAGGGGAAGAACGGCATGAAGAGGGAATGCTTCATGAGTGACGGTACCCTGCCAGAAAGCCACGGCTAACTACGTGCCAGCAGCCGCGGTAATACGTAGGTGGCAAGCGTTATCCGGAATTATTGGGCGTAAAGGGTGCGTAGGCGGCGGATTAAGTCCGGAGTAAAATTGTGGGGCTCAACCCCATCGAGCTTTGGAAACTGGTCGGCTGGAGTGCAGGAGAGGCAGATGGAATTCCATGTGTAGCGGTAAAATGCGTAGATATATGGAGGAACACCAGTGGCGAAGGCGGTCTGCTGGCCTGCAACTGACGCTGAAGCACGAAAGCGTGGGGAGCAAATAGGATTAGATACCCTAGTAGTCCACGCCGTAAACGATGAGAACTAAGTGTTGGGGAGACTCAGTGCTGCAGTTAACGCAATAAGTTCTCCGCCTGGGGAGTATGCACGCAAGTGTGAAACTCAAAGGAATTGACGGGGGCCCGCACAAGCGGTGGAGTATGTGGTTTAATTCGACGCAACGCGAAGAACCTTACCAGGCCTTGACATGGGGATAAAGGCCCTGGAGACAGGGAGATAGGTATATCCCGCACAGGTGGTGCATGGTTGTCGTCAGCTCGTGTCGTGAGATGTTGGGTTAAGTCCCGCAACGAGCGCAACCCTTGTCTTCAGTTACCAGTATTAAGTTAGGGACTCTGGAGAGACTGCCGGTGACAAACCGGAGGAAGGTGGGGATGACGTCAAATCATCATGCCCCTTATGGCCTGGGCTACACACGTACTACAATGGCGGCTACAAAGAGCTGCGAGCAGGCGACTGCAAGCGAATCTCGGAAAGGCCGTCTCAGTTCGGATTGAAGTCTGCAACTCGACTTCATGAAGTCGGAATCGCTAGTAATCGCGGATCAGCATGCCGCGGTGAATACGTTCTCGGGCCTTGTACACACCGCCCGTCAAACCATGGGAGTTGATAATACCCGAAGCCGGTGGTCCAACCGCAAGGAGGAAGCCGTCGAAGGTAGGATCGATGACTGGGGTTAAGTCGTAACAAGGTATCCCTACGGGAACGTGGGGATGGATCACCTCCTTTCTAAGGAGAAAGCACGGAGAAGTTTCTTGTTCAGTTTTGAGAGAGCGAAGCTCTTTCAGGAAGTCGTTCTTTGAAAACCGAATAACAGAAGATAGATATAGAAAACATGATCTTTCTGAAATAGTTGGAGATGAAAATCGAGAACAGTTAGAAAACAGTAACTCAAGAAACCAAAGGAAATTGGTAAGCGGCAAGGAGAAAACCTTGGAAAAAAACGAAGACTTAAGGTGATTAAGTTAATAAGGGCGTACGGTGAATGCCTGGCCACTGGCAGCTGAGGAAGGACGCATCAAACGGCGAAACGCCACGGGGAGCGGTAAGAGCGCAAGGATCCGTGGATATCCGAATGGGGGAACCCGGCAGCGGCAATGCGCTGCCATCCGCGGGTGAATACATAGTCCGCGAGAGAGCAACCCGGGGAATTGAAACATCTTAGTACCCGGAGGAAAAGAAAATAAGAATGATTCCGCAAGTAGCGGCGAGCGAACACGGAGGAGGCCAAACCAGAGGAAGCTCTGGGGTTGTAGGACTTCAGATAAGAGACGGCGAAGACTAGCAGAACGGCATTGAAAGGCCGGCCACAGGAGGTGCAAGCCCCGTAAGCAAAAGTCGGAGCGCTCGAGAAGGATCCTGAGTACGGCGGGGCACGAGGAACCCAGCCGGAATCCGCCGGGACCATCCGGCAAGCCTAAATACTCGCCAGTGAGCGATAGAGAACCAGTACCGTGAGGGAAAGGTGAAAAGAACCCCGGGAGGGGAGTGAAAGAGAACCTGAAACCGTATGCTTACAAGAAGTCAGAGCCCGTTGAGGGGTGATGGCGTGCCTTTTGTAGAATGAACCGGCGAGTTACCGTAGCGTGCGAGGTTAAGCAGGAGATGCGGAGCCGAAGCGAAAGCGAGTCTGAAGAGGGCGCAAGTACGGTGCGGTAGACCCGAAACCAGGTGATCTAGCCATGATCAGGTTGAAGTTGAGGTGATACTCAATGGAGGACCGAACCGACCCCCGTTGAAAAGTTGGCGGATGAATTGTGGCTAGGGGAGAAATTCCAATCGAACCTGGATATAGCTGGTTCTCCCCGAAATAGCTTTAGGGCTAGCGTCGGAGAAGAGATGCGCGGAGGTAGAGCACTGAATGCATGATGGCCCCATCCCGGGGTACTGAATGCAATCAAACTCCGAATGCCGTGCATTATATCCGGCAGTCAGACTGTGGGTGATAAGGTCCATGGTCGAAAGGGAAACAGCCCAGACCGCCAGCTAAGGTCCCAAAATATATGCTAAGTGGAAAAGGATGTGGGGATGCACAGACAACTAGGAGGTTGGCTCAGAAGCAGCCACCCTTCAAAGAGTGCGTAACAGCTCACTAGTCGAGTGACCCTGCGCCGAAAATGTACCGGGGCTAAGCATATTACCGAAGCTGCGGATTTACTGGAGACAGTAAGAGGTAGGGGAGCGTTCCATGGGAGGTGAAGCCGTACCGGAAGGAGCGGTGGATCGCATGGAAGTGAGAATGCCGGTGTGAGTAGCGAGATGCAGGTGGGAATCCTGCACACCGATAGCCTAAGGGTTCCAGGGGAAGGTTCGTCCGCCCTGGGTAAGTCGGGACCTAAGACGAGGCTGAAGAGCGTAGTCGATGGACAACAGGTAGATATTCCTGTACCCGCGTAGGAATGAAGGAGTGACGGAGAAGGTTAGTCTGCCCCGCTTAACGGATTGCGGGACAAGCATAGGAGCAGGCGCACAGGCAAATCCGTGCGTCAATGCAGAGATGTGATGTGGAGCGAACGCTTCGGCAAGTAGCGAAGGAGATGATACCGGCTTCCAAGAAAAGCTTCTAGTGTTAATCCTGCAGCGGCCCGTACCAAAACCGACACAGGTGGGCAAGGCGAGAAGCCTGAGGTGAGCGAGAGAACTGTTGCCAAGGAACTCGGCAAAATGACCCCGTACGTTCGCAAGAAGGGGAGCTCAGAAGAGCCGCAGTGAAGAGGCCCAAGCGACTGTTTAACTAAAACACAGCTCTCTGCAAAGTCGCAAGACGAAGTATAGGGGGTGACTCCTGCCCGGTGCCGGAAGGTTAAGAGGATGTGTCAGCGGAAGCGAAGCACTGAATTGAAGCCCCGGTGAACGGCGGCCGTAACTATAACGGTCCTAAGGTAGCGAAATTCCTTGTCAGGTAAGTTCTGACCCGCACGAAAGGAGTAACGATTTGGGCGCTGTCTCGGCAGCAGACTCGGTGAAATCTTAGTCCCGGTGAAGATGCCGGGTACCCGCAACTAGACGGAAAGACCCCATGGAGCTTTACTGCAGCCTGATATTGAGCTTTGATCACATATGTACAGGATAGGTGGGAGACAAAGAGACCTGCACGCCAGTGCAGGAGGAGTCGCTGTTGGGATACCACTCTTGTGTGATTGGAGTTCTAACCTGCTTCCGTGAACCGGGAGAGGGAGAGTGTCAGGCGGGCAGTTTGACTGGGGCGGTCGCCTCCCAAAGAGTAACGGAGGCGCCCAAAGGTACCCTCAGATTGGTTGGAAATCAATCGGCGAGCGCAAATGCAGAAGGGTGCTTGACTGCGAGAGCGACAACTCGAGCAGGGACGAAAGTCGGGATTAGTGATCCGGCGGTGCCGAATGGAAGGGCCGTCGCTCAACGGATAAAAGCTACCCTGGGGATAACAGGCTGATCTCGCCCAAGAGTTCACATCGACGGCGAGGTTTGGCACCTCGATGTCGGCTCATCGCATCCTGGAGCTGAATTCGGTTCCAAGGGTTGGGCTGTCCGCCCATTAAAGCGGTACGCGAGCTGGGTTCAGAACGTCGTGAGACAGTTCGGTCCCTATCTGTTGTGGGCGCAGGAAATTTGAGGAGAGCTGTCCTTAGTACGAGAGGACCGGGATGGACCTTCCGCTGGTGCACCAGTTGTATCGCCAGATGCACAGCTGGGTAGCTAAGAAGGGAACGGATAAGCGCTGAAGGCATCTAAGCACGAAGCCGCCTCCAAGATGAGATTTCCCATACGCAAGTAGTAAGACCCCTGAAAGACGATCAGGTAGATAGGTCAGGGATGGAAGCATAGCGATATGCGGAGTTGACTGATACTAATAGGTCGAGGACTTAATCACAGAAGGAAGATCAAATCAGCTGTTATTCGGTTTTGAGGGAACGACCTCAGAGATCTGGTGGCGACAGCCAAGTGGACACACCTGTACCCATCCCGAACACAGAAGTTAAGCACTTGCACGGTGACAATAGCCGGGCCTGCCCCTGTGAAGATAACTCGCTGCCAGATGATCGGCTCACTCTTGTGAGTCTTTTTTT
>NZ_LT629966.1:122261-190239 GCF_900104665.1 Traorella massiliensis | reverse complement strand
AAAAAAAGTAAAAAAAATATTGACAGAGGGAGGGGGAGGTGGTATTATATACAAGCACTCGCAAGAGAGCGCACGGTCTTTGAAAACTGAACAAGAAACGTCAATTTCGAAAGAAACAGAAAAAGGAAACAGCGAACGCAAGTTCGTTCATAAAGAGTCAATCAAATGGAGAGTTTGATCCTGGCTCAGGATGAACGCTGGCGGCATGCCTAATACATGCAAGTCGAACGCCTGAAGGACAGAGCCTGCTCTGTGCGGAAGGAGTGGCGAACGGGTGAGTAACACGTAGACAACCTGCCTGTGAGACCGGGATAACGGATGGAAACGTCTGCTAATACCGGATAGGTAGAGAGGAGGCATCTTCTTTCTATTAAAGTCGGGACACGACGCTGACAGATGGATCTGCGGTGCATTAGCTAGTTGGCGGGGCAACGGCCCACCAAGGCGATGATGCATAGCCGGCCTGAGAGGGTGGACGGCCACATTGGGACTGAGACACGGCCCAAACTCCTACGGGAGGCAGCAGTAGGGAATTTTCGGCAATGGGGGGAACCCTGACCGAGCAATGCCGCGTGAGTGAAGACGGCCTTCGGGTTGTAAAGCTCTGTTGCAGGGGAAGAACGGCATGAAGAGGGAATGCTTCATGAGTGACGGTACCCTGCCAGAAAGCCACGGCTAACTACGTGCCAGCAGCCGCGGTAATACGTAGGTGGCAAGCGTTATCCGGAATTATTGGGCGTAAAGGGTGCGTAGGCGGCGGATTAAGTCCGGAGTAAAATTGTGGGGCTCAACCCCATCGAGCTTTGGAAACTGGTCGGCTGGAGTGCAGGAGAGGCAGATGGAATTCCATGTGTAGCGGTAAAATGCGTAGATATATGGAGGAACACCAGTGGCGAAGGCGGTCTGCTGGCCTGCAACTGACGCTGAAGCACGAAAGCGTGGGGAGCAAATAGGATTAGATACCCTAGTAGTCCACGCCGTAAACGATGAGAACTAAGTGTTGGGGAGACTCAGTGCTGCAGTTAACGCAATAAGTTCTCCGCCTGGGGAGTATGCACGCAAGTGTGAAACTCAAAGGAATTGACGGGGGCCCGCACAAGCGGTGGAGTATGTGGTTTAATTCGACGCAACGCGAAGAACCTTACCAGGCCTTGACATGGGGATAAAGGCCCTGGAGACAGGGAGATAGGTATATCCCGCACAGGTGGTGCATGGTTGTCGTCAGCTCGTGTCGTGAGATGTTGGGTTAAGTCCCGCAACGAGCGCAACCCTTGTCTTCAGTTACCAGTATTAAGTTAGGGACTCTGGAGAGACTGCCGGTGACAAACCGGAGGAAGGTGGGGATGACGTCAAATCATCATGCCCCTTATGGCCTGGGCTACACACGTACTACAATGGCGGCTACAAAGAGCTGCGAGCAGGCGACTGCAAGCGAATCTCGGAAAGGCCGTCTCAGTTCGGATTGAAGTCTGCAACTCGACTTCATGAAGTCGGAATCGCTAGTAATCGCGGATCAGCATGCCGCGGTGAATACGTTCTCGGGCCTTGTACACACCGCCCGTCAAACCATGGGAGTTGATAATACCCGAAGCCGGTGGTCCAACCGCAAGGAGGAAGCCGTCGAAGGTAGGATCGATGACTGGGGTTAAGTCGTAACAAGGTATCCCTACGGGAACGTGGGGATGGATCACCTCCTTTCTAAGGAGAAAGCACGGAGAAGTTTCTTGTTCAGTTTTGAGAGAGCGAAGCTCTTTCAGGAAGTCGTTCTTTGAAAACCGAATAACAGAAGATAGATATAGAAAACATGATCTTTCTGAAATAGTTGGAGATGAAAATCGAGAACAGTTAGAAAACAGTAACTCAAGAAACCAAAGGAAATTGGTAAGCGGCAAGGAGAAAACCTTGGAAAAAAACGAAGACTTAAGGTGATTAAGTTAATAAGGGCGTACGGTGAATGCCTGGCCACTGGCAGCTGAGGAAGGACGCATCAAACGGCGAAACGCCACGGGGAGCGGTAAGAGCGCAAGGATCCGTGGATATCCGAATGGGGGAACCCGGCAGCGGCAATGCGCTGCCATCCGCGGGTGAATACATAGCCCGCGAGAGAGCAACCCGGGGAATTGAAACATCTTAGTACCCGGAGGAAAAGAAAATAAGAATGATTCCGCAAGTAGCGGCGAGCGAACACGGAGGAGGCCAAACCAGAGGAAGCTCTGGGGTTGTAGGACTTCAGATAAGAGACGGCGAAGACTAGCAGAACGGCATTGAAAGGCCGGCCACAGGAGGTGCAAGCCCCGTAAGCGAAAGTCGGAGCGCTCGAGAAGGATCCTGAGTACGGCGGGGCACGAGGAACCCAGCCGGAATCCGCCGGGACCATCCGGCAAGCCTAAATACTCGCCAGTGAGCGATAGAGAACCAGTACCGTGAGGGAAAGGTGAAAAGAACCCCGGGAGGGGAGTGAAAGAGAACCTGAAACCGTATGCTTACAAGAAGTCAGAGCCCGTTGAGGGGTGATGGCGTGCCTTTTGTAGAATGAACCGGCGAGTTACCGTAGCGTGCGAGGTTAAGCAGGAGATGCGGAGCCGAAGCGAAAGCGAGTCTGAAGAGGGCGCAAGTACGGTGCGGTAGACCCGAAACCAGGTGATCTAGCCATGATCAGGTTGAAGTTGAGGTGATACTCAATGGAGGACCGAACCGACCCCCGTTGAAAAGTTGGCGGATGAATTGTGGCTAGGGGAGAAATTCCAATCGAACCTGGATATAGCTGGTTCTCCCCGAAATAGCTTTAGGGCTAGCGTCGGAGAAGAGATGCGCGGAGGTAGAGCACTGAATGCATGATGGCCCCATCCCGGGGTACTGAATGCAATCAAACTCCGAATGCCGTGCATTATATCCGGCAGTCAGACTGTGGGTGATAAGGTCCATGGTCGAAAGGGAAACAGCCCAGACCGCCAGCTAAGGTCCCAAAATATATGCTAAGTGGAAAAGGATGTGGGGATGCACAGACAACTAGGAGGTTGGCTCAGAAGCAGCCACCCTTCAAAGAGTGCGTAACAGCTCACTAGTCGAGTGACCCTGCGCCGAAAATGTACCGGGGCTAAGCATATTACCGAAGCTGCGGATTTACTGGAGACAGTAAGAGGTAGGGGAGCGTTCCATGGGAGCGGAAGCCGTACCGGAAGGAGCGGTGGATCGCATGGAAGTGAGAATGCCGGTGTGAGTAGCGAGATGCAGGTGGGAATCCTGCACACCGATAGCCTAAGGGTTCCAGGGGAAGGTTCGTCCGCCCTGGGTAAGTCGGGACCTAAGACGAGGCTGAAGAGCGTAGTCGATGGACAACAGGTAGATATTCCTGTACCCGCGTAGGAATGAAGGAGTGACGGAGAAGGTTAGTCTGCCCCGCTTAACGGATTGCGGGACAAGCATAGGAGCAGGCGCACAGGCAAATCCGTGCGTCAATGCAGAGATGTGATGTGGAGCGAACGCTTCGGCAAGTAGCGAAGGGGATGATACCGGCTTCCAAGAAAAGCTTCTAGTGTTAATCCTGCAGCGGCCCGTACCAAAACCGACACAGGTGGGCAAGGCGAGAAGCCTGAGGTGAGCGAGAGAACTGTTGCCAAGGAACTCGGCAAAATGACCCCGTACGTTCGCAAGAAGGGGAGCTCAGAAGAGCCGCAGTGAAGAGGCCCAAGCGACTGTTTAACTAAAACACAGCTCTCTGCAAAGTCGCAAGACGAAGTATAGGGGGTGACTCCTGCCCGGTGCCGGAAGGTTAAGAGGATGTGTCAGCGGAAGCGAAGCACTGAATTGAAGCCCCGGTGAACGGCGGCCGTAACTATAACGGTCCTAAGGTAGCGAAATTCCTTGTCAGGTAAGTTCTGACCCGCACGAAAGGAGTAACGATTTGGGCGCTGTCTCGGCAGCAGACTCGGTGAAATCTTAGTCCCGGTGAAGATGCCGGGTACCCGCAACTAGACGGAAAGACCCCATGGAGCTTTACTGCAGCCTGATATTGAGCTTTGATCACATATGTACAGGATAGGTGGGAGACAAAGAGACCTGCACGCCAGTGCAGGAGGAGTCGCTGTTGGGATACCACTCTTGTGTGATTGGAGTTCTAACCTGCTTCCGTGAACCGGGAGAGGGAGAGTGTCAGGCGGGCAGTTTGACTGGGGCGGTCGCCTCCCAAAGAGTAACGGAGGCGCCCAAAGGTACCCTCAGATTGGTTGGAAATCAATCGGCGAGCGCAAATGCAGAAGGGTGCTTGACTGCGAGAGCGACAACTCGAGCAGGGACGAAAGTCGGGATTAGTGATCCGGCGGTGCCGAATGGAAGGGCCGTCGCTCAACGGATAAAAGCTACCCTGGGGATAACAGGCTGATCTCGCCCAAGAGTTCACATCGACGGCGAGGTTTGGCACCTCGATGTCGGCTCATCGCATCCTGGAGCTGAATTCGGTTCCAAGGGTTGGGCTGTCCGCCCATTAAAGCGGTACGCGAGCTGGGTTCAGAACGTCGTGAGACAGTTCGGTCCCTATCTGTTGTGGGCGCAGGAAATTTGAGGAGAGCTGTCCTTAGTACGAGAGGACCGGGATGGACCTTCCGCTGGTGCACCAGTTGTATCGCCAGATGCACAGCTGGGTAGCTAAGAAGGGAACGGATAAGCGCTGAAGGCATCTAAGCACGAAGCCGCCTCCAAGATGAGATTTCCCATACGCAAGTAGTAAGACCCCTGAAAGACGATCAGGTAGATAGGTCAGGGATGGAAGCATAGCGATATGCGGAGTTGACTGATACTAATAGGTCGAGGACTTAATCACAGAAGGAAGATCAAATCAGCTGTTATTCGGTTTTGAGGGAACGACCTCAGAGATCTGGTGGCGACAGCCAAGTGGACACACCTGTACCCATCCCGAACACAGAAGTTAAGCACTTGCACGGTGACAATAGCCGGGCCTGCCCCTGTGAAGATAACTCGCTGCCAGATGATCGGCTCACTCTTGTGAGTCTTTTTTTTATTCCTTTGTTTTTCATTCTATGATATACTGAAAAGGTCTTTTATTCTATTTTCTATTATTATGAATTTTTATAGCAACAATAAACATTATGGGAGGTTTTTATGCGTTTTAAAAAAATATACATTGAAATTACAAACCAGTGTAATTTGAATTGTTCCTTTTGTGCACATACAAAACGTCCTTTAAAAATGATGTCAATTGACGAATTTAAAAATATTATTCAACAGATCAAACCATATACCAATTATATTTATTTACATGTTCTCGGAGAACCATTGATGCATCCTGATTTAGAAACCTTTCTTCAAATTGCTTATGAAAACAAGCTCTTTGTTAACCTAACAAGCAATGCAACACTTCTTATGCAAAAGAAAGATATTTTACTTTCTAGTCGAGCTCTTCGTCAAATAAATCTTTCACTTCATTCTTTTCCACATATACCAGACTATTTGAAAAAAACAGTACAAGCTGGAGATGAATTATCTGAACATGGTATTTATGTTTCATATCGTCTGTGGACATTAAAAGACGATTTAGATTTGGAGAGTAAGAAAACAATCAAATATCTTGAAGAGCATTATCATTTAAATATACAAAGATATAAAGATTCGGTAAAATTAAAACCTCATTGCTTCTTAAGTTTCGATAAAGAATTTTTATGGCCTTCAATGAGCCATTCTTTCGTAAGTCAAAAAGGGACATGCCAAGGATGGAGACATATGTGTGCTATTCTTGTTGATGGAAGTGTCGTTCCATGCTGCCTTGATGCAAATGGACAGGCTGTTCTTGGTAATTTATTTGAAACGCCATTTAATGATATTTTAGTTGAACATGAAGATTTACTTAAAGATTTTCAAAATCACAAGCTTTCACTACCTCTTTGTCAGAAATGTACTTATAGAAAAAAATTTGATAAAAAAATTGTATGAGATAAATTTCAAAAAAAAACGAAAGATATGGTAGAGATTTTCTTTCAACTCGATTTAATATCAAGTTGCCTCTATATATGACATAAAAAGTATATCATTAAAGAAATTAAATGTCTACATTTGTCGAGGAGGATAAAAATATGGATAAACAAAAAGTAGACATGTATTTAGTTTCTAACCAGAAGTATTTCCCAGCCGAGAAAATGGCATTGATCAAGGATAAACTGATGACTATTGATGATGAAAGGTATTTAACGATAACGAGTATAGAATTGAAAGATCCGAATACTATGTTGTTAGTATCAATTTTCTTAGGTTCTTTAGGGGTAGATCGTTTTATGCTTGGTGAAGTAGGTATGGGAATTCTTAAGTTATTCACAGTGGGCTTATGTGGTATCTTAACGATCATTGACTGGTTTAGCGTTTCTAAGAAAACAAAAGAAATGAATTTTCAGAAATTAATGCTTGCAATTTAGAAAGTGATTATTCACTTTCATTTTTTATGAAAAGTAAATTATTTATTTTAGGAAGTATATGTCTGCTATCACTTTTTTTATATGTGACCAAAACTCGATGTTTCATATATTGGATATTTCACATACCATGTCCTACATGCGGTATGACACGAGCCTGGATAAATTTATTGAAAGGACATATTTTAGAAGCTTTCACTTATCATCCCTTTTTTTGTTAGGACCAATTGTTATCATTATCTTGGTTTATGATTTTAAAGATCCTCAAAAGAAAGATCGTTTACTTATAATAATTTCTTCTCTATTCTTTATTGTTTATGTATTGCGTTTATTAAATGTATGCTGATTAAATTTAAAGTGATAAATTTGTTATTTTGTAATGGAAAGATTATGCTATAATAGTCACAAAGAGGTAAAGAATATGAGTAAAATTTTGATAGTTGAAGATGACGAAAGCATTGCTTTAGGATGTGAACATACCCTTCGAGCCGAAGGGTATGAAATATTTATTGCTAATTGTGTTGCGACAGCGAAAGATTATCTTTCTCGCAATAGCTATGATTGTTTGATTATCGATCTTGGTTTGCCAGATGGAAATGGATTTGAAGTATGTAAATATGCAAAAGAAAAATCGAATCCTGCGATTATCTTTTTGACTGCACGTGATGATGAAAATGATATCGTTTTTGGTCTGGATATGGGGGGCGATGATTATATTACCAAACCATTCGGGCTCAAAGAGTTTATTTCTCGTGTAAATGCTGTAATGCGTCGTAAAAATAATCATCCGGATAAAGAGAAGATCATTACTTTTGGTAATTTAAAGATATATTCGCTTAAAGGAAAAGTTTATAAAAATAATCAGGAAATCTTTTTAAGTGCTATGGAATATCGTTTACTTTTAACGATTGCAACTAGAAAAGGTGATATATTAAAAAGAGATGAACTTTTAGATAGTCTTTGGGATATTGGAGGAGATTTCATCAACGACAATACATTAACTGTTTATATTAAGCGGTTAAGAGAGAAGATTGAAGATGATCCTCAGCAGCCACGTTTGATTGAGACGATTCGTGGTATCGGTTATCGAGGACTGAAAGATGAATAACGTAGCTGACAAGAGACTGCGAAAACTGCTTGTTTCAATCATCATTACCATGACACTAGCTATTGCTAGTGTATTTTTGGTATCTTCTTGGCTAAATCGTGATTTACAGCGGCAAACAAATGAAATTAATGCTAACCTGATAGGCTATCTTTCTGAGACTTATGACCTTAATGAAAACGATGTGATTGCAATTTTAACAGAGCAGAGTACTCAATATAGCGAGAAGGGAGCAGAGATCTTAGAAAAGTATGGAATGAATGATGATGAGGTAGTAGATCACAGCTTTCAAAATAAAATAACTGCAGCCTTTGCCGCAATCATTTTAGTGTTTACAGCTTTAGTGTTTCTGATTGTTTATTTTTATCTTCTTAGACTAGATTCTTCTATTTCAAATATCTCTAAATATATCAATCGTCTATTAAACAAAGATTATGCATTAGATATTATTGATAACGATGAAGGCAGTCTTTCAGCTTTGAAAAATGATATCTATAAAATTACAGTGATGTTGAAAGAACAGAATGAAGTGTTAAAACAGGATAAGATGCAATTAGCTAACAATTTAGCCGATATTTCACATCAACTAAAAACACCTTTGACAAGTATGCTGATCATGTCAGATCTCCTTCAAAATGAAGACTTGAGTAAAGCGGATCGGAAAAAGTTTTTAGAGGTCATTCGTTCTCAATTAAAAAGAATTGAATGGCTTGTTTCTTCACTTTTGAAAATGGCTAAGCTAGATGCGAAAACTGTTGAGTTTAAAAAAGAAAAGATATATGCTGATGATCTTATTTTAAAAGCGGTTGAACCCGTTAATATGTTAATCAAAGATAAGAATCAGCAGTTTATCTTGTGTGGTGATAATCCAATATTAGAAATTGATATCAATTGGACAAGTGAAGCACTTTTAAATATCTTAAAGAATTGTTGTGAACATACACCTGTTGGAGGACAATTAAAGGCTGAAATATTTGATAGTGTGATGTATACGGAAATTGTAATTTCTGATAATGGAGAAGGGATTTCCAGTAAAGATTTGCCGTTCATCTTTGAGCGCTTTTATCGTGCCAGTAAAAGCAGTGATGATAGTGTAGGGATCGGACTGGCCATGTCTTATTCAATTTTAACAAGTCAAGAAGCAAGCGTTCATGTAAGAAGCCGATTAAATGTAGGAACGGCTTTCTCAATAAGGTTTTATAAGCAGGTGAAATAATGGAACTTTTAAAAGTAAAAGAATTGACTAAAACATATACAAAGAAGAATAAGATCGTACATGCAGTCGATCATGTTTCTTTTCAAGTGGATAAAGGAAGCTTTATTGCGATCACAGGTGAAAGCGGATCAGGAAAAAGTACCTTACTTCATATGTTAGCAGGTTTAGAAACGCCTACGAGCGGTGAAATTATTCTAGATAAGACGAATATTTATTCTTTTTCAGAGGATCAGTTAACAATATTTAGAAGAAGACAGATTGGCATGGTATACCAGTTTTATAATCTTATCCCAACACTGAATGTAAAGGAAAATATTCTTTTACCGATTCTTTTAGATCATAAAGAAGTTGATCAAAATTATTTTAATCAGATTATTTCAACTTTACATATTGAGGATGAAATGGATAGCTATCCAAGCAATCTGTCGGGAGGTCAACAGCAGCGTGTAGCTGTAGCTCGTGCTTTGATCCATCATCCTACACTGCTTCTTTGTGATGAGCCCACTGGTAACCTGGATAGTAATCGTGCTCATGAGATAGCGGATCTTTTGAAACTTATTTCTATCAAATATGATACAACGATCATCATGATTACACATGATATGAATATTGCAATGCAGGCAGATGACATATATTTGATGGAACATGGAAGACTAAGTAAATTCGAGGATAATCTATGAATATCCTGATGACTTATGTACGGAAATATTTGATGATGAATAAATCATCTACTTTACTTTCCATTCTTTCACTGATTACTGCAAGTGCGTTATTCTTCCTAGTCAGCTGTCTGTGTGTTAATACATTGATCAGTTTTAATGATTCTATGATTGCTGCTTATGGTAATTATCATGCGATATATCATAATGTAAGTGATGAATTTGCAGATTCATTGAGCTTACATGCGAAAGTAATGCAGGAAGACATCATAGAAATCCAGAAAAAGATTGAAGTGGATTGCTTCCTGACAAAAACAAAAAGTTCTTTTACAATTGCAGGTATGGATCAAGCAAGTTTTGATGATCTAAAATTTGTGTTGCTTGTAGGCCGTTTCCCTGTTTCTGAAAATGAAATCTTAGTGTCTGAAGCAGCTTTGACTGATTCTAAAATATCTTTAGATTTACATCAAAAAGTTATGCTTGATAATCAGGAGTATGAAGTTGTCGGTATTATTGAAAATAATTTTTTTGATAATGATAGTACATCTTATACACTAATAAGTGTTTTAAATGGTAAATCTCCTAAAGATCTATATGTCCGCTATTATAATCAAAAAGATAGCGAAGCTGTGAGTCAGCAAATTGTCGCCTCATTTAGTGGTGAATTTGAAAGTTTTGAAATGAATTCCTGGTATCATCTTTTTCATCAGGCCGATGAAAGTCATGCGGTACCATTACTGATTTTCTTTTTCGCTTTGATCCTGCTGACTTTTATCGCAATGAACATCCTTTTGATTCGTAACTGTTATAAAAATTCATATGCGAATCGTGAAAAGCACCTTGCAATTTTAAAGACAGTTGGAGTGACTCAGTTACAATGTACAACGATGATTCTTTATGAAGGACTGTTACTGTTAATCATTTCACTTGCGATAGGAATTCCTTTAGGATGGCTGCTATATGATGTTCTAGTGAACATTTTAAACAGTTTGATTTATTCGGTTTCTGTCCGTTCTTTAACTTTGGGACATCATTATCGGGAAGTTATATTACTGATCAGTGTTATTTATGTTGCGTTGACATCCTTTTATTTTATTCGTAAAAGTACGAAAAAAATAGTTGTTCAAAATGTAACTACGACACTTCAGTCTAGTGATGAAGTAGAGGTTATGGATCATCCTTATCTTCAGTTAGAAAAGAAAAAACCGATTCTAATTCGTCTTTTTCATAAAAATATTCGTCAAAATCATCGAAGTTACCGTCATCTGATTATCGGAGTTACAGCAATCATCACTCTTTTTATACTTATGAATTCATTGATGGGTTATCTTCGAGAGGGTGTCTTTTATGATGTCAATGATCATAATTACGATGTAGAGGTTATCATTCATGATGATACTTATCCAACACGCTTGATGACACAATTAAAAAATGCTGAAAATGTTTCTGCCGTTGTGATTAGTGAAAGTATACGATTGTATAGTTCGGATGTAGCGGCTTTAGATTATGATTACCTTCAGAATATACTTTTCAATCAGAATTTTTATGTAGAAGTCATTGCTTATAGTGATGAAGTGCTACAGGCTTTTTCACACAAAGCATTTGGAGATGAAATAAGTGTTGAAAAGCCATGGGGCATATTGATCAATCAGATGTATAGCTCTTCTCAAAGACGTTTTTATAATATTTTTAAAAATACCGTAATTCATGATTTATATTATGATGACCAAAAGATCTTTTCTTCATTAAATCTTTTAATGACCAATAAGCTGATCACTGGATGTGGTTATCAGAAACAGCCACAGATCCTGGTATCACGTCAGCTTTTTAGAGAAATCTATGATCAGACAGGAGCTGTTGAACATGAATATCATGTATATTTTCAAAGCAATGATTCTGCTTCTTTAGTTCGTCAGCTTAACATTATAAATGATTCTTTTGGAGCAGGACTTGAAGTGGTCAATGTACAGAAAGCATTTAATGATGGAAAAATATTTATATCTTTGATACGTATTCTTTCCTATGGCTATATCCTTTCTTTGATTCTGATGGGAATTTTAGCGACTAGCAGCATAGCTTCTGTAAACTTTGAGTATCGCAAAAAAGAGTTTATGTTATATCGGGCTTTGGGTTTACGGATGAAAGATATGATGATATTGGTTTTTGTGGAACTTCTTTATTATGGAATACAGATCTTTGCTGGTTCGTGGGTATTATCTCAAACTTTGAATTACCTTTGTTATCAGCTTTATTTTAAGAGCATTGGTCTACAATTTTTCATACCAGAAAATTCACTTTTAGGAAGTATTATCTTTTTTGTTTCAGCAATTACAATTTTTATGTGTTATATTTATATACGAATGAGAACACTTAGGTATTCTTTAATATTAAAAAATGAAATTACAATGATGTAGGAGGATTGAAATGAAAATATATATTGTGGGGCCTTTATTTAGCGAGGCGGAAGAAAAGCAGCGAAGATATGAAGGAAAGCGAATTCGCAATGTTTTAGATCTGAATCATGTAGAATATGAATTGTTTAATCCAGTTGAGATGCCTCTTAATAATAAATCAGATGTTACTTCAAGCGAGATAGCATTGGCTGATGTACAGCGTTTAAATGAAGCTGATGTGTTATTTTTTGATCTTTCGACGGAAGATAGCGGATCATGTGTTGCGCTAGGTATGATGATGGAGAAAAAGTTTAATGGTAAAAATGTTCATTTTTATCCTGTAATTCATGATACTCGCTTAGAACGCAATTCATTGGCAGGGTTAGAAAGCAGCTGTGGTTTTAATTCTATGATGGTAGGAATTTTAAAAGGAAATGGAATAACGATCTATTCTTCTTTTGAAGAAGCTGTGGAAGCATTTTTTGAAGATCATGGATTTGCTGATCTTCGGCTTGAAAGAATTGAAGATGTTAGCTTGGAACAAAGCTATGCCTGCTATCATTCATTTGAAAAAGATGAGCATGGCTTTATGAATGATGCTTATGGGTTAAGTCTTGAAGAATATCAGAAATTTGTTGAGCGATGTGTCAAAGATTCTAAAGGGATTGATCTTCCAGATTGGAAAGTACCGCAGACAACTTATATGCTGATGGAAAAAGATCAGGCTGTAGGTATCTTTAAACTGCGTCATTACTTAACGGAAGGATTGAAAAATGGTGCTGGTCATATTGGTTATGGCATAGCGAAAGATTATCGTGGTAAAGGATATGCGAGCATTGGCTTGGCATTGACGATCAAAGAAGCAAAAAAAATTATTCGTGAGGACGAAATCTACCTTTCTGTGCATAAGGATAATCCGGCATCTTTAAAAGTACAGATGAAAAATGGTGCCTGGATCGATCATGAAGATGAAAAAGAATATTATACTCGAATAGCTTTAAATGAGGAAAGATAAGCATGTTTGATAGAGAGAACTATGAGAAAAGAATAGAATGGTATAAAGACGCCCGTTTTGGGATGTTCATTCATTTTGGTGCCTATGCGACAGCAGCTCGTGGCGAATGGGTACGAAGTGTTGAAGAAATGAGCGTTCATGATTATCAAAAGTATATCGATGCTTTTGATCCGGATGATTGTGATATGAAAGAATGGGCGAGAATGGCCAAAAAAGCTGGTATGAAATATGCAGTTATGACAGCAAAACATCATGACGGATATGCTCTTTTTGATACAAAGCTTTCAGATTATAAGACAAGACGGGATTTTGTAGCGGAATTTCTAGAAGCATTCCGTGCTGAAGGACTTCATGTGGGACTTTATTTTTCCTTGATTGATTGGCATCATCCTGATTATCCACATTATCATGACCGTCATCATCCTGAGAGAAATAATGAAGCTTATAAAAATGTGAAACATGATTTTGATAACTATCTGCGTTTTATGCATGGACAGGTGAAAGAGCTTTGCAGCAATTATGGAAAGTTAGATATCATGTGGTTTGATTTTTCTTATGATGAAATGCGGGCAGAAAAGTGGCAGGCTCAAAAACTTGTAGAGATGGTACGTTCTCTTCAAAACGATATTATCTTAGATAATCGTTTAGAAGTGAGTGGTGAAGGTTTTGGAAGCCTATTGAGCGATCATCCTTCTGATTATTGTGGCGATTTTGTTTCACCGGAACAAATCATCCCTCCTTATGGACTTTTTGATCAACAGGGACGTCCTGTTTTATGGGAGGCTTGTATCACAATGAATGATCATTGGGGATATCATAGTCAAGATCATAACTATAAAAAACCAATGACCATTATCCGTAAACTTGTAGAATGTGTTTCTAAAGGCGGTAATATGATCTTAAATGTCGGACCTGATGCCAGAGGCCGTTTTCCTAAAGAAACAATACGTATATTAAATGAAATTTCTGTATGGATGAGAAATTACTCTGAAAGTATTTATGGTTGTGGCGCATCTGTTTTAAATAAGCCTGAAAATGGACGTATTACACAAAATGGAAAGATCTTATATTATCATGTCATGGAAATGTCGATTGGCGGAATTCCTTTATATGGGATTCATCGAGATAATGTAGAAGCTATATATCTGCTTTCTGATCATTCAGAGTTACAGATCATGGATAACTGGATCGTCAATAATTATCCAGATATCGTATTTATAGATATAAAAGGTAACGATCTTCCTGATCCTATTGATACAGTTATAAAAATAATTCTAAAATAAAGAGTCGTATGCTTATATTTGATATACCATTCTCTTGATTGAGAGTGGTTTTTACTATATCTGAAAATTTCAGCATTTAATCCCACCAAATTATAAATCGACAATAAAAAAAGCCTTGAAAATAAGGCTTTACTTACATATGGTGCCCGAGGCCGGACTCGAACCGGCACGGTATCGCTACCGACGGATTTTGAGTCCGTTGCGTCTACCAATTTCACCACTCGGGCATGTGCTCGTATATTATAAAACATTTACGTACTAAAATCAATAAAAACATTGAAATTATTATAAAAACGATTTAGTATAAATTTTAGGAAGTGATATTATGAGCAATATTATTGATTATTTACAATGGCGAAAAGATCTAACATTTGCGCAAGATCCTTTTAATGCCATTGACTCGTTAATTCTTTCAAGAGCTGCATATTTGCGATGGGAATATATATTTGAAGGTGAAGAACAATATACCTTTCAAAAAGCGTATCGTAAATATGAGTCAGATTCTTTAAATGATGATAAGATTCTGGCAGATGAAGATCCACAGCTGTTCTCTTTGCTGGCACAAAGCCGGCGTTTTCAAAACTGTATTATTAGCAATTTCGTTTGTGAACATCAGGAAGAAAGATCTTTACAGTTTTGTGCTCTTATTTTTCATTTAGAAGATCACACGCATTATATTGCTTTTCGGGGAACAGATAATACGCTGATTGGATGGAAAGAGAATTTGAATATGTGTTTTCAAGATGTGGTAGGTTCACAAAAAGCGGCATTAAGATATATACGTGATGCTGCCAATGAACATAGAGGCAAGTTAAGGTTAGGGGGACATTCCAAAGGTGGTAATTTAGCGGTTTACAGTGCTTTATTTACATTAAAATCAATTCAAAAGAGAATCTTAGAAGTTGATAATTTTGATGGTCCTGGTCTGAGTAAAAAAATGTATGTAAAAAGAAAAAATCATGAGATTTATCAAAAAGTGCGTATTTATTATCCACAAAATAGCATCATTGGTCGTTTCCTTTATCAAAAGGAAAGAGATTATATCTTGATTCAAAGCAATAAAAAAGGAATATATCAGCATGATTTATATTCCTGGCAATTATTAGGAAAAGATTTTATTTGTGCAGATGATTTTGATAGACAAAGTGAAGTGATTGAAGGTGCTATGAATGATTTTCTTGAGAAAATAACTCCTTCACAACGTGAAGAATGTGTAAATGTGATTTTTGAGGTACTTTCTTCTACAAATGAAGAAACTTTTCATGATCTTTCGAATAATTGGCTGAAAAATACAAGTGTTCTAATCAAAGCTATTTCAAAGATAGATATGGAGAATAAAAAGGTGGTTCTTGATTCTTTGAAAGCTTTTATGAATGCGGTATTTGAAGAGCTAAAGGAGGAAAAAGAGAGATGAAACCCATTCATTATCTGTTATTTATGCCTGCCGTTTTACTTATGATGTTCTTTTTTTATCTGCATTTTCATAAGCAGCTGATAAATAGAAATGATAAGATCATATATGGGCTGTTTATCATTCCTATAATGATTATTTGCTGTCAGTTTCCTGTTGTATTGGTATTTCTGTTCTATGCTGCTATCTCTTTCCTTGTTTTTGATTTATTTCGAAAGCTTCATTTTATACATGCAGATACCCTTTATTTGAAAGGATTTATGCCTTTTATGATTGCATTTGTTTTAGTTGTATGGGGAAGCTTTAACTACAGTGATTTAGTCATGACAAGCTATGACATTAAAGTTTCAGGTTTAAAAAATGATTATACGATCATGATGATCTCGGATCTTCATCTTGGAAAAGGGGCATCAGTTGAACGTTTACAAGATATTATTGATCGTGTTAATAAAAATAATATTGATTTATTCATCATGGCTGGTGATATTTTTGATGAAGGAAGTAGTAAAGAGATAAAAAATGAAACCTTTTCAAGGCTTGAAAAAGTTCAGACAAAAGAAGGGATTTATTATATTGAAGGAAATCATGATGAGTTAGATGATGAAACAAGAAAAGCATTTCAATCTGCAGGAGTAGTAACACTGGAAGATGAAAGAGTTTTAATTGCAGATGATTTTTATCTTATAGGAAAAAACTATGAACGTGATGCTTCTGATATAAACTGGCTGCTTAAAGAAGATAAGCCCTGTGTTTTAGTTGATCATGTTCCGCATGTTTATGAAAATGTCGATTTACAGCTATCAGGACATACCCATGCCGGACAGATACTTCCTTTAGGATTTGTTTTAGATACAGGCCTTCATAAAACAGAGCAAGGTTATCGCATTACATCAAGCGGTGCGGGAGCATGGGGCATGAAAAATCGTTTAGGAAGCAAATGTGAGATCGTGTTCATAAATCTTCATTCATGACATAATTTTTTATTCATGGTATAATGTTTCCGGGTGATAAAATGGAAAGTCTAGACTATAAATATGATTTCAGAGATGAACGTAATCTTTCATTAGTCATGGATTTTTATGAATTAACGATGAGTCAGTGCTATTTTAACGATCCAAAGGCTAATAAAGAAGTAACTTTTGATTTATTTTTTAGGAGAAATCCAGATGGTGGTGCTTTTTCAATTTTTTGTGGTCTGGAACAGATGATCGGTTATATCCAGAATCTGCATTTCAAAGATGAAGATATTGAATATTTAAAAAGCACGCATAAATTTACAGATGAGTTTCTAGATTATCTTCGTCATTTTATTTTCACGGGAGATGTTTATGCTGTAAAAGAAGGAACGGTTGTTTTTCCTAATGAGCCTTTAGTAAGAGTTAAAGCAAAAATGATTGATGCCCAGCTTTTAGAAACGGCCCTTCTGTTAGCCATCAACCATCAAACACTGATTGCTACTAAGGCACATCGAGTGAAACTGGCTGCTCAAGGAAGAAATGTGATGGAATTTGGTGCACGAAGAGCTCATAATTTTGATGCTGCTTATTATGGAAGCAGGGCTTGTTATATTGGAGGAGTTGACTCTACGGCGACCGTTTTTGCTGGTCAGAAGTTTGGTATACCGGTTGTAGGCACAATGGCTCACAGCTTTGTGCAGTCATATGACAGTGAATATGAAGCCTTCCTTTCATACGCTGAAAATTATCCTGACAGCTGCATCGTTTTATTAGATACCTATGATACTTTGGGTAGTGGTATAAAAAATGCGATACGTGTTGAAAAAGAATATCTGGCTCCTAGAGGATATCATCTTCAAGGAGTACGTATTGATTCAGGAGATATTGCTTATCTTTCGCAACAGATCCGTAAAATTCTTGATGAAAATGATATGTCCTTCTGCAAGATTGTTGCAAGTAATTCATTTGATGAAAATATCATTAAGTCATTAATTGATCAGGGGGCTAAAATTGATAGTTTTGGAGTAGGAGAAAATTTGATCGTTTCAAAATCAACTCCTGTATTTGGCGGGGTATATAAGTTATCAAGCGTTATTGAAAATGGTACGATCATTCCTAAAATCAAGCTTTCTGAAAATATTGAAAAAATGACGAATCCTGGATTTAAAGACCTTTATCGTATTTATGACAGCGAAACACATATGATGCGTGCTGATGTGATGAGCGTTTATGGTCATCCAATCAATGATAAGGAGGATTTAACGATCTACCACCCTAATAATCGCTGGCAAAATAAAACATTCCATGCTGGAGAATATTATGTAGAAGATTTGCTTCAGCCGATCTTTATCAATGGACAGCTGGTTTATGATGTGCCAACGATCCAAGAAGTACGTGACTACTGTACTGATCAGCTTGACCATTTATGGCCACAATACAAACGTTTTGAGTATCCTCATGTCTATAAAGTATCTTTAACAGAAGAATTGTTAGGCATTAAAACACAGCTTATTGAAAAACTAAGAAAAAAAGGGATTCTAAATAATTCTGTGGTCTAGGCTATAAACAGCGTGTGGGTCAGGCTATCACAACCATGTGGAAAGTTATAACAGAGTGTGTGGTATGACTATGACAAATCTGTGGTTTATATGAGGAAAAAGGTGATCGGTTCGATCGCCTTTTCTGTTCAAAATCACTTGTATTATCGTTATATACTGTAGCTGTTTTTAAATTTTAAAAGTGTCTTTTTTATTCAGGCAGTAAAGTATTCTGTTACGGGTTCTTTTGAAATTTCTAAACCCGTTTGCATTCATCATCAGTCTTTCCAGCTGATTGTTTCTTGATTCAATATAGCTGTTGTTGATTCTTCTGCCGCTGACAGCAGAAAATGAATGGACGATCTCTTCATTCCAGTTAATCAAAAGATTGTAGAAGCCAGCATATTCACTGATTCCGGAATCTGCAAACTGCCGGATCTGATCTGCAAGCTTTTCCTTTGCATTCTGCACGCAGCAGGACTCGTTGAAGAGAATATAGCCTTCTTTCAGTTCATAGGCTTTCTTCAGATCAGGGAAACGCTCAAACAGGATGGTCTGCATGTCTCTGTAGTTCATGCGGCGCTTGAATCTTTTATTGTACTTAGGATCGTTGTCGAGATTGAAGCCATGACTGAAGATATACTTGAACTTTGTAAGAAGATACCGGAGATTTTCATCTTCGGTGTTTCTTCTGCACCTCAGACGGACAGCTCTGAAGGCCTCAGTGAGATGTTTGAGAACGTGAAAGGAATCGGCGCAGATGAGAGCTTTAGGAAAATAAATCTGAGCAATGATTTTATAAGGCTTGTAGAGATCAATCGAGACATATCTGACATTGTCGAGTTCGCTTTTTCCGGTCTTTTCATCGTAAGTATCCAGCCGCACTTTAGTAAAATAGCCGGCAAGATAATCTTTTTTTCTGTCAGGAAGCACATCGATGATGGTGCCGTCCTCAAAATCCATCAGAAGACAGCAGTAGAGAGAATCATAGCTGGATTCAGGAAAATGGTGTTCATCGATAGACAGGACTTCCGGCAAAGGCTTTCTGGGGATATTGACATGGGCATCAAAGATGCGCTGGACTTTGGTGGCAGAAAGATGATAGCGGGCAGCCGTAGAAGTGTAGGTATTATTGACGAACTTGAGATCCTTGAGAACATTGACCTTGGTTTCAAAGGTCACATTTTCAGAAGAATTGATGAAAGGATTCTCTTCAAAGAAAGTCATCTCACACGAATCACATCTGAATCTTCTGCGTTCATAAAAGATGGTGCATTTTCTGTTGACAAGAGTGGAATGGATCAGTTTTCTTAAGGAATAGCCATGGATATGGACTTTTCCGCCGCATACAGGGCAGCAGATATCTTTCTTGGCTTTCAGTCTGATTCTAAGATTTACAGAACCGTCAGAAAGATCAAAGGAATCAATCTTATCAATATTATCCGGTTTAATGTTCAGCATATCTGTGATAAACTTATGTAAGGACATGAATATGTCTACCTCCTTTTCTGTATAAAGTGATTTTGAACACACACATTATACGACAAGGAGGATTTTATTTTACAAGCAAAAACCACAGAAATGTCATAGGACTACCACAAAAACTGTTATACCAGACCACATAGTCACATAATTTTCACATAACCACATTTTCTGTTATAGGGGTAACCACACCACACGATATGGTATATACCGGAAAAAAATAGCTATAAACCAGCTATTTTTTTTCTATGTTTCATTTTTGACAGATAATAAGTTATTTACATATAGCTTTGGATATAAATCATTTTTTTGATGGGAGCAGTTTATCATGAAGAAAATCATCAATTAAAAGAAAAGCAATATCCTGAACACTTTGATCTTGCAGAAGCCGATGCTTTCCACCGTGGAGAAAGATACATTTTTTCTGATCATGGGGAATCTGTTCATATGCCCATTCACTGCTTTTAAGCGGAATGACTTCATCTTCATCTCCCTGTATGAGCAATACAGGACAGTTAACTTTACGAATATCATTCTTATGTTCTTTTACACATCCCATAAAAGCACTATAGAAATTTCGTGGCATCGAAGGTTTACCTTCATCATTGCCACTTAAAAGCTTTTTCCCTGTCTTAATTGCAATACCGGCATAGTTTTCAATGTTGAAATGAATGAAAGCCGGTGCTATTAGAATTAATTTTTCAATAGGATATTTACTGGCAAGATAGGAAGCAATGACTCCACCCATAGAAAATCCTAAAAGATAAACCTTCTTATTTTGATTCAAAGCTTGTTGAAGCTTATTTTCCGCAACGAGGATCCACTTATTGTAGTCATCATCGCTTTCATCATTAATGTCAAACATATTAAAGCTTATAATTTCAATTTTAAAATCAGCAGCATATTCAATAAAGTCATCCATTTCATGCTTGCGGTTCACACCAAAACCATGAATCGTAATTAAAACTTTATCTTCATTTTTATGAAATAATTTTTTTAAATTCTCAAACATAGTATCACCTGTTTCAATTATAACATGTTTTAAACAAACAGACTATTCTAGGATTCGACAAAAACAACCTCTAACTTGTCATAATATAGAAGAGGGAGGAAATGTTATGGATTTAATTAAAATCAGAAAAAATAAAACGCAGCTACATTTGCTTTGTAAAGATCATATACCTAATTTTGCTATGAAAAATGAATTTCAGACCATTACCTTTTCATTGAAGATCAATCGTCTGGAAATTCATGAAGATGAATATTTTGGTTATGTGATTGAAGAGGGAGGCGCCTTTTTATGCATTGATCTTACAATAAAAAATCTTACAGGCGAGATTTTATCCTTTTCAAGAAGTGATTTTTTAATTAGCTATGATCGTGATGGGCCCTTTGATGCGGAAGAATATTTTGGGGCTGATAATCAGTTTAACGACCTGCTGGTTATTCAGCCTTTTGAATCAGTAAATGGAAAATATGTATATACTATCAGTAAAAGTGCAAAAAAGATTGCTTTTAAATACTATGAATCATATGATGATCAGCATATGAAAGAATATCGTCTTCGTTATGTGATCTCACAATAAAAAGAGCTTAGGCTCTTTTTCTTTGTAGAATTTTCATATTTGCTTGACTTGAAGCAGGCAGAAGATGTTACAATAAATATATGAATTATACATATCATTCATAGGGAGGAAAAAAAGATGGAACTCAGAGAAAAATTTGGTTTTGGATGTATGCGTTTTCCCATGAAGGGAAAAGAAGTAGACCTTGAACAAGTAAATCAGATGGTTGATGAATTTATTGAAGCGGGTTTCAATTATTTTGATACGGCACATGGTTATTTGGATGGTGCAAGTGAAACAGCACTAAGAGAATGTTTAGTTCAACGTTATCCACGTGATGCTTATTATCTGACAAATAAGCTAACTTCAACTTTTTTTCAGACACATGAAGATTTACAGCCTTTTTTTGAAAAACAGCTGAGACAGTGCGGAGTAGATTATTTTGATTATTATCTTCTACATGCAATGAATCTTGAATATTATAAAAAGTTTACGGAATGTGGGGCTTTTGAGTTTGTACAAGAACTAAAACAAACAGGAAAGATCAGACATATTGGTATGTCTTTTCATGATCAGCCAGAAGTATTGAATCAGATCTTAAATGAACATCCTGAAATTGAAGTCGTTCAAATTCAATTTAATTATCTTGATACCGATAATCCGAATGTTGAAAGTGATAAAGTATATGAGGTATGTGTAAAACATCAAAAGCCAGTCATTGTCATGGAGCCGGTACGTGGTGGCCGATTAGCTGATTTACCAGAAGAGGCAGGAAAAGTGTTAGATAGCTTAAATGGCGGTTCATATGCAAGTTATGCTCTACGATATGCTGCCAGCTTTGATCAGGTATTTATGGTTCTTAGCGGTATGAGCAGCATCGAACAGGTACATGATAATCTTGCAACGATGAAAAACTTTAAAAAAATGAATGAAGAAGAATTTAAAGCCGTTGCGAAAGTGCGTGAGATCTTAAAAACACTTGATCAAATCGAATGCACAGCTTGTCAATATTGTGTGGCCGGTTGTCCAAAACAAATACCAATACCTGATATATTTGCCATTTATAATACAAAAAAAATTTATAATGACTGGACAAGTATGAGCAATTATAAAAAATGTACTGAAAATAAAGGAAAAGCTTCAGATTGTATTAAATGCGGTAAGTGTGAACATGCCTGTCCGCAGCATTTAAAAATTCGTGATCTATTGCAGGAAGCGACAAAGATTTTTGAATAATGAATGAATGCATTGAATCTTTAAAGATTTAATGCATTTTCATTCATTTATGCATATCATCTATTGAAACATCTTTGATTTTAAGTTATTTTAATCTAAACCATATAAAATAAAAAAGAGGTAGGACTATGCGAATATTATTATGTGAAGACGAAAGAGAATTATCAAATGCGATTGTTGCTATTTTAAAACATCATAATTATACGGTGGATGCTGTTTATGATGGAACGGATGCTTTAGATTATGCTATTAGCGGGGAATATGATGTTATCTTATTAGATATCATGATGCCTAAGATGAATGGTTTAGAAGTATTGAGACAATTACGGAAAATTCATGTTTATACACCTGTCCTGGTCCTTAGTGCAAAATCAGAGATTGAGGACAGGATTACAGGATTAGATATGGGAGCGGATGATTATCTTCCTAAGCCTTTTTCAATGGCAGAAATGCTGGCTCGTATACGGGCATTGACGAGAAGAAAAAATGAAGTGATGGAGAACGTTCTGACATTTGCTGATTTGACATTAGATCGATTAACTTATGAGTTAATTGTTAAAGATGAGCGGATACGCTTAAGTAATCGTGAATTTCAAATGATAGAAATGTTGATGAGTCATCCAAGTGTGGTGATTTCTACTGAAAATTTTATGGATCGGATATGGGGATTTGATTCAGATGCGGAAATCAATGTTGTATGGGTCTATATCAGTGCTTTGCGAAAAAAGCTGAATCAGCTGGGGGCTCATGTGATTATCAAGGCAGCTAGAGGAGTTGGTTATACGCTGGAGGAAAAAGATGGTTAAGGTCTATCAGCATCGCTTTATCAAGACGATGATGATATCACTGACACTGATTTTACTTGTCGTGCTTACACTAGTCAACATTTTAAATTTCTATCAGCTGTATCAAAAAGTGAATCATAAAGCAGATTATTTGATTCAACATGATGGCAAGCTTCCTTATTTTAACGAAATAAAAAAAGAAATAAGAAATGACACGATGTTTGAAACAAGATTTTTTACGGTTAAATATGAGAATGGTGAGATTTCTGAAGTCAATACTTCGCATATTGCCTCTATTTCCCGATCGGAAGCTGAAGAATATGCTTTTCAGATTGAATGGGATCCTAGAGGAATCATCAATGATTATTTTTATCGCACTAGCGGTGATGAAGAAAATGGGATGATCGTATTTATCAATATCCATAATCAGATGGATGCAATCCAGGCTGTTTTTGTGTCTTCGATCTGGATCGTTCTTATTTCTCTTTTAATTTTATTCATTATCGTTTATTTCGCATCAAAAAGAGCAATTCTG
The DNA here is from genome assembly GCF_900104665.1 of Traorella massiliensis. Lineage (GTDB taxonomy): Bacteria > Bacillota_I > Bacilli_A > Erysipelotrichales > Erysipelotrichaceae > Traorella > Traorella massiliensis. Next base: position 166,641 of record NZ_LT629966.1, on the reverse strand, counting down.
CCTATCGTGAGAGAAATTGAACAGCAAAAACGTTTTATCACGGATGCAGGACATGAAATTAAGACACCACTAGCTATTATTTCCGCAAATAATGAAGTTTTAAAAATGGAAATAGGAGAAAACGAGTGGATAAAAAGTTCACAGAATCAGATTATTCGTTTAAATGAACTGGTAAAGAAGCTTCTTATGCTTTCAAAGATGGAAGAAAGCAGAGAAATAGAAATGACTCATGTCAATATGAGCAAGTGTCTAGAAAAAACACTTTTGGAATTCCGACCATTGCTTGATCAAAAGCAGGTACATTTAAAAAAGAATATTCAAAAGGACGTTGTTGTGAGTGCAGATGCTGCTTGTATGCAGACATTAATCGATATATTATTAGAAAATGCATTAAAATATATTAGTGAACCATTTGAGATTTCTGTTAGTTTGAGCCTGCATAACCGAAGATGTATCTTAGAAGTTTATAATAGCTGTGAGCCATTTGCGGGTGATCCTAATTTACTTTTTGAAAGGTTTTATCGTGGAGATGAAGCACATTCTTCAAATGTTAGCGGTCAAGGTATCGGTCTTTCAATTGCTAAGGCAATTATGGATATTCATCATGGAAAGATCAGTGCTCAAATGTTTCATAATGGAATACTTTTTAAAGTAGAACTATAAGAAGCTTCTTTTGAATTCTTTTTGCATTCATTCATTAAATAGAGTATAATAGTTCAAAGGTGGGAAAATGATTGAATTTATTAAACGAAATAAAATATTCTCGGGATGCCTGATTATTTGTTTGCTGGTTATTGCAGGCTTAACAGCACGTCTTGTTATTGGACAGCTGCGAGGGGAAGTAAATCCTGATCTTCCTCTGATAGATGATCCATCAGAAGAAGTGGATCCTCAGATTTCACTTTTTAGTGGTGAATTTGATGACGAACAAAAGACTATATCACTGATATGGGATTATCAGCTAAATGATCACTCTTTTGATAAAGTAGAGCTGTATTATGGAGATACGCTGATCAGCACATTTACAAATGAAATGGAAACTTCCGTTTCTATTTTCGATCATGGAATCGTTACAGGAGATAATACGTTTGAACTAAGACTTTATTATGATGAAGGAGTCGTAGTGAATGCTCAAGCAGATATATTTGTTGATTATGTGTTTGATATTGATATGAATGTTCAGGCAGTAGATAATAATCTTGGCAAAGGGTATTTGTTTACGATTGAATATCAATATAATACGAATACACCGGTAGGTATTCCGATCATTCACATTAATTCAAGTATTTCTTCTTCATGGGATGCTAGTTATATTGGCAGAGCTGTTCAGGAGCGTCAAGGAAATTACCAAAAAATTAGGGCTTACTATATAGTCTATATGACTGATTTTCCAAATGAGACTGTTACATGGGACTTCTCATATAATTTTAAAAGTGTGGGTGTTCGTGTAAGCGATACTTTTAGAGAAAATCCAAGTGAAGCAGTTTTTAATCAAGAGAATATTCAGGTTTCTAAATAAAACAGATAAGGTATTTTAAAATGCTATCTGTTTTTTTCATATGTCTATTTTGACGGACAGACGGATAATGGAAAAGATTATCTGTGAAATGGCTGCTTCTAAAATAAAGAGGCTGAAGAATCAGGTATGCGATTAAGCTTTTATCTGACAGGATTATTTGCAGGTGAGTTGCAGGATGGTGAAAAAAAAGGATATTTGAAAGCGTTTACTTGTATTTTTGTTTATTCTTTTTTATAATAATAAAGTAAAGGAGATTTCAGTATGGAAGATATTATTATTATAGGTGGCGGTATCATTGGGTCGCTCATTGCTTATAATTGTTCGAAATATCACTGCAATGTGCTGCTTCTTGAGAAAGAAAATGATATTGCGAATAAATCAACGATGGCCAACAGTGCTATTATTCACGCCGGATATGATCCTGATGATTATTCATTGAAAGCTGAAATGAATATTCGCGGAGCTCGCAAGTATCCTTCCTTGTGTCGAGAACTAAAGGTTGATTTCAAGCAGATTGGCTCACTGGTCGTAGCTGTGAATGAGGACGAGGTTCACACATTGGAAAGACTGCATAAGCAAGCTGAAAAACGAGGAATCAGAACTCAGATGATTAATCGTGATGAAATATTAGTGCTGGAAGAAAATATTTCTGATGATGTTATCAAGGCGCTTTATTGTAAGCAGACAGGAATCGTTACACCATGGAAAGTTGCAATTGCTGCAATGGAAACAGCTATGAGCAATCAGTGTAAATGTGAACTGAATCAGGAAGTGAAGGCAATTACTGTAGAAAAAGATGGATTTATAGTAAAAACACAGGATCACACTTATCATGCGAAAATTGTTATCAACTGTGCTGGAATCTATGCTGATAAGATCAATGAAATGGTTACACATAAGAAAGATTTTAAAATTCTGCCACGTAAGGGGGAATATTATGTCTTATCAAAAAATGCATCTAATTTTGTTAAACATGTAATTTACCCTGCACCTACGAAAAAAGGAAAGGGTGTATTAGTTACACCAACAATACATGGTAATATTTTATTGGGCCCAACTGCGTCTGAGCAAATTGATCGTGAGGATAATTCGACCAGTGAACGTGGGTTAACATTTGTCCGTGAAAAAGTTGAAAAGATCGTCAAAAATGTTCCTTATGATGAAATCATTCATAGTTTTAGCGGACTTCGTGCACCATGTGCCGATAATGATTTTATCATAGGAGAAAGCAGTGTTAAAAATTTTATCAATGTTGCGGCTATTGATTCACCAGGATTAGCAAGTGCTCCGGCAATTGCTGAAATGGTTGTCAATGATTATGTTTTAAAACGCTTGAATTTATCAAAAAGGATGTTTTTTGCACATCGTGTCAAAAATGTAGTGATCAATGAATGCAGTACAGATGAAAAAGAAAGATATATTGCCCATAATCCAAAATATGGGCGAATTATATGCCGTTGTGAACAGGTGAGTGAGGGTGAGATCATTGACTGTATTAGACGAAAGTGCGGAGCTCGCAGTGTTGTGGCGGTAAAGAAAAGAGTTCGTCCAGGCATGGGTAAATGTCAGGGAGGATTCTGTGAACCGCTTGTTGTAAAAATACTTGCGAAAGAGCTGGGTATTTCACCAGCTGAAGTGGATTATAATGAGAAAGGAAGCCCGATTCTTGTCTGTGAAAGTAAAGGAGTGCGCCATGAGAAAGGTTGATTGTGTTATAGTTGGCGGAGGTAGTGCAGGTATGAGCTGTGCTATCGCAATTGCCAGATTTGGCATCAGAGATATTTTGATCATTGAAAAAGAAAAAGAACTGGGCGGTATTTTGAATCAATGTATTCATCATGGATTTGGTCTTCATATTTATAAAAAAGAATGTACAGGTCCTGAATATGCACAGCTATTGATCGAGTCACTAAAAAAATATCATATTGATGTCAAGCTGGATACGACCGTTATCAATATCAGTGAAGGCAAGAAAGTCATGTATGTCAATCGTTATGAAGGTGTTGTGGAGGTTCAGGCAAAAGCAATCGTAATGGCAAGCGGATGCATGGAAAAAAATCGAGGTATGATATCGATACCGGGTGATCGCTGTGCCAATGTTTTGACAGCAGGGACAGCACAACGCTATTTAAATATTGATGGCTATATGTGTGGAAAAAGAGTGTTTATTCTTGGCAGTGGGGATATTGGACTGATCATGGCTAGAAGAATGGTGCTGGAGGGTGCCCAGGTTTTGGGAGTCGCAGAGATCATGCCTTATTCAAATGGTTTAAGTCGAAATATCGTGCAGTGTTTAGAGGATTTTAATATTCCGCTTTATTTAAAAACAACAGTGACAAGAATCATTGGACGTCCAAAATTAGAAAGAATTGAATTAAGTTCAGTGGATGATAACCAAAAGCCTATTCAAGGAAGTGAATGGTATCTCGATGTTGACTGTCTGCTGCTTTCTATAGGTCTGCTTCCAGATATCAGTTTATTAAATAAGTTAAATGTAGAACGTGACTCACAAACCAAAAGTGTGTCTGTGAATGAGGCTTATGAGATGAGCCTTCCTGGTTTTTTTGCTTGTGGAAATGTTCTTCAGGTACATGACTTGGTCGATGATGTTTGCTTGGAAGCACAGGCATGCGGTATGGCAGTCGCACGTTATCTCAATGAAGGTTTTCATGAAGAAGAAGGTATTCCGGTATATGCCGGAGAAAATGTTACCCATGTCGTTCCACAGCATTTGCGTAAAGAAAATATGGAGGATGATTGCCGTTTTTCTTTCCGTGTAAAAAAACCGATGCGGGACTGTATTCTTCGCATTCGCAGTGGTGATCATATCCTTCGGGAAGTGAAAAAAAGAGTGATGCTTCCTGCGGAAATGGAAAAAATCAATTTAGAAAAAAGGATGTTAACGGATGCACAGAGTTTAATATTTGAAGTAAAGGAGGATGCATGATCAAGGAAATGGTTTGTATCATTTGTCCGATGAGCTGCCGGATGAGTGTAGAAATGGATAAGAAAAAAGTAATATCTGTAAGTCATAATGGCTGTGTAAGAGGTGTAAAATATGCTAATGAAGAGATGACAAATCCTACGAGGATGGTCACAAGTACCGTCGTATTAAAAAATGCTGCATTGACACGTCTTCCGGTGATGACACAAGCACCGGTACCTAAACGTAAAGTTGCAGATGTTATGAAACAAATCAATAAAGTAAAAGTAAAAGCACCTGTTAAGATGTATGATGTAATTATCGAAAATGTTGCTCGTACGGGTGTAAATGTAGTTGCATCCCGTTCGATGGATGCTATAAAGTAGGAGGAAAGTATGATAATTGAAAATGATGTTTTACGCCTTGAAGTCTGTGAGGCCGGTGGTGAAATCGCAAGTCTTAAATATAAGAAAAAAGATCTTGAAGTGATGTGGCAAGGGGATGAAAAACACTGGAAAGGTAAAAATCCAACACTGTTTCCCATGGTAGGAAATACGTATTCTAAAGATTATATGATCGATGGTAAGACCTATGCGATGAAAAATCATGGACTGATACGTTATGCTGTATTGAAATGTATCAAAAAAAGTGATGATGAGATCACGATGGAATTAAAAAGTGATGAAAATACGAAAAGTCAGTATCCTTTTGATTTTACTTATCAGATCAAATATAAATTAATTGGAAATCGAGTGATCGTTACTTATCTGATTACCAATGATTCATCACGTATCATGCCGTTTACATTTGGCTTGCATCCAGGTTTTAATGTACGTGATTTTACTAGCAGTACTTTGAAATTTGCATGTCCTGAAACCGCAACACAGATTCATATCCATGATGGTGTATGTGAGGAAAAGGTAAGTTTCGATCATTGGGATTTATCGCATGAAACGATTGCTAAGGAACAGACGATCGTATATAAAGATCTGAAAAGTCCTTATGTAGATTTAATCATGAATGAATATAAGATCCGTATGGCCATTGATGGTTTTCCATTTTTAGCTCTTTGGAGCAGTGATCCAGAAGCAAATTTTCTATGTATTGAACCATGGTATGGACATGGAGATTTTGAAAAGGTGGATGTACCCTTTGAGAAAAGAGAAGGCATGATGTCGCTTTCGCCAAATAAATCATTTATGACAAGTTACTGGTTTGAAGTTTATGAATAGGGAGATAGAAATGAAAACATATATCGGAGTAGATTTGGGTGGCACAAATGTACGTGTCGCCAAAGTAGATGAAAATGGAAAGATTCTTGAAGTTGTAAAAGAAAGTACTGAGATCGATCAGGGCGTCAGTCATGTCATGGATAAGATCGTGCGTATGATCACATCACTTGATCATTGGAAAGAATGTCAGGGCATTGGTTTAGGTGTTCCGGGTCCTGTAGATACTCAAAGAGGTGTCATGATGCTTTCTACGAATTTACCGGGATTTAAAGATTATCCATTATGTGAAGAAATTAGTCAACGATGCGGATTGCCGACTTATGCGGATAACGATGTAAATGTTGCTTGTCTTGCAGAAAGCTATCATGGTGCTGGAAAAGAGTATCCAATCTGTTACTATGTAACGATTTCTACGGGAATTGGCGGTGCCTTTACGGTTAATCATCAGCTTGTCAGCGGTATGGCGGGATATGCAGGTGAGATTGCAAATATCGTAATTGATCGTAATCGTCAAAAAGTTAATTACTTGAATGTGGGGGCTGTTGAAAATGAAGCGAGCGGACTTGCGATCACACGCAAAGGAAAAGAAGTGTTTGGTGATTCGATCAAACATGCAGGAGATGTTTTTGATCTTGCTCGCAGTGGTAATGAGAAAGCAGTAAAGATCGTTGATGAGATGACCTATGATCTGGCACTTTTGTTTGCGGATATTGCCTATGTCGTAAATCCGCATATCTTTGTTGTGGGTGGGGGATGTATGAAATCAAAAGATGTTTTCTTTGATAAGATGCAGGATATCTTTAAGACACTCGTTCATGAAGGGATGCGTTGTACTAAATTCAGTGAAGCTCGGCTTGAAGAGCCAGGATTAGTAGGAGCAGCGATGCTGCCAATGTCAAGAGGTAATTAAATGTTAGAAAAAAGATTAGATCAATATGCTAAACTGATCGCCATTAGTGGTGTTCATGTACAAAAAAATCAAAATGTAGTTATTCGTGCAGGTGTTGATAATGCATCTTTTGTCAGAAAACTGGTAAAAGCATGTTATGAAGCTCAGGCAAAAAAAGTGACGGTTGAATGGAATGATGCATTCATTAATCGTATGGATTATGAATATCAAAGTATTGAAGAGTTATGTGATGTCAAGGATTATACGATTGAAAAAATGAGAGATCAGTATGAAAGTGGCAGCTGTTTTATATCGATCACTTCACCGATTCCAGAAATCATGAAGGGGATTGATTCTAAAAAGATATCATCCCGTAATATTGCCTTTTCTAAACAGACAAAACCTTTTCAAAAATATACAAGTGCCAATCTGACACAATGGTGTGTCGTAGCAGCATCTAATAAGGTATGGGCCAAAAAGGTTTTTAGTGATCTTGATGAAGAAGAGGCCAATGAAAAATTATGGGACGCCATTCTTTCAAGCTGTCATGTTTTTGAAGATAATGATCCTGTATTGGCATGGAAGCAACATGATGAAGCTTTTGCACATCGTATTGCCCTGTTAAATGAATTGAATTTCAAGGAATTGCATTTTGTTAATGGTAAAGGAACAGATCTTTATGTTGCTTTAGCACCAAATCATATTTGGGCAGGTGGTTATGAAAAAACACAAAAGGATGAGATCATCTTTAATCCGAATATGCCAACTGAAGAAATCTTTACGATGCCTTATCGCAATCATGTGAATGGACGAGTTTATTCGACCAAACCATTAGATTATTCCGGTACGCTTATTGAAGACTTCTATCTTGATTTTAAAGATGGCAGAGTCGTTAATTATCACGCTGAAAAAGGAATGGAAGCCTTAAAAGAACTGATTGAGTTTGATGAAGGCAGTCATTACATTGGTGAGGTTGCGCTCGTTCCTTTCCATTCACCAATCTCACAGATGAATCTTTTATTTTATAATACCTTATTTGATGAAAATGCCAGTTGTCATTTAGCGTTAGGTGCTGCTTATCCAACGACACTCAAGAATGGTGAAAATATGACCGGTGAACAGCTTTTAGAAGCAGGTGCCAATGATTCTTTATTACATGTAGACTTTATGTTTGGCAGTGAAGATATGCATGTAATGGGAGTTGGCTTTGATGGTAAAGAAACGGATATTTTTGTACAGGGTGATTTTGTGATATAAAACATTTGACATTTTTCTTAATTGGGTGTTAAATAATGCCATAAGCGATGAATTGGACATGAATACTTGTGATTCAATCAAGAGAGATGTCGGGTGGTGCAAGACATTTTGATAGCCTGTATTTACTCCCAAGGAGCTGTCCTATGAAAATAGGACCGTAGATCTGCGTTAAAGAAAAGAGGTGTATGAAAATACACGAAATAAGGTGGTACCACGAACACGACTCTCGTCCTTTGGCAGAGTCGTTTTTTTATAGGAGGAGAGTTATGATCGATATTAAAGAAAATGAAAAGTTAAATGTATTGAATCATTCCTGTGCACATTTAATGGCGCAGGCAGTGAAGCATCTTTATCCTCAGGCAAAGTTTTGGGTAGGACCTGTTATCAGTGAAGGTTTCTATTATGACATTGACTTAGGAGATGATGTCATTCGTGATGAAGATCTTCCAAAGATCGAAAAGGAAATGAAGAAGATTGCTAAAGATGGCAAACGTATTGTCTGTGAACATCATACAAAAGCTGAAGCGAAGGAAATGTTTAAGGATGATGAATATAAGCTTGACTTGATCGAAGGATTGGAAGAGGGAAGCATTACTTGTTATCGACAGGGAGATTTTGTAGATCTTTGTCGTGGACCTCATGTGGAAAGTGTGAAGCTTTTAAAGAATTTTAAGCTTTTGAAACATTCTGGTGCTTATTGGAAAGGTGATAAGAATAATAAGATGCTTCAAAGAATCTATGGTGTCTGCTTTGAAACAGCTGAAGATCTGCAGAAACACTTGGATCTATTAGAAGAAGCAAAACAAAGGGATCATAAAAAACTAGGTAAAGAATTGGAATTATTCATGATGAGTGAATATGCACCAGGGGCTCCGTTCTTTTTACCAAATGGTATGATTCTTAGAAATGAACTTGAAAAGTTCTGGTATGATGAACATACTAAAGAAGGCTATGAATTTATTAAAACACCAATCATGATGTCCAAGGAATTATGGGAAGTGAGTGGACACTGGTATAATTATCGTGAAAATATGTACACTTCGATGGTGGATGATCGTGAGTTTGCAATCAAACCAATGAATTGTCCAGGAAGTATGCTTGTTTATAAGAACTCTTTACATTCTTATAAGGATCTTCCAATTCGTATGGGTGAGTTAGGGCAGGTACATCGTCATGAAGCTAGTGGAGCATTGAATGGATTATTCAGAGTTCGTACGTTTACACAGGATGATGCTCATATCTTTATGCGTATGGATCAGATCGAAAGTGAAGTTATATCTTTGATTCGTTTTATCGACCGTGTTTATGCAATCTTTGGTTTAACTTATGACATTGAATTAAGCACCCGTCCTGAGGAAAAGTATATTGGTGAGCTTGAGGTATGGGAAAGAAGTGAAGCAGCTTTAGCAAAGGCTTGTGAGGCTGCTGGCAAGACATATAAGATCAATCCAGGTGATGGAGCATTCTATGGACCTAAGCTGGATTTCCATATCAAAGATTCATTAGGAAGAGTATGGCAGTGTGGTACGATTCAGTTAGATATGAACCTTCCAGAAAGATTTGATCTTACTTATGTAGATGAACATGGAGCTAAAGTAAGACCAGTTATGTTACATCGTGTCATCTTCGGTTCAGTTGAACGTTTCATCGGTATCTTGATCGAACACTTTGGCGGCAAGTTCCCAATGTGGCTGGCACCTGTACAGGTAGAAGTGATCCCGGTCCATCATGAACATCATTATGAATATGCGAAAATGATCAATGATGAATTAAATAAGCTTGGCTTTAGAAGCAAATTAGATGCAAGAAATGAAAAATTGGGTTATCGTATTAGAGAAGCACAGATGAAAAAGATACCTATAGAATTAGTAGTAGGTGACGGTGAAAAAGAAAATCATACAGTAACGATTCGCCGCCAAGGTCATAAAGAATCTAAAACGGTATCATTTGATGAATTTGTGAAGATGCTTCAGAAAGAAATAGAGGATAAAGTAAGATGCGACATTTAAAATCATTAATGGCAGCTGCTCTGCTTTTGGCAGGCTGCTCAACTACAACAACAGAACCTGTCAAGGTACTTTCACCAACAGGAGCTCCAGCTCTTTCACTTTTAGAAGCAGCAAGTGAAGAAAGCGAAAATACATTTGAATTTGTAACTGGTAGTGAAGTTTTAAGTGCAGAACTTGTGAAAGAGGACAGTGAATATGATGTCATTATTGCACCAGTAAATCTTGGTGCAAAGATGATTGAAGCAGGGAATAGCCCTTATCGTTTAAAAGCGGTTATTACATGGGGAAATCTTTATTTAGTAGGTACAAGTGAAAATGCTTTAAATGAAGAAGGTACTTTCGCAAGTTTCGGTGAAGGAAGCGTAACGGATTTTGTTTTACGTCAGGCAGTAGATTTAGATAATATCACACCTGAAGTTGTTATGTACTCAAGCGCTCAAGATGTTCAGGGAGCTTTATTGAGTGGTAATGCTAATTGTGGTATGCTGGCAGAACCTGCTGTAACGGCAACGATTCAGAAAGCAAAAGAGCAGGGAATCGAACTTCAGGTCATCGCCAATCTTCAAACAGCTTATCAGGAAAAGATGAAAACAGAATTAGAGGGCTTCCCTCAGGCTGCAATCTTTGTGAAAGAAGGCAGTGAAGATAAAAGTGCTGATTTAATGAGTACTATTGAAACTTTTGTCAATGAAACAGCGCTCAACGATCCTGATAAGATCGAAGAACTGGTAGATACGATTGGTGTAGATACTTTAGGTGTACCAAGTGCAGCAATTTCAAAAGCTACATGGGAAAGACAAAGCATTCGTTATGTGGAAGCGAGTGAATGCATTGATGATCTGACGACACTGCTTTCATTGATGAATATTGATTTCAATGAAGAGATGCTTTCTAAATAATCTTTAAAAGGGAGGTCACCGTATCTCCCTTTTCTTTTTATTTAAAATTGAGTATAATAGCAGTATGAAAAAACGCAGTCTAATCACAATCGTTATTTTATTGATATTATGGATCGTAAGTGGAGAAATGATAAATAATCCGATTAAGCTCCCTTCTTTTTTTGATGTCGCTGAAAGAATGTTTGAATTAGCAAAAAGTGCAATTTTTTATGAGGCTTTTGCTTATACGCTGGCAAGAAGCTTTTTTGGGCTTTTATTAGCATTGTTTATAGGAGTTTTATTAGGAATATGTAGTGGTATCAGTCGTAAATTTGAAGAATACTTTGAACCTATTTATACGATACTTAAAAGTATTCCGAATGTTTCTTATATATTAATTGTTTTGATTTGGACAAATTCAAAGATTGCTACCTGTGTTATAGGGTTTATGGTCATGTTTCCCATGACCTATGCCAATACATTAAGTGGTATGAAAAGTATTGAAAATAAATATTTAGATCTTATGCGAATCTATCCTGTAAGAAAAACTTACAAGATTTTTAAAGTTTATCTGCCTTTGATCTCGCATTATATCTATGCTTCTTTTTCAAATGGTCTAGGGCTTACATTTAAAGTAGGTATCATGGCAGAGATCTTAGGCTCAGTATCTCCAGGAATGGGGCGACAGTTTCAGCTGTGTCGTATCAATGTAGATATGATTGGTATCTTCGCATGGACGATCTGGCTTATCGTATTTTTGATTGTTTTTGAATCATTATTGAAATTGATAGAAAACAGATTATTAAAATATAAAGAAACAGATTGAGAATCATTTGCTACAGGAACTGTATGAGTGAAAATTGATCAATTTCATGACTCATCACAGTTCTTTTATTATGAAGAAATAGAAAAAGGCGAATTTGTGATAGAAATAACAAAAGAGGGTTTTCTAAAAGAGAGAAAAATGTTAAAATAATTTCATGAAGTTTTTTGATTCAGAAGGAAGGTTGTCAAATGGAAAAGATAAATGCTGAAACAAGAAAAAAAATTGATGAGATTGTCGCAAGACACAAAGGAAAAATGGGACCTGTCAAATTGATGCTGCATGATGTTCAAAATGAATGTGGCTATATCCCATTCGAAGCGATGTTGAAGATTGCTGATGCCTGTGATGTAAGCGTTGCCAATGTATATGGAGTAGTTACTTTTTATGCACAGTTTACGACGCAGCCAAAAGGCAAGCATGTTATTAATGTCTGCATGGGAACAGCTTGTTATGTAAAAGGAGCTCAGCAATTATTAGAAACGATATGCGAGGCTTGTGACTGTGAGGTCAATAAGACAAGTCCGGACGGCTTGTTTTCGATTGATGCAACACGCTGTCTTGGTGCCTGTGGTTTAGCTCCGGTAGCTATTATCGATGGTAAGGTACATGGTAATATCACGGATATGAATGAAGTAAAGCAGCTGATTAGTGCGATAGCTGCAAGTGAATAATATGAAATTAAATGATATTATAGAAGCCGTACATGGCGAATGGCTTGTTTGCTGTGACAGCGAATGTGAGATTAATTATGGGTTTTCTTCGGATCTGATGAGTGATGCTTTGGCATTGATTCAACAGTATTCGGAAGAAACAGTATTGATTACAGGATTATGTAACTCCCAAAGCATTCGTACGGCAGATATGCTGGATATTCATACTATATTGATCGTAAGAGGGAAAAAATACAATGAGGAAGAAATTGCATTGGCGAAAGAGATGAAGATCAATGTGATGACGACTCCTTTAACGATGTTTGAAACATGTGGCATTTTACATGCTAAAGGATTAAAGAGTGTTTAAAGAGACATATCCTATCATGCGTGAAGATTATGCGAATGCCGGCAAGGTATCAACGAATGTCAAAAGCCTGCTAAAGCAGTTAGGACTTCCTGCTGATATCTTACGTAGAATTGCGGTTGCCTGTTATGAGGCGGAAATCAATATGATCATTCATTCTTATGGAGGCGAAGTCGTTTTGGAAATCAGTGAAGAAGGTATCTATCTTTTGTTTAAAGATACAGGTCCTGGAATTGCTGATGTGGAGAAGGCGATGAAACCCGGATATTCGACAGCTTCGGGAAAAGCATTGGAATTTGGCTTTGGTGCCGGCATGGGTCTTCCGAATATTAAAAGAGTTTCGGATACATTTGATCTAAAAACATCTCCTGAAGGAACATGCTTAAGGATAGGATTTCATATATGAGAGTCATTACTTATACACTTCATAAGTGTGTAAAATGTATGCGCTGTTTGAAAACGTGTCCGTTTGAAGCTATTACGATCAAAGATGAAAGAGTACTTATATCCGCAGATAAATGTATTAACTGTGGGGCGTGTATCAGTGCCTGCAAGCATTCTGGATTGAGTGCAAAAGGATCAACACTGGTTGATTTGCAGAATTATAAGATAAAAATTGGTCTGGTTCCAAGTTCGATCTATTGTGATTGTTCTAATGAAACAGACGCGCGGCGTTTAAATGCAGCCTTATTAAAACTCGGCTTTGATGAATTAGTGAGTTTAAGTCCTTATGAGGGCGCTGTTTATGAAAAAGTAAATGATCTTTTAAAAGAAAAGAAAGAACTTTATATTTCTTCGTTTTGTCCAGTTGTCAATGAATTGATTGAAAAGCAGTATCCGATGCTGCTGGATAACCAAATCAATTTTGAATATCCTTCTGTATTGGCTGCAAAAGATGTTCGTCAGAAATATGGCAAGGATGCAGGAATCTTCTTATTATGTGAATGTCCTGCTAAACTGGCATTCGGAAAATATCCATATGGCAATATAAATAGTGAGATCGATCACTGTCTTTCAATCGTTGATTTATTTCCTAATATCAATGCTTATCGTAATCAGGATGAAGCTGATGCTGAATTATGTAAAGAAGGCATTCGCTCAGTAGCCTGTGGGCTAGGACAGCGATTTGATGCTCAAATCTTATCTGTTAATGGAATGGATAAGGTTCGCAGGGCTTTAGAATTGAGTGAATTTGGTCTGTTGAAAGAAGTGAAATATTTGTCACTGAGTGCTTGTTTTAATGGCTGTATCGGTGGACAGTTCTTATGGGGCAATCCTTTTAATGGAAGGATCAATATGCATGAACTGATGAAAACGGCTCATGGGAAAATAAAGAATTATACGCTTGAAGAACTTCAGAAAGAAAAAGATGATTTAAAGCTGCAGCCAAAGAATATGATGGAGCAGCTGAAACGTTTCAGTACGGTTAATGAAATATTTGATCATCTGCCGGGATTTGATTGTGGAGCCTGTGGTTATCCATCTTGTCGAAGCATGGCAGAAGCAATCGCTGATGGACAACAGCAATTAGGCGACTGTCGAATTATTAAAAGGAGAGAAAAAGATGCGAGTTAAAGAGTTTGCGCAAAAAACAGGGTTTAAGATATGGGCGAGCGACAAAGCCTTAGAAAGAGAAATTGCAGGCGTTTTTGTAGGCGATCTTTTAAGCTGGGTCATGGGTAACTGTGAAGCCGATCAGATATGGATTACTGTGCAAAGTCATCTTAATAGTGTTGCTGTAAGCGCTTTAAAAGAAATAAGCGTGTTAGTGATTGCTCAGGGAGCACCTATTGAACAGGAAATGATCGATAAGGCACTCGAAGAGGATATTGCTTTATGTGCGTGTGAACTTCCTGCATACGAAATCTGTAAGAAGTGTGTGGAGTTAGGCTTGTAGCATGCGTGTTGATCTGCACATTCACTCAGCTCTCTCACCTTGTGCTAGCGATGATATGACACCACATAATATTGTCAATATGGCTAAGTTATGTGGCTTAGAGATGATCAGCGTTTGTGATCATAATACGCTAGGACAGCAGCGAATGATGGCTGAGGTAGCTCAAAAATTAAATATGGGATACATCTTTGGCGTTGAGGTACAAAGTATCGAGGAAGTGCATTTATGTATCTATTTTAAGAATTATGAAAAGGCTATGGAGTTTGATAGCTGGCTGAAAATGAATTTGCCTTCCATCAGCAATGATGTTCGTTATTTTGGAAATCAGTGGCTGTTTGATGATAAAGATGAGGTGATTGGCAGTGAAGATATCCTGCTTCTTCAATCAGTAACCCAAAGCATTGATGTGATTGCTCAAAAGGCTCATCAGTGTCAAGGAATTGTGTCACTGGCTCATGTTTGTGATAAAGCGAATTCCATTTTAACCCAATTAGGTTTTATTCCTCAAAATTTGGAATTTGATTTAATTGAGGTTAAAAATAAGGATCAAAAAGAATGGGTGCAGAAAATGCATCCTTGGCTGAAAGAAGTATTATGGGTCAGAAACAGTGATGCTCATTATCTTCAGGATATCGATCTTTTTGAAGAAGATATCGATGAAGAAAAATGGGAAGCATTATGGAGGAAAGCTTTATGATGGCTGATTTAAGTATGTATTTGCTGGATATCACATCGAATAGCATACGTGCGGATGCATCTCATATCATGATTCGCTTTGAAGATAGCAAGAAGAAAAATGAAATATCTCTTGAAATTATTGACGATGGAAGGGGAATGGACGCAGAGATGGTGGAAAAAGTACAAAATCCTTTTTTTACCACACGAACAACAAGAAAAATTGGATTAGGTATACCATTTTTTAAAGAACTGGCTGAGCAGTGTGAAGGCCATTTTGAATTGGAATCAAAAGTGAATGAAGGAACAAGGATCAAATGTACGATGAAAAAAGATCATTGGGATGTTCCTCCCAGAGGTGATATTGGTGATGCACTGGTATTAGCTCTATGTATGAATGAAGCCATTCATATTCACTTTGATTATATAAGTGATGAGAAGCATTTTAGCTTTGATTCACAAGAAATCAGGGAAATCTTAGGTGATGTAAGCATATGTGAAGCTGAGATTTCTTCTTGGTGTAAAGCTTATATCAATGAAGGTATCAAAGAGGAGGAAAAAGATGAAGTCATTAGCAGATTTAAAAGCTCTGCGCGATCAGACAAAAAAGCGTCTTGACCTGCGCGATGGTGAAAATGATTACCGTATCGTAGTCGGTATGGGAACATGTGGAATTTCAGCGGGTGCCCGTCCGGTACTGAACACTTTTGTAGAAGAAGTTGGAAAGCATAATTATAGTGCAACTGTTACACAGAGCGGATGTATGGGATTATGTTCGTATGAACCAATTGTAGAAGTTTTTGATAAGCAGGGGAATAAGACAACTTATGTTCATATGAATCCTGCTAAGGCTGAAGAAGTTGCAAGAAAACATATTGGACAGGGAGAAATTTGTGAGGAATTTACGATAGGAGCAGCAGGTAGATAAGTATGGAGAGAATGAATGTACTGATCTGCGGAGGAACTGGATGTACTTCCTCCAAGAGTGATCTGATTGAGAAAGAGTTTAATCGTATTTTAGAGGAAATGGGCCTGGATAAAGAAGTCAAAGTTGTGAAAACAGGCTGTTTTGGATTATGTCAGAAAGGTCCAATTGTTGCGATTCATCCGGATAGAGTCTTCTATTGTCAGGTAAAAGTAGAAGATGTCAGTGAAATTGTAAATGAACATATTTATAAGGGAAGACGTGTAGAGCGTCTGGAAATGCATGATATTGATGAAGAAACAAAAGAAAAAGTTTTCAGTATGGATAAGATTCGCTTTTATGCAAAACAAAAGCGTATTGCATTGAAAAACTGTGGTGTGATCAATCCAGAAGATATCAATGAATATATTGCTCGTGATGGTTACATGGCTTTAGGTAAGGTGCTGACAGAAATGACACCGCAGCAGGTCGTGGATGAAATCAAGAAATCAGGACTTCGTGGACGTGGCGGCGGAGGATTCCTAACAGGTTTAAAATGGCAGTTTGCTGCTCAGGAAGAAAGTGATCAGAAATATGTGATCTGTAATGCTGATGAAGGCGATCCAGGTGCTTTCATGGATCGTTCTATCCTGGAGGGAGATCCACATAGCGTTATTGAAGCGATGGCTATTGCCGGTTATGCGATTGGTGCGAATTATGGTTATATTTATATTCGTGCAGAATATCCAATTGCGGTAGAACGTTTAAATATTGCAATTAAACAGGCTAGAGAATTAGGCTTATTAGGAAAAAATATTTTCTCGACAGATTTTAGCTTTGACCTAGAGCTTCGCTTAGGAGCAGGAGCTTTTGTTTGTGGTGAAGAAACAGCATTGATTGCTTCAATTGAAGGAAAACGTGGTATGCCAATGCCAAAACCACCATTTCCAGCTCATAAAGGTGTCTGGGGAAAACCAACGATCATCAATAATGTAGAAACATTGGCGAATGTAGCTCAGATCATTAATCATGGAGCTGACTGGTTCAAGTCGATGGGGACAGAAAAATCAAGTGGTACGAAAGTATTTGCCTTAGGTGGGAAAGTTGCGAATACAGGTCTTGTAGAGGTTCCAATGGGAACAACTTTACGTGAGGTGATCTATGAAATTGGTGGTGGCTGTCCAAATAATAAACGTTTTAAGGCTGTTCAGACAGGTGGACCAAGTGGTGGCTGTCTGACCGAAGCTGATTTGGATTCTCCAATTGATTTTGATACTTTAGTAGCTAAAGGTTCAATGATGGGATCAGGCGGTATGATCGTCATGGATGAAGATAACTGTATGGTTGATATTGCCCGTTTCTATATGGATTTTATCGTTGATGAGTCTTGTGGTAAATGTACGCCATGTCGTGTAGGAACCAAACGTCTTCTGGAGATGTTAACAGATATTTGTGAAGGAAGAGGTACGATGGAACTGATCGATGAGATGGAACAGCTCTGTTATACGATCAAATCAACAGCTCTTTGCGGTTTGGGACAGACTGCACCTAATCCAGTATTGTCAACATTGCGTTTCTTTAGAGATGAATATGAAGCACATGTGAAAGATAAACGCTGTCCGGCTCATGTGTGCAAGGCATTGCTTTCTTATTCGATCGATCCAGATAAATGTAAGAAGTGTTCTTTGTGTTCGAAGAAATGTCCTACTGGCGCTATCAGCGGTATTGCTGGTAAGGAAGTATTTAAGATTGATACAAGCAAGTGTATCAAGTGTGGTGCCTGCAAGGAAGCTTGTCACTTTGGCGCTGTTGAGATGAGATAGGAGGGCTTTGAAGATGGTGAAATTAAAAATTAATAATCAGGAAATTGAAGCTGCAGAAGGATCAACGATTCTTGAAGCAGCCAGAGCCAATAATATTCATATTCCGACACTTTGTTATTTAAAGGATTTAACGGGAACGGGAGCCTGTCGTGTGTGTCAGGTAGAAGTCAAAGGAGCTCGTAATTTATGTGCTGCCTGTATCTATCCAGTTAGTGAAGGAATGGAAGTTTATACAAATTCTAAAAAAGCTTTGGATGCTAGAAGAGGTATTGTTGAATTAATGCTGTCTAACCATTCTAAAAATTGTTTGCAGTGTATCCGTAACAACAATTGTGAATTACAGCGTTTAGCGGCACAAGTGGGTGTTCGTGAAGATGCCTTTAAGGGTGAAAAGACAAAGCCAACCTTTGATAATGCCAGTGATGGAATCGTTCGTGATACGAGCAAATGTGTTCTTTGCGGACGCTGTGTGAATGCTTGTGAAAAAATTCAAGGTCTAGGTGTACTCAATTATATCAATCGTGGTTTTAAAACAAGTGTTGGACCAGTTTTTGATTTATCTTTAAAAGATGTTAACTGTATGCAGTGTGGACAGTGTGTCAATGTTTGTCCAGTAGGTGCTTTACATGAAAAGGAAACGATTCATGAGGTCATTGAAGCACTGAATGATCCTTCTAAGCATGTGATCGTACAAACAGCTCCAGCTATCCGTGCAGGTTTAGGTGAAGAGTTTGGAATGCCAATCGGTACGAAGGTAACTGGAAAGATGGTAACCGCATTGAAGCTTTGTGGATTTGATCGTGTCTATGATACAAATTATGGAGCTGACCTAACCATCATGGAAGAAGGGAATGAATTCCTTCATCGTGTAAAAAAAGGTGGCGTATTGCCAATGATCACTTCTTGTTCACCAGGATGGATCAACTACTGTGAAAGAGAATATCCGGATTTATTAGATCATCTTTCAAGCTGTAAATCACCGCATATGATGTTTGGAGCCATTCTGAAGAGCTATTATGCAGAAACAAAGGGAATTGATCCTAAGGATATTTATGTTGTTTCTATCATGCCTTGTGTAGCTAAGAAGGGTGAAATCAATAAAAAAGAAAATGTTCATGAAGGTATGCAGGATGTTGATGCTGTCTTAACAACAAGAGAATGTGCTCGTTTGATCAAGATGTTTGGTATTAATTTTGCTGATCTGACAGATTCTGAATTTGATCAGGATATGTTTGGTGAATATTCAGGTGCCGGTGTCATTTTTGGAGCTAGTGGTGGCGTCATGGAAGCGGCTTTAAGAACAGTAGCAGATATTCTGGAAAAGAAAGAGCTTAAAAATATCGAGTACAAGGCTGTGCGTGGCGTAGAAGGCTTAAAAGAAGCTACACTGGAAATTGCTGGCATGGAAATTCATGTAGCTGTGGCTCATTCTATGAAGATCGCAAAACCGCTTTTGGATGATATTCGAAACGGTGTCAGCAAATACCATTTCATTGAAATCATGGGTTGTCCAGGCGGCTGTATCAATGGTGGCGGTATGCCATATATTAGCGCTGATATTCGCAATAGCGGCTTTGACTATAAAGCAAAACGTGCAGCTGCTTTATATGCAGAAGATGAAGAAATGCCGGTACGTAAATCGCATGAAAATAAACAGATCCAGGCACTGTATAAAAACTATCTGGGCGAACCAAACAGTGAAAAGGCACATCATCTGCTTCATACGACTTACAATAAAAGAGAAAGGTTCTAAAAAAGGCTCATTGAGCCTTTTTCTTGCTTATGATCAATATCGTCATTCTCGGCTGTGGTCACATTGCTGAACGCATTGCTTTAGGAATTCAGTATTCGAAAGGAAATCTCTATGGCATTGCCTCTAGAGATAAACAAAAGGCTGCAGCATTCGCCCAGAAACATCATATAAGTCATATCTATTCTTATGAAGAAGCCTTTCATGATCCTGCTGTTGATCTAATCTATATTGCAACGGCAAATCCAACACATGTTAAGCTCGCTCAAAAAGCCCTGTCTCATCAAAAACACGTTATTATAGAAAAGCCTCTAGCAGCTAACAGCCAGGAAATAAAAGAACTATTTGAAATAGCAAAACAGAATCACTGCTTTCTTATGGAAGCTCATAAAACTTGTTTTACCCCGCTCCAGCAAGAACTCCTAAAAAGAGTACATGAAATAGGTCCTATCCATACGATCAATGCCCAATACTGTGCAAAATTTAATGAAGAAAATTTAAAAGAATGGAACGTAGAAGAAAAGATGGGTGGAAGTTTTTATGATGTAGGAGTCTATCCTATTTGTTTTGCTCATCTATATTCACAAAGTCCGATCAAACGGATGAACTTTCATGTCAATACCTATAAAAACTTTGATTGTGATTTTGAATGCCAGTGTCAGATTGAATATGAGAATGGCATTCTCGCAACACTTAAATCAAGCTGGTTAAACAAAGAAGAAAATAAAGGCATTCTTATCGGAGAAAAAGGAAGTATCGAAGTTACTGATTTTTGGAAAAATACAGAAGCTAAGATCGTGATCCAAGGTCATGAAGAACGCATTGAAGTAAATCAAAAAAGTGATTTTACAGGGGAGATCGATCATGCGATCGACTGTATCCAAAAAGGACTTTTACAAAGTCCTATAATGTCTGAAAGCTTCAGCATTCATATATCTTTAGTTTTAGAAGAAATGAAAAGACAACGAAAAAAGACTTCATCATAAAGTCTTTTTTTGCGATGAATCAACAATTATTTTCTTTAGCGAATCAATCATTTCTTCATAGTCATCATTTTGATCAGCTTCCTCCTGATGAACCTCTTCATTTAAAGCCAGCATTTTCTTGTCTAAAAATTTTACGATATCTGCACATTCTCTTAATTCACGTTGAATATGAGGAGGTATATCTTTTTCATATTTATAACGAATCTTATGTTCAATAGAGGCCCAAAAATCCATGGCAATGGTACGAATCTGGATTTCTACTTTTGTATTGATGCATCCTTCTGCCAGATTGACTGGAACGGAGACAATCAAGTGATAACTTTGATAACCGCTAGGTTTTTGATTCTTGATATAATCCTTGTGAACAAGGATTTTTAAATCATGCTGCTTTTCCAACAAATTAACGATTGCATAAATATCACTTGTAAATTTACATACGATACGTATTCCGGCAATATCATCAATATGTTTGACCATATTTTCTGTTGTCATTTCAATATTATTTTTCTGCATTTTCTTAAAAATGCTTTTAGGAGTCTTGATACGTGAAGAAATATGTTCGATCGGACTATAAGAATTAGCAATCTTAAATTCTCTATTTAAAATATTGATACGTGTTAAAACCTCTTCTAAGGCTGCCTGGTAAAGCAGCATTGTTTTTTCAAGCTGTATTTGTATTCGAGGTAATGCTTCAACTATTTCATTCATCAATAATCACCATTTTTATTATAACGCTAAAACCGTTTATTTTATTGTTGATAATTTGTGAAAAAATGGGAACCTATCAGAAATGTTCGAAAAAAAGACACTAAAGAGGATTTCTTTTGCATTTACTGACAATAAATGGTATAGTGGTACAGATAACGATAGAAAGAGGAAAAAATGAGTAATTTTTATAAACTAGGTTTAAGCGAAGAGATAAATCGTGCAATTGAAGAGTGCGGTTATTTAGAACCAACTAAAATACAGGAAGATGCAATTCCTGTTTTAATGAAAAATCGAGATGTTCTTGGAAAAAGTAACACCGGTACAGGAAAGACGGCCGCTTTTGGGCTGCCGGCAATTGAAAAAGTCGATCCATCGATACGTAGTCCCCAAATTTTAATACTGGCACCAACAAGAGAACTGGATATTCAGATTGCGACAGAACTAAGAAAGTTCTCCAAATATAAAGAGGGCGTAAAAATCGTTCCGATCTATGGCGGAGAATCCATCGAGAATCAGATTCGTCTTCTAAAAAGAGGCTGTAATATTGTAGTAGGAACTCCAGGAAGAGTCATGGATCATTTGCGTCGTAAGACACTTAAACTGGATGAGATCAGCATGGTTGTCTTAGATGAAGCGGATGAAATGCTGAATATGGGATTTAAGGAAGATATTGAGACGATTCTCAATTACATGGAAAAAGGAAGCTATCAGATGGCACTGTTCAGTGCAACGATGCCGGATGCAATTTTGAAGATCACTCAGCAATTTCAAAATGATCCTGTGATGATTGAAGTTAAAAGTGCCCAGCGTACGATCGATACGGTTGATCAGATTTATTATGAATGTCGTCGAGGACAAAAAGGGGAAGCACTGCGTGTTGTTTTAGAAACGCTGCATCCAAGTTTAACCATGATCTTCACAAATACAAAAAAGATGGTAGAAGAGCTGGTTGATGAACTGAATCAGCATGATATCAAAGCAATTGGCTTGCATGGTGATATGAAACAGCAAGTAAGAACAAGGGTCATGAATCAGTTCAAACAACGTAATTATCCAATTTTAATTGCAACCGATGTTGCAGCAAGAGGTATTGATGTCGATGATATTGATCTGGTAGTTAATTATGATATCCCGCAAGATCATGAATATTACATACACCGTGTAGGAAGAACCGGCAGAGCAGGAAAAAAAGGATTAGCGGTAACGCTTGTTTCAGGAAGTGCTCAGAAACGTTTTATCAAAGATATTTCAAGATATACGAAAACCCATATTCGTAATGTTCCATTGCCAAGCAGTGAACAGCTGATCGAACTTAATAAAAGAAAATATATCGAGAAAGTACTTCAAGCTTGTTCAGAAGGTATCAATTCACAGACTTTTGAAATTGCTAATGAGCTGTTAAGTGAAGGCGTTGCGATTGAAAATCTTGTAGGAGCATTGATATCGCTGAGCTATAAGCCATTAGATGTACATATTACAGAACCTGAAAAGAGAAAAAACAAGCAACGTAATTTTAAAGAAGGCGAAACAACTACTTTACATGTGAATGTTGGTAAAAACCAGGGAGTAACGCCTAGTCATATCGTAGCAGCCATTGCGGAATATACAAATGGCTCAAGTGATATGATCGGCAAGATTGAAATGAAAAGCTCTTATGCTTTGGTGGATATTGAAAACAGTGCCGTTGATCTGGTACTTAACAGCATGCATTCATGTAAGATCAAAGGATTTGATGTCACAGTTAAATTAGATGGTGGCAAAGGTCATAAAGCAGTTTCTGAAAAGAAAAAATCATCTTCAAGAAAATCATCCTATAAAACAGAAAAGAAAAGAAGAACCCGTTCGGATCAATAAGACGGGTTCTTTTAAAATGATAAGCATAAGACATGAAAGAACTTGGGAAAAATTGTATAATGAAAATGGGTGAGAACAATGAAAAACAGAGTTGTCATTGATGAATCAAAATGTAATGGCTGCGGAAACTGTGTAAAAGTTTGTACGAATTCAGTTTTACAATTAATAAATGGAAAAGTACACGTCGTAAATGAAAAAAGATGTGACAATAATGGCTACTGTATGCAGTTTTGTCAGGAAAATGCGATGAGCTTTCAGCCAAAGGTCAAAAGTTTCTGTGTAGGTGATGAGTGTGATTGTGAAGCTACCTCAGAACTATATAACTGGCCGGTACAGATTACCAGTGTTAATTCTAATAACCGTTATCTAAAGGATGCAAGACTGCTTATTGCGGCCGATTGTTCAGCCTATGCCTATGCTAATTTTCATCAGGATTTTATTCGGGATCATGTAGCCTTAATTGCCTGTCCTAAAAATGATCTGACGAATCATTTATTAGAAAAATGTACGGCTTTATTTAAAAATGTAGATTTTGAAAGCGTGGAAGTGATTGCGATGAATGCGCCATGCTGTAAACCTTTATTAGAAACGATAAGAGAAGCTATTCAGCTGAGTGGTAAGAATTATGAAGTTTATGAAAGAATTGTTACACCAGATGGGGAAATTTTTGAATGATAAATAATTACTAATAGAAAATATGATAAAAATTTGTAAAAGAACGACCACCTTATCTACTTTTATTTATTGAGTAAAAATGATAATATAATGATAGAAAAGATACTAGAGAATGAATAGATAAGGGAGGTAAATTTTATGAAGAAAAAGTATTTTATCATAATTGTGGCATTGTTTGTAATCTTGAGTGGCTGTAACAATATTTCTAAGAGTAAATACGATAATTTGAATGAAAAATATAATGTAGTCGTTGCCCATAGAGATGAGCTGGCAGATGAGATCCGTGATCTTGAAGCTGAAAATCATAAACTCGAAGTAGAACTTGAACAAGTTAAACAGCTAAATGAGGTGAGCGATGAAAAAGGAATGGTGAAGGTCGTGCTTAGTGGTGGGTTTACTGTCACTGTTCATTCACTGATTCCAAATTATGCCATTCATCCTGAGCGTCCGCTTTGTGCTGTTGTCAGTCATTTTCAGAGTAGTCCATTCGTGATTTATTTAGGGGATGAACTGATTTCTCAGGTTGAGGAAGGAAAGACGTATGTATTTGAAATTGAACGGACAGTGGTGGATATGTCTCGGGACCAATATCAAAAAGGTGTCGTAACCGAAGCATTTATTCCTTTATATAATCTTCGAATTACTTCTGTACGTCTGCCAAACGATGATGAGATTGGTTTAGAAGAAGCTACGATTACTATGACATTGGCTGATTAAAAGGGATTGGATCCCTTTTCTTTATGTGGAAAAGTCTTAATTATGTGGAATTTTGGGAATATATTGAAAAGTTTTCATTTTGAAGTATAATATGTTTGAGGGTAATATGAAAATCAAAAGCAATCGTTTTAAATGTCGTAATCTGCCTGCAAACTATGTAGTTGATGCAAGAATCAAATCAAAGCCTATCATGTCGATGTGCTTTGTTGCGGTTACAGGATTTATTTTATTATTTCAGGATTCTTATTTTTTTATGGGAGTTCTCTTGCTTTTTTTCAGTGGGTATTCGCTTTTGTTTTCAAAAAATCAGACAACTGTTGAATTTAGTGATGATTTTGTAGTTTTTTATTTGGATGATCATCATGGCGAATGCTATCTGATATATTATACTGATATTGAAAATTATGAATATCAGCGTAAATTGTTTGATACAGATGTTGTGAAAATTAAGCTTAAAAATCAGAAAATTTTAGAATTCAAGTCATTAGATCGACGTAAGATACAAAAAAATTTTAAAAAGCATGTAGTATATAAAATAGAAGATGATGAGGAATGATCATTTTCTTTTTTTAAAAGGAGGTAACATGAAAAAAATATTATTATCTTGTATAACTATGCTGCTAATGGCTGGCTGTTCGCCATCTTATCCACGTGATACAAGTACGGCACGTTTACGCCAGTTAAGCATGGATGAAGTGAATGAAATGATTGAAAATGATGAAACATTTATGTTTGTATTTACACAAGAGACATGTTCAAGCTGTCTTTATTTCAAAGAGAATGTTTTATTTTATTACATTCAGGATCATGGCTTTGATTTTAACGAAGTCGTTTTAGACATGGGAAGTGATGATTTTCAAAAAGCTGCTGATTTTGTGGCAGAACATCCTAATCCAGAACAGTTTCTGACTTCAGACTTGCTGCCAACAGATGTGTTAACACCTTCGTTTTACTTTATAGAAGAGGGAGAAGTGATGGAAATCTATATTGGTGGCGATTTATCCGTGGATGAGTTTGATCAGCTTATTCAGAAGTATCAGTTAGATAAAATAGAGGAGTAGTTTGTATTTTTCGTAGAATATGATATAATCTTTAATTGCTGGAGGTATTTCAATGAAAAAATTAATATTGGGATTATGTATGAGTCTTGCTTTGTTTGGATGTTCATCACAGCCAAGTTATGATAGATCGACAGATATGGGAACGATTCATACGTTATCATTAGATGAAGTGCTTGAAAGAATGGAGAATGGGGAAACTTTTATGTTTGCCTTTACAATGGAATCTTGTCACAATTGTGAGGATTTTAAAGAAAATATTTTGTCAGACTATATTCGTGATCATGGTTTTGAATTTAATGAAGTAGTACTGGATAATGAAAAAGATCCACAGTCAGTTTATGATTTTGTGGCAGAGCATCCAAATCCTGCAGATCAAATACCGGAAGGTTATTCTGAAACAGATGTATTAACACCTACCTTTTATTTTGTGAAAGATGGCGAAGTAGAAGATATTTTTGTGGGGGCTAATTTGACAGAAAAACAGTTTGATGAATACATACAGAAATATCAGTTAGATAAGGTGGAAGAGCAGGAATGATTCCTGCTTTTTTTGAAAAGTAATGAAAATAATGAAAAGAATTGAAAATACCTTTCAAGTACGATATAATAACAATTGGAAGTGAAAATAATGAATGATATAGATGAAATAAAAAGACAGGCAAGAAGTAAGATGACGAAATGTAAAGCCTGCAGGGAATGTAATGGGATTGTATGTGCTGGACAGACACCGGGAAGTGGCGGCAAAGGGAATGGTTCAACTTTTATAAGAAATGTTTCTAAGTTAAAAGAAGTTTGTGTCAATATGAATGTAATTGCTTCAAATGAAGAAGTTTCTACTGAAAGTGATTTTTTTGGAAGTAAAGTAGCATTACCTGTTTATGTTGCACCGATTGGCAATATAAAAGCAAATTATGGTGCTGATATGAGCGAATACGAATATACATATGCTTTGGTTGAAGGCTGTGGAAAAGAAACGATCGTTTTTAGTGGCGATGGTCAGAATTTAGATGTGCTCATGGAGCCCCTTAAAGCTGCTCATGATGGATGGATCGTTCCGACGATCAAACCTTGGCAGAAAGATGAAATGAAAAAGCGCATTGAGATGATTAAATTAAGCGGATGTAGCGTATGTTGTAGTGATATAGATGCAGCAGGTCTGGTTTCATTAAAAACAGGAACACCAGCAGTTGAATTTAAAGATACAGAAGGTTTGAAGGAAATTGTTGAAGCTGCTCAGATGCCTGTTATTTTCAAAGGAATCATGACAGTTGATGCTGCTAAGAAAGCAATGGAAGCGGGTGCTGCAGGAATCGTGGTAAGCAATCATGGAGGGCGTGTGCTTCAGGATAGCTTGTCAACGATTGAAGTGTTAGAAGAAATTGCCGATGCTGTTGGTGATCATATGAAAGTATTTGTCGATGGCGGTTTCAGAAGCGGCAGTGATGTTTTTAAGGCATTGGCGTTAGGTGCTGATGGTGTATTAATTGGCAGACCTTTCTCCATTGCGGCAATAGGATATCATGCAGATGGTGTCAGAACTTATCTTCATCAGATTCAAAATGAATTAAAGGAAACGATGATGATGTGTGGATGCCGCAGCATATCCGATATAAAGAAAGCTTGCGTAAGAGTGATGTTTTAGGAGGTAAATAATATGAACGCATATGAAAACAACGCCTTTTTTTGGCAAAAACTAGATACTTTATATCTATCCAGTCAGCTAGTGATTGATCGCCCAAAAAATACATGTCATTATAAATATTCTAATCTTGTATATCCGGTTGATTATGGGTATTTGAGCGATAGTACGGGCAGCGATCAGTCTCCAATCGATGTTTTTAAAGGAAGTATTAAAAGTACTAAGGTAGGAGCTATCGTAGTAACTGCCGATATATTAAAAAGAGATTGTGAAGCTAAGCTTCTTATTGGATGTAGTGAGGAAGAAATACAAAATATTTTGGTTTTTTTGAATCAAACAGAATTTCAGAAAGCTGTTTTATTACAAAGAGGAGACGAAATGCCTGATTGGGCAAGTGCAGATTAAGAAGTAATATTTACTTCTTTTTTTTGGAGGAACATGAAAAAACTACTGCTTATGATCTGTCTTATGTTTGTTGGCTGTACACCGGTTAGAAAACTGGAGGATTTAGAAAATGCATTATATGAAACAAAAGATGTATATGTGGAAATGGAGAAAGCAGCTGTTTTTGAATATTTTTCCATTAATGAAAAGGATTTTAGCGATTTTATTGCTCTTAAGACACTGCTTGTATTTAATGAAAAAGAAATATTTATTTTTGAAAATGCAAGTGAACATTTACTTCAAGTATTAAAGGAAAAAGAAAAGAGTTTTATATCTGTATTCGATAAATATACAGTGTATTTAAGTGAAAAAGATGAAGAATTATTAAATTTGATTACAAAGTATTTGAATGAATAGCCTATATTCGGATATAATGAAGTCATGAGAAAAATTATCGCCTGTATTGATCAAATCAATTCATTTGAAGGAAGTCTTTTTATATATTCTTTATCGTTTTCATTGCTTTTGACGATTGCACCTGCATTGATCGTTTTTGTGGCATCCTTTCAGTTATTAAACATTGATATAAATCAGGTTATTCACTTGCTTTCTCAAATAATGCCTGTAGAACTTATTTCACCATTTATTGATTTTCTTTTAAATAAAAGCAGTTCTTCTATTTTAGTATCTATGATATCAATGGGTGTTTCTTTATTTCTTGCAAGTCGCTGTATCTATTCATTTTTATTAATTGCAATAAGCGTAGAAAAAGTAGATTATCCTAAATGGTCCATACGTATTTATAGTGTTTTTGAATTTGTGTTAATCTATCTATATGTAATCGGATGTGTGATGCTGACTTCTTATTTAGGAAGAATATCGTTTATATATGTGCCTGTTTTGTATTTTGCAGCAGCATTTGTCGGTTTTTATGTCTTCTATCATTTATGTACATTTAAAGATAGAGGAAAGAGTTATGGGCTGATAGGAGCGTTGTTTTCAACGATTGCGATATATCTGGTAGGACTTTTGTTTTTTCAAATCGTTTATCATTTTACCAATTATGATTCGATCTATGGTCCTTTAGCTTCTTTAATGGTTTTATTTTTATCAGTACTGGTGATTTCAATGATCATTTATATGGGATATGTTTTAAATACCCAGTTTATTCATACAAAAAAAGAAAAAAATCGTCGGAATTGGTTTTTCCATTTCTGTGCGGATATTGAAACAAGAATGTTAAGAAAGGTTAAAGAAAAATATGAAAATAGAAATTAAGAAAAGTGGTATTAATGGAGAAGGTATTGGTTATGTGGATCGTCAGCCAGTATTTGTGGAGGGAGCTTTACCTTCAGAAACCGTTGAAGCAGAGATCATAGAAAAAAATAAAACTTACATGACTGCGAAAACAAGGCAGATCATTCATAAATCAAAACATCGATGTACACCTAAGTGCCACATTTATAAACAGTGCAAGGCTTGCTCATTGATGATTGCAGACTATGAATTACAGTGTCAGATGAAAGAAGAAAATCTTAAACAGAGTCTAATGAAATATGCCTCGGTTTCATCGTCATTAGTCAGACCAATCATTAAAAGCGATCAAATCTTTCATTATCGCAATGCCTGCAAGATTCCATTTGGTATGGAAGGAAAGAAGCTGGTTACAGGAATGTTTCAGCCAAATTCAAATTATTTTACTCCTATTGAAGAATGTATCGTTCATGATAAACAAATTGAACGGATACGTAAAGAAATTCTGATTATATTAAATGATTATCATTATAAGGCATATGATTCATCTGTCAAAAAAGGTTTCCGTACATTAGCCATTCGTCTGCTTGGAAATCATGCACAAGTTACTTTAGTAACCGGAGAAGATGTGATTGATGAAGAATGTGTACAAAGAATCTTGAAGATTCCTTCTGTGATTTCTTTGTGGCAAAGTATTCATACACAAAAGAAAACAGTAGAAATCTTCGGTAATAAAATGATTCCTCTTTCTGAAAAAAGATTTCTAGATTTTGATTTAAAAGGGGTGCATGTGAAATTATCACCACGTTCTTTTTTTCAGTTAAATACACAACAAGCCAATCGTTTATATGACATTGTTAAGGAAGAAGCTGGTCAAGTCAACTTATTAGTTGAAGCCTATAGTGGTATTGGCGGTATTTCTTTCACATTAAGAGATAATGCAAAAGAAATTATTGGTATTGAGAGTGTTAAAGATGCTGTAGTGAATGCAAATATGAGTGCCAAGGAAAACCGTCTTGATCATATGCATTTTATCTGTGATGATGCTGCTTATAAATTGGAATATCTTTCTAAACATAAGGAAATTGATATGTTAGTGGTAGATCCTCCAAGAAGCGGATTAGATGAGAATATGTTGAATGTCATCTTAAGAAGCAGAATTAAAAAGATCATATACATATCTTGTAATCCAGCAACACTAGGAAAAAATCTCGCAGTACTTAAGAAAAAATATCAGGTAAACAAAGTAATACCTCTAGATATGTTTCCACAGACAGCTTGGATAGAGTCTGTTACTGTACTGACAAGAAAGTAGATTTAAGCAGGGATTATAAATGCTGTTTCACTAAGATATCTAAGTTTAATTAAAAGAAAAATAGGTATTAACTGATACTAAATAGAAATTGCCTGGGTTTTAAGTAAATCAGGCTTTTTATTTAAAAAACTTTCTTAAGTAAGAACAGCATGTTAATAAGTAAAAAATTAGAACTAAACATTTCACCAAAGAGTCATTGCGATTAAATGTGGTTAAATTTAACTTGTATACATCATTTTACCCTCTAAAAAATTGTAACAATTGAAGATTTAGATAACTTATTGATGATTAATAAGTTAACTGAGTTTTGTTCTTCTATATATTTTAATACCTTATCTGATCTATAAATTATTTAATATATCAAATTTCTTTTATTGCATTTTACTCAAGAAATTTGCTTCTTACGCAAATATTATTGTTTGTAAAAAAATTATATGCTATATTTCGAGTGTAGTTAAAGTCATTAAATTATGGAGAAGGAGGGAAATATATGAAAACTTATTTTGCTCATAATAATAGAATTATTTTGGAAATTAGATTGATTAAATATTTAGTTGAATGTTGTAACATAATATTTAATCATCTAATCTTAATCAATGAATATTGATAAAATTTAAACTTTAATTAATGATTATACTACATCTAAACAGTTTATTATACTTAGATATTAGAGTGATAAAGCGTTTCTAACTATAAAATTTAGAAACCATTAAATTGAATCTTATATTTAAATAATTTCTAGCATAGAGATATTTGGAGGTGACTTATATGAAAAAAATTTTATCTCTATTATTATGTAGCATATTTTTACTTAATTCTAGTTTTATAAATATTAAGGCTGAAAGCACAGAAATCAGTTGTAATCCATGTGTTGCTATCGAAGGTGAAGATTATATTGATCCAGATTGGATTAGTGTAGCAAATGGTAACGCTGGCACTCAAATTCAGCCATACGCAACAACAAGAAATTTGTTTATTACAAATCTTTACCAAAATGACTATAGCAATGTCATGCAAAGCTGTGGCTTGACTATTGCAAGTGCAGGTTGTGCATTGACATCATTTACAATGGTTGCAAATTACTTAAATGGGACAAACTATACACCTGCTCAAGTAAATAGTAAGCTGGGGTCAAACGCTTGTCCATTGTATTGGGATGCTGCAGCTTCAGCATATAATATAAAAAAAGTAGCTAATAAAACTTCTGGATTAACAACATCGTATGTTAATTCTGAACTGGTAACACAAATCAACAACAGTGTTCCGGTAATTGTAGGTATGAGACTTGCAAATGGTAATTCTCATTATGTTGTTGTTAAAGGATATAGTATTAGTGGTTCAACGACAACATTTAATATAGCTGATCCTAATAAGTATAGTGGAAAAACAACTCTAAATGCTTATTTGTCAAGCGGAGCGACAGTTACACAACTAGTTATATATGCTAGTTATTAAATATAAGGAGAGAAATATATGAAAAAATTTTTATTATCGTTTTTAACTATATCTTCACTAATTTGTTCATTAATGCTTCCAATTCATGCTACGGAAAATACCACATTTGCATCACCTGAAAATTTGGTTGTTGAGAGAGGTCCAGCACAAGAATATTTAGGATATTCTCACACAATTTACTTTAATGATAGCAAAACCCAATATTTAAAAGTAAACATTAGTTGTGTAAAAACACTAACCGGTACTGGATATTTTGTTTCATATATTGATGGAAGCGGAAATTGTAGTGCAACAACAAATTATGGTTCTGTAAGAATAATCGGCGAAGGGCATAGTGGTAGTGCTAGTAGTGATACGAATGAAACGTTAGTAGTAACCGTAGCAGTAAAACATACACCACCAGGAGGTACTGAAAGACAGTATACTTTTACTTTTAAAATTAAAAGACAGTCCTTAATGGAGTCAAGTTATACAGTTAACTAAAACGGATTATCAAATCCGTTTTATAGTAATTTAAGCGGTAATTTTAGGGGGAATCTTCATGTCAATAATCAAAAGAATTATTATCAGCATCGTAAGAAGGCCTTTTAAAAGTCTGCTGTTGCTTTTATCTATCTTGCTATTAGGCACCTTTACTGGTGGTTCTTATATAATTTATAAAGCTTTTGATATTCTATCAACATCCATTAAAGAAAACCTTGATAGTTTTGCTATTATCCGTCAAACTGAAGAATACAATTATGCTATATTGAGCGATGATGAATATTATGAGCTTCAATGCCATATATTTGATATATTCAATACTTTAAAAAAGGATGATGAAATTAAAGCAAGTTATTTGCAATTAAGTTCACAGATGAATGGTTTTGTTTCTGATCTTTCATATCCTGATTATCATTTCTTTTATGATGTTGACGAAGGGGGATTAAAGCTAAACGGTATAGAAGCTGATTCTATGCTTGAACAAAAAAATATAATTGATT
The DNA here is from genome assembly GCF_900104665.1 of Traorella massiliensis. GTDB lineage: Bacteria > Bacillota_I > Bacilli_A > Erysipelotrichales > Erysipelotrichaceae > Traorella > Traorella massiliensis. Next base: position 134,011 of record NZ_LT629966.1, on the reverse strand, counting down.
TGGCAGAAGGCCGTTTCATAACACAGCAGGATAATGATAATAACGCTCAAGTAATTGTATTGGATCAAAATACGACCTATCGTGATGGCTCAATTATTCAGATTGGTGATAAAATCAGAGTCACTTATCAGAACTATGAATGGAATAATGAAACGAATGAAGCAGTTATTTTAAATAGAATAGATTATGAGTTTGAAGTTATTGGCAAATACATTGTTCGTGAAGAAAATAGTGCGGTTTGGGAAGATATATTGTATGATTCATACATACCTTATAGCACATTATCTCAAATGCGAGACGAAATCAGAAAAGCTGATATTTCAAAGACAGGATATTTTGATGAAACTATTTTTTCATACAGAAATCTTATTTTTGAATTGAAAAATCCAGAGAATTTGAAAATATTCAAGGATAAATTCAGAGAACTGAACAAGAATAATCCATATTATCATATGTTGACTTCTGCTGATAATTATTTTGCAGTAAAAGGAACTCTCGAAAATCTTCGTTCAATATCATTGATAATAATCTGCACTTCAATAGTTGCTAGTATTTTGATAACAACCTTAATTGTTTATTTATATTTAAAAGATCATACCAAAGAAATTGGTATCCTTATAGCTATAGGCGAATATAAGAAAAATATTTTAGCGCAAATGGTAGGAGAAATTTTAATTATTGGGTTATTAGGGCTTTCTCTTTCTGTTTTTTCTAGTGGAATCATCGGCAGTAAATTATCTCAGAATATTATCACTGAACAATTGCAAGTAGATGAAATAATTTCGATTAACATTGATATCGAATATTGTATTATCATAATGGGAATTGGATGTATATTATTGTGCTTATCAGCATTGCTTCCACTAGCTAAGCAATTCAAACAGAAACCAAAGGATTTATTGATGTAGGAGCTAACTATATAAAAATCAAGAGAATTAGATGAAAAAGTTTGAAAATATAAAATTTCTAGTTTTGTATGTTAGCTGGAGCTGTTCTTTGAAAAGTGAATAGTGATTTGTACTTTTTGGGCATGATGAAAACAACCTTGATGAAGGGAATTTCTAAAATTTGTTTGAAGTTAATTATTTATCTTAACAAATCAGGATTAAATGGCTGATTCGTAGTGACTAAATGATAGATAACTCTAAGCAGCTTTCTTACACAGTGTCCTTGAGCACAGCGATGTCCCTTGCCTTGAGAGATCTTAAGCTGATAGTATTCCTTGAATACAGGATTGCATCGAATAACTGTCAGTATGATCTGATACAAGGTCTTTCGAAGATACTTTGATCCTTTCTTGGCAATAGCTGTATGCTGTGCAGCAAACTGACTTGATTCGTAATGGTAAGGGGCCACCCCTGCAGCCTTTATGATTTTTCTTGCATTAGAATAGTTGCTTATATCTCCTAATTCCGCTAAAATAGAAGTACCAGAGAAATGAGAAATTCCTGGTATGGAGAGGATAGGAGAGTTTGTCTTGAGCGAGAACTCTTCTATTTTTTTATCTATTTCAGTAATTTGCTCATGGATCAATTCTATTTGATCGACCAGATGTCTGATCTGAATAACGTCTGCTGATGAAGGAATTCCAACAGAGGATTTTGCACGATCCTTAAGCATTTCAGGGGTTAAAGAAATACGTCTTCCTCTGCCTTTGTATTCAAAGCATCGACGAATCCTTCTTATATCAGCATTAGCGATAGCTTCAGCACTGCCAAAAGTTTTAAGCACCGCCATATATACACGGCTATATTTGGAATCAAACAGACTGTTGAATTCAGGGAATACAATATCAATACACCTTTGCAGGCGGTTTGAGTAGACATTGAGCTCTTCCTTCAGATTATGATGATGTCTGGTTAACTGTTTCTGTTCATAAAGATCGAAGCTGTTAACTTTCGTGATACGATACTGCTTTTTACGTTCTGGAGTATCCAGGACATCACAAATAGTCAAAGTGTCGAGCTTATCATTTTTGGTAATACCACCTTGCATTTTACGGGAAAAATCAGTGGTTGTAGGATTGATAAGAGCAACGGAGAAGTTTCTATCCAGAAGAAATCTCAACAAAGCAAAATGATAGTGTCCGGTATCTTCCATACCAATTAAGATAGATTTTTTAGAGTAAGGTTTAAGATTTTGAATAAGCAGATCAAAGCCATGTTTATCATTAGAGAAAGAAGCAGGGTGAACGATAAGTTCTCCGGTATCTTTATCCATGATACAAAAGAAGTGTTTATTCTTTCCAATGTCGATTCCAACTAATTTCATGATATAAAATCCTTTCTTTAAAATACGTGAAAATGGTATCCACAACACTTAAACCACAAAACCTGGTTCAAAATACGAATTCAAAGACTCATCTAACTCATCATTATTTAGGAATAAGGTGTGGTAAGAACCTCCTTAAAGTAGTCAAGCCACAAGGAATAATACAAATCCACATTCACATTATTCAATTTTACAGATTAACAAAACCGTAATCAACCACGGTTTAAAGGGTTGATAGAAAGGAAAAGTATACTGTAAATGACTATTAAATGAGTCATTTATAATATACCAGGAATATGACTATTTTAGAAACGAAAGATTTATGTTTTGCATATAAAGATGGCGGTCAAAAAAGAACGATATTAAATCATGTTAATGTCAAATTTGAAAAAGGTATTTTTTATACTATTTTAGGGGCTTCCGGTTCAGGAAAAACAACTTTTCTTTCACTTATCGGAGGTCTTGAAACGCAGCAGGAGGGTATAATTGAGTATTTAGGAACTGATATCAATCAAATTGGCTTAGACGCTTATCGCCGTTATTGTATTGCCATGATATTTCAGAATTATAATCTGATAACATATATGAGCGCACTTGAAAATGTAATGATGGCTATGGGCATTAGCCAAAATTCAAGAAAAATTAATGAAGCAGATGCTTATTTATATTTAAAAGAGGTAGGTATTAGTAAGACAGATGCAAAGCGGAGAGTTACACATCTTTCAGGTGGTGAACAACAAAGAGTGGCCATTGCCAGAGCACTGAGTATAAATGTAGATATTATTATGGCTGATGAGCCTACCGGTAATTTGGATCATGAAACAAGCATGCAAATTGTTAGTATATTTAAAAACTTAGCCTATAAAAAGAATAAATGCATCATCATGGTTACTCATGATAGAGAGATTGCTTTACAATCTGATGTTATTCTACAGTTAGATTCATCAGTTCAAAATTTTACTACTAATCTATGAGTTTTTTTAAATGTATATGGCTAAGTATTACTAGAAGATTATCAAAATCATTAATCTTATTTATGATTGTATTTCTTTTGGGAAATGTATTATGTGCTTCTTTATGTATTTCAAATTCAATGAATGTTTTACAAAAGGATTTTATGCAACAATTAGGTGCCAAACTAGAAATTAAAAATAATACCAATCGTTACCAGGAATATAGTGGTGAGTATAGGGAAAATGTTGAGAAATTAATACAATATTTCAATTCATTAAAAGAAACAGGGACAGTACAATATAGTGATGCACAATTTTTACTAAATGGTTTTTATGCACATGATCTTACATATCGAAAATCAAATGGAGAAGAATTGGAATGTTCTCTTCCTAACACTCTTCATTTATATGGAACTCAAGAAAATCAACTCCTTGATCAGGCAAATCAGAAAATAGAGATTATAAGTGGAAGATCATTTACTAAAGATGAAGTTAAAAATGGTGAAAAAGTAATCCTTATTAGTGATAATTTCTTAATGGATGGAAATAAAATTCAAATTTATGACTGTATTCCAGTTGAAAAAATTTTATATGATTCACAGTTTAATGTTATTTATCAGGAAGTTTCTTATTATACAGTTATAGGAATTTTTAAGAAACAAGAGATTATTGATGATTATAATACCTATGACAGTAGAAATTATGATGCTCGTATTTATACACCCTATACAACTATAATTAACGAATATGAACAATTTCAAAGCTTATCTGAACTATATCCTCAATCTATAAATACTGTTACTCTTAGCTTAGAAAAAATCGAAATCAAAATGGCAGACATGAATGATGTAAATAGATACTACGACATTTTAGATTATTATCCTGTGTTAAAATCACATTTTCAGGTTATAACTACACAGAGTATCTATGAGCAAATTGCTACTCCATTAGATTTATTATTAGATTTGGCAGGTATACTGTCGTATTTAACGAATATTGCAATGATTGCGTTATTAAGTGTAACCTTGTTTATCTTTTTAAAAGATCGTCGATATGAAATCGGTATTATTTATTCAATGGGTTTAAGTAAAAGCAGGATTATTATCCAATATATACTTGAAATTTTTGTTATCTGTTTTTTAGCTATTACGATTTCAATGGGTTCAGGACAGCAAATAGGTAAAACAATTGCTAATCAAATGATTGATAATCAGCTAGAGGCAAGTAAATATGTGTATATAGAGGATTTATCTCAAGAAGATCTTCTAAGAAATTATGAAACTAAATTTGATATTACATTTATTGGTAAGGTTTATGCAAATATAATAGTAGTAGTTATTTTTACTTCTGCTTTGCCAATAATTTATATATTAAGACTTACACCTAAAAAAATATTGTTATAAATATTATGTTTATGATATTTTGGTATATTAAATTATCGTGGGAAATGACCCCTGCTTTAAATTTTGAGTGGGATAAGACTTTCCTCGCTTTAAATTTTAGATGGGGTTAAAAAAACTACCTCGCTTTGATAGAATTTTACTGGTCTATTTCATTCTTATCAAAGGAGGTAGCTATGAATCATTCTATCATTAATGCTTTAAATTTAAAAGAGGAAGAAATTGATTCCATTGAGTCTGTTTCTTCCTTTCATAATGAGGATTTCCTCGTCACTCTGAAGCTCAAAGACCATATCTGTCCGAATTGCGGCTCTCTCACTCACTCCATTAAGGACTATAAGATCCGCAAGCTCCACATGAAGATCTTTATTCGCTTCAATTCTGTTGTCTATTATAAGTAGTGCTAGTATTAATTTAGGGCCAGTTAAACTGAGAAATTCTCCAAAGATCAATCTTGATTTTTAATAAAGAAAAGACTATCTTTATTGCGAGAAAGATATACAGATATTGTTTATAAAATTGAAAAGAGGTTTTGAATACTATGAGCAGTAAAAAGAAAGTCATTGATAAAGAATTTAAAATAAATGCAGTCAAATACAAAGAAGAACATCCTGATTTAACCTGTGAAGAGGTGGCATCAAATCTTGGAATATCTACAAGTTCTCTTTACAGATGGGTGAATGAATATGCTTCAACCGATGATAAATCGAATGTTTTTAGGGGCTCTGGCAATTTTTCAAGTGATGAAGCTAAGGAAATTGCACGTCTGAAAAAAGAAAACAGAGACCTTAAGGATGCTGTTGAAATATTAAAAAAAGCTATGAACATTCTCAACAGCCAGTAGCTGCCATCTATCAGGCAGTAAAGGAATATGTTGAACAAAATATAGGAATAAGAGGCATTTCAATAAGGTCAGTATGTAGGATTATCGGCATATCACGAAGTGGCTTGACCAGCTGGCTCCATCGAAAGAAATCAAAGCAACAGAGCAATAAGGAGAAAATCAAGAAGATGATCAGGGGAATTTATGAAACAAGCAAGGAAGTCTATGGAGCACCAAAAATAACATATATTCTCCGACAAAAAGGACTAAAAATATCACAGAAGACAGTAACCAATTATATGCATGAAATGGGCATAAAAGCGTGCTACATCAAGCCCAAAACAAAAACAACGATATCAAAAGATTTCAGCAGCAAACTCAAGAATATCCTCAAAAGGGATTTCAATCCTGAAAAGCCGGATGCAGCATGGTGTACAGACATCACGTATATATGGACATATACAGATGGCTTTGTCTATTTAACGAGCATCATGGATCTGTATTCAAGAAAGATCATAGCATGGGTGCTTACAAAGGACATGAAAGCCTCATCAGTTTTGGAAGTCATTAAAAGAGCCAAGAAGCGGCGAAATGTGAATCATCCACTGGTCATACATAGTGATCGCGGCATACAGTTTACATGTGAGGAATACAGAGAATTAACTAAAGATTTAAAGAGAAGTTATTCAAAAAAAGGGACACCATGGGACAATGCATGCATAGAATCATTTCATTCATTATTGAAAAGGGAGTGGATAAACAGATATAAAATATGGGATTATGAACAAGCGAAGAGATTAGTGTTTGAATACATAGAAACATTTTACAACACAGTGAGAATACATGGACATTGTCAATACATGAGTCCAGATTCATATGAAAAAGAATATTACAATCGTCAAATACAATCACTACAAAATTACAAAACTATCAATTTAACTGGTACTTTTTCTTGACATAGTACCAAAGCGAAGACGTCTGAAATGCGAACACTGTGGAAAGTCTTTTGTGGAAAACCATCCTTTCGGCTCCACCCGCAAGTCGGTGGCTCCTTCCACGATCATCAGCGTGCTGGAAGCTCTGAAGCCTTACAACTCCACGTTTTCCTCTGTTGCGTCCACTTACGGACTCTCGGTCGGAACGGTTGTCGATATCTTTGATAAACATGTCCAAATCCCAAGAAAACACTTAACAGATATCCTGTGCTGGGATGAATTCTATTTCAACCGGCGCTCACGCTATAAATATGCTTTCATCATGATGGATTTCCATAAGAAAGTCATCCTCGATATTCTTGAATCCAGACATGTCCAACATTTAAGTGACTATTTCTATTCCATCCCTTTGCGGGAAAGAAAAGCTGTAAAGTATATCATCATCGATATGTACCGCAACTACAGGGATATTGCCTCTGTGTATTTCCCCAATGCTGCTGTCTGCATCGATCCGTTCCACGCTGCAAAAAGAGTCAATGATGCACTGAACACTCTGAGAAAACGGATCATGCGCAGGAAGAAAGAAAACGGTGATATGTTTTCCTACAGCCTTCTGAAAAACAGATACGAGCTGTTACTGAAGAATCGAAATGAACTGGAATTCGAAAAGAAGAAAAAGGATATGATTCTGGGTTATTCCATCACAGAAAGGGATCTGGCTGATCTGCTTCTTCAAATGGATAGCCATTTAAAAACAGCTTATTTTCTAAAGGAAAGATTTATTCGCTTCAACAGCAGCGACAGGAAGCGTTTCACCAATCGGAAGACAAAAGAAGAAGAGCTGAATAAACTTTTCAAGGATATGCTTGATTCAGGCATTGAGGAAATGAAGGGATGTGCGGGGACTCTTCGAAGCTGGAAGGATGAAATCTTAAACTCATTTGTATGGATTGATGAAAGGCGTTTATCAAACGGACCTATCGAAGGAAAGAATACTTATATAAAAAAGATCATCAGCAATGCCAACGGATTTACTAATTTTGAGAGAGCAAGGAACAAGTTTCTTTATTCGCAGAACCTATATGAAACTTACTCTATTACTGAAAAGAAGACAAAAGTCAAAAGAAAAGGCGCCAAAAGAGTCACCTATAGGAAACATAAATAACCTTTAATTAATGATTGATTTTTAGAATGAAAGTAGGCTCCTTTAAAATTTCAGCGGGGTAAATTCACCCCGCTAATATTTAAAGGTTTTTTTATTTTTCCCCGCTATTTTTTAAAGCGCCGATATTTTGCGATTTTAAGTAAACCGGAACACTTAAAAATAGTGGAGAAAAAACCTTTAAATATAGGCATAGAACCAAATTATGCTGATACACGATTTGGTTCTATGTCATTTAAAGATAAGATTATTTCCACGATAACTTAAATCAGTTGTGCCATTCAGTATTATTTGTAAAAATATTAAAATTGAGTTTGAGAAATATGAAATGAAAAACAAATTAAAAAGAACGGAATTATTAGAAATTAGCAAAAATGTTTTTTTTATACCATGATTTACTCTTACATAATTATTTTCACTGTTTAAAAGAAATTATAATACTCATAATACTTTCATTTCCTAAATATTTTGTTGAAACGGTAGCAGAATATTTATTCAATATATCGAATAAGTCATCTTTATTTAAAAAAATTTCTGGTTTGGTATTACAATAGATTTTTTCGTGAATAATTATTTGATTATCTTGATTAAATGATTTAATAATTATAGTTCTTTGATCACTGTTATTCATTTTAGTATAAAAAATGCCTAAATCTAATAAATTTGAATATAACTTTGTTTGGTCATATAATGTCATAAAACTAAAATCAGTATATTCCATTGTTGTTTTTATATAAATATTATTATTAATAATAGTTTCTTTTTTACTTTCTAATACTGTATTTAATACAGCAGAATTGGAATATAAAGTATTAAATTCTCGATAAGTAAAATCTATTAATTTATTCATTTCATTTTTTAAATCTTCTATTTTACATTCATTTATTAATTTCCTAAGACTATTACATTGATTTAAAAAATCATGTAAGAAATCAAAATTATTTTTATAGTATTGATCAAGCAAATCTAATTTCTGCTTTGTCATTTGTTCTTTGACTTGTATTAATTCCATTTCTTTTTTTAGACTGATCATTTCGGTAACTCTAAAGAAAATATAAATTACCACTAAATTTGATATAAACAGACCAACTAAAATAAATACAAGAATAACGTTGTTTTGGTAAATTTCATAATAGTTTTCAATACTGACCATATAGATAATGGTAGTCACTGGAAGAATAAAAATAAGCCATGTATATTTTGGTAAATTTGAATCTTTAAATATCTTACTAAATTTTATATAGAATATTGTAATAATGAATGCCATAGTGTTAGAAACACATAATGCAAAAAAATATTCTATGGTATTTGGTTTTGTGTGTTCATCAAGCTCTAGCAATATATTGAAAATGTTTGCAGTAAGTATTTCTGAAACAGCTATAATAATATAAAATGGTAATAAAACAAAGAGTAGCTTTGATATTGGTGCTTTATATATTCCAAGCAAGTGAAATAACATTATAAGAAAGATAAAGCATGCTTTAAAAGAAGAAGCACCGTAGTAATTTATAAGAGTCATAAGACAAAATGAAATTATAAAAATAATGATACGCTTATAGACCTTCTCGTAGCGAAAAGGAAGAAAGGCAGATCCTAAATAAGTTAATATTGAAAGTACAAAAAAATTTGATAATATTATGTAGTTCATATTTTACAATGTTTCGTGCAAATAGTTGATATAACCTTGCTCAAACTCCTTTCTAAAATGGCGTGATAAAGGAATCAGCTCTTCATTAATTAAAATGATATCATTTTTTTTGAAACCACTAATATGATTGTAGTTTACTAAAAAAGTTTTATGAGGCTGACCAAAATACAGATTTTCCAAATCTTTTACCCATGCATATAATGGGCGTGAACTTATAAGTATCGTTCCATTCATAAGATGTATTCTTGATTTTCGATCATATATATCGATATACAGGATATCTCTGTAATAGATTTTTTTCTTACTTATTTCCGGATCATTAATTCCCATTTCATAGAACATATAATTTTTGATAACTGAATTCATTTCCAATTTAAACTCAATATAGTTTATAGGTTTAAGAAAATATCTGTCTGCATGAATTTTGTATCCGTCAAAAACATATTTTGCGAAATTAGAGGTAATGATAATAATACACTTTTCATGTCTTTGCCGTAACTCCAATCCAAGATCGATTCCATTTTCATCACCTAATTCTATATCTAAAAATAAAATATCATATTTATTAATACTGTTAAATAAGAATTCTTTATTAGGACATATATCTATTTTATAACTCATGCCTTTTTCATTAAAAAATTTAAATATGCAATCTGTTAAGTTATCATAATCGCTTTTGTTGTCTTCAAATATTAAAATCTTCATTGCACTATTCCTAGTTCTAATTATACCATAAGTTAAAATATTATTTAAGACTTGTTCAAAGACAATTTTCCTACAATAATACCCAATATACTAAATTTTTATTTATATCGTTAACTTAATTTAGTTTTATACATCTATAAAAAAGAAAAAATATAAATCGTTAACTTAATTTAGTTTTATACATCTATAAAAAAGAAAAAATATAAATAGCTCAAATAGGTGATAAAATAAGCGTATTTGAGCTTTTCTGTTCGGAAAGAGTATGATATAATAGATGTATAAATATACATCTATAGAAAGGATGATTTTATGCATCAAAATCCTGTGGATTTACCTGAAAGAACAGTCATCATAAAAGGCAGAAGTGGCAGTTATGTGTACTTGACACAAAGGGTTAAATATTCGCCAGAATTAAAACAAACCAGACCAGTAAGAGTAGCTATTGGAAAACTTAACGAAGAAGGAAAGCTGATTCCAAACAGGAACTATTTTGAAATATTTCCATATGAACAGAATGAACCCGGAGATAAAGCAGACTTCGTTATTGCGGGACCTCATTTTGTGGCGGACAAGATAAGTGCTGGGAATGGATTAAAAGAACTGCTGGAGACGATTTTCAAAGATGATTCGGACAAGATCCTGGATATAGCGACATATATGATGATGAGCGAAAATAACGTAATGCAGTATTTTGAAGACTATGGATATAATCACACATTGTTCAGTGCAGAGAACTTCGATGATAATGCGATAGGAAGACTGTTTAAAAAAATAAAAGTAAAGGATATCGATTTGTTCATCAGATCGTGGGTACATATGCATGTTGAGAAGCAAATCTATATAGCTTATGATTCGACGAATATGAACAGTGCTGCAGGAAATCTTGAATTGGCAGAATACGGACATGCGAAGGATCGTGATGAATTACCGCAAGTGAATTTATCAATAGGATATAATCAGACGGATCAGGTGCCTTTATTCTATGAATTGTTTCCGGGAAGCATCATCGACAATACGGAATGTGAAAAGATGGTGGAGAGAGCCCGGCAGTACGGATGCAGGGAAATAGGATTCATACTGGACAGGGGATATTTTTCATTACGGAATATAAGGTATTTCGAAAAGCATAATTATGACTATATACTGATGACGAAGGGGAATGCAAAGTTCATACAGGAAGCGGCAGAAGAAGCAGGAGCAGTATTAAAGAACGGATATTCAAATTATATGCAGGGATACGAACTGTACGGGATGACAGTAGAGAAGGATTTATTCAATACAGGAAAAAAAGAATATGTGCATGTATATTATAATGGAATAGAAGCGGAAAAAGAAAAGATTACGATCAATAACAGATTCAATAAGATGGATGAGGAGTTAGAGAAGAAGAAAGAGAAAAAGATAAAGAAAGCAGAAGATGTGAAAAGCTATGAGAAATATTATCGATTGGGATTTGATGAGAATGGATACTTCATGAATTATCAAAGAAAAGATAACGAAATCATGAAGCTGATAAATAAAGCGGGATATTTTGCGATAGTGACGTCAAAAAAGATGAGTGCAGAAGAAGCGCTGGAAACATATCGGGATAGGGATGCGGTGGAAAAGATATTCAGGATGGAAAAGACATATTTAGGGAATGATGTATTCAGAGTACATTCGGAAGAGAAACTTGAAAGCAAAGTGTTCGTATCATTCATAGCATTGATTATCAGGAATGAGATTTATCAGTCATTAAAGGAATTGTATAAAACGAATAGAAAAGAGTACACAGTACCGAAAGTATTGAAAGATTATGAACGGCTGGGAGTAACTAAATTAGCGGATGAGAAATATCATATAAGATATCGACT
>NZ_LT629966.1:0-122160 GCF_900104665.1 Traorella massiliensis | reverse complement strand
CGTTAACTTAATTTAGTTTTATACATCTATAAAAAAGAAAAAATATAAATAGCTCAAATAGGTGATAAAATAAGCGTATTTGAGCTTTTCTGTTCGGAAAGAGTATGATATAATAGATGTATAAATATACATCTATAGAAAGGATGATTTTATGCATCAAAATCCTGTGGATTTACCTGAAAGAACAGTCATCATAAAAGGCAGAAGTGGCAGTTATGTGTACTTGACACAAAGGGTTAAATATTCGCCAGAATTAAAACAAACCAGACCAGTAAGAGTAGCTATTGGAAAACTTAACGAAGAAGGAAAGCTGATTCCAAACAGGAACTATTTTGAAATATTTCCATATGAACAGAATGAACCCGGAGATAAAGCAGACTTCGTTATTGCGGGACCTCATTTTGTGGCGGACAAGATAAGTGCTGGGAATGGATTAAAAGAACTGCTGGAGACGATTTTCAAAGATGATTCGGACAAGATCCTGGATATAGCGACATATATGATGATGAGCGAAAATAACGTAATGCAGTATTTTGAAGACTATGGATATAATCACACATTGTTCAGTGCAGAGAACTTCGATGATAATGCGATAGGAAGACTGTTTAAAAAAATAAAAGTAAAGGATATCGATTTGTTCATCAGATCGTGGGTACATATGCATGTTGAGAAGCAAATCTATATAGCTTATGATTCGACGAATATGAACAGTGCTGCAGGAAATCTTGAATTGGCAGAATACGGACATGCGAAGGATCGTGATGAATTACCGCAAGTGAATTTATCAATAGGATATAATCAGACGGATCAGGTGCCTTTATTCTATGAATTGTTTCCGGGAAGCATCATCGACAATACGGAATGTGAAAAGATGGTGGAGAGAGCCCGGCAGTACGGATGCAGGGAAATAGGATTCATACTGGACAGGGGATATTTTTCATTACGGAATATAAGGTATTTCGAAAAGCATAATTATGACTATATACTGATGACGAAGGGGAATGCAAAGTTCATACAGGAAGCGGCAGAAGAAGCAGGAGCAGTATTAAAGAACGGATATTCAAATTATATGCAGGGATACGAACTGTACGGGATGACAGTAGAGAAGGATTTATTCAATACAGGAAAAAAAGAATATGTGCATGTATATTATAATGGAATAGAAGCGGAAAAAGAAAAGATTACGATCAATAACAGATTCAATAAGATGGATGAGGAGTTAGAGAAGAAGAAAGAGAAAAAGATAAAGAAAGCAGAAGATGTGAAAAGCTATGAGAAATATTATCGATTGGGATTTGATGAGAATGGATACTTCATGAATTATCAAAGAAAAGATAACGAAATCATGAAGCTGATAAATAAAGCGGGATATTTTGCGATAGTGACGTCAAAAAAGATGAGTGCAGAAGAAGCGCTGGAAACATATCGGGATAGGGATGCGGTGGAAAAGATATTCAGGATGGAAAAGACATATTTAGGGAATGATGTATTCAGAGTACATTCGGAAGAGAAACTTGAAAGCAAAGTGTTCGTATCATTCATAGCATTGATTATCAGGAATGAGATTTATCAGTCATTAAAGGAATTGTATAAAACGAATAGAAAAGAGTACACAGTACCGAAAGTATTGAAAGATTATGAACGGCTGGGAGTAACTAAATTAGCGGATGAGAAATATCATATAAGATATCGACTGACAAATAAGCAAAAAAAGATATTAAAGGCACTGGGAGCAACAGAAGAAGAATACAGGAAGTTTGTAAATGAACAAATGGATATGTTAGTTAATAATTAACATATCCATTTTATATAGATGTATAATTTTTTGAGAAGTTGACGTTATATTCATTAAGGTATCCATTTCTAAATGTTTGTAAATAAAAAAAGCAAATTATAATTCAGTTAAAAAGTGCAAACAAAAATTTAATGAGTACAAATTCAAAATTTAAATTAGTGCTATACTTATATATATGTAAGGGTTTTCATTTCTTTCAATATATAAGCGGAGTTTTTCATGGAAATATTTTGAATGTAAAAATGTAACATTATAGTGCAAAATAAAAAATACGTTTAGGTAATCATAAAACGTATATGATATAAAAAAATCTTTATATTACATATGAAAGAAATAGTACAGATAAGCTAACAGAATACAATTATGACTTTGTATAAGAAATACCATTAAGGAGGGATGTTATAAAGATATACTGTAATTTTAGTATAAGTATAAGAATATTTAATTTTCCTTTGCTGAGTAATAACATTGCTACTATTAGAGATGAAATTTACAGAAAATAGTAAGAGAGTAGTATTTGATATAAAAAGCATGTAGATCAGAATACAATTTTTATATACATTAGGAACGTAGAGCAAAATTGTAATTGAAATCTGATTGTTCGATAATAACACATTGATATGAATATGAAAAGGAATGAAGGAATTATTTACAATTGTAAATAAAAGATTTTATTTTATTCAGATTTAAGTTATTATGTAAATGAAGACAGTAATGAAAGGGGATATTCTTATGAAAGAGGTATTAAAATTGATAATATTCGTTTCCCGTATAGGATGACTACCATTACGAGGAAACTAAAAGCAAATGTACTGAAAGAGGTGCAAATCTAAAGAAAGATCGTCTAGCAGAGGAAAGACCGATGGATATATTATAATTATTAAGCATATAAAAGTTGATAGAAAGGAAAACGTATACTGTAAATGACTCATTCATAATATACTAGGCAAAACGAAAATGTTAAGAAAGAAATTAGAACAGTTATTAAAAATTTTCATTGTAATTTGTACTGTATTTAGTAGTTTTACATTGATTAAGCCTGTTGAAGTAAGTGCTGCAACTGATGACACTTTAACAAATGTTGCTTTAAACAAGGCAGTAACAGTATCAGGGACAGAAACTGATACTATGGTAGGAAGTTATATTACTGACGGGTTAGTACCAGCAAATCTAGCTGATTCGACTGATCCTAATTACACTAAAAGATGGTCTTCTAATGCGACATTGAATGAAACACCAGTATGGGCATTTATTGATCTTGGAGAAGTTACAAAAATTGATAAAGTTAAAATATATTGGCAAAAAGCAGATGGAACTAATTATGATATTCAAATTAGTAATACTGCGACAAATGATTCATGGGTTACGGTAAAAAATGTTACTGCACCAGTGGATCAAAATCCAAGATTTGATGATATTACTTTAGATACAGTTGTAGAAGCGCGTTATGTGAGAATCTATATCAAAGAAGGTATAGTAAGTGTAAGAGAGGATGTGAAAACAGCAAGTATTTATGAGGTAGAAATATTCTCACCTAATACTGTTGAAGTAGAATATGAAAATGTATCAATAAATAAAGCAGTAACAGTATCAGGGACAGAAACTGATACTATGGTAGGAAGTTATATTACTGACGGATTGAAACCAGAAGATTTAGCGAATACTAATGATTCTAATTATAAAAAAAGATGGTCTTCTAATGCAGCTTTGGATCAAACACCAGTATGGGCATATATTGATTTAGAAGAAGAGAAATCAATTGAGAAGATTAATGTCTATTGGCAAAAAGCAAATGCTAGTGAGTATCAAATTCAAATTAGTGATGATGCTAGTGAATGGACTCCTGTTAAAACAATTGTTAATACAGTAGCTCAAGGACCAAGAGTTGATAATATTACATTAGATAGTGAAGTGGAAACAAGATATGTTAGATTGTATATTACAGCTGGCAGTGGATTGCCTAACGTAGGAATTTATGAAGTAGAAATATTTGCAAGAAAAGATACTTCCGTTAAAGAAAATCTTGCATTAAATAAAGATGTATATTCAAATGGTAATGAAACTACTAACTTTACACCAAATTTGACAACTGATGGTTTAAAACCAGCTGATATGACAAAACATGATCCTACAGATCCTAATTATACAAGTAGATGGTCATCGCTAGCCACACTAAATACAACACCGGTATGGCTATATGTTGATTTAGAAGAAACTAAGAATATTGAAGAAGTATATGTCTATTGGCAAAAAGCAAATGCCAGTGAATATGAAATTCAAATTAGTAATACTGGAACTGATACTTCATGGAAAACAATTAAAACAGTTACAAACGAAGTACAATCTATAACACCAAGACTAGATAAAATTGTATTAGACGAAGAAGTTGCAGCAAGATATGTGAGAATTTATGCAACTAAAAATAACGGTGAGCATAATAATGTTGGCATATTTGAATTAGAAATTTATGGAACTAGGTATAGCAAAACAAATGATAACCTTGCATTATCTAAAGAGGCTTATTCAAATGGTAATGAAACTATTAACTTTACACCAAATTTAACAACTGATGGTCTAAAACCAGCTGATATGACAAAACATGATCCTACAGATCCTAATTATACAAGTAGATGGTCATCGCTAACCACACTAAATACAACACCGGTATGGCTATATGTTGATTTAGGAGAAGCAAAAAATATTGCTCAAGTTAATGTTTATTGGCAAAAAGCAAATGCCAGTGAATATCAAATTCAAATTAGTGATAATGCTAATGATTGGATAACAGTAAAGACTATTACGAATGAAGTTCAATCTACAGCACCAAGACTAGATCAAAATGTCTTAGATAATATTGAAAAAGCTAGATATGTAAGAATTTATGCAACTAAGAATAATGGTGAACATGCAAATGTAGGTATTTTTGAATTAGAAGTTTATTCAAATATTGTTTATCAAGAGCCAGAAATTCCTGAGAAAACAGAAGAGGAAATTGTACAGGAATTAGTAAATAATGCAACTGTATCTATTGGTAATGGTAAACTTATATTACCTACATATGAAGGATATACTTTCTCATTATATGGTTCAAATAATAAACAAGTTATTGACTTAAATGGTAATATTATTCCACCATTAGTCGATATGAAAGTTAATGTTATTTTACAGGCTAAAAAAGATAATGGTGAAGGAAACGCTATTGTTTCTAATGTTAATATTGAAGTGACGGTACCTGGGCAATATCAAGTTACTAGTGATGATAATGCAAAGCCAGATGTTATGCCTGCTTTAAGAGAGTGGAAAGGATATACAGGAAACTTAGAATTATCAGATAATACTAAGATTATCTATAATGATTCTTCAGTTGAAGAAACTGCCACTCTTATTCAAGGTTACTTTGATGAAATGTTAGATAAAGATTTAACTATAGGAACAGAGGCTTCTAATGGGGATATTGAATTAGTATTAGATGAGAATAGAACTGAACTTGGTGATGAAGGTTATTTTGTTGAAATAGATGATACAATAAAAATTACCGCACCAACAAAAATTGGTTTATTATATGGTGGTATATCTATTACTCAAATTCTATACCAAGATAACGGTATGAATTCCATTCCTAAAGGATTAATCCGTGACTATCCTATGTATGAAGTACGAGCATGTTTGCTAGATGTAGGACGGATGTATTTCCCTCTTGAATATGTACATGAAATTGCTACATATATGTCATGGTATAAATTAAATGAATTACATTTAGGAACTAATAATAGTAGAATTCAAACAGGATATACTGCATTTAGATTAGATACAGATAATTATCCAGAATTAGTATCTACAGATGGATATTATGAAAAACAAGATTATAAGAAATTCCAACAGGAAATAGATAAATTCGGTATAAATATTATTACAGAAATTGATACTCCTGCGCATTCAGGTCGATTTGCGGAAATTGATGATGGAAAATTAATGATGGATTTCAATCATTTAGATTTAAGAACTCCTGAAAAATATGAGGCAGCTATTACTGTTGTTAAAAATATTATTGATGAATATTTAGGTGAAAGTATCAACGATCCTGATAGAATTATTCAAGAAAATGTTTTCCATATTGGAACTGATGAATACCCTACTAGTTATACAGCACAGTTTAAAAATTATACTGCTGATTTAATTAATTATGTCACTAGTAAAGGATATGAAGTAAGATTGTGGGGTTCATTAAAAGATTTTAGTAACCCTGATAATCCAATTCATGCAGAAAACGCAACAATTAACCAATGGAGTCAAAATTGGGCAACAGCTAAAGCTTCTATGGATCATGGATTTAATTTAATTAACACTTTATATAATTATTTATATATCGTACCTGGTTTAAAAGGTTATCCGGAATTTTTGCCATTAGAAACTAGATATAATAGTTGGGATGTAACAAATTATGGTAACGAAAAATTATTAAAAGGTGAAGCTAAGAATTTAGGAGCTGAATTCTGTGTATGGATGGATACATCTTCTTATAATGGAGGATTTTCATGGTTTGATGCATTTGATCGTTTCAAAAATGGTGTTATGTTAATATCAGAAAAAACATGGTATGGTGAAAAGACAGAAGATCAAACTACAGAGAATTTCTTGGATAGAGTAGAAAAACTAGGAAATAAAACACCTTATGCTAATCCTGGTAGATTGGTAGATAGTGAAGGCGAAAAAGTATTATCTTATGATTTTGAAACATATGAAAATAATACTGTTATTGATTCAACACTTAATAAATATGATGGAACATTAGTTAACAGTGCAATTATTTCAACTAATAAATCTCAAGTATTAGCATTAGATGGTAATAGTTATTTACAATTACCAATTGATTCAATTGGACACCCGTATACTATAGTATTTGATGTACTAATTAATGAAGATTGTCCAGCTGATGCAGAATTATTAACATCTGAAGATGGAACATTATATGTTAATATGAATGGAAATATTGGATTTAAACGTGAATATTCAGAATTTACGGGATATAGTTTTGAATTTGATTATCAATTACCAAAAGAAGAATGGACCAATTTAGCAATTACTTGTGACGGTACAAATACGTATTTAATTGTTAATGGAAAAGATACATATACTGCCATTAATAAACACTCCAATATAACTGTAGATAGCACTAAGATTAGAGAAATAGATTCAACTACATTTGTAGCGGGATTAAGCAAGATTGGCAATAAATTGAAAGGATCGATAGATAATCTCGTTGTTTTAAATGAATTTAAAACAGCTAAAACATTACCAGATGCTTATAATAAAAATATTATTGCTAATAGCAATAACTTAGCATACTTAAAAGATGCAACTGCTAATCATGTAGAAATTAATACATCATTTATTCCAAAATATGTAACGGATGGACTTAAGCCAGCACAACCAGATGTACATGATACAAGTGATCCAAATTATGCATACAGATGGTCATCATCAAATATTGAGACTAAAGGTGCTGCCGAACTTGTTATTGATTTAGGAAACGTTACAAAATTTGATAAAGTTGACATTTATTGGCAAAAAGCGAATGGATCAGTCTATGAGATTCAAATAAGTGATACAGGAGAAGATGATAGTTGGGAGACTATTAAAGAATTTAATGATCCTAATAGAGCAGCCAATCCAATACTAGATTCGCATTTATTTGACAAATTGGTAGAAGGAAGATTTGTTAAGATTTATATTACTAAAGCAAATGGTGCAACAACTTACAATAATGTAGGTATCTTTGAAGTAGAAATCTTTAGAACAGAAGACGAAAATAAAATCTTAACTGATGAAGCATTAGAATATTTAGAAGAGGTAAAAACATTATTAGATGAGACTCCAGAAGGTTCTGTATTGAATAATGCTTATACTGAATTAGAAAATGCTTTAGAAGAGATAGAAAATTTAATTGAATCTGAAGACAAACTTTCTATTGCAAAATATTGGAGTACTCTTGAAAGTAAAGTTGATTACTTTAAAAATAATATAAAAGAAGTTAATTTTGAAGAACTAAAAAATCTAATCGCTGAAGTTAACAATAAAGATTATAGCGATTATACAGATGAAACTGTAAAAGTATTGAAAGATTTAGTGAATGAAGCAGAAGAATTGATATCTGATACAAAGACAACACAACTTCAAGTTGATGAAAAAGTAGAATCTATTACTGATGCTATTTCAGCTTTAGTATATAAACCAGCAGATTATAGTAAAGTTAATGAAGCAATCGAAGCTGCAAATGCATTAGATAAAGATCTATATAAAGACTTTAGTGCAGTAGAAAAAGCAATCAAAGAAGTAGAAGCAGGAAAGAATATCACAGAACAAGAAGTGGTAGACGGATATGCAAAAGCAATCGAAGATGCAATCAGTGCTCTTGAATATAAAGAGGCCGATTACAGTGCTGTAGAGAAGGAAAAAGAAAAAGTACCGGAAGATCTAAGCGTCTATACAGAAGAATCAGTAAAAGCGTTGAATGATGCACTAGCAGGTGTAGAGGATGGCAAGAATATCACCGAACAGGAAGAAGTGGATGCAATGGCAAAAGCCATTGAAAATGCGATCAATGGATTGGTGAAAAAGGACACAGGAAATAGTGATAAACCAACTGATTCTGATTCTGATAAACCAGAAGGACCTAGTACAAGTGACAACTATCATGTTGCAGTATTTACAGGATTGCTGATTCTAAGTGCAGGAGTACTTGTATTAATGCTTATCAAAAGAAAAAGAGAAGCAAAATAACATATAAGGGTTAGTCGAATGACTAACTCTTTATAAGGAATTTGACTACTTATATACTGATATAGCATATATATTAAATTTGTTAAAAAAGTTATAAAGATAAATATTTGATATACAGTTTATCTGTTTCTCACATATCAGATACTTATCTAAAAAGCTTTTTTTAAAACAGGGTTCATTTTCCACAAAAATTGAATACATTGAAATAGATCTTTTAAAAATGGCCATCAACTGATACTAAATAAAAAGGGTATTTTATATGGAATATTTTTAGAGAAATTGTTCGTGAAAAATTGATCCATTTGTTTAATCAAAATTGCATATAATTTGTATAAATATAACCACTTATAATTATAACTGTATCATTAGCTGTTTTCATCATATCCTGGATTCTTACTAAAAAGATATTACTGGTAAAAGACTTATAGGGAGATAATCATATGAAGCGATATGAATATGCTGAATTAAGATATGAAGCTAAAGATATCTTATTTCTCATGACTGATGATTATAAGAAAATCATTGATGAATATGCAGAAAAGGGATATTCCTATGTGGGATACATTCCAAAGCTGATTGATGCAAAAGGATGTCTGAGGAAAATTGACTTGATATTTGAAAAGGAAAATTAAAAAAATAGAACTGTATCTAGTAAGGCAGATACAGTTTTTATAAAAATATTAGTAATAATAATTATTATTAATTAAAGAGCTATTTACTTGCACGAATATAGATATATTTATATAATATGTCTAAAGAAAAGGAGATGTTGAAATGAAAGATGTTAAATTTTATAGATGCAGTCATTGCGGCAATATTGTAGAAATGGTTCATGATGTAGGAGTTCCTCTATTTTGCTGTGGTGAAAAAATGCAGGAATTGGTACCAAATACGAGTGACGGGGCTGGAGAAAAGCATGTTCCTGTCGTAAATGTAGAGGGAGATCATGTTCTTGTTCGTGTTGGCAGCGTGGATCATCCAATGCTTCCTGAACACTTAATTCAATGGATTTATGTACAAACTAATTTGGGTGGTATGAAAAAAATCCTGAATCCTAATGAAGGGCCAACAGCTTCATTTAAATTAGCCGAAGGTGAAAATGTTGTAGCCGTTTATGAATACTGCAATTTACATGGTCTTTGGAAGACAACACTGTAAATAAAATATAATCAGACTGTATGTGAGAGTGAACAGAATCTTATGCATATGGTCTTTTTTTGTAAATGAATAAGGACAATCTTAAAATTTATAAACGTGAAGTGAAAAGTTAAATTCTACTTTAAAAAGCGACAAAAAAATGTGGAAATTAGTCGTTCATCATTTCTAAAATGAAATAGTTATCAGGACAGACGGATAGTTATTTGCTTTTTGTTATTGTAGGAATTACTGTTTCAGGTATATAATATTATTGACGATAACATAAAAAGGCCGCAATAAAGGATAGGAGAATTTAGAAATTTTTTTGGCTGGAAAGACTAAATTCTACTATGTTTTGTTTGAAAGACCGTGAAGCAGCTGGTTTTTAATTCATTATTTTTTCAATAAGTAGGGCTTTAGAATAATGTTATCTTTTTCGATTCTGGTAATTCCAAAATCGTTGAATTTCTTCATGAGTTCAGGATGAAGAAATTCCATCAGCTCAATGGGTGACTTTCCGTTGAGCTTTTCTTTTGACATCGAGTTAATATGCGACAGTGCAGTATTCAAGGCTTTCTGAGATGTTAGCCCCAGAGCTCTTAAATCTGTTTCTTTTGGAAAAATGTAGCGCAGTTCAATATGATTGTTTTCCAGGGTTGCCTTTTGTGTGGACTGCATCGGATCACAGTAATAGACACGGGTTCTTCTTGCTCCGTTTTCTTTTTTTTCAATTCCTTCTGCATCGGCCATTTCGCTTCCGCGGTCTGTCAGAAGAATTTCAACTTCTTCATGGAAAAGTTCGCTGCCTAAAAGATTTTCTAAAGCATTCACGCCTGAAACCATCGCTTCCTCTGTTTTCTCTTCGTGAAGGATGCCGAACAGGAAGCCGTATTTCACAAATTTGAATGTCTGAATAAATGGACCATTTGATATATCGTTGTATACCGTATCCATCTGTACGATTCTGGCGTCCTCATTCTCGGAGAGATAGTTACAGTAATCCTTATAGGTTCTCCCTTTCAGGAATCTTCTGTCTTCACGCTTTTTTAAAGCGGCTTTCTTAGACTTGAATTTTTTTCTGGATACCTGGCGTCTTAGGTCCATAACACTGATTCCGACAATACTGAATACGCCTGTTTCGATATAAGTATAGAGGGTTCTTTCAGTAATTCCTAATTCCGGATGAGCCTGAATGATTTGATAAGGGGACTGGCCCTGATCAAGAAGCGGTTTGACAATTCCGCCCATCTTTTTTGCCTCCTCTGTTGTCAGGTTCACGCCCACTCTTGAATCGACAAGCGTATTCCTGTACTCTCTGTGAGCTGTTTCGGGCTGATAGACATATTTATTGAATCTGCAGGAATGAAATTTTGAACAGCCATTGCAGGCCCCGGGACTTCTGTCTCTTCGTGAGCATTTAAACCGGATATAATCAGGGCATTCCAATTTACAGCTGTGATTATGAGAGCATTTGGATCGGTTCACACATTCCAGAGGAAGATTGCATTTATAAGTCAGGACCCGATGAAGCCTGATTTCCTTTCCTATGGTAGACTTGTCTTTACCGATGACTTGTGCAATGGCCGTATGGGTGGCACCATTACGAATACTTGATTCAATAATTTTTCTTTCATTTTCGGTCATATGTTTATTTTTATTTGTGGCAGCCATAAGGGCCTCCTTTCTTTGTGATTCTGGCTGCTTCCGGTCATTTTCAATATGACATATTGAAAGAGTAAATTCAACATGAATTTTGTGAAAGATTAAATTCATCTCTTCCTATATTAAAGTAGAATTTAACTTTTCACTTTACTTAAAATTTATAAATGGTTGTATGCTGTTGACAAACAAATAAAATTTTGTTACGATTCATGTGTTCGGTAGGTAAGGCTCCTACAGGGATACGGACTGTTGCCGCAAAATAGTGGAGACACTATGAGATGGTTTGAACAGGGTACATCGAAAGCAAGGTGTATCATAATACAGTTTCATCGCCCTGCAGAGTTAAAGCTCAAACGAATGTGTGGAAGGATGCACTCTCGTATGTTTATCGGACATACGAGATTTTTTTGAAAAGGAGTGATACGTATGGATGGTTATCAATGGTGTAAATGGTTAAAGAGGCGATGGCATAGGTATCGATGCATTTTTTTATAGTGTCTGAATTAATAAGCCATTGCTGAAATCCGCAATGGTTTTTTTGTACTTGTTTTGATGTAATAGAGGAGGTGAAAAATGATGGATGCGGAAAATGGAGATCAATGTAAAAGTATTGTTTTAGAAAGAAGAAATTTTTCGCATCTGTTTTTGATGATGCATTTCTTCTTTGAGAAATAAGGAAAGGAGAATGTCATGAAAAAGTTAAATAAAAATATTCGTCAGTGTTTATATTGGGCTGCCTCTCATAGTATCACTGAGTTAATGGACAAATATGAATTGACTGAAAGAGGTTTAAGCAAGAAAGAAGTTGAAAATTTAAGAGAGGAATATGGGAAAAATATTTTTACATATGGTAAAAAACATTCCGTTTTAAAAAGGCTTATTGAAGCATTTGTAAATCCATTTACAGTAATATTGCTTGTTTTAGCGATTATTTCTGTTTTTACGGATATCGTGCTTGCTGGTGCAGATGATCGTAATTATATTACGGTCATTATTATAACAACGATGGTTTTTATTTCAGGATTGCTTCGTTTTATACAAGAAACACGCAGTGGCAATGTTGCGGAAAAATTAAGCAGTATGATTTATACGAAAGTTTGTGTAGAACGTGAAGGTGTAAAAGAAGAAATATTGATTGAGGATGTCGTCGTAGGCGATAGGATTTATTTGTCAGCAGGAGATATGATACCAGCCGATTTGCGAATTGTAATGGCTAAAGATTTGTTTGTCAGTCAATCGGCACTAACGGGAGAGAGTGAGCCTGTTGAAAAAAATAGTTCTAAAATAAGTGATGGAACATCTTTGATAGAAGCATCGAATTTAGCTTTTATGGGCAGTAATGTGGTTAGTGGTATGGCGATTGCGATTGTCATTGCGACTGGTAATGATACGATGTTTGGATCTATGATAAAAAATTTAGATAAAAAGCCTCCAAAGACATCTTTTGAAAAAGATGTTAATACCGTTTCATGGGTCTTGATACGTTTTATGCTTATGATGGTTCCTATTGTTTTTGTTGTGAATGGAATGACTAAAAATGACTGGATGCAGGCGTTATTGTTTGCAATCTCTATTGCTGTAGGTCTCACACCGGAAATGCTTCCTATGATCGTTACGACATCACTTGCAAAAGGAGCTCTTGTTATGAGCAAGAAGAAGGTGATCATTAAAAATCTTAATGCGATTCAGAATTTGGGATCAATGGATATTCTTTGTACTGATAAGACAGGTACGCTTACTCAGGACAAAGTTGTTTTGGAATATCATTTGAATATTGAGGGTAATGAGGATGAGCGTGTTTTGCGGCATGCATTCCTTAATAGTTATTTTCAGACAGGTTTAAAAAATTTAATTGATCTGGCAGTAATATCCAAGCAAGAAGAATTAGGGGCTGAATCACTGATCAACCGTTATGAAAAAATAGATGAAATTCCTTTTGACTTTGAAAGAAGGCGTATGAGCGTTGTGGTTAAAGATAGAGAAGGAAAGAGTCAGCTTGTCAGTAAAGGAGCTGTAGAAGAGATGCTTGGCTGCTGCAGCTATGCTGAGTGCAAGGGTGAAGTGTTGCCTTTGACACAGCATGTACGTCATCTGGTCCTTAAGAAAACAACAGAGTTAAATCAAAAAGGCATGCGTGTGATTGCAGTTGCTCAAAAAACAAATCCTGCCCCAGCTGGTGAATTTTCATGTGCTGATGAAAAAGAAATGGTATTGATTGGCTTTTTAGCCTTTCTTGATCCTCCTAAACCAGCCGCAAAAGAAGCACTTGAAACCCTTTTGGAATATGGAGTAGATGTAAAGGTACTTACAGGGGATAATGAAAAAGTCACCCGGGCAATTTGTAAAGAAGTAGGATTAAATGCTGAAAAAGTAATTTTAGGTGATGAGATTGAAAAAATGAGTGAAGAAGAACTTGAAAAAGAAGTTATAAATGTTCAGATATTTGCGAAGTTATCTCCTTCTCAAAAGGCACGCATTATCGATGCCCTTAAAAGAAACGGACACTGTGTCGGATATATGGGTGATGGTATCAATGATGCTGCAGCAATGAATATTTCGGATGTTGGTATTTCTGTAGACAGTGCAGTGGATATTGCGAAAGAAGCGGCTTCAGTCGTACTTTTAGAAAAAAATCTGATGGTGTTAGAACAAGGGGTCATAGAAGGGAGAAAAACCTATGCCAATATGATGAAATATATCAAAATGACGGCTTCTTCCAATTTTGGCAATATGCTATCTGTTCTTGTAGCAAGTGCTTTTTTACCATTTCTGCCTATGACATCAATCCAACTGATTTTATTGAATCTGGTTTATGATCTTTCATGTACAGCTATTTCATGGGATCATGTTGATGAAGAGAATCTTAAAAAACCACAAAAATGGAGTGCTTCCGGAATCAGTCAGTTTATGTTATGGATGGGACCGGTGAGCTCTATCTTTGATATCATTACTTATTTTGTCATGTATTTTATTATTTGCCCAATGATGTTTGATGGCTTGTTGTATACACAAATAAGTAATCCAATGACAAAAAGCTTATATATAGCTCTTTTTCAGACAGGGTGGTTTATTGAGTCGATGTGGAGCCAGACATTGGTCATTCACATGATCCGTACAGCCAAGATTCCTTTTGTTCAAAGCTGTGCATCAGCATCGCTAAGCATCATGAGCTTTATCGCTATCTTTGCTATTACTTTGATGCCTTTTACCCCTATAGCCAGTGCATTAGAACTTAGCGTATTGCCCGTTGAATATTTTGGTATGCTGGCTATGATCATTTTTGGATATATTATATTAACTACATTGATAAAAAAAATCTATATAAAAAAATTTGGGAAACTTTTATAGGTCTGTTTGAATCATTTTTTTCATAAATATAAATAGGGTGATATAATGATAAAGATTTTGATCGATCAAGGTCATAATCCAGGAACGATCAATGCCGGAGCCAGTGCGAATGGTTTAGTTGAATCAGAACTGACTTATCAGGCAGGTATCTATTTAAAAGAATTGTTGGAAACGAATTGTGATTTTGAAGTTCGTCTTACTCGTAATGCGCCTTTAGAAGTATTAGGTTATGATATACGTAGTTCTTTGCAAGAAAGGGTCCAAATGGCAAATGATTGGCCGGCAGATTATTTTATTTCCTTGCATGGAAATTATAATGTCAATCCTCTTATTTCAGGTAGTGAAGTCTATATTTATTCATATGAAAGCATTGCTGAAAGATTGGCAAGAGAAGTTCTAAATGGCATGGTAGAGGTAGCACATACACGTGATAATGGTGTACGAGTGAATCCTCAGCTCTATGTTTTAAGAGCCACGACGATGCCAGCGATCCTTGTAGAAATGGCTTATCTGACAAATATGCAAGATGCAGAATTACTGAGAAATGATCTTTTCTTATTTTCATTAGGAATATATGTAGGAATTTTAAGATTTTTTGGCTATATTCAAAATGATTCTTTCATGATATGATATGAATATGAAAGGAGTTCATCATGGATATCAAAGAATTAGAAAAATTATTTGTCATGATTCAGGCAAATGTGGATAAAAAATATGAGGAAGAATGTTCAATGGCCATGGACTGTTTTTTGGAAGAAGAATTTGATCTGGGTGAATGCACACGATTTCTTGAATATCTGCTGACGCTTGTAAAGGAAGAGAAGGCAGATGAAATACAAGTATTAATGGAAAATTATTTAGAAAAAAATGGATAGCCGTTTATGGCTATCCTCATTTATATCTTTTTTCCATAATTATAGCTCTGTATCTCCATGCCATAAGACTCATAAAGATGACGTGCCTCTTCATTAAAACTCCAGACCATGAGCTGCATTCGTTTAGCACCTAAACGTTTTGCTCGCTTTACCGCTTCATCGAGAAGGGCTTTCGCAACACCCTTTCGCCGGGCATGCTGATCAACGAATAAATCACTGATATGCAGTGTACGATCTTTAAAAGCAGGATTCTCAAAAACATTGGCAAAACAATAACCAAGGACATCATTTCCTTCTTCCGCAATCAATGCGATTCGATCATCACAGATACAATTTAAAAATTCTTCATACGAATAAGTATGTGCTGTTTCTTTAAAAATATCATCTGTGTGGTTTACATGAAGAATTTGAAGTTCCGTTGCCATTTTATCTATGACAGGATAATCAGATTCTTTTATTTCTCTTATCTTCATGCTATTTTTTCTTTTGAATTCCTAAATCTTGTAAGAAATGAGGAATTTCTTTTTCCCAGCTAGCTTCACTGTGATAGCCAAACTCATAACAGTGCATATAACATTTTGCACCTTTTTCAGTTAAGATCCGCATGACGCTTAAATTTTCCTCAACGCCTCTTGAAAGAGCACGTTTTGTACGCCATTCATGACGACCAAAACTGATATAAAAGATAGAATCATTTAAATCATCAAGTTTTCTTAAATCACAGGTCAAACGATCCAATACATGGTCGTAATAAGGTGAAAGACAAGCACTTCTAGAATAAATGTTTGAGTAGATGGCTCCGCCATAAACCGCCATCAAACCACCCATTGAGCTGCCTCCAAGATATGTATGTTCACGATCAGAAAGAGTTGGATAATGAGCGTCAATATACTGTTTTAGATCACTCGTCATCCATTCTAAAAACTGTTTGCCGCTCGCTTTAACATTACCCCATTCCTCATCTTTAAAACTATAGGGAGAAAACTCTCGCAAGCGATGATTTCCTATATGATTACATTCAACACCAACTACCATACAGCGAACACGGTGTTTTGTAAAGTATTTAAGAATGCCCCAGCTTTTCCCATAAGTAGCATCTTCATCTAAAAATAGATTATGACCATCAAACATATAAAAGACTGGTAAACGCTCATCTTTTTTCAAATGATCAGGTATATAAATGTGCAAGGTGCGCATTTTTTTTAGATAAGGAATAAAAATCGCTTCTTTTTTCAACATGTTAGATAAGCCTTTCTACAAAATAAGGAAATTGAATCAGCCACCAAGGCCAGTCATGGTTTACATCTTCACCCCATAAATCAACCCAGGCGTCTACCTGCAACCGTTCAAACTGTTCCTTTAGGATACGTGCATCTACCTTTGCTTCATCTTCCCAGGCGCCTTGTCCGCAACAAATGATGATATCCCCTTGCCGGTATTGATCCACCAAAGGGTGATAAGGGTGCAAATGAGGAAGATAATCTACAGGAGAATTGTAGTAAATCGTTTCATCATTGTAGTTTGGGAAAAAATATCCCGCATGGAAAAGACCGCTTAGTGACAGACAGCCGCCAAAGATATCGGGTCTGCGCAAATAAAAATTCACACAGTGATAGCCACCCATGCTGGCTCCACTTAAAATAGGCTTACCAGTATAATTTTCATGAGCGAGCTCATTATGAATTTGATACATGCGAGGAATAAATTCATCACAGATATAGCTAAACCATTGTTCATGCCACATGATTCGTCCATGGTAATCGCCCTCTGCACTCCATGTTTCCTCATCAATGCTGGAAACACAGAAAAGCTGTACCTTGCCATCTTCAATTTTATCAGCAATCGTATCGATCATGCCATTATTTTCAAAGTCAAAAAATTTACCGTTTTGACAAGGAAAAATGACAAAGGGACGGCCACTGTGTCCAAAGACCTTAAATTCCATATCACGTCCCAATTTGTGTGAATATTCTTTAAAATATTGGATATGCATATCATTTTACCTTCTTTACTTTCTTTAATGTATAGTGTGCAAATGCAATAGCTTCTTTTTCAGTTGTAAAACGTGCCATAAAAGCATCATTTCCCATGGCACTTGAAAAAATCTCAGGCATTCGTTCATACATAACGATATGATCTTTATAACGTTCAAAAATCATCTCATTGGTATGAGCATAGAGATGGGCATCACGTTTCGCAGCATAAACACAAACGTAAGGACGCTGATTTGGATCAAAGAAGCCTTCATCGTAACATACCATATTGGCCCATATCTGATAGACGTTGATATCATTCGCATAATTCATCATATCTGGCGTATATCCTCCAGGAGGACGCATATTCACTTCTAAGCCAACGATATCATTTTTCTTTCCTAATCCTTCTTTATCTTCATTTAAACGGAAAAACTCACAATGAAAGAAACGGGAATTAGAATCAAAAGCCTTGATGACTCGCCTTCCTGCATCCTTTAAATCTTCAGGAATGATTTTTTTAGAATAATACCATGTATCTAACTGGTCATTGACAAGATCCATGACGGGATCAGGGAAATAATGACTGGTTTCAAATACGATATCTTTTTTAGAATTACAGATTCCATCATAAGAAACGATCGTTCCATTAACAAATTCTTCCATGATATAAGATACATTTGGAAGTTCTTCAAAAAAACTGATAAGATCATCATCGTTTTTCAGCTTATAGGTAGCGTAAGCGCCAACTCCATTATCAGGTTTGACAACAACCGGATATCCCACCTCTTTAATAAAATTGCGGGCTTTCTCTAATGTAGAAACCATGTGATAGCGAGCCGTTGGTACATTGGCTTTAGCATAGAATTCTTTCATCTTACTTTTAAATTTAATACCGTCAATACGGTCATTTTTTAAACCTGTATTGATATTGAAATCTTCTCGTAATTGGGCGTCTCTTAAAAGCCAATATTCATTATTGCTTTCAAGCCAGTCGATCTTACCATATTTAAATGAAAAATAGGCACATGCCCGAAAGACTTCATCATAGTTTTCCAGGCTATTGACTTTATAATATTCACAGAGTGAGTTTTTACATTCTTCACTGAGCTGATCATAAGGTGCATCCCCAATTCCTAGAGTTGTTACGCCATTGTTTCTTAGACAGGCTGTAAAGTTATAATATGTCTTAGGAAAATTAGGCGATAAAAATACAAAGTTCATATCTGATCCCCCTTTTGTCATATTTTATCATTAAAAAGCATATCATTCAATTTCATTTTCATAATTTTCAATAAAAAAGAAAAAAATTACATTCACATTTATAGTATAATGAATAAGGAGGAAACATGATATGATTCAAGGAATAAAAATAGAAATTTGCTGTGGAACAATTGAAGACTGCATTTGTGCAAATGAGTTTGACGTTGACCGTATTGAACTGAATAGCGCATTAGAACTAGGCGGTTTAACTCCAACAGTGTCTACTTTGAAGATGGCTAAGAGAATGACTCGTTTGCCAATTTGTTGTATGGTTCGTCCCCGTACAGCTGGTTTTGTATATACGAAACATCAGATTGAAAACATGATGATGGATGCAAGGGATCTTTTAGAAGCAGGAGCAGACGGCATCGTGTTTGGTTTTTTACATAGCGATCATAGCGTTGATGTCAAACATACAAAAGAAATGGTTGAACTCATTCATTCGTATCATCGTGAAGCGGTTTTTCATAAGGCTTTTGATGAATGTAAAGATTTAGATGCAGCTTTACAGACATTGATTGATTGTGGTGTAGAGCGTATATTGAGTGGTGGCGGCAAAGTTTCGATCGATAAGGGAAGTCAGGTCATTGGTGAACTGTACCAAAAATATAAAGGAAAGATTGAATTGCTTGTAGGTGGAGGCATTACACCTTCGAATATAAAAGATATTGCCGCAAATGCAAAGTGTGGACAAATCCATATGACCGCTAAAAAAACTTACTATGATGATGGCAATTATGTGGCAGTAGATAGAGAAACATTAAAAATGGCTTTAGAACAGCTAAGTAAAGAATAAAAAAAGGCTTCATGGGTTTTGATCATGAAGCCGATTATTTATAATGGCAACTTCTTGCTGATGATAGTAGATCTTTCTTGGAATTCGATCGCTAAGAATACAAAGTATCTCGTAAGGTATCGTATTCAAATCTTTAGCCATTTGAGTGACTGGGCAATGCTTTGAAATGATTTCAACCGGTGTGCCTACAGGAAGCATATAAGGTAACTTAACCATACATTGGTCCATACAGACACGTCCCACGACTTCTATCCATTCATGGCTGCAGTAAAGAAAACGTCCCTGATTGGTTCTTAAAAAACCATCAGCATAACCAATAGGAAGCGTTGCAATGATACAATCTTCTTTTGCTTGAAAGGCAGCTCCATAACCTACATATTCTTTCTTTATTCTTTTTACACATGTTATATGGGTAAATAAGGAAAGAGCGGGGTGTAAGTCTAAGTCTGATTTAACAGGAGAAATACCATACATCGCTAGTCCGCAGCGGGCAGCGTTTGTTAAAGTGTCTTCATAAGATAATAAAGCGGCACTATTTTCAGCATGCATCCATTTAAAAGGATATTTGCAGGCAGATATGATTTCTTTGAATGTATAAAATTGCTGCTCGCACATTTCTTTGGATTCACTGTCAGCACAGGCGTAATGTGTAAATATTCCTTCAGGGATCCCATTATGATCTAAGATCAGGTCAATTGCACGATGGACATCTTCAATCTTTTTTAATCCAATGCGATTCATCCCGGTGTCAACCTTGATATGAAAAATAAGCTTTCTTAGATCAGAACAGCAGGCGACGACCTGATTGAGCCATTCTGCTGATATTACTGAAACGCTCACATGCTGTTCAATGGCTATTGGAATATCCTGAGGGCGGATGTGACCTAAGATAAGGATTTGATCATAAAATCCCTGTTTTCTTAAAGAGAGAGCTTCGTCAAGCGAACTGACAGCTACCATGCAGCATCCCGATTCCATGGCAGTTTTTGCTGTCCAGTAGTCATTATGACCATAGGCATTTGCTTTTAAAACGGCAATAAGAGCTTTCGAGGATTGTTTTTTTAATAAAGAAAGATTGTGAGCAATCGCATCACAATCAATTTTCGCATAAGTATCACGATAATACATCAGACAATTCTAGCCTTTCCATATGCCAAAGAAATGGCTCCTATTTTAATAATTAAAGAAAGCAGAGAATTAATCGATATAGAAACATACGATCTTAAAACACTAAGAATAGCATTTACTGGAAAAGTAAAAGTAAGCATTCCATAAGTAACAAACATATCAGATACTATAATGACGATCACAGTACATACAGCGGCAAGAATTGAAAACTTTACTTGAACACCATGACCAGTTTCTAAAATCAGCCAGCTTAAAAAATAAGCAGCAGCCAGATAAAATAGAGAAGAACGAATGTTAATCAGACGCTGAAGAAACACACAGATAATGATACTTAAAATAGTTCCGCCAATCGCAAACAGTACAGCTCTATTCCATCTTTGACGCTGATTTAAAATCTTTGTATTGAAAATTTCCATAAGATCACTCCTTGATGATGATTATAACATAAATTTAATTTTCTTAATAGAGAGGAGAATGAAAACCTGTTTTATTTTGAATAAATGGAGAAATAGCTGCGGTAGTAATTCAATATTTTAAGAATTTGAAAAAAAGTAGAATTTTTTTGTTGACATCACATAATCTCAATGGTATTATATTAAAGCACCTGGCAAACCAGGTTGAATATACACGGAGGTTTAGCTCAGTTGGGAGAGCATCTGCCTTACAAGCAGAGGGTCAGCGGTTCGAGCCCGTTAACCTCCACCATTTTTTGCCGACTTAGCTCAACTGGTAGAGCAACTGACTTGTAATCAGTAGGTTGGGGGTTCAAGTCCTCTAGTCGGCACCAGTTTTATTTGAACTGGGGGGATAGCGAAGTGGCTAAACGCGGCTGACTGTAACTCAGTTCCTTAACGGTTCGGCAGTTCGAATCTGCCTCCCCCCACCATTTTTGTTGGGGCATAGCCAAGCGGTAAGGCACTAGACTTTGACTCTAGCATTTCACTGGTTCGAATCCAGTTGCCCCAGCCAAATAGTAAAATATGACTCGTTAGCTCAGATGGTAGAGCATTTGACTTTTAATCAAAGGGTCTGGAGTTCGAATCTCCAACGAGTCACCATCTTTTGCGGGTGTAGTTCAATGGTAGAACTTCAGCCTTCCAAGCTGACTACGTGGGTTCGATTCCCATCACCCGCTCCATGTATGAACAAAGAGATATAACATTGTGTATATCTCTTTTTTTTATATGTTAGGAAATTTCATTTTTGATTAATAGAAAGATGATGAAAGAAAATAAAAAAAGTTAAATGTTATTTATGTTATGATAATATATATCATTATTTTAAAATTATAGTATCATTATTGTTATTAATATGATATAATATCTGTACAAAACATCTCATTTCTGTCAAGGAGGCATCATGAAAGTCTTTTCTCTTTCCAACCGTTTCTATTACCGTGAATTCCCTGATCTGAAGAACACCGTTCTTCATGATCTTGATGTCTACAACCGTGTCCTTCATAAGGCCTATAAATGTCTTTACGATCGTGCCTATAAGGGAGCCTCGTTTAAGGACAGCGAGCTTCACCAGCTTCTTAAAAAGCAGTTTCATCTCAATGACTATATCCCTCTGTCTGCGGTCCATGAAGCCAAGGCCCTGCTAAAGGCTAATGCTGCCTTGAATAAAAAACTGATCCGGAAAACAGATAAAAGAATGAATAGGATCAGAATGAAGATCAGAGAAAAGGAAACGGAACTGGAAAAGGTCATCTGTGAAAAGGAAAAGATGATCCGGAAAACGAAACTGCATGGAACTACAGAAAAGGACTATCTGTATGAAGCAACTGTGATCGATCCTAAAATAAAGAATCTGAAGAATCAGATCAAACTATTAAAGTATCGGTTAACAGGAGAAAAGCAGAAAAAGGAAAGATTCATGGAAAAGCCGAAAAGCGTATGCTTCGGAGGAAGGAAGAATCTGAAGCATGATATGGATACCTACCGCTATAACCGCAGAAAAAGGATGCTGATCTGCGGAAGAAGGCAGGGAAAGTACGGCAATAATCTTTTCAAATATCATATCGATGAAGGGATTCTTGTCTACCGGGGAATCAGACAGGAAATAAGGATGCCGGTTGTTTTTCATCAGCACAGGGAGCATATAGAAAGAGCAGTAAGAATGAAGCACAATACTCCCGGGAAGGCCATTGCGTATGAGCTGTATGATCATGGAGAATATTTTATCATCAAAGCAATTGCTGAATATCCTGGCGAGCCGGTATTACCATCCGGCAGAGGAAGTATCGGAATGGATATCAACAGGGATCATATAGCGCTGGCAGAAACCGACAGAAAAGGGAATCTGGTAAAGGCATGGAGGATTCCATTGAAAGAAAGAGGAACAAGGAACCAGAGGGAATATGAAAGGTATGTGGCAGTGAAACGGATCGTAGAGGAATGTGCGGGCAAGAAAAAGAATCTGATCATGGAAGATTTAGAATTCGAGAGGAAGAAAGAAGAGAGCCTGTACAGGGACAGGAACTATAACCGGATGCTGGGAACATTTGCATATAAGAGGCTGGAGGAGAAGATCGAAAGGAAATGCATGGAAAAAGGAGTATATTTAAGGAAGGTGGATCCAAGGCACACAACGCAGATCGGGAAGCTGAAATATGCGAAGCGGCTAGGGCTAAGCATCCACCACAGTGCAGCGTATGTGATTGCAAGGAGGGGAGAAGGGTACCGGGAAAGGATACCGAACGAATATCATGAATACAGGGAATGGAAAGAAGTGATCAGGGATCTGGGGAAAGCGACATTGGAGGAATGTCAGAGGACCCCGTATTTATGCCTGTTCAGATAGAAAAGAAGCAGGACCCGGCAGTCATGCGATTCACTGGAAGATGGAAGCATGGCAAAGGGATGGAATCCTGCTGGAAAAAAATAATAAGCTGACACTGGAACATTTCGCCAATGCCTTACGCTTCAGAGAGGAGCAAAAGAAGGAGATGTGAAGGTGCCGGTGGAACCACGCCGCTAGAAAGGCAGGTGGGTATGCAGATAGGGAGTTGCTTATTTGCATATGATTTTGGTTAGAAATCATTTTCTTGTTTCATAAAGAATTCTTCAGGATCTTTGATATCAAGATGGTAGAATTCCATTAAATGCTGAATACTTATTTTTTTAGCTTTATCAATTTCATTATTCATAATGCAGTCAATTATTGTTAGATGCTGTTTGAGATGTTCTTCTTCATTTTCAATTGGAAATTCATAATGAAGAAGAATAAATTGAATTTTTAATGAAAGATCTTTCTGCATCTGATACAAAAGCTCATTTTGAGATATACGACATAATTCCATGTGAAAATCAGTATCCAGTTTCCTTCTAAGATAACCGTTATTGTTATAAAAAGCCTGTAGACACTGATTCGCCAGATCCTGTAAATATATAAAATCGGCACGGCTTCCATAAAGAGCAGCCAGTTTGATAGAAAGCAGATCCAAAGAAATACGTAGGGTACCGATATCCTGGATTTCTTTTGTGGTGAAAGAAGCGACTTCTGCATGACGATTCGGATAGATGTTAATAAGACCTTGACTTTGCAGCTTACGCATAGCTTCACGAATCGGCGTTCTACTGGTATTAAATTCTGCGGCAATTTTAGATTCCGCAATTTTTTCATTAGGTTTTAATTGATTGCTGAAAATCTGATCTAATAAATGTTGATATACTTCTTCACTTAAACTTGATATATTCTTTTTCATAGGTTCTCCATTCATTGATATTTTTATCATATCACAGCCAGATAGTAAATTCATCAATATTCTCTATATTTGTGCATTATTTTATAATAAAGTATACTGTATATAAAATATGTATACAATAATATTGTAATTGTCGACAATAAGAGTTATAATGAAAACGGAGGTAAGGATGACATATGGAAAAAATGTTTTTATTAAAAACAGAGATTCATCAATTTACAAGTGTTCGAGAATTTTTTGAATCTCAAAAACTGACCAAAAGTGATTTGATCATTACAAATCGTTTTATGGCTGAGGGCAAACTGAAGGGATATATTGAAGATGCTTCAGTGATTTTCCAGGAAGAATATGGAAATGGTGAACCAACCGATCAAATGGTCATGGCTATTAAAAGGAATATGCCAAAGGATGTTTTGCGAATCTTTGCTATTGGCGGTGGAACGGTCATCGATATTGCGAAATTTCTTGTTTTAGAGAGTGAAGGCAGTATAGATGAAATGATCATGAAAGAAAAAGAATATCATAAAGCCAGAGAATTGATCGTAGTTCCAACGACTTGTGGTACTGGAAGTGAAGTGACAAATGTTGCGATTGCAGAGCTGATGAGCCGTAAAACGAAAAAAGGATTAGCCGATGATGCCCTTTATCCTGATAAAGCAGTCTTGATTCCAGAACTAGTTGAGAGTTTACCATATAAATTTTTTGCTACGAGTTCTATCGATGCATTGGTTCATGCGGTTGAATCATATTTATCACCAAAAGCGAGTGAATATTCCAAGATGTTTTCCTGCAAGGCTATATCAATGATTTTAAAAGGATATCAGGTTGTAGTTCAAAAGGGTAAAGATCAATGGAATCAGTTAGCTGATCAGTTTTTAATAGCAAGTAACTTTGCAGGTATTGCCTTTGGTAATGCAGGTTGTGCGGCGGTTCATGCTATGAGCTATCCTTTGGGAGGTACTTATCATATTCCTCATGGAGAAGCAAACCAGCTTATGTTTGAAGCAGTTTTACGCATGTATGAAAAGAAAGATCCTCATGGACATCTTGAAGATCTTAAAGAGGTTCTGGCCAATGAGCTTTGTGTTGAGAAGAAAAAAAGCCTAGAAGCTTTATATGAGCTGATGGATCAAATTTTAGTTCGCAAGCCATTATGTACATATGGCATAAAGAAGGAAGAACTTCCAGTTTTCACTGAAAGTGTCTTAGAAGGACAGCAGCGTCTTTTAAATAATAATTATGTCGAGCTGTCATATGACGATATGATGCAGATTTATCATAGTGTTTTTGATAAATAGGAGAGAATTATGGATAAGGCTGAAAGAGACTTAAAATTATTAGCAGCACAAATAAGAAAGACGATTCTTTATGGTTTAAGTACATCCATGGCAGGACATGTTGGGGGAGCTATGTCAATGAGTGATGCTTTGGCTGTATTATATGGAAAAGAAATGAAGATAGATCCTAAAAATCCAAAATGGGAGGAACGTGACCGTTTGGTTGTTTCTAAGGGACATTGCGGGCCTGCCGTTTATGCTGCTTTGGCTGTGAAAGGTTTCTTCCCGATGGAATGGATGAAGACGATCAATCAGCCAGAGACAAAACTGCCAAGCCACTGCGATAAAAATAGGGTTCCTGGTATTGATATGACAACCGGATCATTGGGACAGGGAATGTCAACAGCTCTAGGAATTGCATGGGGCCTGCGTTATCAGAAGAATGATGCGTATACGTATTTATTTTTAGGTGATGGAGAGTGTGATGAAGGGCAGGTTTGGGAAGGAGCCTTGTTTGCATCAACAAAAAAACTGAATCATGTAATTGCACTGATCGATAAAAATGAGAAACAGCTAGATGGCTATACAGAGGATATTTGTAATGTTGGGGATCTGGCTAAAAAGTTTGAACAGTTTGACTGGTATGCACAAGATGTAGATGGTCATGATGTAATAAGTATTGCTTGTGCTATTGAAAATGCTAAAAAACAAAATGAAAAGCCTTCAGTAATCGTTTTACATACGATAAAAGGAAAAGACTGTACTTTTGCGGAAGATGTTTTTTATAATCATCATATGACATTTACGCAGCAACAGCTGGATGAAGCGAATCAGCATTTGGATCAGCTGATTGAAAGGCTGAGTTAGGAGGAACCTTATGTATCGGATTTGTGAAGAAATCAAGCCTGAAGAAAAAGAAATGAGAGAAGTATTTGCACAGGTGATGGATGAGCTGGCAAGGAGTGATTCCCGAGTCGTTTATCTGGATGCAGATATCATCAATTCTATTAAAATGACAGCTTTCTCTAAAAAATATCCGCAAAGAACAATTAATTGCGGTATACAGGAAGCTAATATGATCGGTGTGGCTGCCGGTATATCAGAAACGGGACTTATACCATTTGCACATACATTTGCCCCTTTTGCTACTCGAAGAGTCATGGATCAAATTTTTGTATCAGTAGCTTATGCAAATTTAAATGTCCGTATTATCG
This sequence comes from Traorella massiliensis, assembly GCF_900104665.1. Classification (GTDB taxonomy): domain Bacteria; phylum Bacillota_I; class Bacilli_A; order Erysipelotrichales; family Erysipelotrichaceae; genus Traorella; species Traorella massiliensis. The sequence goes on along the minus strand of NZ_LT629966.1, from coordinate 95,206 downwards.
GTTCTGATCCCGGTATTACTGCCGGAAGCAATGGCGGTACCCATATTCCTTTTGAAGATATGGGAATGATGCGTTGTATCCCGAATGCAACGATCCTTGAACCCGCCGATTCGATCGTATTAGCTGATATGCTTCGTCAGACAAAAGATCTTTATGGTTTATATTATATTCGTCTTTCAAGAAAAAAGAGCGAACAGATCTATCAGGAAGGTTCAACTTTTACGATCGGAAAATCAAATTTACTAAGAGAAGGAAACGATGTGACAGTGATTGCCAGCGGCATTTGTGTTGCTGATGCCTGTAAGGCTGCTGATGAGCTTTTGCAGGAAGGAATCAAGGCGAGAGTTATCGATATGTTTACGATCAAACCGATCGATCGTGAAGCAATCATTCAGGCCGCTAAAGAAACAGAAGCTATTGTAACAATAGAAAATCATAATATCATGAATGGACTTGGAAGTGCTGTGGCAGAAGTCATGTGTGAAGAGGCACCGGCCTGTCTTGTTCGTTTAGGAGCTCAGGATCGCTTTGGGGAGGTTGGAACTGTTGATTATTTGAAAGAGGTTCTACATATGAGCGTTGAGGATATCAAAGATGCTGCCAGAAAAGCGATTGCCAAGAAAAAATATTTTGTTAATAAATCAGCAGCGTGATCATTTCACGCTGCTTTATTTTGGGATAAAACCTTCAAAAATAATGATATCGAAATCTTTTTTCACTTTTTCATATTCTTTTTCACTTTTACATGTCCATCCGACACTACATATCCATTTTTTTAATAGCTGGAAACTAAACTCATGGGATTCATCAATATCATAGGCAATAAAATCAGGACGAGAGAGAAAATTGGCACATAAATGTTTAAACAGAAAGCCCATAACAGGATGAACATCTTTATTTTTAGAAAAATCACTGCTTAACTGTCCACGTATGACCTGCGGACGGTTTTTCATGTACCAATGCATTGCCATGGGATTAAAAGATTCTACGATATAAGAATCATGATAGATATCTAATAGATCTGCTGTTAATTTACATGTCTCACAGTTAATGCCTTTTTGTTTGATCTCAATGATGATGGGTACTTGATGATCGATCAAATCAAGAACATCTTTGAGCCTGGGGATCGTATGTTCTGTGTTAAACAGTGAATATTGACATAATTCTTCATATGTACATGCATCAATTTCTTTATCAATCCCACAGGCTCTTTTTAAGTTAAAATCATGGCATATCACAACCTCTTTATCTTTTGTAAGCTGAACATCCAGCTCAATGCCAAAACCGTGTCTTAGTGCATTTTCAAAGGCTTTTAGACTATTTTCAGGGTATTCTTCATTATGCAGACCACGATGAGCATAAGGAACATACTGATATTTTAATAGTTCTTTTTTCTTTGAAAAGCGAGGAAAGATCGCAAAAAGATAAAGTGCTATGAGAAAAAAAATCAGCATTAGTAACCAGATCATGCATCTGCCTCCTCAAATACTTCAATTCCTTTCTTTGCTGATGGCTTTTCATCGCCATGAGCTACCTTCATGAAAGTCATAAAAGCTAGTAAAGTGCAGATAAAAGCATAAGGGAACAAGGCTTCATATCCTATTAGATCAATAAAAAAACCAGAAAGAATAGGCGTAATGATTTGAGCTGACATAGAAAAGGTATAATAAATCCCCGTATATTTTCCTGTATCACCTTCGCTGGCCATAGCAACGACCATAGGATAACTATTGACATTGATACTTGCCCAGGCAATACCGACACAAGCAAAAATAAGGTAAGCAAGAGGCGAAAGTTCAGTGAACAGGCCCCCAGCAAGAAAGCCAAATCCTAATAAGATGATACCAAATTGAATCATTCTTTTACGGCCGAATCTTGCGGAAAGCTGTCCGATCGGAAGATAAGCAATCGTTGCGGCAGCTGTAGCAATCAGCATCAAAGTGGCACTGGATCCTGCTCCTTTATCCCATATAGCTGCGGCATAGCGTGAAAAAGCTGTTGTGACAGCATTATAACCCATAAACCAAAAAGCTATTGAAAATAACAGAAAGAAAAGTGAACGCTTGACATCCTTAGGCATTTTTTTATGTTCATGTACGATCGATTCATCTTTGATACTTTTTAAAGCGGCTTTTTTTTCTTTGACAGTGATCAATAGTAATGTAACGCTAGCGAGCATGATAGCCGCTAAAGAAATAAATAATGGAAGGTAATTTACAACACCCTCGGGAACTAAAAGACTAATCAGGATAAGGGCTACCATGCCGCCGATAGCTCCCATCAAATTGATAATGGCATTTGCTTTAGAAAGCAAGGATTTAGGTGTAAGATCCGGCATAAGTGCAACGGCAGGTGAACGATACGACTGCATGGCAATCAAAGTCAATGCTAATGCGATAATGAAAAAACCAATAGACTTCATATTAGCAGCTATTGGAATCATGATCATAAAGAGGACTGCCAATAGCGTGCCTATCAAAATAAAAGGTGTTCTTCTTCCTAACCGGGTATCAATCTTATCAGAAAGAGTACCAAAAAGAGGCAGCATAAATAAAGCCAGGATATTATCAAATGACATAATGACACCGATAAGAGTTGCGTTTAATTGAAAAGTTTGTTCTAGCATCAAAGGGATCATTTGATCATATAGCTGCCAGAAAGCACAGATAGACATAAAAGCTAGACCGATAAAAAATGTTTGTTTTGTATTTAGTTTCATTGTAAGCTCCTTTTTTTCATCTCTATTGTAGCATTAATTTCTTCATAGCAAAACAAAAAAACAGGATAACTTATATAATTTAGTTATATTTTATTTGAATTTTACTAAAAAATGACAAAATTCATGATTGACATTTTTCTCTTTTTTTCTATAATAGATACGAACAACCTTTAATATAGTACGAGAGACTATGAAGGACGACAATAAACATCTTTTTATCTATATCTGTTTATATGATACCCTTATAAGTCTTTCGCTTGTGAGGGTTTTTTATAAGGAGAGAGAGTTATGTCAAAAAAGTCTTCAAAAAAACTAGCTGCGAAAATGATGATTGCTCTGCTTTTAGGGCTTGTCTGCGGTGTTGCAATGATTGCTTTACGTGAAAGTCTGAATGCGAATGGCAATGCAAGTGTGTGGAATCAGATCAATTCAATACTATTTGCTGATATTACTGCCGAGGGAAATGAAAGTGCATTAGGTATCTTTTATATCGTGGGGCAGTTATTTATCAGAGCGTTACAGGTCGTTATTATCCCAATGGTATTTACAAGTATTACATTGGCGATGATCCAAATTACTGATACTAAAAAATTAGGACGTATATCATCAAAAACACTGATATGTTTCTTATTTACTACGACAGTGGCCTTGATTGTGGCAGCAACTGCTGGATATATTACGTATCAGATGGGTTTTTTCAGCAATACCTCTTTAGCAGGGCTAAAAACATCTACCAGTGCAACCGGAAGTAATCCTTTAAACATCCTTTTAGAAGCGATGCCAAATAATGTTGCTTCAGCATTTTCAAATAACAGTGGTGTGTTAGCGGTGCTTGTCATGGCGATTGCCATTGGTCTGGCGATGAATTCCAGCAAGAAGAAAATGGAAGTCTTCCAGAAGCTTTGTGAAGAAGTAAGTGATATTATTACGATTATCTTAAGTTTTATTATTAATAAGTTTGGTCCTTTAGCAATCTTTGTATTGATTACGAGAACTTTTGCGGTATATGGTGTTAATTACTTAAAGCCTGCTTTAGCTTATGTGATCTTGACCGTTGTATTATTGCTTGTCGTACTGATATTTGGCTATGCATTGTTTGTTTGGGCGGCAGCAGGTGTCAATCCACGTCAGTTTGTGAAAAAGGTCAGCAAGGTAGCTTTATTTGGCTTTTCAACATCTTCAAGTGCTGCAACGCTGCCATTAAATTTAAAAACAGCTACTGAAGAATTAGGGGTACATGAAGAAATTGCTTCCTTTGTAATTCCTTTAGGTATGACTGTGAATATGGATGGAACGGCGATCATGCAGATGATTGCGACGATTTTTATCGCAAGCTGCGGTGGCTATGAAATTACACTCCAGGCTTTATTAGTAGTTGGTATTTTAGCGTTAGTCGCTTCGGTTGGAACACCGGCTGCACCAGGTGCAGGAGCTGTCATTCTGTTTACGATTCTCTCTGGTATGGGTTATGGAAATGATATGGCACTGATGGCTTATACGCTGATCCTGGCAATTAACCGCCCAATCGAAATGTTATGTACAGCCTTAAATGTTGTAGGAGATACCGCAACTTCGATGGTCGTAGCGAAGAGTGAAAAGATGCTTGATGAAGAAGTTTATTATGCTGAAAGTAAAGAATAAATGATGAAACTTGAAAAATGTTTGATTGTAAATAATGAAAAGATTGCTTTGAACACTTATCAAATGAAGCTTCTATGTGATTCTTCATGGATCAAAAGAAGTGGTCAGTTTGTCAATGTAGCTGTTGACTCTAGAAAGCTAAGAAGACCGTTGTCAATTACCTGTTATGATGAAAAACATATCGTATTGACATATAAGGTCGCTGGTGAAGGAACAAAGCTTTTATCGATGAAAAAAAGCGGTGAGATCGAAATTCTCAACGGTTTAGGAAATGGCTTTGACTTAGATGTCTTTGAGAGTGAAGTGCTAGTGATTGGCGGGGGAATTGGCTGTGCACCGTTGATGGGGACGCTCAAAGAAGCTCTTCAACGGGGATTAAATGTAAAAGTGATCTTTGGTTTTAAAAATGAACAAGAAGCTTTGTTTCAAAAAGAACTTGAACAGCTAGGCGTTGAATATAGATATAGCTTTGATGGTCAAAATGAAAATGCAGTGGATAAAATGATCGAAATGAAATGGGATCATCTTCCTTTCTGTACCTGTGGTCCCGTTGCTATGATGAAAAGTGTCTGTGAACATAATTCATCTTATGGTCTAGCTTCATTAGAAACACGTATGGGTTGTGGTTTTGGGGCTTGCATGGGATGTGCAGTAGAAATGAAAAGCGGGATGAAGCGTATCTGTAAAGAAGGTCCCGTATTTAAAAAAGAGGAGATTCTATGGGAAAACTTGCGGTGAATTTATCGGGCATGACATTGAAAAATCCATTGATCGCAGCCAGTGGGACCTATGGATATGGAATGGATTATCTGGATTTCTATGATGTAAATCTTTTGGGAAGCTTTGCCATCAAAGGGACGACCTTACATGAAAGAAAGGGGAATCCTTTGCCACGGATTAGTGAATTTGAAGGTGGCATGCTTAACTGTGTGGGATTACAAAATCCTGGTGTCCATGATGTGATTCAAAATATCTTTCCAAAGCTTGAAAAAATATATCAAGGGCAAGTGCTTGCGAATATTGGCGGCTTTTCTATTGAAGAATATGTAGAGTGTGCCAGATTGTTTGATACACAACCGATAGTTGGTATCTTAGAGCTGAACATCTCTTGTCCAAATGTTCATGGTGGCGGTATCAGTTTTGGTTTAGATATTAAAAGTGCCTGTGAAGTGACAAAGGCAGTAAAAAAAGTAACGCATAAACCTCTTTATGTGAAATGTACACCACAGTGTTCTGATTTAGCTGGCATGTGTGCTGCTTTAGAGAAAGCAGGGGCAGATGGACTTGTATTATGTAATACTTATTTAGGAATGCGATTGGATAAAAAGAGCGGTAAGCCCATTCTATCCAATATAACAGGCGGTGTGAGTGGTCCAGGTATCTTTCCACAAGCGCTTTATAAGGTTTATGAAGTCTATAAAGAAGTTCAAATACCCATTATAGGATGTGGGGGCGTAACAAGTGCCGATGATGTGATCGAGATGATGTCTGCGGGTGCCACTGCAGTAGAAATTGGTACCCAAAATCTGATCGATCCACTTTGCAGTGTTAAGATTATCCATGAATTAGAAGAAAAATGTAAAGAATATAATATTGAAAAAATCAGTGATATAGTAGGGAGGGCACATCGATGAAAAGAGAAGTAATTATTGCCTGTGACTTTTCAAGTCAGCAGGAAACACTGGAATTTTTAGATCAGTTTACAGAAGAAAAACCATTTATTAAAATTGGAATGGAACTGCTTTATGCAGCTGGACCAAATATTGTCAATGAAATCAAAAAAAGAGGTCATAAGATATTCTTAGATCTAAAGCTTCATGACATTCCAAATACGGTTCATAAAGCAATGATGAATCTGGCAAAGCTGGATGTTGATATGATCAATGTTCATGCAGCAGGTACGATCGAAATGATGAAGGCAGCTAAAGATGCTTTGGTGAAAATGGATTCTCATGCGATTTTATTAGCGGTGACACAATTAACAAGTACCAGTGAAGAAATGATGCATGATGAATTATGGATCGATCACAGCATGGAAGAAACAGTTCAGCATTATGCATATAACGCCAAGCTTGCCGGTTGTGATGGCGTCGTTTGTTCACCACTAGAGGTAGAAGCAGTAAGTGAAAAATGTGGCCGTGATTTTGTAACGGTGACTCCTGGTATCCGTTTTGCAAGTGATTCTAAAGGTGATCAGAAACGTGTAACAACACCAGCAAAGGCACATCAGCTAGGATCTCATTATATCGTTGTGGGTCGTTCAATTACAGAAAGCAGTGATCCGGTTGCAGCTTATCGTAAAGCAAGCAAAGAATTTGAAAGTGGGGTTGAAGCATGAAAAGATTAATTGCGAAAGATCTATTGTCTATTCAGGCGGTCTTTTTACGTCCTGAAGAACCATTTGTATGGGCAAGTGGTATCAAAAGTCCTATCTATTGTGACAATCGTTTAACATTATCGGATGTCAAAGTGCGTGATGATGTCGAACATGCTTTAGCTACGATCATCAAGGAGCATTATCCGGAATGTGAAGCAGTCATGGGAACAAGCACAGCTGGAATTGCTCATGCAGCCATCGTTGCAACTATTCTCAATAAGCCTATGGGTTATGTACGTGCTAGTGCTAAGGATCATGGACGTAATAATCGTATCGAAGGAAAATGTGAACCGAATACGAAAGTAGTTGTGATCGAAGATCTGATTTCGACAGCAGGCAGCTGTATGGAAGTCGTAGAAGCTTTAAGAGAAGCAGGTGCAGAAGTCTTAGGAGTCGCAAGTATCTTTACTTACGGTATGAAAAAAGCAACACAGCGTCTTGAAGAACATCATGTTCAAAACGTATCGGCAAGTGATTATGATACATTATTAGAGGTAGCAGCAGAAGAAGGCTATATAAAGAAAGAACAGATTGAAAATCTGCTCCGTTTTAGAGATAACCCAAGTGATGAAAGCTGGATGAAATAATCCAGCATTTTATTTTAATAGTGTTTCCATCCCTATTTTTTGAGGCTGAAGTCCTAAAGATTCATAAAATTTCATAGCATTTTCATTCAGACACCAAACATTTAATGTCAAGTTGTAACAGCCATTTTTCTTTGCGAAATCAACGACATAATGATAAAGATTCGTACCAATATGCTGACCCCGATATGTTTCATCAACACATAAATCATCAATAAAAAGTGTTTTGATATCTGTCATGATGGGATGATTGATAAATTGCCGGAAAATACAGAAAGCATACCCAAGCACTTCATCGTTTTCATTTACTGCTACAAATATGGGACGATTCTCATCATGTACCAGCTTTTTAAAATCATCATCACTATATTTTTTACCACCTGCTTTAAATAAATCTTTTCTTCCTTCATGATGAAGCTGATTGACCTGGATCAATAATTCATTTACACGTTTATAATCTTTTTCTACAGCTTTTCTTATATGCATAATAAAACCTCCATTTTTTACATTCTAGCATATATCACAAAAGATTTAAATTTAGAAAATGAATCAAAAAGTTCTTGCTATGGTTAATTTTATTGAAAAAAGAACGTATTTCGTTTATCATTAAGACAGGTGGTAAAAAGTGAATAAAACAATTTTTGTAACAGGACATAAAAACCCTGATTCTGATTCCATATGCAGTGCACTGGCTTATGCGAATCTAAAACAGCTTTTAGGGGAAAGTGCGATTGCTGTACGCTTAGGTGCTTTAAACGATGAATCGAAGTATATTCTTAAGCGATTTGATGTTGAGGGACCTTTTCTTTTAAAAGATGCACGTAGTCAGCTAAGAGATATTGCCATGGATGAGCCTACGCTGATTCCTATGAGCATGACGATGGCAAAGGCATGGCAGAAGCTTTATACAGTAAAAAACAAATCTTTATTTGTGGTGGATGAACATGCAAAACTGCAAGGAATCATATCGACTTCAAATCTTTCTAGTACCCGTGGTATGAAGGATGAGCAGTTAAATTCATTGATGGCAAAGGCATCGATTGCTCAGATTGCAGATACGATTCAAGGGAAAATCATTATTGAACCAGAAGGTTATGAAAGCAATGGAAGTATTTATATCGTTACGCTGATCAATGGATCGCATTATGCTGATGAATTTAAAGGCAGTATCGTTATTTTAAGTGATGGTGATGAAAAACAGCGTCAGCTGATCGAATGTGGTGTCAAATGTCTGATCATTACCTGCAAGGAACAAGTATCCGCAGAAAACCGGATGCTTGCATTGAAAAAAGGCTGTGCGATCATTCAGACAGATCTAGATACCATGAAAGTGGCACGAGTGATCACTGAAGCGATCCCAGTAAAATATGTGATGACTCGTAATGTTGTTACTTGTCTTGATACGGAGTATGTCAACGATGTTTCACAACGTTTATCACATACCCGTTATCGTTCATATCCGGTCATCAATCAGTTTGGTAATATCGTAGGAGCAATTTCTCGCTATCATTTAAGCAATTATGAGCGTCGTAAATTTATATTGGTCGATCATAGTGCTAAAAATCAGACGATCAACAATATTGATGAAGCTGTGATCGAAGAAATCATCGACCATCATCATATTGGAGATATACAAACGACCTATCCTATCTATTATCGTAATATGCGCTGTGGCTGTACATCGAGCATCATTGCGCAAATATATCAGGAAAATGGTATTACGCCGGCAAGAGAATATGCCGGATTGATGCTAGGAGCCATCATTAGTGATACGATGTATTTTAAATCAAAAACAACAACTGATTTTGATAAGAAGATGGCTCAGTGGCTTGCTGATCTGGCTCAGGTCGATCTTAATGAATTTGCATTAGGTGTTCTCAGTGCTTCTATTTCATTAAAAAAGAGCACCCCTGAAAATATTTTGAACCGTGACCTTAAAACTTATGAAATTGGTAAATATAAGGTGGCTATCGGTCAAACTAATTTTAAACATATGGAGGATATCCAGTCTATTCTTCCTTCATTTAAGGAGTATATTGAAAAAGAGCAGGGTCAGAAAAATTATGATCTGGTGATCATGATGTTCTCAAATATCATGGCTGAAGGAAGCATGTTTGTATATAGCGGTCCACTTAAAAATATCATGAAGGATCTGATCGAGACAGAAATTGATGAAATGAGCGGTTATGATAGTGAGATCATTTCTCGTAAGCAGCAGCTTGTACCTAAGCTTTCGAATTTATTAAAAATGATGTAGAAATGGAGAAAATATGAAAATAGGAATTGGAAATGATCATTCAGCAGTAGAGATGAAACAGGAAATCTCAAAATATTTACAGTCAAAAGGATATGAAATTGTGAATTATGGAACGGATAGTACAGAAAGCTATCCATATCCAACAGCGGCTTTAAATGTCGCTCATGCAGTTGTAGAGAAAAAGGTGGATTGCGGGATTCTGATTTGTGGTACCGGTATAGGGATTGGTATTGCCGCAAATAAGGTGAAGGGCATTCGCTGTGCAACATGCTCAGAACCATATAGCGCTAAGCTTTCTAAAATGCATAACAATTCAAATATTCTTTCATTTGGGGCGCGTGTCGTTGGTGTTGAGCTAGCTAAAATGATCGTTGACAGCTGGCTGGAAGCTGAATTTGAAGGTGGCCGTCATGCTCAGCGTGTTCAAATGATCCAAGATATTGAAAATGATGAAACTTTTATGAATAAATAAATCAATTCCTCCCATAGTAACTATGGGAGGAATATTATGAAACTTTTATATATAGTATGTTTATCTGTTTTGTTAAGCGGATGTGGATGGTTTAATCAGGATGAACCCGTACAAGAGAATCCACCTGCAAATGAGACAAAAACCAATGAGATGAAAGACTTATTTACATATTTTGATGAACAAGGTCTAGAATATGCTAATTCAAAAGATATGGAAGTAGTTGATATTAATGCTCATGAAGGAAAAGCTTTTGAATATCAAGGTAACCCTGTTTATCTGTATCGTATGAATATGCAAGATGAAAAAATATCTGGGTGGATGGATGAAATCAAAAATACTGGTAAAGTAACGATTAATCAGAATGGTACAGATGAAAGTTATGATGCTTTGATCAATGGAGAGTATTTAATGGTAACAAAACAGGGAACGGATTTAAATAAACTGTCAGAAGTTTTTAAAAAGTATGAAATAAAGTAGAAGCTTAGCTTCTATTTTTTTTAGAAAAATTTAAGAAATTCCTATACTTTCTTTTTATAAGTTAACGATAAACTGAAAGTGTTAGGAGCATTAGATATGAAAAAGCTGACATTAAGAACGAAAATACTTTGTTTATTATTTTTGATCGCATTAGGGATCATTACAGTGATCGGATTATGTAAATTTGATATGAATGAAATTTTAAAGACGGTTGAAACGATGCCTATAGGCTTAAAAGCCTTATCTATGATCGGATTAATTGCTGCCCAGATATTCCTTGCGTTTCTTCCAGGAGAGCCTTTAGAACTGGCGAGCGGATATTTATTTGGGGCATGGAGCGGGACATTGATCTGTCTTATTGGTTCCTTTATTGGAACGTTGCTTGTTTATTGTCTGGTGCGTGTTTTTCGTCATAAAATCATTGATGTCATGTTTGATTCTGATAAAGTGAAGGAAGCAGAAAATTTAGTAGCTTCTAAAAAAAGCATGTTTTGGATCTTTGTTTTATTTTTGATTCCGGGTTCACCCAAAGATGTCATGACTTATGTAGTCAGCCTTGGAAATGTTCATTTGTTTAAATGGCTGACATTGACAACGATCGGACGTATTCCAAGCATCATTACTTCTACTTTTTTGTCGGCTTCTTTTAAAAGCGGAGATTTAGTGATGACTCTTATGATTGCCATGGTTACTTTGTTTTTAGTAGGGGGCGGAGCCATTTATTATAAAACAGTCATTCAAAAAAAGGATAAAACCGTATAAAATGGAAAAGGAAAGCAGGGGGAAAGAATGGAACATACGATATTGGTAGTAGAAGATGAAAAGGGAATCCGAGAGACAGTGGCTGTCTTTTTAAAAAATCAAGGTTATAAAGTGATCGAAGCTGTAAATGGGTTTGAAGGACTTGAAATGATGAAAACTCATAAGATCCATCTGGCAATTGTTGATGTGATGATGCCAATGATGGATGGTTTGACGATGGTGATGAAATTACGAGAGAATTATGATGTACCAGTGATCTTTTTAAGTGCGAAAAGTGAAGATATCGATAAGATCACGGGATTAAATCTGGGAGCAGATGATTATGTCACAAAGCCGTTTGAACCGATGGAATTGATTGCCCGTGTTAATTCTAATATTCGAAGATATGATCAGATTTTAAAACTGAAGGGTGGACATGATAATGAGAAAGACGCTCATAAACTGATCGTAGGCGGATTGGAATTAGATACATTTACAAAAGAAGTCAGTGTAGATGGGAAAGCAGTTCGTTTGACGGCGAAAGAGTTTGCGATCCTACAGCTTTTGATGGAATATCCAGGACGTGTGTATTCAGCCGAAGAAATCTATGAAGCGGTATGGAAAGAGGAGGCTATCAATACAGAAACGATCATGGTTCATGTACGTAAATTACGTGAAAAGATTGAAGTAAATCCTAAACATCCGGAATATTTAAAAGTTGTTTGGGGAATTGGCTATAAAATAGAAAGAAAGCAGGTAAAAAAATGAGAAAAAGGAAAAATATATTTATAGTCGTATTTACACTGTTATTACTTGTGATGAGCTTAAGTGTTGTTTTCTTATCGGGTAAAGCAAGTGCGAGCGTCAAAGAAAACATGCAGGTTTATCCATCGCTAGAAAAAGAAATGAAGATGTTTATATTTTCATTGGTACAGGAAGTTGATGAGGATTATCAGATGCTCTTTTTTGATGAAAATGTGACAGTTCAGGAAAGAGAACAAATCGTAGAAATCGTGAATGAAGTGATGGAGGAAATCAAATATAAATTTGATGATGATGCTGATTTTGTCTATCAAATTACGCAAACAGCAACAGGAGAACAATTATCAAATCATTTAAATCGTATTCAGGAAGATGATGATATTAGTGAGTATTATTTTTATGATCACTTAACATTTGATGGTCAAGGAAATATTATAAATGAAGGAGATCTTCAGATTGAAGAGGCGGCTGATTTTGATCTTTTTGATTTAATTATTTCTTATTATGGTGATTATCAAAATGCAGCATATTATATTGGTGATGAATTACCTTCTTTTGAAGGTGTGACGATCGCAATGCCTAAAAATATTGAAATAAAGATGATAGTGCCAGAAACATTGACCTCATTTGGTTATGTCACACATATGTTAGATACATGGGAAAATTATAATGGCTTCGCTATTATTTCATTAATGCTTTTCTCAGCTGTATTAGTCTTGTTTTTCTTGATTTATCCGATTTCAACGGTTGAAGAAGCCCCTTTATTTAGAAGTATCATTAAATTAAAGGGAGAATTCATATTCATCATTCTGTTTACTTTGATATGTCTAGGCTGTACAGCATGTCTTTTTGTCAGCTATTATTCTTTGAATGACTCTTTTGGTCGTCTTCTAAGACTTTATCAGATTTCTTATTCGCAATATATCGTGCCTTTTGTCAATGCTTTAGTATGGTTTATTACGCTTTTAGTTATTTCATTGGGATTATTTTATATCAAGTATATGTTTGCTCATGGATTTTGCCGTTATCTAAAGGAAGACACGCTGCTTGGTACTTTCTATAACTGGATTAAAAGAAAAATGAACCGGCTTACAGAAGTAGATCTTGCTCAGCCTATAAACCGTCAATTGGCACAGTTTATGCTCATTCAGTTATGTGTTATCTTATTGCTTGTTTGGGGGCCATTTGGCTATGTATTGGCAATCATTTATGTAGTAGCTTTGTTCTTCTGGCTATTAAATAAAGTCAAGATCATTCAAAATGATTATCAAAAATTATTGAATTCAGCTGAAGAATTAAGTAAAGGAAATTTTGATCACAAGATGAATGAAGATGTGGGTGTATTTAATGCTTTAAATGAAAAGTTTGCCCATATAAAAACAGGGTTTGAAAAAGCGGTTGAAGATGAGATCAAATCTTCCAATATGAAAACAGAACTCATCAGCAATGTATCTCATGATTTAAAAACACCTTTGACCTGTATCAAAAACTATATCGTCTTGCTTCAGGATGAAACGATCAGTGAAGAAACACGTCAGGAATATTTAAAAAATCTAGAATATTATTCAAGTCGTCTGACTACTTTGATCGAAGATCTTTTCGAGGTCAGCAAAGTTAACAGTGGTAATGTTCAACTGGAATGTGTTGATCTAAATATCGTCGCTTTGATCGAACAGATCTGTGCTGAAAGTGAAGAGATGCTGATGAGTAAGAATTTGAAAGTGGTCACTCGCTATGATAGAAATGAGATCATGCTGCATCTGGATGGTGGCAAGACATGTCGTATTTTTGAAAATCTATTCACGAATATTGGTAAATATGCTATGCCGGATAGCCGTGTATATATCGATGTCAAAGATGAAGATGAATCTGTTCGAATTGAACTTAAAAATATATCAGAAGCTGAAATGAATTTCACACCAGAGGAGATTGTCGAACGTTTTGTCCGTGGTGATAAATCAAGGCATGAAAGTGGCAGTGGATTAGGACTGGCGATTGCCCAAAGCTTTACCGAAATTCAAAATGGTGAATTTAAGATTGAAATCGATGGAGATCTTTTTAAGGTGATTTTACGTTTTCACAGAAAGGTAAATACGGATGAATGAGACAATACGTCATCTTATTTTAGGAATTGTTTTTTCACTGATCGCTGTGATGGCTATAATGGAAGGAATTCAGATGAATGAAACAATCATGTTAATAGGAGGAATTCTTTGCTTTGGCATTGGAATGTATTGCTTTTTTAAGATGGGACAATTTTCTGAATAACTGCAGTAAAAACCTGCAGTTATTTATTTTTATATATTAGAAAATTTCATTTTTTGATTGATAGAAAGATGATGAAAGAAAATAAAAAAGTTAAATGTTATTTATGCTTATGATAGTATATATAATTAATTTGAAATTATAGTATCATTATAGTTATTAATATGATATAATATCTGTACAAAACATCTCATTTCTGTCAAGGAGGCATCATGAAAGTCTTTTCTCTTTCCAACCGTTTCTATTACCGCGAATTCCCTGATCTGAAGAACACCGTTCTTCATGATCTTGATGTCTACAACCGTGTCCTTCATAAGGCCTATAAATGTCTTTACGATCGTGCCTATAAGGGAGCCGCGTTTAAGGACAGCGAGCTTCACCAGCTCCTTAAAAAGCAGTTTCATCTCAATGACTATATCCCTCTGTCTGCTGTCCATGAAGCCAAGGCCCTGCTAAAGGCTAATGCTGCCTTGAATAAAAAACTGATCCGGAAAACAGATAAAAGAATGAATAGGATCAGAATGAAGATCAGAGAAAAGGAAACGGAACTGGAAAAGGTCATCTGTGAAAAGGAAAAGATGATCCGGAAAACGAAACTGCATGGAACTACAGAAAAGGACTATCTGTATGAAGCAACTGTGATCGATCCTAAAATAAAGAATCTGAAGAATCAGATCAAACTATTAAAGTATCGGTTAACAGGAGAAAAGCAGAAAAAGGAAAGATTCATGGAAAAGCCGAAAAGCGTATGCTTCGGAGGAAGGAAGAATCTGAAGCATGATATGGATACCTACCGCTATAACCGCAGAAAAAGGATGCTGATCTGCGGAAGAAGGCAGGGAAAGTACGGCAATAATCTTTTCAAATATCATATCGATGAAGGGATTCTTGTCTACCGGGGAATCAGACAGGAAATAAGGATGCCGGTTGTTTTTCATCAGCACAGGGAGCATATAGAAAGAGCAGTAAGAATGAAGCACAATACTCCCGGGAAGGCCATTGCGTATGAGCTGTATGATCATGGAGAATATTTTATCATCAAAGCAATTGCTGAATATCCTGGCGAGCCGGTATTACCATCCGGCAGAGGAAGTATCGGAATGGATATCAACAGGGATCATATAGCGCTGGCAGAAACCGACAGAAAAGGGAATCTGGTAAAGGCATGGAGGATTCCATTGAAAGAAAGAGGAACAAGGAACCAGAGGGAATATGAAAGGTATGTGGCAGTGAAACGGATCGTAGAGGAATGTGCGGGCAAGAAAAAGAATCTGATCATGGAAGATTTAGAATTCGAGAGGAAGAAAGAAGAGAGCCTGTACAGGGACAGGAACTATAACCGGATGCTGGGAACATTTGCATATAAGAGGCTGGAGGAGAAGATCGAAAGGAAATGCATGGAAAAAGGAGTATATTTAAGGAAGGTGGATCCAAGGCACACAACTCAGATCGGGAAGCTGAAATATGCGAAGCGGCTAGGGCTAAGCATCCACCACAGTGCAGCGTATGTGATTGCAAGGAGGGGAGAAGGGTACCGGGAAAGGATACCGAACGAATATCATGAATACAGGGAATGGAAAGAAGTGATCAGGGATCTGGGGAAAGCGACATTGGAGGAATGTCAGAGAACTCCGTATTTATGCCTGTTCAGATAGAAAAGAAGCAGGACCCGGCAGTCATGCGATTCACTGGAAGATGGAAGCATGGCAAAGGGATGGAATCCTGCCAGAAAAAAATAATAAGCTGACACTGGAACATTTCGCCAATGCCTTACGCTTCAGAGAGGAGCAAAAGAAGGAGATGTGAAGGTGTCGGTGGAACCACGCCGCTAGAAAGGCAGGTGGGTATGCAGATAGGGAGTTGCTTATTTGCATATGATTTTGGTTACAAAATCATTTTCTTGTCTATGATATACTATACATAGATGGAGGGTATACATATGAAATATGAAATCATTGGAGGACAGCTTCCGGTCGTTAGCTGTACGCTGGAAAAAAATGAGCGAATGGTAACAGAATCAGGTGGTATGTGCTGGATGGATGATTGCTTCGAGATGGAAACATCTACTCGTGGCGGTGCCATGAAAGGATTGATGCGGGCTTTTAGTGGAGAATCAATCTTTATGACATCTTATACTTGTATTAAAGATCAGGGAACGATTGCCTTTGGTTCTTCTTTTCCGGGAAGAATTTTGCCAATCGAACTTGATGGCAGCAAGTCGATCATTGCACAGAAAACAGCTTTTCTAGCAAGTGAGGAAGGTGTTGAACTTAATATTCATTTCCGTAAAAGATTAGGTAGCGGATTTTTTGGTGGCGAAGGTTTTATCTTACAAAGACTTAGCGGTAAAGGAGTGGCTTTTTTAGAGGTAGATGGAGATTTAGTAGAAAGAGAACTTGCACCTGGAGAAAGAATTAAAGTAGATCAGGGATATATTGCTTTTTTTGAAGAAACAGTGAAATTTGATATTGATTCAGTTAAAGGAATGAAGAATGTGTTATTTTCTGGTGAAGGCTTCTTTGTTGCGACATTGGAAGGCCCTGGAAAGGTTTGGCTGCAGACCATGCCATTTAGCGTTCTGGCAGATCGAATCATCGCTTTGGTGCCTAAGAAATAAAAGGGGCCATCTTCTTTCAGGAAGATGGCTTTAATAATTGCATCTTTTTGTAAAAGTTGTATAATATCAAAATGGTGAGAATATGTTAAGTAAGTTTATATTAAAAAAAGCAAATGTTCAGGGGAAAGCTACGGCTGAACAGCGTGAGCAGGTAGGTAAAATGACCAGTTATGTAGGGATCGCATTGAATATTGCCCTCTCTGTTATGAAGATGATATCGGGCCTTATTTTCCATTCGGTCTCTATTTTGGCGGATGGTGTCAATAACCTTTCTGATGCCGGTAATTCGCTGATCCTTCTGATCAGTTTTAAATTAAGCAGTAAAGAAGCGGATGCTGAGCATCCTTTTGGTCATGAAAGGATCGAATATCTGGCAAGCTGTATCGTCGCTTTATCGATCTTGCTTTTAAGCGTAGAATTATTTCGATCTTCTTTTGATAAGATCTTGCATCCTAGTGATATTGATTTTTCAATTTTATTAGTAGTCGTGTTAGGTGTATCGATCCTGGGAAAGCTTCTTTTATATAAGTTTTATAAAGGCTGTGCCAAAGGTATTGATTCAACGGTGCTGGAAGCCAGCGCTCAGGATAGTATCAATGATGTATATTCAACAACTGCCGTATTAATATCTACATTGTTATTTCGTTTCATGAATATTAATTTAGATGGTTATATGGGTGTTGCGGTTGCAATCTTGATTTTTATTAGTGGTATATCTATCATGAAAGATGCCGCAAATAAGATTTTAGGAGAAGCACCTGATAAAGATTTTGTAGCTTCTATGGAAAAGAAGATCTGCAGCTATCCTGGCATCTATGGCATCCATGATCTGATGGTTCATAGTTATGGACCTAATCGTTGTTTTGTCAGTGCACATGCCGAAGTAGACAGCAAGGTCGATATTCTTGTATCGCATGATTTGATTGACCGAATTGAAAAAGATTTTCTGGAGGAAGGAATTCATCTGGTCATTCATCTAGATCCGATCGTTTTAGATAATCCATTGATCAATCAGCTTAAAGAAGAAGTCAGTGCCAGCGTCAAAGAACTTTCTGGGGATTTAAAGATACATGATTTCCGTGCTGTTTTAGGGAAAACGCATTCTAATTTGATTTTTGATTGTGTCATTCCCTACTCTTGTCATATCAAACAAGAGGAAATTGAAAAGCATCTGCAAGAGATGCTTTCAAAGAAAAAAGAAACCTATTATTGTGTCATTACTTTTGAAAGACCTTATAACGGATAATTAAGAGGAAGATATTCATCATCGATCTTCACATATGTCAAATAATGAATTTCATAACGAAATTCATTTTTATTTGCACTTGCATAAACTGAATAGATTTCTGAGAGGGAATAAGAATGTGAAATAGAAAATACGGCCTGTAACAAAGCAGGCAAGCTTGCCTCTTTCAATGCTAATAATTCATCTTTTGTATATAAATCTTTTAGATCAACATATTTTTGAATGTTAAGATCATAAGCTTGATTCAATGTTTTGATCAGACAATCACTCTGGTTTGAAAAATCCACATGACTAAGCAGATATTTCTGATCAGCGATACAAGCTACAGGAAGATTCATATTTTCTTCTAAGACTAAAATCTGAATAGGATCGGCAGTAGTATCAATAACATAATATTGAGATGTCGGTGTGTTATAAATCACACTTTGAACACTCGTAGTAGAAAAAAGCATCAGCATAAGTAAATATTTCATAAGATCACCCTTGTTATTCTAGCCGTTTTGCTTTTCTTTATACCATACAAGAATTAAAACACAAAAAACAGGTGCATAGAAGAATCCGATCCATCCGAATAACTGAGAACAGATAAACATCATCAATAGATGAAGCAAAAGGGGAATGTTTAACTGTTTAGAAAGAATTTTAGGTTCGATAAAAAAGCGAAGTCCTGTAATGATGATATAAATAAGCAAAACTGCAATGGCTTTGTTACTTTGTATGAGAAACAAATAGATCGCATAGGGAAGCAGAATGAAGCCGATACCTATGAGAGGCATTGAGTCAAAAGAAGCGGCCAATAAGGATATAAACAGGGCATGTTCGATATTGATAAGGAAAAGACCTATAAAACAAAGACTGCCAGTAATCAAAAAAAGTTTAAATGAAGAGATCAACATGGAAAAGAAAGTCTCAAATAAGACACTTTGAAGATTTTGTGCCTGTTTGAAAAGACTGGGTGAAAGCGTATAGAGAATACGTCCAAACGCATGAATGTCGAAAAGAAAAAGAAAGGTAAGAAACATTGTCATAAAGAGAAAGGAAAAGGCTTTAGGAAGCAAGATCAAAAGGGAAGAAAGAAGCGGGAATATTTTTTGAAGCAAAGCGATTGCCGGTTCATGTAAGAGCTGTAGAAGAAAATGATCGCCATTCATATAAGTGAGCAGCGATTCTATAAAAGCAGGCAAATCAAAATAAACCTGCTTCATTTGCACATAAAATAAGATGATCAGTAGAAATATGATAAAAAAAATAAAAAGTAAAAAGAAAAAATAGATCATAAACGATGAACCTTTAAAACGTGAAATCATTTTCGCAAGAATGAATCCACAGATAAAAGGCGCTAAAAAAGGAAAGCAATATTTTAGAAAAAGATAGGTCAATAAGGGAATCATGACTAGCTTAAGTTTTGTAGCGCTCATGTTTCATTATATGTTTTCAAATAAAAAAAAGGCACCAAAGTGCCTTAAACGATTCCTTGGGCCTGCATGGCTTTCGCAACCTTTTCAAATCCAGCGATATTGGCTCCAACAACAAAGTTGTCTTCTACGCCATATTCTTTAGCTGTTTTAGAAACAGTTGCATAGATATTTTCCATGATGCCTTTTAATTTGCTGTCAACTTCCTCAAAGCTCCAGCTAAGACGCTGCGAGTTCTGTGACATTTCAAGTCCGCTGCAGGCAACACCACCAGCATTGCTTGCTTTTCCTGGAGCGTAGAGCACATGGTTTTGCTGGAGAACGTGGATCGCTTCAGGAGTCGTTGGCATATTAGCACCTTCCGCTACTGCGATACATCCATTTGCAACTAATGTTTTTGCGCTGTTTTCATCTAATTCATTTTGAGTTGCACATGGTAACGCAATATCGCAAGGAAGGGTCCAGATGCCTGAGCTTCCTTCATGATATTCAGCATTTGTGCGTGTGTCGCAATATTCTTTGATACGTCCACGTTTTACTTCTTTGATTTCTTTAACAAGATCAAGATCAATGCCTTGTGCATCATAGATATAACCGCTTGAATCAGAAAGGGCAACGACCTTAGCACCAAGCTGCATTGCTTTTTCAGCTGCATAGATGGCTACATTACCACTACCGCTGATAACTACTGTTTTGCCATCAAATGAATTTCCATGATCTTTCAACATAGCTTCAGTGAAGTAACAAAGACCATAACCTGTAGCTTCCGTACGTGTTAATGAACCGCCCCAAGTAAGACCTTTACCCGTTAATACGCCTGTGAACTGATTGGCAATCTTTTTATATTGACCAAACAGATAACCTACTTCACGAGCACCAACCCCAATGTCACCTGCTGGTACATCGGTATCAGCACCGATATGACGATATAATTCATTCATGAAACTCTGGCAGAAACGCATGACTTCACCATCACTCTTACCTTTTGGATCAAAGTCACTTCCGCCTTTTCCACCGCCTAATGGCAATGTTGTCAAAGAGTTTTTGAATACCTGTTCAAAACCTAAGAATTTGATAATACTTAAATTAACAGATGGATGAAAACGAAGTCCTCCTTTATAAGGACCAAGAGCAGAATTGAACTGAACACGGTAACCACGATTGACCTGTACATTTCCTTCATCATCTACCCAAGGAACACGGAACATGACAACTCTTTCAGGTTCTACGATTCTTTCTAAAAGGTTATCTTTTAAATATTCCGGATGCTTGCTTTCAACAAGCTTTAATGAATCTAGTACCTCATCTACGGCCTGAAGAAATTCAGGTTCATGAGGATTACGTTTTAATAGTTTTTCTTTTACTGCATCGAATTGGTTCATAAAATGATTTCTCCTTTATGTTTTATATTATAACCTCATTTTCAAAGTTTGAAAACAAATTTAAAAAAATTTCATAAAATTTTCACAGATTTACATCAGGATGAATTAACAGGACTTCACTTTCCAAGGTCATGGACGAATAATCCTCATCGATGCATGCATACCAGTATTCCAGATGCTTCTGATCGATCCAGGAAGTAGATTCTTCCACCTTTTGTCCTCCTTCATCTTCAAGCGTAAACCAATATAGAAATTCTCCCTCATCATTTCTTTCACGAAAGATTGCTTCAACATAGATTTTCTCATCGGCAAGTGTCAATGAAGTTTCTTTGATATGATGATTTAAAAAACTCAGCCATTCATCTACCAAAGCACTTTTACCTTCGATAACCTTAAATCTTGAACATTCACATTTCATATGATCACCCTTCACAATTATATCATAATATATTGACTTAAAAATTTATTTTCGATTTAATATAGAGGGCGATCAAGATGAAAAATATATATGATGATGAAGCATTTTTTAAAGAATATGCGAAAATGGAAAGAAGCCAGGGATTGAATAAGGCTGGTGAGTGGTATCAGCTAAAAGAAATCTTTCCTGATGTCAAAGATAAAAACGTATTAGATCTTGGCTGTGGCTATGGATGGCATTGTAAAGAAGCTGTCAGAAGAGGGGCTAAAAGTGTTTTAGGAATCGATATGAGCATGAAAATGATCCAGGAAGCAGAATCAAGAAATGCTGATGAAAAGATCACTTATCGCAATTGTGGTATTGAAGAGTATGAATATCCGATGAATGCCTATGATCTTGTGATTTCAAATTTAGCTTTGCATTATATCGAAGATCTCAAATCAGTTTATAAGAATGTTTATAAGACCCTCAAAGAGTCAGGAATTTTTCTTTTTAATATCGAACATCCTTCTTTTACTTCAGGTGTTTATGAAGAATGGATCAGAGATGATCAGGGAAAGGCACTCTATTGGCCAATAGATCATTATTTTTATCCAGGGAAAAGAGAAACCGTATTTTTGGGAAAAAAAGTCATGAAATATCACCATACGCTGACACAGATCTTAAATGGTCTATTAGAGTGTGGTTTTGAGATCGAACATGTGGAAGAAGCATTGCCAAGTGAAGAGGCCCGTTCACTTTTATGGATGCAGGATGAGATGCGTCGGCCGATGATGCTGATGGTAAAAGCAAAAAAGAGAGAAACTGTTGACAAAAGGCTTTAAATAGGGTATGATTACCCCGTTGAAGAAATGTGGAAAGAAGAAGCACCCCTTCTCACCCGACAGATAAGCGTCTGTGGGTCAATGCGACATTGTACAAAAAGTGTTCAAGTACAAAGCATGGGTGCGGTTTGTGCCCATTTTTTCTTTTTAAAAAAACTGGAGGTGTCGATTATTAACAAAAAAGTGATTCCAAATAATGTCAACGACGATTTGGTAAATGAAAAAATTCGTTTTAGAGAGGTTCTTGTTATTGGTCCTACGGGACAGCAGCTGGGAATCAAATCTCGTCAGGAGGCATTAGAGATTGCGTATAGTCAAGATCTGGACTTGTTATGTGTTTCACCGAATTCAAATCCGCCGGTGTGCAAGATTCTGAATTACGGACGCTATCATTTTGAACAGCAGAAAAAATCAAAGGAAGCGAAAAAGAAACAGCATGTTACAGAGGTAAAACCATTACGTTTATCACCTGTGATTGATAAGCATGATTTTGAAACGAAATTACGTCAAGCACGCAAGTGGGCAAGTGATGGAATGAAGGTCAAGATCGATATGCGTTTTCGCGGACGCTTGATTACTCGTGTTGAGGTTGGCCGCAAGATCATGAATGAATTTGTGGAAGCCATGAGCGATGTGGCCAATGTGGAAAAGAAGCCAAACCTGGAAGGCAATACGATGTCTTGTGTATTGGCACCAAAAAAGACTGGTAAATAGGAGGAAAAGATTATGCCAAAAATGAAAACACACAGTGGACTTGCAAAACGTGTGAAAAGAACTGGTTCAGGAAAATTAAAGAGAAGTCATGCTTATACTTCTCACCGTTTCCACGGAAAAACAAAAAAACAGAGACGTCAATTAGCTAAATCAGGACTCGTTAGCAGTTCAGATTACAAGAGAATTAAATTGATGTTACAGAAATAGGAGGATGAGTCATGGCTAGAGTAAAAGGCGGAACTGTTGCACGCAACAGAAGAAAGAAAGTATTAAAATTAGCTAAAGGATATTTTGGTTCCAAGCATTTGCTTTATAGAACTGCGAATGAGCAGGTAATGCGTTCATTACGCTATGCTTATAGAGATAGAAAGCAGTTAAAGCGTGAAATGCGTAAGCTGTGGATCGCTCGTATCAATGCAGCTGCAAGAATGAATGGTTTAAGCTATTCTAAGCTGATGCATGGTTTGAATCTTGCTAATATCACGATCAACAGAAAGATGTTATCTGAAATTGCTATTCACGATGAAAAGGGATTTACAGCAATCTGTGATAAGGCAAAGAAAGCATTAGAAAAATAAGACTGAAAGCATGACCTTGGTCGTGCTTTTTTCTTATATCAAGATAAAATGTCAGTCAGTATCTTTTGTGAGCAGATGGTCATAAAATGAATGATAAAATTTAAGGGATTATTGTCATTTTATAAAGTTATGAACTAAAAAAATAGAAAAATCGTGAAGTGAAAAGTTAAATTCTACTTTAAAAAGCGACAAAAAAATGTGGAAATTAGTCGTTCATCATTTCTAAAATGAAATAGTTATCAGGACAGACGGATAGTTATTTGCTTTTTGTTATTGTAGGAATTACTGTTTCAGGTATATAATATTATTGACGATAACATAAAAAGGCCGCAATAAAGGATAGGAGAATTTAGAAATTTTTTTGGCTGGAAAGACTAAATTCTACTATGTTTTGTTTGAAAGACCGTGAAGCAGCTGGTTTTTAATTCATTATTTTTTCAATAAGTAGGGCTTTAGAATAATGTTATCTTTTTCGATTCTGGTAATTCCAAAATCGTTGAATTTCTTCATGAGTTCAGGATGAAGAAATTCCATCAGCTCAATGGGTGACTTTCCGTTGAGCTTTTCTTTTGACATCGAGTTAATATGCGACAGTGCAGTATTCAAGGCTTTCTGAGATGTTAGCCCCAGAGCTCTTAAATCTGTTTCTTTTGGAAAAATGTAGCGCAGTTCAATATGATTGTTTTCCAGGGTTGCCTTTTGTGTGGACTGCATCGGATCACAGTAATAGACACGGGTTCTTCTTGCTCCGTTTTCTTTTTTTTCAATTCCTTCTGCATCGGCCATTTCGCTTCCGCGGTCTGTCAGAAGAATTTCAACTTCTTCATGGAAAAGTTCGCTGCCTAAAAGATTTTCTAAAGCATTCACGCCTGAAACCATCGCTTCCTCTGTTTTCTCTTCGTGAAGGATGCCGAACAGGAAGCCGTATTTCACAAATTTGAATGTCTGAATAAATGGACCATTTGATATATCGTTGTATACCGTATCCATCTGTACGATTCTGGCGTCCTCATTCTCGGAGAGATAGTTACAGTAATCCTTATAGGTTCTCCCTTTCAGGAATCTTCTGTCTTCACGCTTTTTTAAAGCGGCTTTCTTAGACTTGAATTTTTTTCTGGATACCTGGCGTCTTAGGTCCATAACACTGATTCCGACAATACTGAATACGCCTGTTTCGATATAAGTATAGAGGGTTCTTTCAGTAATTCCTAATTCCGGATGAGCCTGAATGATTTGATAAGGGGACTGGCCCTGATCAAGAAGCGGTTTGACAATTCCGCCCATCTTTTTTGCCTCCTCTGTTGTCAGGTTCACGCCCACTCTTGAATCGACAAGCGTATTCCTGTACTCTCTGTGAGCTGTTTCGGGCTGATAGACATATTTATTGAATCTGCAGGAATGAAATTTTGAACAGCCATTGCAGGCCCCGGGACTTCTGTCTCTTCGTGAGCATTTAAACCGGATATAATCAGGGCATTCCAATTTACAGCTGTGATTATGAGAGCATTTGGATCGGTTCACACATTCCAGAGGAAGATTGCATTTATAAGTCAGGACCCGATGAAGCCTGATTTCCTTTCCTATGGTAGACTTGTCTTTACCGATGACTTGTGCAATGGCCGTATGGGTGGCACCATTACGAATACTTGATTCAATAATTTTTCTTTCATTTTCGGTCATATGTTTATTTTTATTTGTGGCAGCCATAAGGGCCTCCTTTCTTTGTGATTCTGGCTGCTTCCGGTCATTTTCAATATGACATATTGAAAGAGTAAATTCAACATGAATTTTGTGAAAGATTAAATTCATCTCTTCCTATATTAAAGTAGAATTTAACTTTTCACTTTACTAAAAATAGAAAAATAGTCAATATCTATTGACAAATGATACAAACAAGTTTAGGATTATACTCAATAAAACCGATAGAGGTAGCGATGCAGATGAGTAACTCATGGAGTCGGCAGACAGAGAAGTGAGTGAAAGGCAACCATCGCCGAAAGAGCTGTTTGGCAGAACAGTATCTTGGGGTCTTAGGGAATACTTATGACACTCCTACTGATGTAGAGGCGCTATTATATTGAGATGACAAAAGTCGTGCTTTATAATAGCACGGCTTTATTTTTTATACGAAAGAGAGGAAAAAAGAATGAAAAAATTATTGACTAGTTTATGTGTGCTATCTTTGGTTCTTGCAGGCTGCTCACAAAATGCAAATGAAGATGTAGAATCAGATAGAGAAACATTGCGTGTAGGTATGGAATGCAACTATGCGCCATTTAATTGGACAGATGCAGAGGCTAATGATACCAATGTTCCATTGAGCTCTGGCGGTTATTGTGATGGTTATGATGTTGCGATTGCGAAAAGAATTGCTGAGAGTTTGGATATGAATCTGGAAGTTGTTAAGATGGAATGGGATTCTCTTACGAAAAGTATCAATTCGAATATGATTGATTTAATTATTGCGGGGATGACGGACACTCCAAAAAGACGTGAAGCTATTGACTTTACTGATCCTTATTATGAATCAGATATGACGATCATCGTACGTTCAGATTCACAGTATGCCAATGCTACTTCATTGGAAGACTTCTCTGGGGCAACCATTGCCGGACAGATGGGAACGCTTTATGATACGGTTATTGATCAGATTCCTAATGTCAATCATGCAACTGCGATGGAAAATTATCCATTACTTGTACAGGCACTGTTAAGTGGTGTTGTGGATGGTGTAACGGCTGAAACTCCTGTTGGACAGGGAAATGTTGCTGCTAATGGCGATGCATTGACTCTGGTTGAATTTGAAGACGGTAAAGGCTTTGATGTTGATTTGACGGATACTTCTGTATCTATTGGCATTGCAAAGAATAGTGAATTATTCGAAGATGTTCAAAATGCTTTGGCTTCCATCACTCAGGAAGAACGTGATCAGATGATGAAGGATGCGGCTAGCAGACAGCCTGCAAATGAAGAATAAATATGATAGATTTTATTAATACGATGATAGATCTTGCCACAGAATATCAGAGTCTTTTGCTGACAGGTGTCTATCGTACATTGATACTTGGAATCGTAGGAACCGTAGTAGGTTTGATTATTGGGCTGATCGTTGGAGCTTTACGTGTGATTTGTGTAAAGCATGAACCAACAGAAAAAAGTATTACCAAAGGCTTAAAATGGCTGCTTAATGCAATCATGAATATCTATATTACGATATTCCGTGGTACGCCGATGATGGTTCAGGCAATGATCATTTATTTTGGAGTCTTTGATCTTGGCTTGCAGTGGGATCCTTTTATAGCCGGATTAGTAGTCATTTCAGTAAATACAGGGGCTTATATGGCAGAAATTATTCGTTCTGGAATTCAGTCGATCGATGCAGGACAGGAAGAAGCGGCTAGAAGCGTTGGCATGAGCGGTATGCAGGCTATGCGTTATGTCGTGCTTCCACAAGCGATCCGTAATGCATTTCCTTCTATTGGAAATGAATTGATCGTGAATATTAAGGATTGTTGTACATTAAGTACGATCATGATCACGGAGCTTTTTTATCAGGCCAGAACGATTGCAGGTTCTACCTATAAGACAGTTCCTGCCTATATGATTGCGGCCATTATCTATCTGATATTGACAAGTTTAGCTTCCTTTATCATGAAGAAACTTGAAAAGCGGATCAACCATACTGAATCGAATTATTTTGCCAGTTCGACCGTGGTAGAAAATATGGAGAATCAATAATATGGAAAAGGTAATTGAAATTAAACACTTAGCTAAAAGCTTTGGTGATCTGGAAGTTTTAAAAGATATTAATTTTACGGTATCTAAGGGAGAAGTTGTCAGTGTGATCGGAAGCAGCGGTTCAGGGAAGAGCACGATGCTGCGTTGTATCAATCTGTTAGAAATGCCGGATAGTGGAGAAATCTATGTTAATGGAAAAAATGTTCTGGAAGGGGATATCAATCAGCATCGTCGTGAAGTAGGCATGGTGTTTCAGTCTTTTAATCTTTTTAATAATATGTCTGTCATTGAAAACTGTATGATCGCTCAGACCAAGGTTTTAAAAAGAAATAAAGAAGAAGCTTTAAAGATTGCCCATCAGAATTTAAAAAAGGTAGGCATGGATGCTTTTGCGGATAAACCGTCAACCCAGCTTTCAGGCGGACAGAAACAGCGTGTAGCAATTGCTAGAGCTTTGTGTATGGATTGTCAGGTCATGCTTTTTGATGAACCTACAAGCGCTTTGGACCCTGTTACTGTCGGTGAAGTGTTAGATGTCATGAAGAAACTTGCGGAAGAAGGACTGACGATGGTCGTTGTAACGCATGAAATGGCTTTTGCTAAAGATGTGAGTTCACGTGTCGTCTTCATGGAAAAGGGTGTTATCGTTGAGGAAGGTGCTCCACAGGATATTCTTGTATCACCGAAAAGTGAACAGCTTCAAAAATTTTTGGCTCGTTTTACAAGTCAGACAAATTAAGCATATCTTCAAGGGTATGCTTTTCTTATGTTACAATGATTTCACTTTTTGGGAGGAATCAATATGAAATTAGAACGAAAGTATTTGAATGACTACTTGCAGGAATGTGAAAACAAAAGATTAAGCTCACATACGCTAAAAGCGTATCGCATTGATTTAAATCAGTATTATGATTATATGGATAAAAATCATCTGGAGGATGATAAGACTGGAATTGGCAGTTATGTAAGATATTTAAATGAAGTTTATGAAGCTAAAACGGTCAAACGAAAGCTTGCCTCACTTCATGCTTATTTTTGTTATGGTGAATATGAAGACTTGATTGATATTCATCCGCTTCGTAAGATCCGCTATCGAATCAAAGAAGAAAAGACGCTTCCAAAAACAATCGCTACTGATTATTTAAAACAGCTGTTTGCTTCTATGTCATACAGTGGCAAGTATCGTGATATTGCGATCTTGGATGTTTTAATATCGACAGGTATAAGGGTATCTGAACTTTGTTCCTTAAAAAAAGAAGATGTAGATTTACATGAAGGATTGATTCGGGTTCATGGCAAAGGAAAAAAAGAAAGAATGATCTATTTAGGGGAAAAAGTGATGAAATCTTTAAAGAACTATGAGAAAAATGTTCAAAAAAAAGGTGAATATTACTTCACCAATAAATTTGATTAGAAAATGTCGGAACAAAGTATTCGTAATCTGATTCATAAAGCATCCGATCATGCACATATCAAGTTACATATGACTCCACATATGTTTCGTCATACGTTTGCTTCTTTACTATTACAGGAAGAGGTGGATATTCGTAATATTCAATATATCTTAGGTCATAGTTCGATTACAACGACTCAGATCTATACGCATATCAGCAATTCTCAGCAAAAAAGAATTTTAATGAATAAAAATCCACGTGATTTGATTTAATGCAAAAAGAAGATAATGGCAATCATATGTGAGATGGCTCCGGCATTAATAAAGAAATGCCAGATCATATGATAAAATTTTTTATTATATTGTTTTTTATAAAAAAGCGTTCCAACGGAATAAAAAATACCACCTAAAACAATAAGCGCTAAGAAAATCGTACTCGCTTTCTTTAAAAGAAGCGGAATGAATAAAACAGCGATCCAGCCCATGATGAGATAAATGGTAACGCTGATCTTAGGATAAGAACGACGGGCAATTGATTTATATAAGACACCTGCTAAGACCATGGCCCATTGAAGAATTAAGATCAGGATTCCTTGCCAGCCTTCAATGATACATAAAGCAATGGGAGTATAGCTGCCGGCAATGGCTACATAGATAAAGCAGTGATCAAGGATCCTAAAGATTGTTTTTTGAGGTGTTTCGTATTTCATGGAATGATAAAGACAAGAAACTAAAAACATCATAAATATTGAAATAATAAAGATACTAGTTCCTGTCGCTTGTAAGACACCGCCTTCCAGATACGCTTTTATAGCTACAGCCGGAAGCAGAAAAAGACAAATTACAGCCATTACACCATGGGTGATGGCATTTCCTACTTCTTCACCAAAACTCAATTGAATCAGATTTTTCATAGAACCGTTACGGTTCATGGCTTCATCAGAAGTGATTGCTTTTTTATTTTCCATAAATAAGACCTCGCTTGTTACTATTATACATCAGATCAAAGTTTCAGCACCAGACATTTTTATCATATTGTCTTAAAAAGCATAAAATCTAGTATTCAAAACTAGATTATATATAAATGAACAAACATCAATTTACTGGAATGGTACTATAACATTCCTTTCATCTTGTAATTTACGGTAAAAAGTACAAAATTTATAGAATGAAAACATGAAAGTGTACTTCTTTTATGCCTGAAATATGTTATAATTTTATAGTTAAGTCAAATGGAGGGATCTATGTTTCTAAAAAGAATAGAATTGCAGGGATTTAAATCATTTGCGGACAAGACGATCATTAACTTTGATAGTGAAGTAGTAGGAATCGTAGGTCCCAACGGCTGCGGTAAAAGTAATATTACAGATGCTCTGCGATGGGCGTTAGGTGAACAGTCAGTGAAAAGTTTACGTGGTGAAAAGATGAGTGATGTTATTTTTAATGGAACAGATACACGTAAGCCTGTGAATGTAGCTGAGGTGACACTTGTTTTAGATAATTCGAAGCATTATCTTCATGTGGATTATGAAGAGGTGGAGATTACTCGACGTTTGCATCGTAATACAGGTGAAGGGGAGTATTTTATCAATAAAACCCCTTGCCGCTTAAAAGATGTCAAAGATTTGATCATGGATACAGGATTAGGAAAGGATTCACTGAGCATCATATCACAAGGGACGGTTTCTAATTTTGTAGAAAGTAAACCGGAAGAGCGACGTGGTCTTTTTGAAGAGGCTGCAGGCGTATCTAAATATAAGAAAAGAAAGAATGAATCTTTAGGAAAGTTAAATCGAACACAGGAAAATCTAGATCGATTAGAGGATATTCTTTTAGAGCTGGAAAGACAAGTCAATCCATTGAAACGTCAGGCGAAAAAAGCAGCTTTATATTTAGAAAAGAAAAAAGAACTGGAAACAATTGAAATCAGTGTTTTAGTAGATGAAATTGAAACGTTGACTCAAAAAATTGATGAATTGAAGAAAGAGGCATTTGAATTAGAGTCTAAAAAAGCGATTCATGAAACGACGATTGGTGTAGGCGAAGCTAAAAATCTTGATCTGAAAAAAGAAATGAGTCAGTTGGATCAGGAAATTAATAAACTGCAGGAAAGCTTTGTTAGCGTCATGAATGATATTCAGCGTCTTGAAGCTAGTAAGACCGAAATTGATGAGAAGAGAAAATATGCGCTTCAGACAGCAACAAATGAGGATAAGCTGAAGGAAATCAAAGCGATGCTGGAAGAAGTCACGTATGAATATGAAGATCGTCAGAAGCGTGTGAGCGATCTGAAAGTATCTCTTGCTTCTAAACAGGAAAAAGATCGTTTATTGCTGGAAGAGTTAAATAAACAGCGTGATTCTTTCCGAGAAGAGAGTGCTTATTTAAATCGATTGAAGAATCGTTCTTCTGTATTAGAGAACCTTGTATCTTCACCGTTCAATCATCAGCAAGGTGTTCAGACGATCATGAATGCTAAAGATTCTTTCATGGGAATCTTAGGTGTTGTTTCTCTGGTTTTAAAACCTCATGATTCTTATGAACAGGCAATCAGCAGTGCGATTGCCGGAGCCATGTATCATATCGTTTGTGAAGATGAAATGAGTGCTCGTCATGCAATTACATATCTTAAGAAAAATCAGTCAGGAAGGGCTACTTTTTTGCCATTAAGCGTATGTAGAGAGCGAGTTTTGAATAAGGAGCATCAGATCATATGTGAAAATATGAATGGTTATTTAGGAGTTGCAAGCGAATTTGTGGATTGTGATCCTATCTATCAGATCTTAAATAGTTATTTATTAGGTAATGTTTTAGTATGTGATACTTTAGCTAATGCGAATGAATTGGCAAAGGCGTTGCGTTATAAATATAAGATCGTCACCATGGATGGTGAAACAGTCAATCGTGATGGATCGATGAGCGGTGGCCGTTCAAAAAGTCAGTCATCGCCGATGACTTTGAAAAAAGAATTGAAAGATGTCAGAGATCAGATTGAAAAACGTCAGTTCACAGTCAATGAACTGGATACTAAAGTCGCTTCTTTAAATTCAAAAAGAGAAACGATCTCTAGTGAAATTGTTCAGCTTCAGATCGATTTAGCCACTTTAACCCCTATTGTTGATGCGAAGAAATCAAAAATGGATTCTTTAAGAGTACAGTATGAGGAATTGGCACCTAAGGGTGAGGTAATTGAAATTTCTCATGAGGATACTTTGATCTCACAGTTATCGGATGCTTATAAAAAACGTGATGAAATCACTTCCCAGATCAAGATCAAGCGTGAGAGAAGAATGAAGGCAGGAACTGAATCGGAGAGAATTGATATGCAGATTCGTCAGATTCGCCGAGAAACCAACGTGCTTAATACGCAGCAAAAAGATGTGGAAGTTGAGATGGCCAAAGCGGAAGCCAACCTGGAGAATGCGCTCAATCGTTTAAGCACGCATTATGAGATGACTTATGAGTTTGCGAGAACACAGCGTATCGATCAGGATACAGCGGAAGCGAAGAAGAGGGTATTAGAGCTTAGAAATGAGATTGCGGCATTAGGAAATATCAATCTTGAAGCGCCAAGTCAGTATGAAGAAGTTTCTTCACGTTATGAATTTTTGACGCATCAGAAAGAAGATCTGGTAAATGCGAAAAATAAGATCTTAGAGGCAATCGATGAGATGGATGAAAT
The DNA here is from genome assembly GCF_900104665.1 of Traorella massiliensis. Lineage (GTDB taxonomy): Bacteria > Bacillota_I > Bacilli_A > Erysipelotrichales > Erysipelotrichaceae > Traorella > Traorella massiliensis. Next base: position 62,904 of record NZ_LT629966.1, on the reverse strand, counting down.
CATGATCAAACAGTTTAAAGAAAGCTTTGATGCGATCAATGCTCAGCTGAATGATGAATTTAGAAAGCTGTTTGGCGGAGGCAGGGCTTCACTGAAACTCGTTGATCCGGATGATATCCTTAACACAGGAATTGATATCGATGTACAGCCGCCAGGTAAGAATATTCAAAATTTGACGCTTCTGAGTGGCGGAGAAAAGAGTTTGGTGGCCATTTGTGTACTCTTTTCAATCTTAAGATCTTCTGTCATGCCGCTATGTGTCTTTGATGAAGTGGAAGCTGCTTTAGATACAGCTAATGTAGAGCGTTTTGCGAAATATATTTCACATTTCAAAGATGGTTCACAGTTTATCGTCGTGACCCATCGTCCAGGTACGATGGAACAGTGTGATGCGTTATATGGTGTTACGATGAAACAGAAAGGTGTTAGCTCATTGCTGCGAGTTCAGCTGAATGAAGCTTTAGATTATATTGATGAAAAGGGAGGTCAATAATGGGATTTCTTTCAAAGTTAAAAAATTCTTTTTCTTCAAAAAAGGATCATGATCGTTATTTAAGCGGTCTTGAAAAAAGCAGAAACAGTTTTTCAGAAAAAATTCGTAAGATATCTTTAAATTTTGCGGGTGTCAATGAGGAATTTTTAGAAGAACTGATGATGGTTCTTTTAGAGGCAGACCTGGGTATTCATACTGCCCAAAAAGTTGTTGATGAGGTTGAAAACAGAGCCTTGGATCAGAAATTGAAGACTGCGGATCAGATAGAGGAATGCCTGATCGAGGTATTAAGCAATCTGTATCGTCAGGATGATGAAAAACCTTTTAATGAAAATAAAGAAGGCGTGACAGTGATCATGATGGTCGGTGTGAATGGCAGTGGAAAAACAACAACCGCTGCGAAACTGGCAAACTATTTTCTTTCTCAGCAAAAAAGTGTTTGCCTCGCTGCGGCAGATACTTTCCGTGCCGGAGCGGTCGATCAGCTGGCACAATGGGCAGATCGTTTGAATATTCCTTGTGTCAAAGGAAAAGAAAATGCTGATCCTAGCAGTGTGCTTGTCGATGGCTGCCGCTATGCGAAAGAGCATAAGATGGATATTCTTATTTGTGATACAGCAGGCAGACTTCAAAATAAGGTGAATCTGATGAATGAACTGGCAAAGATGCGACGAGTGGTTGGCAAGGAAATCGAAGGGGCTCCTCATGAAACCTGGCTTGTATTGGATGCGACAACAGGTCAAAATGGTCTATCTCAAGCAGAGATATTTAATGAAGCAGCAGATCTGAGCGGTGTCGTTCTGACTAAACTAGATGGGACTGCCAAGGGTGGCATCGTCATCGCAATTAAGGATCAGCTTCATTTAGGCGTTAAGTTTATTGGCCTTGGCGAACAGCTGGAGGACTTGAAGCCATTTGATCTGGAAAGTTATCTTTATTCGATTGGCAAAGGTTTTATCGATCATGAAGAAAACTGAGGAAATGAATGAATACCTTGACTGGTATGGCGTCTTGCTAACAGAAAAGCAGCAGGATATCTGTGATCTATATTTTAAAGAAGATCTTTCTTTATCAGAGATATCTGAAAATTATGGAATCAGTCGGGCAGCAGTATTGGATACGGTTAAAAGAAGTGAGAAGATGCTGTTCGAATATGAAAAAAAGATGCATTTAATTGAGAAATATCATTCAAGAAAGCAAATTTATGATAAAATAAGAAAGCTGAATATCAAAGAAGTCAATCAGTATTTAGAAAAAATTGAAGATTTAGATTAGTAGGAGGACAACATGACAAAAATTATTTCAGTGAATGCAGGAAGTTCAAGTTTAAAATTTCAGCTTTTCGACATGCCTTCAGAAACAGTTCTGACAAGTGGTAATGCTGAAAGAATCGGTTTGGAAGAAGGTATTTTCACAATCAAGGTGAATGGTGAAAAGCATGTACAGAATTTACCGATTCCAGATCATGCGGTTGCCGTTGATTTACTTTTGAAGGCGCTTGTAGATTACAAGGTCGTAGAAAGTCTGGATGAAATCAAGGGAGCAGGACATCGTATCGTACAAGGTGGCGACTATTTTAAGGAAAGTGCTTTGGTTGATGAAGATGTTGTTAATAAGGTTGAAGAATTGGCACCTTTGGCACCACTTCATAATCCAGCTCATTTAATTGGATATCGTGCTTTCAAAGCAGCTCTTCCAGAAATTTCTCATGTATTTGTATTTGATACAGCCTTCCATCAGACAATGGAACCAGAAAGCTTCTTATATCCATTGCCATATGAATGGTATACGGATTACAAAGTAAGAAAATATGGTGCTCATGGAACAAGTCACCAGTATATTTCTCAGCGTACAGCTGAACTGATGGGCAAGGATATCAAAGACACAAAGATCATTACCTGTCATTTAGGAAATGGAGCTTCTATCAGTGCTGTTGACGGCGGTGTGTGTGTAAATACTTCTATGGGTCTTACACCATTAGGAGGTATCATGATGGGTACACGCTGTGGTGATATTGACCCTGCTGTAGCTGTATATATGGCTAGACAGGCTGGAATGACTCCTGATGAATTGGATACAGCCTTTAATAAGAAATCAGGGATGTTAGGTATCAGTGGTATTTCTAGTGATGCCCGTGATATCGAAAAAGCTTATCATGAAGGAAATGAAAGAGCTATTCTGACATTAAAGCTGTATGTAAATCGTGTTATCAACATGATTGGTGGCTATGTGATGCAGTTAGGACATGTTGATGCGATATCTTTTACAGCAGGTCTAGGTGAAAATGACGCTCACTTAAGAGGTTTGATCTTAGATGCAATGAAAGAGTGTTTAGGTTTAAGCATCAATTCAGAACTGAATGCTCAGATTCATGGGAAAGAAGCGAAAATCAGCAATGATGACAGTAAGGTAGACGTTTATGTTGTGCCAACAAATGAAGAACTTGTGATTGCAAGAGATACATATCGCATTTTAGGGTTTTAATATGCTGGATCAGATCATAGAATTGATTGAACAGTTTGACACGATTTGCATCTATCGTCATATTTTACCGGATGGTGATGCTAAGGGAAGTCAGTTTGGCATGAAATCATGGATCGAAAGCAAATATCCGAATAAAAAGGTCGTTGCTTTAGGAAAGGATACACCAAATTCCTTTTTCCCAGATTGTGATCAGGAAAAGATTGATTTTTCAAAAGCATTGGCTATCATCTGTGATACTTCAAACCGTGAAAGAATTGATGGTGAAGGCTGGGATCAATGTGCCAAGGTCATTAAAATCGATCATCACCCGGTAGTAGATAGCTATGGCGATTTAAATATCGTTGATGATACGACATGTGCAGCCTGTGAAGTAATTGCGCAAATGCTGATGGATCACCAGGAAACATTAACTTTAGAAACAGCTACGTATCTATACTGTGGTCTTTTGACAGATTCACAGAGATTTTCAATTCCAACTGTTAGTGAACGTTCATTAAGAGTTGCTTCTTATCTTGTTAGTTTTGGAGTTGATATTCAAAAATGCAATTTAAAGATGTTTTCAGTCAATCTGAAAGAATATGAATTTGAAAATTATCTTCGCAATAAAGTAATCTACAAGGATTCGCTTGCTTATATCATCGCTAGTAAAGAAGATTATGAAAAGTTTGATATCTCATTTGAAAAAGCAAAAGAAAAAGTGAATGTCATGGCCAATGTTGAAGAAATCGAATCTTATGTTTTATATACTGAACAGCCTGAAGGAAACTATTCCGCATCCTTCAGATCAAAACGAACAGTATTAAATGATATTGCGGCTCATTTTGGCGGTGGCGGGCATAACTTTGCCAGTGGCGCTAAAAATCTTACCCTTGAAGATATTCAAAAAGCGAATCAAAAACTGATTGATCGTATGCATGAAAGTCAGAAGTAATTCTGGCTTTTTTTGTTAAAAAATGCAAGAATATCTAGACATTATCGTTCGTATATAAAACTATCTAAAGTATGGCTTTCATCTATATGTGTATTATAATCTAATCGAAATAAATGTCTGTAATGTCGCTCAATTGCTTACTATTATATTATGAAAGGGGAGATTCGGTACCAACTTAATCTCTTTTTTATTGCTTATTTTTAATGTTTTCTTTATAATAGGTGAGTGAATTGGAGGGATTGAATGGATCAGAGTAAAATTCGTAATTTTTCTATTATTGCTCATATTGACCATGGAAAATCTACACTTGCAGATCGTATACTTGAAATGACAGATACAGTGGCACTTCGTGAAATGAAGGATCAGCTGCTTGATACAATGGATCTTGAAAGAGAAAGAGGCATAACGATTAAATTGAATGCTGTGGCTTTAAATTATAAAGCAGATGATGGTGAAACCTATACCTTTCATCTGATTGATACACCAGGTCATGTCGATTTTACCTATGAGGTATCTCGCTCTCTGGCGGCCTGTGAAGGGGCTGTGCTGGTGGTAGATGCAGCACAGGGAATTGAAGCACAGACATTGGCGAATGTTTATCTGGCACTCGATAATGATCTTGAAATCGTACCGGTTATCAATAAGATTGATTTGCCAAGTGCTGAGCCTGAACGAGTGATCGAAGAAATTGAAAATGTCATTGGATTGGATGCTCACAATGCTCCACAGATCAGTGCTAAAAGTGGTTTGAATGTTCATGAAGTATTGGAACAGATCGTAAAATTAGTTCCACCACCTAAAGGAGATCGTCATCATCGTTTAAAAGCCCTCGTATTTGATAGTGCGTATGATGCTTATCGAGGGGTGATCGTACAGGTTTGTATCAAAGAAGGTATGATCAAGGTGGGCGATACGATGAAATTCATGGCTACGGGTGCTGAATATGAAGTTTTAGAGTGTGGTATCCGTACTCCTAAAGAAGTGAAAAAAGATTCTTTGGTATGTGGTGAAGTTGGCTGGATCGCTGCCTCGATAAAAAATATCAAGGATGTACGTGTAGGGGATACAATTACTTTAAAGGATGAACCAGCCATTGAACCATTGGCTGGATATCGGGAATTAAATCCGATGGTTTACTGTGGTTTGTATCCTGTAGAAAGTAACCGTTATAATGATTTGCGTGATGCATTGGATAAATTACAGCTCAATGATGCATCTTTACAGTTTGAAGCAGAAACTTCACAGGCACTTGGATTTGGATTCCGCTGCGGTTTTTTAGGCTTATTACATATGGATGTCATTCAGGAACGTATTGAAAGAGAATTTAATATTGATATCATCGCAACAGCACCAAGTGTTGTATATCATGTCAATCTGACTGATGGTAGTCAGATAAATATTGATAATCCTTCCCAGCTTCCTGAAGTACAGCGTATTGAAAGTATTGAGGAACCATTTGTGAAGGCAACGATCATGTGTCCAAAAGAATATATTGGAGCCATTATGGAAGTAGCCCAGAACAAACGTGGCATTTATGAAGATATGATTTATCTGGATGACAGCCGTGTATCACTTGTTTATCAGCTTCCTTTAGGAGAAATTGTTTATGATTTCTTTGACCGTTTAAAATCAGTATCAAGAGGATATGCTTCTTTTGATTATGAACTGAGCGGCTATCGTGTTAGTAAGCTGGCTAAGATGGATATTCTGTTAAATGGTGAAATTGTCGATGCATTAAGCAGTATCGTTCATAAAGACTTTGCTTATAATCGTGGTAAAGCTTTATGTGAAAAGCTTCGTAAATTGATACCGCGTCAGCAATTTGAAATTCCAATACAAGCTGCTTTAAATGGTAAGATCATTGCTCGTACCAATATTTCGGCTTTACGTAAAAATGTCTTGGCGAAATGTTACGGTGGCGATATTACTCGTAAGAAAAAGTTATTAGAGAAACAAAAAGAAGGAAAGAAACGTATGAAGCAGGTAGGATCAGTAGAAGTTCCACAGGAAGCTTTCATGGCGATCCTTTCGGTTGATGATGATTAAAAGGGATTTTTTCCCTTTTTTTTATATTAGGAAATTTCATTTTTGATTGATAGAAAGATGATGAAAGAAAATAAAAAAGTTAAATGTTATTTATGTTTATGATAGTATATATAATTAATTTGAAATTATAGTATCATTATAGTTATTAATATGATATAATATCTGTATAAGTTATCTCATTTCTGTCAAGGAGGCATCATGAAAGTCTTTTCTCTTTCCAACCGTTTCTATTACCGCGAATTCCCTGATCTGAAGAACACCGTTCTACGGAACTGGAAAAGGTCATCTGTGAAAAGGAAAAGATGATCCGGAAAACGAAACTGCATGGAACTACAGAAAAGGACTATCTGTATGAAGCAACTGTGATCGATCCTAAAATAAAGAATCTGAAGAATCAGATCAAACTATTAAAGTATCGGTTAACAGGAGAAAAGCAGAAAAAGGAAAGATTCATGGAAAAGCCGAAAAGCGTATGCTTCGGAGGAAGGAAGAATCTGAAGCATGATATGGATACCTACCGCTATAACCGCAGAAAAAGGATGCTGATCTGCGGAAGAAGGCAGGGAAAGTACGGCAATAATCTTTTCAAATATCATATCGATGAAGGGATTCTTGTCTACCGGGGAATCAGACAGGAAATAAGGATGCCGGTTGTTTTTCATCAGCACAGGGATCATATAGCGCTGGCAGAAACCGACAGAAAAGGGAATCTGGTAAAGGCATGGAGGATTCCATTGAAAGAAAGAGGAACAAGGAACCAGAGGGAATATGAAAGGTATGTACTAGCACTAAGGCAGGTGGGTATGCAGATAGGGAGTCGCTTATTTGCATATGATTTTGGTTACAAAATCATTTTCTTGTTAGTATATGTCGAAAATCTTCAAATGTTTTTTAAATATGATAAAATCTTTATATGAAGCTCATTCAGAAATATACGGATGAATATTATGCGTCTATCCAAGAAATCAGAAATGATTTTGATGTGGCAGGAAGTCATCTGATCATTGATGAAATAGAAAAATATCGCAATCAGTTTCGCATATATTTTATGTTTCATGGTCAAAAAAAATCAATTGTCTTAACTGCTAGAATCAGCGAATTGATGAATCAGCATATGATGATCCAAGGTGATTTTTTACACCCTATGATACAGATTTTTATGTTAAGAAATGAACCTGAACAATGTCTGGAATGTTTAAAACGGTATCATTTGTCTGAAAAATACCTTCAAACCTTTGATTATATCTATAGTTTTGAAGAGGATATCACCAAATCTTTCTTAGAATGGCTTGAGCATTTAAGTCATCATTCTTTGATGAAAGTGATAAACTATGAGTATAAGATAAGTTTTCTGACAATAAAACAACGTACTTTTTATGATCATTATGCACAGACCTATTTTGATATTGAAACTTATCAGCAAAAGCTGCAAGTCAGTTATGAGACAGCACGTCTTCATTTGTCTAGAATGTGTGATTTGAAAATTCTTGACTGTCATAAGATTGGCAAAAAGCATGTCTATAAAGGAGTTTTATGATAAAGATAGGGTATGATGTGAAAAATAAGGCATTGATTCAAAAGATCTGGAATCTATATGAATATGATCATGAGTTCTTGATCTATGAGTTGTCTGATGATCATTTAAATGAAATGAAAGATCTAAAGATCGATATCATGATTTATGATGTTGATCATGATGATATAAAACGATTAGAAACATTTGAAGAAATGCGAATATGTTTGAATATAAAAGGAATTTGTGTCGTAAATGGATATGCGGATGAGCTGATTGATATGATCTTAAATCTTCATATTGAATATTTATGTGAGAGTCAGATCACGGATGTGGGATTATATGTATTGTTGTTAAGAATGATAAATGACCATAAGAAAATGAAAATATCTGTTTATGAACGGATCGAAAATCTATGTTTAAAGAAAGGTGTTTCAACCCATCTCAAAGGTTTTGACTATTTGCAAAGTGCGATTCTTTTTTATATGGAAAATGATCATGATTGCTTTCGTATGAAAGATGTCTATGATACAATAGCAAAGAAACATCATACGACAAGCAGTCGAGTTGAAAAAAATATGCGTCTGGCAATCAATGCTAGCGGGTCAGAGCTGAGTAATGCGAAATTTGTTGATGAATGTTTTAGGGAGTGTCAGTATGAGTAATGCCATGTATATCCATGTTCCTTTCTGTGATTCGATTTGTGCCTATTGTGATTTTGAAAGATGTAAAAGGCATCCTCTTTTGACATCAAAGTGGCTGAATGTAATCATAAAAGAGATTCAAAACAGAAAAGATGAACCGATTCAGACATTATATATTGGTGGGGGAACCCCCACTTCTTTGACATATGATGAATTGAATCAGCTTTTAAGTGCTTGTGATATTTTTGATCCTTTTGAATATACGGTCGAAGCGAATATTGAAAACCTTACGAAAGATAAGATCATGCTTCTAAGACAACATGGTGTTAATCGTATTTCATTGGGGGTTCAATCACTCAATCAATCTTTGATCAAACTGATCGAACGTCATCATAGTGTAGCAGAGATATTTTCTAAAATTGATGAAATTTATGAATGTGGTATCGTGAATATCAGTGTAGATATGATCTATGGACTGCCAACTCAAAGTCTTGATGTCTGGTTAGCTGACTTGAAACAGATTGCTTTGAATGAGAAAATATCTCATGTATCGATTTATTCATTGACGATCGAAGAAAACAGTGCTTTTGGTAGAAGAAAAATTGAAAAAGTAAGTGATGAGCTGGATGAACAAATGTATTTTGAAGGAATCCGTGTTTTAGAAGCTTATGGATTTGAACAATATGAGATTTCTAATTTTGCTCGTCAGGGAAAATATAGTTGTCATAATTGTGCTTATTGGGAATATGAGGATTTTATCGGTATTGGTGTAGGTGCTTATGGTAAAGAAAATCATATTTATTATCATTGGCCTTTTCAATTGAATGACTATATAAAGGGTGAATTGGAAAAAGAAGAAACGAAGCTTACTAAAGAAGATGAGATGTTTGAAACGATCATGATGGGTTTAAGAATGAAAAAAGGCATTTCTATAGAGAAATTTAATGATTATTTTCATGAAGACTTAAGAGAGGTATTTCATGATCCTATCGAAAAACATATCAAAAACAATCATTTAGAAATCATTGATCAGCATCTTAGATGTACATCAAATGGATGGGGAATACTTAATAGCATTCTGATTGATTTTATGGAATAAAAGCATCAAAGGGTTAACTTTGATGCTTTATTTATATTCATTCTTTTTTTCAATGATATCGATGACTTCTGTTAGTTTATCGATTTGAGTATCTGCGTAAGACTGATCGATATGAAAATAATTCTCTTTTTTCGCAATCGTATAGATATTGGCATCTTTAGCGGCTGCAATACCATGAACAGAATCTTCGATAACGATTGCCTCTTCAGGAAGCAAATGAAGATCTTCAAGTACTTTTGTATAAAATAATGGGTTAGGTTTTGCTACTCCTAAGCTTTCATTGGAATAGATGTTAGAGAAATATTTGTCTATATTCATCTCTTTGACGGCTGCTTCTAGACGTTCATGTTTGGAATTTGAGGTAATAGCACAAATAAGATGATGGCTAACACAATAATCTAGAAGATCGATCACTTCTGGAAACATCAGTTTATTATAATTGGTTATGGAATGTTCAACACCTGAATAATATTCATTGATATATTTTTCAGGATCATCGACCTTAAATTCACGAGGGAACATGACCCGAAAGCTTTCACCAATTCTTTCTAAAAGAAATTCACGGGTTACTGGGAATCCCATTTCATTCATTTTTTTCAGTTTATATTCAAAAAACTGAGGTTCGGTATCACAAATGACACCATCAAAATCAAATAATACTGCTTTTATCATAAAATCACCATTTCTATTTTACATGAAATCAAACAGAAAGGATAGAAAAATAAATAAAAAATGTGTATGATATATACCGAGGTGAAAAAATGAGAGCTGTAATTAGTGTTTTAGGTAAAGATAACCGTGGTATCTTAGCGAAAGTATCGGGAGAATGTGCTAAGGTGAATGCCAATATTCTTGAAGTAAGTCAGAATATCATGCAGGATATGTTTGTCATGATCATGATGATCGATATTCATGAAATCAATGTTGACTTTAAGGATTTTGTTGACCATATGGGTCAATTTGGAGAGGATAATCAGTTGAAGATTCATGTGATGCATGAGGATATCTTTAATTCGATGCATAAAATATAGGTGAGAGTATGTTAAATGCAAATGAGATATTAGAAACGATCAAGATGATCGATGAAGAAGATTTAGATGTTCGTACGATTACGATGGGTATTTCTTTGATTGATTGTGCTGATAGTGATATTGATCGTTCATGTGAAAAGATTTATCAGAAAATTACACGATTAGCGAAAAATCTGGTGGCAGTGGGCTGTGATATTGAAAAGGAATATGGTATTCCTATCATCAATAAACGTATCTCTGTAACGCCAATTGCGATCCTTGCTGGAGTAAGCGGAGGCGATCCTGTAAAGTATGCCTTAACGCTTGAAAAGTGTGCCAATGAGCTAGGTGTGAACTTCATTGGCGGCTATAGTGCTTTAGTTCATAAAGGCTTTAGTGCTGGTGATTTAGAATTGATTGATTCGATTCCTAGAGCTTTAGCTGTAACGGATCATGTATGTTCTTCGGTGAATGTAGGAAGTACGAAATCAGGGATCAATATGGATGCGGTAAAGCTCATGGGGAAAAAGGTTGTGGAAGCTGCTGAAATGACAAAAGAAAGAGATTGTATCGGAGCAGCTAAACTTGTTGTTTTCTGTAATGCTCCTGAAGATAATCCATTTATGGCTGGTGCTTTTCATGGTGTAGGTGAAGGTGACTGTGTCATCAATGTAGGTGTTAGCGGACCTGGAGTTGTACGCAGTGCATTAGCGAAAGCACCAAAGGATCTGCCAATGAATGAGATTGCGGATATCGTAAAGAAGACGGCTTTCAAGATTACACGTATGGGCCAGTTAGTGGGCAGTGAAGCAAGTCGTCGTTTGAATGTTCCATTTGGGATCGTTGACTTATCGTTGGCACCAACACCGGCTGTTGGTGATTCAGTGGCTTATATTTTGGAAGAAATGGGTCTTTCTAGTTGTGGTGTGCATGGAACGACCGCTTGTTTAGCCATGCTGAATGATGCGGTAAAAAAAGGTGGTGTCATGGCAAGCAGCAGTGTAGGCGGTTTGTCAGGTGCTTTCATTCCGGTGAGTGAGGATGCAGGCATGATTAAAGCAGCTCGCAGTGGTGCATTGACGCTTGAAAAGCTAGAAGCTATGACAGCGGTATGCAGTGTCGGTTTGGATATGATCGTTGTTCCAGGGGATACACCTGCTTCTACGATCAGTGGTATTATTGCCGATGAGGCAGCGATTGGTATGGTGAACTCCAAGACAACAGCGGTACGTCTGATTCCAGCCATTGGTAAAGCTGCCGGAGAAGAGCTTGAATTTGGCGGGCTTTTAGGAAGCGGACCGATCATGAAGGTTAATGAAGGCAGTTGCCAGGTCATGATAGATCGTGGAGGCAAGATTCCTGCACCGATGCAGAGCTTGAAAAACTAATGAATCCAGTAATGACCATCGTGATGAGAAATCATCAGGAAATTAAAATTGAATTGTTTTATGAAAATGCTCCTAATTCTATCAGTGGGCTGATGGAAGCTATTGAAAATCATGCTTTTGACATGATGCCAATTGAGCGTGTAGTACCTGATTTTGTACTTCAGCCATGGTGTGATGAAAATACGAAAAGTGAGTTCTATCAGTATGTTTGCGATGGGGAGTTTCATAATGAGAAACATACATTTGGTGCTTATTGTGTAGGACTTGCAGGAGATGGTGAGAAGATCTCAGTTCCTAGCTGTTTCTTTATCACTCTTTCTGATCATGTCACGCATTTGAATCAAAAGTTTGCGATGATTGGTAAAGTGATCAGTGGCTTTGAAGAAATTCGTCGTATTGAACATTCACAGCTGATCGATGTACCTTGTGAGGAAGAAAATGTGATCATCAAGCGTCCTAAAGATGATGAAATCATTGAGACGATCAGAATTGAATATCATGATTGTCAGCCTCAGCCTGTTGAAAAATATCTAGCATAATAAAAGTGAACCTTCTTTGATGAGGGTTCACTTTTTAATACAGCGTGTTGCGATAAAGGTAGGAATATGATGATCGTGCAGATTGCCTTCACCATTCGTATCTTCATATAGATCACATAATTGAAAACCTGCTTGAAGCTGTCCGCCAATTTGTTCTTCAAGCGTATGTGAAAATTGAAGGCCCCAATCATTTTTTAGGCTATCCTCATAGATCTTCTTATCTTTTAAAGAATTGAATGGCAGGGCATAGGCAATCGTTTTTTCATCATCATCAAAAATATAGTTGATGCCAATATCGTATCCGCCAAGAAAACTGCCGCCCTTTTTTAAGACTCGATAGCATTCCTTAAAAATGGATCGTACATCCTCGACATAACAGTTAGAAACGGGATGAAAGATAAGATCAAAAGTTTCATCTTCAAAAGGAAATTTCTCAGTCATATCTTTACATAAGATATCAATCGTATAACCTTCTCTTTCAGCAACCAATCTTTCACTTTCACATTGCTTCTTAGAATAATCTAAAACAGTACAAGAAGCACCAAGTGCCTGAAAGATCGGCATCTGCTGACCACCACCACTGGCGAGTCCTAATACTTTTTTTCCTTTTAGATTTCCAAACCATTCATGAGGTACAAGTCTTGTAGGTGTTAATAACACATTCCATTCGCCATGTAAAGCTTTTTGATAGGTTTCATGGCTGATAGGCTTGCCCCATTCCCAGCCATCTTCACACCATTGATCGATCGTTTTTGAATTGATTTCAGTATATTTTCCCATATAAAACTCCTTTATAAAATCATTATAATATCATTTGTTCTGTTTTACTATAAGAAGACTTACATCTAATGATTGAAATTGATATTGGGTCTTTGATTTAAGCATAAATATGAAAAAATCCTTTTGATCAAGGATTTTTACTTTAATTTCTCAAATTCCATCATAATAAATAAAGGTATTTCAGAAGATTGTTTCGTATTGTCATAAATACGAGGTTCTTCCATATGAACAAGTCGGAAATGATGGTCGCAAAACAGATTGAGGTATGTGGAAAGCGGACGGTGGTAATGTTTGGTTTTGCCCCAAAACTCATTATCATAGTTCATTTCTGATAAATAGTTTTCCATTACCTTTGCTGATTTATATCCATTTTCATCACAGAGCCATTCACCATCATAAAAGGCCGGATGTGTGATAGAAACATAGAAAAGCCCCTTGTCTTTTGTGATACGTTGAACTTCTTGTATGACAGAAGCTATATATAAATTGAAGTGAAATATTTTTCCTTCGCAAGCTTGATCATCGATGAAAAACCATCCACACCAATTGCATCGGCATGAATGCTGTTGAAGTAGTAGGTATACCATCCATAGCCACAGCCAAGTTCTAAAACTTTTTTATTTGTTAGATCACTGAACCGCTTCATGACGATTTCTCGGTTTTTTTTAGCGTGATTGCTTGCTTCCTGACTGTCAAGGTAGCGATTAGCTGCCTGAACCCATTGCTGAATCGTACTCATTATTGTTTACTGGCTAAATAATAAGCCAGTTCCTCTGCATATTCGCCATCAAATTCAAAACGATGCCCACAGGCAGTACAGGCAAAAAAATAATCTTCATCTGAACAATGGACCAGTGCTTTACGTCCGCAATATGGGCAACATTCATTTTCTTCAATTTGTTTACATTCCGCTAAATATTCGTCTTCATATTTAAATTTCATGACACCACCTCTAACAATATTATACACAAAAATTTGGCAAACCTTCTATACAATTTCGCCTAAAAACAGTATAATAATAAAATCGGAAGGAGCGAGTGCGAATGAAACTGATCAGTGACTGCCTTGAAATCAAACATCTAGATCAATATGCCAAGTGCAGTATTGATCGGATCATCGTTTCATTGCCCCATGTATCGGCAAGACCCGCAAGGGTGTACACGATGGAAGAGTTGAAAGAAATAGTAAAGTTTGCCCATGAATTAGGATTAGAAGTGGGTGTCAATATGTTGAATTTTGTCATGGAGGATGATCTTGATAAATTTCAGGATGCTTTGCTTTTTTGTAAAGATAATAAGATAGATCGCATTTATTTTGCGGATATGGGTGTCTATTGGATGGCTAAAGAAATGAAGATGGAACATCTTTTGATCTATCAGCCAACGACACTGATTGCCAGCAGCCAGGATGCAAATGAATATCTTCGTTTAGGTATTGATCGTGTCGTATTGGCAAGAGAAATTACTTTTGACGATATGAAACATATCTTGAGTCATTGTCATGGCTGTGAAGTGAGTGTGTTTGGGTATAATGTGATGATGCATTCCAGACGGAAGCTATTATCCAGTTATTTTGAATTTTGTGGGTTAGAGGATCGCAGTGCTTCTAAAGAACTTTATTTGATGGAAGAGACACGTGATGAGAAAATGCCGATTATTCAAGATGAAACAGGAACTTTTGTTTTAAGTGGAACTATTTTCTGTATGTTTTCAAAGCTTATGGAATTAGAGAATTGTGATTTTAGAATTGAAGGGATTCACTTGGATGAAGAATTGATCTTTCAAGCGGCCAAGGATATACAACGCATTCTTTTAGGTGAAATAAGTGGTGATAAGGTTTATGAGAGTTATTCAAAGGCTTATCCGCAATATGCATTTAGTGAAGGATTCATGTATAAAAAGACAACTCTTGTGAAGGAGGCGGGGCAATGAATAGGATAGAATTGCTTGCACCGGCAGGAGATTTGGAGAGATTGAAGATTGCCGTTTTATATGGTGCAGATGCTGTTTATATTGGTGGAAAACAGTTTTCTTTACGCTCTCGTGCTTCTAATTTTGATTTGGAAGCCATTGAAGAGGGTGTTAAGTTTGCGAAGGCACATGGTGCCCGTGTTCATGTAACGGTCAATATCATTCCTCATGAAGATGATTTAGAGGAATTGGAAGAATATTTAAAGGCATTGGAAAGGATTGGGGTTCATGCCATCATTTGTGCCTCTTTGAGTGTTGTACGCTGCGCTAAAAGGGTTGCGAAGAATCTGGAAGTACATATCAGTACTCAGCATTCAACGACCAATTCTAAGGCAGTAGACTTTTGGAAGAGCGAACAGGCAGATCGGGTCGTTTTAGCAAGAGAATGCAGTCTTGACCAGATTAAAAGCGTTGCCCAGCATGCTTCCTTGCCATTAGAAGTCTTTATCCATGGTGGTATGTGTATTTCTTATTCAGGACGCTGTACGCTTTCTAATCATATGACTACACGTGATGCCAATCGTGGCGGATGTGCTCAAAGCTGTCGCTGGAAATATCGTTTGCTGGAAAAGGATGAGTTTATTCATGATGATAAACATTTATTTTCTATGAGCAGCAAAGATTTAATGGCAGCTTCTTATATTCAAGATCTGATCAAAGCGAATATTGCTTCTTTAAAAATAGAAGGGCGTATGAAATCACCTTACTATCTGGCAACGGTCGTTCGTGCTTATCGGATGCTGATCGATGCGATCTATGAAAAAAGCTTAGATGATGAAAAAATGAAGATGATTTTAGATGAGCTTTCTAGAAGTGAAAATCGCCCGACAGCAAATGGTTTCTATGAAGGCTTGCCTAAAGCATATGATCAGTTATATGGTGTGAATGGGGCTGGTGTAACACAGGAATATATCGCTTCGATACTTGAATATGATAAAAAGAGTCATATGGCAACGATTCAAGTAAAGAATCATTTTGAAATGAGTATTCCTGTAGAGGTATTTGGACCTGATCATACACATGCTATGACGTTAAACCCATGTTATGATGAAAATGGGGCTGAAGTAGAGGTGGCAAATAAGCCAATGCAGATATTGAAAACAAGAATTGATTTTGAAGTAAAGGAAAATGATATGATCCGTAAGATTGTTGATAAATCGGATCGTCATGTATATTAAGGAGAAAGATATGAAATTAAGTGAAAGTTTCTTTTATACATTAAGAGAAAATGCAAAAGATGAAGAAAGTATCAGTGGAAATCTTTTAGTTAGAGCTGGAATGATCAAAAAAACAAGTAATGGTATATATATGATCATGCCAATGGGTAAGCTTGTATTAAATAAGATTGAAAATATTGTTCGTGAAGAGATGAATGCGACTGGTGCCCAGGAGTTATTGATGCCAACTTTGATCATGGAAGAAGTCTATGAGAAAAGCGGGCGTCGTGAGAACTTCGGCAGCAATATGTTTTCACTGAAAGATCGTTATCAGAAAAATTATGTTTTAGGTCCTACTCATGAGGAACTTTTTACGGTTGCGGCAAGTATGGATGGTTCTTCTTATAAGGATTTTCCATATAATCTGTATCAGATTCAGACAAAGTTTCGTGATGAGACACGTCCACGTTATGGACTTATTCGAGTGCGTGAATTCATCATGAAAGATGCTTATTCTTTTGATACAGATTTAGAGGGCTTAGAAGTTTCTTATCAGAAGATGTTTGAAGCTTATAAGCGTATCTTTGATCGATTAGGAATTACGTATAAAATCGTAAATGCTGATCTAGGTGTCATGGGCGGTCTATTAAGTGAAGAATTCCAGGCGGTTTGTGATATCGGTGAAGATGTGATCGTACAGTGTGACGCTTGTGACTTTTCAAGCAATCTAGAAGTAGCTCCAGTAATCGTTACAGGTGATGTATCTGATGAAGCGGAAGGTGTCATGGAAGAAGTAGCTACACCAAATGCTAAGACGATCGATGAGGTAGCAGCTTTTATGAATACTGATGCCAGCCGTTTTGTAAAGACGCTGCTGTATAAGGTGTCAGATGAATTTGTAGCCTTTTTGTTAAAGGGAAACCGTGAATTAAATGAGACAAAAGCCTTAAAGCTGTTGAATGCTGCAGAAATGGAAATGGCCTCACCTGAGGATGTGGAAATGCTGACGCATGCTGTAGTTGGTTTTGCCGGCCCTGTAGGCTTAGAAAATGTCAAGATCGTTATGGATCAGGAAGTGGCACTGATGAAGAATTTTATATGTGGTGCCAATAAGACAGATACTCATTTAAAAAATGTGAACTTGAAGGATTTTAAAGCTGATCTAGTGGGTGATATTGGTGTGATCACAGAAGATGATGTTTGTCCTTGCTGCGGCAAGAAGCTTTCATTTACCAAAGGTATTGAAATTGGCAATACTTTTAAGCTGGGTGATAAGTACTCCAAAGCGATGGGTCTGAATTATCTTGATGCCAGCAATCAGCTGCACCCAGTACAGATGGGCTGCTACGGTATCGGACTTGGCCGCTGCCTGGCTGCTGTTGTTGAACAGCATAATGATGAAAATGGCATTATCTGGCCTGAAAGCATTGCTCCTTTTGAAATAGGAATCGTGCTTATCAGCCATAAAGATGAAGCTCAGAAAAAACTTTCTCTTGAGCTTTATGATAAGCTGAAAAAGATGGGCTATGATGTCTTATTGGATGATCGTGATGAACGTCCTGGAGTAAAATTTAAGGATATGGAATTAATTGGATTACCTTATCGCATTACTGTTGGTCGTAAAGCGGCTGAGGGAGTTGTTGAGTGTACAGCACGTGCAACTTCTCTGAAAGAAGAAATGAGTGTTGAGAAATTATTGGAACGATTCCGGAAATAGGAGGTTTACATGAAAGAATCAATTTATATGAATGAACAGGTTGCCATTCTGAATTTCAGCGCTTCTTATGTAAGAACGACTGCTGAACTTTTAAATTCACCAGAATTTCGTAATATTACGGAAATCTTTATTGAAAGCTTAAAAGATACGAACAGAGATTTATATAACTGGATCTTGAATGGCAAAACGGTTCGTGAAGCAAAGGTAGAAATTACACGCTGCTTTCGTTTGATGAGTGTTTTTGAATGTAATGAAATTGATAACTATTATCTGAATGATAAAGATCAGTTACTTGAATTTATTGAAGAATTCTATAATTTCTGGAAACATCATCAACGTTTTTCCGTCACTTTTATTGGTAATGGTCAAACGTCTACAGCTGTAAATTATATTACCAATGATTCTAATTTTAATCGTTTGATACGTGATACTTATCGTCGTATTGAAGAAAAAGTGCAAGGTAGAAAAAATAAGATTTATCGTCAGCTGCAGTCAGGAACAAATGCTGCCGCTGCCTTAAGGATTCCGCAAACACGCCTTCCAGAAGAATATGATTGTTTAAAGCGAATTCCAATGATTGACAGTATCATGCTAAGAACACCGTTGATGCTTACGACACGAAGCAATAAGCGTGAAGGTATGTTTACTGAAAGGAAAGATAATCCGGTTGAAGTATTTACTGGAACTTCAAAAGAATGGTTCTGTATGCCAATTAAAATTGGACGTCTTTTGTGTTTTGTATATTTCCATCGTGATTTTATGTGTAGTGGTGTTTCGCTTGCAAATCTATTTGAGATTGCTACAGCGGAAGAATGTACGCATAAACCTGATTGCATCGTATTGTTTGGTAATCAGGACGGTCTGAATGAAACGACTTTCTACCATGATCAGAAAAATGATATTTGGGTAGGGTCTGTATCTTATTCACAAAAGATCGAATATTTTGGTTATATCAAAAAGATGAGCTTGACGCTTCATAATTTAGCTATGATGCAACGTGGCTGGTTGCCAATTCATGGAGCTTTTGTTAATGTTACGTTGCGTGATGGAAAGAAAAAAGGAATTATGCTGATGGGTGATTCAGGAGCTGGCAAGAGTGAATCCATTGAGGCGCTACGTTCTTTAGGTAATGAAGTGATCAGTAATATTGAAGTTGTTTTCGATGATATGGGAACCATTCATATCGAAGATGGTGTTCCATATGGTCAGGGAACAGAAATTGGTGCCTTTATACGTTTAGATGATCTTGATAAAGGTACACCATACCGTGACATGGACCGTTCCGTATTCTTAAATCCGGATAGTTCGAATGCCCGTGTCATTACACCGGCAGCAAGCTATGATGTCGTTGCTCATAATCATAAGATTGATTTATTTGCCTATGCAAATAACTATGATAAAGAGTTAGGATTAAGACGTATTGATGATCCAGAAGAAGTAAAGCGAATCTGTATTCAAGGTCAGCGTATGGCATTAGGTACTACTCAGGAAGTTGGTTTATCTAGAACCTATTTTGCGAATCCTTTTGGTCCGATGCAGAAGCAGGAAGTTTGTCAGCCACTGATTGATGAAGTATTTGAATGTCTATATAAAAATAATGTTTTTGTAGGTGAGATTTTCACGCATTTGGGATTTTCAAAAGAAGACCGCAGTGGTATTCAGGAAGGTGCAAAACAGCTGTTAGAATTTATTCAAAAGTCCTGATTTAATAAAATCAGGATTTTTCTTAATTAAATCTTAAGAGAATGTGGTAGAATATTAAGGGTGAAGAAATTGAAAAAGAGTACACAACAAAATTTATTTTTATTAGCAGCTATTGGTTTGATTTGCGTTTTGATTTTAGTTTTATTTTCTTTTATGATGCCTGAAAAGCCTGTTTTCAAAGAAGGTAATATCAGTAATGATGTTAATGCTTCAGATCCTCAAGAAGATCTTCCAGTAGTAGTGATCGACCCGGGACATGGAGGTTATGATGAAGGAAGCAGTTCTGAGAGTGGTGTTGTGGAAAAAGAATTAAATCTTGAGATTGCATTAAAAGTAAGAGATTTATTAGAAGAAAATGATATTCATGTTGTCATGACGCGTGATAGTGATGAAGTGAGCTGGTCTGATGATAATGTTGAAGACTTACAGGCGAGGCTTGATATTGCTGCGAATGCTGACGCATTGATGCTGGTATCGCTTCACTGTAACATTTCAGAAGAAGATCCGGAAAATGTAAAGGGAAGTGAAATTTACGTTAATACATCACAAAGTGATTCTGTAGCTCTTGCTGAAGCTCTGAATGCTCAATTAGAGACGCTCAGCCCAGCATTAGTCAGTCGTGGTATTAAAACGGGCCAATTTCATCTTTTGACCTATAATACATTACCGTGTGTGATTATCGAGATGGGATTTTTATCAAATGCAGATGATGTTGCTTATTTAACTGAAACTGATACTCAGGATCAATTATGTAATGCGATTGTTGAAGGAATTTTATCGCAAATAAAAACTGATGCATGATCAGTTTTTTTTATTTGTCGGATGAGATGACAGGAATGATTTCAGAGTATTCTTTGCGAATATTTTTATCAGCTTTGGTATCCGTGATGATACAATCAAAATCACGAAGGGTAGCATATTTCGCAAGAAAAGTCTGATTGAATTTGGTATGATCGCAGAGCAGAAAAGATTGTCTGGCACTTTCTATCATTGCTTTTTTTACTTGTGCTTCTTCCATGCTTGCAATATAAGAACCATGCTGGTCGATGCCCTGGGTTCCTAAAAAAGCTTTATCAATTTTAAATTGTTTAAAGAAATCAATGGTCATGGCACTATGCCACCCATTGCTGATTTCGTTATATTGGCCACATGCGACAATGAGCTGAACTTTGGTAAAAGCTTGAAGAATATTAATAGCGGGCAAGGAATTTGTCAGTACGATGATACGTTTATTCTGAAGGTAATGGCAAAGCTGCAAAGGAGTTGTACCGGTATCAATTAAAATAGTATCACCGTCTTGTATGAAACGACTGGCTTCCATCGCAATCTCATTTTTGTATTCAACTAATAAATCACTTTTTAATGAAAAGCTTGGTTCGACATTGTGCTCCATATTTAATCGGGCACCACCATAGCTGGTAATAGCCAATCCTTGTTTTTCAAGCATATTTAAGTCTCGACGAATGGTCATCGCTGAGACTTGAAATTGTTTCGCAAGCTCATTGACTTCAACGGCTTTATTTTTTTGAAGCAAATTAAAAATTTCCATTCTTCGTTTTGTCAGTGACATAGAACCTCATTTCGTTGTTATTACATCATAAAGATGCATGATATCTGCTTTAAATAAATTTATATAACCAAAAGGTTTTAATGTTGGATATTTTTTAGTAACGATATTCATCTGATGACGATAGGCACGTTTTAATTCACGATTTCGTCCAGCTGCTTTCTGCTGTGAGATACTTCCTTGACGAATTTCATAATTGTATAAAAGCTTATTGCTGACATAAAAGCGATGGCTTCTCATAAATGTCTTACAGATTGTTTCTACATCTTCATAGGTTTTATTTTCCGGGAACTGGATATCTTTCCAAAGTTTCTTTTTATAACATTTTCCCCAGCTGTAATTTTTGATCATCATATCACTCATTAGAAATGAGAGAGCTGTTTTCTGCTTCATGATCGTTGTTTTTGGAAAACAGGAAGGTATCGTAAAACGAGGATAGTTGATATTGTGTCCACAAATAGATATATCACAATCATATTCAACGATTCCTTTGACTAATTCTTCAAGGTAGTTCATATGTATCGTATCATCACTATCCACAAAGCTGATAAGCTCTCCCTGAGCAAGGCTTAGTCCTAAATTTCTTACGCTTGAAAGACCGCCGTTTTTCTTTGTAAATAGTTTAAAACGAGGATCATTACCAACGGTTTCATAAAATACTTTTTCACTGTTATCTTTTGTACCATCATTGATACAGATAGCTTCAAAATTACCATATGTTTGATTTTTTACTGAAAGTAAACAGTTTTTTAAATACTTTTCAACATTATAAATCGGTATGATGATACTTACTAATGGATTCATTTTCAAACCTCCCATTTCAATATTCTTTATTATTATACACTACTTGATATTGTTTTGAAATGACGATCAATTAAATAAGTTTATCGCTTTGAGGAAATGATATCAAATAAATGGATCACATCGGCTTTGATTAAATTCCAATAGCCAAATATCTTTAAAGAAGGATATTTATTAGCGGCTATGGCCATCTGATAGCGATAAGCACATTTTAGTTTGTAGTTTTGTTGTGCAGACTTCTGTTGGGAAATGCTGCCTTGATGAATATTATAATTGTATAATAATTTATTGGTTACATAAAAACGAGAACTATTCATAAAGGTACGGCAAATTGTTTTGATATCCTCATAAATTTTGTCTTCAGGGAATCTGATATTATTCCATACTTCCTTTTTATAGCATTTTCCCCAGCTGTAATTCATGATGATCATATCGCTCATTAGAAATGAAAGAGCTGTTTTTTGTTTTATGATCGTTGTTTTGGGAAAATGTACAGGCATTGTGAAATGGGTATAATTCATATTATGCCCACAAATAGAAATATCACAGTCATATTCAACGATTCCTTTGACCAATTCTTCAAGGTAGTTCATATGTATCGTATCATCACTATCCACAAAGCTGATAAGCTCTCCCTGAGCTAAAGCAAGACCTAGATTTCTTACTTTTGAAATACCGCCATTTTTCTTTGTGTACAATTTAAAACGGAGATCATTACCAACGGTTTCATAAAATATTTTTTCACTGTGATCTTTTGATCCATCATTGATACAGATAGCTTCAAAATGGGTATATGTTTGATTTTTTATAGAAAGCAGACTATTTTTTAAATATTTTTCAACATTATAAATAGGTACGATGATGCTTACTAACGGATTCATTTAAAAACCTCCTATTAAAATATCGCTCATATTATACACTACTTCATATTGTTTTGAAATAGTCAGCTTTTAATGTTATAATAAAAAAGATTGGAGTGATGAAAATGATTAAAGGAAGCATTACGATGGAAAATGGTGAAGTTTTGCCATTTGTTTTATATGATGAAGAGGCCCCAATTACAGTTGCAAATTTTGTGAAGCTGGTGAAAGAGGGTTATTATGATGGTAAGACATTTCATCGTGTCATTAGCGGTTTTGTAAGTCAGGGTGGCTGCCCTTATGGAAATGGAACAGGTGATTTAGGCTATACGATTCCTTGCGAGTGTGATAAGAATATTCATAAACATCTTCAGGGAACGATGTCGATGGCTCATCGTGGAAAAGACACAGGATGCTGTCAGTTTTTTATCTGTCATGCACCACAGCCACATCTTGATGGTGTACACACGGTTTTCGGTCAGGTTACTGACAATATTGAAGCAGTGCTGGCAATGCGTGGTGGTGATGTGATGAAAAAGGTTGTAATTGAGGAATAGGTATGAGAGATTTTAGATATATTGGTTATCCTTTGTTTATTACTTTGATAAGTGCTCTTTTGTATCAGTTAGTAGCAACTTATATTACCGGTAGTATTCGAGATACATTGTTGATTTTGATTCGGGTGATCGCATTGTTTTTATTTGGTATGTCGCTGAATAAATCAACGCGTCGTCATATGAGCGTTTGGAAGATCGTTGTGGCAGTCGTAGTTACGATATTCCTTTTGCTGTATGAATTAGGAGCCTTCTATTTGCCATATTTGAGCACGGTTTTAGCGTTCTTTGGTGTAGGTGGTTTCTTTATCTGCATGCTTTATATTTTATGCGGATATCTTTTTGTGGATTAGGAAATGAAAGATTTTTTTAAGGTTGATTTGGAATGTCCTTACTGCCACAAGACATTTCAATACAATATTATTTCATATAAAGCTCGATGCGAATGTCCTCATTGTGAATACAATCTGATCGTTCGTACGAAAATGTCGATGATGGTTTTTTTGTCAATATTTGGTTTTATCTTATTAGGAATGATAAGCCAGATATTGGGTTTAAGCCGCTTTGGAGATCTTTTTAATTTAGTTTATTGGATCGTGGGCTGTCTTCTTTATGTAGCTTTAGCCTATAAGCTGGTATGTAAGTTAAGAACACCAAAAAAAGTCTATATCGTTGATATGGAAGATCCAACAGTGCTTGAAAGAGAAAAAAGGCGTCATAAATAAAATCTTAAATATTTCACATTAAATGATGTGAAATATTTAAGAAATATAAATTTATAATTGATAATTATAAAATATACGATATAATAGAAGTCAAAAAGGAGAGATTATTACTTTGGATACCATACCCTATCAAATATTGTTACAGGTTGTATTGATTTTATTGAATGCTTTTTTCGCAGGAAGCGAAATTGCTTTATTGTCACTGAATACTTCAAAGCTGAAAAAGCTTGAAGAGGAAGATAACGATAAGTATGCCAGTCGTCTTTTAAAGCTGGTGGAAGAGCCGAATAACTTTTTATCGACGATTCAGATTGCAATTACTTTATCTGGATTTTTAGGAGCTGCTTTTGCAGGTACTAATTTTTCTGTTTATATTGTAGACTGGATTTATTATGGATTAGGTTTTACTGCTCTTTCTGTAGGTACTCTGGATTCGATTGCGACAGTAGTCGTAACGATCATACTTTCTTATTTTACGCTTGTTTTTGGAGAATTGGTGCCAAAACGTATCGCAATGCAGAAAAGTTATGAATTTGCGAAAATGACAAGTTTCGTCATTGCGACAATCAGTAAGATTATGAGACCAGTAGTTGTTTTCTTAAATTTCTCTGTAAATGTTATCTTGCGTCTGCTTCATTTGAATACTCAGGCAGAAGAGGAAAATGTTTCTGAGGAAGAAATTCGTTTGATGATTGATTTGGGTGGTAAAAAGGGAACCATTGAAAACGAAGAGAAGGAATGGCTTGAAAATGTTTTTGAATTCAATGATACGAGTGCAAAGGATGTCATGACACATGTTTTAGATGTTGTCTTTATTTCTGTTCATGATTCAAAGGAAGAGGTTCTTGAAACGATAAGAGAAACAGGATTGTCTCGTTTTCCATTAATTGATGAAGATGTCAATGATGTCCGAGGAATTCTTTATTCCCGTGATTTTCTTCTTAATGAAGCACTGGGTGAAAATAAGTCATTAGAGGATATGATGAAAGAGGCTTATTTTGTTCCTGAAAGTATTCGTACAGATGATCTTTTTAATCAGCTTCAGAATAAAAAAGTTCATATTGCGATTGTTGTTGATGAATATGGTGAAACAAGCGGTATCGTAACTTTAGAAGATCTTTTGGAAGAAATTGTTGGTAATATTTATGATGAATATGACCCAATGGAAGAAGAAGAAATCAAACAGATAGATGATCATACATACCGTATTGCCGGAAATGTATTGATTGAAGATATCTTGGATCAGACGGGGATTGAAATACCTGAGGATGAAGATTATGATACGCTGGGTGGTTTTATTTTTGCACAGCTGCAGGAAATCCCAAGCGATGGCAGTATCTTAGATCTTGATTTTGAAAAATATTCTATTCATGTAGACCAGATTATTGATAAACATGTGGAATCATGTGTCATTATCTTAAAAGAACAAAAAGAAAAAGAAGAAAGTGAAGAATAGTTAGGATTCTTATATTATATAGCGATATCAGCTGGATATCGCTTTTTATATGTAATGATGAAATTAGAGGTCATTTGAAATATGATAGAGGAAGTGCTACAATGATTTTTAATGAAAGGTAAAAATACGTATTATATCACACATAATGTATTATTAAATTTAAATACGAGCAGGCTTATCATTTATCGTGAATTATGGAATGAATTTTCATGTGGTAAAGAAATCAGCGAAAGTCATTTATTAGAAATTCAAGATAGATGCGGTGTCTCCAGGAGTCTTTTTCTATATGATGATGAAGCATGTTATAAGTTTTCTGAATTTGCCATTACATTTGATGTAATGGCAAATCATATAGAAATTAAGATAAATCTTGTAGATTCTTTTGATGACAGGGTAAATGAGTTTTTGCTGAATGAAAAATGGTCAAGAAATAAGTCGAAACAAAGATATTTAAAAAAAGTATATTCCTATCATGAAATTGAAATCCTTATGGACTCTTTATATAGATTTTTGACGGGTGCGAAAGAAACGGCTTTATCACTTGATGAGATCATAAAGAAGATAGGTCATAAAAGAAAGAGGTTTCATGACTGGACTGCCTGGATTAATTTTCGGGGCTGTTATGCATCTGATACTTTTAGTCAGTACTATGATGTATATATGACGCTTTTTAAAGAGTTTAGAAAAAGTGTTGAATGGGGTGGAACTCCGATAAGAGTAAATGATATTTTGAATGCTTGTAAAGAAAATCATGTTTATCATGAAGTGTTTATAAATGATGCTTTAGAAGATGGAATGATTCGTATTGTTGATGATAAGACTTATTCATTGACAGGACATGCTTCAACTATTTATTCTTCTGTTGAAAACAGATATTCAGAAAAAAGGATCGCAATTATTTTGAGAAAGAAAAATGATAAGATTAGATTATTGATGGGTGATAATAGTTTATATAATAAATCATTAAAGAATGAAATAAAAAAAGATTCGCTTGATATTGCGAATCATTGGTATGAATTGAATTCAAGTGAACCAGATAAAATAGAAAACAAAGTTATAGAGATCATAAAAAGAATCGGAGTTAGTAATGATTTACATTTGTTAGATTCATAAAAGAAAGGGAATATCTTTTTGATCCCATGCAGGTACTTGAATCAGTGATGCAATGCTCATGCTTCATTAAAAAAGATCGTTTATCTTTTATCACTTCTTTGTCTAAATGCTTCAAAGGCAAGAATGCCGGCAGCACTGGCTCCATTGAGTGCATTTTTAAAATCATTGGCATAGGGGATATAAATATTTTGATCAGAGAGGGCAAGAAGCTGTTTGGAAAGTCCTCTTTTTTCACCGCCAAAAGCAAGAACAAAACCCTGTGCATAATTAGCTTGAGTATAAGAAATGGCATCTTTACGCATAGCACAATATAACGGTAGTCCTTGTTTTTTTAATTTGCTGACAAGAGCTGGAATATCATCGCTCACAATAAGATTGATATATTCGCTTGCTCCAGCACTGCTTTTAGTTACGGTAGTGACAGCGGTGGAATAGTTGCGCTGAGGAACGATCAGTCCATTACAGCCGGCAGCATATAAACAACGGCAGATATAACCAAAGTTAAAAGGATCTTCAATACCTTCTGCAATCGCATAAAAAGGATCATTCATTTCTTCAATGGTTTGATATTGTCTTTCACCTGCAAAACCAATCAAGCCGCCATGTGTTTTTCCTTGAGCTAATTCTTCGATTTGTTCTCTTGAAACTTTATGAATGGGTACATTTCGCATATTCGCTTGTGTGAGGATAAAATGAGTATCTTTATCCTTTTTTTTCTTATCGACATAGATTTCATAAACTGTACGACGATTTGCCATTAAGGCCGCTTTTACTGATATATTTCCTTCTACTAGATATTTTTCCATAAAAGTATTATATACAAAAAAGGATGGTTTTTCCATCCAATGGCATGAACTTAAGAATAATTTAGTTTCTTAAGTTTGTGCTTTTTTATTATTATGATCTAATCAAAAACAAACACGAAAAAAAAGCGTAAAAAAACCCCTATCGAAATTTATGAATTTTAAAAATTTTCAGTTGTTTTTTATCTCATGTTGTTTTATCATTAAACTGATGATGGAAAAGAAATTTTCCTATACTACAGGAAGCCGGATTAATGATTGGTGGTCACAAATCCGGTTTTTCCTTTTGCTACCGGCGGATT
Organism: Traorella massiliensis; assembly: GCF_900104665.1. GTDB lineage: Bacteria > Bacillota_I > Bacilli_A > Erysipelotrichales > Erysipelotrichaceae > Traorella > Traorella massiliensis. Next base: position 35,248 of record NZ_LT629966.1, on the reverse strand, counting down.
CCTGCGCCCGTCTATTCTATGCTTTGTCCTTGGTATGCTTTTTAAAAATTTGTTCCATCTCTTGTAATGCCGCCCCTTCCTGACAGGAATTTTTTCTTTTGATCCTGCTGCTATGATTTTATCTAAAATTTCATCTGCGGACTGTTTTTTAAAGCTTGTCATGAAATTATTATGATGAAGTAAATTGATAATATGCCTGTTGTTTGGAATATATTCATATTTGCATTTGTCATTCTGCCTGATTCTTTTCCTTGATTCTGTAAAAATTATCTGTTCCATGTTATAGAAGATGACTTTCCCCATTGTTTCATTAATGATGCCAATTGGATGATGCGTGTTGTACTGTTCAATATCCAGATTGTTTTTTAGAACGTCATATGCACCTTCCACATTCCATCTTTCATGATGATATAAATCAACAATATTCGACAGATCGAATTTATCATCAAGATTTGTGAAATATTGAGTTTCGACAGTGATTTCCCGTTCCTTCTTTTTATTTTTTTCAATGTATGAATATGTTCCTTTTATAACACGTATGTCCATTTCCGGATTTTCAATAATGGATGTTCTGATTTCATCATCTTTGATTCTTCTTATCCATGCTTTGTCAAATTTAATATGAATATGGAAATCCTTTTCTTCTTTATGCTTTTCAATATAATGCTTGAAGAAATTTTTCTTTGCCCGAACGATGTATTTGATATGATGCTTTTCACAGTATCTGAACAATTCTGCTGAACCATAGTATCTGTCTGCCAGCAGAATTATTTTTTTATGCCTGAAAAATTCCTGCAGCTTTTTCAGGTGTTCAAAAAGAAGCGGAATCTCGGATGTCCTGTAATGAGAAATAGAAAAATCCAGAATGACCCTGTTAAGCACATCATAGATCATTGAAACTTTTGCCTGCGGCTTTTTGATATCCTCTATCTTCATTTTTGAAGTCTGATGACCGCCAAAGCAATGGTTCAGAACGATATGTGGCGGAAGATCAAGAAATGAACCGTCAACGGCAACGATTATATAATCTTTGATATTGAGAAGCGGCAGCTCATTATATATTTCATTTCGGAATCTGTCCATGATAGAGTCCCATACATCATAGTTAAGGATTGAGATTCTCTTGATCATGGCCTGTCTGGTGGGAATATCGAAATTACCCAATGCCCCAAAGTAGGAAACAAGATCTTCCGAAAGCACATTATGATTTCTGAAGATAAGGTAACCCAGCAGATTATCAAGAGAAATTTTACGTTTTCTGGTAAAGGAGCCATGAAGGATCTGCGCATTTCCAACAAGTGACTTATCATGAATGATGCCCGACAATACAGAGATAGCCTGTTGAGCCAGCATAGTCTTTACTACAGATCAGTCGTCATAGACAAGACGAGGCTTCTTTTTTGCGAAGGCAGCTTTAATATAGGGAACCTGATCATCATCAAAAAGTCCAAGATTTCTGACTGTACGATGCTTTACCTTTCCATCTTCACGATAAGATTGAACAATTGAGATAAAAGAGGTATGTGGGCGTCCTCTATTGTTTTTTACAACTTTTACAAACATAACATCACCGTCCTATACTACAATTATACAATTAAACATTTATATAATAAAGTGATATTAAATTTATCCTATACTACAATCTGAAAAAATATGAAATTCTATCCAAAAAAAAGGATATATAATAAAAAAGCATGAACTTAAAATTATATCTTAAGTTCATGCCATTGGATGGTTTTTCCATCCTTAATCAATATTTTCCTCTTTTACCTGATGACGATATAACTGTTTACGTTCAAATGGTGTCAAACCTTTCTTTCTTAAACGAATCGTATCAGGAGTAATCTCAACCAATTCATCATCGTTGATGAACTCGATAGCTGATTCAAGTGTCAACTGTTTTGGCGGTGTTAGCTTCATTGCTTCATCAGCACCGCTGGAACGAATTGCTGTTAATTTTTTATTCTTGATTGGATTGACCTCAAGGTCATTATCACGAGAACTCATACCTACGATCATACCTTCATAGACTTCAGTCTGTGGACTGATAAAAAGGGTTCCTCTTTCTTGAAGATTCCATAGTGCATAAGTCATGGCCTTACCTGTTTCTGTAGAAATCATGGCACCATTAGCACGCTGCATGATCTCACCTTTATATGGCTCATAGCCATCAATACGGCGTACCATCGTTCCTTCACCACGTGTATCATTAATAAATTCGCTGCGATATCCTAAAAGTCCACGAGTCGGTACTTTATAAACAATACGAGAATAACCATTTTCTTCTGAAAGGTCAACCATCTGACCTTTTCTAAGATTTAATTTATTAATAATCGTTCCTTGATATTCGCTAGGTGCAATAGCGATTACCTCTTCAACGGGCTCAACGACCTTACCATTTTCATCTCTTTTCAAGATTACTTCAGGCTTGCTGACAGCGACTTCATATCCTTCACGACGCATATTTTCAAGTAAAATCGTAATATGCAATTCACCACGCCCGCTGACCTTAAAGCAATCTCCGCTTTCAGTAGGTTCTACACGCAATCCTACATTTACTTCCAGCTCTTTTTCAAGACGTTCTTTTAAGTTACGAGATGTCACAAATTTACCGCTTCTGCCAGCAAAAGGAGATTTATTTACAATGAAGTTCATAGATAATGTCGGTTCTTCAATTTTAATCATTGGCAATGGTAAAAGATGCTCTCTTTCACAGATCGTTTCACCAATAGAAATATCACTAATACCGCTGATTACGGCAATATCGCCACAACTGGCTTCAGATACAGGAACTCTTTTAAGTCCTTTGTATACAAAGATTTGGGAAATCTGACGGTTTCTTGAATGTCCGTCACTATCACAAACGGCAATGTTCTGTCCTTCTTTAAGCGTTCCAGAATAAATACGTCCAATTCCTAGACGTCCAATATATTCATCATATGCCAGATTTGATATTTGCAGCTGTAAAGGTTCTTGTGATTTATCAGGATAAGGTGCAGTATGTTCAAGAATCGTCTCAAATAATGGTTCAAGATTTTCACCTTTATCCTGAGGATCTCTAACAACGATACCTTGCTTCGCAATCCCATAAAGAATAGGAAAATCCAATTGCTCGTCAGTAGCGTTTAATTCAAGGAAAAGTTCATAGACTTCATCAACCACTTCTTCAGCCCGCTGATCCTTTTTATCAATCTTATTAATGAGAAGAATCGGCCGTAATCCCATTTCTAATGCTTTAGAAAGCACAAAACGTGTTTGTGGCATAGGGCCTTCAGCACTATCAACTAATAAAATAACGGTATCTACTGTTTGAATGATACGTTCTACTTCACTAGAAAAGTCAGCATGTCCAGGCGTATCTACAATATTTATCTTATAGTCTTTGTAGTTGATACTACAATTTTTGGAATAAATCGTTATTCCACGTTCACGCTCAAGATCATTGCTATCCATAACGCAATCCACAACTTCTTCATTGCTTCTGAAAACATGGCTTTGATTCAGAAAGGCATCTACTAGAGTTGATTTACCTGCATCGACATGAGCAATGACCGCCAAGTTAATAATTTTTTCTCTACTCATTGTTCTCACCTACACTTTAACTGTGCAATTATACTACCAAGTGAATTTAAATACAATCATTTTCCTTAGGAATTGCACAAATTTGTTTTATTTATCGTCTAACGATTTATTTTAACATAGGATAGTTTAAAAATAATGGTTAATTTTTAATGAAGTTTCCGTTTTTAATGAAACTTCCGTTTTAAAGGATAAATTTGAATAAAATTCCTGATAAATCTATTCAAAATCTAAAGAAAATGATATGATTTATATGAAAAATGAGGTCATTTTGAGCGCATGAAAGCTCGGTTTCAAAACAAAAGTTTTCTTATTTGTTCTGAAATTTCCGTTTTATGGCTATAAGAACCGGCTCAAAATCTCGTTATTTGTCTAAGTGTTTGAGAGTAATCTTCTTGGTGGGAAGAATTCGAAGGTTATTCAGTTCAAACACTTTTTTATTGAGTAGATTCACGGTACAGGATAGAGGAGATTGATAGTTCAGACTTCCTCTTGGATAATTATTGACCTGCAGGGATACATGATCGATCGTTTTCTGTCCGAAACGGTCCATATCCCTGCCTTTCGGTATCATTTCTCTGAAATGCTCATGGTTCTTCTCGCATTTGCCTTTCTGTTCGCTTCTCCGTGCATCGCAGTAGAAGACTCTTGTCAGAACTTCGCCGCTGTCGGGATCTGTTTCTATGCTTATGGGATCTCTATTCTCCTTGCCTCTGTCAGTGAGGATACATCCAAAGGTTTCCTTAAACAGATCATTCCCAAGATGCTTTCTGATTCCGTCAAAGATTCGGGAGACTTCCTCTATGCAGATCGCAGAGATCTTGAAATAAAGCTGAAGATTTGTCTTGGTGAACAGAAGCGAGAGGACGGCAGAGCCTCCTTTCTTTCCTTCAAGCGTATCCATCTGCCAGAGATTTGCGGATGGATTCTCAAGAATAAATCTCGCAAAGTCCTCAAAAGTTCTTCCCTTGAGATAGTCATATTCCATCGGATTAGCCTTAGGCTTGTCGGTGGTTCTTGGCTTGTAGCGTACCTTCCGTTTCAGATCGATGTTCTTAACGCTTAATAGATTCTGATCGATATAGCGGTAGACGGTGCTTGGCGCAATGGAAAGCCCGTGAACGTGAAGAATAACTTCAATGGAATGACCTTTTCTGACACCCTCGGAAATGATCTCATCGAGTTCTTTTAGTTTGATTTCATCAGCCTTAGGACCTTTCTTATGAAGAGAAATATTATCCCTGTATTCGTTATGGGCAACTTGAGCCTTATAATAAAGCTTCGGGAGATGGCAGGATCTGATAGAATCGCATCCGTTGCATACCAGAGGGAAGCGGCGGATAGATTTGCAGTCAGGGAGTTCACAGAAATCAGGACAGATAGAGTCGCAGTGCACATGGGAACAGTATTTGCACAGTCCTGAATCACAGTCGCTGCAGAGACGGACTTTCTTACATTTGTCCTGAATACCGCATTTGTTTCTCTGATTCTTACGGACAAAGAGCTGACGATGAGATTTGATTTCATAAGCGATGCCACGAGGATCACGATGAAGTTCGGAAGCGATATCACAGAGTTTTGTACCTTCATTAAGAAGGGATTCAAGAATCTGACGCTGTTTAAGAGATAGCTGGCTGCCTTTACACATAATGACACATCCTTTCTTTAATTGAGACGAGCCAGTTCTTACACTTATATTTTACCAAAACGGAAACTGTTATGAAAATAGGTACTTAAACGGAACTTCCAAAATAATGGTTTAAAAATAATTAAAATAGATTTATAAAATAAATTGCTTTTACTACATATATCTTGTAAAATATATGTTGGTGATAAAAATGGAAAAAGTAAAAAGAAAAAGAAGAATAAGGATCGGACGTTTGATGCTTTTGATCGTAGGGATCCTTTTATGTGCCTTGCTTTTGATTGGCGGTGTCTTTGCGATAAAAAACCTGTTTAAAAAAGATATTATAGCAGCTGAATTTGCGAATGCGAAAACAGAACTGAAATTAGAGGATGATTCTATCAATAATCAAGTATATGAAGAAAAGGATCCTGATTCTGATGAAATGCTGATTTATGCATTGCATCTTCCAACATTTTCAAATAGTGATGCCCAGCAGAAACTGGATGCCTTTGTAGAAGAAATTAAAAACGAAAAAGCGAGGGTTACTCATATTGATTATGAAAGCAACAGTGCTTTTTCACAGTATAAAAGCTATGTCATCACTGCAACGACGTATGCGGATTTAGATGGCTTGAATCCTATTAATCCGCAGACAACCAAACAGTTATATATTAGTTTTGATCAAGATAAAATGATCGATATTGAAGATTGTATTCGTATGAAAGCGATTCGTCAGCAGGCGAAAGATCATTCGTGCGAAACAGCAAATGTATTATTAAAGAAAATCACAGAAGAAGGGCTTGTGCTGAATGTAAATGGTGAAGATGTAGATTTTGGCTATGATGAGAATAATACGAGTTTTGTAATGGATAATCAAAATATTCCAAGTATCCTAAAGTATGATAAGATTGAAGTTGAGAAAAGAGAAATTGATCCAAATAAACCGATGATCGCATTTACTTTTGATGATGGACCAGCACCTGGAAATACCGAGCGAATCTTAGCGGCGCTAGAAAAAGTCGGTGGTAGAGCCACTTTCTTTGAATTAGGTTATCTGATGGAGACTTATCCGGATACAGTGCGAGCAATTGTAGAAAGTGGCAGTGAAGTGGCTTCCCACTCTTATGATCATACCTATGACTGGATGAATGGAATGTCTCTTGAAACTGCTGTGGCTGATTTAGATAAAGTAGATGATATCTTTTTCTCACTTACGGGCCAGGATATTTCTTTATTCCGTCCGCCTTTTGGCGCAAGCATTAAATCATTGAGTGATACGATCACAGAGAAAATTGTCTATTGGGATGTCGATACGAGAGACTGGGAAAGCAAGAATACAGAAAAAGTTATTGAAATGTGTAAGAAATACACATATAATGGTGCGATTGTCTTATTCCATGATATCCATGCCACAACGATCCCGGCAGTAGAACAGCTGATTGAATATTATGATTCACAAGGTTATCAGTTTGTGACAGTCAGTGAATTATATGAGGCGAAAGGAAAATAAAATGAAGGGTTGTCATTGACAACCTTTTTGTATATTCTTTTTTGATTTTTCATACAGTATAGGGGAGGACTGTTATGAAAACGATGAATGTTGAAAAAAGAATTTTAACGGAAGAAAAAATAGACCAGTTATTGAATTTGAACGCACAGGAAAATTTAAAGATTCAAGATGAGCATGATGGAAAAAGATGTATAGGTTATGTTGATTTAAAAGGGCAGTATATGCATGAGGGAATGATCTTTGATTTTCATGAATTAATTGAATGTGATATTTTTGCACCTATTTATAAGTGTACAAGTGATGAATTTAAGGTATCTTTAGCTGATGTTAATGGAGTAGCTGATGAGGGAATTCTGGTGAATCTGACGTTTGATATTGAAGGATTGAATGAAGAAGATCAGATGACTTATGAGGATGAGGAGCTGGATCTGATGGGATTAGAAGATCTTTTTGAGGAAAATGAAAATTTATATACGAATTGTACATTGATCATTGCGAAAGAAAATGATTCGTATGATACGATTGCTCAACGTTTTAATGTTACAGTAGATGAACTTAGAAGAGCGAATAATGATATTCATATCAAACCGAAACAATGCATTTTGATTCCTAAGGGTTGAAAATTAAAGAAAATTTTGTTATCATGTGATAAATGCGATGAAGAGAAGGATTTATTTGGAGTTGTGTAGAGAGCTTTGGGGTGGTGAAACGAAGCCAATGAAAAATAAATTGTAGTCTTGGAGCTGTCTTTCTGAGCTGAGTAGGAGAGAACGTTACTTGCGTTAAAAGATCAAGGCACAATTTTGTGTAAATAAAGGTGGTACCACGTTAAGCGTCCTTTGAGGGCGCTTTTTCTTGTATTGGAGGGGTGGAATGGAAAAAAGGATTCTTTTAAGAAATATGAGAAAAGAAGATACACAGGATCTTTTTGAAGTTTTTTCTGATCCCCAATCAACGAAATATTGGCTAGGACGCTGTGATACGATGGATGAGCTAAAGAGAATGTTGAAAGTGGAATATTTTTCTTATCTTAAGCGGGGATTATCACCACCAAAAGTGATTGTTTTAGATAAACGTGTCATTGGTGTCATTAATTTTAATGAAGAATTCGATGGTATCGGAAGAATAGGTTTTATTCTTAATCGCTTGTATGAACATCATGGTTATATGAAAGAAGCTTTAGAGATGTTTATGCGTGAGGGCTTTGAGAAATTAGGATATCATCGCATTGAAGCACTTGTTTTTCATGATAATGAAAAAAGTGCCAGAACACTTAAAAGTGTTGGTTTTAGCTATGAGGGAACGATGCGTTCCTATCTGAGATATCAGGGAAGATTGATCGATATTGATTTATTCAGCAGGCTAAGGAGGGAATATGATGAAGAAAGAATTGTCGGCTAAATATGATCATCATAAAGTAGAAAAAGACAAATATGAAACATGGTGCAAGAAGGGTTATTTTACAGCAGGAGATAAGTCGAAAGACCCATTCTGTATTGTGATTCCACCACCAAATGTTACTGGGAAGCTTCATTTGGGTCATGCGTGGGACAATACGTTGCAGGATATTTTAGCACGTTATAAACGATTGCAGGGCTATGATGTTTTATGGGTACCGGGTATGGATCATGCGGGTATCGCAACTCAGGCTAAAGTAGATGCACGGTTGAAAGATGAAGGAATCAGCCGTTATGACATCGGTCGTGAAAAGTTTTTAGAGAGAGCCTGGGAATGGAAAGAAGAATATGCTTCTCATATTCGTGAGCAGTGGGCAAAACTGGGTCTTTCCTTGGATTATACAAGAGAAAGATTTACTTTGGATGAAGGATTAAGCAAGGCTGTTAGAAAAATCTTTGTTGATTTATATCATGATGGTTTGATTTATCAGGGAGAACGTATTATTAACTGGGATCCACAGGCTCGTACTGCTTTATCCAATATTGAAGTTATACATAAGGAAATTGAAGGGGCAATGTATTACTTCAAGTATGAAGTAGTGGAAACCAAACAAAAGCTGGTTATTGCGACAACACGTCCTGAAACGATGTTTGCTGATCAGGCTGTTTTTGTTCATCCGGATGATGAACGTTATCAGGATATCATCGGCATGCATGTAATTAATCCGGCTAATGGTGAAATTTTGCCGATCATGGCGGATGATTACATTGATATGAGCTTTGGTACAGCAGTTATGAAATGTACGCCGGCACATGATCCAAATGACTTTTTATTGGCAAAGAAGTATCAGTTAGCGATGCCGGTATGCATGAATGATGATGGTACGATGAATGAACTTGCACATAAGTATGCAGGAATGGATCGTTTTGAATGTCGTAAAGCACTGGTGGCTGATTTTGAAAAAGCAGGTGTTGTCGATCATATTGAAAAGCATATGCATCAGGTAGGTCACTCTGAAAGAACAGGTGTGATCGTTGAACCATATCTTTCGAAGCAGTGGTTTGTAAAGATGAAACCTTTAGCAGATGCGGTATTAAAAAATCAGGAAAATGAAGATACGAAGATTCATTTTACACCAAAACGTTTTGAACATACTTTCCAGACATGGCTTGAAAATATTGAAGACTGGTGTATTTCCAGACAACTTTGGTGGGGACATCGAATTCCAGCATGGTATCATAATGAAACAGGTGAAATCTATGTTGGTATTGAAGAACCAAAAGATATAGAAAACTGGCATCAGGATGAAGATGTATTGGATACCTGGTTTTCTAGTGCTTTATGGCCGTTCTCTACGCTTGGATGGCCTGAAGAAACAGAGGATTTAAAACGTTATTATCCAAATGATACGTTGATCACAGGATATGATATCATTTTCTTCTGGGTAGCTAGAATGGCTTTTCAGGCACGATATGCGACCCATTCAAGACCATTTAAGGATGTTTTGATCCATGGCTTGATTCGTGATGCCCAGGGCAGAAAAATGTCAAAATCATTAGGAAATGGTGTAGATCCGTTAGATGTGATCGATCAGTATGGTTGCGATACGCTGCGTTTCTTCCTGACAACAAATTCAACACCTGGACAGGATTTACGCTTTATCAGTGAAAAAGTGGAAGCAAGCTGGAATTTTATCAATAAGATTTGGAATGCCTCCCGATTTGTAAGCTTATATATGGATGAAGATCTGACTTTAGAGGATCTTGATCTAAAAGATGCATCAATTGTAGATAAATGGATCTTAAAACGTTTTAATACTGTTTTACAGTCTGTAACCTCTAATATGGATAAATATGAGTTTGCACTGGTAGGTAATGAACTTTACAGTTTCATATGGGATGATTTCTGCAGCTGGTACATTGAATTAAGCAAGGCTGCTTTAAATGGGGATGATGTAAAAGCTAAAAAGGCTGCAGTTTCAACGCTTGTATCAGTATTGAGCGGCATCGTACGTATGATTCATCCATTCATGCCATTTGTGAGTGAAGAAATTTATGGTATCCTGCCAGGAAAATATGAGTCAATTAATGAGGAAAGCTGGCCTCAGCCATTTGATGTAGATATGAGTGAAAGTGAAAATGAGATCGGTCAATTGATCACGATGATTCAGGCGGTACGTGAAATTAAGACACAATATCATTTGAAACCGAGTACGCCGGTTGATGTTATGATCTGTGATACCAGGGGTGAGCTTATATCTAGAAATGAAGAGATTGCTGCAATCTTAGAGCGGATGTGTAAGGCAAACTGGCTGAATGAGCGTATCGAAGGGGAAACAGTTTCACGTACGATCTTAAAAGGAACTTTAGAGATTCTTTTGGCGGATGTCGTAAATGTAGAAGAAGAGATTACGAAATGTGAAAAAGAACTTGAACGATTGACAAAAGAAATCCAGCGCTGTGAAGGTATGCTGAATAATCAGAATTTTATCAGTAAGGCTCCGCAAGCGAAAATTAATGCGGAAAAAGACAAATTAACAAATTATCGTGAACAGTATGATCTGACACAGGCAACTCTTATGAAATTAAAAGGTTAGGCAGAAGTATCTGTCTAACCTTTTCTTATAAGAAAAAAAGTGATAAACTATTATACAGTTAGGAGTTGTGTTTATGGAAGAGTATAATGCATTGATCAATATTTTAAAAGATGAGCTGGTTCCGGCTATGGGATGTACGGAGCCTATCGCTTTAGCTTATTGTGCCAGCTTATGTGCAAAGGTACTGGATGAAGAGGTCATTCAAGTCAAAGCCTGTGTAAGTGGTAATATCATTAAAAATGTAAAAAGTGTAATCGTACCTAATACAGGCGGTTTAAAAGGGATTGAAGCAAGTATTGCCGCAGGTATCTGTGCAGGAGACAGCGATCTTGTATTGGAAGTTATTTCTAAAGTTGATGAGCAGGGCAGGACAAGAATGCGAGAGTTTTTAAAACGTGATTGTATTGAAGTAACGCCGTTTAAGACCCGTGAAGCTTTAGACATTAAAATAGAATGTATCGGTGAGCATCACTGTTCAACTGTTCGTATTTCACAAAGTCATACTCATGTTGTATTGATTGAAAGAGATGGCAGCATTCTTTTTGAAGATCATACCAAAGAAAAGAAAAAAAAGAGTGATTACAGCATTTTAAGCGTAGAGAAAATCGTTGAATTTGCAAATGAAGTCAAGATCGAAGACGTAAAGGAAGTGCTTGAGCGTCAGATTCGTTATAATATGAGAATTGCAGAAGAAGGATTAAAAAATTCTTATGGTGCGAATGTAGGAAAGCTATTATTAGATATTTATGGCGATGATGTGAAAATCAAAGCTCGTGCTTATGCAGCAGCAGGCAGTGATGCTCGAATGAGCGGCTGTGAAATGCCAGTGATCATCAATTCAGGAAGCGGTAATCAGGGAATGACAGCTTCTTTGCCAGTCATCATATATGCGAAAGAGATGAAAGCTAGCGAGGAATTGCTTTATCGTTCTTTGGTGGTCAGCAATCTTATCACAATTCATTTAAAATCAGGAATAGGAAGGTTATCTGCTTATTGTGGAGCAGTGAGTGCCGGCTGTGGTGCCGGTTGTGGAATAGCCTATCTGAATGGCGGTAATTATGAACTGATCGCCCATACTCTTGTAAATGCGATTGCGATTGCTAGTGGTATTGTCTGTGACGGAGCCAAACCTTCTTGTGCAAGTAAAATCGCAGTTGCTGTTGATGCGGGTATTATTGGCTATTATATGGCTATAAAAGGTCAGGAATTTAAAGATGGCGAGGGACTCGTTATAAAAGGTGTTGAAAATACCATTCGTAATATATCCCGTCTTTCATCAAAAGGAATGAAAAAGACGGATCAGGAAATCATAGATATGATGTGTAAATGTTAGGAGAAAATGATGAATCAGAATTTTTTGGAAGAAATGTTAGAAACTTGTTCAGTGAGCGGACATGAAGTTGAACTGCAAAAAAAAGTAATAGATTATATGAAGGATGTCAGTGATGAAATTATTACAGATGTGACAGGAAATGTCATTCAGGCAGTGAATCCTGAATCTTCAACGAAGGTGCTTTTATGCGGTCATATTGATGAAATCGGTTTTATTGTGACAAATATTCAAAATGATGGTTCTTTGAAGATAACCAATGCCGGAGGAGTACGTGCAATTTTGTATCTAGGAACTCATGTTCAAATCAAAACAAAAAAAGGAATGGTCAATGGTGTTGTTATTACAAATTCTGCATTGACAAAGAAAAGTGATCTCACTTGTGAAGATCTGACGATTGATATTGGTGCTTCTTCAAAAGAAGAAGCGATGCAATATGTCAGCGTAGGGGATTGTGTTTGTGCATCTACCAGTTATAAATATCTTGTTAAGGATCGTATGGCAGCTAGAGCAATGGATGATCGTATTGGTGCTTTTATTGTATTAGAAGCGATTCGCAAGGCTAAGGAAAAAGGATGTCAGATTGGTGCATATGGTGCAACGACAGTTGGCGAGGAAACAACGATGCGGGGTGCTTATTGGGCAAGTCAAAAGGTAAAACCAACATGTGCGATTGCAATCGATGTGACATATACCAGTGATTATGAAGGTGTGAATGCTAATGTGACAGGAGAGGTAGCTTTAGGAAAAGGGCCTGTATTATGCCACAGTTCTATCGTGAATAAAAAGATGAATGAATTACTAGAGGAATGTGCGCAGAAATTAGGTATTCATCTGCAGTATGAAATCGCTAGTGGCCGTACAGGTACAGATGCGGACAAGATTCATTTCACCAATGACGGTGTACCTGTAGCTTTGGTTTCTATACCACTGCGTTATATGCACTCATCTATAGAAACATTGTCACTACAAGATGTACAGGAGATCATTGATCTTTTAGCACAATTTTTATGCACATTTGATGAAACTGTAAATTTAGATCCGCTGAAGGGGTAAGATGGTCAGAGTTGTTGAAGATGTGCTGGAAGTGTTTGAGTTTGCCTGTGAGATGAGTATTTCTAAAAAATCGATTTATCCTGGATGTGATTCTATTTCAAAAATCAGGCAGCTGATTCAAAAAGGCATTGAAAATGAAGATGATTTTGTACTTGGTTTTTTTGAAAAAGATATTTGTCAGGGTGTTTTTGCTTTTTGTCATGAACCTGCTGATCATTATCTTGAATTGACATTAGGCTTTGCTTTGAACAAGGCTGTATGGAAAGATTTGATGAACTATCTTCATGAATATTATCAAAAGTATGAACTTTATGTGATCTGTGCCAGCGTCAATGAAACTCTTAGAGAAGTATTGAATGAAGAAAGCGGTTTTTTTCAAAATGAACAAATTGAAATGCAGCTTCATAAACCCAGTTTCAAGGAAACAAAGACACTGGTTCATCTCATTGAAGAAAAGGATAAAGAGCCTTATATTGCCATGCATAACAAGGATGGATGGTGGACTGGTTCACGTATATTAGAGAGGGAAGATCTGTTTCAGGTTTATATCGCTGAAGATGGAAATGAGATTGTTGGCTATCTTGATCTTCATGTTAAAGAAAAAGTTCATCATGTCTTTGATTTGCTTGTAAAGGAAGGGCGTCGAAACAAAGGAATTGGCAGAGCCTTGATGCAGAAAGCCATGATGGAAAGTCAGGATGGTTTAAGTCTTGAGGTTGACAGTGAAAATGAGATTGCTTATGGTTTGTATAAAAGCCTTGGCTTTAAAGATGGATTAAGGAAAACTACAGTAATTGTAAAATGTTAGGAAAGCTTTGCTTTCCTCTTTTATTTGTAAACGTTTTCAATTATAATGATATTGAGGTGACATATATGACTCAATATATATGTGCCATTGATCAAGGCACAACAAGTACTAGAGCGATTCTTTTTGATAAAGAAAGCCAGATGATCGCAGTTGCACAAAAGGAATGTGAAAACTATTATCCAAAACCAGGATGGGTAGAACAGAATGCGAATCTTATTTATGCCAGTGTCATTGCAGTAATTAATGAAGTGGTGGCTAAAAGTAATATTCAAATGAGTGATATTGCAGCTATCGGCATTACAAATCAGCGTGAAACAACTATTGTATGGGATAAAAAGACCGGACAGCCGGTTTCTTTCGCAATCGTCTGGCAGTCAAGGCAAAGTGATTCTTATTGTGTAGAAATGAGAGAAAAAGGATATGAAGATTTCTTTTATAAAAAATGCGGACTTGTTTTAGATCCCTATTTTAGTGCTTCAAAGATCCGTTATATTTTGGATCATCTTGAAAATGGTCAAAAAAGGGCTGAAGATGGGGAACTTTTATTTGGAACGGTAGAGAGTTTTCTTATCTGGAAATTGACAGGCGGCAAGGTACATATCAGTGATGTTTCTAATGCTTCAAGGACGCTTTTGATGGATTTGGATACTTTAAATTGGGATGATGAATGCTGTCGGTTGTGGAATATTCCAAAATGTATGCTTCCGCAAATTAAAGGAAATAGTGAGATTTATGGGTATACCGCAAAAGGGCTTTTGGGAGATGTTCAGATTCCGATTGCCAGTGCTGTGGGTGATCAGCAGGCGGCCTTATTTGGACAGACCTGTTTTGAATCAGGCAGTGTAAAAAATACATATGGTACAGGCTGCTTTCTGTTAATGAATACAGGGAATAAGATCATTCACTCGAAACAAGGACTTTTGAGCTGTGTGGGATGGAAGATCCATGATGAAGTAAATTATGTCTTAGAAGGCAGTGTATTTGTAGCTGGAGCGGCTATCCAGTGGCTGAGGGATGGCTTGCAGATCATTCGGACTTCTGGAGAAACAGATTCTCGTGCTCGTCAGGCAGCTAGTAGTGATGGAGTCATTGTTGTACCGAGCTTTACAGGATTGGGAGCTCCTTATTGGAAAGCGCAGGTTAAAGGAGCTATGTTTGGCTTAACCCGTGGAACAAATCAAGAACATATTATTCGAGCTACTTTAGAATCCCTTGCATATCAGACGAATGATGTCTTGATAGCAATGTGTGAAGATTCACAGATGGATATTTTATCCATGCAAGTTGATGGAGGTGCTAGTAAAAATGATTTTTTGATGCAGTTTCAAAGTGATATCTCTAATACAGTTATCCGACGTTCACTGATATCAGAATCAACTGCATTAGGAGCTGCTTATCTAGCAGGATTAGCAGTGGGGTACTGGCATGATAAAGAAGAAATTAAACTGTATCACATGATTAAAGATCAATTTGAACCTCATATGAATGAAACTGAGCGAAAAAAAAGACTTGAAAGATGGAAAAAGGCTATAGAGGGTGTTATTTATTTTGGCAACTGATATTTCAAGCAATCATGTTACCTCGCAAAAATCTTGACAATTGTCTAAAATTTATATATAATGGACTAACATGCGAGGAGGTGTGATTAATGAAAAAACTATCAGCATTATTATTAGCAATTGCTTTAGTAGGTTGTTCATCAAATACAGAATCTGAAGTAAAGACTGCTTCTATCGAACATGAATTGGAATCTGGCGAAAAGATACTGGTTGATGTTGAATTGGATGGAGAAGGTTTGATTTCAAAAATTTCGATCGATGAAACTTATAAAGATAACGATGGAAATGCAACAACGAAGAAGGAAATAAAAGAAGACTATGGCATGAGCAAAACGGGTAAAGTTGAATGGTACAAGCAGATTGAATCATTGGAAGAAAATCTGATTGGTACTGATGGAAGCTTTGAAGTTGATGCAGAAGGCCATGCAACTGATGAAGATATCCTGGCTGGATGTACAATTGGTCTGACAGATATTGAAAAAGCAGTTGAAGAAGCTGTTGCAGCTGCAAAATAGTAAATAAAAGGAAACGAAGTTTCCTTTTTCTTTAATTTCATGTATAATAAATTTTGGGAGTGAGCTATGAATAAGACAAAAAAAATGACTACTTTGGCTATGTGTATCGCTTTAGCAGTGATCTTCCATATGATTGAAAGTCAGATTCCATTTCCATCACCGATTCCCGGTTATCATTTTGGATTAGCAAATGTTGTCGGACTTGTTGTATTATATAAGTTTAATGATGCCAATATGATGATGGTGAATCTATTGCGTGTGTTATTTGCTAGTTTATTAAATGGAATGATTTTTAATTATGTTTTTTGGATGTCATTATGTGGTGTGTGCTTATCGACGATTTGTGCCATTCTACTAAAAAAAGTAAGCGGGTTAAGCTGTGTAGGTATTTCAGTAGCCAGTTCTGTTGCTCACTGTGTTGGCCAGATTTTGGTAGCGCTTGTTTTATATAATCAGGCGCTGATGATCACCTTTTTACCGTATTTGTTAATTATGAGCATTCCAACGGGAATCGTGACGGGTAGCATTGCGGTTATGGTGTTGAAGAGGCTTAAGTAGGAGGTTATATGGGAAAATATGTTTATCAGCCAAAAGGCGTTTGTTCAAAGGTAATGGAATTTGAAATTGACGATGATACGATTCGTTCATTGAAGGTGACAGGAGGATGCAGCGGAAATTTACGAGGAATTTCTAGTATATTGAGAGGCAAGAGCGTAGATGAAGTCATAGAAGCTTTTGATGGTATTCAATGTGGAAATCGTCCTACATCATGCCCGGATCAGATTGCCCAGGCACTGAAAAACTATAAGACTCAGGAATAAAGAGTCTTTTTTATTTCTTTGTTGAAATGTTTTCAAATATAATGAAAAAAATGTAAAAAGTACTTGCAAATTATTTCAACTAATGATATATTATAATCAATAAAAGATATTACAACAAAAGCGCTATTGTTTTGTACCTCCTTGTTATTCCTAAACAATTGGTTGTGATATCTTTTTTTATGTTCTTTTAAAAAAATTATAGTTGTTTAGAAGCATGAAAGATTTTAAAAATATGATTCAAAAGTTCACTTGTTGTTTAATCGGAATGAGTATGTTATAATGTCTAGCATGAAACGTAAACATATAGTAGCTTTTATATTAATTTTAATTATTGATCAGTTAACAAAACTTGCAATTTCCTCAAACATGCAGCTTTTTGATTCAATTGATATCATATCTGGTTTCTTTTCGATCACTTATGTACAGAATACAGGAGCAGCATGGAGTATTATGGAAGGCGGAAGCATGGCTGTTTTTTATGTCATTACACTTGTTGCTTTAGTTATTATGATTTCTTATTATCGCAGTTCTGAATGTGATGCTTTAGGAAAATGGGGCATTGTGATGATGATGGGCGGTACGATAGGGAATTTTATTGATCGCTTGCGGTTGCAGTATGTTGTTGATTTTTTATCGTTTGATATTTTTGGCTATGATTTTCCGATTTTTAATGTTGCCGATATATTTCTCTGTTTAGGTGTCGGTATTTTAATATTGTCTTTTATCTTAGAAGGTGTGAAGAAAAATGAAGCATAGTGAATATGTAGTAAGTGCAGAGGATGCAAATGAAAGAGTAGATAAAGTAGCTGCTAAGTTAGAAGATGTAAGCCGCAGCTATATTCAAAATCTTATTTTAGATGAATGTGTTTTACTGAATGGTGTTCCATGCAGGGCAAATACTAGAGTTAAAGAAAATGATCACCTTGAATTAAATTATGATGATGAAATTGAATTAGAAACAAAGCCACAGGATATTCAATTAGATATTTGTTATGAAGATCAGGATGTGATCGTTATCAATAAGCCCAAGGGAATGATCGTTCATCCGACACTTGCAAATCAGCGGGATACGCTTGTGAATGCTCTTTTGTATCATTGTAAGGATCTTTCTGGTATCAATGGCGTTTTACGTCCTGGTATCGTTCATCGTATTGATAAAGATACGACAGGTCTGCTGATAGTTGCTAAAAACGATAAAGCACATCTTTCTTTAGCTGAACAATTAAAGAACAAGAGTGTTTCAAGACTTTATTATGCGCTAGTTCATGGTGTTATGGAACACGATTATGGAACGATTGATGCTCCGATCGGGCGTGACCCAAAAGACCGGCAGAAAATGTGTGTAACAGCTAAAAATTCAAAACAAGCGATTACTCATTTTAAGGTCATTGAACGTTTTAAAGAGTATACTTTGGTAGAGTGTTCACTTGAAACGGGACGCACTCATCAGATTCGTGTACATATGCAATATATCGGTCATCCAGTTATGGGAGATCCGAAATATTCTTATCGGAAAACAAGAGATTGTGGCGGACAGATGCTTCATGCGCATCAGCTGACCTTTGTTCATCCTTCTACGCATGAAAAGGTGGTTGTCGAAGCACCTTTACCTGAACAGTTTTCAAATATATTGGATGAACTGAGAAGTAAGGAGGACTAGCATGGAAGAAAAACAGGTTTATGGTCTTCAGCTGCTGACATTTTTAGTCAACAAATATGATTATCAGATCGTAAATATCAAGGGATTGCCAACCCAGGATTATTGGCTGGTAAACCTAAAACAGAAATATCCGCTCATCTGTATTACAAATGAGCTTTATACACAGGCAAATATCAATGAAAGCGTATTTGGACAGGTTTATCGGGCAATCTTATCTACTTTTACAATGGCTGTGAAGTGCCTGATCTTGAATACGAATCGTCAAAGCAGCCGTTTTGAATATCAACAGCTGATTCAGATACCGATTATTGAAGATATGCCGGTAGATAGTTTTTTGCTTGAAACATTTGAAGGAATTGATCATGTAGTCAGGAAGGTAAAAAATGTTTCACAGGAAAAACGGCATTTAACCAAAGTTCTACAGCAGAAAGCACGGAGTCAGTATTACTCTTCTTTAAGAGAAAGAAATATGTTACCAAAGGTAACTTTTACTTTTATGGTTATATGTGTTGTCATGTTTTTGATCGTAAAGTTCTTGGTCTTTATTCCAGGTGATGAAATTACAGCGGCAATCATGGCGGGTGCTTATTACAAGATGAATGTCATTAGTGCTTTTGAATATTGGCGATTATTAACTTCAGGATTTATTCATATTGATATGTGGCATTTACTGATGAATATGATTGCCTTGATGAATCTTGGGGTTGTTATTGAGAGAAGGTTAAAAAGAAGCCAGTATATCATTACGATGCTGGTATCGATAATCGTAGGGAATCTTTTTGTCTTGATTGGTGACGGGAATATCGTAACTGTAGGTATCAGTGGAGGATTATTTGGACTATTAGGTGTTTATAGTGTGCTTCTTTTTAGTGAAGGCGGTTATAAAAATCCACGTATTTTGAGCAGTTATATTTCAACTTTAGTGATTAACTTATTTATTTCTATGATGCCAAATATTTCAATGCTTGGACATCTTGGAGGTTTTATCAGTGGCCTGGCACTGGGTATCTGCTTCTCTAATCAGGCTAAATTAAAATCATTTAAACGTCATGTGTATATCGCTTTTGGGGCTGTATTAATTGGTTGCTGTGCATGTATCCCGTTTGTATCTCGTATTACACCTATTTATGGGGGTACAGATGCGAAAATCATTTATTCAGCAGAGCAGCTGCATCTTGATTTCTATGCCGATTATTTATTAGACCGTTATGATGCTCAGATGGCTTCTCAAGGTGAAAATGGATATAAAGAACTATTGACTCAACTTGTCATTCAGGAAAGGCAGGAGAAAAAATGAAACGTAGCAATGTATTATCATGGGACGATTATTTTATGGGACTGGCACATTTATCGGCCATGCGTTCAAAAGATCCTTCTACACAGGTAGGGGCAGCAATCGTAAATTCACAGCACCGAGTGATCGGTATTGGTTACAATGGTTTTCCATTTGGCTGTGATGATGATGTTTTTCCATGGGCAAGAGAAGGAAAAAGTAATGATACGAAATATCCTTATGTCGTTCATGCAGAATTAAATGCGATTCTTAATTGCTCACAAAGCTGTCGTGGCTGTACGTTATATGTATCACTTTTTCCATGTAATGAATGTGCAAAGGCTATTATCCAGAGTGGAATTACTAAAATCGTATATGAATCTGATAAGTATGCAAATACGGATAATGTCATTGCAAGCAAGAAGATGCTGGCAGCTGCCGGAGTTGAACTTGTTCAATTGGATCATTCCGTTGAAATTAATGTAAAAATAAAATAAATCATAAAAACGCCAAGAGTGTTTGAACCTTTTGGCGTTTTACTTTAATTTAGCTGTATTTTTAAAATGCATCTTGGCAATTTTTGATAATTCTTCATAACCATACTTATTAACAAAAGCAGCTGCAAAGCGATCGACTTCTGCACCAGCTCCTTTAGGGATGGTACATTGATAATGTTCTTCCATCTTATCCCAGGCGCATAAAAATGCATAACGGGCAATCATGCTTGCACAGGCAACGCTGAGATATTTGCTTTCAGCTTTGGTTTCAAAGGTAAGGTTGTTGATGATATGCGGTTCATTTTGAAGATAACGATAATACAAATCTTTGGGTGCAAATTGATCAACGATACATCTTTCAGGTAAGGATCCAGCTTTCTTTTGAAGATGAAGATAGGCCTGATTGTGTAATTTAGCTTTTATCTGGTTCATATTATTAGTAGTATGAATCTGGTTATACTTGATGTTATCTAAAATAAGCAGTGAATGAGTCAGTCTTTTTATAAGCAGTGGAGCTTTTTGACGAATTTGATCATCGTTGATCTGCTTGCTGTCATTTACTTTGAGTTCTTTTAGAAATGCGATATCTTCCTTTTTAACTAAAACAGCGCAGACTGTTACCGGACCAAAATAGTCACCTGTGCCCACTTCATCACTTCCAGCTTCATCTTCTTCAAGAGGCTGGGTGAGATATAAAGAAGCTTTTTCTCCTTGATATACTGCTTTTTTTGAAGTGTAGACAGTGATGGTACAATCTTCAAGCTTGATTTGAAAAAGGGCGTAAGGAATTTTTTTATCTGAAATATAGTTATAGTATTTCTTTTTTAAAAGTTGTATCTGGTTATCGTTAAGTTTTTCTGTATAAGTTTCCATAAAGTTATTTTAACACATATTTGCATTCGATGGATAGATGCTTTAAAATAGAAACGAGGTGATTTCATGGTTATTTCAGATTTTATGATTCAATTGATTAACCCACTGCTGCTTATTTTATTTGTACTGTTAGTGTTTTTAGGATATAGAAAAGGTTTTCTTTCCAAGCTGTTAAGTTGTTTTTCTTTTGTGGTCATCGTTATCATAGGATGGAATCTGGCACCTGCTTTTTCAAAAGTATTTCATATTCTTCCTCAAAGCTATGCTCCTTATCAGGATACACCATTAGCTGATTTCTTTTATAATTATGCAAATCAAATTTTAATTTTTGTATTGATCGTTATCGTAGCTTCTTTAGTTATTTTTTTATTGAAGCCAATAGCTTTATTGTTTAAAGAATTGCCAGTTATTTCTTTTGCTAATTCTCTTCTGGGAGCATTGTTTGGTGTCGTGGAGATGTTTTTGCTTTGTTTTGTATTGCTGTTTGTGCTTCATACGCCTATCATTCAAAATGGCAGCGAAGTGATTGAAAATACTTTTTTTCAACATATTGAAATGCTTCAGGAAAGAGTATTTACGTATGGCAGTGAGGTCTTAAATGACTTTGATATTATGTCTGATTCACTTTTAGATCAGGTAAATTTACAGGAATTGAAAGATTTGTTAAGTGAACATGGTTATAGTGATGAGGAAATTCAGGATTTTATAGAAAAGTTAGGGTATTCACATGAATGATGTATTAGAATTAGAAACAATTAAAAAGAAGATTGCTGAATATGCACAATTTTCATTAGGGGCTTTCATGGTAATGAAGACAGAGCCAAGTTTTGAGAGATTAAAAATCAAGACTGAGCTTGCAAGAACAGCGGAAGCTATTGAAATATTACGTGTCAATGAAAACCCTCCTTTTGGGGGTGTTTATGATGTCCGTGAGGCAGTTGATGTAGCAATGAAGGATGCGTTATGCAACTGTCGTGAATTGATGCAGTGTGCTGCACTTATGAGAGGATGTCAGAATATGCGACGTTATCTTCATGAAAGCAATGCTTCTGTGCTGGATGAATTAGGTGAGTCATTGATGATCGATTTGAAACTGAGTGAAAAGATCGAATCTTGTATTTCAAACAGTTATGAATTATATGATCACGCATCAGTGAAATTAAAAAGTATTCGTCGTTCCATTGCGGCAGTTACAGGTGATATTGCAGCTCAGACAGCTAAATTTATTCAGGCTAATGCATCCAAGCTGACGGATACGATTACCACGACACGGAATGATCGTGTTTGTGTTTTGGTGAAAAATTCTGAAAAGAATAGTATTCGTGGTTTTATTCACGGTGAGAGTGCATCTGGTGCTACAGCTTATATTGAGCCGGAGGTTCTTTTACAGCTCAATAATCGTTTGCAAGCCTTGAAAAGCAGTGAAGAAGAAGAAATGAAGCGAATCTTGTTTGAGTTGTCACAAGAGGTTAAAAAGCACGGAGATGCTTTGATTGCCAATTGTGAAACGCTGGCACTTTTGGATTGTATCTTTGCGAAAGCTCATTATGCTCATGAGATACAGGGGTGTGTTGCCACTTTAAATGATGAGCGACATATTTATATGAAAAAAGCTCGCCATCCTTTGATCAATCCAAAAAAAGTAGTTGCGAATACGTATGAAATGAAAGATCATACGATTCTTTTGATTACGGGTAGTAATACGGGAGGAAAAAGTGTTACTTTAAAGACGATCGGCCTTTTTGTATTGATGAGTTACTGTGGTTTTCCAGTAAGTGCCGATGAAATAACGATACCTAAATTTGATGATATTTTTATTGATATTGGTGATGAACAATCTATTGAACAGTCCTTGTCAACATTCAGTGCCCATATTTCAAAATTAGCAATGATCACTCATAAAGTAAGTGAACATTCGCTTGTTATCCTTGATGAGCTTGGAAGCGGTACGGATCCTAAAGAGGGCGAAGCGCTGGCAATTGCCGTTTTAGATGATTTAAGAAAGAAAAGATGTATGGTTTTAGCTACGACTCATTATTCAAAGTTAAAATCAGTTTCTGGGAAATGGCCCGAGGTCTTATGTAGCAGCGTTGAATTTGATATGGAAAAGATGCGGCCAACTTATCGTTATATCGAAGGGATGAGCGGACAGTCAAATGCTCTTTCTATTGCAGCTCATTTTGGTCTTGATCCACATATTATTGAAGAAGCTCGTAAGATCAAAGAAGAAAATGAGACTGAAGATGAAAAGCTGATCGTTCGGCTCAATGATTTAATGAATGAAAATTTGCAGATGAAAGAAAAGCTTGAGCTTCAAAGTGAAAGCTTAAAAGAAAAAGAGAAGAATCTTTTAGAAAAGGAAAAAAGATTTGAAGAAGAACGTGAAAAGATGATGGAATCTGCCCAGCTTGAGGCACAGGAAATTGTTGAAGAAGCGAAAGAAAGAAGTGATGAGATTCTATCAGAAATGCGTTCTAAAGCAGATGCAAAGGTACATGAACTCCTGGAAATTCGCTCTCAATTAAATGATCTGGTGGAAGAGGAAGAAAAAGGTCCCAGTGATGAGGTATTCCATGTCGGTGATTCAGTCATGATCAAACGATATAATTATTATGGTGAGGTCTTGGAAGTAAAACCTAAGTATCTTCTTGTGTTTGCAAATGGTATGAAGATGAAGCTTGATCCATCGGATTGTACCCATACCCAGAAAAAGAAAGAGAAAAGTGTTAAAAAGAAGGCTGCCGTTTCTTCCAGAACGCATACTCGTGCTTCTATGGAATGTAATGTGATCGGTGAAAGGGTCATTGATGCGATTTCAATCGTTGATAAATTCCTGGATACAGCTCTTGCCAATTCACTTTCATCTGTCAGGATCATTCATGGAGTGGGCAGTGGAGCATTGAGAAGTGCTATCTGGGATTATCTGAAGAAAAATAAATATGTTGAGAGCTGGCGTATCGGTGGTGAAGGTGAAGGCGGCACAGGAGCAACCGTTGTAACTTTAAAGGGTGGTCGACATGGCAAGTGAAAAGATTAGACAGAAATTAGAACTCTTGCCCTTAAAACCTGGCTGTTATCTGATGAAGAACAAAGAGGGCGAGATTATCTATGTTGGGAAAGCGATTAAGTTAAAAAATCGTGTTCATTCTTATTTTGTAGGTTCTCATAACTATAAGACAACAAAGCTCGTTTCACAAATTGATGATTTTGAAACAATCGTTACATCCAGTGAAAAAGAAGCGCTGCTTCTTGAATTTAACCTTATTAAGCAATATCGTCCCCGCTTTAACATCATGTTCATGGATGATAAAAGCTATCCTTATTTAAAGTTGACAAAAGATCATGCTCCTGCATTGAGCGTGGTACGCAATATCAAAGATAAAAAAGCGGAGTATTTTGGACCATTTCCGGATTCTTCAGCGGCTTATCAGACAAAAGATCTTTTAAATCGTTTATTTCCTTTGAGAAAGTGTCAGCATTTACCTAAAAAAGTCTGTTTGTATTATCACATTCATGAATGTCTGGGATATTGTGAAAAAAAGATAGAAGATGATGTAAAAGAAGAAATGATAAAAAAGGTCAGACGTTTTCTTAAGGGAGACACTGCAGATATCCTTCATCAGTTAACAGCTGAAATGAATGAAGCGAGTGAGTCTCTTAATTTTGAAAAAGCAAAGGAAAAACATGAATTGATCGAAGCGATCAAACATGTTACCCAGCAGCAAAAGGTACAATTTAAAGATCGTAAGAATCGTGATGTATTTGCTTATTATGAAGAATATGGGTATATTTCGATCCAGAATTTTATTCTTCATGATGGGAAGATCTTAAATCGTTCTTTTTCTGTTCAGCCGCTTGTGGAGGATCCACAGACAACTTTTATGAGTTTTCTTGTTCAATACTACGAAAAAAATATTTTACCTGATGAGATCTTATTACCTTTTGATATCAATGTTGAAGGTATTGAAGAAGTATTAGATGCGAAAATTATTCAGCCAAAGCAGGGAAATAAAAAACAGCTGGTTGATATGGTGGTAGAAAATGCGAAAAAGACGCTTCATGAACAGATTGAAACGCTTCAGCGAGATGAAAATCGTAAATCACAGGCAATGAAAGATCTTTCTAGCTTTTTTAATAGAGAAATTCATACGATTGAAATGATCGATAATTCGCATATTTCAGGAGCCTTTAATTGCAGCGGGGTCGTCGTTTTTAAAGACGGTGAACCTTCCAAGGCCGATTATCGATTGTATCGCTTAGATGAATATCGCAGTGATATGGATTCGATGAAGGAGGTACTATACCGTCGCTATTATCGAAAACTGATGGAAAAACAGCCAATGAGTGATTTGTTGATCGTTGATGGCGGGTGGCAGCAGATTGAAGCGGCAAAAGAAGTATTGGATTCTTTAGGAATCGACATTTTGATAGCAGGTCTTGTCAAGGATGATAAGCATCGTACTAGCCGTTTATTAGATAAAAATGGGGAAGTGATTGAAATTGAAAAAGACAGTCCGCTTTTCTTTTTCCTGACAACCCTGCAAGATGAAGTACACCGCTATGCGATTACATACCATCGGAAGCTACGCAGCAAAGCCATGAACAAAAGTATTTTAGATGACATCGAAGGTGTTGGAGAAGTACGTAAAAAACAGATTTGGAAAAAATACAAGACGATCAAAAATCTTCGTAACGCTACTTTAGAAGAGCTAAAAGAGTTCCTTCCTGCCAATGTTGCGGAAAATGTCTTGGAGCTAGTTGGGCAAAAAACCTTAGACAATCATTGATTCGTGCATACTATGGTTTAAAGGAGGAATCTTACGCAAAAAATTTGCACTCCACGTGAAAGTGAAGTTTTTCGTTATCTTTTGAAAAATTATTCTACAAAAGAAATAGCTTATAAAATGAGTATTAGCGATAAAACAGTACGTAATCATATTTCAAATGTCATATTAAAGCTGAATGTGAGTTCACGCACACAGGCTGTTCTAGAGCTTTTGAGATGTCATCAAATTGAGTTAGATGAATAGGGGATCATCATTCCCCTTTTCTTTTATTTACTTTTAAAGGTGAACTTGTTATAATCTAACAAGAGGTGACTTTCATGAAAATGAAAAGAGGACTTTTTATCGGTGCACTTCTTGCATTATTTTTATGTTGTTTTCATATCATGAATCAACATTATGATGAACTTTCTCGATATCAGTATGCAAATGATGAAAATCGAAAGATCATACTGGAATATATGACAACAGAAGATATCAATTATTTGATCGACCGGCAATATAAACCTGAAGAGTTTATGGAATATTTAGGAATGTCTAATTTTAATATCCGCTATGTTGACTGGTATAATTACGCTAAAAATGTTGGTGAGATGGATGCTGCATCTATTTTAGAGCTTGTAGATGTCATGAAAGATCAGATGAGCTTTTCAACTTTTAAAGTTTATTGCAGTAATTATTCATTAGCTCAGCTAAAGAGTTTTTATACAGAAGAAAATGCTTTTGTCCATGAACAGACACTGATCAGCGATCCGTCTTCTGTAACAGGAAAAATAGAAGAGAATACGACATTGTTTACCTATACGCCAAAAGATCTGGTAGAGGTTAGCGGCATTCCTATCGTGAATCAGATCCAAGGAGAAGAGACGATACAGCTTTCACAAGGAGCCGCTGAAGAATTAGTCAATATGTGTAATGCTGCATTTGAGATTAATGAGAAAACTTGTGGCAATATGGTAGTTACGACTGGTTATATATCGTTTGATACCCAGGAACAGTTATATGAAGAAGCGGTATTGACTTATGGAATTGATGATGTCTTCAATCATGTAGCTTATCCGGGACAATCGATCTATCAATTAGGAAATGTGGTGCGATTAGTTGTTGCTTCAGTGGAAACGACAAATCTGAAAGAAATGGAACTTTCACCACAGCAATTATGGCTAATTGAGCATGCACATGAGTATGGTTTTGAGTTTGTGAATGATCCTGCTCAGCCATTGGAGGAATTTATTCTCCAGTATCATGAAGATCTAAAACAGAATAATGAAGAAGGAGATGAAACGCAATGATTACAACCATAGGCTGCTGTGATTCGGGGTTAGGCGGTATGCAGGTTGTGAAAGCACTGAAAGAGGCATATCCAAATTTAAATATTGTATATATTGCCGATCAGAGCAATGTTCCATATGGTGAAAAAAGTGTGGAGGAATTAAGAAAGTATGCCCATGCTTTTCTAGATAAATTTAGAATGATGGACATTCATGAAGTGGTAGTTGCCTGCAATACCCTATGTGCTAATGTGATTGGCGATATTCAAGAAGAATATGAAGATCTCCACATTTATAACATTATTGAACCTACCTGCAGACAGTTAGCAGGACATCATTTTCAAAAAATCAATGTACTTGCAACACCTAAGACGGTTGAAAAACATGCTTATCTGAATACATTAAAAGCTTTTTGCCCGGAAACCGAGATTCACGAAATTCCAGCTGCAAAGCTGGTGCCTATCATCGAAAACGGCTGTGATTCTGATATATTGAGGAAAGCAGTAGAGAGTTATGTATCTGAGAAAGCCGATGCATGGGTATTAGGCTGTACTCACTTCCCGCTCATACGTCCTTTTCTTGATGGTAAGGGAGAATTATTTGATTCCAATCAGGCCGTGGTCGATCTTTTTAGAGATGAGCAGATCACTGGTGAAGGAAAAATGGAAATCTATACGACCAAAGATCCAGCTAGAATGAAAGAAAGCATTCGGACTCTTTTGGGATGCGATTATGATGTGAAAGCAATCACTCTGGATTCATGAGTGATTTTTTTCTTCTTTTTTTGAGTGTTTCATCATAAGATGCATTGAGGTGAAGTATGAAAAAGATCAAACTTGTATGCACCTATGCAATTGCTTTTATCTGTGTTATGACAACACTTTTTCTTCCAAAGCAACAAATTGAGGTTTTTAAGAGTACAACGGGTGATATGGAAGACAAGATTCTTATTTATATGATCAATGACGATCATCAATTGGTGCCTGTTACGTTGAATTATCAGAAAAGTGAATCCGATGAAGAAAATATCTTACAGCTTTTTCAACTTATGAAACATGAAATAGGGATATATGATTTAAAAGCTCTGATTCCTGTTTCGATTCAATGTCTGGATGTTGATATTCAAAATGAGCTTGTTCAAATAAGCTTTAATGAAGCTTTTTTTACAATGAGCTCTCATATTGAATTACGGGTCATTGAAGCGATTGTCAGCAGTGTAGTTCAATTTAATGAAAATTATCAGGTTGAATTTCTCGTTAATCAAAAACCAATTGAAAAAATGCCTTTAAGTGCACTTCCAATGCAGCCTTTTGATTATACGCTAGGTGTAAATAATTTTAATCTTGATAGTTCTCAGCTCCATCAAAGCATCTCACGTTCTGTCATTGAATTACATGAGAATGAAACAAGTCATTATTATATGGTGATGACACGTCGTTACCCTTCTTCACAGAGCACTTTAGATTTTGTGAATGAGGTGCTTGATCAAACCTCTTTGAGCTTAGAGTGTCAAAAAATAGAAAATGATGGGGATCATGTGATGCTATATCTGAATGAAGCTTTTCTTGAAGAAGAAAATCTTGTAAATGCGGATACTATTCTGCCACTTTTATATACCTTGAAGATGAATCAGATCGGCAATCAGTTTTCACTCTATATTAATGATGAAAAAGTGTGGATGGAAGGCAGTTTTCAAAATGTTTTGACATTTGATGATTTAAATTTAAATATATTTGAAGAATGAGAAAGATTATGTTAAAGTATTTTTGGTGATGATATGAAAATAATATTAATGAGTGATTCTCATGGCCGAAATCATTTAATTGATGAGATCATGGAAAAACATAAGGATGCGGATGCTTTTTTGCATTGCGGAGATATCGAATGTGACGAGTATGTCTATCCGAATATGCGCATTGTCCGTGGCAACAATGATTACTATGCTGATTTTCCAGAAAAGATGAAGTTAAAGATGGGTCCTTTTCGGGTATTGATGCTTCATTCGCATTTATGCTATGCAAGAGATCGTTTGACTTATTTGAGCAAGATGGCCAAAGAAGAGGGCTGTGACACCGTATTTTTTGGACATACGCATGTAGCTTGTGATAAAGTTGTAAATGGCATTCGGCTTATTAATCCAGGCAGCTTGTATTATTCACGTGATGGACGGCCTATTTCATATTGTATAATTATTGTAGATACTGATATGCATGTTGAATTTAAATTCGCACCTTTTGAATGAGGTGTCTTTTATTTGCCTGAAATATAGTTTTATGATATATTATGAAAAGTCAGGTGAGTTATGAGCAATTATTATAAAGAATGTATTGAAGAAATTGAAAATATGATGAATACTGGTGATTATGAAAGTGCTTCTATTAAAGTTAAAGAAGAATTAAGCATGCCATATATTCCTAAAGATTTTGAAGAAAAACTTTTGGTATATGAAAAGCAATTATTGATGTTTGAAGCCCAGAAAAAGCTGAGTGATGATGAGATCGATACTTATCTGGAAATGGATGAAAGTCATCAGTTATTTGCGGTTAAGGCATTGCGTGAAAGCAATATGCGAGAATATCCTGACTTGATACAAAAAGGATTTGATCATGCGAAAAGTGTTTTTGTAACCATTTCCTTGATCGAAGCTTGTATCGGCCAGCAGCTGAATGAAGAATTTCATATCGTAAAAGATGGTATGGATATTACTTTTATTCCGGCAGCTTGTGTCAATCCGAGCGACAGTGAAGGTGTTGAAACAAGTATTGAATTTATGCATAGCTGGCTGGAAAATGAAAATCCTTCACTTCTAAATTTATGCATCCAGTGTCTTTATAAAGAAGCTTATCTTCATTTACCTTTTGAAATCGATGAAGATGAAAGTGAAGCATGTGCTTATGAGATTGTTATGTATGTTTCATCAATGATGGGATGCGAAAATGAGATGAAAAAATTGCTTTCTGAAAAAAAAGCTTCACAAAAAGGCGGTTTTGAATTATTATTATATAGCAATACAATTTGATGATTGAATTTTAGGAGGAAAAACATGTCTACTTGGGAATTAAAAGAAAAATCAACAGGTGTTTTAAAAGCTACAATCGAAGGTGATCAGTGGTCAAAAGCACAGGATAAAGCATTTAAAAAGATCGTTTCAAAATTATCGCTGCCAGGATTCCGTGCAGGAAAGGTGCCGGCAGCAATTGCGAAAAAACATGTATCAGTACAAGAAATTTTAATCAATGCGGTAGATGAAGTAGCTACAGATGCATTGGTACAGGGAATCAGCGAACACGATATTCAGATGATCGCTCGTCCATCTCTTGATATTGAAGCCATTGATGAAAAGTCTGTAACGCTTGTTTATGATATTCAGGTGAAGCCGGAAGTGAAGCTAGGCGACTATACAGATTTAGGCATCAAAAAAGACAGCACACGTGTTTTAAAGAAAGATATCGAAGAACAGATCAGCCGTCTTCAGGAAAGATATGCGGAACTTGAATTAAAAGAAGAGGGAAGCGTTGAAAATGGAGACACCGCTGTGATTGATTTTGAAGGATTTAAAGATGGTGTTGCATTTGATGGCGGAAAAGGGGAAAACTATCCATTAGTAATTGGATCAGGATCTTTTATTCCAGGATTTGAAGAACAGTTAGTGGGTATGAAACCAGAAGAAACAAAAGATATCAATGTTACTTTCCCTGAAAATTATCAGGAGCCTAGCCTTGCAGGACAGCCTGTTGTTTTCAAAGTAACGCTACATGAAATCAAAACAAAGGTATTGCCTGAGTTTGATGATGAGTTAGTAAAGCAGGCAAACATTGAAAATGTTACTACAACAAAGGAATATGAAGATTATTTAAAAGATGATCTGAAAAAACGTAAAGAAAATGATGCTGAAAACAAATATACAAACGACTGTCTAACAAAGGTAGTTGAGAATGCTGAAGTAGAACTTCCTCAGATCATGATTGATGAGGAAACGGATCGTATGGTTGATGAGTTTAAACAGCGTCTTGCTCAGCAAGGATTCAATATGGAGCAGTTTACTCAGATGACTGGTCAGCAGGAAAGTGATATTCGTTCAGGTATGGCGATCGATGCAGAAAATAAAGTAAAGGTTCGTCTTGTACTTGAAGCAGTTGCGAAAAAAGAAAATGTTGAAATCAGCGAAGAGAGCATTGAAGCAGAATATAAGCGTATTGCAGATGCTTATGGTATGGAAAGCGATAAGGTCAAAGAACTGATTTCTCCTGATAGCATCTCTTATGATCTGAAGTTGAGAGAAGCCATCGAAATCGTTAAGAAAAATAAGCCTGCGAAAAAAACTGAAAAAGAATAAAAGACGCTAAGCGTCTTTTTGACTAAATAGGAAGGAGTAATTTGATGGAAGAAATGAATACAAGACAATTTCCTGTCATTTGCACAAGAGATGTTGTCATATTTCCAAATGAAGAAGTAGCTATTGAAGTGGGTCGTGAAATAAGCTTAAATGCTTTGAGAAGAGCCAATGAAAGCTTTAATTCTGAAGTTCTGGTAGTTAGCCAGATCGATCCATCGGTAGATCAGCCAGATACCAATGATTTATATCAGGTAGGTACGATTTGCCGCATCGTTGCCACTCATAAAAAAGACGCCTTTATCAGAACTGTTTTTAAGGGTATTTCACGTGCCAGAATTTTAGATATCAAAGAAATGCGTAACACGAAATTTGCAAGTGTTGAAGTGTTAGAAGATATCATGGGAGATGCTAATGAGGAATTGATCCTTGTTAGAAAGATCAGTAAAGAAATGGAAAGCTTTGATACATTAGCAAGTTTGATTTCTCCAGGAATGGCTAAAAGTTTTGCCAAAGGAGTTTCAGCCAATCGTCTAGCTGATCATATTGCTCAGATTTTTCCTTTTACATTAAACCAGCGTCAGCAGCTTTTAGAAACCCTAGATGTAAATACTCGCTTGTTAAGATTGCTAGAAGCAATTGAAAGAGAAAAACAGCTTTTAGTGATTGATAATGAAATTAATCAGAAAGTAAGAACACGTGTTGAAGAAAGTCAGAAAGAATACTTTTTAAGAGAAAGACTGCGTGCGATCAAAGAAGAATTAGGTGATGTTCCAGAAACAAGCGACGATGCCGATTCGATTCGTGAGCAGTTAGAAAAAAATCCATATCCGGAAAATATCAAGGCGAAAGTTTTAGAAGAACTTTCTCGTTATGAAATGCTTCCGGCAAGTGCTGGGGAGAGCGGTGTCATCAAGAGTTATATCGACTGGCTGATGAAATTGCCTTACTGGCAGCAAAGTGAGGATAATGAAGATTTACAGCTTGCACAGCAGATCTTGGATGAAGACCATTATGGACTTGAAAAGGTAAAAGAGAGAATCATGGAATATCTTGCTGTTAAGCAGATGACAAATTCTCTAAAATCTCCGATTCTTTGCTTGGTAGGTCCTCCAGGTGTTGGTAAGACATCGCTGGCAAAATCTGTTGCTCGTGCTCTGGGACGCAAATTTGTGAAAATTTCATTAGGTGGTGTTCGTGATGAAGCTGAGATTCGTGGACATCGTAGAACATATTTAGGCAGTATGCCAGGAAGGATCATTCAAGGCATGAAAAAAGCCGGAACGATCAATCCAGTATTTTTGATAGATGAAATTGATAAGATGGCTAGTGATTACAAGGGAGATCCTTCAAGTGCAATGCTAGAAGTGCTGGATCCTGAGCAGAATGCCCTTTTCAGTGATCACTATATTGAAGAGCCTTACGATTTAAGTCAGGTATTATTTATCGCAACTGCCAATTATTTGGAAAATATTCCAAGCGCTCTGCAGGATCGTTTAGAAATTATTCAGATCAGCAGCTATACAGAGGTTGAGAAAATTCAGATTGCGAAAAAACATTTGGTACCAAAACAGGTAGAAATGAATGGCTTAAAATCAAATCAGTTTAAGATCAAAGATGAAGTATTGCTTTATCTCATTCAGTATTACACTCGTGAAGCAGGTGTACGTCAGCTTGAAAGAGTTATTGGCACTTGTGCTAGAAAAGCTGTATTAGCTATCTTGAAAGATAAGAAAAAATCTATTACGGTAACAAAGAAGCTTGTCAATGAATGGTTAGGTCATGAAATCTTTGATTATGGCCGTAAAGAAAAGAAAGATCAGGTAGGAACCGTTACGGGTCTTGCTTATACTTCATTTGGCGGAGACGTGCTTCAGGTCGAAGTCACTCATTTTGAAGGAAAAGGTAAATTTGTCCTGACTGGAAAATTGGGAGATGTCATGAAAGAAAGTGCTTCGATTGCATATGACTATGTGAGAGCTAATGCGAAGAAGTACAAAATCGAACCTAAATTGTTTGAACAGGAAGATATTCATATCCATGTACCTGAAGGTGCCGTACCAAAGGATGGACCAAGTGCAGGTGTAACACTAACAACTGCTATTGTTTCATCATTGACAAATATTCCAGTTAAATCAGATCTAGCGATGACAGGAGAAGTGACTCTTCGTGGAAATGTCCTTCCAATAGGCGGCTTAAAAGAAAAGTCATTAGCTGCTCATCGCTGTGGTATCCATACGATCATCGTGCCAAAAGCAAATATGAAAGATATCGATGAAATTCCAGATTCAGTAAAGGAAAGCATGAAGATCATTCCTGTTGAGCATGTATCGCAGGTCATTGATTATGCTTTGGTCAAATAATGGAAGTAAAAAATCCTTATTTAGTTATCTCTGCGCCAGATTCTAAAAGCTGGCCGGACAGTGAGCTTCCTGAAATTGTAATGGCAGGAAGAAGCAATGTAGGGAAAAGTTCATTGATCAATACGATTACACGAAGAAAAAATCTAGCTTATGTAGGAAATACTCCTGGAAAGACAAGACTTTTGAATTTCTTTAATATTGATGATCGTTTCATGTTAGTAGATGTACCAGGTTATGGATATGCTAATGCATCAAAAAAAATGTTGATTCAATTTGGTGAGATGATGGAAGAATACTTTGGTGAGCGAAAGCAAAAAAAAGGTTTGCTGATCATTGTAGATGCTCGTCATAAACCAAGTGAAGATGATTTGACAATGATTGAATATGCAAGATATCATCATATGAAACTTGCAATCATTGCGACAAAGGTAGATAAGCTTAAAAAAAATGAGATTAAAAAATGCCTTGAAAAAATCAAAACGACATTCGAGTTAACTGATGAAGAACCTTTGATTGCTTTTTCAAGTGAAAAGAAACAAGGTATTGACCGAGTATGGCAAATGATTGATGAAATGTTAGAGGACAGGTAATAACCTGTCCTTTTTTATTGCCAGTGAATTGTTTGCACGAATTTGTTTGGAGTTTCATCATTCCATTCAATTTCAGGATGTAAAAGCAAATAATGATTCCTTTTTATGAAAAGTATTTCTGAATAAGGGTTATCACCACTATAATCATTACAGTAAATATTTTTTCATCATGTAAATAGACACTTTTATCGATATAATATCCCATCTTTGACAGTTAAAAAGTAAGAAACCTCAAGAAAACACCGAGATTAAGGGTTATTCCTGAGGTTTTGGTTTTGTAAAGATATGTAGTATTTTATTGCTTTTCCTTACTTTTTTTAATGATGCTTCTCATCTTTGATTTCTTGATGATCTCTGTATCAGTTCTGAATCCGAATACTTCGTGTAATTTATCCGTTAATTCTGTTCTTGTGTATGTCGGAATATATCCATATTCTTCTAGCCTACATACTTCCATCTTCTTCAGTGTGCTGATGATCTGTTCGGCTGTATATTCTTTTTCCAGCCTGATCTCCAGTAATCGAAAGATCATCAGTGCAATGAAACAGATCAGAAAGTGTGCTTTGATTCTGTCTTCTCTACGCAAATATACAGGTCTTGCATCGAATTCTGTTTTCATGATCCTGAAACATTCTTCAATCTGCCATCTGCGCTTATTAATGTTTATGATCTGTGCTGCATCTCCTTCTATATCGGTTACCACTGCATAGAAACCATCATACATAGTTTCTTTGTCTATCATGTCTTTATCGAGTTCATATATTTCTTTATCTGCTACCTCGCCATATTCCGTAACTGATGTCTT
>NZ_LT629965.1 GCF_900104665.1 Traorella massiliensis | reverse complement strand
AAAGAAAAGATTACGATCAATAACAGATTCAATAAGATGGATGAGGAGTTAGAGAAGAAGAAAGAGAAAAAGATAAAGAAAGCAGAAGATGTGAAAAGCTATGAGAAATATTATCGATTGGGATTTGATGAGAATGGATACTTCATGAATTATCAAAGAAAAGATAACGAAATCATGAAGCTGATAAATAAAGCGGGATATTTTGCGATAGTGACGTCAAAAAAGATGAGTGCAGAAGAAGCGCTGGAAACATATCGGGATAGGGATGCGGTGGAAAAGATATTCAGGATGGAAAAGACATATTTAGGGAATGATGTATTCAGAGTACATTCGGAAGAGAAACTTGAAAGCAAAGTGTTCGTATCATTCATAGCATTGATTATCAGGAATGAGATTTATCAGTCATTAAAGGAATTGTATAAAACGAATAGAAAAGAGTACACAGTACCGAAAGTATTGAAAGATTATGAACGGCTGGGAGTAACTAAATTAGCGGATGAGAAATATCATATAAGATATCGACTGACAAATAAGCAAAAAAAGATATTAAAGGCACTGGGAGCAACAGAAGAAGAATACAGGAAGTTTGTAAATGAACAAATGGATATGTTAGTTAATAATTAACATATCCATTTTATATAGATGTATAATTTTTTGAGAAGTTGACGATAAATAGCTCAAATAGGTGATAAAATAAGCGTATTTGAGCTTTTCTGTTCGGAAAGAGTATGATATAATAGATGTATAAATATACATCTATAGAAAGGATGATTTTATGCATCAAAATCCTGTGGATTTACCTGAAAGAACAGTCATCATAAAAGGCAGAAGTGGCAGTTATGTGTACTTGACACAAAGGGTTAAATATTCGCCAGAATTAAAACAAACCAGACCAGTAAGAGTAGCTATTGGAAAACTTAACGAAGAAGGAAAGCTGATTCCAAACAGGAACTATTTTGAAATATTTCCATATGAACAGAATGAACCCGGAGATAAAGCAGACTTCGTTATTGCGGGACCTCATTTTGTGGCGGACAAGATAAGTGCTGGGAATGGATTAAAAGAACTGCTGGAGACGATTTTCAAAGATGATTCGGACAAGATCCTGGATATAGCGACATATATGATGATGAGCGAAAATAACGTAATGCAGTATTTTGAAGACTATGGATATAATCACACATTGTTCAGTGCAGAGAACTTCGATGATAATGCGATAGGAAGACTGTTTAAAAAAATAAAAGTAAAGGATATCGATTTGTTCATCAGATCGTGGGTACATATGCATGTTGAGAAGCAAATCTATATAGCTTATGATTCGACGAATATGAACAGTGCTGCAGGAAATCTTGAATTGGCAGAATACGGACATGCGAAGGATCGTGATGAATTACCGCAAGTGAATTTATCAATAGGATATAATCAGACGGATCAGGTGCCTTTATTCTATGAATTGTTTCCGGGAAGCATCATCGACAATACGGAATGTGAAAAGATGGTGGAGAGAGCCCGGCAGTACGGATGCAGGGAAATAGGATTCATACTGGACAGGGGATATTTTTCATTACGGAATATAAGGTATTTCGAAAAGCATAATTATGACTATATACTGATGACGAAGGGGAATGCAAAGTTCATACAGGAAGCGGCAGAAGAAGCAGGAGCAGTATTAAAGAACGGATATTCAAATTATATGCAGGGATACGAACTGTACGGGATGACAGTAGAGAAGGATTTATTCAATACAGGAAAAAAAGAATATGTGCATGTATATTATAATGGAATAGAAGCGGA
>NZ_LT629964.1 GCF_900104665.1 Traorella massiliensis | reverse complement strand
ATAAATAGCTCAAATAGGTGATAAAATAAGCGTATTTGAGCTTTTCTGTTCGGAAAGAGTATGATATAATAGATGTATAAATATACATCTATAGAAAGGATGATTTTATGCATCAAAATCCTGTGGATTTACCTGAAAGAACAGTCATCATAAAAGGCAGAAGTGGCAGTTATGTGTACTTGACACAAAGGGTTAAATATTCGCCAGAATTAAAACAAACCAGACCAGTAAGAGTAGCTATTGGAAAACTTAACGAAGAAGGAAAGCTGATTCCAAACAGGAACTATTTTGAAATATTTCCATATGAACAGAATGAACCCGGAGATAAAGCAGACTTCGTTATTGCGGGACCTCATTTTGTGGCGGACAAGATAAGTGCTGGGAATGGATTAAAAGAACTGCTGGAGACGATTTTCAAAGATGATTCGGACAAGATCCTGGATATAGCGACATATATGATGATGAGCGAAAATAACGTAATGCAGTATTTTGAAGACTATGGATATAATCACACATTGTTCAGTGCAGAGAACTTCGATGATAATGCGATAGGAAGACTGTTTAAAAAAATAAAAGTAAAGGATATCGATTTGTTCATCAGATCGTGGGTACATATGCATGTTGAGAAGCAAATCTATATAGCTTATGATTCGACGAATATGAACAGTGCTGCAGGAAATCTTGAATTGGCAGAATACGGACATGCGAAGGATCGTGATGAATTACCGCAAGTGAATTTATCAATAGGATATAATCAGACGGATCAGGTGCCTTTATTCTATGAATTGTTTCCGGGAAGCATCATCGACAATACGGAATGTGAAAAGATGGTGGAGAGAGCCCGGCAGTACGGATGCAGGGAAATAGGATTCATACTGGACAGGGGATATTTTTCATTACGGAATATAAGGTATTTCGAAAAGCATAATTATGACTATATACTGATGACGAAGGGGAATGCAAAGTTCATACAGGAAGCGGCAGAAGAAGCAGGAGCAGTATTAAAGAACGGATATTCAAATTATATGCAGGGATACGAACTGTACGGGATGACAGTAGAGAAGGATTTATTCAATACAGGAAAAAAAGAATATGTGCATGTATATTATAATGGAATAGAAGCGGAAAAAGAAAAGATTACGATCAATAACAGATTCAATAAGATGGATGAGGAGTTAGAGAAGAAGAAAGAGAAAAAGATAAAGAAAGCAGAAGATGTGAAAAGCTATGAGAAATATTATCGATTGGGATTTGATGAGAATGGATACTTCATGAATTATCAAAGAAAAGATAACGAAATCATGAAGCTGATAAATAAAGCGGGATATTTTGCGATAGTGACGTCAAAAAAGATGAGTGCAGAAGAAGCGCTGGAAACATATCGGGATAGGGATGCGGTGGAAAAGATATTCAGGATGGAAAAGACATATTTAGGGAATGATGTATTCAGAGTACATTCGGAAGAGAAACTTGAAAGCAAAGTGTTCGTATCATTCATAGCATTGATTATCAGGAATGAGATTTATCAGTCATTAAAGGAATTGTATAAAACGAATAGAAAAGAGTACACAGTACCGAAAGTATTGAAAGATTATGAACGGCTGGGAGTAACTAAATTAGCGGATGAGAAATATCATATAAGATATCGACTGACAAATAAGCAAAAAAAGATATTAAAGGCACTGGGAGCAACAGAAGAAGAATACAGGAAGTTTGTAAATGAACAAATGGATATGTTAGTTAATAATTAACATATCCATTTTATATAGATGTATAATTTTTTGAGAAGTTGACG
>NZ_LT629963.1 GCF_900104665.1 Traorella massiliensis | reverse complement strand
CGGTTATAGACAGCAAGATCATGAAGAACGGTGTTCTTCAGATCAGGGAATTCGCGGTAATAGAAACGGTTGGAAAGAGAAAAGACTTTCATGATGCCTCCTTGACAGAAATGAGATGTTTTGTACAGATATTATATCATATTAATAACTATAATGATACTATAATTTCAAATTGATGATATATATTATCATAACATAAATCACACTTAACTTTTTTTATTTTCTTTCATCATCTTTCTATTAATCAAAAATGAAATTTCCTAATATATAAAAAAGCAGGTCTATTTTCATAGGCCCGCTTATATTTATTTCTTCGCTGCCCGATTTGCTGCTATTACAAATGGTAAATAAATAATAAATGCTGCTGCTAAACAGATTAGAGCTGTCAAGGCAGCCCCAAATGAGCCATTAGTTGCCAAGAAAGCTGCAATTACCGGAGGTGTTGTCCAAGGGACCGTATTTACGATTGGCCCTGCAATTCCCCAAACTGTTGCGTAATAACCAATCAATGTCATAATTGGCTGAGATAAAACAAAAGGAATCAAATAAATTGGATTTAAAACAACTGGAAGTCCAAAAAGTACAGGCTCATTGATCTGAAAAATTCCACACCCTATACCATACTTGGCAACTTCACGATCTTCTGCAGCTTTTGATACAAGCAGAATAGCTGCTACTAACGCTAAAGTTGCGCCCGATCCGCCAAGAAATACATAAGCATCCCATGACCCACGTACCCAGGGTGAAAGCTCATTAGCTCCCATACCTACTTTCGTAATTCCTTCCGCAAAGTTTTGAATATTCATCAGTCCCAATGTTCCATATACCGGCGCCATGACAGCTTCTAAAAGATTGGCACCATGAAGACCAAAAAACCATAGAAACGGAATAAGTGTAGAAATCAATAAAATTGACCAAATATTTTGACTTAACTTCATTAAAGCTGTTTGAATATTTACTTCAAACCATGCAAAGACATTTAATCCAGTAAACTGTGTAAACATATAATAAACAAGTCCCCAAATAAAGAAAGTTAATAGTCCTGGAATAATACCTGCGAATGCTTTACTGACTGCTGGTGGTACTGATTCCGGAAGATGAATGACCCATCCCTGATCAACAGCCCACATGTAGATTTCCGGAGCTGTCAAGCCAATGATCAGACCTATAAATAAGCCTTGAGCACCTAAATAGTGAGTCACATAGCTGGCTACTAGTTCATTGTTACGCACCAGAGCTCCACATACGATAAAGCAGCCTACTGTAACTAATGCTGTAGAAAGAGCATCTTTACCTTCATATTCAGCACGTTTATATCCCAAAGAGAAACATAAACCTAAAGCCATAATACTTAATGAACCTGCGTCAATAGCTGAGAAGATAGGAGCAATATACATATTTGCCCATACGATAAAGCTGCTTTCAGCCCCTATAAAATTAGCAAGAAGGCCCCATGGAACAAAAAATACATTATTCAGTAAAACAGCAATTGCTCCTGCCATAATTAGTGGCATCAGTGAGGCAAATGCATCTCTGATTGCGCTCAGATGCTTTTGTGAACCGATTTTGGCAGCAATAGGTACAAATTTGTCTTCAATCAATTTGATTAAACCATTCATAATTTATCTCCTTTTCTCTTTCAATATATGCTCTTTGTTTCTTAAACATACCTCCTTCATGCAAGTCTTATAT
Organism: Traorella massiliensis; assembly: GCF_900104665.1. GTDB lineage: Bacteria > Bacillota_I > Bacilli_A > Erysipelotrichales > Erysipelotrichaceae > Traorella > Traorella massiliensis. Next base: position 39,577 of record NZ_LT629963.1, on the reverse strand, counting down.
ATTCATTATACCTTATATATTCATCACATGAATGTTATCAAAGCCATCTTTTATACAAAATAAAAATCACTCTCAGAAATTAGAATAATTTTAAGCATGATGTATGATTTTAATTGTAATTTAATGATCTTTAATATAAAAAAATCAGGTTTTACCCTGATTTTAGTCGTTTTTAATCGTTTATCTTTTTCCTGCATCGTAAATTTCGCCACTTGCTTTCGGAGCCATAGAGCGCCCACTAAATAGTACTAAAGCAACGATCGTTATGACGTAAGGAAACATCGAGAAAAATTCAGAAGGAAGATTCTCCAAAAGAGGAATCGAAGATGAATAAAGTCCCAGCACTTGAGCAAATCCAAAGAAAACACCTGCTCCTAAAACACCCCAAGGACTCCATTGTCCGAAAATAAGTGTAGCAACAGCGACAAATCCCAATCCATGAACTGTACCGGAATAATAGAATGTTGCCGTTGTCAAAACTAAAACGGCTCCTGCAAGGCCACTCAACCCTCCAGATATCAATTCTGCGATCCATCTCATCTTTACAACATCAATTCCCATAGATGCACTTGCCTGTGGATATTCACCACAAGATCTTAGACGCAGTCCAAACGGTGTTTTATAGATGACAAACCATGAAACAACGATCAGCGCAAACGCTAATAACGTTGTTGCATAAACATTTGTAAATAACAAACGGCCTATCACCGGTATATCACTCAAGAAAGGTATGTTAAATTTTGCAAATCCCTGAGCTGCAGAAATCGTATCTGTTGAACGTGCGCCATTATACATAATCTGACACAAATAAATCGTTAGACCACCAGCAAGTACATTCACCGCTGTTCCAGATACTGTCTGATCCGCTTTAAAATGAATTGAAGCAATCGCATGAATACTAATAAATATAGCTCCGCCAATAAATGCCACAAGCAAGGCAACCCACTTTGCATATGGCCAGCCATTTGCTTCAAAAATCAAAACACAGACCATGGCCAAAAATGCTCCTACCTGCATTGTACCATCGATTGCAATATTAACAATTCCCGCTCTTTCTGAAAACAAGCCACCCAAAGCGCCCAATATCAGAGGTGTTGCCATCATTAATGCCAATGGGAACATTTGATAAATCAATTCCATCATAACTGATCGTCCCCCTTCTCTGTATTTTCACTAATTAATTTTTTATCTTTCTTACCATGAAATTTATCCAGCAGTAAAATAACTACATATTGAATTGCAATCAGATAAATAATTACTGCCTGAGCTAATTCAGAAACTTCTTTAGGTATATTCATCATCTGTAGATTACTGCTTGCAGATTTCAATAATCCAAAAAGCAAACCTGAAAGCAAAATACCAATCGCATTAGATCCACCTACAAGGGCCACAGAAATACCATCAAATCCAAAATTATCAAAACTTGTCTGAATTCTACCATAACCAAATTCGCCAAGAATCAGGACAGCACCTGCCAGCCCACAGAAAGCTCCAGAAATCATCATCGATAATGCAACATTTTTTTCTACTTTCATACCAGCAAAACGAGCTCCTTCCATATTGAAGCCTGTTGCACGTAAACTATATCCAAATGTTGTCTTTTCCATGATAAACCAGAAAACCACTATTCCTATAATAGCAACCAAAAATCCCCAATTGAATAATGAAGGTACATTTTCAAATACCTTTCCCAATACGGCCGTTTCCTTCAAATCAATCGTACGTGCATTTGTTGCCGGATCGATAGGAAGACAAGCTCTCGTAAACCAGCTAGTAGCATATAAACCAATATAATTCATCATGATACATATAACAACTTCATTGATTTTACGATAAGCTTTTAAGATCCCCGGTACCATTCCCCAAACAGCACCTGCTAATGCACCTGCAACTAAGCAAACAATCGGATGAATAATTGGTGGAAGATCAACTAGTAATCCTACAGCTGCGGCAGCCGTACCACCAACTAAAATCTGTCCTTCACCACCAATATTAAACAAGCCTGTTCGATAAGCAAAACCAACAGAAAGACCTGTTAGCGTAATTGGAACTGCGTACTTCAGCCAGTTCAAGGTATTTACTAAAGTAACCGGTTCATTTGGTCGTAAAATATTAAATCCACTAATACTTTTAATAATGGCTGCCAACAGATTCAATGGATTTCTTCCTGCCACAATAACTACTAAAAATGCAAACAGAAAACCAACTCCAACAGCAACTAATGATATTTTTAATTGACTATGTTTTTTCATATTACAGCCTCCACTTTCTTAATGGATCCGGCCATCATGAGACCCAACTCATTTTCATCAGTATCTTTCCGATATACAAGACCATTTAATTCTCCATCATGTATAACAGCAATACGATCAGAGAGATTCATAATTTCATCAAGTTCAAACGAAACTAATAAAATAGCTCTTCCCTTATCTCTTTCTTCGACAATTCTTTTATGAATGTACTCAATAGCACCAACATCCAGTCCACGAGTTGGCTGAACAACAAGCAACAAATCACATGAACGATCAATTTCACGAGCGATAATTGCTTTTTGCTGATTTCCTCCAGACATACTGCGAGCTGGCGTATCTTTTCCTTGACCGCTTCTTACATCGAATTGTTCAATAAGCTTATCAGCATATTCATCAATGACCTTTGGCTGAAGGATACCATGCTTAGAAAAAGGTGGTTTATTATAACAGTGAATTACAAAATTTTCTTTTAATGTAAAATCCAAAATCAAACCATGTTTATGACGATCTTCTGGAACATGTGCCATTCCTGAATCCAATCTCTTTTTGATAGGCAATTTAAGTATATCTTTGCCTTTTAATAAAACCTGTCCGCTTTCTGCTTTACACAATCCTGTTAGTGCATAAACCAGTTCTGTCTGTCCGTTACCATCAATACCTGCTAGTCCTAAAATCTCCCCAGCATGAACATTCAAACTGAAATTTTTTACCGCATATAAACCTTTTGAATCTTTAACATTGAGGTCTTTTATTTCTAGAATGTTTTCTTTTGGCTGCGCTTCTGATTTTTCAACAGTAAAACTAACATCTCGGCCAACCATCATCGTTGCCATTTCCTGTTCACTCGTTGTTTTAACATCAACAGTTCCAATATATTTACCTTTTCTTAGAACCGTACATTCATCCGCAGCCTCTTTGATTTCCTTAAGTTTATGAGTAATCAAGAGAATTGTTTTTCCCTCTTTTACAAGATTGCGCATAATATGCATCAGTTCATGAATTTCCTGTGGTGTTAAAACCGCTGTCGGTTCATCAAAAATAAGAATATCTGCATTTCTATACAACATTTTCAAAATTTCGACACGTTGCTGCATACCTACAGTGATATCACGAATTTTTGCATTTGGATCAACATTCAAGCCATATAGTTCACTAAGTTCTTTTACTTTTTTTACAGCGCTTTTTATATCAACGATACCATTTTTTGTTGGTTCTTTCCCCAAAATAATATTTTCAGTCACTGTAAAACAATCAACGAGTTTAAAATGCTGATGTACCATTCCAATTCCTAAATCATTTGCGACATTTGGATTTGAAATCGTAACTTCTTTTCCCCTCACCTTTATAATTCCACTTGTTGGCTGATAGAGTCCAAATAAAATTGACATAATCGTTGATTTCCCGGCACCATTTTCCCCAAGTAGAGCATGCACTGTATTTTCTTTCACTCTTAAAGTTACATTGTCATTAGCTCGAATACCCGGAAAGTCTTTTGTTATATTGAGCATTTCAATAGCGTATGTCACATCAAAGACCTCCTCTTCTTTTTCATAATTATATCATTGAAATATTTCTAATACTAGAAAAAATAACAAAAGCGGAGCCGGAAGCAGCTCCACTTTTATGTTTAACCGGCTTTATTACTCTTTTACGTAAGTTTCGCTTACAGTAACAGTTCCATCTTTAATTGCATTGTAAGCTTCATCAACAGCTTCACGAACATCATCCGGCATATTTGGATTTTCATCAGGAATACCTACACCGCCATCAGCCAGTGAATAGCGAACGATACCACCTTCGAATGTACCTTCAGCAACAGCCTTAGCGGCGTTGTAAGCAGCAGTATCAACACGTTTTAACATTGAAGTCAATACAGCTGACTGAGTTCCATCACCATATTTACCATATTCATACTGGTCAGTATCTACACCGATAACCCAAACATCTTCACCAGCTTCTCTACGTGCAGCAGCTTCTGAAATAGCACCCATACCGCTTCCACCTGCAGCGTGATAAATTACATACGCACCAGCATCATACTGTTTAGAAGCAGCAGCTTTACCTTTTTCCTGAGAAGAGAAGTCATTAACATTATCATATAATATTGTCATATTAGGATTTACTGAGTAAACACCTTGCTGATATCCAGCCCAGAATTTATTCATCGTTTCAGATTCCATACCGATGATAAAGCCTACAGTGTCTTTACCAGCTTTTTCAGCCATCTTAGCAGCAGCAACACCTACCAGATAAGAACCTTCATGTTCGTTAAATACAGCCTGCTGAACATTTGTATATTTGTCAACGTCTAATGATTCAACGTCAATGATCAGCATTTTCTGTTCTGGATACTGATCTGCAGTTTCTGCAATGGCGCCTTCAAATAGATAACCGGCAGCAACGATCAGATCTCTTTGACCTGCAAAACCTGTTAAATTAGGAACATAATCTGATTCCTTTTCAGAAATAACATATGAATAGTCCTGATTTTCAACCAAACCGGCTTCTTCACAATATCTTTTCAGACCTTCCCAGCTCGTTTGATTGAATGAACGGTCATTAATACCTCCAGTATCGGTTACAAAACCATAAGTTACACTGGCAGTATCATCAGTGGTGCCACTACATGCAGCAAGCCCTACAGTCATCATAGCAGCTAAAGCAACTTTTAATATTTTTTTCATTTGATCCTCCTATAAAAGTTTCCTTTCTAATTGAATAATAACCTTTTTTAGACTCTTTGTCAATGAATATCAAAGCGTTTACATTGTTTTTAAAGATATATTTTTTCTTACTTTAATTTTCTGTAACAAATGATTTATAAATCAGTTAATTTGCATATCTTTCACTAAAAAGAGCCTTCTTTGTAGAAGACTCAATTTTTTATTTTTGCTGATCTACTGGCGGTACCATTTCTGCATAGCTCTTTAAAAGTTCAGGTGTACTTGTATAATAACGTTTATCCTTATTAAGATGTGCAATACTTGTCATTTCATCGTCAGTTAATTCAAAATCAAACAAATCAAAGTTATCACGAATATGATCAGGGTTTTTAGATCCTGGAATGACGATATTTCCATCCTGCAAATGCCAGCGAAGAATGATCTGAGCATTACTCTTATGATATTTTTCAGCCAATTGTGTAAATAAGGATTCCTGAATCAAAGTCTTATCCCCATGTCCAAGCGGATACCAGGCCTGAAGTGCAATCCCTTCTTTTGACAAGAATTCCTTTAATTCTTTTTCCTGAGAATATGGATGTACTTCTGTTTGTAAGACAGCAGGTTTTATTTCACAAATATCTAAGATTTCCTGAATCTGCTCCTTATTGAAGTTAGAAAGACCGATCGCTCTTACCTTACCTTCCTTATAGGCTTTCTCCATCAAGCGATAACCGGCGATATAGTTACCAGCTGGCTGATGAATCAACAAAAGATCAATGTAATCAGTATCTAACCTCTCTAATGTTTTTTCTACCGCATCTTCTTGTTCATAGAAAGAAGGCCATAATTTTGTTTCCAAGAAGATATCTTTTCGATCAATACCTGATTTCTTGATTCCTCTGCCTACAGCTTTTTCATTAACATAAGCATTTGCCGTATCAATAAGACGATAACCATTTTTTAAAGCACTTATAACTGAAGCTTCTGCTTCATCAGGGCTTAAAAGAAAAGTACCAATGCCCGCCATTGGCATCTCTATACCATTATTTAATTTTAAAAACATTTGTTCGCTCATCTGCATTTCCTCCTACTTCTTATCTTTACGATCGTATTATACCCTGAATCATAATTATCAAGAAGTTTCTTTTAGTTATACAGTATATACCTTTAAGTTATTGATAAGAAAAAAGATGGATCGATCTCCATCTTTATATAATTATGGTATGAATGGCTCCTAATTCAATCGCCTTTTTCTTTAAAATCTCGCATTCTTCTTCATCTGCAATCTCACGTCCCATTTTATCAAGTGCATCTTCACGTACACCAAACGGGCGATAGCGTAGCAGTTTATAATCACAGCGATCTTGGATAATTTGTGCAACATGACTAACCGTATCCAAATTTTCTTGTGGATACTTTGGCAAAATTACGGTCCTTACTTCCTGTAATTTATTCGTTTCTAATAAATAATGTAAATTCTTTATGACACGGTCATTGGAATGATCGCATAGTGCTAAATGAAATTCAGGGTCATAAGCCTTTACATCCAGCATCACACCGTCACAAAGCTCCATTAGAGAAGTATAGCGAGAAAAGTCGATAGAACCATTGGAATCAATCAAACAGGTAAGTCCCAGATTCTTTACTTCCCTAAATAGTTCTTCAAGATATTTCGCATGAAGCATACACTCACCGCCACTTACCGTAATGCCACGGATAAACGGCTTCATTGGCAAGATCCTTGCAATCAGTTCTTCTACCTCTAATTCTTCAATTTTTGGTGAGGCCATCATCTTACAAGTATGAATGCATAAGTCGCATTGAACACATTTCTGCTTATCCCATACTACTTTTCCATCAACGATGCTTAATGCATGTACAGGACAGCCGGCTACACAGTCTCCACAATGATTGCAGCGATGAATCGTTTCTGGATTGTGACAATACCAGCACTTAAAGGAACATCCTTGAAAAAAGATGCTTGTACGATTACCAGGTCCGTCTACATTCGAAAAAGGAATGATCTTATTAACGGGTGCTTTCATGTACCCTTCGATCTAGTGCATTTGAAAAATCTCTAGCCCCTTTGCCAAATACACTTACGTTATTTAAAGACTGTTTCTTTTTATCCAGTTTTTCAAGTTCACTCTTCTTTACTAAATATCCCGTTACTCTGACAACATCATTGTTTGCCAGGTATCCTGAATAATAACGCATACCCGCTTCAAGAGCTCCCTTGATGATATCTACTAAAGCCATCGGTGTCTTTAACCATGTTTCTTCATACTTAAAGATATCGCCAATACCTGTTGGGAAATATTTATGGAACAGCGTTGAATGAGCAATCTGTTGATACATTTCTGGTTCACAGCCAATTGGAATGCGACATCCCGGAGAATTCTCACGGCCATCACTATCAAGACCTACCTGTGCATGCAAACGATAGCGATTATTCGTTGATTCGCAGTATTTTGCTTCTTTTGAATTGACAAATTCTTCAATTTTCTGCACGATTTTTATACCCAGCTGATCTGCTTCCTCATTGTTTCCAAAGCCTTTCTTTGGATCATCGATACCTAGAAGATGATTGACACATTCTGCTAGGCCTACCATTCCAAACATACCTGTAAAGTTTTCTTGCTTTACAAAACCTTCAGTGGCTAAGAAATTTGCTTTAAAGAAAGAACTTTTTTCGACGATGAAACAAATACGGTCGTTCATCATATTCCACATTAAATCACAATAATAAGGCAACGTCTTATTTAAAAATTCATCAGTGCTATTTGCCTTAAGACTCATTTCATATAAACGCAAGCGTGCAAGCGTATAGCCTCCGCCAGCTATACGAAGTCCATTATAGCAGCTAGCGATTGCATAATCTTCACCCCATTCACTGACAAACATACGATGATTTGCAAAAGATGGTTTTGCTGTTTTCATCATACATATTGCACATCTTTGCGCAAAATCGTCACTTGTCAATTCCGGATCATATTTTAAAGTCAGATTAGGAATCGCTAATTGCATTTCTTCTGTCAATTCTAATATCAATCTTCCAGTAACAGTATCCTTTGGTCCAATATCAGCATGAACAAAAGAGTCTGTCAACGTACGATCAATATTTAAAAGGAATAATCTTAAACATTTTTTCGCTTCTTCTTTTGAAAGTTTTAATGTAAAAGGTTCTAAAAGATTATCTAATTCACCTAAGAAAACCGGAAATGAAGTAATAGAGGGAACATGACGATACATGATCAGCAAATTATTGCAAGCTTCCCATAAATCATGTGGCGGTTCTAACTGAAGAAAAGAACTTCCCTCATTGATAAATTTTTGATAATCTGGAATGATATAACGAGGGCGATAAGGTAAATTACCTTCTCCCAAATCACAAATAATGCCTTCTTCTTTCGCTTTTACCAGTTCATCTGACAGCTTGATCGTATGATCAAAGTTCTCAGCAAGACGTGCTAGAGCCAAAAGCTGTTGATGATAAGTTAATGTTTCATCTTGTACAATTTTTAATACTTCTTCCATAAAAGCACCTCCATGATAAGTATATCTGATTTTTTAAATAAATTCCATTATAAAGACATATTTTCTTTAAAAGATTATTCTTTTTAGGAATGATTCTTATTCTTTTAGTTTCTTTTTATTAAAAAGAAGCAGTGTTTGCTGCTTCTAGATTTATTCTAATTACGATAACTCTGAAATACCCGTGCACAATTCGTAATATTTTCCTTTTTGTGCTAATAACTCTTCATGATTACCACGTTCAATAATTTCTCCATGTTCCAATACTAAGATCGCATTTGAGTTTCGTACCGTTGAAAGCCTGTGAGCAATAACAAAGACTGTTCTGCCCTGCATCAAACGATCCATACCATCCTGAATCAATGCTTCGGTGCGTGTATCGATACTTGAAGTTGCTTCATCAAGGATCAGTACTGGAGGATCAGCAATAGCAGCACGTGCAATCGCTAAAAGCTGACGCTGACCTTGTGATAAGTTTGCACCATCACCACTGATGATCGTATCATAGCCCTGAGGCAGATGTCTGATAAAAGTATCTGCATTTGCCAGTTTGGCAGCAGCCACGACCTCTTCATCTGTAGCATCTAATTTTCCATAACGAATATTTTCTCTGACCGTTGTCGTAAATAAGTGCGTATCTTGCAGCACCATTGCTAGGGATCTTCGTAAATCTTCTTTTCTGATCAGCTTGATATCAATGCCATCATAAGTAATCTGACCATGACTGACATCATAGAAGCGATTGATCAAATTGGTTATCGTTGTCTTGCCAGCACCAGTACTACCAACAAAAGCAATTTTCTGACCTGGTTTCGCAAATAGATTGATATGTTTCAAAATGACCTTGTTTTCTTCATATCCAAATACAACATCATTGAAACGAACATCTCCCTGTAATGGAACAAGTTCAAAAGTATCTCCATGTGGATGCTTCCATGCCCAATGTCCAGTTCTTTCTTCACATTCAGTAAGCACCCCATTTTCTTCTTTTACATTTACAAGCGTCACTTTTCCATCATTCACTTCACTCTTTTCATCAATTAAAGCAAAGATACGTTCTGCACCGGCTAATGCTCTGAAAATAGCATTAAACTGTTGTGAAAGGTTTGTAATCGGCATTGAGAAGCTTCGTGTATACTGTAAGAAACTTGCTAATGAACCAATATCCAACATTCCATTGATTACCTGGAAAGCACCTAAAGATGCGATTAGTGCATAAGTTACATAAGAAAGGTTTCCCATAATTGGCATGATGATCGATGCATAGGTGTTTGCTTCGATTGCCGCATCACGTAATTCATTATTTAACTGTTCAAATTCTTCACATACTTTTTCTTCGTGATTGAACACTTTAACGACCTTAACGCCTTCAAACATTTCTTCTACATACCCATTTACACGTCCCATGCTTTTCTGCTGTTTCTTAAAGTATCTGCTACTGAGTGATCCAAATTTCTTGACGATCAATACCATTAAACATGACATGGCTATGATAAATAGTGTTAGGAAAGGTGATAACATCAGCATCATCGTAAAGTTTCCAACAATGCTGACAACACTTGAAACAACTGCTGTAAATCCTTCGCTCATTGCTTCACGTATCGTATCAATATCATTGGTATAACATGACATGATATCACCATGCTGATGAGTATCATAATATTTAATTGGCAAATCCTGCATTTTATTGAAAAGATCTTTACGCATTTCATTCAATGCCCGATTTGATAGATTCATCATGATATATTTATAAGCATATCCTGAAAGCACTCCGACAATATAGATGATGACCAATTGGGTAAGAATGAAGATAAGACCATCATAAACACGATTTTCTTTTGCTACACCGATCATTGGTGCGATATAGTCATTAATAATTGGTTTTAAGTAGTAGTTTCCGGCGACTTGTGCACCACTGCAAAGAAGAACCAGGAAGATGACTAAGAAAAGCTGCAGTTTATTTTTGGCCATATATGACATAACACGCATGAGTGTCTGGAATGGATTATATGGTTTCTTACTCATTCGCTCACCACTCCTTTCATCTGAGAACGATAAACTTCCTGATAAATCGGATTTCTGCCAAGAAGCTCATCATGAGTTCCAATATCATTTATTTTTCCTTCATCAAAAACAAAGATACGATCAGCATCCTGTACTGAAGAAATTCGCTGAGCAATGATAATTGTTGTCATGCCTTTCAGGTTTTCTCTTAGTTCTTTGCGAATGCTTGCATCAGTTGCAGTATCTACGGCACTCGTTGAATCATCTAGAATTAATATCTTAGGATGTTTCAGAAGTGCTCTAGCGATACATAGACGCTGTTTTTGACCACCTGAAACATTGGTGCCCCCTTGTTCAATATATGTGTCATAACCATCAGGAAATCCCATGATGAAGTCATGTGCATTTGCAACCTTACATGCTTCAATACACTGCTCTTTCGTTGCTTCCTGATCGCCCCAACGTAGATTTTCTAAAATCGTACCACTGAAAAGTACATTTTTCTGAAGGACCATACTGACTGAATTTCTCAATGTTTCCACTTGAATATCTTTGACATTTCTGCCATCAATCAGCACACTACCCTCCGTTACATCGTACAGACGTGGTATCAGCTGAACGAAAGTTGACTTACTGGAACCAGTTCCCCCAATAATTCCAATCGTTTCACCTGCTTTGATCTTGACATTGATATTTTCAAGCACCAGAGAATTTGGATCATTCTTATATGAAAAGCTAACATCCTTAAATTCAATACTTCCATTCTGTACTGGAAATGCACTGCTAGCTTCCCCATCTTTGATATCGATATCTTCTTCTAACACTTCCACAATTCTTTTTAAAGAAGCACTAGAAATAAGTACGTTAACAAAAATCATACTTAACATCATCATTGACATCAGGATCTGATTAATATAAGTAATAAAACTCATCAGTTCACCAGTTAACATCGTTCCTTCCATAACCAGTTCCCCACCGAACCAAAGAATTAATACAACACATGTATAAGTTGAAAGCTGCATCACTGGCATATTGAAAATAATAATTTTTTCAGCTTTGATACTCGCGTCCATGAGAGCATCATTGCTTAGCTTAAATTTTGCCTTTTCATAAGCACTGCGAACAAACGCTTTTACTACACGAATCGCCGTCAGGTTTTCCTGTGTAGATGCATTTAAGCCATCATACTTTTCTAACATTGCTTCAAATCTTGGAAATGCTAACTTTACAATTAAAAACAAAGCAATACCCAGAATTGGTACGACCACTAAAAAGATCATTACTAATTCTGCATTGATATTTGTAGCCAGTATCATCGCTGTAATGAACATGATCGGACTTCGAATAGCCATACGATTCAGCATCATGAACATATTTTGAATGTTGTTGACATCTGCGGTGGAACGGGTTACTAATGAAGCCGTTGAAAAATGATCAATATTTGAAAAAGAAAAAGTCTGAATCTTATCAAACAGCGCCTTTCTCAATTGACTTCCAAACCCCATGCCAGCGACCGAACTGTATCGTGAACCGATAGCACCTGCTATTAGCGAAATCAATGCCATGCCGAGCATTGTGCCGCCAATCTTTAATACATAGCTTAGATCACTGTTAGCAACGCCTACATCGATGATTTTTGACATCAAAAACGGTAGCATCATTTCCAGTACTGCTTCAACAATCATAGCTAGCATACAAAGCAGAGCATACTTTCCATAGCCTTTTAAATATGGCTTTAATGCTTTAATCATCCTCATTCTCCTTTCTCATTGATTCATTTAGCTTATCAAGAATATGTGCAAGAGCCTCACACTCTTGATCGCTCAATGCTTTAAATATCCTCTTATCCATCTTATCAAATTTTTCACGACACGCCTGCGTTTTTAAATTACCGCTATCCGTAATCGTAATCAGTGTAATCCGCTGATCTTTTTCATCTGTTTTTTTTGCCAGATAACCTTTTTTCACAAGCCGTTTGACACTTGTCGCAACACTAGGAGGTGTTACATTCAAGGCATTAGCAATCTCCCTTTGAGTACAGCACCCTTTTGTTCGAACAGTTTCCAATATTGGCAGCTGTCCATAAAAAAGGCCCTCGCTTTCCATAATTTTACGAATTTGCCCACGGTGCATTCGATTAAACATAGTAATAGATTTTACAATTTCTTTGGGTTCCATAACACTCCTTCTATTAGTTAACCGATTAAATGTTAATCGATTAATAAATGATACATCTATTACTTATATATGTCAAGAGTGAATAATATAAAGTTTTTTCACAAATTTCTATTAATTTTTTTTTGTAGATGAAGTATAATATCACTGTCGAAAAGGAGTCTTTATGGAAGAAAAAATGATTTTAGATGAAGATGGAATGCGTCGTTCTTTGACACGTATGTCGCATGAAATCATTGAAAGAAACAAAGGTGTGGATAATCTTGTTTTAGTTGGCATCAAGACCAGAGGAGAATATCTTGCAAATCGTATTGCCTCTTTTATTGAAAAAGTTGAAGGAACAAAAATTGAAGTTTATCCGTTAGATATAAAAGCCTGGCGTGATGATTTAGATATCAAACATCCTCTTCCTGAAATTACTTTTTCAGTTACTGACAAAAAAGTCGTATTAGTAGATGATGTCTTGTTTAAAGGACGTACGGTTCGAGCTGCTCTTGAAGGAGTATTGCATTTTGGACGTGCTAAAGAAGTGCAGTTAGCTGTACTGGTAGACCGTGGACATCGTGAATTACCGATACGTGCTGATTATGTTGGTAAAAATATCCCAAGTTCACTTAATGAAAACATTAAAGTTCAAATCAAAGAAATTGACGGACAAGATCGAGTTGTCATAGAAAGGAAGTAATATGAATCAAGAAAGATTTAAAAAATTTGCTTATCAGCTGTTTTCAATTGATTCCCCTAGCGGATTCACGAAACATGCCATTGATTTTTTGGAAAAAGAAGCAAATGATCTAGGCTTTAAAACAAGTCGTAATCAGAAAGGCAATCTTCATATCCTGGTTTCTGGCAAAGACCATGATTATAAGGTTGGGATTAGTGCTCACACCGATACTTTAGGATTAATGGTACGTTCTATCAATGCGGATGGCACCTTACGTTTCACAAATATCGGTGGACCTTCTTTACCAACACTAGATGGTGAATATTGTCGCATCATCACTCGTAGCGGTAAAACTTATACAGGGACGATTCTTTCGTCAACACCTGCTGTTCATGTCTTTAAAGAAGCAAATACTGCCCCACGTAATCCTGATACGATGATCGTTAAGATCGATGAAATCGTTAAAAATAAGAAAGATGTCGAAAAGCTAGGAATCATGAATGGCGATATCATTGCCATTGATCCAAAAACAACAATTACAGAAAGCGGGTTTATTAAAAGCCGTTTCCTAGATGATAAAATCAGTGTATGCATTCTCTTTGAGATTCTGCATATGATCAAGGAAAAAAAGATCACTCCTGCTCATGACACTTATTTCATCGTTACTACTTATGAAGAAGTAGGCCATGGTGCAGCTAGCCTACCTGAAATTTCTGAGCTTTTAGCTTGTGATATGGGTTGTATCGGTGCAGATCTTACATGCAGTGAATATGATGTCAGTATTTGTGCTAAAGATTCAGGCGGACCTTATGACTATGATATGGTAAGCCGTCTGATTGAATTAGCGAAAAAAGAAAACTGTCAATTCGCTGTTGATATCTATCCATTTTATGGCAGTGATGTAGGAGCTGCATTAGGTGGAGGCAATAACATCAAAGGTGCTCTCATTGGACCAGGAGTCGCTGCCAGTCATGGAATGGAAAGAACACATATGCAGGCAATTGAATCTGCCATCAAACTGATCCTTGCTTATCTTCAATAAACTAAAAAAAAGGTTTGGAACATAAATTCCAAACCTTTAATAACTATTTATTTAATGTATCTTTGATAAGCTGTGTCACTTCTGAAGAAGTTGCTAACGTAAGTGCTTTATTTGCCATTTCTTCCATTTCAGATTTCTTTAATGAATTAATCATTTTACGAGCTGGAAGAATAGAAGTTGCACTCATTGAGAATTCATCAAGACCTAGTCCTAAAAGAACTGGGGCAGCCATGGCATCTCCAGCCATTTCACCACACATTCCTACCCAGCGGCCATTTTTATGAGCTCCATCGATCGTCATTTTGATCAGACGTAACAATGAAGGATTTAATGGCTGATATAGGTAAGATACTTTTTCACTCATACGGTCAGCTGCCATTGAGTACTGAACTAAGTCATTTGTACCAATAGAGAAGAAGTCTGCTTCTTTAGCAAAATTGTCAGCGTTCACTGCAGCAGCAGGAATTTCAACCATCATTCCTACTTCAATACTATCACTTACTTCAACGCCTTCAGCAATTAATTTAGCCTTTTCTTCTTCAAAAACACCCTTTGCTTCTCTAAATTCATCAAGTGTTGCGATCATTGGGAACATGATGCACAATTTACCGTATTTAGATGCACGAATCAGTGCTCTCAGCTGTGTTCTAAAAATATCTTTTCTATCTAAACATAAACGGATTGCACGATAACCAAGGAATGGGTTCATTTCTTCAGGGAACGTGAAGTAAGAAAGTTTCTTATCGCCACCGATATCTAAAGTACGAACAACAACCTTTTTACCATTCATTCCTTCTAGAACAGTCTTATAAGCTTCAAATTGTTCATCTTCAGTTGGGAATTCCTGTGAATTCATATATAAGAATTCTGTACGGTATAGACCTACACCTTCACCGCCATTGTTGATAACTCCTTCAACATCTTTTGGTGTACCAATATTTCCTGCAAGTTCCACCTGGTGTCCATCAACTGTGATCGTTTCTGCATGAAGCAGAACTTTCAAGGCTTCTTTTTCTTCCTTATAAGCTTGTGCTTTGGCTTCATATTCTTTAATAGTAGCTTCATCAGGGTTAACGATAACTTCGCCATTTACTGCATCCAAGATCATCAAATCACCATGTTGACATGCTTCCATTACACCTGCACAGCCTACAACTGCTGGTACCTCTAATGAACGAGCCATAATTGCTGAATGACTTGTTCTGCCGCCAATAGCTGTCGCAAAACCTTTTGCATATTGATTCAGCTGAGCAGTATCTGATGGAGTCAAATCATGAGCAACGATAATTGAATCCTCATCCACCAAAGAAAGATTTGGAATTAAAACTCCAAGCAAATTACATTTTAATCTAAAGGTAACATCTTTAACATCAGCCGCTCTTTCTCTGAAGTAATCGTTATCCATAGATTCAAACATAGCCACTGTATTTGCAGCCACTGTATCAGCAGCATATTCTGCATTTACATGATCATTTTCGATCATGGATTTGATTTGACCTTCAAATTCAGGATCAGAGGCCATCATTAAATGAGCGTCAAATACAGCTAATTCTTCATCAGAAAGTTTTCCTTCTGCCTGAGCCTTGATTGCCTCTATATCAGCCTTTGTCTTAGAAAGCGCAGCATCAAACTTTGCGATTTCAGTGGTCGGCTCAACCCCTTCCTTCTTTTCAATCGTTACTACCGGCTGTTCAAGCTTGTAAACCCTTGCAATTGCATAACCGGCAGAAGCAGCAATACCTTTTAACATAAATCATCCTCCTATGGTATTATGTAAAATAAGAAAAATTCTACAAAGATATTTTAACACTATTTAAAGCGTTACGCAATCAACAAATGCTTTGACAGCTTCGGATTTTCTCCGATAATAAGTACTCTTCTTAAAATATTCCTGCCACCATTTTTTATTTCTCTCATTTAAGTAGTCATTACGAATGATTTTTTCATATTCAGGCGGTAATAATTCTAATAAACGATCAATATATTCGACAAATTCAACTCCACTGTCAATTACATAATTATTTGGCTTTTTACGTCTTCCTTCTGCCACTTCCTGCTTAATTTCTTTATACATTTTCGCAATATAAAGCATGATTTCTTCATTATTATTCATACTATTTCCCTCCCGCTAATTATATTTAGACATAATTTGACATAAAAAGCCATCTTTTTTTTGTCAAGTTTATAAATTTGTCCATTATGCCTTTTTTTTGGGAAAACAAAAGCTCTCTTTCGAGAGCTTATTGTATTTTTGGCGCTTTAAAATAGCGTGTGGGTGTGGGCGATCATTAAAGTTTGGTGTGGGCTGTTTCAGATCACTTTAAGTTTTGGTGTGTTTCATAAAAAAGCTCCTTTGTGCTATGATTTCTTTGCCGAGATCTCATAAAACACAAAGGAGGCTTTGCCATGTTTAATTTTATCACAAATCTTCTCAATATCAACGAAAATGAAGTCGAGGATCTTAAAGTAGTATCTCTTCCCTCGGAAACTCAGTTCCACATTACCCTTTTTCCCACTTTCCCGTCCTGCCCTTATTGTGGCGGAACGGTTCAGGGTCTTGGACACACGAAACCTAAAAGGATCAACCATCCTGTTCTTACAGACAGAAAAACCTCTGTCTACTTCAGAAACAACAGGTATCTCTGCAATGACTGCGGCAGAACCTTTTCAGGTAAAAATCCCTTTACTTTTTCCACTTTCAAAAACTCCATCTTTCTTCTCGACAGAGTCATGAAACAGCTTAAGAATCTCAATTACACTTATCTCATGATTGCCCAGTCAAACCATATTTCTGTAACGCAGGTTCAGCTCTATTTTGACAGCTTCATCAATATCCCAAGAATCTCCTTGCCTGTTTCTCTGGGAATCGATGAAATCCATTCCAGAATGGCGAAAAGAAAAGATGCCTCCTATCTTGCTGTCCTCGTTGATAATCTGAACCGGTCTCTGATCGACGTCCTTCCTTCACGCTCCAAATCCGAACTATCACGATATTTCGAACGTATCCCTCTTGATGAAAGAAAACAGGTTCGCTATGTCACAATCGATATGTGGCTGCCTTATAAAGAAGTCTGTAAAAAATATCTTCCCAACTGTATCATCGCTGTCGATCCGTTTCACGTTGTCAAGCATCTTATGGAAGGATTCTCACGTATCCGTCTCAACATTCTCAATCAGTGTGAGTATGACAGCACCACGTATTACCTTCTGAAAACCTGGAAAGATCTTATCGAAAAAGATGTCTTTCTTGACAACGAGCCTGTTTACAACAAGCGCTTCGGAAGAAAACTTAATAAACGGGATCTTCAGGAAATGATTCTGAACATCAGTGAAAACCTTTGTCTTGGTTTCCGTTTGAAGGAAATGTATCTTCATTTCAATAAAGAAGCAACTCCCGACAACTGCGAGCAGTGGTTTGACACCATCTATGAAGCCTTTTTAAGTTCCGGCATTCACGAATTTGACAGTTTCATCACAACAATGTCCAACTGGAAAAAGGAGATACTGAACTCATTTCAGCATCCTTATGATGACCGTAAGCTCAGCAATGCCCTGTCGGAAAACATCAACGGACAGCTGCAGACTTATATTGCCATTTCTAAAGGCATTTCCAATTTCGTGCGTTTCAGAAAAAGAGTCATTTTCTCACTGAATTCAAAAGTATACTATTCCATCACAGAAACGCTTCATTCCGACAAACGTGAAGGAAGATCAAGAATTTCTCATAAGAAGCAAAACACATAATTTTCATATATTATAATTTTTATATACAGATCTCGGCATATTACAAAAGAGATGACAGTTCCATGAAAATCACTTTCATACCTGTCATCTCTTCTTTTTCATCCTTATGAAACACACCATATCTTAATGATGCACTTCACTTACCCACACGCTATTTTAAATTACCGTATTTTTTTACGATATTCTTCCATTTCTTTCTCATTTGCCCAGATGAAATGACCTGGCTTAATTTCCTGGAAAGATGGTTTATCAACACTATAGTCATGCTGACTAGGATCATATACGATTAATTGCTTATTTTTTTCAATTTGCGGATCAGGCATTGGTACTGCTGATAAAAGTGATTTTGTATATGGATGAAGACTGTTCTTAAATAATTCTTCAGTTTCAGCCAATTCAACAATTCTGCCTTTATGAATAACAGCAATTCGATCTGATATGAATCGTACAACCGATAAGTCATGTGCAATAAAAACGATTGTTAAATCTTTTTCCTTTTGAAATTTCTTCAATAGATTAAGAACCTGTGCACGAATAGATACATCTAGCGCAGAAATTGGCTCATCAGCAATCAAAAGTGTTGGATCCATGATCATTGCACGGGCAATACCAATTCGCTGTCTCTGACCGCCAGAGAACTCATGAGGATAACGAGTTAAATGTTCTTCAAGCAATCCAACCTCTGTAATTGCTTTAACTACTTTTCTTTGACGGTCTTCTTCATTTTCATAAAGATGGAAATTATAGATTCCTTCAGAAACAATGTAATCAACAGTTGCTCGTTCATTCAGCGAAGCTGCAGGATCCTGAAAAACCATTTGAATATTACGAACAACCCATTTATCCAAATCTTTTGAAATCTTACCAGAAATTTTTTTATTCTTGAAATAAATTTCTCCTTTGGTTGCAGGGTTAATACGCATAATTGCACGACCAATTGTCGTCTTGCCGGAACCACTTTCACCAACTAGTGAAAATGTTTCTCCCTTATATACATCAAAGTTTACATCTTGAACTGCTGTAAAAGTTTTTTTACCGGAGCCAAATGTAACTTCAAGATCTTTTACAGATAAAATTACTTCTTTTTCATTAGCCACGGTAATCACCTCTCTCATCTGTTATGCTAAGCAATCTTTTATGCAGATTTTGAATTGCTTTCGGCGGTTCTGCTTTTGGAGCACGTGGATCTAATAACCATGTTTTTGCATAATGAGTATCACTCACTTTAAACATTGGTGGTTCTTCTTCAAAATCGATCTGCATTGCATATGGATTTCTTGGAGCAAAAGCATCTCCAACTACTTTATCATACAGTGAAGGTGGAGTTCCTGTTATAGCATACAGATCCTCTCCTTTTATTCCTAACTGCGGTAAACTAGAAAGCAACGCCCATGTATATGGGTGTTTTGGAGTATAGAACACCTCTTCTGCCTTTCCAATTTCAACAATTTGTCCTGCATACATGACGGCAACACGATCTGCAACATTCGCAACAACACCTAAATCATGTGTGATATAAACTGTTGTATAGCCATATTCCTTTTGAAGATCTTTGATCAATTTTAATATTTGTGCTTGAATAGTTACATCCAGAGCAGTTGTCGGCTCATCACAAATAAGAATTTTTGGATGACATGCTAATGCAATTGCAATAACAATACGCTGTCTCATTCCACCAGAATATTGAAAAGGATACTCATCATAACGATTGGCGGCATCTGAAATACCAACTTCTTCCATAAGCTTGATTGCTAATTTTTTAGCTTCATCTTTTGATTTCTTTTGATGTTTGATAATAACTTCAGCAATCTGATATCCGATCGTACGTACAGGATTCAAAGAAGTCATAGGGTCTTGGAAAACAGTTGAAATCTTAGCACCACGAATTCCTTCCCAATCTTGATCTTTTTTTAATTTTGTCAAATCTTTTCCTTCAAATATGACAGAGCCATTTGAAATTTGTCCATTTGTTTCTAACATACCAGTGAATGTCTTAGTAAATACAGATTTTCCTGATCCTGATTCTCCTACAATCGCAATCGTTTCACCCTCGTATATATCTAACGAAATTCCACGGATAGCAGTGAGAATTCTTCCTCTTACCTGAAACTGTACTTCAACATCTTTAGCTGATAATATTACATCTCTTTCACTCATATAGACTACCTCCCTACAGCATGTGAGTACGAGGATCGCTCGCATCTGCCATAGTCTGTCCAATTACATAAAGAGATACTGATATAATCGCACTAACTGCAACTGGAATCCAAAATAGATAAGGTACAGCAGTTAAGTCATTTGAATAATTTTGAATCATTCTTCCAAGCGACTGATTACTAGAACCTAAACCTACACCAAGAAAAGACAAAAATACTTCATAACTAATATAGTTAGGAACATCACGTGCGATTGATGTTACAATGACAGATACTAAATATGGCAAAATATTGTGTATTACAACTTTATAAGTAGGTGTACCCAAACAGCGTGAAGCAAGGTTATATTCACGATCACGAATAATCAGAACTTGAACACGTATAAAATAAGCAACTGACAGCCAAGAAGTACATGATAAGGCAAAAATCAGCTGACTGACGCCTCTTCCAAGCACATACATCAATACCATAACAACAAGTGTAAATGGTACATTAGCCACAATGTTATAAAGCTCAAGCATAAATTTATCCATTTTCTTTGAATAACCCCAGAAAGCCCCAACAATAACACCGATAACTGTTGTTATAAATGTTGCTGCAAATGCAATAAACAAACTTGTTCTTGTTCCTAGCCATGTTGCATCAAACAAATCATTTCCATAATTATCCGTACCGAAAAAGTGTTCAAGCGAAGGTGCTAAATATTTCATAGACTGGTCATTAATATTTGGATTCTGACCTGGCACATATCCACTAAACATTGGCTGAATAATACTCATTAAAATAATGATTGATGCAATTATCAGCATAACAATTGCGACCTTACTGCTAAAGAATCTGCGGAATACACTCTTCCAGTAAGAATAATGAGGAGCAGCAATATGTTCAGCAGCACTTTCTTTCAGTTCTACGAATTGAAATTTGTTTTCTTCCATATTATCTTGTTTCTCCTTTCGAACTCAACTGGATACGAGGATCCACAAATGTCATTAAAACATCACCTAACAGCAATGCAATGATTGATAACGCCGTGAATATAAAAGTCAATGTTATGATCATAGCATTATTATTTGCATTGATGGCATCCGGTAGCATTTTACCCATACCAGGAATCGAAAATACAGATTCTGTAATTACTGATCCACCAATACACAGAATAATTGAACTTGGAATTCCATTTACAATCGGAATTATTGCATTCTTAAGAATATGTCTTCTGAATATTTCTCCTTGAGACAATCCCTTTGCACGAGCAAATTTCACATAGTCGGCATTTGACTGATCAACCATATAACGGCGCATCCATATCATCAAAGATGCCGTACTCAATAATGCAAGAATGATGCCAGGAAGAATATAAGAACGTATATCGCCTCCGCCATAAGTAGGGAATTTTGTTGGCTGATTAAACATAATACCAATATTACGAGCAAAGTAAATAAATGCTAATGAAGGGACAGCAATCATGACGTTAATATAAACCATACCTAATTTATCTTGCCACTTATCTTTTTTCTGAGCCATAATAATACCAGATGGAATCGCAATGATATATGCAATAATTAACGAGATGATACCAAATATATAAGACATATTGATCATGGAAGCCTCAGATTTAAACGACTTACAATTCGCATAATTTGTTTCGAATCTTGATTTATCCATTCTATCTAATGTTGATGTCTGCTTATATTGACATGAATGCAAATCTAATGAACTCATAGCTGTCGTTCCATTATCAAAAGTTACTTCTTTCTGAACATATTCACCTTGCTGGTCAGATATTACATCCATCGTATAAGATCCGCTGTACGTCGGATAAGAACGTCCAAAATTTAAAGAAATCCAATTCTGGTGAATAAATGGAAAAGAACCATCAACATATATTAAATACTGGTGTTCACATCCACTGCATTTAAGAGCGGGCATACCGTTATTATCTGTTCCAAAATAAATAGAACGGTCCATGTCTGGATTATCAGGATCAGTTACTGCCCATGGGTTATCTACTTTAAACATATTTGTAATATATTTCACCGCAATATTAAAAATTGAATTATCACGGCTTGCCCATGCAAATCCAGTTGTCATATAATCAACTGTATAGCCCTGTTCCTCGTATATTTTGATAACTTTTTGTCCTTCTTCAGAATTAGAATAGACATCTACGACTTTTCCGGTCTCATTCGTTTCTTGAGTTACATCAAGTCGCATACACTCATTATAGTCATCACTATAAGCTTTACACATATCAGCTTGAGTTACATAATCTAGATAACCAAGTTCTTCCCAACGTGTATAAATATATGTCGTACGATCATCGGGTTTACCACTAAGCTTACTAAGCTGAGGGTCATTTTCAAAAACTTTTTCTTTTGGAATAAGCCCAAAAATCATAACGATAGCGATAATGACTACAATGAAAATTGAAAAAATTGAACGAATTAATCGGCCTAAAAAGTATCTTTTCATTTTTATCACTCACTTTCACATACAGTAATATAAGGGATTGAAAGTAATTTTTCAATCCCTTTTTACTTAAGAATCAATATTTCTTCAATTGACTATCCTTCAAATTCTGCTTTTGCAGCCTCATATTCTTCAACAGTAACTGGTTCAACTTGAACTTTCATGAAGTTCATCTTGTATCCGCCAGCACCACCTAGTGCATATGGCTGAGTAAATGGTACAACTTTTGTTACAGTTAAGTTCGTACCTTGCTGCTGTACTGGAATATATACAGCATTTGCAAGAATCCAAGCATCTGCCTTAGCATATGCTTCATAACGTGCATCTAAATCATTCTTAATTGCATCAGCTTCATCAAGTAACTGCTGATATTCATCTAATCCTACAGCTTGTGCAGCAGCATCAGACTGAACATTTTCACCTTCTGGATATAAACCAATATTTGTTAAGAATGCACCATTATTAGCGATACTATACACATCACAGAATGTTTTAGGATCGGCATAATCAGGACCCCATCCAGAAGCAGTACTGATATCATAATCAGTTGCATCAGGGTTGTTATTGTAGAATGCCTGTGCAAGATAATCATCTTCAGGTAATGGGATAACGTTGATTAAGATCTGTCCATCTGTGTTTGTTTCAACGGCTGTCTTTAATGAAGAAGCAACAGCTTGAGCAGTATCAAGGTCTTCACATAGTAAGTCAAGTGTAACTGGGAAAGTAATTCCTGCAGCTTTTGCCTTTTCAATATAACCATCTACAGCGTCTGGATTGTAGAATGGATCCTGTCCATCTGATAGATCAATTTCATTGCCTGTCATTTCCTGGTATGCAGCAGCAACTAATTTGTCATATGAAGTACCGTCAGAAGTATGAACTAAAGCTGGAACGCCATTCATATTACGCAAATTAGAAATAGCAACTTCTTCCTGCATCGTTACGCTTAAATAAGAAACACGATCGAATGCTGCGAAGATTGCATTACGGAAATCAGAATTTTGCAATGCATTTCTTGTATTTTCTCTTTCAGCTTCAGTTGTCTTATTTGTGTTATTATAACTTATACGATTTAAGTTAAAATTGATACCAAATGAATAAGCATTTGGACGAGGAGCAATCATGTAATCTTTATATGTTTCGGCATAATCACTATAATCTGCCCAGTCACCATGAATTGGAGCGGCAACAGACTGTCCATTTTCATAAGCATTAATGATACCATATTTATCTTGTCCATCGTAATAGATCAAAGAAACTGTATCAACAAATACATTATCTGCATCCCAATAAGAATTATTCTTTGTATAAGAAATTTCTGATTTAGCAGTTAAATTGCTTAAAATGAATGGTCCGGAATAAAGAATTGAATCTGGCTGAAGAAGACCGAATTCACAAGTATTCTTGTCTGGAGCACCTAATTTACATCCGGCACCTTTTGATTCAAGGAATTCCTGATTAATTGGATACAGGATTGTATAAGTAGTCATTGTATCAAAATAAGGAACTGAATCATTCAATGTGTACTCTAAAGTATAATCATCTAGAGCTTTTACTCCAACATCTTCCCAAGAAGCTGTTCCATCTGCATATGCTTTCAAGTTAACGATCATCGTATCAACCAATTCAAGCATTTCTGAATCAAAATCTGCGGCATGACGTAAACCAGTTACATAGTCATGAGCAGTTAATTCTGCTCCGTACTCTTCACCTGTCGCAGTTACCCACTGAATTCCTTCACGAAGATGGAATGTCCATACTGTTGCATCTTCATTAGTTTCATAACTTTCTGCAGCAGCAGGGATGTAAGCTCCAGTTGCATCGTTCTGTAATAGACCTTCAACGAAGTTTACAGTGTGCTGATGGTTATTGGCCTTATTAGTCGTAACATAATCCAATGTTGACATATCTGTACTGTAGAAATAGTCATAACTATTTGCCAGTTCAGGACCGCTATTTCCGCCACAAGCAGTCAAAGTCAATACCATAAGAGCACTTAAAGATAATCCTAATACTTTTTTCATAATCTTTTTATCCTCCTATTGATAAAATATCATAGCCTCTCTGCTATACTCACACATTTTAAATGATGGGAAACAAAAATGCAAGCAAATTTGAAGTTTTTTTGAAGTTTTTTTCTTTTTTTTCATATTTTATGAAACTGTTTTCATAAATTACTTAATTAGTTTTCCTATGAGCGACATATAAATACAAGTGTCTTTCATAGAAAGACACTTGTATCCCGCCTGAAGATTTCTTTTTTTATCAAAAAATATGGATTTTCAGGAATATATTTCTAGAACTTCTTTTAAATATGTGAATCAGATATCCCCTTACATCTCATACAGTGACATCTTCGATTTTATTCCGTGGTTTTTACAAAACTCTTTTTCATCCCCTGATCGTAAGATTAACATTTTATAGTTCACGGTTGTAAAAGCATAAACTTTGAACCCTGATCAATATTCCTGATAAGTTATCTAATAAACAAAAGTGTTTGAATTCATTGATCTTAAACTTTTTAGCACTAAAGATCATGTACAAACACTTTTTTATTCCTTTATTATGCTTTATCCATTATTTCACTATACTCTTCCCATTTAGCCATTAAATTTTCAATTTCATTATTCACATCATCAATTTTTTCATCTAATTGAGCCATTTTTTGATAATCATGATAATACTCAGGATCAAAACGCAATTCACGCAAAGCTTCAATTTCAGTTTCTTTCTGATCAATCATTTTTTCAAGCTTGCGAATTTCTCTTGAATAATTAATATTCTTTTTTTCTTCCCGCTTTACAGGTGCAGATGATTTTTTCACTTTGATAGTTTCTTCATGAGGTTTATTACGATCAAGATAATCCTGATAATTCATCTTATAGAAAGTAGCCCCATTTTCATCGATATGAAGAATTGCTGTTGCCAGCTTATTGATAAAATAGCGATCATGAGAAACAAACATCATCGTTCCATCATATTCTTTCAGTGAATTTTCTAATGCCTCTTTTCCAGCTAAATCAAGATGATTCGTAGGCTCATCCATGATTAAAAAGTTAGGCTGCTTCAGCATCAGTTTTACAAGTGACAGTCTTACCTTTTCACCACCACTTAAACAATCTATCGTCTTAAATACATCATCTCCGGTAAATAAAAAACATCCTAATGCCGTTCTCACTTCACTGCGTGTCATATCCGGATACTCATTCCATACTTCTTCTAGGATCGTATTGCTGCTGTTGAACTGTGCCAGATCCTGATCAAAATAACCAATTTCAATCTGATGTCCCAGCATTTTTTCTCCACCAAGCGAAGGTATCAGATCCATGATCGTTTTTACTAATGTTGATTTTCCTTTACCATTCGGCCCAATAACAGCCACTCTTTCATGCTGCATGATCTCAAAAGAAACCTTACATAGTATATGATCATAACCAATCGCCAGATCCTTTACCTCTAATACTCGCTTCCCGCCACGAATACGGGCATGAAAATGCGCTTTAAAGCTTCTTTTAGAAGTGTTGACATCTTCTATTCGATCCATTCTTTCCAAATATTTAATTTTACTTTGCGCAAAAGCTGCTTTATTTTTCTTATAACGGAACTTTTCGATCAAAGCTTCAATACGTTCAATTTCCTTTTGCTGCCGTGCATAAGCACTTTTCTGGCGTTCGATATCACTTTCCTTTGTTTTAAGAAAAGTATCATAGTTACCGACATAACGACGCATGACGCCCCATTCGATCTCATAGATCTCGTCAGCAACATTATTGATAAACGTACGGTCATGAGATACTAATACAACCGCTTTGGGATATCTTTTCACAAAACCTTCCAGCCATTCGATCGTTTCTAGATCAAGATGATTGGTCGGCTCATCCAATAACAAAATATCCGGCTGTGATAATAGTAACTTTACAAATGCGATCCGTGTACGCTGCCCTCCTGAAAAAGTTTTGATCTGTCTTGAAAGATCTTCTTCTTTAAATCCAAATTTTGTAAATACGGTCTCAATCGATGACTGCATCGTATAACCGCCTCTTTCTTCAAAGGCATGCTGAAGGCTGGCATATTCTTCTAACAGTGCTTCACTATGATCACTTTCCATCCTTTTATAGACAACCTCCAGCTTCTCTTTGATCTTTAAAACCTCCCAAAAAACAGTGTTCATTTCCTCCTGCACACTGTTTTCTTCATTTTCAAATGTTGTCTGAGCCAAATAGCCGATACGACAGTCATTCGCCTTATGAATAACGCCACTATCTAATTCTTCCTCACCGGCCATAATCTTTAAAAGTGTGGTTTTCCCACAACCATTGTTACCAATAAGAGCTATTTTCTCATTATTTCTGACTTCAAACTGTATGTTTTCAAACAAGATGTTTCCACCAAAACCCTTGCTTCCTTTATTTATTTGATATTTCATATTAATTATCCTCAATTTCAATCTGATAATAAGTAGCAATAGAATCTGCAATGCTACTCATGATACTTTCATAATCATCCACCCAAAGCTTATAATCCACTGGATTTGAAACATAGATCAGGCGCATCATTAATGCCTGCATTCCTTTCTTATTGTTGGTTGCAAAAGAATTTTCTTCACGCATTGATTCATTCATGCTGCCTGCCCCAGTCGCAACTCCACCTGTTTCACGAACCACTGAATTATTATCATAGAGAACACCTTCATCATTTTCAGCAGTATTCGTCAAAACCCCATTCTGGATCGTTCCTGGATATAGCGTTGAACCCATCAAACCCACATTTTCCTCTAAATCATGAATGATTTGATTCGCTAAAGCTGAAGATGAATAATAAGAATGAGTGATTTCTATACCACTGGTAGAAGAATAATCTGACCCATTAAACTGCAGATTCAAATATAGCTTTGCTTCATGCTCATAACCAATATAAGCTCGTCCATCAACACCATTTGTATTGATCTGCTGCTCCATTGAATTTTTTGTCACACCAACAACAAAGCCATATTCCTCCAGCTTCTCTTTTAAAACTAAAGCTGCCTTATACATTTCATCATTCTCATTTAGTCCATTGATCTGATAACCCCAGCGAACTCCTGTACCATAGTCATCATTACCGCCAAATGGATCGATCAAGATATCATACTTATCTTTCTGGACTTTATCACTTGTTATATTCAAGTATACATAATTGTGATTCAGCTCAGTATCTTTTAAATAGTTATTTGTTGCGATCACTTCAACTTTTTTACTTTGATTATTTCGTGTGATCGTATGAAAAACATCATCGATTTCACTACTGCTTGTCATTCGATATTCTTGAAGGTTATTAACAACATACACCTCATAAAAGCCATCTTCCAATTCACCCAAATCAATCTGCTGATCCACTGAGTTTGTTAACTGGAATAATATCTTTTCATCATTACAAAGATTTCTTAGCTGGATCGTTTTCCCATATAAATCATCACTTTCTCCTAATACATAAGGTTCTTGAAGAAAGCTTAGATTTTCTCCATAAAAGAAATAATCGCTAATTTCATATGTCCTCTCATATTCCTGTTCTAATAAAGCAGATGTTTTAGAAATTGAATAGGAACATATTTGAACACCTTCATTATCTTCTGTACGAGGGAAAAGAACATTTACCAAAAGATAAACGACACTTAAAACCAAACATAACAAAGGAATTGCAATTTTCCATTTAATTTTTCTTCGTGGTTTCTTTACATAAGCCATATTCTTTTCCTTTCTTTACTATTATAGTTGAAATGCGAAAAAAAAACTAGACCCTATACAGAGTCTAGAATATCAGATTTCTTGGTGTTCTTGGGAATGGTTCAGTGTCACGAATATTACCAACACCTGTCAAATACATTAAGAAACGGTCAAAGCCTAAACCAAATCCAGCATGCTTACAGCCGCCAAAACGTCTTAGATCCATATACCATTCCAAATTTTCTGTTTTCATGCCCATTTCTTCCATTCTCTTCTTCAAAACATCATAACGTTCTTCACGCTGGCTGCCCCCTACAAGTTCCCCTACTCCTGGAACGAGAAGATCACATGCAGCCACTGTTTTGCCATCGTCATTCATACGCATATAGAATGCTTTGATATCTTTTGGATAATCTGTTAAGAATACTGGGCCATGAACGATCTGTTCACAAATATAACGTTCATGTTCACGGTTAAGGTCCATTCCCCATTCAACCTTATTTTCGAACTTCACATCAGCCTTTTCTAATATTTCGATCGCTTCTGTATAAGTCATACGTTTAAATTCACTGTTGCGAATCATATTGAGTCGATCCATGACCTCATGATCGATCATCGTATTGAAGAATTTCATTTCTTCTGGTGCATTTTCCAGCACATAATCAATACAGTATTTGATCATATCTTCAATCAGATTCATATTGTCATTTAGATCTGCAAAAGCAATTTCCGGTTCGATCATCCAGAATTCTGAAGCATGGAATGGGGTATTCGAATTTTCAGCTCTAAAGGCTGGTCCAAACGTATAGACATCACGAAAAGCTAATGCGAATGCCTCCACATGCAACTGGCCTGTAACTGTCAGATAAGCTTCTTTACCGAAAAAATCCTCATCATATTTATCATCACTACGTACTGTTGCCTTGAACATTTCTCCAGCACCTTCACCATCATTTCCAGTGATGATTGGCGTATGTACATAGACAAAGCCCTGATCCTGGAAAAATTCATGAATAGCCATAGAAAGAACGCTTCTTAAACGGAAAACAGCATAATACGTATTTGCACGTGGGCGAATGTGTGGAATTTCTCGCAGATATTCAAAACTATGACGTTTTTTCTGCAATGGATAATCTTCATCACAGTCACCTTCCAATATACTTTCTGTAACCTGTATTTCAAATGGCTGCTTCCCCTCCGGTGTCAATATAAACTTACCTGTAATCGTTAATGCAGTTCCTGTACGATAATGACGCACTTCTTCAAAGTTTTTCAAAGTTGTCTGATAAACCAGCTGTGCATTTCTAAAATAAGTTCCATCATTAAGTTCAATAAAACCAAGTTTGCCATTACAGCGATTCGTTCTGACCCATCCCTGTAATTGCACATACTCAATAGAATCCAATTCCATGTGATTCTGTGACTGAACCATCTCATACAATTCCCGAATTGTCATAAATTCAAACATATCTTTTCTCCTTTTTCTTAAAAAAAAACGTTCCTATTCAGGAACGTAATAACGCGGTGCCATCCTGATTCGCATCTATTGATACGCATCTTTTATGCATATAACGCCTGCCCGCGTAACCGTCTACTTGATTTCTCCGGTTCAGCTCCATGAGTGTTCCACGCTCATTTTCCCTTCTCCATCTTTCACCATCATGAAGTCGCTAATAAGGGAGTCAATGGGTGACTCATTTCTTTGCCGTTTTTTTATTTAAAGCATTTGTCTCAAAAACAAGCTCCTGTATAGATGATACTACATCAATGTACTTAATTGCAACCCCTTTTGGCACTTGAATGTGCTCATGAGTAAAATCAACAATACCTACGATGCCACAATTTACTAATCGATCCACTGTCTGTTGGATTTCAGTGCTGGCCGTTAGAATTGCGATACGGCATCCCTGAGGAATTTTTTCTTCTAATTCACTAAGATCATAGACCGGTATACCGAAACGTACCCCTTGACGATCCGGGGATACATCAAAAGCACAAGTGATTTCTCCAACCACATAATTCCACTTATTGTATTTCATCAAAGCACGTCCAAGGTTACCAGCTCCAATTAGAATAATTTTTTCATCAAATTCTAGCCCCAGTTCTTGTGAAAAAATATCAATTAATTTTGATACATCATACCCATATCCTTGCTTTCCAAGATTACCAAGAAATGAAAAATCACGACGTATCGTTGTCGGTTCAATATTTACAAATTCACTCAACTCTTTGGATAAAATTCGCTCAACGCCCGAATTTGAGAGCTTTCTTAAAGCTTTTAGATATAGTGGATATCTTTGTAGTGTTGCCTTTGGCACATTTTTATTTGTCATATGATCACCTATAATTAGTATATCACAAAAGCAAATCTTTGTGAATATTCTAATTTATTTAACTTTCAATATCCATTCCTGGATCAGCACTTACATCAAAATCTGCACGTATTCCATGACGATAAGCAACACTACCAGCAACCCCGATCATAGCTGCATTATCTGTACAGCAAGATAATGGCGGTATCAAACATTCAACAGCTGGATATTTTTTCTGTAGATCATTTAAAACATGCTCACGCAGACAGCTATTAGCCGCTACTCCGCCCGCTAATACAAACTGTTTCACATCATAGCGTTCTAATGCTTTATCAGCTCTTTCTAATAGGCAGTTAATCGCTGTTTCTTGGAAGGAACAAGCCAGATCTTCAGGTTTAAATGTCTCATTTTGACGTTCCATACGTTTAATAAATTGCAACACTCCTGATTTAAGACCTGAAAATGAAAAATCCAATTCTTTCTCTGGTTTTGGTTTTGGCAGTTTATAAATATTTTTTCCTTGTTTTGATAACTTATCGATATAAACGCCGCCTGGATAAGGAAGCCCTAATACTCTGCCAACCTTATCAAAAGCTTCTCCAATCGCATCATCCTGCGTTGTACCCAAAACCTCAAAGCTCCATTCATCTTTCATATAAATCAGCTCTGTATGTCCACCGCTGACAACAAGAGCCAGCAATGGAAAATGAAGTTCACTGACTAGTCGATTGGCATAAATATGACCTGCGATGTGATGGACAGGTACTAGTGGCTTCTTAAAAGCCCACGCTAATGTCTTTGCCGCCTGTACCCCTACATGTAAGCTGCCAATAAGTCCAGGGCCTTGTGTAAAGGCTACCGCATCAATATCTTCCATCTTTAAATTTGCCTTTTTTAAACATTCAGCAATTACCATTGAAATGTTTTCAATATGAATACGTGAAGCAATTTCTGGTATTACTCCTCCATATTCTTTATGTACATCAATCTGCGTTGCTACAACATTGGCTAAAACAATATGTTCATCCTCAATTACAGCTGCTGCTGTTTCATCACAGCTTGATTCAATTGCTAGTATTTTACTCATATATTTCCTCCTAAAGCTTTCATCATGAAAAGGGCATCCTCACCATCTTCATAATAGCCTTTCCGTATATTCATCTCATGAAAACCACATTTCTCATATAAGTGAATCGCAGCTTCATTACTTTTTCTAACTTCTAATGAAAGGACACTGCATTTTTCACAATCACATTGTTCAATGGCATATGTCATCAATTTTAAAGCAATTCCCTGGCGCTTTGCCTGATCTAATACCGCCAGTGTTGTGATTTGGGCATCATCGAAAAGAATATAATAGCCAATTATTCCTAAAATTAAACCATCTTTTTCATAAACCATCATCTTTGAAAACTCATTCTCTAGAATCTCATATTCAAAATCCTGACGTTTCCAATGTTCATCAAAAGCTTCTTTTTCGATTTCCATTACCTGATCTAAATCATCCAGTGTCATTTCTCTGATCATTTAACTAATTCTTCCTTACTTTTCAAATAATGAGGTGTTAAAGTATGTACGTTTGTTACTTTCTTCCAGGCATCTTTGACAGCCATAAAGTTTGCTGCTAAGTCAATATTCTCTTTTTCATTACCAAGAAGATAGGAATCACCCATAATATGTACTCCATTTTCTTGATCTTCTTTAACTTCATCCAATGTCTTGATACTTTCACTGATGAGTTTTCCATTTTCACAAGTTCCACAGTAAACGCGATTGCTTCGTGCATCTAAGATTACTTCCCCGTTATTTTTTCCTGCGAAGATCAAATAAGTCGGAATCGTGTATAAATCAATAGGCTTTTGTGTACACAACACTTTTGCGAAAGTCATCGCAATACGTTCTCCTGTATAACTTCCTGGACCATCAGTCAAGATGATTTGATCGATCTGATCACATTCCCATCCTGCTTTTTTCATACAATCATCTAAGACTTCAAAAAAACGCTCACTTTGTTGTTTCCATGCCCATTCATTCCATGAACTCAGACATTTATCATCTTCAAAACAGCCAGCTACAATATATTTATGACAAGTATCTAATACCAATGTTTTCATACTAGTTTCTCCAATAACTCTTCATAACGCTTTCCACAAGCATTTATTTCAAAAATTCTTTCTTCATCTTTCTGAGCATATATAGAAATATCAAGTCTTTCAGCAGGCAAAATGTCTTTGATGAATTCGCCCCACTCAATGACACAAACACCATCGCCTTGAAGGACTTCTTCAAATCCAAGATCTTGATCGATTCCCTCTAAACGATAAGCATCAATATGATAAAGAGGAATTTCTCCTTTATATATTTTTAGGATCGTAAATGTTGGTGAACTGATTGTTTTCTCAATACCCATGCCTTTTCCAATACTTTTCGTAAGAGTTGTTTTCCCAGCACCAAGATCACCGTTTAAAGTAATACACATTCCTTTAAAAGATAATTCTCCTAACTTTTTTCCTAATAACTCTGTTTCTTTTTTTGAATGAATCACAATTTTCATAATTTTCTCTTCTTTCTAATTGTATAAGCCATACGACTTAAGCGATATAAAAGATGATTTACTGGTAAATCAAATTCACCAATATACTCACTGACAAGTGCGTTGAATTTTGACTTATAACCTGTCAAGCCATCATCCAAAGTACCTTCTACGCCACCCATACAGGCATACTCATAGCCTTGTTCAAAAACATATTGAAAACGAATAAAATGAGAAAGAAACTGTGGTTTAAAGCTTTTAAAATCCTCATTCATACCCGCATATAACATTTCAACCGTATTTCCAAAACCAATCATTAAGGCTCCAGCAATATAAGTAGTTGAATCATATTTTTGAAGAACTTCTTCAAGCGATTTCCATTCTTCTGTCATGTTTTTACGTTCAATTTCAAGACGATCTATCTGGTTGAGCGATAAGTCATCTTGTTTTAATTCATTTTCAATTTCCTGAAGTCGCATTTTTACTTCATTGCCTCGAATTGTAGGATCTACACTGCATAAAAAAAGATAAGCATGATCCTGATAGACTTCCATTAATTTTTTAAAGTAATCACGATTTCTTAATGCGACACCTTTACGAACCTCTGTTTGATGCATGAGATCTGAAAATACATCAACCATTTCAATTCCATAACGCTTTACTTCTACATGCTTTCTTAAAGCAGCATTTTTTGATTTTCGAACATCTTTTTGTACATATTTTGAGAAATCATCACATTTATGCACACCCATTTGAAATCTTGGCTGGATCGTATCCATCATATCAATAGTGAATCCGAGATGGCGGCCACCACCATATTCAATATTTCGAATGATAGTTTGTACGTTATCCTGATAAGGAGTTTTATCTTTATCTTTTACTAGAAATTCACGAATACGAATACCTGGATCAAATTTAATAAATAAACAATGGTATTTTTTTGCCCATTTTTTTAACGAATCAAGATAAAAAGCAACTAATTCCTTATTTTCGTAATCCATAATAGGACCTCTTGGTATATACATCATCGTCAGTGACCAAGGAAGTCTTTTTATTAATACAAGACTTGAACCAACTAAATGACCCTCTTCTTCAACCCCTACAATAACATGATCCCAATTATCTTTAACGCTCGCCCATGAAGATGACTGAAGAAGTGCACATAAAGGATGATTCTTTACAAACTCATCATGTTCTTTAGGTTCTATATTTTCTCTAAAAATAAACATATCTAGCCTCCTGTTGTATTATAGCACACTCGTTGAAAAATTACTTCTATCAAATGCTTTGATTACTCTTAAATCTAGTATATAAAAAAAGACTCACAAGAGTGAGCCGATCATCTGGCAGCGAGTTATCTTCACAGGGGCAGGCCCGGCTATTGTCACCGTGCAAGTGCTTAACTTCTGTGTTCGGGATGGGTACAGGTGTGTCCACTTGGCTGTCGCCACCAGATCTCTGAGGTCGTTCCCTCAAAACCGAATAACAGCTGATTTGATCTTCCTTCTGTGATTAAGTCCTCGACCTATTAGTATCAGTCAACTCCGCATATCGCTATGCTTCCATCCCTGACCTATCTACCTGATCGTCTTTCAGGGGTCTTACTACTTGCGTATGGGAAATCTCATCTTGGAGGCGGCTTCGTGCTTAGATGCCTTCAGCGCTTATCCGTTCCCTTCTTAGCTACCCAGCTGTGCATCTGGCGATACAACTGGTGCACCAGCGGAAGGTCCATCCCGGTCCTCTCGTACTAAGGACAGCTCTCCTCAAATTTCCTGCGCCCACAACAGATAGGGACCGAACTGTCTCACGACGTTCTGAACCCAGCTCGCGTACCGCTTTAATGGGCGGACAGCCCAACCCTTGGAACCGAATTCAGCTCCAGGATGCGATGAGCCGACATCGAGGTGCCAAACCTCGCCGTCGATGTGAACTCTTGGGCGAGATCAGCCTGTTATCCCCAGGGTAGCTTTTATCCGTTGAGCGACGGCCCTTCCATTCGGCACCGCCGGATCACTAATCCCGACTTTCGTCCCTGCTCGAGTTGTCGCTCTCGCAGTCAAGCACCCTTCTGCATTTGCGCTCGCCGATTGATTTCCAACCAATCTGAGGGTACCTTTGGGCGCCTCCGTTACTCTTTGGGAGGCGACCGCCCCAGTCAAACTGCCCGCCTGACACTCTCCCTCTCCCGGTTCACGGAAGCAGGTTAGAACTCCAATCACACAAGAGTGGTATCCCAACAGCGACTCCTCCTGCACTGGCGTGCAGGTCTCTTTGTCTCCCACCTATCCTGTACATATGTGATCAAAGCTCAATATCAGGCTGCAGTAAAGCTCCATGGGGTCTTTCCGTCTAGTTGCGGGTACCCGGCATCTTCACCGGGACTAAGATTTCACCGAGTCTGCTGCCGAGACAGCGCCCAAATCGTTACTCCTTTCGTGCGGGTCAGAACTTACCTGACAAGGAATTTCGCTACCTTAGGACCGTTATAGTTACGGC
The DNA here is from genome assembly GCF_900104665.1 of Traorella massiliensis. GTDB lineage: Bacteria > Bacillota_I > Bacilli_A > Erysipelotrichales > Erysipelotrichaceae > Traorella > Traorella massiliensis. Next base: position 3,828 of record NZ_LT629963.1, on the reverse strand, counting down.
CGCCGTTCACCGGGGCTTCAATTCAGTGCTTCGCTTCCGCTGACACATCCTCTTAACCTTCCGGCACCGGGCAGGAGTCACCCCCTATACTTCGTCTTGCGACTTTGCAGAGAGCTGTGTTTTAGTTAAACAGTCGCTTGGGCCTCTTCACTGCGGCTCTTCTGAGCTCCCCTTCTTGCGAACGTACGGGGTCATTTTGCCGAGTTCCTTGGCAACAGTTCTCTCGCTCACCTCAGGCTTCTCGCCTTGCCCACCTGTGTCGGTTTTGGTACGGGCCGCTGCAGGATTAACACTAGAAGCTTTTCTTGGAAGCCGGTATCATCTCCTTCGCTACTTGCCGAAGCGTTCGCTCCACATCACATCTCTGCATTGACGCACGGATTTGCCTGTGCGCCTGCTCCTATGCTTGTCCCGCAATCCGTTAAGCGGGGCAGACTAACCTTCTCCGTCACTCCTTCATTCCTACGCGGGTACAGGAATATCTACCTGTTGTCCATCGACTACGCTCTTCAGCCTCGTCTTAGGTCCCGACTTACCCAGGGCGGACGAACCTTCCCCTGGAACCCTTAGGCTATCGGTGTGCAGGATTCCCACCTGCATCTCGCTACTCACACCGGCATTCTCACTTCCATGCGATCCACCGCTCCTTCCGGTACGGCTTCACCTCCCATGGAACGCTCCCCTACCTCTTACTGTCTCCAGTAAATCCGCAGCTTCGGTAATATGCTTAGCCCCGGTACATTTTCGGCGCAGGGTCACTCGACTAGTGAGCTGTTACGCACTCTTTGAAGGGTGGCTGCTTCTGAGCCAACCTCCTAGTTGTCTGTGCATCCCCACATCCTTTTCCACTTAGCATATATTTTGGGACCTTAGCTGGCGGTCTGGGCTGTTTCCCTTTCGACCATGGACCTTATCACCCACAGTCTGACTGCCGGATATAATGCACGGCATTCGGAGTTTGATTGCATTCAGTACCCCGGGATGGGGCCATCATGCATTCAGTGCTCTACCTCCGCGCATCTCTTCTCCGACGCTAGCCCTAAAGCTATTTCGGGGAGAACCAGCTATATCCAGGTTCGATTGGAATTTCTCCCCTAGCCACAATTCATCCGCCAACTTTTCAACGGGGGTCGGTTCGGTCCTCCATTGAGTATCACCTCAACTTCAACCTGATCATGGCTAGATCACCTGGTTTCGGGTCTACCGCACCGTACTTGCGCCCTCTTCAGACTCGCTTTCGCTTCGGCTCCGCATCTCCTGCTTAACCTCGCACGCTACGGTAACTCGCCGGTTCATTCTACAAAAGGCACGCCATCACCCCTCAACGGGCTCTGACTTCTTGTAAGCATACGGTTTCAGGTTCTCTTTCACTCCCCTCCCGGGGTTCTTTTCACCTTTCCCTCACGGTACTGGTTCTCTATCGCTCACTGGCGAGTATTTAGGCTTGCCGGATGGTCCCGGCGGATTCCGGCTGGGTTCCTCGTGCCCCGCCGTACTCAGGATCCTTCTCGAGCGCTCCGACTTTTGCTTACGGGGCTTGCACCTCCTGTGGCCGGCCTTTCAATGCCGTTCTGCTAGTCTTCGCCGTCTCTTATCTGAAGTCCTACAACCCCAGAGCTTCCTCTGGTTTGGCCTCCTCCGTGTTCGCTCGCCGCTACTTGCGGAATCATTCTTATTTTCTTTTCCTCCGGGTACTAAGATGTTTCAATTCCCCGGGTTGCTCTCTCGCGGACTATGTATTCACCCGCGGATGGCAGCGCATTGCCGCTGCCGGGTTCCCCCATTCGGATATCCACGGATCCTTGCGCTCTTACCGCTCCCCGTGGCGTTTCGCCGTTTGATGCGTCCTTCCTCAGCTGCCAGTGGCCAGGCATTCACCGTACGCCCTTATTAACTTAATCACCTTAAGTCTTCGTTTTTTTCCAAGGTTTTCTCCTTGCCGCTTACCAATTTCCTTTGGTTTCTTGAGTTACTGTTTTCTAACTGTTCTCGATTTTCATCTCCAACTATTTCAGAAAGATCATGTTTTCTATATCTATCTTCTGTTATTCGGTTTTCAAAGAACGACTTCCTGAAAGAGCTTCGCTCTCTCAAAACTGAACAAGAAACTTCTCCGTGCTTTCTCCTTAGAAAGGAGGTGATCCATCCCCACGTTCCCGTAGGGATACCTTGTTACGACTTAACCCCAGTCATCGATCCTACCTTCGACGGCTTCCTCCTTGCGGTTGGACCACCGGCTTCGGGTATTATCAACTCCCATGGTTTGACGGGCGGTGTGTACAAGGCCCGAGAACGTATTCACCGCGGCATGCTGATCCGCGATTACTAGCGATTCCGACTTCATGAAGTCGAGTTGCAGACTTCAATCCGAACTGAGACGGCCTTTCCGAGATTCGCTTGCAGTCGCCTGCTCGCAGCTCTTTGTAGCCGCCATTGTAGTACGTGTGTAGCCCAGGCCATAAGGGGCATGATGATTTGACGTCATCCCCACCTTCCTCCGGTTTGTCACCGGCAGTCTCTCCAGAGTCCCTAACTTAATACTGGTAACTGAAGACAAGGGTTGCGCTCGTTGCGGGACTTAACCCAACATCTCACGACACGAGCTGACGACAACCATGCACCACCTGTGCGGGATATACCTATCTCCCTGTCTCCAGGGCCTTTATCCCCATGTCAAGGCCTGGTAAGGTTCTTCGCGTTGCGTCGAATTAAACCACATACTCCACCGCTTGTGCGGGCCCCCGTCAATTCCTTTGAGTTTCACACTTGCGTGCATACTCCCCAGGCGGAGAACTTATTGCGTTAACTGCAGCACTGAGTCTCCCCAACACTTAGTTCTCATCGTTTACGGCGTGGACTACTAGGGTATCTAATCCTATTTGCTCCCCACGCTTTCGTGCTTCAGCGTCAGTTGCAGGCCAGCAGACCGCCTTCGCCACTGGTGTTCCTCCATATATCTACGCATTTTACCGCTACACATGGAATTCCATCTGCCTCTCCTGCACTCCAGCCGACCAGTTTCCAAAGCTCGATGGGGTTGAGCCCCACAATTTTACTCCGGACTTAATCCGCCGCCTACGCACCCTTTACGCCCAATAATTCCGGATAACGCTTGCCACCTACGTATTACCGCGGCTGCTGGCACGTAGTTAGCCGTGGCTTTCTGGCAGGGTACCGTCACTCATGAAGCATTCCCTCTTCATGCCGTTCTTCCCCTGCAACAGAGCTTTACAACCCGAAGGCCGTCTTCACTCACGCGGCATTGCTCGGTCAGGGTTCCCCCCATTGCCGAAAATTCCCTACTGCTGCCTCCCGTAGGAGTTTGGGCCGTGTCTCAGTCCCAATGTGGCCGTCCACCCTCTCAGGCCGGCTATGCATCATCGCCTTGGTGGGCCGTTGCCCCGCCAACTAGCTAATGCACCGCAGATCCATCTGTCAGCGTCGTGTCCCGACTTTAATAGAAAGAAGATGCCTCCTCTCTACCTATCCGGTATTAGCAGACGTTTCCATCCGTTATCCCGGTCTCACAGGCAGGTTGTCTACGTGTTACTCACCCGTTCGCCACTCCTTCCGCACAGAGCAGGCTCTGTCCTTCAGGCGTTCGACTTGCATGTATTAGGCATGCCGCCAGCGTTCATCCTGAGCCAGGATCAAACTCTCCATTTGATTGACTCTTTATGAACGAACTTGCGTTCGCTGTTTCCTTTTTCTGTTTCTTTCGAAATTGACGTTTCTTGTTCAGTTTTCAAAGACCGTGCGCTCTCTTGCGAGTGCTTGTATATAATACCACCTCCCCCTCCCTCTGTCAATATTTTTTTTACTTTTTTT
>NZ_LT629962.1 GCF_900104665.1 Traorella massiliensis | reverse complement strand
CAGGATGTAAAAGCAAATAATGATTCCTTTTTATGAAAAGTATTTCTGAATAAGGGTTATCACCACTATAATCATTACAGTAAATATTTTTTCATCATGTAAATAGACACTTTTATCGATATAATATGTATAAGAAAGAGGATTTTGAGGAAGGATAGGAATATGAGATGGTGTGCTCATATGAGAAGAGAAATATTTTAATAAAAATGATTCACTTTCATAGTAATTGATAATGGTCCTGTTCCAATAATAGGAACTGTCAATGATTTCTTTAGCTTTTGAAGTATCATTACCACCGCATACATGCGAGAAAGCAAGCTTAAAACTAAGATAAACTAAGTGATAAAACTCATAAGAAGATTGATAACGAAAGCAATTACTAGTATTTTTACCCAAATATCTTTTGAGAACCGGCAACATGATAAGACAAATTACAATAAAATGATAGCAAAGCTATAAAATATGTACGCAATAGAATCTGTTTAATTGACGAATAATATTTAAATCTTAAAAAGATAATTGTTAGGATATAGAATAAATATTCAAAAAAGAGGGCAATAAAAAGGTTGCTGGATAGAAATAACATTTTTATAGACTGAAATAAGACAAGAGACAAAAAGAGGGAGAGAAATAATAATAAAGCAATTGAAAAAAACAATTCATTTTTTTTCTGACTTCTAAAAAGTATCTTTTTTGTAGATCTTCCTCTATTGAGAAAATCTTGGTTTGTAAAGAATGATAATTGAAAAGTATTTAGTAGAGCAGATAAAATGATAATCAAGTTCTTCATAGTGTTTGAGCTGATGACCAGGAACATCGACCTCATCATTTGTAAAGCCCTGATTTTCATTAAATTCAACAGTATAATAGTCGTGATCGTTTGGTGCGTAAAAACAGATGATAATGCAGCTCATTCATTCTATCTGTCATCCTTGATTTGTCATATTGTTAAGATAGGTTTTAAGAACATCTTTTTCATAAATTGTAAAGTGAATGATTTTGTATTTTATTTTCATTCATTTCTCCCTATATTGTTGGCTGTTGATCAGCATTTGTTTTGAGTGCTTTGATTTAAGAATGAGCATTCATGTGGAATTGTTTGATAGTTTCCCTTTGTTCAGATGATTCATTAATTTGTCAGCTTTTGAACAGCAGATATGATTTCATTTCTACATTTTTCTTTAACTAAACTAAAAGAACATAGAACGTCTGTTCAGTCAAACTGGAAAGTTTTTTCCTTGCCAGAAACACCACTCTTTTCCTTATATTATTTATTACAATTTTAGCGTAATATTGAATATCGATAATGTCAATGCGAGCAATATAAAAATATTAAAAAAAAACAAAAAAAAGTAAAAAAAATATTGACAGAGGGAGGGGGAGGTGGTATTATATACAAGCACTCGCAAGAGAGCGCACGGTCTTTGAAAACTGAACAAGAAACGTCAATTTCGAAAGAAA
>NZ_LT629961.1 GCF_900104665.1 Traorella massiliensis | reverse complement strand
GCGTTGCCCTACGGCGTCTCGCACTAAAGTGCTTGCCGCTTGACTTCCTTCCTCAGCTGCTATTCGAAGAAAGTGTAAGGTACATGAGCCTTACTTAAGTTAGCGGCTACCATACCGCAGAGGAGGATAATTCATGATTACTAACATTTCTATCGACAAGCTTTATTCTCATCCGAAAAATCCTAGACAGGATTTAGGAAATTTAAGCGAACTGACTGAAAGCATTCTTGCGAATGGTGTTATGCAGAATCTAACGGTTGTTCCAAAAACAGATGATGACGGGTATTTTGTCGTAATTGGAAATCGTCGTCTTGCGGCGGCAAAAAAAGCAGGACTGAAAGAACTTCCTTGTGTTGTTTCCAATATGGATGAGAAGCAACAGCAGGCAACCATGCTCCTTGAAAATATGCAGAGAAGCGATTTGACACCCTATGAGCAGGCACAGGGATTTCAGATGTGTCTGGACTTGGGAATGACTGAAGATGAATTAAGCAAGCAGACGGGTTTCTCTAAGAAAACAGTCAAGCATCGCCTTAATATGCTTAAGTTTGATGCAGAAGAAGTCAAAAAAACAGTGGTAAATGGAGCATCCATCCAGGATTATATTGATCTGGAAAAGGTAAAAAACGATGATACCAAGAAAGAACTTCTACAGTATATGGGAACCACTGATTTTCGCTATCATTTGAACAGTGCTATTGAAACTGAAAAAATAGAAAAAAAAGTCAATCAGACTGAAAAGAAAATAGCCTTGTTTGCTAAAAAAGTAGAAGACAGAGATCTAGACAGAAAAAAATACACTTACCTGCAATTCTATAGATCACCAGAAGATGTCAAGGAAGAAGGCTTCAAAGAAAGAAAAGAATACCTTTATACAAGAAGTACCTATGGCATAAATGTTTATGGATCTGTCAGTGAAGAAGAGGTTAATGACAAAGCAGAAAAGGAAGAAAAACGAAATAAAATTATTACAGAACTAGAAAATCTATTTAAAACCGCACAACAGACGAGAATAGAATTTATCAAAAATATCTTAAACGATAAAACTGCTTCACATCGTGATGTTTTCTATACTGAGGCTATTAAAATTCTTTCAACAAAAAGTTATTCTTCATTCGATGCTAAACTTTTCAAGAAAATCATAGAATGCGATATCAAAGAATCTTTAAACAAAAACAACGCTGAGAAAGTATTTGAAGCTACTGTATTTGCTTCACTTGAAGAAAGTCATCCTCTTTCATGCTATTCTTCCTGGAGCGGAGAATACAATGAAAGAAAAGCACAACAGATGAATGAATATTACAAATTTCTGATTTCCATAGGATATCAGCCAAGCGAAGCCGAAAATCAACTCCTTGACGGCACACACAAATCATATCCTGCTTCAGCGGAAAAATAAAAAATTCTTAAAAATAACTACCTGGCAAATTGCCAGGTATGTTTTCTAAGGTTCCAACATGGCAAGTTGCCATGTTGCTTTCTATCAATCCAATGAATGAAATATGGAGTACAAAAAACTATCATTAAAATGAAATAATTTGACACATAGTAAAATGTACGTTATAATGTACATAGTGAGGTGAATGCAATGATTAACACAAATGCTACTAATTTTAGAAAAAATATGTTTAGTATCCTGGAGAATACAATAAAATATAACGAACCTGTTAATATAAGCACAAAGGAAGGCAATGCCGTGCTTCTTAGCGAGGAGGAATATAACGGTCTGATGGAAACCTTATACTTGTCTTCCATTCCTGGCATGAAAGAAGAAATCATTGAAGGAATAAATACCCCCGTAGAAGAATGTATCCCTTCCGATGAGGTTGAATGGTAATGTATGTATAAAATTGTATACACAAAAAATGCAGTGAATGCAATTCCTAAGTTAAAAAGTGCTCATCTGGATAAAAAGGCAAAAGCATTGGTCGATCTTTTAGAACAAAATCCATATGCAACACCACCAAGCTATGAAAAACTGCAAGGCGATCTGTCATCTGCCTATTCCAGAAGAATCAATATCAAGCATCGTCTTGTCTATCAGGTAGATGATGATAAAAAAATAGTAAAGATCATCAGCATGTGGACACATTATGAATTTTAGAAAGTTGGAATCTCCCAGCTTTCTTTTTTACAGGCATCTGTGTAATCTAAGATTCCAACATGGCAAATTGCCATGTTGTTTTCTATTGATTCGATGAAAGAAATATGGAATATCGCATCCAAGTCACTCGTCAAGCGTTGCCCTACGGCGTCTCGCACTAAAGTGCTTGCCGCTTGACT